>NZ_KB850072.1:556759-1813997 GCF_000369525.1 Acinetobacter higginsii
ATCCTTCACATTTAGATTTGCCGAAAGAAGAAAAATTAAAAGCATTCCAAGTTACTGTTGATCATATCAACCGCCGCTTAGACGCTTTATTGGCACTAGATACAACTCATATGTCTCGCCCAGATTTGATTGCAGCAATCAATCAAATTTCGCATATTGAATGAGAACATCATGGCTCAACAAAGATTATCTTTTCTAGATCGTAACCTCACTCTATGGATTTTTATCGCCATGGCATTGGGGATTGCGATAGGTGTGTTCTTTCCGCAAGCTTCCGTTACTTTAGACAAAATGAGTGTGGATTCCGTCAATATTCCAATTGCGATTGGTTTGATTCTGATGATGTATCCACCTTTAGCCAAAGTGGACTATGCTACTTTGCCACAAGTGTTTAAAGACAAGAAAACCTTAACTTTGTCTTTGGTGCAGAACTGGGTGATTGCGCCTGTATTAATGTTTGCATTAGCAATTATTTTTTTACATAGCTATCCAGAGTACATGACAGGCTTGATCCTGATCGGTTTGGCTCGCTGTATTGCAATGGTCTTGGTGTGGAATGGTTTAGCCTGTGGTGATAACCAATATGTAGCAGCGTTGGTGGCATTCAATAGTATTTTCCAGATTCTGTTTTTTAGTACCTATGCTTGGCTGTTCCTCACATTCTTGCCACCCTATTTCTGTATTGCAGGGCAAGTGATCAATGTTGATTTCTGGACGATTACCCATGCGGTGTTGGTTTACTTGGGGATTCCATTTCTTCTTGGTTTCTTGACTCGTTTGGTTTTGGTCAAAGCCAAAGGCTTAGATTGGTATCAAAATGTCTTTTTACCCAAGATCAGCCCACTCAGTTTATTGGCACTTCTTTTTACCATCGTGGCAATGTTTAGCCTAAAAGGTGGTGATGTAGTGAGCTTACCATTGGATGTTCTGCGTATCGCAATCCCACTCACGATTTATTTTATTGTGATGTTTTTCATCAGCTTCTTTATGAGTAAATGGATGGGCAATGACTATCCTAAAACCACAGCAATTTCTTTCACGGCTGCTGGTAATAACTTTGAGTTGGCTTTGGCTGTAGCGATTGCAACCTTTGGTTTGGCTTCACCTGTGGCATTTACCACCGTGATTGGTCCTTTAGTTGAAGTACCTGTATTGATCGCTTTAGTGAGTGTGTCTCTATGGCTCAGAAAAAAGTATTTTAAATCGGTGTAATTGTAATGAATCTTCCTAATGTTGATATGGAGCTACTTGAACAGCCAACTTTGGAAAAAGTTCAAGCTAAATCGTTAGATCATGCGCCACGTATTTTGTTGTTATATGGTTCTAACCGTGAGCGTTCGTATAGTCGTTTAGCCGTGATGGAAGCAGGTCGAATCTTGGAACAGTTTGGTGCTGAGGTTAAAATTTTTCATCCGAAAGGGCTACCTTTGCCAGAAGATGCGGATATGGAACACCCAAAAGCAAAAGAACTACATGAGCTTTTGGCATGGTCAGAGGGCATGGTGTGGTGTTCGCCTGAACGTCACGGTTCAATGAGTTCGATCTTTAAGTCACAGATAGATTGGATTCCATTGGCAGGTGGTGCGATTCGTGCCACTCAAGGAAAAACACTGGCACTAATGCAAGTCAGTGGTGGTTCGCAATCTTTCAATAGTGTCAATCAAATGCGTATTTTAGGGCGTTGGATGCGGATGATCACGATTCCGAATCAGTCTTCAATTCCAAAAGCATTTTTAGAGTTTGAAGAAGATGGGCGAATGAAAGCATCATCGTATTACGACCGTATCGTGGATGTGATGGAAGAGCTGTATAAATTCACCTTGCTGACACGGGGGCAAAGTCAGTATTTAACTGATCGTTATTCTGAGCGTAAAGAATCTGCTGAAGAATTATCAAAACGTGTTAATCAGCGAAGTTTGTAGAATGCTGGAGAAAATTAAATGCAAAATCAACATTCTCGTTTAATTATTTTAGGTTCGGGACCTGCGGGTTATAGTGCAGCCGTATATGCAGCTCGTGCCAACCTCAAACCAACATTGATTGCTGGACTACAATTAGGCGGGCAATTAACAACAACGACTGAAGTTGATAATTGGGTTGGCGATGCTGAGGGCTTAACTGGTCCTGTACTCATGGAGCGTATGCAGGCGCATGCAGAACGCTTTGGTACAGAAATGGTCTATGATCACATCAATGAGGTGGATCTCAAAACTCGCCCATTCGTACTCAAAGGTGACATGGGTGAATATACTTGTGATGCACTGATTATTGCAACAGGTGCAACGGCTCAATATCTAGGTCTTGAGTCAGAGGCAGCTTTCATGGGGCAGGGTGTGAGTGCCTGTGCAACCTGTGATGGTTTCTTCTATAAAAACCAAAATGTCATGGTGGTTGGTGGTGGTAACACTGCGGTTGAGGAAGCTTTATATCTGTCAAATATCGCTGCACATGTGACACTGGTACACCGTCGTGACAGTCTGCGTTCTGAAAAGATTTTGCAAGACCATCTTTTTGCCAAAGAAAAAGAGGGCAAAATCAGCATTATTTGGAACCATCAAGTTGATGAGGTTTTAGGTGACAACACAGGTGTAACGGCGGTACGTATTAAATCCACTCAAGATGCAAGTATCCAAGATGTTCAAGTGCAAGGCTTGTTTGTTGCGATTGGACATAAACCCAATACAGGAATGTTTGAAAGTCAATTGAACCTACGTGATGGCTATATCCAAGTCCAAAGTGGAACTACGGGTAATGCAACAGCTACATCTATCGAGGGTGTATTTGCTGCGGGTGATGTGGCAGACAGTATTTATCGTCAAGCGATTACCTCGGCTGGTTCGGGTTGTATGGCAGCATTGGATGCTGAAAAGTATTTAGACAATCAAGAATAATCAATACATTCACTGAAATAAATCAAGCTAACTCCACCTCTCATGGGTGGAGTTAGATTTTCTATATTGTTTTTTTATTTAGCTACTTATAGTGTTACGCCAGCGTTTCTCTATTTCGGATTCGCTTACTTAAAGCGAGTGTGGGATAAGTAAGCAGATCCTTTTTAGTAATTGGTATGCTCATTACAAATTCTTTTGGGAACATCAAATTAGTTGGATGGATGAGCAATTAAAATTCAGATTTATAAGAGATAAAATTCCTTTATCTCTTATTTTTATATTAAGTGTTTTTGTAATTGGGATTGTACTTTTTTGAGCTGTACCACATGGCTTCAGGCTATTTGTGCATGATATATGTTGCCCAATCAGCCATTAAGCCTTTACGTTTTTCTAAATAGCCTCCACGTAAATAAGAAGCTTCAACCTTATCTGGAAGTTTGTGTGCGAGAACATGTTCACACACTTCTCTACGGTAATCTGTTTTGTCTGCCGACCAATCACGGAAAGTAGACCGAAAGCCATGCGTTGTAATGACTCGGTTTTGTTTGGGATCAATATAGCCTAAGCCATTTTCTTTAAGCTTTTGCTCATGCAGTCGTTTGATTAGGGTCGTCAAAGACATATCAGAAAGCATCTCACCACTCCGTGGCGCAGGGAAGATGAAATCTTGAATTAGAGTATGATTTTGAATTGATTCAAGCAAACTTATCGCTTCTTTCGACAAAGGCACATGATGTTCCTTTTCTGCTTTCATACGTTCTTTAGGAATAATCCAGACTTTATTCTTAAAATCAATTTCCTGCCATTTCGCCCCAAAAATCTCACCAGAGCGACAGGCGGTTAAAATTGCAAATTCCAGAGCTTTTGGTGAAATTCCTTTTTTCTGTCTTAAGTGTTGGATAAACTCAGCAACCTGTTCATAGGGCAGGGATGGGTGAGGGCGTGATTCCTGCTTTAAATTACCTAATATAGGTTCAAGATTGCCTTTCCATTCGGCAGGGTTGTCACCCTCAAAATATCCCATTGCTTTGGCATAATCAAAAATGGTTTCTATACGACCACGGATACGTTTGGCTGTTTCGTTTTTCTCAACCCAAATAGGTCTTAAAACTTCAGCAATATCGGCTTTGGTAATGTTACTAATAGTAAGATTGCCCAAAGTTGGGTAAATATAAGTTTCTAGTGTTGATGACCATTGTCCAATATGTTTTTCATTTTTGAGTTCACGGGTTTTATTGGCAATAACAACTTTTGCACATTCCATGAATGTTTTGTTCCGTAGTTGCTGAACATGAAGCTTTGCAAGCTGTTCCTGTTGATGGACAATTGGATCAATACCACTTCGTATTTGTAATTTTAATTCAGTGGCTTTAGCACGAGCTTCAGCTAAAGAAACTTCAGGGTATGGACCAATACCAATATCACGTCGATGAGGTTTTAATTTTCCATCTTTATCCAGATGTTTTCCCACCACCGCACGTAAAATCCAGACACGGGAAGTTCCTTCGACGTTTAAACAAAGACCATCAACACCACCTACGTGATATCGACCAGTCTCTTTAATTTTTGCTACACTAAGCGCAGATAGCTCTTTAGCTTTCTTTGGCATGTTATTGTCTACCCCTCAAATTACCCCTCATAAAATACTGGAAATAGTCGGATTAGACAAGACTGAGTTGGATGGGTGTAATTGTAATTAATTGAAAAATATTAATTTATAATATTGGATTGGACTTCTTAGGATTGGTGTTAGACGGACACCGCTTCCGCCAAATTCAAAAAGCCCTTGTTATTGCAAGGGCTTTTTTCTTATCTGTGCTAATGCCATTTAAATTGGGAATATGAACCAAGGCCATCCCCCTTTACTCTGTGTGATATCGAACAAGTTCAACTATTAAAAAGCAAGCACCTAGAATGCTGGCTTCAGTACTATCTGGCCAAAGTAACCCAAACTTAAATTTATTTCTTAAAGTTAGATCTTCGAATGTGGTTTTAGGAGAGCTTGGACATGTTGTGCTTAGATGACGTCACCTAAAAATTTACGCAAATTTTACGCGGCCATTTTTTTAAGTTTATTAAAATACACTTTGCAATCATTCTTATGGATAGGTTAATGGGTTTCTTTAATACATCTGATCAAGACAATCATGTTCATAACTTGCTTCTTAATAAAAAAGAGATACTGATGGAGTATCGCGTAGATGTGCTGGTCGAAAAATATATCGGTGCATCGAAAGAAATACAGCAGATTATTGTTCAGATTCTTAAAGAGAGAGGGTATTCTTCACGAGAAATAGAGCATATGCTTAAAGAAAATAAATGACCAAAGTCGTGCCCTATAACAGTTAAAGAAAGCTCATTATGCAAAATACTACAAAAAAAGCAGCATTACCTGCCACAGCGTTGGCAGCGCTCGGGGTGGTCTTTGGAGATATCGGAACAAGTCCTCTCTATGCATTAAAGGAATCCTTCCATGCGGCTCATGGTTTGGGGATTCAACCTGAAAATGTATTAGGTATTTTGTCGATTATCTTCTGGTGCTTAATGCTGATCATCAGTATTAAATACATCGCGATTGTCATGCGTGCAGACAATAATGGTGAAGGTGGGATCATGGCTTTATTGGCCTTGAACCTACGTAAAGCGAAATTATCAGAAACAAAAAAAATCTATCTGATTGCGATTGGTTTTATCGGAGCATCTTTATTCTTTGGAGATGGGATTATTACCCCAGCCATCTCCGTTCTTTCTGCAGTTGAAGGTTTATCCATTGCCACCAATGTGCTTGATCCTTTCATTGTGCCCATTGCGATTGTGATTGTGACCACGCTGTTTTTGATGCAGAAACATGGCACAGCCTTTGTCGGTAAGTTTTTTGGACCAATCACCTTAGTCTGGTTTTTGTCACTTGGCATTTTAGGTATTGCCAGTGTGATACAGACACCAGTTGTACTGGGGATGGTGAGTCCACACTGGGCAATACAGTTCATTTTCACTCATCCAGTTCAGTCTTTCTTTATTATGGGGGCCGTGGTGTTAACCGTCACTGGAGGAGAAGCGTTATATGCCGATATGGGGCACTTTGGCCCCCGTCCGATTCGTTTTGGCTGGTTCAGTGTCGTGTTGCCTTGCTTGGTTTTAAACTATGCAGGCCAAGGTGCACTATTACTGCGACATCCCGCAGCGATTGAAAACCCATTCTATTTATTGGTGCCAAGTTGGGCGTTATACCCGATGATTATCTTGGCGACTATGGCGGCAGTGATTGCCTCACAAGCGGTTATTTCTGGGGTGTTTTCCTTGGCACGCCAAGCAATTCAATTGGGTTATTTACCAAGATTAGGGATTAAACATACTTCTGATTCAGAAGAAGGGCAGATTTATGTGCCTTTTCTAAACTGGCTATTACTGATTGCAATTTTAATTCTAATTTTAATCTTCCAGACCAGTTCAAACCTTGCCAGTGCCTATGGTCTAGCGGTTACATTAACCATGCTCTGCGATACGATTTTGGTTGCAGTCTTTATTTATTATGCTTGGAAATGGAGTCTACCAAAGGTATTTTTACTTATTATTCCATTTTTCATTCTAGAGTCAGTTTTGGTTGCCGCAGCATCTTTAAAAATATTCTCAGGTGGTTGGGTGCCATTATTAATTGGTGCTGTAGCAATGATCATTCTAATGACTTGGAAGCGAGGTCGAGAGCTCACTTTTGCAAAGCTTGAACATGACACATTGTCACTCGACTTATTCATAAGAAGTATTGGCGATAATGTACATCGTGTGCCAGGAGATGCGGTATTCCTGACAGGTACGCCGAATGTGGTTCCACATGCCATGTTGCATAATATTAAGCACAATAAAGTGTTACATGAACGGAATATTCTGGCGACTGTGGTAATTGAAGATGTCCCTTATGTCCCGCAAGAAGAGCGTATTCATGTTGAAACTTTAGATAATCATTTCTATCGGATTAAAATTTTCTATGGATTTAAAGACGAGCCGAATGTACCACGTGCATTGGCTCAAGCCTATGAGCAGCTAGAGTTTGAATACGATTTGATGCAGATTAGCTTCTTTATCTCACGTGAACGTATCATGCATAGTGTCGGGGATGGCATGGCACCTTGGCGGGAGCATTTATTTATTTCAATGCAACGTAATACCAGTCCAGTCAGTGATTTTTATCAAATCCCGACCAACCGTGTAGTAGAACTGGGTAGCCAGATCGAAATTTAAGAATGTGTGCTAAGCATCTTAATTTAGCTGTGATTGCTTTAACCAAGCTCAAAAAGCCTTTGTGATAACAAGGGCTTTTTGTTGCTTGTACTTTCCGATCATCATGAGCGTTAACACAGACCTGAGGGAACAGTATGATATTCAATATGAGAATGTTCAAGCATGATGCTTTCATTTCAGCTTCATTTAAGCAAACCGTTCTATTCTAAAACCCTAGTAAAGCCGAACAAGCATTGTTACACCTTTTGCCATATCCTCAGATGTGGTTTTTTTATGCCAGTTTTTTCTGTTTTGACTTTGTTTATACAGCTCGTAGTACATTAAATAATTATGGTTAAATTGATAGTAATATAAAATATTTTCTTTACTCTTAAACTTAATGGTGAATTTAATTTAGGATGACACGTAAATTACATTTTTGTCATATTAAAAAAATAGATTAAATTTGAGATATACTTTTTAAAGTAAAGTTGTTTACTTTTTCGGGTTTTGTTTTTAATTTTTATTTATTTCTAAAAAAGCTGGGGTGTCTGGTTTTCGGGATTTTAAAATGCTTTGGCTTAAAAATATATTTGGAAGAGATATTTCATTATTATGGTTTAATTTTATATTGGCAATCTGGCTGGGTCTATTTTTGAACTTTTCATTCTTTGTGAAAATTCAAGATCTAACCCCTTATTCAGGTATCCAAAGTTTTCTATTTTTGATTGCTTCTATATTGGTCGTGATCTTTACATATAATTTTATATTTCAGATTTTTAACTGGCGTTGGACTGCAAAACCCATTGCGATTTTTCTGATCTTAATTGGCGGATTTGCATCCTATACCGTAACTTCACTTGGTGTATGGATTACTTCTGATCAAATCCAGAATATGATGCAAACCAACTTTACAGAAGCACGAGATCTTTGGTCTTGGTATCTTTTGGCTTGGGTCTTGGGACTGATCATTCTGCCTATTTTTGTTTTTGCTAGGGTTAAAATTAGACATGAAGCTAAACCCTTTATGTTTCAATTTACTCAAAAAATTATAACTGCTGTTGTTTCTTTATCTATTGTCATCGTTATGCTGTTTATTTTCTATGTCGATTTTGCAGCTATTTTCCGTGAAAATCGCAGTTTAAAAGGAATGATTTCGCCACAAAATATGATTAGCTCTTTTGTTTCATATTACAAAAAGAAGGCACCAAAAAAGAATCAACCCTTCATCAGTTATGGTGAAGATGCCAAGCTTTTACAACGTGAAAATGCATTACCCAAACTGATGGTGCTTGTAGTGGGTGAAACAGCCAGAGCTGAAAATTTCTCTTTAAATGGGTACAGCAAACTCACCAATCCTGAAATGGCTCAACAGGACATCTTGAATTTTTCTAAAGTGAGTTCGTGTGGTACAGCAACGGCTGTTTCTGTTCCCTGTATGTTTTCGGGGATGCCACGTAAATCCTATGATGAGCGCTTAGCCATTCGTAGAGAGGGCTTGCTTGATATCGCGCAACGTGCTGGTTATCAGGTCACTTGGATTGAAAATAATTCTGGTTGTAAGGGCGTTTGTGACCGGGTTGAGATGTATAAGATTGCAGAACCGATTCAGAAAAAATGGTGCAAGGGGGGAGAATGTTTTGATGAGATTTTAATTGATAGTTTGCAATCCTATCTAAAATCGATTCCTCAAGGGGATACACAACCTCGTTTGCTTGTATTGCATCAATTAGGCAGTCATGGTCCAGCGTATTACAAGCGCGTCCCGCCCCAATTTAAAGTTTTTAGGCCTACATGTGATACCAATGCCATTCAGGGGTGTAGTCGTGAAGCTTTGCAAAATACCTATGACAATACTTTGTTATATACCGATTATATCTTGAGCCAACTAGTTGAAACTTTAAAACAGAATACACAATATGAAACAGGCTTATGGTATTTGTCTGATCATGGGGAATCTACAGGTGAAAGTGGTATGTATTTACACGGAGCCCCTTATATGATTGCACCTCAACAGCAAACACATATTCCGATGATCATGTGGTTTTCTGCACTTTGGAAACAGTCTAATCCTGAGCAGATAAAATGTTTGTCGAATCAAAAAAATGAAGTATTGAGTCAGGATAATTTATTTCCAACAATGTTAAGTTTATTGGATATAAAAACGAAAGTTATTGATGCTGAAACGGATATGCTAGCGACTTGTTCATCCATATCGAGTAAGGTTAATTAAGTAGACGAATTTGTTTATTTTTGTGATGTGATATTTATTTTAATCGTAAGTGTGTGGTAAAAATGACAGCTTCACGATATACATTCCTCCAGTGAAATATTTATATCGTTATCCCATTCATTTTTCGAAATGTTTGGGATTTTTTAAATGAGTAATCATTAAATCGAGGTTGATGTCTGATTAAAATATTTATTTTAATGCAGATATTACCTCGTTTAGAAGTGACTGTAAGAGCTATAAATTTAATGAAACATTTTATTTTAACCAGCGCGGCTGCAATTGTTGCAGTATGTTCAACACAGAGCATGGCCGCAGATTTTATTGCCGGTAAAGATTATACCGTGGTTCAAAATCCAGTAAAAACATCAGCGCCTGCTAATACAATCGAAGTGCGAGAGTTTTTTTGGTATGGATGTTCTTATTGCTTTAAATTAGAACCACATATGCAATCTTGGTTAAAGACCATTCCGAAGGATGTTTACTTTCTGCGTACGCCAGCAGCAATGAACCCGATGTGGGAACAAGGTGCGCGTGCATATTATGTGAGTGAGGCTTTAGGTGTACGTAAACGTACCCATCTACCGTTATTCCATACCAATTTTTCAGGTAAGGAAAAGGTTTTACAAAAAGAGGCTTTTGCTAAGTTTTTTACTCAATATGGCATTTCTGAGGCTAAATTTAATAGCAGCTATGATTCTTTCCCGATTACAGCAAAAATTGCAGAATCAAACCAATTGGCGCAAAAATATCAACTTACGGGCGTTCCAGCTGTTGTGGTCAATGGTAAATATATCGTCCAAGGCGGGGATAATAAAGTAGTTCAAGTGGTTGAATATCTTGTGAATAAAGAGCGTAAGACTCAGTAATTTTGCTGTTTGAACCGATGGCAGACCTTTAAAGTCTGTGTCGTAAATCAAGCGCTTATGAAGGTGTTGTCAGTAAGATTGCTACAACACTTCTTTGTTTATAAAATTGTTCACGATTTAAAATAAAGAGGCCGAGCCAGCGCTGCATCGTTTTTCGGCCTTGTCATGGTTTTATACAATTGATGATCAAACTGACTTCTTTATACTAAAAATTAACTCTCTTTAAAGGTTTCATTCAATGCTTGTTGCACTGCATCTACACGTGATTTACAGGCTTTGTATGCATTCATTGACTCCTCAACAATCTTCATTAAGTTATCAATATCAGGCTCTTCCTGAGCTTCGAGCAGCGCCGCATTTTTTTTGAGCAGGCTATAACCGTCTTTAAAGCTTAATTCTTTTTTACTCATGATCAATGACCTCTTTGATATGACTTACATTGGCATGGATGTAACCATCATGCATTTCAACCGCGATGCTTGAGCCGACTTGTTGCACAGAGCGAATTGCTTTGTTTTCACTACGCACAATGGCATAGCCTTTGGCTAAAACATGTTTGGGATTTTGCAGTAATGTTTCCCGCATCAAGGCTTCGATTTGGGTCGAGGCTGTTTTAAGTTGCTGTTTCGCAAAATATTGTAGGGTTGATTTAGCAACTTGAAGGTGTAAATTACTGGCGCTGATTTGATTCTCAGCCTGTGATTTGATGACACTCATCAATCGATCATTTTGGCTTTGATAGGCGGTAATCTGATGTTGAGACAGTAGTTTGATGGTTTGTAGATGATTGACGACATCTTGTGAGCGTTCTGCAATCAGATTCCGAATTCCTGCAATGACTTTACTGGGTGTATCAAAGGAACGATGTGCAATCTCATCTAAAATGGTTCGGTCTTTTTCATGTCCAATACCCACCCAGATCGGGACTTTACGTTTACACAGCAGGGCAGCCAGATCATAGTCATTTAAATAAGCTAAATCGTTGACTGCACCACCACCACGAATGATCACGATCAGATCTGGCGGTAGGGTATAATCTTTTGCCCACTGGCGTAGCCCTGAGCCTAAAGACTCCATAATACTGTGTGCGGCGGTATTACCTTGAAAAGTCGCGGTGTGATAAACAAATTGACAGACACCGGCTTGATGTAATGCATCGGCATCTTTCTTGAAGTCACCTAAACCTGCTGCATTTTCCGGAGCAATCACCAGAACATTTTCAATATCAAATGGGGCGGGTAGTTCCTTATTAAGATGAACCAATCCTTCACTGCTTAATCGCGCAAGAATCTGTTGATAACGCTTTGCAATATCGCCCAAGGTAAAGCTTGAGTCGATATCTTCAATATTGACCGAAAAGCCATATTGAGGATCAAAACGAGCCTTGATTTTAATTAGCACATTTAAATCTTTTGATAGTTCAATACCACTTTCGCGCTCAAACTTGAGCACCATTTTAGCCGCAGTGAATTTCCAAATCGTGGCTTTACAGCTTGCGATGACTTTATCGGTATCTTGTTCTTTTTCTGCCAGTTCAAGATAGTAATGCCCACCTTTAATATTTAAATTCCGAATCTCGGCTTTGACCCAGACAGGCTCATCAAAAGACAGGCGAATGACTTCCTGTACCGCTGTGAGATAATCGCTAAGAGAGAATTGAGGTTCGGACATTGGATTGAGTGATAAAGGGGACAGCACTATAGTAGCAAATTGAGTCAGCTGATAACAAATCAGGCCTAAGATGTCGAAACTTATGCTTTAGATCGGCAGATAACGCATCTACAACGTATTCGTGTTGAACCCTGTAGATGCGAATGAGTGGCCATGTTTTAAAGTGATTTATTCCATTTCAAGACTTTAAATAATCCGAACATAAACATGATCCAGACCGGAATTAGAATCACAGACTCTTTAAAGCCTTGGGTCCACATGATGTACAGAATCATGACAATAAAGGCGAGAACCAGATAGTTGCTAAGTGGCGAGAACAAGGCTGGAAATTTTACAGTCTTGCCTTCTAATCGAATAGCCTGTTTAAATTTTAAATGGGTAAAGCTAATAATCGCCCAGTTTAGAACCAAGGCAGCGACAGCCATATACATCAGGTGGCTTAGCGCTTGTTCTGGCACAAAATAGTTCAGTAAGACACAGCCAAAAATCAAGATAGAAGAAAAGATCACCGCTGGCATTGGTACGCCTTGCTTGCTGACTTTGGCAAAAATCTTAGGGGCATTACCTTGTACTGCAAGCCCGAACAGCATACGACTATTGGCATACATGCCGCTGTTATAAACCGAGAGTGCTGCGGTCAGAATAATAAAATTGAGTAAATGTGCGGCCCAATCAATGCCCAGTTGACTGAAAATCATCACGAAAGGGCTTTTATCCAAACCACCCAGATCAAGTTGATTCCAAGGAATCAATGACATAATGATCGCCAGCGACGCTACATAAAAAATCAAGATTCGGAAAATCACCTGATTAATGGCTTGAGGAATACTTTTTTCTGGATTTTCTGCTTCAGCTGCAGTCATACCGATCAATTCAATGCCGCCAAAGGCAAACATTAAAAAGGCCAACATGTAAAACAAGCCTGAGAAGCCATGCGGAAAAAATCCGCCGTGTTGCCATAAATTAGTAAAGCTTGCAGTCGAATCAGCTCCCGCAGTCAGTAATAGGTACAAACCAAACAAGATCATTGAAATGACGGCAACAACCTTGATAATGGCCAACCAGAATTCGGATTCGCCATAAAATTTCACATTGCCCAGATTTAAGCAGGTGACGACAATGAAGAAGAACAAAGTCGAGATCCACGCAGGGATATGTGGCCACCAATAATGGATATATTTGGCAATCGCTGTCAGCTCAGTCATTGCCACTAAAATATAAACCACCCAGTAATTCCAACCTGATAAGAATCCAGCAAAATTTCCCCAATATTTTTGTGAGAAATAACTAAAAGAACCCGCTACAGGTTCTTCTACAATCATTTCACCCATTTGTCGCATGATTAGAAATGCGATCAAACCGACAATGGCATAGCCTAAGATAATCGAAGGACCTGCGGACTGGATTGCCTGAGCTGAGCCTAAAAACAGACCTGTACCCACAGCACCACCCATCGCAATCAATTGGATATGGCGGTTTTTTAGTCCACGTTTTAATTGGGGAGAGGAATTACTCAAAATACGCTGCGCTGAACAAAAAAGAAGTGATTGTAATGGATCGCAAGGAGATCGACTAGTTTAGATAGGAGAATGCAGCTGTAATTTTATATCCCTATTTAGATGTGGATATTTCAACATTAAATTTTGATCAGTTTTATTAGAATACTTATCTTCTCGTATTGAAAATCATAGGCAAGGTTAATTATTTCACTAATAAATATAGTGACTTGGTTATCTATTAATAAAAAAAACTTAAATCATTTGTTATTTCTATTGAAAACTAAGTTGAATTTCGTACAATACAGTCTTGTCTGTATTGTGTATGAAAAATGTAGGAAATGTATAGAAAATATTTCATGATTCCGCTGATCATATATTCAGGCTTTAGCTATGCCGAAGATCAGGTGAGTCAACAACAGACCCGAGATTATCTTTCTCAGAAACAACAGATTGACCAACTCACTCAATCTGTTGCGCCATTTATTCAGTTACAGCAAACAAAGGTTGATTCAAGCTATCCTTGGTTACAAAAAGAACCGATTTGTTTTGGCATTACATCTTTAGAGGTTGATGTTCCAAGCACACATCCCAGTATAAAAACCGCAGACTTTAATCGCATCTTTAAAGAGCTCAAGTATTCAGACAATAAGGTTTTAGGCCGCTGTATTGGTGAAAAAGGGCTTTCGGGCCTCGTGAATTACATCAATGAGCGACTGGTTCAATTGGGTTATGTGTCTACTCAAGTGATTGTACCTGAACAGGATCTTGCGACAGGACATTTACGTTTAACTTTAATCCCTGGATTGATTGGGGAAATCCGACTTAAAAATAGTAAAAACCAAACTTTGAATTACCGTTTGCCTATGCACGCAGGCGATATCCTCAATATTCGTCAACTGGAACAAATTCTAGAAACCTTTGCCCGTTTACAAGGGATGCAGACCAGTTTCGATATCTTACCCAGCCAAAAAAGTGCTGAAAATGCAGGTTATAGCGATGTCGAGATTGTATGGGAGATTCGGGAACAAAACTTTATCACTGCTGGATTGAATGATGCAGGCAGTAAAAGCTCTGGAAAATACCAAGGCTATGCCAGCTATGCTCTAGAAAACCCGCTTAATTTTGCGGATAGCCTATTTGTTTACTATACCCAGTCACTCAATGACTGGAACGCAGACCATACTGATTTTAATAACGTCTTTATTTCCTATGAAGTCCCGTATCAAAACTGGCTGTTTAATATCAATGCCAGTCAATATACCAATACCCAAGAGTTGGAAGGCTTTGATCAGTGGTTCGATTATAAAACCATTAACAAAGATTTTAACCTACAAGCACAGCGCGAACTTAGCCGCAGTAAATCCTACCGCCTTTCAGGCTATGCGCAACTGTACCGAAAATCGGCATCTAGTTTTATTGAAGATGTCGAAATTGAAGTGCAGCGTAAACGCACAGCAGGTTGGGAGCTTGGCAGCAAATACCAGTTACGGCTCGGGCAGCAAACCATCAATGCTCAATTCAGCTACCGCAAGGGTACAGGCATCTTGGGGGGCAGCCAAACTGCTGAAGATATTACGGGTGAGGGTGATTCTCGCGCTGGAATTTGGAATGCTGCTTTTCAATATGCAGTGCCATGGCAGACCGCTAACAATAACTTTATGTATCAGCTGAACTGGCAAGGACAGTGGAGTCCGCAGAAAGTGGTCAGTCAGGAAACTTTCAATATTGGTGGACGCTACAGCATTCGCGGCTATCGGCCTGAGCAAAGCATCGTGGGCAGTAATGGGCATTATTTACAACAGACCGTGCATTGGCTCAATCCCATTTCTAATTTCTCACTCTACGCAGGGCTGGATCAAGGGCTGGTGACAGGAGAAGGCACTCAATATTACTCCGATCGTTATTTATTAGGCAGTGTGGTGGGTTTAAGAACTCAATTCAAACATATCAATGGTGAGCTTTTCGTGGGTCGGGGACTGGTTGCACCACAACATATCCAGAAAGACCTCATCACTGGTTTTAATCTCTCATTTAACTATTAAGCAAATCTATTCATAGAAATATAGGTATAAAGATGAATAAGCAATTTTACCGCACTAAATTTAATGCCAAACTTGGGACGTATGTCGCAGTATCTGAATTGGCAAAATCCCATCAGGGCGATACCTCTCCACGCATTAAAGCTTCAATCCACAATAATAATGTGACAGACTCAGGCATTGCGGCAGTTGGACAACGAACCTTAAAACAATTGGTACTGGCGCTTTCAGCCTTGATGGCGATTAGTCCGATTTATGCCAATGTCGTCGTCAATAATAATGCAGCTGCTGCGCATAAAGTGACCGTGCTCAAGGAAGGTAATGCAGCCAATGTCTGGATTACAGCACCCTCTGCATCAGGGGTATCACGTAATAGCTATACCCAGTTTGATGTGAATCAAAATGGTGTGATCCTAAATAACTCACGCGGCGCAGCAACCAGCCAAATTACCAAAACATCAATTGCAGCGAACCCGAATTTAGCCAAAGGGGCTGCGACCACGATTGTCAATGAAGTGGTTTCAAGCAACCCAAGTTTATTGCAGGGTAATCTTGAAGTCTTAGGATCACGAGCAAATGTAGTGATTGCTAACCCAACAGGCATTACTGTAAATGGTGGTGGATTTATCAATGCCAATCAAGTCACGCTATCAACCGGTGTGCTTGGGTATAACAGTGATGGTTCGATCAAACAGCATACGGTAAAACAAGGTGCAATCACGATTAATCCTGATGCCAATAATCGTGGACTCGGTGGCAATGCCAATAATCCCGTTGCATTAGAACTGTTAGGCCGTTCAATTGCGATTAATGCACCAGTGAATGCTACGACCATTACTGCTGTTACTGGGGCAAATACCATTGCGGCTGATACAGGAGAATTTGCTGCGACTACAGGCACAGGAACTGTACCAACCGTTGCGATTGATGTTGCGCAGTTAGGCGGGCTTTATGCCAATAGTATTTATTTGTATGCCAATGAAGCTGGTATAGGGGTCAATAATGCAGGCATGATTAAAGCCAAAAATAATTTAGTTCTTAACAGCAATGGTAAAATCACCAATACTGCAACAGGATTAATTCAAACCACAGATGCCACTAACGGCTTGATGTCTGTTCAGAGCAATCGAGCGGATGGACATGGTGACATTGTCAATCAGGGTAAAATCCAAAGTTCAAATGCCTTATTTGTGGATGCTGGACGTCACTTATATTTACAACAAGATAGTTATACAGGTGTCACTAATACGACTTCAAAGAACATTGTGTCTTTAAATGCCAAAGGTACGGTCGTAGGAACAGGTGCTGTCATCAAACAACATGGTGATGGTCAAGATGTTTACATCAATGCAGGCGGCGATATTAGTCTAACGGGTAAACAAGCAAGTGGGATTCAGAACAATATTGGCAGTAATGGTGGTGTCTATCTGAGTGCTGGTCGAAAGATTAAAGTAACTGATGGATTGATTACTAGTCGTAATGATCTTGCAATCAGTTCAACAAATCAATTAGATCTGAAAGATTCAAATTTATACAGTAGAGATACTGGGATTTATATCAATAGTGTTGGAACCGATATTGCCAATGCTGCAATCAATGTCACTAATGCCGTACTTGATGCAAAAACAAAATTAGCGATTCAATCGTCAGGTTTATTAAACCTCACAGATTTAAGCTTGCCAATTGCATCAGGACAAAGCAGTACCCGTGTGCAAGATGTGGTGTTCACTGCACAACAGAATCTAAACCTTAACCAGAACAAGCAAATGTTACAGCCGATTAAAGGCAAATTGGGCATTGCAGCAGGTGGAGATATTTCTTTGGCAACGGGATTGACGGGTGCCAATGTTGAGGTAAAAGGTTTACGTGGGATTGATATTGAGGGGACCAATGTTAAAACCAAGAATATTAAGCTATCTACGGCTGGAAACTTAAATATTACAGCGCAAAAGGACGTTAATTTACAAGACAATACCAGTCTATGGGCATCATCAGGCAATATTAATGTATCTTCTTTAGGGGGCAACCTCACCACAACCAGCCTGACTGCATTGGCAAATAAAGGCAAAGTGTCATTACTTGCAGATAAAGATGTACGTTTAAATATCACTAAAATTAATAGTGCGGTAGAGGGAACCACTGCACTGGATCAGACCAATCAGAAATCAAAAATCACAGCAGGCCAAGATATTAATATTGGCTCAACCAACCAAGGGGCACTTTATCTCTATGCAGGAGATATTCAGTCTACGGCCGGAAATATTAATTTGATTGCCGATAAGAATCTTAACTTATACCGTGCTGGAGATGTGAAGCAGGTTAAGAATGCTGATGGGACTTTTATCCCTAAAACTACCTATTTATGGTCGGACTTAAAGGCAAAAGATATTTCGTTTAAGTCAGCGACTGGCAATGTAGAACTACAATGGTTGAATGCCAATGCCACTAATGATCTTGTGGTTGATGCAAAAGGCCTGAGTCGTATCTATGGCGGTGAATTAAAAAGTGGTCGGAATATTGAGTTGCATGGTGGAGACAACGTCAGACTCTGGGCTGTGAATAGCAATTCAGGCGCGCATACTGCGGTGAGTTCAGATAAGAATATTTATTTAAATAGTGATATTGATGCCAATGGTCAAACCAGTTGGGCAGCAGCAAGCACAGTCAATATGACTGCTGGTGGTTTACTGTCTTTAAAGAGTAAAGGTTTACAAGCGCATCAACGGACCAATTTAAAGGGTGGTGCCGTCAACATTGAAGCGGGCACAAGTTTGGATTGGAGAGATAAATATACGCTGACGGCGGTTGATAGTGCGATATTAAAGAACAATGCAGATCTAGCGCAGTTTAATGGTGATATTGGGATACAGACAGGAACTGGAAATCTTACCATTACGCCAACCAATATTACCTTAAATGCTTATGGTGATATTGATCTTCGTGCTAAAGGTGGAGATCTAACCTTAGTTGGGATAGGTGGCACACAAGGTAATGGTTCAGAACAGGTTGTTAAGCTCAATACAGCTACTGGTGGGATAAGTCTTGAAGGGAAGAAAGTAGAGCTACAAGGCTCTCAATTAACTGCGTATAAAGATATATCTATTTTGGCGACTAATGGAGATTTGATTGTTGATGGAATAAAAAATAATCTCGTAAATAAAACTAAAACAGAGAAAAATATAGATCTCACAAATACACAAAAAAGGGTACTAACAGAATTGGAACTTTTAAAAGGTCAACAGTTCTTAGATGACTATAGTAATATGGTTAAACTTTATGAGGATTATGTGAAGGGTGGTTATGATACAAATCTTTATACTGCATATAATAAGGCATATGATGGTTTTATTAATAAATACCCAGTCAAACCTAATCCTAGCCTACTTATATTTGGATTAACCCAACCAATTTTTCATAATATTTTATATGAAGCAAAACCAAGTACAAGGTTTGCTGCTTCATATGTTTTTTTTCCTAAATATGATCAAGAATATTTAGAGACCTTACAATCAGATATAAATTTTTATAAAACGAATATCAATGGTTATGAACATGTTGGTTCAAAAATATCAAGTGTAAATGGCAATATTGGTTTGATTTCATCTAAAGGTATTTCTGTTAGCGGATCAAATATTTTAGCTTCGAATGGAATGATTGATGTTGAAGCTAGAGAGAGTTTAGCTGAATCATATACGTCAAATACTGTTAAAAAAGGAGGCCAGCCTCAAACCATGAATGCCAGTATCATCATGGATGGGACAGTTGATTTTTATGACAAAGGTGGAGTGAACGATACAAATTATAGTATGCGGACAATTTTAAATCCTACTATTGTTAATGGAACAAAGGGCATTAATATTCGAACACTAGGTAATACTGTAAAGGATAATTTAGTATTGCAAGCAGTAGGAGTGATTTCAGCACAAGGTGATGTGAAAATAGAATCAAATAAAAATATTTTATTTGATGCAGCTATAGAGCAAAGTTATGATCGCTCCACGCAGACTGAAAAGAGAAAGTCATGGGGAGGCCTTAAGAAAAAATATATTACAACAAAACGAGAAAATGAATCTACTAATGTAGCTTCCGTAGAGATACAAGCAAAAAATATTTCTATCGAGAGTAAAGAGAAAAATCCTCTGAATAATATTGATATTTATTCAGGTAAGTTTATTGCTGAAGGTGGTTTCGTTTCTATACGATCTGGAGGAAATTTAAACTTTTATACAACAGAGGAATTATCCAAAAGTAATACTGATGTGACAAAAAAATCCTCTTTTGCAGGTATCAAATATAATAGTTCTAAGACAAATACATCCCGAACTCAAATAAGTGAAATTCCTGCCGTACTAAAGGCAGATTATATTGGTACAAAATCAGGCTTTGATACTCGGTTAGAAGGTACAGAGTTTGAATATTTACGCTGGGCAAAGATTGAAGCTGGTGGAACTCTTTCTTTGTTGGTAGCAAAAAAAACAATCTCTGAGTTAACTAAAAATGAGAGTAACTCAGTTGTTTGGCAATCAATGCAAGACAAGGGATCAATCACTGAAACAGCAAAATTACCAAGTTTTAATGGTCCAGTTGCACCTACATTTATCGCAAATGGTGGATTAACTGTACAAGTGCCAATGGTTTCTGGTCAGAATAATGATGTTCATGCAGAAGTGATCAAACTTTCTAACCAGCCTGGTAATGAATATCTGAAAGATCTCATTGCCCGAAAAGATGTGAATTGGGAAGCAGTAAAACTCGCACAAGAGAGTTGGAATTATAAACAGCAAGGTTTAACAGGTGCTGGGGCTGCTATTATTGCTATTATTGTGGTAGCAGTAACCGCTGGTGCTGGTGCTACAGCAGTAGGTGCTTTAGGCGGTACAGCATCAACCTTGGGTGGATCTGCAGTTGCAATGAGTCAGGCAGCAATTACGACTTTAGCGACACAAGCGAGTGTAAGCCTGATTAATAATGGTGGGGATATTACTAAGACTTTAAATGAGCTTGGTAGTAAAGAATCAGTAAGAGGTTTAGCGACAAGCATTGTAACAGCAGGTTTGCTGAGCCAAGTAAGTACAGCTTTAAATCTCAAGCCTGATAGTACTTATTTTCCTGATCGTTTAATGAACAACTTTGCGAATTCAGTCGGTTCAACTTTAGTACAGACCGCGATTAATGGTGGAAATCTACAGGATAATCTCGAAAAAGCTTTATTAGCTGGATTGGCAGGTGCATTACAAGGTGAATTAGCGAGTCAAATTGGTAATAGTTTAGATAAAGTTGATCCTAATACATTTGAATATGTTCTTCATAAAGTTGCTCATGCTGCTGCTGGCTGTGCAGCCGCAGCTGCAACGAAAGCGAGCTGTGAAGCAGGGGCTATTGGGGCTGGTGTAGGAGAAATCGTTGCAGGATTAATGCCTGATCCAGCTAATGGCATAGAATATACAGATGCAGAAAAACTAAAAATCCGAAATATAGGTAAATTGGTTTCAGGCACTGTGGCAGCATATGCTGGTTATGATGTAAATACTGCTGCTAATAGTGCTGATACTGCAATTCAGAATAACTCTTTAGTTAAATTAGCGACCACGACTGGTAAAGTTTTAGTTAAGACTTTGGATGAGTTTAATGCATTAAGAAAAGCAGGAAAACAAGTTACAAAAGATGATATTGTGGCATCTCTAAAGAAACAGAGTGCAGATGAGCTTATAGGCATTGCAGATGATTTATTAGCAGTATTTGGTAGAGGTACCTCATCATTTGATCGTGCTTTAGCGGCAATAGACTTAATCGTTGGAACCGACTTAAAACCTGGTAAGGGAGATTCACTGAAACTTGCAAAGACTGAACTAGATAAATTAAAAACAGATCGTTCCTTTGTTCAAACAGTTTACCAAAATAAAGTTGATGTTATTACACGCAATAGATTGAATGGTAAGGAGTTTGAAACGAGCGCTGCTAGTAAGTTAGGAATACAACGTAATACTGATCGACAAATGATTACTGTTAAAACAGAAAGAGATGGACAGATCAATATTATTCCAGATGCTTTTGGGGATGGCGGTACATTAGTTGAGTTCAAAAATTTAAAGTATATTACTGATACAAAACAATTTAGAGGCTATGCTGCGACTAAAAAGCCTGTGAAATTAGTGATTAATCCAGATACAAAATATTCTAGTACTATTGAGCAAACGATTAGAGAGTCTAAAGGAACTATTTATACATTTGATCAGAATACGAAAGCTCTGAAAATATTAAAAGATTTTAGCTAAATTTAGGAACTCTACTGATATGAAAATTAGCGCTCCAATACGTACAAATATTTATGCTCATCAGAACTTAGCCGATCCTCAGAATTTCTTTCGGCGTATAAAGTTTAGATGTGAAAATTATCCCGAATTAATTCCTGAAAAATGTGGTTTTTGGGAACCGTTTAAAATTAAATTCTCTCCAGACATCATTGAGACATTAATTCCTGATGATCGTGGTGGGCAGGCTGGTAGCCTGTATTGGTCTAGAACTAAGAGAACCAAAGCTTGGGGGGCTTTTAGTGTTCCTATGCATAGTAATATGCATGCTAATGAAGTAATTCACAGTGAGTTACAGCAAACTGATCAAAACAAGCTAATTGAATATGTAAAAAAAGTTTGCCTAGAGTTTAATGCTGACTTAGCTATTATTGATATAGAGGTTAATGATAGTTGGAATCTTGCTAATCCACATATTGGTGGAGTAGAGCCAACGACGGATCAATTATGTAATTGGTTACCTGATATGTACTGGGGAGTTGTCTTTGGCAAGCCATATATTGATTTGTGGGGGGAGAATCTATTATTAGATGTACCTGCCTTTAAAGTTGAAAAATTATCAGATGAATTAATTTTCATACAATTAACAGAAAGTATTAGTGATGTTGTAGAAAAAACTGAAGAAGTTAGAATTAAGCGTGAAGAAGTTAAGAGTTTTTTAAATAACTATGTATTTTATACGCCAGATAAAGGATACAGATCTGGTAATACGTTATGGTTTTTTTCAGGGAGATCTGAAAATGATCTAATTCGTATTCCAAAAGTAGAATACAGAACTAAAGTCTTTAATATACCGCATTTTACACTTGAAAATTCAGTGCAACATGTTGAAAGTGATGATATTCAAAATGAACCTAAAAAATTAAATCAATCTAGACTCATTGACACAGATATGTGGAAGGTTGCTTTATCACCGGAATGGTTTGTACAAGCTTATCCTGAAGAAAAAGCCGACTTATCAACTGGAACAGTTGAAGAAATTAGATTTTTTTATCAGCCAGAGTATTATGACTCACCTATTGAAAAAGAGTTGTTTATTGGTGCATGGGATAGGCCTGACCAAGGTAAAGAAACTCGTCAAGAGTATGCTGAATCTAGTATTCAAGAGTTGATTGAAAGCTATCCGCAAGCGGTATCAAAATGGGTGACAGTAGAAAGTAAGATTGTACATTTTGATGAGTATTCAGAGATCTATTTAGATCAAACAGACCAACAGGATTCCAATTTATTTCGTATAGCAATTAAATTAATTATCTTCGATAGTTACTTTGTTAAACTAACTTTTATGGATTATTGGTGTAACGATTTGAGTGGATCTAGACAAATCTCTGATCCAATTTTTAGTTCGTTTCAGGTTAAATAATTACTTATATTTTATATGATTTTAAGTATTAAGCTCTTGATAAAATAAGAGCTTAATTACTTGAGTTTCTGTTTCGATAAAATAAAGTAGACATTTATCATCCAAATTTCAGCAAAGCTTAGCAAATAATAATATTTCATGTGAAATTTCAATCAGCATAGACTCATCCAAAGATAAATAACAACAATGTATTTATCAAAAGAATCAATTTTACATTCGGATGTTTTCTTTGGATTGGCAGTATATACAGAGTGTGCTGCCGCAGTTCTATGCGGCCACATTCATGACCTTAAAAATCTCCTCTATCGGTATCGTGTTATCCATTTTATTAGGGCTGATCTGTAGTGTGATTAGCACTTATCAAGTTCGAGTACTGAATAAAATTGTCAAAGTCTATATCGAGGTTTCCCGCAATACACCCTTGCTCATTCAGCTATTTTTCCTTTACTACGGTTTACCCAAGATTGGCATCAAACTGGATGGTTTTACATGTGGTGTGATTGGTCTGACTTTTCTCGGGGGCAGCTACATGGCAGAAGCCTTTCGTGCAGGCTTACAGTCAGTTGCACAAGGACAAATTGATTCTGCTCGAAGTGTGGGTTTAAACGCCGTTCAAGTCTTTCAATATGTGGTGTTTCCACAGGCATTGTCGCTGTCTATTCCAGCGATTGGTGCGAACTGCTTATTTCTGATTAAAGAAAGTTCCATCTTGAGTGCAATTGCAGTGGTGGAACTCCTGTTTGTGACTAAAGACTTGATTGGGATGGATTACAAAACCACAGAGGCTTTATTCCTATTAATCATGGCCTATCTGATTATCTTGTTACCTGTATCAGCTTTAACGAGTTACTTGGAATACCGTAGTCGGAAGGTGAGCCATGGGACTTGAGTATTTATTTCAACCGAGCCATATCGAACGTTTACTGTATGGCTTATTGCAAACCATCGAAATTGCATTTCTGTCCGTATTTTTATCTGCCATTTTCGGGACAATTTTTGGGGTGATCATGACCTCAAAAAATGTGTTGGTCAAAATCCTGTGCCGTTTCTATCTCGAGACTATACGAATTGTGCCAATCCTCGTCTTATTGTTTGTTTTCTATTTTGGTTTTGCGACATGGTTTAACTGGCAGTTGTCATCGTTTTGGGTTTGTATTTTTGTATTTACCTTATGGGGAACTGCGGAAATGGGTGATCTGGTTCGCGCCTCGATCACCTCGATTGATCAGCATCAACGGGATTCTGCCTATGCCATGGGCTTGAATCATATCCAAGCTTTAACTTATGTGATTTTCCCACAAAGTTTAAAACGGGTAACACCTGGTGCATTAAATCTGTTTACCCGCATGATTAAAACCAGTTCATTAGCTGTACTGATCGGGATGGTGGAAGTTCTGAAAGTGGGGCAGCAGATTATTGAGAACTCATTATTGACGGTACCCAGTGCATCGCTGTGGATTTACGGTTTCATCTTTATTCTTTATTTCCTGATTTGTTATCCATTATCGCTTTTAGCAGCGCATTTAGAAAAAGTGTGGGAGAACGCATGACTTTGTTATCAATACAGCATTTACATAAGTTTTATAAACAAAGTCATATTTTGCATGGCATTGATTTAGACGTACAACAAGGCGAAGTGGTGGTGATTTTGGGACCATCGGGCTGTGGAAAAAGTACCTTGTTGCGCTGTATCAACGGATTGGAACCCATTCAAGAAGGTGAAATTCACCTGAAAGATGTGGGTGTATTGGGGCAGGACTTGCCGTGGGATAACGTACGCCAACAGGTCGGGATGGTGTTCCAGAACTATGAATTATTCAAGCATATGAATGTGATCGACAATATTCTGCTGGGTCCGCTAAAAGCACAAAAACGCCAACGTGCAGAAGTAGAACAACTGGCAGATCAATTGTTGCAGCGGGTAGGTTTACTGGATCGTAAATATGATTACCCCTCCAATTTATCGGGTGGTCAGAAGCAGCGGATTGCCATCGTCCGAGCTTTGGTGATGAAACCGAAAGTGATTTTACTGGATGAAATTACAGCAGCTTTAGATCCTGAAATGGTGCGGGAAGTCCTAGATGTGGTGCTGAAACTGGCACAGGAAGGCATGACCATGTTGATTGTGACTCATGAAATGGGTTTTGCGCGTAAAGTAGCGGATCGCATTATTTTCATGGATCAGGGCAAGATCATTGAGCAAAGCTCGCCAGAAGCATTTTTTCAGCATCCGCAGACGGAACGTGCGAGAACCTTTTTAAATATTTTGAATTATTAAAATGAGGACTTTATGAGATTGAATTTAGCAATTGGGCAATATACCCATTCTTCAAAAACAAAAATGTTTGGTCTGGGCATCACTTGCGTATTGATGACAGCTGTGTTGACGGGCTGTAATCAACCCGCTTCCTCAGAGCCCAAAGCTACGGCACAAGATACTTCACTGGAACAGGTTCGGAAAAATGGTGTCTTGCGAGTTGGTGCATTTGTCGACAATCCACCTTTTGGATATGTCGATAGTGCAGGAAAAAATCAAGGCTTTGATGTCGCCTTAGCAAAGCGTGTCACCCAAGATTTACTGGGTGATGAAAACAAAATTCAGTTTGTTGTGGCAGAAGCTGCCAATCGGGTTGAGTTTTTAAAATCAGGAAAAGTCGATGTGGTTTTTGCCAGCTTTTCAGTGACGCCAGAACGGCAACAGGTGGTTGATTTTTCCGAGCCTTATTTAAAAGCCTCCTTAGGGATTGTTTCACCCAAAGCCAAAGCCATTACCGATGTTAAAAGTCTCGAAGGCAAAACTTTAATTGTGAATAAGGGTTCAAGCTCGGAGATCTATTTCAGTAAAAACTATCCCAAAATTAATTTATTGAAATTTGGACAAAATACCGATGCGTTTAATGCACTGATTGATGGTCGGGGTGATGCCATTTCCCAAGACAGTACTTATGCACTGGCATGGGCAGCCAAGAATCCGAATTATGTGGCGGGTATTCCACAAATTGGTAATGAGGATTTTATTGCAGCAGGCGTGAAGAAGGGCAATACCCAATTACTGCACTGGCTCAATGATGAAATCAAACAGCTCAGGGCGACAGGTGAAATTCAAAAGATTTATGACCAAACCTTGAAGCCGATTTATGGCGAAAAAGTGAACCCCAATATCTTTTTAGATGTTGATAGCACCAAGCAATAACAGATTTTTAAAACACTAAAAAAGGTGAACGTATGCAAACAATAACATTGTCAAATATTCAAAAATTACTGCTGGCTTCTATATTCAGTTTAGGACTGACGGCGTGTAATAAAAATCCACAGTCAGCAGAGAAATCGGCGGAGTCCTCAACGCAAGTCTCCAGTATCGAGCAGATCAAGAAAAATGGGGTGGTACGTATTGGTGTGTTTAGTGATAAGCCGCCGTTTGGTTATCTGGATGCGCAAGGTAAAAATCAGGGCTTTGATGTGGAAATTGCCAAACATGTGGCCAAAGATTTATTGGGTGATGAAAATAAAGTCCAGTTTGTACTGACAGAAGCGGCCAATCGAGTGGAATATCTGAAAGCCAATAAAGTCGATATTATTTTTGCTAATTTCACAGTGACGCCTGAACGTGAACAAGTGGTGGATTTTGCGAAACCCTATTTAAAAGTCGCCTTAGGTGTGGTGTCTCCAAAAAATAAACCAATTACTGATATTGCCCAATTAAAGGACCAAACCTTATTGGTGAATAAGGGTACGACAGCGGATTCATTCTTTAGCAAGCAACATCCAGAAATTAAGTTGCAAAAATATGAGCAAAATACTGAAACGTTTGATGCCTTAAAAGATGGTCGTGGTGCAGCGTTGGCGCATGACAATCTTTTAGTCTTAGCTTGGGCAAAAGAAAATCCAAATTATACCGTGGGTATCACCAATCTAGGGGAGCAGGATTTGATTGCACCAGCGGTACAGAAGGGCAATAAAGAGTTATTGGATTGGTTAAATCAAGATCTAGAGAAATTAGCCAAACAAGGCGTGATCCATCAAGCTTATGAAAAGACTTTAAAACCTGTCTATGGCGATGGTATTCCTGCCAAAGATTTAATTATTGAATAATCATTTTCAATGAATCTGAAAGCCAAGCGAGGTTGAGTTTCGCTTGGTTTTTTTATGACTACAAATTGATGTGTATTACAAAGTATAGACAGTGCTCAGAAAATCCGCACCTTAGAATGAATAAAACATAGGGAACACATCAAATGCAAAGAACAGAAATAGATTTTATCGTGAAAGATAGCATAACTGCATTGGCATTTTATGAGCAGGTTTTTGAGGTTGAAAGAATTGAAGTTGGTGATTTTGTCGTTGGACAAAATAGTATGATTATGAGTATTCATGGGGTTCATTTTCATTTGCTGGATGAAAACCCAGATTTCCAATTGCTGGCACCTACCCAAGAAAGCTATATCCCGATTTGGTTTAATATTACCGTCACTGATATCGAGAAAACATTGCAGCAAGCAGTTGATGCGGGTGCCGCGGTGATTCAGGCGGTACAAGATATGCCTAAAATGGGCATCAAAAATGCGATGTTTAAAGATCCTTTTGGCTATATGTGGTTATTACATCAGATACTTGAAGTGGTAGATTATGAAACTCGGGCTCAATTATTGGAGCAACAAGGTTTTCAGCGTAAATCTAGTTAATAAATCAGTCGATAAAAATGCGATGTCATACAGCAAGTCTGCATATTGGTTGATGCTTGCTGTACTTCGCTTAATTTTATTCTAAAAGGACTTGGTCAGGCTAAACACGGCGGCGGTTTTAACACCTTTTTTATTGCTATCGAGATAACCTGTGTGATCTAGGTCGGTTCCAATCGCAGCCAGTTCCGCACTTAAGTTCATCGGTTTATAGTTATAATTTGCGCCAATTTTCCAATCGAAGAAATGATCTTTTGCTTCTCCACCATAAATGGCTTGGTTGGCTTTGGAATAGCCTAAGCTTGCAACTGCACCAAAGCTGGTTTCGGCAATGGGAGTGGTATATAAAAGATTAAAATACCAATTTTCGACATTTTCACCGACGCTTTGGCGAGTGGCTTTGCCTCCATATTGCGGGGTATAGCTCACACTTGGGCTAAAGCTATCATTATCTTTCAAAGCATTATTGATGATTAGTTTGAGATAATACTCATTATAATTTAAATCACTTTTACCGACATAATGATAACGCAGCATACCGAGATCAAGAGTAGGTTGGAATTTCCCTAAGCTGATTGGAGTGGTATAGCCAATAAAAGGATCGAGTTCTAAGTGTGCTTCATTACCAAAATCGACATTTGAAGCAAAAGCCGCGGCATAGAATCCAGAGGAATGGCTTAAAAGAAAATTACCTTGCAAGGCTGCATCATTTTGGGTTTGAGTTTGACCACGCCAGCGATATTCACTGGCTAAAGCGACATTCCCACTCAGCACGAAATTCGATGTTGCGGGCTGATCTGATGCTAACGCATCGTTTGAAGCTAAAACAGTTGTTAAAACCAGCACACAATGAAAACCTTTCATAACATCCTCAGCATATGAGTTAAATTTGATGTGATGTATATTAGGTTTTAATTGATTGATAAATAATAAAATGATCGTAAATTCTGCGTAAAGAAAGCATAAATTTTTAACGTATATTTTATAGGCTATAGATTCACTTTTAATACTTCTGTTGTATCCGCGTCTAAGATATGTCCTTTACTTGAGCTGAGTGTCATTAAAGGCACAGGTTTTTGGGTGGATTTTTCAATCAGGACAGAATGCGCTTCATTTTTCCCAAATAGATATTGTTCACCCCATTGACGTAATGCAACCACGATCGGGAACAGTTGTTTTCCTTTATCCGTCAAAATATATTCTTGATAGGCTGTGCCATCAGACGCGGCTCGCATTTCTAGAATTTCAGCATCAATTAATTTATGCAGTCTGTTGGACAAAATATTACGCGCAACACTCAGACTACGTTGTAGGTCACCAAAGCGATGTATCCCATCCATCACATCTCGAATAATCAGCAATGACCAACGATCTCCAATCACATCAACACAACGTGCAACAGGGCAAGGTTCATCTACGGAAGTTTTATCGAGTGACATCGCATTCTCGGAACAGTTGAATCAGACTAGTTGCATTTTAAAACTAGATCGCTTATGGTTCAAGTAGTTTTAATTTGAAACTGGTTTGGTGCTGCGATGAATAGTCCCTGTACATCGGCTTTATCACAAAATGAAAAGCATTGTTTAATCCAGTCCAAAAAATTGCCGACCCGTTTGGTGTGGCTATTTGCCATTGCAAGTGGTCTGAGTGTTGCCAATGTTTATTATGCGCAACCATTGCTTGATGCAATTGCAACGGATTTGGCAATCAGTTATGCCGCTGTTGGCAGTGTCATTCTCGTGACTCAACTGGGTTGTGCGATCGCTTTATTGTTGTTAGTTCCATTGGGAGATCGAGTCGATCGTAGACGATTAATGCTATTACAGCTATTCGGATTGGTGCTTGCATTGACTGCTGTAAGTATCACTAAAACGGCTGTAGGCATATTTGCAAGTATGTTTGCTGTTGGCATGTTAGGGACTGCCATGACGCAGGGACTGATTGCCTATGCTGCAAGTGTTGCCGAATCCAATGAGCGTGGATATGTCGTAGGTACAGCACAAAGTGGCGTGTTTATCGGATTGTTATTAGCACGTGTTTTTGCTGGAGGTGTGAGCGATTTAGCTGGATGGAGGAGCGTATATTTTTGTGCAGCCACACTGATGTTGATGATTGCATTCCCGCTTTGGAAATCCTTGCCAGTACGATCCAATACACAGAATATGTTGGCTTATCCTCGTTTGATTTTGTCGATGTTAAGTTTGCTTTATCACAATAAACTATTACAAATACGAGGCATATTGGCATTGCTGATGTTTGCAGTGTTTAATATTTTTTGGAGTGCACTGGCTTTATTGTTGAGTTCCCCTCCTTATCAGTATTCCCATACCGCTATTGGTGCATTTGGTTTGGTTGGGGCACTGGGGGCATTAATGGCTACAAAAGCTGGACAATGGGCAGATCAAGGCTTTGCACAAAGAACCAGTGCATTTGCCTTGCTCATCATCTTATTGTCTTGGTTGGCATTCGCTCAAATGGAATATTCAATTGTGGCATTAATCATCGGTATTTTATTACTGGATCTGGGCGGGCAAGCTTTACATGTCACCAATCAAAGTATGATCTTGCAAACTGGACAGGACAATCAAAGCCGCTTAATTGGACTGTATATGTTGTTCTATGCCGCAGGCAGTGGATTAGGAGCAATCACTACAACCATCACCTATGCAAAAGCGGGATGGTATGGCGTTTGTCTACTGGGTGCCTGCGGAAGTCTAATGCCATTATTATTTTGGTACTTAACGCGGCATGCTAAATAGTCATTAGACACTATGTAGAAACATCAGGTGAATTGAGAGATATTAAAATCAGCATCAACATTATCGTAAATCACTCAATCCCGACCACAGTCGTAATATACGCTGTTACCATGAGAATCACAAAGCCTAGAGACATTTCAAACAAAATGGCATAACCCAATTGTTTGGCAAATTGGGGTTGTTGCAAACGTGGGGTGAAATACCATTTATTAAATGCAGCTAATAATAAAATGCTAAAAACAAATAACAGTTTAATGATAAAACCTTGTCCATAAGGCGTTGTGAGGAGGGTATCAGCATCCTTAAACAACAGCAGGGCAATGCTGGCGCCACATGCAATTAAAATCACCACAATAAATGCCGCAATCCGCCCAAATAAATGCATAGCCTGTTTTAATGGCAGTCCACTGATGCTGTGGCTGATTTTCCATAAAGGATACAGTGATCCCATCCAGACAGCCATTAAAAGTACATGGATGGTCAATAGCAGCTGGGCAAAAATGGATAAATTGGTCACATGACCCAGTTGAGAAAAACTATATACAATAAGCACTAAGGGTATAGCGAAGAAGATTCTCTCAAAGCTTCTGATACGGGTACTTTTTTGATGAAGTCTAACTAAAAGCAGTACAAGGATTAGTGCAAAGCTGACAATACGAATCAGATGAATATGCCCCGTGGAGGTATTCAGCACAATATTGATATAGGTCAAATCAAACATGCCGAAGAGGCCGCTGTTTGCAAAGCTACCGATCAAAAGCAAGAAAGCTAACGCGCTAGAGATCAATCCTAACACTGCACCCAATGTCATATATTGGACAATGGTACTTTTTATTGCACTATAACGGCCTAATAGGAAGTAGCAGAATGAACCGCCAATGACCATAATCATGCCGAGATAAAGGCTTATTTTGTTAAACCAAGCGGCAAATATCCAATATTCAGACATTATTTTTATTCCTTGGGATGAACAACTTACTCATTGATCGAGTTGGTAAATTGTTCATATCTCGTTATTAGCGATGTCTTATTTAAAGCTGAAACTATATTCACCATTCATGTTATGGCCGTCTTTGCCCATGGTGCTCCAAAGCACGGTATATTTGCCTTTTTTCAGTGTAGGGATGGCAATATCAAAGGTTTTTTTCAAGTCATGGCTGACTTTATAATTCAGCGGCAATTCTCGGCGTTGTTCATCTAACACTTGGATCTTCATTAACATCACCTCATCACCAAAATTAAGGCTTAGGTTTTTAGGTTGGGTTGAAACAACGGTATTTGCAGCAGGGCTAGCACTGATCAAGCTGACATGAGCAAAGGCCGTGGATGTGGCGATGGTTAGGGTTGTACCGATGATCAGGTTGCGCAACATGGTTTTACTGTTTTGTACAAGACTCATTTCTTATCCTCTTTAAAGCATGATGTATGGGAAATGGCACAATCAGCGCCATTTGCTTTCATGTTTGATTATCCAAGCAGCATCAGTACTTCTACGCGACAGGAAAATTACCTTTTTGTCATTTTGATGGTTGCATGCTTGGCTTAAGGCTACGAATCACAATCGGCAGCACAAGCAGATAAATCACGGCCACGCTTAACCAGATTGCACCTGGCCATTTAGCTTGCAATTGAAAATACAGTGTAGAGAACAATAGGGGGGCAAACATTGAGGCCAAACTGATTGTCGATGCAATAATGCCTTGAAACTGTCCTTGTTGTTCAAGTGAGACTTTTTGTGAAGCTAGGGCTTGTAAAGAGGGGGTACCAATACTGCCTAGGGCGAAAATTGGCATGATGGCAAAAATCATCCAGCCTTGCTGAGCAAAGGCCATCACTACTAATGCGATACAGCTACAGCTCATCCCGATGAAGATTGTATTTCGATTACCGAAGTATCTTGAGGCATGCTGAGGAATAAAAGCCTGAACCAGCATTTGGCATAAACCAAACATGCCTAAAGAAAGACCGATCCAGAAAGTATTCCATTGAAAGGCGGCATGCCCCCATAAAGTCCAGCAAACTGCATAGGCTTCACCTGTGGCACTAAAGATAAAAAAAGTGGCAATTAAGGGAACTACATTCGGGATCGACCGAAGTGATGCAAAAGCTTTAAATGGATTAAGTGTTGCTACAGATTTTTTTGAAAGATCTGCTGTTTTTGATTCAGGTAGCGCCCAATAGGCCAATAAAAAGTTGAGACCTGTCAGTATGGCTGCAATCAAAAAGGGAAGCCTGAGCCAATATTCACCGAGCAACCCCCCAAGAATTGGCCCAATAATAAAACCTGCGCCAAACATCGCGCTCATAAGACCAAAGTATTTGGCACGCTGTTCTGGTTTTGAGATATCCACCAGATAAGCAGATGCAACAGACATATTGGCACTGCTCATGCCTGCAATGATTCGCCCCATGAATAACAGTACGAGGCTATGAGAAAAGGTGAGCAATATATAGTTGATGGCCGATCCTGCCAGTGACAGCAGCAAAATTGGGCGCCGTCCAAACTTGTCACTTAATGTACCGAGCATGGGCGAAAAGATAAATTGCATGGCGGCATAGAGACTACCGAGCAGACCGATGTGCAGCGCAGTTTGGTGAGTATGGCTAATATTTTGAAGTAATGTGGGTAAAATTGGAAAAATAAGCCCGATACCAACAGCATCTAAAGCAATGGTCGAAAAAATAATAAATAGAGAGCGATTCATAAAGCGTCCTATCGAAAAAGCAGGTACAGCAATGCTGCGAAAACCTGTTAACGATGCCTGATAACAACTCAAGCCCTGATGAACGCTGACCGAATCTTAAAGATTGGGATATGTGTCGATAAGATATTTTTTAATGAAAAACTATCTGTATCAATTTTTCGCGGTTTTTTATCGTAACAATGAAGATGAATGAATATAACGATCCACACACCTGTTGAAAATTTTAGCACCTAACGGTGAAGAGAAACAAGATCATGCTTATTTATGGGAGCAAATGCAGCAGGCTTGTTGGCATGCTGCATTTGCTGAGGAAATAATTATTTTTTGGTATTCGGCAATAACGCTGTGATAAAACCTAACAGTGGTAGGAACGAGCAGAGCTTATACACCCATACAATGCCATGGGTATCGGCTAAATGACCAAGACCTGCTGCGCCAATTCCACCAATACCGAACATAAGACCAAACATCAAACCAGCAACCATACCGACACGACCAGGTACCGCTTCTTGTGCATAGACCACTAAGGCAGAGAAAGCCGAGGACATGACTAAACCAATAATAATGACCAGAATTGCCGTGCCAGTTAAGCCGACATAAGGCAACATCAGCGCAAATGGAGCAATGCCTAAGAATGACACCCAAATCACAACGTTACGGCCAATCCGATCGCCCACAGGTCCACCCGCAAAAGTACCGAGTGCTACTGCGCCTAAAAATATAAATAGATACAGCTGAGAGGTCTGAATCGAAACATTAAAGCGTTCAATCAGGTAGAAAGTGAAATAATTGGTAATGGCCGCGATATAGATAAACTTGGCAAACATCAACACACAAATCACGGCCATGGCCTGAATCACTTGTTTACGGGTCAAGGTCGAAATGGCAGGTTGACTGGCAACACGCTGCACAGGTGCCTGCTTGATGACCCATTTGGTGACGCGTAATAAAACAAATATGGCCAAAGCAGCAACCAAAACAAATAAACCAATCGCCCCTTGTCCATTCGGGATAATCACAGCCGCAGCCATTAATGGCCCAATCGCAGAACCAGTATTGCCGCCAACCTGAAACATGGATTGGGCGGTACCAAAACGCCCACCCGATGCGGTACGGGCGATGCGAGAGGCTTCTGGGTGGAAGGTCGATGAGCCCACCCCAATGAGTGCAGCAGCAAACAATAAGCCTTGAAAGCTTGCTGCAATTGCCATCAAACCAATACCAAGCAGTGTGGCTGCCATGCCTAAAGGTAATAAATAGGGTTTTGGATGCTTATCGGTATATAGGCCAATCCAAGGTTGTAATAAAGAGGCGGTGATTTGATAAACCAAGGCAATCCAGCCAATTTCAGCAAAACTTAAAGAAAATTCGGCCTTTAACATCGGATAACTTGCAGTGACCACGGCTTGAATCGAATCATTTAGCAGATGGGCAAACGCCACTGCGCCGACAACGCGTATTACGAACTTCTGGGGTTGATCATTCGGTGGAAATTGCGCTTGTGGAAATGCATTCTCAAGAGTGCCTGTATTGCTTGCCATGATTGCTCCAACACGTTGTATCAGCTTAAGTGGTGATGCTGAAAGAGGTTTGTTTTTCAGTGCATTTATCCTAAACTGAACAGAAATCGGCCCACAATCATATTTGGGACAGATAGTATCGAGTTCAGGCCATTTTCAGGGATGAGGGCAATGCGCAATATTCAGGTCAATGATTTTCAGGATGTGCCGCGGAATGTGATGGCAACGGGCAATGACTATCCAGATGGTCATCTTCTGCCGAGCCATCGACATCGCAGAGGTCAATGTCTATATGCCATTACAGGGGTACTTACGGTGATCACCCATACAGGCAGTTGGGTAGTGCCACCGAAACGCGCGCTTTGGATTCCTGCAGGGATTGACCATGAAGTGCATATGGGCGGGATCACCAAAACACGCAGTGCCTATATTCTTCCACAAGCTGCAATACAGGCAGATTTACCCAGCCATTGTGCAGTGATCAACGTATCGCCGTTATTGCATGAGCTACTGTCTACCGCAGTTGATCTCCCTGCGGAATATGACTTTGGGGGGAGGGATGATTATTTGATGCGTTTAATTATTGAAGAAATTGCGCTGATGCCTGAACTGCCTTTAAATGCGCCCTTACCACAAGAGCCGCGTTTAGCTGCCTTGTGTCTGCAATTGTTGAAGACACCGAGTCTGGAAGATGATCTTGATCATATTGCAGCGCAGGTGGGGATGAGTCGCCGTAATTTCACCCGAATTTTTCGGCAACAAACCGGGATGAGTTTTAGTAATTGGCGGCAGCAAGCCTGTTTACTCAATGCGTTGACCCGAATGGAATTGGGCCAATCCATTACCAGTGTGGCAATGGAGTTGGGTTATAGCAGCAGTAGTGCTTTTACCGCAGCCTTCAAACGTTCTTTGGGCGTGGCGCCACGTTTTTATTTACAAGGAAAATAAGCAAGGAATTGGCAGAATTGTGTTAATTTAGTTTGAATAACGGCCATTATTTCGCTTTCGCTTATCATGGTTGATGAACACTATTTATACGATAATATTATGATTTCATTATTAAAACGCTTAGCTTTATCTCATCAAGGTTTAGAACAAAATAATAAATTTGGTGAGGGCTTATCTGGAACACAACAAGCGATTGAACATCTGGGTTATGTGCAAATAGATACCATTTCCGTGGTGGAACGTGCCCATCATCATGTGCTGTGGAGTCGGGTGCCGAATTATCAATTGGGTCATTTAAATCAACTGGTACAAGATCAGCTTGTTTTTGAGCATTGGGCGCATGCAGCGTCCTATTTACCGATGCGAGATTATCGCTATGCCATGCCGTTGATGAATTCAGTGCGTAATGGGGAAAGTCGTTACTTCTCAAGAGGCGATCAGCAACTGATGCAGGAGATTCTGGCGCAGGTGAAAGCTGAAGGCAGAATCCGACTTAGAAATATGGAAAAAGGCAAACGGGAAGGTGCTGCAGGTTGGTGGAATGCAGGGCCGAGCCGCAAGGCGATTGAGCAGTTATTCATGCAAGGCGATTTAATGATCTGCGAACGCAATGGCATGGAAAAAGTCTATGATCTGACTGAACGTTGCATACCACAGGGCATTGATCTAAGCACACCGACTTTACAGGAATATGCACATTATTTATTGGATACAGCCATACGTGCTCATGGCGTATTTACATGGAAGCAATTACTGCATTTGAAAACCAATAAGGATTTACGTGAAATCATGCGTAAATTACTTGATGAACAGATTGATGCAGGCGTGATCAAGCTGATTAGGCTTGAAAATGGACAAACGATTTATGTGGCCAGCGCCGTGTTAGCCCATGAACCGAACATCCAAGCGGAGGTCAAAATATTGTCTCCTTTCGATAATCTGGTGATTCATCGTGAACGTTTAAGCAGCTTGTTTGGATTTGATTATCGCATTGAATGTTATGTGCCTGCAGCCAAAAGACAATATGGTTATTTCTGCTTACCGCTGCTTTATGTGGATGATTTTGTAGGGCAAATTGATTGTAAAGTGCATCGTCGTGAAAAGCGATTAGAAGTAATTAGTTTGCATGTGCAAGAGGCTAAACTACAGGATCGAGATTCATTTTTGCTTGCACTCAAACGAGAGTTACAACGTTTCGCCCAGTTTAATCAATGTACGAGTATTGACCTAGATAAGATTAAGTTAGGATAGGGCGAGTCATCAAACTTTGATGCCCGCCGTTTTCTCAGTAGTGACTTATCCTTAGAACGCTGCTATTCCTGTTTGGGCACGACCTAAGATCAAAGCATGCACATCATGGGTGCCTTCATAGGTATTCACAACTTCAAGATTGACCAGATGGCGGGCGACACCAAATTCATCACTAATTCCATTTCCACCCAACATATCTCGCGCCAAACGGGCAATCTCCAAGGCCTTACCACAATTATTGCGTTTAATTAGAGAGGTTGCTTCCACTGAGGCAATGCCATCATCTTTCATTCGACCAAAACGAAGTGCGAGTTGTAAACCGAGCGCAATTTCGGTTTGCATATCTGCCAACTTTTTTTGAATCAGTTGGTTGGCAGCCAGTGGCTTGCCAAACTGCTTTCGATCCAGTGTGTATTGACGGGCGGTGTGCCAACAAAATTCAGCTGCTCCCATGGCGCCCCAAGCAATACCATAACGGGCACTGTTTAAACAGGTGAAAGGGCCTTTTAAGCCACGAACCTCTGGAAATGCATTTTCTTCAGGCACAAAGACTTGATCCATCACAATTTCACCCGTAATAGACGCTCTTAAGCCGACTTTACCGTGAATTGCAGGTGCAGAAAGCCCTTGCCAACCTTTTTCTAAAATAAAGCCACGAATCGGGCCGACATTTCCTTCAGGTGAAAGCTCTTTAGCCCACACCACAAATACATCCGCAATCGGACTGTTGGTAATCCACATCTTGGCGCCTGTTAAACGGTAGCCACCTGCTACTTTTTTGGCGCGACAGGCCATACTGCCTGGATCTGAACCGTGATCGGGTTCGGTTAGACCAAAACAGCCAATCCATTCACCTGACGCAAGTTTGGGTAAATATTTTTGCTTTTGCTGTTCAGTCCCGAATTCATGAATGGGAACCATCACCAAAGAACTTTGCACACTGGCCATTGAGCGATAGCCAGAGTCCACGCGTTCAATTTCACGGGCTATCAGTCCATAACTCACATAATTTAATCCTGCACCACCATATTGTTCTGGGATGGTGGGTCCGAGCAGCCCTAATTCACCCATTTCTCTAAAGATATGCGGATCGGTTGTTTCATGGCGGAATTGATCAAGCACCCGTGGCATTAACTGGTCTTGGCAGAATGCATGGGCTGTATCACGAATCATGCGCTCTTCTTCGCTTAGTTGTTGCTCAATTAAAAATGGATCATCCCAGCGAAATTCAACACGGCTCATTCTTTATTCCTTCATCATTGTTCTAGCAAGTTCTTATCATTTTTCTCGGCTGAGCTGTTTGGTGAGCTCAGCTTAAGTCGAAATACTTTAACTTATTTGGGATGTGCTGCAATTAAATTTTAATCAACTGACCAAGCATCTCCTCAGAAATTGGATCTGCTTAGTCAGTGACCTATAGGGCTTAGACTTTGTTGGTGAGATCGGCTGATAACTCATCCCAGCGTTGATTTGCGCTTTGCATCGCCTGCATTTTGATATGTCCAAAACCACGGACTTCAGCCGGTAGTTCGGCAATCTGTTCTGCAACAGCCAGATTATAGCTGTTTGGTGATGAGATCAGGGTTTCAACAAAGGCGATGTAGCGATCACGCCATGCATGTTCATATTGACGTTCTTGTTGACGTGCAAATGGATCAAAGAAACTTTCGCGCAGCCATTGTAAACGCGCCAGTAACATCATTGGAAAGCGCATCCAGTAACCAAAGATACGTTTACGCACATTGGTTCCTAGTGTCGGTGGAGCAAGATGATAGGATAAACGTACCCCACGACCAAATTGTGACTCAATGGATTTCTTAAAGTTTGCACCTGTCAGTAAACGTGCCACTTCATATTCATCTTTATAGGCCATGACACGATACAGTTGAGTTGCGATGGTAATTGCCAGTGCTTCAGGCAGTAATTTAGCAACCTGTTCCAATAACATACGATATTGATTGGCATAGGCTTCATTCCAATAGTCTTGCAAACGTATCGTGCGATCATGGATCAGTTCAGCCAGTGTTTGTGGTGCATTACTTTTTGGTAGGCTGTCGATTAAACGGATGATTAGGCTTGGGTCACTGGCAAGGTGGCATCCAATACGGAAGGCTTCAAGGTTTTTATCAATCGCCGTGCCATTCAGTTGAATGGCTTTTTCAATACTTTCACGTAACAGTGGAATTTGCCCTGATTGCCATGCCATTCCTAAGAGCAGTTGATTAGCATAGATCGCATCACCTAAAACCTGTGTTGCGATTCGTGCGGCAGGTAAGGAGAGCAGATTTTCTTTGTGGACACGACCACGCAGACGATCAATCAAATCATGAATCGGTGCATACCAGTCACGTTTGTTAATAAAGTCAGAGGTAGGTGAGCCATCTTCATTGACGATCACCATCGCATCTTGTTTTAGACGGGATAATGCGGCATTACTGCCCGCCACAATGGCATCAGCACCAATTAATAAGTCACATTGATGTTCAGGAATTTTGGTCGATGAAATTTGTGCATCATCTGCGGCAATTTGAATATAGGAATACACCGTACCACCTTTTTGCGCCAGCCCAGCCATGTCCATGACACGGGTGGCTTTACCTTCCAAGTGTGCTGCCATACCCAGTAAAGCCCCAACGGTGACCACACCTGTACCGCCGACACCACCGACCATAATACGATTTGGTGTATCAGTCAGTTGAGGAATGACGGGGCGTTCAGGCCAACCTGTCGCAAAACCTTCAAACTTGGCGGGGCGTTTCATATCACGGGTATGCACGGTGACAAAGCTTGGGCAGAAGCCTTCCACACAGGTGAAGTCTTTATTACAGCTGCTTTGGTTAATTTGACGTTTGGTGCCCAAAGCGGTTTCTACGGGTTCAATTGAAAGACAATTTGATTTTTTGGAGCAATCGCCACAACCTTCACAGATATCGCTATTGATATAAAGACGTTCAGCAGGGTCAGGGTAAGCATCACGTTTACGGCGACGGCGTTTTTCACTAGCACAAGTTTGCACATAGATTAAAGCAGTGACACCCGAAATATCACGTAACTCACGTTGTACTGCATCAAGATCATTGCGATGGCGGATTTCGACATGCGGTGCAAGGTGTTCTTCAGCATGGATCAGCTCAGGTTCATCGGTCACGATAACCTGTTTTTTAATGCCTTCTGCATCTAGCTGGCGAGTCAGTTGCGCGACACTCAAATGCCCATCAACATGCTGACCACCGGTCATGGCAACCGCATCGTTATAGAGGATTTTATAGGTGATATTGATATTGGCTGCGATGGCTTGTCGAATCGCCAGATAGCCTGAATGGAAGTAGGTGCCATCACCGAGATTGGCAAAAATATGCTTTTCATTGGTGAAATGTGATGCACCCGCCCAACTCACACCTTCACCTCCCATTTGCGAGAAGGTTTCGGTGCCGCGATCCAGTGATACTGCGATATAGTGGCAACCGATGCCACCCAGTGCACGACTGCCTTCTGGCACGACGGTTGAGGTGTTATGCGGGCAGCCGCTACAGAAATACGGTTTACGCTCGGCCAAATCCAGTACACGGCGTGATTCTTGCTCAGCTTTATGCAGTAAATCGACACGACTCTGGATTTGCTGTCTTAAACTTTCAGGCAAATCTAACTGTAAAAACCGTGCTGCCAACATTTTGGCAATCGGTTCAGGTTGGAACTCGTAATACCCAATCAGCGGCGCTTCTTCAAATGAGGTACTCCATTCACCTTTACCATGGATCGCTTTGCCGATTACATGTGGACGTTGCTCATCAGGCAGGGAATATAATTCATCTTTAATTTGTGCTTCCAGAATCGGTCGTTTTTCTTCGACCACAATCAGTTCTTGTAAACCCACAGCAAATTCACGCAGACCCTGTGGTTCCAAAGGCCAGATTAAACCGACTTGATAGACCCGTAGCCCAAGTTGTTGCGCTGTTTCATTTTCAATGCCGAGAATGCGCAAGGCTTCGATGGTATCGAGATAACCTTTACCACTGGCGGCAATACCAATACGGGCATGCTCACACGGCCATGTGATTTGATTCAGTTGATTGGCACGTGCATAGGCCAATACTGCGGGTAAGCGATATTGATAGAGTCGTTGTTCTTGTTGGATGCCATGATCTGGCCAGCGAATATGGATGCCGTCGGCAGGCAGCTCGATTTCAGGTAAAACAGGTGTGACACGATCCAGATCGACAATGACCGAAGCCGAGGTTTCAACAATTTCACTGACCAGTTTCATTGAGGTCCAAACCCCAGCAAAACGTGACATGGCAATCGCATGGACGCCCAAATCGAGAATATGTTGCACCGAAGTTGGATAGAAAATTGGAATGCCACAACCCATCATCACATGTTCAGATTGGTGTGGAACGGTGGATGATTTACAGGAATGGTCATCACCAAACAGGGCAACCACGCCACTGTGTTTGGCCGTTCCTGCAAGGTTGGCATGGCGGAGCACATCGCCTGAGCGGTCTACACCTGGGCCTTTACCATACCACCATGCGCTCACACCATCATATTTACCCTGACCTGCAAGGTTGGCTTGTTGCGTGCCCCAAATGGCAGTCGCTGCAAGGTCTTCATTGATACCAGGTTGAAAGACGACATGGTGATCTTTAAGCAGGCCTCCAATTTGCCAAAGGAAATTATCATAATTCCCGACAGGGGAACCGCGATAACCTGAAATGAAGCCGGCAGTATGCAACCCGTTCAATTCATCACGGCGAGTCTGTGCTAGAGGTAACCGAACCAGTGCCTGAATGCCTGTCATATAGGCCGAACCGTGATCACTGATATATTTATCGTCCAGTGATACATCTTTAGTAGCGATCATTTTTGGAGTAACTTTTGTCGCTATATTCATTTATGTCTCCTTAGAATTGTGTGTAGTTTTGGCTACTTTCTTTTTTCAACATCCAGTTGAATATTTGGAGTAAGTACATGTTTGAAAAAGACTGATCAGCGGCGTTTGCTAAAAAAAACTGCTCAATCAATGTACATATTTGTCATTGTGGTTGATCCAGACTGGTGCAACAATGCGTAATTTAGAAAAAGATATTTACGTTATGCGCAAAAATCTTGATGGTGGACTTTTACATGCAATGCATGCCTTCCTGAAAGTGATTGATAGCGGGAGTTTCACGGCTGCCGCTGAACAGATGGAACTGACAACTGCGCAAGTTTCGCGATTAATTAGCGAGTTAGAAGGGCGTTTAGGTACAAAACTACTACAACGATCAACCCGCCAGCATGCCTTGACCGAAATTGGTGCAAACTATGCCGAGCAGTGTCGCCAAGTACTGGCGATGGTGGAGGAGTCCGAAGCACAAGCCATGGGCATGGCAGCCAGACCACAAGGGCGATTGCGCGTGTTGAGTATGGCCAGTTTTGGTCATCATTATCTGGCGCCGATGATGGCGGATTTCTGTCAAACCTATCCCGACCTGACGGTTGAATATCGGACTTCACAAAATGTGCCTGATTTATTAGGTAAGGGCATTGATGTTAGCCTATATCTCACTGAGTCATTGGCAGATTCACGGTTTGTGGCACGTCGAATTGGTACCATCTTCTCGGTGTTATGTGCATCACCTGCATATTTAGAAAAGTATGGCGAACCTCAATCCTTGGATGATTTGCAAAAGCATGCCTGCTTGCGCTTGGTTAACCCTTCGATTACCCCGCAATGGCATCTAGTCAGTGAAAATAGCTGTTCTTATCAGATTGATATCAATGGACCCTTGATTGCTGATACACCTGAGTTGTTGCTGGATGTTGTACAACAGGATATGGGCATTGCATTATTACCGACCTTCTCATCGATTGATGCGATTCGAGCAGGGCGACTGCGCCGTATTTTACCTGCTTGGCGATCACCTGATATCGGGGTGTATACCTTATTGCCATCGCGTCATTTTGTGGATGCAAAAACACGGGCATGGCTGGAATGGGTCGAGCAGCATATTTCTCCGAAAATCCAAATGGATACGGATTATTTTTTATAAATTGGTTATTGAATATATTATTTATCTGAGTTTAATGAAATTTATTTTTAAACTATTGAAAATAAATAATCATGCCAGAGTCATATAGTGCTCTCATCCTGTTTTTAGCAATAACCTGCGGTTCGCCTTACTTTGGTTTCGCCCAAAGTAAGCAAAAGCATTGTCATCTACAAAACCTGTTCACTTCTTTCAATTAAATAGATGGATTGCAAAAACAGAATCTTACAGATATCACGCAGGTTGTAGATGACGTCTCCGAGTATCATATAACTACAGCAAACCTGTGTTGTTTAAAGAAATTATGAAACAAGAGTAAAATGTCTGGTGATCAGTTTTGTGAGTTTAAAAATGAACTTTGATTCACCAGATTACAGTTAAGAGTAATATTTGAGTTGCTTAAACACAACGGCTTTGCCAATATGCTGTCGCATAGTTAGATAAGCTTTTTCGGTTTAAGACATGGCTAATATTTTGGCTGGCTTGCATCAGTTTTTCTAAATCAATCCCCGTTTCAAAGCCCATATGGGAGAGTAAATAGAATAGGTCTTCAGTGGCGACATTGCCAGAAGCGCCTTTGGCATAGGGGCAACCACCCAGTCCAGCAAGGGATGAATCAAACACACGAATGCCTTGTTGTAAGGACTGATAGATATTGGCAATCGCCATGCCGTAAGTATTGTGAAAATGTCCTGCCAAAACTTTGCTGTCGAGTTCAGCTAGACAAGCTTGCCAAACTTTTTTGACTCGATCTGGTGTGGCGGTACCGATGGTCTCACCTAAAGACACTTCATAACAACCCATGTCATACAGTCGTTTAACCACGTTGACCACTTGCTTAGGTGCAATCGCACCTTCATAAGGACAATCGACGATACAAGAGACATAACCACGGACACGAATATGCTGTGCTTTGGCTGCACGTAGCACATCAGCGAATTTTTCAAAGCTCTCGTCGATTGAGCAGTTGATATTTTTACGGGTAAAGCTTTCAGAAGCTGCGGTAAATACCGCAACCTCTTTGCATCTCACAGCCTGAGCAGCCTCAAAACCTTTGATATTGGGGGTAAGTAGGCTTAAATTCAGATCGGTACCTTGTGGGAGCTGCTTAAACAGCTCATCGCTTTGCGCCATTTGCGGCACCCATTTGGCAGATACACAGGAACCGACCTCAATTGATTTTAGTCCAGCACTTATCAGATCATGAATAAAGTCTAGGCGTTGTTCGACGGTCAACGCCTGTTTTTCATTTTGCAGACCATCTCGGGGTCCAACTTCCACGATTTTGACAAACTCACTCATGCAACTTCCTCCTGTAAAGGCTGAAATTCCACCAGTTCATCGCCAGCTTTGACCTGATCACCCACCTGAAAATAGGCATCAACAATCACGCCATCTTGCGGTGCGCGAATGGTGTATTCCATTTTCATTGCTTCAAGCGTCATTAAAATATCGTCTTTTTTGACATTATGATTAGCGCCGACCAGAACCTGAGTCACCACACCCGGCATGGGTGCTTTGAGATGGCCTTGATCTGCTTGGCTATCGTCCTGATGATAATCTTGACGAATATAGCCAAACTTATAGCTTTGTCCCGTATGGAACAGGGTAATGCCTTGCAAACTCTGGTTAAATGACAGTTTCTGTTGGGTACCATTGAGATGAATCACCGCTGTGTGTGCATCCAATAATTGTCCAGAAATCTGATAACTTTCGCCGTTATATTCTGTATTAAAACCGTGTTCTGCCGCACTTAGCTTGATTTGAATATTCTGATCTAGATAGTTCAGTTTGATGGTTTGCTTAAAGGCAATATTTAAACGCCATAGCGGTTGTGCTTGCCATAACTGTTTTTGGCTAGAGTGGTTGTGATTGAGTTTACTTAAAAATTCGATAAAGGCCGTCGCAACCACCAATTCAGGTTTAATCTGTTCAGGCTGGAACAAGAAATCATGTTCACGCTGAATCAGATTGGTATCCAGTTTGGCCTGTTTAAATGAATCACAGCGTACAATTTTTTCCAAAAAGGCAATGTTATTTCCCAAACCATCGACATGGAATTGACTGAGTGCATGCTGCATTTGGATCAAAGCCGCTTCACGGTTTTTGCCCCATACAATCAATTTGGCAATCATTGGGTCGTAATAGGTGGTGATTTCATCACCTTCTACGATACCGCTGTCAACACGGACAGATTGGTTTTGCGTTGGGTAGTGTAGATAGTCAATTTTGCCGATGGCAGGTAAGAAGCCTTTTTCGGGTTCTTCTGCATAGATACGGGCTTCAAGGGCATGGCCATGAATCTGTAATTGATGTTGCAGTTTTGGTAGTGGTTCACCATCGGCGACACGCAATTGCCATTCGACCAGATCTTCACCAGTAATCATTTCGGTGACAGGATGTTCAACTTGTAGACGGGTGTTCATTTCCATGAAATAGGCGGTGCCGTCCTGTTCCACAATAAACTCAACTGTACCCGCACCGACGTAATCCACTGCACGGGCAGCATCAATCGCAGCTTGACGCATGGCATCCAATTTTTCAGTAGGCATTTGTGGTGCAGGGGCTTCTTCAAGTACTTTTTGATGACGACGTTGTACCGAACAATCACGTTCAAATAGATGTACATAATTGCCATGCGTATCGCCAAAGACTTGTACTTCAATATGACGCGGTTGAATCACATAGCGTTCAATTAGGACATCATCATTACCAAAGCTTGATTTAGCTTCACGTTTACATGAGGCTAAGGATTGCAAGAAATCTTCACTACGCTCGACCAAGCTCATGCCTTTACCACCACCGCCAGCACTGGCTTTGATCAGTACTGGATAACCAATTGCATCGGCTTGCTGTTTTAAAAACTCAGCCTCTTGATTGGTGCCGTGATAACCCGGTGTTAAAGGCACACCTGCTTTTTCCATCAAGGCTTTAGAGGTCGCTTTGAGACCCATAGCTAAAATCGCATCGACAGGTGGGCCAATGAAGCAAATATTGTGTTGCTGACAAGCGAGGGCAAATTGGTCATTTTCGGACAAGAAGCCGTAACCCGGGTGAATTGCTTGGCTGCCCGTATCAATCGCCGCCTGAATAATACGATCTACTTGTAAATAACTTTGTGTGGCAGGGGATTGCCCAATATAAATCGCTTCATCCGCCAATTTAACATGCTGTGCATGGGCATCTGCATCTGAATACACTGCAACCGTTGCAATACCGAGTTTTTTTGCAGTACGAATCACACGGCAGGCAATCTCGCCACGGTTCGCAATTAAAATCTTTTCAAACATTGTGATCGTCCTGAATTGTTGTTATTGGGGAGTGGAAGTCCACGCAGGTTGTTGTTTATTTAAAAAGGCATTCAAACCTTCTTTGGCTTCACTGCCTTGACGAACTTGAGCAATATGCTGTGCAGTTTGCTTAAGCAAATCATCACTCATCGTTTGGTGGCTGACCATCTGAATTAACTGTTTCGATGCAGCCTGCGCCTGAGGTCCACCGAGCAGCAATGCATTAATAATTTCTTGAACTTTTTGGTCCAAGTCTTCTGCATCGGCGACTTCATGGGCCAAGCCAATCTGCTTGGCCTCGCGTGCTGAAATACGTTCAGCTGTTAAGAAGTAACGAGAAGCCTGCCGAGCACCAATGGCACGAATCACATAGGGACTGATGGTAGATGGCGCAAGACCGAGCCGAACTTCAGAAGTCGCAAATTTGGCGTCAGTACTGGCAATACAAATATCACAGGCCGATGCCAAGCCCATACCACCGCCAAAGGCAATGCCATGCACACGCGCAAGTGTCGGTTGCTTTAAGGTCGCGAGAGCATTTAGCATCTGTGCAAGTTTGAGTGCATCGGCTTCATTTTCTGCGGAAGAGGCTTGACCTGCCTGTTTCATCCAATTCAGATCGGCACCTGCTGAAAAGCTTTTGCCACGTCCTGCTAAGACCACCACACGCACATCATCTCGTGTGTTGAGGCTGGTAAAGCAGGCATGTAATTCTTCAATCACCGTAGTATTAAAGGCATTGTGCAGTTCTGGTCGGTTTAGCCACACATAGGCCACTTGACCGTGTTGTTCCAATTGTAAAAATTGATAGCTCATAGACACCTCTTACATGCGGAACACGCCGAACTTGGTCGGTTGAATCGGCGCATTCAGCGCAGCAGCAAGGCTCAGACCCAGCACATGACGGGTTTGAGCAGGGTCAATCACGCCGTCATCCCAGAGGCGGGCAGAGGCATAATACGGGTGCCCTTGATGCTCATATTGTTCACGAATCGGTTGTTTAAATTGATCTTCTTCCTGTGCTGACCATTGCGCGCCTTTTTGCTCAATCTGATCACGTTTCAAGGTCGACAGTACGCTGGCAGCTTGTTCACCACCCATCACTGAAATGCGCGAGTTTGGCCAAGTCCATAAAAAGCGTGGTGAGTAAGCACGTCCGCACATGCCATAGTTACCCGCACCGAAAGAACCGCCAATAATCAGGGTGAGTTTTGGTACATTGGCTGTCGCTACCGCCATCACCAGTTTGGCACCATTTTTGGCAATGCCTTCATTTTCATATTGGCGACCGACCATAAAGCCAGTGATGTTTTGGATAAATAGCAATGGGATATTACGTTGAGTACATAGCTCGATAAAGTGTGCGCCTTTCTGTGCAGATTCAGAAAATAGAATCCCGTTATTGGCAATGATGCCAACAGGCATCCCATACAAAGAGGCAAAACCTGTGATCAGAGTTGAGCCAAAACGTGCTTTAAATTCATCAAAGCGCGAGCCGTCTACGATGCGGGCAATGACTTCACGTACATCGAAAGGTTTACGTGCATCACTTGGTACAACGCCATAAAGTTCGTTGGCATCAAATAGCGGTTCATCAATCTGCTTGTTTAATTCATTTGGCTTTTTATTCAAATTGGCAACAATGTTACGGGCAATCGCAAGTGCGTGTTCATCATTTTCAGCCAAATGATCGGCAACCCCTGATAGGCGGGTATGTACATCACCACCACCCAAATCTTCACTGCTGACCACTTCACCCGTTGCGGCTTTGACTAATGGTGGGCCGCCAAGAAAAATCGTACCTTGATTACGGACAATAATCGTTTCATCCGACATGGCAGGGACATAAGCACCACCAGCGGTACAGCTGCCCATCACTACCGCAATTTGGGCGATACCTTGGCTCGACATACGCGCTTGATTATAGAAAATACGCCCGAAATGATCTCGATCAGGGAAGACCTCATCTTGCATCGGTAAGAATGCACCGCCTGAATCGACGAGATAAATACATGTCAAGTGATTTTGCTCTGCAATTTCCTGCGCACGTAAATGCTTTTTCACCGTCAATGGATAATAGGTGCCACCTTTGACGGTTGCATCATTGGCGACGATCATGCAGGTCACACCATTAACTTGACCAATACCTGCAATCACACCCGCAGCAGGGATGTCATCTTCATATACCTTGTAAGCAGCCAATTGACCAATTTCTAAAAAAGCAGTACCGACGTCAATCAGTTGATCAATACGATCGCGTGGTAATAGTTTGCCTCTGGCCAAATGTTTTTGGCGGGCATTTTCGCCACCACCAAGTGCCACTTTTTGAGCCACTTGTTTCAGATCGCTGACCAATGTTTGCATGGCATGTTGATTGGTTTTGAAGTCTTCACTTCGAACATTAATTTTGCTGTGTAATTGGTTCATATGCTGCGTCCTTATTATTTATTATTATTTGGTTTCATTGAACAATTCGCGGCCAATCAGCATACGGCGAATTTCAGAGGTGCCTGCACCGATTTCATAAAGTTTGGCATCACGCCATAAACGACCAGCTGAAAATTCATTGATATAACCATTACCACCGAGCGTTTGAATGGTTTCGCCTGCCATCCACGTGGCTTTTTCTGCTGCATATAAAATTGCACTGGCTGCATCTTTGCGTAAGCTACGGTCATGGTCGGCTTTGTCACAGGCCGCACCAACCGCATAGACCAAGGCTTTACAAGCCAGCCAAGTGGAATACATATCCGCCAGTTTGCCTTGCATCAATTGAAATTCACCCAAGGCCTGACCGAATTGTTCACGTTCATGCAGGTAGGGAATCACCACATCCAGACAGGCATCCATAATGCCTAAAGGCCCAGCACTTAAAACCGCTCGTTCATAGTCCAAACCACTCATCAGTACTTTGGCACCATTGCCAACGCCACCAAGTACGTTTTCGGTAGGCACTTCAACATTGTCAAAAAATAGTGGATAGGTATTAGAGCCACGCATACCCAACTTATCTAGGTGCTTACCATGGCTAAAGCCGGGCATATCTTTTTCAATCAGGAAGGCGGTCATGCCTTTGGCACCTGCATGTGGATCGGTTTTGGCATACACCACCAATACATCAGCATCCCCGCCATTGGTGATCCACATTTTTGAACCATTGAGAACAAAGTGATCGCCTTTTTGTTCGGCACGGAGTTTCATACTGACCACATCCGAACCTGCGTTGGGTTCAGACATCGCCAAAGCACCGACAAAGTCACCTGAAATCAGCTTGGGTAAATATTTCTGCTTTTGTTGCTCACTGCCGTTACGGTTGATCTGGTTAATACACAAGTTAGAATGCGCACCATAAGAAAGACCAATAGAGGCGGATGCACGCGAAATTTCTTGCAACACGATGATATGTGCCAGATAGCCTAGATTGGTGCCGCCATATTCTTCAGAAACGGTTAAGCCCATCAATCCCATATCTCCAAATTTTTTCCAGAGATGGGCAGGGAATACATTGTCCTGATCGACTTGTTGTGCAATAGGTGCAATTTCCTTTGCACAAAATGCAGCAACCGAATCTTGTAGAGCAATTAATGTTTCATCCAGACCAAAGTTCAAGCTACGTAGGTTCATTGTGTTGTCATCCCAGTGATTATATTTGTTGTTCCATTAAGCGTTGTTGTGTGTGCTTAGGAACTACCTTACAATGAATTTTTAAAAAAGTGAATAGTGATTCATAAAATGATTTACAATTCACTTTATTTGTTAGAGAATAAAATTTATGAGCTATAAACGATCAACTTTAATGCAGGAGCGGATGGAGCAAAATCGTAAATCGATTTTGAGTTCAGCCAGAAAATTAATTTCAGAAGGAGGGTTCAAAGACGCACAGATACAAACCATTGCTGAGCAAGCAGGGGTCTCAAGTGGTCTGGTGTATCGCTACTTTGACAATAAAAGTCAGGTGCTAATTGAGGTCTTGTCAGAAGCCATCAATACCGAACTGTTGGTGATTGATGCCATCACAGAAAGTGATCTGACCGCACAACAAAAATTGCACAAGGCAGTCGCGACCTTTGTAAAACGGGCCTTGAACAGTCCGCAGCTGGCATATTCACTCATGTTTGAACCTGTGGATTCAAGCGTTGAACATGAGCGTTTTCGGGTAAAGCAGTTGATTAAACAAAGTATTAAAAAAATCCTTGCAGATGGAAATGCAAGTGGTGAGTTTGTTCTGGATGACTTAAACACAACAGCCATGTGTGTGGTCGGGGCAATGACCTATGTGGTGGTTGAACCGTTGGATCCAGCACAAAATACCAAGTTTGATCATGCGCACAAAGACTATTTTTCCAAACAGATTGCTGACTTTTGTGTGGATGCAGTACAGAAAAAGTAGGGCAGACAAAACGGTTTAACATCACAACAATAGGCAGTTTGAAGAGTAGTTGCAGTTACAACAATTAGATCAGGTAAGAACAGAATTAAAAAAGAATCAAGGAGAATGATTCAATGCAACATGTACGGTTAAGCTATGCCTCTGGAACCAGCTCGCAGCCCTTGTTGGGGATGACGATTGGAGATAAATTTGATCAAGCCTGCCAGCAATATGCTGAGCAAGAGGCGATTGTCAGTTCACATCAGAACCGACGCTTAAGCTACAAAGAACTACAGCATGAAGTGAATGCATTTGCCTGTAGTCTGCTCAAGCTGGGTTTGAAAAAAGGCGATCGACTGGCAATCTGGTCACCCAACTGTGTGGAATGGACCGTGACCCAATTTGCCGCATTTAAAGCAGGCATTATTTTGGTGAATCTGAATACTGCCTATAAGAGTCATGAACTGGAATATGTACTCAATAAAGTCTCCTGCAAAGGCTTGATTATTGCCTCACAATTCAAGACCGCAGATTATCAAGAATTGCTGAGTAAGATTGCCCCAGAATTGGCATCCAGTACTGATAAGGTATTGAATGCAGCTCGGTTACCGCATTTAAAATATGTGATTAAAATTGATGAGCAACAGCATATAGGTATCCATCGTTTTAGCGATTTGCTCGAAACCCCAAATCAATCTCAGCTCGATGAGTTACAGCGCTTAGCTAAGCAATTGCAGTTTGATGAAACCATTAATATCCAATTTACCTCTGGTACAACAGGCAATCCAAAAGGAACCATGTTGACGCATCATAACATCCTGAATAATGGTTATTTTGTTGGTGAAGGGATTGGCTTAACCCCCCAAGATCGAGTCTGTATCTCGGTGCCTTTATTCCATTGTTTTGGCATGGTGATGGGCAATCTGGCCTGCATTACGCATGGTGCAACCATGGTTTATCCTGCTTCAGTCTTTAATCCACTGGAAAGCTTAAAAACCATTGAGCAGGAAAAATGTACGGCAGCTTATGGTGTGCCGACCATGTTTATTGCCATTTTGGAACATGAGCAATTTGCCGAATTTGATTTGAGCAGTTTAAGAACGGGCATTATGGCAGGCAGTCCATGTCCGAGAGAAATCATGCAGCGTGTGATTGACCGTATGCATATGTCAGAAATCACCATCTGTTATGGCATGACCGAAACCTCTCCAGTCAGTGTGCAGAGTTATATCGATGATTCAATTGATAAACGAGTCAGTACGGTTGGGCATGTTCATCCACATTTGGAAGTCAAAATTGTCGATTTAGAAGGCGAAATTGTGCCGCAAGGCACACTGGGTGAACTTTGCGTACGTGGTTATTCCGTAATGGCGGGATATTGGGATGAGCCTGAAAAAACCAAAGAAGTGATCGACACAGCGGGCTGGATGCATACGGGTGATATCGCTGAAATGGACAGTGAGGGCTTTGTCAAAATCAAAGGCCGGATTAAAGATGTGGTCATTCGCGGGGGAGAAAACCTGTTTCCCAAAGAAATCGAAGACTTTTTATATACCCATCCCGATGTCTGTGATGTGCAAGTGATCGGTTTGCCCGACATGCGTTATGGTGAAGAGCTCTGTGCCTGCATCATTTTACACGAGCACCATCAAAGCAATGAAGACAGTATCCGTAGTTTCTGCAAAGAGCATATTTCACATAATAAAGTGCCACGTTACGTTAAGTTTTTTGATGAGTTCCCAATGACGGCTTCAGGCAAAGCACAGAAATTTAAATTGCAGGAAATCATGCGGGTAGAGCTGAATTTGACTGCTGAAATTTTTGATTAAAACCGTATTCCTCCTCTGTGTATTGCGACTGAGGAGGAGCTTTGATGTCGTGGTTGTTCTCTAAACATAGGGTATCAGGATCAAGAAATGAAGATTAGAAATGATTGGTCACGTGCAGAAATACAGGCTGTGTATGAGCAGCCTTTATTAGATTTGCTGTTTCAGGCACAACAGTTACACCGACAATATTTTGCTGCGAATACGATTCAGGTCAGTACTTTGCTGTCTATTAAGACAGGGAAATGCCCTGAAGATTGTAAGTACTGTTCGCAATCGGCGCGTTATGATTCAAAACTGGAAGCAGAAAAACGCATTGCCGTCGAGAAAGTCATTCAAGAGGCACAAAAATCCAAAGCCTCAGGTGCATCTCGTTTTTGTATGGGTGCTGCATGGCGCAATCCTCACGAGCGCGATATGCCTTATGTACTGGACATGGTGCGCGAGGTCAAAGCTTTAGGACTGGAAACCTGTATGACTTTGGGCATGTTGAATGCCTCTCAGGCGGAGCGTTTAAAAGATGCAGGTCTGGATTATTACAACCATAATCTGGATACCTCGCGTGAATATTATTCCCACATTATCAGCACCCGAACTTTTGATGATCGACTGGATACACTAGACCATGTTCGACAGGCAGGCTTGAAAGTCTGTAGTGGTGGGATTGTCGGTTTAGGTGAAAGTCGAGAGGATCGAATTGGTCTATTGTATGAACTTGCAACTTTGCCGCTACATCCTGAGTCTGTACCGATCAATATGCTGGTACCGATAGAAGGGACTCCTTTGGCTCAAGTAGAAAAACTGGATGTGGTTGAATGGATTCGGACCATTGCGGTGGCGCGATTAATCATGCCGCAAAGTTACATTCGACTCTCGGCAGGCCGTGAAGCATTAACCGATTCAGATCAAGCTCTGGCATTTATGGCAGGTGCTAATTCGATCTTTTCGGGTGAAAAACTGTTGACCACCGCCAATGCAGGTGAAAATCGTGACCAAGCCTTATTTCAAAAATTGGGCTTAAGTACCGAAGCGACTAAACCTTCTATAAAGCAGTTATCTGTTGATGCGATGCTGACCGTTTAAAGCATTTAAAAGTAGAGGATCAAATGGCGAAAGATTTTAACAATCAGCAAGTAGTGGAACGCTATGACGATCATATCCGTCGTCTGATTCCAGGTTATGAGCTGATGCATCAACAAGTGGATGCGATTTTACAGTCATCTTTGAGTTCAGACGCGCAGATTTTAATTGTTGGTTGTGGTACAGGTTATGAGCTTGAGTATTTATTGAATAGGCATCCGACTTGGCGTTTTACAGCGGTTGATCCTTCTTTAAGTATGTTGCATAAAGCACAAGCACTCATTCAGCGGCTTGGTCAGTCAGAGCGTGTGCAATTTGTTCATGGTGAAACAGCAGCATTGCCTACGCAGCCAAAATTTGATGCAGCCCTGTCTATTTTAGTTGCGCATTTTGTGCCGCATGAACTTAAACCGAGTTTCTTTACTGAAATATCAAAGCGATTAAAAGCGGATGGATTGCTCATCACCTACGATTTAATGGCTTGTGAAGATTCTCAACAATTTCAAGCGTTACCACTGTTATGTCAGAGCAATGGTCTGAGTGTCGAGCAGAGTCAAGCCATGATGGAACGTTTAGGGCAGGACTTTTTTAGGATCTCTTTTGGTGCTTATCGGCAACTGCTTCAGCACACAGGTTTTGAACAGGTGCATTGCTTTAGCCAAGTTTTAACTTATCAAGGACTGATTGCCCAGAAAAAACAGGAGGATATCTTGACCTCGGAACTTTCTGGCAAGGCTGTTTTCACTCAACAAGGAATTCAACATTAGAACAGCAACTTAATTTTTAGCTTTTAACTGAAGTTTTTAACAGTGGCTGCAATAGCCGCTGCTCGGTTCTGCTGTCTTGAAAAAAGTGGCTATTTATTTAAATAGGAGGTGAAAACTAAATAAATCAATGGTTTGAATTTTTAGAATAAAAAATGTGATGTGGTACATCTGTGCGACAAAGGAAAAACACAAACAAAGAATGATCTTAAAACGGGTTTTAAGATCAGCCGAAAAGGAAATTGATTTTAATGAAAAAGTTTATTTTAACGGTACAAAAAAGCATATTGGCAACGGCAGTTTTAACGGCTATGTCCTCTGCTTATTCGGGAACTGAAAGTGCTGAAATTGCACAACTCAGACAAGAAGTTCAAGAGTTGCGCGCCATGCTGCAACAATATGTGAAGCAACCTGTTCAGACACAATCGACAGCTCCAGTTGCCGTAGCTGCTGCGCCACAGCTGACCGAAACACAAGCTCCAAAACTGAATATCAGCAAAGGTGGGGCTGAAGTCAATTTATATGGTTATCTCCGTGCCGATGCTTCTTATCAGGTCAAAGGCGCATCGACTATGTATAACAATATCAGTGGTGTGCCACTGGAACATACTGTTGAGGAAGCTCAACAAAAAGACCGCTTGCATTCAACCGTCAATGTCACCCGTTTAGGTTTAAATTTTAAAACGCCTACAACAGTAGGTGATGTTGGTGGCAAGCTGGAAATGGATTTTTTTGGCGGCAGTACACGTGATCAATTCCGTATTCGGCATGCCTATTTAACCTTTGATAAATGGTTGATTGGTCAGACCTGGTCAACCTTTATTGCACCTGAATATTATCCAGAGACCATTGATGCGGGAACCTATGTCGGTGGCGCATTACAACGCTCTCCGTTGGTACGTTATAGCGATAATTTATCAGCCAATACCAGTTTTGCTGTCGCGATTGAAGACCCTAAATATACTGCAACCTCTGACCCTGATAATGAAATGCGATTGCCTGCTTTAGTTGGGCGGTTGAACCATAAATTTGCCAATGGTTCACTGTTGTCAGGTCGTACTTTTATGGCGGAGAAAAAGACCAGTAATGATGAGGAATGGGCATGGGGTGTAGGGCTCGGCGGTAAATATCAGCTGACACCACAAACTTTCTTAAAAGCCGATTATTACCATGTTAAAGGTGACGGCCGTTTTCTGCTTTGGACCAATAACAGCTATGTAATTGATGATAAAAATCATATTCAGAGCAATGAATTCGACACCATTTCAGCAGGCTTGACCCATCAATTTAATTCGAAGCTTCGCTCAACCTTGGGTTATGGCTATATGAAAGCCAAGGATGACAATACTTTCGCCGAAATTCAAAAAAATAATGCAACTCAAAACAAGCAGCTTTGGCAGGGCTGGATCAATGCCATGTACAACCCGTATAAACCCATCACCTTGGGGGTGGAATATGTCTATGGCGAGCGTGAAACCTTTGACGGCCGTAACGGGATTGATAACCGCTTCAATATGATGGCGAGTTACGATTTTTAATCAAGACCTTGAATAATCTGTTTTTTCTTTAGGGTGCAGTATGTCTTTTTAAAAATGAACAAGAATTTATCTCATAGAGGAGATGATTAAATGGCAACATCGACGTTGAATGTCAATGCAATTATTGACCAAGCAAAATTTACCCCTTTTCACTGGAGCATTTTGCTTTGGTGCTTACTGATTATTATTTTTGACGGTTATGACCTGGTTATTTATGGTGTGGTTTTGCCTGTCTTGATGCAGGAATGGTCACTCACCGCGGTACAGGCGGGTATGTTGGCCAGTACCGCCTTATGCGGCATGATGTTTGGTGCCATGCTGTTCGGGGCTTTGGCAGATAAAATCGGTCGCAAAAATGTGATCTTGATCTGTGTGACGTTTTTTAGTGGTTTTACCTTTTGGGGTGCATTTGCATCGACACCTTTTGAGTTTGGTATTTTAAGATTTTTAGCCGGTTTAGGCATTGGCGGCGTGATGCCGAATTTGGTGGCGTTAACCTCTGAATACGCACCGAAACGGATACGCAGTACCTTGGTTGGGAGCATGTTTAGTGGCTATGCCATCGGTGGAATTATTTCGGCATTGTTGGGCAGTTATTTAGTCGAAAGCCAAGGTTGGCAAATCATGTTCTTGATCGCAGGTATTCCATTGTTGTTGTTACCGATTTTATGGAAGTTCTTACCTGAGTCACTGACCTTTTTAGTGAAAAGCGGCAAGACTGAGCAAGCCCATGCCATCATTCAAAAAATTGCACCAGAGCAGGCATTAAGCCGTGAGACACGCTTATGCTTGAATGACGATCATCTGGATACAGGCAGTTCGGCAAAAGCTTTATTTCAACATGGTCGTGCTTTAAGTACGCTGATGTTCTGGCTGTTATTCTTTATGTGTTTGCTGATGGTTTATGCATTGAGTAGCTGGTTACCAAAACTGATGCTGGCAGCAGGTTATTCATTGGGTAAAAGTATCCTATTCCTGCTAGCGCTAAACGTTGGGGCCATGCTTGGGGCAATTTTTGGTGGGATACTGTCAGATAAATTCCACTTAAAGCCTGTGATTTTAACCATGTTTGTGGCAGGAGTCTTTGCCTTGGTCGGACTCGGTTATAACTCGCCAGCCTATATACTATATGGTTTGGTGACGATTGCGGGTGCTGCAACTATTGGTACTTCAATCCTTTTATATAGTTATGTGGCGCAATTTTATCCATTGAGTGTGCGCTCGACAGGGATTGGCTGTGCATCTGCAGTTGGCCGAATTGGTGCTATTGTTGGGCCAATTTTAACAGGGATGCTGCTGACCTTAGGTCTACCGCATAAGATGAACTTTGTGATGATTGCCATCCCTGCGATTATTGCGATCTTTGCGGTGTTGGTGCTGAAACGGCATGAGTCAGACAGTGGGAGTAAAAGTGCAGTGAGCCCTACGACAAACATCGCTGAAACAGGCGAAGCATAGCAATATAATATTACTTATAAAACAAAGTCGATGCGCTCAACGCATCGACTTTTGTATTCTACTCTGAGTTAACTCAACGGCATGATTCTAGTTTTTAGGATCTCCATAAAGGTTTTTAAAATCATATGGTAGTTTTTGCCTTTATGGGTGATCAGACAGATCGGGGTACTGTAATGCATCACCTCCTGTAAAATCGGTTGCATAAAACCATCCTCCACCCATTTCCTCGCATAATGATCGGGTAAAAAACCGAGAAACTTACCTGTTAAGATCAGAAAGGCGATGCCTTCACGGTCACTGGCTGTGGCTGAGCAATCGAGCAGTTGGTGTAATTTTGCCGCCTCTGCTGTCGTTGCATAATTGGGCAATACCGCTTGCCAGTTTTTTAAATCTGCAGTGTGGAAGCCACCTAAATGTTGAAACAGCGGGTGATTTTTACCGCAGTAGAGTAAAGACTTTTCGCTATATAAATCAAAATAATCTAAGCCAGATAATGGGGTGACTAAGGGGATGGCACCTGCATGTAAGCGGTTGTCCAAGACGCGACATTCAATATCGGACAAGGTACTCATACTGATATTAATCACCACTTCTGGATTTTCATCAGCCAATAGCGCAAGGGTATTGGTGATATAGGCGCTGGGCATGGTGACTAAATTATTAATAATCCCAATATTAAATTCACCTTTGAGCTGATTATGCATTTGATTGATTTTGGCTCGAAAGTCTTCAATCGAAGCATTCAACACTTCAATATATTCCAGAATTTCACGACCATCATCGGTCAGGGCAAAGCCTGCTCGACCACGCTGACACAGTCGAATACCGAGCCGATTTTCCAGATCACTCATATGCAGACTAATCGCAGAACGACTGATGCCAAGTAGACTTTCCGCAGCGCTAAAGCTGTGGCAGTCACACACCGTTTTAAAAATTTTGAGCAGTTTTATATCAAAATCAGTCACTTGATTTAATTTTTTAGGCTTCATTTAGTTTTGCTTTTTTATATCTAAACTCAAGATAATTTGAATTTATCAAAACTATAACGCGCTGTACACTCCAAACATAAACCCAAAACAAGAAGAGTGATTATGTTTGATATCGACACCACAAATGACCGTGATGATGCATTGGAAGCCAGTCCGTCAGACGCTGCTATGAAGTTAAATTATCAAGCGCATTGGATGCCGTTTACCGCCAATCGTAATTTTCATCAAGATCCACGCATCATCGTGGCTGCCAAAGGTTCGTCTTTGATCGACAGTGCAGGACGTGAGATTTATGACTCATTGTCAGGATTATGGACTTGCGGTGCAGGGCATAGCTTGCCTGAAATCCAGCAAGCGGTGAGTCGCCAATTGGCAAAACTGGATTATTCACCAGCTTTCCAATTTGGACACCCATTATCCTTTCAATTGGCTGAAAAAATTGTGCAACACATGCCTGAAAAGCTACAGCATGTATTTTTTACCGATTCGGGTTCTGAGTCAGCAGATACTGCGATTAAAATGGCAAGAGCTTATTGGCGGATTAAAGGTCAACCGAGCAAAACCAAGCTGATTGGGCGGGCACGTGGCTACCATGGTGTCAATGTGGCAGGGACAAGCCTAGGCGGTATCGGTGGCAACCGCAAAATGTTCGGTCAATTGATGGATGTAGATCATTTACCGCATACCTTGCAACCACATCTGAGCTTTAGCAAAGGCTGTGCTGAAACAGGCGGAATTGAGCTGGCCGAAGAAATGCTCAAGCTGATTGAGTTACATGATGCATCGAATATTGCCGCAGTGATTGTTGAACCTGTTTCGGGTTCGGCAGGTTGTATTGTGCCGCCAACAGGTTATTTAAAACGCCTGCGAGAAATCTGTGATCAACACAATATCCTGCTGATCTTTGATGAAGTAATTACGGGTTTTGGTCGCATGGGTACATGGACAGCAGCAGAATATTTCGATGTAACGCCTGATCTTCTGACCTTTGCCAAACAAATTACCAATGGTGCTGTTCCATTAGGTGGCGTTGTCGCAAGCCGCGAAATCTATGATGCCTTTATGCAACAAGACTTGCCTGAACATGCGGTTGAATTTACCCACGGCTATACCTATTCAGGGCACCCCGTTGCCTGTGCCGCAGCTTTAGCCACTTTAGATGTATTGGAAAATCAAAATCTGATTACTCAATCTGCGGCCTTAGCCCCAAGTTTTGAAAAATTGATTCATGAATTGAAAGGTGCACCGAATGTGATTGATATCCGCAATTGCGGCTTGATTGGTGCGTTACAACTGGCACCGCGTGAAGGAGATGCCACCATTCGTGGATTTGAAATTGGTATGAAGTTGTGGAAAGCCGGTTTCTATGTGCGTTTTGGTGGAGACACCATTCAGTTTGGCCCAATGTTCAATAGCACCGAAGCGCAATTATCAAGGTTGATCAATGCTGTGGGTGAAACTCTTTATCAAGTGAAATAAAGCTTGGCTGATTACCCGCCAAAAGCAAACGGAAAATAAGACACAGAGACAAGGAATACAGATGAATAATTTAGAACATTTTAATGCCAGTGCGTTCAGCAATACGGATTCAGCTCAAGCCTCAACCCCTCAATTGATTGGGCATTTTATTCAAGGTGGTTTAGTCACCAAATTCAGTCGAAAACAAGCGGTCTATAATCCGGCAACAGGTGAGATCAGCAAAGAAGTGGCATTGGCGGATACAGCCTTAGTGAATCAGGTGGTGCAGATTGCAGAACAGGCTTTCCCAGCATGGCGCGATACACCGGTGATCAAACGCGCGCGGGTGATGTTTAAGTTCAAACAATTACTTGAAGAAAATGCTGAAACCCTGTGTGAATTGATCGGGCAAGAGCATGGCAAGATTTGCCATGATGCCAAAGGTGAATTGCAGCGTGGCATTGAAAATGTGGAATATGCCTGTGGTGCACCTGAGTTTTTAAAAGGCGAATATTCTAAGAATGTTGGTCCAGATATTGATTCTTGGAGTGAGTTTCAACCTTTAGGTGTGGTTGCAGGGATTACCCCTTTTAACTTCCCTGCAATGGTGCCGCTGTGGATGTTCCCGATGGCGATTGTGTGTGGCAATTGCTTTATTTTAAAACCTTCGGAAAAGGCACCATCCGCTGCATTATATCTAGCTGAATTATTGAAACAAGCGGGTTTGCCAGATGGGGTGTTTAATGTGGTCAATGGTGACAAAGAAGCCGTCGATGCTTTACTGCATCATCCTAAAATCCAAGCCATCAGCTTTGTTGGATCAACGCCAATCGCGGAATATATTTATCGGACTGCCACCTCGACAGGAAAACGCTGTCAGGCCTTAGGTGGTGCAAAAAATCATGCCATCATTATGCCCGATGCCGATATTGATAACGTGGTGACCTCTTTACTGGGGGCGGCCTTTGGTTCATCGGGTGAGCGTTGTATGGCCTTGTCCGTTGCGGTGGCCATTGGCGATGAAGTGGCCGATGTGGTGATTGCCAAGCTCAAGCAAGAAATGCAGCAATTGAAGTTTGGTCATTATGCCGATGCCAGTAATGACTTTGGACCGCTCATTTCGCAAGCACATAAACAGAAGGTACAAGCTTATATCCAAAGTGCCGAGCAACAAGGTGCTAAAATTGTAGTGGATGGACGTGATGCCAAACCCGTCGGTTATGAACATGGATTCTTTGTCGGGCCGACCTTGATTGATCAAATTTCAGCAGAGATGACAAGCTATCAACAAGAAATTTTTGGGCCGGTATTACAAGTGATTCGTGTCGAGAGCATGCAAGAAGCCATGCAGTTGATCAACGACCATGAATATGGCAATGGCACCTGTATTTATACTCGCGATGGCGAAGCGGCGCGTTATTTTAGCAATAATATCCAAGTGGGTATGGTCGGGATCAATGTGCCATTACCTGTACCTGTTGCCTATCACAGTTTTGGCGGCTGGAAGCGTTCACTGTTTGGTGATTTATATGCTTATGGGCCAGATGGCGTGCGTTTCTATACCCGCCGTAAAACCATCACCCAACGTTGGCCATCCGCACAGATTCGTGAGGCGAAACAATTTGCCATGCCAACTTTAAATTAATTTTTGCTCAAGGGGAGACCATTGGTTTTCCCTTTTTATTTTTATAGGAATTTAAACATGTAATTAACGGTTTTTTAAGACGTATTTTTAAGGAATAAAATATGAATAGCGTAAAAACAACAAAATTAGGTGAAGGACTTTCGAACCGCCATGTCACTATGATCAGTATTGGTGGTGTCATTGGTGCAGGTTTATTTGTCGGTTCATCCGCTGCAATTGCCAAAGCAGGTCCCGCTGCTGTACTGGCTTATATTATTACCAGTATTCTGGTTTTTTTAGTCATGCGTATGCTCGGTGAAATGGCCGTTGCACAGCCTGACACAGGTTCATTTTCAACGTATGCCCGTAAAGCAATTGGTCCTTGGGCAGGTTTTAGTGTGGGCTGGCTGTATTGGTGGTTCTGGGTTTTGGTGATTCCAATTGAAGCCATTGCAGGGGCCGAAATTCTGCATGCTTGGTTTCCACAGGTATCCAGTGCCATTTACGCCTTTGCATTTATTATTTTACTGAGTTTGGCCAACTTCTTTAGCACCAAAAGTTTTGGCGAGTTTGAGTTTTGGTTTGCGCTGATTAAAGTGATTGCGATCCTTGTATTTATTGTGATTGGTGCATCTGCTGTATTTGGACTGTGGCCTTTAGCCAAAGATGTCAGTGGTGTGGGCAATCTCTTTTCCAATGGCGGCTTTATGCCACATGGCATGGGCGGTGTTCTATCGGCAATTTTGATCTCGGCATTTTCCTTCTTTGGCATTGAAATTCTTTCGATTGCTGCGGCGGAGTCTAAAAATCCTGAAGAGAAAATCAAACGAGCGACCAATTTAGTGCTGTATCGGATTATCTTATTCTTCGTGGTTTCGATTTTCCTCGCGGTTGCCTTGGTTGATTGGCGTTCACCCGATTTACAAAAATTAGGCACCTTTCAGTATGTCTTGGTCAGCCTAAATATTCCTCAAACCAAGTTAATTATGGACACTGTGGTATTTATTGCCGTGGCGAGTTGTATGAATGCGGCTGTCTATACCTCTTCACGCATGCTATTTGCTTTAGGGGCTCGTCAAGAAGCCCCAAAAATGGTCACGAAAATTAATGCAGCAGGTGTACCGACCATCGCGGTATTTGCATCGACATTGATTGGATTGATTTGTTGTGCAGTGAATTATTTATTTCCTGGGCAAGTATTTGGATTCCTACTGTCAACTACGGGTTCGATTGCACTGGTGGTTTACTTGGTGATTGCAGTATCACAACTCCGTTTGCGCACCCAATTAGACAAAGTTGGGGCTGCTGTGCCTTTTAAAATGTGGTTATTTCCGTGGCTGACTTGGTTTGTGATTGTCGTGATTATGAGCGTACTAGGTTATATGTTCCTGTCACCTCAATATAGCTATGAAACGACTTTATCTTTGAGCGTAACCTTCATTGTCGTGATCTGTGGACTGATCGTGACCCGAAAGAAGAAAAGTAATCGAACCGTCGCAATACGGGTAGATTGATAACACATCATCATAAGGCCTGTGCGTTAAAGTTTAGGCCTTATTATTTTTATAGGCGAAATAGGAGCAACCTGCACACGAGAGCATGATGATGGCAATGCCCGTGATTTGATATGGATTGAGATGTTCATTTAAGATCAGCCAACCGGCAAGGGCACTGACTGCAGGAGAGGCGCTCAGTAAAATTCCAAATACTTTCGGTTCGAGCTTTTTCATCGCAAAGATATCCAGCAGGAACGGTAGGGTACTAGAAAGTAGTGACACTAAAACACAGAGCAGCAAAATCCAATAAGAATGAAATAGCTGAGTCAGATCAGAGATACCAAAGGGCAGCGCAAATAGAGTGGCCACCAACATGCCAATCGCCACCGTATTGCTGCCGCCTTTGGCGACTTTAGTACCGTAAATGATATACATGCCCCAACAGAATGCTGCGGCAAGCGCATAAAACATGCCGATATAACTGAAATTCTGATTGCTACTACCCAAAGGTAACAGCATCAGCCCAATAAACGACAAAGCACCCCAGAGTAAATCCTGTTTCTGTTTTGACATGACAATGGCAACGGTGAGTGGGCCCAAGACTTCAATTGAAATGGCAATACCAATCGATAGATGCGAAAATGCCTTATAGATCAAAAGATTCATGAGGCTCAGAATTAACCCATAAATGATCAGGTTTTTCCAATCCATCTGGGAATGCAAGCTACGCCAAGGTTTGAAAATTATCCAAAGTAATAGAGCTGAGAAACTTAAGCGAATCAGCGCAACTCCTTCAGCACCAAAGATCGGAAATAGGGTTTTGGCAATTGCAGCCCCAATTTGTACCGAGGCAAGTGATAGGCATGCTGCAGCCAAAGCAAATTCTTGTTTATTCTGAACAGACGCACGCATGTCGATGACCTAGAGCTTGATCATGAGATTTTAGTTCCTGAAGGATGATTAAATTGCGCTTATTGATTGAAGTTTGTGGGTTATTCACTCTATTATCGAAGAAAGATGAGAAATTAATTCATGGCAGAACTTTCACTCGATCATTTTGATTATGCAATTTTAAGAATATTGCAGCAGGATAATAAAACTTCACATCGGCAGATTTCGGAACAGATTGGTCTATCTCAGGCATCGGTACAACGGCGTATTGTTCGAATGGAACAGGAAGCGATTATTGAAAAGAATTGTGCGGTACTGAATCCAAAGCGATTTGGAGAGAAGGTCACATCCATTATCGAGGTCCGTTTAAGCGAGGATCGTTCCGTGGTGATGGATCGGGCCAAGCAATACTTTGCTGGCGTAGACGAGATTCAGCAATGTTATTTCGTCAATGGCGGGGTGTCTTTTATTATGATTATGCTCTCCAATAATCTATCTCATTTTGAAGCCTTAGTCAGAAAGCATTTTGCCGATAATCAAGATGTAAAAACCTATCGGACCTTAATCGTTTTAGATCGGGTCAAAGTCAGTTTAGATCTTTGTTTTTAGTTCAGATTGAACTGCTGATTCAGTTTCACTTGGTTGAGGTGTGAATTCATACAAGAGTGTTGCCTTGACTTTCTAAACCAAGTGCTATTTTACTGTGATCAACGGTTCTGTGGAAAAAGCTCAACAGCATTTTCAATCAAGCATTGACGTAAGATACTAAAGGCAAAAGTCATGTCTTGCTCCTGCACACAGGCAAATCCAAGCAATAGGCCCGATTGAATTGGGGTATCGACACCTGAATAATATTGTGACAATGGGCGGACATTGACCCCGCGCGACAGTGCCAGTGCAGATATTTCAACATCATTGGCGTGATCAGGTAATTTGAGTACCAGATGCAGACCTGCATCATGATTAAATTCGTGTACAAACACATCGCCCAGATAACGGTGAATCAGTTCAATCAGAAATTTCCGTCTTTTACTATACAGCAGGCGCATCCGGCGGATATGCGCTGCATAATGTCCTTCACGAATAAATTCTGCCAAAGCACGTTGAGTGAGTAAGTGACCGCCTCGATACAGTTCCGCCGAAATCGTTCGTAAGGGCTGTACCAGTTGTTTTGGAACCACCATATAGCCAATGCGCAAGGCGGGATAAATGGTTTTACTAAAGGTTCCAATATAAATGACCGGTGGATTGTCTTCCAAACCCTGTAACGATGGATAAGGCTGACCTGAAAAACGGAACTCACTGTCGTAGTCATCTTCAATAATCCAGCTACCATGCTGTTGAGCCAAATCCAGCAATTTTCTGCGTCTAGATAAACTGAGATGCGAACCCAAAGGATATTGATGAGACGGGGTAACGAAAATCAGGCGCGGTGGGGTAGCTGGATGTTCTTCTGGAATAATGCCTTCGGCATCGACAGGCATCGGAACAATATTGAGGCCATTGATACGCAGAATATTCTTGGCACCCCAATAGCCCGGATTTTCAATCCAGACATTGTCATTTAAATCACATAAAGCGCGTGACACCAGATCAACCGCCTGATGGATGCCTTCGGTAATAATAATCTGGTCTGTTTCACAATTGACTGAACGGGCAATGCGCAAATAATCCGCCAATGCATGGCGTAACTCCATACATCCTCCGGCATTGCTGTAGATCAAATTGGCAATTTCAGGCTGTCGACTGAGACGGGATTTGATCCGGTTAAATTCGGCATGCGGAAATTCGGTGACATCAGGCGCACCGGGTACAAAGGCGCCCCATTGATAGGGGGAGGCAGCTGCATGTTGCAGCAAAGTCTCCCCACGCTGAGAAAGCGTTCGTGCTGTATCTTCTGTGCTTGCAGCAGCATAGCTTGGTGTAGTACTGACCTGAATATAGCTTTCAGGTAGTGTCTCTGATACCCAAGTGCCTCGACCGGTATGTGCTTGAATATAACCTTCAGCACGTAATTGCTCATAGGCATTGAGCACGGTATTACGTGAAACGTGCAGCTCATTGGCCAAATCACGTGATGCAGGAAGACGAGTATTGGGCGCAAGAATGCCTTCCAAAATGGCATCTCTTAAACAATGAAAAACCCGAGCGGGTAAAGTCCCTTCACTGGCCTGTTGTAAATGTTGTAACAGGTAGTCTCCTAACAGGGTACGCAATTGGCTCTCTCCTTTAGTCCAAAAGTGGCTCTCGTCTATTCCTTATAAAAGGTACACATTAAGTACCCATAGTGCATTTTAGCCTTGTTTCAGCAATACATTGCCATGAAGCAATTTAAATGCCCAAAAAGATTATTGTTTTGTCGTATAGAGGTAACAAAATGGATGCAAAGCATATTGCAATAAATGCTCGTAAACAGCAAGCAACGCCACGTGGTGTTGGCGTGATGTGCCAATGGTATGCTGAACGTGCGAGCAATGCGACTTTGTGGGATACGGAAGGAAACGAATATATTGATTTTGCCGGTGGAATTGCAGTTTTAAATACGGGGCATCGCCATCCAAAAGTCATCGCCGCGGTGGCTGAACAACTGAATAAATTTACCCATACGGCCTATCAAATTGTACCGTATGAAAGTTATGTGTCTCTGGCTGAACGGATTAATGCCCGCGCGCCGATTGAAGGTCCTGCCAAAACAGCATTTTTTACCACAGGTGCTGAAGCTGTTGAGAATGCAGTGAAGATTGCGCGTGCTGCAACGGGCCGTCATGGCATTATCACCTTTGGTGGTGGTTTCCACGGTCGTACTTTTATGACCATGGCCATGACAGGCAAAACAGCCCCTTATAAACGTGACTTTGGTGTGATGACCGCAGGCGTATTCCATGCCCGTTATCCAGTGGCGTCTAAAGGAATTTCGGTGAATGATGCCTTGATTAGCCTAGAAGAAATTTTTAGTGAAGATATTGCAGCACATGATGTGGCTGCAATTGTACTAGAGCCTGTACAAGGTGAAGGCGGATTTAATGTCGCACCAGTTGAGTTTATGCAACAACTGCGCAAGATTTGTGATGAACACGGTATTCTGTTAATTGCAGATGAAGTACAAACTGGCTTTGCGCGTACCGGCCAACTGTTTGCGATGCAGCATTATCCAGTCAAAGCAGATTTGATTACCATGGCAAAAAGCTTGGGTGGTGGTTTTCCTCTGTCAGGTGTGGTCGGTCGTGCTGAAGTGATGGATGCACCGAATCCAGGCGGTTTAGGCGGTACTTATGCGGGTAACCCACTTGCGATTGCCGCAGCCAATGCCGTGATCGATGTGATTGAAGATGAACAGTTATGTGAACGTGCCAATGTACTCGGTGATGAATTAGTAGAAATGCTCAAAGTGGCACAAAAATATTCAAACGATATAACTGATATTCGTGCATTGGGTTCGATGGTGGCAGTTGAATTTGGTGATCATGTCACGGGCCAACCGAAACCAGAAGTGGCGAAAGCCATTCAGCAATATGCCATGGATCAGGGCTTATTACTTTTAACCTGTGGCAAGCATGGCAATGTGATTCGTTTCTTATATCCATTGACGATTCCTATGGTTCAGTTCAATCAAGCGCTGGTGATTATTCAAGATGCAATTGCAGCGCAACAACCTGCCTTACAAAAGCTCGCAGGAGCTGAAGCATGATTGATCTCAACTTGCAGGCTCTATTAAAGCATCCAGATATTCGTTTTGATGCGGCGCCAACTGAACATTATTTTGTAGTGGATGATGCGGCGACAGGACAAGCTTTGGCTTGGGTCAAAGCATCTGACCAAGCCGAAGTTGAAGCAGCGATTACGCGTTCAGCCATCGCTCAGGCTCAATGGCAACAGCAAACGGCTTTGGTACGTGCCGATATTCTACTGGCGTGGTATCAGCTGATTTTGCAACAGCGTGAAGCTTTGGCACAAATCTTAACCGCAGAACAAGGAAAATCACTGGCAGAAGCACGTGGCGAAATTGCTTATGCTGCTTCGTTCATTCGTTGGTTTGCAGAGCAGGCGCGTCGTGTCGATGGTTCCGTGTTAACACCTGTTCAATCACAGCAGCGTTTGATTGTGCTTAAACAAGCGATTGGAGTGACCGCAGCGATTACGCCGTGGAATTTCCCAGCAGCCATGATCACTCGAAAAATTGCACCTGCTTTGGCTGCGGGGTGTTCGATGTTGGTCAAACCTGCGGAACAGACTCCGTTAACTGCCTATGCTTTGGCGGTACTGGCAGAGCAGGCAGGCTTACCCGCTGATTTATTTATTTTGATCAGTGGTGATGCGGTGGCTGTTGGGCAAACTTTATGTGCAAGTGATACGGTGCGTAAACTCAGCTTTACAGGTTCAACCGATGTTGGTCGTATTTTGATGAAACAATGTGCGCCAACCATCAAAAAGCTTTCTTTAGAGCTGGGTGGCAATGCTCCTGTGATTATTTTTGATGATGCAGATGTTGAGCGTGCAGTGCAGGGCATTATGGTCAGCAAGTTCCGTAACAGCGGACAAACCTGTGTCTGTGCCAACCGTATCTATGTTCAGGACGGGATTTATGATGAGATTTGTGAGCGCTTAAAAATCGCCGTTGAACAGCAACTTCGTGTCGGGGATGGACGTGAAGAAGGAGTGACACAAGGTCCACTGATTGATCAAGACGCAGTTGAAAAAGTGCAATCGCATATTGCCGATGCGGTGACTCAGGGTGCTTCGATTGTTGTTGGTGGCCAGCCGCATGCCTTGGGGAAAACTTTCTTTGAACCGACCATCTTAAGAGATGTCACTCAGCAGATGAAAGTTGCCAAAGAAGAAACTTTTGGTCCATTAGCGCCGTTATTCCGTTTCAATGATGAAGCTGAGGCAGTTGCAATGGCCAACGATACGGAGTTTGGTTTGGCGAGTTATATTTTTACTCAAGACATGGCACGTCAATGGCGCGTAGGTGAAGCGCTGCAATATGGTATGGTCGGGGTGAATACAGGGCTGATTTCCAATGAGGTCGCACCTTTTGGTGGAATTAAACAGTCAGGTTTAGGTCGTGAAGGTTCGCAATTTGGGATTGAGGAATATCTGGAACTGAAATATATGTGTGTCGATATTTCTTAATCGAAAACGGTTAATGGTCTGAACGAGCGTACTCCTTTCTTCAGACCTTTTTATCCATTCAAGCACTTCAGCGATGAGGTGCTTTTTGTATTGAAAATGCGGGGTAATTTTTGAGATCCATTGCATCTCGATTTTCATGCTTATTTAAATGGTACCTATGTTTTCAACCAAATTGGTTCTCGGTTTTATTGAAAAATCACAGACAATGAAAAGTGCAAAAATAAATATGGATAATGGAATAACGGACTTATGAATAAGAAATTATGCTTAGGACTCAGCGTTTGTATGATGACCTTCGGGACTCAGGCACAAACACCACAAGCGGATATCATTGTGATGAATGCAGATATCCGAACTTCAAATCCAGCCAAACCGAAAGCACAAGCATTTGCAATTAAAGATGGCAAGTTTCTAGCTGTTGGTAATAATGCCTTTATTCAAAATATGGCAAGTCCAAAGACACAGGTGATTGATGCCCAAGGTAAAACAGTCCTACCTGGTTTGACCGATGCACATACTCATTTATTAGGTGGTCTGGAACTTTGGGAAGGTGTGGATCTGTTTGGGATCACCGATCGGCAAGAATGGTTTAAATTGATTGCCAAACGAGATAAAGAACTTGCGAAAGATGCGTGGTTGGTCGGTGGGCGTTGGGATGTCAGCGCCATGAAGGACAATCGTATGCCAACACGTCAGGAGCTGGATGCGATTGTGCCTGATCGGCCTGTGGTGTTACAGGATATTGATTATCATACCGTTTGGGTAAACAGCAAGGCGATGCAATTGCTGGGAATCGATAAAAATACCAAAGCACCAGAAGGCGGCGAGATTGTTAAAGATCCACAAACAGGTGAGCCGACAGGAATTTTTAAAGAAACGGCAGCCAATCAACTGGTTTTAGCAAGCCCTCAATATACAAAAGCATTACTCTCAGGCAAAGCCGCAATCCCAGTGGTTGAAAAAATTGTTGCTCATTTTAACAGCTTGGGAATAACCTCGGTACATGATATGTGGGCTGAACTCGCTACAGTGTATCCAGCTTTACTTGAGTCACAGAAACAGTTACCGATGCGTATTCGTTTTGGATTAATGGCTGGGGAAGATCAGGCAACGCTGGCACAACTGCAAAGCTATGCCAAACAACGGGATCAACTGAATCAACGTTTTATCCAAAAAGAGCAGCAGTGGCAGAAAGGGCCGCAGTTCCGTTTTGGTTATATGAAATATTTTGTTGATGGTACGCTGATGAGCTATACCGCAGCATTGAATGAACCTTATGCAGATCGACACCATTTCAACATCGAGCCTATTACTTCGCAGCCAAAATTGAATGACATCGTGAAAAATGCCAACGACGTGGGCTTTCCTGTGGCGATCCATGCCATCGGTGACAAAAGTGTGGATATGGCATTGAATGCGATTGAAAACAGTCCGAAACATCGCCAACTGCTGAATCGGATTGAACATATTGAAGTCACCACTAAAACGGCAATCCCTCGCTTTGCTGAATTAGGCGTTGTCGCTTCCATGCAGCCAGACCATGCGATTGTTGGTAATTATCAGGAGTCACGTCTCGGTGAAGCACGCATGCCATATAGCTATGCTTGGCAGTCGTTATTGAGTAGTGGTGCGTCGATGGTGTTGGGCAGCGACTGGCCAACGGCCCCTGAAAATCCAATGCTACAGTTAAGTGATGTCGTGTTCCGCGAATATAATGGCAAGACGCGTTATAGCGATAATGCCTTGAGTTTAGATGAAGCCTTGTATGCCTATACCCAAGCACCCGCCAATGTCGCAGGCTGGGGCAATGAAATTGGCAGTATTAGTGTAGGAAAATGGGCGGATTTTGTGGTTTTACAAGGGGCTTTGCAAACGCCATTAAATAAAGACATTAAAGACTGGAAAGTGGCTCAAACTTGGTTTGCGGGAGAAAAAGTTTATGACGGCAAGCTGAACAGTAAATAATAAATTGAGTGAAATAAAAAAGCCTGCGGGCTTTTTTATTTTTAGTGATTTGATTTTAAATCATGGCTAAACGCATTTTGCTTAAAAAATAAATGGTTCCTATATTTTTATTTAAATTGGTTCTCGGTTTTATTTCAAAATTAAAGACAATAAAAATTCAAGAATAATCATGTATTAATGGAATAAGTGAATGATAAAAAATACAGTGCTGCTAGGGATTTTCACATCGGCAATATTTTCAACAATCAATGTGCAAGCCGCAGAAACGAAAGCATTTAAAGATCAGTTTGCTGTGAGTGGTTCGCTGGCATTTCTAACGGAATACTACTGGCGCGGCACAACCCAGACGCAGGGTAAGCCTGCCGTTCAGGGGACCTTAAGAGCAGATCATGATTCAGGTTTATACGCACAGCTTTTTGCCTCGAATATACAACTCGATATCGGTAGCAGTGTCGAGTTCGACTATTACCTTGGCTATGATTACCAATTCAATGATCACTTAAAGTTGAATCTACAATATTTGGATGTCAATTACCCCGGTGAAGATAAAACCTTACCACGGGTCGACTTTGAGGAGTATTCAATTGGGTTGTTTGCATCAGGGCTATTGAATCAACAAGATCAACTGAATCTCTCATTTTATTATTCACCAGACTACACTCTAGAAACAGGGAAGATGCTGCGTTATGAGGTCGGTTATCGCTATCCTGTAGCTGACAAATGGCATGCTTATGCACAGGCTGCCTATAACCAGTTCTCAAGTAACGAGGCCTATGAATTATTGTGGGCAACTGATGAAAAGAAACATTTTTATGATTATAAAATAGGTGTCGATTTTAACTATCAGGATTTTATTTTTGATCTGTATTATGCCGATGGTAATGTGAATAAGGCCTTGAAAAATGCCGATTCAACTGTGGTGTTTAGCTTGACCAGAACATTCTAATTGATCATTTTGCAATTTGTAAAATCTGCTCCTGTAAAATAAACAGCCTTAGGTCCAATATTTTGAAAATATAGATGAACTCATCTTATTTTTCAGCGTAGGCCTGAGGCTTTTTTATTATGATGAGAAGAGAAAATAATAAAGCCATCATCATATTTTTCGTCCATTAGGATCAACATGTTTTACCTATAAAACAGAAAAATAAGGGTAGGAGCCAATTCAAATTTAAAGCTGATTTACAGTGGTTTAATAATAGGCAATTGAGCACTTTAAAAAATATAATTTTATTCATTTTTACAGATATTATTTTATTGAAAAATAATGTTTTTTTCTGTTCTGTTTGGCAACAACGGAATTGGTTCCTAAAAGAGTGGTGAAATTGGTACTCGTCTTTTCTTGAATTATTTATCAAAGTGGAAGCTATAGAGGAAGACTCCAAAAGATATTTAAAAAAGGATGTATAAGACAATGAGAGTGAATGCAGAACGGTTGTGGCAGATGCTCATGGAGATGGCAAAAATTGGTGCGACTGATCAGGGCGGCAATACCCGTTTAGCACTCAGTGATGAAGATATTGCAGGTCGAGCTTTACTGCTGGAATGGGCAGAAAAAATCAATCTTTCAGTTCATTATGATGAAGTCGGAAATCTGATTTTACGCCATGCAGGTCGAAATGAAAGTGCTTTACCGATTGTGATGGGGAGTCATCTCGATACACAACCTAAAGGCGGTCGCTTTGATGGAATTTATGGCGTGCTGGCGGGCATGGAAGTTTTACAGCGTTTAGCTGAAGAAAAAATAAGCACGGAACATCCACTTGAGCTTGTAGTGTGGATGAATGAAGAGGGTGCACGTTTTACCCCAGCGATGATGGGTTCAGCGGCTTTCGCGGGTGTTATTCCTAAGCAACAAATTTATGACAGCACAGATAAGCAAGGTGTTTCCGTTTTTGCGGAACTGGTGCGTACTGGACAACTTGGCAATTACCCATTGGCTCGTCCATTCCAAGCCTATTACGAAGCGCATATCGAGCAAGGCCCTGTACTGGAAAAAAATGAGATTTCGATTGGTGTGGTGACGGGTGGGCAAGCGATTCTCTGGCTGGATGTTGAAACCAAAGGTCGTGCTGCACACGCTGGCACTACGCCAATGAATCTGCGTAAAGACACCATGGTCGGGACTGCTGAAATGATTGTGGCTTTAGAGCAATGCATTTTGGAACAATTCCCAGAAGGTTTGGTGACCTTCGGTGAAATGCAGGTCGCGAATTCGTCACGTAATACCATTCCTGGTCAAATCCAGTGGACCATTGACTTACGTAATCCAGATGATGCCCAGCTCAAAGCAATGGAACAAGCAACGCATCAGCTATTGCATTCCCTCGCAGCACAACGAGATTTAGAGATCAGCATTTCACAACATTGGTTAAGCCCAGCGACCTATTTTGATCGCACTTGTGTTGCAACTGTACAAGATGCTGTGGACAGCTTGGGATATAGCAATCAGACAATTGTCAGTGGCGCAGGTCATGATGCAATTAACATTGCTAAACACTGCCCAACGACCATGATTTTTATTCCATGTATCAATGGACTCAGCCATAACGAAGCAGAAGACATTTATGCGAATGACGCTGCACAAGGTGCCGATGTCTTGCTGAATGCCATTCTAAATTATGACAAACAACATGCTGCGCAAGATTCATCAGCGTATGTAGCAACCATTTAACGATTATAGCCAAGAGCGAAATGTAGGAAATGCAGGCTTCTAAAAGAAGTACTGCGAATATTGAGGATGGACAACGATGAACTCTAAATTACCAGTAGAAATTGATATTCAAGATATCTGGCAAAAAGATAAAGACCATGTAATTCACCCATGGACTGATTTTTCGACATTTAAAGACGAAGGCTCTTTAATTATGTCTAAAGGCGAAAATGTCTATGTCTATGATGCACATGGCAATAAATACCTAGATGGTATCGGTGGCTTATGGTGTGTCAATGTCGGCTATGGACGTAAAGAGATTGCAGATGCAGTTGCTGAACAAATTATGCAATTGCCTTATTACTCTCCATTTGGACATCAAACCACTGCGCCAGCAGCGAAGTTGGCTGCCAAACTGGCAGAGTTAGCACCGGGTAACTTAAACCATGTGTTCTATGGTTGTGGTGGTTCGGTTGCCAATGATACCGCTGTGCGTTTGATTCATCATTATTTTTATCAAATCGGCAAGCCATCTAAGAAAAAACTGATTGCACGTAAGGATGCTTATCACGGCAGTACTTATATCAGTATGACGTTGACAGGGATTGAAGCTGATCATGTTGGCTTTGAGATTCACAATCAATTAGTCCATCACGTTTCATGCCCGAACCCATACCGTAAGCCTGAATCTCAATCGATGGAAGATTTCTGTAATGAAAAAGTGCAGGAACTGGAAGATACGATTTTGGAGCTAGGCCCAGATAACGTTGCCGCATTCTTTGCTGAGCCAATTATGGGTGCAGGCGGTGTGATTGTTCCACCAGAAGGCTACCATGCCAAGACTTTAGCCGTGTGTAAAAAGTACAACGTGTTATATGTGTCTGATGAAGTGGTAACTGCATTTGGTCGTTTGGGGCATATGTTTGCTTCAGAGGCGGTATTTGGCATCGTTCCAGACATCATTACTTGTGCCAAAGGCTTGTCTTCAGGTTACTTGCCATTAGGTGCAACCATTATCTCTGATGAAATTTATGATGCGATCAGCAAACCACACCATGAAGGTGGTCTGTTAACCCATGGTTTTACTTATTCAGGTCATCCAGTGAGCTGTGTTGCTGCACTGAAAAATATTGAAATCATTGAAAAAGAAAATATTTGTGAGCATGTGCAAGACATGGGCGCTTATTTTGAGGAACAGTTAAAAACCTTGGCTGATCTTGAAATCGTCGGTGAAGTACGTGGCAAAAAATTCATGATGTGTATTGAAAACTTGCGTAATAAACAAACCAAAGAACTCTTCGATCGTTCAGTAGGTGTTGGAAAACGTATTGCCAATCATTGTCAAAAATTAGGTCTGATCGTGCGTCCAGTTGGTCACATGAATGTGTTGTCACCGCCTCTGATCTTGACCCGTGAGCAAGTTGATTTTGCAGTGAAGACTTTACGTCATGCAATTCAGAATACCATTCAAGAGCTTAAAGCCGAAGGGCATCTATAAGCTGAAAAATCAGTGTTTATTTCCCCTAATTTCAACTTGCCTTAAGGGGTGAGTTGAGATCCTCAACCGCAAAAGGCTGAGGTGAAACAAAAGACATGGACCGAAATGGCTGAGTAATTAAGGTCGATACCGTTTTAAGTTGCACTGAAATAATGGCAATCATAAAGCTTAAAGCAGATGTATCACCTGAAGGCGAGTAAGCAGATGAAGAATTATATCAATGGAAAGTGGCAGGCAACCACAGGTACAGCACAGATTGCAGTGATCAACCCGAATAATGAAGCGCAGATTTTAGATTATACCGCTGCTTCTACACACGATGTTGATGTGGCTGTTGCTGCTGCGAATCAGGCGCTTGATACTTGGAGTATGACCACACCTCAACAACGAGCAGAATGGTTAAACAAAATCGCTGACCAGCTTGAAACTGAGAAAACTCGCCTGATTGAACTTTCACATCGAAATAATGGCAAGTCATCTGAGCAAGCGCAGGTGGATGTTGAAAATAGTATCAAGTGCTATCGCTATTATGCAGATTTAGTGCAGAGCATGGCGTTTAGTCAAACCACGCAATGCGAGGATGGGACTGAACTCACCCATCAACAGAACCCTGTAGGCGTGGTTGCATTAATTACGCCGTGGAATTTTCCGTTAATCACCAGCGCATGGAAAATTGCACCTGCTTTAGCAGCAGGTTGTAGCATTGTTTTTAAACCCTCTGAACTGGTGCCTTTACCTGAATATGCCTTTACTGAAATTTTAGATCAAATCCAGTTTCCACAAGGGGTGTTTAACCTGATTCTTGGGGATGCTGTGGCAGCACAACATTTGGTGGTGCATGCGGATGTGCAAAAAGTCTCGTTTACGGGCAGCACTGAAGTTGGAATTCATGTGATGCAGGCTGCCGCACCTTCTGTCAAACGTGTGACTTTGGAACTCGGTGGAAAATCACCGATTTTAATTCTGGAAGATGCTGATTTAGATGAAGCAGTCGATAAAGCATTGGGTGGCATGTTCTATAACAGCGGTCAAATGTGTTCTGCGACATCACGCTTATTGGTGCATCAATCCATTGCCGAGACTTTCTATCAAAAGCTGAAAGTCGCTGTAGAGTCGATGCAGCTTGGCACGGATCTTACCGGACCTTTCGCAATGGGGCCGATGACCACGCAAAAGCAATTCAATAAAGTGCATGAATACTTAGGCATTGCGCAGCAAGAAAAACTTCAAGCATTGGTTGATCTGAATCAAATTGCTTTACCGAGCAAAGGTTTCTTTATTCAGCCACACGTTTTTATTGATGTACCTACAGAGAGTCGACTGTGGAAAGAAGAAATTTTTGGTCCTGTGATGTGTTGCCGTAGTTTTGCAACCGAGGATGAGGCTGTGCGCTTAGCCAATGATTCGGAATTTGGTTTGGCTGCCACCATCATGGCGGGTTCTGTGGAGCACGGTAAAAAAATTGCTAAACGCTTGCGTTCAGGCCACATCTGGATCAATTCATTCCAGATGATTCAGCCAGGATCATTGTGGGGTGGTTTTAAAAAGAGTGGCATTGGGCGTGAACTCGGTGAGTCTGGCATTCAAAGCTATTTAGAGGAAAACGTCATTACGATTTAACCCATTTAAAACAGGTTATTGGATCGAGAAAGGGACTTCTCTTTTCAATACAACGCCGACTCGGTGAAAAAAAAACAATGCACTAAATAAGAGTTTGCATTGATGTAGGAGAAATATGCATGGAAAGCGATAATAATCGGAAAGGGCTTTCACTTTGGCAAGTCGTTGTCATTGGTGTGGCCTATATGGCGCCCGCAACGGTATTTGATACCTTTGGTATTATTTCCAGAGTGACAGAAGGACGTGTCCCACTGGCCTATGTTTTGGCGTTGATTGCAATGCTGTTAACCGCTTTCAGTTATGCGCGATTCAGTAAATTGTCACCCAAGTCAGGATCTGCCTATACCTATACCACGGAGACCTGTGGCAAGACTGCTGGCTTTTTTGTGGGCTGGTGTTCGCTGATTGATTATCTGCTAATCCCGTTGGTCAATGTGCTATTGGCATCTTTCTATCTGAATGCATTGATGCCTGATATCTCCTATACCGGATGGGTGCTCATCATGGTGGGACTGTTAACCTTGATTAATAGTTTCCGCATCAATATTCTCGCCAATTTTAGTTTCATCTTTATTCTGGCCACGGTTGCCATGATGCTGGTATTTATCTTTTTGGTGGTCACAGGCATTGGTAATTCTCACGGCTATGGCAGTGTGATGACGCTCACACCACTATTGAATGGCAATCCTGAATATCTGACCTTACTGACAGGTGTCTCACTGGTTTGTTTCTCATATTTAGGTTTCGATGCTGTTTCTACCTTGGCGCATGAAAGCAAAAATCCAACCAAGACCATTCCACGTGCGATCATACTCACCACCTTATTGGGCGGGATTATCTTTATTACGGTCTCTTGGTTTGTGCAATTGTCTTTCCCTTCGCTGGAACAGTTTAAAAATCCTGATGAAGCTTTACCTGAAATTGCACTCTATGTCGGTGGGGTATTCTTCCAGTCTGCCTTATTGACTGTACAAATCATGAATGCCTTTGCATCAGGTTTGGCCTCGCATGCCAGCGCATCGCGGTTGCTGTATATCATGGGCCGAGACGGAGTATTTAACCAAAAAGTATTTGGTTCCGTGAATGCTCGATTAGGCACACCTTTATATTCGATCTTTTTTGTCGGCATGATTTCGTTGCTCGCAATTGTCGTGGACTTAGCAACAGTTGTCAGTCTGGTGAGTTTTGGTGCCTTGATTGCTTTTACGATGGTGAACTTTTCGGTATTTATGAAATTTTTCGTGATTCGCAAAGAACGGGCTGGATTTAAAAATATTTTCTTCAATTTATTGCTGCCATTGGCTTCGGTGCTGTGTTTATTAGGGTTGTGGTTACATCTCGAAAAATCAGCTTTGGAGTTTGGTGGAATATGGCTAGCCACAGGTGTTTTGCTTTTACTTTATAAAAAATTGAGAAAGCAGCCGATTTCCTTTGGTGCAACCACCTGAAGGTTTACTCAGTTAAAAAATATTTCTAAGGATTTAAAAGTTGTGGAAAAACAGGATATGCAACAAACAATGAATACACCAAAGCAAGATGGTTTTCAGATGCCGGGCGAATGGTCGCCTCAAGAAGCGGTGTGGATGATTTGGCCTTATCGTACCGATAACTGGCGCGCCAATGGACAACCCGCTCAGCAGGCTTTCGCTCAAGTTGCTGCGGCAATTACTCAAACCACCCCCGTGTTTATGGCCGTACCCTCTGCTGAAATGGATAAAGCCCGTCAAACAATGCCAGCGCAAGTGACATTGGTTGAAATGGAAAGTGATGATGCGTGGACGCGTGATACGGGGCCAAGTATTGTCAAGAATGCTACGGGAGAGAGAAAAGGGGTGAGTTGGGTGTTCAATGCGTGGGGTGGCGAAAATGGCGGATTATACTTTCCATGGGACCAAGATCAATTAATTGCTCAGCAGATTTCAGCACGACATGATCTTGAAACCTATTCGACCTCTCTCATTTTGGAAGGTGGTGCGATTCATGTGGATGGTGAAGGGACATTATTGACGACCTCAGAGTGCTTGCTTAATCCAAACCGAAATCCAAATCTGACGCAGACTGAAATTGAAAATACCCTCAAAGAATGTCTCGGCGTAAGCCATTTTATTTGGTTACCTGAAGGTGTATTTAATGATGAAACTGATGGGCATGTCGATAATATGTGCTGTTTCGTGCGTCCTGGTGAAGTTGCGTTGCATTGGACGGATGATCCTCAAGACCCACAATATGCACGATCTGTCGCGGCATTAACGGTGCTTGAAAATAGCAAAGATGCACAAGGACGAAGTTTAAAAGTATGGAAGTTACCATCACCAGGACCTTTGTATGCCAGTGAAAATGAAACCATTGATGTTGAAAAAGGCAATGCGATTGAACGTTTTGAAGGTAATCGTCTAGCGGGATCATATGTGAATTATCTGATCAGTAATCAGCAGATCATTTTCCCTTTATTAGATGAACGCACCGATGAGGAAGCTAAAGCCTTATTCCAGCAGATGTATCCTGATTATTTAATTACGGGTGTTCCTGCACGTGAGATTTTATTGGGTGGTGGTAATATTCACTGTATTACCCAGCAAATTCCAGCATAAATTGTAAGAAAGACAGCTATATAGCATTATAATATAGCTGTCTTTATATTATCTCTATTTTTTTAATATGGCATAATTGATTTTAAGTTGTTATGTTTTTAATAGTGTCTATTAAATTTTTTCCTAATATGTCTGTTTGATAATCCTAAATTGGTAAAAAATATTATATTTTGTTTTTTTTAGATATCCGCTAGGTGAAAGGAATAATATCTAAAACTTAATGTGTTTAGATGGATTTTTAAAATGAATACAGATGTTTTAGATACGGAAAATTTAATACCAACATTAGCAATACCCAATACAGGTGTTGTCATTACTGGTGGTGCTTCAGGTATTGGTCTTGCTGTTGCAAAGACCCTAGCAGCAGTAGGGAGACCCATTGCGATTTGGGACATTAATTTAGAAAAAGCTAAAAATAGTGCTGCCATAATATCAAAACAATTTAACGTTAAAGCGATCGGGATTGGGATTAATATTATGGAGGTGGAGGCGTACGATGATGCAATCGAGAAGAGTCGTAAGGCACTTGGAAGTCTTGGTGGCTTGGTACATTGCGCAGGTATTGTAGATACTGGCTCCTTAGAAGGCATTACCTTAGAGACATGGGCTGCGGGAATTGATACGCATTTAAGACCTTTAGCATTTTTAAGCCAAAAATTGTATCGTGATTTTACATTGAATAAAGGTTCAGCAATTGTGACGATTGCTTCTATCAATGCAACGCTTGGTAATGCGATTAATCCAATTTACAGTGCAGCAAAAGGCGGAATGTTGTCATTGGTACGCTCTTTAGCAGATCGCTTAGCACGGGATAATATTCGCATTAACTCAGTATCACCTGGTCAAATTCATACCCCAATGGTACAAGCTTCATTGGATTCGCTTCCAGAAAATTTTTTCGAAAAACGTATTCTCTTGGGGCGTTTAGGCCAACCTGAGGAAATTGGTCGTGTGGTCAGGTTCCTTCTATCAGACGAAGCGAGTTATATCACAGCAGCAGAAATTGTGGTTGATGGAGGCAATATCTCATCTCAGCGTGGATAGCCAATATCAGATGTCTGTAGCTTCATTTAAGCTACAGACTACAACTAAATTTAACTGGCAAGTTTTAAGGTAATGACACCCGTGACAATGACACCGACATAAAAAAACTTCTCCATGCTTTTTCGTTCACCCCAAAAGAAAATGCCCATTAAAATAGTACCGATCACACCAATACCCGTATAAACAGCATAAGAAATTGAAACATCAATATTTTTCATCGCCATATGCAATAAAAACAGCGAAGCTGAAAGTGACACAATGTAGAGTGGAATCGCGGTTCGGTATTTTTTATGAATCAGGTCACGAATACTTTTCACGACAAATATTTCTAATATCCCAGATGCAATTAACAATAGCCAGCTCATATTTTAGTCTCCGATCTGTTTTAATTTGACCACACCAATAATGATCATCACAATTGCAATCAGCGAAATAAAATTGACTGGATTCTCAATAATATAAGTGTCAAATAGAAACGTTCCTAAGGTTCCAAGAACAACAAAAAATACATAGGCATAAGAGGGCTTCATTTTTTTTGCTGCTAAGAATAAAAATAGGAAACTTCCGACAATAAAGAAAACCGTAAATGACCATTCAAATAAGTTTCGAGAATATTTTAGGCCAATGGCCCAAAGTATTTCGAATGAACTCGCAATGAATAAATATAACCAAGCCATAAGAACTCACCGTAAGTAGATTAATGAACAAATAAGCAATCCGTGCAGATGCTATTTGGGAATTTGCTGGGTAATACAATGAATATTGCCGCCACCTAATAAGATTTCTCTCGCAGGAACGCCAGTGATTTGATAATCAGGATACATTTTGTGGAACAAAATATAGGCTTGATCATCAGTTCTTTCATCCAATAAGGGAAAGATAATCTGCTGATTACTGATCAGATAATTCACATATGATCCCGCTAAACGATTACCTTCAAAACGTTCAATGGCATTGCCTTTTTCAACATCAATGGTTTCATTTTCACTGGCATACAAAGGTCCTGGCGCGGGTAATTTCCACACCTTCAGTTTCCTGCCTTTTGCATCAGTTACTGATTCGAGAATGTCTAATGCCTGTCTTGAACTTGCATATTGTGGATCATTCTGATCATCTGTCCAATGTAGTGCCACTTCGCCTGGACGGACAAAGCAACACATGTTGTCGATATGCCCATCGGTCTCATCGTTATACACACCCAATGGCAACCAAATGAATTTCTCAATACCAAGTAAGGTGGAAAGTTCATGCTCAATCTGCGCTTGCGTCATTTCTGGATTACGATTGGGATGCAGTAGACACTCTTTGGTTGTTAATAATGTGCCTTCGCCATCGACATGAATGGCACCACCTTCTAAGACCATGCCAGACTGATGTAATGGGATGGAATGAAAATGGGCGACCTGACTGGCAACCTCAAGATCTTTATCCCAATTATCATACAAGCCACCATTTTCACCACCCCATGCATTAAAGACCCAATCAACAGCGACATTATTGTCTGCTGGATCTTTCACGATGGTTGGTCCGGTATCTCTCATCCATGCATCATCACTTTCAATTTCAACTAAGGTGACATGGGCGGGAATCGTGGCTTTTGCTTTATTCATTTCAGCATGGGGAACCGCCATAAATACCGGTGTGGTTTTAGAAATCGCTTCAGCGACTTTGGCAAAGGCTTGCTGTGCAGGCAATGCACCTTGTCTCCAGTTATCGGTACGATAAGGCCAAATCATCCAAACACATTGTTGTGGCGTCCATTCAGCGGGCATTTTATACATATGATTTTTCATGTGCTTAAACTTCATATCAGGTTTCATTGATCCGATATTAGTTCAGATATTTTGAATGTTAAATAAAGGAGCTATCAGTTTTTTTGAAATCTCAAGGTTTAAATACTGGTTAAATTGCCGATTTAAAGAAAACGGAAAAATAAAATAAATAAAGATATGAATGAGTTGACGCGAGTTCGAAGAAGCATAAAAACAGAGTTTGTTTTCTAAGCAATGGAAAATAACTTATGAATAAATGACCTAAAATGTATAAGAAAATGAAGAAACTAGTACTATTTTTATCTCACGAATAGGTAGCTGTATTGGGCTACAGAGAAAGAACAATAGAGAGTGTATATATGCATGATGTGTAGAATAAAAACGACTCATCAATCATCCAAGCTCATTATGTGCGAAATACCTGTTTGAATAGGGTTAGATGATCTATGTTATGTATCATCAGATAGATTTAAGATTTATATTTAACTTTAAAATAAATTTATAATTTTGTCCTAATCTGTTTTTATTTTATGTTTAATTTGTTGGTTAGGCATTTAGCCTGTTTTATCGTATAAAGAAAAGACTGTATTGTTAATTTATTAGGTTTTTCATGTCCACTTAATGCGGGCAATTTTTAATATGATCTTCCTTTTGTTCATGAGAATTGATAGTGAAGAAATGGGTATGTAAGAATTGTGGTTTATATAAGAAAGTTATTCCAAGTAGTATTAAGTCAGGACGAAAAGTTTTTTTTATACATGATGCTGATAATATCGGTAAGCTAAATAAAATAATAAGTAAAGGAACCGTTGTCAGCCGTAATCAAGATGTTTTGATCATACTGAGTGAAGGCGTTTTATTCATGATTAAAGACAGCGATGTCTATCCAGAAGATGCACCAGTATATTTTGTCTATAACATGTTTGGGACGTGTGAATGTTAAGTACTTTATTGGCTTTATTTTAGCTAAAATTATGGTTTTTATGCGTTTTATAGGGATAGAAATTGGCACAGAAAGTCAAATTAAAGACGCAGCGTCAAGATAAATCATCGGTAGTCTATATAATGCTCAGGAAAGTAGTCCCGAAACTTATATCAATAAGCAGCTATATAGCACTATTCAGGTTTTGATTTAATTCTGAGTGAAGCTGGTTTTATATTACATAATTTTCGGGTGAGACGATGAGAAGGATGATGTCGAATGCCCAAATTTGTTGTAATGAAACAAAGCTTTAATGCACCAGTAGACCTTATTTTTCATCTTTTTTCAAAACATCGAACCTTTAATACGGTTTTATGGCCGCTACAATCGGTTGTGATTAAAGCTTCTACGGATGATCACAATACAGATGGGGTGGGTTCAATACGAAAGATGGGCCTCGGGGTATTTAAACCGATTCAAGAAGAGATCACACAGAGTTTGCCCAATCAGATGATTGAATATCAAATGCTAAAGAATTGCTTATTCAGTTATCATTTGGGGCGATTGGAGTTTGAAGAATCAGATGGACATACCCATTTGACTTATACCATCTGGTTAGAGAGCAAAGTCCCATTCCTTACAGAAATAACCTTGATGCAGTTGCAGACCTCGGCAAACCATGGGCTAAAGAAAATTGCAGCTAAAATTAACCAGTTTCAAATTAAGGCCTTGTAGCCAAGTGAGTAGCTGATAAAAAATAGAAAACAGCATAAGTTTGATCGCGATAGGTTATAGCTACTGTAGGATAAGTAAATCGACAGATTTGAAATGGTATTCTGATCAAGGAGAAAGCAATGGATGTAATGGAAAAGACCATCATTATTACGGGTGCTTCAAGTGGGATTGGTGAACAGGCTGCCATACAACTGGCGCAAGCAGGGGCTACAGTTTGTCTGATTGCGCGTCGTTTAGATGAATTACAAAGAATTCAAACCGGCATTCAGGCTCAAGGGGGACGAGTCTTTATTTATCAGGCTGATTTGACTGATGTAGAACAAGCACAAAGTTGTATTGCTCAGATTCTAGCTGAACATCAGAACATTGATGTTCTGGTGAATAATGCAGCCCGTTCCATTCGCCGTCCGATTCTTGAATCGCTTGATCGTCTACATGACTATACGCGTACCATGCAGATTAATTATTTTGCAGCAGTCAATCTGACGCTGGGATTATTGCCGCATTTTTTGGCCAATGGCGCAGGGCATATTGTCAATATCTCGACCATGTCCACTCAAGTGCCAATTCCGTTGTTCTCAGCTTATCTCGCGAGTAAATCTGCACTCGAGTCTTTTTCCCGTTCATTATCCATGGAACTGAAAGATAAAGGCATTGATGTCAGTATTGTGTATTTTCCAATGGTCAGAACGCCAATGTCATCCAAGACCGCAATCTACAAACACATGAAAATGTTAGATACACCTGCTGCTGCAGGTTGGATTGTGAAAGCGATTCAAGAAAAATCCTATCGGGTTAGTAGTAAAACAGGTTTGGTTGCCAATGCAGTATTGAATACAGTACCTACATGGATGATGAATTTGTCGCGTCCTTTATTCGATGCAATGGATAAACGTTTAAAAAATAAATTAAAGACAGATCAAACCTGATAATTGAAGTCTGAAAATCTAAACAAAAAAGCAGCTTTCGCTGCTTTTTTGTTATCCCTTAATAGATAAATTTAGAAATCTTATCTGCACTCTGAATCACTGTTTCAGCGATTTCATTTCTAAAATAATGTTCATCATAACTGCCTAATGGGCAACTGACAGAGAGTACCGCCGCCATTTGATGGGTAGATTGTTTAAAAATCGGTGCAGCACAGGCCGCCATATCGTGATTGTAATGTCCCCAGCTGACCATGGAACGTTGGGTTTTGACAAAACTGAGGCGTTGTAACAGCTCCTTGAGGTTTTTAGGGGTGAGTTCTGAGAATGTATCCCATTGATTAAAGTTTTTATAACGGTCACGAATTTCCGTTTCGCTGAGATCTGCCAACATCATTTGTCCAATCACGGTGGCATGTGCGGGCCAGCGCGTACCTAGGCCAATATTGCTGGTAAAGGTGCCATTCGATTGAATGTTATTGATAAAGACAATATGCGTGCCTTCCAAAATGGATAAATGCACCGCCAGTTGGGTTTGATCACGCAGTTCTTTCATCAACGGCGTAGCTAAATCTAATAAGGATTGTTTAGACAAACTATTAAAGCCGAGCTCCATCACCTTCGAATCGAGTGCATAGGTCTTTTGTGACGCCTTGCGTAGAAAGCCGCATGATTCCAGTGTGTAGATCAGTCGAAAGGCACTGGAACGGTTAACATCGAGAACTTCGGCAATTTCAGTAATGGTCATTTCTTGGGTTTGTTGATTAAAGGCTTGCAAAATTGCCAAGCCACGCACTAAGCCAGGGACTAAATAGCGATCATCATTTTTTGTCAGTTCAGATTCTTGAGAGTCTGTTTCAATGCTCGAATTCATCAGTTTAATTTTCCTACAAAAAAATGCAAATCATAAAAATTTAATTTTCTTAGAATTCTATTCTAACTGCAAAGCATAACGAAAAGATAGTTTTATATATGAAACAAAATTTCCTAAGTAAAACGTAAAAGAATGTGTGATAAATATCAAATTAATGATTTTTAAAGATTTATATTGTTTGACATAAAAAACAGCATCGGAGTATTCTTTATTAAAGTTTGTTATATCAAATATTGTTTTATATATAAAACAAATGAGGATGCAAGGATGAGTTGGATCTCAGTTTGTCAGCAAGACGACGTGACCGAAGACGAGCCGAAAGCCATTGAAGTCGACGGTAAGAAAATTGGCGTATTTTTCATCGATGATCATTATTTTGCCATCGAGAATGTTTGCCCACATGCCTTTGCTTTGTTAACAGAAGGCTTTATCGAAGATCAAACAGTGGAATGTCCATTGCATGAGGCGATCTTTGATATCCAGACAGGTGAGTTGAAGAGTGGACCAGGATGCCGTGATTTGTGCACCTATCCTGTACGTGTTGAAGGGCAGGACGTTCAAATTCAACTATAAGTCTTATTTATAAGGATGGAATCTCATGGAAACATTTAATAAGAAGCTAGCGAACTGGATTCATGCCACGCCAGCGACTGAAGCAGGGATTAACAATATTCAGATACCAGGTCAGGCAGAGCTTCTGGTTTGGCAGACACGCTATAAAGCGCCAACGGCCTATGAGCAAGATTTTGTTCAGTACTTAATTAAAGCCTTTGCAGCAGGTGTAACAGAACTTGGTGATTTAGTGCAGTCTTTAAATCAACAAGGCTTCCGTTGTGAATCTGGTGAGCTTTGGACTTCTGAAACCTTCTCAGAAGAAATGCAACGTTTAGGTTATTAATTCAAGGAAGAATAGTGATGAACGCAGCAGTATCAGTAACACCGAGTGTAGAAGAATATTTGGATTTAGGTTTACGTGACCAATGGCATCCAGTGCTAGCAAGCTGGGAAGTGGCGGCGAATCCTGTCGGGATTACCCGTTTAGGCGAAAATATCGTGGTTTGGCGTGATGCGGAAGGTCAGATTCATGCTTTGGAAGATCGTTGTCCGCATCGTGGCGCACGTCTTTCTTTAGGTTGGAATCTGGGCAATCGTGTTGCTTGCTGGTATCACGGGGTTGAAGTCCGTCATGATGGCGTGGTGGAAGATGTGCCTGCGGTACATGACTGTCCAATGAAAGGCACGTCATGTGTCAAAAGCTATCCTGTGATTGAGCAGCATGGTGCAATTTTCATGTGGTTCGGTATCGATGCCAATGAAGCGCCTAAGCCGCTAGATTTTCCTGAACAACTGGCAAGTGAAGAATGGAGTTCATTCTTATGTCAGGCGGACTGGAAAGTAAATCATCAGTATGCGATTGATAATGTGATGGACCCGATGCACGGCAGCTATTTGCATTGCACATCACACTCAATGGCAGAGGGTGATCGTACGGCAGAAATGAAACATCGTTCAACGCCCAATGGTTTTATTTTTGAAAAAGAAGGCCAAGTCGGTGTGAATTTTGACTGGGTTGAATATGCCAATACCGGTGCGAGCTGGTTACGTCTTTCGATTCCGTATCGTAAAGATTTTGGCCCAGGTGGCGAATTCTGGATTGTCGGTTATGCAACGCCAATTGATGAAAAAAATACCCGTGTATTCTTCTGGCGCTGTCGTAAAGTCAGTGGCTGGCAACGTAATGTCTGGCGTTTCTTGTATCGTAACCATTTAGAAAAATTGCATTGGGATGTGTTGGAGCAAGATCGGATTATTTTAGAACATCTTGCACCGAATGCACGTCAACACGAATTTCTCTATCAACATGATGTCGGTCTCTCTCGTTTGCGCCGTTTAATGAAAAAAGAAGCGGAAAAACAGTTAAAGAAAATTGCAGCACTCAATAGCTCAAACCGTATTGAGATGCAGGAAGAAGTCCATGGTTAATGTCGCACTGTTGCAGGACAAAAAAGTCCTTGTCACAGGTGCGGCAAGAGGCTTGGGACGAGACTTTGCTCAGGCGATTGCGGAAGCAGGTGCGCATGTGGTCATGGCAGATGTCTTGACAGATCTGGTGCAAAGCGAAGCAACAGCATTGCGGGCACAAGGTTTAAGTGTTGATGCAGTCAGCATTGACCTTGCAAATGCGAACTCGATTGAAAAGGCGGTTCAACAGGCCGCTGAGCATTTAGGTGGCATCGATGGTTTGGTGAATTGTGCTGCACTTGCAACCAATGTGGGTGGCAAAAGCATGATGGATTATGACGCTGATCTTTGGGATCGTGTCATGAACATTAATGTGAAAGGGACTTGGCTAGTGACCAAGGCTGCGGTGCCTTATCTCAGCGAATCGAATGCAGGCAAAATCATCAATGTCGCTTCGGATACCGCCTTATGGGGAGCACCGAATTTGATGGCCTATGTGGCAAGCAAAGGTGCCTTGACTGCAATGACGCGTTCCATGGCGAGAGAACTTGGACCATTCAATATCTGTATTAACACGCTGTCACCAGGCTTAACTTTGGTTGAAGCAACAGCTTATGTGCCGCAAGAACGCCATGATTTATATGTGAATGGTCGTGCGATTCAACGTCAGCAATTACCACAGGATTTGAACGGAACAGCCCTTTATTTACTATCAGATTTGTCCTCGTTTGTGACAGGACAGAATATTCCAGTAAATGGCGGTTTTGTCTTTAATTAAGGAGTAATCTCATGATTACAGGGATTGAGATTTTAAAGTTTGGCGTTGAAGACAGAGCTGCTTCGAATAAATTTTTGGCAGATTTCGGTCTCAAGCAAAGTCAGTCAGATATTGAAGGGACAGATCTTTACCAGACACAAAATGGCAGCAAGATTTACTTATTTGATTGTGATGATCATCGTTTACCTAAAGCAATCGAGTCAGGTTCAACTTTACGTGAAGTGACTTGGGGGCTAGATGATGCGGCACAGGATTTGGCAAATTTAGCACTTCGTCTGAATGATGTGGAGGGTTATCAAGCCAGTACGGATATGGTGCAATGCATAGATCCAAATGGTATGACCATCCGTTTTCAAAAGAGTTTTACCCAAGAGCTGCCTGCATTAAAAACAGAAGGCATTAACCAGTACGGCAATGTACAACGTGTCAATGCAGCAAGTCCTGTATATGACAAAGGACAACCTGTTGCGATTGGACATGTGGTTTTTTTCACGCCTGATTTAGCAAAGACGGAACAGTTCTATATTGAAAAGCTTGGTTTCTTCTTATCAGATGCTTATCGCAATCGTGGTGCATTCTTACGCTGTCGCGGTAAAGGTTTCCACCACGACCTGTTCTTGCTTTCAGTACCAAATAAACCTGCTGGACTCAATCACGTTGCATTCGTCGTTCGTGATATCCATGAGGTGATTGGTGGTGGATTGCACATGAACCGTTCTGACTGGTCGACTTTCATTGGCCCAGGACGTCATCCGATTTCTTCAGCTTACTTCTGGTATGTCAATTCACCGCTTGGTGGCGCATTTGAGTATTACACCAACGATGACTACCTGACTGAAGAATGGCAACCACGTATCGAAGAACATCGTCTGGAACTCTTTACAGAATGGGCGATTGAAGGCGGTCTGGATGATCATACCCGTCGTCAGGTTAAACCTGCATAAGTACAGATCAGGCAGGGAGAACAAGCTATGGAAAGAATCGTAATTGTGGGTGCAGGACAAGCAGCAGGTTGGGCAGTCAGTACTTTGCGCCAGAATGGATATTCAGGTGAAATTCATGTGGTCTCAAATGAAGACCGTGTGTTTTACGAACGCCCACCATTGTCAAAACAGGTACTTTCAAAAGAAGCCACTTATGAAAGCTTGCATCTGTTTTCTCCAGAGCAGGTGCAGGATTTTAATATCCAATGGCACAAGCCTGCAGTTGCTACTCAGGTAGATCGCCAACAGAAGCAGGTGGTTCTGGAAAGCGGTCAGGTTTTACCGTATGACAAATTATTGATCGCCACAGGTAGCCGTGCCCGTGTGCCTGTGAACACATGGCAGTTTATTCCCAATGTGGTGACTTTACGTAATGTTCAGGATTGTGAGCGTTTAGCCGAAATCTTGCAGCATTCGCAAAAGTTAGCCGTGATTGGTGGTGGCTGGATCGGTTTGGAAATTGCGGCGACCGCACGTAAACAGGGTAAAGAAGTTCATATTTTTGAATACGGTGATCGTCTTTGCGCACGTAGTGTCAGCCCTGATGTCTCTGCTTTTCTGAAAAGTATGCATGAGCAACAGGGTACTCAGATTCATTTAGACAGTAAAAATCTGCATTTGATTGAAGCGGGTCAGCAAAAAGTTGAAGTGGTCAATCATCCCAATGTGAGTGAGTTATTTGACTGTGTGGTTGTGGGTGCAGGTGCAGATATTGCCAAAGAGCTTGGCGTGAATGCAGGCTTGGATGTGAAAGATGGCATTGTGGTGAATGGTTTTGGGCAGACTTCTGATCAGGATATTTATGCCGCAGGTGATGTTGCAATTCATCCCGGGCTTGGGTATTGCATTCAGTCCTGGGCTAATGCACAGAATCAGGCCATTGCCGCTGCAAAATCAATGCTGGGTATTGAAACCGAATATAGCGATATCCCGTGGTTATGGTCAGATCAGTATCACTTCAATATTCAGATTTTAGGTACTTATCAACCTGAAAAAACAGGGCAGATTGTGGTTCGAAAAAGCGCAGATGATCAATGCAGTTATTTGTATTTAGATGATCAAAACCGTTTGTTGAACATGATCGCCATCAATGATTCAAAACTGGTCAAACTGGCAAAGCGCTGGATGCAGTCGAATACCGAGTTAGACCCAAAATTATTAGCAGACCCTGAATTTAATGTCATGAAATTAAAACCATAAACATTAGATCCGGTTCATGACTCAATCGAAGGAATGAAGTATGAGTAATGAAGAGAAAAGTGGATTAAAGCATTGGGTTCCTGCTTTCGTCCTGATGGTATGTGTCGTTCTGGCATTCTTCGACAAAATTAGTATCGCAGTGTTATTTGCTGACCCGCACTTCCAAGGTGCGATGGGTATTGCAGAAGACAAGGCAAAACTCGGATGGCTCATGACCAGCTTCTTGTTGGCTTATGGTTTTTCATCGGTGTTTTTAAGCTTTTTAGGCGATATTTTTAACCCGAAGAAAATGCTGTTCTGGAGCGTCGCATCATGGGGCTTGCTCATGTTTTGTATGGGTTTTACCACCAACTATACAGGCATGTTGATCCTGCGCGTTTTGCTCGGTTTGGCTGAGGGGCCATTGTTTGCACTGGCTTATGCCATCGTAAAACAAACTTATACCGACCGTCAGCAAGCACGTGCTTCGACCATGTTTTTATTAGGAACCCCGATAGGCGCATTTCTGGGTTTTCCAATTACCGCTGCAGTATTGGCAAAGCATGATTGGCATACCACATTCTTTGTGATGGCGGGTTTAACGGTCATTGCATTACTTGCGATTGCATTTGGTTTACGTCATTTACAGCTCAAGAAAACCATTGAATTGGAATCGACCAGCAAACGCGTCAATTTCAAAGGACACATTCATAACACCAAGGTACTACTACAGAACCGCGCATTTTGGTTGGTGTGTATTTTCAATATTGCATTGATGACCTATCTATGGGGTTTAAACAGCTGGGTGCCTTCTTATCTGATTCAGGACAAGGGCTTTAACCTGAAAGAATTTGGTGTTTATTCCAGCTTGCCATTCATTGCCATGCTGATTGGTGAGGTGATCGGTGCTTTCCTTTCGGACAAGTTAGGCCGCCGTGCTATTCAGGTCTTCAGTGGCCTGTTGGTGGCAGGCATCTTTATGTATGTCATGGTCATTATGACTGACCCGATTCTCGTGATCGCTGCTATGTCTTTAAGCGCAATGGCTTGGGGCTTTGGTGTCGCAGCAGTATTCGCTTTACTTGCCCGTGTCACAACTGCCGATGTTGGTGCAACTGCGGGTGGAATTTTCAACGGGATGGGGAATTTTGCCAGTGCAATTGCACCTGTTCTGATCGGTTATATCGTGATGCAAACACATAGTTTTAATTTAGGAATTACCTTCTTGGCAGCCGTCGCTGTGATTGGATCGTTTTTCTTAGTTCCTTTATTGAAACGTTATTAATCAAACTATTGAACAAAAGCCTAGGAGTTAAAACATGACTACTCAACAATTCGAATCATGGACACAACCTGAAGGTACAAATTTACAAGACTGGTTGAATACACGTATCGCACGCTTTGAAACACGTAAATATGATTTTGATGCATTGAAGTTCCAAGCAGACTATGACCCTAAATATCGTCGTGCACAAATGCGTTATATGGGTACTGGTGCAACAGGTGTGGTTAATGATGGCAACACGGTTCCAGCGGAAAACTTTACCTTCTCTACCATGGTTTTACCTGCGCAATGTGAAGGACCTTTGCATATTCATCACGATGTTGAAGAAGTATTTTTCATGTTGCGTGGCGAAATTGACCTGTTCATTGAACATAACGGGGAAAAATTTGAGACCCGATTGAAAGAGCGTGACCTGATTTCAATTCCACCGGGTATTTATCGTGGTTTGTTCAATCCGGGTCAGGAAGATGCCTTGATGTGTGTGATGTTGGGTGCGGGTAAACCAACCATTCCGAACTATCCACCTGAGCATCCATTGTCTCAAATCAAACGTTAATCCGATTGATCTTATAAATGTTGAAGGAATGACATGATGACACTGATTGAGCGTTTAGCGAAATACCCAGTCAAAACTATTGCCGTAAATGGTCAGGTGCAAGCCTATCGTGAGGCAGGTCAAGGTCAGCCGCTGATTTTATTGCATGGGATTAGCTCGGGTTCAGCCTCTTGGGTCAATCAACTAGAGACACTCAGTCAGCATTTTCATGTCATCGCTTGGGATGCACCGGGCTATGGTTTATCCGATGGTTTAAACACAGATCAACCCAATGCAGCCGATTATGCAGAACGGGTATTGGCTTTGATGGATACGTTGAACATTGCAAAAGCCGTTGTAATTGGTCATTCATTGGGTGCCTTACAGGCCAGTGCGTTTGCCTATCTTTATCCTGAACGGGTACTGACTTTAGTGCTTGCCAACGCAGCACAAGGTTATCAACGTTCCGATGAAGATACCAAAGCACAGGTCTATCAAAAACGCCCGAATATGTTGAAAAGCTTGGGCAATGCAGGCATGGCAGCCAGCCGTGGACCGCATTTAATTTATAAACAAGACCTTCAGGCAATGGCTTTGGTCAATGAAGTGATGGGGCAACTGACATTAGACGGTTTTACTCGAGCATCTTATTTGCTGGCGTATGACGAAATTCGGAATTATTTAACAGAACTTACTGTTCCTTGTGTGGTGATTGCGGGTGACAAGGATGGAATTACGCCTGCGCAAGCGATCAAGGAACTTGCTGTAGAAATGCAATTGAGCCGATGTCATCTCATTACAGATGCAGGTCATCTGAGTTATGTCGATCAACCTGAACAGTTTAACGACATTGTTTTATCGGCACATTAAGACTTAAACGAGAGATATGGATATGAGCTTCCAAGTTGAAGGAAAAGTAGCAGTTGTCACAGGTGGCTCGTCAGGCATTGGTTTGGCTGCAGTCGAAATTTTAGTTGCAGAAGGTGCCAAGGTGGCGTGGTGCGGTCGAGATGAGCAGCGTTTGGCGGCATCAAAACTATATATTTTAGAAAAATATCCGCATGCCAATATCTTCACCAGTATCTGCAATGTCTTGGATAAAGAAGATGTAAAACGTTTTGCCCAACAGGTAAACCAAAATCTGGGTAATGTCGACATGCTGATCAATAACGCAGGTCAGGGGCGTGTGTCTAATTTTGAAAATACCCAAGACGAAGACTGGATGAAAGAAATTGAACTGAAGTATTTCAGTGTATTACATCCAGTACGTGCATTTTTAAATGATTTAAAACATTCGGCATGCGGGTCGATTACCAATGTGAATTCTTTGCTGGCACTGCAACCTGAACCGCACATGATTGCGACTTCATCTGCCCGTGCAGCATTGCTAAATCTAACCCATTCATTGGCACATGAATTTACCCAGTACGGTGTTCGTGTCAATTCAATTCTTTTGGGCATGGTGGAATCAGCACAGTGGAAACGCCGTTTTGAAACCCGTTCTGATCCAAATGCAACATGGGAACAGTGGACAGGCAATATTGCCAAAAACCGTGGCATTCCAATGCAACGTTTAGGCAAGCCAGAAGAGCCAGCGCGTGCCTTGGTGTTTTTAGCATCGCCTTTGGCATCCTATACCACAGGTTCGACACTGGATGTCTCTGGTGGATTTAACAAACATTTATAAGGTGTTCACATGAAACAGTTGATGATGATTGGTTTTGGAGCGATGGCGGCAGAAGTGTATGCCCACATGCCTCAAGACCTGCAACTTAAATGGATTGTGGTCCCTGCACGCAGTGTAGAAAAAGTACAGGCACAGGTTGCAGCTGATGTACAGGTTATTTCTTCAATTGATGAATGTCAGGGGACGCCTGACTACGTGATTGAAGTGGCAGGACAGGCTGCGGTGAAAGAACATGCACAAAAAGTTTTGGAAAAAGGTTGGACCATTGGCCTGATTTCAGTAGGCACTTTGGCGGATAACGAATTTTTAATTCAACTGAAAAAAACGGCAGAACAAAATGATGCGCATCTGCATTTATTAGCGGGTGCAATTGCAGGGATTGATGGGATCTCTGCGGCCAAAGAAGGCGGTCTGGAAAAGGTCACTTACAAGGGCTGTAAGAGTCCGAAAAGCTGGCGTGGCAGCTATGCAGAACAACTGGTCGACCTCGATCAGGTTAGCGAAGCAACGGTTTTCTTCCGTGGCACAGCCAGAGAAGCAGCCTTGAAGTTTCCAGCCAATGCCAATGTGGCAGCCACGATTGCCCTGGCTGGACTGGGTATGGATGACACGATGGTTGAGCTGACGGTTGATCCGAGTATCAACAAAAACAAGCACACCATTGTGGCAGAAGGTGTATTCGGTGAAATGACAATTGAACTGGTCGGTGTGCCATTGGCGAGTAATCCAAAAACCTCAACCTTGGCTGCATTAAGTGTGATTCGCGCTTGCCGCAATAGTGTTGAAGCAATTCAGATTTAAAAGGATTTGATCATGGTAAAGGAAATTTATATCGCTGGTGAATGGCGATTAGGTAAAGGCGCTACGATTCAAAGTTTATTTCCAGCAGATCAATCGGTGAATGCTGAAATTTCAACGGCGAGTCTGGAAGATGTCAATGAAGCCATCGAAAAGGCAGATGCGGCTTGGCGTAAAGCTGAGTGGCGCAACAGCATGCCGCATGAACGTGCCCGTATTTTATATAAAGTGGCAGACATTATTGAAGCGCGTGTAGATGAGCTTTCAAAGTTGCAAACTCGTGATAATGGCAAGCCATTGGCTGAAACCCGTGCCTTGACCCTGAGTGCGGCAGCAACAGCACGTTATGTAGCAGCAGCCTGCGAAACCTTGAATGATGAGCTGACCACGCAACGTGCCGCAGATTTCATGACCATGAGCGTGCATGAACCAGTGGGCGTGGTCGCTGCAATTACCCCGTGGAACTCACCGATTGCCAGTGAAGTACAGAAATTGGCACCTGCACTTGCGGGCGGTAATGCAGTGATTCTAAAACCTGCGGAAGTGACTTCTTTGATTGCATTGGAACTCGCTAAAATCTTTGAAGAAGCGGGTTTACCGAAAGGTTTACTCAGTGTATTGGTCGGACGAGGTTCGGTGATTGGTGATGCAATCGTAAAGCATCCTTTGGTGCGTAAGATTTCATTTACGGGTGGAACCACTACGGGTCGTCATTTGGCACATTTAGCAGCCGATAAATTGATCACGACCTCTTTGGAGCTTGGTGGAAAATCACCAACGATTGTATTGCCAGATGCAGATATTGAACTGGCAGCCAAAGGTGTGGCTTACGGTATTTTCAGTTCGGCTGGACAAGCCTGTATTGCAGGTTCGCGTCTGTTTGTACACAGCAGTATCTATGATCAATTCCTCAGTCGTCTGGTTGAAATTACCAAAGGCTTGCGTGTTGGACACCCTGAAACAGCAGGCATACATCTCGGGTCTTTGATTAACCCGAAGCATTTGGCTTCTGTCGATGACTATGTACAGCTCGCGAAACAAGAAGGTGGGCAAGTCCTTGCGGGTGGTCATGCCTTGACCGAAGGTGAGTTTGCTAAAGGTAGCTATTACTTACCCACCATTATCACTGGCTTAAGCAATTCAGCACAAACCTGTCAGGAAGAGATTTTTGGCCCTGTACTGGTGGTGATGAAATATGACGATGAACAAGATTTGCTTGCACAAGCCAATGACAGTTGTTTTGGACTTGCTGCAGGCATCTGGACGGAAAACTATCGTAAGGCATGGCAAATTGCGCGTGCTTTAGAAGTGGGTACGGTCTGGATCAATACCTATAAGAAATTCTCGATTTCTGCGCCATTTGGCGGCTTTAAAGAAAGTGGCATTGGGCGTGAAAAAGGTCGTTTAGGCATTTTGTCTTATATGCAACAAAAAAGTATCTATATGGGATTAAGCGAGCAGCCAAATCCTTGGGCGAATTAATACATTCATGGAATGAACCGTTTTTGAGGAATATACAAATGACAGAACGTGTAAATGTCGGCGAAGCCATCGCCCGTGTTTTAGAAGCACACCAAGTAGACAGTATTTATGGCGTGATCTCGATCCATAACTTACCGATTGCTGATGCAGTGGGTCGTCGTGAAAAAATCCGTTTTGTGGCGGCACGCGGTGAAGCAGGTGCGGTCACGATGGCAGATGGTCACTCTCGTTTTAAAGGACTCGGTGTGGCGCTCACCAGTACGGGCGCGGGTGCAGGTAATGCAGTCGGTTCACTGATTGAAGCGATGAATGCAGGCAGTCCTGTTTTACACTTAACTGGGCAAGTCGAACGTGAATATTTGGATCGTGACGCCAGTTTTATTCATGAAACCAAAGATCAGCTGACTTTCTTACGTGCATCAAGCAAAGCTGCTTTCCGTATTACTAGTCCTGACAATGCGGTGGGTGTGATTCGTGAAGCGATTCGTGTAGCTACGACGGTACCGATGGGGCCAGTGAGTGTTGAGTTACCGATTGATGTACAAGCAGCAGAAATCGATTTGCCGCTGAACTTGGGCCCAGTAAAAGCCCTTGAATTACCACAGGCTGAACAGGTCGAAGTCGATTTAATCGTTGAAGAACTGAAAAAAGCCAAACGTCCAGTGTTTTGGATCGGTGGCGGTACGTTGAATAGCGTTGCGGAAGTCAAAGCCATCGCTGATCTTGGTATTCCTGTGGTGTCATCAACACATGCGCGCGGTGTATTGGCGGATGATCATCCGCGTAGCCTAGGTGCATTCCATAACTCGGCTGGTGTTGAGCAATTGCTTAAAGACGCTGATCTATTGGTAGTGGTGGGTTCTCGTTTACGTAGTAATGAAACCAAAACCTATTCAGTGCAATTCCCTGACAATATTATCCAGATTGATGCCAATCCTGTGGCACAACAGCGTAATTACAAAGTGCGTAACTTCATCTGTGGTGACGCTAAAGATGTATTGCAACGTGTATTGACTAGCTTGCAAGGTATTTCAAAAGTCGATGCGGATTATGATGCCGCGATGGTGAAGGCAAAACAGGCGGCAATCGATGCGCTACGTACGCAGTTAGATCAGTACGCTTTAATCTGTGATCACTTACGTGCTGCTTTACCACAAGACGGTATTTTCGTACGCGACATTACCATGTCAGGCAGCACTTGGGGCAGCCGTTTATTCCCAGTACAAGCACCAAACCAGAATATTCACTCTTTAGCAGGTGCAATTGGTTTGGGGCTGGCGACTGCGATTGGTGCTTCCATTGCCAACCCTGATAAAAAAGTCATTGGCTTGGTCGGTGATGGTGGTTTGATGTTAGGCATCGGCGAAATCGCAACCATGGCGCAAGAAAATACCAATATGGTGTTGATGATCATGAATGATGGTGGTTATGGCGTGATGCGTGGTATCCAAAAGAATTACTTCGGTGGTCGCCAGTATTTCAATGAATTGCATACCCCAGACTATAAAGTTTTAGGCGAAGCAATGGGTGTGAAGAGCTGGAAAGTGGGCAGTGCTGATGAATTCAAGACCGTGATTCAGGAAGCTGTTGCATTCCAAGGGCCAAGCGTGATTGAGCTGGATATGCATTCAATTGGGCCATTGAACTTCGCGGGTCCACCACAGAAAAAATTGTACTAATCTCACTGAGCATTGGCAGTCCGTGCTGATGTGAAGACCGTTTTATGGGCAAATTTTTTTGCTCATAAAACGATAAAAACTATGTTTCATAGGTAAAACAAAAAAGCTAGCCAACAGGATCGTTGGAACAAAAACCAAGGAATCAAGAGATGAAAAAGACCTCTATAGCCATGCTATTTGCTGCATTTTATTTGGGTACCACATCCCATGTTTTTGCACAAAGCTCAGCCCTAGAATGGAAAAGTGAAGATGGAACGGATTCGGTAAAATTGGGTGGCGTGGTGCGACTCAACCAACGTTATGAAAATTGGGAAGGACCCAATGGCGGTTTTGGAAAACTGTATTTTGATATTTTCAGGGTAGATCTAAAAGGCAAATTTGACGACGCTTATTTTAATGCCAGTTATCTGTTTCAGGATCAAGAGAAACGCTCGATTGAGAAAGCTTATGTCGGCTATAACCTTGATCAAAATAACAGTATAGAAGCAGGTTTTGTCTATAAACCTTTTGCAATTTACCCTTATCCGCAGAATGGCTGGACTTACCATATTCCATTCTTCCTCGGCTATGGCAATAACGTTGCACCGGGTTTGAACTGGAATTTTAATAACAAGGATTGGGATATCAAACTGGGCTATTATCCGCAAATGCTGGAGACCAGTCTGCGCTACTCACCTGAAAGTGCCACCTATGATGATTTGGCCGATAATGCGTTTCCAACCCAAAAAGCCTATCAAAATGAAAAGCGCCATCAATTTAACACGCGCATCGTACGTAAATTAGAAACTGATTTTGGTAAGCAAGAATTTGGTGTGTCGGGTGCTATTGCGCAATTGCATAATAAAAGCACTGATAAAAATGGTCAGTATTATGCGGTCGGTCTACACACAGATAATAATTACAAACGCTTTAATTTACAAAGTTCTGTAATTCATTATCAATATGATGCTAAAAACCCAGAAGGCGTCAGTAATGATGTGACCTTGATGGGCAATAATGGATTTACGCCTGCATATTTCATTGCTTCGGAAGCCACCGTTGCCAGTTTAAACCTTGCTTATACCTTGCCTGTACAGGACATGGGTAAACTCAAAGCCATCCGTTTCTATAATGACTATAGCTATATGGACAAGAAACGTGATGACTGGTCGGCTTCACAAATGAATACCACAGGGATGATGTTTATTGCTTCCCCATTTATGGTGTGGGCTGATTATACCTGGGGTAAAAACTCCAATATTATTGGTGGGGCTTCCAATGCCACAGGTTATACCTCAACGGTTTCACCGTATAGCGACCAGTGGTTATACCGCATCAATTTAAATATTGGATTTAGTTTCTAAATTTCCAATTGGTACTTTTTTAGAAGGAGTGAATTATGCCCATGATTCACTCTTTTTGCTTTTGAGAAGTTTTTAACTGAGATGGCTTTTTCGATATTCAGATGGTGTCAGGTGTTCCCATTGTTTAAAGGCACGGCTAAAAGCACTTTGTTCGGCATAACCCAGCAATAATGCGATTTCTGTGAGTGAGAGTGCTGACTTGGTCAGGTAGGTTTTTGCCAGTTCTAAGCGAATGCTTTTGACCAGATCACTGTACTGTAAATTATAGCCACTGAGTTTACGATAAAAGCTTCTTAGCGACAGGTTCATCTGTTTGGCAATATTCTCCGCCGAAGGTTCGCCAATTTTAAGCATATTTACAATCAGCAACTGCAAGTCCTTCAAGAAAGTATCTGGATTGGGAATACTTTTGAGCAGGGCTTCTGCTTGTTGGTTTAGCAGTTTTTTTAAATGTGGATCGCGACTTGGAATCGGCAGATGCAGAATTTCAAGCGGCAACCATAGTCTTAATACATCTGAATCGAAACTGACAGGACAGCCATATACTTCGGCATAAGGGGTGATATCAATAGGTGCAGTGGCAGAAAATTCGATTTTTAAGGGGCAAATTTCTGGTTGTTGCAGGATCTTACGGATGGTACTCAACACACCTGAAAGAAGAACCTCATTGGAGAGTTGCGAGTTCTTATGCACCACCGGTGTCCAGCACATACAAAAGCGATCTTCCTTTTGTACAATGGAGAATGAGGCTGAGTTTTGCAACAGAGGCTGGAAGTTTCTGAAACAATTCAGAAAGCCAATTAGATTCGGACTAGAAAGCGCCAAGTAACCTAAAATATGAATATGATGCGGTTCGGCCAACTCACCAATAAAATGTCCCAGTACTGGGGTGGGGTGTTGTTGATAAATCTGTTCGAGTAAATTCCACCATTTATGCAATGGCATTCGGGCCTGATGTGCATACTGTTTACTGAGCTCATCTAACTGCAAATTTGAAATATTGTTTTGTTGTAGATACTTTGCAATGAGTTCTAACAGAACCGATGGAATACTTGGAATTTCAGTCATAGTTACACTGCTCGTCTCGAAGTCACATCCTTTAACTCTATCCCGATCAATCAGCCCAATTATTTTCACTGATTGAGGTATTTATCTTAGCGGATTCAAATCCAAGCCTATTTATCTTCAAAGGACAGAATAGCGGTATGAAGTACCCAAACTGTTGAATGAATCATCAGTTAAATCTTATTTGTTATGATCCTTTATTCATTTGACTTTGATTATTTTAATCTGGCATTGACGGTCAAGTCTTTATTGCACAATCAAACTATTTTCCACAGATAGCTCTGTTCATAAATTTGTTGATTTATGAATGGGTTGAACTGACAAGATTTTTATATTTGGGAGTGGAAAATGTCAGATTTAAAGCAGGATGTGGTCGTAAATAATCATCAGTTTGATGTGGTGATAATCGGGGCCGGTTTTTCTGGAATTGCTGCTGGAATTAAGCTGAAACAGCAAAATATCAATAACTTTATTATTGTCGAAAAATCAAATGAAGTAGGTGGGGTCTGGCGAGAAAATACCTATCCAGGTTGTGAGTGTGATGTACCATCTTCAATTTATTCCTATTCATTCGCACCGAATCCAAACTGGAGTCATATTTTCGCGAAACAAAAAGAGATCCAGCAATATATTCAGGACGTCACTAACCGCTTTAAGATGGATCAGCATATTCTGTTTGATACCGAATTGCAGCAAGCCTCATGGTCGCATGAGCAACAGTGTTGGCAAATTGAGACCAATCAAGGCATTTATCAGGCACGCTTTGTATTTTTTGCGGTGGGTCCGTTGAGTGAACCGACAATGCCGATGGTGAAAGGTTTAAATCGTTTTAAAGGTGAGGTCTTCCATTCTGCACAATGGAATCACGCGGTTGATTTAAGCCATAAACGCGTCGCCGTGATTGGAACAGGCGCCTCGGCGATACAGATTATTCCTGCAATTCAACCGATTGTTGATCAGCTTTATGTATTTCAACGCACCGCGCCATGGGTGATTCCGAAACCGAATCTGGTGCTACATGATGCATCTAAAAATGTTCAGCAAAAAGTACCTTTTACCATGCACTCTCTACGTAAATTGACCAGTGTTTCCATGGATATGTTTAGTTCAAGTGTCAATCAACCGCAAACCTTGGAGGTCTTAGGCAAGGGTTTGATTCACTGGATGCATTATCAGATTCAGGACCCCGTTTTACACGAGAAAGTCAGACCCAAATTTACATTGGGCTGCAAGCGGATTTTATTTTCAAATACTTATTATCCTGCATTGGCAGCCAAAAATGTGGAACTGATTGATCAAGGCGTGAAGGAAGTTACTGCAAAAGGTATCCTTGTCGATGGTCAAGAAATTCCCTTGGATATTATTGTTTGGAGTACAGGTTTCGAGGTGGCGAAACCACCGATTGCCAAACGGATTATGACCAAAACGGGTGTGTTGCTAGATGATGTCTGGCAAATCAATACAGTACAGGCCTATAAAGGCTGTGTGGTGAAAGACCTGCCCAATGCCTTTATGTTGCTCGGCCCCAATAGTATTAGCTATAACTCCTTAATCAGCGCCGTTGAAAACCAGATTGATTATGCAGTGAAAGCGATACGTTTTGTATTGGACCATCATTTAAGCAGCTTTGAAATTTCTACTTTTGCCGATACTCAATATAATCAAAAGTTGCAAAATAAGTTGAATGCTTCGGTGTTTAAGCAAGGCGGATGTGCAAGTTATTATTTGGATGCGCAGCAAGTGAATGTGGTGAATTATCCATGGACCATGCAATATATGAAAAACGATATGGCGGAATTCGATAGCTATAGTTATAGCTTCCACCGTTAAAAGCAAAGGAGCCTTATTTGTATAAGGCTTTTTAATATCTACCTTTAATGAAACACAAAAAAAGGCACATCATGTGCCTAAAAGAGGAAAGGAGTATTGAGTAGCTTAGCAAACCCGAAGTTGGGTTAAGGCTTTAACCGCGGGGGAGTTATCGATGACCTGCAATGCTTTAAAGGTATCGCCTTCATAAAATGGATGATAGCCTGGTTTCAGCCAATGTCTTAAGCTAAAGATCATCGAGAAAAAGCTCGGCACCTGTTTGCTGCGGGCATTTTCGATTGCGGTCTGAGCTAAAGAACGAAGCAGGCCATAGTTCTGATAGCGTTTGGCTTGAGCATCTTGTTGGGCCAGTTTCTTAAAGCATTGATAGATGGCAAAGGTAAATCCTGGCGCAACCGCCAACATAATCATTTGGCGTTGTAAGTAGGCAAAGGTTTTATTTTCCTCGCCGCATAAATGCATATACAGATCAAAAGCCACACTTCGATGCTCAACTTCTTCTGCCAAATGCCATGTCATTAAATCAGACATCATTTCATCAGCAGTTTTATTTTGCCATGGTTGGTCATCGAGGCACCAGGTGCCTAACATGGTGGTAAAATGTTCAACCGCTGCGGCGATACCCACGCGGATGGTTAACCAACGATAAGCCAGATTTTGTGGTAATGCCAAGCCTAAAGGGGCTGTATTCAGTTGCTTTGATATGGTATCTAAGCTAGCAATAAAGTCATCAATCTCATAGCCATAATGTCTTAAATAGTCTTGTGCGACTTTGTGGGCAGAGGCATGATGGGCTTCTTGGTGGACAAATCCTTTTACATCGGCGCGCAGCTTTTCGTCCGTGACATAAGGCAGTGCTTCATTAAAAGAGCGACACATCCAGAGTTCACCCACAGGTAAAATCAAATGCACGGCATTGATTAAATGGGTTGCAAAGGGGTTGTCATAAATCCAGTGTTCAGGCGTTTGGCTAAAATCAAATCGCACACGGCGTTGCTCAAGATAATGATTTTCCAGTCGTTGTTTAGGATGCATTTGCTTCTCCTCCATTTACGGCATTGATAAAATACTGGCTCAGTTGCTCGGCATTTTGGACCGGAATCCAATGCGTGGCATCCAGATAAATCTCTTGATATACGCCAGTAAAAAACTGTTTGTTGAGCTGGGCACTTTTCTTGCCAATCGCAATATCCTGATTTCCCCAGATAAACAGGGTGGGTACTTTTACTTTTTTAAAGGTCGAGCGAATTGGAGCCAATGGCATACTGCGATACCAGTTAATGGCGGTGCCGATACGGTTTTCTTGAATGAAATGTTGTTGGAAGTCCTTGATTTGTTCAGCATTCATGCCTGAGTTTTTTAGCAATATATGGCTGAGGGATTTAGCTCTTTTAAAAAGCAGTTCAGGAATAAAGGGCAGCTGGAAAAAACCAATATAGTACGAGGTGAAAATTTGCGTACTGCTGAACATGGATTTTAAAAATGCACCTGTATGAGGAACCGAGACCAACGTGAGATGCTTGACTAGATTGGGGTATTGCTGGGCCAATTCAGAGGCCACAATGGAGCCCCAATCATGACCAATCACATACACGGGCTGTCCAAGCAGATCAATCAAGCTTTTTACATCTGCAACTAACTCTGTAATTGCATACTGAAATCGACCTTGGGGAGATGCTGCTAAGCTGTAGCCACGTTGTTCAATGGCAAAAGTTCGAAAGTTCTGCTGATTGAGAATCGCACTGGTGGATTGCCAACTGTGTGCGGTTTCAGGAAAACCATGCAAAAGAATAACCGGCTTTCCATCGATTGGACCCGAATCAATCACATTAAAAATCAGGTTATTACGACAATATTGGCGATATCGTTTCTCTGTCTGTTTTGCCATGCTGAGCTACTTATCAAAGATGTTGATTTCAATCGATAGTAATCAGCGCTGTAGGTACAGTCTTGACAGTAGAGCATGGAATTTAACTTCTTGTGCCATGCCATATATTTTTGGCACATGCAGCATATGACTTGGCACTTAAAGACGCTTAATTCGAGGGTTAAAGGGAGTATTGCCGTTCAATCATTCGGCTTTACTTTGTTCAAAACGATGTTGCAGCACCGTGGTCATCTGCTGCAATAGATTGGCGACCAGTCCTTCTTTATCCCAAGCATAGATGGAAACGGTCATGGCTTGCGCCTTACCCAAGGGTAGATATTCCCGTACCCGATGACCTGTGGTGGTGGCGACTGGCAAAAGTGATAAACCGAGACCTGTTTCAACCCCGACCAATACACTGGCCAAACTGTTGCTGGTAAAGGCGATATAGCCATGTTGGCGGTTACGTTCAATCGCTTCAAACATCTCATCTCGATAGAGTCCACCTTGTGGGAAAGTCACCAATGGCAGGGGATCAGACCATTCTCCACCATGATCGATACTTTCAAACCAGGCCATTTCCTCGGGGAAGCTGGCATGATGATCTGAACTGGCCGCTGTTTCTTTGACGATCACAATCTCAAGTTGCCCATTGCGGTAACGTTCCATGAGATCACGGCTTAATCCTGCTGTCACATCCAGTCTGACGGTACGATTTTCCTTACTAAATGCACTCAACGCCAAAGCCATATCAGTATTCATTATATCTTCTGGCAAGCCGATTCGAATCGGAATGGTACCTGCTGGATCACCTAGAATATTTTCAGCCTCTTGTTGTAAGGCTAGAATCCGCCGTGCATAACTAATTAAATATTCACCTGAGCTTGTGAGTTGTAAGGGCCGTGCATTTCGATCAATCAATTGTTTGCCCACGGACTCTTCCAATCTAGCCAATTGTTGACTGACCGTGGATTGAGTCATATGCAAGCGTTCAGCAGCTAAGGTAAAGCTACCAGCTTCGAAAATAGTAACGAAGGCTCGGAGTAAGCGTGGATCAAACATAGACAGCAACCTTTGCACACACAGGGGTAAGCGATTTGAATGATTTAACTATTCATAATCTTAATACATTTGATTAATTAATTTAATTTTTAAATATCAATAAATCTGATTATCCTAGGCGCAATTGTGTTCATTTAATCCACTTGTCTAGGTGAATCCTTGGAGCTTGTATATGCACAAATCATTAATGTCAGCAGTATTTACACTAGCGGTGACGGCATGTAGTCATGCAACTTCGGGAGATCCTATGCAAGAAGATGCCTTACATACTGCTGCTGCGCGCAATGATGTGGCTCATATTCAACAATTACTCGCTAAAAATATTCAGATTGATGCACGTGATGCTTCAGGCTCAACCGCTTTAATGATCGCAACTCGTGCAAACAATGTTCATGCAGCGCAATTCCTGATAGATGCTGGGGCGGATGTCAATGCCAAAGATCGAATTCAAGATAGTCCTTATCTTTATGCTGGCGCGCGTGGCTATTTAAAAATATTGAATATGACTTTGAAGCATGGCGCTGATCTAAAAAGTACCAACCGCTATGGTGGTACAGCGTTGATTCCAGCAGCCGAACGGGGGCATGTGGATACTGTACGTACGCTGATTGCAGCGGGTATCGATGTTGATCACATCAATAACCTAGGGTGGACGGCTTTATTGGAAGCGATCATTTTAGGTAATGGCACACAACCGTATCAACAGATTGTCGATTTACTGATTGCATCGGGAGCCAATGTCAATATTGCTGATGGTGATGGCATAACGCCGCTTGAACATGCACATGCTCGTGGCTATACACATATTGAGAAAGCATTATTAGCCGCAGGTGCGAAACCAAAATTTATGGAACATTAAGATGGAACAAGCAACAGATTTTCTACGCCAGGCCATTGAATTGGCCTATCAAAATTGCCAGCAAGGAGGCCGTCCTTTTGCTGCGGTAGTTGTGAAAGATGGAGCCGTTATTGCCACAGGTGTGAATGAGATTTTAAAAAGCAATGACCCGACAGCACATGCCGAGTTACTGGCAATACGTGCTGCAAGCCAACGTTTGGGTACAGCCAATCTTGAAGGCTGTGCCGTATTTGCCAGTGGGCATCCTTGTCCGATGTGTATGGCTGCAATGCGTTTAGCTGGGATTCAGGCGGTGAGCTATGCACATTCGAATGAAGATGGTGAACCGTTTGGGTTATCAACAGCAGCGATTTATGCTGATCTTGCTAAACCCTTTGCAGAGCAGTCGATGAATATTCGCTATATTCCAGTCCGAATAGAAGAAAAACCAGATTTATATGTTTACTGGAAATCCACGACCTAAGCGGTGTGATGGGAAAAGACGAATATGCAAAATAACCGAATATTTTTGGTGACAACGGTTGCCTTGGTTGGATTAAACCTTCGACCATTTATGACCAGTGTTGGGCCGGTTGCCAATCAGATTCGTGCCACTACCGGTTTGAGCCTACAAGGCATTGCGCTATTAACCCTGGTACCGATGTTATTGATGGGACTAATCGCCTTTGTTGGCCCAGTTCTGCAAAACCTGTTTGGTGAGCGTCGTACGATTGTTGGCGCATTGCTGATGATCTGCGTGGGCTGTGGTTTACGCTTTTTTACTGTACATGGTTGGGCTTTAATCTTTACCGCTGCCGTGATTGGCTTTGGCGTTGCCATGATTCAAGCAGCGTTCCCGAGTCTGATTAAAAGAGAGTTCCATGATCATCTGAGTCCGATGATGGGACTTTATTCAGCCACGTTAATGGGTGGTGGAGCGCTTGGGGCATTGCTTGCACCCGTGGTGACAAATAGCAGTGGTGACTGGAAAATCGGGCTGGCTGTTTTTGTATTGCCTGCATTGCTGGCGTTGATCTTTGCAAGGTGTGTGTTGACTCAGACCGCACAGCAGCATAAAAAAATGCCTTCGGTGATGCGGTTGCTCAATCAGCCAAGAACATGGTTGCTGATCTGCTGTTTTGGTTTAATCAATGGCGGCTATAGCTCGATTGTGGCTTGGCTTGCGCCTGCTTTTCAAGCACAAGGTTGGGCCGCAACAGCCAGTGGCAATCTGATGGCTGTACTAACCCTGAGTCAAGCAGGGGCAGCATTGCTGTTACCGTATTTATCCCGAAAACAGCGAGATCGTCGAATTTGGGTGGGATTAACTTTAATCTTGCAACTGATTGGCTTTTCAGGCTTGGCTTTTTTTGCAGATGTTTGGCCTTATCTCTGGGCAATTACCGTAGGAGCGGGTTTAGGCGGATGCTTTGCTTTGTTGATGATCGTGGTACTCGACCATTTGCCTGATCCTGCCCATGCAGGACAGCTTTCAGCCTTGATGCAAGGTGGCGGATTCTTATTGGCTGCCATTGCACCTTGGTGGGTTGCAGTATTGCATGACATGACAGGGACTTATGCTGCAGGATGGATCTGGCATTTATGTATGGTGGTGATTGTTGCAGGATTGATGATTCGACTTAATCCAGCACATTATGAGAAAGTGATGACTTGATTGACTGATCAAAAAGAAGTTCATAGAAATTGAGTAAAATTACTTTTAAGGTCTGTTATGCATGGAGTCCGTAGCTTAAAGTATACTGAAAAGAGGCATCACTAATTTATAATCATGAGAAATCGAAGTCTTATTTGGATTGTAATGCTTTTTTATATGGGGGGCTCAAGCAAAGCTACCGTATAAGGCATGTATGGTGAATTTTATTGATCACAATTAGGAGAGTGTTTGGAAGGACTATCATTTCAAAAAGAAAAAAGAGCCCAAAGGACAGGCCGATATTGTTGAACTGATGATCATGCAAAATCTTGATCAATGTAAGTCATAATTGAATACTTTATTTTTCAAAGCGAGATGTTGATGTTTTGACCTGAGCATGAAGATGATTTATGAAAAAAAATATAGCGATTACTTTGTTAATTCTTTTAGCTCTGATTCAATTCCTCGTCATTTTGTATTTATGGAAATACCTTGAAACGCCCAAAATTCATGTTTTGGAAAGACCTTTAAGCATCGCATCAAGTTTTGATAATTATTCAGACTATACCATCTTGCCTGCAGGTACCGTGTTATATGATGACAGTGATACATTGAATAGAAGAGTGATGGTGTATTTCAATTTACAAGGCGTTGATTTTAAGTTTATTGAACAAGATGCGGATATTCTCAAGCAGCCCAGTGAAGTCGCAGCGATTAGAGTGACTGAATTGGCAGACCTATTAAAATCTGTACCTTTAACCAAGAAAGATATTTACTTCATTATTCAATATGATGAAAGTTTGAGTGAAGCCGAACGTTCGCTGTACTTTAAACAATATCAGATTGATCGCAACAGCTTTGAATAGATCGGAAACGCTGCTAAGTGAACAAACTCAATTCAGTCCATTGTTAGGGCGTCAGTTAATGGGTTCAGTTAAAAATTGAATCGATAAAACGCAACTGAAGGCTGCGTTTTTAGCATTGCTAAGCAAGGTGTTACACTCAAGCAGGAAAGTCTTTTATTGATTGATACACGACTTAAAGCAATTCAATATCAACATATTGCTGAATTAAATTGTCATCTAGCATATGCACATAATCTAAAAATGCCACATTAAAACTGCCTACCGTTTGTGCATGGTCATAGGCCAATTTACCTGCAATGGCAAAATGAATATGTGAGGCGAGAGCAGCAATGCTTGGACTACTGACCGCATGATAGGCTGCAGTTAAGGCACCCAGAGCACAACCTGTTGCGGTAATTTTAGGTTGTAAATAACAGCCACCATTCACTTGAATCACAGCATCGAGTTGTTTCGAGATGATAAAGTCTGATTCACCTGAAATTGCAATACATTCAGTATGTTGCAATAGGCTTTTTGCCTGTGCATAAACCTCATGACTATTTAAAGTACTATCGACGCCTTTAGACTGAATCTGGCTGCCTGCTAAGGTACTGATCTCAGAGGCATTGCCACGAATGATACTCGGCTGGAACCTTAACAGTTGATCGACAGTTTGACTGCGCCACTTTAATACTGCCCCATAGCCAACTGGATCAAGTACCCACGGCACTTGATGTTGTTGCGCAGTTTGAGCTGAAATCAACATCGCTTGGGTTTGTTCTGTGGTTGGTGTTCCGACATTGATACTTAAGGCAGCACTGATTTTGGTGAAATCTTCGGCTTCAAATGGATTATCAATCATGGCCGGTGAGGCACCTGCTGCAAGCAAGATATTCGCCACATAATTATTGGCAACGCTATTGGTCATACATTGCACTAAAGGTGTTTGTTGCTGCAATGCACGCCAAGCATCGATAACTTGATCAATGAGTTGTTGTTTTTGTAACATGTGATATCCAGAATAAAGTCTTTATTAACGAGTGAAATAATGGTCTTGATGTTTACATCGGCGACAAATCAATGACACATAATCTGTCGCATCATAATCCACGATCAAGTCATTTGAGCCGCAATACATACAACGTTTAACCGAGTAAAAACTTAAGCGAGGTTCTATTTTTCGCCAAGACTTCCAGACAGGCTGAATAAATATACTCTCGTCATAACCCAAAAATTTAAACAGCAGTACTTCACTCATTTTACTAAATGGAATCATGTACGGTCTTGGTAAGGTCGTGGTTTCCCAACGCTCGGTCAAAGCACGTTCACGATATTGTTCCAAAGTCTTTTTGAGCAAACTGGTGTTGATAAATTTATCATTTCTGGGTTGCAACGCATTTTGTTTATGTAAATATTCTAAAGCGGTTTGGATTAGGTAAAAAATCTGCCCCACGGCTAGACCTTCCATTAAGCGGTAGCAAAAGGCTTGAAATGGTCGATTACCTGCAATTTGAATGCCCCAAGTCCGACAATAGAACTGCATAAACTGCACAATTTCTTGATAGAGCACGAGATACAACGCATCTTTGACTTCATCGGTGCTTTTAAATGGAATACCTTGACTCAAGTTTTCATAGAACCAGTGGCGTAATTGCTGAGTTACACTAAACAAGCTAGGGTCGGAATAACCATCTAGTCGGATGTTGAGATAGAAATGCTCAGTTTCTAAGCTCGTATCTTTTGGCTTAAACACGCCTAATTTAATTAATTCTTGAACTAAATGATTCTGAAATAAGTAATTGGGAGTAAATTCGCGATATTTAATATTCTGCCAATGAATCAGTTCATCATGCTGTACATCCTCACGTGCATAGCTATCTAAAAGGCTCAATAAGAATAATTTATGTAAAAAACTAAGTTGATTCAGACTATAAATCACTTCGTCTTTGATTTTATATTTGCGTTGTTCTTGTAAAATTGTTTGTTGGGTATGTTTTTTCCGTTGCGCCGTACACTGAGCACAGTGACAATTCAGCTTGCTATCACTTCTAAAAACACGGTGCTGGCAATGGCTGCATTCATGAAACTGAAATTCTTGGCTGAATTGTTCGGCTTCGACCCAAAACATAGAGGCGTGGCACAGTGGGCAATGGCTACTTTCATCTAACTGTTTTTGTAGAATCTGTAAATCCATTGATATTAAGCCTATAACCTTTAAATAGAGAATTATACATGCTGAATCCAAGGAGTGATGCAAAGATTATATACAGATAAAAATTAAGACTAAAATGAGACTTAATTGACTGAATTTTATATAAAAAGATAATCCTACAACTTTGCTTTTTTTAAATTATGGTAAATTTCTGCGCCAATTAGAATCATAACTCAATATGAATTGAACAAAGTAAAAGCAAAGGGGAAAACATGAATAATCGGATTTGGATACAAACTGTTATTGGCGTAATGATGTGTTTGGGCAGTATTTTCACATACGCAGACTCAATCGAAGGGTATTGGCGAAGTATTGATGATCGAACCGGAGAACAACTGACCATCATTGAAATAAGAAAAGCTCCTGACAATACCTATCGTGGCAAAATTGTTTATATTTATCCCAATGCACAAGGCGTCGTGGTCACACATTGTGTGAATTGCCCGCCGCCATATACAGGGAAGCCGCGTTTAGGCTTAGAAGTGTTAACAGGGCTGATTGAGGACCCGAAAAAACCAGATAACTTTATCAATGGGCGGATTGTCGAAAGTAAAACTGGCAAGGTGTACAAAGGTAAAGCACGTTTAACAGCTGATGGAAAGCGTTTGCATATGCGTGGTTATGTCGGAATTTCTGCTTTGGGCCGTACTGTGGTATGGATTCGCAAGGACAGTGCCAATCCCTAATCATTTATTTTTAATTATGTGAATTGCTTAAAATTTTGTTTGATTTTAAGCAATTAAATATGCTTTGGTTGTGTTGACTGTTTCTATACATTCGCATAAAAATGAAGTGATAGACGGATCAATTTTGCATTACGGAGCGAATTATGCAAAAAAACTCACTCATGAAAGGAATCATGGGCATCTCTTTGGTTGTATTCACCACAACGAGCTTTGCTTCAACTCCTGAAGGATTTTGGAAAAGTATCGATGATCGTACAGGCGAGCAACTGTCAATCGTAGAAATTAAGAAAAAACCAGATAATACTTACACTGGGACTATCGTATATCGTTATCCCGTTTTAGGTGGCGGGACGGTACTCACCAATTGTGTGAAATGTCCAGAACCTTTTAAAAATAAGCCGATTCAAGGACTACAAATTGCATGGGGATTGAAGGAAGATCCGAAGAATCCAAATCAATATATTGATGGTCGAGTACTTGAGCCGAAGACCGGTAATATCTATAAAGGAAAAGCACAACTCAGTTCGGATGGAAAACGTATGCGTATGCGTGGTTATATGGGAATTTCTGCCCTGGGGCGTACCCAAGTCTGGATTCGTACCGATAGTGCCAATCCTTAAATAATAGTTGTTTTTTTAGAAAGCCTAAACGACTCGTTTGGGCTTTTTTATTTGAGCTAAAGAATATATAAGGCGCACCAAAAAGAAGCAGCTAGATCAGCTACTTCTTATACAAATGAACGCTAGCGTACAGTGTAACTTGGGTAAAAGTGTGATAATTTCCGTGCATTAAACCTATAAAGATGAATAGGTTACTTTTTAAAGACGGGGTTAATATGCTAAATCGTATGCTCATGAACGGAATCATGGGGCTCACTCTTGCTTGTGCAAGCGCAACGACTTTCGCAGCTTCTATCGAAGGCTACTGGAAAAGTATTGAAGAACGTACTGGTGAACAACTCTCAATCGTAGAAATCCGTAAAGGAAATGACGGCCGTTATCATGGAAAGATTGTTTATCGCTATCCAAACTCTCATGGTATTGCGCTGACGAATTGCACCAAATGTGCAGCACCGAACACCAATAAGCCAATTCTTGGACTAGAAATCTTATCAGGCTTTAAAGAAGATCCGAATAAACCGGATTCATATATTGATGGTCGCGTTCTGGAACCAACTTCTGGCCGTGTCTATAAAGGTAAAGGTGTCGTGACTGGAGAAGGCAAACGTTTACGTATGCGGGGCTATATGGGCGTTTCAGCACTGGGTCGCACTGTCGTTTGGTTACGTACTGATAATGCAACACCTTAATCGAAAATAAAAAAACCTCGAATTCGCTTCGAGGTTTTTTTTGGTTAAAGTAAGTGATTAAACAGGGCATGGTAAGTTTTCGTCCTCCTGACCGATTTTTTTGGCTGCAATAAGTGCTTGGACTTTTTTACTCGGCAGTTTTTCTTTGCCAAGTGCATCATAGGTATTCACGATATTAGTCACTTCTAAGGTTGTCAGTTCAATTCCTTCTGCTGTTAAAAAAACGGAAATTACATGATGATCGACGCCAGCTTTAGCCAGATCATGGATTGCTTTGATATTTTCTAAACGATATAGGTGTGCTTTTAATTCCATCGTCATAACCCTCACTTGTTTTATTGTATTTACCTAGATTGGCATATAGGGTTAAGCAATAACCGTGCACAAAATGTAAAACTCAGGAAAAAAATGTAAGTTGCGCGATAGAACGCAATTGGTTCTGTATTTTTTATTTAAGATTGGAAAACGATGTTGTAATTTTGTCTAAATGATCGGGCAATTTGCAGATCAAATTTGAAAACCTGAATAGTAAACCCAATAAAATTATTAAAACTGATACCGAGCTGTAAAGACAGGTTTTATAAGTTGGCGTATGATCTGATAGAGTTTCACTGATGCTTGTGACAAAAGTGATTTGTCACAAGAATTTAGGCGAAATAAGGCATGATTTGTGCAACCGAATGACTTTAATCAAGAAGTCTTGCCAACAAGACCATCTAAACGACATGATGAAAGATAAGGAATACTGATGAATATTGCGGCACAACCTCCCGTACAAGCAGATCAAACCATTTACCTCAAAGATTATCAAAAACCATCTTTCTTGGTTGAATCCATTAACCTCGATATTCAAGTCTATGATGATCATACGATTGTTGACTCAACCTTAGTGATGAAACGTCAAACGACTGGTGCTTTGGTGCTTTTGGGGCGTGATCTTGAATTAAAGTCTATTCAATTGAATGGGCAAATCCTGAGTGCAGCGCAATATGATTTAGACGATGAGCAATTGCTGATCACAGATGCACCAGATCAGGTCATTTTGCAAATTCAAGTGGTGATTCACCCTGAGTCAAATACGCAGCTTGAAGGTTTATATAAGGCGGGTGATTTATTCGTGACTCAGAATGAGCCCGAAGGTTTCCGTAAAATTACCTTCTATCCAGATCGTCCAGATGTTCTCGCAGAATTTACTACGCGTGTAGAAGCCGACAAGAAATATCCTGTGTTGCTCGCCAACGGTAACTTATTGGAAACAGGTGAGGCTGGTGAAGGTCGTCATTTTGCGATCTGGCAAGATCCGACCAAGAAACCAAGCTATTTATTTGCTTGTGTGATTGGTGATTTGGCGGTATTGAAAGATCGTTACACCACGTCTGAAGGTCGTGATGTTGCTTTAGAAATTTATGCAATCGAGAAAGATATTCCGAAATGTCACATCGCCATGGAAGCATTAAAGCATTCGATGCGTTGGGACGAAGAGCACTATGGTCGTCCTTACGATCTCGATAATTACATGATTGTCGCCGTCAGTCAGTTCAACATGGGTGCAATGGAAAATAAAGGTTTAAATATCTTTAATACCTCATGTGTGCTTGCCGATGAGGAATACACCACTGATGCTGCGATTATGCGAGTACAGTCAGTCATTGCTCATGAATATTTCCATAACTGGACAGGCAACCGAATTACCTGTCGTGACTGGTTCCAATTGTGTTTAAAAGAAGGCTTAACGGTTTTCCGTGATCAGTCTTTCTCTGAGGATTTACAATCAGCAGCCGTACAACGAATTGATGATGTAGCGGTATTAAAATCGCATCAATTCCCAGAAGATGCTGGTCCATTATCGCATCCGCCTCGTCCAGACCATTTTGTCGAAATCAACAACTTCTATACCGCGACAGTATATGAGAAGGGTGCTGAAATTAACCGTATGATGGCAACATTATTGGGTAAAGAGAAATACCGTAAAGGCACAGATGAATATTTCCTGCGTCATGATGGGCAAGCGGTTACGGTTGAAGATTGGGTGGCAGCATTGAGTGCAGGTTCAGGTGTTGACCTATCTAACTTCCTCACTTGGTATAACCAACCTGGTACACCAAAGTTAGAAGCTAAAGGTGAATATGATGCTGCTGCACAGACTTATCGTTTAAGCTTCAAACAAAGCTTGAAAGCACATCCAAAATATCCAAACCTCAAGGCAGTGCCAATTCCTGTGGCTCTGGCATTATTTAATGCCAATACAGGTGAACAATATACCTTGCACAGCACTGATCTGTTTGTGAATGATGTCAAAGATGGCGTGTATTTATTTGATCAAGATGAAGCGACAATTGAATTTACAGGTGTGACTGAGCAACCTGTGGCTTCGTTATTACGTAATTTCTCAGCCCCTGTGAATTTAGTCTTTGATTATTCCAATGACGATCTTGCGTTTTTGATTCAGCATGAAACCAATGGCTTTAACCAATGGCAAGCGACACAAACCTTATTGGAACGTATTCTTTTAGAAGACCATAAGGTAGATACCTATATTCAGGCAATTAAAAATACCTTGCCAGACTTAGTGAATAAAGATCCGTTATTGGCATCGCGTTTATTTGATGTACCAAGTGAAAACTATTTAGGCAGTCGTATTGATCAAGACTATGAGCCTGAATTGATTCGTGAGAAGCGTGAAGCTGTGCTAGACCGTTTAGCACGTGATTTAGGTTCATTCTGGAAAGAGACTTATTTGGCCTTAGATCCAGACCAGCAAAAAGAGTTCTCTTTGGCAATGGGCGTGCGTTCATTGAAAAATATCACCCTGAATATGTTGGCGCGTCAAGGCGATGAGTCTGTGTTTGATTTGGCTTATACGCAATATCAACAAACAGGCAATATGTCTGAACGATTAGGGGCATTACGAGTTCTAGTCTGGAATGATGCACCGCAAGCACAGGCTGCACTCGCAGATTTCTATAACCGTTTTAAAGATGAAGCCTTGTCTTTAGATCAGTGGTTTAGCATCCAAGCATCGAATCCATGTGCGACAGCGGAAACAATTGAGTATCTGACCAAACATGCGGATTATGATTTGGGAACGCCGAACCGTATCCGTGCCGTAAGTGGTGGGCTAGCGGCAAATCCAGTCAATACGTGGGGCTTTGGTGTCGATCATTTCATTGAGCTTGCCGCTTATTTGGATGAGAAAAACCCAATTTTAGGTTCTCGATTATTACAAGTCCTATCACGCTGGTACACCTTGGCTGAACCGCAACGTAGTCAGGTGCAACAAGCACTTAAGGCATTGCAACCTAAAGTAAAATCGAAAAATGTAGCAGAAACATTGAATAGTTTACTCAGTATTTAATTTACTGATTGAATGGATAGAAAAAGGATGTCGTCAGACATCCTTTTTTATTTGACAATTTATATTGTCAGAAATAGTATGGAAATCATTCGAATGTAACGGATGACTGCAATGGAAATAAAAACAATCACATTACCGACACGTCAAATTGAAGTTGAAGTGTATGCACCTGCATCAAGCTCGGAAAAAGCACCAGCCATATTATTGCTGCATGAGTTATTCGGCATTCTCGATGTTTACCGTGATGATGCTCAAGACTTGGCAGATCGAGGTTATTTGGTCTATGTGCCTAATTTATTTAGTGGTGGTGCAGTCAAATATTGTATTCGTGCCATGGTGAGTAAGGCTGGCCGTATCAATGCTGCGGATAGTGAAGTCAATCAAGAAATTCATGTCTTGCTCGATGCCTTAAAGGCAGATCCTCGATCCAATGGTCGTTTAGGCATGTTAGGGCAGTGTTTAACCGGCGGTTATGTGATTCAGATGGCCAAGCGCGAAGATATGTTAGCACCTGTGGTTTATCATCATTCTCTGGGGATTCAAGGGGCGGGTGTTCCAAACAAAGAGTCTCTGGATGAAGTTCGCATTCTACAGGGTCATTGGTCTACCGTAGATCCATTTTGCCCAGCAACCAAGCGTAATAAATTGATCCAGCAATTGGGTGATCGGGTTGAAGCTTATACTTATAATATGCCACATGGCTTTCGTAGCGTGAGTCGAGGTTTGCCAGAAGCACAAGTGGTATGGCAGCGGACTGTGGATTTCTTTGAGCAAGAATTAAAACAAAACACAATATAAATCATTGGAACAACAGGTTATTATTTACTGAAATTCATTTATAGAAATAAAAAAGTGAGGGGAATATATGTCTCAGCAATACGCATACGCGGGCTTCTGGATACGTTTCGGTGCCGCGATTATTGATTCAATCATTGTGATGGTTGCCATGATTCCATTAACCATGATTTTTGGTGGTGGCAATACCACAGTCGCTTCTGATGGTTTTTCATCATTCCAATTTATGTCTACGGCAGATTGGATTTGGCAAATTCTCGCCGCAGTCTTTTATATTTTTTGCTGGATTAAATTTGCAGGAACACCGGGTAAGCGTCTGCTTCGATTAAAAGTGTTGGATGAAAAAACGGGTGAAAATGTGACTGTCGGGCAGGCTATCATTCGATACATTGGTTATATCCCAGCAACATTAGTCTTTTTTATTGGTTTAATCTGGGTGGCTTTTGATGCGAAGAAACAAGGCTGGCACGACAAAATGGCAAAAACTGTAGTGGTAAGAGAGCTTTAATTTAGAGCGAAATTTTATCATGTAATAAAAAATTCATACGATAGGGCTTGTGAATCAATTCGCATGTCCTATAATGCCGTTGAGTTTATTCACGGAGATCCTAAATGGGAAGTTGTTCGAGGTTCGGGTTTAATAAAGGATTAAGCCAAAGCGAATACTGAGCAAGCGAGCTATTTAGGTCGGCTATCTTGCAATGAGATAGCTTTGCTAAAAATTATCTAAACCCTCCTATAAAATTTTGCTGTATCCACAAAATTTATTGTATTGACTGCATCCTGTTTAGTTTCTCACCTAAAATGGGGAGAAGCCTATGTTTTTTCACGCTTCCATTCAATGGCTTGCTATTGTTAACGTATTTATTTTATGTGGATTATTGCTGACTCAAAAGAGTAAGGCGGGTCCACTCATCAACACCGATGATGTCTCTATTACAGCAGCGCAGCAGTGTCAGCTAGAAAGTACTTATAGCTATAACAAAGACGGCACGTGGTCTTATCAAGTTGTACCTGCCTGTAATCTCAATCAAAATTTAGAAGTATCTTTGGGCTATCACTCAAGTAAAGATCAAGATCAGATTCATGGCTTTTCGGTTCAAGCGAAAAGCATTTTAAAGCCAATGGAGAATGACTGGGGCGTTGCCAGTAGTTTACAGCTATCCCGTGATGATGTTGCTCATCATGGGGATTTAAACTGGTTTTTGAATGTTCCTGTCAGTTTTCAACTTTTAGATCAACGTTTAGCATTGGATACCAATCTCGGTTATCAACAGACCGATGAGCGCCTCGTTCGCTGGGGAATTGCTTCAACCTATACGCTGACCGAGCATGTCGGTGTAACAGTTGAAACATATAATCAAGATCGCCAAGCGCCATTTTTCCAGACAGCGTTGCAATATAGTTTGATTCCCAATGTACTTACTTTAGAAGCTTCCTTCGGCGATCGTCTACATCGTTTAAAACAACATTGGTTTGGACTCGGTTTAAGTTATACGCCGTCATCATAATCAGTTTAAATTCAGTTGATCCATCATTGAATCATTGATAAGAACATAGGTGTAAGATGCAATTAAAGTTTTTACAAAATATTGATTTATCAAATATTGCTGACACGTTGATCAGCCTGTCCGTTGCTTTTATTCTCGGCGCATTAATTGGCTTTGAACGTCAGTATCGACAACGTACGGCAGGACTCAGAACCAATGTTTTGGTAGCTGTCGGTGCTGCAATTTTTGTCGATATTGCTACCAATTTAACGGGTGCAGAAGGTGCAGTCCGCGTGATTGCCTATGTGGTTTCAGGTATTGGTTTCTTGGGTGCGGGTGTGATTATGCGCCAAGAAGGCAATATTCATGGTTTAAACACGGCGGCAACTCTCTGGTGCTCAGCCGCCGTGGGTGCTTCTGCGGGTTCAGACCTTATTATTGAAGCAATACTGGCAACGGCTTTTATCTTGGCAGCCAATACGCTGTTAAGACCGATTGTTCATGCCATTGATCGTCGTCCAATTGATGACGATACCGAGGTTTTACATGTCATCTATATTATTTGTGACCGTAGTCAGAGTAAGGTGGTGATGGATGAATTGAATTTAACCTTGCAACACCATAATTATCCTGCCAAAGATATTGAAGTAACCCCTTTTGGTGACAAAGAGGTCGAAATTGAAGTCACTTTAATTGCTACATCAATTGATGCAGAAGAAGCGCAGCATATTACTAATCATCTGAATGCCATGCCGCAAATTCGACAGGCATTTTGGGATAAAAATACGATTAATTAAGCCATTAGAAATTGTTTCTATATCATGGCATTGGGATACATTGTCTCATTAATGATATATAAAATGTCTATTGTTTCACATAAAATGACGCCAGCTTGATAACAATGAGAACAGTATGAGTTCAGAAGCACATTCAATCAGTTTAATTGCGCCAGTGGTCTTGCTTGCCGCTGCTGTAATTGCCGTTCCAATTTTTAAACGTATTGGCTTAGGTTCCGTCCTTGGTTATTTAATTGCAGGTCTGATTATTGGCCCATTTGGTTTTGCATTTTTTCATGATTCGGCTTCGATCTTACACATTGCAGAACTTGGGATTGTGATGTACTTATTTGTGATTGGTCTGGAGATGCAGCCCTCACATTTATGGAGTTTAAGGCGTGAAATCTTTGGGCTAGGTACCTTGCAAATTGTTGCTTGTGCTTTGGCATTGACTGGCGTCGGCTTACTGTTTGGTTTTACTTGGCAAGTTGCCTTTATCGGTGCTGCTGGTTTTGTCCTGACTTCCACGGCCATTGTGATGCAGCTGTTGGGAGATCGCGGTGATATTGCTCAGCCGCAAGGCCAAAAGATTGTCGCAATTTTATTATTCGAAGATTTATTGATTGTGCCGTTACTGGCAATTGTTGCTTTTATGGCGCCAAATCATGTAGTGGAAAGTACTTCGACACGCTTGGAAAGTATCGGAATTGGTTTGATTGCGATTGCAGGTCTCATTGCTGCAGGATATTGGTTGCTGAATCCATTATTTAGATTGCTTGCCGCAGCAAAAGCCCGTGAAGTGATGACGGCTGCTGCGCTGCTGGTTGTTTTAGGTGCAGCATTGTTGATGCAAGTCAGCGGTTTATCGATGGCGATGGGTGCTTTCTTGGCAGGGGTATTGTTGTCTGAATCGACCTTTAGACATCAAATAGAAGCGGATATTGAACCCTTCCGTGGCCTGTTACTGGGACTTTTCTTCCTCGGTGTTGGAATGTCACTGGATTTATCCGTCGTTGCACAGAACTGGAAGCTCATCATCAGTGGTGTTTTAGCCATGATGTTTGCCAAGGCTCTGATGATTTATATCGTGGCACGAGTCACCAAAAGCTCTCATACCGAGGCACTGGACCGTGCATTGCTGATGGCACAAGGTGGTGAGTTTGCTTTTGTCCTGTTTGCAGCGGCAGTTAGTGCCCAGGTCATTGATAATTCAGTCAAGTCGAATTTGACGGCGATTGTGGTGTTATCAATGGTATTGACTCCGATTTTAGGCATTGTGTTTAAACGTTTTACCGAAACCAAAGATCAGATCAATTTAGACAATGTCAATATTGCTGAAGGCTTGAGTGGCAGTGTGCTAATGATTGGTTTTGGTCGTTTTGGTCAAGTGACCAGTCAATTACTATTGGCAAGAGGGGTGGATGTCACCATTATTGACAATGACATCGACATGATTCAAAACGCGGAAAAGTTTGGTTTTAAAATCTATTATGGCGATGGCTGTCGTTTAGATATTCTGCATGCTTCGGGTGCATCTACCGCTCAAGCCATTGTGGTTTGTGTTGATAGTAAAGAAACAACTAATCGTATCGTGGAATTGGTCACGCATGAATTTCCATTGGCCAAGTTGCTAGTTCGTTCTTATGACCGTGAGCATTCACTCTATTTAGTGAAGCATAAAGTGGATTATATGATTCGAGAAACCTTCGAGTCTGCGATCAAATTTGGCGGCGTGATCTTGCAAGAATTAGGCGTTGATGAAGACGAAGTACAACGCATTACGGATGAAATTCGTGATCGTGATGATGAGCGTTTTGAAACAGAAATCGCTGCGGATGATGTCTATGCAGGTGTAGGCTTACAATATACACATTCACATCCGCGTCCAACAGCGCCATTAATTCGTCCTAAAAAAGCAGCACGTATTTTAAATGATGAGGAAGCGCAAAAGGATTTAGAGGAAAAGTAATCTGCAATGCTTTCCAAGCATGCTTTGAATAAGCCTTAGTTCAACTAGGGCTTATTTTTTGCTTTAAATCTAAATAGCAGCAATACGAAGATACCCAATAACAAACCCCAAAATGCTGAGCCAATGCCCCAGAATTGGACACCAGAAGCACTGCATAAAAAGGTGAGTAGCGCAGCTTCACGTTCTTCTACATTTGAAAAAGCAACTGCAATGTTATGGCTAATCGTCGCAAATAGGGCAATCCCTGCAAGCGCCACAATAAAGATTTGCGGGAATGACATCAGTAGGCTGACGAGCGTTGCTGCAAACAGCCCCATTAAGATATAGAACAGACCACAGCTAATGCCTGCAATATAACGCTTGCTTGGGTCGGGATGGACTTGATCATCTAAACTTACCGCTGCACTAATTGCCGCTAAGTTTATTGAGAAACAGCCGAAAGGCGCAAAAACAGTATGTGCAACACCTGTCCAACCGACCAATTGATTCACATGCGGGTGGTAGCCATAGCTTTTAATCATGGCAATCCCTGGTAAGTTCTGTGAAGTCATATTAATCACAAACAGTGGCAAAGCTAGGCCTAAGATCGCAGACCAAGAAAAAGAGGGCTGCATCCATACCGGTTGGGTCAGTGACCATGTAATCGACTGGAGTTTAAAGTCGATAAATAGTGGGCAAATTGCTGCGCCTAAAATCACCGTCAGTACAATGCTATAACGTGGGAATAAGCGTTTTGAAACCAAATAGATCACAAGCATACTGAGAATAAAGCCAAGATGACTTTCTAAGCTGCTAAAAATCTGAATACCAAATTTTAATAAAATGCCTGCCAGCATGGCACAGGTCAGACTTTGTGGAATATGGGCCAATAGTTTTTGGAAGATTCCTGAAAAACCAACAATTGCAATGGCAATACCACAGACCAAGAAAGCACCAATCGCTTCATACAAATCATAATGTCCGGTTGATGCAATGATTAGTGCAATTCCCGGAGTTGACCATGCGGTAGCAACTGGATATTTATATTTCCAAGATAGAATCAAGCCCGAGAGACCAATCGCAAGTCCCAATGCCCAAAACCAAGAGCTGATTTGTGCGGTATTGGCACCTAAAGACTGTGCACCTTGGATGACGAGGATTGCGGAAACACTAATCCCGATTAAGAACGTAATAAAGCCAGCAAAAACTGCTGGAATAGAAAAATCTTGGAGGAGACGTTGCATCTATGCATCTATACTTGTTTAAAATTTGTTGAAAAGTATATCGTTAATGCGTCTTAAATCGTAGTTCTAAAATGATTGAATAAATTGATCATTCAATCAAATTTATGCTTAGGTGAGCGTCGAAGTTGCCAATCTTAAACCGAAACCAAAGAATAAGATGCCGACCAAACAAATACCCGCGGCTGCCAATTTATAATTATGTTTGAAAAAACTGGCCAGTTTAATTCCAGAGAAAATCAAGGCGGTTAAATAGCTAAAACTTACAATTTGGACAATCAATGCCAATACTAAAAAGCTTAATGCAGGATAGGCATAGTCAGGTTCTACAAACTGTACAAAGAAAGACAGGAAAAATAGAATTGCTTTGGGATTCAGTAAGCTGATACTGAGTGCTGTTCGATAAGGATGAACTTGATCAAGTTTAGGTAAATCAGCAAGCTCGGCATGATGAGGCGGTTTATTCCAAGTTTGATAAGCACCTTGTAATAATTTAAAACCTAAGTATGCGAGATAACAAGCCCCTGTTAATTTAAGAATAATAAACAGGATCGGGAAGGCTTTGAGTAAGGATGCTGCACCTAATACTGTACACAGGATTAGAATGGAATCTCCTGTAAATACACCACAAGCTGCCGCGTAACCAGTACGAATGCCATAACGAGAAGCTACGGACATGACATAAAGAGAGTTAGGGCCAGGTAATAACACAATTAAGATTGTACCAATAATATAAGTGGTTAAATCTGTTATACCGAACACAATGAACTCATTAAAAAACCGATTTTCGCTAATATAACAAAAATCGGTTTTTATTGGTGAAAAATCGACTAATTAGGGTTTGATTTCAGCATCAATACCAAAAGACTGACGTAACAATAAACTAAGCTGATCACGGGCCTTGATAAAGCCATCAATACCCCCTTGTAGTAATTGGAAAGCCATCAAATCTTGCTCAAGTTCAGCTTTAAAACTCTCTTTGCTTTGTGCTGCACGTTCAATTTTTTCTGCTTGTTGCGCAAATTCAGCACTCAGTTGAGGTTCAACAAGCTGTTGGTCTTGTTCCAACTGCGCCAAAAGATTTGGGGCAATCGTAAGTAAGTCACAACCTGCTAAACCAAGCACTTGTGCAGTACTGCGGAAACTTGCACCCATTACTTGAGTCGGAATGGCATTCTGTTTGTAGTAATTATAAATTTTCTTCACAGACAGCACGCCTGGGTCTTTGGCAATTGGATATTGCTCAACACCTTCAGCTTTTTTATACCAATCTAAAATACGACCTACGAAAGGTGAGATCAGCGTGACTTTCGCATCAGCACAAGCCTGAGCTTGATGTAAACCGAATAACAAAGTGAGATTACATGGAATACCTTCAGCTTCAAGCACTTTTGCAGCTTGGATGCCTTCCCATGTGGATGCGATCTTAATTAGGATACGGGATTGTTCAATGCCGTATCCTCGATAGAGCTGAGATAACTCACGTGCTTTGGCAATTGTCGCTTCAGTGTTGTAAGAAAGAGAAGCATCAACTTCGGTAGAAACACGACCATCGATCAATTTTAAAATTTCGACACCAAACTTCACAGTCAAAATATCAATGGTACGTTCAATCAGTTCATCACGTTGATAGCCTTCCTGCTTAGCTTGAGTATAAGCATCTTCTATCAGCTCGCGGCTTTCTGGTTGTTCAGCCGCAGCGGTAATGAGTGATGGGTTGGTCGTTGCATCGAGTGGGCGAAATTTTTCAATCGCTTCTAGATCACTACTATCAGCAACAACGGTGGTTAAATTTTTTAATTGGTGTAATGCGGTCTGAGTCATTGATATAGCGTTCTTACTTAAACAATATTATTGGTAACTTCTGTTATAACACAATCTACATGAAAGCAAAGCCCTGCATTTGTTTGCAGAATTGTTTATCTGGCGACCGCTTACTCCTCATTGTGTTTACGTTGCTGTCGGATATGATCGATTAAGTATTTGGCAGCGACCCCTAATTCACTTTCACGGCTCCAGACCAGATCAACATAGTATTCAAATTTAGGGGTGAAATCATACATATCCAAAATCTTGAGTTTCTTTTTGAGTTCTGGATTTTCATTGAACATTTGCAAGGGCAACACACCCCAACCTAAATTACGAATAATCATCATACACGCTGAATGATGATTGTCGGTACGCCAATAGTCCTTTGAATAAAGCAATTCGGGCTTGATGCTATGATCTCGGCTTGCAACTACAATTTGACGTATTTGTACTGCTTGCTCAAAAGAAACTTTGTCGAGGAGCGCCAATGGATGATTTTTTGCAATCACAGGCACAAGCGCTTCCCGTTTAAGTTCTACAAACTGTTCACGACTATCCAGTTGTTCTCGCTCAAACATCAATGCAAGTTGTGCAGATTGATCAAGTAACATCTGTAAAGCATCTTCTTGTGGTGCTGAAAAGATATTAATCGCCAGACTAGGGAATTGCTGTTCTAGCAGGGTGATATAGTCGGTCCAGTTGGTATAGAGCAGTTCTGAAACCACCACAATATTTAAGGTCGACTCTAAGCCCGTGCTCAATGCATGCGCATGCTGCTTCCATTGATTCATTTCAATCAATAATTGTTGTGTTTTCTCATAAAGCACAGTGGCTTCTGCTGTCGGGATGGGTTCACGTCCAACCCGTTCAAATAGATTGAGATTGAGATCAATTTCTAAATTGGCAATCGACATACTTACAGCAGAAGGGACTTTGCCTAATTTACGTGCCGCAGCCGAAAATGAACCTGTTTCAATAACGGTTTGAAACATGATGAGTTGTTCTTGATTAATATTCATCTGTCAAAAAAACTGAAAGAACCTGATTGGATTGATCAGTATTATAAAAATAAAATGGCACTTATCCAAACAAGAGAGTGTTATGAAATGTTGATTTCCAAAAGAAGACTCATTCATGCAATTAGCTATGAAGTGATTTTATTGGTCATCATCGCGATTGCTTTAAGTTTTATTTTTAGTATGCCACTAGAAGTAACTGGTATTTTAGGTACGATCATGGCGGTTATTTCCGTATTCTGGAATATGATCTTTAACCATTACTTTGAAAAAGTGGAACATAAATATCAATGGGAAAGAACAATCCCAGTGCGTATTATGCATGCGATTGGATTTGAGGGCGGCTTGATGCTTGCAACAATTCCAATTATTGCGTATTTGATGAAGATGACCATCATTGAAGCAATCATCTTAGATTTCGGTTTGACCATGTGTATCTTGGTCTATACATTCATCTTCCAGTGGTGTTATGACGTGGTAGAAGATCGTTTCTTCCCAAATGCAAAACTTGCATCATCATAATTATTTGATGAAAAGCATTCTTCGGGATTGACTGAAGAGTGCTTTTTTATTGTCTGCAGCTCAGCATGATTTGATTACAGTATTGATAAAGTCAGATTGCTCAAGTTTATTTAATATCGTCAGAGCAAGTTTTAAATAATATAAGAAACAATACCAAAATTTAATGACGCTAGGTCGTAGGAGAATAAAAATATGCCAAGTGTGCTTATTGAAGTTAGGCAACAATATCCAGTCGCAGTTGAACTGGAGATCATGGAGGCAGTGCATACGGCACTGAGAGATGCTTTTAAAATCATGGCCAGTGATCGGAATGTACGTTTAATTGTGCATGAAGCACATCGCTTTCAATGCCCGCCTGAAAAGGCAAAACCAGAATGTTATACCTTGATTAGTATTGATGCATTTCTTGGACGCTCTTTAGATGCCAAGCGTCAGCTGTATAAATTGATTGTGCATAATCTTGAGCCGATAGGCATTCCCAAAGATCATGTAAAAATTATGCTTCGTGAACTGCCTTCAGAAAATTTTGGTGTTCGTGGTGGTCAGGCAGCTTGTGATGTTAATTTAGGTTTTAAAATTGATGTTTAGATCAAAGTGTTAAAGAGGAAAGCTCTATCAGGGCTTTCTTTTATTTAAATAGGAAAATAGCCTAAGTAATTTTAAAAGATGAGATAAATAAAAAGATGTTTAAATTAATTTTACTCATTCTATCTATTGTTTGCCAAGTCAGCTATGCGGGCTATGATTTACATATCACAAAAAAAGAATTTTATTTTAATGAAGGGGAATGTATTACTCCTGCAGAATGGCACGCTTATATGATGCTAGATCCATCATTAAAAAGTGATCTCCAGAATTCAGCACAAGACTTTCTGATTCTTATTGATAAGCAAGAAATTCCACTAATATATAGTCATGATTCTTGTAGTTTATCGATTAAAAATCCAAGTCCTGAAGCGATTAGGAAAATGATTGAGATTGCAAACAAACTTCATGCAACAGTACAAGGTGACGATGCTGAAATTTATATCACGCCTGAGGAAATAATTAGACGGTAATTTATAAGAAGCGGAAGCTCAAATCAGTCGTAGAAAAACTCACACTCCTCAAAAAACATCATGCTAAAATAGGGAACTTATCTTTTTAGATTGCATGATTTTCTCTATGTTTCAACAAGAAATCTCTCAATTAAACTTACAACAATTCAAAGCGGGTGAAAAACGCTGGGTCGGTTCCTTACTTGGATCATCAGCTGCATTATTATTTAAAGAAATTGCCACTCAAAATTCGAATCTTTATGTGATTATTGCAAGGAATAATCAACATCTTGCCCAGCTTGAAAGTGAGCTTGAGTTTTATGGCATAACGCCTGTTATTTTCCCTGATTGGGAAATTTTGCCTTATGACCGCTTGTCTCCGCACCAAGATATTGTTTCTGAACGTTTAGCAATTTTATCGAATATGCCACAAAAGGGTATTTTACTGGTTTCTGCCAGCACCTTGGCGCAACGTGTTGCCCCTTATTCGTGGGTCGTGGGTGAGCACTTTGATATCAAAGTCGGGCAGAAGTTAGACCTCGAAGCACAAAAGAAACAATTGGTTCAAGCAGGCTATCGTTTAGTTGACACGGTTTATGATCATGGTGAATTTGCAGTTCGCGGTAGCATCATGGATATTTTTGCATCTGGACAAGATGAACCGATTCGAATTGATTTATTTGATGATGAAATTGAAAGTCTAAAGTTCTTTGATCCAGAAACTCAAAGAACGACGGAATCCTTAAAGAACTTTACGGTATTACCTGCAAAAGAGTTTCCACTCAAAGAAGGGCGCTCTACCTTTAGAGATCGCTATGCAGAAAGCTTCCCAACTGCAAATCCAAAGAAAAATCCGATTTATCAGGATGTATTAGAGGGAATTGCAACGCCCGGTTTAGAGTTTTATTTGCCATTATTTTTTGATAAGAAGCTGATGGAAGCGCAGAGTATGTTGACGACATACTTACCAGATAATTGCGTTGTCATTACAAATAGTGAAATTGAAGATGATTTAATGAACTTCTGGAAAGAAGTGATGCGTCGTTATGAAGATCGACGTCATAACATTGATCAACCAATCCTACCGCCAGAAGAATTATTTTTAATGCCTAACCATGTTTTACAGGCATTAAATCAACTCCCTCGAATTTTGGCTTCAGCAGAAGCTTTCGAGACCAAGGCGGGTGTACTCAATGTCGCGGCTGAACAACCACCTAAACTAGCAGTTGATCCGAAAAAAGAACAACCGTTTGAGGCAGTAAAACATTATATCGACCAAGCCAAGCATCCTGTTTTATTGGTCGCTGAGAGTGCTGGTCGCCGTGAGACCTTAAAAGATGCGTTGCGTGGTGTATTGGGTGAAATTCAAAACGTAGACAGTTTTGCTCAGTTCCAAAAAGATAAGTTGCAGGTTGCGATTACCAGTGCGCCACTAGATCGAGGGCTGTTGCTGAGTAATCAGCTGTCGGTGATTTCGGAAAATCAACTTTATGAACACCGTGTGGTGCAGCGCCGTCGTAAGCGTCAGCAAGAAGTATCTGAAGAGTTCTTGATTCGTAGTTTAACCGAGCTGAGTATTGGTGCACCTGTGGTGCATATCGATCATGGTGTAGGGCGTTATGCAGGTTTAATTACGCTAGAAATCGATGAGCAGGATCATGAATTCTTGCAGCTTGATTATGCAGATGGTGCGAAAGTCTATGTGCCGGTAACCAATTTACATCTGATTAGCCGCTATAGTGGGGGTGATCCTGATTTAGCCCCATTGCATAAATTGGGTACGGATACTTGGAGCAAAGCGAAGCGCAAAGCTTTGGAACAAATCCATGATGTTGCCGCAGAGTTATTACATATTCAGGCCCGTCGTCAATCCAAACCTGGTTTTGCTTTTGAGCTGGATCATACGGGATATATGCAATTCTCCAGTGGCTTTGCCTATGAAGAAACTTTAGACCAAGCTAACGCAATTGAAGCAACCATCCATGATATGCAGCTGGCCAAACCGATGGATCGTTTGGTTTGTGGTGATGTGGGCTTTGGTAAAACCGAAGTGGCAATGCGTGCAGCATTCGTTGCGGTACAAAATAATAAGCAAGTTGCAGTTCTAGTACCCACGACATTGTTAGCACAACAACATTATGAATCTTTTAAAGACCGTTTTGCCGATACAGCGGTACGCATTGAAGTATTGTCGCGTTTTGGCAGCAATAAAACCCACTTAAAAATCATTGAAGATCTTGCAGATGGCAAAGTCGATATTGTGGTCGGCACGCATAAAATTCTGCAAGAAAACATTCAATTCAAGAATCTTGGACTCATGATTGTCGATGAAGAGCATCGTTTTGGTGTCCGTGATAAAGAACGTATCAAGGCTTTACGTGCTGATGTGGATATGTTGACCTTAACGGCGACCCCGATTCCACGTACCTTGAATATGGCATTCTCAGGGATGCGCGATCTCTCGATTATTGCAACACCACCCGCACGTCGTTTAGCCGTGAAAACCTTTGTGCAAGAACACACTGATGATTCGGTTAAAGAGGCGATTCTACGTGAGTTACTACGTGGCGGTCAGGTGTACTTGTTGCACAATGAGGTGGATACCATTGAGCGTGCTGCTGAAACCATTCGTAATTTAGTGCCAGAAGCACGGGTCGCTGTAGCGCACGGGCAAATGCGAGAGCGTGAACTAGAACAAGTGATGCAGCAGTTCTATCACAAAGAATATAACGTGTTGGTGTGTTCAACCATTATTGAAACGGGTATTGATGTGCCGAATGCCAATACTATTATCATTGAACGTGCCGATAAACTAGGTCTGGCACAACTGCATCAATTGCGTGGTCGTGTCGGACGTTCGCATCATCAAGCCTATGCCTATTTATTGGTTCCATCGATCAAGCACCTGAAAGGTGATGCCGAAAAACGTTTAGATGCCATTCAACGTGCTTCAACTTTGGGTGCTGGTTTTATGTTAGCAACTGAAGATTTGGAGATTCGTGGCGCGGGTGAGTTACTTGGTGAGCAGCAAAGTGGTTCAATGCAGGCGATTGGTTATAGCCTGTATATGGAAATGCTCGAAAAAGCGACCAAAGCCATTCAAAAAGGCAAAACACCTAATTTTGATGCGCCGTTGTCCTTAACCGCTGAAATTAATTTGCATATGCCTGCGTTGATTCCAGATGACTACTTGGGTGATGTACATCAACGTTTGTTGTTCTATAAACGTATCAGTAATACTGATAGCCAAGAGAAGCTCGACAATATCCGTATGGAGTTGATTGATCGTTTTGGTATTCCTCCGCAACCTGTGAAGCAATTGTTTAGTGTGCATCAGCTGCGTTTGCGTGCAGAGCAGTTGGGTATTACCAAAATCGACATCAATAGTAATGGGGGATATATCGAGTTTGCACCTGATACCCCTGTACAGGCGATCAGTATCATTCAACTAATGCAGAAAAATCCGACCTATTACCGAATGGAAGGCGGTCAACGCTTGAAAGTTATGGTGCAACTAGCAGAGTACGACAAACGGATTCAGTTTATTGTGGACTTGTTGAATAAGTTATTGAGTGAGTTAAATTGAGGCTTTTAAGCACTTGATTTGATGGTTAATTGAGCAAGTTCTGTTTTTTAGCAAAAGCATTTCTGTTTTTGATCAGATGTTCATGCAATAAATGAGGAAAATCATTGTTATTTGTAATCAAACGGGTTACTAATAATATTCACATCAAAACTGATGTGATAGTATTGATCATCATTATTCTGCATCATTTATAAAGATATGTTTAGTTTGCATCCACAACTTGCTCAAGATACATTTTTTGTAGGCGACTTCCCGCTTTCAACATGTCGTTTAATGAATGATATGCAATTTCCTTGGTTGATCCTGATTCCGCGTGTTCCAGGTGTCACAGAATTATATGAATTAAGCCAAGCAGACCAAGAACAGTTTTTACGTGAATCGAGCTGGTTATCAAGCCAATTGTCACGTGTATTCCGTGCAGACAAGATGAATGTAGCAGCTTTAGGAAACGTTGTTCCTCAGCTTCATTTTCATCATGTAGTACGTTATCAAAATGATGTTGCATGGCCTAAGCCAGTGTGGGGAACACCAGCGGTGCCTTATAGCAATGAAGTACTTGCGCACATGCGTCAAACGTTAATGCTGGCATTGCGTGGACAGGGTGATATGCCATTTGATTGGCGTATGGACTGATCCAGAAAATAGAATAAATACAGTATTCTATAATAAAAAAAGGAGGATAGAGTGCCACTAGATAGGTTGATTGATAAAGAACCTAGACAGTTTGCTTATTTTCATCGTTTGATGGGATATTCGATTCTGTCACTAATTCTGGTAATTTATACATTTACCTCAACTAGTGCTAGCTATCAACTCTACCTTCTTCCTTTATTACTCATTTATTTTCTGTTTTGTCCCCGTTTAGAAAAATGGCTGCAATATAAATTTGATAAAAAAATAGAAAAAAATGTTCTTTTCGGCAACGAGGCTGTGATCATTGCGCTGGTTCTTGCCGCATTGCATCTCAGTTTAGTTCCCACCTTTACGATCCTATTTGGATTGCTGTATGTCGGATTGAACAATAAAATTTCTCTGCCAGTCTCTTGTTTAATCGGTTTGATTGGCGTCATTGTTTTCTATTTCAGTACTTTTGTGATTTTTGGCGCGGAAGAATATTTCGAACCAACCAATCCTGAATTAACAGTCGTTAGTTTGCTTGGTTTGATGATGTTTATCGTGATTGGTAACTATTATCAGCACCGTCGTTTAAATATTCTGGGTCAACAACGCCAGCATTATCATAATCAAATGACGCGTTATATCGCTTTTGCCAATCAGCTTAGCCGTTATGCGCCATTGCAGTTATGGCAGTCAATCATGCGTGGTGAGGCAGAGGCAAAAATTGAATATAAGCGTAAAAAACTAACCATTTTCTTCTCGGATATTCAAGGTTTTACTGAACTTTCTGAAACCTTAATCCCAGACGATTTAGCCTTCTTGCTCAATGATTATTTGAGTCATATGACTGAAATTGCCAAGCAGTATGAAGCAACTGTCGATAAGTTTATGGGCGATGCGATTCTTATTTTCTTTGGTGATCCAAACTCGCAGGGTGTCGAACAGGATGCAAAATCTTGTGTCGAAATGGCCATTGCAATGCGTCAGCAAATGAAACTGTTGCGTGAACGCTGGAAGAAAATGGGTTATCCCGCTTTGCATATTCGTATGGGCATCAGTACAGGTTATTGCCACGTCGGGAACTATGGTGCTTCTCATCGTATGGCCTATACCATTGTTGGTCGTGATGTAAACTTGGCAGCACGTTTGCAGTCTGCGGCTGAAGTTGATGAAATTCTGATTGCAGATGATACCCATCAACTGATTAAGAATGAGTTTTTATGTGTACCTAAAGTGCCAATTTATTTAAAAGGGATTCAAGGGCCAGTTAAAACTTGGCAGGTGATGGAGAAATTTACAGGTAAGAAATCAGATACGCAAAAATGGTTTGATTTCGATTATAAAGGCTTCCATTTGGTCTTAAATCTGGAAGAAGTGCAGAACTATGAATATCCTGAACTGGTAGAGATATTGGAAAACATGGTTCAGCGGATCAAGACCCAGCAAAAAATTACCAATGCACAGGGTATCCCAAAACTGACTTTGGATGATGAAGTTAGATAATCTTCAGTATAATTTTTTTAATTCAAGCTGTTATTTCTAGTGAAACAATCGTTGTATGGTTTTTGGGAAACAATTGCACCGAAGTTTTGTTGATATCTTAATTCTAATAAAGAGAATAAATAAAAAATGCAGCAAGTGATAGAAAACCTAAATACGGCGATGCTGGATAATTTGGATATTAAGGATTTAATCTTAAAATTACCAAAACCATTAAGACCATATTTACAGGTAGTACCTTCTATGTGGATGTATGATGATCCGCTTTATGGTCAAATCAAAGCAATGCCTATGTTATATACGACGGGTAAAATTGTCTGGGCATCATTGGTACAAGCGAATAGGAATTTATTTGAACCTGAGTGGATATCGTGTGCTGGAGAGGTTGTATTTGATCCATCGGGGAAAATGCAGCCTGTTCAACTTGTGGAAGCGGCAGAGCAATTGTTTTCCCTAAAGGGAACTACTCCAAATGTCTTGGATCAACAGAATTATGCAGCGCATTTGACCAATGAATTTACCCGAGTATTTAATTATCCTTTTCCACAAAGTTTAGCGACTTTACCCTTAAAGATGTCTTCCATGTGGTTTGAGTATCGACATTTACCTGGTGGGCTTCTTGCAATGAAGGTTTTTCCAATCATTGTGTCAGAGCAAAACCCCAATTATATTATGCCTTTACCATCTTATTTTTGGCCAAATAACTTCTTTAAAGATAAGTGGCTGGAACTGGCTGCACGAGAAAATGGTGGTGGTTTATATGATGTGGAGAAAGAGGTACTTAATAAGATTACGAATAAAGTATATTTAGAAGAAATTCTACTTCAACCTAAATTACCTCAAATTTTTGAAGAACAAATACCGCGAGAATCTGCTGTTACAAGTTCATCAAAAACTAAACTTAGTTGGTTTTTCTTGCCCTTTTTAGCCGTGATTTTGCTGTGTTTATTTATTTTTCTTAATAAATAAAAAACTCCTCGTGAACGAAGAGTTTTTATTTGAACTTTGGAAATTAATCGATTTAGATATCTTTAATGATTTTCCGAAGCATGGTTGATGGTGTATTTAGGAATCTCGATTTCTAAATCTTCATCAACGATCTCTACTTGGCAAGACAGGCGAGAATCTGGTTCTAGGCCCCATGCGCGGTCAAGTAAGTCGGCTTCTACATCATTCATCTCTTCAAGGCTGTCAAAGCCTTTACGCACAACCACGTGACACGTGGTGCAGGCTGCAGACATGTCACAAGCATGTTCAATTTTAATGCCATTTTTTAATAAGCTTTGGCATAAATTGGCGTTATGTTCGACTTCAAATTCTGCACCTTCAGGGCAAATTTGTGCATGAGGAAGAACTTTAATACGTGGCATATTGATCACCTATACCTTTAGTTTGAGTTTGACCAATCTTCAAGTTTCGTACCTTTTAAGGCATGGTCAATATGTCGGTTCATACGAAGCGCAGCAAAGGCATCGCTATGAATTTTAAGTTGTTGAACGGCGTGTTCAATCGCTGCCAGCTCATCTGTCTTAAGACGGGCTCTTAACGCTTCAGCAGCAAGAATTAAGTCACGAGCCTGTTGCTGAGAGAGCAAATCAGTATCTGCTTTTAACGCTTGCTCTAAAGCCTCCAACTCACGTTGTGCTTCAACTTTGGTTTCTTGCAAGTGACGAAGATGTTTATCTTCCTCTGCATATTGGAAACCTTCAACCAGTAAGCGCTCAGTGTCTGCCGAAGATAGACCATAAGATGGTTTGATATCGATTTGTGCTTGAACACCAGACGTTGTTTCTTTCGCAGATACTGTGAGTAAGCCATCGGCATCGACTTGGAACGTTACTTCAATACGCGCTTGACCAGCAGTCATTGGTGGGATGCCATGTAATACAAAGCGGCCCAATGAACGGCAATGCTCAACCAGATCACGTTCACCTTGCACCACATGAATCAACATCGCGGTTTGACCATCTTGATAGGTGGTAAATTCCTGACGACGTGCCACAGGAATCGCTGTATTACGTGAAATCAGACGTTCAACCAAACCGCCCATGGTTTCAAGACCAAGAGAGAGCGGGGTCACATCAAGTAATAATGAGCCATCTTGGCTATTACCAATGAGCTGGTTTGCAGTGATTGATGCACCAATCGCAACCACTTCATCTGGGTTGATGGTGCAAAGAGGTTCACGTTTAAATAATTCATGTACCGCTTTTTGTACTGCGTAAGAGCGGGTAGAGCCGCCGACAAGAACGACATGTTCAATGTCATCGAGTTCAAGTTTAGCATCACGTAATACACGTTTGCACACGCTCATGGTTTTATCGAGTGCAACTTGAATAATCGATTCAAAAGTTGAACGATCTAAAGTCAGACGATCATCCAATAGTTTTAATTCAGCAGAATCATGCTCTGTTAAATGTTCTTTGGCTTGACGTGCAGCAATAACGAATACAGCATATTCTTCATCACTTAAAGTTTCGATATTGAGCTGTTTTTTCGCCCATTTTACGATTAAGCGATCAAGATCATCACCACCAAGGGCAGTGTGTCCACCTGTTGCAAGAACTTCAAATACGCCTTGTGAAAAACGTAAAATCGATACGTCGAAAGTACCACCACCTAGATCGTAAATGACGTAGTTACGGTCAGTACTCAGATTGGTGTCTTGATCTAATCCATAAGCTACAGCAGCAGCGGTAGGTTCATTCAATAAACGTAAAACATTCAAACCTGCAAGCTGAGCAGCATCACGCGTGGCTTGACGTTGTGCTTCATCAAAATAAGCAGGAACGGTAATCACCGCACCATTTACCGGATTACTCAGGCTTGCTTCAGCACGATCTTTTAACTGTTTTAAAATTTCAGCAGAAATTTCGACTGGTGTTTTACGACCAGCAGCGGTTTCAAATGCAGGCATTTCATTTTCTGCACCTACGAGTGTGTAAGGATGCTGGAATTTGATATCTGCTTGTGAGCGACCCATAAAGCGTTTTACTGAAACAACTGTATTTTTAGGATCAGTCAGCATAAAAGGTTTAGCTTCATAGCCAAACGTCGTTGCATCCTTTGCATAGTGAACAATAGACGGCAGTAATACTTGGTCTTTGTCATCTTGTAGAACTTTCGGTTTTCCCGATAGCACTGTCGCCACTAAAGAGTGGGTTGTCCCTAAGTCAATGCCGATCGCAATACGATGTTGATGCGGGGCAGTAGCTTGACCTGGTTCAGCAATTTGCAAAAGCGCCATGCGTGCGGTATCCCTTGAAAATAATCGGTAACAGCGGATTAAAAATCATCATCGAGGTCGAAGCTTTCTTCTTCGTCCAACATGCGATCTTCAGCTTTATCAATATCATTCATAACACGTTGGAAAAAACGTAATTTACGAACAGTATCACGTGCTTCTGCCCAATCTTCGTCAGCAAAATCAATTTTAAATTCGCGAACTAGACCATCGATCCACTGTTGAATTTCAACTTTTAACGTATTTAGTTGCTCTGTAGATGTTGCTTCATCTAATTGTTCACGCATTTCGAGTGCAGATTGCAAAAATTCAAAATCACTAATGGATTGATCCAGATGATGATCTTGTTTTTTTAAGGCAAGTAGATATGCCGCACGACTATCAACTTGTGAGAGTACTTTATACGCTTGGTTGATTTCGCTTGACTTGATCAATGCCTGATCTTTGTCAGTGGCTTTATCTGGGTGATATTGCTGTTGCAAACTTAAAAACTGTTTTTTTAAAGCTGCTAAATCTATATCGAGTGCTTCGGGTAATTGGAACAACTCAAAATGATTCATGGGAGATGAATTCCGCTATTGATAAATACGTTAAAACAGTGCGGAACACACTGTTTTGACGAAAAGAAAGAGGGGTGTTGCCAGTTAAACAGTAAATGATTCACCGCAACCACATTCACCTTTTTGATTTGGGTTGTTAAATTCAAAGCCTTCATTCAGACCATTTTTGACATAGTCCATCTCTAAACCATTGAGATAAACTAAGCTTTTCGGGTCAACAAAAACTTTAACGCCAAGTTGTTCAAATACTTGATCATGCGTATCGACATCATCGACAAACTCAAGTACATAAGCCAACCCAGAACAACCCGAAGTTTTCACGCCAATACGAATGCCTTCGCCCTTACCGCGGTTTTGCAGGTAATTGCTGATGTGACTCGCAGCATTTTCAGTTAAATGGATCATGAAAACTCCAATGTTATTTCGTTCATCAATTAAGCTTTCGCTTTCTTGCCACGATAGTCTTCAATCGCAGCTTTAATTGCATCTTCAGCCAATACAGAGCAGTGTACTTTTACTGGTGGAAGTGCAAGCTCAGTCGCAATATCAATATTCTTGATTGATTGAGCTTCATCAAGCGTTTTACCTTTTAACCACTCGGTTACAAGAGAACTTGATGCAATTGCAGAACCACAGCCGTAAGTTTTGAAGCGAGCTTCTTCAATTACGCCATTGTCATCGACTTGAATTTGTAGACGCATTACGTCGCCACACGCTGGTGCACCGACCATACCTGTACCTACGTTTTCTGCATTTTTGTCTAAAACGCCAACATTACGAGGATTTTCGTAATGATCAATTACTTTTTCGCTATAAGCCATGTTGCTTCTCCAAACCTCGGGGTCAGCCTAATATTAATATGAGGGTAAAAACACGTTTTTCAATTGAGGGTTCAATGAATTAGTGTTCAGCCCATTCAACTGTTGAAAGGTCGATACCTTCTTTGTACATATCCCAAAGCGGAGAAAGTTCACGCAATTTCTCAACTGCAGCTTTGGTAATTGTTAACACGTGATCAATATCTGCTTCAGTTGTGTATTTACCAAAACTGAAACGGATTGAACTGTGTGCTAACTCATCAGATAAACCTAAAGCACGTAAAACGTATGAAGGCTCTAAAGTTGCAGATGTACATGCTGAACCGCTTGAAACAGCAACATCTTTCAGTGCCATCATCAGTGATTCACCTTCAACAAAGTTGAAGCTGACATTTAGATAGTTTGCAACGTTTTGTGTTGGGTGGCCATTCAAGAACACTTGTTCAAGGTCTTGTAAACCATTCCAAAGCTTGTCGCGTAATTTACGGATACGCTCTTGCTCTGCTTGCATCGTTTTGCCAGCAATTTCAAAAGCCTCACCCATACCAACAATTTGGTGTGTCGCTAAAGTACCAGAACGCATACCACGCTCATGACCACCACCGTGCATTTGTGCTTTTAAGCGAACACGTGGGCTACGGCGAACAAAAAGTGCACCAATACCTTTAGGGCCATAAATTTTGTGACCAGAGAAACTCATCAAGTCGACTTTCATGGTTGAAAGATCAATTTCAACTTTACCAGCTGCTTGAGCGGCATCGACATGGAAGAATGTTTTATTGGCACGAGTTAATTCACCAATTGCAGCAACGTCTGTTACGGTACCGATTTCATTGTTCACCATCATGAGTGATACAAGAATGGTATCAGGGCGTAAAGCTGCTTTAACCATTTCAGGTGTAATTAAACCTGTACGTGGTTCTGGTTCTAAATATGTAATTTCGAAACCTTGTTCTTCAAGCTCACGGCAAGGATCTAACACAGCTTTGTGTTCGATTTTACTTGTAATGATGTGTTTGCCTTTTGAGCCGTAGAATTGAGCAATCCCTTTTAATGCAAGGTTGTCAGATTCAGTCGCACCTGAAGTCCACACGATTTCACGAGGGTCTGCTTTGATTAAATTTGCAACTTGCTCACGCGCATACTCAGCTTTTTCTTCGGCTTGCCAACCATAAGCATGTGAACGTGACGCAGGGTTACCAAAAGTCCCTTCGAACGTTAAACACTCCACCATACGTTCTGCAACTTCAGGCAGTACAGGAGTGGTTGCTGCGTAATCAAGATAAATTGGACGTTTCATGTCAAATACCTGTAACCGATAGAAGGGCTGAATCTAAACTTGGTGAATTTTGGCGTAGAGCAACAGTTTGAACGTTGTCACGCGCAATTAAATCAGCAAGCGTGATTTTTGCGAGATAATCGGCAATATGGTGGGAGAGTTCTTGCCATAAGTCGTGCGTTAAACACATTGCACCATTCTGGCAGTTGCCTTTGTGGTCACAACGGGTTGCATCAACAGTTTCATTTACAGCTTCGATAATTTCTAGCACGGTGATTTCACTTGCAGTGCGCGCAAGGTGATAGCCACCATTTGCACCACGAACGCTTGAAACTAACCCATGACGTTTAAGTTTTGCGAATAACTGTTCTAAATAAGCGACTGAAATGGATTGGCGTGCTGCTATTTCCGCAAGCGTGATCGTTTGTTCAGTTGGCTGCAAAGCTAAATCAAGTAGAGCAGTCACTGCGTAACGACCGCGAGTTGTAAGACGCATGATTCGGTACACATGGTTAGACTAGATAGGTAAATTTTATGAATTCCGACTAAAATAGTCAAGTTTTAAATTGTCATTATCAGTGTGAAAAGTAAAATATATTGGAATTATTGTATCCACGTATTATAAACAAAAAAAGCAATGAAAATAAAGCTCAATACCGCAAAGCTGATATTAATCAAGCGCTGACGTTTTTGCAGGCGGTGAATACGGTTTTGATATTGTTTTACTTCAACCAACAACGTGTTGATTTCAGAGCGCTGCTGATCAATTTTATCTAAGAGTGGGGCAATGCGTTGCTGAGATGCAACGGCTTCAGCTTCATCATTAAATAGATTTAACCATTGTTTCCAGTTTGCCAGAATGCTGGAGAGCGTAAGGTGTGGAAGTAAATCTAAAAATTCTTCAGCGAGAACGGCATCACCAAGGATACGCATATTGGTAATGCTGCGCTGATTGTTAAACACAAAAATCTTAATCAGATCGATGAGTGTGCTATTAATCTCTAAATCGATGTTACGATCCAGTGCTTTCATATCGAACAACAAACCTTTTTCGGTAAATTGGATATAAAAGTCAAAGAACGGAATGTAGCTATTGATGCGAATCGTCATCTTTTTATCGATGAGCTTTTTTGCTTGCAAGCGCAATCCCGCATCATGCGTAAGGACGAAGGAGAAAAAAGTTTCTAAAACAATGATGACAATGTTTAGCAACAAATGGGGGTGTTTATGTCTTTGTTGCGTATCACTCATAGATCTCTTTTTCCTTGCCAATAACGTTAAAACAATAAAATCTGTAAACTTTGAGTATCCTTACTCAATTGTTAAAAATAATTTACATGACTTTATTGCTTTGTAGAACAGTTTTTTAAAACGATCAAGTCTTAACTTTGATATTATAAAAACATTTTTATGGTTAAATACGACATACTGTTTGTAAAGAGCTTAGGAGTAATGGTCAATGGATAACTCAAACATAGAAAATCCTAACGAAGAAGCTGAAGTAAAAACTAAGCCAAAATCAAAGAGTTCTAAAAAATCTGCACTGGATTTCAAAAAATATACACAACAAATTTGGCTTGCTGGTTTGGGTGCTTTTTCACGTGCTGAAGAAGAAGGAAATAAATTGTTTGACTCACTGGTCAAGGTCGGTGAAGAGCTTGAGTCGAAAACAGTCGATTTCGCAGACAATACGGTTGGCAAGGTCACAGAGAAAGCCAAAGAGTCTGTAACAGATACCAAAGACAAAGTTGAAAAGATTTTAGATACGGGCGTAAATCACTCTTTGAATCGTATTGGCTTGGTGACGCCGAAGGATCTTCAGCATATCGAACAGCTTCTTGTGCAGTTGCATATCAAAGTGGATGCTTTGATTGAAGAAAATAACCAATTGAAGGCTAAATTGAATAAAAAGTAAAAAAAATGCTGGTAACTGGTCCGTTTATGTCGTTTTTCAGTATTTATTTTAATTAAAAGGTCTTTCTAGTATTGCGTTCTCCCCCAAAGCATTGCTATAAAGGCGTCATGGCCTTTTAAACTATAGCCTTGGATCTTAACAAACGATATTAAGAGGATATTTTTTATCATGAATAAATCAGAATTAATTGATGCGATTGCTGAAAAAGGGGGAGTGTCTAAATCGGATGCTGGTAAGGCACTCGATGCGACAATTGCATCAATCACTGAAGCACTTAAAAAAGGTGACACGGTTACTTTAGTTGGTTTCGGTACTTTCAGCGTGAAAGAACGTGCTGCTCGTACTGGTCGTAACCCTAAGACTGGTGAAGAACTTCAAATCAAAGCAAGCAAAGTACCTAGCTTCAAAGCTGGTAAGGGTTTAAAAGATTCGGTTGCGTAATCTTTTTAAATCAATAAACGCACCATTCAGGGTGCGTTTTTTATTTATTGAATGAAAAAGTTAATTTGATCTTTATTCTGCATTCATTCGTCTTTGTTTTTCAGTTAAAATTGCCCCGAAATAAAATATTGGAATTCTTATGGAATCGTTTCGTACTCTCATTAAGGGTTGGTTGGGTAAAGTCCTGCTCGTTTTGTTTTTGACCCCTTTAGCACTTGTAGGGATTGAAGGATATTTTAGTGGTAGCAATAAAGCAGACGTTGCGAAATCGGTAAACGGTCAAGATATTTCTAATAAAGAATTAGAAAGTGCAACCAAGAACTATAAAGACCAGTATTTGTCATTGGTCAAAGGTGATGAGTCTCTTTTAAATTTACCTGTCATTCAGGAAAAAGCATTGGATGCACTTGTTGCACGCAGTTTGTTGCAACAGCAAGCTGAAAAGTTAGGTATGACTTTAAGTGATGTACAGCTTGAGCAAATGTTAGCTCAGCAGCCAAGCTTCCAAGAAAATGGACAGTTTTCACAAAAATTATATGAAAACTATTTGCGTTCTGTAGGGATGACGAATCAGGCGTTGATTGCTAGCTTGCGTCAAGACCATGCGCTTAAAATGATTTCAACATCATTGATGGATTATGCATTGGTGAGCAAGTCTGATGTACAGCAGTTAGCTAATTTGCAAACGGAACAACGTACTTTGCATTTGGCAAGTATTAAGCTAGATGATTATAAAAAAGGCGTGACTGTATCGAATCAAGAAATTGCTGACTATTACAACAAGCATAAAAACGAGTTTAAGCAAGTTGCCAGTGTTGATGTTGATTATGTTGTACTTACACCAGCATTATTGCCGAAAGCAAACCTTGCGGTAACTGAAGCTGATTTACAGCAAGCTTATACTGCATTTGTGGACAAGCAACAAAAAGATGTAAAGCGTGAAGTTAAGCATATCTTAATTACCACAGATGCGCGTGATGACGCGGCTGCTCAGAAACTTGCCAATGAAGTTTACGCTAAAATTCAAGCAGGTGAGTCATTTGCTCAAGCAGCAGCTCAGTACTCTGAAGACCCAAGCTCTAAAGCGAATGGCGGTTTAGTTGAAGCCTACGCACCTGGGGTATTCTCAGCTGACTTTGATAATGCGGTTACTGCATTGAAAAATGGCCAGATTTCTAAGCCTGTTAAAACACAATATGGTTATCACATCATTGAAGCCAATGCACCAGTTGCCAATATTCCTTCATTTGAGGCTGAAAAAGCACGTTTAACGGCTGAGGTTGAAAAATCGAAAGCTGCGAATTTATTCAGTGATACAGTGAATAATTTAAACGAAATGGTTGTTGGTGGTGATTCACTTGATGTTGTTGCGCAAGAAGTAAAAGGTGCACGTATTGAATCTGCTAATGCTGTGACCTTAACAACCGATAATCCATATTTAAGTGATTTGAGCGTTAAAGCAAAATTGTTCAATGATGATGTGAAAAACGGTGATCGTAATGCATCTTCAAATATTCAAATGGCGAATGGTGATACGATTTGGATCAAAGTACGTAATTACCATGCAGCAGGTGTAAAACCTTTAAACGAGGCAACTGCTGATGTCAAAGCGAAAGTCATTGAAGCAAAAGCATATAAAGCTGCTCAAGCGAAAATTGCAACAATCCTTGCTGACTTTAAAACTCAGCCAGCTGCTCAGGTGGTTGCTAAATCTCAAGTCACTTTTGAAAATGCAGGCACATTCGCTCGTTCACAAGGTTTAAAACGTCCTATTGAACGTGCAGCATTCAGTATTCCTGCACCAAGCAAAGATGGTTTATGGTCTGCAACGACTGCCAAGTTGCCAAATGAATTAGTGATCGTTGCTGTTTCAAATGTAAATAGCAGTGTAGCAAGCACTTTACCCGCAGAACAGTTACAAGAGTTGAATAAGCTTTATCAACAGTTCCGTGGTCAGCAGGTCTTGGAAGACTATACTGAATACTTGAAATCACAAGCAAAGATCAAATAAGTTTGTTCTAAGCATAAAAAAGCCAGTTTAAACAAACTGGCTTTTTTATTGGAGGCGATAAACTATTTTTTCTGAATAAATTTAGCTTCTTCAGATTGTGGGTATTGGCTGAGCAGCTTGCTTTTATATTGATTTGCTAAAGCAGTGTTTTTGTCTACTTCTTTGGCAATACTATATAACTGATAAACTGCACGAGATGCTTTAGCAGAATTTGGATAGCGTGTTGCTACAATATTATAGTTCTGTTTGGCAGCTTTATAGTCTACAGGCTCAACGGCCAAGTAAAATTCAGCTAACCAAAAATATGCATTACCAACATAAATACCATTCGGATGGTTTTTAATGAAGTTTTGCATTGGTTGAATGGCTTTTTTTGCACCACCTTGTTTATAGGCATCAAGTGCAACAGTATAGGCTGCTTTTTCTAACTCGATTTGATTGGTGGTATTGCTGGTTGTTGCTGTATTGGGCTGTGGTGGTTGCTCGGCGGCTGGTGCTTGTGGTTTCACAGGTGGTGTCTGTTGCTGTGCTGCGGGTGCTGTCGGTGCAATAACAGGTGCAGCCGTATCTGTGGCCGCGCCTGCCGTAGCTCCATCTTGAGCTTCAGGGTTATCTTCTGGTGGATCAATTTTTTGCGAAAGCAGTTCTAAGCGTTGATCAAGATCAGTATAGCGATTGGTGAGCTCTTTCTTTAATTGCTCTATCGCATTGTCATGTTCTTCAAGTTGACCACGTAACTTACGAATTTCTTCTTCAAGTTTTTGGTTCTTTTGCATGATTTCCCAGTTCAAGCTTGGAGAACCTGCAACAACATTATTGGCCTGTTGTTGGCTTAAAGAGCGCGATTCAATAGGAACATTGGCATATAAATGTGCACTGCTGAGCAGGGCAATAAAAAGTACGGAATGCTTTTTTAGCATAAAAATTCATCCATAAGTTGAAATATAAAGCTGTGGTCGAACAAGTCTTCACCTTTTACTTGCAACACACCAGATATAGATTTTTGATTAAGCCATTAAAACAGCAACTCATTTAAATGCAATAAGCATTTACAATCTTCAAGCACTTTTGAAGGGAATTGGTTGGTTATTGTTTAATGTTTAAACATAATTAAAATAAATAGATAACAAATATATAGAGATTGATGAGGAATTAGGCAGTTGAGTTGAAAACTCACTGAAAAACAGAGACAAGGCTTGCAACTCGGATAAAAATCTCTATACTTTGTCAGGCAATGGTAGCCCTGCTGGTAGCTTCGCAATTGTACTCTACGAACCCCGCCAGGACCGGAAGGTAGCAACGGTAGTAGAACTATGATGTGCCGAAGTCATGCTGGTAGGGCTGCCACCATTTATTCCTCTTCGCTCGTTCGAGCAATCGCTTTCATAATTACCCCCATATCAAAACCACGATATTGCAAAAATCGAACTTGTTTCGCTTTGATTTTAGGGTCAGTTGCGACTTCTTCTCCAAATTTTTTGACCTTAAGCTGATAGGCTTGATCAACCCAGTCTACTTCTTGAAGTTCCTCAGTAATCAGCTCTGCATCCAGTTGTTTTGCTTTTAATGCCTGTTTGATTCGTTGTAAGCCTTTACCTTTTCTAATTTGGCTGGCGAGCGTCAGCTCAGCGACACGTTGATCACTTTGATAGTTCTGTTGTGCTAATTCTTCGACAAGGTTGGCCACTTCATCTGGATTGATTGCATAGAGATTTAGTTTGCTGATTAATTCAGCTTTTGAATAATCACGACGCGTGAGCAGGGCAAAAGCATAGGAGCGTAATCGTTGCCCAGTGAGCGTTTTAGGTTTCTCGGTTTGATCTGAATTAAACATGCCTTCCTCATTAAAAAACGCCCCGAAGGGCGTTTCAGTTTAGATTTCTAGTAAATCTGGTTCTTCTTCAATCTCATTTTGAGCTGCTTCGTTTTTATTCTTGGTGAGAAGCTGTTCACGAATGATTTTTTCAATTTCTTGAGCCATCAATGGATTCTCTTCAAAATGACGAATCACATTATTTTTACCCTGCCCAATTTTGTTACCTTGGTATGAATACCAAGCACCTGCTTTTTGAACGATATCTTGTTGAACGGCTAAGTCAACGAGTTCGCCCAACTGGTTGGTACCTCGACCATACATGATCTGGAAGACCGCTTCTTTGAACGGAGGTGCCATCTTGTTTTTAACAACTTTAACGCGTGTTTCGTTACCTGTAATTTCATCGCCTTCTTTTACTGCACCGATACGACGAATATCTAAACGAACTGAAGCGTAGAATTTAAGCGCATTACCACCAGTCGTTGTTTCTGGGCTACCAAACATGACACCAATCTTCATACGGATTTGGTTAATGAAGATCACCATACAGTTCGAACGTTTTGCATTACCTGTGATTTTACGCAGTGCCTGACTCATCAAACGTGCTTGTAAGCCCATGTGTGAATCACCCATTTCGCCTTCAATTTCAGCTTTAGGCGTTAATGCGGCAACAGAGTCGACAACGATTAAGTCGATTGCGCCTGAGCGTACCAACATATCCGCAATTTCGAGTGCTTGCTCACCGTGGTCAGGTTGTGAAACCAAAAGGTTATCAATATCTACACCGAGCTTACGTGCGTATTCAGGGTCTAATGCATGTTCGGCATCGATAAAGGCACAGGTACCGCCATTCTTTTGACATTGAGCAATGGCCTGCAATGTCATGGTCGTTTTACCTGATGATTCAGGGCCGTAAATTTCAATGATACGGCCTTTAGGTAATCCGCCAATCCCTAATGCGATATCGAGTGTTAAAGAACCTGTAGAAACAGCTTCAACTGCTTGTACGGTGTTATCACCTAAGCGCATCACGGTATTTTTACCAAATTGTTTTTCAATCTGGCTCAACGCAGCTTGTAACGCCTTACTTTTATTATCATCCATCTCAAAACCTCAAAACTTTATTTCTTAACGACTAACCCAAGTGGATGTATTGAATCTCAACTTGTTGGGACTTGAGTATAGTGGCAGATTCTAGTTGTTTATTCTACATCTGATCTGTGTCTAAGCGACACGAGATGACGCATCCAAAAATAGAAAATATTCATCCCGTCTATTCATCATGATAAGACCAGGATTCTACATTTTCTTGTTTAAAACGATTGATATCACGACGATCTTTTTTACTTGGTCGATGATCGGGTCGGGCTAGATTATGCAATTTTCGTTGTGAGGCATGCAACTCTCTGCGGGTAATACTTTCTGCTGTTTCTTCATAAAGCAGTTGCGCCATTGGTGCACCACCACGGATAGCGGAAAGTGCTTTCACAATTACAGTTTTTTTATCGAGACCCTGTTGAATGGTGAGTTCCATTCCTACACGTACATCTCTAGAAACTTTGACGCGATCATTGTTGTGATGGACTTTGCCACCTTCAATCGCAGCTTTGGCAATTGAGCGTGTTTTAAAAAAACGAGCCGCCCAAAGCCATTTATCAATGCGCATGGCATCCATGCTTTCTGCTTCATGCTGTTTTGGCATCTGTTACCTGTTGGTTGGTTTCAAGATAATCAAAAAGTTCGGTTAAATGATCAAGTGCAGGGTATGGCAGCTCAGTTGCGGCTTTCGCAGCTTTGCTACTAGACGGCTGTAGAATACTGAATAACTGGCAGATACCAAAGTCTTCTGCACCTTTGAGCACGGCAACTGTATCGTCAATAAATACTGCTTGTGCGGGATCAAATGGGTGAAATTGTTGTAGTTTTTGCCAAAAAGCAACTTCTTCTTTGGCATGCCCGAGTTCTTCGCTACTGATCATAAGTTCAAAGTAGGGGCTTAGTTCTACATTTTCAAGTTTGAGTTGTAAGCCTGCACGATCTGCATTGGTCAGTAACCAACAGCGATAACCTTGGGCATTGAGTTGCTGCAGGAGTTGATGGCAGCCGACGCGAGCACGAATTTTTTCGCGATGCTCGTATTGCAGTTGTAATACATCAACTCCAACTTTAGCTGTCCAGTACGCCGAAGAATACCAAGATAGTGTATGCTTGTGTTGTTGGTAGAATTGAAACAGTGTTTGTTGGCTTTGCTCCAGCGTACATTGATGTACTTGAGCGTGTCGTTCAGGCAAACAATGATTCCAAATAAAATCATCAAAGGCTAAATCGAGTAAGGTGCCATCCATGTCAAACATGGCGATTGGTTGCTGCTGTAAATCTGAATATGACATAAGGTTGGTCTATGTTTATTAAAACGCTTGCTCCACAAGATCAGTTAATTTCACAACTTGTTCCGATCATGGCGCAGGCAAGTCAAATATTGTTGGAAGAATACCAAAGTTATTGTGCTGGTTGCGAGTTTAATATTCAGGAAAAAAGCGATGATTCGCCTGTAACGCAAGCGGATTTAAAGGTAAATCACTTCTTATTAAAGCACTTAGCGACAGTGACGCCTGAATTACCCGTATTGTCTGAAGAAAGTGATTACTCTGCTCGAACGGCATGGCAGCGTTGTTGGATGCTAGATCCACTGGATGGGACTAAAGAGTTTATTCATGAGCGTGACGAGTTCACGATTAATCTGAGTTTGATTGACGGTCACCAGACCATATTTGCGATTATTGCTGTGCCATGCGAGCAGGTGATGTACATCGGACATACCTCGCAATTACCGTATAAATATAGTTTTAGTCGACAAGAGTGGTTCCAATATCAGCTTGAAGAGCATGATATGGTGGCTCCGTTACAAATCGGTTTGAGCCATAACAGTAAAAATCCAAAATATAAAAACTTTATCGAGCCAATCTTACAAAATCGTAAGGTGGAGCGTCGTGAAGCAGGCAGTGCTTACAAGTTTTGTATGATGCTTGAAGGTGAAATTGACATTTATCCTCGGTTCCATCCAACCTCAGAATGGGATACGAGTTCAGGACAAGCATTGTTAGAAAGTATTGGTGGTGGCTTGATGACCTTGGATCAAAAGCCCTTCCTCTATAATCAGCGCGAGACTGTGTTGAACGGTGGCTTTATCGCTTATCGTGATCAGCATTGCAAAAATATTGCATACGATGCGCTCAGTCGTTCTGGCATTTTAGATTGAGTGTTATCTGGCTCATGCTATAGTGAGTTAAATTAAAGCCTGTATGTGAATATGACTCTGCATTTATTGCCTAAAAGTATGTTTGAAGCAATTGATTTACTGCCAGATGCTTCAACGCCTGTAACTTTGTTTACGCGCCACTCTTTACGTGAGTTGGTGAATGGGCAAGGTTTGGCAGGTTATGATTTGCAGTTGACTGAGCAAGGTCGGGATTTGGCGTATGCTTGGGGGCAATATTTAATTCAAAATACGGATCGGGCAATTCAACATTGTATTTCCAGCCCGATTCAGCGCTGTGTGGATACTGCTGCTTTGATGATTGAAGGCGCTGATGAAACACGTAAAGTCGTTAATACCCATCAAATTGAAATTGTTGAGCAGCGTTTGTTGGTTGAACCGGGTAGCTTCGTGTTGGATATACAGCAGGCTGCACCTTATTTTCGTAAACAAGGTGCTTTAGGTTTTATTAATAGTTTTGTCAATAATGCTTTACCTGGGATGAAACATCCCATTACAGGCGTATTTGATGTATTGGAATTGCTTTATCATACCCATCCTACACAACAGAATGGTTTAAGCTTGGCTGTAAGTCATGACACGATTCTTGCTGCCATTGTTGCGGTGATTTCTGGTAAAAATCAAATTGAACAAACGGATTGGCCAGACATGATGGAGGGTTTGTTTGTATGGTTTGAGGGCGAGGACTTTGCGGAAAGTCAATTAAAATGGATTTGGCGTGGTGAGCGGCAAGCGTTAGAAATAAAGCAGTTTTTGAATCGCTAGTTCTAATTGATAATAAAAATGTTGCTTTGAAATATTAAAATCAAATCGGATAATAACTCACTAATCAAGAGCATTAGACTGCTGTTGATGTGAATCCAAACCGATCATTTGGATTCAAATATCAACATGATTGAATTAAAGTCTGATTAACCACATTTTCCAATTTTTTGTCCTTCGATATTGCTGAGGTTTGCTTGCAACTTGGTTGAAGCTGAACAGTGAATATTCCCTGAAATTATTGACTTATCTAAACTTAATATTGTCGCAGCTTGTGCAATATGTATATCACCACTGACACTTGAGTTAATTAATTTGATTGCTTTTGCTTGGTTAGCTTGAATGCTGCCTTGGATAGACGAGCTATTTAAAATCAAACTGCCACCTTTCCCGATATTTACATCGCCTTCAATTGACGAATTGTTGAGTGTGCAATTTGCACCTGAGGGAACAGTGAGAGTACTGACCGTATTGTTCTCGATCGTATTTGTGCAGCTTGCAGCAAAACTGAGACTACTGCATGAAAAAAGTGCGACTGCGATGATAACCTTCCTATTCTTATTCATTTGGCTCTCCAGTTTTTGTAGATTGATTGTTGCTCAAAACTTAAATTTAAATGAATTCTATATGCCTGAAATAGGTAGTTTGAGTGAGGGAAGTGTAGTGCTGTTGGTGGAGTTATGTTCAATTTGGAAATGTAAATAAAATTGAATTAGATTAAAAGTGTAATAAATCCAGTATTTCTTGTTTTTACGATAAATTAATTTCCCTTCCTGCTATTTAAGTTGATAGTATATATAAATACATGATTTATATTAACTTTAACTAATTAACTTAATTTATCATTAACGATAATTTATCAAGTTTTTCTTGGGGAAGTGTGATGCAATTACAACTTAAACATTTAACGGTTTGTTTGTTATCGGCCATGCTCGTCGCTTGCGGTGGTGGTGGTGCAGATCATTCAAATGCAACAAATAATACCGAGCCGCCAAAAAATGATCATGGTACTGGAGGGAATACCAATCCTACGCCAGGTGATGGAACCAATGAGTTACCGGGTGATGGGACGCCTGAGACACCAAATAATGGCTCAGGAACTACTGTGCCAGAACTACCAAATGGCGGCGGTAATATTGGTTCAGGTGGTGTCACACCAGAAGTTCCGAATACTGGCAATAATGGTTCGGGAACGACAACACCTGAAACACCGAATAATGGTAATAACAATTCAGGAACGACAACACCTGAAACGCCAAATGGCGGTAATACTGGTTCAGGTGGTGTAACACCAGAAGTGCCTAATACTGGCAATAATGGTTCAGGAAATACAAAACCTGAAACACCGAATAATGGCAATAATGGTTCGGGGAACACGACACCAGAAACACCGAGCCAAGGTGGAGGAGGAAATACAGAAACACCGTCCATTCCACCTGTGGTAGAAAAGTATCCAGAACCTCGTAAAAATATAATAGATGAATCGGTACTTGGTTTTTATGATTACGATAAGCTTGGACTGCCACGTCTACTGCGTAATGATCTAAATGGCAGTTTTGCTGCGATGTTGCAATTTGCACAAAATCATGTGGTCAATCCTAAGAATAATGAAAAAGACTCAATGCCGCGTCTAACCACAGAAAAAGATGCCTTGTTGTTGGTGACACCATTGGCAGAAATGGGTGATTTACAGAAGCTACAAGTCGAAATTTATCAAGGCAATCAACTACTCAGAACGGTTAAATTGAAAGAGCCGTCAAGAATTGCAGCCTCTGATCAATCCAATACTGATGGGCGTCCGCCTGTGAGTTACTCTAAAAGAGCATGGACGGTTGCCTTAAAATGGAATGAAATTCGTGCCGGTTTACATCTCCGCGTGGTTGATCCACTGAATAATCGTAGCGGTGATTTAACTTCCGAAAATATTGATTTGGCTGCACCAGGTGAATTGGTGGTGCAAAATATCCGTTTGGGCTTATTAACGGACCCTCCGAAGTCAACAGGCCACTATATGTTGCTTGAACCTGCCAAAGCGGGGACAGATTATTTTCAGACCATTCCTGCTGCACGTATGATCGTGACCAAATATGAGGATTTAAAGCTGAATAAAGTCATGGTCGCAAGTGGTGTGATCTACGACTCGGCAAGTGCAACCACGGGTGATGTTTATAGTGGTGATATGCGTGAAAACACGGCTAAATCGACTTTTGGTGTGGGGATTAACTTGGCCAATTGGGGGATCACCAGTGCTTCAATGGCGAGCCAAGAACAGCCACAAATTACGCAAAGTGTTGTGGCCCATTATGCGCGCGGCAAATACAGCAACGGTGAGGCAACTCATGGCCTCAGTGGTGGGAATGGTATGCTGACCTTGATTGACTCTGTAGGTAATGAGTTTAGTCATGAAATTGGTCATCATTATGGATTGGGGCATTATCCTGGTTCTGTCGGGGATAATATGTTCTGGGCAGCGCATCATGCTGATAGTGGCTGGGGCTATATTGCGTTTAGAAATAAAATGCGCGGTAATCTCAATTGGACTACCACTAATTTAGGTGATGGTGCAAATGGTGTACCGAATTTTCTGAATAAATATGCCTATGGTTGGGATGCGATGTCTGGTGGTGCGACGGCAAGTAGCATTTCTAAATATACTCATTACACCGGCTATAGTACCTATTTAAAAATTCAGCCTGCATTTGATCGTTATGTTTGGGATGCAACTTCTCCAACGGGTTATAAAAAATGGAATGCCACAACTCGGATGATGGAGGTTGCTCAGCCTAAAACACCAAACTCAAGTAATGTTTGGTATAACCGTGCTGATGGTAATTACTTGAAACCAAAAATGTTTGGTGTGCCAGTCTATACGATTTTGGGGGGGTATGATCCAGAGGCGCAGGTTGGCTTGGTTTATCCTGCTGCAAAAGGGAATTGGGGTAATGTATTTGATCTACCACAAGCCAATCCAAATTCAGTAACAGCAAGTTGTTGGCTGAATGTGCAGTTTGCCAGTACGAGTCAAAATATTGCTTTAGCACCACAACGAATGAACTCGAATAGCAACGCCAATAAATTCCATGTCAACCTTGCGCAAAGTGAAGCACCGCAGCAAGTGAATTTGTATTGTAAAAAGGCCAATCAAGCAGCTGTGCTACTTTCAAGTACATCTATTCCTGCGAGTACAGTGGCTCTAGCACCTGCAGTTGAAATTGGTAAAGAAGCAGAATACTCAGCTCTTAGAGCGATTGAGTTGCCTCAATTAGAGCAGGCCTTAGTCGAGAATAAAAACAAGCCAGTTGTAAATCTTTCGACGGATGCAAAGTTACTATTTGATTCATATAGAACCTTTAAAGATCAACTATCACCTGATGCTCAGAATGAGATGGTACGTTATACCCAGCAGCAAATTAAGCTTTATCGACTCAATCGCTGGATCAATGTATATCGTTCGGATTTGACCAATTTAAATTCCGATGCATTAACTGCATTCCATGCTTTTGTTGAAAAGTTAGAACTCAAAGGTGATTTGAATTTTGCATCAAGCACCAGTTTATTAAACAGAACCAATTGTTTAAAAGCTGAGAAGTTGGCGAATGGTGATTTAAATGCATTTATTAGTGGATCAACAGGCTGTGTCGGTGATGACTCTGAGAAATGGATTTATGATGCATTGGGTAAAATCCATAATAAGCAATATATAGATCAGTGTTTAACGACTACAGCTGGTAATGTTATCAATCTCACACCTTGTAGCAGTGCAAGTAGTCAAGTGTGGGAGCTTGATACAACTGCGCTGGCGATTAAGCAATCGAATCAGTGCTTCGATTTGGAGGGTGGCTACTTAACCAATAATCGTGCACGTCTAATTCGCTATCGTTGTACCAGTGGTGCCAATCAAAAATGGACGATTCCAGTCGTAAATAACAGCCTCGTTCTTGCTGGTTTGTCTGCAAAGAATCTGGTATTGGCGACTAAGCTTTTACAATCTAGTCCTTAATGATTTGGGTAGTTTATCTCAACGTCATAAGTTGATGATATGAAGTCCTTCGGGACTTCATATTTTTTTATGCAGAGTATTTTCTTAGAAAGTTGAAAAAAATAATAAAAGTGCACTTTTAAAATGTAGAAATTTTCGTCATGATAGGCTTATAAAAAGAGAAACTTGACGCATAATTGGATAAAAAGATGTTATTAAACACGATTTACTTATGGGAGCCTGAGGTTTTTACAGGTAAAGTCCCTTCGGAAGATGATTCACATCAAGTTGCTTTTGAACTGCATCAACAATATTGCCATATCTCTAGTCATGGTAGAACTTTGCAAGCATGGTTGAACTTATTTAGCAACAAGATTTGTGATCCGCAATACCAATCTTATTTTTCTGAACAGACGCAACAATGGGTGCAAGGGATTAAGACTAAGTTCGCTCAAGGATTGTGTGCCAGTGTGCAAGTAGATGTTCTAGCAAATGAAGCACAAAATGATGCGGTCTATCGGGTCTTTTATGAGGCCGCGCATGAAACAGGAATTGGCTTCTATGAGTCAAATTATAATGTGTGGGGAGTTGGTGAGTTACAATCCCCTGAAAATGCGGTTTCAAATATGTTGCAGCCATATTTGTTAGAACCTTTAAAAATCAAAGTGACTGAACCAATTTCTGAGCCTAAAAAGCAATTAAATTATTTTCAAATACCACAAAGCATGCCTGAAGCGGAACAATTGATTAGTCAATGGTTTGAGCAGCAAAGTTATGCCCAGCATTTAAAGTTGGATGTATTTAATGTTGCACATGATTTTATTTCAAATTGGGGCAATATTGGACGGCCTGAATTGGCGTTGGATGCAGGATATCGATGCTTTTTACTGACCCAAAAGCAGCTTGGTATTTTCTATCAGTTGAAAATGGTGCTTAGGAAATTAACAGTCAGTCCAATGCTGTCTTTTGCGATGGATTTTACGGATCGTTTTATTCCTGATCAATTGCAAGAGCAGTTGCCTGAACGCCTGATTTTTCGTCTACGTTCAATGGATGTGCATAAAAATACGGGGCAAAAAAATAATGTAGAACCGAGTTTTGCGTTGATGGGGCGCTGGGATACACAAACAGATATTCAGGATTTCTTTACTAACTTAGATGCTTATATCAATTTTATTTTTTCAAATCTAGGGCAAGGTCGGTTAGAAGTATTACAGGCATGGGCTTACGGTGATATGCCTGTAGATATTAAAATCGATTTGGATTTTCGCTTTGAGTTGATGATGATTGCATTAAGCCAAGATCAGTTGTATTTGCAAGAACGCTATCAACAGCATAAGGCTTTGTTGATGCAGAGCAATGCCCGAGCGAGCGATTTGGGTTTGTTGGAGGAGAGTTATATATTATGCCAAAAGCTGCTCAAGATCGTGACAGAGGCGGGAACGGGCTTACAGCCTTATGTGAAAAATTAATGGCAATAAAAAAGCCCGAAAAATTCGGGCTTTTTTATGTGCATCAAATTAGTTAGCTAATGCTTTAACTTGAGCGTTCAAGCGGCTCTTATGACGAGCAGCTTTATTTTTGTGGATGATGCCTTTATCAGCCATACGGTCGATTACAGGTACAGCTGTTTTATAAGCTTCTGTAGCAACAGCATAATCACCAGCAGCGATCGCATTTACAGTACGTTTGATGTAAGTACGAACCATAGAACGTAAGCTTGCGTTGTGTTTACGTGCTTTAACGTTTTGACGAGCACGTTTTTTAGCTTGAGCAGAGTTTGCCACTCGTGCACTCCTTGAAAATAAGTTGGTCTGGGCGGGCTGAAGTTAAAACCAATAAAACATTAGCAACATTCACCAGCCCGTAAACAAGTGCCATATTTTGAGGAAACTAAGCCGCGAAGTCAAGTCTTGTGATACTTTTAAGTACATTTAACAGGTGAAAACTGTGCAAGAAAACGTTACATTAGCCTTAGATATTGATTGGAATAAATAAAAATGAAAATAGGTGATAAAAAGGCAATCGTCATTGGTGCTACAGGTTTGGTTGGTCAAGCACTCATTGATGAGTTACAACATTCGGATGACTTCAATGCGATTACCGTTGTTGTCAGAAAAAAATCAGATACATTAAAAACTTACAGTAAAGTTAATCAGCTTGTTTTAGAAGATTTCTTATTACTCAATGATGAAGATGTGAGTGCTTATACACATGCATTCAGCTGCTTGGGAAGCACCATAAAACAAGCAGGATCGAAAGCGGCATTTTACGCGATTGATTATGAAATCAATGCCCATTTTGCTGATTTAGTTCAGGATAAAAATATTCATTTATTAGTGGTCAGTGCGTTGGGAGCGAATGCTAATTCACCAGTTTTCTATAATAAAGTAAAAGGTGAGCTGGAAAACTACCTCAAAAGCCTGTCAATTTATAAGCTATCGATCTTCCAGCCGTCACTATTAATTGGTAAACGAAGTGAAGTGCGGGTCTTGGAAGATATGGCTCAAACGATTTTTAAGCTCGTTGAAAAGACATGGACCAGACCGTTTAAACTTAAACCTGTAACGGCTGAGCAATTGGCGCATACTATGTTGCTTGCGGCACAAACGCAGACAGCTGCATTCAAACTCTATGACAATTTAAGCATACAACAAAGCAAATAATGGAGAATTTCAGTGACAACGATCCCTTTCGTAACGTGTGATTTGTTAGATGATAATCCTGAAAAAGACCTACAAGTGGTAATACCCTCACTCGATGGTAAATTCTTTAAAAGTTATGGTGCGCGTAAGACCTTTGGTGGGCAAGTGGTTACTGTAAAGTGTTTTGAAGATAACTCCCGTGTGAAAGAACTTTTGGCAACTGATGGTACTGGCAAAGTCTTGGTTGTTGATGGTGGTGCTTCAATGCGTTGTGCATTGATGGGAGATTTGATTGCGGAGTCTGCGGTAAAGCATCACTGGAATGGCGTGGTGATCTATGGTTGCGTACGTGATGTCGATGCGATTGCAGAATTGGATTTAGGCGTACATGCATTGGCTGCAATCCCGCAAAAAAGTAATCGTAAAGGCATAGGTGAAGTTGATATCACATTGTATTTTGGCAGTGTGACGATCAATTCTGGTGATTATCTCTATGCAGATAATAACGGTATTGTGATTGCAAAAGAAAAATTAGTCGATTGCTAAAAGGATAGCGTTATGTTGAAAATGGTGAACCATCAATTCAAGGTTTTACAATCTGTGGTGGCAAGTGTGATTGAAGGTGGGAGAGGTGTTTCTGGTACACCATTTCCAAATCAACCTGCAAAAGCACTTAAGCTCTATGAATTCGAAGGTTCTCCATTTTGTCGTCGTGTCCGCGAAGTCATCACTTTGTTGAATTTGGATGTAGAAATTTATCCATGTCCTAAAGGTGGTCAAAAGTACCGCCAAATCGTCAAAGCAAAAGGTGGGAAACGCCAATTTCCATTCTTGATTGATGAAAATACAGGTGACCAATTATATGAGTCACAACAAATTATTCATCACTTGTTTAAACATTATGGGAACAGTGGGAAGACACCGAAGAAATTTAGTCATTACCCAAAACTCCCTTATGTCTCTACTTTAGCAACAGTTGCCAATTCAGCGCGTGGTGTATGGATTAACCAGCAGATTGTTGATCGTCCTGCACCAGCACAGTTATTGGAGTTATGGAGCTTTGAGGCGAGTCCTTATACACGGTTGGTTCGTGAAGTCTTGACAGAATTAGAGCTGCCATACATTCTGCATAATGTGCCTAAAGAACGTTGGCAGGATATGGGGCCTGCAGCTTTACGTTTAAAACCAGGCAAGTATATTCCATTGCCCAATGGCAAACGCGAAAAGGTGGTTGAGGTGATGGGGAGAGATATTCAAGTTCCGTATTTGCTTGATCCGAACACAGGCGTGAAAATGTTTGAGTCGGCTAAAATTGTTGAATATTTAAAAACGCAGTACGGAAAATAAATGTTGAGAAAGCATCTTGTAGAAGATGCTTTTTTATAGGTGGTTGTGTGATGTGAGTGTTGCTTGATTGGTCGTTTTAGCGGTTTAATATAGTGAAAAGTAGAGTGATGTGATTGATCGATGTTAAGCCAGCTGAGCAACCTATTCAAAAGTTCCAAAGAAACGCCTGAGCAGTTATTTTTAAAAGAACATGCTTTAGTATTTGATACAGAGCAGGGCGCGATTCTAAATGGCGTGGTGTTGAATGGCTTGAGCGTTCGTTTGGAATATTTTTCTAATCGAAAATTAGATCGATTTGATGATTTAGAAAAGCTATTTCGGATTGCACCACAAATCAATGAAAAGATTGACTTGGAAATTCATTCACAACACTTTGTTGAGCGATTAGGAAATACAGAAGAAAATCTAAAAGAGTTGAAGCAAGTGATTAAAGTGTTAAACGACTATTATGTGAAGTTTAAGCGAGCTAAATAGCCTAAGTGGGAAGATGGTCTTTAAAGTATAACATCCAAACTATAAAGCTCATAAACCAAAGACAAGAAGCGAAAAATATAATAATAGATAAATGCCTTTCTTCACCTGCTAAAAAGTGAAGTAGTACAAAGCATAGCTCTAAAAATAGGAAGATATTTATTATGAATAACCACATCTCTAATACCCATTGGTAATTTGATAGTTTATTTTTCGAGTTGTCATATAGGGTAGAGCAATGCATGAAGAAATGAAAAAGATAAAATTAAAATTAAAGACATAGCTCATCGCAAAAAATAGAGTACTAAAAAATATGCTGTTGATTGTCCTTTTATAGCCTTGTAGGCTTTCCACTGGATATTTAGCTAAAGCTTTTTTAAAAGATAATTCCGCAAGATAAAACCCAAATAAAAATAATAGAACCAGTAAAACTGGATGCCAAGCACCTATATAAAAAAGTTGATAGAATAAGAATGACTGCATAGGATAAGTGTTATTTTGAGTTGTTGTTTATATAACCAAAATAATAATAAAAAAAGGGACTAAATCCAAAGATTTAATCCCTTTTTTTGATCAGGTTAGAGATTATTTTTCAATAATCGCCGTTACACCTTGACCACCAGCAGCACAGATCGAAACAAGGATACGACCTGAACCTTTTTCATTTAAGATTTTCGCAGCAGTCGCGATGATACGACCACCTGTAGCAGCGAATGGGTGACCCGCAGCTAAAGAAGAACCTTTGATGTTGAGCTTGCTACGATCAATTGAACCTAAAGGTGCATCTAAACCTAAACGCTCTTTACAGAATTTCTCGTCTTCCCATGCTTTCAATGTAGAAAGAACTTGTGATGCAAATGCTTCGTGGATTTCATAGTAGTCGAAATCTTGAAGTTTAAGACCAGCACGCTCAAGCATACGTGGAACTGCATACGCAGGTGCCATCAATAAGCCTTCTTTCTTACCAACGAAATCAACCGCAGCAGTTTCAGAGAAAGTTAAGTAAGCAAGTACTTCGTGACCATTTGCTTTAGCCCATTCTTCAGACGCTAAAAGTACACATGAAGCACCATCAGTCAGTGGAGTCGAGTTACCCGCTGTCATGGTTGCAGCTTCGCCTTTACCAAAGACTGGTTTTAATTTTGCTAATTTCTCAGCAGTCGAGTCAGCACGTAAGTTGTTGTCACGATTTAAACCCAAGAATGGTGTAATTAAGTCATCGAAGAAACCTTCTTCATATGCTTTTGCCATTTTTTGGTGAGAAGAAGCAGCAAGAATATCTTGCTCTTCACGTGGAATACCCCACTCAAGCGCAGTGATTGCTTGATGGTCGCCCATAGATAAACCTGTACGTGGCTCACCATTTTTAGGTGCATCCATAAGATCTTTAACATTAATTTTTGCTAAAGCTTTTAAACGGTCTTTACCTGTTTTAGCAATGTTAAGCTCAAGCAGGGCTTTACGTAAGCCGTCACCGAAAGCGATTGGTGCATCAGAAGTGGTATCAACACCGCCTGCGATACCTACTTCGATTTGACCTAAAGCAATTTTGTTTGCTACCAGGAAGGCTGCTTGTAAGCCAGTACCACATGCTTGTTGAATGTCATATGCAGGGGTTTCTGGCGCAAGTTGAGTATTTAAAACACACTCACGAGTCATGTTGAAATCACGGCTGTGCTTTAATACTGCACCAGCAACCACTTCACCTAGACGTTGACCTTGTAGGTTGAAGCGCTCAACCAAACCGTTTAACGCAGCTGTAAACATGTCGATGTTAGAAGCTGTGAAATAAGCGCCGTTAGAGCGAGCGAAAGGAATACGGTTACCGCCGATAATGGCAACACGGCGCACAGTGTTTTGGCTCATGGTTTTATCCTGTTGAACAGAAGGTTTGGTTGTTTTAGCTGTAGCTGCTTTCGTCGTAGTAGATGATGCAGCAGTGCTTTTTGTAGTCCCCGCACTACGTGTTGTAGAGCGAGCACGCGTTGTTTTAGGTGTCGTCGTTGCCGCTTTCGATGTTGTGCTTGCAGTTTTACGTGAAGTTGAAGCTGCTTTTGATGTATTTGACACAGTCTCTTGAGCGGAAGTCTCGACTGCTGGATTTTCTTGAGTTGTTTTGCTCATAAGGCTTTTCCAAGCATAATTGCGAAATTCTTGCTACAAACATACCATATTTCCAATAGTGCTGTATTGACTAGAATGACGCTTGAGACCACATTCAGGTCAAGACATCTAGACATGAACTCAAGTATGATTTGCTATGAGTCAATCAGACATTGATTTCATGCCATATCCCAACATGATTCATGTGTTTGTAACAAATTCATTTGTATGAGAGATAATAACCATGACTGATCAGTACCAAGCATTTACACAATCACCTTTAGGTAAGTTTGTCGTAAAAAATCTAGGTTTACCATCACCAGTAGCACTAGATCGTTTTGAAAGTGCTCAACCAGTTGTAAATGGTGCAGTATTGCTTGGCGCAGCACCATCAAGCACAATTTCTGCTGCGATTGCTCAAGTTCTTAGCAATATTCATGCAGATAGCTATGTCGGTAATAATGTTGAATTACAACAAACGGCTGCAAAGGTCGGTTTAAATCTTCGTCCTCTTAACGCAGATGATAAAGAATCTAAGTTTAAAGCGGTTGTATTTGATGCGTCTGGCATTCAAGATTCTGAACAATTAAAAGCGTTATACGACTTCTTCAATCCAATCGCGCGTCAAATCTCAAGTTCAGGTCGTGTGATCGTGATTGGTACTACACCTGAAACTGCAAAAACAGTCAAACAAGCGATTGCACAACGTGCGCTTGAAGGTTTTATCAAATCTGTTGGTAAAGAATTCAAAAAAGGTATTACTGCTCAAGTGGTTTATGTGGACCAAGGTGCAGAAGCAAATCTTGAATCAACTTTACGTTTCTTGATTTCACCACGTTCTGCTTATGTCTCTGGTCAAGTGATCCGTGTGTCTAAAGCAGATGTGGTTGATTTAGATTGGGCGAAGCCACTTGCAGGTAAAACAGCATTAGTGACTGGTGCGAGTCGTGGTATTGGCGAAGCGATTGCACATGTATTGGCGCGTGATGGTGCACATGTCATTTGTTTAGACGTTCCACAACAACAAGCTGATCTTGAGCGTGTTGCTGGTTCAATTGGTGGTTCAGTATTGGCAATCGACATCACTGCTGCTGATGCGGGTGAGAAAATCAAAACTGCTGCTGCAAAACAAGGCGGCGTAGATGTGATCGTACATAACGCTGGAATTACCCGTGACAAAACTTTGGCGAATATGAAGCCTGAGCTTTGGGATCTAGTAATCAATATTAACTTGTCTGCAATTGAGCGTGTTAATGATTACTTACTTTCTCATGATGGTTTAAATGCCAATGGTCGTATCGTTTGTGTATCATCAATCAGTGGTATCGCGGGTAACCTCGGTCAAACTAACTATGCAGTATCTAAAGCAGGTGTGATTGGTCTGGTTAAATTTACTGCGCCGACATTGAAAAATGGTATTACCATCAATGCAGTTGCACCAGGTTTTATCGAAACACAAATGACTGCCGCGATTCCATTCGCGATTCGTGAAGCAGGTCGCCGTATGAACTCAATGAACCAAGGTGGCTTACCTGTAGATGTGGCTGAAGCAATTGCGTGGTATGCATCTACTGGTTCAACAGGTGTAACAGGCAACGTTGTTCGCGTCTGCGGTCAAAGCTTGTTAGGTGCCTAAGCATTAGGGTTTTGAAGAGGGGTGCTTGTGCATCCCTTTTTTATAAAAATATTGAAAGGTTTATTATGAATACACGTCATTTTAGTCAGTTGCCAAAACCTTATTTAGCTTATCCAAAAGTCATTCAAGGTCTCATTTTCAAAAAACCAAAAGGTGAAAAGGTTCTGCCACAAGTTGAGTATGTGGTGGATACACTTAAGATTGATAGCAAACATTTAGAAAGCTATAACGAGATTTGTGGTTTTAAAAATGATGGTTTCGTGCCAGCAATCTATTTGGCAGTTTTGTCGCAAAGTCTGCAAATGCACATGATGACCAGTGAAGCATTTCCATTCCCGATCTTGGGTTTGGTGCATATTCGTAATCAGATCAAACAAACTCGCAAAATTGCTGTGAATGAGCAAATTACTTTATCGTGCAAGTTTGGTGAGCTAAAACCGCATGACAAAGGTTTACAGTTTGATTTCATCACGACTGCGAAAGTCGGTGGTGAAGTGGTGATGGAAAGTTTAACCACTTATTTATCACGCCAAAAAACTGAGAAAAAAGCAGTTGAAAAAGCCAAAGAAGTGAAAGAACCTGCTTACCAACCACAAGCAGAATGGAATATTTCTGAAAATACCGGCCGTCGTTATGCCGTGATTTCGGGTGACTTTAACTTGATTCATATCCATGCTGTGACTGCAAAAGCGTTTGGCTTTAAACAGGCGATTGCACATGGGATGTGGAGCAAAGCTAAAGCTTTGGCAAGTATCGAATTACCTGCGGCTTATGAGGCAGATGTTTGGTTTAAACTACCGATGTTCTTACCATCTACGGTGGAGTTTTTAACTGCAGCCGAGCCAAAACAAACAGATTTCTTAATTCGTAATGTGAAATCTAAAAAGCCACATGTTGCCGGTACAGTAAAAGCCCTTTAGTACTATCATATAATGTAAATAATCCCTGTTGTTCGCAACAGGGATCTTCTAACAAGTATAAATATCATAAGGATTTGAGCTTTGATTAAAGAACTTTTATTTGCTGATACACATCATTATCACGGCAGTGTTGATGAACGCTTTATAGATTTGGCGAGCCAATTTAGCCGTCTGCAAGATGCACGAACCCAGCAAGGTGGTGCAGCATTGGTGGTGTATTTCCAAGGTCAAAAAGTTGTTGATATTTATACGGGTAAGAAATCTCAAGAAGAAGATTGGCAATCCAATACTTTAGCCATGTGTTATTCAACGGGGAAAGGCATTCTAGCGACACTTGCCCATATTTTGGTGAGTGAAGGTGTGCTGGATTATGAGCAACCGATTGCACATTATTGGCCTGAGTTCGCTCAGAATGGTAAAGCCAATATTACTTTACGTCATGTTTTATCACATCAAAGCGGTTTATTTGACATTCGCAATACTATTGAAACCGCAACAGAAATGCTGGATTGGTCGCATATGCTGGATGTGATTGCCGCAGCGACACCACGTTTTGCAGCTGGACAAAGTTTTGCTTATCAGCCTTTGACCTATGGCTGGATTTTGGGTGGTGTACTTGAGAAAGCAGCCAAACAACCTCTGAGTTGGCTGATGCAACGTTATCTGGTACAACCGCTTGAACTGGATGGCACATATTTTGGGACACCAACAGCAGAATTAAATCGTGTTGCACGGCTATTGGAAAAACCGAAAACGGCATCTCAAGCTAAACCGCAGCCAAAGAAAAACAGTCAACCACGTAAAGTATCCTTATCAGAACGCTTATTGGAGTTTTCTGGGCAAAATCCACAAGATTTCCAAGATGCCATGATTCCAAAAGGCATGCGTCATTTTAGCTTCTATAGTAATGAAGGTTTGCAAGCTGTTATTCCTGCGGCCAATGGCGTATTTACTGCCGATAGTTTGGCAAAAGTTTATGCAATGCTAGCCAATCAAGGGCAATGGCAGGGGCAACAACTGATTCGCCCAGAAGTGTTTAAGCAACTCAGTACGGTACAAAGCAAAGTACGTGATCGCGTGATGCCGATTCCAATGCATTGGCGTTTAGGTTATCACCGTATTTTAACGATGGGTAAGCGTGCACCGCATGGTTTTGGACATGTTGGCTTTAATGGCTCAGGAGCATGGTGTGATTTTGATCGTGAACTCAGTTTTGCTTATACCCATAATTTTAATATTACCTCGGCAACAGGGGACTATCGTCTATGGGGCTTGAGCCAAGAAACGCTCCGCTGTGCAGATGAAATATTAACAGGTCGAAAAGGCTGGTTTTAATTTGCCTTAATTTGATAGGGTGGAATGTGGTAAATCACTGCTTCATATTTGCTTTCAGTCTTGTATGCAGCAATAGTTCCACCTAAAAATTCAGCCAGTTTACGACTTGGCTGATTATCCACTGCAACAGGGTATAGGAAATATTGGGCGGATATGTGAGTAGAAGCCCAACGAAATACTTCTAAAATCGCTTCTTTGGCAAAACCTTGATTGTGGCAATCTTCCCGAATCCATAATCCCAGTTCAGGTGTTGATGTCTGCATTCGATGCACACCGATGAGACCAATAAACAGCTGATCTAGTTTACGACGTAACACAAAATGGCGATCGGTATGGTTTGTTTCGGCGATCAGCCATTGTTGCCCAATTTTTTCTTGAGCTGCGAAGTTTTGAGCAGGTTCCCAAGCCATATAACGGGTTAATGTTGTTGTCACACAAGGGTAGATATCAACAAGATCATCCATTTTAAATACAAATAAATCGAGTCTTGCCGTTTGTAAGAGTGCTCGTTTCATTGTTTACTCATTTTGATTTCTTAAATAATTCTGCTTGAATAATGGCTTCGGTGTGGCGTTTAAAATCGTTTTCATTTAAGCCAATCAACCCCAGTTTGTAAATCCCTTCCAAGCCACAGACAAATGAAATTAGTCGCCATGCGATGTCATCGCTATTGGTCTCAAAATGAAATTCACCTAATGCTTGGCCTTCATCAATCATCCGTACAATTGAACGATGCCAGTCTTGCATGGCAATATTATAGGCCCGTTTTATTTCCTGATCTTGATCAATAAGGACTTCAGCTTCATTCCATAATCTTAAATAAGGCTGGATTTGCTCAATATTTTCGCAACCGAGTAGCAGGGAGAGGCGCTGTAAAGCGTTGGCTGTGCTGACCTGATTTTCAATTTCGTCTAATTGTTGCATCAATTTGATAAAGGCTTCTGCTTTTAAATGCGAGCTGGAAGCAAAGTGGTGGTGTACTTGTCCTGTCGAGGTTTGGGCTTCAGTGGCGATACGACGAACTGTCATTGCAGAAAAACCTTCGTTTAATGCGACCTGCATCGCAGCTTGTAAAATCATTTCACGACGTTGTTCGCGGTTTAAATAAGCCATTCTTTTTTAGCACCTATGAGTACATACAAATCAGAGACAAATTAACTCAACTTTAAAAGTTGGACAAGCGTTCAATTATGGTTATAATAACGCCAACTTGAACAATTGTCCAATTTAGAGGCATTTATGTCACGCAAGTGGTTAATTCTTGCAATCGTTGTACTGATTTATCTTCCTGTATCAATTGATGCAACCGTTTTACATGTGGCAACACCGACATTGAGTGAGTCACTTTCATTATCCGCAAATGAATTGCTGTGGATTATTGATATTTATTCCTTGGTCATGGCAGGTCTGATTCTGCCAATGGGTGCCTTGGGAGACCGTATTGGCTTTAAAAAGCTGATGATTATTGGTGGTATCTTATTTGGTCTAGCATCATTGGCCGCAGCCTTTTCTTCTACTGCATATGCATTAATTGGTTCTCGTGCTTTATTGGCTGTTGGTGCAGCCATGATTTTGCCTGCCACTTTATCTGCGGTTCGTAATACTTTCCTTGATGAAAAACAGCGTAACTTTGCTTTAGGTGTTTGGGCAACTGTCGGTGGTGGTGGTGCAGCCTTTGGCCCATTGCTTGGTGGTTTTTTGCTTGAGCATTTTCATTGGGGCTCAGTGTTCCTGATCAATGTTCCGATTATGATTGCTGTACTTGCTTTAACGGTCTTTGTGATTCCAAAGCAGGCAGGGCAACCAAAGCAAAATCTTAACTTATTACAGGCCATTGTATTGGTGGTTGCAATCCTGAGTATGATCTATGCGATTAAGACTGTGATGCACGGTTTTAGTATCTGGTCAGTTCTGATATTTGCAGTTGGTTTTAGTTTATTGATTGGCTTTATTCGTACACAGCTCACATCAACGTCTCCAATGATTGATATTCAATTATTCAAACATCCTGTGATTGCGACAGGTGTTGTGATGGCAATTGTATCAATGATGGCCTTAGTCGGATTCGAGTTGCTGATTTCTCAGGAACTACAATTTGTTTACCAACTCTCACCGTTGGCTGCGGGCGCATTTATTTTACCGTTTATGATTGCGATCAGTTTAGGTGGTCCAATTGCCAGTATGCTGGTCAATCGTTTCGGTCTGCGCTCAGTTGCATCGCTTGGTATGTTGATGAGTGCTTTAAGCTTATGGGGATTGGCAAATACTGATTTTATGCAGGCGAAGATGCAGGTCTGGAGCTGGATGGTTGTTTTAGGTTTAAGTGTGGAAATTGCTTTACTGGCGTCAACCTCTGCAATTATGTCTTCAGTACCGCCAAGTAAGGCGACCGCAGCAGGGGCAATTGAAGGGATGGCCTATGAACTGGGGGCGGGTCTAGGAATTGCCTTTTTCGGTCTGATGTTGTCATGGTTTTATGCTAACTCGATTGTGGTTCCAGCCGATGTACCACATAACATCATTGAACAGGTGAGTAGTTCGATTGGTGAGGCCGTTCAAGCCGCTAAGCAATTACAGCCAATGATTGCTGAACATGTCATTGCAGCTGCGAAGCAGGCCTTTAGCCAGTCGCATCGTTCGGTGTTGAATGTAGCAGCCTTATTATTCTTGATCTTGTCGATCTTTATCTGGTTTGCTTTACCAAAGAGAGTCACTGTGGTCGAGGAATAATGATTGACCCTGATCTAAATTGAGTTTAGGTCAGGGCATTTTTTAAGGAATAGTTATCCCAAATTCACGTAAGATCTTACACAATTGAATCATGGGTAAGCCCATCAAGGTGGTTTGATCATCACCCACCATTTTTTCAAATAAGCTAATCCCCAAACTTTCACATTTAAAACTACCCGCACAATGCAAGGGTTGGTCAATTTCAATATAACGCTCAATTTCTGGCAATGTCAGCTGGCGAAATTTGACTTGGTAATGTTCGACCAGTGTGGTTTCAAAGCCAGATTGCAAATGTTGGACGCTGAGCGCGGTACTGAAAAACACGGTTTGACCCGAGTTTGCCTGCAATTGTTGAATGGCATTTTGAACACTCAGTGGTTTGCCAATAAAGTCATACGGAGCATGTTCGCGCCAAGCCACTTGATCTGAACCAATCACAATTGCATCAGGATGTTGCTGAGCAATCACACCTGCTTTCTCAAAAGCAAGACGTTTGGCCAAATCATCGGCATGTATTTCACCTGATGCAGATTCATCAATATCAGGGGAAATACAACGATAATCCAGCCTTAAACGATCCATCAGATCTTTACGGGTTTGACTGCCTGAGGCTAAAATCAGTTGATGTTGAAGCATTAGACAGCGTATTCCACAAGGATATTCAAGGGAACATAATGCAGTACGGCATTATGGCAAGCATTCAACTTAATCGGTGGTGCTTGTCCTGCTTGATAAGCTTCGACCCAACGCGTTACACAGATACACCAGAAGTCTCCGGGTTTAAGCCCAGGAAAGCCAACTTCGGGTAACGGTGTAATGAGGTCATTGCCGACTTTTTGCGAGAAATTTAGAAATTCAGAAGTCATTTGTGCACACATTGTATGCTGACCTAAATCGGTGACCGCCGTGTGGCAAAAGCCATTACGAAAATACCCAGTGATTGGGTCATAACAACAACTGGCTAAAGGTTCGCCAAGCACGTTTAAACGATTAATTTTTGGATCTGGATGAATTGACATAATAATAGAAAGATTTAGTGACGGTGATTATCATAATCAAAACTGAAGCTTTCGGCAGCTTTTCTGCAAAAAAACTCACCTTTATTTCAGAGAATCATTTAAAATTACGCCGTTTTTAAAATCAACTAGAGAGCCATCCATGAATTTTCAGCGCATGACTGATCTTGATTTAGCAGGTAAACGAGTTCTTATTCGTGAAGACTTAAACGTTCCTGTAAAAAATGGGGAAATTACCAGTGATGCACGTTTACGTGCTGCATTGCCAACAATTAAAGCTGCTTTAGAAAAAGGCGCGGCAGTGATGGTATTTTCTCATCTTGGTCGTCCTGTAGAAGGTGAGCCAAAACCAGAACAATCACTTGCACCAGTTGCTGCTTACTTAAGCAAAGCGTTGGGTCAAGATGTTAAATTATTCACAGATTATTTAGATGGCGTTGAAGTGGCTGCGGGTCAAGTTGTGTTACTTGAAAACGTTCGTTTCAACCACGGCGAAAAGAAAAATAACCAAGAGCTTGCGAAGAAATACGCTGCGTTATGCGATGTATTTGTTATGGATGCATTCGGTACAGCGCACCGTGCAGAAGCATCAACTGAAGGTGCAGCACGTTTTGCGCCAATCGCAGCTGCGGGTCCTTTATTGGCAGCTGAGTTAGATGCGCTTGGCCGTGCAATGCAAACACCAGAAAAACCAATGGTTGCGATTGTTGCAGGCTCTAAAGTATCAACTAAACTTGATGTGTTGACTTCATTGTCTACCATCTGTGATCAATTGATCGTGGGTGGTGGTATTGCCAATACCTTCTTGGCTGCAGCTGGTTTTAATGTGGGTAAATCACTTTACGAAGCGGATTTGGTTGAAACGGCAAAACAAATTGCGGCAAAAGTGAGTGTTCCATTACCTACAGATGTTGTGGTTGCAGATGCAAGCCAAATCAACTTTGAAGATTTCCTTGGTTCATTGGCAAGTGCACAAGCTGTTGTGAAAAACGTGGCTGATGTCACTGATACCGATATGATTTTGGATGTTGGTCCTGAAACGGCTAAAGCATTTGCAGACATCTTAAAATCGTCTAAAACAATTCTTTGGAATGGCCCAGTGGGTGTTTTCGAAGTCGATCAATTCGGTGAAGGCACTAAAACACTTTCATTGGCGATTGCTGAATCTGCTGGTTTCTCGATTGCAGGTGGTGGTGATACGCTTGCTGCGATTGATAAATATCAAGTTGCTGATCAAATTGGCTATATCTCAACAGGTGGCGGTGCATTCTTAGAGTTCGTAGAAGGCAAAACTTTACCTGCTGTTGCTGTTTTACTTGAGCGTGCTTAATCAAGTTTTAATTTATTGATTAATAATAAGATAATTTAAAAAGAGTCGATATTTATCGGCTCTTTTTACTTTTGTACAACGTTATCGTCATTAAAATGTCATATATCTGAAATATGCTTGTCATAACTTAACCAAGTAACTGTGGAAAGCCGTGATGAAATTTAAATTAACCCTTGCCGCTCTAATTATTGCTCCAATCATGCTGACTGCATGTGCAAAGAAAGAAGAAGCGAAAAATGCTGAACAGCAAGACCAAACAGCTGCTGCTGTATCAACACAGACATCCCCAGAGCAACAAGCTGCAATTGATGCGATTGATAAACCGAATTTAGATGAAAATAATACTGATGTTGCTGAACAAGGTGCAGCATCTGAAGTCGCTACGAGCGAAGCGCACTAAGTGACAACGCAGAAAAAAGCCGATGTTTCAAACATCGGCTTTTTTTGTATTTATGAATTAGCTTTGCAGTAGAAGGTAAGCGTGGTTTGATAATCATCATCTCGAGCTAAAGAGGCATTCTTGCCCGTAAGTGTGCCGAGTACACCTGCTGCAGCTTCAACCATTTTACCTGTTTGTTCATTGACCACACCTTTTAATACACCTTGGTACGCGGTTTTTTCGTCAACAACAACTGGGGCTGTGTTACGGGTACAGGTTTTTTGAGCGGCAGTTACTGCATTGTTTTTTGCAATCAGGTTGGTTTTACCAATACCTGTGACTTCGTATTGATTATTTTCTTTTTGAATCGCCAACGTGTTGGTTGGTGTAGATGCACACGCTGTCAATCCGAGTGCCAAGCCACCAACTAAACTCATGATTAAGGTTTTTTTCATTACTTGTTCTCAAGTCGTTACATAATTGTATTATTGGAACATAGAATTTCTGAGTGCTTTTGCAGGTTATGTACAGTTTGTGCAGACACTCTGTAAATTTTCTCAAATGAATGATGAGTTTAGCGATGATGATATTTGTTATTTACCAACGAAATTCAATTATAGACATCTGTGACAAGCAAGAATTAAGCATAGTGGAAATCATTCAGATTATGCTAATCTAGCGCCATCCTTGTGTTAGTTAGATTCATTTCAATGACGGACTCAAATATAGAGACAATTCATCAAAATATTCATCAACGTCAATCTATTGGGCAACTGATTGAGCCTGCACCAAATACAGAACAACTCGAAAAAGCAGTGCAAGCTGCATTGACTGCACCTGATCATCATCGTTTAAAACCAACTCGTTTTGTGATTGTGACTCCTGAACTACGTGCGGCTTTTGGTGAGCAATTAGCGAGTGCTTTAGCAGATTTAGGTGAAACAGATCCTGCACAACTTGATCGAGTGAAACAGCATCCGTTTCGTGCGCCTCTGTTGGTTTTAGCCTTAACCACGATTCAAGATCATCCTAAAGTTCCACACTTTGAACAGATTTTAAGTACAGGTGCTGCAATTCAAAACTTCTTGTTGTCATTACAAGCACAAGGCTTTGCAACCATGTGGCGTTCTGGGGCTGTGGTTGAATCAAATTGGTTGAAACAGCAATTGGGATTAAAACAACAGGATCTTATTTCTGGAATTATTTATATCGGAACAGCAGCGAAAGCGATTGCGCCAAGAGCAGAAATAGATAGTCAAGATTTTGTAAAAGTATGGCAAGTAACCTAAGCTTTGTTTTGCATGATTAAAGAAAGAAATTCGTTTCAGGATAAAAAATGACAGAGTTAAATTTTAGTGATTTAGTTGAACCAGTTGCCGTAGATCAGAAAACAGCATTAAGAATTACGGTCTTGGGCGGTGGTAGTTTTGGTACAGCGATGGCAAATTTAGCGACCAGAAATGGTTGCGATACCATGATTTGGATTCGTGATGCTGCTGTTGCGGAAGAAATTAATCAAACGCATATCAATAAACGCTATTTACCTGATTATCCATTGGAACCTGCTTTGCGTGCAGTGGCTGACTTAGAGCTTGCTGTACGCGATCGTGACATTATTCTGGTCGCCATTCCAAGTCATTCATTCCGTGATGTGCTCAAACAGATTGCGCCGTTTATTACTTCTCAGGCTGTGGTTTCATTGACCAAAGGCATTGAAGCAAAAACCTTTAGTTTTATGAGTGATATTATTCGCAAAGAATTACCAGAAGTGCCGTACGGTGTTTTATCTGGTCCAAATCTTGCCAAAGAAATCATGGCGGGTATGCCTTCAGGAACGGTTATCGCCAGTGAGTCAGAACTAGTTCGTTATGCGGTGCAACATGCTTTACATAGTGCTTTATTCCGCGTGTTTGGTAGTGATGATGTACACGGTGTTGAATTGGGTGGCGCGTTAAAAAATATTTATGCAGTTGCCATGGGTATGGGTGGGGCTTATAAGATTGGTGAAAACACCAAAAGTATGATTCTAACGCGTGCGTTGGCAGAGATGAGCCGTTTTGCAGTGAAGCAGGGTGCCAATCCATTGACCTTCTTGGGATTGTCAGGTGTTGGTGATTTATTCGCCACCTGTAACAGTCCATTAAGTCGTAACTATCAAATCGGTTTCGCATTAGGTTCTGGGAAAACCTTGGACCAAGCGACTAAAGAGTTGGGTCAAACTGCGGAAGGGATTAATACCATCGTACAAGTTCGAACCAAAGCGGAGGAGCTGGATGTATATATGCCAATTACCAATGCACTGTATGATGTGATTTTTGAAGGTGCGCCACCAATGACCATTGCGTTGTCTTTGATGAAAAATGGTCATCGCAGTGATGTGGAATTTGTTTTACCTCATCATGAAGTCTAATCAAAAAACTGTCATCTATTCGCGTTATGATGCAGCTATAAAAAATAAGGTCGTTTTATGCAGTTAACTTTAGTTCGTCACGGTGAAGCATCTCCAGCCATCAATGGAAATGATATACTGCGTCCACTTACACCACGTGGACATCAACAAGCTGAGCAAACAGGACATTTCTTAAAAGATGTGATTCAACCTGAGATTTTTGTGGTGAGTCCACTGTTACGTGCTCAAGAAACTTTGGCGCATATCAAGGCACATTTTCACGGCATTCCTGTGTTAATTTGCGATAAGATTAAGCCAGATGATGATGCCAAGGATGCAATTGAATGGTTGTCAAAATTACCGTATGAGTCAATTGCAGTGGTGTGTCATATGAATGTTGTGGCACATATTGAAGAACAATTGACGCATGAAGGCTTTAATCCATTTGCATTGGCAGAAGCACGTATTTATGATCAAGCTGTGATCGCGAATGGTTTGTCGACACAAAAGAATCGTTTTACACCAACATTATAATTTTTATATATCCGCAATAGGATAAGGGTACTGAACACCGATGCTGTATATATGGATGCCCGAAACCAATGGAACATGGTATTGGTCGGCAGGGGAAAATTGGTTGCAGGCACAAAGTCTTGAACAGTTGATTCAGGACTTGCAAGAGCATCATGGAAAAGAGGCTGTGGTTTATTTTCCAAGCCGAAATGCGCAATTATTACAGCAACCAATGACCAAGGCACATTACAAACAATTGGGACAGGAGGGCGTTAAATACCTCTTGGAAGAGTTTGTCACCTTGCCAATTGATCAAATGAAAGTAGTTCATCATTTTCAAAATGATCAGCTTAATATCTTGGGGGTGGCGCAATATTCGATTGAAACATGGCAACATGCACTGAGTCTTTTGCCGATCCAGATTACAGCATTCTTGCCTGACTTTTTGATTGCACCTGAACCAGAACAGGATCAAGTGGTACTACTCAATCTTTATGATCATTTGCTGGTGAGAGAAAATACTTGGTTTGGAAACTCAGTCGATGACCTCGCGTTATACCTTGAATTTCAAACTGCAGAAACACAATATAAATTTGCCAATCTTAATGCCAGCCAACTGGAAAGTTTAGCTACCGCATCTAGTAAAGATCAGCGGACCGAATTTAGTTATCAATTTGAACAACTATTAAGACCTAAACAGCATCCTTTCAATGTTTTACCTAAAGCTAAAAATGCTGAAACACAATGGTCAGGATATTGGAAAGCTGCGGCTGCCGTATTGTTGGCTGTGATTGTTGTACAGCTTGGTTATGATGCCTTGCGTTGGTCGAAGCTGAAAAAAGTTGCGGATCAAACCGCAAGCCAAGCGATTGAGCAATATAAATATTGGTTTGGTGAGAATAGCCGTGTCACCGAACAAAATATTAAAAGCCAGTTTGAAAGCCAATTGCGTATGAGTCAACTTGGTGATACGCAAGCACTTTCGCTGTTAAGCCGCGTTGGACCAATTTTGATGCAAAAACAAATCGTTGCTCAGCAGGTGAGTTATGATGCCTCAACTTTGGCTATGTCACTCAAAGCAAAATCTGCGGATGATTTACAAGGATTAACTCAACAATTAAACCAGCAAGGTTTCCAAGCTGAATTAGGCAATATTCAGGCGGATACAGTTGGTGCAATTGGGGTGGTAAAAGTAAAATAATGAAAGCATTAACACGATTACAAAATAGCTTTGATCAGAAAATTGAAGCGTTAAATGAATATCTACAAGGCTTATCTGTCCGTGAACGGGTAATGGTGATTTTTACCACCATTTTTGTCATTGTGACCGTGATTGGTTTTGCTTTGTGGAAAACGCATGCATTGGCAGACCAACAACAAAAACGGTTAAATGAATTAAAAGATCTAACCGTGTGGATGCAGAGTAATGCGGCGACAATGAAGCCTGCAAATGATGTGGGATTGACTGCAGCAGATAAAATACAACGAACGGCCCAACAACAAGGTTTGGCTGTTTCTTCACAGCAAAATGGTGAGCAGATTCAGCTTGTTGCAGAACACCAGAATTATGCTGTGTTGGCTAACTTTTTGATGCAGTTGTCTCAAATGGGTATCAGTATCCAAAAAATGGATATGGTCTCTAACAATAATCAGATTAAATTAACTGCAACAGTACAGTAAGCAATTAAAAACCCTATGTCAGGCATGGCGTTTTGATACGCCTATGCCTATAATGTGCCTACTTGAAAATCAGTAGACTGTGATTGGTATGTTATATTCATTGGCTCGCCCTTTGTTGTTTACTTTAGCACCAGAGCGTGCACATGAACTGACTCTCTCTATGCTCGATAAAGCCCATAAAATTGGCTTTATGCATCAGAAAGTTGCGGCAAAACCTGTGACCTGTATGGGAATTGAATTTCCAAATCCTGTTGGTCTTGCGGCCGGTTTAGATAAAAATGGTGCGCATATTGATGCTTTAGCTGCATTAGGTTTTGGTTTTATCGAGATTGGAACCATTACTCCACGTCCACAAGCAGGTAATCCTCAACCACGTTTATTTCGTATCCCTCAAGCAAAAGCCATTATTAACCGCATGGGTTTTAATAATGATGGCGTGGATAAACTGATTGAAAATGTAAAAGCGTCAAAATTTAAAGGTGTTTTAGGGATCAATATCGGTAAAAATGCGGACACACCTGTTGAAGATGCAGTATCTGACTATTTGATTTGCCTAGAAAAAGTTTATAATTACGCTTCTTATATTGCGGTTAATATTTCATCGCCAAATACAAAAAATTTACGTAGTTTGCAAAGTGGTGATGCGCTCACTGAGTTGTTACAAACTTTAAAAGATCGCCAACTCGAACTGGCAAATCAATATAATCATTATGTTCCTCTCGTTCTTAAAGTGGCACCAGATTTAACTTCAGAAGATATTCAATTCATTGCAGCACAATTATTGCAATTTAAAATTGATGGACTAATCGTAACCAATACCACGCTAGGGCGTGAAGGTGTTGAAAACTTGCCAAATGGAAACGAGGCAGGTGGTTTGTCAGGTGCACCCGTATTTGAAAAGAGTACCGAATGTTTAGCTCAATTTGCCAAAGTATTGGCGGGTCAAATTCCATTGATTGGTGTCGGTGGTATTTTGTCTGGTGAACAAGCGGTTGCCAAACAGCAAGCTGGAGCGAGCTTGGTACAGGTTTATAGCGGGTTGATTTATACCGGCCCAACACTTGTGAAAGATTGTATTAATGCGATGACTGTGTGAAATGAACACACTTGATATCATCATTCTGGTCATTTTGCTCATTGGAGGGCTGAACGGTTTGCGTCAAGGATTTATCAAAGCCTTTGCGAACTTGATCGGATGGATATTCGCATTGATCATTGGGGCAAAATACGCTGTGGTTTTGGCACCTGCAATGAGCAGTCTAAGCCAAGACCCTGTTGTGCAAAAAATCGCAGCATTTGCCTTTATTGTGTTGATCATTGTGGTGTGTACATGGATTGTGTCCGCATTACTGAATGGGCTCTTGAAAAGTCTGAAATTGGGCCCATTAAATCGTTTAGCAGGTGGAGCATTTGGTTCTCTCAAAGGATTACTGATTGTATTGATCGCAATGCAGGGTTTAGGACCTTGGGTTGAGAGTTCACCGCACTGGAAACAGTCTAAATTTGTACAAATTCTATTACCTTATGCACCTTTGGCAACTGAATTGTCCAAAGATGCAGCAAATCAAGCTTTAAATCAAATGACATCGGAAGGCGCGTTGTTACATCGCCCTTCGACTGAAATGGACCAGTCAGAACGTGCTTCAGTTGATGAGCGTTCTGATCATTCGACGAAAAATCCTTTTTATTAATCGCTAGCTTGTCGCGAGGTTGCTATGTGTGGAGTTGTTGGGATAGCCGGTAAATCACCAGTGAACCAAATGTTATTTGATGCCTTAACGATGCTGCAACATCGAGGACAAGATGCTGCAGGGATCGTAACCTGCCATCAAGGGCGTTTATTCCTCCGCAAAGATAACGGTATGGTACGTGATGTATTCCATACGCGTCATATGCGTGCATTGCTTGGTAACTACGGGATCGGACATGTTCGTTACCCAACTGCTGGTTCATCAAGCAGTGCTGAAGCACAACCATTTTATGTGAACTCACCTTATGGCATTACGCTTGCTCATAATGGGAACTTGACCAACGCTGCAGAAATTCATGATGATCTGTTCAAAACAGATTTACGTCATATGAATACTGATTCTGATTCTGAAGTTTTACTCAATGTTTTTGCACATGAGCTACAAAAGATCAGAACTTTAAATCCAAGCCCAGATGATATTTTCCACACCGTATCTCGCGTACATGAGCGTTGTAAAGGGGCTTATGGTGTTGTAGCGATGATCACTGGTCATGGCTTGGTCGGTTTCCGTGATCCAAACGGGATTCGTCCTTTGGTCTATGGTTCTCGTGAAACTGAACAAGGTGTTGAATACATTATCGCATCTGAATCTGTTGCGATTACCGCACTTGGTTTTAAAGTTGAACGTGATATCGCACCAGGCGAAGCGATTTTTATCGATTCAGAAGGGCAGTTGTTTACCAAACAATGCGCTGCGAATCCTGAATATCGCCCATGTATTTTTGAATATGTGTATTTTGCTCGTCCAGATGCCATTATTGATGGGATTTCAGTCTATAAAGCCCGGTTAAAAATGGGTGAAAAACTGGCGTATAAAATCTTGAAAGAATGGGGTGAGCAGCATGATATTGATGTTGTGATTCCAATTCCAGATACCAGTCGTACCTCTGCATTAGAGCTGGCAAATATTTTAGGTGTGAAATTCCGTGAAGGTTTTATGAAAAACCGCTATATCGGACGTACCTTCATTATGCCAGGTCAGCAGCAACGTAAAAAATCAGTTCGTCAAAAATTGAACCCTGTAGAACTTGAGTTTAAAGACAAGAATGTTCTATTGGTGGATGACTCGATTGTTCGTGGCACCACATGTAATGAAATCATTCAGATGGCGCGTGATTCAGGTGCGAAGAAAGTCTTCTTTGCTTCTGCCGCACCAATGGTGAAATATCCAAATGTGTATGGTATTGATATGCCAGCCAAGGCTGAGTTGATTGCGTCAGGCCGTACAGTAGAAGAAATTCGTGAAAATATTGGTGCAGACCGTTTAATTTTCCAAGATTTGGAGGATTTGAAAAATGCAGTTCGTACCAGCAAAGTACCAGATTTAACTGAATTTGATTGTTCGGTGTTTGATGGTGTCTATGTCGCGGGTGGTATTGATAAGGCATATCTGGATGCACTTGAGCAAAAACGTAGTGATGCTGCGAAAAGTAAATCAGATGGCTATATCGATGTGAATATTGATGCAGCATCAGTTGACTTAACTGGGATCAAAGAAGAGTAATCTCATCTTAATCTATAGAAAAGCGGGAATTTCCCGCTTTTTTATTTTATGATAGTGAATACGGAAATCCTAACTGAAACAATGTAATCGGGAAAACTTACATTGAAAGAAATGAGCCATTATTTAATTGAAAATAAAAATATTGCATGGTCAGTCAGTTTCTGTCTTATCGCAATGTTATTAACCGTCTTTATTCTCAATTTAATTTTGGGTTTGGTCGTTCATTTCTTTGATTATACCCAACCGATTTGGTGGCATGTACTTAGTCCGTATTTTATCGGTTTGCTTGTTTTGGTCTTATTCTGGTCGGTGGGTGCTGAACTTTATGTGCTGCGGGAAGGCGGTCACTCGCTGGCAAAGCAGCTAAAGGCACGTCGCTTGGTTTTCGATGAAAGTACGCCAGAAGAAAGTACTGCCTTAAAAGTTGTAGAGCAGGTCGCCAAGAGTTTTGATATTGATACGCCAGCGGTCTATGTACTTCCTGATGAAGTTGGGGTGAATGCTTTAACTGCAGGGTTTAGATCACAGGATATTGTGATTATTTTGACTTGGGGTGCATTACAAAATCTGGATGAACTTGAACTTTATGGCTTACTCAGTTATGAGTTTAACCAGATTCTATCGGGTGAAGCTGTTGAAAATACCAAGCTAAAAATTCTATATAGTGGTTTAACTACTTTTAGCCAGTGGGGCAGTAAGCTTGCTCAGGCGGGTTATAATCCCTATGCAACGACTTATCGAAATAAATTTGAGACCATCTTTGTTGCGATTGGTGGGGTGATTTGGTTAATCGGTAGTTTGGGTATTTTAATTACACGTTGTATTAAATATTTGACCTTAAGTGGCCGTACCTTCCGTAATGATCTCAAGACCATGCGCTTGATGAACAATAATGCCAATGTGCAAACCTTGTTACGGATTTATGTGCATCACTCGGGATCGCAGATCCATAGTGCTTATTCTGAGTCGATTTCGCATATGTGCTTTGCTAACTCGTTGAGTCCGCAGAGCTGGATGAATATTCATCCCAGTATTAAAGAACGAATCTACGAATTAAATCCAACTTTGTTGCAAGATCTGCAATTAGAAAATCTACGCAAGCTTCGTAATCGCCCGTTATTCAGCCTCTTTCGCTCGTTAGAAGAGGAAAGTGCCGAGCTCACCATGCCATGGAGTTCGCCACAGCCATTACCTTTATTGCGTTTATCACCGATTAGTTTTGCACTGAATGATGCAATCAAACCACTTAATCCAGAAGTTCGAAAGAATAAGAAACGCCCTGAATTAATTCAACGGGCAATGCAAACAGCGACAGGTTCTCGTGAGGTGATGGTTGCGATTTTGATGATTCGTCAGTATCGCGAATTTATTCCGCAAGAAGCACCGGTCAGCCATGCGATTGTCGATGCTTTATTGAATTTGGATGGTCGTATTCATGTGCAGATTTTCCATGACGCCTGTAAAAATATTGGGCATATGCCGACCAGTATTGCACGTCAATTCTTAACCAAGTTGGCGTGTATCATTCAAGAAGATGGTGAAGTCGGTTTGCTTGATGCATTGTTGTTGGAACGGGTGAAACATGAACTCAATTTAATGCCTGCACATTTGCCTGCGGCTTTTGAAGATGTCAAATCTCAGATTGTACATTTGATCGATGCCTTACTGCATGTACAGCAAATTAATAGTCCGAACCAGCTCGAAGTTCGTGAACGTATCTTGCAGATGCTTTTAACTGAAGATGAAATGCAAATTTATGCCGATATTTCAGATGAGCCTTTGGACTTGGCGGAAATTTTAAATGATGTCTCTGGTTTGTTATTACGCGAACGCCTTAATATCTTGTCAATCGCTGAAAGATGTCTCTGGAATGATCGAATTATTACCCAAGATGAATTAGATGTTTTAGGGCTTTTGTATTGGCGTTTAGGCTTTGATACACATGAAGTGGTCGAACAGATGCAGAAGAAAAATAGTTTGATGATTATTTAACAGAAATTCAGGCATTTGTCTGAATATTTTTTGCTAAAAGGTTACGTGACAATCACATAAAATGATGACATTTCAGGTTAAGCTTGCCGTTTATTTTTATTCTGCTATTACGTTCTTTTGAGTAAGTTATGGAACATATTGAAATTTTAAAAGCCTTGTTTTTAGGTTTTATTGAGGGTCTTACCGAATTCTTGCCCATTTCAAGCACAGGTCATTTGATTTTATTTGGTCATATGATCGACTTTCATTCAGATGATGGTCGTGTTTTTGAAGTTGTGATTCAGCTTGGTGCGATTTTGGCTGTGTGCTGGTTGTATCGTCAAAAGATTTTTGACTTGGTCAAAGGTTTCTTTAGTGGAGATGCTGAAGCACGTCACTTTGCCTTTAGTGTCTTACTCGCTTTCATTCCAGCAGTCGTGATTGGTATTTTTGCGGTCGATTTCATTAAGAGTGTTTTGTTTAGCCCGCTGGTGGTTGCTGTTGCTTTGATTGTGGGTGGTCTGATTATCTTCTGGGTTGAATCAAAGAATTTTGATCATAAAACGACAGATGCGACCAAGATTACTTATAAACAAGCATTCTTGGTGGGTTGTGCGCAGTGTGTTGCGATGATTCCAGGGACTTCACGTTCAGGTGCGACCATCGTTGGTGGGATGTTCTCTGGATTGTCTCGTAAGGCAGCAACCGAGTTTTCGTTCTTCTTGGCGATGCCAACCATGTTGGGTGCGGCGGTATTTGATTTGGCCCGTAATGCGGATGTCTTAACGCAAGACAATATGCTGAATATTGCTGTTGGCTTTGTCGCAGCCTTTATTTCTGCATTATTGGTGGTCAGTGCCTTAGTGAAATTTGTGGAACGCCATACTTTACGAGTATTTGCTTGGTACCGTATTGTGCTAGGTATTATTTTGTTATTTGTCTTTTTATAAAAATAAAAACATCTCCCTTTTGGCAACTGCGAAAAGGGAGATTCTCAGTTAAAATCCCCATTCTTTATTTTAAATCCTTCAGATCTGGTTCGATAGCACAATGACAATAGTGAAAATGAATGCTCGAGACTTAATTATTGATTTGCTGTTAGGACTTCAAGGTCGAGCGATTTCAATTAAACAAATCATTATTGCAGCGCGGCTTTTTGAAATCAGTGAAAATAGCATTCGGGTTGCTGTGACACGGTTATCCAGTGATGGCGTGATTGAAGCCATTGAACGTGGCGTCTATCAATTTACAGTTCAATCGCATGAATGGGCAAATGTCATGCTGAATCGTAAGCATGGAATTAAACAAACCAAAGTATGGAATCAGCAGTATCTAGCGGTTTTTACGGGTCAGCTTGGGCGGGTTGATCGTACTGCATTAAATCGTCGTGAAAGAGCACTCAAGCATTTTGGTTTTAAAGAATTAGAGCAAGGTATTTATATCCGTCCTGATAATTTGGTGATTGGTTTTGATCAACTGATTACGAAATTAAAAACTTCTGGTTTAGAAAGTAGTGCAAAGTTTTGCCAGATTAACCATTTTGATACCGAAACGTTGACTACGATTATTGAGCTTTGGTCTACACAAACGCTGAATCAAAACTACCAAAAATACAGCCAAATGATTCAACAGTGGTTGTCTACTGTTGATCAGCTCAGTTTGGAAGACGCAGCTCGAGAATCTTTATTATTGGGACGACAAACCATTTCCTTGCTGATGAATGATCCATTATTGCCAGAAGGTTTTGTTGATGTTCAACTTCGCGAGCAATTTGCGCAGAGCGTACAACAGTTGGATCAGACAGGTTTGGATGCATGGCAGAAGTTTTATGAAAGTAGTCTTGAGTAAATATTCATTACAAATATTACATAAAATCTAATTTTAATTTATTGACAGAAATATTACTTAATTTATAATAAAAATATAAATTGTGTAGTTTTAAAAATAAAACAAATGCAGGATAGGGATATGAATACACGTGTAGCGATTAGTGATTTATTCTCGCGAGAGGAAATTACTGAGTTAACAGCCAAGTCTGATGCGCAAGGCAGTTGGGCTGTGTTTTCGACATGGGCTGTGATTGGTGGAACTTTTGCGGCTGTAGCTAGCTCTTGGGAGTATTTACCTGCTTGGGGTAAATTACTCATGTGTGTTGCAGCCTTGGTCGTTTTGGCTGGCCGTCAGTTGGCACTCGCGATCATCATGCATGACGCTTCCCATCAAAGTTTATTTAAAACCAAATGGTTGAATGATACCTTGACGGATTGGTTATGCGCGCGTCCGATTTGGAATGATCTACATAAATATCGTGCCCATCATATGCGTCATCATAGTAAAACCTCTACGGTCGATGATCCTGATTTATCCTTAGTTACAGGTTTTCCAACCACGAAAAAATCCTTAATGCGCAAATTTATGCGTGATTTGTCTGGCGTGACGGGGTTTAAGTTTGCGGTTGGCCGAGTGTTGATGGATATTGAAAAAATGGAGTGGACGGTATCAAACGACCGCCGCTGGATTTCTCAGGAAGGCAAACACTGGAGCGATTATCCTAAAGCATTCCTAAAAAATAGTGGTGGTGCAATTGCAACTAACGCTGCTCTATTTTCAGCGTTGTGGGCAGCGGGGCATCCTAAACTTTATGCATTATGGGTTGTGGCGTATTTGACCCCATTTCCTTTATTCCTCAGAGTCCGTTCAATGGCAGAGCATGCAGGAATGGAAACCAGTCATAGTGCTTTAACCAATACGCGTACAACTAAGGCAGGCTATATTGCTCGTGCTTTGGTTGCACCAATCAATGTCAACTATCATAAAGAACATCATTTGATGGCAGCTGTACCTTATTTTAAATTGCCAAAAATGCACCAGATGTTAAGACAACGCGGTCATGTTGCCGAACCACCAAGCTATTGGCAAGTGCTGAATGAGCTTTCAGCTAAAGCGGATTAAATATTGGATTTTTTAGGGCTCTGTTTTAAATCGGGGCTCACACAACAGGAATGGTGGAAAAGAGTATGGCAATGGATAAACAAGAAATTATTGGATTTTTAGCACAAGAATTTCCGCAGGCGTTACAAAAAAGTACCATTGAGGAGATTCCTCCTAAGGGGGCACAGCTACTTTATCGAGTCGATGCAGGAGACCTCCGTCCAGGACAAACCGTTTCTGGCCCAACGCTGATGTTGATTGCAGACTATGTACTCTATATTGCCATCTTGGGGCATCTGGGACTGGTTGCAATGGCAGTCACTACCAATATGACCATTAATTTCTTTCGTAAACCCAATGGAAATCGAGATATTCGGGCTGTGTGTAAATTGATTAAGGTTGGTAAAACCTTGGTTACAGGAGAAGTTTGGCTATATTCTCTGGATGATGAAGAGCCGGTTGCGCATGTCATTGGAACTTATGCACTACCACAAAGTGCACCATCGATCTTAGGCGGATGAAACCTTCAAAATACTCGTGACAACTGAATGATTGGCTGTAAATCCGTTAAAAATAAAAATCTCGTCATAGGATAGTATCCACAAATAAGTTGAGATAAAGAGATAAAATAAATCTTATCTGGGAAGAACGAGATGATAATTAAAAACGGTTTAATTGCTTTGGCATTATTCGGATTCGCTGTAACAACACAGGCGAAGCAAACGGTTTGTGTGTTTGATCCAGTTGGTAAATCGGGTGATGCATTTGCACTGGCAAAAGATTATGCATTAGAAGCAAAAAAGTGGGGCGCAGAGATTGATTTGCGTGCCTATGTCGATGAGCGTGTTGCAGCTGAAGATTTAAAAGTCGGGCAATGTGATGGCGCAATTATCAGTGGATTGCGTGGTCGACAATTCAATAAATATGTCGGTTCACTTGATGCTGTTGGTGCTTTAACTGATTTGAAAACGGCAATTCTTGCTTATCAATTGCTCTCTAAGCCTCAAGCGGCAAAAAGTATGATCAATGGCCCTTATGAAATTGCGGGTCTTGGAACGATTGGTCCTGCGTATTTGTTTGTTGCTGATCGTAATATAAATACTTTGGCTAAGGCCGCAGGTAAGAAAGTTGGTGTATTTGCTTATGATGAAGCTCAACCGAAATTGGTTGCACAAATAGGTGCACAAGCTGTTTCAGTCGATGTGACCAATGCAGGGGCAAAATTTAATAATCATCAAATTGATATTGTTCCCGCGCCAATTGTTGCTTATAAGCCTTTTGAGCTTTATAAAGGACTCGGTGATAAAGGCGGAATTGTCAAATTTCCACTGACGCAAATTTCGGCAAATTTCATTATTCGAAAGGATAAATTTCCTGACGGGTTTGGGCAGAAATCGCGTGAATGGGTGGCGGGGCAACTCGGTCGAACGTTTAATATTATTTCAAAATACGAAAAAGAAATTCCAACCAAGTACTGGATGATTATCCCACCTGAAGAACAAGTCAACTATATGAAGATGATGCGTGAAGCACGTATCTCACTTACTAAAGCAGGAATTTATGATCCAAAAATGATGAACTTCTTGAAAAAAGTTCGCTGCAAACAAAATCCAAATAACTTTGAATGTGCGCTCAATGATGAGTAACCCATGATTTGATTGATGAACCTTCTTTATTGATTGTAATTTAGAGGGTTTTTAGTCAGTAAGGCGACACTATATTTTAAAAAACATAACAACATTTAGATATGAGAAAGTCAAAGAACATGCTACAACTAAGCTGTTCAAATTTATTTGTGCTCACGATTTTCTATTGATATGACGCTACCGCTCGACTTAACACCTTTATCGCAAATTGAATCAAATCAAGAACATATTTTAGCGATCAAGCGTAATGATTTATTACCTTTATTGAACGATCCGCATCGTTTATGTCATTACGCAGATCATTTGGTTCAAGCTCAAAGCGTCTTGCTGAATGGTGTCGATCCTAAGTTAAATCAGCAGCTCAGCGAAGTGATCACTCAGATTATTCAGCAGCTGTCTTTATCCAAAAAGTTTTTAGGCACACGCCGTTTTAATGCACTGCAAAAATGGTTGGGCATTGATATTGAATATGATGCTGGGCAAGTGAAATATGTTAAAGATTTAGATCGTTTGATTAATGAAGCGAATTATTTGAGTCAACGTTTGCAAATCGAAATCCAAAAATCACAATCGCGTCTACAGCAGGCATTGGGTTTAAGAGAGCAGATGGCTGCTTATATTCAGGCAGCCGATCAATTCTTGATTGAGTATCCTCAGTTTAGTAAGCAGCAAGTGCTGGATCATTTTGTGGAGCGCTTATCTAAAAAGGTAAATACTTTACAAACCTTACAGAGCAGCAATGATATTGCAATCAAACAGATGCAGCTTTCACAGCATTTATCTTTTAGCTTGCTTGATCGTTTTAAAGAGGCACAACAGATTTTAATTCCAGCATGGCAATATCATTTAAAGCAAAGTCGGGAATCCAATTCGACTGCGACGATTGAGCAGTTGGATAAAAGCCGCGAAGATTTAATCCAAAATTTGAAAAAATCATTACAGAAATAAGAGGGAAATATGATGTCAGATTCAGAACTGAGTAAGGTATCTCATGAGCTTGAAATTAAGCCCGAGCAGCGTTTTGAGCAGTTGAACTTAAAAGACTTAGGTCTACAATCTCAAGATTTTGCTGAAGTGATGGATGCGCATAAAGAACTGGCCGATATCAGTACGACTGCTGTTGCAGAATATGGCAAAAATATTGCCAATAAAACCTCAACCTATACCGATGAGTTGTTGAATCTGGTACAGAACAAAGACCTTGATGCAACTGGACAAAAACTCAATGAAGTGGTGCAAGTCGCTCAGCAGTTAAATACTTCAAGTATTTTAAATAAATCTAAAAGTTCAGGTTTTTTTGGTGGCTTATTGAGTAAGTTCAAGAATGCTAAACAAAATTTTGATCAGCATTTTAATACCACCAAAGAGCAGATTGATGTATTGGTCAAAGAAATTGAAAGCTCACAATCAGGTTTGAAAGCACGTGTTGGGACATTGGATAAAATGTTTGATGCGGTTCAAGATGAATATAAGCAACTAGGTGTTTATATTGCAGCGGGTCAGTTGAAGCAGCAGGATATTCAACAGCAAATTACGACTCTGACAAATCAGGAACAAGATCAACAGACCACACAACAGATTTATGATCTTAACCACTTAGCCAATAACCTTGAAAAAAGAGTCAGTGATCTTCATGTTTTACAGCAGTCTGCAATGCAGACTTTACCGATGATTCGGATCATCCAGTCGAATAACTTGATGTTGGTAGACAAATTTTACGCGATTAAAAACATCACATTACCAGCTTGGAAAAATCAAATTAGTTTGGCAATTTCGTTGCAAGAGCAAAAGAATAGCGTCCAACTTGCCAAAGCCATTGATGATACTACCAATGAATTATTACGTCGTAATGCTGAGTTATTGCATCAAAACTCAGTTGATACGGCTAAAGCCAATCAGCGTTCCGTGATCGATGTTGAAACCCTTGAACATGTACAAAACACCCTCATTAAAACAGTAAATGATGTGATTCAGATTCAGAAAGAAGGGATGCAAAAGCGTGCCGAAGCGACAACCCGTTTGCGTGCTTTGCAAGAAAATTTGAATCATCTGGTGCTTGAAAATAGCCAACCACCTAAATCTTGATATTGCTAATTTTTGAAGGAAAGATCATTGTCACCCATAGAAGATTTTAGTGTACAACCGATTGACCAGCGTTTAGATGTGTTAAAAAAACGTCAACGCAATTTAATGATCTGGTTTTTTCTGACCAGTACATTCGTTGTTGTTACAATCGCTGGTCTGTTTTTGCAAAAAGAATTTATCTATCGTTTCTTTGATCTTTCTGTACATGTACAGGCTTTAGATTTGCCTTATCATGTACAGGATCTTGTTCCTTTTAAGCAACCCGTCGATTATCTTTTTAATCTATTATCATGGTTCGGCTGGCTGTTTCTCAAACTTTTTGTCTCATTTATTGGCGCTTTTTTACTGCTTAGTTGGGCCAAGAAATTTAAATTTTTTCAGCAACGTTTTCAGGCATGGACACAGCGTATTCTGGCGTGGGTGATTTCATTTATTTTACTTTGGTCAGGTCTGACCTACATCCAGTATGACTGGAAAGATGAAACTAAGCAGGCTTATCAACAGTGGATGAGCTATCAAAACAATATTGTTGAAAGTCAGATTGCTCAAGATTTACAGCAGGCCAATATTTCTTCGACTGAAAAAGCTTATGTCTTGGCGCAAGTGGCCTTATTGCATCAACCTGTCGATCGCAAGACCGCTAATGTCTATGTGAATCAATTAATTAGTGCAGAGAAAACCAATCCAGCTCAATTTAAAGCATATGACTTTAAACCTGAACAGCTGTGGGTCATGCAGCAGCAACTATACGGTAAGAGTATTACCTCAATCACGCAGCCCTTAGACCTGCGTGCGCAGCAAGCCGAACGTATTTCTCAGATTGTGAATGTCATTTTATGGGGCTTGATTGTATTGGCTGTTGCTTTAAGCGCAATTTTATATGTGCTCGCCAAACATTTGAAAAATCGTCGTGTGAGGATTGGTCAAAAACTGGATGTCTCTTAATTTTAAGTTCGGTTTATCCGATCAAACTCATAAAAACATACTGTTTTACCTATTCAGTGCTTTTGCGTACTATAGCCTCATTGAATGAATTTAGCCGATTTGAACGTCTTAGAATTTGGAGTAATACATGTTAGATCAAAATATTAAAACTCAATTAAAAGCTTACTTAGAACGTTTAGAAAGTCCAATCGAGTTGGTTGCTGCTTTAGATGACTCCGACAAAGCAGAAAAAATTAAAGAACTCGTGACTGAAATTGCTGAACTTTCTGGCCAAGTTACGGCGCGTTTTGACGGTTCAAACGCTCGCCGTCCTAGTTTCGGTGTGGCCAAAGCAGGTGAACAACCACGTGTGTTCTTTGCTGGCTTACCGATGGGACATGAGTTTACTTCTTTGATCTTGGCATTATTACAAGTATCAGGTTATGCGCCTAAAGTATCTGATGAAGTACTCACTCAGATCAAAGGCTTAAACTTAACAGCGAACTTTGATGTGTTTGTATCGCTCAGCTGCCATAACTGTCCAGATGTGGTTCAAGCTTTGAACTTGATTGCGATTAACAATCCAAATACCACGGCAACCATGGTTGATGGTGCTTTCTTCCAAGACGAAGTTGAAGAACGCAAAATCTTAGCTGTACCAATGGTGTTCCAAGACAATCAGCATATTGGTCAAGGTCGTATGACTTTGGAAGAAATCGTTGCCAAGTTGGATAGCAATTCAGCTGAGAAAGATGCAGCAGCAATCAATGCCAAAGATGCATTTGATGTATTGGTGATTGGTGGTGGCCCTGCGGGTGGTACAGCAGCGATTTACGCGGCACGTAAAGGCATCAAAACGGGTATTGTGGCTGAACGTTTTGGTGGTCAGGTAATGGACACGATGGACATTGAGAACTTCACCACAGTACAAAAAACTGTAGGTCCTCAGTTCGCTCAAGACATGGAAGCCCATGTCCATGAATACGGTGTCGACATCATGAACTTACAACGTGTCAGCAAGATCACTGGTGCAGATCAAACGGCCAATGGTCTGGTTGAAGTGGAACTGGAAAATGGTGCCAAGCTTGAATCAAAAACCATTATCTTGTCTACAGGTGCACGTTGGAGAGAAATGAATGTACCGGGTGAAGCTGAATACCGTACTCGTGGTGTAGCGTACTGCCCACACTGTGATGGTCCATTATTCAAAGGCAAACGTGTTGCGGTGATTGGTGGTGGTAACTCAGGTGTTGAAGCAGCGATTGACCTTGCAGGGATTGTTGAGCATGTGACTTTGGTTGAGTTTGATATCAAACTTCGTGCAGACCAAGTATTGCAAGACAAATTAAATAGCTTGCCAAATACCACTGTCATCTTAAATGCACTCAGTACTGAAGTAGTGGGTGATGGTGCTCAAGTGACAGCATTGAAATATAAAGATCGTGCCACTGATGTTGAACACACAGTTGAACTTGCAGGGATCTTTGTACAAATTGGTTTATTACCAAATACAGATTTCTTAAAGAACAGTGCGGTTGAACTCAGCAGCCGTGGCGAGATCGTGATTAATGATCGCAATGAAACTAATGTCAAAGGTGTCTTTGCTGCAGGTGACTGTACGACAGTACCGTACAAGCAAATCATTATTGCTACAGGTGAAGGCGCGAAAGCATCATTGTCTGCCTTTGATTATATGATCCGTTCTGGTGTGTAAGTAATCCCTTAAAAAAAGCCCCAATTATTTGGGGCTTTTTTATTGTGTTTAGTTCTTCGGTTTATATAAACCGTGATCGACAAGGTGTTCACGCAAGATACGACGTAATTCTAGAACTGCTTCTGGGGTCTCTTGAATTGAATGGCCGCCCGTGAAAATCTTCTCGGAAACAGCACCATCTAAATGTGCACTCTTATAAGGAACAATCCCGTCTGTAATGACATTTGGATCATCACTCTTGGTAATGTTGCCCATAATCGAGTGAAAAACCAGTCCATTTTCAGGCGGAATAGAGGCGGTTAATTCCATAAATTTGGATTTTTTACTGAGATCACTTGGCCCATTTTGAATTACATCATTGGTCAGGGTTTTAACGAATTCTTTTAAATCCATATCATCACTGGTGAGTGTATCTGCCAAAGTGGTCAAGAAGGTTGCAGGGAGTTTGATGATTTTACGTGCTGCTAGTGTAAACCAGCGATCAGCAAAGTCAGTTCCTTTATGTGGAGCAGCCAAGAAAATGGCACGATCAAAATTAGTAATCGGTTCCATTTTAAGCCGTTCACCAATCACAGGATGCTTGCGTAAACGCGTTTGTTGACGGCTACTCATCATGGTGAGTGCCTGTTTAGAAATATCAGCATTGCTCACCAAGAGTCGGCTGATAATGCCTCCCATACTATGCCCAATTAAAACTGCATCTTGTGCTGCAGCATCTTTATTGTTGAGTGAGCCAAAGGCTTGTTTTAATAAGGCATAAATTTGAAAACGGCTTTCCAGAATCGGCATATTGGTTGAATAAAACACTTGCCAAACTTGATAGTGTTCACGTAGTACCGCATCACCCATAATATCATTAGTGACCGCAATCCATGCCTCAGGGCTGCTGGCAAGACCATGCACCAATACAATCACTTTCTTGTTCGGATTATAGGGTTCCAGCATATAGAGATGTGGCATGGTCAGATGCTGATCACGATCAATTAAAGTTAAATAAGCCGCTGCACCTAAATTATTCTCAGCTAACCAGAGTCCATAAGGTGCAGAGAAATTGGCTGCAAGCGAATATTCTTTACCTGCAATACTGACTTTCTCTACGCTATAAGGGTCATAAACCTTTACTTCAAAGTTTGGATTATTTAAAACATCATTAATGGTTGCGGCTGCATTCTTGGGTTGCGCAATAATGGTTGCGGCTAAATAACGTGCTTTATGAATATTAGGGTTAATTCCATTTGGATAGCTATAACTTAATGGATCAAGAATATATTTATTTTCGCCATGGGCTGCATCCGTTGAAGGAAACACGGCCACGAAATCTGAACCGAAACCATCACGGCGGTTAATGGCTCGTAAGCCCGAAAAGTTCATGTTATAGCTGGAAATAAATTTCTCCAGCTTCATATTTTGTAAGCGTTGATAGGATTGAATGTCTATCGTATAGGTGCTTTTGCCAATTTGAATGGTAGGGCTAATGGTTTTAGAGGGATTTCTTAAACTATGCACATTCACCAATTTGGTTAAAGCTTGGTTGTAAAAGTCTCGAATCTGGACCTGACGGTTATCAAAAATGCGTTCTTGCGGTTGTCGTGTCGTTTTGAACAAATATGCATAGCTATAACGGATGCTTTTATCTAAAGCTTCAAGCTCTTGATCTAAGCATTGCTCATAGGTCTTTTGTATGGCTTTCTGTTCTTCCTCAGGTTTGTGTTTTGTCAGTTTACTGATTTTACATTCGGACGCGTCGGACAGACTCAGCGCTTTTGAGAGATAGAGTTCGCTCGCTGTAGATAAAAGTTGCTCATCCTGGATTTGCGGAATTTTGTGTAGATCTGCAATGCACTCATTTGGTGTTTGCATACACACTTTGGCTTCTTTGCCCGACATCGACAAGACATTGAGGCTGGCTTCACTGAGTTTTTTTTGCGTAAGAATGCTGTTACGTTCGTTGGCAATCGTCACATTGAGAGCTTGTTGTTTGATACTGACAACTTGGCAGCCACTCATCACGACGGTGCTTAGGAGAGAGATAAAAAATAGACGCTTATTCGGTGTAAATGCTAGCATGGTATGTCAGCAATTTCGCTGGAAGATTGTAGCTATAATACGAAAATCGAATGTTTTTTCAATCATAGATAAAAAAATAGACTGCACACAGCAGTCTATTTTTGTAATGCGATTCTACAAGCTCAATTAGTTCAGAACTTGCCACACATTCCAGCGTTTTCCGGCTTCAACTTCTTTGATCAAACGATCAGTCACTTCTGCTTCGTCAGGATAGTTGATTTTATAGTTTTTCAAGGTTTGAAGCGCATTTTTCTTTTGCTCTAACCATAAATAGTTGTTGGCAGCAGAAAGATAAGCTTCTTGGACGCCACCTTTCATTGCTTTGTCTAAATATGGAATAGCCTCACGTTGACCACCACCTTCTGATAAGCCAAAACCGAACCAGAAGTTGGTTTCAGGATCATTCGGGCTGATCGCGAGAATACGTTGCGCATAAGTTAATGACTTTGAAGTATAAGATGTACCTAAGTCTAAGTTACGTGCCATCACGCTTGCTTTAAACGCACGAGTCAAGATATCTAAAGAAGCATTTGGCTTTTCGGCTAAAGCATCTAGTTTCTGCGTGGTTTCTTTTAACTTGACTTCATAGCCCTTACGTTCTTGACGTTCTGGGAAACGAGGTGGATAGTGACGTGCTTTACCTTCAACTAATTGTAAAAAGTCATCGATTTCAGTGACATCAATTTCATTCTCACCAGCAAGAACCGCATATTTCATGTTGCGTTGTTTGTTGTCAATGGTTGGGATAATGAGCTTGTTGATATCCAATGTTGTTGATTTTGATGGATCATTTTGTAATGACACGACCATTTTCGTGACAGGCTGAGCCGCAGCATCTTTGATCGCAACTTCAAAGCTTGGTGGGGCATCATACTTGGTTGGATTTAAAGCATAGAATGGAGGAGTTGGGTCTGGTTCCTTAAACACAAAGGGTTCAGCAACCTTCTCTTTTTTAACAGGGGCAACGCCACAGGCCGTCAAAAAAGAAGTTGAAAGTACAAGTAATGCCAAAGGCTTAAAATTCATGCTTTACATCCATTAATTTTAGTTAAATGAGAAGTAGATCGTTGGTTTCACCAGTCTAGGAAAAGCAAAACCAACTTGCAATGAGAAGCTTGTTACATTTTTTATATATTTGACTAGGTTGCCGAAGTTTTGTTCTGTGCTTCGCACTCACGTCTAACTTCTTCAATAATTTTAAGTTCTTCTTTACTCAATGGTTGAGTTTTTGAACTTTGCGAGGTGAAGCTCGGGTCAAGTTCAGACAGACGTTGGCAAAGTACGTTCATGCGTTTTTCATTTTTTTGCATACGATCGAGTAAAACGCGCATGCCTTCTAAAATAGGATCAGACTGATCTTGTGTTGTCGCATAAGGTTCGAAACCAATACTTTCCGCGTAGTCACGGCGATTGACTTCATCTTGTTCGATTTGACTTTTGTCTTTGAAAATATAACGGGCAGGGTTACCAACGGCAGTTACACCAGCAGGAACTTCTTTGGTTACAACTGCATTTGAGCCGACTTTGGCACCTTTATGTACTGTAAATGGGCCCAAGATTTTTGCACCAGCACCAACAACCACACCATCTTCAAGTGTTGGATGACGTTTGCCTTTATTCCATGTGGTTCCACCTAAGGTGACACTATGATAAAGCGTTACATCATCACCAATCTCAGCTGTTTCACCAATCACCACACCCATGCCGTGATCGATAAAAAAACGCTTACCGATTTTTGCGCCAGGATGAATTTCAATACCCGTTGCAAAGCGGCTAAAAGAAGAAAGTAGGCGGGCGGTACCTTTATATTCTTTTTTCCAGAGCTCATGCGCCATGCGATGCATAATCAGTGCATGGATACCTGGATAGGTGGTCAGGACTTCTAATGTATTGCGGGCCGCAGGATCACGCGCAAATACAGCTTCGATATCTTCTTTTAGCTGTTTAATCATGATTATGATCCTCCGTATTGGTCTTTTTCCATGAACCTTGGGCTAATGCCTGTACGCGGCTAAAGATTCCACGTAATAAATGATACTCCATACGATCTAATTGTATCCTTCCGAATAGACGACGCAAGCGTAATGGGAGTAAACGGGGATTATTTGGATCTAAAAACTCAATTTCAGTCAACATTTTTTCTAAATGAGGATAAAACTGTTCCATTTGTTGTTGTGTAACCAATGGTTCATCCCATTCCATGCTTTGTTGTTGCTTCAGTTGCATGTGGTCATCTGGCTTGTCTTGAACCTGAGTATTTTGTTCAAGCGCAGCCATTCTTAACTCATAGCAAACCACTTGAATCGCTTGCGCAACATTGAGTACGCCATACTCAGGGTTTACTGGAATGGTTAAGTGATAATTGGCTAGGGCTAATTCTTCATTGGTGAGTCCACGATCTTCACGCCCAAACACAATTGCAATATTTTGTTGTTTGGTTGCAGCATCTAATGCTTCTTTTGCAGCAGGTCGAACATCTAGCAATGGCCATGGAATCGTGCGACTACGTGCACTGGTCCCAAACACCATATGACAATCTTGAATCGCTTGTTCCAAAGTTTCAACAATTTCAATTTGTTCAATTAAATCTTGCGCACCTGCTGCCAGTGCATCAATATCCGGATGTGGATAGGTCTTAGGTGCGACGAGTACAAGTTTTGATAAACCCATGGTTTTCATTGCGCGTAAGGCACTACCAATATTGGCTGGTAGGGTGGTATTGACCATAACAATACGCACATGATCCAAATGTTTGGACACGTTGTTTGAGTCAAACAGGTTCATAGATTATCCAAAATTAAGAGTATTGAGAGACTTCAGCTTGATAAAGATCCAGTGCTTCATCCATTGACATATTGTCTGGTGGAGGAGCTACCGTTGCAACTTTAGGTGCCTCAGCTGCTTTTGCAGCCTTCGATTTCACTTGGTATTCGATAAAAATGGTTTCTTTGCCAAAATAATCGCGTAATTTTCCAAGTAATTCATCTAATGGCACAACTTTCCATTGTGCACCTAAATGTAATTCAGCAGTTGCGAAGCTTTGTTCAAGCAGGATTTGCAGACCAATATGCTGACACATATCGATATTACAATAAGGTAATAGGATCGCCTGTAGATCCTTGGCTAAAGATTTGGTCATCAAATCTTGAGGGAGGCGAATTTGAATGCTTTGCGCTCGTTTTTGGCGAATTTCATTCAAATTAAAAGCTTTACTTAATCGTGCCATCGGGCGATCAAAGCCTTCACGCTCGTAAATTTCACCCTCAATCACCACAACTTGTTCTAAACGAACAATATCTTTATAGCGTTGGAAACGCTCATGGTTACAGCTAATTTCAACACGTGCTGTACCATCATCGAGTGTGATCATGATACGGTTCGGGAAGTTGGCAATATCAACCACCAGACCTGCAAAAACCGTAGTTACACCACGACGTGTCGGAGTGAGTTCATTCAGTTTTGCTGAAATGAATGATTTTAATTCAGGGCGGTAAACATCAATTGGGTGACCTGTGAGATACAAGCCAAGTGTATCTTTTTCACCTTTGAGGCGGACTTCATCTGCCCATGGTTTCACGGGTTTGGCAGGTTTACGCTGAACTTCTTCAACCTCACCAAACAAGTCCATGATACCTGTTTCACGATTGCTTCGAGCTTGATCAGCTGCTTGGACTGCTTCAGGTAATTGAGCCATTAAACTTGAGCGTTCAATGCCAAGACAATCCAGCGCACCGGCACGAATCAAAGCTTCTAAGGTACGCTTATTGATTTTTTTCAGATCAATACGATGACAGAAATCAAATAGATCTTTATATGGGCCTTCATTAATTCGTGAATCGATGACCGATTGCATCGCCTGTTCACCAACACCTTTAATTGCACCTAAGCCGTAGACAATGGTTTGTTCGTCACTGGCATGGAAGTGATATAAAGACATATTCACTGAAGGTGGTAGTACTTCTAACTTGTTATTACGGCAGTCGTCAATCAAGAATACGATACTGTCCGTATTCTGCATTTCCGATGATAAAACCGCCGCCATAAACTCAGCAGGGTAATGTGCTTTTAACCAAGCCGTATGATAGGCAACTAGGGCATAGGCAGCGGCATGTGATTTGTTAAAACCATAACCTGCGAATTTTTCCATATAGTCGAAAATATGGTTAGCAGTTGCTTCATCAATATCTTTTTTCGATGCACCTTCAATAAAGATTTGGCGTTGTTTCACCATTTCTTCAGGTTTCTTTTTACCCATAGCTCGACGAAGTAAATCCGCGCCGCCAAGGGTATAACCTGCACAGAACTGTGCAGCCTGCATTACCTGTTCTTGGTAAACCATAATCCCGTAGGTCGGTTCTAAGACACCTTCTAGTAATGGATGTAGGTATTCAAACTCACCACCATGCATACGATGGATGAAGTCTGGAATAAGATCCATTGGACCAGGACGATACAATGAAACGAAGGCAATAATTTCTTCAAATTTGCTTGGTCTTGCTTCCTTCAACATCTTTTTCATGCCGACGGATTCAAACTGGAATACCGCAGTGGTATTCGCATTGGCAAAGACCAAATACGCATCTTTGTCATCTAAGGGGACATTTGCAATATTAAGCGGGATTTCGGACTTAATTCTTTTATTGATATTTTGAACCGCATCTTCAATCACGGTCAGGTTACGCAAGCCCAAGAAGTCAAACTTAACCAGACCTGCTGCTTCTACGTCATCTTTATCGTATTGTGCGACACGGTTAGTACCATCTGCATCACACAGTACCGCCGAGTAATCGGTAATTTTACCTGGCGCAATAACAACACCACCCGCATGTTTCCCTGTATTACGGGTAATACCTTCAAGTTTGAGTGCCATTTCCCAGATTTCAGCAGCATCATCATTGTCAGGGTTGGATGGGTTGGTGACGATATCTTTAAGCTGCGGCTCCATGTCAATCGCTGTGACCAAATCGACACCCAGCGGTTTTGTTGGAATCATTTTTGAAATACGGTCAGCAAGACCATAAGACTTACCAAGGACACGTGCTACATCTCGAATCGCACCTTTTGCTGCCATGGTACCGAAGGTCGCAATCTGTGATACTGCTTGGCGACCATAGTTTTGGGCCACATATTCAATCACACGGTCACGGCCAGCAATACAGAAATCGACGTCGAAATCGGGCATCGAAACACGTTCTGGGTTTAAGAAACGTTCAAACAGCAAATCATATCGTAATGGATCAAGGTCGGTAATTTTTAAACTATAGGCAACCAATGAACCAGCACCTGAACCACGACCAGGACCTACAGGTACGCCATTATTTTTGGCCCATTGAATAAAGTCCATGACGATCAGGAAGTAGCCAGGAAATCCCATCTTGAGAATGATATCAACTTCGTATTTGATTCGTTCATCATAAGGCTTCCGAATCTCAGCCCAATCCTCATCACGTTCAGCAATTGGATAAAGATGATTTAAACGTTCCTCTAAACCTTCACGAGACAAATGTTCAAAATAGGTGTCGATGGTATAGCCATCTGGAATCGGGAAGTCAGGTAAGAAATAAGTGCCGAGTTGCAATGCAACATTACAACGTCTTGCAATATGGTAGGTATTTTCAATCGCACTTGGAATATCTGAGAATAGCTCAGACATTTGCTCGCCAGTTTTGAAATACTGCTCAGTACTATAGTTTTTAGGACGTTTATCATCACCTAAAACATAGCCGTCGGCGATACAAACACGAGCTTCATGCGCTTCAAAATCGTCTTGTTTAACAAAGTGCACATCATTATGCGCGACTACACCAATTTGATATTTAGCGGCAAGTTTTACTGCTTGCTGAATGAAATCCTCTTCCCCAACACGTTCAGTCCGTGTTAAAGCTAAATAGACACGATTTCCAAACTTTTCAATCCATGCTTCTAATAAAGGTTCTGCTTTTTGTGGATTGGAAGAGCAGAGCATTTTACCAACATCACTATGTTGGCCCAGTAAAACAATCAAATCTTCAGCTTGCTCAAGTACCCATTCTTTTTGTACACAAGGGAGACTGAGTTGCTGGCCTTCAATAAAACCTCGCGACACGATTTCAGTCAGATTGCGCCAACCTGTACTGCTCATGGCCAATAAGGTTGCACGATGTTCAGCATCATTTAAGCGAATGACACTGCCTAGAATAGGCTTAATCCCTTTTTTTAAACAGGATTCATAAAACTTGACTGCAGCATGTAGATTGGATAAGTCAGTCAATGCCAGTGCGGGCATTTCATTTGTTACGGCAGCCTTGACCAAATCAGGTATGCGAACAATCGATTCCGTGATCGAAAATTCTGTGTGGATACCGAGATGAACAAACCGCATAGAAGGACTATCCTTTTTTAAAGCAACGCATAGTTTAGCATGCAAACCGAAAATGACATGCTTAATATTTTGGCAAACCGTGTGTTTGCTTTGTTATTTTTATAAAATATTAAAAATTAGTTTTTGATTTTTCAGTAGATATAAATATCTATTTACACAAAGTGTTTTACCGCTAGAATGTAATCGAATAAAAATGTAGCAATGTGAGCGAAATAATGAAATTAAAAAACATCGTATTTTCAATATTATTGACTAGTAGTTTATTTACCTTCAGTCATGCGGATGATGTGTCCTTTAGCCAAGAACTCGTACAACAAGCGAAAGCGGGGGATGCGACGGCACAGAACAATTTAGGTGATGCTTATTATTATGGAAACGAGATTGATCAAGATTTTGGTAAAGCACTGGAATGGTTTAAAAAAGCGGCAGCAAAAGGCAATGCAGATGCGATTTTTTCAGTTGGCTATATGTATGATTATGGCGAAGGTACAGAAGAAGATAATCCAACTGCTTTGAAATGGTACACCCAAGCGGCACAAAAGGGTCAGCTCTATGCACAATACTATTTAGGTTATTTGTATCTCTATGGTGATGATGGTGTGAGTGTAAATACCAAAAAAGGAGTGGAGTGGATGACCAAGTCAGCTGATGCTGGTTTGGATATGGCACAAGCTGAACTCGGTCATTTATACAATGATGGTGAGGGAGGTGTGCCACAAGATCTCAAAAAAGCACTGCATTATTATCAGTTAGCTGCGAAACAAGAAGAGTCTTCTGCCATTAATAACTTAGGTATTTTTTATTTAGAAGGCAAGGCTGGATTAAAACAAGACTATAAAGAAGCTTTACGTTTATTTAGTTTGGCTTCTGGTGCAGGAAATGGTTTGGGTTCTTCTAATATTGCGTATATCCATGAAGAGGCCAAAGGTGTTGCAAAGAATTATAAAAAAGCAGCAGAGTTTTATGAGCTCGCAGTGGCACAGGGTGAGGACGAAGCCTTACTGGATTTGGCTCGATTATATGAAAAAGGTGGCTATGGTTTGACTAAAAACCTAAAAAAATCGAAAGAATATGAAGCGCAGTGGGATGAGTTACAGGATTCTGATTCTTAAATAAAAAAAGCCCCCAAAATTTAATGGGGGCTTTTTTTTATTAACGCATCTTGGCTAAGAAGCGACTCAAGCGATTGATCGCTTCACGTAGTTCATTTTCAGCAGGTAAGAACACCACACGGAAGTGATCTGGTGTTGGCCAATTAAACCCTGTGCCTTGTACCAAGAGAACTTTCTCTGCTCTTAATAAATCCAACATTAATTTTTCATCATCTTCAATTGGATAAATTGTTGGGTCGAGTTTTGGGAAGCAATACATTGCGCCATCAGGTTTAACACAACTCACACCCGGGATCTCATTCAGCATTTCCCATGCAATATTACGTTGTTCGTATAAACGACCACCTGGTCGAATTAGATCATTAATTGATTGGTAGCCACCTAAAGCAGTTTGAATTGCATATTGTGCTTGATGGTTGGCGCATAAACGCATCGAAGCCAGCATATCTAAGCCTTCGATATAGTCTGCAGCACGTGCTTTATTACCCGTGATTGCCATCCATCCTGCACGATAACCTGCGATACGATATGCTTTTGATAAACCATTGAATGAAATACACAGTTGATCGCCAGCTAAAGCCGCAACCGCTACATGCTCAATGCCGTCATAAACGATTTTGTCGTAGATTTCATCAGCAAATAAAATCAGGTCATGTTTTTTCGCTAGCGCAACGATTTGCTCTAACACATGACGTGGATAGACAGAACCCGTAGGGTTGTTCGGATTGATAATCACGATACCACGGGTGTTCGGTGTGATTTTACTTTCCATATCCGCAATGTCAGGATACCAGTAGTTTTCAGAATCACATTTATAGTGAATTGCAGTGCCACCAGAAAGATTCACTGCTGCTGTCCATAATGGATAGTCTGGCATAGGTACCAGCATTTCATCACCGTCATCAAGCAGACCTTGCATCGCCATCACGATCAGTTCAGAAACACCATTGCCGACATACACATCATTGACATGCATATCAAAGATGCCTTTCTGTTGGTAATACTGGCAGATGGCTTTACGTGCAGGGAAAATCCCTTTTGAGTCGGTGTAGCCAATTGCATTTGGAAGGTTTAATGCAACATCGTTAATAATTTCTTGAGGGGCTTCAAAACCAAAAGGTGCAGGGTTGCCGATATTCAGCTTGATGATCTTATGTCCTTGCTCCTCCATTTCATTGGCGGCGCGTAATACTGGTCCACGAATGTCGTAACAAACATGCTCAAGCTTAGATGATTTTTTAATTTCTCGACTTGATTGATTAGACTGGGGAACAACAGTATTTTTTGACATAGCTGGATTCACTTTTGCATATCGGTATAAATAACTTTTAAAGGTTTCAACGCTTACCAAATTTAGATCGTGTTGATCTCTCAGCAATTCAACAATTTTTTCATGGGTGAAACCTGATTGTTGATATTGTCTGATGGTTGGTAATAGATTTTGGAAAACCACACTTTTTTTCTGAGACATTGTTTGTCCTATACAACCGTGCGAAATTAGAATAACACCATATTTGCTTACGCAAAAGACAATATTGTTAAAAATTGCTTACTATACGGATTTAATTTGCTTTCTTTTTGCTTTTTGTGATTTTATTGCTTAAATTTCACCAAATTATACGATCTGAGACTAGAGTTTTTTTTTTGAATGGCGTAAATATAAAACCTGATCATTAAGATAGTTCTAACATCAGAATAAAAGGTGCAGGTTATGGGAAAAGTGAATAAAACAGACCGGGAATGGCAAAGAGAATTATCACCTGAAGAATACCGCATAACTCGTCAAAAGGGCACAGAACCCGCATTTACTGGACAATATTGGAACAATAAACAACATGGCACATATGTTTGCCGTTGTTGCGGTGCGGAATTGTTTTCTTCAGAAACAAAATACGATAGTGGTTGTGGTTGGCCGAGCTTTTTTAGACCTATTGACAGTGTTGCAATCGAAGAACATGAAGATTTATCACACGGTATGGTCAGAACAGAAATTGTCTGCCATGATTGCGATGCACATTTGGGCCATGTGTTTGAGGATGGCCCACAGCCGACAGGACTGCGTTATTGTGTGAATTCGGCATCATTACAACTTAAAACAGAAGAAAAGAACGACGAGGAAACGTATCCATGAGTAACATTTATCAGTTTGAAGCTGAATTGTTAGAGGGAGAAACAAAAGCGCTCGCTGATTATAAAGGCAAGGTCATGCTGATTGTAAATACTGCAAGCAAGTGTGGTTTTACTCCGCAGTTTGCGGGACTTGAGAAACTTTATGAAAAATATAATGCTCAAGGCTTAGAGGTTTTAGGATTTCCGTGTAATCAATTTGGAGGACAGGATCCAGGGACAAATAAGGAAATTGGCGCGTACTGCCAGCGTAATTATGGGGTGAGTTTTCCTATGTTTGCCAAGGTGGATGTGAAAGGACCTGAAGCACATGTGATTTTTCGTTATTTAACTCGTGAAGCAAAAGGGCTTCTAGGTAGCCGTAACATCAAATGGAACTTTACTAAGTTCTTGGTGGGGCGTAATGGTGAGGTTTTAGAGCGTTATGCGCCAACGACCAAGCCAGAGGCTTTGGAAGCTGATATTGAAAAAGCATTGGCGAAGAAATAAATGAGCAAAGTTTTTGGTTGAGGTTTGAATTCTTTTGGACTCAACTGTTGAATTCTGGAGTGATCCAGACATGCCTTATGTTGAAACGCGTAGGGCATGTCAAAGTCGAATTTGCTATAAATCCCACAGCCATCCTACTTTTTCAATTGGTGCTGTTGATATTGGGCAGAGCCGCTTTTCAAGTACTTTTGCACAAGAGCAAGTCATTCAGGCAGGGACTTTGGTGGTTATTCCTGCGCATGTAGAACATTCCTGTAATCCGCTGCCAAATCAGGCATGGAGTTATCAGATGATGCATTTGGATGCTACTTGGTTAACGACCTTGATTGAAGAACTGTACCAAGATATTGCTTTAGAAACTGACAGACAAACAATATATCTCCCTCAATTAAGACCAACTATTGTTGATGATGTAAAAGCCTACGACGCATTTACAGCATTGAATCGGTTACTATTTAATGAGCAGATTTCAGTACTCGAAAAAGAACAGTGTTTAATTCAAACCTTAACAGAAATTCTAATACCGAGTTTTCATTGGGAAAAGATCCATTCCTCTCATTATTTTCAGAAGTACCTTCCAGACTTATTGGAATGCCTTGAAGGCAATATTGAGAATTTGTCTCTGCACGAGCTTTCCGAAAAGATGAATATGAGTCGTTATGCATTAATACGATTATTTAAACATTACTTTGGATTAACCCCACATGCTTATCAGTTGAACTATAAGGTCAACCAAGCTCGGCAGCGTTTAAGAGAACCTGATCGTGATTTAGCACGCTTGGCATACGAACTCGATTTTAGCGATCAAAGTCATTTTCATCGCGTTTTTAAGCAACATACAGGCATAACACCCAAGCAATATTATAAGAAATCTTAGCCCACGCAATTTTATACAAGAACAAAGCACCGTACTTTTCTAAGCTGACTCCGATTTATTTGGAGAGTAGCTATGGAGCTGTTTCTAACCATCGCCATCACGCATTTTATTGCATTACTGACACCTGGTGCAGACTTCTTTTTAATTTTAAAGACCTTGATACAGAGCCAGAAAAAGGCTGCAAGATTCACCTGTGCAGGCATCGCACTTGGGAATGCCATCATATTGATCAGCATTTATTTGAGTCTATTTATCATTGGTCAGGTGAATACAGAATTATTTATCCTCATGAAGTGGTTGGGTGTGCTTTATTTTGCCTATTTGGCGATTCAATGTTTTCGTTTGGCTCAATCAACACAGAGGGTCAATCAACTTGCTGAGCAATGTGTTGATCAACTACAAAAGCATGCTTACCTGAAGGCGTTTCTATCAGGTTTGCTTTCCAGTTTATTCAACCCGAAAAATTTGATGTTCTATAGCGTGTTGGTGATCTTGATTTATCCACAATATAATTTTGCTCAAAATGCATTGCTGTGCTTTTGGATGGTGGGTTTGGTGTTGATCTGGAATCTCGCTATTGTTCAATTGATTGGTTCAAGCATTTACCTGTCGTGGTTAAATCGGCATCTACAGCATTTATATTATTTGGCAGGATGCAGTTTTTTGTTGTTTATGCTGGTACTGATCATGTATTAAATAAAAAGACGGTCATTTGACCGTCTTTTTATTCAAGTTATGCAAGCTTATTGAGTCGGCTCAACAGGTTGATGTGGTGTCTTCCTAAAGCTATGGATCTTGCGATTAATATCATCGATAAAGGTGTACACCACAGGGATCACCAATAACGATAAGAAGGTACTGGTAATCAAACCACCAATGACCGAGATTGCCATTGGTGCACGGAAGCTTGGATCGGTACCAATTCCGAGCGCAATTGGCAACATCCCAGCACCCATGGCCAATGTGGTCATGATGATTGGCCGTGCCCGCTTATGGCAGGCATCGAGGAGAGCATTGAATCGCGAATAATGCTTTTCATTCCTTGCGATAATCGCGTAATCGACCAGTAGAATTGAGTTCTTACTGGCAATCCCCATCAGCATAATCAGACCAATCAAACTTGGCATCGAGAAACTACTTTTGGCTAAAAGCAGCATTACGAATGCACCGCCAAGGGATAAAGGTAAGGCCACCAGAATGGTAATTGGCTGTAAAAAGTCTTTAAATAACAAGACTAGCACCACATAGATACACAGTACCCCTGTGAGCATTGCCAGACCAAAACTAGAGAACAATTCCTGCATCACTTCAGCATCACCAATATTGGTACGCTTCACTGTAGGTGGTAAATTCTTCATCGTCGGTAGTTGATCAACTTTTGCCGCAATATCTCCCAAGGGTTGATTATTCAATTCAATATTGAAGTTGATATTACGTAAACGGTTGAAACGGTCAATTTGTGATGGACCACTTTCGATATTGACGTCTGCAATGGTACCGAGCATCACAGGACCTCGACTCCCTTTCACCATCAAGCGTTTCATGAGCTCCTGATCTTGACGGGCAGCCAGTGGCAGTTTAATCACTACGGGCACTTGGCGTTGAGACAGATTAAGTTTTGCTAAGTTTTGATCGAAGTCACCTGCAGTCGCGATACGTAAAGTCTCAGCAATATCGTAAGTGGTCACGCCTAAATCAGCTGCTTTGGCAAAATCAGGGCGAATCACTAGCTCAGGACGAATCAAGGCTGCGCTTGAGGTGATACTGCCTACATTTGGAATGGTACGTAATTCACGCTCAAGGCTACGCGCAGTTGCCATTAAGGCTTCTGGATCATCACCTGATAAAGCCAGTTGGTATTGACTGTTATTACCCGCTAAGCCAACTTGAATGCGTGCACCCGGAAGAGGGGCAAGACGTTGGCGCAGTTGATCTTCAATGTCTTGTAGGCTGGCACTACGATCTGAACGTTCCGTGGTTTGAATCGTGAGGGTTGCTTTACGCGGTTCACTTGATGCACCACCTGCAAAAGGATCTGTTCCCGCAGCACCACCACCAATCGTGGTATAGATGCTTTTAATTTCCGGATGATCTTTAATCAGCGTACGTGCATATTCGGCAGTCTTAAGCGTATCTGCAAACTGTGAACCCGGGGTGAGCTCCAAACGAACTTGGGTTTGTCCTGTATCGGGTGGTGGAACAAAACCTGTAGGTAGCAATGGAATTAGCATAACTGAACAGATAAAAAAGGCAATTGCACCAGCTAAAGTGATCCAGCGATGATTCAGACACCATGTAACCAAACGCATATAGCCACGCATAACTTTGCCGTCTTTAGCACGGTCTTTGGCTAGACTGCTTGTGCCTTGATCAGTAGCTGTTTGTACTGTTGCTGATTCATCCTGTTGTTCAACTTTACCGACCCATGGTTTCAGAATATAGGCGGACATCATTGGGGTGAGTAAACGCGCAACAAGCAGTGAGGCAAAGATCGCAAGAGCCGCCGTCCAACCAAACTGAACGAAAAACTTACCTGCGATACCACTCATAAACGCAGTGGGTAGGAATACGGCAATCAATGTGAAGGTGGTGGCAATTACGGCCAGACCAATTTCATCGGCTGCTTCCATGGCCGCCTCATAGGGCGTTTTCCCCATGCGTAAATGCCGTATGATATTTTCAATCTCAACGATGGCATCATCGACCAGAATACCCACCACCAATGACATGGCTAAAAGCGTAACGGTATTGAGGGTAAAGCCAAAGAAATACATGCCAATTAAGGCAGGTAAAATCGATAATGGCAGGGCAGTTGCAGCAATGATGGTGGCACGCCAGTCACGTAAAAATAGCCATACCACCAAGATCGCTAATATTGCACCTTCATACAACAGTGACATCGAGCCTTCGTAGTTATCTTCGACTGGCTTTACAAAGTTAAAGGCTTCGTTGATTTTAATATCGGGATGTGCCGCTTTAAGTTTATCTAATGCGACGACGACACCTTTTTCAACATCAACCTCACTGGCACCTTTACTTCGTGTGATTTCGAAGCCAATCACAGGTTGGCCATTCAGTAATGCAGCGGAACGCCGTTCAGCCATTCCATCACGAACAGTTGCAACCTGATCCAAACGAATATGTCGACCATCACTAAGTGCAATATCCATTGCACCTATTTCATCAGCTGTTTTTACTGTCGCAATGGTTCGGATGGATTGTTCACTACCCCCGATTTTGGTTTGACCGCCAGAAGCATCTTGCTGAATCAAACGTAGTTGACGGGTAATGTCGGTTGCAGTTGCATTCAGCGCCAATAGTTTTTCAGGATCGAGCTCGACTTCAACTTGACGCGTGACACCACCAACACGAGCGACAGCACCAACGCCTTTAACCTGTAACATCGCGCGGGCGATATCATAGTCTACGAACCATGACAGTGCTTCTTCATCCATCTTTGGCGATTGAATGGTGTAGGTCAGGATTGGAGAACCTGAAAGATTGATCTTACTGACAATCGGATCTCGTAGGTCGGCAGGTAGATCAGAACGAACTTGTGACACCGCATTGCGCACATCATCAACCGCTTCTTGTAGAGGTTTTTCTAATTGAAACTCCGCTGTGACAGTGACAACACCATCTTGAATGTTGGTGTACTGATTTCTCAAACCTTGCAAGGTTGCAATCGAGTTTTCAATCTTACGTGCGACTTCGGTTTCAAGCTGAGGTGGTGCAGCCCCAGGTAATGCCGCTGTGACAGTGACCATTGGTAGTTCAATGTCAGGGAACTGCTGGATCTTCATCCATTTAAAACAGAGCAATCCAGCCAAACCCAGCATAATAAATAACAGAATGCCGGGAATAGGGTTTCGGATTGACCAAGCGGAGAAATTCATCTCATTTCTCCTGTGTGGTCACAAGTTGTTTGCTAAGTGGTGTCTCTGGAATGTCTTTGGCGATACTCACCAGATCGCCATCTGCCAAGAAACCTGTACCCGAAGAAACCACTTTTACATTGGCGGGTAAATTCAAGAGTTCGACGCGATCTCCCAAACGGCGACCAACAGTGACTTTCTGTTGGGTGACACGATTTTTGTCATTGACAATAAAGACATAGGAAAAACCATCACGCAACAGTAGGGCTGTTTGTGGAACCGTCAATGCGAGTTTCTGACCTAAATCAAATTCACCTTTAACAAACATGCCCATACGCACAGCTTGAGTGGTTGGAATGTCTACATAAACCAAGCCATAACGGGTTTGTGGATCAATCACAGGTGCAATCATTCTGACTTTACCTGTTACAGCAGGTTGGGCTGGGTCAGGTGAAACAATATGTGCGGTCATGCCTTGTTTAAGCTTGTATAAATCCGATGTCGTAACTTCGGCACGCCATTCTAAACGATGATCACGAATCAGGCGGAACAGTTCTTGACCTGTTTGTGCAAGAGAACCGACCGTTGCTGTACGGGCTGAAATCACACCATTGTCAGGTGAAACCACTTGAGTCTGTGCTAAGCGTAATTGGTTACTTTCAATTTGTGCTTTGGCTGCATCTAGACGCGCTTGAGCTGTTGCTTGAGAGGTTTGATACTGAGTAGACTCTTGGGCTGAAATTGCGCCTGTATTTTTTAGTTGCTGAATACGTTTATTGTTGGTAATCGCATCAGTCAGTACGGCTTGAGCTTCTGCATAACTGGCTTTGGCTGCTGCCAAATCGGCACGGATGGTTTCGCTATTAATTTCAGCTAAGACCTGACCACGACGGACTTCATCACCGACATTGACATTCACACGGGTAAGACGTTGGCCTGAGAGTTCGCTACCAATCACCACTTCTTGCCATGCCGCAATATTGCCATTGGCAGTAAAGGTTTGTTCCCAATTTTGTTGTTGGGGCTGAACAATTGTGACGGTTAAAGCGGCTTTTTGTTCGGTGGTATCTGCGTTTTTAGCTTTTTCAGGATTCACTGATTTTTTAGCAGTTCCAGTCTGCCAAACCACAACTGCAATAATTAAAAGTACAACCGCAATTGCTAAAATGAGCCAACCCTTTTTCTTTATTTTCTTGGGAGTTTGAGAAGTCATCTTTCCATAGTCATCAAGTTTTGATGGCTAAGTATAGACGAAGATTTCAACAGTTGGTCAATAGCCTATAGACAGATAAAAAAATTAATAAAGTCGCTTAGGTTTATGACTTTTCAGCTTAGGAAAAGTGTGAAATGCTTCAATTCCACACTTTTTATTCTACCCAAAATGATAATTATTGCTTAAAGAGGCAGTAAACGATTGGAGACCACATTTTTCATGACAATGGTTGAGGTCAAACGCTGCACATTGGGTAAGGCAGAGAGACTGTCATCATAGAGTTTCTGGAAACTGGCCAAGTCTTTAGCAACCACATGCAGTAAATAATCTGGATTTCCAAATAAACGTTGTGCCTGAATCACATTGCCAATTTCAATGACTTTTTCCTCAAAGCTAGAAAGTGCTTTTTTATCTCCATCTTTTAAAGTGACGAAGATAATCGCTGAGAAATTAAGGCCGATTTTTGAGGCTTCTAGATCAGCATGATAACCTTTGATCACACCACTTTCTTCTAATGCTTTAACACGACGATGACAAGGCGACAGACTTAGACCGATTCTTTCTGCCAGTTCTGTGATAGATAATCGCCCATTTGCTTGTAGTTCAGCAATAATTTTCTTATCAATGCGATCCATTTGGAAGAATCTCCCTTCGGGCTTTGAAGATATAGAAGTATTTGGAATAACATTTTCACCATTAAAGCATATCCTTTCTCAACAATCTTCACCAAATGGTGAAAAAGAAAACGATCAAAGATCGTATTGTCGATGTGGGAAGGGCTTTGCTTATGGAACTTAGTGTCATTTTTGCTTTTTGGTGCGTTTCGATCTTATTCGTAATAACGCCAGGTGCGGACTGGGCTTATGTCATTCTTGCAGGCATCAAAGGTAAATTTATCCTAAATGCCGTCACAGGTTTGGTGTTTGGGCACCTTATGGCAATCTTATGTGTTGCAGCAGGTGTGGGCGCTTTGGTGCAACATTATCCAATTTTACTCACTGCGATGACGATCATGGGTGCTTGTTATTTGTTATGGATGGGCGTCAATCTATTTATGCATCCAGCGACCATTTCAACTGAGACCGATGCTACGCAATCGCTTGATTCAGCAAGTTCATGGTTGATTAAAGGGGTGGGGATTAGTGGCTTAAACCCGAAAGTATTACTGTTATTTTTTGCCTTGTTGCCACCGTTTATTCACCCACAAATGGCATTTTCACCAACCGTACAAATTATTTTGCTAGGGCTCATTCATTTAATCAGTTGTGCTGTGGTGTATATGTTGGTTGGTATAGCAGCCAAGAAATTGCTTAGAAGCAGACCACGTGCAGTAAAAGCAGTCAGTCGTATTTCGGGTGGATTGATGATGCTCATCGCGGCAATCCTATTTATTGGGCAAATTTAAAATAAATGTTCTATTCCGCTTATTTATAAAGCTTTAAATTTATCATTATTGAATTCAGGATCTTAATTTTAATAGGGTTCGGGTTTTAAAAATCATAAAATTGTACAGTGGCACATATAGGTAAAAAATAGTGTAAAACGTATCAATTCTCATTTATCATTCGATTTTTTAAGTCGGCTGATAAAGATCATGGGTAGACAACTTAAACCATTAGTGCTGATGATGGCATGTGCTTCAATGGGGACAACAGCTGTTTTTGCGGATGAAGCACAACCAAGTGCTCAAGCGGATACAGCAGTAACATTAAACACCATTCGAATTACTGCAAGTGCAGATGCCTCGGCTGATGGTTTAACGGAGCCTTTTGCGGGTGGACAAGTCGCGAGCGGCGGTCGAGTCGGGATTTTTGGCAATCAAAAAAACTTAGATACACCATTTAATTTGACCAGCTATACCAATGAATATATTCAGTCACGCCAAGCTAAAAGTGTAGGAGATGTTTTGCAGGCAGATCCAAGTGTGCGAGTTGCGAGAGGTTTTGGTAATTTTCAGGAATCTTACTATATTCGTGGCTTTGTTTTAGGTTCTGATGATACTGCTTATAATGGTTTATATTCGATCTTACCTCGCCAATATATCCCTACAGAATTATTTGAACGTGTTGAGTTACTTAAAGGGGCGTCTGCATTTTTAAATGGTGCTACACCAAGTAGTGGGGGGATTGGTGGTACAATTAATTTATTGCCAAAGCGTGCCGCGAATGAACCATTGAATCGAGTTACCGTAGGTACTGATTTTAATGGTGGACAAATTGCAAACGATATCTCCCGTCGTTTTGGTGAGAACCAAGAGTTCGGGGTACGTGTAAATACAGCCTATCGTGGCGGAAATACCAGTGTAGATGATGAAAAAGCATCGTTGGGTCTAGCTTCGATTGGATTGGATTATCGTGGTGATCGTTTACGGTTGTCTGGTGACATGGGCTATAGCAATAACCGCTTAGATGCAACACGCCCAAATATTACTTTAAGTGGCGTGACGAGCATCCCTAAACCAATTGATTCTTCTAGTAATTATGCGCAAAAGTGGACGTACTCTAATGAAGAAGATGTGTTTGGTAGCTACCGTGCAGAATATGATTTAAGTGATGCAGTGACAGCTTATGCTGCCTATGGTTTCCGCCATGGTGAAGAAAACAATAGCTTGGCGAATTTCACACTGACCAATGCAGCAACGGGTGATGGCACTTCCTATCGTTTTGATAATGCACGTGTAGATATGGTCAACACAGGCGAAATCGGTGTACGTGCGAAGTTGAATACAGGTACGATTGAACATAATCTTGTGTTATCAGGATCTGCTTTCCAGCAGAATAGTCGTAATGCCTATGTGATGGATTACACCAATACATTTGCTGGAAATATTTATCGACCAACACAGTATGAAAAGCCTGAATATTCGAGTAGCGCACTCAAAGGCAATCAATTAGATGCACCGAAATTAACGACACGGACACGTTTAAGAAGTATCGCGATTGGCGATAATCTCAAAGCATTGGATGAACGTTTAACAGTGATGTTAGGTGGGCGTTATCAACAAATTATGCAAGATAGCTATACCTATAACACCTCAGAAAAAACCAGTTATGATGAAAGCAAGTTTACCCCTGCGCTTGGTGTGAGTTATAAAATAACACCTGAAATCTCGATCTATGCGAACTATATCGAGTCTTTGGCAAAAGGACTTTCAGCGCCATCAACTGTTGAAAATAAAGGAACGGTGCTTAAACCCTTTGTTGCAAAGCAGAAAGAAATTGGCGCGAAATTTGAAAATGATCAGATTGGTTTAACGTTAAGCTTATTTGATATTGATAAACAAAAAGGGATTGTCGACCAGAACAATTATTTTGTTAATGGTGGAAAATATGTGCATCGCGGTGCTGAGTTGAGTAGTTATGGCAAACTGACGGATTCAATTAAAATACTGGGTGGTGTGACTTGGCTAGATGCAAAACAAAAGCAAACTCCTGAAGCTAAATATAATGGTAATCAGGAAATTGGTGTTGCAAAATTCCAAGCCAATTTAGGCGCTGATTGGCAATTACCAATCGAGCAGGATATTGCGGTGAATGGTCGTGTAGTTTATACAGGTTCTAGCTATGCCAATGACGCTAATACCCTGAAAGTGGGAGATTGGACGCGTTTAGATTTAGGTGCAAGCTATAAAACCCAATTCAATCAGGTTCCAACAACGTTTAACTTAAGCATCAATAATGTCTTTGATAAGAAATATTGGGCTTCAGTCGGCGGCTATGACAATATTGGTAGTAATGCGAAAACCTCAAATACTTATTTAAATGCAGGTTTGCCGCGTACCTTTATGCTCAGTGCAAGCTTTGATTTCTAATGTATTGATTTAAAAAAAATCCCCGAATATTCGGGGATTTTTTTTATTTATAGAATTGCTTTCAGCCGTTTGACCACTTCTTCACACTGTGCCAAATCTGCAACCAAAGCCATTCTGACATGACCTTCGCCCGGATTACCTTGTTCTGTATCACGAGACAAATAACGACCCGGTAAAACCTTGATATGCGCTTTTTCCATCAACATCTTGGCAAAAGTCTCATCATTATCGACTTTTAACCAGTAATAAAAGCCCGCATCTGGTTTTTGTAAAGGTAATAAATGACCGAGTTCAGACTGGAATAAATCAAACTTAGCACGATACTGCTGACGGTTTTCTTCAACATGTGTTTCATCATTCCACGCTGCAATAGATGCCAATTGATTTTGTACTGGCATTGCAGCGCCGTGATAAGTACGGTATTGCAAATAAGGTTTTAATAAAGCCGCATCACCTGCTACAAAACCAGAACGCATGCCCGGTAAGTTTGAACGTTTAGATAATGAATGGAACACGATGCAATTTTTATAATCATCACGTCCCATTTCGGCACAGACTTCTAAGAGACCGATTGGTGCTTGGTCAAACCAAAGTTCCGAATAACATTCATCCGATGCAATTACAAAATCATATTGATCAGACAGGGCAATTAACTTTTTAAACTGTTCTTTTGATAGAACTGTTCCTGTCGGATTACCTGGTGTGCACACAAACAGTAATGCTGTTTTTTCCCAGACTTCCGCTGGAACTGCATCAAAGTCACCTAAGTAACCATTTTCTTCAGTACAGTTAATGAAATAGGGTTTTGCACCTGCAAGCAGGGCTGCACCTTCATAAATCTGATAAAACGGATTTGGCATCACAACATACGGTGCATCTTCACGCTTAATCAAAGCTTGTACAAAAGAGAAAATACCTTCACGTGTACCAGAAACAGGCAGGATATGATCTTCTGCACTAATATGATTCAACTTGAAGCGATTGCTGAGCCACTGTGCAATACTTTGGCGCAACTCAGGCAGACCTTTACTGTTCGGATAGGTCGATAAATGGGCAAAATTATCAATAATCGCTTGTTTAACGAACTCTGGTGCAGGATGTTTAGGTTCACCAATTGATAAAGGAATCAACGGTAAATTGGCAGGTTGCACATCTTTAAAAAGTTGATTTAACTTTTCAAAAGGATAGGGATGCAATAACGACAAGCTAGAGTTCATTTAAACAGTTACCAAACAATAAAATTTAAGATGGATTACAAATTTGATTCGATGCTTCATCTAAAGCGGCTTTTAAGCTTTCCGCAAAAGTTTTCACTTCTTCATCGGTGAGCAAGACACCATTTTTCTTGGTGACAAAGAAAATATCTTCCGCACGTTCGCCCAGTGTGGCAATTCTTGCAGAATGGATATCCAAACCTTGCAACATGAATAAACCACCAATACGCGCCAACAGACCTGGATGGTCGAGGGTTGAGATTTCAACCATATGCTGCTGTAGTGTCGGGTTAAGGACAATATCGACAGTATTTTGCACATCAAAATGACGCAAATGACGTGGAATACGGCGTTGCATGATCCCCGGATATTGATCCGAATGGCTCAATGCATCAACCAAAGCGGCTTTCACTTTGCGTTCGCGATCTGGATCAGTCAACAATGTACCAAAACGATCAAGGACCAGATAAGTATCTAAGCTGAATGAAGTTGAAGCGGTGATAATACGTGCATCTTGAACATCAAGATTCATACGATCCAGTACTGCAACCGTGGTGGCAAACAGGTTGGGTTGATCACGGGTATAGATAAAGATCTGAACCGCATCATCAGCAGCATTACGATGCGCCCGTAATAAAACCAAAGGTTCTGGATTATCGCCGTGTTGCAGAATGGCTTGGGTATGCCAAGCAATTTCATTGGCTGACTCTTTGACAAAGTATTCATCGCCCAGCTCTTGCCAGACTTTCTCAACTTCAGCCAGAGAGAAGTCATTGACCAAGAGTTCACTGGCTGCAAACTTGGTATCTTCAATCAGCATTTGATAGTCAACTGGACGACCTAAGCCTGAGCGAATCACATCACGTGCATAGGTATACAGTTGGCGCATTAAGGACGCACGCCACGTATTCCACAACTTCGGATTGGTTGCGTTAATGTCAGCAACCGTCAGGGTGTAGAGATAATCGAGATGCTCCATATCACCGACTTTTTCAGCAAAGTCTTTGACTTCGTCAGGGTCTGAAATATCTTTTTTCTGTGCAGTGAGGGACATTAACAAGTGATTGTTAATCAGCCATGCAACCAGTTTGCATTCACGCTCGGTAAAGCCATGGGTACGGCAGAATTCAATCGCATCCAGTGCACCAAGTTCACTATGATCACCACCACGACCTTTGGCAATATCATGGAAAATTGCGGCCATATACACGATGTCATGGCGGGCAATACGCTGGAACACAGAGCTGACCACTGGGAATTCTTTGGCAAATTCAGGTTCTTTAAAGCGACTTAAATTGCGGAGTAATAACAGGGTGTGTGCATCGACCGTATAAATATGGAACAGATCGTACTGCATTAAGCCTGTAATCTGTCCAAAAGCAGGAATGTAATTGCCCAATACACCGTAACGCTTCATCGCTACCATGGTGTCATATAAATGCGGTGAGCGAATAATCGACATAAACAAGGCTTGATGTTCTGGATTGTCGCGGAAGCGTTGATCAATCCGTTTTGCAGCAAGCACCAGTAGGCGTAAGGTGCGGGCACGAATACCGGTAATTTCAGGTCGATTTGCCAATAAGTAGAATAGCTCTAAGATGGCAATTGGTTCTTCAGAAAATACTTTGTGATGTTGAACAGCCAGTTTTCCATCGACAATTTTAAAACGTTCATTAATATCAATAATGTGACGTTCATAATCAGGTAGGCGTGGGGTAATCACCGATTCATTGAAATAGGCGAGTAGCATTTCATTGAGCGTTGAAACTTGCTGCGCGGTACGATAGTAGCGCTTCATAAACTGTTCAACAGCAAAGTTAACAGGCTGACCTTCTTCACGCACATAACCAAATTTTGCCGCGATATCACGTTGATATTCAAACAATAAACGGTTTTCATCGCGTTTGGCTAAACGGTGTAAGTGGGTTCGAATTTCCCATAAAAAACTTTCTGCTTCTTCCAGTACACCCAGTTCAAATTCAGTGATAAAACCCAAATGCACAAGATCATAAATACGATTGACGCGGAAGTGACGTTTGGCAATCCAGCCAATCTGGTTGATATCCCGAATACCGCCTGGGGCATTTTTAATATCAGGTTCTAGATTACTTTCGGTATTGTTGTGTTGCGCATAACGTTTAGCTTGTTCAACCATTTTGGCATCATAGAAGGTTTGATCCGTCCATGTTTGCGCAACGATACGGCGTGGCCATTTTGCCAGTTGCTGATTACCTGTAATGAGACGTGCTTCAATCAACGTAGTGGCAACAGTTAAATCATTAATGGCTTGTTCAACACAGTTCTGAATGGTGCGAACGCTGATCCCCGGTTTGAAATTACCGACATCCCATAAAGATGATATAAAGGTCGAGATCAGTTTTTCTTGTTCTTCACTGATTTCATCCTCAGACAAAATCATGATATCAGTATCTGAATAGGGTAGCATTTCATGGCGACCATAACCGCCTACTGCAAATAAGCCCAATTCAGTTTGATCTAAACCTGCATGATTCCAAAGAAAGATCAGGGCCTCATCAATCGAGTCTGAACGCGCTCCAATCACTTCACGAATAGGTTGACCATTTTCATAGCTCTCCTGTAATTGCTTTTCTACATCCGTACGCCATTGGTTGATGGCTTGAATATCATGAAGACTGGTGACGTAGTTCAACAAAGGAGAGGTCTTGATCATAAAGCTGGATCTTCTATCAAAGCCCCTCTAAAAAGAGGGGAAATTGTGATAATAATAACCTAAGGTCATCTTAAGCGTTGGTTTGTACACTCACTTGGTCTGCGGCTTGCTGTGCCAATTCACGTGCAAGATCAGTCGTTTCAGCGCGAGCAGTTGCAACGCCCATACGGCGACGTTTAAAGCCCTCAGGTTTGCCAAATAGACGTAAGTCTGTGTTTGGATTGGCTAAAGCAAGATTCAAGCCAGTGAAACTCAAGTTTTTAGCATCAACACCTGCATAAATCACCGCACTTGCAGCGACACTATGGCGTGCTGTATTAACAGGTAGACCGAGAATTGCACGGGCATGTAATTCAAATTCACTCTGGAATTGTGAAGCTAAAGTGACTAGACCGGTATCATGAGGACGAGGTGAAACTTCACTAAACCAAACTTTATCGCCTTTAATAAACAGCTCTACACCGAAGATACCACAACCGCCTAAAGCAACAGTGACTTTATTGGCAATGCGTTTTGCTTCTTCCAGCGCAGCAGGCGTCATCTGTTGCGGCTGCCAGCTCTCGACATAATCACCCGCATCTTGGCGGTGTCCGATTGGATCACAGAAATGTGTTTCGATTTCACCTGTTTCTGGATTTTTAGCACGGACGGTAAGCAAGGTAATTTCAAAATCAAAATCAATTTGCGATTCAATAATCACAGTGCCTTGATTGACGCGGCCGCCTTGCATTGCATAATCCCAAGCGGCATCCACTTCATCAAAACTCTTCACACGAGATTGACCTTTACCTGAAGAAGACATGACAGGTTTTACAAAGTTTGGATAACCAATGTCATCACATGCAGCACGGAAGCTTTCTAAGCTATTGGCAAAGCGATAAGCAGAGGTTGGCAGGCCGAGTTCTTCAGCAGCTAAACGACGAATGCCTTCACGGTTCATGGTGAGGTTAACTGCTTTTGCAGATGGAATCACCGTTGCAGTTTGGCTTTGTTCAATTTCAATCAAAACTTCTGTGGCAATAGCTTCAATTTCAGGAACAATTAAATTGGGTTTAATCTTTTCAATCAGTTGTTTTAATTCGGCTGAATCAGCCATATTCAGGGTATAGGCATAATGTGCCACTTGCATAGCAGGCGCGTGATCATAACGATCTGCAGCATGAACTTCGACACCTAAGCGTTGTAAAGAAATCACAACTTCTTTACCTAGCTCTCCAGAACCTAACAGTAAAACCTTAAATGCAGAAGATTGAAATGGAGTTCCAAGAGTGACGCTCATGCGAATAATCCTATCCTGATTAATTTGTGTTTAAGCATAGCAGAACTTTTTGTCGAATTAAGCTTATATGCCACAAAAAACCTGCTTTTTGTTAGACAAAAAATAGCACTTCATCTGTGATTTGTCTGCTTATAGATTGACCTGATAATTCAATTGTAATTCATCTGCATGTTGACCACGGATTCCCCAATTGCATTTCGGTGTTTCAAAAATTGTAATTTCAATATCTTGTGTTGAAATCCCACATTGTTGTTGAATATAAGTGAAAAAATTTTGAATCAAACGTTTTTTTGCTTCAGTGCTTCTGCCTTCAAACATCGAAATTTCGATAATTAGATAATGCTGGCTCCGATCATTGGGATAGATAAAGTCTTCTTCCGCTAGCGCAATAAAACGCTGAAATTTCTTTTCGATGGGATAATTCAAACTTTCAACTAGCGCTTGATGGATAGCATGAGAAAGTTGATTCCTAAACTGCTCGATGGTGGTTTGTAAGGCATAAATCTTGATCTGTGACATTGTGGATGTCTTCCTTGTTGAAGTTTTAGTTTTTTATAGATGGACAAGTCTGACAGTATGCTGAACAAAAACATAAAATCAATTACTTAGAATAAAAAGCATTCTGCTGGGTAAATAAGTAACAAGCATTGAGAATTATTCCCAAATTGACTAGCATAATGTCCAAATGTTTCATCGGCGATTTGCTATGTCTAATCCAAACTCTCGTGTAACCGCAATCCTGTTGTGTAGTGCATTTTTATTGGCTGCTTGCGGAAACCCAAATAATGAGCCAAAAGAAAAGGTCGAAATCAAACCTGCGCCGAAACTTAACAACGATGCCACCACCTATGCCAATACAGCATGGAAGTTGATCAATGACATCGATCCGATTGTTTATCATAAACAAGTGACTGAGATTGAAGAAAAAGTCAGAAAACCATTGCGTCAGCTCAGCACTGATTGGCGTATCAATGTCAAAATGACCGATTCCGTAACGGAAGGCAAATATGCATTGTGTCGTAAAGCATTGACCAGTTTGGATACATGGGCACGTGATGTAAAAGATAATGCCAATGCATCGACTCAGAAGCAGGCTGATTATGAGCGTGATAAAGCACAATGTAAGGATGCAATTGATAATCCAGCGCTAGGCAATACTTCACCTAAGTAAGCATGTAGAAATAAAAAAGCGAGATGTTTTATCTCGCTTTTTTATGGTTAAAGTCATCAAACGCTTATGAGGTTTTGACCGTTTTTGCTGCTTCCTGTTTGGCTTTGGTTGCTGTGGTATTGGCTGCTTTTTTCGTATCTGTTGTTGCTTTCATCGCATCGTGTTTCGCAGTATCTTTCATTTTCGTCATGTCATGCTTTGCAGTATCTGTTGCTTTGGTTGCTTCTTTCTTGGTTTTTACCACACTTGTTGCAACACATTTGCCGCCTTTGTGATTTGGTCCTGTACCACCTTGAATTTGAGTTCCTTTCGGGCAGGCAAATGCGCTAGCGCTGAGTACTGTAAATAGGCCTGCTGTTAAAATCGTTGCAATTTTTCTCATGATTGTCATCTGCATCGGGTAAGCGATAGTGCTTAGCTTTAATGTATGCGTGTTCAAGACAAGAAAGCAGACTGATTTTGTGAAATATTTTAGGGCATCAGTAGTATTTTATAGTGAGAGTTTATCTTTTAATTTATGTTTAAGCTTAAAAGCATATTGCAAAAAAATGCTGTGCTTATTCATTTAAAATACAAGAAATTATACTTACGCTTTTAGGTGACCGACTGTTGCCAATTTTCTAAGCCGATCTAAATCAATGACTTCGATTTTCTTAAAACCAAGCTGAATGACGCCTTGCTTTTCAAAAAGGTTGAGCTCTTGATTTACAGTTTGTCGAGATACCGTCAACATATTGGCCAACTGGTCTTGTGAGATTTGAATACTAAAATCCTGAATAAAGGAACGATTGCCATAGCCCTCTAAAATAAACAATAAGCGTTGTGCCAGGCGCTGGGTAATGCTTTGGGTTTGAATCGCAATTTGCTCTAAAAATACATAGCGTAGTTTTTGACTGGTCAGCAGGGCAAAGTAGTACCAGTAATACGGATTTTGCAGCAAGAAATCATTGAGTGGTTGTGCTGGTATTTGCAGCACCACGCTTTTCTTCAATGCAATCGCATCATGTGAGCGGGGTTGCTGGTCGATGAGGGAAATTTCACCAAACCACATGATCGGTTCCGCAATTGCAGCAATCGCTTCATTGCCATTGACGTCGATATAACCCAAGCTAATTGAGCCTTCCAATACGCCATAAACCCCATCAAATCGATCTTGCGCACTAAAAACGGCTGCATTTTTTTCGAAGATATGTTTCTTGCCATGTTCAATAATAAAGTTTTGAAAAGGCTCGGCTAGATGGCTAAACCATGAGTTTTGCTGCAAATGTTGAATATAAATCGAATCTAGCACAACGGGTTCCTTTGAGAAAAATAAATCCATTTGTCAGCTACATGACAACTTCGCTGCAATATTTCTTATAGATTAACAGCATAAACGAATGATATGAGGAATGAGAAATGACAAATTTGGAACGTCTACTTAGTCAATATGCGGCTTATCACTTAGATCGAAATAATGTTGTGACCCATTTTGTGGGAATTCCCTTAATTGTTTTTTCTATTCTATGTTTAACTGCACGTGCTGGCGTAGAAATTTCGGGCTTTTCAATCACTTTGGCCATGTTGCTTATCGTTCTAAGCAGTATTTATTATATTTCACTGGATAAGTTATTCGGTATTTTGATGCTGATTTTATTTGTCTTAGCATATCCTGTGGCTGTGAAAATTGCGGCTTTACCAATGTGGAATTGGTTAGGTGCGAGTATTGGTATTTTTGTGGTGGGTTGGGTGTTTCAATTCGTGGGTCATTATTTTGAAAAGAAAAAGCCAGCCTTTGTTGATGATGTGATTGGTCTCGCCATCGGGCCTTTATTTGTTTTGGCTGAATTTGTTTTCTTACTGGGTTTCCGTAAGCCGTTGCATCAACGGATTTTAAAAGAAGCCCAAATCAAACGCGCTGAAATGGATATGAAGCCGCAGACGGTGTCTTAAGTCGTCAGTTTGATGTAAAAGCCGATATCAAGATGAGTCGGCTTTTTTATTTGGATGAAAGAGCACTTATAGCGAGTGATATCAGTACGCTTTTGAAAACGGTTAAAGTTGAGCAATAAATTTCTGAATCGTTTCGATGACTAATTCGGGATGTTCTCGATGGGGGAAGTGACCACATTGCGGGAGGATATTCGTTTCAGCGTGGGTATATTCAGCCAATCGTTTGGGTTGTTCTACACTGCCATATTCATCATGCTCACCATGTACGATCAGCATTTTGGCGGAGACTGCCTGTAAATCTGATTGTAATGACCAATCTCGAAACTCAGCAGAAAGCCATGTTTCTGTCCAAGCATCTAAAACCCATTGTGCTTTTTCAGCATGATATTTTTCTAGGCGTTGCAGTTGTTCAGGTTGTTGAAAGATTTTTTTAGCCGTAGTGATACCATCCAACGTTTTCTGTTCAATATAGGCTTGTGCTGCAAGCGTGATGACTGCTGTACATCGTGAAGGATATTGTGCTGCAAAGCTGACCGCCATACCTCCACCGACGCTATGACCAAGCGCAATCACTTGTGGTATTTCAAGTTGATTTAAAAGTTCAATAATCACTTGGGCTTCTTGTTGAATAAAATGATGAGATAGCTTAGAGAGAATAGGATCTGATTTGCCAAAGCCCAAACGATCATAGGCAATCACAGTTCGCTGAGTTGCGATCGCAAGTTGTTCTGGGAAATCCCGCCAGAGTTGCACACTACCAAGTGAATCATGCAGCAATAGGATTGGAATTTTATTATCTGTGTGTTGTGGCTGCCATATTTTTAGAAAGACATGTGCATGCTTTATCGCAAGTATTTGTTCTGTGATATGTAAAAGTGACATTGAAGCGAGGCCAAGTGTATAAATTGATCAAAGAATAATAAAAACTATCGATCTGATATAGCTATAATCGTGAATAAGGATAGTCTGATCGTGCCATTAAAATGAAAAAAATCGCCATTATTGTCTATGATGGATGCTGGGCCATGAGTATGATGATGCTGAAAGATTTCTTTCATGTCATTAATTTACTATCAATCCGGCAAAGTCAAGCCGAAAGCTATCAAGTTGAGATACTGAGTCTAGATGGTTTAGCCAAAACAAGTGCCAGTGGTCCAAGTATCGAAGTCGATGACAAAGTTAGAATGGAGTCAACTTATGATTTAGTCATTCTTCCCAGTTTTGAAGGGAATCGGCTTATTCAGATCCAAGAAGAAAATAATGACTTGGTCGACTGGCTTACAAGTCAAATACAGCAACAAACACCAATTCTCGCGCTCACAACAGCTGCTTATTTTTTGGCGGCTACTCAACAATTGCAGCATGTCCTGCTTGCGACCCATTGGGCGTTTCTGCGAGAACTAAAACGGTTGTTTCCTCAAAGCTCCTTTACTGCCAATCGAAATTATTTGCAAAGTGAGCAGATTTATACGACAGGTACATTGCTTGGAACGTTTGATGCTTTGCTGGGTATTGTGGCACAACAGAAAGGGGATTATTTTGCACAACTCTGTGCCAGTCATTTGTTAATGCACGCTCCACAAGAACTCAATCCTGTACTGCCAAATTTTCGAAATCATTGTGATGAAGCCGTGTTGCAGGTGCAAGATTGGCTTGATATCAACTTTCCTCAGGAAAATCGTATTGCTGATTTGGCCAAGCAATTTAATTTTAGTGAGCGAAATTTAAAACGGCGGTTTCAATTAGCGACACAGATTTCACCCAATCAATATTTACAGCAGGTGAGAGTAGATAAGGCCAAGAAACTATTATTAACCACGGAGATGAATGTACAGCAGATCGCCTATGCGGTGGGCTATGAAAATGTCAGTTTCTTTATCCGCGTATTTAACAGAATAGCTGGCGTCACACCACGTCAGTGGCTTAAATAAAAAAACCGCCAATAAGGTCATTACTGGCGGTTTGGAAATCAAAAAACTGATTTATACGTTAAAGCGGAAGTGTAATACATCACCGTCTTGAACAACATAGGTTTTACCTTCTAAACGCCATTTTCCTGCTTCTTTGGCGCCGTTTTCACCGTTATATTGGATGAAATCATCATAAGCCACACATTCAGCACGGATAAAGCCTTTTTCAAAGTCAGTGTGAATCACACCCGCTGCTTGTGGCGCAGTCGCACCGACTTTAACCGTCCAAGCACGAACTTCTTGTACGCCAGCAGTGAAGTAAGTTTGTAAGCCAAGTAAGCTATAACCTGCACGAATGACGACGTTTAAGCCTGGTTCTTCCATGCCCATCGCTTCCAAGAATTCAGCGCGATCTTCATCTTCTAATAATGAAATTTCAGCTTCGATCTGGTTGCAAAGGGGTACCACAATGGCATTCTCTTCAGCAGCAAGTTTTTTTACTGCTTCAAGGTGCGGGTTGTTTTCAAAACCGTCTTCTGCCACGTTGGCAATATACATAGTTGGTTTAAGTGTCATTAAACCGAAACCGCGAACTGCTTTACGTTCGTCATCAGAAAGGTCAGCTGCACGCGCTGGTTTACCTTCATCAAGTAAAGGTTGGATTTTTTCTAAAACCGCTTTAGTTGCAAGCGCTTCTTTATCGCCACCTTTTGCCGCTTTAGTTAAACGTAACAAGGCTTTTGCAACGGTATCAAGGTCAGCAAGTGCAAGTTCAGTGTTGATGGTTGCGATGTCATCTAATGGGTCAATTTTACCATTTACGTGAATCACGTTTTCATCTTCAAAACAACGAACCACGTGTGCAATTGCATCTGTTTCACGGATATTGGCAAGGAATTGGTTACCCAAGCCTTCACCTTTTGATGCACCAGCAACCAAACCTGCGATATCAACAAATTCCATCGTGGTCGGAATAACACGTTGCGGTTTAACAATCGCTGTAAGTTTGTCTAGGCGTGGATCTGGAACAGGGACAATACCTGTATTCGGCTCAATGGTACAGAACGGAAAGTTTTCAGCTGCAATCGCTGCCTTTGTTAATGCATTGAACAATGTAGACTTACCTACGTTTGGCAGACCAACAATACCGCAATTAAAACCCATGAAACCACTCACAAATGTGTTATTTAAAAATTGCTGCTGATTTTACATGAAAGCCATGACAAAGTCAGGTCATGGCGAGTGTGGATTTTTATTTCGAGCTTAAACTTTGCGTTTATCCAGCTGTTTGGCAATATTATCGCCTGTGGTTTGTACCAACATGACCAAAACAATCAGGACTAAAATCACCGCAAGCATGACTTGCATATCAAAACGTTGATAGCCGTAGCGATAGGCGATATCGCCCAAACCGCCTGCACCAATGGCACCTGCAATGGCAGAAGAACTGATCATGGTCACAATAGTCACAGTAAAACCTGCAACAATCCCCGGTAAAGCTTCAGGAAGCAATACATGCCAAAGAATCTGCTTGCGGTTACAGCCCATCGCTTGTGCTGCCTCAATCAACCCTTGATCGACTTCACGTAGACTGACCTCTGCAATACGTGCGAAGAAAGGAATCGCGGCGATGGTCAACGGCACAATTGCAGCCAAGACCCCATAGCTGGTTCCGACAATCCAGCGGGTAAATGGAATCAAAGCCACCATTAAAATCAGGAAGGGTACAGAACGGGTAATATTAATTACCCAGCCTAATGACTGATTGATTTTTTTGGAAGGATAAATCCCAAAATCAGCAGTACTCACCAAAATTAAAGCAATTGGCAGACCAATCAAAAAGGCGAGAATCGCTGAAACACCGACCATGATTAAAGTATCGGTAGTGCCTGTCAGTAATAGATCAATGAGTTGATTGTACATAACCGATCACCTCAAGTTGTGTTATTGCAGGATGTTTTTCAGATTGTGAGTGGTTGAGATCAAACTCGAGATTGCGAATCCCAATGATTAATGAGCCGATGGTACGCTGCTGAATGCTATCAATTTGACTGTAATACACCTGAACGGGGCTATTAAAGCCATCCAATAGTTCATATAAATCAGGCACCGATTTCGATTCACTGACATATTTCAATTTTAAAATCTGATGCGTACTCCGAGGAAGAATGGTTTGGCTCAGTTCAAAGGGTAAATTCACCTGTTCAAAATTGAGTAATTCCTGCGTGATCTGTTGTTGCGGATTGGAAAATACTGACCAGACTTGTCCAGCTTCAACGATTTCACCCTGATCAATCACGACCACTTGATCGCAAATTTCTTGGATGACCTGCATTTCATGGGTGATCAAGACAATGGTTAAACCAAGGTCTTGATTGATCTGTTTTAATAAGGACAGAATATTGGCGGTACTTTCAGGGTCCAGTGCTGAGGTGGCTTCATCACAGAGTAGGATTTCAGGCTGAGAAACCAAGGCCCGTGCAATACCGACACGTTGTTTTTGTCCACCAGACAGTTGAGCAGGGTAATCATTTCGCTTTGCCTCTAATCCCACCAGCGTCAGTACCTCACTGACCCGCTGTTCGATCTCAGCCTTGTCATAACCCGCAATACGTAGCGGTAAAGCCACGTTTTCCCACACCGTTTTCGCTGACATTAAATTAAAATGCTGAAAAATCATGCCAATTTTCTGCCGAGTTTTGATCAACTCGGCATGGCTGAGTTCAGCAATATTTTGTTGGTGAATCAAAATACTGCCTGTATCAATCGACTCCAATCCATTGAGGGTACGCAGTAGGGAGGATTTACCAGCGCCACTTTTTCCGATAATCCCAACAATCTGTGCTTTGGGAATATCAATATTAATGTCTTTTAAAGCATGTAAGCGTTGGCCCTGTACATCATAAAACTTATTTAAACCACGTATTTTCAGATGCGGGACTGAAAAATCGACCTGTGAACCAAAACTCACCATCATCGTTCTCCTTATTTCCAACCTGGGAACCACAGTGTCTTGCCAAAATCGCTATCCAAGGCCGCTTTAACTTTGGGTGAGTTTTGATAAATCTCGACAAATTTCTGTAGCTTGTTGTCTTTGTCCTGATAGTCATCACGCACCACAAATAAAATCGCATAACGTTTATTGGTGTTGTCATCAAACAATAAGGCACTTTCAGGATCAGCCGTTTTGGCTAAACGTAAGTAATGTGGATAGCCAAAAGCGAGATCAACATCATCAATGGCACGTGCAGTTTGTGGGCCTTCAACTTCGGTAAATTTCAGGTTCTTCGGATTCGCTGTAATGTCTTTCAGTGCTGAAAGATGATTATTGCTATCTTTCAGCTCAATCAACTTGGCTTGTTGTAACAGTAATAGCGCACGGCCTTGATTGACAGGATCATTCGGAATCGCAACAGTGGCACCATTCGGGAGTTCATCAAAACTTTTATATTTTTTTGAATACAGTCCAACATGCGAAGCCGCACCCGCAGCAAATGACTTTAATTTAAAGCCAGTTTCTTTAATGGCATTATCCAAAAAAGGTTGATGCTGGAAAAAGTTCGCATCAATATCACCATGATTCAACGTGATGTTTGGGGTATTCCAATCGGAAAACTCGACCAATTTGACATTCAAACCTTGCTGTTTGGCTTCATCCGCTGCAACTTGCAATGGATGGGCAAAAGAAGGACTGATCCCAATCACCAGTTCACTGCTATGGTTCTGTCTTTGTTTATTCCAAATTAATAAGGCAATAATCGCAACAACGACGACAAGGCCAATACCAAGCCATTTTTTAGAGGCTGTTTGAGCCATATATTTCTCCAATTCTTTTCTTAAATGTTAAGCACTAATTTCTTCAATTATTTTTAGGTCATCTGCGTTGTTATGCGGTTTACATCGGAACTGATCAGCAGGATGGCTTGTGGACAAATGATCGCCTTGGGCAAATAGTTTGTTTCGCAGTGAACCCGTTGCATATTCAGTTTTATAACGTCCACGTTGCTGTAATTCAGGAATCACTAGGCGAATGAAATCATGGTGTGATTCAGGTGCAACCGTACGCGTCAGGTTAAAACCATCAATGCCCGTTTGATCGAGTAGTTCAATCAGGTATTCCGCAACTTCAGTACCGCTACCGACAATCAGGGGATAACGTCCACCCAGCACATGCTGTGTTTTTAAGTCATTCTTGCTGATGCGCTGTTCTTTAAATTTCTCATTGACGGAAGCAATGCTATTGCTCTTTTGATAAGGAATCGCTTCATCATCTGCAAACTTGGCAAGATCAATACCGACTGAACTGGCATAATGTGCTAAACCTGCTTCAGGGCTGGCATATTGACGATATTCAGCCAGTTTTTGCTGGGCGAGTTCATGTGTTTCCGCGACGACAACGGTAATGCCGACAAAGATTTTAATCGCATCTTCATCTCGACCTTGTTGCTGTGCTTGTAGTCGTATTTTATTAACTTGCTGACGAATCTTTTCAGGTTGATCGCCGCCAATAAAAATACATTCGGCATGACGCGTGGCAAACTGTAGTCCCTTCGGTGAAGCACCTGCTTGGAAGAGTGTTGGCGTACGTTGAACCGAAGGCGCTACCTGAAACACACCTTGGCTTTGGTAATATTGCCCTTGATGATTGATCGAGTGGACCTTGTTCGGATCAGTAAAAACGCGCTGTTGTTTATCTTTCTTTAAGGCATCATTTTCCCACGAACCTTCCCAATATTTATAGCAAAGCTGTAAAAACTCCTCGGCCTGATCGTAACGCGCATCATGATCTTTTAAACCTTTTTGCCCAATCAAACGTTCGGCACTATCCAGATAGCCTGTGACAATATTCCAGCCCAAACGACCTTGAGTTAAATGATCAAGACTGGCAAATCGCCGTGCAAATTGGTAGGGCTGTTCATAGCTGAGATTGACGGTAACACCAAAGCTTAAATTCTGCGTGACCAAGGCCATAGCTGAAATCAGGGTGGAAGGATCATGACTTGGTAACTGAATCGATTCTTGCAGGGTGAGATCGATGCCATTCTGATAGACATCATAAACACCTGTAATATCAGCAAGGAATAAGCCATCAAACAAACCCTGTTCCAGAGTCTGTGCCAATTCGGTCCAATAACTCAGCTCATTAAAGCGATGTGATTGGTCACGCGGATGCGTCCATAAGCCATGATTGATATGACCGACACTGTTCATATCAAAGGCATTTAACAAGATTTTTTTAGCAGTCGTTTGACTCATTACAAAGTCCCCCGACGTGGAGGCAGAATGCCATTCAACACATAATTACCGATAAAGTAATATTTCCAGCGTGCAGCATCATGCAAGGTATGTACACGCGCATTACGCCAATGACGATCCAACCCATCAGCACGTTGACTGCCACGGCTGCCAGCTAATTCAATTAATTTTGATGAGGCTTTTAATGCAGTTTCAGTACTATGTGCACGTACTTTTGCCACATCAATTGAAGCTTTGGCTAAGCTCTCAGCATTGAGGTCTTGTTTTGCAGCATCGACAGATCGAGCTGCTTGTTTCAGTAAAAGTTCGCTGGCTTTGACATCGGTTGCCACACGACCAAGCTCAGACAGAGTTAAGGGGTCTTGAGTAGCGGAATCAATATTTGCATCAATCCAAGGGCGGGCGACACGCACACGCTCCAGTGTTTCTTCAAAAGCAGCACGAGCAATCCCGACTTCAATCGCGGCATGCATAATTTGGGCAAATGGCCCCACCAAAGATAGCTGCTTAAAGGCAGTATCAAAAGGAATCACATCCTCTTTGGCAACAAAGACTTGATTAAATTTGACTGTACCGCTGCCTGTGGTACGTTGCCCAAAGCCAGACCAGTCATCAATCAGCTCTAAACCTTGGCTATCTCTTTGTACAAAGGCTAAAAACTCATTGCCCGTTTCATCAAGCACTAAAGTTGGAATACGATGCGCAAACAAGCTGCCCGTGCAATAAAACTTTTCGCCTTGAATCAGATAACCGTTTTCGCTTCGGATTAAAGTAGTTTGTTTATGTGCAGAGGTACGGGTTTTAAATTCGGCCAGCGCATTACCAAAACGCGCACCTTGTAACACTTCTTGATAGAGGCGTTTCTTTTGCGCTTCCGTGCCAGTATTGCGTAATACTTCCAATGCATAAAAATGGTTTTGTGGAATCTGACCGATTGAACCATCCGCACCGCTAAACAGCGCAATGACTTTGGCTACGGTTAGGCTGGAAACTTCTGCACCGCCATACTGCTTAGGTACCGTAATCGCCCATAAACCTGACTGACTATAGGTTTCGATTTCAGTAAACGGCAAGTTTCGATTGGCATCGCGTTCAACTGCCGCATGTTTAAACTGCTGACTGAGCTGGGTCGCAATTTCCAGCGCTTCGGTATCGCTCTGAATAATATGCGCCGCTTTAAAATTAGTTTTGGCAAAACTTTGTAATTCTTGATAAGAGGTCATGATGATTTGCTCCTTAAATCCAGGCATGGCGGGCAGGGTGTGTACCATTGAGGTAATAATCACCGATGGCATGGAATTTCCAACGCACAGGATCATGTAAGGTATGTACGCGAGCATTGCGCCAATGCTGATCAAGATTATGTTGGCTCAGACTGGCACGGCTGCCACCAAGTTCGAGTAGTTTTTCTGAGATATGCAGGGCAGCATCATTGGCATAGATCTTTGCTTCTGCCACTAAAATAGAGGCGTGAGCAGCTTGCTCAGCAGAAATTGCAGCGATTTGATCAAGTTCATCTAGATATTCAGCAGCATCATCCAGTAATAAAATGGCTGCATCGAGCAGGATGTTGAGCTTGCCAACTTCTTGTAGTGTGTAATGTTCTTCACTGGCTTTTTCTACACCTGCATCAATAATGGGACGTGCTTTACGAATGCTGGATACGGTGTCATCAAAAGCTGCTTCAGCAATGCCAACATCAATGGCAACTTGTAAAAGTTGAGAATACGCACCGCGTACATTTGGGGTGTCGGCAATAATGCGTTCATCAAAAAATAGTGTAGGATCAACGACAACGTTGTGTAGTTTTACCGTTCCACTGGCTGTGGTCCGTTGACCAAAGCCATTCCAGTCATTAATCACTTCAACACCAGCAGCATATCGATCAACGATCGCCAAGACGGTGTAGCCATCTGGATGCAAGGCACGAATCGCTAACCAATCTGCAAAGCTGGTACCAGTCGAGTAAAACTTTTCCCCGTTTAAAAAGTATTGACCATTTTCCAAGCTTAAAGTGGTTTGAATGGCTTTGGTATCTTTGGAGTTTTTTTCAGGCCCACCATTGGCAATACGTTTACCTGCCAGAATTTCAGCGTAGATAAACTGCTTTTGTGTAGCTGAACCTGTAATATTAATAAAATTTAATAACCCAAATTGGTTTTGCGGAATTTGTCCAACATTGGCATCGGCTTTACTTAAAATACGAAACACATGGGCCAAGGTTTTATTGGAGACAAAAGCACCACCATATTGTTGCGGTACACGGATTCCCCCCAGACCTTTTTGGCTAAACTGAATGATTTGTTCGGTGGGTAAAACACGATTTTGATCTCGATTATTTCGATCTTCTAATGCAAAGTCAGCAACTTGATAGGCAGCATTAATGGCCTGCTGATCATTTGAAATCAGTTGTGTTTGAACTTGAATCACTGATTGATTACTGGACATGTGAGCACCTCTAATAGATAAGAGACACTTTACAAAAGTTTTACTTTTCAACTAAACCATCAGTTATGGCTTGTATATCACAATAATTCCTAAGCATTTTTTATGAGAAAAATAACAGAAAAATTAATATTAAATATTTATATAAAACAATAATTTGAATTTTTATGCTGGTTTGTTAAACAGTATAAAAATTCATTTTCTATGAATGAGAGGAATAATCTCACCATGAAAATTTATAAAGCGACTTCGCCAAAATTCAAAAAGATCGAACGAAAAGGACATTGTATTCATTAACTTTTACTTCTAAAGTAGGGAAAACCTTATGTTTGATCGAGTAGAAAAATAAATTTGGAGAGTTTATGCGGGTTTTATACCAATTTCCTTTGTCCCACTATTGTGAAAAAGCTCGCTGGTTGTTAGATCATAAGGAATTGGACTATGTGGCACATAATTTAATTCCAGGTTTCCATCGTGCGTTTACTTATCTAAAGTCTGGGCAATATTTATTGCCAATGCTGAAAGATGATAAGCGGTGGGTTGCTGATTCAACACAAATCGCTTTATATCTTGATACGACCTATCCTGAACATGCGTTATTGAGACGTGATGAGCAGTTACGTGAGCAAGCTTTAGAAATTGACAAGCTGACTGACGAGCTTGGTGTACATGTTCGTCGCTGGTCATTGGCACATGCGCTTTCGGTTGGCGATCATCCACTTGAAATCATGATGGGCGAGCAAGGCTATTTGCGCCAGTTCGAGAAGATTTCTAAACCAATATTAAAAAGTCTGGTGTCGACCAATTATAAACTCAGTCCTGAAAAAGTGGCGCAGTCCAAACTACGGATGACTGAGTTGATTAGTGATCTGAATCAGCGTCTGATTGATAATCAAGGGCGTTATATGGTCGGTGATCGTCTGGGTTTGGCGGATATTGCGGTCTGTTCAATTCTTGCACCCTTATTGGTGATCAAAGGTACGCCGTGGGAACTCGAGAATGACGATATTGAACAGTTTGATGGCGAACTGAAGCAATATTATGACTATTTATCAGACCTACCGATTGGGCAATATGTACAGCGTATTTATGCCACTGAGCGTAATGCGCGCGTTGATTGGCGTGGTTTATAAATCAGATTTTGAGTCGAAAAGCCCTGATTGATTATAATCGGGGCTTTTTTATGGGAAAGAAAATTGAAAAACTATTGATAAAGCAAAAAATAATTAGGGAATAAAATTAATTTTTAAAAGAAAATTCGTTTTAAGCAGAAAATATTAGAAATTATTGCCAAATTTACTTTAAAAAAACTGAAAAGAGGGAAATAATTGTGAAAAGGCTTTGTTATCTTATGTTTCAGGGTGTGATGGGGATCGAAACGAGTTGTTCAACTATTGGGAGATCAGTTGAACAGTTGCTCAAAAGGTCTTGTTTCGGCTTTGAGACAAAGATAAACCAAAAGTTTATCGGAATCATGTTTGCGTTATCCATGCAGCATCGTCAAAAGTTAAACGAATGTTTTCCCTTGACCCTTAAAAATTACTGAGTGAGCAGTTCCGATAAAAACATCGATTGAAAGTGAGGACTGTAGAATGGAATTGGATCGTTTTGATAAACAAATTCTTGAAATTTTGACCCATGAAGATGTCAATCTGAATGAGCTATCAGAACGTATTAACCTTTCGGTTAGTTCAGTGCATCGTCGCATTAAAAATCTGATCGAATCCCAAGTGATGGGACAGCTCAAACGCGAAATTAATTTTAATAAACTCGGTTTTAGTTTGCATATTCTTTTGCAGGTTTCGTTGAGCAAACACGATAGTGAAACTTTTGATAAATTCCTACAAGAAATTGAAGATATTCCAGAAGTGACCAATGCCTTTCTCGTGACAGGGCAGAGTGCAGATTTTATTTTGGAATTGGTCGCACGTAATATGGATGACTATAGTGAAATTCTATTACGCCGTATTGGTAAGATTGACAGTGTCGTCGCACTACATTCAAGCTTCGTGATCAAAGAATATAATGTCTTTAACTGCTATAAACTTTTAAATAAGCTATAAAAAATGCATCTAAAAAGATGCATTTTTTACTGATCTGAATGTATTAAGCATCAAGTTGCGTTAATACATCTTCAGAGAATTCAACGTTGGTATAAACGTTTTGAACATCATCAAGATCTTCAAGCATATCAATCATTTTCATGATTTGTTTAGCTTGATCAATATCATTGATTTCAGCTTTAGTCGATGGGCTCATCACAACTTCAGCATTGTCAGATTTTAAACCTGCTGCTGTAAGTGCATCTTGAACATCACCAAAGCTTTCTGGGCTAGTAATAACCAAGATGCTATCTTCATCGATCTCGATATCATCAGCACCTGCTTCTAAAGCAACTTCCATGACTTTGTCTTCTAAAGAAACATCTTCAAAAGAAATTTCACCGCGCTTGGTGAATAGGTAAGCCACCGAACCATTGGTACCTAAGTTACCATTGGTTTTAGAGAAACAATGACGAACATCTGGAACAGTACGGTTTAAGTTATCGGTCATGGTTTCAACGATAACCGCAACACCACCAACGCCATAACCTTCATAGGTAACTTCTTTTAAATCATCATTGTCTTCACCACCAGCACCACGTTGGATTGCACGGTTGATGGTGTCACGTGTCATATTCACAGACAGTGCTTTTTCAACTACAGCACGCAAACGAGGGTTACTCGCCGCATCTGGCCCGCCCAAACGTGCAGCGGTTACGATTTCACGGATGTATTTAGTAAAAACCTTACCGCGACTTGCATCTTGTTTAGCTTTACGATGCTTAATATTGGCCCATTTAGAATGACCCGCCATGGAAGTAACTCCAAAAAATAAAACTTAAAAAAAGTGCAGGAATATTAGCATAGCGATGGTTTTGTTGAAAACTAGCATCGCTCATATTCAAACTTTAAAATCTTGATCAAGCGTCAAAGATTGATCAAATAGATTGGATTAATTAGCTAATTTTTACGTCTATGTCGTATTCCGCATAAAGCGCTTTGATCTTTTCCAGATCTGATTGTAAATCGCTTGGGTAAATTTTCCCTAGAATGCCACCTTGCTTGGTACGGGCATTGGCATACATCAAAATAATTGGCACATTGGCGGCTTTGGCGATATGCCAAAAACCAGTGCGGATGGGTTTACGTTCTTCACCATCTTTTGCACGCGTTGCCTCAGGCGCAATCACCAGATTAAAGCTGTCATTTTGATTAAACAGCTCAACCATTTGCGTCACGATATCTTTATTGGCTTTTCGGTCGACTGGAATACCACCTAAACGTTCTAAGATTGGTTTTAGAGGGCCTTTGAATAATTCTTTTTTGATTAAGGTATGAATTTTGAGTTCTAAAATTTCAAATAAAGCGAGGGAGAGGATAGTATCCAGATTCGATGTATGCTCAAAGCCAATAATGACTTGTTTTTTTTCTAAAATGCTTGGGTCTACGTTATATTCCCAACCTGTTGCTTTAAAAATAGATTTTCCTAAAAATTTTTTCATGTTTATCATCATAGGCTTTGAGTCGCAGCAGTGTAATACGAGTTTTCAGGAAAATACATATCCTAAAACACCAGATGAAAAAAAATGGATGTCTTATTAATGATCAAAATAGTGCAATATGATCTTTACTCAAGCTGGGAAGATCAGATAGAATCAGCGCAGTTTATGATTTTTAACATTATTTTCGTAATTTGATAAAATCATCTGCTTGTAATTTAAGTTAAATTTGACTAAGATCAGGCAGCATTAATCATACATAAAATATGATTTAAGTTTAGGGCCTATAGCTCAGTTGGTTAGAGCAGCGGACTCATAATTCAGAAGTTACAAAAATATTTAAGCAATAATAGACAATATCAAACAATAATTCGCAATAAATTTTAATACTAACTTTCTAATTTTAAATACAATTTTTTTTATTATGCAATATTAAGCAATAATATACATTAATTCGCAATAATCCAAATGCCTACATATCGCCTACATGTTTGTAAGAGGGTGCCTACAAAGTGCCTACATGCCTACACAGAAAAAAGCCGCTTATGTGTAAGCGGCTGATGATGTGCTGGAATGCGTTTGTTTTGAGAAATATTCAATCGCATCCTGCTTTGTATAAAGGATAGTTCTTCCTTCTTTGCTGAATGGAATACCACCTCCAGTGCAGCGTTTAAGCTGGAACCATGGTAGAGACTTTTTATACACGATTGCCAATACTTCCGGGGTGAATGTTGCATCTTTAGGAGCGGCCCAATACTTGATTGCTTCCGCTGCCTTTTCCTCTGATGTCATTCGATCTAATATGGTTAACCGTACTTTACCTTTCTTTTCGATAGTAGCCATAAATAGTACCTCTTTAACAAATTACCTAAATGATTGATTTTGTATCGATAGCGGATTTCCGCTATCGATACCTTTATCAATGTTTTATACCTGTACGATCTTTTTCCATTTCAGTTGCTATAACTTCAACAACATCATTGAGAATTTTTCTGAAATGCTCAGGGCATACTGATTCAGAGAACTGAGTTATGCCCAAACCCATAATGTGATACACAAAATTGTTGGAATCCTTGGGGTCCACTTTTTTTAATTGCTCTGCTATAGGAGCAATTAACGTACTGAATATGTGGTTTGCAGCATCTTCAGGTGAACCTTCAAAGCTACCTGATACGTGTACTTCAGCAATCGGCTTTTCATTCATTTTCGTTTCCTTCTTCTTCACCAGGTAAATTTGGTTTGTACATCCAAAAATCTACGGAATCCTCGTCGAATAATTCATCACCAACATTGGCGTTAAAGAAATATTCGTAGTCTGTTTCGTCGTCCTCATCATCGTTGCAAAAACATCCGCAATCGCAGTTGCAATATGATTCTTTTTCGATTGGGCGAGCTATATACCAGCCATGGTAAATGCCACCCTTATGGCTGATTGAGAAAAAGACTTCTTTGGATTGAAGTGTATCTTCATTATTTTTAGAAATTGGCAATTCTGGTTTTTCACAAAAAGCATTTACCCACGGAGATACTGGAATTTCCTGATAGTCAAATGGCTTTGCCCACCATAAAAATGGCCCATCCTCAGTATCGTAAGCGCCAATTAAAAAATGTTGAGGGGTGGGCGGTAAAGGCTTCCAATTGGTCCAATTTGAGCAATCATCGCCTAATGTCTCAGTGAGATCATCATAGTCATATTCTTGGGTAATGACTTTGATGCCAGCATTGCGTTCTAAAATTGCCAATTCTTCTTTTGAATGGCCGCGTTCTTCACCATCGTTCCAACGTGGATCTACCAGGTGCAAATCAGGATGTGACCAATTAAAGATATTTCGTGGTAATGAAACGGGTTGTAATTGCTTAATCATTGGATTCACCCTTAACGTAGACGATTTTTGCGTTTAGCGAAGGTGCCACGGTTCCAACCGATTAATTCAGCAGCTTTCGTAGCATTACCGCGTGTGAGGACTAATGCTTTTGAGATAACAACATCTTGGACATGGTTTAATACTTCCTGAACTGCACTTGGACTTAAATCCAAGGCTTCATCAATATTAGACTCACGCAAAATTATATTGGTACCAGTGGCATCTCGTTTAGCGACTAACTCACCATACTTAATAGCTTTGGCAACTAGAAATTCGAGTTGTTCAGCTTCGTCATTTGTAAAACAATGATCAGAAATCATTTTGTTTTTTAGTTGGTCAAGCTCGTTATATAAAACATCGACTGCAGCTTGTATATCCGTAGGCATATTCATAATTAAGCAACCTCTGTTTTAGTTAAATGAACTTGAGCTTTCCCATCGACGTATTTCCATGTAACGGTATCAAGGCCGAAAATATCCTTTAATACACTGTCGAGCTGGTCAGCATCGAGTAATACTTCTTCGGTAATGACAGTGCGTTTTTGAACCATGCTGCGAAATTCAATTACCTTATCCTGAATGCCTTTATTTACAGGAACATTTGGTTGTACTTCTGAATCTGGAATATTCAGTTTAGGGACAGTCACCTTTTGTACTGGTGCCGCATTTTGTTTTTTTGTTGGGGCAGGTGGTTTCACCTCAGGTTCTTTGTCTAAATCAGGGATATATAGACGTTCATCTCCGACTGTTTCCAAACGAACAGGGAATTGGTAACGACGTACGCGCATTAATTCCGAATCAAATCGACCACGCGCACCGCCAAGGATAGATAAGGCTTTATCAAGAGATATACCTTGTGGATTGTTTTTAAAAAGCTCAATTAGTCTATTTAGATATGTGACTGTTGGACTTTCTTCTTTGGTGACACGTACTGGCATAGTTTCCACCTTATTAATAAAATTAGGTTGATGTGAAACTGTTTGAATTTCTGGTTTAAGTTTCCCACCTAAACTCCAGACACCATCGTTATTTTCGGCTCTGATTATGGTCAGCACTGTCTTAGTTGTCTTATTACTAAGTCGGCAATTATTCATAATTTGCGAAATTTCTAAGCCAAAAGGTGCATCAACTAAAGCATTTGTGACAGCTTTAATTGCCTTTTCTAACGCCTGATTTTCCGTAAATCTGCGTAATTCTGCTGCTGTATTCATCATTTTCTCCAAAAACAGGATGTCTGGTGTTTCAGAAATTCAAATCAGAATTGGATATCCTTATCGGTTTACTTTTAAGAGTGCTTTTTCAAGATATGGATCGAGATCAGGCTGACGTAATAGCCACAGCACATAATCTTTAGGAATTTCGTTGATTGGTGTGCCTTTGTGCTTCCCAAAAGTGATTATTTTGGGAATACGAGCAATTTCAGACATTTGAAAAAGGGAGGCCATGTCACGGATAGCCAATTTTTCACAGATTTTCTTGAGAATTGTAGCGGTTAAGCAAATATCAACTTTTGCACTGTGCGCATTGCGAATACGGTCACGTGCACCAGCAGAACCCTCGGACAGCATGTAAATTAAAGCTGAGATATTGTGTGCTTCGGCATGAGGCCAAGCCATACGAGACAAAGCTAAAGTACAAATAGCCTTAGGCTTAAAATCCTTATTGCTAATTTGTAGAACTTTAATGTCGTAATCGATGTTATGACCAATGAAGTACTCGCAGTCCTCTGGCACTTTAAAAGTGTCGTAACTTGGTTTGCCTGCGATATCTTCTTCAAGAATGTGGTGCACCGCCATGGCTGCAAATGAGATTGGGTCAGGGCATGAGAAGTACTCATCATAAATTTTTGACCCATCTACAGAGATCAACCCATCAACAAATGCACATGGAACATAGGCGATTTCGATTGGATAACCTTCAAGTGTGTTGGTTTCAGTGTCAGCAATATATGCGCTCATGCGTTTATACTCTCGCGTGCAAATTTTTCAATATCAGTTTTGACGGCTTCAAATTTTGAAGCTTCGATTTGTGTTAAAGCATCTATGCCTAAGTATTCGCAGGTAGACTTAATATCTAATCCACGTTCATTGATAAATGCCTGAAGGTGGTCACGTTGCTGGTTTGAAATCAGCTTATTTTTACTGGCATTGTTAGGAGGTGGGTTTTGGCTTTGTTGCTGGCGTTGGTCAGCATCACCTTTCTTAACTTGTGTATTGGTTGCAGAAGTTTGATTGGTACCAGATTTAAGTGAGTTGTTTCCTTGTGCTGAGCCAACATGACTATTGTCAAAGGCGGTAGCATCGTGCTGAGCATTTTGTACTGCATATAAATGCTGCTCGATTTCAGAATGTTTTTTACAGCAAGCATTGTTTAAAACTTCGTAAAACATAGGGTACGTACGAATAATTTGGTCAAAATGTTTTACGGCCTGTTCCAAAGGCATATTGAGAGGTAAGTCCTCAATTTGTTTTAAAGCACGATCACAATCAGCTTGTGTTGGAACATGATTCTTCTGACGCTCATTTTTAATAATTTCATTTGAGTGAGCATCAAGATCATCTTTAGAATCATCAATCTGTAGTAAATTACCCAGCGCATATTTTTTAGCGTAGCTTTGGTATGCAGCATATTGTTGGGTCTTAGATACTTTCTTATTGCTGGCTAAGTCACGATCAAAGTCAAATTCAGCAACGCCAGGCACTTCACAGACAATATAAGTATTATCTTTGAATACCATGTATGCATAGATTTCAAATCCATCATCAAAATCAAATTTTCGAGTTATGACTGTGCATTTATGCTTTAAAAGTACTGGTTTAAGCGCTTCTTGGATATCCTCAGCAGAACGATACTTATAACCACCGCCGAACTCATTTGTGTGGCCTTTAGGTGCTTTAAGCTCGTTAATAACTTTCAGGTAGGTCAAATGATGGAAAACTTGAACATAATCGCCAGGTAAATCCAAAGGGCTGTTGGTCGGTTTGACTAATAAATCCTGATTGATTGCAGTATTCATGTTTATAACCCCTTATTTGATTTAGCATTGTTATATGCCACACGCTGATTTGCGCTATAACGTGGACGCTGAAAACAATCTTGACTGAACATGATTGCCTTCTCTTTTTTTCGTTGAAAGTTAACTTCTTGCTGCAAATTTTTAAGAATCCATGGCTTAGATTCCAGAAGATCAGCGCGTACAGGTTCACCGCCTGATTCTTTTTCAAGACGAATATCAGTGAACTGATAATTAGTTGAAAATGTCTGTGGACCTAAACGGACGTGGTAACGACCACTGTCGTCGCGAGTAATAAATTCGCGGAAAGGGGTAGTGAAACGTTTAGTAGTCATTTAAACGCCCTCCAAAAGATTATGTTTTTTGATATACGCTACGATTGCAGCGTTAATGGCTTTATGATCTTCAAAGTTTGTGAAGTCACTGAATTCGTTGGTACCAGCCATGTTTGTGATGACACCAATTTCAAGAATTTGAATATCAATAACAGGTTCAGCTACAACACCTGAGTATTGAATCTTGCTGTTGAATACGAATTTCACAGGGACTTTAAAGTTATCCATGTCGATAACAGCTTCACCAGTGATATCTGAAGAAAGATGGGCAGCCATAACCTCGTAGCTGCTTTTTGTTAATTCCGCGGCATACTGACTGTAAATTGGCTTAGCTTGTTCAGCCTTAAAGTGATCGTATTTATCGAGAGCGGATGCAACACCAAAAATCAAACCTGATGCGATTAGCATTGTGCCGGTTAGAACTTTCCAAAAAGGTAAAGTTGTCTCTGGTGGGTTGTCCAAAGTAGCGTTTTGTTCCATAATCTACCTCATGTTTTAAGTAAGAAGCCCTGATTCCCTGCAAGTGGTCGGGGCTTTTTGCTGTTTGAATGAGATAAATTTAGCAATAGCTAAAACATTAAGCAATACAGTTTGCTTAATTATTTAGCGATTTTTTAGCAAGGTGTTGATATTCCGCTTAATTTTAATGTAAAAAAAACCTGCGATTAAGCAGGTTGTAAAATTAATAATTATTAAAAAATGTATCTAAATGTCGCCAGCACGCCATGGGATATGACCAACAATCTTAATATTATCAAGCTCTTCTTTTGTTAAAAACTCATCTGGAAACTTTTCCTTGTTAGGGTTGTCGCTTGAAATTCTTAAGCCACCATCTTTAACAATCTTGAATAATCGCTTAATTCGCAGTTCATTATTCGCCACAAATGCATAAATATTGCCTGTTACGAGCTGTTCATAGGTTGTAATTGCTAAATTAGCCAGCAATAAACTGTTGTGCTCGATAGTAGGTGACATGCTATCACCGTCACCGCCCATGATAGCGGAACAACCGAATTTTGGTGAAATGCCTTTCTTACGTAGCCAGGTTTCTTTAAATACAATTCCTCCTTTAATCAGCTCATCAGAGTTTGTATATCCGAATCCACATGCACCTTTCACATCAAATTTTGGTACCAGAACAAAGTTTGCCGTATCAATCAGATATGTATTGTCATGAGTTTCTAACGTATTGAAATGACTAGGGCTTGGTCGCAAAATACCGCTTTGCATATAGCCTTCGCTGATCGTTTTATCATAAAGCGGCTTATCAAAATCATAAGGCTTGAGCTTGAAGAAAATCTCAAACTCTCTTGCCTTTGAATCTTCGATTTTACGTTCGCCACCTTTGAGCTGAGATATATAAGAACCACTTTTAAGGCCTAGTGCAGCTGCCATTTCTTTTTGGTTCTTAAATGCATCATCAGCTAATGCCTTTTCGATTAGAAAGACAAAATTTAGTCGCCGAATTTCTTTGATGTCCATACTGCTCATAAATAAAAACCAATTTAGCAAATTGTAACTTTTACAAGAGAAAACTGCTAATTTTAAAGTTGCTAAAACATTTAGCTAATGCTAAATTATTTTCATAATGTTTTAGCGACGAGTTTTAGCAATGCATATACAAACTCTAAAAGACTTCTTCTTGCCACTTAATGATGAAGAAAGAGAGTCTTTTGCGACATCTTGTGGAACAACAATCGGGCAAACCTTGCAAATCATGTATGGCAACCGTAATTGCAATCCAGCCCTCGCAATTGCGATAGATCGTGAAAGTAAAGGGGCTGTGCCATGTGAATCTCTTTGCCCTGATGTTGATTTTCAATATTTACGGAATTTAACACCAACAATCCCAGAGGAAAAATCATGTCATCAATAATTTTATTCAGCAAAAAACTGTTGGCACCTATGTCAACTCGAGTGCCATTAGAAGTCCAAGAAGTTTTTGACAAATTGGCAGAAAGCCAAGGCTGTGATCGAGCGAAATTATTAAGAGAAGCCATTGATTTGAAGATTGCTGTTGAGACGGGTCAATCATCATTTGAGCATGTAAAAAAAGCAAAGAATACATCGTATTCAAGCGTATTCAAAAATGTATTCAAAAAATTAGGTCTTATTTTGAATGTAAAAAAAGCCTGATCTCTTACATCAGGCTTCAATGTTCATTAACCAGAGAGATTAAATCACATGAATAATTTAACAGAACATAAGTGCAAGGGCAAATGCAGTGAATACAAAGGTGAGCAGTGTAAACACTGTTTAATTCTTGGTGATGACAAACATCTTGATCACCATCTTTCACCCAATTGTCGAGTTATGGATAGTGAAGAATCTATCCATTATTTACGTGCTCTTGAAGCACAACGGGAGGTTTCATGATTTCCCAAGACAAATTCAATTCAAAGCCAGAATTCAAGCAAACTCAATCAATCCAATCAATGTATGACCCTGCGATTCATACACTTAGCCGCATGCTTGAGAAGCGTAAAGCCATTTTGCGGAAAAGGAATGATGACGAAGGCAAAGCTGCAGTCAATTTTGATGAGTTTAAAAAAGAACTCATGTCAGAGCATCGAATCAGCTTATGGTTTGCCAATGAAGTCGTATCGAGCTTAAAGCGTGCAGGAAAAATCAATTGCTTTGGCAGTTATATCAATCTTCCTATTAAGGCGGATGAAGCATGAAAGAACGTCCGATTTTATTTAGCACATCGATGGTTCAGGCGATTCTTGATGGTCGTAAAACTCAAACTCGTAGAATTATAAAAAAAGCACCAACGACAGCTATAAATCACAGATTAATTGAATTAGATAATGGCTGGAATTGGCAAGTTAACGAACAAGGCGTAGTTCCAACTATGCACCGTGAAATCTGTAATCCTATGATTTGTCCATATGGAATGGTAGGCGACAGACTTTGGGTTCGGGAGACATGGCATGTTGAACCTGGTGCTAGGGGTTGGTCCATGGATGAAAATGAACCTTGCACTGGCTGGATAGAGTACAAAGCAGGTGGATCGAAAGAGGTGACAGCTCCTGACTTTGATGCTGTTCAGCGCTGTTTTCCAAAAGGAGAAGTTGATTGGGATTTTGTACCTAGTGACTGGCGACCATCTATTTTTATGCCACGTTGGGCATGTCGTATAGTCCTCGAAATTTCCAATATTCGCATTGAGAGACTTCAAGCTATTTCTGATTCAGATGCGAAGGCTGAGGGTATTTTAGAGACTATGTATGGCTGGAAATCACAGTCAGATAGTTATCGATATGGTGAAACGCCTAGAGCAGCTTTTCATATTTTGTGGGAAGAAATAAACGGTTCGGATTCATTAAAAGCCAATCCATGGATTTGGGTAGTTGAGTTTAAATTGCTCGAAGGCGGTGAATCATGACTGATAACGCCTCCATTCTTGCACTTACAGATATTTTGCTCCAACCAGTGGATAAACGTTTACAAGCTCTTAAGGAAAAATTTGCCCAAAAAACTACTGACGAACTTCTTGAGTTGGTGAGCACATTAATTAATGTGGCTGATGATTACACCAATGCTTGTGATGAGGCTGTAGAGCTTCATCTATCAATTTATTCAGATATGCATCCTGAAAAGTTGAATTACAACAAACCTAGTTTTCATGGTGCATTGAATGGATTAATTCTGGCAAGAAAAGCCCCGAATCAGTCTGTCCTTTGTCATAGCTGTGCATATAAACAGGGCACTTTAGCCAATACATCATTAAGTACTCAATCAGATGTCGCATTCGCTATGAGTGAATGTGCAACCTTTTATTGCCACCAAAATATCGAATGTATCGAACGTCCGACTGCTGCGGATATTAAACGTATGCGCCCATGTAAAGGATGGGCACAACACGTTAAAAATCGAGGTACTAAATAATGAATATGATGAATAATTTTAATTTATTACCTCATGAATTGATCATTGATAACTTTGCTGGCGGTGGTGGTACCAGTACAGGCTTAGAGAAAGCTTTTGGCCGTCCTGTCGATATTGCGATAAACCATGACCCCAAAGCCCTTGCAATGCATCGCGCCAATCACCCGAAAACCAAACACTATTGTGAATCTGTTTGGGATATTGACCCAATTGAAGTTACAGGCAATCAGCCAGTGGGATTGGTTTGGCTTTCTCCAGACTGTAAGCACTTTTCTAAAGCGAAAGGTGGAAAACCTGTAGAGAAAAAAATCCGAGGGTTGGCATGGGTAGCCCTTCGCTGGGCGGCAAAAACACGTCCACGCATAATCATGCTTGAAAATGTTGAGGAATTTAAAACTTGGGGTGACTTAGGTCCAGATGGTCGACCATGCCCCAAAAACAAAGGGCGTACTTTCAATTGTTTCGTAAATGCACTTAAACGTCAGGGATATACGGTTGACTGGAGAGAGTTACGTGCGTGTGATTATGGTTCACCAACAATTCGGAAGCGTTTTTTCTTAATTGCTCGTCGCGATGGCTTATCTATTCAATGGCCTCAACCAACGCATGCGGATCCAGAATCTAAGGCAGTTAAATCTGGAAAGCTAAAACCATGGCGTACTGCCGCAGAGTGTATTGATTGGTCCATCCCATGCCCAAGTATATTTGAGCGTAGCAAACCATTAGCAGATGCCACTTGTAAGCGTATCGCAACGGGAATTATGCGCTATGTGGTCAATAGTCCAAATCCATTCATTGTCAAATCTAACCATACTGCAAGCTACTATAACTGTTTCCGTGGCCAGCAAATTAATGAGCCACTACAAACTGTGACGAGTGCACCAGGTTTTAGTTTAGTTGTTCCATTTCTTGCTGGAGCAGGTGGACCAAAGTATTCAGCTAAGCCAACTGCAATTTATAAACCAATGGGGACATTGGTTGCTTCAGGTAACTACAAGGCCGTTATATCACCCGTATTAATTAAGTTTAGATACAACAGTATGGGGGAGAATATTCAAAACCCTTTACCAACAATAACCGCAGGTAGCTTTATCAAGAGACCTGGTGGTGCTGGGCATGCATTGGGCTTATGTGTACCTAAATTAATCAGTCCTGTTTTAACAGAGTGTGCGAATGCATCGGCACCACGCTGTATGCCGATTGATGGACCGTTAAGAACAATATGCGCAAATATTAAAGGTGGACATCACGCCTTAATAGCACCCTCACTGGTTGTAAATACATCTAATCATTCTGGAAATTGTGCTGATAAGCCACTTCATACGATTGCAACAGGTGGTCATCATGCCTTGGTAAGTGCGTTTATTGCTAAAAATTATACAGGTGTGGTTGGTAGTCCTGTAATTGAGCCTCTACCTACTGTGACATCTAAGGACCATAACAGTCTGGTCACAAGCAATATCGTAAAACTTCGCAACAACAATGTTGGTCATGCGGTAGATGAGCCTATCCATACAATTACTGCGTCAGGTGGGCATTTTGCCGAGGTACGTGCGTTTTTGACCGCATTCTATGGAAGTGAGAAAAATGGCAATAGCCTTAATGATCCTCTAAGAACAGTCACATCTAAAGAGCGTTTTGGTCTTGTAGCGGTCGCTGATCAGTTATATCAAATTGCAGATATTGGTTTTCGTATGTTACAGCCAGTTGAGCTATATAAGGCTCAGGGCTTTCCAGAATCCTATATTTTTACCTATGGAATCGACGAGCTCGGTAATAAAGTTAATCTTACTAAAACTGAGCAGAACAGGATGGTAGGCAATTCAGTACCGCCACAATTATCAGAAGTTTTAGTTTTAGCGAACTTCCAGCATGAAAAAGTGTATGGAGGGGCAGCATGACATCTATTGCTCACCCTATTATTCGTTATCACGGTGGTAAATTCCGTTTAGCGCAATGGGTGATTAGTCATTTCCCAAAACATACCTGTTACACCGAAGTTTTCGGCGGTGCAGCAGGTGTGCTGATTCAAAAGCCACGCGCTTATGCAGAGGTCTATAACGATCTCGATGGCGATATTGTCAATTTATTCAAAATACTTCGCTGTGAAAGTAAGCGTACACAATTAATTGAACAACTTATTTTCACACCTTATGCACGAGATGAGTTTGAGTTGGCTTGGGAATCTACTGCTGATGAGATTGAGCGAGCTCGTCGCATCATCATTCGTGCGCAAATGGGCTTTGGTTCAGCAGGTGCAACTAAAGGTAAGACAGGTTTCCGTATAGATACCAAACGTCAATATGGCACAGCACAAGCACTATGGGCAGAGTATCCAGAACATTTAGCTCAAATTGGGCAACGATTACAAGGCGTTTTGATTGAAAACAGGGATGCAATACAGGTCCTTCAAGATCATGACGCAGAAACAACACTTCATTATGTAGACCCGCCATATATGCATGACACTCGTTATGTATCGGCACAATATGGCCGTTTTTACCGCCATGAAATGGATGATTCGCAGCATCTTCAACTGCTTGAAACATTAACCAGCCTCAAAGGTATGGTCGTACTTTCAGGATATGAGAACGATTTATATGACGATCATCTAAAAGGGTGGACCAAAAGAACAACATTATCGCGTATTGCTTCACACCGTGGGGCAGGTTTACGCAAAGAATGCCTTTGGATTTCTCCAGAAGCACATGTACATGATTTATTTGGAGGCGGACATGCAGAATAAATTTGTTCCCAACTCCTTTATGGTTGCCAATGCATTCGTTGACGATTGCATGGATAAAATATCTGATGCAGCAGTAAAGATTTATTTAATTATTGTGCGTAAAACTCGCGGCTGGACCAAAGAGTGTGATGCACTGTCTTTATCTCAACTAGAGGAAATATCCAGAAAGAGTCGTCCAACAGTGGTTAGATGTCTCAAGGAATTAGTATCGGTAGGACTGGTGAAGAAACATCACCAGTCAGTTTATGGCAATGTTTATTCCCTTTTAGATAATTATTTCATAGGCTTAATCATTCGTTTTCCTAGTAAAAAATCTTTACTAGTGAAGGCATTTTCACCATTTGAAAATGCTGTAGTTAAAAATTTTAACTACCCTAAAGTTGCGTTAAAACAAGCGCAAAATTTAAGCAAATTTGGTTTAAATTTCCCTAGTAAAAAATTTTTACTAGTTAAAAGTTTTTACCACACTAGTAAAAATATTTTACCGCTGCTAGTTAAAATTTTTAACACACAAAAAACACTATCAAAAAACATTAATCAAAATAAAAAACGGGAATGGTTGGATTTTAAAATTTTAAAAATTCAAATTGTTTCTGCAAACAAGGAAATTAATGTTGACGAGATTTTAAATGCTGATTGGTTTAATCGTGAACTAGAAGCATTTGAAGAATACAACGCTGAAAAAAAACACTCAGATAAGTTTCAAATTTACTTTTTTACTGACTGGCTGCTTAAAGCTTATGTGAAGCATCAAAGAATTAAGCTTGCTAAACCACCTACAGCAACTTCAACAGAAGAATCATCCAGTTCAAATCATTTTGAACATGGTGTTCATTTTACATCTAAAAAACAACTTTATTCGTTTGCTAAACAGCTCTCTTTGCTTGATGACGTATTCAAAGAATACAGTCAAAGCGGCGAGTCTTGGCAGGATCTTGGTCTACGTATAGCAAATATGCTCACAGATTCTGAAAAACAGAAACCATTCATTCCATACCTAATCGAATTGGGCTTCAAAAACTCCACTAAGGGGAATGCAGCATGATGGACTTAACAACAAACGCAAATATTCGTGTAGCAAAGGCTTTACTTCATAACTATGACAGCCGCATGTACATCGAGCGCGATAGTTTCTTTGATAGCAATTTCCACTTGGTACAAAACGAAAATGACATCGAGCAGCTGCGCACTGCAGTTAAAAATATTGAATTGAAACCTGGTGCACATGTCCATGTTGATTTTACTCATCAACTGGAAAAAAACTCACATGAAATTCATTTCCATGGTGAAGGGGTCTTAGATCGAGTTGAAGATGGGCGTGTTTATGGTCGTTTAAGTGATGGTCGTTCATTTACTTGCATGTTTGCTGATGTTGTGGCGTTGGGAGAAGTGCGATGAATGAACTAGCAGAATTAGGATGCACATGCGTTCAGTTAAATGGCAAAGAGTGTGCATTTGAAGATCGAGATTATAAATTTTGCCCGTGTTGTGTTGAGTATTTTGAGGGAATGGCTGCGGTAGATGAAAGCTATATCGAATATGGCGGGCCTGAATATGAAGATGAGTTTGCCGAAGAAGATGAGGAGCAAAGCCAATGATTACCAACTGGATTACATGCGCTCGCCATCCAAGAGCCGCTTTATATACGGTGTACCTCAAACGATTGAATGGTGACATCCAAATTTCATTTTTTTTAGATTCTGATTTAGTGAGCAAGGACGGTATTTATGAATAAAAACTGGAAAAACTATGCTCTTAATCAGGATGGTATTGATGAATTAGAACATGAAGCTGATAAGCGCACCCATCGTAAATCACGCGAACGTCGTGCAACGGATGTCAAAGCTGTAGTCAATTGTTCTGTTACTACCCAAAATATAGGTCATGACCGCCTGCATACTGGTGCAAATGGAGCAATGGTCATTGAAGGTGAAAATTATATCGCTGTAAAGCTACCGTATGGCCTCAGCACAAATGATATTTGGCGTTTACAGACCGACAGCAAGGGGAAACCATGCGTAGGACTAACACCTGATGCCAAGTACTTCAAACAACGCGTTTACCGCTTGTATGCGCCAATCCTACGTGCACTTGGATGGAAACCCACAAGTAGAGCCTGTGAAGTGCGATTAATCGTTCAACCACCAAAGAAAGCCCAAAGTTATAGCGCATCTAAATATCCACGCTATGACATAGACAATTATTCAAAAATTCTAATCGATTCATTGAAAGGCTCTGACCTGCTTTTCAAAGATGACAACGTATTTATTCAAGAAAAAGTTCAGTTGGCAGAGCCAACAGTAGGAGGTTGTGTCTGGTTGTCTTGTGTTTTTTTAACAGAAACAAATTGGCTGGATAAGAAGGTCGATTTTGAGTGGTTGGCTGGGAGATAAGCATAATGATTAAAGTGGGTATCGATTGTGGCGTTAAAACAGGATTGGCAGTTGCGCGTAATGGCATTCTTATTCGTGTTGAAACCATGACGATTACAAAAGCTATGGAAGCTGTAAAAGAGTTGCATAGCCAATACCCGGATATGGTGGTGAAAATTGAGGATGCCCGTTTGCGAACATGGTTTGGTAATGCCGATGCACGCCAAGCAAAGTCGGGTCCTGGTACACGAGAAGGTGTTGGTTCAGTTAAACGCGATTGTTCAATATGGGAACAATTCTGTATTGAGCAGGGCATTAAGTTTGATCTGGTCCATCCAGCAGCAAACATTACTAAAACTAAGGACGCCTACTTTAAAAGATTAACTGGCTGGACTGGTAGAACAAGCGAACACAGCCGAGATGCAGCAATGCTTGTACATCAATATAAATCTGTTCTGTGAGGTTATGCATAATGAAAAGCGAACAAAAACCTAATGCACAAACAATTTTGGAAGCAATAGAAGATTTGCACAACCAAGAGCAGATCGTTACACGGGAAACTTTGGCAAGTTCAACCGGCTTAAAGTTATCCATTATTGATGATCGCCTGAGTTACCTGGTAGATAACGGGCAGATTATTCGTGTACAGCGTGGTGTATTCATTCCAGCTGCTAGGCACAGACCATCACGGATCATGTCAAAAACGGTGCTGCCTGACGGCACCGTTAAAATTGATATTGGTGATGATGTATTGACGCTCACACCACGCGAGGCTCGTAACTTAGGAAATATGATGATTGGTGAAGCCATGCAGTACAGCAATATTGAATTAGGGCATCACATGGCTATTATTCAAACTGAGGTGAGTGGCCAGATGCGTAGAATATCAAAAACGGTTGAAATCTTATCTGATCAGGTAGAGCAAAATAAGCAAGGTGTCCTATTATAAACATTACAACCTAAAATATAAAAAATTTTCTAATTAAATATTTATTTGGTAACGAAATTGAAAGTGTTTTCAAAATACTTGGATTCAAAACCTGATAAATAAAAAATTTTGAGCTTAAATTGGGTCAGTTGCGAGTTATTGTCACCTTTAAGCTCATAGATTTCTATATTGGTAATCGTGCATTTGTAATGCAACTTAAATCTTTTTATATATTCATTGACCGAGGAACAAATTTTCCTTGTTTCGTACTGCATAGCGGCAAGATGCATACCCGCCAAATGAAGAGATTTCTTTTTCTTCCTTTTCTTCTTTCCCTTTACATCAGTTTCTGAGTCTTGTCTCATCATTACTTGACCGAATTTCGATGGTGTATAGGAAGTTCCATCTTTTAAAGTCACAGCAAAGGAATAGCCTTTTTCTCTCAGTGTAATTATATCCTTTTCATCTGAAACTGAGGGGCTAATATTAACCATTGTGGTTACTTTAAATCTTGCGATTAAATCTGGCCTTTGTTCATGAACAATTTCTAAAACATCAATATTGTTCCAAGTTGACTTACCATGAGTTTTAACCTGAATAAAGAATACTTCTTGATTATTAACTATACCAAGTGCTATTTCATCATTGCCTTTAATAAACTTGCCATCCATTTCTTCACCAAGGTGGAAATGAAAACAGTCATAATGGTCCAAAAGCCCATCGGCAAAATTTGAGTCATAAAGCTTTCTACTCATATATGGATTAACATCTTCACCGTTTATTAAAGCATTTTTTAATTTTTCATATCCTGCAATACGTTCTGTAGGAACTTTAAAGTTTGTTGATTCGCTAACTTTTCTAGGCATTATTGGAATTCTTTTGCTCAAAAAGTTATTTAGCTGCATATAAACTGGAATCTGAGAATTGTATTCTGCTCCCAATTTATGTAACTCACATTTTGCCCATTCATTAATCGCATTTGAAACTTGTTCATAGGTAATTTGGTTTATCATTTTCTTAAATCGAAATTATTTATGCTGAATATACCATATGCTTTTAACCCCCTCTAGGGTTCGACTTCACTAACCTAACTCACTGATCATTATGCTATTGAAAGAGCATAGTGATCATGTCTGACAAAAAAGTAACTCCCGACTGGAATAAAATCGAACTCGATTATCGTGCTGGTATTAAGAGTCTACGCCAGATCGCAGGCGAACATGGCATCAAGAGTGAAACCTCAATTCGTAAGCGAGCAGCTAAGTTTGGCTGGCAACGCGACCTCAACCAGACGATCAATGATGTAGCCGATGAAATCGTAAGAAAAGACACAGTGCGCAAACAAGTGCGCAGCAAATCAGTGCATTCGGAAGAATTGCGCACTATCTATGATGAGCGTCAAGACTTTGATATATCAGAAGAAGAAACGATAGAGGAGAACGCAAGAGCGATTGCACAAGTGCGCATTGCGCACCGTAGAGACATTTCTCGGTCACGGAATCTTTTCGTTAAATTAATTGAGGAAGTAGAAGAACTAACGAATAAAGATTTACAGCAAAATTTACAACAGATGCTCAATCAGTTCCTTGATGAGGGATGTATTGAATTCTTTGATGCTGTAGCTATTCAGAAAACTTTATCGTTAAACAATCGTATCGGGCAATTAAAACAACTTACAGATTCATTGAAAACCGTTGTGGCACTTGAACGACAAGCTTACAACATGGATAACGCACAACCTGTTCAAGACCCACTTACTGCATTATTGAATCGTATTACCACTGGTAATAGCTCTACATTCCAGCCTGTAGCCAATGATTCCGATTTTGAAATAAATTCAGTGCCCATAGCAATGAATGATACTGATCATAAGGATGGCTGATTATGGGTAGTATGATTAAAGGTTCAGTTTTTGAAACGCCTTTGCAGCCATTGCCAACGAATGCGGAAGAATTAGAAAAATGCCTTCGTGACCCGATTTGGCGTATCTTTAGCGGTTGCTTGTACAAGATTAAAATTAAGGGTGATGACTTCCGTGATGAATTTGGCGTATTACGGGAAGCTGATACTTTTGAGTTACCATTTAAGCCAAACCAAGCACAGGTAAAGTTTTTAGATCGGTTGTGGTACCGCAATATCATTCTGAAAGCGCGTCAGCTTGGCTTTACAACCTTGATATGCGTGTTATGGCTGGACCATGCGCTTTTTAATGCAAATCAAAACTGCGGTATCATTGCTCAGGATTTGCCTACTGTATATAACATCTTCAAAGATAAGATCAAATTTGCATACGATAATTTACCAGAAGAAATTCGCGAACGTTTTCCCTTAAAAACATGCAATAAATCAGAAATGGAGTTTGCACATAATGGTTCAACCATACGTGTAGCAACTTCATTCCGTTCAGGAACAATTCACCGCTTACATATTTCTGAATTCGGTAAAATCTGTGCTACAGATCCAGCAAAAGATGATGAGGTTATTACTGGTTCTATCCCAACTGTGCCAACTAATGGTGTATTAGTTATTGAGTCTACTGCGGAAGGTCGTAATGGTTCCTTCTATCAAATGGTTCAAATTGCACAGGCCAACTATGCTTTACGGAAAAAACTAGGCACAAAGGACTACAGATTCCATTTCTATGCATGGTGGCAAGAGCCTAAATACCGATTAGATGCATCTACAGTCATTATTCCAGCATCAGACCATGAGTATTTTGACGAGTTAGAGCAAAAAGTTAAGGATTCGATGGGCATTGAATGTCACATTGATCCTGATCAACGTGCTTGGTATGTCGTAACTCGTGATAACGATTTGAAAGGTGATCAAGCAAAGACTTGGCAAGAATATCCATCATTCCCCGAAGAAGCTTTCCAAGTTGCCAAAGATGGTAATTACTACGCTAAAGACATGCTGGCTTTACGTAAGCGTGGTGGAGTATGTCAAGTTGAAGTACTGGAAGTACCTGTAAATACATTTTGGGATATTGGTAACTCGGATGGTTGTGCTATCTGGTTCCATCAAATGATGAACCAACAGGACCGTTTTATAAATTATTACGAAGAACATGGGCAGAACCTACAGCATTATGTTGTTGAGCTTTTAAGACTTGGTTATGTCTTTGGTACACATTTCTTACCACATGATGCAGATCATCAGCGACTTGGTGATTTTAATAAATCTATTCGTGATCAATTAGCAGACCTATTACCAGGTCATAACTTTGTGATCGTTCCACGCATCACATTACTTAATACGGGGATTTTATCGACTCGAAAGATGCTGAAAAATGCATGGTTCGATGAAAACCGATGCAAACTCGGTATTCAGCGTATTGAAGGTTATCAAAAAGTATTCAGCAAACAACATAAGAAGTTTATCGACCAACCAAATAAATCGAACGGCTGTTCAGAAGGTGCAGATGCGCTAAGACAACATGCACAGGCCAAGGAATCAGGGTTATTAGGTGATTACGTCTATACGGCTAGTAACACTGGTTCAAATTCAAGTACAACTCAATCCAACACGCAAGGCTATGTCGAAGCACCTGCACCAGATTGGCGATTTTAAGGAAAAGCTATGTTTACTCAAGATGATGATACAGCTACACATGAGCAGATTAGCGAAGATCAAGCGCTAACTGTTGAAGAACTCACGGATATTATGCATGAGATCGAGGAGCAACCTTACTGGCGTAGTATTGCGGATAAAGAAATGGATTATGCCGATGGCAACCAGCTTGATAGCGATATCCTGAAGAAAATGCAGCAGATAGGGATACCGCCTGCAATCGAGGACATGATTGGTCCAGCATTAGGCTCAGTGGAAGGCTTTGAGTTGCAGACTCGCACAGATTGGCGCGTAACTGCCAATGGTGAAACTGGTGGAGATGATGTAGCAGCTGCTCTTAATTATAAATTGAATCAGGCAGAAAGACTGGCCAAAGCAGATGAGGCATGTAGTAAGGCTTTTAGGCCACAGATTGCATGCGGTATTGGCTGGGTAGAGGTAAAGCGCGAACAGGACCCGTTCAAATATCCATATCGGTGCATTGCCGTCAATCGTAATGAAATTCATTGGGACATGAAGTCCAAAGAGACTGATCTATCTGACGCACGTTGGTTGCGTCGTACACGTTGGGTTCATCCATCAATCCTTGCCAAGAAATTTCCAGCGCATGCTGAATTGATTCAAACAATAGGACGCTATGGTGGATCGTGGTGGTCTGATATTGATTTTACCGACGGAGGTAAGAGTACAGGCCTCAACAATGCGTGGCTTGAAGCTCGTTCATATACGATCAATGAGCAATATTGGTATAACCCATCATCCAAAGAGGTAAATATTGCTGAGGTTTGGTACCGTCGTTGGGTAGATGCATTAATCTTGCGGTTCAGTGATGGACGTGTTGTCGAATACGACTCAAATAATATTGCCCATGATGTAGCGATATATCAAGGCATAGCCAAGGTTGAGAAAACAACAATCGCAAAGGTACGCCGATCATACTGGTTAGGTCCACACTGTCTACATGATAGTGCAACACCTTATGCACATCATTATTTCCCTTACGTGCCGTTCTTTGGCTCGATTGAAGATAACACGGGCATACCTTATGGTTTTGTTCGTCGCATGAAGTACAGCCAAGACAGTATCAATAGTGGTGTATCAAAATTGCGGTGGGGAATGTCAGTGGTCCGTGTTGAGCGTACAAAAGGTGCGGTCGCAATGTCTGATGAGCAGTTACGTCGACAAGTAGCTCGTCCAGATGCGGATATTGTATTAGATGCTGCACACATGGCCCGTCAAGGCGCACGTTTTGATGTGAAGCGTGATTATCAATTATCAGATCAGCATTTTCAGCTTATCAATGATAATAGAACGGCCATTGAGCGTGTAAGTAATATCACCTCTGGTTTTCAGGGTAAGAAGGGTAATGCTACATCTGGAAAACAGGAACAAATACAGGTTGAGCAATCAAATCAAACATTGATGAAATCCATGACTAACTTTCGTGATAGTCGTCGATTGATCGGTGAGCAGCTATTATCAATGATTGTTGAGGACCTTGGTTCACAGGAACACACGGTCATTATCGAAGGTGATGCAGTTCGTGAAGATCGTACTGTAATTATCAATAAGCCTGAAACGGATGAATTGGGTTATCCATATGTATCAAACGATGTACAACGCACACGCCTTAAAGTTGTATTGGATGATGTACCGAGTTCAAGTAGCTTCCGTAGTCAGCAATTCACATCATTGTCCGAGTTTGCCAAGTCATTACCACCTGAGATCCAGAATGCTATCTTGCCGTATCTAATGTCACTCACTGATATTCCATACAAAAAGGAAATTATCGAGTCTGTACGTGCAGCAGCTCAAGCATCTACACCAGAACAGATTCAGCAACAGATTCAGGAAGCTGTTAAGCGTGCACTCGCCGATGCTGGCAATGAGATCAAATTGCGTGAACTGGAGCTTAAAGAGCGCAAGGCTGGAAGTGAAATCAAAGAGATTGATGCACGTTCGGTTCAGATCGGTGTCCAAGCTGCATATTCAGCAATGCAGGCAGGGGCACAGATAGCACAAATGCCAATGATTGCACCTATTGCTGATGAGGTAATGAAGGGGGCTGGATATCAGCTACCTAATCCAATGGGTGATGATCCTAATTTCCCTACTGCAGATCAAACAGCAGCTATGAATATTAAATCACCATATATTCAGGGCCAAGAGGTTCAGCAGAATACAAGTCCTGCTTCACCACCAGTTCCGCAGCAGGTTTCAACAGGACAGCAAGGCATAGAAACGCAAAGAACATCTGATAACCTACCCCCTGTAGGGCATGAGTAAATTTTGACTTAATCCAATAATAAAAAGGCAAGCAAATAGAGCTTGCCTTTTTATTTGAGGATAATACCGTGCCCACACCGATCTTAAAATATTTTGCTTACGAACATTTACCACCAAAGTTACAAGAAGTGAGTAAACCAATTGGAGACTTAGCGCTTCAGTTGGATGCACTTTTACCTGATGGTCCAGAGAAAACGACAGGATTACGTAAATTATTAGAGGCTAAAGATTGTTTTGTTCGTCAAGCATTAGATAAACCTGCGGAACTACCAAAGAAAACAATTACACCTATTTATGAATGCAGAGAAGATCATGCTACTGGTCATATCCAAGTCAAAGTGACAAATGCAGAAGAAAAAGTATTTGCCACAGGTGTCGATCACTTGGATGCGAAACTCAAGGTTGATAAGAAATTGAATGAAATGGGTTACGAAATCATTAAGTCATATAAAGAACCCCTGTAAGGCGTGATTAACTTTGCAGCGATTCCAATAATAAAAAGGCAAGCGAATAGAGCTTGCCTTTTTATTTGAGGAAAAATCTCATGTCAAACACCGAACAACAAATTGAGCAAGAAATTCAGTCTAAAGGCCTTACGGCACCACGTTTAACACCAGAGTCTATTAATTCTAAAATTGCATTAGAAATGTATTTCACTGGTTCTGGCATTATCGCGGCACAAACTCATTGTCATCATCTAGGTTTAATGCGTACTCAACATCTTGAAGGTGAAGATTTGCATAAGCCTATTGAGACATTGACTTTCTGTGTGTTGGTCTTAGAAAACGGATTCACAGTGACAGGTGAATCGGCTTGTGCAAGTCCTGAAAACTTTGATGCTGAGATTGGCCGTAAAATTGCCTTTGAAAATGCCCGTAATAAAATTTGGCAATTAGAGGGCTATTTATTAAAACAAAGTTTATACGCCGATAAAGTAATGAAAGAACCTTATAAGCCAGAGAAAAAACAGCCAATTAGTTTAAAAGAAGGTATTGATACATTATTGGCAACACGTATTCCAATCCTTGATCAAATTTATGACGTATGCCAAGCAATTGAAAAATGTGGTGCATCACCTGAACTTACTGAAGCTGTCACCAAAGCAGGTCAATTACGCGAACCCATTACTGAATTAGTCAATCAAGCGGTCGCACTTGGCATTGGTGAAGGTATATTAGGCGTAAGCCATAGTAATAATTCCAAGCTAAAGTTATCAGAACCAGAAGTAAATGACGGACGTGTTAAACACGTATACTACGTCAATCCCTTGGCTCAATTTGAAGGTGCTATTGGTGGACTTGAACCTTTAGGTTATAAAGCCTTATCCAGCATCACATATTGCATTTTAGTTTTGCATGATGGTTCAACTGTGACAGGTATGTATGAAACTCATGATCCAGATACCTATGGGGAAATGGACCGAGCGAAGTATGCATATCAGGAAGCCATTGAGAAATTAAATCGTGCAGCCGAATGTAAAAATAGTCCAGTCAAGTGTGCTGAAAGTTTAGCGCAGGGTGTATGTGGTGAATCAACGTCAAATTGGCGTGATGAACGACTAAGCAATCGTGAAAATGCATACATGCTTACTCAGATTATTAACACACCTGGTGCAAGCAAGGATTTACGCACAAAAGCAGAAAATAAACTTTCAGAATTAATTGATAAACTTAATTAATTCAATAATTAATAAGTGTAAAACCAACATCATTTGATGTTGGTTTTTTGTCTTTTTCTTATTCGAAATTAATGCATTCTGGTAAAATTTAACGATGATATATTGGGTTTGCTGAATAATGAATACACAAGAATAATTAATCGAAAGTTTTGGTGGCTTGGATAAGGTTAAAGACCTTATCAATACACATAAGATGGATGAGATATTCTGTCATACGACAGGTCAATGGCATTCTGCAAAATACTGGTTTGATAATCAAATGAACCCTAATCTTGGTACCCCACTGGACCATCTATTTGGTGCGTTCCATAGCGTTCAAAAGATTATGTTTATTGGCGGTGCTTCTGATGGGCGTTTAATGTACTTTAAAAACGATCAAGATATTGTCCGAATGCCGCATCCTAAACCGCTTACACCGATTCACGACTATAGTAAATTCAGAGAATATGCGACTGAAATGGCTAAACCAACACAGGAGCCAGTTGATACATATTTAGTTGAAGTTTTTAGATTTAATAATACGCGTAGAAAATTCTTAATTTTGTCTCAGCTTAATAATAAATACGAACAACTTTTAAAGCATGTCCAATCCAATTGGCAATATGGGTATAGACTCTAATTTTAATGACCGCTTAGGCGGTTTTTTTTATACCCATTTTTCATACCCCCTGTAAGGCTAACGCCATTATCTCCAAATCCTTGAAACTTTCCTCATGTTGAGCAATCAGCAGCTAAACGCTAGATAACTCTAGCCATTCAGACCTTAGCGGCTACAGCGATAAGTAGTAGGAAAGACATGGATATTACAGAGCAACAACAAGAGTTGATTGAATCAAACGGTGGCAAAGCATCACCCGAACTTGCATCTCAGTTATTAGAACTGGCGATGAATGGCGAAACCACAGCTCAGACTGAGGAAACTGGTAGTGAGCCAAGCACTACCCAAGCGGAAGATACAGCAACCCAAGATACAACAGGCGGTACGCAACAAGCCCAAGAACAACAGGCACAACAGCAACAACAGGTCGATGAAAGCCAGTTGAATGCTGAAAATGCTTTTATTTTGGCTAAAGATGGTAAGCACACTATTCCTTATGACAAGTTGGTGGAAGCACGCAACGATGGGAAGGAATGGAAACAAAAGTTTGAAGATGCACAAATCCAATTAGCGCAACTTCAAGCTCAAGCACAGGAACGTCAGGACAACGGTCAAGCTGCTACGATACAAGACAATCAAGCGAATTTAGCTCAACAAGCCATTGATCAGGGTGTAGATCCAGCAATCTTTGGTGACTTTAGCGAAAAGGACTTGGCGGCTGGTATCTTGAAACTAGTCAATACTGAGGTTTCAACTCAGGTGCAACAACAATTAAAAACTGTTTTGGCGCCTATTCAACAGCAGCAACAGTTAAGTGCAGAAGATGCTCATTTTAATGAAATCTTCACAGCACATCCTGATGCGGAATCGGTTGTTGAATCCAAAGAGTTCAATGACTGGAAAAGTGCACAACCAAGCTTTATCCAAAGTGCGTACGATGCAGTTTTAAATAATGGTTCAGCAGCGCAAGTTGTAGAACTATTGGGACTGTATAAGTCTGGAACACAATCAACTCAACAAGCTTCACAGCAGCAACAGAATCCTGATGCTGTACGGGAAGCAGCGCAAAAAGCTGTTAGTCAAGCTCAAACACCAGTGCCGAACAGTCTAAGTGACTTGCCACAAGGTTCTCCAGCCGGTGTGACCCGTGATGAACGTCTAGCGAATTTGTCGCCAGCGGAACTCGCGGAAGAAATGCAGGGCTGGACTCAAGAACAACGTGAGCAATACATGAACAGACATGTTTAAACATACGTGATGAGAGTATCTAAAACATGACTACAAAAACCAATGCCGCTTACGGTGATAAGACAAATATGGTGACACAGGCCGTTGGCTTGTTCGCTACTCACATGCAACGTAACAGCACTCTTAACCTCTTGTCAGGCAAAATGCCGAAGGGTGAAGCTGGTGCAGAAGCTACGTTGCGTAAACAGACTACTCAACACATGCCGATTGTGCGTGTTCAGGATCTAGGTAAAGGCGTAGGTGATGAAGTCACTTTCCATTTACTAAACCCTGTTGGTGCATATCCGATCATGGGTTCAGCATACGCTGAAGGTCGTGGTGTCGGTATGAAGCTTAACGAAGATCGCCTACGTGTGAACCAAGCGCGTTTCCCTGTTGATTTGGGTAATGTGATGTCACAGATTCGTAGTCCAGCCGATCTACGTAAATTAGGCCGTCCCGTTGCACAAAACCTTATGGACCGTTATTGCGATCAGTCAATGATTGTTCACATGGCCGGTGCACGAGGTTCACATGACAATATCGAATGGGTTATCCCAAAAGAAACTCATAAAGATTACAGTGAAATCATGGTGAACCGTGTAAAAGCGCCTACACGCAACCGCCACTACGTTGTTGATGCTGGTGGCGTTCAAGGCGTTACATCTAATGCTGGTGAGTTGGATATCGCAACTACCGATCTGTTCACGATGGATGCGGTTGACTCGATGAAAACCGTGTTGGATCAGATTGCATTACCGCCACCTATCGTGAAGTTTGAAGGTGATGCGAATGCGGATGATTCACCAATCCGTGTATGGCTAGTTTCACCTGCTCAATACAACAAGTTTGCAGCTCAACCTGGTTTCCGTTCATTCCAATCAGCCGCTTTTGCCCGTGCATCACAGGCAAAACAGCATCCATTATTTATGGGTGATGTTGGTTTATGGAATGGCTTCATTATCCGTAAATTGCCTCGACCAATCCGCTTCTATGCTGGTGATGATATTAAATATTGCGCCGCATACGACTCAGAAGTTGAATCAACTGTAAAAGTGCCTGCAAGTTTTGCAGATAAATTTGCGATTGACCGTTCAATTATCTTGGGTGGTCAAGCTTTGGCAGAGGCATTTGCTGCAAGTGACAAGTCTGGCGTTCCATTCTTTTGGTCTGAAAAAGATTTAGACCATGGCGATAAATGGGAGCTCTTGATTGGTTCTATCCGTGGCACCTCAAAAATCCGCTTTGCAGTGGAAACAGGGGAAGGCACCGAGTTCACTGACTATGGTGTGACTTGTGTCGATACGGCTGTGCCGATCATTGGTGCAAACAAGTAATGGTCTAGGGTCTGTTTAACCGACAGGCCCTTTTATCGTTCAATTATTGTGAGTTCTAAAACATGGCGACTATTAAGAAAAAAGAGAACGGTTACGGGCAGTTCGGTGGCTTTACCCCTTACGGCAATATAACAGTTCTGGCATTTATGCTCGCAACCAATGCAGCAGGTGCCGTGATTGATTCAAACTCAACAGCAGCGGTAGCTGTTGGTGATGTGATTGATTTAGGTGAACTACCTCAAGGCTTCCGTCTTGATGACGCTCAGATCATTGTCACAACTGGAATGACTGCAACAGTAACTGGCTCATTAGGGTTTAAGTACTCTGATGAGGTAGATGTTACAACTGCACCTCAAGATGCTGCTTATTTTATCAATGGTGGCAATCTTGCCACCGCAGGTCGATTACGTGCAAACGGAAGCAAGTTAATTAATCTTCCGAAAACTGCACGTTTGATTTTGACTATTGCTGGTGCGGCTAATGCTAAGGCAAGTGACATCAAAATTTTAGTATCTGGTGAACGTACTGGACCTCGTTAAGGTCTAAATGGTTAGGGTTAATGGTGGTGTAGGTTAGTACGGTGGCTTACATCACCTTTTTTATACGCTAAAAAGGGTAATAACGATGAAAACATTAGCGATTGCAATGGCGTGCCATTTGATTAACACAGCTTATTGCCAGTCATTGGGCGATATGAGTCAACCTTCATGGGATGATGCGCCAGAACAACAACGACAAAGCATGGTTAGTGGTGTAGAAATGCATCTGGCCAATCCAGACGCTACACCTGAACAAACCCATGAGTCTTGGTACAAATCAAAAGAGGCTGAGGGCTGGAAGTATGGCGAAGTTAAGGATTTGGAAAAGAAGGAACATCCGTGTTTCTTACCCTATGATGAGTTGCCACTTGAGCAGAAAGCAAAAGATTACTTATTTCGCGCTACAGTCCACGCGCTTAAAAATATGCCTGATGAAGATGAATTCTTAGCATTGAGCGCTGAGGTGGTGAGTCTACGGCAGAAAGTGGTATATCAAAAGAATGTGGCGATTAGTTCTGCACAGCCAGCACCTATAGCACAGGCAATGAAGCCTATTGGTACACCAATTCAGTATATCGGTAACAAATCACTGTACAAAGATCATCTTTATGGTTCTGCTTTGACATTTGAGCAGGGCCAAGTGCGTACTGTACCAAGTGATCTAGCCGCATCATTACTCAAACACCCTGAGTTTAAGCTATACATTGGTGATGAATCACCGATTCTTCCTGCATCGGAAGATCAATTGCAAACAGATGATACGAGTGCAATCTTGGCTAAGTCCAATGCAGCTAAGAAAGAAGAATCTGAGCTTGAGCAGCGCGTGTTTGACGAGATTGAAACTGTAGGCAAGATGACCAAGGCTGGTGTTATTGAATATGTACAGACTAAATATAACCAGAAACTTAGCCCTCAATTGAGCCTTACCCAATTGCGTGAAAAAGCGGCTGATTGTATTAATCAATTTGGGTTGGTCTAATATGGAACTAAGTGAGCTGATACATCGTTTTCGTGTCGAAGCTAATGATAAGGTTGAGCCCTTTTTCATTGAGACTGAAGATGTGAAAACCTGGTTAAACGATGCTGTAAAAGAGGCATGCATCCGTGGTCGCTTACTTCATGAGTCATCAAATGATGCAGTGTGTAAAATCGCTGTAACGGCTGGTTCAGCTCACTATCCATTGCATGATTCTCTGTATGAAATTACACGCATCTGGTTTGTTCCTGCGAATGGTGAAGTTAGCCATCCCTTATCTTTAGTTTCAACAGGGGAATTGGATCGTATCCATTACAACAATTGGGCTGAGCAGCACGGTAAACCGGGTTATGCGGTTCAGGATGATAATAGTATACGGCTGGTACCAATGCCCAATGTGGATGGGATAATCGCACTTGAAGGGTATCGAGTGCCAATCACAGACATGGTGCATGATAGTGATCAACCTGAGATCAATAAAATCCATCATGAACAACTCGTACAATGGGTATTGCATAAGGCATTCAGCGTAGTTGATGCTGAGTTTTTCGACCCAAACAGAGTGGCTATTGCAGAGCAAGCCTTCACTGATTATTTTGGCTCACGCCCAGACAGTGATTTACGACGTATCACTCGTGAAGATACTCCACACCATGTTCAACCATTCATGCCTTAACCCCTGTAAGGCATGAGCATTTAGATTTTCCCATCCATACTAAGCCCATATTGTTATGAAGATGCACAAGATGGGCACACTCAAACTTGATATAAAAATTGGTGACATTCTACAGATTGGCGAGGCAGCAGTTCAGCTTGAGAAAAAGTCTGGGCAGTTGGCTCGTCTTTCTGTTGAAGCAGATCCAGAAGTAAAAATTAAACTTACGCGCAAGAGTGCTTCCGATTCAGAAATGGAGAATCAAGCACATGGCGAACACGCTTTATGACTTTGCGCGTCAGCGCTTTTTAGAAGGTCAAATCAATTGGATGACAGACACAATCAAGGTGTTATTGATTGACACTGGTGCATATACGCCTCAGACATCCACACATCAATATTTATCTGACATTTCATCATCGGCTCGTATTGCTGGTCCAGTGACACTTACATCAAAAGCCACGACTGGTGGTGCTGCGGATGCGGCTGATGTGACTTTCTCTGCTGTATCAGGCGCATCGATTGAAGCCATTGTGATCTATAAAGACACTGGCACAGAAAATACCAGCCCGTTACTGGCCATTATTGATACCGCAACAGGATTGCCAATTACCCCGAATGGCGGTGACATCATCGTCACATGGGATAACGGAACAAACAAAATCTTCAAGGTGTAAAGCAATCATACGATTGCTTTCTTTTCAACTGTAAAAGAAGGACAGTGAGATGAATGACATTGTAAAACCAGCAACTCAAGCAATTGGAGTGGTTGGCTTTCGTTCTGATGAGTATGGAAGCGACAAGATTCGCTGGGATATTCTAATTCATTTGCCTAAATTTCAGATGTTTGCATCAGAAAAAGCAGGGATGGATTATGGTTCTTGTGCAAATGTCATGGAATGGATTGAAGGCTATATACAAGACCAAATTCGCATTATGAGTGAAAAGGATTTCTTCAATACCTATAAAAAGTGGCATGACGAGATAGGATATTGGGTAAATGAGGATGTTTTTGGCAAACTGGTAGGTGAATAAATGGCAAAATTTACTTCTAATGTCCGTGTAAGAACATCAAGTGCTCAAGACATCAAAGATTGGGTGAAACTCACTCATGATGCAATGATTGCTGTAGGTTGTATTCAAACCTCAGATACAGGTCAATTAGATATTAGTTCAATTGCGGAGCCAACTGCAGGTACTAACTATGTACTTGGTTATAGAGTTTATGAAATAAATGATAGCCTCTCTAGTACATATCCGATTTATATAAAAATTGTTTTTGCTCCTAGAAGAATGTCAAATTCATCCGGAGAACAAGCTTCCCCTGGTGGTTATATACAGGTTGGATTTAGTACTGATGGGGCAGGAAATATTGTCGGGCCAATACTGTGTGATAATTATACTTTTAATTCTTATACATCTGCTTCACTAACTGTAGCTTACTTTTCGAATTGTTTAAGTGCAGCTTGTAAGTCCAATGGTTATTTATTTCTAGCAATTGGTTTAGGTGGAACTTTTTTAAATAATGGATCAGGCTCCGCCAATAGTACTTCATTTTTCCTTTATCTCAAAAGAACTGTGGATTCGAATGGTGCTCCTGATGGTAATGGCTGTGTTGTTGTATATGCATCAGGTTCGCCACTTTATTCTTCTAAAACTGAGTTGAAATACCAATGGGGAGGTAGATCAACTGCCTATACTGGACCAGAGCAATACTCGCCTACAGTTCAACCAAGAATGTCTTCAATTAATGGATTAATTCAAGCAAATGCAGCAGATTTAAGCGGATGGAATTATAGTTTTATAGATTCTGATTTGGTCTCTTTAGTTTTAAGTGGGGTTACGACTGGAACAAATTTGAAATTATCTACAGATGGAATTACTGAAAAAAACTATTTAGTTATACCAATTTTTTATTCAAATTCCAACGACGCGAATAATAAAGGACTTCATATTGAGATTGATAATAGATACAAAAACTTAGGTGCATTGGCAGTGAGGTTTGAGTAATGATTCAAGGATTAATTGTTCGATCAAGAATTTTAGCTAAAGCACCAAGAATCATTGCTAAAGATCGCACTGATGGATTTTTGTCGAGTGAATATCCTGATTTCATTACAACAGTTGAAGGCGTACCTGCGTCATGCGAGCTTAGAGTTTTATTACGTCGTCAAAGCAGGCAATTTGGTGATGGTAAAGTTGTGGCAATTACAACTTCAGCTCCAGATGGTACATGGATAGTAACGGGACTAAATCCTGAATTACGTTATGATGTTGTATGTCGACATGCAGACTATAACGATATGATTCTGTCTAACGTCCAGCCAGTGATAGCATAGGTGATTTTATGGCCTATGAACCACCTAACGGGAAAAAGATAAAATTTAACTTTACGGGCACAGCTTATACTCCGCCTGCTGGTAATAAACTTAAATTTAACTTCACCGAAAATGGTGAAACACCAGGTGGTGATACTCAATATCTTTTCCCTGTGACATGGGAAAGTTTTGAAACTGCGAATCCGTCACTTAGACACCAATATCGCTATCTAAACCCTATTGGTTTTAATCAATCTGGCTTTGGTAACCCCAATTTATATAATAAAACTCAAAACATTACTGGTTTTGGTTTCAATGCATCCGCGTTTGGTACTGCAAACTTAATAAATAAAAATAAAACAATATTAGCAAATGGATTTTTCAGTGAAGCTTTTAGTAATAGCAATAAAGTCTACAACCTAAAGCAAATTGTAAGTGTTTCTGGATTCAATGCTTCCACTTATGGCACAGCCTATTTGCAGGGTGGTGTAAAATACATTCGTCCTAATGGTATTAATTCATTGGTGTTTGGTACAACCAAGGCGATTAATACGAAAGCGGATCAATTCGCTAATCTAAGTGGCTATGGCATTACTCCGCCAGTACTTCCTAATCCTACCGTTACACCTCGTATTCTATTTCCTGTTGGGATTAAGTCAGATCGTTATGGACAGGCGTTGATTCAACGAAGTCCTATGCCTGATGGAATTGATGCAGCTCGTTACGGATTGGCGTGGGTATCTCATAGTCCAAGATATGTACAGCCGGGTAATGTTGATGCGTTTAATGCTGGTTATCCTACTGTTTATGACCCAACACAAAAATTATTGCTTGATGATAAGGGGATAGAAGGCGGTATTTTTGGTGATACCGCGATTAGAAATACACGTCGATTAATAGTCGTTGAAGGCTTCTATTCACAACAGTTTAGCGACTGGAGCATAGTTGAGAGCAATTTAAGAACAATAACGACCAAAAGCTTTGATTCACAAAGCTTTGGTAGCACATCAATAAAAAATAAGATACCAACAATTCGACCTTTGGGGTTTGATTCATTTTATGGATTACAAGCTACAGCAATTGGTTACCGTGTAAGGGAAGTTAAACCAAGCGGTTTTTATCAACCAAAGTTTGGGTTGCATAAACTTGAAAAGCCACCAGAAATACACCCATTAGGTTTTGAAAATAGCGCTTTTGGTACGGCTTTTATTTCGAATTTCAAACGTGAAATATACGCTGGCATCGGTAAAGATTCACAAGAGTTTGGTGGATTAAATGTCTGGTTTAAATTTCGAGTTATTTCACTTAATGGATTTGAAGTCAGTTCCTTTGGTGGCCAGAGAGTTGAGCATGGTCGTAGAACCATCCTTGCTTTGGGTGCAGATCACTCACGGTTCAGTACAGGAGCATGGTTATCAGATGCTGTACGGTCAATTTCACCTACTTCAATTGATGAACCTAAAATACCAATTCACAAGGTTGGTGGGACACAACATTTAAACCCAACAGGTTTCGATGCATCGGCTTTTGGTGAGCGAATCATTCCTGAGTCACAGTCTATTTATCCGAGAGGGTTTAGTAACCTATTTGGTTTAACCACAATTGATTTACATACAAAATACATTGAACCAAAAGGATTTTTAACATTTGGCTTAGAACCTACTCAACGTTTTGGTGATGCAACTTTTTATAATTTAAAGCAATATATCACTCAGGTTTTTGATGCGAATAATGGTCTGGTACCTCCTAAAATGGAGGGTTGGACCAGTATTGAAAATCGAAATAAAACAATTGGTGCGATCGGTAGCGAACATAGTCGAGTTGGCAATGTATTAATTGATAATAATGCTCGATTGATTGAACCAACAGGATTTGATGCACTTTCAATTGATAGATCAATGATTGCAGACCGCATCAGGCCATTGCATCTTGATGGTATAGAGCCACCCTATATGGGGGGATGGACTGTTATATATAACGATGCGCGTGTCATTCAACCGATTGGAGTTAATAGTCAGACCATTGGACAAGCATCAATTCAAAATACTCGTAGATATTACCAACGGATAGGTAATTTTGACAGCTTAGAAATGGGCACCCCTATGATAGCTGATAGGGTAAGAACACTCTCATTTGAACAGCGATATAGTATTGAGCCACCTGCAATCCCACTACCAACAATCGATTTATATACGCGGTACATCGAGGAAGTAGGACGTAACAATGATTTTCTCGAAGTGGGGAGTCCATCGCTTAGCATTCACTGGAATATTATTAAACCACGTTGGACTTTGCGTGATGCTTACGGATATCCAACCGTTAAGAATGTGACACCTGAATTGCCTGTATATGGGCACAATAGTGAGGAGTTCGGAACAACTGAATTAAGACTACAATGGCGTGCATTAAATCAGAAAGGTGATGATGCACTAAGCTTTGGAAAGCCTATCATTGCATTCAGAGACAGAAAATTCAGTGTAAATGGATTCAATGGCCTTACTGTGAGTGACAAATTAAAAGTCACTAAGACAGGTGCACCGCCATATTCAACACAATATATTTGGCTAGACTCTGTTGATATAGATGGAGAGACAACTAACGGTTATGGTATTCCATCTCCGAGTAATCAGGTACCACGACCAGTATTAAATCAAACAGTGGTCTATGCAACTGGCTTCAACTCAATGCGGATAGGCGAACCAAGCCTACAGTCTAATGGTATTGTTATTGATGCTGGTATTCCTATGCCTAATTTTGAAAATGGACCTGTTGTTACCCTTAAAAATAGGACTATCACTATTGTTGAGGGAATAGATTCCACAATCGTCTGCGGTAAACCAAGGCTTTCACCCCATACAATTTATGCGGTAATTGAGGCACCGCCCCAAGCCGTAGCAAATCATCCATCTGGTGGAAATAATCACTATGTAAACAGTAGTGGTGGAACAAGAACGCCAGGTGAGGTGTTTGGTCGAGCAAGGGTTTCATTAAAATATTTTGTGGTACCGAACGTCGGATTAGGTAACTTATCAGGATATGGTATTCCTTCAGTCCAATTAAAAAGACGATATATCGAAGTAAGAGGTTTTCAGTCTTATCGAATTGGGATTCCAAATATCGGAGATGGCACTCAATTTATTAAGCAATTTGGGGCAAATGATAATGCTGCATTTGGTGCACCTTCATTAAGTAGAAATGAACCATTTCATCGTGTAATCAAACCAATTGGGTTTAATTCACTTGCTATTTCTAATATTCATTGGGTTTCACTGCTACATCGCACCGTAACAACTGTGGGCTTGGATTCATTAAGAATGGGTACTAGGTTAAGCGGTGATAAGCCGTTTATGTGGCAGGGATTACGAGTTGGTGAATTGATCAAAGGTAACTATGGTGGATTCGATAATCTTAATTTTGGTGTGACGTGGGTATCGCTTAGAGTTCGCGAATTGAAAGTTGAAGGATTCGATTCATTTGCTTGTGAATATGATTACACAGCCTTTGATAAGAGAATGCGCGTAACACGGACTGAGGTTGAAATTCCTTCGCGCTCAATACAAGCTGTAGGTTTTGACGCATCATGCCATTCAGTTCCTAATATTAAACCAGCAGCGCATTACATTAGACCAGATGGTAATGCAGATCAGTATAGAAAAGGTGCGTTCTAATGGCAGGTACTAAACTATTTCCAATTGCTGGCATGAATAACGTCAAAGCAGATGATGGACTGCAAGTTGGAGGTGATTCACCAAGACTTTTTGTTAGGGACGCGATAAACCTTGATGTTACTGAAACAGGGCGATTAAAGCTAAGAAAGGGCGGTTTAAAAGTCTCAGATTTTAATTATAAAAATATTTGGCAAAGTCCATTGCACAAAGATGTATTTGCAACATTGGATGATCAACTTGTAAAGCTAAATCTAAGTAGTCTGCAACATGAGGTTCTAGCCACTATTGGTAGTGGGTTGGTTAAATATGAAGTAGTAAATAATTTGGTCTACATATCGAATGAAAAAGGGATATGGACGTTCAATGGGCAAAGCCTTCAATTACTAACAATTGATACACCAGCTTCACCGCTAGTTGATATTTTAGAAACTGGATCACTTAACGAAGGGACATATAACATTGCGATTTCATGGGTGCGTGGTCAAATAGAATCAGGGTTGTCAAATGTAGTAAGTCAAACTACGTTAAATACCACAGCAAGTTTGAAAGTTAATTTACCTTTTTGTCTTGATCCATCTATCACATCAGTTCGAGTATACGTCACAGATCGAAATGGTACAGAACCAATGCTGTACGATGATTATTCAATAAATACGACTGATGTTTTGATTCAGAATATTGATCAACTTGGTATGGCAGCACGTTTTATGGGATTATCTCCTATGCCATCAGGTCGATATATGAAATATTGGCAAGGTCGATTGCTGACTGCAGATAAAAATATTCTCCGCTTTTCTGAACCTCTTGCATATCACCTACATGATGAACGTTTTGGTTTCGTAATGATGCCGCAGAAAATCACTTTTGTAATTCCTGTAGACAATGGCATCTGGATTGGTCAAGTTACCCATGTTGTATTTCTTACTGGAACAAATCCAGCAGATATGTCATTCCAACAAAGAACTGCTCATGCACCTGTTCCAGATTCGGCAGTAGAAATAGACACGAATGACATTGGTGGGGATATTTCGCAGGGTGGCAATTCAACAGCTATTTGGCTGGCAGAAAACGGATATGTTTTGGGTACTTCAAGTGGTCAAATTATCGAGTTACAGGCTGGTGATTTAAAAGGTATCACAGCAAAGTCTGGAAGGTCTGTAAGGCTAGGAAGAAGAATAACCACTATTGTAAGTTGATCACATTGTTTATTTAAATGGTACAGAACAATGGATCGCAATCAACAAAATGCAATTTTAGACGACTTACATGCAGGTCGTTTTGAAGAAACTGAAAATGGTTTGTATTTTCCAGATCAAGGGCTGGCTGCTCATGGTGAATACTTTGATCGTGTCAACGGTGGTGAATGGCAGACAACCAAAAACCTTGTGGTAAATGAAGGTCTGGCGCATTTATTGAATGTCGCTTTAGGCAGTAAAGCTAAACCAGCAGGGTATTATCTTGCTTTGTTCAGTGGAGCTACAGCACCAGCAGCAAACTGGACTGCAGCTAATTTCGCAACAGTTGCGGCTGAAATTGTTAGTCTCACCGAAGGTTATACCAATGCTACACGGCCACAATGGACACCTGCCGATACCAATACTAACTCAATTGATAACTTTGCTTCTGTCGCAAAAGTTACGATCGCAACATCATCACAATTAACTGTTACTGGGGCAGCAATGTTGACCAGTAGTGTTCGTGGTGGTACTTCAGGTGCACTGATCTCTGCATCAAAATATACCGCAGCACGAACCTTTCAGGATGGTGATGAATACGAGATTGGTTATCGCTTGAGTTTTACCGCTGCTTAAGCAATGCATAGACCAAGACCATATGGACTACTTGTTGTTGGTGGAAAACTTACCGCAGACGATGAGCTTTTCATTCATCATGAAATTAAAAAGCTCACCAACAACAAGGAAGTTTCAAATTTAAATGCCATTAGGCAAGTTAAAGACTTGCCTAATGGTGGTTATGTCATACTTCAGGACATGGGTGGTATCCTAAAGGCCATTACACATAAACCATCAACATTAGATCAACTAGAGAACGACGGATTCGCAAAATTATTTATCCCAATGCTTTTCAGTGGGGTAATTACTAAGTCAATTGTTTTGACTGAAACAGGTAAAGTCGGATTAAAAATATCAGAACTAACTAGAAAAAGATTAATCAACTATGATGATGAAAAGCAGCCTTTGCCACTTAAAGACTTAGAATTAAAAAGATTTTGTATCGAGTACAATCAACTATTTGAATACTTCAAACCTAAAAACACTGGTATTTATACTTTTACTCAATATGCCAAGCATCGGCCCACATGGTATAGCAGTGCAATTTCAGAAGTGCTGCAAATCGTTGGTGGCTATGGAAGACTTGCAAATATTGAAAAGAGTGAAGATCCATTAGATTCAAAACAATTTGAATTACCTTTAGATTACTTTGAAAAAATAGTAGCAAAACTTGAAAGTGTCAGATTACCAGGTTACACCGGCATTCCTAATTTAGATGGTCAGTTCCAATACGATTATAAATTTTCAAACACCGATGCGATCAGCTTTGATACCAATAATAAGCCATGGTTGATACAGATTAATTCAGCAGGTGTTCATGCCATGCCTTTGCCAATTGTTCCTGCAACGGCAACAGATGATTTTAGAGAATACATCGAAAGTGTCAGTGATGATGAAATACTAAAAATATTAGATCGATTCGGCGCATTGCCTAGTGGCGAAGGCTTTCCGACTGGTTTGGACTTTCATGCTTGGAAGCGAGCTGGTGTCATTATCAAAGTTTGTGATACATCGGATTTCTATTCTCATAATGGATTTTATTCAGCATGCGGATGGTCATTAAATTCTAAGGGAAGTGAAGGGTTCAACACCTGCTATCAATTTTTAGACTCCATGCTTAAATTGGCACATGGTTATAAACTACAACTTGATTTAGTCAAAGTTGAAAATATTGGTTGGCTGGATAAAATTATTGTTAAAGATGAATATGTTGATGTTATTTCGACATATTTAGAAAAATTAACCAATATTTTAATAAAAGGTACCGTCAAAACTAATGCGATTATGTATAAGTTGCGCAGGGTAGACCAACAAGATTTATATGAACGGGCGAAAGCGGCCTTAAATAGTCCATCTGGCGTTGATACAAACGAAGTCGACTATTGGCACAACTTAGAATTAAAACCTATCGCAAACCATATTGGCAGTGTTAGCCGTGTCACGTCTGGAAATCTTTATCATCCAGGTAAAAATCCGAAGGGAATGGGTGCATTGAAGTTTCCTGAATTAACAGGCCAAGGTTGTGAATCTTTTCCTATCATTGAGCCTGAGTATGAAGGACCAGCAATGAAGTGCGACACTGTCGTATTTGGAAGTTATATTGAAGATTCATTGAAGGTGATCAAATACTTTTACGATGAAAGAAAATTCACAAAGCAAGAGCAGTCAACATTTGAAGACATAATGATTGTAGGTAGTTGGGATAAGACAACTACCACGGGTTTAACTGGCTTAATGGGTAAATTCTATACATCGGATTTTGATGATAGACAAGAGTCACCTGATGTAACAACTTACACCCATATTGAGGGCCGAGATTTAGGATACGGCAATCCAGCATATCAAACACCTCCGTTGTTGTTTATGGATGGTTCTCTGTCTCGATCTCGTTATTACACACATAAAATTAAAACTAAAACTACAAGTCAATATAGTTTGCAAAATGCAGTGTGTGTGCCTGCATTTAACCGTGATGGTTGGCTCTATGCTTTCCAAGATTACTTGGGAAGTCGAAATGAAACAGAAAAGCTAGTCAAGTTAGGAATCCCTGATCCAACTTCGTATCGTTTATGGTGCTATGACGCAATTTTTCATTATTTGGGGGGTGGTATTCCATATCGTGGCGAACCACGATCAAAGGATGGAACACCCGTTTACGTTGATAAAATGATTTATTCACCCAACGAATATAACGACTACGCGGATAGTGGTAATTGGTTTGGATTGCCATCTGGTGGATTCATTGATGTAACTGGTGTTTGCGGACCATACACATCAAGATCATCCTCTACACATCACGCTATGGGTGTAACGATTGGCGGTGAATCGCCACAGGTTGAAGAATACGAAACTGAAGAAATCACGAAAGGTGAAACAACTGGATTAGTAAAACTTAGCTATCCAGTATTCGGAAATAGAACTATCAAACGAACTTTACCTGAAGCTTGGTATTTTGATTATTCGCCCGTTGATGCTGGTGGTCTTGTATATTTTTATCGTGATGCCTGTAGGGTTGTATTTGGTGATAGCGAGTATGCAAACATATCTGAAACAGATGCTAATGGAGCTCGTATTAAGTGGGGGACCACTTCATTAGTAGATCATAAGTCTGCACATCACTTTATTGGAGTAATTAACGAATGACTTTATATCGAGATGATATACAAGAAACGATTGCGTATTCCAATACAACTTTGAGCAAAACAAAGGGAATCAGCGAAGAAGTCATTCGTTTGCGTGAAGAATCACTTCACAGGCTATCCGTATTTTCAGGCGACACAATCGTACTGTCAGATTTAATACTTGATTCAACCATTTTCCCTACAAGAGAATCTGTAAGCGTTCAGGACACCCTTAGCGGCCGATTGGTGGGTAGAGACTACATTTACGACGAAATTAATGTGTCTGAGCAGTACAAGAATAAGTTGCGTACCAAATCATTTGTATTCGATCAATTAAGTGCTGGCAATGATCAGAAAGATAGTCTACGTGGAAAAAGTATCGAGTTACTTTTAATTACTGACGTTTTCAATACTAAAAAATATAGCATTGTTTCTTTGAATGAAAAAATATCATTAAAAGAATCAATATTTTCCAAAGCAATTTATAAGGATTTCATTCAAGACAATATCACGATTGCTGAGTTGATATCTAAGCAAAAAATCATTAGTAATGTGCATGAGCACATTATTTTTAATGAACTATACAAGACAAAAAAATTAACAAGATCAGTAATTAACGAGAAAGTTAAAGTTAGTGATCGTATTACCTCAAGATTTTCAGATCATGTAATAGATCAAATTCATTTTGACGAGTTAAGTACGCAGCGACTAAAAGCAAAACAGAGAGTCAGTGATTCAGTCAGTGCTGTTGAGTCGATCAAGCAACAACGTAAGGTTAAACAGTGGGTGCATGAGAACTTAACCTTGGTTGAACTCAATCGAGGGAAAAACCGTGCGAAACAAAATATCAGTGATCTGATTTTCGTAGAAGAAGATGAGTCGGTTTATAAGAAGTATGGCTATGCATGGACATCAAATGTAGATACATGGGCAATGAGCCGCTATCAAGACTATGGATACAGCGAAATTGCTGTTGTTGATGGTGTTCTTTATGGGGTAGCAGAGGATGGCTTATACAGACTTGATGCGGAAACATTCATTGAGGGTAAATTGGTTACTGGCCAATTGGATTTAGGTCAAGGTTCATTGGTTCATCCATTAGGCGCATATTTAGAGTATGAACTTGCTGGTGATACGAAATCGTTGACAGTGGGTGTTAGCTCAACTCAAAGCGGAACAAAACAAACCTATTACTACAACTTGCCAAAAGAACCATCAAATTATCTTACTAATGGACGTGTTCTTTTTGGCAAAGGATTACGTGGTCGTCATTTCAGCTTTGAAATAAAGATTGGTGGACTTTATGGATATATCAATGACTTCTCTATTGATATAGCAGGAACGAAACGGAGAGTATGATATGTCATCTATAGATATCCCATCAACGAACTATAATTACATTGATAAAGTGGTCAATGAAGTCCAAGGGAAGCTACAGTTTTTTGAAAACAAAATTGGTGCGTATGCCAATGATGTCTCAAAGTCTTTAGCCACTATTTCTAATGTTCAAGTTGAAGCGGTACAACCTCCAAAGGATTTACCAAAACCATCACCAGATGGTTATCAGCCATTGAAGGGCATATCAGTACCCGATTTAAAAGCGGACTTACCAAAACCTTCAGTGATTGATATTGATATTCAAGCACCAAAAGAAATGGTATCACCAGAATTTAACGGCTTAGGTATATCAATTCCAGATGCACCGGTACTGAATAATGATTTAACAATTCCAGACTTTATATCTGCATCTGAAATTCCAAATTTTGATGCATCTATAAATTTACCGAATTTGCCAACATTTGAGTTTAAAAATATAGATCGAGGAAGTTTGCCAAACTCGATAAATCTTGACGATTTATTAAAAACACTCGATTTAAGTGACTTAGAGTTACCTGATGCTCCAGCAGCACCAATTTTGTATTTACCTGATGCACCAGTAATTAATTTTGGGATTGCACCGGCTAAACCTCAAATTGATGATGATATTGAAATTCCAGATGCACCTATTGTTGTGCTGCCTGAAATTGAGGCTTTAGAACAGATTATTTTGCCTGAATTTAAATTTGAGGAAATCCCTGTTTTTGAAGGGGCTGCACCAGAATTTAAATTAACGATGCCAGCCGATATAGATGACATTGTCTCAAACGCATCAACAGTCCTAAGCCAAGATTACAATAGTTGGAATTCTAATAGTGCGATTAAGCCTTTGGTATCAGAAATACAGGCATGGTTAAGTGGAAGTCATACCAACTCAGGATTACCAGAAGTTATCGAAACTGCACTATTCAATCGTGCACGAGAACGGACAAATCGAGAAACAAATAGAGCTGTTCAAACGGCAATAACAGATTGGGCTAGTCGCGGTTTTTCAATGCCGCAGGGTATGTTAGCAAAACAAGTTGCTGATATACGTGATCAAGGTAAATTCGCAATTGCGGATATAAACCGAGACACCATGATTCAATCGTTCGAGAAACAGTTGGAGCATATACGATTTCTCACAGAACAAGGAATTGTGCTTGAGAAAATGAAGCAAGACCTGTGGTTAAGCTATGTTTCTAATACACTAGAATTAGCTAAATTTCATATAGATAGCAAAATCAGTCTTTTAAATGCTCAAATTAGTTTATTCAATGCTCAAAATACGGCTTTTGAATCTTTAATTACTGTATATAAAACAAAAATTGAAGCGACGATTTCTAAGATTACAGCATTTAAAGCACAGGTCGATGCGCAACTTGCTATTGGTCAAATCAATCAGCAGAAAGTTGAAGTTTTTAAGGCAAAGGTTGAAGCTGCATTAACGAACGTTGAGGTTTATAAGGCATTGGTACAAGGTGCCAGTGCAAGAGCAGGCCTGATTCAGACTAAGTTTGATGCTTATAAATCTGAGGTTCAAGCATTTTCAGAGCAGGTAAATGCTGAAAAGTTAAAAATTGATACCTACGATTCACAAGTTAAAGCTGAGTCATCAAAAGCATCAATGTATGACTCGTTAGCGCGTATGTATGCCTCAACTGTAGAGGGTGTTTCATCTAAGGCAAACGTAAAGTTAAAAGAAGCTGATTTGAGAATTGAAGCTGCTCGAGTACGTGTTGCGGAGTACTCCGCGAATGTCGATGCATATAAAACCGACATTGATGCACAGATGTCAGAAGCTACAAGCAAGACAACTGCTTTCAATGCACAGGTTGAAGCGTTTAAAGCACTAGCCAATGCTGAAACAACAAGTATTAATACACAAGCAAATGTAATCGATTCACAAGCGAGAACAAAGATTGCTTTCGCTGATGCCCATTCCCGTTATGCTGAGATGCGTATGAGGATCGGTATAGCAAACAGTGAGTCTTTGGCGCGATTTGCTGATATGAAATCACGAACGGCCATTGCTGTATCTGATGCTCATTCAAGATATGCAGATCTGAGTTTACGAACAACGATAGCAAACGCTGATGTATATAATCGCTATATTGATTCTCGTGCGCGTGTTGGTATCGCTAATGCTGAAATGCAAGCAAGATATGCAGACATGAATAGTCGAGTCAATATGGCATTCGCTGAAACACATGCACGATATGCCGATATGAATTTACGAACATCAATAGCAAACAATGAGACTCAAGCTCGTTATGCTGACATGAATGTTCGTACAAATATTGCTTTTGCTGAATTGCAGTTAAAGGAATATGAGGGTAATAGACAAAATGCATTGCAGAAAGGTCAGTTAGCTTTAGAAGCAGCGAAATCAGTTGGACAATATTCAGTACAACTTGCAGCTGGTGCCATGTCTGCAATGCATGTTTCGGCAAGTATGAGTGCTGGAGCAAATACAAGCACAGGATATAGTGAAAGCGAATCAGAATCGACTAGCCACAATTACACGTATTAATCCCTGTAAGGCTAACGTCATAAAGCCTTATTGATAAACCATACAGGATAAATATCACATTACGGTAATTATCATGTATGGTATGCAACGCCCTAAACAGGATAGCCAATCAGAACTCATTGAAGGTCCAGGAACAGGCACATCTGATAGCATTAAAAAAAATGTACCTGCAGGTAGTTTTATCATGCCTGCGGATTCAACCAAGAAGATTGGTCCGAAAAACCTTAAAAAATTGGGAAGTCCCCAGCCGGTCAATCTCAGTAACGGTGAATTCCAACTGCCTCCTGAACAAGTTCATCAGGTGGGCGTGCAGGCCTTGGAACAAATGAAGGATGCAACGCATGAGCAGGTACCAGAACCAGAGCAACAAGGTTTGGGATTGAAACCCGAACTATTCTTTGCGAATGGTGGATTGGTACCAAGTTCCTATCCCAGCGCAGACGATATCCGTCGGGCCCAACAAAATAGAATTGGTGGACCACAGATGCGTGATGTTTCTGGTATCACCAGAGATGTGAGCCGACCCTTACCGCAAACATACACTCAGCCTACAGTAACCAGTAACCCTGCGGCAGCTACAACACCGTCAACCAGTCCTGTTAATCCAACACCAGCACAAGGTGGGGGCTTTGGTGGAGGAATTAGAAACTTCGTGAATAACAGTAAAATTGCTAAGGGTGTTGGTTATTTAGGTGCGGCCTCATCATTATTTGCAAATGCAGCTACACCAAGTGAAGATTATCGAGAACGTTTTGGCCTTGGAGATCAGTCTGCTGAAGATTTGGGAACAGCTAAAGGATTCGCAAAGGACTTTGGTGTACGTGCTTTGGGATATGCTTCGGATTTAGGTAATGCATTAACTTTCGGACAGGCTGGACGTTTATATGCAGATAAACAGCGTATTGCTGATGAAGCGAAAGCGACTCAAGCTGCATTTAATTCCAAGCAAAAGAACAATCAAACTACTGCAAACCCATTCACAAACTCATCACAACCACCAGCAGTCGACAAAACGACAGAGAATCAGCAACAGCAAAACTTAGGACAAAACGATCCTTATGCGATTCAACAAAAAGGAAATAGTTTTAGTTATGCGAATCCAGGTGCAGCTGCGCAGGCACGAGAACAAGGCATACCTGAAGGACAAGCCAGTAATGTCGTAGGAGGTATTCGCTCTGTTAATGATCGTCGTGGTGTGGCAAACCTATTTGCAAATACGCGTGAATTGGGAGCCAATGAACAACAGATTCAAGATGCTATTGCACGTAGAGAAATGAATATTGGAATGGGGATGAGAGGTATAGCAAGCCAGCCTACTGCACCGCAGCGCACCCAAGAGCAAGAAGCAGAACGTCAATCTGTTATTCGTGCAGCAAGTGCACGTATTGCAGGGGCGAGAGGATTAACCGCAAATCAAGTTCGTACGTTATCTGATCTACAGCAAGGAGAAGATAACAGAGCAAACCAAAGATATACCACCGATGCCAATAATGCAGCAGCTTTGCAACGTGAGGCAATCGGTCAGGCAGGGCAAAATTATCGTACTGAATTGGGTGAGCAAGGAACGAACAATAGATTTAATGCCAATCTAGGTTTTGATGCACAAAAGTTCCAAGCCTCTAATGATTTAGCTAACCGAGAATTCAATCTAAATGCCACTGAAAAGAGTTTCGGTATCCGTAATTCCGCACGAGTAGAAAAACTGTACGAACAATATGATAAGGCTCAAACAGATGAAGATCGTAAGTCTATTCAGGAAAAGATTAACCGTTATACAGGTGGAAAGGCTGATACAGGCAAAGATCGCTATATGACAGTAGGTGGCGGACAAGAATGGAATGAAAAATCAGGTACCATGGTTAATCGACCTCAACAATTATTTGACACGCAGACTCAGAAATTTGTTGATACACCTGCCGCAACATCCACCAATCTCCCACAAGGTATGACTCGTCAGGTAGGCACAAGTAACGGTAAACCTGTGTACGAAGATGCTGAAGGGAATCGTTTTATTGGCAATTAATTTGAGTAGCCACTGTTGGGTGGCTACACTTTATTTTTAGTATCAATAGTTCTTATTGTATTAATTAGCATCTCTTTGTTTTTATTAAAATCTAAATAATGCTGATAAGAGTTTTTTACTTTATTGTGATATTTGAAGTAGATGTATAAAAAGAGAATAGCATGAAAAATAGCGCCTAAAATCAAAGTACCAAATAGCAATAGAGATAGTGATGGAAATAGTTCAGTAGTAAAAGAACCAGAAACAAAAAGAGGAATATATATAAGACCAGCAGCAATTATATAGCAGTATTTAATGTTTTTAGAGCAGTTTTGTATAGACTGAATATCTTTAATAATCATAATCTTAGTTTTTCTTTTTAGTTTTCTATTGAGCTCTTTTTTAGATAATTTTTCTAATGGAATATTACGGATAATAAAATATTCTACAAAACATACAAGTCCGACAGTTAAAATCAATGTTGTTATGCCTGAAATATTATATTTACCAATAAGCCATAAATTAAAAAGAAGAATTATGGCGCAAATAATTCGAATTTTAGTAGTCACTGTCATTTCTTATTCCCCAATAATAATTCTGAAAGTCTACCCCTCTAAGGTTCGACCTTTATAACCCTTTTATCCATGCTATGCACATACCAAAAGGAGTGCATCATGTCAGAATCTACCCTAAAACCATTTACAGGTAAACTTGACGACAATACTAATTCTAAACAACAGCCAACATTAAAACCATTTACAGGTGCACTTGATGGTGAGGAGAAAGGTGTTGCTGGTCACTTGAAAGATACTGGTTTATCAGCATTAAAAGGTGCTGTAGCGGTACCTGAATTAGGTGTAGGCGTCATGGATATGATGTCTGATGGTGCTGTAGGGAAAACACTTGAAAATAATGATGGTGTTATTGGCTTCCGACCAAAAGAAGCAAAACAGGCTCTTGGTGAATCACATACTGACCAATATAAGAAACAACAACAAGCCTTTGCTGATGCTGGAAAAGATGGAAATTGGGTAGATAAGGTTGTAGATAAAACCAAAGTTGCTTTAACAAACCCATCATTAATTACAAATACTGTTGTTGAGTCTGTGCCAGCAATGTTGGCTGGTGGCGTAATCGGTCGTGCAAGTGGTATTGTAAATCCTGTAGTAGCCGGTGCTGTTGGAGAAGGCTCAGTCATGGCAGGTAGCCAAGCTGAACAAATACGCCAAGATACTGTAGATGGTCGACTAACTGCTGATCAATCTTTGGCAGGTGCAGCAACAGGTGTCTTAGGTGGTATTTTTGGTTTTGCTGGCGGTAGACTTGCCCAAAAAATGGGTATTGGCGATGCAGAAACTATGTTGGTTAATGGTAGATTTGGTCCAGCAGAAATAGCTGGCGAGATTGCCTCAACGCCTGCGAAATCTGTACCTCGACGCATCATTGAGGGTGCAATTTCAGAAGGATTTTTGGAGGAATTACCACAATCTGTATCTGAACAGATTTTACAGAATCTTGCATTAGATAAGCCCTGGAGTGAAGGAGTTGAAGATGCTGCTGTAATGGGAACTTTGGCAGGCATGGCCATGGGTGGTGCAGCCAATATCATTTCTGGCCACAATCAAAATAATGATACTCAAGATAATCAAACTGAGTCTAATCTACCTACCGCCCCAATAGCACCACCCCAATTAGGTTCTGGTACTGATAATTCTTTGACTGGTGAATATATTCCACGTTCAGAAACTTCAATTGGAACTAATGGACAAACTCGCACATCATTTGTGTACGATCAGCCTTCTACGGAGGCAGATAATTTATTGGGCAATAGTAACGAATCCAATTTTAGTGGCTCAACTGGTTTAGACCCATCAAATAATCCTTTATCTCCAAATGGTGGCAAATACCTTGATATTCCTCAACCACAATTACCATCTGAACAACTTGGGATTAATCCTAATAATGGACCAATGTCATCAGCTGCAGCTTTAGCTGTAGATAGTGGAGCATCGCAAGTTATTCAAGATACTAATTCTCAGCCAGTAACAACTGCCGACTCAATAAAACATGGAATGAGTGAAATCAGTAGAGGAATGGATGAAGGTGCGCGTGAACAGGTTGCCCAATATATCAATGAAGGTAAAACAGAAAGATTGACATATCGTAAAGATGACGCAATTCAGTCTGCATTATCTAACCCAAATTATAATGTTCAATCAAATGCAGATGGTAGCGTGACAGTTATTGGTGTTAAAACCGCTGATAATGTATGGCATGGAATTTCTAATGAAGGTAATAGCAATCAACAAATTGGCGTGCAACAACAAGACAAGCCTGTTTTTTCCAGTAATGAATCTGTCGGAACTATGCGCTATGCGCAAGATATTACCACTCAGGCACTAGAATATTACAAAAATGATAATGCTGAACTCTTAGATAGAAAATCATCATTGACAGGGAAAGGGCCTGCTACAGATTTGCTGTACTACAAAAACTCTCCTTCATTCAGCAATGTTCAAGTCGAAGATGCTGGTAATAAAGCAGTGGTCAAGCTTACTAATGCAAAAACAGGGCAAATTACTGAGCGTGAATATCCAAAATCTTTGATTGCATTCAATGATTTCTTGGATTCAAACACAAAGAATGCTGTAACTCCAGTTAATGATAATACTGATGTAATAGCCAATCTTGAGCAAAAATTGGCAGATTCTAAAAGTGTTGTGAAAAAAGCTCAGATCAGAAAGGAGATCGATAGCCTAAAAAATTCTTCTCCAAGTGTAGAAATTGAGCAGGCTGTAAAATCTAAGGATATTGAGCAATCAGCTAACGAAGCTGCAACGAGTCCTTTGAATAATGTTCCTGAGCCTACACCTGCTCAAATAGAAGCTGGTAACTATAAGAAAGGGCATATCAAATTTAAGGGTTTGGATATTTCAATTGAAAATCCAAAAGGCTCTAATCGCTCAGGTAAGCGCCCTGATGGTACTGAATGGTCGCATACTATGAGTGACCATTATGGATACATCAAACGCACTGAAGGAGCTGACAGTGAGCAAATTGATACATATATCGGGAAAAATCCAGATTCAGATCAAGTATTCATTGTTGACCAGCTTGACCAAGAAACAGGTGGTTTCGATGAGCATAAGGTTATGCTTGGTTTTGACAGCCAAGAAGCAGCTACGAGTGCTTATAAATCCAATTTTGATGAAGGATGGAAAGTTGGTCCGATTCGATCAATGAAAATTAATCAATTCAAAGATTGGCTAAAGAATGATGATACGACTAAACCATCTGTATCAAAAATACTTCCAAGTAAGAAAGAAACCAAAAATCTTGCTACAACGTTAAATAATATCCAACTATCTAATCGAGCACAGGCTGGATACGAATTAGCGAAAAATTCGGGTAACCGTATAATTTACAGCGATAATAAAGGTCAAATTGATACGGCTGATATTGTTGTTAACAGCCTTAATGCAAAGGGTCACGAGTTTTATTTAGCCTTAGGTACAGATAAGCATAGCGTAGGCAAATACAAAGTGATATCTGAACATGGTTTAACTGTAGGTGGTTTTCATGCTACTGAAGCTGAAGCATTAAAAGCATTTAATGACAAAATAAATAGTGTTACGGACAAGCAGTTACAGGAAGCATTTGAACGTGCTGCAAAAATTGTTCAAGATAGTGGTAAGTCCCAAGATGATTTCAAACAACAATTTGAAAATGGGCTTTATAGTCGTAAGACTGCAACGACTCAAAACAATCAGGATTCGGGTAATGCAAACTCTATACAAACCAAAAATCTATCCAGTAACGATACGAAACCATCTTCAACAGATGGCACCACTGGCAATCGAAATAGCCAACCGTTGGATGATGGGTTGGCAAAAACGAGTGGAAGCACTGATCGTGACAGGGGAGTATCTGGACGCACTGAAAAATCAGGAAGAACAGGAACGGACAGCGTACAGCAACGAACAGAGCCGTCATCTGGCACGTCACGAGATAGCGGAACTGTACGGGCTGGAAGCAGCACCACCGTATCCGAGCGAGAGTCAGAGTTAGATCCAGCGACCGCAGAAATCTCAGAAAAACCTGTATTAGATAATGACTTTAATTTACAGGATGAGGAAATTGGCAAAGGTGGTATACGCCAAAAATATAAAGATAATATTGCTACCATAAAAATACTAAAAACGTTGGAGTTAGAGAACCGTGTTGCTACACCTGAAGAACGTAAGCAAATTGCACAATACGTTGGGTGGGGAGCTTTAAAAGGCGTATTTGATAAAGACAATAAACAATGGTCTAAAGAATACAACGAACTTAAATCATTACTTTCTGATGCTGAGTACGCAGCTGCACGAGCATCAGTTTTAAATGCCCATTACACATCGAAAGATGTAGTGAATGGCATAATATCCATTGTAGAGCGCCTTGGATTCAAGAGTGGACGTGTGCTTGAGCCGTCAGTGGGGACAGGTAATTTCTTTGGTTTAATGCCAGCCAGTTTGCGAAAAAAATCGGAACTACACGGAGTAGAGCTTGACCCAATTACAAGTCAAATCGTTGCTGCACTCTACCCAAGCGCCAAAATAGCAAAGGCAACAGGTTTTCAGGACTTTCAAGTTCCTGCTGAATATTTTGATTTAGTAATTGGTAATCCTCCATTTGGTAATGAACCAGTTGTCGATAATGACCGTAGTCCATATTCAGGATTCTCAATCCATAACTATTTCTTTGCTAAGTCCATAGATAAACTTCGTCCTGGTGGTGTGTTGGCTATGGTGGTATCTCATAATTTTATGGATGCGCGGACCAACAATAACCGAAAGTGGATAGCTGAACGGGCCGATCTTTTAGCTGCAGTGCGCTTACCTAACACCGCATTTAAAGAAAATGCTGGTACAGAGGTTGTCACAGACATCATCGTATTGCGTAAACGTGGTAAAGATGAAAAGTCTAGTAATGTTGAGTGGGTTGAAACTGGTCTTGAAACTTTGGTTAATACCAAGACGGGTGAGGAATCTCAACACCATGTTAATAACTATTTTATAAATAATCCAAAGCATATTTTGGGTGAATCTACTGCCACGGGTTCAATGTATAAAGCGAATGAATATACAGTTGAATCTTTGAATTATCCGCTTGGAAAGTTACTCAGTAATTGGGTATCAGAATATATTCCTGAAAATATTTATCAGCCTATTTCTCGGACTGATGTGATGTCCAGTGCAAATTATTCTGTTCCTGATGGAGTTAAAGTAGGCTCATTTTTTATCAATGATAAGGGTGACGTGTTACAGCGTGGTGAGGATGAGCTTGGTTCAAAAACAGCTCAATTATGGCTTTCTCCAAACAATAAAGCATTGGAGCGTATGAAAGGTATGATCGCTTTGCGTGATGCCTTGCGTGATCAGATGCGTATGGAAAAATCACTCGACGCAGATTCACAGCAAATTGAAGCAAACCGCAAAAAGTTAAATGATCTGTATGATCAGTTTCATAAAAACTTTGGTTATTTAAATAGCCAGACTAATAGACGGATTTTTCTGGATGATACCGAATCAGCTTTGGTACAGGCACTTGAATTTGATTATGACCGTGGTGTAAGTAAATCGGTAGCTGAGCGTGAAGAAATTGAAGCGCGTCCAGAATCAGCGAATAAAGCTGATATTTTCAAAATGCGTGTGCTTTTTCCACCAACCAATAACATTAAGGTCTATAACGCCAATGATGCATTACTAGCATCTTTGAACTACAAGGGTAAAGTTGATCTTGATTACATGGCTGAACTATACGATAAGCCTGTCGCTGAGATTGTGAGTGAATTGGGGGAATCTGTTTATAACGACCCAATTCGTGGCATGGTTATGGCTGACGAATATTTGTCAGGGGATGTGAAAACCAAGCTTGAAGAAGCACAAGCGATGGCAAAGAACGATTCAGAATTTAAGCGCAATGTTGAAGCCCTTAAAAAAACAATTCCTAAGGATAAATTGCCAAGCGAAATCCATGCAACTTTGGGGGCTAGCTTTATTCCTACCAAAATTTATGATGAGTTTGCCCAAGAAATAACAGGTATGAAGTTTGGTTTTCGTTATTTGAAAGCAACGGGCCAATGGATTGCAACGACTGATGGTACAGCCGATCCTGCATTAAATGTGGGTAAGTGGGGTACAGAGTCTATGCCTGCCGTAGATATTTTAACCCGTACAATGGCTGGACAAGGCGTTTTGGTTACCAAAACTAATAAAAGCCAACTTGGTGGTTCCCATACTGTTGTTATGGAGAAAGAAACTGAGGCCGCTCGTGAGAAACAGTCAGCTTTAAAAGTTGAATGGCAACGCTGGTTGTGGGCAGATCCTGATCGTGCTGAACAAGTGGCTACGATTTATAACGAGAAAATGAATAGGATTGTAAATCGGAAATTTGACGGTTCTCATCTTACATTTCCTGGCATGAATCCTATCATGGCATTATTGCCACATCAGAAAAATGCAGTCTGGCGAGTACTTCAAGATAGACAAGTATTACTTGATCATGTCGTAGGTGCTGGTAAAACATTTGAAATTGTCACTGCATTTATGGAAATGCGACGTTTAGGAATTGCCCGTAAGCCGTTTATTGCGGTACCAAATCATTTGACCTTGCAATGGCGTAGTGAATTTAACCGTCTGTATCCAGGTTCAAATATCTTGGCTGCTACCCCTGATGATTTCTCAAAGGGTAACCGTGAGAAATTTTTCTCAAAAATAATCACGGGTGATTGGGATGCAGTCATTGTTGGTCACTCATCACTGAAAAAAATTGCATTACCTGCCGAAACTGAAAAAGCAGTTTTGGAAGAACAAATAAACGAAATCACAGCGGCTATTGAGGATGTTAAGCGTGATCGTGGTGATCGAAATATTATCCGTGACATGGAAAATATTCGGACAAGATTGCAAAATCGAATGAAACAGCGGATTCAGAATCTTGGGGATCGAGATAAGGTCGTTACATTTGATGAATTGGGCGCGGATGCGTTTGCTGTAGATGAGTTGCATGAATTTAAGAATTTATTCTACAACACGACTATGCAGCGTGTACCAGGTATGGGAAATCCGAAAGGTTCAGATAAGGCATTTGACTTGTTCGTTAAATTACAATGGATGTTCAATACTTTTGGCAATGATAATGCAGCGGCAATTGGCGCCACTGGTACGCCTGTGTCAAATTCATTGGTAGAGATGTTTAACATGCAACGCCTGTTGCAATACCCAACTTTGAAAGCTAATGATCTTCATGTATTCGATGCTTGGGCCAAACAATTTGGCAGCGTTGAGTCTGTTTATGAAGTTTCGCCATCTGGTACAGGTTTCAGACAGTCAAACCGATTCAGTAAGTTTAAAAACCTGCCAGCATTAATGGCACTGTATAACAGTTTTGCCGATACTGTGACACTTGACGATCTGAAGGCTCAGGAAATTGCACGCGGTAAAACTTTTCCTGTACCAAAAATTGTAGGTGGTCGACCACAAAACGTAGTTGCTAAACGCTCTGATCAAGTTGCCGAGTTTATGGGTACACCTGAATTGGAAATTATAAATGGTCAGCCAGTTTTCCAATTTGACCCACGACAAGGAGATACCTTTGCATTTGCACCTCAGGATAATGGAAGTGTGTCACTTGGAATACTTGATGAGAGTGGTTTAGTTAAGGTTTCTGGACTTTTTGCAACAGAACAAGATGCACGCCTTGCACTTGTTGAATATGCTTTAACACCTAAGATATTTGTCGATGAGAAATCAATTTTAGGTCAATTCAATAATCTTAAAAGCCTTACCCAGCAAACGAAGGGTAAAATAAATGCCTTATCACTAACAGGTCAGGCGAATAAGGCAGGGTTGGATTATCGTCTAATTAATCCATCGGCACCTGATTTTAAAGATTCCAAAATAAATAAAGCAGTGGCTCATACCCTTGAGATTTATCAGAGATGGAATAAGGACAAAGGTACACAGTTAATTTTCTGTGATATGTCTATTCCATTATCTGCACGTAGCGGCTTTGCTAACAAGGAACGTCGGATTTACGTCAGAAATGACGGTAACCTTACACATAAGAAAGGAACCATGCATACAGTTGAAGGGCAAGAAGAATTACCTTTCTTTGTGGTAAAAGAAGGCAGTGGTAAAGATAAAACATCCTTTACTGTTTACGATGCCGTATCAGGTATGCGTGTTAAAGGTGGTATGCCAAGCAAGGCCATGGCCATTGAGCAAGCATCTCAGTTAATCAAGAATGAGGATTCTCGCCAGACTTGGATTAATGCGATTGAGCAGGCTGGTGAGATAGAACAGGATGTGATTGATGAATATAACAGTGAGCATGAAATTGATGCTGAGGCAGTAGAATCAATTACAAGAGATGATATTGCAGGCTCATCTGGAGCAACGCAATTTTCCGTGTACGATGACATTAAAGCTAAGTTGATCAAACGCGGGATTCCAGAGCGTGAAATAGCCTTTATCCACGACTACAACACTCCATCGGCAAAAGAAAAGCTCTTTAAAGCGGTAAATAGTGGAGCTGTCCGTGTACTTTTAGGCTCAACACAAAAGATGGGTGCTGGTACCAACGTTCAACAACGACTTGTTGCCCTACATCATATCGATGCGCCATGGAAACCAAGTGATCTGGAACAGCGCGAAGGACGTATTGTTCGTCGTGGCAATAGACTCTATGAAAGAGATCCTGAAAATTTTGAAGTTGCCATTTACCGCTACGCAACGGAACAGACCTATGATACCCGTCGCTGGCAGATTCTTGAGCATAAAGCCCGTGGTATCGAGCAGTTGCGGAACTACGATGGCTCATTAAATGAGATTGATGACATCGAGGGTGAAGCCGCAAATGCAGCTGATATGAAAGCAGCGGCATCTGGTGATCCATTAATTCTTGAAGAAACACAATTGCGTAATGAAGTTAGACGCTTGGAGACTTTGCAAAGTGCACATGTTGATGAAAAGCAAATGTTGCGTGGTCGTATCCGTCAGAATCAGCGTTTTATTAATGAAACTTCTCCTAGACTGTTAAGTGAATATAACTCGTTGATTGAGACAGCGAACAAACATCCCTTACCTGTCAAAGACAAATTTGTTGGAATAAAAGTTGATGGTCGTACAATCAATGACCGCGAAAAGGCTGTCACGACAATTCAATCTCAGCTTAAAAATGCATTTGCTGGTCAGCGTGAGGTGATATTCAATTATCGAGGTATATCGTTCAGTCTGGAAAATATTGCTGGACAGGTACACTTGAATTCACCAACCGAAAGAATGGCAACATTTGATACTACAAAAGATAATTTACCATCTGCATCAGGCATGCTTACACGGTTCGCAAATTACATAGGTCGTCTAAATGACCATGTTATTGAAATTGATCATGAAGTCGATGTAGCCAAAAATCAGATTGAATCGATGTCACTGCAGCTTGAGCAGCCATTTGCACAGGCACAAGATTTGATTAATGTGCGTGAAGCACATAAGCGTGTGCAACGTAGATTAATTGCCAAAGGACCAGAGATTCCCGCAAATCAGAAACCTATTTTGGAAAAAGCACTTAACAAACAACGAGCAGAACTTGAGGAATTAGGGTTAGGAGATACCCTCAAAGAGTTTGATGGAAATAATGATTTAAAAAATTGGTCCCGTGATGACTTGAAGCCAGATAATCAACGACGTGGGGCATCATCAATTGATACTATTTTCGGAACCCTTTCCCGTAATAGTGCCGTCCGTCACGTTGCGTCGATTCTTGATCATCTCAAATTGACCACTACACAGGATACGTCGACTGGAATCCTCAGAATTTCCGACAAGAGTGGTTTGGGTAGTTTCTCTGTGCAAGTTATTTCTAGCTTTGATGGTCTTCCGAAAGAAATACAGGAAGCCGCCACCTATCAAGATGAATATGGTAATACCCAAAACTATGTAGTAAGTGGCGTATGGCATGGCGATACTCTGTATTTAGTTGCAGATGGCATCGAAGGTAATAGTGATAAACAGATTACTACGTTTGAGGCCTATCAGGAAACTATAATACATGAAGTCATTGGACATTTTGGTGTTCAACAGATATTCGGTAATGAATATAAGACTAAATTCCAACAACTTTATAATGCTCTTGGGGGACTAAAGGGAATTAGAAAAATTGCGCGTGAGAATGGTGTGGATATGCCACAGTTTGAAAGTGCATATATTGAGCCATATACCCAAGGAGCAGAAAATGGGCTTTATGATCCTCTTGATGTACAACAAGCTTTAGTTGGGGAATTATTTGCATTTGTTGCCCAAAATCAGGAAAAAAAGCCATTTATAAGCCAGAAAATAAAAGAGGTAATTGGATATATTCGTCAGTGGTTCCGTGATCGTGGCTATGATAAATTTCTATCACGTTACAATGACTCTGATTTAATGATGTTTTTGTCAGAAGCTCGTAAGGCCGTAGTTGATCGCAGCTATTTGGGAAAATATAAAAATCAACAATTTCCATCTAAGATCAATTCTGATACTCCGCTTTATAGTCGTCGCACTAAAAGTAATTCAGGCACTACAATTCAACAAGCACGCGATGCATTGGTAAAACGTTTTGGCGAGGATACTATTGCCGAATTGGAACGCCAAGGTAAACTTGAAATTATTCAGGATTACCAAGTTGAAGGTGTTGAGGGTTTTTATCATAACGGCAAAGCGGTACTTGTAGCATCAAACCTAACCGATCACAGTGTCATACCAACATTCCTGCATGAGTTGGGTGGTCATGCTGGTTTTCAAAATATGATGACCCAAAAGCAATATAATGAATTGATGAGCCAATTTAATAAATTGGTTGATCAGGGCAACCCTGTTGCTATGGCTGCAAAATTACTTGCGGAACGTGAACTAGGTTCTGAGCGTCAACATCTAGAGTATTTGCCATACCTATTAACACTCTCATCAACTATGCAACAACGTAATGTAGTACAGCGTAATGCACTACAAAAACTTATAAACAATTTAGTGACGTATGTTAAAGCAACGCTATTTGATAATTTTGGAATAAATCTCAATCTTAACCCGAATGACATAGTTGCACTTGCTGAGCGAATGATTGAGAAATCCTCATATAATGCTGAAAATGTTAATTCACCTCTATATAGTCGTCAGTTTTTTGATAATACAATAAATAATTTAAGTGAAAGCATTAAACATTTGTCTGCAAAGTCGATCAAGGATAAAACAGGCTATAAAAAGACTGATTGGTTGGGTATGGGGCTATCTGCTTTAGGTCGTCGCCAGCTTACTGAAATTTATAGCAAAATACTTCCTCAGTTAAATCAATACAATGATTTGGCTGCTCAAATGGATGCTGATAAGAATGATGCTGGGGCGGAAGCTGATAGTATCGTGCGTGATTGGGCAAATCTAAAAGATGAAAGTCAGCTAGCAGATTTAATGCATGATGCGACTTTGGCAAAGATTGACCCAACTAAGCCATATGTAAAAGGAGATAGTGTTTCTCGATTCAAACAATTACGAGATGATTTCAACGCTTTATCACCAGAATCACAAGCAATGTTCATAAAAGCTCGTGATGCTTATAAAAAGCACTATGCGAAAGTGCATCAAGCTATCAAGGAACGTATCTTGCGTTCTGAACTGTCCAGCCAAAAGAAAGCGGATTTGCTGAAACAGATGGATGTCCAGTTCTTTGGTTATTCCAAAGGAGTGTATTTTCCTTTAGCTCGTTTCGGTAAATATGTTGTGGTGATGCGTAATCAAAATGGTGAAGTAGAAAGTGTCAGCCGTGCTGAAACAATGGGTGAGGCTCAGGCGTTACGGTCTGAACTTATGCAGAAATATCCAAATTATAATGTTGGTAAGACTAGATTGGATAAAGAATACAATGAAGATCGTGATGCTGTTGGTCGTGGGTTTATGACCAGTCTATTTGCAGAGGTGGATAATTTAGGTCTATCGACTGCGGAACAAGCTGAATTTGAAGATACCCTAAGTCAGCTTTATTTATCCTCTATGCCTGATTTGAGTTGGGCGAAACATGGGATTCACCGTAAAGGTACAGCAGGATTTAGCCAAGATGCTCGTCGAGCATTTGCACAGAATATGTTTCATGGTGCTGGTTATCTTGCCAAGTTACGCTATGGCGACCAATTGGCAGAGCAACTTGATGATATGCAAAAGTACGCTGATGAACAGGAAAAACAGGATAACTCTTATGACCAGCCCACAGCTCAACGTGTCATTGATGAAATGAATAAACGTCATAAAAATTTAATGAATCCTAAGTCAAATGCATTTTCAAGTGCCTTAACAAGCTTAGGATTTATCTATTATTTAGGTCTTTCACCAGCAGCAGCAATGGTCAACTTGTCCCAAACGGCATTAGTTGCATACCCGATCATGGGTGCAAAATGGGGCTTTGATAGAGCAGCAAGTGAATTACTGAAAGCCTCAAACGATTTTAGAAAGGGGGTGGATTTCCATAAAGTTAAATGGGATGGAACGAAAACTGAATTATACAAAACTATCAGTTCAGATATTTCAAAATTTCTAAATAAGGATGAAAAACAAGCTTATGATGATGCTGTTGCACGAGGGGTGATTGATGTAACTCAAGCACATGACTTAGCAGGCATTGCGCAAGGTGAAGATAGTGGAATCATGTGGAAAACACGACCAATCATGCGTGCAGCGAGTGTTATGTTCCATAGTGCTGAAAGGTTCAACCGTGAAGTAACATTTATTGCTTCATATCGTTTAGCTCGTAAAGCTGGAGCTACACACGATACTGCATTCGATCAAGCAGTTGATGCAACGTATAAGGGGCATTTTGATTACAGTTCAGGGAATCGACCTCGTATCATGCAAGGCAATGTTGCAAAGGTTCTTTTACTGTTTAAGCAGTTTGGCCAAAATATGATTTACACCTTGGCACGTCAGACTTTTCAATCAATTAAAGGTGCTACTGAAACGGAACGTAAAGAAGCTCGTAAGTCACTTGGTGCAATTTTAGCTATGCATGTCGCCTTTGCAGGAGCTCTTGGATTGCCTATGGTCGGTATGTTGTTGTCACTAGCATCTTGGGCTGGTGGTGATGATGATGATCCTTGGGACGCAGAAGTTGGTTTACGCAATTATTTAGCTGAAGCATTTGGGCCTACATTCTCAAATTTATTAATGAAAGGTGCACCACGAGCACTAACACCTTTAGACATGTCTGGACGCGTTGGTATTAATAACCTGCTATTACCAGATGTTCAGGAGGGGTTAGAAGGTAAACGTTGGGCTGAATCTGCAATGGCAGGTGCTCTTGGACCAGTAGCCGGTATTGGAACGAATCTTGTTAAAGGTGGTCAAGAAATAATAGAAGGTCAGGCATTACGAGGTATTGAGACAATGTTACCTGTATTCCTGAAAAATTTTGCCAAAACCTATCGATATGCTGATGAAGGAGTACAGGACAAAACAGGCATTTCGATTATGGACGAAGTAAGTTCTATGGATCTTCTAGTACAAGGTATGGGTTTCTCTCCATCAGATGTCCGAACCTCTAATGAGGGTAAGTCAGCGATTTACCAGATGAATAGAAGGTTGAATGAACGTCGCAGCCGCCTCATGACATTATGGTCAAGAGCAAGAATGATTGATGATCAAAATGAAATGGATAAAATTTGGGATGAAATTCAAGGCTTCAATGAAAAGAATCCTTCACGTCGTATAACTAGAATGAATCTTAATCAAAGTTATCGTAATCGACAACGTCGCATAGATCGTGCGGAAGATGGCATATATTTGTCTCGTAATCGTCAAGATGCCCGTGAAGCTGGTCGTTTTGCGTTCGGTGAGTAACCCCCTGTAAGCCTCGAATAAATATCCTATTTCTATAAAACTCTGCGTTAAGACGTGGGGTTTTTTATTTTTAGGGTATGAAAAATGTCGGAATACACTGAGGCTGCAATTGAAACTTCAAGCGCTGTAACAGCAGCTGCAGCTAAAACAACTGTAGTGGGTGGTGTTGCAACTGCCAGTGCAAAAATTCTTGGATTAGATCCAATTACATTAATTGGTTTAGTTGTTGCAATCGGCGGTTTAATAATCAGTATTTTTAGTTTTTTAATTAATTGGTACTACAAACGCCAAGAAAATAAACGTGCTGAAGAAATCCATAAATTAGAACGAGACAAACTATTGGGGAAGTTAAATGTCAAACAAGACTAAGCTATGGGTCGGTGTCGCAGGTGGCATTCTAGCAGTTAGTATTGGCGGTGTTCAATGGACCCAAGAGCGCGAAGGTACAGTACTAAAGCCTTATTATGACTCAGGAAAGGTTGCAACGATTGGTACAGGAACGACAGTTTATCCTAGTGGCCAGAAAGTAAAAATAACTGATCCAGCCATTACAAAAAAACAGGCCACAGAATTTTTGCAATATCACATGAAAGGTGATGCCGTCGCACTTAATCAGTCGTTAAAAGGCGTAAAGCTTTCACAGGATGAATATGACGTTTACGCTGACTTTGTATATCAATATGGACGTGCCACTTGGTCCAATTCATCAATGTTACGGAATCTGAAACAAGGCAAATATATTCAGGCCTGTAACTCACTTCTTTTGTACAAGTACATCACCAAAAATGGCAAAAAAGTAGACTGCTCAATTGCTGCTAATAAGTGCTCTGGTGTGTGGACCTGGCAAGTGAAGCGCAACAAAAAATGCTTAGGAGCAAATTAAATGCCCTTATTGATAATGATTTGGAACAACAAACGCTGGTCTATCATTATTTTTTTATTGCTTTTGCACCTGGTGCAATTAGCTAATGTAAAAAACTTGGCAGGCAAGCTAAAAGATGCTGATTCACAATGTAACTCTCGTGTCGAGGCTATTAAGGGCAAACTTATTGATATGTATGTTCAACAAGCACAGAAACTTAATCAAGTTAGTTTGAATCTTGCAGCAAAAGAGATTGAGATTAACGAACATTTTGAGACAGTACGAAATGAAAAAGAGCGTATTAAAACAAATATTGTTTACCGCAATGTGTGCAGTAATGCTGATGGTCGCAGCTTGCTCAACAATGAGGTTAAAACAGTCAACACCTCCATTGCCAGCCAACTTAACAGCGCCATTGCCAAAGCTCAATGAGTTAAAAGGGGATACGGGAGGTGATTGGTTTGACTGGGGTATTGATACAGTTCAGAAGTATTCAATATGTGTCCAGCGCGTTACAGCATTAATTGATGCACATGAGCCTTCCAAGTGAAGGCTTTTTTAGAATAAAACTTGTCAAAAGTCAGAAAAAAATTTCGTATCATGTATAAAAAATATGTTTTATTCCATTACTACAATAAATCCTTTTAACTTTCTCTTATTTAAAGTCAGATAACGTTCAGCAGCTACTTTTGTTTGGAACTCCATTGAGCCTTCTTTTGATGGCGAAAATATATATTTTTGATTGAACATGCCGCTCACGTCTGAAGAATCCTGATATTGTTCAAACAGATCAGTCTGAATGTGGAGGTATAGTTGATCTTTCTTTAGATAGTGAAGTCTCATAAACGAATCCATCTTGAATAAGTTACAAATTCAAGTAAGCATAAATAACATCTCTCTAAAATTCAAATTTATTTAACTGTGGATAACGATATCACTTTAGTCGGGCCTTCAACTGCTCTACTTTAGATAAAGCCTTCAATGCGTCATCAATTTCAACGGGATTTTCTGCTACAGATTTTTCTAAATAATCGAGATGCCTTGTGATCTTTTTAAATTTCCTGTTTTTGATGCTTGAGATGATTTCATCGTCAAGTAAAAGGTCTTCAATCATATTCATGGCAATCTGAAGGTCCTCAAAAGACACTTGAACGTAGCCATCTGTTACATCGGAATCGTCTGTTGTGTGATTAATTAGCCTTTTAATTGTGTATGAACCTACATTAAGACTATTCGCCACACTTGAGAATGTTCTTCGTAAATCATGGTATGTAAATTTAATACCAGTTAATTCAGCAATTTTAATCCTAGCCTTACTTCTGTTTGATACATGCCCAACACCTTGGCGAGCTTGGAATACATATTTACCGCCACCAGATCGTTCAAAACGTTGTTGCATTATATAGTGCAGGGTTTTGCCCATTGGCAAAGTAAGAGGTTCACCATTTTTAGGATCAACAGACGTGATAGAGCCATACTTCAAATCAACATGCGGCCATTCTATTGTTTCAGCTTCTTCACGACGAAAACCGGTTAATAAAACGGTAAGCAGGAAATCTTGATTAGTGTAAGCATTATGGTTTTTATATTGCTGGCCAACCCACTCAGTAGTTACGACTGCATCAAGCCAATCTTTCATTTGATTATTGCGAATGTATCCTTTTCTACGTTTAATCTTATTCCATGATTTTTTTGCTTTAAGAGTATTAACAGGATTAGAAACATCAATAATATTCTTATCATTAACATCGAGATAATGTTCTACCGAGAAATTAAAAACAGCTCTAAAAAAACGCATAGCTAAGTTTGCCCGCGCTTTAGATCGTGTTGACAACTCAGCATGCTTTTCTTGGACCATCTTTCGAGAAATTTCTATTAACTTAATATCTCGCCAGTCGACCAAATAATCTTTGATGCATTGCTCGTAGTCATCTAACGTATTTTGACTAAGGTCACGTTCAGTTTTGTAGGCGGTGTAGGCATCTAAAAGAGTGGGTTGCTGATCAGCCTTTGCGTATTCGGCATACATTTCTTTCTTAGCTTCTTGCTTTTCTAGGTTTGGGTTAATTCCCTGAGACATCAATCCAAGCAATTGGCTGGCTTTATCACGTGCTTGTGTAGGAGTTATTTCACCATGTTTCCCTATAGTGACACGCACAGATGATTTGCCATTACCAATACGACGTTCAACAACATATACTTTGGTATTAGTTACACGCAATGCAAAGCCAATCAGCTCTGAATCCCTATAGATAACTTGTTTACCAGGGGATAAGGGCAAAGAATCAACAAATGTTTTTGTGAGCTTTGTTCTTTCAGATGTCATGGTGTATGATCACGCTTGTTTGCAATAACTCGCAATAACATACAATATTTTAAGATGCCTACATAGTGCCTACAAAAAATGATATTGCAATGCAAAAAAATATTATGTAGAATCAGCATCAAGTTAAAGCATTGTATTAATTATATTTAACTTTATAGGGCCTATAGCTCAGTTGGTTAGAGCAGCGGACTCATAATCCGTTGGTCCCGTGTTCAAGTCACGGTGGGCCCACCATATATCAAGCACTTACATGCATTAATTGTAAGTGCTTTTTTATTGGCTAAATTTATGTAAGTGCTATGTAATCAGTAAAATTAACAATTAAGAGTGAAAACAAGATCTATCTAGGTTTGGAAGATGCTGAATATTATTTATAGTTTTGCTAAATCAATTCAATGTACATCGAAATTAGTGAACAAGACTTTTTAAATAATTTGATGATCTAAACCTGCTTTTTAGCCTAAGTCAGTTAGCTATGATTAGAGGATGATAAGAAAATGACTATTTATATTCCCGACATATTTACTATGAATTATTTTTACAAGAAAAAGATGAATAATAAAGAGTGAAATGAAATCTATTCTATAAGCTTAAATATCTTCGGCAGGGTGACGGGTTGAAATATTTTTATTAGATATATTGTATTTTTTATATTACAAAGTAAGCTTGAAGCTAATTAAAATTTAAAGTCACTTATAGTTGTAAGAAAAATTATTTTTTAATAAAATATAGTTATATCCGATACTTAAGTGAATTTTATCCAATTTAAGAATCTAACTTAAAAGTATAAGAAATCGTCCCTACAATAATTTATACAATTATAGATACTTTTCAATTTTGTCATACTCCATTATTTTTGCTATATTATATTTTTTGATTTTATAGATTATTAAAGTGAAGAATATCTTAGCTTTCACCATCATGTTAGGTTTATTGGGGTGTGAAAGTTTTGAAGATTATAAGAGCAAAGACTCTAATATTATTACAGAATTTGATTCTTATATAATTGAGAATGATAATCGAAAAAATGTGAGAGATTTGAGTAAAAGCTCTGCTTATATTCGGAAGTCCGAAATTAATTTAAATAAGGAAAAACTGATTGAAAAGTGCAAAAAACTCGTACTTTCGAATGTAACAAAGAAAAAGACGGTTAGTTTTAATGATAATTTACGTGGTAATTACTATATAAATCAAAAAAGTGGAGATGTGTATATTTACCTAGAGTTCTGTGCCGAAAATGAGTTGGGTAATGCACAAGAATTCAAAGGGAAGTGTATATTTTCTATAGATGGACAGACTCAAGTAAATATTTTTGAATAGTTGATACTAATTTATTCGCTCTAAATGAAAAGGGCTAAACCTCTAAAAATGAGGGGAATTTATGTAGCTATAATTTGAATAGGCAATACTACATATTACTTTTTTCACTTTCTTCTTATTTTTATCTAACTTTAGTGAAAAACTGATACAACTCAAATTGAAGTAAAAGTGCCGTTAAACTCAAAAATATTGATAAATCGACTGTAAATTGAGCTCTTGTTGCTATTAATCAATATTAAACTTGCATAATTAAGTTAAAGCGCCTATAAAGCTAACTCGTCGGTGCGGGATGGAGCAGTCTGGTAGCTCGTCGGGCTCATAACCCGAAGGTCGTTGGTTCAAATCCAGCTCCCGCTACCAACCGACTTAATTAGTTTTGCTCTGTGATGTATTTATAGTTGCTATTCTGGAAAGAACAAATAGCAATTAAATTAGCTTACATAATCCTAAATAAAGCTAAAAATTATTAGATTCTAGAAATGCAGTTATCTTCTTCTCATCTGTCTAGCGTTATAGTAAATCGAATCAATCACATGAGCTCAGAAATGAGTGATTTTGTGTTAAAAATTATTAATGAATGGCGTATGGCCAAAGCCAGTAATGGCAATGAAATTTGTGTGCAAATTATCCCACTTAAACGTCAACAGAATACGTTGTTAGGTTTTAAATGGGTTGAAGTTGGAAAGAGAGTACTTCTAGAGTCTGGTCAAGAGATTGATTTTAATTTAGATGGAAAAAGTTTCTACACTGATGTTAACCAGCTTTATCGTTTGACATAGATAATTCACACAATGGTAGTATCTTTTTAGTAAAGATAGATTGGATCAAAATTTAAGGTTTTGATCCATAAATAAACAAAGTTTAAAAGGTTTAAAAGTATGTCTGATAAAGCTACTGGTACTGTTAAGTGGTTCAACGAAACTAAAGGTTTTGGTTTTATTCAAGCTGATTCTGGCGAAGATTTATTTGCTCATTTCAGCGAAATTCAAAGCAATGGCTTCAAGGTTTTGAATGAAGGCCAACGTGTTTCTTATGTTCCTGGACAAGGTAAAAAAGGACCACAAGCAACACTTATCACTGTAATCTAATTCGTTAGAGCAGTGAAAAAGCCCATCGATAGATGGGCTTTTTTATGTTTATTTAATGCACTAGCTTAATTAAATACTATTATAAATTCTAATCTGTTCCTCGATTCTTATGACGAAGGCGAGTTGCTATCAAACTTAATATAAGATCAAGAATGGCTCATTCAATTGAATATCTACAAAAATGTTTATAGTGGTTCTTTTCTTTGAGTAGAATTCATTTCATGTCGGATTGCACTAATATTCTCGTAAATCACTTTACGCAATCTATTTATAGCGCCTAAGGGTCTATGCTCAGGCAGTGAATGCCACGGGGTAAATGAAAGATTCTCACAAAATTCATTCTGAGCAGGCGTATCAAAATTTTGTTGTGGTATATGGATCGTTGCAACTTGATAAAATGGAGCTTGAGCTTCTTTCCATTCAGTCATCGAATCTTCTACGAGCATTTTATTTGATGTTCTCGGTTGGATCAGAAATTCCATACATGCATCACCTTTTTGTAAGCTATTTCGAAGCGCTTCTCTTAAGAAGTCATGATTGGGGTGATCTGGCACTAGTGTTGTATTTTGAGAACAAGGCCTTGCTGAATATTTAACTGCCTGACGCTCAGCGCCTAATCCTAATTGATAGGGCACCATTGACCAGTATCGGGCTTGTATTGGATTGGAAATTATTGAATTTCTCGCTTTAAGCGCATTCATAGTGCCCTGCAAACCTAGGGCAAAAGGAATCTGCAATTTTTTGAGCGTACTTCCACTATTTATATTCCGTATAAAGGATAAATAGCGATCAGGTTGATTTACAAAAAATACAGGATGATTAATCATAATAAAATCTTGAGTCATTGCCTGATTGTCATTCTCCATAATCTTTTTTCCAGTAACACCTAAAATTTTGATTGCCATGCCGCGCGCATCTTTTTTATTGTCGGCTTGGGTGGCATCTCCTGAAGCATTGGAGAAACGAATCCATGCTGAATATGTTTTATCAGCAATAAAAATGCCTTTCGCTAGGTTTGATGGTAACGATTTTGAGACATGGAATTCTGCCCGAACACAGCCATGTGCTTTAGGATGTGCATCACGTAGCACATGGCCTGCTGCGTACTGTTTACGGATATTTTGTCCAATTTCCTCAGAAATTTGTGCAGCCAAAATACTCTCGTTCGGTTGTAACTTTTCACCTAATTCCGTATCAATGGTTGGATAGGGGATTTTATGTGTATTGGCCACAATGCTTGATTTTTGATGCTGATAAGCGCAACCACTTATACTGATCAGTAGAGGAGTGATTGTGAAAAATAAACCGAAGCGTACTAAAGGCATCAGACCTAACATATATTTGCTCCATAACATAAATCAGTTTAGCAACTTAAAAGATCGTGAGTAGAAGAAATACGCTGATCTAATTGATTTTTATACTTGTGTTCATCATTTGGTCTAGCTTAGCCAGTGGTCATTTGATGTGCTTTCCAAAATGGACTGTTCAACCATCTTTGTTCTTGCTTATATAATGAATATCTTCGATTTTCATAGATTCTAATAATATTATGAGTTTCAGCTAAATAGTGTTGATGAGCATCCTTATTTTGATCATATTGTACAATCGTTTCTGCTGCTTTCATTGCGGTATAAATTGCATTAAACAAACCTTGCCCTGCGATAGGATCAAATGCCAATAAAGCATCACCGCAAGCAATCCAGCCTTCCCCTAAACCCTGTTTTAACCAAACACTACGTACATCATGACAACAGATATTTTTTCCAAATTCTAATTTACCAAAAAGCTCAGGTATGATCGTATTGGTTTTAATTATTTCATCCCAGTGTACAGGATAGTTGTGAAGTGCTGCTGCGGTTTTGGGGATTGTGTGATAGCCAAGAACCCATTTTTGTTCTGAAATTTTCCCTGCATATAACCATCCATTTTTATGTGATGAAATGATGGTTTTACTGAGTGAAATACTTTTCTCTGGTTTAAATGTTCGATACAGCGCAACCAATGGTACACCACGATGGCGCTGAATACCGAGTAGACGGATGATTTTGGCGCTGCGGCCTGTTGCATCAACAATCCATTTTGTTGCAATGGATTTGCCACATTCCAATTGAATGTTCCAAATATTACGATCTTTTTTTAAATCCAAAATGTTTGCACTAAATTTTACTATTCCCTCAACATGAGCATGCTGCGCTAAAAGCATATCGAATTTCTGCCGATCAATCCGAAGTCCAACCCCATAGGGATCATGTAAGGCATCAGAAATGATGGGGGACTCGCTTCCCCAAAAAGACATATTTCCACCGACACGAGGTGAATAGTAGCCATTGGCATGCTGCTCTGTTTGTAAAGGCACAATGATTGATTGAAGGCCGAGTTTGGTTAATAAACGAATTGCCGATCCGGGGAGTGTTTCACCAAATTTATGTACCATATGGCTTGGGTTATCAATGACGCACACCGATAACCCAGCCAAAGCAAGTTGTCTTGCCGCTATAAGTCCAGCAGGCCCACAACCTGCGATACAAACATCTACCTTTAAGTTATTCATTTAGCGTTTTTGTACACGGACAGAGCGGAAAGCCAATAACTGTTCATGACTTGCCCAGCCTGCTTTTTCTAAGTCGGTAAGTGGTTCAACCTTACTTTCTAACAAGTTGGTTGCATGTTCGGCAGCCGTTTTTAGCTGACCAGCAATCAGTGTTTCGACATAGATATATTCAGGAATATCTGGATCGTCCTTTACACCTGCACGGACTTCAACAATACCAAGTTCATTAAATTGAGCAATCATACGCTTCATCACTTCGGCAGTATCTGCATTTTGGATTGCGCGTAGCCAACTGTGGCGTTGATTAAAGGCGGCGATACGTTCTTCTCTCGATAGGTCAGGATTTATAACTTTTTGATAGTCTTGTTCTGTGAGAACGTGGTTTGGAACACGGGCTGCCCAAAATGTTGGAAGATAGGGATCGAAATCTGGATCGTATCCAGAGCGGCAGAATGCGGTATCTCCTTGCCATGGGACTGCCATCCAGCGGGTAATACTGCCTGCGACTTGAGCATATAAGGGGCCATCAACTTGCTGAACTTTGATGGGGGTCATTGTTGAGCCATAGTCTGGTTCGGGATTTGTAGCTGCACGTAATCTGATTCTGAATGGTGAACTATACATACTGGCATGGCGCATCGGCCATGTCATTTCACAACCGGGATGAAAGGTATCTGCCAGACAATAATGCAAGGCTGCCTGATCTAATGTTTGAGGTTGATCTTGTAATGGAACTTGATCTAAAGATGAAGGAGGTTTAATTTCTTCATTAGACCAGTCATCGATAAAATTTCCGTCCACCCAGTTTCGGAGTAGACCTTCTTGTAAACCCGTCATAGTGAGCATATTGCCGGGCCCATTTTCTGGAAAGCTTCCAAACGCATCACCATAAATCCAAGGCCAAATATGTGGCCATTGTACTGGCTCAGCTACGCTAGGTTTGGATGGTCTGAAACTATGCAAGATGGCACGGCGTAATTCACTATATGGATCAGCCAAATTTTTATTCTTTGATTGGAATGAAAGTTTAGCCAGCAGTGCAGGGTTATTAAAATCCATTGGACAGCCTTTGCCAAAGTAGGCTGCAAAACCTTTATTTACCCACTGTAAACCGCCCAGACGTTTCAGGAGTGGCCAAATGTCTTTAGTAAAGGATGGTTTTTCTGGCATAACCATCCAGCCTGCATTGACGTAGACATCGCACATCAGGTCGTACATGGTTCGCCAGCTCACAACATCGGGCGCATAGTTGGGTGGAGCAACAACAACCCACGCCGATTCAACGGGTATCTCGATTCCATTTATGGAAACTGTTGCAGTGACTGGGCCATCGGATGTGTCATCATACCAATCATCAGCATTATTAAAGCTTGGCGGATGGTCTGGATCATAAACAGGTGCATGAGTTGGAGATGCTGATTTACCATGCCCACCTAAAAATAATAAATGTCCATTTTCATCTGTTTGAATTTCACCTAAAGGCACAGTCACAGCCTGTTCCGCTGCTGCTTGGAAAGTTCCAGTATCAAAACGATGTTCAGCACCACCCGAAACATTACGACCAAAAATACTACGTGGGCCTGGATCAATGGCTAATTTATGTCGATTGGCTGGTTTGACTTTGGGATTACGTAGCGTGAACGCATTATCAGGAGCATTGACGGCTTCTGGTATGTCCAGTGCATACTGAAATTGATACCATTCAGCTTTACGGTTGGCAACATGGACAGTCCAGACAATATCTGCATTGTCAGGATTCAGCTCACGGACTACGTCGCCAGCAGCATTGTAGCCATAGATACGGAATCGAGCTGCTTGCCTTTTGATTGCACCAGTCTTATCTCGATAGCTATTGGGCTGCTGGGTTAGGTCTGTTGGAGCATCAACAAGCTCTGGTCCGATAAAAAACTCATTTTCACTGTCACCTACGCGAGCGATCCCAATTGCAGGATGGATTGCTGCACGAACGATCTTGGTATCAATACACGCTGCTGGGGAAATAATAGGACGAGGAGTATCAGGTTCACCTAGAGGTACACCATTTACATTACGGCGTAACTCTGCCGAAGCTGCGTAAACAACACGTCTAGCATCTGCGATAGAACCGACTGGGGCATGTTCAGCAGTGACACGCCAAATATTCATTGCTAAGTTTTCACCATATTCGGCTTGCCCGCGAGCTGAAATATCTTGAATGGGTATGATGATGTCGGCAACGTGAATAGGTAGGCTTAAATCTTCTGGCCAGACGATAGTTGCTTCGTCTAATGGCATACGTTCAGGATCTGTTCTGAGTTGGATCATGAAGCGGAATCGTGCTTCAGAGACTTTTAATCTCGAGATTAAGTCGTTGGCTAAATAAGAAGGGTCATTAGGCGAATGGTTCGGTGGGTCAAGATAAAAAACAGGTTCTAGTTTATATTTTACATATTCATTTGGACCAAATTGAAAGGGTAAACCACTCCAGTAAGCGGAAGCTAAAACACTGGCAACGGGTTTTGCCATTGCATCCAGTAATTCTGAGGTTTTTGGATGAGCTTTTAGATAAGGATCATAATCACCATCGACCACACCAGCTTTGGTAAATTCACACATATCTTTTGCAGTGTCGACAAAAAAAGCATCAAAATTCTGCATCAAGAAATCAAAGGTACTCGCATCAGGGTTACCGAGTATTTTTTTTCCCTCAACATCAAATAGTTTGATCCCGATACCAAGGGTAGATTTGAAGTCTGTATTTGTTGGTGTGGTGTCGGATGAGAAGCGAACCCAGGTCGGGTAACTTTTGCCTAAATTTGAAAATAATCCGATACGGAGCTTCTCGGGTAAATCATCACGGATTTTGAATTCAGCAGCGGCTATTCCGTGTGGTTTAAGAAATACTGGTCGCATAGCAGGGCATTGACCTTTTCGAATTCTCCCAGCTTGTACCATGTCCACAAACATGGCTTTCAAAGATTCAATCGGGTCTTTTGTACAATCAACACATGGCGTATTGCTGGGCGAATCTGATTTTAAGTGATCCATTTTTTGTCCTTATTATTTTAAAGTGTTTTTATTTTCGTCGTTTATGAAATTATAGAAAATATTGTGGGTGGTCAATATGTATGCAATGGAATAAATAAAATAATTCCATATTCAGTTTTAATTAAATTGTTTTTTAAGTTTTTTTATTAAGAATATTTTATTGAAAATAAACAGTGGGTAGTTTTTTTTTGAATTATTTTTTTAATAAAATCTAAATAAAGCCGAGTATTTGTTAAGTGTTTTTATGATTGGAGCAATGTGAACCAATAATTTAAATGTTAATTAGTTCACATAATAATATGTATTTTATTAACTAGTAGTAGCTTGCGATAATAACAGCATTCTTTTTATCTGGTAGCTGTTCGAAGCTAATGTCGGTGGTTGTATTTTTTTGTGTATGAGTACTTAAGTCACTGAGAGAAATTGATTGAGAATCAATCTTATCTCTGATTTGATTCAATTGCTGACAGTCACTAGTGTTATGCTGCTGAGAGCAAGTATCTTCTACTATACTTCCATTCATTTGGATTGTGCTTGCAGAATAACCCACCGAAGCAAATGCCATTAATGATAAAAGTAGGGCAGATTTATAGATATTGTTATACATGTTTATTGCCTTTTATATAATGTATTAAGTATTAATTAACATAAGTATTATTATTAAGGCAATATTAAAATTAAATATTGATTAAATAGTTATTTAAAGTGTGATGTGTTTAAAATTTTGCTTTTAAATTGATAATTAATATGTTTATTTTGATTTGTTAATTGTGTCACATATTTTTGTTTTAATGTGAATTTAGAAACCAGACCTGTCTGGTCTGCATTATATGGTCGCTGTAGAATATTTTAAAATTCAAATATGGAACTTAGGCAGACCATTGTTACGGGAAAATTATGTGATTGCTATTTTTGGCAAGAAAAAAGCCTAATCGACGATTAGGCTTTTTGACTCTAACTGGGTTAAATCACATTGCCACAGATGTCTGTTGTACCTTGAGGGTAGCTGAATTGTAGAGCGTTACGGTCAGTGATCAGCTCAGATGAAAACTCTAGTCCTGCAAGTTTGTCTGAGAATGCACCATCTTTATCCGAACCAACCCAGCTACGAATATCAAAACCAATATTTTTCAATGGGGCAGGGAGTGTTCCTTGGTATCCCTGATCAACTCCATTGACAATAAAACCGACCTGTTTGGTATTTTGGTTGATATAGATACCTAATCGATGATATTTGCTTTAATAGTCGGTCATTTTACTGTAGTAATAAGCAACTGAAGTATACTCAGTCTCATCGCTATTTGGGTAACCAAGCATAAATAATACGGATGGTGGGTTTTCACCAAAGTCAGGGTCAGCAGTACCTGCCATGTAATTATATCCTGACCTTACAACATATCCATTTTCTGTTATTCCATTAAAATTAATATCAGAGATATAAGATGAACCCGGTTCTCCATAATAGCCGCCACTAAGTGGAGCAGCAGGAATATCGAGCTGCATTTCCAGTGCAAGAATTCCTGTTTTTGGTAAGTTAAAATCTCCTAAACCATCTTGCAAGTGTGGAAAGTAAGGAGAATCTTTTGCTGAATAAAACCTTGTTTTACTGGTAGCTAAGTATTGTAAGTAATTAAAAGTACCGTATTCAGGATCGCTATTTGAAGAATAAGGAGGGGCAACAGTTAAGCTAAACTTTTGCCCATTGATTGTAGGAAATAAATTGACTAGATAGTCTGAATTTTGATTGTTCCATAAAGCATCATAATCTTGCTGTGTTGCATCGAAGTTATATTGGCAAGTTTGTGGTTGGCTAAAACTACGTAAGCTAAAGTTGCTGGATGTAGTTGCTGTGGATTGAGTATTGGCATTATCTTGTGAACTATTTTGATTTTCGCCACAGCCAATTAGGGCCAGGCTAAGTGCAAATATGCTCAGTTTTTTCATTTGATTGTTCCTCTGGTGTGTTATTTACGGTTTTTATCAAAAAATAAGTGCGAGTAGTTTTGAGGTTATTAGTTTTTAAATTAATAACTTAATTATATTTTTTAAGTTTTTTATAAAAAAAGACCTCTCGTTTGGGAAGAGGTCTTATAAAAAGTTAATCGTATTGGATCGTTACAGTAGCCATAGCGCGGACTTTACCTGCAGTGACATTGGCTGCAGTTTGATAATAGCGAGCGGTTAGCGGAACATTGTATTGAACAGTTTGGTTCGATTTTACTGTTCCTAGTTCTAACTTATCACCTAGACCAATAACCTGGTTTTTACTTTGATAATTCGATACAAGCTGTACGCCAACACCATTTGCTTTAGTCGAATTTGGTTCAAGATTTTTTAAAACTTGAGTGTTATTACCTTCTTGTTGATAGTCAAAGGTCAAACTAATCAGGTTTTTTTCTTCATAACCGGTTGGATTTTCACCGCCATTACAAAGGATATTGAGCTCAAAAGATTGCTCACCTTGAGTAGAACCAATTCCTTTAAAGCCTGATTTCATGACTGTTGGAAGTTGTACCGCCTTATTAATAGCACCTCTCCATTCACAAGAAGAAGATGCAATCGTAATTGCGTTACCGTAAACCGTGCTGGTTAAGAAGGGGCGATCGCTTCGGTTTCCAGCATAATAGGTGCTATAAACACCTGGAACTAATGTTCCTGAACCTGTATTTTCTGCTGTTTTCACAATCTCAACAACAAAATAGCCTTCGGCAAGGCGAATATTCGTACTTGGTACAGATCGGGTATAAGGGTAATATCCAGAAAAATTCGTTGCGTTAAAAGCTTCTCGATAAAGACGAATTCCAATCCCAGGGATATTGGTTGAATAGATATTATCGCCAAGTGGACTAATTGCGTAGTTTTGTAATAATCGCGCAACCATCATATCGCTACGATTACAACTATATGTCGTATTGTCCCTAGGACGAATCTCAAAAAGAGATTTAACCAAGATTTTACCAACGGGGTCACTTGGTCGAACCACGACACGTCCAACTTGCATAGAGACATCAATCGTAGTGAAGCCCGGGCTCGTTGAACAAGCAGCTTGAGCTGCTGTATTCACACCAAAGCCTGCCGCAATTAATACACTGCTTAAAAGTAATTTTTTCATTTGCATACGGCCTCAGTCATGATCATGCTTTGCTGATCGTTAGAAAGTTGTGCTGTAACATCATAACTGAAGTGGCACTGTTCATTGGCTTCATCGCCCCATTTTACATACAAATCACCTTTTGGCTCTTGCGTACGTAAATACACCATACTGCCTTGAGCAACAATACCAACTGATTCATCTTTGGTATTAAACACTTGTGCTGCAAATGGCAAACTGCCGCCCGTTGCTGTTTTGGTGTTGATGTAGATGGCATAACCTTTTTTGGTCGAGAAATCAACTTTTGCAATCGCACCTGCAAATGGCGCAATACGTTGGCTGGTTTCTTCTAATTCAACATTGGTCGACATTTCTTGTGGGTCAAGTGTGATGTCATTTAAACGGTATGGTGTTACATAAGGAATCACAGCATAACCAGATTTATTCACACTGAGGCCAACGGTATTGTTGACTTTGGCACCTGCTGCATCTGGTGCATAGACCAGTACCATGGTTTGACCTTGTTCTGGGCCAAACAAAATGCCTTTTTCATGTGCAACAATACTACCACTCATACTAACCATCGCTTGTTGATATGAATCAGCGATACTATAAGAACCACCCACTGTCGCAAAGTTGGTACGATAACGGCTGTTAACGTTAAAGCTTGGGTTCTGTCTGTCTTGGTGAGATACCGAAGCACCGTAGTTAAAGCGATCACCGACCATGCCGCTCATACCAACGGTGCGGCTGTTTTCAGAAGCGGTAGCGTTGACGTTAACAGCGCTCTTTCTAAAGTTAATTGGGAAAGAGAGGGTCATCAAATATTCAGTATCACGAGTTTGATTATTTGAACCATATTCGATCTGACGATTGGTCGCAGAAAGGCCATAGGTTAAGCCATGATAATTGTTGCTATAACCTACTTGGTATTGGCGACTGGTCTCATTACGATTCCAGTAATCGTTCCATGAACCGACCATATAAATATTACCCCAACCCTCAGGCAAACCTTGGTTCAAGGTAATTTGGAATTCACTACGCTGTTTGCCCACAGCAAAGGTATTCACACCTTTATCTTCAAGATCACGAATAAGTAGGGCATCACGTAACTTATAATAGTTTTCTGTTGAATAACGATATGCTGCCAAGGTTAAGTTGGTATTGGTCGGTGAAATGAGTTTGCTATAACTCAAACGGAAACTTTGACCCGATTGAGAACCTTGTTTGTCAAAATCTGTATTTGATTGGGTAACGTCAAAAGACACCGCACCAATAGGCGTTGCAACGGCAGCACCTAATAATAGGGCACTATAGTCTTCAGCCAATTGAAAGCCAGTATAACCTGTCAAATAGTTATTAATACCGCGTTGGTATTTACCCTGCGTGACCCAAGGCGTTAAATCAATATCACGGTCGCGGAATTCACCTGCAGTGACTGAGTAACGGCTTAATCCAGGACGGAGCATTTGCACGACAGATGCATAAGGAACGGCAAGCTTCTGAATTTCACCATTCGATTCAATAATCGAAACCTCAAGCTCACCACCAAACCCTGTAGGGTAGAGATCATTAATTTCAAAGCTACCCGGTGCAACCGTAGTTTGGTAAATCAATTGACCTTGTTGGCGAACTTCTACTTTCGCATTGGTTTTTGCATTACCACGAATACGGGGGGCATAGCCGAGCATACTATTTGGCAGCATGCGATCATCGCTAGAAAAATCTAAACCGCGGTAACCGAATGAGTCAAATAACTCACCATTGGTAAAGCTATCGCCTAAGGTTAAAACGCCACGATATTGAGGAAAAGCACGCTGTAAATAAGTACTGGTAGACTCGTAGTTAGATTTCTTTTTGTTATTTGGATCTAGTTCACTTTGAGCACCATCTTGCCATTGCCACTGACCGTTGTGGCGTAATTGCCAGCCAGCAATGTTTGCACCAGCAGTAATCGCCATAAAGGCATTGGTGGTTTCATTATTGTCATTTAAGCGATTAAAGGTTTTATAGGCACTACCGCTATAAGATAAAAATCCAGCATTAACTCCACGATCCCAAATACTTGGATCAACATAGCCTTGCGCATTTTTTTGTAATGCAATTTGTGGAATAGAAATGTCGACACGCAGGCGTGAGGTATCGAAATCGTAATAGGCGTTTTCGATCCATTCTTCGATTTTGTAACAACCATTCGGCGCAGCAGATTCTGTACGGTTAACCAGAACTTCTTGTTTTACGCCGTATTCAAGCAATGAGCTTGAAGTGAAACAGGTAAAGGCATTTTGGTTTTGTTCTGCCGAACGAAACATCATTCTTCTTTTGCCAAACCAGTTACCATTGATATAAACGTCAACGTTATATTCCCCAGGTAAAACGGGGTTCCCATATTTAAAACGAGAGATATCTACTTTTTGGGCGTCACCGATTAAAAAAACAGAGTCAAATTCTGCTTCCATTGGTGCAGCTTTTTCTGCTGTCTGTTCTACTGCATAAACAGCCATAGGCATCGTGATTGTGACTACCCCAGAAGTAAGGTAATAACAGATACGACGCTTCAAGAATTTAGCTGTTGCATTTTTCTTTGACATAATCGGTTCGCCTATTCAATGATAGGTACAAAATCATTTATTGATTGGAAATAAATTTGTTTGTTATTAAAGCTTGATCTGGTGTTCGATACGACCACCGTAATCATTGATGCTTACATAGCTCAATTTTTCAGTACTCCCAGTTTTCAATTGGATTTTGTCCTCTGAAAAAGGTGAGAGCATTAGACCTTTAGGCAGTAGGTCAACTGGCTTTCCTGCATTTTGCTGATACACCGCAGTCATAGTGACGTGAAATGGTGTTGGGTTTTTTACGATTAAAGTTTGTCCGCTTTTCGCCCATTGTAATTTTTCACCAGCGAGATTGGCATCAGCTTTGATGCTGGCTGGACGATAGAAAAACTTAATGCGTGAACGAATTGCGAGCTGTAAAAAATTATCAGGAATAGCATCTTTACTGTTTGCAGTTGGTCTTGGTGGAATATCCAAAACATTCAACCAAAAAACAGTTTCTTGTTTTTGATTTAACTGAGCCGCATTAGGTAATGCAGTAATACGAAGCGATTGACTCTTCGTTGGGTCTACACGCGAAATTGGAGGGGTAATCATAAACGGAACTTTAGACTGATCCGGTGTACTTTTAGCATCACCTTCATCAATCCATGCTTGAACAAGCGATGGCTTAGAACCATTGTTACTGACTTGCAAAGTCACTTCACGAGCGTCAGATGGATAAATAACGCGAGTTCCATGCAAAATAATTTCCGCATGTGTATGACTTGCGATCAAAGCCGACGACATCGTTAAACCAAGCAAAAAATTGTAACCGTTCAGTGCCATTTAAATTTTCTCTATGATTGCGTGAAGTGTACAACTGCGAATTCCTAGAAATCTAGAAATTCGCAAAGTTTATCAATAGATTATTGATAAATAATAGTGTACTGAACTGAAGTGTTTACTTCACCAGCAGTAGACGCGCCAGTTGCATAGTATTCAGCATAGTAGTTAAGGTCAGCAGTACCGCCTTCTACAACGTCAACCCATTGCGAGTTAGCTTGAGCACCGTTGCTACCAGCAGCAAGAACTGGGATTACTTGGTTGTTGTTACCTAATAATTGAACATCAACGTTTTTAGCGCCACCAGCGTTTTGGTTAAGTAAACGGCCAGTATTGAAATCAACAGTCGCACCTGGTTCGAAGTAAGTTGCAACTTTACCTTCTGAACAGTTACCCAAGTTGATTTGGAATGGAGTACGACCAGCAACATCACCTGCGTTAGCAAGAGTTTGTTTAGAAACAGTTGGAAGTGTTACTGTAAAGTCTTTACCAGCTGGAGTCACGATGTCACAAGTTTTGTCTGTTACTAGACCATTAATTGTAATCGTTCCGTCAGCAGCTTGAGCGTTAGCAATACCTACAACTGAAAGAGCAGCGATCAAAGCAAGTTTTTTCATAATAATTTCTCGAACACATCGGCTAAAAGTTTGAATTAAAATTACTTCTCAGTTGGATTTTTGCGCTGAACAAGTAATGTGCGAAATATTTATCACTAGGTTTTATAAATGCAAACTACATCACATTTTTATGGTGTATTTCGATCTAAAATTCCGATCATAAATAAGTTATTGATATAAAGTATTTTTATTTCTGGTAAAAACAGATTTTTTAGCCTGTTTGTTTAATATTGCTTAAGACTGATTGTTTTTTCTTTTCATAAAAAAGGCCTATTTGAATATTTTTTGATCAAAAAATAAAGGAATTCACATTTTTTTGTGATCTGTATTGCAAAAATAAAAAAATAATTTAGATGAATAATCAAGTTTTTAGCGTGATTATTAAGTTTATTAACAAAAAGCTCAAAGTTCTTTTAAGAATCTTTTAAGGTTAAATCCTTAGTTTTTTAGTCATGATTAGATGAAAAAAACACCGTAAAGGAGCTTTCAATGAACATGCTTTATACCCACAAACCAAACTACTATTTCTTCGCACACAAGTTTGTTTTATTCCTAGAAAGTTATTTAAAAAGCCATGCTACGGAACAGCAAACAAGCTTTAATCTGCAGACGATCTATGATTTATTCAGCCATGATCGTGCCTCTAGTACAACTAATTTAGAAGGTATTTTAAATATTGCAGATGAATATGTGCTTGAAACAGATGAGGGTCAGCAGTCATTGATTCAGTCTTATCATGTTCATTTAGATAACCATGTGCTGACTTTAGAATTTAATGCCAAAGCTGTTGCAAGCTTAAAGGCGGGCCAAAATATCCTGAGCCCACAAGCGGCTTAAGCAATTCAAAACATATTTCAAGTTAATACACTTAGTGAGTAATGTCCTTTACTAAGTGTTTTTTTAACAAGCAGCACGAAGCTTATCTATCCGTTATGATTGAAAGATCAAGTGAAGATATAACATAGTGCTATGAATAAGGACTTTAAATCAGAAACATATACTGTTGATGAGTGTATTGCTGATACGATTGCATGGTTGATGCAACATCAAGACATTTTTGATTCATTTCATTTTGATGTGCATAGCCAAGAATTGTCAGTAACCCATGCAGCAGGTGTTGATATCATCCGTGTTGGAATGTTTTTAAATGCCAAATACGGCATTCTGGTGACATCAATTTAATCATACCTAAAAAAAGCCTTGTCAGATGACAAGGCTTTTTTATTTATGCACTCATGGCATCGACAGAGAGTTCTGCAACCGTCGGTTTTGGTTTTTCTGCAGTTAAACCTAATTTGGCAAACAAGACCTGATCTTTGCCTTCACCCGCATTTGGGGTGGTAAGGAGTTTTTCACCAGAGAAGAGTGAATTCGCACCCGCCATAAAAGCAAGTGCTTGGTCTGAGTCACTTAATGACTCGCGACCCGCTGAAAGGCGAATATAGCTATGCGGCATAATGATACGCGCAACAGCAATGGTACGAATCCACTCAGTTACATCTAATTTTTCAACATTCGCCAATGGCGTACCTTCAATCGGAACCAGCATGTTAATCGGCACTGATTCTGGATGTACTGGCATGGTTGCAAGTTCATGTAATAAGCCGATACGGTCATTACGGCTTTCACCTAAACCTACAATACCACCACTACATACTTTCATACCCGCTTGGCGAACATGATCTAAAGTATCCAAGCGGTCGTCAAACGTACGCGTACTAATGATATGTGAATAATATTCACGAGAAGTGTCTAGGTTGTGGTTGTAATAGTCTAGACCTGCATCTTTTAAGCGTTCCGCTTGAGATTGATTCAACATCCCTAAAGTCATACAGGTTTCTAGGCCCAATGCTTTGACTTCACGCACCATTTCTAGCACATAAGGCATATCACGCTCATGCGGGTTACGCCAAGCAGCTCCCATACAGAAACGCGATGAACCAGATTCTTTTGCTGCAAGTGCTTCACGAATAACTTTATCAACGGCAATACGCTTTTCTGCTTCTAACTTAGAGTCGTAACGAGCAGATTGTGAGCAATACTTACAGTCTTCAGGGCATTTACCTGTTTTGATTGAAAGTAGCGTGCTGACCTGAATCGCATTTGCTTGGAAATGCTGACGATGAACGCCTTGTGCTTGAAATACTAAGTCTAGAAAAGGTTGGTCATATAAAGCTTGGATTTCATCACGAGTCCAGTCATTACGTAAAGTCATTGTTATATCCATGATGATTGATTACAGACATTGAGATTCATCATACAGAAATCGTGCCAAAGCCAAAGGGCAAAAAACACCATTTTTCTATTCAGTGTACGTTTATTTGCTGCAATTGCTGTTGAATTGCCCAATCAATATGTACATTGACGACCTCATCGTGCAGCGTTTTTGCATCTTGCAATTGCGTCACGATCTCAGCCGAGTATGGAGCATTTCCTAGACCGATTGCAATATTACGCTTAAAGGATTGGTAGCCTGTACGGCGGATTGGGCTGCCTTCTGTATTGGCTAAGAACGTTGCTTCATCCCATTGCCAAATTTCTAATAAGCTGATGTCATCTAAGTTATGTCTTGGATCAAAATCTGGAATTGACGCTTTTTTAGCAAAGCTATTCCAAGGACAAATCAACTGGCAATCATCACAGCCAAAGATGCGGTTGCCGATACCTGATCTTAGTTCCTCAGGAATAATACCTTTATATTCAATGGTTAGATAAGCAATACACTTTCGGGCATCCAGCATATAAGGTTCAACAATCGCCTGTGTTGGGCAAATATCAATACAGGCAGTACATGAACCGCAATGTGCAGTCGCAGGTTGGTCAAAAGGCAGTTCTAGAGAAGTAAACAGTTCTCCTAAAACGAAAAAAGAGCCCGATTTTTTATGAATCAATAAGGTGTGCTTACCCGTCCATCCCATACCTGCACTTTCAGCCAGCGATTTTTCAAAAATAGGGGCCGAATCAGCAAAGGGGCGTGATTCAAAATCGCCGACTTTTTCCTTAATACGGGTCGCTAAGGTTTTAAGACGTCCACGCATGACTTTATGATAGTCACGACCACGTGCATAACGCGCAATAATGGCAGAATTTGGTTGAAATGGTACATAACGGGGCTTGGGTGATGCCACAAGATAGTTCATTCGCACACAAATAATGCTTTTTGTACCAGGAACGAGCAAGGTTGGGTCAGCCCGCTTGTCTAAGTTTTCTTCTAAATAGTGCATATCTGCATGATAACCACGTTCTAAATATTCTTTAAAACGTGGCATTTGATCTTGAGCATCTGGTTTGGCAATGACACAATCAGCAAAGCCCAAGTCTAATGCCTGTGCTTTGATCCAGTCTTTTAATGCTTGAGGGTCAAGTTGTTGCAACTTGATTTTATCAGGCGTTTTCTGAGACTGTGTTTGAGATGGTGTGCTTGAAGCCATAAAGCGATAATAAGGAGAAAAACATGCAAGCTGTAGTTTACCATAGCCGAAGTATCCAAGCATGGGAGCAGCGTTGGTTTGCTCAGCAAAACTCATCTTTAGGGCTCATGCAGCAAGCGGCTTGGACAATTACACAACAGTTAATGCAACAATTCCAGCAAAATAAAACTCAAAAGATCGCAGTTTGGTGCGGGCAGGGTAATAATGCGGGTGATGGCTATTATATTGCTGCGTTTCTTAAGCAATACGGATTTAGCATTACTGTGTTTGCAACAAAACTTGGACAATCCGTAGATTTAAAAAAAGCCGCGGAATTTGCCCAGTCTCATCAAGTCGATATTCAAAGTGTTGATTATCTTTTATCTGAAAATGCTGTCCATCAAGAAATGCCCACTTTTGATTGTCATATTGATGCCTTATTTGGCATTGGTCTCAACCGAATGCTAGATCCAAACTGGCAAGAAATTATTCAGCTGTATAATGCACAAACAGGTTTAAAAGTCTCAATCGATATCCCTAGTGGATTACAGGCCAATACAGGACAAGCTTTGCCTTGCGCAGTACAAGCCGATCAAACCTTTACGATCTTAGGCTACAAAGCAGGTTTATTTACGGGTCAGGCTAAGCAATATGTGGGGAAACTACATTTGCTGAGTTTGATTCCAGTTGACCAAGAATTAAAACCACTTGCCTATCTGTCACCCGAAAAAATCGTTTTACCCAAGCGTCAAGCCTTTGGACACAAAGGTAATTATGGGCATGTGCTTGTTGTTGGTGGTCATGCAGATATGGGCGGTGCAGTGATTATGGCGGCTGAAGCGGCGTTTCATGCAGGGGCAGGCAAAGTCAGTGTGATCTGTCATGCCAAACATCATCAAGCCATTTTGGCACGTTCACCAAATATTATGGTGCGAGACATTAATGTCTTAAATCAGCAAACCATTCAACAGCTATTAATGCAAGTTGATGCAGTCTGTTTTGGTATGGGTTTAGGACGAGATGGATGGGCAGAGCAAATATATTTACAATGGATTGTTTTACTCAAGCAAAACTCACATTTAGAGATTGTGCTTGATGCAGATGGCTTGTGGTTTCTGGCCAAGCATCCGCAACAATTAAACCACCATCACTATGCAACGCCACATTCGGGTGAGGCCGCAACGCTGTTGGGATGTACTGCTGCGGATATAGAACAAGACCGTATCGCTGCCATTCAACAGTTACAACAAAACTATGCAGGACGATGGGTGTTAAAAGGCGCGGGTAGTTTAATTTTAGAAGAACAATTATTTATTTGTACGCAGGGAAATGCGGGGATGGGCACAGGAGGTATGGGAGATGTGCTGGCAGGGATGATTGCCAGTTTAAAAGCTCAATTTCATCAACAGATTGCATTGCATGAGATCGTCAGCCTACATGCGCAGGCAGGCGATCTGCTGGCTGAAAAGGGTATGAGGGGATTACAAGCGCATGACATGGCAAAAATGATATATAAAGTCGTGAATCAAGACGTTTAACGGCGTCTACTACTGGAACGGCTACGACCGCGTGCCATACCGCCTAATGCATTGAGTACTGCCATTTTACTCATACTACCTGACGCATGAGCATGACAAATTGCAGCAGCAAGCGCATCTGCTGCATCCGCTTGAGGTTGGATGGTTAAATTAAGCAAACGCATTACCATGAGCTGAACTTGTTCTTTTTCTGCTGCGCCATAACCGACAACAGACTGCTTGATTTGACGTGCTGTGTATTCTGCGACTTGTAAATCTAGATTCACCAATGCAGCAATTGCCGCGCCACGGGCCTGACCGAGCTTAAGAGCCGAATCGGGGTTTTGTGCCATGAATACCTGTTCGACCGCTGCTTCTGTTGGACCATGAAATTTAACGATACGTTCGACACCCGCAAAAATACGTTTCAAACGTTCAGGCATTTCTTGTGTTTCAGTTCGAATGGTTCCTGCATCAACAAACCGCAGCTTATTGCCATCTTTTTCGATAATTCCGTAACCTGTTAAGCGTGAACCAGGGTCAATACCAATAATTAATGACATGCAGCACTATATAAATGAAAGGGTGATGATATTGTTACATAATGGGCTTTTTACTGCATAATATTTTTGTAGAATTTTGAATTATAATGAAATAGTTGTTTTATTGAACTAATCTTGGTTGATTTATTCAATATCTGAAAATTGAGAACTCATTTGCAAGTTTAACTCAGACACATTGAATAAGAGTGAGTTTTGATCACTTTGTGTGTAATTTAGACATTAATTGATAAATTAAGCGATTTTTATAAAAATAATTTGCATTGTGGGGAAGATGTGCGTATAAAGCTAACTCGTCGGTGCGGGATGGAGCAGTCTGGTAGCTCGTCGGGCTCATAACCCGAAGGTCGTTGGTTCAAATCCAGCTCCCGCTACCAACCGAATTAAATTAGTTATGCTCTGTGATGTATTTAACGTTACTGTCTAAAAGAATAGACAGTAATAAAGTTAGCTGAAATAACCCTAAATAAAGCTAAAAATTATTAGATTCTAGAAATGTAGCTATCCTCTCTCATCTATCTAGTGTTATAGTAAATCAAAATCGATCACTTGAGCTCAGAAATGAGTGATTTTGTGTTGAAAATTATTAATGAATGGCGTGTAGCCAAAGCCAGTAATGGCAATGAAATTTGTGTGAGAATCATCCCTTTAAAGCGTCAGCAAAATACGCTGAATGGTTTTAAATGGGTAGAAGTAGGAAAGAAGATCCTGTTGGAATCAGGTCAAGAAATTGACTTTAATTTGGACGGGAAAAGCTTTTATACGGATGTTAATCAACTTTATCGATTGACATAAATGGTTCACATACTTGTAGTATCTATTCAATAAGGATAGATTGTATTAAATCATGATGTAAAAATTTTGATTTAATTCATAAATGAACAAAGTTTAAAAGGTTTAAAGGTATGTCTGATACAGTTACTGGTACTGTTAAGTGGTTCAACGAAACTAAAGGTTTTGGTTTTATTCAAGCTGACTCTGGCGAAGATGTTTTTGCTCATTTCAGCGAAATCCAAAGCAAGGGCTTCAAAGTATTGAATGAAGGCCAACGCGTTTCGTTTGTTCTTGGTCAAGGTAAAAAAGGCCCACAAGCAACTCTAATTACTGTTATCTAATTACTTTAGACCAGTGAAAAAAAAGCTCACAACAGTGGGCTTTTTTTGTGGCTAAAACAATTTGAATTGGGTGAAATAGCGAATATTTGAGATTAAAAAAAATGAAATAATATGTTAAAAATTTATATAAAAATCATAATTTAGAATTTAGATGAAAATATTTAAATTTAAGTACCTGAAAATTAATTGAAAAAATTATTTTCTATTTATTCTTGGTCCTGAATAACGCACGGAAAAAAGACTTAGGGTGTAGGATTGATAGATAGAGATTGCGTGAAAAATGTAAAGTCGTGTATAGTGAAAGCTAACTAGAAGAATAACGCTGTTGATTCAGAAAATCTTGCATCTGATATAGTTGTAGATAAACCTTTCGTTTTATCAGATTTCCTCTCAGAGTTTATGATTCCAAGTTGCTCGCTGCTAAGCGCCCCAAATTTTTTAAAATAGGTTTAAATATATGTCTAATACTGTGACTGGTACAGTTAAGTGGTTCAACGAAACTAAGGGTTTTGGCTTTATTCATGCAGACTCTGGACAAGACGTTTTTGCTCATTTCAGCGAAATCCAAAGCAGTGGTTTCAAAGTGCTACATGAAGGTCAACGTGTGTCTTTTACAATTACTGAAGGTAAAAAAGGCCCTCAAGCAAGTGGTATTACTGTCGTTGCTTAAAACTAAGCGCGATATTTAAAAAAAGCTCACTTTGGTGGGCTTTTTTTATGTCTTGATGTAAAGCAGGCTCTTTTTTAAAATTATTTTGTATTAAGTGTCGATTTTTGTCATAAATTCACCATTTGGTTGAAAAATTGCACTAGCGAGATATACGACTTTTTGCTAATTTATTTCTATTGATTTGTTAGGCAAATTAATAAGTGTAGTACATTTAATGAGCGTTAAAGTTATGGAAAACTTGGAGCCGTATGCTCAAGGGTTTGAGCAAGAAGTTCATGTACATTGCAAGAGATCTTTAGGTACATTGTTATTCAGCTTTGTGGTATTGATTGCAACTAGCCTATAAGAGAGAAAAGCACCTTCGGGTGCTTTTTTAATTTCAATTATTGATTTTTATTGAATCACCTCATTTTTATCGTCGATGCTTGAAGATCTGGGCACATCAAATTTAATTGGTTTCATAATCTGAGTATATTGATGGAAGATTCGGCTACGGATATACCTATCAAAATTATTGAAAGATTCTGGTTTTGTTACTCAATTTTTCTGCGATAAGCTGCTTGTACTAATCGGTAAAAAATTGTTTTAGGTGAATTTAGAATGTTTGGTGATATAAAGAAACCAGCGCATTTAGATGATGTTGTTTTTAAAGAAAGTAAAGCATATAAAAATTCGAGTGAGTGGAATTGGGTTAATCCGAAACACGGTCAATTTGATCATCCTGCAAACTATTATGAGAGTTCTTTAGAGGACTGGCATTGTTTTGATGCTTTATCAGCAGATCAAGAATGTGATGTAGTTGTGATCGGTGGTGGATTGTTAGGTGCTTCAACAGCATTACATTTGGCTGAGCAGGGTGTTGATACGATTCTGGTTGAAAAGAATCGCATTGGCTCCGCAGCATCAGGTCGAAATGGTGGGCAGCTTACCCCAGGTTTGGCGCGTTGGGAAGCTGAGGAGATGATTAAGCGCTTTAGTTATGAAGATGCCAAGAGACTTTGGCATTTTATCTCTACGGAAGCAATGTCTTTAATTGATCAAATTGCTGAAAAGTATGCTGTAAATTTGGCGCGTAAACGTGGACATATTACCGCTGCGGTACATGAGGGACATTTGATTGCCTTGACTCAAGGTGCAGATGCTCGGAAGTATTTGGGTGAGGATCATACGAAAGTTGTGGGTGAGTATGAATTAAAAGAGTTGATCAAGTCCAACCTGTATAAAGGTGGTTTGGTCGATAACTTGGGTGGCCATATTCATCCATTGGCACTTAACCGTGCTTTGGCACATGGCTTCTGCAAGAATGGCGGGCGGGTGTTTGAACAAACGGAAGTGTTGTCGATCACTGAGCAAGCAGATGGAGTTTATGTGCAGACGGCATCGGGTGTGATTAAAGCACGTAAAAGTGTTGTGATTGCAGTACATCATAATGCATTTAAATTGCTTCCTGAAAAGAAACAAACAGCAATTCCATTTCATACCTATATCGCAGTTACGGCGCCATTAGAGATGCCAATTACTGAATTATTACCACACGATCATCCTGTCTACGATACGCAATTACAGATTGATTATTATCGTGGTGTTTCTAAGAATAGATTGCTTTTTGGTGGGCAAGGTACAGGCACAAGTTGGTCTGCCGCCAAAATGAATCAATATTTATTGGGCCGAATTAATAAAGTTTTTCCGCAGCTTGAAAATGTCGAAATGGACTTTTGCTGGAGTGGTGTCAGTGATTTGACTATGAATGGCGCAACTGATAATCGAAAATTTGGCAATAAATTTCCAATTTATGCGGTACATGGCTGGAGTGGGCATGGTGTGGCGCAAACTGTCCGTATAGGTAAAGCAATTGCAGATGATTTTTCAGCTAAGAACACCGATTATGCAATGCTCACTAAAATTCAGCACAACGATATTTTATTTGGTCGTTTATTGGCGCCCTTAGCGATTCCAATGTCAAAAGGTTGGTATGGTGTTACTGGAATGCTCAATCCTGGCAAAATGGTTTCGTTTTAATATTCGATTTTCTTCATTTCTAATAAAAATGTCTCCACCTTGTGAGACATTTTTTATGTTTCTTAAGCTTGAAAGATGAGTGGTGTATAAATGACTTATTCGACTTCAATTTGTTCTATATATGAATAAATATAATATGTTAGGCTAAATAAAAAAGGATGAAGTCCATGGATATTATACAAGTTAAAGATTTTTCAGCGGCAACGGGGTATACGCAAGCTCTTATGGCAATGGATGAGTGGGTGGATACACGACCTTACTTTTATATTATCAAAGAGCATTACTTGATTGATCAGGCTATTCGGTTGGAATACATCATTATTCAATAAGCGTATCTTTATTCTATTGGATAAGTTTGTGAATGAAAAAGTATGGGTTACATCCTTATGCAGCCCATGCTTTTTTGCGTAAGTTCTTTTTGTTTCAAATCATAGACATAATAATCGACATTATTTTGTTATCTTTGCCTTTTCACTTTATCAGAATTCAAATTATGAAAAAGATCTTACTCTTAGGTGCAATTGTAGCCTCATTGGCGGCGTGTTCAGCAACACCAAATAAAGATATGACCCCGCCAAAAATTGGTATGGCGAACCCTGCAAGCAAATATTGCGTAGAGCAAGGTGGTCAGTTGGAAATTAAGAATGAAGCCAATGGTCAGGTTGGATACTGTAATTTACCAAATGGACAGGTGGTTGAAGAGTGGGAGTTGTTCCGCGCAAGTCAGCCAAAATGCCTAGCAGATGAAGCGACAAAGTTAATTGGTCAGTCTGGATTAAGCGAAGATCAAATCAAACAAAAAACTAAGTCTGAGATTGTTCGCAGTGTAGGACCAAATCAGCCTGTCACTATGGATTATCGTGAAAATCGTGTAACAGTAACGATTGATCCGCAGTCTAAGAAGATTATCCAAGCAACTTGTGGCTAATCGATAGAAATTATTGAGGCTCTCAATTAGATTAAATTTAATTGGGAGCTTTTTTATACAAGCTATCATATCAGACTTGATAAATTGAGAAATGTACCCATCAATTACTTTATTGAGTTTATTTTATTTGTTGTGTCAGGATTGATTCTTCAAGATTGCACAAGGTTTTAATTTTCGAGATTTGACATGAATCTACTTCTTATCGTGGTATTTGGCACAATTGCCGAAGTTTTAGTTTGGATTGGCGTGGGTGACCTCGTTGGAAGTATGTGGTATGTCTTTTTCTGGTTCATTATCGCATTCTTCATTGGCTTGAATATGGTTCGTTCAAGTACATCGAGCATTATGCCTCAATTGCAGCAAATGCAGATGACAGGCCAATTAGGTGCTGATCCAGCGGTCACCAAGAAATTAGCACTGGCGATGTCTGGTTTTCTATTGATGGTTCCCGGTTTAATTTCTGATGTATTGGCAGTGTTGGTTTTAATTCCACCTGTTCAAACGGCGTTTCGTAATGCACTGATGAAAACGATGGCCAAACGTCAGCAAGCCATGATGGATAAAATGATGGGAGGTATGGGCGCTGGTGGTGCTACAGGACAGAATCCATTTGCTGATCTAATGCGCCAAATGCAGGACATGCAAAATCAGCAAGGTGGTGGTCAATATCGAGACTCAACCATTATTGATGGCGAAGCGCGTGAAGTAAAACCTGATCAAAAGAAAATTGAGTTTAAAGACGTGAACTGATTCAGTTCTATGTAGATAAAAAGGCACACCAATAGCGTGTGCTTTTTTATGTCTTATCTTTTTGTTCTTGTGGATTCTGAGCTGGTTCTGGGGTGGCAGGCAGATCGGCTTCTTTATTTTGTGGCTGATAGTGGCTAGGTTGAAGGGTTGTTATCTCATTTTCTGACTGTTTATATTTACGGCTGCGATTTGCACGTTCTCGAAATCCACCTTTATTAATTAATTCGGTCATGATGTATTCCACAGTTTCAAAAGATTATTTTATCAAATTATGTGAAAGATCAAAATAATATTAAGAACTTAAAGATTTGTTTAAAATCGAGATTCTAATCAAATTGTCATAAAAAATTGTTAATTTGAATGAATAGGTCAGAAAACTAGATTGAATTCTCAGTTTTTTTTTCATAGGATAAAAGTGCGACATTTGAAATTGTTGTAAAAAGAAAATAAAAAATAAGTGGTAGGAGGAATTAATGATGTTATATCAATATCATTGTGCATGTTGTGACAAGGTTGTTGCATCAACTGATAAAGAGTGTCCACATTGTGGCTCTCATCATATCCGTAGTCCGTATGGCTTATGGATGTTCTGTGTTGCCGCATGTCTAGCCGTTGTCGTTGTTATCAAGCTTGCGCATTTGTATACGCAACATCATCAAGAAGATCAGCCCGTTCAAAGCAATTCACTATTTGAGATGTTTAAGCAAGATAATACAGATTCTGCTAAATAATTTGGGGTAAATAAAAAAGCTCGCATTTGCGAGCTTTTTTATAGAAGAGCACTATGGATTACAATCCAGCTGCATCTTTAAGGATTTCAACTTTATCTGTTTTTTCCCAAGTAAAGGCAGAGTCTGAACCTTCGCGGCCAAAGTGGCCATAAGCTGCAGTTTGCTTATACATCGGTTGAATCAGGTTCAACATACGTGTAATACCATACGGGCGTAAGTCAAAGTGTTCACGTACAAGTTGAATAATCAACTCATCTGATACTTTACCTGTATTGAACGTATTAATAGAGATCGATGTTGGCTCTGCTACACCGATTGCATAACTTACTTGGATTTCACATTTATCTGCTAAACCAGCAGCAACAATGTTTTTTGCCACATAACGACCAGCATAAGCAGCAGAACGGTCAACTTTCGATGGATCTTTACCAGAGAAAGCACCACCACCATGACGTGCCATACCGCCATAAGTATCTACAATAATCTTACGACCAGTTAAACCACAGTCACCTACAGGGCCGCCAATTACAAACATACCTGTTGGGTTGATATGGAATTTAGTGCCTGCATGGAACATTTCAGCTGGGATGATCGGCTTAACGATCTCTTCAATAATCGCTTCTTTAAGCTGAATTTGAGAGATCTCAGGATCGTGTTGTGTTGATAATACAACTGCATCCAAACGAACAGGTTTGCCATTTTCATAAGCAAATGTCACTTGGCTTTTCGCATCTGGGCGTAACCACGGTAATGTACCTGAACGACGTAATTCTGCTTGACGCTCCATTAAACGGTGCGCATAAGAGATAGGAGCAGGCATGAGAACATCAGTCTCACGGCTTGCATAACCAAACATTAAACCTTGGTCGCCAGCACCTTGATCTTCTGGCTTTTGGCGGTCAACACCTTGTGCAATCTCAGGAGATTGTTTACCGATCATGTTGATGACGGCACAGGTAGAACCATCAAAACCTAAATCAGAATGGTGATAGCCAATACCATTTACGGTTTGACGTACAATCGCTTCAAAGTCCACATTTGCTGTTGTTGTGATTTCACCAGCAAGAACAACCGCACCTGTTTTTACTAATGTTTCACAAGCGACACGCGCATACGGGTCTTCTTTTAGGATTGCATCTAAAATTGCATCGCTAATTTGGTCAGCCATTTTGTCTGGATGACCTTCGCTTACAGATTCTGAAGTAAAAACAGCATACTCGCGCATGAACGTCCTATCATTGGTATTTTCAAAAAGACAGAGTATGTTACATCGACTTGACGCAGAGGACTAGCATAAGCTGACTAAAAAGCATGAATTTATTTCATTTTCATTATGTTTTTATTGATATGTGTATCAGGGAAACTGATATTAACGCCTTTTTATATGAATAAATCTGTAATTTAGGGCCTAAAATTGTGTCTAGCAAAGAAGTGTGTTGTCTATCACATGAACATTTGCTCCCAGAATGCCAAATGAATGCGTGAAAAATAAGAAATATCGTGTATTGGACTTTACCCACTGGCGTTTTTTTAAGACAATAGTCGCATCTTTTGAAAGATGATTTCTCATCTTCTCTCATCTTATTTGATTTAATCGGATTCTGACTTATGACAACCCCTTTAAATGAACGTCGTATTGCAAACGCAATTCGTGTCTTGGCAATGGATGCTGTGCAACAAGCAAACTCAGGGCATCCAGGTGCACCAATGGGGATGGCAGATATCGCTGATGTTGTTTGGCGTGAATTTTTAAATCATAACCCGACGAACCCACAATGGGCGAACCGTGACCGTTTCGTATTGTCAAATGGTCATGGCTCAATGTTGCAATATGCATTATTGCATTTGACTGGTTATGAGTTATCTATTGAAGATTTAAAACAATTCCGTCAATTACATTCTAAAACACCAGGTCACCCAGAATATGGCTATGCGCCTGGTATTGAAACAACAACTGGTCCATTAGGTCAGGGTATTGCAAATGCAGTTGGTTTTGCATTAGCTGAAAAAACTTTAGCAGCTCAGTTCAACAAAGACGGTTTAAATGTTGTTGATCACTTCACTTACTGTTTCTTAGGTGATGGCTGCTTGATGGAAGGTATTTCTCACGAAGTATGTTCACTTGCAGGTACTTTAGGTCTTGGTAAACTTGTTGCGTACTATGATGACAATGGTATTTCGATTGATGGTGAAGTAGAAGGTTGGTTCAGCGATGATACTGAACAACGTTTCAAAGCTTATGGCTGGCAAGTTCTTCGTGTAGATGGTCATGATGCTAATGCAATCCGTCAAGCGACTGTAGAAGCAAAAGCTGAAACCAATAAACCAACCATCATCATCTGTAAAACGATTATTGGTCTAGGTTCACCAAATAAACAAGGTAAAGAAGATTGCCACGGTGCGCCATTGGGTAAAGACGAAATCGTTTTAACTCGTGAAGCATTAGGCTGGAAAGAAGATTCATTTGTTATCCCTGAAGATGTGTATGCAGCTTGGGATGCAAAAGCAAAAGGTCAAACCTCTGAAGCAGCTTGGAATGAATTGTTTGCTCAATACCAAGCAAAATATCCAACTGAAGCAGCTGAATTATTACGTCGTATCAATGGCGATTTACCTGCTGAATTTGCAGCGCAAGCAGATGCTTTCATTGCTGAAACCAATGCAAAAGCAGAAACCATTGCAACACGTAAAGCAAGCCAAAATACTTTACAGGCATTCGGCCCATTACTTCCTGAATTATTAGGCGGTTCTGCTGACTTGGCGGGTTCTAACTTAACACTTTGGAAAGGTTGCCAAGGCGTACAAGAAAACCCAGCGGGTAACTACGTGTATTACGGCGTTCGTGAATTCGGTATGACTGCAATTGCGAATGGTGTGGCTTTACACGGTGGTTTCGTTCCTTACGTTGCAACATTCTTGATGTTTATGGAATATGCACGTAATGCGGTACGTATGTCTGCATTGATGAAGCAACGTGTGATTCATGTTTATACGCATGACTCGATCGGTTTAGGTGAAGATGGTCCTACGCATCAACCAATCGAACAAATTGCATCGTTACGTGGTACACCGAACTTAAATACATGGCGTCCATGTGACACAGTTGAAGCTGCAATTTCTTGGAAATCTGCGCTACAACGTAAAGATGGTCCATCAGCATTAATTTTCTCTCGTCAAAACTTGCCATTCCAAGCACGTAATGAAGCTCAAATTCAAAACGCTGCAAAAGGTGGTTATGTACTTGCTGAAGAGAAAGGTGAATTGAAGGCAATCATCATTGCAACAGGTTCAGAAGTTTCATTGGCAATGGAAGCATATGCACAACTTGAAGGTGTACGTGTAGTGTCTATGCCATGTGCTGAAGAGTTTATGAAGCAAGATGCTGCATATCGTGAAGCAGTATTGCCTGCGCATATCCGTGCACGTGTAGCGGTTGAAGCGGCTCATGTAGATTACTGGTGGAAGTTTGTTGGTTTAGACGGCAAAGTGATCGGTATGACCACTTACGGCGAATCTGCGCCAGCAAAAGACTTGTTCCAATTCTTCGGTATCACCACTGAAGCGGTTGTTGCTGCGGTTAAAGAATTGACTGCTTAATTAAATTAAGTGGTATAAAAAAGCGTCCTGATCAAGGGCGCTTTTTTACACATGTACATTGAGTTTCTTAAAATAATAGTGATAGAAAGTTAAAGAAATTATGAAATACACTTTGGTTTATAGGTGAATAAAAAATTATTATGAATTACATACACCCATATTTATTTTCAATAATTTGTCGAATCGCTGCTAACCGGACTTATTATTTTGAGTGTGATGACTGGCGTTTAAAACTTAGAGAAGCTTTATTCAAACAAAGTACCATGGCCGAACTTGATATGGTTTTTGATAAAGAAATTCTTTTCACAGAAGACCCAAAACAAAACCTATCTAAATATCATCTATTTAAATATACAGATTGTTTAATTCAGAGTTTAAACGAAATCGAAAATTTATCTACTTGGCGGGTCTTTGGAGTCAATTGTATTGATACGTATGAAACACATTTTTTGAAGATGGCAAGCTTAGATATGGTTCATAATTTTGAAAAACCAGAGTTTTTTCCGCAGTATAAGACTAAAATTATGGAACTGGTTAACATGCTTATAACCAATAAATGTGGTTATGAGTTAAGAAGTGTCGATGAAAAATATATTAAATTGGACCAGAAACAGGGGCTTTTCTACTGTCCAGATGACAAAAGTGAAGTAAATTGGTATGACTTAATTTATATGATTATAAGCCCAGAAGCAAAACAGATCATTCCACAGCATATGTTGGAAGAATTTGATTGTCAGGAACTGAATTATCAGTTCAAGATTAATTTTTTATAAAATATGGTCTTTAACATAAAGACCATATTTTATATGTCTTAGCCAATACTTAATTCACTCTGAATCGAAATATTTGACGTTAACAATTTATGAATTGGGCAGCTTTCAGCAACTTTTAATAAACGTTTATGCTGATCTTCGGTAAATTCACCTTTTAAGATAATTTTACGTTCAATATTGTTGTGACCTGATTCTGGTTCACCATTGGGATTTAAGGCTAAATCAACCTGAACATGATCAAGCTTAATCCCTTTGTGATTGGCATACATTTCTAAAGTAATCGTTGTACACGCCCCTAAAGCTGAAAGTACTAACTGAACAGGGTTGGGTGCAGTATCTTGACCACCTTTATCTTCAGGCTCATCTGCATACCAAGTATGGCCAGCAGAATCTGTCAATGTAACGCGATAAGGTGTAGATGTACTAAGTGCTTGTGCTGTATGTGTCATGTTTTACCTTGTTGTTTATCGTGAAGTATCTAAATCAAAATATACCCATTGATCATGTGATCTTGCTGATCAATTGTCCAGTATCGAATGGTCTTATGATATTGATTTTTGATAAGCGCTGTAACGCTTTTATTGTTGCACTGGTGAAACATATCGTTTTATAAAGACTAGTGAATAAAAATACATGATCTATACACTAATCACTATATCAAACAAGGATACGAAAAATGCAATTTAAAACATTAAGCCTCGGTTTAGTAGTCGCTTTAGCTAGTTCTGTAACGTTGGCTGCGCCAGTCGACTATAAAATTGACCCAACGCATACTGCGACCGTATTCAGCTGGAATCACTTTGGTTTCTCTACACCAAGTGCAAATTTCACTGACATCCAAGGTACGATTAAAGTTGATAATGCAAAACCTGCAAATTCATCTGTAGAAGTGACTATTCCTTTAAGCAGCGTAAATACCAATGTTGCTGCTTTGGATAAAGAGTTCCAAGAAGAAGCTTGGTTTAATGCTGCGAAATATCCAAACATTACCTTCAAAAGTACTAAAGTAGAAACCAAAGACAAGAAACACTTCAAAATCACAGGTGATTTAACGGTTAAAGGTGTGACTAAACCTGTTGTATTAGATGCTGTGCTGAATAAACAAGGCGAGCATCCAATGGCGAAAGTACCTGCAATTGGTTTTAATGCAACAACAAGCTTTAACCGTTCTGCATTCGGTATCGGTAACTATGTGCCTAATGTTGGTGACAAGATCACTGTGAATATTACTACTGAAGCAACTGCTGCGAAGTAATATGACGTTGAACAAAAAAGCCTAGATCATCATCTAGGCTTTTTTATATGAGTTTGATGGTATAAATGATTAAGATGCTAATATTAGCTTTAAATAAGAATAGTAATAAATAAGTCTTTACCCATTAGCTATGTTTGATCTTCGATCGACGTTTGGATTGGTAAATATAGCGAATGGAATCGACCACTTCACCGACAAAAATACATTCTTCATCCAGTGGAATGATGTTGGGTTTGAATTCTGGATTCAGTGCTTGCAGATATCTTGAATTATCAGTTTCGATCACTAGACGCTTAAATGTTGCATCTTCATGCTTTCTCACCACAATCATGTCACCCGACTGCATATCACTATATTGCACTGTTGGGTCAACCAAGATGTAATCGCCCTCATGAAAGACAGGGTAATTACTGAGACCCTGAACTTTTAAATAGAAGCAGTGATCACAATCATCTGGCAATGGCAGCCATTCTTCAACTTGTGTGATATCAACCGATTCCACATTGGTAAAAACCCCCGCTTGGACCCAGGAGAGTACTGGCGCCATATTGGCTTTTACAGGGGAGATATTTGAACTATCTTCATGGCCAGATTCTTTCGGTGTGGCATGTCCTTGACCCGTTTGTAACCAATAAGCATCTACACCTAGAAAATTAGCAATCGAAGGCAAATGTGATGATGAGCTAACCAGTCCTGTTTCAAGCTGGCTGAGTGCAGATTGGGTAATGCCGACAGCAGCAACCACATCTTTTTGCGACTTCTTGGCTTTTTTTCTTGCTTCTTTGAGCCGATCTTTAAGCATTTTAATGCACCTTAAATCAATAAATTAAGAATATTAGCAAGCTAATGTGAAGTCAAATTAGTATTCTTATTGAATTAATATTAGTTTACTAATATAATTGTCTTATTCATTAGGTTAAATGCTGGAGGTGCGGCATGAACAAGGCAATCAATCCAAACATGCATATTAAGCAAAATCTTGATGCAGAAATTGAAGCATGGTTGGCTCAAGGCAACGTAATCACAAAGATCCAAAATACATATGAGCAGCGCTTGAAAGCGAGGCCGAATCATATAGCTAAATTTGTATCACCTGAAAAAACCCAAAAAGAATTAAAGAAAAGTATAAGAATCGCCAATCAGGCAACAGATGCCCAAATTCAGATGTTTAGCCAGTGGTTAGATGCGCATAAGGGACGGGCAAAAGCATTGGTGGGTATTTTGGGCTGTGCACATAGTTATATTTCCCAAATCAAAAGTGCAACTCGACCATGTACAAAAGCTCGATTTGAAGAAATTCATCAGGCCATGAATATTGTTGAAGCGAGAGAAAAGTATCACTAAACGCAACAAATACAATGATCGCTAAATCACAAAATATATAAATCAATAAGAGGTGAAGTTATGAATGCAAATGTAGCAAAGTTTGAAAAATTTGAATGGTTAATGCAGGGGCTAAGCTTGCGTTCGCCAAATTTAGAGCCTTTTGTGCGTGGTACAGGTGAGAGAAGATTGAGTTATGAGGATCGTTTGGGTGTGATTGCCTCAATGCAAAGTCAATTGGCAAAGTCAGTCACGGCATTGATTGTGTTCGAACATAAAAGCAAGCAAGACTATGACGATATCCGCCAGCATTTGGCTAAAGTATTTATTGAACAAGCCGTACGAGATAAAAAGCGAGAGCCAGAACGTATTGCGATGTATCATTTAGCAGGGTTGGTAGCACGGATGGTGCTGGATTTTGTATTAGATCCTGATCTAGAGGAAAACTATACAGCAAAAGGGCGTCTTGCTTATGCTGGGATCAGTCGCCATCAAATGAGTCTTGATTGTTATAGAAAGACATGGAAATGTTATGAGATTAAACTCATAAATGTGCTTGAAACTGCAATTCAAGAAGCAGAAATTACAATAGGGCAATATAGAAAAGATACTTATAAGATAATGAAGGTATGATATTTTATAGATATAATTATCAACTTTGTAATTATATTTATTCTAATTTTATTGTTTAAGTATTCTTGGTTAAAAGCTCATTTTCATGTGGGCTTTTAATTTGTGGGTAATATAAATATATCTAAGAATAAGGAGACTATTAATGTTAAAAAACATTCATCCATTTTGACTTTAATTGTTATTGTCTGTGGCGGAATTTTCTATTCAATGTATAGCTCGAATTTATTGTTTCCGAGGAAGCCTGTTCGGTTAGATTCTAGATGCTATGATGTTGCTGTTTCTAAATCAATAAAATACAATTAGATGGAAAATTTTTGCTCATGTGTCCATGTTGGAGGGCATGTAAGCAAAGAGGAAACTACAAATATTGTATAAACCTTTTTAATTCTAAATAAGAATGATATCAAAAGCATATATAAATGATTTCGTGAATGAACTTTGATTGAGGTCTATCAATTTTAGTATTTATACATTAGTTTTAAGAAAATTAAGGAAAGAAATGTTTACAAAGAAACAGTGATTTAATGATTCCATTTTGGAGGAAACTAAGCTATATTTTTATTATGCTGGTCGTAATATAAAATTTTCGATCATAATTAAAAAGCTCATTTAATAGATGGGCTTTTTTATTGCCTAAAACTCGGTTTCTTATAGAGGCCGAGTTTTTTTATATCTACGGATTGTTAGTTGTTGTCTATTGATAGCGGCTTAAAGCCGAAAATAACTGAAGGTGATTAAAATGAATTGTACAAATAAAATGATGCTGGGCACTTTCTCCATTAAACACTTAGATATTCTTTCTTATGCCGAGATTGTGCCTGCGATTATGCAAACAACAGCCGATCTCACAGCGACTGAATATATTGAAGGGAACGCTCAATTAGGTTCTGTCAAAATGAAGGATGCGTGCCAAGTATCTTTATCTGCTTATTTCCAAGCACAGAGAGGTCAATTTTCTTTTAGCAGCGCAAATACAACGCATCGGTCAATTGTCATTTTAGGTGTGGATCAGCAACCTGAACATCAGGTGAAGTTAAACCAAGTTGAGCGTGGATTTGTCATTCATAGCTATTTTTTGGATGATAAATTTGTGGTGACTTTGGGCGAATATAATAGTCTGAATAACGTCACTTTTATTGAAGCTAACCCCTCAGAAAACCCAATTGTGACCTTTGAGATTACTGGCTCTCAATCGATGAAGGTCTATGTCGACTATGAACTTGTTGGAGAGTGGCATTCAACCAATTCCCTAAAGTTGCCGAAGTATTATCACATTGTTGCACAAGAAGATTTAATGCAACTGGATTTTGATCTGCGAGAGGCCTATGTCAGCTTGGATTATAAAATGCCATTAGCACTTGAAGACAATATTTATTATCACTTAACCAGTAAAGGTGAAATCTTGGGCTTACAAGTGAATGCAGGTGATTTTGTACAGTTTCATGATCAGCAAAGTTGGATAACGCATTATCCACAATAGTATGAATTTAAATTAAATAATTAAGCAATGGTGATCAAAATGAATTTAGAGTAGTCGGTTATGTGGTTTTGCTTAAAATGTCAATCGAGGCCTTAACTTTGAATAAGTTAGGGCCTTTCTATTTATGGAGGAAAAATAATGACAGAGTTTGTTTCAACGGGTGCAGGGATTGCAGCCGTAATTAAATCTTATGGAGTTTTTTTTATTGTCATGATGGCACTCACTTTTATGTTTTTGGCTTGGATGGTTGTGATTATGACACGGTTACCCAAGTCTCGACGTGAATGGGTGGTTTCACTCATTTCAACAGCAGTTGGCAGCATTGCCGGAGGTGCTTTTGTGATTCAGCATTTTGGCTTGCAAGAGTGGAGTCAAAACCCATATGGCGCATTTGCCTTGGGAGGTCTGTACTTTCTTTGTGGTTTGCCAGTATGGGCGATTATTCGTTGGACCTTTAATTATATTAATGCACGAGAAGATTCAACCATTTTGGATGTAGCAAAAGAGGTGAAAGACTTTAAAGACAAATTCTAAAGAAAAAACAATCCAATGCCGCCTTCGGGCGGTTTTTTATTATAAAGAGGAAAATGACATGAAAATAACACAAGACGGTTTCGATATTTTGCGCCACACATTTGGAAAATTAAGTCAGTTGCAGGTCGATGGAATCAATTTTCTGGTTTCAGTGCTTGATGAAGATGGGGCGATCACATCTGCCCAAGCCGCTTATATCTTGGCAACGGCTTGGCACGAAACGGCTAAAACGATGCAACCCGTGATTGAATATGGTTCAGAAAAGTATCTAAAGTCTAAGCAATATTATCCCTATATCGGCTATGGCTATGTGCAATTGACTTGGTTGGCAAACTATAAGCGAATGGGGGATTACTTAAAAATTGATTTAGTGAAAAATCCGAAACTGGCTTTACAAGCGGATATTGCAGCTCGTGTCATGATTGTTGGAATGAAAAAAGGGATGTTTACTGGTAAGAAATTGTCTAATTACATCTGCCAAAATAAGAAAGATTATATAGGTGCTCGGCGAATCATCAATGGAACGGATAAAGCTGAGTTGATTGCAGGGTATGCAGAGACATTTGAGGCAGTCTTGCAGGCTTCAGAAGTCACGATTTTGTCTTGTTGAAAGAATAGAAGTTCACATCGATTCGATACGAACTTCTACTTTCATGTGATTTAGTCTGTGAACTTATGCTGTGGCATTAAATGCATCCGCATAAACCACTTCACCTGTCGGGACATCTTCTGTAAATGGCAAGATCTGGAAATATTCGGCAGGTACGCCAGCTAATACCAGTCTTGAATCTGCTTTGAAACCGAATCGGCTGTAATACTGTGGGTCACCAAGTAGAACGCAACCGACAGCATCTAAATCTTTGAGTGCTTCTAAGCCAGCATGCATCAGTTTAGAGCCTACTCCTTGACCTTGATATTCTGGAAGTACCGAGATCGGACCAAGTCCATACCAACCAGTTGTGCCATCAGAAATCTGCACGGGTGAAAAGGCAATATGACCAATAATCTTATTGTTACAATCCGCGACTAGGGAAAGCGTGAGCTGATTGGAATTACGTAGTGCATTCACAATAAATTGCTCGGTATGGCTTGAATGTTGTTCTGTTGCAAAAGCAGCTTTGGTTAAATCAAAAATGCTCTCAATGTCAGATGGGTTTTCATCGCGAATATGTATATTCATCTTCATTTTCTCTTGTGTTTCCTGATCTAAAATTGCTCGAATTTGTTTGAGTAATGGAGAGTCATTTGTATATTTCTCTCCATAACTTAAGTTAAATTCATAATCAAAGTCAGGTGAGTTAATTCCTTGATTGTGTTGAAGGATCGTTTCTAACTTATCTAGTGCCTTAACGATTTTTGCTTCTGGTGTTGCTGCATCTTCATATTCTTGCCAAAGTGATCGAATCAACATTTGAGGTTGATTATCTAAACATTCGGTTAATTGATAAAGATCCTGTTTTTCCTGCTGATTCTTAGCTGGAAACTGATCTTTCAGAATGGCAGGAATATCACCATGAATGGCTTCGCCAAGGTCATGAATTAAGCACATTTTTAGTAACTTCTCCAAATCAATGTCTTTAAATTGATCTGCAAAAACCACCGCCATTAAGCATAAACGCCAGCTGTGTTCTGCGGTACTTTCCTGACGGCCATTCGATGTATGCGAAAAGCGAGTCACGTTTTTTAATTTTTCCGCTTCACGTAAAAATGTTAAGCGATTTTGAATTAGGTTTAGTTCCATTTTCTTTCTCAAAAATAAACCATATGTAATTTGGATAGACCCGATTGACCCAACAGTATGATAGACATATCTAAGAGCAATCATGGGTTTATCCAAACCCTATGATTGTTGATTAACGATTGTCTAACTGAGGACGTACAGATCTAAGCCCATGTAGGTTAATTTGATAGGGCTGCCCATTACAGGATTTGATCAGTCTTTTCTTTCTTAGCTTATTAAAAACTTCTAGGTTGCAATCAGACAGCAAGAAACCTTCTCGGCTATAGCATTCTACAGCGATGGTTTGACCAGCGTCATTGCGGAGTTTTACGATTTTTCCGCCTTTAGCCAAGACGTGAAGTGTCCGTTGTTCGGACTTAGATAAGTTCATGTTGTTATCCAGATATAAGTAATCAGAAGCAAAGTTAGGCTTGAAGCCAAAAAATTCGCGAAGATAACCAATTTCAATATGTGATTGAAATGTAGTTACCAGATTACTGCTATCTCCAACATAAAACCCTCGATATGGATGCGATACGATGTGTATCGCTAGAAATACTAAAGCAAGATAAATTAAAAAGCAATAATTGCGTGAAAAATAACATTTTGAACTAGAGGCAAATCTTATTTTTTCGGTCGTTTTTCTTTGAGGCGTAAATAGGCTGGTACAGATTTCTTTGTTTGCCGACGTAGCATAACTTTAATATATAAAACGATGGCAAAACATGCGGTGGCAACAGTGAGCATTAGGCTATTCATATAGCTCATAACAGAACTAACGTAACCTATGGTTGCTAAACGACGCTGCATACGCTCAACTTGAGTACTGGATTCAATTCCTGTGATTGCCCATGTGCATAAATGCTCACAGTTATTAATAATGAGGTGATAGTGATTTTCATGCATGCGTGAGCGCATACGCCGTACAACAGCTTTGGCTTTGTAGCGTGGGGATTGATAATGTCTCGTATAGATTGGCTTACCACGGGCAAAACGCTGGATAGATGTCATTTCAATCGGATGCTTTTTAAAAATATGTGCAAACCCTGAATAATGAATAACCCGTCCACGACCTGCATAGATACCATGATGGCTATAGCCAAAGTGTTTTACGATGAGGTGAGCGCCAATTGAATAGCGCGGGTGTTTTTGCTGCATGTCGATACTATGATGTTTACACTGGTATTTTAGTGAAAAAATGTGAATCAATCGAGCCTATTTGCAGCATCTAGTTCATGATTATGTGTGGTGTTTGTATCTGCTATTTTGCAGTATGCCTTGCTATGGGACAATCAGGAAAATCTAGGCTTAACTTCGTATTTATGATGAAAAAATGGTTTTCCCTATCGTTTGCATTTTTAGCGAGTTCACCTGTACATGCGATGCAGCATGAAACCTTGCAATTGAATCAACAAAAATATGATGTGATTAAAGTTGAGCATCTAAATCAGTTGCAACTATTTTTAAAGCAACCTCAGAGCAATCGTTATTATCAGAAGTTTGCAGCTATCCAAAAAGAGCTATCTGCTTGTGAGGAGCTTAATTTTGCAATGAATGCAGGAATGTATCATGCAGATTTTCAACCCGTAGGATTGTATATCGAAAATGGCAAGGAGTTGGCTAAGCTTAATGTCGCGAAGGGCTTTGGTAATTTCTTTATGCAGCCTAATGGTGTAGTTGCTTGGAATGACCAACAGGCTGTGATTAAAACCACTGCTGATTATAAGCATGATCAATTTAAAGCAAAATTTGCAACACAGTCAGGGCCAATGTTGGTCTATCACGGGAAAATCAACAGCCAGTTTATTGCTGACTCGAATTCATTAAAAATTAGAAATGGGGTGGGTATTAAAGGGAATCAGTTGTATTTTGTGATTTCACAGCAACGCGTCAGTTTTTATCAATTTGCCCTGTTTTTTAAGCAGCAGTTGAAAATAGACAATGCATTGTATTTAGATGGCTCGATTTCCAGTGTGTATTCAGCACAAACCAAACGCCATGATAAAACTTTTAATTTAGGGCCAATCGTTGCAGAAGTGAATAGAGAAAAGTGCATGTAATGCAGATGACCCTAATCTCTTGATAGAAAGAGATCAGGGGGGGCTTATTTTTATTGGATCGGCGGCTTGATCATCGCAAGTAATTCTTTGCGGCTGTAACCTCGAGAAATCAGTACTTTCTTAATGCCTTTAATCACATCTTCATCTGTAGCTTTAACTAAAGCATCCAACAGTTGTTCATTGGTTTTGCAAGAACAATCGTTTTCAACGCAAGAAGTTTGGTTCTTGTGTTCGTTATATTGTTCATCTGCATTGAACAGTTTTTGCCAAAAACTCATAGAGCCTTCATATACAACCTAACATAGCTCGAAATATAGCCGCTTTAAAATAAAATACAAGTCAGCTTAAGTGATAAAAGCAGCAGTTGAACTTCAATTTTTTCGATGAGCCTTTTAAAGTCTAACGAAATTATGACATTTGAATGACTTGACCTTTGAAAAACATCACTTTTTTATAAATATACTTTGAACAAAAATAAAGGGTTACTCGAACCCTTTATATTATCTTGTTACGTTGAAATAATTTGTTTAAATCTTTTCAAGTAAAACACCTGATTCCACATGATGGGTAAAAGGGAATTGATCGAACATGGCAAACTTCACAATGCGATGGGTTTGGCTAAGTATTTTTAAGTTATCATGCAGGGTATCTGGGTTGCATGAGATATACAGAATACGTTCAAAACCTTGTAATAGTTTAAGCGTTTCATCATCGATGCCTGCACGCGGTGGATCAACAAAAACCGTGTCAAAATCGTAGCTTTGAATGTCGATCTCAGCTTCTTGTAAACGTCTAAATTCACGTTCACCTTGATAAGCTTGAGTAAACTCTTCGGCAGATAAACGCGCCACCTGAATATTCTCAATCTGGTTTTGCTCAATGTTCCATTGCGCCGCGTAGACTGAAGATTTAGCCAGTTCAGTTGCGAGTACACGTTTGAATTTCAACGAGAGTGGTAAGGTAAAGTTACCGTTACCACAATACAATTCTAAAAGGTCTTTTTCGGACTTTTGTGCAGCATCACAAGCCCATTCCAACATATGTTGACACACTTGCGCATTCGGCTGGGTAAAGCTGCTTTCAATTTGTTTGTATTTAAAGGTACGACCGTGAACATTAAGTTGTTCCACCACGTAGTCATCACCAATAATCACTTTTTGGCCACGACTACGGCCCATGATTTTAATATTCAGTTTTTCAGCTAGCGCTTTAGCTGCTGTTTCCCATTCAGCATCTAATTTACGATGGTAAATCAGGGTGACTAGCATCTCGCCACTTAATGTTGAGAGAAAGTCTGCTTCAAAAACACGTTGCGATAAAATAGGAACTGCTTTTAATTCATCTAATAAACGTGGCATCAAATCATTGATGCTTTGATCTGCAATCGGAAACGCATCCACGCGGATAACTTCTTTTTGTTTTCCATCTTCAGCACGTTCAAACATGGCATAGAACAAATCATCTTCGGTATGCCAGAGACGAAATTCTGCACGCATACGGAAATGTTGTTCAGGCGATTGAAACACTTCTAAAGCTGGTGGATTGAACGATGCAAACTGTGTGGTAATACGTTCAACTTTCTCTTGAAGTTGCTGTTGGTAAGAAGCGGTCATAAAAAAGAAAACTACAGGTGAAATCTAAACGGGAATGGTATCAAAAAAGCACGCTAAGGTGCAGGAAATTATGATATTCACTTATTTATATGCTTAGCTTAGGGCGAGTACAGATTGGATAAAATCTGCTTTAATTTGCCGATATTGGTCTTGAGATAAGCCAACACACCTTTGTTTGAGCTGATTATATTGTTGGGTCAGGCTGGGTGAGTTTCTTAATAGATCCCGAAAGGTAATGAAATTGCAAAATTCTGAACCTGACACCACGATTTGCAATGCCACATCATGTTGTTGTGATTCCAGCATACAAAGTTCATGAGTACGTAGTGTGTCAAGTTTTTCTTTAAAATTAAGCTGTTGTAATTTTTCAATTGAATCTAAAAATTGATGGGCGGGTACTTCAATATAAATATCGAGATCACCTTTTGAAATTGCATTGGGAATGGCGGATGAACCAATATGTTCAACAAGCGCAAAAGGAACAAGCTGCTGGATCTTATTTTTATAATCCTCAAAAAGCTGAGTGCAGTTGGGTTGATATTCAGGAGCTGAGAAAAACTGCATATAAGTGATCTCATTTTATTATTGCTATTTAAAGGTAACGTTAAAATAATAAAAAACCCGAACCATGTAAACATGATTCGGGCTAGGAGATAGAAGACTGAAAATTAGTCTTCAGATAAAGTCATTAAACTCGCATTACCACCTGCTGCTGCAGTGTTTACGCTAATTGCTCGTTCAATGACTAGACGTTCTAAAGGAATTTGTTCATTTGCTTGTAACTGGGTAATCCCGACAATCGCACCTAAACGATTCGCAACTTTAGTTTGCAAGTCTTTCAACTGTTCAACAGAACCATGATGAAGTACTGCATCAAACGCATCTTTTTCAACACTTGAAATCACAGTGATTGCATCTAAGACATCTTTTGGTAAAGACGCTTTGTGTTTTACTAAGAATGCATTGTCTTTCAACACAGCCGCAGTACTGCTGACGGAGAAAATTGCAAGTAATTGTTGAAGCTGGCTTGCTTCATCATTCGCAATCGAAAGCACACGATGACGAGGCAAGATAATGTATTGGTTGCTTTCACCAGTAGGGCCTTGCAACTCGTAGAACTTACCTACACCAAATGCTGGAATCGTTGGAATTGCTTGAGGCATGTTTTGGTTTGCCCAAGCCAATAAGCTTTGATAAGCAACATTTGAGACTGCATCAAACTGAGAGATTTCAGCTTTCACCGCAAATGGGGTTGCCAATACTTTCTCTGAACAATGCTCCATCAAACGGTACATATAAAGCGGACCACCCGCTTTAGGACCAGTACCTGATAAGCCTTCACCACCAAATGGTTGCACGCCTACAACTGCACCAACGATGTTGCGGTTGATATATAAGTTACCCACCTCAGCACGTTGGATCACTGTATTGATGGTTTCATCAATACGCGTGTGGAGACCCATGGTTAAGCCATAGCCTTTAGCATTGATACGGTCGATCAATTGCTCAAGTTCGCCATATTTATAAGTGATGATATGCAATACAGGGCCAAAGACTTCACGTTCTAGATCGTCAAGGTTTGGCAATTCAATCGCTGTTGGTGGAACAAATGTACCTTGTGCAAGCGCTTGTTGGCTTACCGCATCGTTAAACATCAATTGATGAACAGGGTAGCCCTTAGATTTCATCTTTTGAATGTGTGTATCGATGGTTTGTTTTGCTTCAGTATCAATTACAGGACCAATGTCAGTTTTTAAGATTGCAGGGTTGCCTACGATCAACTGTTGCATTGCACCTTTCAACATTTTGATGACTGTTGCAGCACTATCTTCTTGCACACATAAGATACGAAGTGCAGAACAACGTTGACCCGCACTGTCAAATGCAGAACTGACGACATCGAGAACGACTTGTTCAGTAAGCGCAGATGAATCGACGATCATCGCATTTTGACCACCCGTTTCCGCGATTAACGGAATTGGTTGACCATTTGGAGATAAACGTTTTGCGACAGTCTTTTGCAAGATTTTTGCAACTTCAGTCGAACCCGTGAACATGATACCTTGAATGCGGTCATCTTGGCTCAATTGAGCACCAACTGTTTCACCGCGACCAGGAAGAAGTTGAACAACGCCGTGTGGCACGCCAGCTTCCCAAAGCATTTGAACTGCTTGAGCTGCAATTAAAGGTGTTTGTTCAGCAGGTTTGGCAATCACACAGTTACCACTCACCAATGCTGCTGCAATCTGGCCAGAGAAAATCGCAAGAGGGAAGTTCCATGGGCTAATACACAATACGGTACCCAATGGTTTCACTTGTGCATTTGCAGGCAAGTTTTCGATTTGTGTCGCGTAATAACGCAAGAAATCGACTGCTTCACGAACTTCTGCAATGGCATTGGCATAGGTTTTACCACTTTCACGGCAAAGTAATACCATTAACTCTTGGATGCGAGTTTCCATCAAATCTGCAGCGCGCTTTAAGCAAGCTGCACGTTCAACTTTATCTGTTGCAGCCCAGCTTTGTTGTGCTTGTACCGCTGCTTCTAGCGCCAGTTGTACATCTGCGCTGGTTGCTTCATTGACATGACCAACAACTTCGCTGTTTTGTGCTGGGTTTGTAATTGCAATCGCATTGCTTTGATCGTGAACTGTTGATTCAAATCCAAGTAGCGGTGCACTTTTCCACACGTGAGTACGAAGTTTTTGTGCAGTTGCATCTAAGTCTGTTAATGGTTGATCGTTATTGAGATCAAAGCCATTTGAATTTGGACGTAATGGGTAAAGATCATGCGGAAGTGGAATCGCAGGGTGTTTTAAGCCAAGCTGACCTTCGTCTTTCGCAGAAGTTTGAATATCTTTGATTGGAGACTGAATCAAGTCTTCAACTTTTAAAGTCTTATCAGCAATACGGTTTACGAATGAGGTATTTGCACCATTTTCAAGTAAACGACGAACTAAATATGCCAATAAAGTTTCATGGTTACCAACAGGTGCGTAAACACGACATGGAACACCTAACTTGCCATCTTCTTTAGAACCCACCACTTGTTCGTACAATGGTTCGCCCATACCGTGCAAGCATTGGAATTCGTATTGACCAGGATAATATTTGCTTGGGTCAGCCAAGGTGTAAATCGTTGCAAGTGATTGCGCATTGTGTGTCGCAAATTGCGGATACACTTGATCTGGTGCAGCAAGTAATTTTTTCGCACAAGCAATGTATGACAAATCAGTGTGTACTTTGCGGGTAAACACAGGGTAGTCAGTCATACCATCAATTTGAGCTTTCTTGATTTCGCTATCCCAGTATGCACCTTTCACCAAACGAATCATCAGGCGCTTGTTACTGCGTTTTGCAAGGTCAACGATGTAATCTACAACGTAGAAGCAACGCTTTTGATAAGCCTGAATAACGAAGCCAATGCCTTTCCAGTCAGCAAGTTTTGGTTCGAAACATAAACGCTCAAGCAATTCGAGAGAAATTTCTAAACGTTCAGACTCTTCAGCATCAATGTTTAAACCGATGTTGTATTGTTTCGCCAAGCACGCAAGTTCGAAGACTTTGTTGTAAAGTTCATGATGAACACGCGCAATTTGTGCACGTTGGTAGCGTGGGTGTAACGCAGAGAGTTTGATTGAGATACCAGGGCCATCATAAACGCCACGACCATTTGATGCTTTACCAATGGCATGGATCGCTTGCGTGTAGTCGTTATAGTAACGCTCAGCATCATGTTCAGTCAGTGCCGCTTCACCCAACATGTCGTATGAGTAGCGGAAACCTTTGTGTTCAAATGGTTTTGCATGTTCAAGCGCTTCTTCGATGGTTTCACCTGTAACGAATTGCTCACCCATCATACGCATTGCAACGTCAACCGCTTTACGGATGATGCCGCGACCACTACGCGCTAAAAGACCAGTCAAAACACTTGATAAGCTGGTTTGCTTTGGTGTTTCCATTAACTTGCCAGTTAACATCAAGCCCCATGCAGCAGCATTTACGAACATCAGGTTGCTTTGACCGACGTGATCTTTCCAGTTACCTTGGTTGATTTTGTCACGAATCAATAAATCGCGTGTCGCTGTATCTGGAATACGAAGCAAAGCTTCAGCCAAACACATCAATGCCACACCTTCCTGTGAAGAAAGCGAGAATTCTTGGAGTAAACCTTGAACAATACCTGCTTTACCCGCCGAGCTTTTACGTTCACGTAAATTATGCGCTAGGCTAAACGCAAGTTCATAAATTTTCTGATCAAGTTCTGGGGAAATGTTGGCTGCTTCAGCAAGTACAGCTACTGCTTCAGGCTCTGCACGTCGCCAAGCCGTATTAATGCGTTGCTCAAACTCACTTTTTTCTTTAAATTCGGTGATATAACCGTCGATGTGAGCTGTTTCCATTTGTGCGGGAGTATCCAATGTATTCATACTAAATTCCAATAACAATCTCTAGAACATATTGAGTAGAGAGGTTTAGATAATTTATGATTACAGAATGAATCCCGAGTAACTCACTATAATTTACCCATTTTTTAGAGGAAAATTCAGTTGAATGGCCCTATTTATACACTAGATCGAACTGACCTAAAAATTCTGGATATTCTTCAAGCAGATGGGAGAATTTCTAATAGTAAATTGGCAGAATTAGTGAACCTGTCACCGACTGCGGTGATGGCACGTGTACAGAAACTGACAAAGGATGAATTTATTTTAGGGTATGAGGCAAAGCTCAATCCGAATAAGCTTAATGCAAATTTTTTGGTCTTTGTGGAAGTGTTGTTGGATAAGACCACACCGCACGTGCTAGATGATTTTATTGATGCGGTGACCCAATATCCTGAGATCGTGGAATGCCATATGGTCAGTGGAGGTTTTGATTTTCTGATTAAACTACGAAGTGCGGGGATGGAGGAGTTTCGCCGTATTGCAGGGCAGATTTTATGGCAGCTCCCTGGTGTGAAGGAAACACGCAGCTACCCAGTCATGCAAGTAGTGAAAGACAGCTCTAAAATAAAAATTAAATCAAAAACAAAATTTTAAGCAAAAGAAAAGGGGCCCGAAAGCCCCTTAAATTTTGATCAGAATTATTTCATTTCACGCGCATAGATTTCATCAGCTTGTTCGAAGCGACTTGTCACCGCTGCATTTGGTGCTTTACCAAGTAAGCTCACCACAACGATGCTGATCAATGCAAAAACGAAGCCTGGAATAATTTCATAGATGCCGGTGTAACCGAAGAAATTTTTCCATAGGATGACTGTCAAAGCACCCACAACCATACCCACCAATGCACCGTTTAACGTCATACGTTTCCAGAACAATGAAAGAATAATCAATGGACCAAATGCTGCACCAAAACCAGCCCAAGCATAAGCAACTAAGCCTAGTACTTTACTTTCTGGGTTTTGTGCAAGAACAAGGGCAAGCATTGCAACCGCGATCACCATTGCACGACCAATCCAAACCAGTTCTTTTTGAGATGCATTCTTACGGATAAAGCCTTTGTACAAATCTTCTGTCAAAGCACTAGAACATACCAGAAGCTGACAGCTTAACGTACTCATGATTGCAGATAAAATCGCAGCAAGAATTACACCCACAACCCAAGGGTTGAACAAGATTTTGGTAAGTTCCATGAATACAGTTTCAGGGTTAGCCGTTACTGCTGCTGCAAACTCTGGGTGCATTTGGAAATAAGCGATACCGATAAAGCCTGAACCGACTGCACCTGCCAAACATAAAATCATCCATGTCATACCGATACGGCGTGCAGCTGGAATTGATTTTACCGAGTCGGCTGCCATGAAGCGGACAAGGATGTGGGGTTGACCAAAATAGCCTAAACCCCAAGCTGCTGCTGAAAGAATCGCAACAACACTTAAGTTTGTCGCAAAATCAAAAGCGTGTGGGCGAACAGATTCAACCACTGCGCTAAACTCTTCCATCCCAATGCCTAGAGACATGTAGGTTACGATAGGAAGGAGCAATAACGCGAAAATCATCAAGCCCGCTTGGAAAGTATCAGTCCAGCTAATTGCAAGGAAGCCACCGATACACACATAACCAATCGTCGCAAATGCACCTAGCCATAAAGCTGTGCTATACGGTAAGTGGAACAATGTTTCGAATAAACGTGCGCCAGCAACCATGCCAGAAGCACAATAAATCGCGAAAAAGACAAGAATAATCAATGCAGATGTGACGCGTAAGATTTTCTTCTGATCGTCAAAACGACCAGTAAAATAATCCGGTAAGGTGAGGGCATTGTTTTGTACTTCTGTGTGTACACGTAAACGTCCTGCGACCAAATACCAGTTTAGCCATGCACCAATAATTAAACCGATGGCAATCCACGATTCAGATAAGCCTGTTAAGTAAATTGCGCCAGGTAAACCCATGAGTAACCAACCACTCATGTCTGATGCACCCGCAGATAAAGCGGTTACAAAACTGCCTAGACTTCGGCCTCCAAGAATATAATCGTCAAGGTTTTTGGTAGAAAAATAGGCGTATAAACCGATGCCAAGCATGGCCAGGATATATACCACGAATACAACAACTGTGGGATTAGAAAAATTCATAATGGATGCCTGTCCTTACATATCCATAATTTGCAATCACACCTGAATAGCCAAAAAAATGATTTACTATTCTTGGGATTGATAAGGTCACAGATTCAAGCACAAATGATTTTTAAAAAACTGTTATGTTTGTGTATTATTATTGTTTATTTTGTGTAATTTAAAATAAGTATATGAATATTAATTTTTTAATCCAAAAAATAGGATTTTTTTTCATCAAAATATGAATGGTCGGCGTGCAAAAAAAACTCAAAATGTATTTAAAAGTTACAATTCACAAAATGTACATCTGTAGATTAATTTTTTTGAGCTAAAAACTAAGCAGAATTTATGACACATAATGTTACATTGGCAACAATTCAGTGAAATTTGATTATAAAAAAATATAATGTTAAGCGCTTTTGCTAATGAAAAATTGATTGGAATCTCTCATATTAATTCATTGCACCATTAAGGTGCATTGTCTGAGAGAAATGGAAGTGGAAACGGTTCAAACGGCAACGATAAGAATAGAGCATGATTTGCTCGGTGCGAAAGAAGTTCCAGCTGATTGTTATTATGGAATTCATACATTGCGCGCCATTGAAAATTTTAAAATTTCTTCGCAAAAAGTTGGACAAAATAGCTATTTTATTCGTGCATTGGCGCAAGTAAAGAAGGCTTCAGCTCAAGCGAATTTAAGTTTTGGTAAACTCACTGAAACTCAAAGTCTGACGATTCAACATGCTTGTGATGCTTTAATTACTGAAACTGAAAAATGGCAAGACTCATTCCCGATTGATATTTATCAGGGGGGTGCAGGCACTTCAATTAATATGAATACCAATGAAGTGATTGCTAATATTGCACTTGAATCATTAGGCCATCAAAAAGGTCAATACGATGTGATTCATCCAAATGATCATGTTAACAAGTCACAATCAACCAATGATGTCTATCCAACAGCGATTCGCCTATCAACTTACTGTTCTTTGGATGCTTTATTCACGCAAATGGATAAGTTGATTACTTCATTTGAAAATAAAGCGATTGAATTCCGCTATGTGTTAAAGATGGGCCGTACTCAGTTGCAAGATGCGGTGCCGATGACGCTCGGGCAAGAATTTCATGCTTTTGCGACCTTATTAAAAGAAGATGTGCGTTTGATTAAGCGTACCCGAGAAATGTTACTTGAAGTGAATTTAGGTGCGACTGCGATTGGCACAGGTGTTAATACACCAAAAGGTTATGCCATCAAAGCTGTATCCTGTTTAAAAGAGATTACAGGTTTGAATCTGGTCGGTGCAGAAGATTATGTTGAAGCAACCAGTGACTGCGGTGTATTCATCATTTTATCCAGTACATTAAAACGCCTTGCATGCAAACTCTCCAAAATTAGCAATGACTTACGGTTGCTCAGTTCAGGACCACGGACAGGTTTAGGCGAAATCCAGTTACCTGAATTACAGGCTGGCTCTTCAATCATGCCTGCAAAAGTAAATCCTGTGATTCCTGAAGTGGTCAATCAGATTGCATTTAAAGTGATTGGTAATGATTTAACCATTACCTTCGCGGCAGAAGCGGGGCAATTACAACTCAATGTGATGGAACCTGTGATTGCAATTTCATTGAATGAATCAATTGAATTGCTTACACATGCAATTCAAAGCCTAGATGAAAAATGTGTACGTGGCATCAAAGCAAATGAACAGGCTTGCCATGATGCAGTGATGCGTAGTGTTGGGATTATTACGCTGCTTGATCCACTCTTGGGCCATGCATTGTGTGATGAAATCGGTAAACAATGTATTGCTGAAAATAAGACCATTCAAGAGGTAGTTTTAGAGCGCGGCCTGCTGACTCAAGCGCAACTGGATGAGATTTTCTCTTTTGAAAACTTGGTTTCAGAAGTAGATGGCATTCAAGTGGATTATGTCGCTTAAATCCTGAAAAATTAAGTTGTGATAAAAGCCTAATTCAAATTGAATTAGGCTTTTTTGATTGCACTGAGAAATAATGGATTGGTGCCATAATTTGATCGGGTCATCATAAGCTTTTATTCCTGTGATCAAGTCAACTGACGTATTACAGATCATTACAGAGTAGGTGGTTGTCTTGTCTAGGCAGCTCACCTATGGTCTAAGAGGTGTCTTAAGAACACCAATGCTCAACAACAATAAATAAGTTATATGACAAAGGTAGAATAATGATGCATCACTTTATTAGACGCAGCTTAATCACGATTGGAATATTGGTACTGCCTATTGTACCTTCATTGGTTTTTGCACATGGCTATGTACTTAAACCAGAATCTCGAGCTTATGCCTGTAAGTTAAATAAGAATACTCAATGTGGCAGCATTGTGTGGGAGCCGCAAAGTTTAGAAGCTCCGAAAGGTTTTCCGCAGTCTGGACCACCAGATGGACAGATTGCCAATGCCAATTTGAGTCAATTTTCAGAACTGAATGCACAATCACCAACACGATGGGTTAAAACAAATTTGCCCACAGGTGCAAATGACTTTACTTGGCAGTTTACGGCACAGCATGTCACTCAAGGCTGGCGTTATTTCATCACTAAACAAGGGTGGAATCCTTCAGCTCCCTTGGCACGTAGCTCTTTTGATCTAAATCCTTTTTGTACGGTGGATGGTAAGTACCAAAAACCTGCCAGTGTGGAAACACATCGCTGTCATGTGCCCGCTGACCGAAGTGGTTATCATGTCATTCTAGCGGTTTGGGATATCGGGGATACCAGTAATGCCTTTTATAATGTTATTGATGTAAATGTCGGTTCAGGTAGTCCAACAACACCAGTCGATCCACAACCACCAAAACCGGTTCAAAGCTGGAATGATATTGGTGATATTAATCCGCTTGATGACTTATCGGTAAATGATCGTGTATCTACACGAGTCTTTGATGCGAATGGCGAAAATCCAAATTTAAAAACAGAATTACGGATTACAAGTACTGCCAATGGCAATCGAAATGTTTGGCCTCGCTTATTAGCGGAGGCGATTAATCGAGAACACAGTTCCTTACGCGCAGGCGTTAAAAATGCAAACGGTGAGATTGTGCCTGTAAACGGGAAAAATGATGTTTATAGTAGTTTAAATAGTGGCATCCAACGTGTCGAAATCAAAATTGAGCGTGCCCCGATCAGTGGTGGTGGTTCTTATGATTTTGTTTATCCGAAGAGTATTGCTACATATAAAACAGGGACCAAGGTATTGGGTGGTGATGGACGGATATATCAGTGCAAGGCTTTTCCTTATAGTGGTTGGTGTACCATTCAAGCGCATCAATACGTACCTGGCACAGGCTCGAACTGGCAGGATGCTTGGCTTTTAATGAAATAATCAATGTTCAAGCAATAAAAAAACCGAGTTAATATAACTCGGTTTTTTTAATAGATTAGTCCAAATAGATTGGTCTGATTTATAAAAAATTATAAACCTGATTCGTATTCGCTATTTGAAAGTAATTTTTCAACATCAGCCATATTGTCTGGCTTAATCTTATAAATCCAACCTTTACCATATGGCTCGTCATTGACAAAGTCAGGATCATCTTCAAGATCAATATTCACTTCAACCACTGTGCCTGAAACAGGTGCGTGAATATCAGAGGCTGTTTTAACTGACTCAACAATACCTGCTTGTTCGGTTGCGGTGACATGGCTACCCACTTCAGGGGTTTCCACATAGACTAAATCACCCAACTCATCTTGTGCATGGTCAGTAATCCCTGTAACAACGAGGTCACCCTCAATTCTTACCCATTCATGCGTACGTGCATATTTCAATTCTGCTGGATGATTCATGACAACTCCTTAACAATCTGTCGTATCATTTTTATTTGGTTTATACATGCTTTTCAATAAAAACAAAAGCTTTCGTGAACTTATAAGTAAGGGTCTTTACGCCAGTTACTTGGACTACGGCCACTCCATCGTTTAAAGGCACGGCTGAAATTCGCGACATCGGAATAACCGAGCTCGTCAGCAATTTGCTCCAAACTATAATCGGTTCGAGATAGCAACGAGGTTGCGTGACGATAACGAACTTCATCCACGAGCGTAGAGAAGGATGTACCTTCCGCAGCCAATTGGCGTTTCAAAGTACGATCTGACATATGCAAGCGTTCAGCCACACTTTCAATACTCAGATAGTGTTGTTCTGAATTGGTTAAAATATCACGCACCCGCATTGCTAAACGGCGACGTTCGCCTAGCGCTGAAAGTTCAGTTTCGCATTGGTTAATAGCAATCTGGCTGGCAATTGGATCTGCATTGACCATTTTTAAGCCAAGATATTTTTTATCGAAGCTTGAAATCAGATGGGGCTGATTAAAGCGTACTGTACTGGTTAATCGATCTTTATATTTTTCAAAGCCAGCAGGTTCTGGAAAGTCCAGATCAACTTCACCGCTAAGGTCATCAATTCCGGTTAAGGCTTTGGCCATGGTCATAATACCAATGGTTAAGCCTAAAATGATTTCGGTACGCAATGGCTCAACTTCAATATCACATTGTAGTTGTAAAGTTGCTTTAGGGCCGAAAGTCGAGAAATAGAGCTGTAAAAAGGGAAGACGTAACTGAATGAAACGGCTTGCCAGTGCAATTGCATCGGTAATGTCATGCGCCGTCATAATGGCATAGCCAATAAAACCATGAATGGAAATACGCATCTGCGTACCTAGATGAAAGCCAAGTGTGCTTTCACCAGTAAGGCGCAAAGAGTGTTTCACCAATTCATTCGCAATCGGTGTTGGAATTCGATAGTTTGGATCAGCCAGTTGTTCGCTGGTTAAGTGAAACGGTGCAAACAATGTTTCATCGCTATATCCCCAGCGAGAAACGACATCTAATAGCAATAAGCCATAGACGCCTGGTATTCCTTGATCTTGACGAGTTGAGGTTGTTTTCATGTGCTTTCCGTGGCGCTCATCAATTTTGCCAATATCTTTTAAACATTTAAGTCTTAAACATCTTTACATGAAAAAAAATAATCAATCAAAAAAATTGTTGGACAAAACAGTCACCGAATATTCAAGAATCAAGTTGGTTTTCTAAACACCATAATTTTGGTTGTTGATATTAATAGCACATCACCATATTGGTTCAAAGCTTGTGTTACGTAGCTGACGATACCACGATCATTTTTGGTTTTAGATGGCACAATTGCAGTAATTTCAATCTCTACGTGAATTTTATCGCCAACACGGGTTGGGCGAGGCCAGCGTAAGCTTGATTCAGTACCTAACAGGCCACCTGCAACAGGAAAGCATTCCGTCCATAAGCGCATGGTCACTGCAGAAGTATGCCAACCACTTGCGGCTAATCCTTGAAATATAGGATGTTCTGCTGCTGCTTGCTCATCCAAATGAAAAGGTTGGGGATCGTATTGACCTGCAAATTGTTTCACTTCTTCAAGTGTCATTTCATATTCGCGGCTGCTAAAACGATCACCAATATTTAAGTCTTCTAAATACAACATTATTCTGTGTCCTGAGTCACTCGCTGTTCAACTAAAAAACCACCTGTTTGGCGTTTCCATAATTGTGCATACAAGCCATCATTAGCAATCAGTTCCTCATGTGTTCCTTGTTCAGCAATTCGACCTTGATCAAGGACAATAAGGCGATCCATTTGAGCAATAGTAGATAAACGGTGTGCAATTGCAATGACTGTTTTGCCAACCATCAAGTCATTTAAACTACTTTGAATGGCAGCTTCAACTTCCGAATCAAGCGCACTGGTTGCTTCATCAAGGATGAGAATCGGTGCATCTTTGAGGAAAACACGCGATATTGCAATACGTTGACGCTGTCCACCAGAGAGTTTCACACCACGTTCACCAACGTAGGCATCAAATCCAACACGACCTTTTTGATCTGTCAGTTGGGGAATGAATTCTTCTGCTCTGGCTTTTTTAACCGCAAGTTGCACTTCCGCTTCAGTCGCATTTGGGCGACCATATTTAATATTTTCAGCAACAGTGCGGTGTAATAAAGAGGTATCTTGCGTGACTAATGCAATATTGGCGCGTAAGCTGTCTTGGGTAACATCATGAATATTTTGACCATCAATCAGAATACGACCTTGGTTGATATCGTAGAAATGAAGTAGTAATTGAATCAGTGTCGATTTACCTGCACCAGAACGGCCCACAACGCCAATTTTTTCACCAGGTTTAATGGTTAAGTTAAAATGCTCGATGACATTTTTTTGGTTATAAGCAAAGCTAACGTCCTCAAATCGGATTTCACCATGCTGAACTTTTAATTCAGTCGCATCTTTCTTATCCTGAATCTGGATCTGTTTACCTAGGGTGGTCATACCATCCTGAATGGTACCGACATTCTCAAATAGCATGGTGACATGCCACATTAAAAACTCAGCCATACTGTCTAGCTTCAGTACCATCGCCGTGGTTGCTGCAATCACTCCAATGGCAGCTTGCCCTTGTGTCCATAACCAAACTGATGTGCCAATGACACCAATGTATAGAAATGCACTGAGTAGACGAATGCTGATTTCGTATTTGACCCCTAAACGCATTTGCTTATAAACCGTAACCATAAACTCTTGCATGGATTCTTTGGCATATTGGCTTTCACGGCCTGCATGCGCAAAAAGTTTTACAGTTTGGATGTTGGTATAAGCATCCGTTATACGGCCTGTCATGACAGCACGTGAATCCGCTTGTTTTTTGGAAATTTTACCTAAACGGGGGATAAAATAGCTGGCAATCACAATGAAAAAAACCAGCCACAACATTAAAGGAATAATAAGTACAGGAGAAATGGAGCCTAAGACCACACTAATCGTAATGAAGTAGATCAGTACATAAACCAGCATGTCACCTAGAATCATCCAGAATTCGCGCACAGCCAAAGCAGTTTGCATGACCTTGGCAGAAAGGCGCCCTGCGAAGTCTGTATGGAAGAAGTCGAGGCTCTGTTGTAATAACAAGTTATGGAAGCGCCAACGCATACGCATTGGGAAATTACTAAACAAAACTTGATGTTTGACTACAGATTGCAGGCTGACAAAGAAGATATTGGCAAAAAGGATGCTAATCAGGATGGTGAGGTTTTGTTGGTTATTTTCTAAGAATGTACTTGGGTGACTTTGTGTCAGCCAATCGACCAATTTGCCTATATAAGAGAAAAATAGTGCTTCGAAGCTTGCTGCGGCTGCAGTACATGCAATCAGAATAAAGAGATAAGGGCGGATGCCTTTGGTTGATTGCCAAACGAAAGCAAAAAAAGTGGTTGGTAATGGTTTGTTTAAGTCTTTCGTTGGATAGGGATCAACTAATTTTTCAAACCATTGCAGCATGCCGCATTTCCTCTAATTATACAGTACGATTCAGCTCACCCCTGTAGGATAGCAGAAAAGCTGCCAGAAGATGGTAAAAGAAAATAAATGATGAGAAAGGAAACAGACAACAGATCAAGCTTCTATTTTAAGTGAAGAAAAACTATTAGATGAATAGATGATAGAAATAGTAAGGATGTAATTTATAAAGATAGTGAGGTTGTTTTAATCATCAAGCTCAAGAATTACACCCTTGATAATATACTACTTTTTTATGAATTAAATGGCTTCACTAATAGGTAGAGGCAGAAACGAATAGCCAAAATAATAAAATAAATGAATTAGAAAATGAAGATCAGCAGCCACAGAGTTCGGTGGTGAATTCAATTAATGTTAATCCAGTAGATTTAGTTGAAATTTTTGTTGAGATTGGAAGAGATGCATTAGATGTGGCTTCATCAATTATAGAGAATATTGATGTGACTTTTTGATTAGAAAGTTTGTCTTATAACTAAGTGTAGTTATTTAAAATAGGGAGATATTAAATAAGGTTTTATTTAGTTATTCTTCATGCTTTGTTTTATGTTTTTAAACGTATTGGTGTTTGATTTTAAGGCGGTTTTTTGTCCAATATGTTGTTATAATAAGTGAAAATTAATATATATAGAAACGGTGATGAAAATAATATCTATAGTTATACTTATGTTTTTATTCGGTATATGTCGTACAGCAGATGCTAAAAACTTTAAAGATGATTACGTTAATTTATCTGATGTTTATTTCAAATCTATAGATGATCAAATTCAATTTGAATACGGCTTAAGAGGAAAAGTAAAGTCGAAAAATGAGCAGTTAGAGGCAAAGCAAAAAGAATGCTTGGTTGAGAAGAGTAAAGTAAATCTACACAAGCTCATTATGGAACATTATTTAGAGTATCAGGGCTATATGCAGGATGCTGCTGAAAGTGTGATGGCCAAAGATGAATTTAATTTTACTCAAAATGAAGCACAAAAAAATTATGCAGTACTTAAAAATGAGTTAAAACAAACTAAATTTCCTTGTTAAGTAACTGTTAGTTATTGTTTCTACCTGCTGTATGTTTAAGCTCAAGTCTTGAAGAAAAACACCCTTAACGAATTAAGGGTGTGAAATTGAAAAGTATGATACTGATGAAGGATATTGCAAAAAAATTAACTTGCTACAGGCGTCTTGCCTGAGTTTTGAGTCATTTGTTCGAAATATTGTACTGCTGGTGAGCGGGCCATATATGCCAATGCCTGTTCAGTATCGCCTTCATGGACTGGGTTAAATTTTGGAGATGTCCAACGTAAAGTTGCTTTCCATAAATATTTAATGGTTGGCAGATTATCTGTTTGTGTTGCAGTTTTTTCAAATTCACGGATAAATCTAAAGAATCCGCGACGCATTAATTTTTGGATATCTTGATGCTCTAGATCTTGTTGTCCAAGGCTACGCGCAAAATCTGCAAGGAAGAAAATAAACAGAGGGAATACACCCATCATGATCACTTGTCGAGAGACATAGAAACCAAATTTGTTGGTGAGTAAATGCTCAAAAAGGTCATAGGCAACGCAACGATGCTCAACTTCTTCGGCAAGATGCCAGCGAAATAAGTCAGTCATAGCTGGATCTGCTGTATCCCAAGACTTGCTATCGAGTGTCCATTGTCCAATGGTTCCAGTAAAGTGCTCGATTGCAGCAATAACACCAACTCGGAACAACAACCAGTATTCCTCCAACTTTTCACCCTTGAGGAACGGTATCCCTAAAGGTTTGTCACCGAGAAGAATATTAAAAATAAAGTGAGCACGATTTAATGGATCTTGGATGTCATAACCATTTTCTCTTAAGAAATCTTGTGCTTTTTCGTGGGCGCGGGCATGAGCAGCTTCTTGGCGGACAAATCCAATGACTTCTTGTTTTAGGTTTTCATCAGTTACATAAGGGAGTGCTTTATTAAAAACTCGGCAAAACCAAAATTCACCTGCAGGTAACAACATATTGATACCATTGGCAATGTGAGAACATAGTGGATCATTTGGCATCCAACAAACAGAAGATTCCGAAAAGTCGAAATAAACTTTTCTTGCTTTTAGTTGATGATTTTCTGTGATCATACCTGTCACCCAATATAAAATTACGAATCAATTTGAATAAGTGATTTTTAGCATTGAGTAAAATTGTTCACCATGTGCTTATAGGACAAAAATACCTGATCTAGGGATTCTAAAGATAAAATAGCAAGAACTTCTCACTTTGAAGCTTGAAATGTCATACATAAAAAAACCATATCTATTGAAGATATGGCTTTAATAAAATCAATCAAGCAGTCAATCTATGACTTAGCAATTAACCAAAGATTTGTAAGATACTTTGAATAACAACAACGTTTACCAGATCAATAAAGAATGCACCGACAAGAGGAACAATCAGGAATGCTTTATGTGAAGGACCATACATGTTGGTAATGGCTTGCATATTTGCAATCGCATTTGGTGTTGCCCCCATACCAAAACCACACAGACCAGAAGCTAGTACTGCTGAATCGTAGTTTTTCCCCATTACACGGAATGAGATATAAACTGCAAAGACCCACATCGCGATAGACTGAGCAATCAACAAGATGATCATTGGAACTGCAAGATCTGCCAATTGCCAAAGTTTTAATGATACCAGTGCCATGGCGAGGAAAAGCGCGAGAGCGGTGTTACCAAATACATCAATTGAACGATCAAAGATTTCTTGTTTTAAGCCTGTTTCTAACACATTACGTAACAGAATACCGCCGCCCAATGCCCAGACAAAGGTAGGTAATTCAATTGCAGTACCAATCGTCAGGTTTTTCATTGTTTCTGCAAACGCTAGCGCAAATGCAAACATACCTAAGGTAACAATTGCGTTGTCTGCAGTGATCAAACGAACTTTTTGCGGTGCTTCAAATGTGTATTCGCTATCAGTAAGCGGGGCATCTTTATTTTCTTCGCGTATTTCAGCGTTTAAAGGTGACGCCAGATTATGCTTACGAATAAGATAACGCGCTAATGGACCACCCATTAAACCGCCGACCACCATACCAAAAGTTGCACTCGCAATACCCATTGGTAATGCGCCTTCAACTGCATATTTGGTTTCAAAAATTGGACCCCACGCACCCGCAGTACCTAATCCACCGACTAAGGCAATTGAACCTGCAACAACACCCATCAATGGATCAAGGCCTACGGCAGAGGCAATTGCCATACCAACGCCATTTTGAATGATGACAAAGAAGGAAATTGCAATTAAGAAGATGATTAATGGTTTGCCACCTTCTTTGAGTTTGGCGAAATTAGCACTTAAACCAATGGATGCGAAAAACATCAGCATAAAAGTGTCTTGCATTGGCTTATTTACAGAAATTGTATAACCCGCAAATTGATGGATTAAGTAAAAAATAATTGCGCCGACTAAACCGCCTGCAACAGGCTCTGGGATATTGTATTTTGTTAAAAACGGGATGTGCTTGTTTAAAATGCGTCCTACGTAGAGGACCAACACCGCTAGCATGAGCGTATATGTTGGATTAAGAATGAAATCCATAGATATCCTTAAAGTATGAACCGTCAAGAGCGTAAAAAGGCGCTCTGAGGGCGCTAGATTAAATTAAAAAAAACAGCTTTAAAATATGTGATGTGGTTAACAATTAAACATTGCTGCATCTAAATAGTTGTTGCAAAATATTTAAGTAAACAAAGAGTAAAATTACAGTAAATTTAAGCATTTAATTTAATGATTGTTTATTTGAGATGGCATGTTGCTGCCATGGATTTCACATGAAATTGAGAAAAATTATTTTTTTGTCTGAATGGGATCTAAAAGGGTACTTTTTATACGCTTGCTACAGCATAATTTAGAATTTCAATCATGAATACGCTAGAAAAATGCAATATCAAGACACTCTTATCGCGCAGGAACGATAAAGTTGCAGAATTCTGAAGAAGTTACATTTCGTAGCTTAAATCCCGCAAAGCGCTCTACAATAAAAACAGAAAACGAATCGTTTATTTTGAAAAAGTGAATATATTTATTTGCTTAATTTTTTATTGGTTGTCTAGGTTACTTAAATGAATAAAAAGCATATTATTTTATCTTTACTTATCGGTTTAGTTATTGGTGGTTTAATCGGTTCATTCGGTTATTCAAAGACTGCAGCACGTTATGATGCAATGACTACAGCTTGTGTCATGATGAATCAAGCGGTTGAAAATGAATTATTAACGCCAGAACAGGTTAAACAGTTAGGCACACTGACTGGACAAAGTCTTAAGAAAGACTATCAATCTGTTGCTTCCAAATTTCAGTTTTCTGAAAAACAGCTGGCAAATGCTTCTGCAGGTTCAAATTGCAGCCAGTTTATCGTTGGGGTAAACGAAGCGAAATAATTTTAGTTTAAAAAAGCCCACTTCATGTTGGGCTTTTTTGAACTTTAGAAATATATATGTTGGTTTTATAGTGCAATAGAAAAAGAAAATGCCCTAATTTACTGAGTAGGCGTATACTGTTTATACGTATTAGAATCATAAGGATCCAAAAATGCTTGTTAAATTTGCAGTTCGATTCATGGGTGTTCTATTTGCGGTATTGGCTCTGGTCGCTCTTGTGATTCATTTCTTCTTTTCCAGTAAGTTGACTACGGATTTATGGATTATCATGGTTCCGATTATTCTTGGTGTTCCAATGCTCACTTCCGTCATTGTTGCTAAAGATGATGAATTAAGTATTCAATAGAATTTATGTTTAATTGTACAAAAGCTTATCAAATGATGGGCTTTTTATTTTTATGTGGTATAAAAATAATTCCAATAATAAAGGAGCATAAAGTGTTTTTTTCTGAAATTGTTCAAACTTTAGATCGAGAATATGAGCTATTCATAAACTCTCAAAACTATCAATCCTATAAAAACAGTGACATACAAATCAAAGCATTATTTTTGAGAAATGCGCTAAAAGCAATTAAATATCCGCATACTGGTTTAATCCCTTTAGGTGGTGGAGTGTATAAGCTACTGAATTTTGATCATTTTGAATTGGATATTAACTTATTTAATACACCCCAATTTCGTAATAAAACAGCTTTTATTGACTGGGTTTCTAGACGCTTAGATAAAGAGATCTGCCCATAACAAAAAACAGATGAACTAAATGTTTAGAAGTAATTTGATTTAGGTTCGAGTAGTGGCACTTGAAAATTAAAACGCTCATTTTCATCATTGATTTTGAGCGTTTATTCATTCTAGTTGCTTAGAAATGTGTTCTTGATGCTTAGTTGCTTGCGCTTATGCTATTTTTTTCATATGTTCCAAGCAGTCAATTGCGGTCCTACTTGTTACACTGAGTTCTCTAGCTAAAGTTTGGGCTTGATCCCAACCAAATATCTCTAATTTGACCAATAATAGCAGCGTCATTTCAAGATGATTTTTGCTCTTAATGATTTCATCAGAATTGTCAAGATCAATTAACATATCAATTTCAGTTTTGATATAGTCGATTGCTGCATCTTTTTGCCGTTTTTGATACATTTTTTTTCTCCTATAAAAGGTATCTCAATAATTAATAGAATACGGAAATAGCTTAATGATTTATTAAATTAAAATTAATTGAATATTAAATAAATAAAATGCTATAGGTATTCATTAATGTATTTCTCACTGCTTGCAGCGCGTCACTTTTATTTATAAGTTTGAGCTGAGAATAACTCTAAAATTGGCAATACTGAATCTTGCATCATTATTTTGTCAACTTTCAGGTTTAAATTTCACAAATAAATGAAAAATACTCTAATTTTATAATGCAATTTGTAAGCTTTAGTCAACTGACGGTTACATTTCGATTGGCCTTTTTTGTGTGTTTTTTGACAAGCATTAATAATTATTTATTTAATTCTGTTTTTAAGTTTTTATTTAATTTAATCAATAACTAAGTTTTAATAATAAATTATTTTTTGTATACTTTGAAATTGTAAAAGCCGACCCTAAATTGACAATTATGACGTTTTTTTGCAGTAATAAAATAGTGGGGTAGCAAAAATGAACGCAATGGAAGAATATTTGTCATTTTTTTCCTATATAGGTTATATGAAAAAAATATGTTTTTTATTAATGAATTAGCATGTGGCTTAATACAACATAAAAAAATTGAACTGTAAAGTTAACGAAGATAATAAATCTCTTGGAGATATTATTCAGTGTGTCTATGAGACAACAATACGGTGAGTTTAGGGCTGAACATGGTTTTGTGTTAAAATTACACAACGATATAAGGGCGACCAGATGTCGGTTTCTTGTTTTTATTGATAGTCTTTAAAAAAAATGATTTTTAAAAAATTGAAAATAAATTATTCTCTAAGCTCTTAAATTCAAATAAAAATAGGCATTAGGATGAAAAAAATATTTGTCGGGGTGATGGGAGTAGCAGTATCTCTCATGGGCGTAAATGGGTGGGCAGATACACCTTTACAAGTCAATTATGGGACACCTAAAGAGCTTGGACAGCGTACAGTCCAACCCATAGATCAGAATTATCGTAGTGAGACGAGCAGCGGAATTCAGACTTCTGTATTTGCAGAATATTATGGCTCTAGATTGCAGTCGGATGCGATTGATGGTCATGAGAAATTAAATGGCTTTGGTACAGGCGTTACATTTACAGCCTTGGATACCTTAAGTACAACATTTGGATTGAATTACCAAAAAAGTTCAGATTGGCACAGCACTGAAATCAATGTTAAAGGTGGCTATAAATTTTATAATCAAAATAATACTTATGCGAATGCAAGTATTGGTATTGGTTATGCATGGCTTGATGCAGATGACTATGATACTAAACTGCGTTATGTAACTTTGCCGATTGATTTTGAATTAGGTCACTATATTCAAAAGGATATTGCAGGCTATGTGGGACTTGGATATAAATGGCTGTACATCGAAAACTTTGACGATGCATGTACAGGTTATTTTTGTGAGAGCACCGCGTCTGATGTGTTAGATCTAGATGGAATCACTTATAAAGTGGGCATTCGTTACAATTTCTAAGAATCCGTTTTTGCAATAAAAGAGCTCGTCACAAGATGAGCTTTTTTATTGATCTGATTCAGTTTAGCTTTACATAAAGTCGAAATAAATGCGTACTTTTTGATCAATCCTTACTCATGCAAACAGTCAAAAAATCACGATCGCTTAAGATAAAGATTCAGTGATTAATGAGAGCATTTAAAAAAATGACAAATACTTTTGAATATAAACAAAAAAATTTAAAAACAACTCCCGCAATTAGCATCCAAACCTCAATGATTAATCGTTTTAGTCCAAAGTACTGGCGCATTGATGGTCCACAGACCATGTCGTTTGCAATTACCAATTATGGGAATGGCTTTGAAGCATCATTTCGCTCACGTACCACAACCGATCTTGCAGGGATTATTTGGGATTCATATGATGCGAAAGATCATAAGTTTTTGGCTTATGAAACTAAATATGATTACAGCGGTGTGATTTGGGATTTTGATATTGAACTCTCGGCATCTATGCCAATGTTAAATAATCCAACATTAACACCGACACTTACTGTGCAATACAAAGCCAATGGTGAAGACAAGGTTGCTTACATTGTCTTGTTTAACTATGCAAATCAGCCAGCATCTCGCTCGGCACATATTCATATCAATTGGAATACAGTCAAAGCGGGGTTTTCAGCAACAGAGTCTTTTCCTGTCACCAACATTCAGCGAATTTCGTTTTCAGGTTTTACGAGCAGTTATAATGGGCATTCTACCCAGCCTTTAGCCCAAGTCGAAGATGGCTATATTCGTTTAACGAATTCGGTAACCACAGGGCCAAATGCCAAACTTACGCTCAAGCGCGTTTCTGTTCCGCAACATGACTACGGCATCTGTACCAGCTACGATGACCATTATGATCTGAATCCACAGCGCTTGGTCGATAATATGCAGGCTTTGGGCTATCACGGTTTGATCAATCATTATTGTGGTATGTCAAAGTATCCTGAGATGTCTTGGAACAGTAGTATTAATAAATGGCAAATTCCAGATACGTTGGTGACCAATCAATCTGTTGTAAATCCATGTACACGTAAATGGCATGAGCGTTTCGCTCAAGCATTGCAGAATGCAGGGATGCAGCCTGTATTTGGTGTCAGTTTTGAAATGTACTCATTGGGCGCAAATGAATTCTGGGCACAGCGGGATTGGAATAGTAATTTAGGCCGTACGGGGTATGAACCGCCAAGTTATTTCTTTAGCCCGTGTGATCAAAATGCACTTGCTTATCTACATAAAGCGTTTATTGAGTTTGCTGATACGATGGCTGTAGGCGGCTGTCCTGTAAATATGCAGATTGGTGAACCGTGGTGGTGGTATAATCAGGGTACAGATTTACCATGTGTCTATGATTATCCAACTAAACTGGCATTTAACGCAGACACGGGATTGTATGCACCAGACTTGGGCACGATTTATGATGCAGTAAATAAAACAGGCACACCATATGATGAGTTTAAGGCTTGGTTACGCAATAAACTAGGACAGACATGTCGAGATATTCGTACAGTGATTAAAACCAAGTATCCAACAGCAAAAGTGTGTCCACTGATTTTCTTTCCAACGATTCGCACACCGATTGAAACCTTGGCGACAGATATCAATTATCCAAGTGAGCACTATAGTTATCCGAATTTCGATTACATCATGACGGAAGCCTATGACTGGATTTTGGAAGCGCGTTTAGGCTTGGCTCATCAGGCGGTTTCAGAGATTCCTACACAAGATTTGAACTACCCAGCTGATAAAGTGGCTTATTTGGCAGGATTTGTTCCTGATTCCTCAATTGCTCACCTTTATGGATTCGATAAGACTAAGCCTTACCGAACACCAATCTGGCAGCGTGTATTTGGAGACATGAAGAATAATAATCCTTTAGGACTGATGAAGCAGTTTATCTGGGCCTATCCGCAAGTGATGCAGGATTCTGTGACGATTGATACTGTACAGGCACCGAATGGATTCTTTGTCGAAAATACACTCTATAACCCTGTGAGTGATGATACGCCGTATCCACCTGAAATTTATTTATAATTAATACTTAGACTGGAAGTGGTTTTTAAATTAAAAGCCACTTCTATTTTCATCCTTTGCCTAATTTTTTAATAGAATGATTTGAATCACGAAGTGAGTGCTGGCGGAATATCCATAGAATTTTTGTTTGATCATACGCAGTTAAATTTTTCTTACCCAACTGGTACAAAAGATATCTGCGGTGTCGCACTTTAATGATAAATTAGAACAAATGACCCGCAATGGCGGATTTCTATGAATTTATCGTATGCAGTATTGTTATGAAAATCAGAATTCTATCTCTAGGCTTAATCTCAATCTTATTTATTGGTTGTAACAAGCAGCCTGAAGTTAAAAGTGAGAAAGCGCAAGAAAGTTTTGAAGTCGTGGACAATAAAATCTCCGAATACATGGACATCTTGGATAATCCGGATACACCAAAACAAGAGCAGACACGCGTACTTTGCAAAGATTATCCTAATCTATATGAATCAAAGTATATTCCTGCTTTACTAAAACTTGCACCTAAGGACTATAGCAAAGAGAAGTTGATGTCTGATTTAAAAGTATCGACGGATTATTATGCTGAAAAACTGGATATCAATTGTCAATAGACTGGCTTAGAGAGGAGATTTTCCTCTCTTATTTTTACCCATCAGGAATTTTCGAATATTTAGAGTCAGGATTTACGCTCATTTAATTATTTCAAATAAGAATTAATCTCATCTTATGCTAAGATCAGCCGTCTATAAATGCATTGATCTAAAATAATATCATGATAAAGAAAATCGTTTCGATTACATCAATTTTGATGTGTAGTACATATATTTATGCCCTTGAGTCTGATTTTCAGCAGTCAATTTATATTGAAGCTACAGATACGCTTTATAGCCCAAATCAAAGTTCCTTTTCGGCTTCTAATATCCAAATTAAACAAGGTACGATTGATATCCAAGCGGCTAAAGCCATAGGAACTCTGAAAAATGGCCAGCCTTATCAACTTACGCTGATGGGAAGCCCTGTCAGATTTCAGCAAAAAGTGAGTGAAGAAAAGGGAATGGTTTATGGTAAGGCCAACCGCGTTGAGTACAACACTTCAGCAACTGAAATTGTATTAAAAGGTAATGCATCCATTATCATGGATGGCTCCAGTATTTCAGGTGAAACGCTAAGATATAATTTAACCATAGGTGATGTTGAGGCTCGTGGTAGCTCGAATAAACGCGTTCAGATGGTTATTCCACCGCAGAAAAATGTGAAAATGAAGCCGCTGATCAGAAGTCAGTAGGCGAGTCAAAGTACTTCCATTTGCTTATTTACCTCATAAAATTGTTATTCTTGTATTGGCGCGCCAAAATCTGTCGTTTAGTTGACTTTATGGACTTGAAAAACTGGAAATAGAACATATTATAATTTTTTTCTTATTCTGATATTACAGGCGGAATACGGTGAACGAAGAAGTTTTGTTACCTGCATCACGAGCGACTGCAATTTCTAATGCAAATGTTAAAAAGTTAACAGTAGATAAAATTCTCTCAAAAATTTCCAGTACGATTAAATTAAGAGCCAGTGACGGTGATCGAGATGCCTTACAACAATTTTCAAAACATGAAGTCAGTAGCGAAGATGCGGATATTGTTGTAACTGAATTAAAGGAAGCAGGTTATAGAGTTTTCTTAAATCCTAATTTTACCAATACCAATATTCAGTTTCAGCTAGAGTGGGACTGATTCCTAAAGACCGTAAAAAGCTCCAAATTTGATTGGGGCTTTTTTATGCGCCATTTTCTTTTCTAGAAGTAAAACTTATCCCTAAATGTTTAATAAATTTGTTTATAATGTTGAAAAATCAATTTAGAGCGATGGATGAGTTTAAAAGGATTGCTCTTTGTCATGTTAGGGATGGCATTGGCTTTTGCCAGTTACTTCTACTGGAATTATAAAAAAACGGGTGGCTATCAGAAGAATAGTGATGGCTATTATGGTTATTCTTTTCCGAGTGACAATGGATTAAACAATCCAGCAGATTGTGAATTAGCAAATACAGAAAACCCAGAAGAGCCACCAGTATCAGCGGAGTGGATGCAAGGGTGTAAGAAGTATTTTGAGATCAATCAATAAAAAGCACCTGACGGTGCTTTTTATTGAGCTAGATTAAGCTTTATCGGTTTGTTCAGCAGAGAGTACCTGAAAATCGTGACCTGATGGCGCTTGATAAATTCTCAAGCCAAATTCAGGAATAATTGCAATCAAGTGATCAAAAATATCAGACTGAATTGCTTCATACGAAGCCCATGCAATGGTATTGGTAAATGCATAGATTTCTAATGGTAAGCCTTCACTGGTTGGTTGCATTTGACGCACCAAAATAGTTTGGTTTTGGGCAATCCCTTGATGCTGACGTAAGTAAAATTCAACATAAGCACGGAACGTCCCAAGATTGGTTAAACGACGTTGATTATACTGAGACTGATTACTCAAGTGATTGTTGAACTCTTCAATTTCAGATTTCTTAGCATCGAGGTACTGATCAAGTAACAAGAAGTCTTTGAGCTTTTGTTGTTCTGCATCAGACATGAAGTGAACACTACTTTGATCTAGGAACAGTGAACGTTTAATACGACGGCAGCCTGACTCACTCATCCCACGCCAGTTTCTAAAGGTGTCAGTCACCAGTTTATTTGTTGGAATGGTTGTAAAGGTCTTATCAAAGTTCTGTACGGTCACCGTATGTAATGACATATCAATGACATCGCCGTCTGCATTTAAAGATGGCATTTCAATCCAGTCACCAATACGGACCATGTCATAAGAAGCAATTTGAACACTGGCAACCAAAGAAAGAATGGTATTTTGGAACACCAACATCAATACCGCAGCCATTGCACCGAAGCCTGCAAGTAGGGTAAACACATCTTTTTTCAAGAAGGTACCCAAAATCATAAGGCCACAAACAACGAATAAGATCAGTTTAACAAGTTGCAGATAGCCCTTAATCGGCTTATTTCTAGACTTGGGATTACGTTGATAAATTAAGTTAAAAATATTCAGCGCTTCACTGACAGTAAGTGCTAGGGTCAGGAAGATAAAAGCCTGCGCACCCATTTGTACAAAGCTGATGAATTTCTCTGGTAGATGTGGAATCGTGGTAATGCCATTCATGATGACAATCGCAGGGACGATATTGGCAAAACGCTGAGTCACACTATGTTGTGCGAAAATTGATTGATTTGGAGATTTAAATTTTGTAACTAAATGGCGAATACCACGGACGATAATTCTTTTCGCAATAAAGTTGGCAAGTGCCGCAAACAAAATCAAAATGATGAATGCAATCGCTGTTTCTAGCCATGGGTAATGGCTTAACTCACTACGCAAATACTTTAAATAATCCAAACCCAAAACACCTTATAAATTCTTTGAGCGGGAATTGTAAGGTGTAATGGTGTTTTATATTAACTTGATCACAGTTTATATACGATTTGTAAAGGCGTCTTTACATAACTGTTGGATGATTTACCACATTAGATCATCAGGAATCACATATGCTGCATATGGATCTTCCTCATCGGTAGTTTGATCATTTTTCTCGGTATTGTTATTTATCAAGATAAAACCTTGCATTTTTTGATCAATTTTTTCCGCAAGCGCTTTAGGTAAATAAGCGTAACTGTCTTGATCTTTGGCAATCACAAGTGAACCTGAAACAAGGGCATTATACACTTGCTGTGAAAGATAGACTTTTTTGATCTTGCCCTCATCAATAAATTGATAAGTTACGTCACCTTCAATTTCTTTGACTTTATGATGTTTAATCATCTGGATGATCGAAGCTTTTAGGGCTTTCTCTTCCAGTACAGCTTGCTTTTCTTGATTCAATGCTTGGTCTTTGGCTAGTTTTTCTTGTTTGGCACGGTCGATTTCAGCTTTCAATGCCGCATCATCATTTTGTCCAGTACGTTGGCCATGTTGTGCTTGCTTCGTTAATTTTTTTGCTTTCTTATTATCAACCAAGCCCGCTTTTAACAATTGAGCTTGCAATGCATTTTTAACCATAATTCAATCCAAATTTGAGTTTGATGAAGAACGAAAATAGAAAATCCAGTAGGCAACACTCATTGCTAAGCTTAATGCTGCTGGAATGAGAAAGGTCTGTAAGTTTAAATAAGGATAAAGCAGACTCGCAATAAGTCCACCACATAAAAACCCGATAAAGATGAGAAGATGCAGAAAAATACGGCGTTTTTCTACTTTTAAGCCACGTGCTTTATAGCCTAATGCTAAACCGATATCGGTCAGCACGCCAGATAAGTGCGTTGTGCGGATAATTGCCCCTTTATAGTGGCTTACCATCGCATTCTGTACACCCATGGCAACACAGGCCCATAACAGGCCGTAGCGCGGGAAATAAGGCAGTAAGAGCCAAGTGAGAACCAGAAAGATCGCAACTAAACTAAGTGGTAGGCCATAACGTCGACCAAATGCAACACTACCATTGCCAAGGATTAAACCACTATAAAAAGAGCCAATCACAAAGCAAAGAATCACCAGACTGAGGTAGATAAAATGCTCAGGCTGCCAGTCAAGCAAACTCATTGCTAACATACTGACATTGCCTGTCATGTGTGAAACGGACTGATGGAGGACTGTAAATAAGCCCAAAACGTTTACCATACCTGCATTCAGTGCGAGGAAGAAAGCACCGAGTTGAATCCAGTTAGGTAAACGTTGAAGTGGCATAGCAACCTATGATCTTGGATGGTCTCTAAAATCAACAGCAGCGGTAAATAATACATCTGTCGATGAATTCAATGCTGTTTCCGTTGAATCTTGCAATACACTGATAATCATACCAATCGCAACGATTTGCATGGCAATTTCAGATGATATACCAAACAAACTACAAGCAACAGGGATTAACAATAAAGATCCACCTGCAACGCCTGAAGCGCCACATGCAGAAACCGTTGCAACCACTGATAAAATAATCATGGTACTCAAGTCAACAGGAATATCGAGTGTATGCACAGTAGCAAGGGTAAGCACCGTAATTGTGACTGCTGCACCTGCCATATTGATAGTCGCACCCAATGGAATTGATACGCTTGCAGTTGCTTCATTGACACCTAAACGCTGAGCCAAATCTAGGTTTACTGGAATATTGGCAGCTGAACTACGGGTAAAGAAGGCGGTAATACCACTTTCTTTTAAACAGGTAAAGACTAAAGGGTATGGGTTAGCCTTCATGGTAATCGCAACCAAAATTGGATTAATCACCAGTGCAACAAATAGCATTGTGCCGATGAGGACCGCTAATAGGTGGGCATAACTGGTCAGTGTTGCTAGACCTTCGCTTGCAAATGTCACTGCAACTAAACCAAAAATACCAATCGGGGCAAAACCAATCACGGTATGAATGATTTTATTAACTGCTCCAGCCACATCAGTCAAAACTTGCTTGGTCGTGTCAGAGCTATGACGTAAAGCTAGGCCTAAACCAATTGCCCAAGCCAAGATACCAATAAAGTTGGCTTCACCAATTGCTTGAACAGGGTTTGCAATAAAACTTAAAAGTAAATTCTTTAGAATCTCTGCAAGGCTACCTGGTGCTTGAAGGCCTGTTTCTGCCGGTAAATGTAAAAAAAGTTGGCTTGGAAACAAAACACTTGCAGTTACCGCACTGAATGCAGCAAGTAGCATGCCGACCACATACAAAACCAGCACAGGTTTGATATTTGAATTCTGACCAATCTGGAAATTTGCAATTGAAGATAGAACTAAAACAAAAACTAAAATCGGTGCAACAGACTTTAATGCTTTAATGAATAATTCACCCAATAAACTTAAGTAGGGTGTAAAGTTAGGAAAGAGCAAAGCGACGCCAATCCCTAAAAAAATAGCGATAATAATTTTGCTAACTAAGCTCAAGCGAGACAGTACATTAAACATATAAAGGCCTTATAAACCTATGCACGGTTTAAGGTTAAACAAGCGCGGTATTCTATACCTAAGAACCGTGAATAATAAAATTTTTTTTGCAATTCAATCACTTTAAAAATACCGAAAAAATTAACACAATGTTTTTTAAAAATAATTATGAAAACATGATACATCCTTTTGTATAAAAAAAACCCAATAAAAGCTGTTCATTCTACAAGCATTTCAGGCGAAAGTGTTTGTATTGCTTGATAATGTGATAAAAATATTTGACCTGTAAGCTCATTTTTGAGCTGGGATTTACATAGTCGCTCCATAACAGGGCTCTTCACTTCGGATAAATGTAATTGGATAGTCAACTGAGCTAATTCTCGATTTAGGTCTTCTAACATTTCTAATGCACTGAGATCGATATTGCTAATGCTTGAGCAGTTGATCACAACATGTCGCAACAGCGAATTCTGGCTAACTTCTGTAATCACATAACCTTTCAGAACATGGGCATTTAAAAAGTTAAGGTTTTCATCAACACGGAAAGAAACCACAGTTGGAGTTGTAATGACATTGTAATTTGAGATGTTTCTAAAGTGTTGAGTTCCTTCAATTAAACCAATAACAGCAATATGAGGGCGGCTAATACGCCAAAGCAGTAGAATAAAGGTCAGTACAATACCAATGATCAGTCCTGTTGAAATATCTATACAGGTTACACCAAAAAAGGTAACCCACATTGCCAGTCCGTCAGCTTTTGAATATTTCCATGTTTCAATAAATGGAGTCAGTGTTATCAACTTCCAGATAGAAACAAAAATTGTGGCAGCTAATACAGCGAGTGGTAGGTTTTGAAAGAAGCCTGTAAAGTAAAGGCTGACTGCAATCATCAATAAAGATGAAATAACACCAGACATCGGGGTTTTCGCTCCCGCATCAGCGTTGACAACCGTACGAGATAGGCTACCAGAGACTGCAAAACCGGAATTAAATCCCGCAGCAATATTGGCTAAGCCTAAAGCAATCAGTTCTTGGTTACTGTCTAAGTCATCGCGCTTTTGTAGTGCTGTGGCTTGCGCAATGGCCAGCGATTCTACAAAGCTAATCATTGCAATCATAAATGCGCTTGGGAGTAGTTGCAGAATCAGCTCAGTGTTCCATGTTGGGAAATGAAAATTGGGCAGGCCTGTTGGGATGACTCCAACTGTTTTGATTGCCTGATCATCGTTTCCAATAAAGGTGATGACCGCGATAGAGAGCAAAACCAGTAATAAAGGTAATATTTTGTTCAGAAAGCTGGATCGAATCAGTTTCGGAAGCATAAACAGGAGTAAAACAGAAATTAGCCCAAAGCTTATGCCAGTCAAAGTCACTTGGTGTAAGTTTTGAGATAAGCTCAGTAAAAACTCAGGAATATTGCCTGCTTGCAACGGAATATCCAGTAAAAACTTAAATTGTCCTAAGGTAATCAGTAACGCAGAGGCAATGATAAAGCTTTGAATAACAGGATGACTAATAAGCTGAATAAGAAAACCGAAACGCAATAAACCTAAAAGCAGAGAAATGATCCCGACAAGTAGCGCTAATAAGTAAGCAGCTTCGATATAGGCTGTTGATCCAGCAGCAAATAGTGGGTCGAGCGCTGTAAATACCATCATCGAAATAATGGCGACAGGACCAATCGAAAGGGTGGTACTACTTCCTGTAAAGGCATAGATAATCATGGGTAGTATACTGGCGTATATCCCCATAATTGGCGGAAGCCCTGCCAACATTGCATAAGCCATACCTTGTGGTACCAACATAGCCAATACAATGCAGGCTGCAATCAGATCAGACTTTAGGCTGGAAAGCTGATAATGACTTAACCATTTTCGCGCAGGAAAAAGTTTAGATAGGTTTAGGTTTAGCAATTTCATGCGCAATAGTCTAAATCATAAATTTATATATATTATGCAGAAAAAATGCTAAAGAGGGTACGATTGAATTTTTTTGAGAATTATGCCTGAGGGCAGTAATGCTCATACAGCGTATTCAAAACCACTTGCAACTTTGGATCTAAAATTGAGTAAAAAATTTGTTTGCCATCTCGACGGGTAGAAACAACATTACTTTTTCTTAACATCATCAATTGCTGTGAAAGCGTAGGTTGGAAGATTTGGGTTAATTCTTCAATTTGTGAAACATTAAGTTCTTGTTTAGCCAAATGACACAAAATAATTAAACGATCAGTATTTGCCAGAGATTTCAGTACAGTCACAATTGTACCAGCTGACTCTCTCATGGCGTCGATCTCGAAATCCTTTTGCATGCATATACTCTCTAGGTTACAGCCGAGGCTAGTATAAAGTCACGCAATGAAAAAATTGTAGTAAAACTGAATAATTGCAATGGTTTTTAATGAAAATGTATATCAGTAAAAGTAATAAGGAGGTGTTATACTGTTAATTAATCGGTTGTTTGGGTGAAATTCGTGATTAAATTCACATTATCGTGGTTTTGAGAGATTTATATCCAGTTTGACGCCATTAAGATTCGATATCCTTTGCTTCATTCTTTAAAAATACTAAATAATAAAATTAAGTGGTTAATATAATTAACGAATATAAAAAACTAAAAAAAAGATTGTGCTTTACAAAAAAACATATATAATGAGAAACAAGACAGAACGATCTGTCTGCATAAGAAGGATCGGAAGTGCGAAAGTGCAACCGCCAGAGGGTAATAATATTTATTATTCTTTTTACACTCAGACGCAAGCGTGAGCCACAATAATAACTATAAATCACGCTTTATTTTTTTATGCAATGATACCTGATTTTTCAAACACTTTTAATAAAAAATATCCCTTTATTTATAAAGGGATATTTTGTATTTATGCCAAAGCTTTTTCAAAACTGATTAAGTGCTCAACGCGTTTCCAGTATTCATCCATTTCAACTGAGTGCTTATTGACATGGGCTTGAATCGTCATACCATCTAAAATGCTGACAATCAATGTTGCAAGATGAGTCGGGTTACGAATATCCAAACTTTTCAATAAGTTTTCAATTAAAGCTGTTAACCAAATTTTATATTGGGTAGCAGGTTGCAACGTAGAAGGATAGATTTTAATCACTTCTTCTAACGCTTTCTGAAACATACAGCCATTAAAATCTTCGCTGTTAAACCAGGCTGCATACCATCCAAAGATTGCTTTAAGTTGGTCAAGATGATCCTCTGGATCACATTCTGCCAAAGTTGCATTTAAAGAAGTTTGGAGATTAATGTTACGTTGCACTAAGCATTCTTCAATTAACTTTTCCTTTGAAGGGAAGTATTTGTAGAAAGTCATTTTTGCAACGCCCGATTCACTAATGATTCGATCTACACCGATCGAGTTATAGCTATGCGAATTAAAAAGTCTTAATGCAGTGGTAATAATATCTTCTTTTTTTGACATACAACGCCTCTAGTTCGCCCATCGCCAAGAGCATCATGTTGCATTTCATCATGCAATTTTGGCAGGGATTTTACATGGTATTTTGGAAATATCATAGGAAAAAATAACATTATTCATTTAAATGATTCTTTTGTCCGTATTTTCAAGTACAGAGTTTGAAAATAATGTTTATATCTATAGAAAATAACTATTAATAAAATCTTAAAATACGATAAAAGATTAGAATAACTTAAAGTTATTTGATCCGTGATTATTCATCTAATTGTTTTCAAAGGATAACTGGTTTGATGGGGTGTTTAGATTTAATTATGATGGTTATGTTGAGATTTATTCTTGTTTGTAGGTTTGTGTATATTTAAGCAACGCTTCTACTTTTAATGCTTACTCTGGAATCTATTTTGAATAAATACATAATATAAAAGCCAGTTAGTTATAGTTAAAATAAATAACTGACTTTCATCGTATAATTTTCTATTTTAAGATTTGTTTTGTTGCAATGGTAGTGTTGCAATGAGCTTTATAAAATTATGGTAAAGCATCGATTGTTGGCTTGGGGTATAGACTGAACGTTTGATGTTGCCTTTATCTGTTTCGATCGAAAGTTCGACATTTTTTGCTTTTTTCAGCTCATACAGGAATGTACTCGGCAGAATGAAGCTATTCGATGAGCATCTTGGAATAAGTCGATTGATGTCTTTTTGCTGCGTTGGACCAACGGGCTGATAAGTAAAAGTCTTATCATCAATTAAGAAAGTAAGGCTTTTGATATCATAATAATCATAGCTACTGTTGAGTACGGTCTCGACTCTTAATTGCTCTTTGTGTTGTTTATCCCATTCAACAAAAACATTCGGGCAAAGTTCGTTGGCTTTGCAGTTCAAAGAGCCTGCGGTTGCGAGATTGTCTGTTGAGTTTGCAGAAGAGTCAGGTAAGGTCGCGCAGCCACTCATCACAATACAAAGGCTCAGTAAACTTAAAGTTTTTTTCATCTTTTTAACTCTCTAGGATGTACTCAATATTTCAGTGATAATGATGTAGTTGTGGACCAAGAAATTCAAATGGTTTTGATATTTTAAATTGATTGGTTGCATCACCAGCAAAAGTATTCTGTTGATCTTTGCCAAGATCAAGTTTACGCGTTAAACTATCTTTAAAGTTAATTTTCTTTAAATCGACCCAAAATACATTGGGAGAGACAGCAGATTCAAAGAAATAAAGTTGCTGTTTATGGTCTGCAACGGTTCTCCAACGTGTCGATGAAATATTCGGTTCTTCCGCTGTATTGAGGCCATAAGGAACGGATGCATTGCGAATCACACTAAAAACAGAAGCCAAGGCATCTTTAGGATTGTCATTTTTTGGAATCGCATTGATGTAAAAAGAGGCACGTGCAAAGCGGTCAGCAGCACGATTGGTCCCCGGTAACATGACTGTACCGCCAATTTGTTGCCAGTAAGTGTTGAGTGCCAGTTGTTGATCAAATATTGGCGAGTTGGTCATGACCTGATATTTTTTATTGTGGTGAATAACTTGCTTGCCCCCAATATATTCGATAATGGCACTATCTCCGGTTTTGTCTGAAATAGATAAATGCAATGTCGCGAGGCGTTGTTCACCTGGCACGCTGTCAGTAATCAGATCGAAGGGTTCTTTTTCTAAAGCACTGACAGCTTCTGCAACGCTTGCATAGTTATCAAGTACATATTGTGCCCAAGCCGAAATGCTGAGTTGCGGTTTTTTAGATTGTTTGGTGTCTGGATATTGAGATTCAACCAACCATAATACATTGGCAACCAATCCAGCTTCATTCATGCCGTCAGTCGTGGAAATATCATAACCTGTTGCAATTACACTGCCATATTTGGCTTTCCATTTTAAAGATTTTGGCCCTGCATTGCTGTCCCGAAGTATGCCACTCGGTAAAATCCAAAGATTAGTGCCTACATCAACCTTCCAGTCCATGGAGCGGGCGGTGATGATATGGTCATTGTTGCCTAAATAGACTGCTCGGGTGCAGGCATGGCTGGTTTGTAGAATGAATGAGGATGCGAGAAAGGAAAAACATAATATTTTTTTAAACACAAGTCCGTACTCCTTGCTGTTGTATCAAAGTGATTTCTATAAAATATTTTTATAATGACTTGGTTTTAGTCTATTAAAAAAAAATTATTATTCAAGCATTATAATGTAATCATTAAAAAAAGTAGGGTTTTATTTTTGATCAAAATGTTGAGATAATAAATGTGAATAGAGACCAAAATTAATCTCTATCCGCATAAAAAAGAATGCTTTAGTTTTCGTTTGGTGGTAATAACATCACGACGGCGGTATTCAGCAACGTTGTGATATCTTCTAGAATCTCGGTTTGATTAAATCGCTCATCTAGCAAGAGGCTTTCACCATCTGCAATTTGCTTTAGATAAGGAATGAACGGTTCTGATACGCAAACGGTATCGCCATTTGCCCAAAACTCAAGAGACTCATCTTGTTTTCTGTAAAGTAAACGAGAAGCCGGTTCTAGAATAATTTGATAATCAGCGCCAATAATCTCGGCAACATCATTGGCATCAACCTCTTCAGGTTCTGGAATGTTATTTGGATAGCTTGCTTCGCTCATATAGGCCATGATCGCTGCATCAAATTCAGGTGCTTGAGTGAGATAATCAAGTAATTGAGTCTTTAAATATGAAAACTCAGTACTGTTAATTTCCCCTAGATGCGCTGTTTGCTGGCGCGCAATATCGATCAATGGATTTTTGAGTAAGGTATTCTCTGCAAATTTATCACTCACTTGATCAATCATTTCTGAGAGGTTTGGCATACGGAAGCCAAAAGAGTAGGTTAAGCAATCATCTTCAGCCACACCATAATGCGCGAGACCTGGTGGGACATAAAGAAGGTCGCCTGGGGCAAGAACTTCATCAAAATGAATGTCTAAGTCTGCTAGAAGTTTCAGCGGTTGATCTGGCAAAAACTCAGTTGATTCATCGCACATTTGCCCTAATTGCCAACGGCGATGACCATGGCCTTGTACTAAGAATACATCATAAAAATCGAAGTGCTTACCAACAGAGCCACCTTTAGGTGCATAAGACACCATGATGTCGTCGCGGCGCCATTGAGGGATAAATGGAAATTTCTTCCAAAGTTCTGAAATATCAAATGAATAATGGTCAACTGCTTGAACCAAGAGTGTCCAAAGATTGGGTAGCTTTTGGAAATCACCTTTGGTTAAAGGGGAGGACTTCACATGCCACTCATTTGGATTTTTATTCTTTTGACGGATCAAACGGGCAGTGACATCCTCTTCCAATGCCAATTCTTGAACATCTGCTGGTTCTAATAAGCCGATAATTTCAGGCATTGCATTGCGGACCAACAACGGCTTTTTCTGCCAATATTCATTAAGAAATTGTTCTGCGCTAATGCCGCCGAGTACCGTTAAAGATTGAGACATGGGAAATAAAACCAACAACACATAAATTAGTGCGTATTCTCCCTTGAGTTGAATATTGGTGCAAGTCTTGTCTGAATGTGATGAAAAGCTCGGAAATAGTCATCAAAAGTGCAGCAATGTATTTAATCTTGATCAATTAGAAGCGGATTCATTCACAGACTTTCAAAAAAACAGTATGCTTAAGACGCAAAAAGGAGCATTCATGTATCAAGTACTGGCAAGAAAATACCGTCCACGTAATTTCAATGAGTTAGTGGGGCAAAACCATGTTTCTCGTGCTTTAACCAGCGCATTAGAACGTGGGCGTTTGCATCATGCCTACTTATTTACTGGAACGCGCGGTGTTGGTAAAACCACGATTGCCCGTATTTTAGCCAAGTGTTTGAACTGCGAGACAGGCGTGACTTCAACACCGTGTGAAGTTTGTGCAACATGTAAGGCCGTAAATGAAGGTCGTTTTATTGATTTAATTGAAATCGATGCGGCATCTCGGACCAAGGTTGAGGATACTCGCGAGTTACTCGACAATGTGCCTTATGCGCCAACGCAGGGTCGCTTCAAAGTTTATCTGATCGATGAAGTGCATATGCTTTCAACGCATTCATTCAATGCCTTGCTCAAGACACTGGAAGAACCACCTGAGCATGTGAAGTTCCTCTTTGCAACGACAGATCCACAAAAACTGCCGATTACCGTCATCTCGCGCTGTTTGCAATTTACCTTACGTCCTTTGGCCGTCGATGAAATCACGGAACATTTGACAGCAATTTTAAATAAAGAGCATATCGAAGCCGATCAAGATGCGATTTGGCAAATTGCAGAATCTGCACAAGGTTCATTACGTGATGCATTGTCTCTGACAGACCAAGCAATCGCCTATGGTCAAGGTGCAGTCCATCATCAAGATGTTAAAGATATGCTCGGTTTGATTGACCGAACTATTATTTATGATTTGATCTTGGCAATTCATCAAAATCAGCAAGCACGAGTAAGTCAGCTACTTCTACAATTTAGACAGCAAGCTTTAGACGTGTCTTTGGTTTTGGATCAATTGGTTTCTACCTTGCATGAACTGGCATTGTTGCAATACTTGCCTGATCTTGCACTGAAATATAGTGAAGAAATTAACCAGAAAATTCTGCAGCTGTCGAAACTCATTTCTGCTCAAGATTTGCAGTTGTATTATCAAATTGCCTGTAAAGGTCGAGCTGAGTTGCAACTTGCGGTGACACAAGAGCAAGGATTTGAAATGACGGTGTTGCGTTTACTGGCATTTAGACCGTTAACGTTGAATGAAGTCACGGTTACGGCAATGCCTGTTACGCAAATTACAGCACCTGAAGTGCATCAGCCAGTACCGGATTTAAGGATAGAAAATCAGTTTGCAGTTCAGCAAGAAACGGTTAGCGTTGAACCTGAACCTGAACCTGAACCTGAACCTGAACCTGAACCTGAACCTGAACCTGAACAGCGCAATCAAGATCCTCATCTCATGGTGTTTGATGTCGAGGACGGTCAGTTAATTGGATTGGATGTATCAGTACAACAACATACGATTCAGTCGAATATCGTTGAGGCGGATGATGTACTGGTTTTTCCTGTTGAGCAAAACCCTCAAGTACAGCTGGAGCAGCCTCAAGCTGAACAGGCGCTTGATCTCATCGCAGAGTCAGTGCTTGAAGCGGTTGTTTCGGAACCGAGTGTTGTCGCAGATAAACCAGCTGCACCTGTAATACAACAGCAAGATCACGGACAAACTGATCTGATGCCTCAAGATATTTTAAAACTGCGTGAGCAGGTTTTAGAAGGCGAGTGGAATTTAGAGAAGTGGGAGTATTGGTTTAGAACTAGCCAGCTTTCACCTGCGGTTCAAGAGTTAGCTCAGCATGGTGTGATGCAAGGACAGATCAATGCTGCTTGTGTTTTTCAGATTCCTCAAGAATATGAAGGGATGTTATCGCAATTGCAGCATGGCTTGGAGGATGCATTAAAAGCACAATGGCCACAAACGCTGTTCAGTGTGCAATATGCTGCAGTGGATTCCAATACGCCTTTAATGATGCAGAATGAGCGTAAAGAAAGAGCATATCATCGTGCAGTCGAGTTATTACACCAAGAGCCGACAATTAAGAGTTTGGTCGATACTTTTGAAGCCGAATTGGTCAATATTAAGCTCAATCCTTAGCTGGAATAGGTAGACAGAAGAGTATTTATTTTTTACTTTGTAATGATTTAGGTAAGCTAAAAGTGTAATCTAGGCTTAAAATTTAAATCATAACGAAATAAGGGTAAAAAATAATGCGTCGTTTACCAGTTTATTTATTACTTGATACCTCAGGTTCTATGCATGGTGAGCCTATAGAAGCCGTAAAAAATGGGGTACAAATTTTACTTTCGACTTTACGTCAAGATCCTTATGCGCTGGAAACGGCCTATTTATCTTTAATCAGTTTCGACAGCCAAGCCAAACAGTTAGTGCCTTTAACTGAATTGGCTGTTTTCCAAGCGCCAGATTTGCAGGTCACAGGAACCACAGCCTTGGGCGATGCTTTAGCGCTATTAGCCGATAAAATTGAACAAGAAGTGGCAAAAACCACAGCAGATGTCAAAGGTGACTGGAAACCATTGATTTTCATTATGACTGATGGTGTGCCAACAGATGATTGGCGTAAAGGTTTGCAACGTTTACAACAAGTCAAAACAGGGGTGATCGTGGCCTGCGCAGCGGGACATGGTGCTGATACTTCAATTTTAAAACAAATCACAGAAGTTGTTGTTGAATTGGCAACGGCAGATTCAAATACGATTAAAGCATTCTTTAAATGGGTTTCTGCCAGTATTTCAACTGGCAGCCAGAAAGTGGATGCAGGGCAAAAAGAAGTCACAGGCTTGGGCGATTTGCCACCTCCACCGCCTGAAGTCAACATCGTACTATAAAAGCAAAATAAAGATTAAATAAGAGGGTAAAACCATGGCTGTAAGTTTAAATAAAGGTCAAGGCATAAGTTTAAGTAAAACTGAAAATAATTTGTCTCAAGTAACGATTGGTTTAGGTTGGGATATTCAGGAACAGAAAAAAGGCTTTCTTGGCGGATTATTTGGTGGCAATAGCGCTGAATATGATCTGGATGTGATTGCCTTTCTGGTGGGGAGTAATGGCAAGGTTAATAATCTGGGGCGAGATGCGCAGGGGAATGTCACCTTAGAAAATAGTGATGTTATCTTTTTTAATAATCAAAAGCATTCTTCTGGACATATCTGGTTAACCGGTGATAACCGTACAGGTGCGGGGGATGGCGATGATGAACAAATTATCGTGAAGCTCAATGACCTGAATCAACAATACCAAAAAGTGGTTTTTGTGGTGCAAATCTATAAAGCCGCAGAAAATAACCAACATTTTGGTCAAGTCAAAAATGCATTTATCCGTGCAGTGGATACTACAGGCAAGGAAATGGTCCGTTTCGATTTGTCGGGTACTGGACAATATGATCAACAGCGCTCATTACTGTTTGCTGAACTTGTCCGTGAATCAGCAGGATGGAAATTTAATGCAGTCGGACAGGCTTCCCAATCTGATTCATTTGTGGAATGGTTAAAACAATACGCTTAAAAATTTGATTTTCGGCTAAAGAAAGGTTTAGAACAACATGCGCCGTTTACCCGTTTATATTTTATTAGATACCTCAGGATCGATGCGAGGTGAGCCAATTCATTCGGTGAACGTCGGCTTGCAGTCCATGTTGAGTGCATTGCGGCAAGATCCTTATGCATTGGAGAGTGTGCATTTAAGTATTATTACCTTTGATCTGGAAGCGAAGGTTTATTTGCCTTTAACGCCCTTGGATCAAGTGCAGCTTGCCGATATCGATGTTCCAAGTGCAGGCGCAACTTTTATGGGGGCTGCACTTGAGTTGCTTGCTGAGCAAGTCACTCAGCAATTACAAAAAAGTACCGATGAGGTCAAAGGGGATTGGCGTCCGCTATTATTTGTGATGACTGACGGCTCACCTTCAGATGTCTATGCTTACCAGCAAGCGATTCCTGTCATAAAACAGTTAAACTTTGCCAGTATTGTTGCCTGTGCCGCTGGGCCAAAAGCCAAACAGGAACATCTCCTGCAACTGACCGATAAAGTTGTGGTATTGGATACTATGGATGCGGCCTCTTTTGCAGGATTCTTTAAGTGGGTGTCTGCCAGTGTCGTGGTGGGAAGTAGTAGTGCGGGCATTTCAGGTTCTGTTTCATTGCCGCCACCGCCGCCGGAAGTGCAATTGGTGTTGTAAATAAAATAAAGAATACATTAAGGATAATCAGAAGATGCGCCGTTTACCTGTTTTTTTCGTATTGGATTGTTCTGAGTCGATGGCGGGGCAAAATATTCAACAGATGCAACAAGGCATCCAGTTGATTATGCAACAATTACGTCAAGATCCATATGCCTTGGAAACCGTGTATGTTTCTGTTATTGCCTTTGCAGGGATTGTTCGAACCTTAGTTCCGTTAGTGGAAGTATTTGCTTATTATCCTGCGAAATTACCTTTGGGTGGTGGGACACATTTAGGCAAAGCCTTAGAACATTTGATGAATGAATTTGATCGTCATTTGATTAAAACAACGGAAGAAATTAAAGGGGATTGGAAGCCAATCGTATATTTGTTTACAGATGGTCGTCCGACCGATGAATGTAAAGATGCGATATATCGCTGGCAAAAGAAATATGCGCGACGCTGTACGTTGATTGCCTTAGGAATGGGTAAAAACGTCGATTATGCAACGCTCAAGCAATTAACAGAACACTGTATTGCTTTTGATGAGTTGAATGAACAAGACTTTAAAAAGTTTTTCCAATGGATTAGTGCGTCTGTGGTTGCACAAAGTAAAAGTATTGGGGACGGGCAGCAGCAAGATCATTTACCGCCAATTGATGAGCGCTATATGCGTCTGGTCAAGGATTTGCCTGCCAAGAAAACTTTGGTGGATGAAAACTGTGTCACTTTTGTGGGGCGTTGTGGCAAGCTGAATCGCCCCTATTTAATGAAATTTGAACGTGAAATTCAGTATCAAGCGCCTCAAGATTTAAATATCAACCTGAATTTATATCATTTTCAATTGACCGAATGCTGCAGAATTGATGAGGATTATTTTACTTGGTCTGATCAAACCCAACATCAGCAGCAGGTCAATACCACGCTATTACAAGGTACTCCAGAATGTCCACATTGTTTGGCTGAAACGGCTTTTGCCATGTGTGGTTGTGGCCAATTGATGTGTTATGACGGTTTTAGCGAGGACGTGACTTGCCCATGGTGTCGTCGCCAAGTCAGTTTTGGTTATGGTGGAATGGACGGCTTCGATGTGCAACGAGGGCGTGGTTAACAATTGGATTTAGGAAAAGCCATGTCGCAAACTTTGACTTCTGACGTTCAGACCGCTTTTTTAAATACATTAAAGCAGCTGTTACAAGATCAAACTCAACAGAATCCTCTGTTACTGGATGATGATTCTCTTAATCAATTGCTGAGCAGTAAAAAAATTTATAATGCCTATCATGATTTGGCTGAACAGATTTATGAGCTGATGGGCTTTCAATTAGAACAGTCAGCAGCGTTTCAGCATTCTTTATTACAGCGCATCCTGGACCAGGGGCGCTTGCCGGTTTACATCTCTAAAGCTGAAAATATCAATAGCGCTGAATCAATCCAACCGCTATTCGATCATATCCAAATGATGCAGAATCCAATTGATGAGACGGATGTATTGGAGTCAGTTGATCAGCTTGATTTTCTAGATGAACTTTATTTGTCCCCGTCTATTGAAGCAGAAGCTGATCCTTCTTTCATCAATGATTGCTTTGTCGCTACGCCACACCAGACAACCTCGCTGCTGTCAGTTAAGTCGATCACAGATATCGACGCAAAGAATACAGACCACAATCAGAATAATGCCTCAGGAAAACCAAATCATGAGGTGAAAATGGTGAAAAAAATGCCTCATTTTCAGATACCCAATGCGCGTGTTGGGCAAGACTATCAAGCCCGTATCCAAATGCAATATCCAGTCAAAGAGGACGTGCTGATTTGCTCAGAATCGATCAAAATTCCAGACGACTTAGGCATCGTATTTGATGATGAAGCGCAACAATTACAGGGCATACCGCTACAAGCAGGTGAATTTAAACTGGCATTTCAGTATAAAAACAACGAAGCCACACAAGCATGGTCTTCGGGTGAGGTGACCTTTATTATTACTGCTGACCCGCGTAGCTTATGGCAGGTCAATGAGCCTGATATCCATGCGCCTTATCAGAAAGCACATAGTGACCATCAATTGATCCAGACTGAGTATTTTAACCTTGCTGCTTGTAGCCAGCGCGGGCGCTCACATGAACACGCAGGTACATTCCGTGATGATGACTTTCTGATTGCTCGCGTTGCAGAGACCGATTGGTCAGTATTGATTGTTGCGGACGGCGCTGGTAGTGCCAGTTATTCTCGACAAGGTTCTTTACTTGCGGTGCAAAGTGCAGCCAAAACGCTGACGGATTACCTCGAACAGCATCATCCGCATCTGGATCGCTTATTGCAGCAATGGCAAGTTGGCAGTGATGATGAAATGACCAAGTCTGTTGCACAGCAAATCTATAAAGATTTTCACGATACCTTCTATAAAACTGCCCAAGTGGCCATTGAAGCCATTGAGAAGGAAGCCGAGTTAAAGCAGGTTGCAGCCAAGGCCTATGCCACGACTTTATTGGTAGCTGTGGTTAAACAGTGTGAGCAAAAAACCTTTATTAGTACCTTTTGGATGGGCGATGGTGCGATTGCTGTATATGCCAAAGATAAAGTACGTTTAATGGGAAAACCAGATGGTGGTGAGTTTGCTGGGCAAACCCGTTTCTTAGATCGCAGTTTTGCACAGCAGTTTGCTAGTCGCGTCAATATTGGCTATTACGATGATTGTGAAGCTGTGATTTTAATGACAGATGGTATTTCCGATCCGCGCTTTGAAACAGATGCTGGACTTGCGAACCACGAAAAATGGCAGGCCTTATGGCAAGAAATTGAACCACAGTTACAGCAGCCACACCCAGATCAGGCTTTATTGGAATGGTCAAAGTTCTTTAGTGCAGGGCATCATGATGATCGTACTTTGGCGATTTTATGGAATAAGCCTGTGAGTGTGGAGGGGCTTGCCCATGACTAAGATTATCCAGTGTCAAACTTTAGATGGTCGGCCAGTTGCATTCGTTGATGAAGTGATTGGCTCAGGAGCAATGAAAGATGTCTATTTTTCTCCTGATAAATCTTATGTGGTGTGTTTTTTTAGCAAAGAAAAAAACCATTTCTATCAGTCACATGCTGAGCTGGAAAGACAGAAGGACCGCTTAAAGGAAATTGTTGGCAATAAATGGCAAGGTATTTTCAACAGTGCCGGCGGGGATTACTGGAAAAATGTCTTTTGCTGGCCCGATGGTTTGATTGAATATAATGGTTTGTTGGGGATTACAGCTCCCACTTACCAAAAACAGTTTTTCTTCGAACATGGGTCTAAAAATAATGATTTTTTAGGCATTAAAGGTAAGGAAAAAGAAGGGAAATGGTTTGCCAGTGCCAATAACCAAAATCGCTTTTTAGATGAAAAAGAAAAAGGCAATTGGTCGAATTATCTGCGTATTTGTATTTTAATTGCCCGTGCTGTGCGCCGTATGCATGCAGCAGGTTTGGCACATTCAGATTTATCCTATAAGAATATTTTGATTGATCCTGTAACTGGCCGTGCCTGTGTAATTGATGTTGATGGTTTGGTCGTGCCAGGCAAATATCCACCTGATGTGGTTGGAACGCCTGATTTTATTGCACCTGAAGTGGTGAAAACCAATCATTTAAAAAAAGATGATCCACAGCGAAATCTCCCAAATATCATGACCGATCGGCATGCCTTGGCGGTCTTGATCTACATGTATTTACTGTATCGGCATCCATTGCGTGGTGGAAAAGTCCATGATGTGAATGATCCGCAGCGCGATGAAAATCTGGCAATGGGTGACAATGCCTTATTTATTGAACATCCAACCGACCCAAGCAATCGGGTAAAAGTTAGTCAAGTCCGTCCAAGTGCTTTACCGTGGGCCGATCCTGAAAAAATTCCATTCACTGTGACAGGCCCTTATTTAAAAGAACTGTTTTTACAAAGTTTTGTGACAGGTTTACAGCAACCGCAGCAGCGACCTTCAGCCAATGATTGGGAAACCGCTTTGGTTAAAACGGTGGATTTGATTCAGCCTTGTTTAAATAGCGATTGCAGTCAAAAATGGTATGTATTTGATAATACAACAAAACCAGTATGTCCATTTTGTGGTACAGCCTTTAAAGGCAAGTTACCTGTACTGAACCTCTATTCGGCACGCCGAGAAGGCAGTTTTAGACCTGATAATCACCGTTTAATGGTCTGGACAGGGCAGTCACTTTACCCGTGGCATGCCAATAATTTGATTGCACCGAATGAGCGTCTAACAGCAGAGCAAACCAAACGTGTTGGCTATTTTGTTTTTCACCAAAATCAGTGGTGGTTGGTCAATGAAAATCTGCCTGATCTCATGGATGTGGCAACCAAAACAACGATTCCAATTGGCGAAAAAATTGAATTGCTAGATGGAAAACAAATTTTACTTTCACGTCAGGATGGAGGCCGCTTAGTGGTGGTGCAAATGGTGGAATGTGTATGACACAAATAGTGAATGATCTTGCTCAGATTGGCATTGCAGAAAATTCGATTGGGATTTGGTTTACCCAAGCACATTCTTGTCAACGTGATTTAATTTTGGCAGCAAAAAACGCGCCTTTTGATACCAGAATTCATGTGGTGGCATCACATGCAGATGATCGTCCTGAAATTACATCTGTCGCTGATATCGCTTTACAAGAACCGCCTTTGTCAGAGCGAGTCGAGTGGGTTTTACAACAGGCACGATGCTTAAACGTCAAATTGATCATTGCTGGGCATCATGCTGAACTTTATCTGGCGCAAAAACAGCGCTTCGAACAATTGGGCATCCGTCTCATGGCGGGTTGTGATACGGTTGAGCAGATTGAGCAACTGAATGACAAAGCTCTGTTCACTCAAATCTGCGTAACACACGGCTTGGCAGTTGCACCGGCAACCATAGTTGAAAATGCCGAGCAATTAGAAGATGCATATCATGACTGGCTGCAAAAAGGCGATGTGTGCGTCAAGCCTGCCAAAGGGGTTTTTGCTTCAGGATTTTGGCATTTGGACCCTAATGCAGATGCTTTTGATGTGTTTGCCAATAGCATGAGATTCAAAGCGCATCCTGGAAGTTTTATTGAGAGTTATCGCCAGTTAGAACAGCCCCCTGTGTATTTGGTCATGCCATTTCTTGCTGGATTGGAGTGTTCAGTGGATATGCTGTGCGTACATGGTCAGGTGCATGGTGCGATCGCACGTTATAAGCAAAAGAATGGCTGCCAGAGTTTGACATTCGAAGATCCTGCGATCGAGTTGGCCAATCAGGTGGCTGCATTATTTGGTTGTGATGGGTTAGTGAATATGCAAGCTCGATATAATGATCAACAGCAGTTGTATATTTTGGAGGTGAACTCTCGACCATCAGGTGGCATTGCACATACCTTCATGAGCGGTGTGAATTTGGTGCATTTGGCGATTGCCCAAGCACTACAGCTCAATTATCAACCTGAAAAGATGAAAAGTTCGGTCACTGTACGCAGCATAAGTCAGAGTATTTGTGTAATATAAAGACCATTATGTATATTATTTTAACTTAGATTTAAGAATTATATGATTGAGATTGAATTACAACGTGGCAAATTGGATTTAAAGCCCGATGAAAATAGCCATTGGAAATGGCAGGATTTACTCGGTTTTGCTGAACGAATAAATCCGAAAAGAGCCTTTTTATTTGTCTCAAAAGTCTTGGGGAGACATATTCCCGTTAGCCCTCAAGTCATGCGCCATGCGTTTACTGATTTAGCCCAACTGATTCCGAGTGATTTACCTGAGCCAATCTTGGTGATTGGAATGGCAGAAACCGCGGTAGGTTTAGGCGCAGGTGTACATCAAGTCCTGCAAGAACGCTATCCAGATGCACTGTATGTCACCACAACTCGTCATCCTGTTGAAGGCGCACCGTTATTGGCTCGCTTTTTAGAAGAACATAGCCATGCCCAAGATCAATTGCTGTATGGATCTCCTGATGCTGATATCCAAAAGAAAATTTTAGCCAGCAAAAGTATCGTATTGGTTGATGATGAAGCTTCTACAGGGAAAACCTTTATCAATTTAGTGTCTGCACTACAAGCTGCTGGCTTTGATCAAATTTCCCATATTGTGACGGCTACTTTGGCGGATTGGTCATCAGGTATTCATATTGCTGGATTAGATTGTCAATCCGTAGCATTGATGACAGGTAAATGGCAGTGGCAGGATGCCGAAAATCCACCACAGATTAATATGCCCAAAGTCGATACCGTGGCATTTGGTGAGTACGCGACCTTGTCTGAACCGACTTGGGGGCGTTTACCGATTCAGGATACGTCTGCCTATATTCGTTTGCAGGTCGAACCTCAGCAACGGATTTTAGTATTAGGAAGTGGTGAATATGTCTGGTCTTCATTCTTATTGGCTGAAGATTTGCAGCGACAGGGTGCAGAGGTGAAATTTAGTGCGATCACCCGCTCACCGATCGCAGTAGGCCATGCAATTCAATCTGCTTTGGCTTTTTCAGATAACTATGGATTGGGTATTCAGAACTTTGTCTACAATATCAATCCATTAGAGTATGACCGAATCTTTATTACAGTGGAAACCTGTGCTGAGTCAGTCTCCGATAGCCTATTAGACGCGATTCCAAATGCTGAAGTTATCAGCGCAGTAGAATTCCCACATCAAACCTTTAATCTGTGTAGTGCGAATGACTAATTTCTTATTTGACGCGCCAAATATTGCAACGCCGCTCATGTTGGTTGATCTGGATGATACTTTATTCCAGACTCATCGCCGTATTGTTCCCCAAGCTGACTTTAAAATGGTCACCACGGACAAACAGGGACAAGCATTGGCGTATATGAACCCGATTCAGCAGCACTTTGTGCAGTGGTTGTTGCATAGTACACATTTGATTCCCGTCACAGCACGAAGTGCAGAGGCATTGTCTCGGGTCCATTTACCTTTTCAGTATGGAGCAGTCTGTTCTCATGGCGGTACGGTACTGAATGCAGATTTCAGTGTAAATCTGGATTGGCATGCACAGATGCAACATGCATTGGCCCCTTATCAAGCACGGCAACAGGCTTTGATTGAGGTGGTACAGCAACAGGCAACCCATTTTGGTTCTATCCGTACTTGGGTGGTCGAAGAGCAAGGTTTAGGTTTATACGTGGTGGCCAAGCAAAATACCGAAAATGATAATCCTTATGCACCGAATTTCTTACCAGAACTATTAAATAGCTTAAGTCCAGATGTATTAGACGGGTTCTATTTTCATTTAAATGGCAATAATTTGGCTTTGATTCCCGAACCTGTAAGCAAAGCCAATGCAGCCCGTTTTTTATTGCAACAGTTTGCGTCTCAACAACGTCCGATTCTCGGTTTTGGCGATAGTTTATCCGATGTAGAGTTTTTGAATCTATGTCATTGGTGGGGCATGCCGAACCACAGTCAATTGAATCGTTGGGTAAAACATAATTTGACGCAGCAATATAAACAAGAAGGATATTATGGCGATTATCAATAAAGATAAAGCAAATGAGTTAATTTTAAAACAAGGGTTTAGTGGTAGTTATCAATCAGAACAAGTGACTTTTTTACTTAAACGGACGCATATTGAACCAACCGATACCATCGAAAAAGAACGCCTGATTCAATCGGGCGAAAAGCATTATTCGCAAATGATCAGTTTGGAGAGTGCACCGACCGAACGCCATTTACAGTTATTTGAACAGGCCATGCAGCAAGGGCAACAGCGTTTGGCCCAAGAAGTTCAGCAGTTGGCACAAAGCTTGGTTGCACAATTCAAGGAGCCAATTGTATTGGTGAGCTTTGTACGTGCGGGTGTACCCTTAGGTGTACTGCTTTATCATGCGATACAGGATTTAGGCTGTGACTGTGTACATTATGGCATCAGTATTATTCGAGACCGTGGCATCGATTTTGCTGCCTTGGAAACCATTATTGCTAAACATGGACACCAATCGCTTGTATTTGTGGATGGTTGGACGGGGAAAGGCGCGATTCGCCAAGAATTACAACGTAGTTTAGGCGATGATGCTCGTTTTGCAGGGCGACCTTTACCGTTGGTGGTCTTGTCGGATATTGCAGGGTGCGCATGGTTGGCGGCCAGTGGTGATGATTGGCTGATTCCATCTGGTATTTTGGGTTCGACTATTTCGGGTCTTATTTCCCGCAGTATTTGTGAAGGTGAAACCTTGAGTGCCGAGGAAATCAATGCCGAGAATATCGATCAATGGCATCGCTGTATCGAATATAGCCATTTAAAAGAATTTGATATTTCGCAGCAGTTTATTCAGCGCATCAACCAGATTCGCACCCACCTTAATCCACAACCCAATGCAGTCTGGGCGGAAACTCAACAACAAGCACAACAAGATCAAAGCCAGCAGGTGGTACAGAAACTGGCTCAAGAATACGACATTCAAAATATTAATCGGATAAAACCGAGTATTGCTGAAGCAACCCGAGCGATTTTAAGACGAGTACCTGATCTGGTCTTGCTTCGCGATGCTGATGATGCTGATACCCGTTTATTACGTTATTTAACGCAAGTCACAGAGACACCTGTACAAGTAGTCGGTGATCAAATTGCGCCGTATAGAGCGATTACATTGATTCAAAAATTGGGGAAAGGATAATTTTATGTTATCTGCATTATCTTTAGGGGCAACATTATATATGCCTGCCACGCGTCCAGACTTATGGGCTGTGGTGAAGGGTGAAAAATATCCAGAGTTGCGTTCTCTGGTGATTTGTCTGGAAGATGCAATCACTGAACAGGAGATCGCATTTGCCAAACAAAATCTCAAACAGTTATTGCAGCAAATCCAACAGCAACAGCGCCTTGAACAACATCCGAAAGTGTTTATTCGCCCTCGTCATATTGCGATGGCTGCTGAATTGGCAGAATGGCAAGAAATCACCGCTTTAGATGGCATGGTATTGCCGAAATTTGGTTTAGCCAGCTTTAAGCAATGGCTTAGCGTTCTTCCTCCAGAACTTCATTATATGCCTACGCTTGAAACAGCTGATAGTTTTGATATGGGGCAAATGAAAGAACTGAGAGAGGCCTTGCCTGAATTTCATAAAGTGTTGGTGCTTCGGATTGGGGGCAATGATTTACTCAATTGTTTAGCTTTGCGCCGCCCAAGTGATATGACCTTATACCAAACGCCTATCGGCACACTCATTGCAAATCTAGCAGGTCAGTTTTTACCTTATGGTTTTGCACTGAGCGCACCTGTCTGTGAGCATTTTAGTCAGGTGAAATTGTTGCAGGATGAATTATATCTGGATTTACAGCATGGTTTATCGGGTAAAACCGTGATTCATCCTGCACAGATCTCGATTGTGCATCAGGCTTATCAGGTCAATGAAATTGAGTTAAAACAAGCGCAGGGTATTTTACAGGATGGCAGCAAAGCTGTATTTGCCTGTCATGGCAGTATGCTTGAACCCGCAACCCATCGTCGTTGGGCGGAACGGATTTTAGAACGGGCAAAAGTGTTTGGGCTAAAAGTATAAAATCAAAAAATATAGGAATAATCGATGCAACAACTGATTACAGGAGCCAATTTGGCATTGAGCCAGTCACAGTGCCAAGTGAAAATTAAAACTACATTAGCGGCGCATATCGGTTTAGATGTCACCGCCTATGTCTTGAATGCTCAGGCGAAAGTTCGTGGTGATGCGGACATGATTTTTTATGGGCAAAAGCAGACACCGAACCGTAGTGTGGAATTGGTCGAGGCAACCACAAAAGCACCGTATATCGCACAATTCAATCTGAACACTCAATTATTCGATGCGGATATCAGCAAGCTTGCGATGTGTGCAACGATTGATGGGCAAGGTGCAATCAATGCGATTCAAGATATTCAGATTGAATTATGGGAAAACGGACAGCTCACGGCAACAGCAACGGTAAAAAGTGCAGAAAAGACTGAAAAAGCACTGATTTTGGCCGAAGTTTATCGTCATAAAGATCAGTGGAAATTCCGCTTTGTCAATCAGGGGTTCAATGGTGGTTTACAACCGCTAGCTGAGCATTTTGGCGTAGAAATTAGTGATCAAGCTGCAACGCCTGAGCCAGTGCCTCAACCTGTACCTACGCCAGCACCTCAGCCTAAGATTAATTTAAGCAAAATTACCTTAGATAAACGCAATAGCCAGATTAATTTACAGAAACAGGCTCACGGTTTTGGTGAGATTAAAATTAATCTGAATTGGAACCAACGGACTCAACAAGCTCAGTCAGCTGGTTTCTTTAAAAAGCTGCTCAACCAAAATCAAGGTATTGATCTGGATTTGGGTTGCCTATTCGAGATGCAAGATGGTAGCAAATCGGTGATTCAGGCTTTAGGTAATCGATTTGGTGATTTTAACGGCTTCCCCTTTATCCAACTTTCTGCGGATGACCGTACTGGTGCATTAACAGAGGGTGAGTGGCTCAGAATTAATGGACAGCACTGGTCGCAGATTCGCCGTGTAGTGTTGTTTGCCTTTATTTATGAAGGTGTCCCGAACTGGGCTGAAACAGATGCTGTGGTCACCATTTATGTTCCAGATCAACCACCGATTGAAATCCGTTTAACTGAAGGGCAGCCTTTGGGGATGTGTGGAATTGTTGAATTGGTGAATCAAGGCGGTAGTATTCAAGTACAACGTCATGTGCGCTATGTACCTGGACATCGGGAGTTGGACCAAGCCTTTGGTTTTGGTCTGCGCTGGGTTGCAGGCAGTAAATAAAGTTGATATTTAATGATGTATTAGATAACAACAATTTCGATATCTATGTAGACGTCATTAAGACCATTGAATTTTAAGTGTTCAAACGAGGAGAAAAAACAAAATGGCAATTAGTTTAAATAAAGGTGGAAATTTATCCCTAAGTAAAACAGATCCAAATTTAGTTCGTATTTTAATTGGATTGGGCTGGGATGAGCGTGCGACTGATGGCGCAGCATTTGACTTGGATGCGAGTGCATTCTTATTAACCTCAACAGGTAAAGTACGTGGTGATCACGACTTTATTTTCTACAACCAACTTAAATCTCAAGATGGTTCAGTCGAGCACACGGGTGACAACCGTTCAGGTCAAGGCGATGGTGATGATGAAACCTTATTGGTTGATCTGTCAAAAGTCTCACCTGAAATTGAAAAAATTGCGATTACCGTGACCATTCATGATGCACAAGCACGTGGTCAGAATTTTGGTCAGATTGCCAATGCCTTTATTCGTGTTGTGAACCAAGACACCAATGTAGAAGTGGTTCGTTTTGATTTGGCAGAAGATTATTCGACTGAAACTGCCATGGTGTTTGGCGAGGTTTATCGCCACAATGGCGAATGGAAATTTAAAGCCGTTGGTCAAGGCTATGCTGGTGGGCTTGCTGCAATGTGCCAACAATATGGTATTCAGGTCGGCTAAGGTTCTCATTTCAACACATAAATGATGAATAGCTTAAAGCTGTTTAGAAAAGGAAAAAAATGAAACATTTTCGTTTCTCAATTATTTTTACCGTAATCTGTTTAGGGTTATCAGCATGGTGGGGCTTTACGCATGGCCCAAATGCTGGTTTCTCGATGATGCTTAAAGTTTTATTGATTACGACAGTACTAGCGGTCATGGAAGTATCCCTGTCTTTTGATAATGCTGTTGTCAATGCATCAGTACTCAGAAACTGGGACGAGTTCTGGAAAAAACTATTTCTTACCGTTGGTATTTTAGTTGCTGTATTTGGTATGCGTTTAATCTTCCCACTCTTAATTGTTGGTGTAACCGCTGACATGGGAATGATTGAGGTTGCGAAACTGGCATTGAATGATCCAAAAACTTATTCAGAAAAGTTACTTGCACATCATGCTGAAATTGCAGCCTTTGGTGGGATGTTCCTACTGTTGGTGTTCTTAAACTTCTTGTTTGATGATGGTAAAGATACGCACTGGTTCCATTGGCTGGAAACCCATTTATCGAATCTAGCAAATATTCCTGCGATGTCAGTATTCGTGTCACTGATTGCTTTACTGACTATGGCTGCTTTTGTACCTGAGCAACAAAAACTGATTGTGATTGTCGCGGGGATCTGGGGCATCGTGGTTTATATCGGTGTACAGGTATTGGGTCATTTGCTTGAAGGCAGCAGCGAAGATGATGAAGCCGATGAAAAACCAGTTACTGGTACTTCAAGTAATATCGTCAAAGCAGGTATTGGTGGTTTCCTTTACCTCGAGGTATTAGATGCTTCGTTTAGTTTTGATGGTGTGATTGGTGCATTTGCGATCACAAGTGATGTGGTTGTGATTATGCTCGGTCTGGCCATTGGTGCAATGTTTGTCCGTTCGATGACGATTTATTTAGTTGAGAAAGGCACACTAGAAGCATTTATCTATCTGGAGCATGGCGCACATTATGCGATTGGTGCTTTAGCTGCAATTATGCTTTATACCGGAACAGGTGGTCATGTGCCTGAAGTTGTAACAGGCTTGATTGGTATTGCATTCATTATTTGGGCTGTATTATCTTCAATTGCTTACAGTAAACAACAAACACAAGCTTGATAAAAATGTATGGATACATCATTTATATGATGTCCATGATTCAAATGAAATAAACAATGAGTTGAAATTTAATAAGGAGAAACTCGAATGGCAATTAGTTTAACCAAAGGCGGCAACGTTAGCTTAACCAAAGAAGCGCCTGGTATTACAAAAACAACTGTTGGTTTAGGTTGGAATCCTCGCGTAACTGATGGTGCTGCATTTGACCTAGATGCAATTGCATTTTTAGTCAATGAAGGTGGTAAGGTTCGTGCTGATAATGACTTTATTTTCTTTAATAACTTAAAGTCATCTGATGGTTCTGTGGTTCACAATGGTGATAACCGTACAGGCGAAGGCGATGGTGATGACGAAACCCTAAGTATCGATTTAAGCAAAGTTCCAGCTGACGTTGCAAAAGTGATCTTTGCGGTTACGATTTATGATGGTCAAACCCGTAACCAAAACTTTGGTCAAGTTGCGAATGCCTACATTCGTGTAATTAACGATGCGGGGGGTACTGAAATTGCACGTTATGACTTGTCTGAAGACAGCAGCACTGAAACTGCAATGATCTTTGGTGAACTTTATAAACACGGTAGCGAGTGGAAATTCCGCGCAATCGGTCAAGGTTTTGCTGGTGGCTTAGGGCCATTAGCCGCTTCTTATGGTGTTTCTGTTTAAGATGTCTGTGGGAGATAGTGTTTAGGCACTATCTTCTTTTTCGATATTTATAAATGATAAAAATAGGTTATTCCTGAATATGTTGAATTTAGTTCGCGGACAAAAAATAAAATTAAATGATGTTTTACAGGGGCAATCCTCTTTTTATATCCAGATTCAATATCAAGCCGCTTTTGATTTAGATATCGCCAGTTTTGGGCTTGATCCGCAGTATCGTTTGAGTGATGAGCGATACATGACCTTTTATAATCAGCCTGAAACGCCATGCCAAGCGGTTCGTCTGATTGAAAATCACAATAAATGCAGCCGTTTTTTAGTTGATTCTGCAAAACTACCTGCAAATATTCAACATCTGGTTTTGACCGCTGCAATTGATGGACAGAATGTCATGTCGCAATTACAGCAAGCGACGATTCAAATTCTTAACTTGCAGTTACAGCCGATTGCTGAACTGAAGTTAGATGGCAGCATCTTTGATCAAGAACGTGCCACCATGCTGATTGAGATTTATCGAAAAGAAGGTATTTGGCGTTTAGCAGCCATTGGACAAGGCTTTAATGCAGGGCTTGCCGCGTTAATTCAACATTTTGGTGGAGAAGTTGCCGAAGAGCCGACAGTACAACAGCCGACACCTGCAGCACCACAATCGAATATCGATTTAAAGAAAAAATTATCTTTGCAAAAGGCCGAAAAAACGGGCAATGCATCCATTATCGATCTGACCAAAAAATCACTGGTCCAACTGGAAAAGAAAAATTTACTGGGCGTAACCGCTCGCGTAGCCTTGGTATTAGATGCATCTGGCTCAATGGATGGGCAATATCGCCGTGGTGATGTGCAAAAGGTGGTGAATCGCTTAATGCCACTGGCCATTCATTTTGATGATGATGGCAGTTTTGAATGTTGGGCTTTTGCCGCTAAAACGACACAACTGGATGATGTGACGCTCGACAATGTCAATGATTTCATTAATACCACCCAACGTGGCTGGAAAAACTGGCAAGTGGGGGCACGTTATAATGAGGAAATTCCAGCAATTGAAGCTGTGATTAACTATTTCCAAAAATTCAAAGATCAAATTCCGACTTATGTTTTATTTATTTCGGATGGTGGCGTGGGCAGCCGTCGACAAATGCAGAAAATATTATCCCAAGCGGCCAAACTGCCTATTTTCTGGCAATTTGTCGGGATTGGCGGGCGAGATTATGGTGCACTAGAAAAGCTGGATGAAATGTCAGGTCGAATTGTCGATAACTGTAATTTCTTTAGTTTGGACCGCATTGATAGTGTTTCAGATGAACGTTTATATGAATTGTTATTACAAGAATTCCCTGATTGGTTAATCGCTGCGAAGCAACATCAGATTGTTAGAAATTAAAAGGAATAAATAATGGCACAGTTTAGCTTAGTTGGTTCACCAGAACCGTTCCTGCATGTATCCATGCGCCGTGGCGACAAAATCTATTGCGAAAGTAATGCCATGGTGATGATGGAAGCGCCTTTGGAGTTAAAAGGGCGTTTGCAAGGTGGCTTAATGCAATCCCTATTACGTCGTTTTGCCAATGATGAATCGTTGTTTCAGCAGCATATTGAAGCTGTACGCGGTGATGGTGACTGTCTGTTATCCGCAGCGTTGGATGGGGATATGCAGATTTTGGATGTCGGTGCGACGCAGTATTTGCTGAGTGATGGGGCTTTCGTGGCGGCACATGACTCAGTTGAAGTCAAAGCTCGTTTAAACAGCAGTCTGGGTGGTGCATTTTTTGGTAATACCGGTGGTTTTTTGGTGATGGAAACTAGCGGGCAAGGCCAAGTGGTGGTGTCTGGTTGTGGCACCTTGTTTGAGCTTGAAGTTGAACCAAACAAAGAAGTCATTATTGATAATGGACACGTGGTCTGTTGGGATTCACGCTTAAATTATAATTTATCCGTTTCTACTTCACAGAGTAGTGGCTTTCTTGGCAATTTGGTCAATAGTGTGACCAGTGGTGAAGGGATGGTGTTACGTTTTTCGGGCCAAGGTAAGGTGGTAATTTGTTCTCGAAACCGTAACAACTTCCTGCAATGGTTAACTTCGAAGTTAAACTTAAACCGTAATCAATCCAATTAAAACAATCATTTTTATCCAGAGGAGAAAAATACATGGGAATTAATTTAGAAAAGGGTCAAAAAATTAGTTTGCAAAAAGCAGATGGCAGCAGCTTACAACAAATTTTTTTGGGTGTGGGCTGGGACGTTGCGAAAAGCAAAGGCTTTTTCGGCTTTGGTGGTGGTGGTGGGAATATTGACCTTGATGCCTCTGTCATTTTATTTGATGATAACAAACAAGTATTGGATGTCGTTTACTTTGGTCAATTGCAAAGTAAGGATGGCAGTATCCATCATTCGGGCGATAACTTAACTGGTGAGGGCGATGGTGATGATGAAGTCATTCGTGTTAATTTGAACCAGATTCCAGCACAAGTAAAATCGTTGGTATTTACTGTGAGCAGTTTCCGTGGACAGACCTTTGAGAAAGTTGAAAATGCATTCTGTCGTTTGGTGGATCAATCCAGCAATCAGGAAATTGCAAGCTATAAGCTGTCTTCACAAGGCGCACATACTGGTTTGATTATTGCAAAAATTTATCGCCACAATGATGCATGGAAAATGCATGCGATTGGTGAAAATGTGCATGGTCGTACCTTCCAAGATATCGTACCTTATGCTTTACCACATATCTAATGATTTAAATTGATCATGGCCTGCCGCAATCGCTCAATACATTGCGGCATGTTTATTTCTGCAATCTGAAATTATAATAAATAGTGGTTTAGAACATCCCGCATTGCTTCTGGAATGGTGGTGCTTTTTCGGCTTATCCGATCCACAAAGACATGGACAAAATGCCCTTGAGCAGCAGCCTCGTGCTGACCTTGTTTAAAGATCGCCAACTCGTATCTAAGTGATGAGTTTCCTACTTTGCCAATCGCTACACCTACTTCAATGATTTCTGGAAACGACAGTTCCTGTTGAAAGCTACAAGCCGAATCAACCACTAGACCAATAATTTCACTGTGATGAATATCAAAACCTGTTTTCTGAATCAGTAATGAATTGGCTGCAGTATCAAAATAACTATAATAAGTCACGTTGTTGACGTGGCCGTAAATATCATTATCGGCCCAACGGGTCTGGATTGGAAAAAAGAACTTAAATTGTTCGCGTCGTTTTAAAGTCGGTTTGCTCATGCATAAATCGCCTGATAGATCTGTAATGCGTCTTGTTCGGTCATTTCTCTTGGATTGTTCTGCAACAGTCGAGTTTGCAGCATGGCATCTTTGGCAAGTTGTGGTAATTTCGCTTCAGCAATATCGAGTTCTTTTAACTTCAAGGTTAAGCCACTTTGGTCCAGATGATTCTGCATATGGTCTATAAACAGGTCGCAAAGGCCATCGGTACAACCCGTACTTCGAGGGTCTAGTAATTGCATCAATTCTGCATAGTGTTGTTTGGCTTTGGGTGCATTAAATTTTAAAACTTCAACCAGCACCAATGCATTGGTATGTCCATGCGAAAGGTGAAAATGCCCACCCAATGGGTATGCGAGGGCATGTACCGCACCAACGGGGGCATTGGCAAAGGCTTGACCAGCTAACATAGAGCCCACCAACATGTTTTGGCGTGCCTCTAAGTCAGCCCCATTTTTCAAGACTTTGGCTAAATTATGATTAAGTAATTTCAATGCATTTTTAGCCAGCATATCGGCATAAAAATTCTTTTTAATATTTGAGGTATAAGCCTCAATGGCATGCACCATGGCATCGATGCCTGTCGCCGCAGTAAGATGCGCAGGTAAACCTTGAGTGAAAGTCGCATCTAAAATGGCAACATCGGCATATAAAATTGGTGAAACCACGCCCATTTTGGTGGTTGCACCTGTAGTCACAATTGAAATGGGAGTGACTTCTGAACCTGTGCCCGCTGTGGTCGGGATGTGAATCAGTGGTAAACGCGGGGCTTTGGCTTGGTTTACGCCGTAGATTTCACTGAGGTTTTGTTGTTGTTCAGGATGTGCCAGCAAGGCAATGATTTTGGCCACATCCATTGAACTACCGCCACCAAAACCGATGATCACATCTATCTTTTCTTGTTTCGCAAAATCAACAGCTTCCAGCACAATATGTTCTGGTGGATCTGCTTGGATATCGGAATAAATAATGTATTCAAGACTAATCTGATTCAGAATTTTTAAAATGGGTTGATGCAATTGATGTTGTATCATTCCTGCATCGGTTACGATGAGTGCCTTATGATAATTTTGTTGTGTTAAAACACTTTTAAGTTCTTGTATTGAACCTAGCCCCGCAATGATGTTCGGAACAGTTTGAAATTGAAACGAGTTCATACATACATCCTTATTTTTCATAATAAATACAACATTTTTATATCATGTGACTATAAGTTTCACTGTCTAAATAAATTAACATAAGGCGTTCCTAAAAAGTGTAGCTCTGAGCAAGAAAAGAAGAAAAAGGTATTTGTTCTCGTCATTAATAAATAGTCATCTTAGGACAGTCTAGTCATATTCTTAAATTAATTAAACAAAAAAGGATTTCTTCTGTCCTCATTTAACATTAATAAAACTGGTTGTAAGTTCTAATATAGAACTAATTTTAATTTTAAGTAACCCATGTAAAAATGTTTATGTTAGCTTCAAGTCATTTAGGGCCAAAGGGCATTAAAGATATAGTTAATAGCAAATTAGCTAAGTTTTCAGGATATTTATTAGGTGCTGTAACCCCAAAGAAACAGAGTACACTTCCTAAAGCTTTTGAATTAAGCCCACATATTGACTATAAGCGATATGGAAGTACACATTACGGGATCATGGTACCAGACTTGCCTGAACCATATCGTTATCTCTCTTGGGCTTCAGTGATAGGTTATGTTGGCTTTCCGATAACAGACTCAGAATATCAAATGTCCATTAGAGGAAAAGGTGATACCGCGTCATTGGTCCATGGGACAGCTTTATCTTCTACTGAAGAAGCATTTAAAACATATTCAATAGTTGATGATATACAGTTCAGTGAAAAGCCATTTTCTGTCATTTTTAACAATGAAACTTCTCTCACAGAAATTGACAATGGGTTTCTTCTAACTACAAAAAGAGAAGATTTGCAAATTGAAATACATTTGGTACCTACCGGAGCAATCACATGGTTTGCATATGGTTCTTTATACAAGCATTTCAGTGTATTGATGAAATATGAAGGACGAATGATTCAAAATGATGAAAGTATAGAAGTAAATGGGCTTTGCACCCTTGAATCATGGAAAGCTATAGCAACATCAATGCTAAAAAATCAAACATTAGTAAATGCTATCCAAATTCCTGTAAAGATTTTCAGTTATCAAGTAATTAACTTAGATGATGAACAGCAATTGGTGCTGGCTTTTATTTGTTATGAAGATCAACCTATTTTAACATCAGTCTATTACCGTCATATCGATGGTACTTCAATTCAATTTAATGGTGATATAAGGTTTGAAGTTACTAAGAATAAGGTTGAACCTCAGATAACACCTGATGGTTATAGCATGTATGTACCAGAAACATTTGAATGGATTGCATATCACGATAATTTGAAGATTTTAGAAATCAGAGCAGAAGTAGATACCGCATATTGCTATGGTTTAGCGGCTGGTTATGTTTCTTCGTATAAGTGGCAAGGAATGTTCCAAGGGAAAGATCTTATTGGCAGAGGGTATTTAGAGTATATCGATAGACGTTAAAAAAATTAACTTAAGAATGAACTGAATAATTTTAAAAAAGTCCTCTGATGAGGGCTTTTTTAATTAAAGTGATTCGACCTTAAATTTTCAATGCGTCTATCAGCTTTGTATTCGAATACCGACTAAGAAATTAAAAAGCATCAGTTTTATAAAGTGGGATTACTACATTCTTTTTTAGTTTTGGCATAAGCGTTTCAATTAAAATTAGTGTAGATAGTGAAGTCAAAAGCATCAACAAAACTTCTAGAGAATGACTTAATAGGAATAGTATCGTGTAAAACACAGAAAAGCATAGAAGACTGACCAAAAAATTTTTAAAATACAGTGTGATAAATACAGAGTATAAGAGTGAGGAAAAGAATAAATTAAAGTTTTGGTTCATTCCCATCTTGTCAAACACGATTATAACTAGAGAAATAATTATTACAGAAAGAGCAAAAATAAAAAAATTCTTGATGATATTCATTGTTTTTCCTCTAATTCAAGTTGAAAAGAAAATCCCCACCTTTAAGGGCCTCATCTCAAAGGTGGGGATTTGTGTGTACACCATTTTTAAAGTAAGCCTATCTATTGGTTTTGTCGTCTAAAATAATCATGGCTAGAATTTTAAACTCAATAAAAATAATGGATTATCGAAATACTGGTGTATGAGAAAATTATAGTTATTCAAAAATCTAACGGTATAATCTTTGGCTTACATGATCATAAGAAATCTCGCACATTTGATTGTTATTTGATCAATAAATAGTTGGAATAAAAATTTAATATTTATTTATATCAAATCCTTAATTTTAATATCTCTGAAATTCTCAAAAATCCATTAATATTTTTTAACAGAAGTATGGCAGAAGGAATACGTAATGAAGTAAAAAATTAAAATAGTATTAAAAAACAAATGCATGTATTGTATTAGACGGTTTTATTGTAGTTGCTGATCCTATAGACTTTTCACTTTAGTCGGTAGATTTAGCTTTTACCTATTATGTAATTTTATAGCTGGAAGTGATAAAAATGGAGTTCGTGAGAGTTTTATACGCAAGCAAGGCCACCAATATCTATCCAGATCTTAAACAGGATTTGATAAAAATCTTGGATACAGCTGTAGATTTCAATTCTCGAAATGAAATTACAGGCGTTCTTTACTATGGGCATGGATACTTTGTTCAGTGTTTAGAAGGGCGTAAGAGTAAAATTGATGAGCTTTTCTATGAAAAAATTTTAAAAGATGATCGTCATAAAAACTGAGAAATTTTATTTTATGAAAAATGTGATTTTGGACTTTTTAAACGTTGGAACATGAAGTTTGCACCAATTAATAAAAGATTAGGGGACTTCTTTTTAGAAAACCATAGAGATGATTTTAATCCTTTCTTACTTACTACAAACTCAATACCATCATTCATTGAGCTTCTAGCTTCAGAGTATGCAACAGAGCCATATGTTTTTGAAGTAAATGACTAGTACCAAATTTTAACCATGCATCGTACATGAGAGAAGAAAATGAAGATTCAATTGTGCTATGCAAGTTCACGACAAGGTCTTGCTGACGATCTGATTGATGATCTAAGCAATATCCTGACTGTAGCAAGAGACTTTAATTCCAAGAATGCTGTATTTGGAGTTTTGTATTATGCAAATAATGCATTCTTCCAATGTTTAGAAGGGGAAGACTTTATTGTTTTACCTTTATTCGAAAGTATCAAAAAAGACGCTAGACATAACAGTATTATTGAATTTGAAGTTAAAAAAATTCAGAAGTATAGTTTTAAAAACTGGTCTATGAAGTATGTTCAAAAAAGCTCGAAAGTAGATATTTTCTTTAATCGGTTAGGCTGTGAAGAATTTATCCCATCTGTTTTGAATGATCAGAATTTGAATGGATTGCTTGAAGCATTATTGAATGAAAATCAAACTCGCGTTCGTAAAAGAGTGGGTTTAAATCAAAGAGGTATTCACCCATATCTTTGAAAAAATTGATTGAAGCTTATGGGGGGATAGGTTTTTAGGTAAATGTGTATTGTATCAGTGGTTCAGGAATATCTAATTTTACCCATAGAGTTAATTTCAATGACCTTGTAAAGCTTGTTCTTATAATGAATTACTTTATTGACATACGCATTGTCTAGCTCATCCCATATATCAAAGTTAAAAAACTCGGCTGTTTCAGCATAAATCCATAGCCAATTTGAAACTCTATTGTTGTGGGCTGAGTCGTACACGGAGTCTTGCACTTTTTGGAGCTTATGTAACTTTAAGTCTTCATCCTGAAGAACCACTGCATTAATCTTCAAAAAAATGCTTCTTAAAAAATATAGGTAGATGTAATTTTATACAATTCGAGGATAGAGTCACATTTCAGAATGTAAAATAATTTTTAAGAAAAATTAGGAGATGTAACGGTCTATACTGGCTTCTTATTTAAGTAAACGTTGTACAGTAGGCCTATAATTTGAGAGATCTTAATTTTTAGGAATCTCAGGCCCCGTTGGCTTTCCCACCTCCCTAATAAATCGTTCTTCCATTGCGCTATACTGTTTAAAGTTTTCACGGGCTTGGTTCAGTAATGGTGCGTTTACTTAAGCGCGAAAGTCATGATCTTCTGCTTTACTGGATCAGCCTCTAAGAAATATACTGGAGAGATGTCATAGCCGCCGTTATATGGTTCATCTTTAGTTAAATAGCCCAGCATAAACATGGCTAAAACATTCTATTTCTCTATTCGTCTTCGTAATCACACTGAAATTTGTGTAAAAGTTCTCATAAGAGGACTTGTTTCATCAGTTAATCTGTTCAAAGTGTGACTTTACGATTCATATTTGTTAAGTGATTCACCCATATATTTTTTATCTTTAGATCAGCATGCCGTCTTGTTCAATTTTTTCTGCTGCCTTCCAACTTGGTAGTGAGCTTAAACGTTCTACATAACTTTTAATATATGGATAATTTTCACCTTGTTCCATATGATGAATTAAGCCGTGAAGCCCAAATCCCATCATAAAGTCTGCCCCTGTTAAACGATCATCCACTAAAAAATTTTTATCTTTTAAATAATCATTTAAAAAACCAAAAACTTTATCAAACTCAACTTGAGTATAGTTTTCTAGAAACACCAATTTCGTACCATGCTTAGCTTCTATCTGATTAAACGTTTTTAATAAAAATGGCACCATAGCAGAGCTTTCAGCGAAGTGAATCCATTGTAGATATTCTGCATAAATAGCGTCATTTATATCTGGTGCAAGGTGTGGAGCAAGTCTTTGAATCAACAACTCTACTATAGCACCTGATTCCGCAATCACTTTACCTTCCCATTCAATTACAGGAGATTTTCCTAAAGGATGAATGGCTTTTAGTGACTCAGGTGCCAAATGAGTCGTTAAGTCACGGTAATAGCGTTGCAATTGATATGGTTGTTTGATTTCTTCGAGTAACCACAAAATTCGGAAAGAACGTGATTGGTCTAAGTGATGTAATGTAATCATGATAATACCTGCTTTAAAAATCTTATGGGTCATTTCCCCAAATTTTACGGTTTCCAATATACGCTTAAGTTTACAGATAGTGCTGTTTATCTACTTAAATAATAGTCGAACTGCTATAGCAAATATGAAAAAGCAAATGTTTTCAATGTTTGAAGTTGCAGAGCAGGATTAAGTGATTCCTTAATCAAAATGTATCTTAACTTTTTCAACAATCATTCTTAGTCTTTGATAGAGGTGGCGTGAGTCGAATGCGCTTCCGCAAAAACCGTATTCTTTGAGCGTTTTTTGCATTTTAGCTTTATATAATTGACCTTTAAACATTCAGTTTCTTTATGAGCTTGGTTGTTCAGTGTGGTTTCATGCAACGGTTGTGAGTGGTACACATTGTTAATTCCAAAAAAGTACATATTCATACAGAATATTCAAAAGAGACAAACACTATTTCCTTTCAAATCAAAGCAATTTTTGACAAAATAGCTGATGTCAGAAAGGTCAATTCAGGCATAATGACATTTAATCGTTTTGCGTTTATTTTGCAGGAATTTTGCATGCAATATTTTAATCTCCTTATAAAACATAATGTTGGAATATTTTTCTGATGGCTACACAATATAAGGTGTTATGTGTCTGTTTAGGGAATATTTGTCGATCTCCAACTGCGGAGGCGATTCTCAGACATTATTGTGATGTGCATGGCCTAAATGTCACGGTCGACTCTGCTGGGACCAGTAATTACCATCCGAACAAAGCACCAGATCTACGTAGTCAAAAACATGCTGCAAAACGTGGTTATGATTTATCTGCTTTACGGGCTAGACAGATTGTTTTAGCAGACTTTGTTGAATTTGATTTGATTTTAGCAATGGACCATGAAAACTTCGATGATATTCAAACACTCATGTCTCAAGCTGTGCAACAGTTTGGTAGACATCAGATTCGCGCCAAGTTGGCATTGATGAGTAAACATGATCCTCAATTTAGTCAACAAGCTGTACCAGATCCTTATTATGGTGGTGCAGATGGATTTGATCGAGTACTTGATCAGTGTGAATCCAGCAGCCAAGCATGGATCGATATTTTTAAAAAGCAAATGAAAGCAGGGCAATAGGATTTAATTTAATATGCAGCTACAAGCGCAGGTTCAGCTTAAAAACTTAAATACATTAAATTTGAATGCGATTGCTTCACATTATGTACAAATCAATCATCCAGATGACGTCCTTGCGGCATTAGAATTTGCGGAGCAGCAGCATTTAAACGTTTTGGTACTTTCGGGTGGCAGTAATGTTTTATTGCCACAGCAAGTACAAGCCTTGGTGATGCATTTAAATATTCAGGGAATTGAAGTTCTTTCTGAAGATGAAAATACTATTACGGTTAAGGTGGGTGCTGGGCAAGTCTGGCATGACTTTGTTTTATATAGCACGCAACAGCAATGGTTTGGATTGCAAAATCTTGCTTTGATACCGGGGTTAGTCGGTGCTTCACCTGTCCAGAATATTGGTGCCTATGGCGTTGAAGCGGGTGAGTTTATTGAATCGGTACAAGTTTATGATCGTGAACTAAAACAGTTTGATTCGATCTCTGCGCAAGATTGCCATTTTGCTTATCGCCATAGTATTTTCAAAGATCACCCCAATCGTTACATCATTGTCAGTGTGACTTTTAAACTATTGAAACAAGCTGAACTTAAACTGAATTATGGTGATCTGAAGCAAGCAGTAGGCGATGAACTGACCGCAGAAAACTTACAGAATCAGGTGATACACATTCGCCAAAGTAAATTGCCAGACCCGAAAGAATTTCCAAATGTTGGAAGCTTTTTTAAGAATCCAATTTTGGCACAAGTTGAATTTGATAAAATTACTCAACAATTTCCAAACATTCCGCATTATCCGCAGGCAAATAGCAGTGTTAAAGTGGCTGCAGGCTGGTTAATTGATCAAGCAGGTTGGAAGGGTAAGCAATTAGGCTCAGTTGGGATGTTTCATAAACAAGCTTTGGTTTTGGTGAATTATGCTGAGGCGACTCTAGCTGATGTACAAAGCACTTATCAGGCTGTACAAAGTGATGTAAAACAAAAGTTTAGTATTCTATTGGAACCTGAACCTGTGTTATACAGTGAACAAGGTTTGATTCAAGCGCATAGTGGGTGAAGAAATCTATGGCGAAAGTACATTGGATGGTCAGTTTAGTACGGGTAATTACTATATTATTCGTGCTATTAGGCTGTTTTGTACTTTTTTTATATTCACCTTTTTACTCACAGTTTGTTGTAAAAGGTTTGAATCGTTTTGTCCCTGTAGATGTCAATGAAGTGGCGGCACAAAGTCAACGACCAGCAGCCTTAAGTGAACATGAAACGCTTGAGCCAGGTTCGAATTTATGGATTGCTCGTCAGGCTTATTTGAAGCTTATGGAAAAAACCTTTCAATCTGAAAAATCAGAGGATTTAAGGTTAATTCAAGCGCGTTATAAATTGCTGCAAGAATTGATTGCTGAAGAGCAAGAAAAAGAAAACCAAGATGAGAAAAAGCAACCGAATATTCCATTAATGAGTGAACAGCAGCCTGATCAGGATCAGGAGAGTTCTGCAGTTGTGATCAATACGCCATTGGACTTTTTGCAATGGAATACACCTGATAATCAGGCACTCATGGGGAAGTATATTGCCTTTTTAGAAACTTATCCGATCGCATTGCCTGTGAGCGAGGATGACAAAGATCAGACCAATAAGGATTTGATTGAACTCAAAAAAAACAAAGATAGTGCGGCCGAGCAACAAAGTATTTCGCAGCCGAATGCAATTGTCGTATTGGGTGGCGGGTTGACGCTTGGGGCAAATGGTAAAGATATTGTTGTGAATAATTACACTCGCTTGCGCTTGGAAAAAACATTACAAGTCGAGAAGAAATATGCATTACCAATTGTACTGAGTGGTGTTGAAGCACCTTATATGCAAGCATGGTTAAAAGAACGTGGTGTTGAAGCGAAGCTACTTGAGAATCGCAGTATGAATACTTGTGAAAACTCGCGATTCAGTTCTTTATTGCTGCAAAAGAAAGGCGGTGCACCAACAGTGATCCTCATTACTGATGAATACCACATGCCGCGTACTCGTCGTTTGTTTGCCTTGAATGGAATTGAAACGATTCCTGTGGTTGCTCCGATGCCAACAAAGTTAACCGAATGGCGTCCAAGTGAACAAAACTATGATCATAGCCGTCGTGCCAACTACGAAATGTTGGCAACAATACGTGATATGTTATTTGGCTCAAGTGATTGTCGAGAGATACCATAATGTCTGATCTTCCATTTTTAAATCCGACAATTTTAAAGCAATTAGATTTACCTGTACCCAATCGAGAGACAACACCACAGGTGCTTGAACCTTTGGATTTATCTGGTATTACTGAAATTTCGAAACCATTACAAGCCTATCGTAAATTATATGGCTTACATTTATTGGACTGTGAACATTGGCAGGGCTATGTAGAAATGCCATTGTTCCGCGTACATGTCCAAGTATTTCAACCCAAACAACAAAAAATCCAAGGTACCGTGTGTTTGCTACATGGTTATTTGGAACATAGTGGTATTTACCAACCGATTATTAAAGAGATTCTAGATCAGGGCTTTAGCATCGTCACTTACGATCTACCTGGACATGGTTTAAGCAATGGCTCACCAGCCAGTATTCAGAATTTTGATCATTATCAGCAAGTGTTACATGCAGTTTATGATGCCGTGCGTGGTGCGAAACAATTACCAAAGCCATGGTTAGGGATTGGGCAAAGTACAGGTGGTGCAATTTGGATGCATCACTTACTTGAATATGCAGAGCGCAGAGAAGATCCTATTGTTGACCGTGTATTGCTGTTGTCTCCATTGATCCGACCTGCAAAAACGGCTTGGTGGCATAACTCAGTTGGTCTAGGCATTATTCGTCGGATCAAAAGCCAAGTGCCACGACATTTCCGTCGTAATAACCATAATCCAGAGTTTCTACGTTTTGTTCGTTTAAAAGATCCCTTGCAACCTCGAATGATGGGCATGGACTGGATTTTGGCGATGTCAAAATGGATGCTGGAAATGGAACAGCGACCAGCATGTCGTATTCCTGTCTGGCTCGCACAAGGTGCTTTAGATCAAACCGTAGATTGGCGTTATAACATTGAGTATATTCGCCGTAAGTTTAGATTGCAGACTTTATTGATGTTGGAAGAAGGTTCGCATCAATTAATTAATGAACGTGCTGATATTCGTGCTGCGCTGACAGGCTTAATTCCTGCTTTCTTACATGCAAAACCAAATCACCACTATTACTAGTGGTGATTTTTATTTGCTTAAGCGTTTATATTAAAACTGATTGGCATCCGCCATTTTCCACATACGATAGTAGAAATTCTCGTCATCATTTAAATCGCTATGCAGTAATTCATTTTCTTTTAAGAAGAAGTGGATCTGTGCATAGTTTTTGATTTCACGATCATTCATACGCTGTGCCAAATGATGCGCTTTAATGTCGGATGGATGATGTAAACCTGCAGCTGCAATCATTTCAGATAAGGCGTGTAGCGTGTTTTTATGGAAGTTAAATACACGTTCAGCTTTACTTGGAACATCGATGGCTTTTTGGCGATCTTTATCCTGCGTTGCAACGCCAACAGGACATTGATTGGTATGACAACTTTGGGCTTGGATACAACCTACCGCAAACATAAAGCCACGCGCAGAATTAACCCAGTCTGCACCTAAGGCAAAGGTGCTGGCAATATCAAAGGCACTGATCATTTTGCCACTGGCACCAATTTTGACTTGGCTACGAAGTCCTGCACCCACCAGTGTATTGTGCACAAAGCGCAAACCTTCTCTAAGCGGCGTACCAATATAGTCACTAAATTCGATTGGTGCTGCGCCAGTTCCGCCTTCTGAACCATCAACCACCACAAAGTCAGGCACAATTTTGGTTTCGAGCATGGCTTTGACAATGCTCATAAATTGCCATGGTTGGCCAATACATAATTTAAAGCCAACAGGTTTACCGCCTGAAAGCTCTCTGAGTTTTTGGATGAAATGCATCATTTCAATTGGGGTGTTAAAACTTGGGTGCTTAGAAGGGGAAACACAGTCATGATCTCTGGAAATACCACGAATACGGGCAATTTCTTCAGTGATTTTATGCTTGGGTAAAATACCGCCGTGACCTGGTTTCGCGCCTTGTGAGAGCTTGACCTCAATCATTTTAATATTCGGATTTTTGGCTTGCTGTGCAAACTTGTCTGGATCAAATAAGCCTTCAGCTGTACGGCAACCAAAATAACCACTAGCAATTTGCCAGACAATATCGCCACCATGCTCTAAATGGTATGGGCTTAGACTACCTTCACCTGTATCGTGGTAGAAGTTGCCTAAATGCGCGCCTTTATTAAGAGCTCGGATTGCGTTGGCGCTCAAACTACCAAAGCTCATCGCAGAGATATTCATGATCGATGCACTATAAGGCTGGCTACATTGCGCATTACCAATCAGCACACGGAAAGATTCTGGGTTTGCAGGTGGGCAAGGGGCAATTGAATGCACAATAAAGCGATAGTTTGGATCATAGACATCTATAATTGAACCGAACGGTTTATCTGCATTTTCATTTTTTGCACGTTGATAAACAAGGCTGCGTTGCATGCGTGAAAAAGGCAGGGCGTCTTGATCTGATTCTATGAAATATTGACGAATTTCAGGGCGAACATCTTCAAACAGAAAACGAAAATGACCCAAAATTGGATAGTTTCTTAAGATGGCATGTTTCTTTTGCAATAGATCGCGTAAACCAACAATGCTGAGTAATCCAGTGACTAACCAAAGACCGTTTAAAAGCGTATCGGATATAAAATAATAAATGGTATGTGGGGTATAGGTAAATTTAAACCAAGTAATGGTTAAAGCAGTAAAAATACAAAGAAACCAAACAGAATGTCTTGAAAAGAAAGTGTTAAGTAATTTATGTCTTATAGCTTGCGCTGGACTAGCCATCGGCAGGAGATTCCCATAATGAAGCAACTGACAAACGATGCCAAGAAGCACACATAAGCTCAAGTAATGAATTGTTAGATATGAGAATTATTCTCTTATAAGCCAGCTTATTTGATTCTTTATTGGAAAGTAACTTTCCTGTTTATAGCGGAAGAATGACTTGAATCCATGTTCCTAACACGATTACTATCTTGAATATTGGTAACTTTCATAAATATAGATGTGCTGTATTCGAAAAGAAATTGGCGATATGCAGGTTTTGGGACTTAAAATGAATAAAAAAGGTTCATCAATTACTCGGGTTTTAGACATTATTGAGGCAATTTCAACTGCAAAACATCCACCATCACCTTTAGACCTTTCAGTAGAGTTGGATATCCCAAAGCCAAGTATCCATCGTTTATTGCAAACTTTAGAACAAGAAAAGTTTGTGAAGACGGATATGTATGGTGGTTATATTTTAGGTGATCGCACCTATAAGCTGCTGATGAATGCTTGGGAGCAGGAACCTCGAAAGATGGAACGCTTGGCAATCCTGCAAAAACTATCTGATCAGATTAATGAAACCTGTGGTATCGCAATACTCAGTGATAATCAAATGCTTTACACCGACAGGGTTCAGGCGAATTGGCCGCTACAGGTGTATTTACCCGTTGGTGCGACAGTACCTCTGTGGTGTACATCGAGTGGAAAACTGTTTTTAAGTTTTCAGCCTGTGAATCGCAGGAAAAATATATTAGAACATCTCCCGATTGTACAACTCACCAAAAATACCATTACCGATCCAGTATTACTTGAAGAAAATCTGGAGCAAATTTTTTTGAATAAACTTGGAACGGATAATGAAGAGTTTATTTCGGGGATGGTGGCTTGTTCAGTCCCGATTCAAAGAGCTGGTACCATTGTGGCCTGTCTTTATGTACATGCACCCACAATAAGAAAGTCTCTTGAAGATCTAGTGGCGTATGAGCCTTTATTACGTCAGGCAGCAAGTGATTTAAATAAATTGATTGATGTTTAAAAAGAGTGAGCTGAATGCTCACTCTTTTTAGTGAGTAAATAAATTAGTTGAGTGTCGGCATTGAAAATTGAGCACCTTCACGAACATTGGTACTTGGCCAGCGTTGAGTAATGGTTTTACGACGCGTATAGAAACGAGCACCATCTGGTCCGTAGGCATGTAAATCACCAAACAGCGAACGCTTCCAACCGCCAAAACTATGATAAGCCACAGGCACTGGAAGTGGGATATTAATGCCGACCATTCCCACTTTAATATTATCGCTAAAATAGCGTGCGGCTTCTCCATCACGGGTATAAATACAGGTGCCGTTTCCATATTCATGATTGTCGATCAGGTCCATTGCCTCCTGCATGGTTTTTACACGGATGACTTGCAGTACGGGACCAAAGATCTCTTCTTTATAGCTGGTCATATTTGGTGTTACTTGATCAATTAGCGTTGCACCAACATAAAAACCATTTTCATAGCCTTCAGGCGCTGCATTTCGACCATCGACAATCACGCTGGCGCCTTGTTGTTCTGCACTATCAATATAGTTGACTACTTTGGCTTTATGTTGCGCCGTAATCACTGGACCAAAATCATTGTCTTTATTGGAATATGGACCATATTTGAGTAAATCGATTTCTTTGGATAATTTTGCAATCATTTGATCGGCAATGTCATCACCTACCGCGACTGCGACTGAAAGTGCCATGCAGCGTTCGCCAGATGAACCAAATGCTGCACCTAATAAAGAGCTGACTACATTATCTAAATCTGCATCGGGCATGACAATGGCATGGTTTTTTGCGCCCCCCAGTGCCTGACAGCGTTTACCTGCCGCAGTCGCGGTTTTATAGATATATTCTGCAATCGGTGTAGAACCGACAAAACTAACCGCTTGAACACGCGGATCATGTAGTAGGGTATCGACTGCTTCTTTATCTCCATTCACAACATTTAATACACCATCAGGAAGCCCTGCTTCTTTAAGCAGTTGAGCGATAAATAAAGTGGAGGATGGATCACGCTCGGAAGGTTTAAGCACGAAAGTATTTCCACACACAATGGCCATTGGGAACATCCACAATGGAACCATAACTGGAAAGTTAAATGGGGTAATCCCTGCAACAACCCCTAAAGGTTGAAACTCGCTCCATGAGTCGATTGCAGGTCCGACATTCTTACTAAATTCACCTTTTAAAAATTCGGGGGCACTACAAGCATACTCAACATTTTCGATGCCACGTTGTAATTCTCCTGTGGCATCATGTCCAATTTTGCCATGCTCTTCACCAATCAGTTGGCAGATTTTTTCAGCATTGTTTTCCAGCAATTCCTTAAATTTAAACATGACGCGAGCCCGTTTGATCACTGGGGTATTGCGCCACTCTGGGAAAGCCGCTTCTGCCGCTGCAATCGCTTCCTCCACGGTTGCTTTGCTGGCAAGTGCGACTTCTTTTGTTTGTATGCCTAATGAAGGGTTATAGACGGCTTGCGTACGTGTATGTGCTGTATTGATTGCACCCTGAATAAAATGTCCAATGAGTTCCATGTGAATTTATCCTCTGTTATAAAAAATGAAAGATTTTTATGCTGACCAAAGTTGTTGATACAAGCTGACCATTTGCTCAAGCGTCGGCACGATAGGGTTATTGGATGGTGAACCCGAGGCCAGTGCTTGCTCAGCCATGGTCTGAACGACCTCATCAAAATATGGTTTGTCGACCCCGAACTCAGCTAATGTGGGGACTTTCAAATCTTGATTAATCGCGATTAAGGTTTTGATGAGCTTTTGATTGGAGACCTCAATCGGATCATCTGCATGTGCACAACCTATTGCCTTGGCACAATCGGCATAGCGTTCTGGTGCTGCCTGAATAGAAAACTCTGTGATAAGAGGAAGCAGCATTGCATTAGATAAGCCATGCGGAACATGAAAGAAAGCACCAATGGGTCGGCTCATACCATGCACCAGTGCAACAGAGGCGTTTGAAAAAGCGATACCTGCCAAAGTAGAGCCAAGCATCATTTTTTCACGTGCTCGTTCATTGTTGGGTTGGTGATAAACGATCTGTAAATTTGGACCAATCAGTTTCATCGCTGCAAGCGCTTGTGCATCGCTATATGGGCTGGCTTTCTTGCTGACATAAGCTTCGATGGCATGGGTAAGTGCATCAATACCTGTATCTGCGGTGGTACGTGGAGGCAGAGATAGGGTGAGTTCGTAGTCGATAATCGCCGCGATTGGTAGAAAACCGAGCCCAGCACACAGCATTTTCTCACTGGTTTTATCATTGGTAATAATGGTAAAACGCGTGCATTCGGAGCCTGTTCCTGCGGTGGTTGGAATGGCAATGATGGGCAGACCTAGCTCATTGACTTGTCTAGGGAATTTATAATCAGAGATGTCACCGCCGTGTTTGCTTAAAATACTAATCGCTTTGGCACTATCGATTGGGCTGCCACCACCAATCGCAATAATCGCATCATACTGCTGTGCCTGAATATATTTCACACCTGCTTCTATGGAGCTAGAGGTCGGCTCTGGAATGGTTTCATCAAAATAGTCACTGTCTATATGTGCTGCTTTTAACAGGTCTTGAATTTTCTTGATATACCCAAGTGAAACCATCATTTTATCGGTAATAATCAGTGGCTTGCTTGCGCCTAAGCTTTCTAGAATCATTGGAAGCTTAGCTCTCGCATTTTTTCCAATTTCCATAATCCTTGGAAGGTGTGTTGAAAATGACATTTTTAATTCTCCGTATTAAAGTCAAAATTGATTGTTTTTAAAATGAACCGAATATTGTTCCCAATGTGATCACGCCACTTAGCGCAATCAATGGAATGATGACGGCGACAATGAACATGTCGTAATAAGATTGTTTATGGGTTAAACCACACAGGGTAATGATGGTAATCACAGCACCATTGTGAGGAAGTGAATCCAGTGCACCGGAAGCCATAGAGGCAACTCGATGCATCAGTTCCAATGAAATGCCATGTTGGAAGGCCAAATCCTTATAGGTTTCTCCCATTGTATTCAGCGCAATACTCAAACCACCCGAAGCAGAACCCGTGATACCTGCTAATACATTGATCACGATTGCTTCTGAAATGAGTGGGTTGTTGGGAGCAATGCCGACAAGAAAGTCTCGTAAAATAATAAAGCCTGTCAAAGACGCAATCACTGAGCCATAACCGACTTCTGAGGCGGTATTAAAAATAGGTAAAAAAGATGAGGAAACACCTTGTTGAATTGAGTTTTTGATATCAACAATAGACTTCCAGTTGAGAACAATGATACTTAAACAAGCCAAAACCAAGGCGCATATGATTGCCCATAATCCAATCACTGAATTAAGTGAGGTATTCCCAAATTGATCCGTTGCTAAATAGGCGGTATCCAGTGAAGGTAAGATCAGTTTAGTGAGGACTAAGTTGCTCACAATCACTATGAAAATTGGAATAAACGCGACCATAAGACTTGGTTTTGCACTCGTTGGATTTTGTTCAAGATGACTTTCGAGATGGTTGCCATATCCTTCGAGACTTAAATCCGCTTTTTTAACTCGCCGATTGAGCCACCACATGCCTGTGATCAAGATAAAGATAGATGCTAAAACACCTAAACCAGGTGCAGCATAGAGATCAGTATCAAAAAAAGGCATTGGAATTGCATTCTGAATTGCGGGTGTGCCTGGTAATGCGGTCATGGTAAAGGTGAGTGCACCTAGCATAATCGCTGCGGGGATCAGGCGTTTAGGAATGCCGAGTTCTTTAAATAATGCCGAAGCAATCGGAAAAACTGCAAAACCGACAACAAAAAGTGAAACGCCTCCATAGGTTAAAATTGCACAAGACAGCACGATCGAAAGCATCGCTCTATGATGACCAAGCTTTTCAACAAAGAAATTGGCAATGGTTTGTGCAGAGCCAGAATCTTCCATTAATTTTCCAAATACCGCACCTAGTAAAAATAGAGGGAAGTATTTGATGATATAACCGCCTAAACCTGTCATAAACACTTGGGAATAAAACCCAAGTAGTTGGTCGCTGAGACCGCTCCATGCGACAGCAAATAATGCCAGTAAGGGCGCAAGTACGATTACGCTAAATCCTTTATATGCTAAATACATCAACAATATTAAGGACAAGACTATTCCAATTAGTCCTACCATTTTATACACCTGTTTTTGTAGTTTTGTATAATGATACGAAACGTATCATTATTAATGTATATAATTTAATCTAACTGAAGTCAAGCGTCGAAATTAGTCTGAAGTAATTGGAAGGTTGGTCGGTTCTATAAAAATAACTTTCGGGAGATGATGAATAGCAAACTTAGAAAAAGATTAAAATGAACGGATCATGTTTCTTTGGTGAATTTTAGACTGCATGCGGTTTTTTTCTGAAAAAAGACATTAAAAACAAAGTCCGATAAGCAAATTTTTAAGGAACCGTGTTTTAAAACTAAGAGTAAAAGAGAGTGATCAAGACCTTCGTGCTGATATGATCTAATTCAATATTTATTATTCACCCCACAACTTTTAATTGTTGTTTTGGTGGGGTGTTATGCTTTATGAAAGAATGTAGGAAAAGGTATTTCTCAAGGCAAAAAAATTACTCTAGCTCAAGCTGATAGTCATCTTTGGTGACTTTTATTTTAATCTTTTTATACTTTCTTTTATTCGGGTTCAAAGCCGAGTCAGTGACCTCAGTGGCAAAACTCGAATTTCCCATCAAGTCATAATAGGCCTTATAACCAATTAAGATCTTTTGTGGTCTACCACTATGCTCATGACTATAGCTTTCAATGAGTTGAGTTAACTGTTCTAAAATCGAAGTTTGCGTCATGTCTATCTCATTCGCCTACGTAGCTCATAGGTTTAAGCTAATCGAACTTTGTTAAGGAAATAAGACAGGCAGTCTACTCACAATACATTTATTCCTATCAGCTTGAGACCATAGTCTGATTTAGAGATATCGCCAATTATTCTTTAATAGCGACCTTTATTGGCAGAGCCAAATAGTAATAAAATTACACATAACATAATTCAATTATGTATTGCATAAATTTAGACTTTCTTGTAGCATGAATTTATAGCTGAGAGCCAAGATCAAGAATCATGATTTCTTCATTTGGCTGACTTATGGACGGAAAGGGCTTTAACACGGATGCTTTTACATACTTATAAAAACACCGGTCGCCTTTTCTGATAACGCATGTATAGGTTGATGCTTTTAGATAGCGATTAAGCAATTGAAGAATAAGACCTATACAGAGCATTAAACGGATGAATTTATCTAAATAAGGGAAACTAGATGGACATTTTAGATAACCCATTAGAACTATGTGGTTTTGCTTTTATTGAATTTGTTTCGACGGAAAACGGATTAGATCAGATCTTTGAGACCATCGGTTTTTCTAAAGTCGCAAAGCATAAGTCTAAAAAAGTTTATTTATGGCGTCAGGGTAATATCAACATTATCTTGAACTACCAGCCTGAATCTTATGCTTCATTCTTCTTTAAAGAACATGGTCCTTCAGCCTGTGCAATGGGTTTTAGAACCCGTGATGCAGCCAAAGCATTTAGCAAAGCCGTGGAGCTTGGTGCAGAGCCGATGTATTCACAAGCTGGGCCAATGGAATTAAATATCCCTGCGATCAAAGGGATTGGTGGCATGCCAATTTTCCTTGTGGATCGTGATATTTATGAAAATGACTTTATTTTCTTTGATGATGCGGACAGAAATCCAAAAGGTGCAGGCCTGAACGAAATCGACCATTTAACCCATAACGTCTATAAAGGACGTATGGAGTATTGGGCGAACTTCTACGAAAAAATCTTTAACTTCCAAGAAATCCGCTACTTTGACATCAAAGGTGAATATACAGGTTTAACCTCTAAAGCCTTGACTGCGCCAGATGGCATGATTCGTATTCCACTGAATGAAGATTCAGACAAGGGCAACGGTCAAATTGCAGAGTTCTTGGCAGATTTCAATGGTGAAGGTATTCAGCATATCGCGTTTATTACCGATGACCTGCTTTCAACATGGGACAAGCTAAAAGGGATCGGCATGCAGTTTATGACCGCACCACCTGAAACCTACTATGAAATGTTGAAAGAGCGTTTACCTAATCATGGCGAGCCAACGGAAGAACTGCAAAAACGCGGTATCTTGTTAGATGGCAATACCAAAGATGGTCAGAAAAAACTGTTGTTGCAGATTTTCTCGCAAAACATGCTTGGGCCTGTGTTCTTTGAATTTATTCAACGTAAAGATGATGATGGCTTTGGTGAAGGCAACTTCAAGGCATTGTTTGAATCCATCGAACGTGACCAGATCCGCCGTGGTGTACTAGAAGCAAAATAATTCAGCTCAAAGCTTGAAACAAAAAAGCCAAGAAGTTTGCTTCTTGGCTTTTTTATATGGATGAAAAATTAACGGGTTTGAATATATTGATTGATTGCTGCAACTTCACGTTTAAACAGTTCTAAGTTCTCGCTGCCTTCATGAACCGAGAAAAACATTTCACTGTCCAATGCCACAATACAAAACTCCATTGAATGATGTGCATTAAAGATCGGTAGACCCACTGCATTAATCCCGACCAAAAGATCACCCTGAGCAATCGACATGCCATGTTGCAGAACATTTTCTTTTAATACTAAGAACTCATCCCAATCGGTCGGTTTAATTGGGTAATGGTTATGCGCCGCTTTTTCCCATTCCGTTTGCATGAGTGGCTTAATCACGGCTTCAGGCATATAAGAAGCGAACACACGACCCGCTGCTGAATTGACCAATGGCATGATCGAACCAACCTTGGTCACGATTGAAATAGGATGGTTAGATTCAATCGATTGCACCACTAAAGGCCCTTTAGGCGACCATTTACTGATTTGAATACCACAGCCAATCTTGTTTTGTAATTCATAAATCAGGTGCTGAACCAGCTGTAATACATCGGTATGCTGGATACAGTTCAAGCCTAAACGCCATGCTTGATCGCCTAAGGCATACTGACCATCGGTGAGCTGCTTGGCGTAATTCATGCGAATCAGACTGACCAGATAACGGTGTACCTTGGCAGGGTGCATATCCAGTTTGCTGGATAGGTCTTTTAATATAATGGGTTTGTTATGCTCTAAAAGGGCATTCAGTACGGCTAAGCCGACCTCAAGTGATTGAACCCCACCAGATAACTTTTCTTCAATCATTCAATAACCCTTAAGCTGCGTGCTTTCACGCCGTGTTTGTTGCTGTCAATCATGGACAATTTACATCCAGCACATAATGCCTGAGCAGTTGGCAAAATAGAAATCATCTTTTTAAATGAATCAAATCGGTGAATTGCATAAGCATACAATTGTTTTTAGAGAGATTGCACGCTATTTTGCTGAGCCTACTATGCCTTAAAAACATACAAAATGCTTTAAATTTAGACCATAAAAAAGGCATTAACATTTTACAATGCTAATGCCAAATTCATGGAACTGGATTTATGCACCGAGTTCATCTTCGTGTAAGAAATGAGTATGGTGTGGTGCACGTTTGGTACGACTCCACTCATCCAGCATTTCTAATTTCATTTCTTCGGTAATGCGTGCAATCTTGGCATCGGCATGGACGTCATTATAGGTCAGTTCCAGACGATGACCATTTGGATCGAAGAAGTAAATCGAATGGAAGATACCATGGTTGGTCACCCCTAATACCTTCACGTCATTGGCTTCGAGATGTGCTTTTGCTGCCATCAGTGCATCTAAATCTTCCACTTCAAAAGCAATATGTTGTACCCATTGTGGTGTGTTTTCATCACGGCCCATATCTGGTTGAGTCGGTAGTTCAAAAAATGCCAATACATTGCCTTGGCCTGCATCTAAAAACAAATGCATGTACGGATCAAAGGCTTTGGTGGATGGCACATGGTCTTCTGCAAAGGCCAGAATGAAATCCATATGCAGCATTTTTTTGTACCATTCGACGGTTTCTTTCGCATCTTTACAGCGATAAGCCACATGGTGAATTTTTTTAATTGCAAAGCTCATGATAAAACTCCTTTTATCTCTATTCCCAATCTGGTTGTTGTTCTGGGGTCGCATTCAAGAATGCAGGAAGGGTTAAGCAATGTTGGTAGATCGACTCAATCTTGGGAAAAGCACTTAAATCAATTTTAAAGCGCTTGGCGTTGTAGACTTGAGGAATCAAACAGCAGTCGGCAAAAGTCGGCTGTGAGCCAAAACAGAATTGCCCATTGGAATGCTGTAATTGCATTTCTAAGCTGTGAAAGCCTTCTAAAATCCAATGTCGGTACCACTGTGTTTTTTGCTCATTACTGATCGCAAGATCGTTTTGCAGGTACTTCAACACTCTCAGGTTATTGATCGGATGAATATCACAGGCAATGCTTTGTGCAAAGGCACGGACTTTGGCACGTTCAATCAGATCTTTGGGTAACAGCGCTTTGGCTGGATAACGTTCTTCCAGATATTCCAAAATGCTGAGCGACTGAGTAAAGGCCTGATCTTGGTCAAGTAGTGTCGGCACCAACTGACTTGGATTGAGGGCACGATAACTTGCCAGTTGCTGCTCATTTTTAACAAGATGCACTGCTTCAGTTTCATAGGGCAATGCTTTCAGGTTAAGCGCGATACGTACCCGATAAGCCGCAGAGCTACGAAAGTAACTATACAGTTTCATAACGCTCGTCCTTTTGTTGATTAAAACGAAAGTGACGTGCTGGTAAAATGGTATTGGCAACTTCGCCAAAGCCTACGCGAATTCCATCTTTTTCACAGTAGCCTTTCATCACGACACGGTCACCATCTTCCAAGAAGCCACGCTTTTCGCCGTTGGAAAGGTTGAGCGGTTTGGTGGTATTCCAAGTCAGTTCCAGTAAGCTGCCATAAGAATCTTCAGTTGGGCCTGAAATTGTGCCTGAACCCATTAAATCGCCGACTTGTACATTACAGCCTGCAATGGTGTGGTGAGTCAGTTGCTGTGACATTGACCAATACATATATTTAAAGTTGGTTTGGCAAATCACATCGGCTTGTTTTGATTGAGGTGTTTGCACTTCAACACTAAGGTGAATGTCATAGCTATTTGCGGTGTTTTCTTGTAAATAGCCCAATGGTTGTGGCTGTTGCTCTGGACCTTTGACTTTAAATGGCTCAAGCGCTTCCATGGTCACCACCCAAGGTGAGATGGCACTGGCAAAGGTTTTGGCATTGAAAGGGCCTAAAGGGACATATTCCCATTGTTGAATATCACGTGCTGACCAATCATTCAGCAACACCATGCCGAAGATATGTTCCCATGCGTTTTCAATTGCAATCGGCTCACCCAATTCAGTTGCTTTACCCACGATAAAAGCGGTTTCTAATTCAAAGTCGAGTTTACGTGTCGCCGAGAACACTGGGCGTTCTTCATTTGGTAATTTGATTTGGCCTGAAGGGCGCACAATGTCTTTACCACTAACAATCACAGAACTGGCACGACCGTTATAGCCGACAGGCAGTTCGCTCCAGTTCGGCAATAACGCATTTTTAGGATCTCTAAACATGGTGCCGACATTGGTGGCATGTTCTTTTGATGAATAGAAGTCGGTATAGCCAGGAACATGAATCGGTAAATGTAAAACCACATCTTCTTGTTTAAACAACACTTGCTGACGTAAATCTGCATCATCACGTAAGGTTGGATTTTCCGCAGACAATAAGCTTTGTAAAGTGCTGCGAACCGTATGCCAATTTTGTTTGCCTGTTTCGATGAATTTATTCAGTGTCGGCTGATTAAAGCAGTTTGCTGTCGTGAGCTGTAATAAGCCTTTTTGCTCTAATGCGGCAAGGTCAAGCACCCATTCACCAATTGCAACGCCAACGCGCTTTTCAGCTTGTGCGGTCTCGCTAAAAATACCGTATGGCAAATTATGTATTGTGAAATCTGATTGGGCATCAATCTCAAGAAAAGAAGTTAAATGATGGGCCATGATTCGCTTTCCTTGTCTTTAATTCTGTTGGTCTAATCTAGTTTGTTAGGGAGTATTTTGATTAAGTAATTGAAAGATAAATTGATATTTAAGTTTTTATCTGCCAATTCTAGTTTGCTTAGAGCAAAAATCCCTGCGTCTTAATTTCTATCATACTGAAAATAATTAATTACGCAATACATAATTTAATTACATTATTCATAATATTTGTTATTTATTGAATTTTCTGTTTATATGCGCGGTTATTCGAAAAGTGAATTAATTATTTTTCGAGTTAGATATAGGCATTTGTGATTAACTTATGATATACGTAATTTTAGACAGAAAAATTACGCGACACGGATGAGAATAATCATATGTCAAAACAGGAGCAAGGAAACCTGAACCCAGGTTTAAGCAATCGGCATATTCAGCTTATTGCGCTAGGTGGTGCGATTGGCACAGGTTTGTTTCTAGGTATCTCACAATCGATTAAGCTGGCGGGCCCATCGGTCATTCTGGGTTATGCGATTGCAGGGCTTATTGCATTTTTAATGATGCGACAGCTAGGTGAAATGGTGGTACAAGAGCCAGTCAGTGGTTCATTTAGTCATTTTGCGTACAAATACTGGGGTTCTTTCGCAGGCTTTATGTCTGGCTGGAACTACTGGGTACTCAATGTGCTGGTCTGTATGGCTGAGCTCACAGCGATTGGGTTATACATTCAATATTGGTGGCCTGAAATCCCGACATGGGTTTCGGCATTGGCCTTTTTTATCTTAATTAACGGTATCAACCTTTTGCATGTCAAATTTTTTGGTGAAATGGAGTTTTGGTTCTCTATCATCAAAATTTTAGCAATCTTGGCCATGATTGGTTTTGGTTCGTATTTACTTGCAACAGGAACAGCAGGGCCACAGGCTGGTATCAGTAACCTTTGGGCATTGGGTGGATTCTTTCCATTTGGTGTAGAAGGTCTAGTGATGGCCATGGCGGTGATCATCTTTGCTTTTGGTGGCATCGAGTTATTTGGTATTACTGCGGCAGAAGCACGTGATCCTGATAAAACTTTGCCGAAAGCAGTGAATCAAATTATCTATCGTATTTTGATTTTCTATATTGCAACGCTTTTCATCTTATTCGCACTGTTCCCTTGGAACCAAATGGCGCAAGGTGGTAGCCCATTCGTGATGGTCTTTGCATCATTGGATAGCCAAGGTGTGGCAACAATGTTGAACTTTGTGATCTTAACTGCGGCTGTATCTGTTTATAACGGAACCAGCTATTGCAGTAGCCGTATGTTATTGGGCTTGGCTCAACAAGGTAATGCACCTAAGTTCCTTAAGAAAATCAATAAACGTGGTATTCCGACCAATGCTGTTTATGTATCTGCATTTGTCACTGTACTGTGTGTGTTGTTGAACTATGCATTTCCTGAGAAAGCATTTGGTTTGTTAATGATGCTGGTGGTTGCAGCGATTGTGATTAACTGGGTGGTGATTTCATGGACGCATTTAAAGTTCCGTAAGGCCATGCAAGCACAAGGGCTAACCACCAAATTCCCAAGTATTGCTTATCCATTCAGTAATTATCTATGCATTATTTTTATGCTTAGTATTCTTGTGGTGATGTCAATGACTGCAGATATGCGGATCGCGGTCATGATGATTCCCGCATGGATTCTGTGTTTGATGCTGGCGTATTATGTAAAGCAACGTAAGTTGAGAAATGCTCAGCCGAGTGTGGCGTTGAATACGGATGCGTAAGTTGTAAATTGATTGTTAAAAAGGGCTGAAAATTCAGCCCTTTTTGTTTTTATGTTGGGAAAATTATTTTGAATGAGAAAAACTCATGCATCTATTTGTTTTTCTCACTTTTTATCGATTGTGATTTATGAGACTTTATCGAAATTAAAAAAATGAAATAATTTATGACTTAGATAATAAGTTAATTGAGTGACATCACAAGGAAGTCCGTTTGAACCTTTAACCACCTTTACTTGAACAAGCTGGTTAACACAGGTGTTCGACATCGACATAGAGGACAAATAAGGAGCGTCCATGAGAATTAAACCATTGCCACCCATGAACAGTTTGATTGTATTTGAGGCAGCAGCACGCCATCTGAGTTTTACGCAGGCTGCGAATGAACTGAATGTGACTCAAGGTGCAATAAGTCGTCAGATTAGGCAACTCGAAGAATATCTAGGGAAGGAGTTATTTGTCCGTGCCAATCGCAATCTTGTTTTAACGCCCACAGGCTTACAATATTATCAAACGATATACAGTGCTTTACAGGATGTGTCTCAGGCAACAGCCGAAATTAAAAAATGGCAGGGTGAGCATCAGGTGACTGTTGTTACAACCAATGCTATGGCAGCCTTGTGGTTATTACCCAAAGTTGCGAGTTTTCAACAAAATGAAGGTATTGATTTAAGAATATTAACCACTGAGAATATTCTTGACCTGCATAAAATGGATTGTGACCTAGCTTTATTTTATTGCAAAGTACCACCAATCGAGATGAAAGTTACGCCTTTATTCCCTGAAGAAGTTTTTCCTGTTTGTAGTCCTGCTTATCTTGCTCAATTTCAGGATAAAAGCCCTGAAAATATCTTTGGAAAGAGTTTATTGTCTTTGGATGAATCGCAAAAGGATTGGGTAAATTGGGCTGAATGGTTTGCTTTGGTGGGATATCCGATGTTCAAGCCCAAAAGCAGAGTCAATATTAATAATTACCCATTACTCATTCAGGCTGCTGTTAATGGGCAGGGTGTAGCTTTGGCATGGGGTTCTCTAGTCGATGATTATTTAGAAAGTGGGGCATTGGTTCGTCCTGTTGAAACCGTATTACGCACCCAAGCGAATTTCTGTATGTTAGAACCTACTGATCGAGGGGTTATTCCTTCTACAGTCAAACAGTTCCGTCATTGGCTTTTAGAGCAGTTGCCAGGGCAAGTTGGGCAGAAAGGTTTGAATGAGCTGTTAATGGACTAGCAATATATTTAAGCGAAAACAGCTTTTCCAGCTTATGCTATAAAAAAGAGAACCGCTTAAAAAGGGTTCTCTTTTTTATATGTAGATTCCAGAAAGTTAAATTTTGGTTTCACTTGCTGGATGCTTTGGCACAACACCAATATTAGCAATATCTTCCTGTTTAAATGCCTTCATTAAGGCAAACATTGAAATGGTGAGGAAAACGATAATTGGAAAGCCAAACAGAATAACAGCGGCTTGAATTGTTTTTAGGCCACCAGCATAGAGTAAACCTAAACTAATTGCGGTAACGAATAGACACCAAATGATTCGAATACGAATAGGTGTATCCTTTTCGGAACGCGTATCTAGAAAACACAGTACATGGGTACCCGCATCTTGTGAAGTAACGAGATAGGTAATCAGTAACAAACAGGTCGCCATACTGAGGATTGATCCGAATAATCCACTATCTATGGCATTAAATAATTCAAATACAGCCAGCGTATTATCTTGTTGAGTTGCTTTTACAATGGGTCCACCCTTAAATTCAACAGCAGCAGGTGTGACTGTTGATGTTTGAGATGCAATCGTATCCGCAGATGGCACGATTTGATTTTCAATCAATGCGGTTTGTTGTTCAAAACTTTTACGGGCATCTTGTTCAATTTTGAGGGCTGAACCACCAAATACTGCAAACCAAAAGAAAGTCACTAAAGTTGGAACAATTAGCACACCTGAAATGAGTTGGCGAATGGTACGTCCTTTAGAAATTTTGGCAATAAACATCCCTACAAACGGCGCCCATGTCGGCCACCATAACCAGTAGAACGCGGTCCACCAATTTTGCCATTCTGAATCTTTTTGGGCATCACTCCATAAACTCATCCCAATAAAGTGCGATGTATAGTTACCGATGCCTTCGATATATGAATTGGTGATATAGCGTGCAGGGCCGATAAACATCAGAATCAAAATGAGTAGGATGGATAAGATAATATTAACTTCTGAAAGACGGCGCATACCTGTGCCAATACCACGCACAACCGAGAAGGTTGCAATACTCGACAATGAAATCATGAGAATAAATTGAACAGTAACGCTGACTTCTATATCAAAAACTTTATGCAAGCCCGCATTAATCTGTAATACACCAATGGCGAGCGTTTGAGAAATGCCGAAGGTTGTAATAATAATCACAAGTATGTCAACGATATGCCCGATTGGACCATAAATACGATCACCAATGATGGGATGCAAAACTGAACGTAATGAAAAGGGCAAGCCTTTGCGAAATGAAAAGTAGGCAATGGCTAAAGCGGCTAAACAATAAATGGACCAGGCGTGTAAACCCCAATGAAAATAGGAAATTTGCATTGCCATGCTGGCTGCTTCATCGGTTAAGCCTTTGGTGAATGGGTTGCTTGCATAATGGTTCATCGGTTCTGCGACACCCCAGAACACCAAACCAACCCCCATAGCACAAGAAAATAGCATGGAGATCCATGCAAAATAGCTATATTCAGGTTTATCTGTATCTTTCCCGATTTTAAGTAAGCCGTATCTGCTACACATCACATACAGCAGGAAAAAGCACATTGCCGATACAGAAGACAAAATAAACCACTTCATATTGTGTAATAAAACACTGGATAGATCGGCGAATATTTTTCCCGCGGAATCTGCGAAAACAGCACAAAATATAACGAATGCAACTACAAATACTTTTGAAATTATTGAAACGACTGAATGAGAATCAGTGGCCCCTGTTGTTGTACGCATAACTCCTCCTTGGATGCGTTGCAAATAGCTAAAAACTATTAGCTATCAGATGCGAATAATACAGAGTAGTAATGAGGAGGAAGAACACTCAACTGATTTATTCTCATTCATCCGTGAGTTTTAATCATGGGAGATGATTAGCGCTCTTGCATAAGTCTTTTTTGGGCTGTAGTGAATTCGCAACGAAAGGCCCTTTTCCTTTTAAAAGGATGAGCATCGTTACGCGCAAGTGGGAGAGAATTTATATGAAGAATCCCCCTCATCCTAATAAGGAACTCTCAGCAACAATTTTTATTAATGATGGATCATTCTTCGATTTTTCAAAGAACTCTATTTTTTAATATTTAATTTGGTCATAAAAAATAAATCTGAAGAGCATGATTAAAACTCATAGATACCAAGCTAAAAAGTCGTTTGTGGGACAACCCGATATTTAACACAATCTCGAAAGAAATAGCAGAGTGTGCAAATCATCTCAGCGCAGGGAGTTCTGCATTCGTTTAAATATAAGGGAGATCATCAGATGAATAGTCGAGTTAGCCAACAATTAATTACGGTTCAGCAAGTTGATAATGTTTTAAATCCAATTACTGAATCAAATGGCATGCCAAATTTGGCTTATACCAGCAATGAATATTTTAATTTTGAACGTGACAATATTTTAAGTAAAACATGGGTGTGTGTGGGTTTTGCTTCAGATTTACCTAAAAATAGTTATGTAAAGCCAGTGAGTTTTATGGGTATGCCATTGGTCATGATGCGTAACCGTGATGGCTTAGTTCAAGTATTTCATAATGTATGCAGCCATCGTGGCATGCAACTGGTACATGATGAAGGTACGATTGAAGGGGTTATTCGTTGTCCATACCATTCATGGAGCTATGACCTGAATGGTAATTTGAAAGGTACTCCGCATGTCGGTGGAATTGGCCAGCATAAAGATGAACGGTTTAAGTGTGAAAAACATAGTTTAAAAGCACTTCGCTCAGCAATTTGGATGGATATGGTATTCGTCAATATTTCTGGCGATGCCGCAACATTTGAATCGCATATTGCACCTTTGGTGGAGCGTTGGAAACCTTTCTTAGGTGAAAATGGTTTAGAGCTCATCCGCAGTAGCAATGTGGGGTCACATTTTGAACTTCCAGTAAAAAGCAATTGGAAGCTTACCGTTGAAAATTATTGTGAAGCCTATCATTTGCCTTGGGTACATCCAGCACTAAATACTTACTCCAAACTTGAAGATCATTACAACATTATGTTCGAAGATCGCTTTGCAGGTCAGGGTAGTTATAAATACAACCTCTCAGCGACAGCAGGCACCCATTTACCAAAATTCCCAAGTTGGCCTGATGATCAATTACGCCATGCAGAATATGTTGCTGTATTTCCAAACGTATTGTTAGGTATTCAAGCTGATCATGCATTTGCCATGATGATTGATCCAATTGCGCCAGAACAGACCATAGAAAGGCTTCGCCTATATTACGTCAGCGATGAGTCTCTAAATGCCAAATATGATGCATGCCGTGAAGCAACATTAGAATCATGGAAGGTCGTTTTTGCTGAAGATGTTTTTGCTGTCGAAAATATGCAGAAAGGTCGTCATTCACCAGGTTTTGGTGGAGGTGTTTTTTCTCCTGAAATGGATTTGCCAACACACTTTTTCCAGAAGTGGTTAGCGACTCAGGCTAAAGCTGCGTTGGAGGCATAACATGCAACATTACCTGAACTATGTGAATGGTCAGTGGCGAGATGCTGCACACCAATTTGAGGTGATCAACCCTGCTACAGCTCATGTTTTTGCAACCGTAGCACGTGCAAGTATCGAAGACGCAGATGCAGCAATGGCTGCGGCTAGAGGTTGTGTAAACAGTGGTGCACTCATTGATGTACGTCCTGCACAACGTACAACTTGGATGTTAAAAGCAGCAGCAGCCATTCGTGAAATTGCAGAAGAGGGCGCTCTCATTCTTTGTCGTGAAAACGGTAAAAATATTGATACGGCACGTGAAGAATTCGATGAAGCTGCTCGCTATTTCGAATACTACGCAGGTATGGCAGATAAAATTGAAGGAATCTCAGTCCCTTTAGGTAAAGATTATATTGATTTCACTTCGTATATTCCAATGGGTGTATCGGTTCAGATCGTACCTTGGAACTTTCCTGTTTCGATCTGTGCACGTTCACTTGCACCAGCTTTAGCAGCTGGCAATGCGGTGGTGATTAAGTCACCTGAAGTTTCGCCGTTAGGAATGGTTTTACTCATCAAAGCCATTGAGCAAGCTGGTTTTCCACAAGGTGCAGTGAACTTACTGTGTGGTAAAGGGTCAGAAGTTGGCACCCATCTGGTTAAACATCAAGAGACTAATCAGATTGTATTCACAGGTTCCGTTGTAACAGGCCAACGCATTTTGAAAGATGCGGCTGAACGTGCAACACCTTCTGTAATGGAGTTAGGTGGTAAGTCAGCGGCTATCGCTTTTTCAGATGTTGATCTAGAGCAGTTACTACGTAGCGTTAAAGTCGGAATTTTTTATAACTCTGGGCAAGTCTGCTCAGCAATGTCACGGTTATTAGTACAGCGTAGTCGCTATGAAGAAGTTAAGGCAGCCGTTATTCATCTGGCAGAAAACCTAACAATAGGCATTGGTGAAAGTAATGCGGAACTTACACCAGTTGTTTCTAAAGATCAGCAGCAACAGATTCTTAGCATGATTGATAAGGCTCGTGAAGAAGGTGCAAAAATCTTAACGGGTGGTCAAGCTGCAGATCTAGACGGCTATTTTGTCTTACCTACGATTATTGAAGCAAAAGCAGATATGTCGATTGCTCAGGAAGAAGTGTTTGGTCCTGTAATGGTGATCATGCCTTTTGATGATGAAGACCAAGCCGTTGCGATTGCTAATGGCACGGACTTCGGTCTTGTCGCTGGTGTGTTTGGTGAAAATCTAAATCAAACACTCCGAGTTGCAAATCGTCTTATTGCAGGTCAGGTCTTTATTAATGAATGGTTTGCAGGTGGTATTGAAACACCGTTTGGTGGCGTGGGCTTATCAGGTTTTGGTCGTGAAAAAGGGCAGGAAGCCATCTACAGTTATGTTCAGACTCGTAACATCGGTATTCGTTTGAAACATAGCGTGTAATGTTTAAGAAAATAAGGAAATAGACAAGATGAGAAAGTGGTTATGTATTGTCTGTGGCTGGATCTATGATGAAGCGAAAGGCTGGCCTGATGACGGGATAGCGCCAGGAACAAAATGGGAAGATATCCCAGATGACTGGATGTGTCCAGAGTGTCAGGTGGGTAAAGCTGATTTTGAAATGCTTGATATTACTGATGTTGAAAGTGAGGAAATTCCTCAAGTAGCAGCAACTGCAGTGATTGAACCCGTGGTGATTATTGGTAGTGGCCATGCGGGTTATCAAGTGGCTTCGACTTTACGTGCCCAATCTGCAGACTTGTCTATTACCGTATTTACTGCTGATGATGGGGCTTTATATAGCAAACCTGCTTTATCGAATGCTTTGGCATTAGGTAAAGATGGCGATAGTTTAGTCCGTGAGACCGCTCTTAGTTGGGAACAACGCTTAAATATCCGTGTTTATCCTCATACCAAAGTGACTCATATTGATCGTGCTAATAAAAAGCTTCAAACCACAATTGGTGATTATCCTTACGGCAGACTCGTACTTGCGACTGGGGCAACTCCAGTCGTCATTCCGATTGATGGGGATTCTACAGCGGCAACTTTAAGCGTAAATGATCTCGCAGATTATCGCCGTTTTCGTCAGCGATTATCAAATAAACAGCATGTCACAATTCTGGGGGATGGTCTGATTGGTTGTGAGTTCGCTAATGATTTAGCTGCACATGGTGTCAAAGTTACCGTTGTTGGGCTAGGTAAATGGGCGATGGAACGTCTTATTCCAGAACCTTTAGGTCATGCACTACAAAATGCGCTAAGTGCGTTAGGCGTAGAGTGGAAATTACAAAATAGTATCCGTTCTATTCAATCTGCAAACGGTCATTACCAATTAACTCTTCAGGATGGTCAATCCGTTGAAACTGACTTGGTATTAAGTGCAGTCGGTTTAAGACCAAATATTGCACTTGCTCAAGCCGCTGGCCTAGAAACAGCACGCGGAATCTGTACGGGACTAGATCACCGCAGTAGCGATCCTACGATTTTTGCTTTGGGAGATTGTGCGGAAGTGAATGGTCAGTGGGCGCCTTATATCAATCCAATCACTCAAGCATTACCTGCTTTAGTGAATAATCTTTTAGGTCAGTCAACTGCTGCGGATTTGAAATCAACACCTGTTTTAGTAAAAACACCAATTTTGCCGCTCTCTGTTTTACCTGCAATAGGGACAGGTGAGTGGAGAGTGGAACAACATGACGGAGAGTTTGCTGCTGGTTTCTACAATGAACAAGGCCGGTTAACAGGCTTTGCCTTACTCGGTCGTCAATTACGACATCATCGTAGTGAATGGCTAGAGAAACTAGATTCGTGTTCATCCACAGTTTAAGTTAAAGGAATAACAAAATGATTGCTTTACCAAATGATGATCGTACCTGTGGTTGGTATGCGGCATTACCTCCAGCAGGTCCTGCTAAAAAGTTAATAGGTTCACAAAAAGCAGACTACGCCATTATTGGAGCGGGTTTCGCCGGATTAGCCGCAGCTCGTAGATTGGCAGAACTCAAGCCAAATGCCCGTATTATTCTAGTGGATGCACAACGTGTGGCTGAAGGTGCATCTGGACGTAACTCTGGCTTTGTGATTGATTTACCGCATAAATTTGCATTATCACATCCAGATCCTTCGCATAAGCAAAAGTTGTTAAGTCTAAATCGATCTGCAATTGCACAATTACAAGGTTTAGTCGAGCGCCATCATATTGATTGTCAGTGGTCGGCAGTTGGTAAATACCAAGGCGCTGTAGGTGAAAGAGGTGAAGCTCATCTCAATCATTTTGAACATTTGATGAAAGATTTAGGTGAACCATATCGTTGGATCGAAAAGGCCGAGCTGAAAAAAGTACTCGGGACAGATTTTTATAGCCGTGCAATTTTTACCCCTGGTTCTTACTTAATGCAACCAGCAGCTTTGGTAAGGGGGATGGGTGATCATTTACCAGAAAATGTTGAGTTATTAGAGCAATCACCGATTCGAAATCTGCAAAGAAACAATAATCAATGGGTCTTAGAAGGTGATCATGGCCTAATCACCACGCCTAAAGTACTTCTAGCAACCAGTATTTTCACGCGTGAATTTGGCTATTTGAAAAATCGCTTATTACCCGTCATGACCTTTGCGAGTTGGACACGTCCACTGACAGACCAAGAAATGACTATTTTTCTGGGTGAGTTGAATTGGGGATTAACACCAGCAGATCATGCTGGAACAACATTACGGATGACAGCAGATCGTCGTATCTTGATCCGTAATACTTATAAACATGTACCGAAATATGGTGCCAATGTGAGTGATGATAATCGTCATTGGATACAAGCTGATCATCGCAAAGCCTTTTTAGCACGTTATCCAGAGTTAGCTGATGTGCCATTTACACATACATGGGGTGGTGTTTACGCGATTTCTCGTAATTTCACCAATTTTTTTGGTGAATTAGAAGAGGGTGTTTATGCAAGTGCTTGTGACAATGGTGTTGGAGCAGCTTGGGGAACAATTTCGGGAACATTATTAGCCGATCTAGTTGTGGGAACTGATTCTCAGGCTTTACGTGATATCCAGTACGTGACGGGTATGCCAAGTTTAAATCCGCCAGAACCGTTTTTAGGTCTAGGCGTGAAGACGCGTATTCGATTTGAAAAATGGCGTAGCCGTAGTGAATTATAAGGTAAAAAATTATGAATGAAGTTCGTTTAGTTGATAGTAAACAATTAGTTTTCAATCTCCGTGGTGAAACACCTCAAGGTACTGCTTATGTTGCCAGAGCATTAGGAGCTGATGTTTCTCCAAATATGGGTATTGGTTTTGCACGTTGGGAAGGTGCGGAAGTGAGTTGGAAATTACTTTATGATGAAGTCATTTTTGTCATTGAAGGTTGTTTTGAACTTACTGCAAATGGGCAGAAGTACGAAGTTCGGCCAGGACAGATGCTGTGGATACCTGAAGGAACCGAGCTAATTTACGCGGGACATGCTGTATTTGGTTACGTGGTTCATCCAGGTAATTGGAAAGAAATACATGGTTTAATTTGAAGTTTAAAATATATCAACCCTTTTAGATCAGGTCATTACAAGTTTTAAATCAATCCTGAGTGCTTAATTTAAAAGGACTATTTTTTGATCAGAATAAGATGCTTTTATTAAAAATCAAGAAAGAAATTGGAATGGATTTCTCTCTAATATCGATACAAGGAGATATCAGTGCATAAGATAAATATCAAGCTAAGTATGGGATTCTTGGCAGTTGGGATCGCTTTTCCTGTATGTGCGGGTATTACTTTCGGTGATCCAAAAATGGATACAGGAGCTGTCACTGTTTCTGGTGCATTGCGTGCCAAATACAACTATAAGGACTACGGTCAAAATACTGATTCAGATAATAGTATTCAGTTTGATGCCGCTATTGTGAATATTGGATATGAGTCACCGAATGTATTTGGAAATATACAGTGGCGCTGTTATCAATGGTCTGATTTATGCGATTTTTCAACTTTAGTTTCTGCATATGCAGGCTATCGTTTAAATCATACAGATCACATAACGCTTGGCTTACAGCCTGTACCTTTTGGTCCTAGCCGTTTTTGGGATAGCAGTTTTTATGCAGGTCTCAATTATACAATGGGGCTCCAAGATGTACTCAATCTAGGGATTAATTATCATACTGAATTACCTTCGGCCACCAAAATTGATTTGGCCTACTTTGCCAGAGATGGCGGTCATTACACAGGTACAGCAGATAATGATACGGCTCGTTATTCTGCTAATACAGTGAAAACAAATGATCCAACCATGACGAGCTTAAAAGAAAAAAATATGTTCGTGATGAGAGCCAAACAAGAGCTTAGCTTTTTCAATAATGATGACTTAGATATGGCTGTTGGCGGAAGTTACTGGTATTCAATCATTGAGAATCAACAAAATCATAAAGAGGGCAATCGCAAAGCTTGGTCATTATTTAATACTCTTAATTATAAAAACTTAGCCATAACCCTGACGGCAGGACAGATCAAAATAGACAATAAAGATCCAATTTTAAATTACTCCACATTTGGATCATTTGATACTGCTTACAACATTGCAAATAGCGGCACTTTTTATTCCGTCGATATGAACTATAGCTTTAAAGATGTCATAAATGGCCTGAATGTCACGCCTTATGTGGTCTTAAGTGGATTGAATAAAGATGAGCAGAATTATAAAAACTCTCAACGTAATATCATCGGCGCAGCTTGGAACTATAAGCAGATCTCGCTTTATTCAGAATATATCACCAGTAAAAATGACCCATTTATTGGAGGAAGCATAAATTCTTTGGCCAGCGGTGATGATGGTCAATGGAACAAGTTGTTGAATGTCATGTTTGTTTATAATTTTTAATCATTTGCAAAAAACGTATGAACTCAATCTTTTGTAGAAAGTTGATTAACGTATTGAAGACGCATTGGAGTGTGGGGCGATGACTTCTTCTTATTTGAGCACATTTCTCTTATTTTTCTCATTGTTGAATCCATTTCTGATGAGTGTCTATATGATCGGGTTAATTCGACATACAGAGACCAGAATATTTAATCGTGCGCTGATACAAGGTGGGCTGATTGCTTATGTTGTGTTTTTACTTTTTGCTTGGGGAGGCGAAGCAATTTTTAGTAAGTACTTAAATGTACGGTTTGAATCGTTCCAGATATTTGGTGGCCTTATTTTTTTGGTCATTGGCTATCGCTATGTTTTCCAGGGGGCAGATACGATTGGTGAAATGCGAGGTGCTCCAGAACATTTAGCAGGTACAGTGGCTATGCCTTTTATGATTGGGCCTGGAACAATCAGTGCTGCTGTTGTAACTGGCATGAGTATGTCAATTGCTGAGGCAGCAATCGTGATCGCATGTACGCTATTTTTAACATGTAGTGTATTAATTGTGATGAAACTCTCGCATGATCATTTGCGCTATAAGCATGCCAAATATATTGATCGCTATTTCGATATTGTTGGCCGGTTGGCGGCATTACTTATTGGCACAATTGCAATTGATATGATTGTGAATGGGGTTACCAGATTGGTGATGAAAACTGCTTAGTGTAAATGCAGCAAGCGCATTTGGAAGTGCAGGCTAATTATCGGTTTATAGAGGATTTAAAGCCAATGATTTGTATATATAATTGGATACTAAAAATAAATTAGCTGATCACTCTGTTAGAGTGGAACTCTTTATATAGGTCTAATGATCCAAGATAAATGCAACCACTGACCATCAATACCAGACTCGCAGGTTTCTACTTCTTCTACTATGCCATAGTCGGAACTTTCATGCCGTATTGGAACCTGTATCTACAAGATCAGGGGTTCAATTATCAAGAGATCGGTATTCTTTCTTCGATTGCCATTATCACGCGTTTTTTTGCACCGCTGATTTGGGGTTGGATTGCCGATAAATCAGGTAAACGAATGCTTTTGGTTCGAATTGCGACATGGATGGAAGCTTGTATCTGGTTCGCCATCTTCGTAATTCCGAATAGCTTCCAATCGGTGGCTTTACTGATGTTGATTTTTAGCTTCTTCCAAAATGCTATCTTGGCGCAATTTGAGGGCGTGACTTTATTTTGGCTAGGTGAAAAGCGTGCGGAACTCTATGGCAAAGTGCGTAAATGGGGATCTGTTGGTTTTATTGTCGGTGTATTTGTAATTGGGGCTTTGTTGGAGGTTATTCCGATTTCAATGCTGCCTATTTTATTGCTCTTTGTTTCATTTCTGGCTTTTCTCTGGTCATTTAGTATTAAAGAACCTGAACATGCACCAAGCTCTCAGAAAACGCTTGAACCGCTACTCCCGATTTTAAAACGGCCCATCGTTGCTGCATTTTTTAGTATTGAATTTATTTTGCTGTTTTCATTGGCACCGTTTTATAGCTTCTATAGTAACTTCCTCAAAGAGATTGGTTTTAGCACCACACAAATTGGCAGCTTATGGGCGATGGGGGTGATTGCTGAAATTGTGATGTTTGCGGTGGCACAAAAGCTATTCTTCACTCGCTTTTCATGGCGGACACTGGTGGTGATTTGCTTAGTTTTGACCAGTTTACGTTGGTTCTTGGTTGGTATCTTAGAAACCAATTATATTGGACAGTTGCTTGCTCAATGCTTACATGCCTTTAGTTTTGGCCTGTTCCACCTGATTGCCATGAAAGTAATTTTTCAAAACTTTACACCAGAGCAACAAGGCCGAGGACAGGCGTTGTATAGCACGATGTGGGGCTTAGGGGTGGCATCTGGAAGTTTATTGGCAGGGCATTACTGGCAAATATTTTCAGGTGTGACCATTTTCTACTGTGCCAGTGTGGTGGTTTTGTTTGGTTTATTACTGGTGCTATGGCTGCCGAATCAAGTGGAAACAGCAGCCAAAACCTAGACTAGATTTGGATGTGTTTATATTGCGGCAACCATGGTTGTGCTTGTTCCAGTTGAGCAGCAAGTTGCAACAAGCGGTCTTCACATCCAAAAGGCGCGATAAACTGGCTACCCAGTGGCATACCGTATTTATTCCAATACAAAGGGACTGACATTGCAGGTAGGCCTGTTACATTGGCGAGCTGGGTAAATGGTACCCAACTTAAATTGTCCTGTACCATTTTTTCAACCAATTTACCCTGTGCTAAATAGTGGGCTTTTCCTAGTTTTAGCAAGCCTTTTAGGATTGGCTTCTGCCAAGCAGGTGTAGCAACCTCACCATTTTTAGGCGCGACTGAGGCTGTGGTTGGGGTGAGGTATAAGTCATATCTTTCAAAGAAAATATTCATCTGGGTGCTGTACAGTCCCCAATTATTGAGCGTGTGAATATATTCTGTCGCCGTAGTCTTCGCACCAAAGGCGGCTAAAGCAATCGAATCCAGTTCAAAATCACGATCGGTAGCACCTGCCATTTGTTTGATTTGTGCCTGCATATAGGAGAACTGACTGAACCATGTGGTGACAAAATCTTTTGCCAGTTCGAGGCCATCAATTTTAGGTCGGTCTTCAACCACAATATGACCTAATGATTCCAACAGTTTAGCGGTTTGTTGCACCGCTTGGATTGCATCTTTAGAAATCTTGCTACCAATCGGTGACTGGGTGCTAAACGCAATGCGGAGTTTTTTGGGGCTTTGTCGAATGATATCTAAGTAGTTTTGTTTAGGGGCTTCAATTCGAAATAATGAAGTTTGTTCAGGGCCTTGCACCGCATCAAGCATTGCCGCGCTATCCCGCACAGTTTTGCTGATTACATGCTGCATGGCAGCGCCGTGCATAGCTTCGCTGAATTGTGGCCCCCATGGCGTACGTCCACGACTGGGTTTAAGTCCAAATAGACCGCAATACGAAGCAGGGATACGAATTGATCCACCGCCATCACCGGCACCCGCAATCGGTACTAACCCCGCTGCAACGGCCGAAGCAGAACCGCCTGAAGAGCCACCCGTATTATGTTTTAAATTCCATGGATTGTGGCATGAACCCCAAGCCTCTGGTTCTGTAATTCCTTTAATGCCAAATTCAGGCGTATTCGTTCGTCCAAAAGTGACAATACCAGTTTGTTCCCAGCGATTGACAATTTCTGCATTAAAGTCTGGTGTGTAATTGATTTTTTTTAATGCTTGACTGCCATAAGAGGTTGGCACACCTTGGTATTCTTGAAATAGATCTTTGACTAAAAATGGAACACCTGAGAATGGACCTGATAAAGCGTGTTGAGCGCGTTGTTTGGCTTGTTCATACATTGGGATAATGATGGCATTCAGTTTAGGATTGACTTGATTGCTTCGTTCTAATGCGATTTCGAGCAGCTCTGACGGCTGAACTTCTTTGTTTTTGACTAACTCGGCTAACCCCAAACCATCGTACTGTACGTATTCTGAAAATTTCATGGCTTTTATCCCTAAAGCGAAAATCTTTATAAAGTAAAAAGTTAAATACAATTTGAAAAATAGCATACCTGAAAAAGTGTCAAAACAAGCAATTAAATTACATGGTAAAAATATTGTGTTTATATGGTTATGAATGCATGCTTTTATCAAAAAATATGCTAATTTAAGCCTATGCACCGTTAAGATGACGACTTAATTAAATCTATGAAAAATATTTATATTATTGGATTATTATGGGCTTGCTCAACATGGACTATGGCAGAGACGGTCGTAAATGACAAAGCAACAGTAACCCCTCAACAAATAGCCAAAGCCAATGCGATTCGGGTCACAACTCGCCCTGAGATTATGGGGCTGTGGGGAATGGAAATTCCAAACAATAAGAAGTGTGTCGAATACTATAACTTCCGTGGTGCCAGTGATGTGGTGATTAAAAGTGGTCAAGAATGGTCGTATGGCTTATATGATTATCAGCCATCAGAAGATCATAAAGAGCGCTTGCCCGCATTAGTTCTGCAAATCAAATATGACAATAATGAAATGGACTGTTCAGGTCAAAAGCAAGATCAAACGGGTGAAGTTTCCCAATACTTTGTAAAATGGGCCAATGATTCAACTATCGATTTTTGTGCCAGTGAAAAAGGCGATAAATGTTTTGCGACCTTGCGTCGTGTTTTACCTTAATAAGATTGTGTTAGACATAAAAAAGCCTCTTGAGTAAGAGGCTTTTTTATTTAGGCTTTTTCAGCTTTTGGTTCAAGCTGTTTTAGCAAATGTTTTTCAAGATAATGAATATCCATTGCCTGTTCACAGAAATTTTTGTCTTGTAAGATCAAATCTTTATGCAAAGGAATATTGGTTTTAATTCCTGTCAAAATCATTTCATCTAATGCTTGGCGCATGCGAGCTAATGATGTTTCACGGTCTTTACCATGAGAAATCAATTTTGCAATCATTGAGTCATAGTAAGGCGGGATGTTATAGCCCTGATAGATGTGTGAATCCAAACGGATACCAGCACCACCTGGTGCATAGAAACTTTCAATTTTACCTGGAGACGGTAGGAACGTGGTTGGATCTTCAGCATTGATACGACATTCAATCGCATGACCTTTAACTTCGATTTGCTCTTGTTCAAGTTCAAGACCTAAACCAGCTGCAATACGAAGTTGTTGTTCAATGATATCAACCCCAGTCACCATTTCAGTCACAGGATGTTCAACTTGAACACGGGTATTCATTTCGATGAAGAAGAATTCACCATCTTCAAATAAGAACTCAAATGTACCTGCACCACGATACTGCATCAACTTACATGCATTCACACACGCTTCTAAAATATCGGCACGTGCTTGTTCTGGTAGGTTTGGTGCAGGTGCTTCTTCTAATACTTTTTGATGACGACGTTGTAAAGAACAGTCACGATCATAGAGGTGAATCGCATGACCATTACCATCACCGAGAACCTGTACTTCGACATGACGCGGTTTCTGTAAGAAACGTTCCATATAAACCGTATCGTCACCGAACCACATTTCAGCATCACGTTGCGCCGCTTGAACCGATTCAAGCAGTGTGTCGACACGTTCTACGATACGCATACCACGACCGCCGCCACCAGAAGCCGCTTTCACGATCAATGGGAAGCCGATTTCTTTTGCTTCAGCAAGCGCATTATTAATCGTTACTGCATGGTCACAGCCCGGTACCGTTGGTACGCCTGATTTTTTCATGGCAATAATCGCTGATACTTTATTCCCCATCAGGCGAATATGTTCAGGGCGAGGGCCAATGAAAATAAAGCCAGAACTTTCAACGATTTCAGCAAATTCCGCATTCTCGGATAAAAAACCATAACCAGGATGGATTGCATCCGCACCTGTGATTTCTGCAGCAGTAATAATTGCAGGAATATTTAAATAGCTTTCACTACTTGCACCCGGTCCGATACACACTGCTTCATCAACGAAGCGTAAGTGCATTAAATCTTTATCGGCATCTGAATAGATACCAACTGTTTTAATGCCAAGAGTTTTACAAGCCCGAGTAATTCGTAAAGCGATTTCGCCACGGTTTGCAATTAATACTTTTTGCAACATAGGAATCCCCAAACTGATTAAGCACGGTAGCGAAAAAGTGGTTGACCGAATTGGATCACTTCACCATTTTTCACTAGAATTTCTTCAATTACGCCGCTTTTTGTTGCTTCAATTGGGTTCATGATTTTCATTGCTTCAATGATCCCTAATGTTTCACCCGCAGATACTGTTTGACCTACATTTACAAATGGTGCTTCACCTGGACTTGGTGCTGCATAGAACACACCAACCATTGGTGATGATTCAACTGCACCACGTGGTGTTTTTGCTGCTGGTGCTGGAGCAGTAACTGTTGGAGCTGCAGCTACAGCAGCCGCGGCATAAACAGGAGTAGGGCGAGTTAATGAGATGGATTGGTCGCCTTCCTTAACTTCAATCGCTTGTAAGTCAGATTCAATCATCAAGTCGATGAGCTTCTTGATTTTACGGATATCCATGAGTGAGCATTCCTAAAAAGTCTAAATTAGTTAGAAGATTGAATTTTTTCGATAGCGTAATCGAGAGCAAAGGAATAACCCTTTGCACCTAAGCCACAAATTACGCCAATGGCTTTATCTGATAAATATGAGTGATGACGGAATGATTCACGGGCGTGAACATTTGACAAATGAACCTCAATAAATGGGATCGCAACGCCAAGTAAGGCATCGCGTAAAGCAACTGAGGTGTGGGTCAAGGCAGCAGGGTTAATAATGATAAATTTCACACCCTCGATTTGTGCTTGATGGATACGATCGACAATCGCACCTTCCCAATTGCTTTGAAAAGTATCTAGTGTAAGTGATGCATGTTGGGCTTGAGCGGTGAGTTGCTGGTTAACATCATCTAACGTGAGATAACCATATACCTCTGGTTCGCGTTTTCCTAGCAAGTTCAAATTCGGTCCATGAATTACCAAAATGGTTGAGCTCATTCAGCCTGCTCCAATTCTAAATCTGCAAAAGTTTTTTGCAAGATGTCTGCAAAGTTTGCTTATTATGGCACAAAATTCTGCAATTTTTTTATAATTTGTTTTAATCGATGAAGAAATTTGCATGCCAAGCATGGTGCATATAATGAAAACTTTGCAAGGAATTGGCAATGTTAAAATATGACAAAATTTAGCGTAATTTTATTTTTAAACATTCTAAACTGAATTACCTCATTTCGTTCATGGGATTTGTGTAACTCAGCAGTCAAGCTATTTATATTTTGGTATCTTAGTGCGACTTAAATCCTTAGAAAAGAATTGGGTAAAGTGTATTTTTATGTGATCCAATAGGATGAAGGTTTTATGCTAACATATTGTTTTTATGTGTTTAAATTATTATTTATGAGGATAGTAAACCTGTAGTTGCTAAAATATGAATATTGAACCTTTTCTGATGCTACTTGTTGATTGCGTGACATTGTGAAGCGCTTGATGACTGCAATGCAAGATGATTAGAGATTGAACACTGTTGTCGCTTAATCAGTTGGCAGAAATGATAAAAATTCGCATTCTAGATGGCAGTTAATGACATAAAAATGTCCGAAAAAGATATCTCTGCTTTCAATATGATAGTGATTACTTAAGGGATTACTTGTGATTGGTGTAATCCCTTTTGGGTCTTTCAAAAGCTGTCTTTAAATATCAAGACAGCTTTTTTTTGTCCTTTATTTTATGTGGGATTCGCAGCAGCTTTATAGGTTTCAAGCAATAGGCAATTCTGAGCTTGAGTCATATAAGTGTCTCGTTCAAGTTCTACAGCATTCCATTTATGCATTTGTTGAAATAGCCATTCAAAGTCTTGGGCTTTTGGCTCAGCACTGTTTTGTACAAAGTTACGAATGATATTCTGGATGGTAAAGTACTTTTCAACATGAACGTCTGGCGAGCAATGGAATTGAATCACATCAAACTCAATCAGAAGTTGCCATACCGGTGCAAAATCTTCGAGTTGACGTAATTCTTGTTGCGCTTTGAGAATAGCAGTGGTTAAGGCAATCAAGCTGTGTGGATGTTGTTGCGCCCATTCTTGTGTGACTGCTAAGACTTTGTCGGCAACATTCGGGATAATGTGCTGACTTGAACAGACAATTTGGCTTAGACCTTGTAACTCAGCTTGAGTATTCCAAGGTTCACCGACACAAAACCCATCTATTAAATGATTACTGATCGCTTCAACCATATAAGGTGGTGGTAAGGTTTTCATTTGAATGGTTTGCGCTAGTTGAGGGTCGGCCAAAGCGAGCCATTCTCTTAAGCAATAGTGATGAATCGAGTGTTGGAATACATGTGCCAAAGAGACGTTTTGATCTTGGCGCATATAATCCGTCAGTTTCTTGGCTGAACTTTCTGCAGTATCTTGTTTCTGAATATTTAGTGCATAACAGAGCTTTTGGCTTAAGCTAATAAATGCTCGATTTTCACTCAGCACGAGCGGGGTTTGTAGTGGAATCCCAATTTGATCGGTTCCGACCGCTGCTGCTGGGAGCATGGCAGATAGGCAATGTGCTGCATCGAGTAAGCCAAAAGCTAAACGATCACGTAAACTGGCCCAAGAAGCTTCCTTGACTAAATTGACATTTAAACCGACTTCTTCAAAAAAACCACGCTGCTTTGCCCAGAGTAATGCGACACAATCAAGTAAGGGAATATAGCCCAGTTGTAATTCGGTTTTTTCTACTTTTGCTAATTCGACTAAATGGCTCATCTATTCATCCTTTAGTTGATTATTTAAAAGTTGTTGGGCATCCAGTAAACGGCGTGCCATTTCTCCAATAGTCATGCGGTGGCTCATGGCATTTTTTCTGAGTAATTGAAACGCGGTGTCTTCAGTTAAGCCATGCAGTTGCATCAGCAACACTTTGGCCTTTTCGACGTCTTTACGATCTGCAAGTTTGGTCTTGGCATCTTTCAGGTCACATTCCAGTTTTTTATGCTTTTTATACTGCTCAATCGAAATATCTAAAATGGTGTGTAAGCGGCTTGGGTCTATACCATCGACGATATAGGCGGTAATCCCTGCATCGATGGCTTGTTTGATAGTGTCTTTATCGGTGTTCTTGGTAAATAAGACTGTAGGCAGATCAAAGTTGCAGACACAACTTTCAATCACATCGCGATGTGGATGATCCATATCAAGCAGAATGACATCGGCTTGAAGATGTTCGAGTTTAAAAATATTGAGATGATCGAGAGTAAAACAAGCCACTACATCAAAGTCATGTTCAATCAAACAGGTTTTTATGTATTCAGCCCGAGCCTGGTCGTCATCAATAAGTGCGATCTTGAGTTTCGGCATAGTATTTAGGTCAAACGGTGGGGTTGTGCACAGATATAAGGTGCTGTGCGTATTGTTTTTGAAGCAAAATTAGTGCCAGTGAAGCTATTTTGATTTCTTATTCGGTGCAATCGCTCCATGGGGCGTATTGTTTATGCGCTTTATTGTATCGCTGTGACCAAGTAGAAGAAATGAAAAATTTGAATTATATCCACTAGAACGAAAGATGCACTTTTTGGGTGCGTAAAAGGAGTTGTTTTGAAGCAGTGCGAATTCTGCTTTAAAACGGGTCATTACCAAGAATGCACCATATAAAACTTGCTTGATCATCGTATTGGATGAGCTTTTTTTAAATAAAAACGATATAAAACAGTGGTTAATATTTTATTCTATTTGTCTTAATTAAGACTTGGCACAGCATTTGCTAACTATTCCTTAAGTCAAAGATGACTTGCAAAATTGTAAGACGGCCAACGATGTCCGATCTGATCGGTTTGTTGATACAGCGTGCTGTATGAACAACACATGATACGTTCAGTATGGGAGATGGCAATGTCTTTAGATTTATCGGCGAAAAAAGCCACATCAATTAAGTTATTCAACTTTTCCGCACCTGCGATGCGGGCATTCCACATGAGTTGGCTTGCTTTCTTCGTTTGTTTCTTTGCTTGGTTTGCCTGTGCACCGTTAATGCCAGTGATCGCAGGCGAGTTCCATCTCACCAAAGATCAGATCGCCAATATTAATATTGCTGCTGTTGCAATCACGATTGTGGTTCGATTAATCGTTGGCCCACTGTGTGACAAATACGGCCCACGTAAAACTTATACTGCATTGTTATTGCTGGGTAGCATTCCTGTATTTGGTGTTGCTGCAGCAAATAGTTATGAATCCTTCCTATTTTTTCGCTTATTGATTGGTGCAATTGGCGCCAGCTTTGTGATTACTCAATACCATACCAGCATTATGTTTGCGCCAAATGTTGTAGGCACTGCAAATGCCGCGTCAGCTGGCTGGGGGAATGCAGGTGGTGGTGCGACACAAGCCTTGATGCCTTTACTATTGTCTGCCTTGGTGATGTTCGGTGTAGAACAAGCCATGGGTTGGAGAATTGCATTGCTTGTACCTGGTGTGATGATGCTGATCGTAGGTGTGCTTTATTGGAAGCTGACTCAAGATTGCCCACAAGGCGATTTTAAAGAACTTCGTGCACAAGGCATCATAGTTGGAAGCGATAAAAAAGGTGGCTTGGCAATCCTAATGTACGCAGCGCGTAACTATCGGGTCTGGATTCTATTCTGCTCTTATGCGGCATGTTTCGGCATTGAAATCTTCATGCACAACATCATTGCGATGTATTACGTCGAACACTTCAACTTTGGCTTAAAAGAAGCGGGACTGGCTGCAGGGGTTTTTGGTTTGCTGGCACTGTTTGCCCGTGCCCTTGGTGGGATTGTTTCAGACAAAGTCGCGCTGAAAAAAGGTTTGGATGGCCGCACTAAGATCTTGTTTCTGTTGATCTTGGGTGAAGGGTTGTTCCTGATGCTATTCGCGCATATGAATAGTGCAGTTTTTGCAATCCTCAGTATGACCATCTTTGCGCTGTTTACCCATATGGCATGTGGTGCAACTTATGCCTTGGTTCCATTTATTGATCGTGAAGCACTCGGTGGGGTGGCAGGCATTATTGGTGCAGGCGGCAATGTCGGTGCAGTCGCAGCAGGATTCTTGTTGAAAGGAATGGTCGATTTTCAAACTTGTTTAATGGTTTTAGGTGGCTTGGTGGTGATTGCTGCAAGCTCGGTGATGCTGATCCGATTCTCGGTAGAGCATAAACAAAAAGAACAACAGCTGTTCGAACAAGCCATGTTGGAACGTCGCTCAGAACAAAGTAGCGCAGCTTAATCAAAGATTCGATTTGAGGAAAAACACAATGAAATTAGTGATGATTGGTCACGGTATGGTGGGGCATAAATTCATCGAAGCCATCTTAGAGAAAGCTGATGATGAATTAGAAATTACTATTCTTGCTGAAGAACCACGTATTGCCTATGACCGCGTACATTTGACTGAATATTTCTCTGGTAAAACAGCAAAAGACTTATCACTGGCTCGCTTTGATTTTGCAGACGCGCACGGTATTGATTTAAGGCTGAATACCAAAGCGGTAGAAATTAATGCAGCTGAGCAAACCGTGACCACAAATTTCGGTGATGCGATTCATTATGACAAATTGGTCTTAGCAACAGGTTCATATGCCTTTGTTCCACCAATCTCAGGCAATAATCGTGAAAACTGTTTTGTCTATCGTACTATTGAAGATTTAGATGCCATTCGTGCCGCAAGCTTAAATGCCAAAACCGGTGTAGTGATTGGTGGTGGTTTATTGGGGCTGGAAGCTGCCAAGGCATTGCGAGATTTAAATCTGGAAACCCATGTGGTGGAGTTTGCTCCGCGTTTGATGGCAGTACAAATTGATGATCTCGGTGGCAAAGTATTACGCCGTAAAATTGAAAATCTTGGGGTAAAAGTCCATACCCAAAAAGCCACGCAATGTATTGAAGCGGGTGATAGCACGACACACATCATGAAGTTTGCGGATGGCAGTGAGCTGGAGGCAGACATCATTTTATTCTCAGCGGGGATTCGCCCACGTGATGAATTAGCGCGCATGAGTGGTTTAGCATTGGGTGAGCGTGGCGGGATTAAAATAAATGATTATTGCCAAACCTCAGATGAGCATATCTATGCAATTGGTGAATGTGCGCTGTGGGATAATAAAATTTATGGCTTAGTCGCACCCGGCTATGACATGGCGCGTATTGCCGCAAAACATATCTTAGCCGAAGAAACGCATTGTTTCGCGGGTGCAGATATGAGTACCAAGTTGAAGTTGATGGGCGTTGACGTTGCATCTGTTGGTGATGCACATGGGATGACACCAAACTCACTCAGCTATTTTTATGCTGATGAAGATAGCTTGGTTTATAAAAAGATCGTGGTCGATGCAGATAAAACCAAGTTGCTTGGTGCGGTCTTGGTTGGTGATGCCAAAGAATACAATGACCTACTACAAATGATGCTAAATGGTCTGGCACTACCAGAAACACCTGAAAGTTTGATCATGCCAGGTTTTGCCGATTCAGGCGCGAAAGCAGGCGGTAGTGGTGTCGATTTATTGCCAGATAGCGCAACCATTTGTTCGTGTAATAACGTGTCCAAAGCCGATATTTGCCAAGCAATTTGTGATGGTTCAACCTCACTCGGTGCTTTGAAAAAATGTACTAAAGCGGCGACAGCCTGTGGTGGTTGTGCACCTTTAGTCACGCAAGTGCTGAAGTCTGAGCTACAACGCCAAGGCGTAACGGTCAATAACCATGTGTGTGAGCACTTCCCGTACTCACGCCAAGAAATTTATCACTTGGTTCGTGTCAATGAAATCAAGACCTTTGATGATTTGATTCAGCAACACGGTCATGGTCTAGGCTGTGATATTTGTAAGCCAATGGCGGCCAATATTTTGGCATCGTGTTGGAATGATTTCGTACTTGAACCAAGCCATGCAGGTCTACAAGACAGTAACGATTACTACCTAGGCAACATTCAAAAAGATGGTTCTTACTCAGTTGTGCCACGTATGGCAGGTGGTGAAGTCACACCAGATGGCTTAATTGCTGTCGGTCAAATTGCCAAAAAATATAACTTGTATACCAAAATTACCGGTGGACAACGTGTCGACTTATTTGGTGCGCAAATTCATCAACTCCCGTTTATCTGGGAAGAACTCAATGCAGCGGGTTTTGAATCAGGTCATGCTTACGGTAAATCATTACGTACCGTGAAATCCTGTGTCGGTAGTACATGGTGCCGTTACGGGGTGGATGATTCTGTGGGCTTGGCGATTGAACTTGAGAACCGCTATAAGGGCCTACGTTCGCCACATAAATTGAAAATGGCGGTTTCAGGTTGTACCCGTGAATGCGCCGAAGCGCAAGGTAAAGATGTCGGGGTGATTGCAACAGAGAAAGGTTGGAACATGTATGTCTGTGGTAATGGTGGCATGAAACCACGTCATGCAGAGTTATTGGCTTCTGACCTTGATACCGAAACCTTGATTCGTTATATCGACCGTTTCTTTATGTTCTATATCCAAACTGCAGATCGTTTACAACGTACCAGCGTATGGCGTGACAATATGGAAGGCGGTTTGGATTATCTCAAATCAGTGATTGTCGATGATTCGCTAGGACTTGCCGAAGAACTCGAAAGTCGTATGAGTCATGTGATTGGGACTTATCAAGATGAATGGCGTACTGCGGTTGAAGATCCTGAGATTCGTAAACGTTTCCAAACCTATATCAATGCCAGTGCAGAACAGCAAGCTGACCCACATATTCAATTTACCCAAGTGCGCGATCAGATTCGCCCTTTGAATGACGCTGAACGCTCAGTCGATCGTATCCCAATGGTTGAAGCATAAGGAGAACTCAAATGACCAGTTTAAAGAACATCGATATGCTGCCAGAAAATCAATGGGTCGAGGTGTGTGCGTTGGATGACATCACACCAAATACGGGTGTGGGCGCACTGATCGAAGGTCAATCCGTTGCACTGTTTCGTGTTGGTCACGAAAAGCGGATTTATGCGCTTAGCAATAAAGATCCATTTAGCCAAGCCAATGTGATGTGTCGCGGCATCATTGGCGATTTACAAGGTGAACGCGTGATTGCATCGCCGATTTATAAACAACATTTTAGCTTAGCGACGGGGCGTTGTCTGGAAGATAAAGATCAAAAGCTCTTGGTTTTTCCAACCAAAATTGAAAATGGTCGGGTGTGGGTCGGGTCTGTTCCGCAAAAGACTTATATTACCAACAATGGCGCTGCTCAAGAAAAGCTGAAACTGGTGTTAATTGGCAATGGTTTGGCGGGTATGCGTTGTCTTGAGGACTTATTGGATATGGCCCCAGATCGTTATGATGTGACGGTGATTGGTGAGGAGCCTTGGGGTAATTACAACCGTATTATGTTGTCGCCAGTACTTTCTGGTGAAAAAACCATTGATGAAATCATGCTGCATCCACATGCATGGTACAGCGACAAAGGGATTCAATTTATTGCCGATGACCCTGCGATCAAGATTGATCGTACCCGCAAAGTGGTACATACCGAGAAAGGCGAAAGTGTTGGTTATGATCGTTTGATTATTGCCACTGGTTCATCACCATTTGTTCCACCTGTGCAAGGTGTAGATCTAAAAGGCGTGATTAGCTTCCGTGATATTTATGATGTCAACACCATGATCAAATATTGCGAAACCAAAAAGAATGCGGTGGTGATTGGTGGTGGTTTGCTGGGTCTGGAAGCAGCGTATGGCTTGAAACAACGTGGTATGAATGTAACAGTTCTGCACCTGATGGATCGAATTATGGAACGTCAGTTGGATGGCCGTGCCAGCCGCATGTTGCGCCATAGTATTGAGCAAAAGGGTATCAATATCATTACCGAGGCCAATACCGAGGCATTGATCGGTGAGGATGGTCATGTCAGTCAAGTCCGTCTTAAAGATGGAACGGTACTGGACGCAGATTTAGTGATTTTTGCGGTTGGGATTCGCCCGAATATTGCCTTGGCTCAAAGTGCAGGACTGCGTTGTAATCGAGGCATTTTGGTGAATGACACCATGCAAACCTTTGATCCAAGTATCTATGCTGTGGGTGAATGCATTGAACATCGTAATCAAACCTTTGGTCTAGTTGAACCACTTTGGGGACAAGCCTTCATCTGTGCAACGCATTTGGCTGAACATGGCAGCTTAACCTTTAAATCACCGACCGTACCAACACAGTTAAAAGTCAGCGGTGTGGATGTGTTCTCTGCTGGGAACTTTGAACCGAAAGAAGATTATGAAGACATCATCCTCAATGATGACAAGCGTCAAATTTATAAACGTATCATTATCCAAAAAGACAAAGTGATTGGTGCAGTTCTGTTTGGTGATACCGAAGATGGGATGTGGTATGCCGAGTTGATTGCAGATCAAACGCCTGTTTCTACTTTTAGAAATAAGCTGTTATTTGGTAAGGATTTTGCAATGAAAAAGGCAGGGTGAAAGCTTACCCCATTCGAGAAGAATAGGTTAAGGATGAATGGCATTGCCGCATATATGCTGTATGAGCAGATAATTGTTGTAAAGGCATTGCCTTACTTTTCAAGGATGAAAAGTAACAAAAATCCTTTGTTAAGCTGACGGTACATCCTTGCTACCGCAGCTCAACAAGGCGGCATCCATACCGCCTGTCACGATAGTGTGTGATGAGAAAATCTAGTTTTAGAAGGTTTGTCCATAAGCTGAAACTGGAGAAGAACTCAGAATGATTTTTTAGTTGAGTGTAAAGTTCAGCGGATTAACTAGGTAAAAGGGGCAGTCATGAACAGTATTCAAAATTTAGAACACAGTCGCTCCGATCAAGCAGAAACAATTATTACAAAAACAACATGTCCCTATTGTGGCGTGGGCTGTGGCGTGGATGTCAGTGTCCAACATAAAACGCATGGCACGACAGTACAAGTTGCAGGAGATCTAGAGCATCCTTCAAACTTTGGACGACTCTGTATTAAAGGCAGTAATTTAGCCGATACGCTAGGCTTGGAAACCCGCGTCTTACAGCCTATGTTTGGTCGTAAAAATCATCGTCAAGTCACGACATGGGATCAGGCGATTGAGAAAATTGCAAATCAGTTTCAAGCGTGTATTGATCAATATGGAGCAGACAGCGTTGCATTTTATGTCTCAGGACAGTTGCTGACTGAAGACTATTATGTGGTGAATAAGTTTGTGAAAGGCTATTTGGGCACAGCGAATATTGATACCAATTCACGCCTATGTATGTCGTCTGCAGTTGCAGCGCATAAACGCGCCTTCGGTGAAGATATCGTACCTGCTAGCTATGAAGACTTTGAACATACCGATATGGTGGTTCTGGTTGGTTCTAATACGGCATGGTGTCATCCCGTATTGTATCAACGTATCATGCAAGCCAAGAGCAAGAATCCAGATTTATTTGTAGTGGTGGTCGATCCTCGTTTTACCAGTACCTGCGAGCAAGCAGATTTACATTTGCCGATCTTACCTGGTCAGGATGTAGCTTTATTTAATGGTCTATTTCAGCATCTCTACCATCATGATTATATCGACCATCATTTTGTGGAGACCTATACCGAAGGTTTAGCAGCACTTCTAGCAGCGAGTGAAAGCGAGCAAGATTTTAATGCTTTGGTGAAACGTACAGGAATTTCTGCAGAAAAATTACAGCTGTTTTTTGATAAGTTTGCCCAAACAGAAAAGGTGATTACCTTGTTTTCGATGGGGGTTAATCAGTCTTCTCAAGGTGTGAATAAAGCCAATAGCATTATTAACTGTCATTTACTCACTGGAAAAATTGGCAAATTAGGTGCAGCACCATTTTCAATGACGGGTCAACCCAATGCAATGGGCGGTCGTGAGGTAGGTGGATTGGCCAATATGTTGGCAGCACATCTGGATTTAGATAATCCGTCACATCAACATCTGGTGCAAAGCTTTTGGAATAGTCCTGTGATTGCCAAGCAAGCAGGTTTAAAAGCAGTTGATTTATTCCAAGCGGTGGAAAGCGGCAAAATCAAAGCCATCTGGATTATGGCAACCAATCCTGTAGTGAGTTTGCCCGATGCAGATCAAGTCAAACGCGCCTTGGAAAAATGTGAATTTGTGGTGGTTTCTGATATTTGTGCGGATACTGATACCACAGCCTATGCAGATGTGTTGTTGCCTGCATTAGGTTGGGGAGAGAAAGATGGTACGGTCACCAATTCTGAACGCCGTATTTCACGGCAACGTGCCTTTTTAAATCCACCAAAGCAAGCCAAAGCGGATTGGTGGGCGGTGGCAGAGGTTGCAAAAAAACTGGGTTTCCATGGTTTTGAGTTTAGCAATGCCTGTGACATTTTTAATGAACACGCGGCTTTATCGGCCTATCAAAATGCCAGTGTTGACCAACGTGATCAGGTCGAAAACTTCCGTTATTTCAATTTAAAAGGCTTAATGAATTTAAGTCTGGATGAATATAACCATTTACGCCCAACTCAATGGCCAGTCTGGGAGAAAGGGCAAAGCATCGTCGTGGAGCAATTGTTTGATCGTGGTAGTTTTAGTCATAAAAACAAAAAAGCCAAACTGATTCCTACTGTCGCCATTGATCCAGTGCATGCCATCTCAGAAGATTATCCATTGGTGTTGAATACGGGACGTATCCGTGACCAATGGCATACTATGACCCGTACCGGTTTATCGGCAAACCTCACCACGCATCGTGCTGAACCATTTTGCGAGATTCATCCGAATGATGCATTAAAATTTGGTATCCGTGATAAAGCTTTGGTGGAAGTCCGCTCACAATGGGGGCGTTGTGTATTGCGTGTGACGCTGGCACAAGGTGTGCGTCGTGGCCAAATCTTCGCCCCGATTCACTGGACTGAGCAAGTCGCTTCTGATGCACGGATTGGTAAAGTGGTCAATCCTGTGGTGGATGCGATCTCAGGTGAGCCAGAGTTTAAGCATACCCCTGTAGCCATTCAGCCATTCCATACCACATGGCAAGGGGTACTCTATGTCCGTGAAGGCTTTGAACATCAGATTAAAGCATCTTTACAACGTTGTGCATGGTGGACCAAGATCAAAACAGCGAAAGCCATCCGTTATGAAATTGCTGATCGTCACAGTATTGATGAGACCCAAAAGAATCTGAAAAGCTTCCTGCCTTTTGTGGATGAAACCTATGAATGGTTAAGTCTGGAGGATATTTCATCGCAGCTCAGCCATAGCGTGATTTTAAAAGACGGTGTTTTGATTGCCAGTTTATATATTGCGCCTGTCGATCTATTGCCAAATCGGGATTGGGTGGCGAGTCTATTTAAACGTGAACGTTTGAGTGCCTTGCATCGTAAAGCTTTGCTGGCAGGGATGCCAATGTCTGCTTCAAATAACGATGGACCATTGGTTTGTAGTTGTTTTAAAGTGGGTAAAAATAAGATTATCGAAGCCATCAAAATGCAAAACATCACCCATGAAAAACAAGTCACGGCATGTTTAAAAGCAGGTGGAAATTGTGGTTCTTGTTTACCTGAGATACGCGGCTTGATTAAAACCTGTCAATTGGAGGCAGAAGCATGAATACAGAATATCCCGCTACAGATCTAGTGATCTTGGCGGGAGGGCAAGCGCGTCGTATGAACGGGACTAACAAACTGCTACAACAGTTTGATGATCAGATTCAACTGTCAAAAATTTGTGAAAGTTTTAAGACTCAGGTTCAACATATTTGGGTGAATAGCCACCGTGATAACTCGATATATAAACAGATTGAACCCAGTATTGAATGCTATACAGATGATCAGCACGGTTTTCTCGGGCCCTTGATGGGGATGAAAAGTGCATGGTCACATTTGCAAGCCAACTATGCTTTATTCATTCCCTGTGATGTGACTTATATTCCCAATCAGGTTGTGCTCAAACTGCATCGTGCTTTGCAAAAGCAGCCGCAGGCACAAGTGGCTTATGTCAATATCAATGGAGATGCTTTATATCCATTTTGTTTACTTAAGCGAGAAAGTATATCGGTGTTGGGACAAGCGATTGCTGAGAATAAACTGAGTCTACGAGATTGTTTTAAACAATTGGATGCACAGGTGGTGGCATTTCAAAAGCAAGGCCTATTTTGTCATAGCATTAATTCATTCGATGAACTGCAACAATACAAGCAGATGAAGGTTTTTAAGCAATCTATTTCTGGTTAATGGATCGCCTCAGCTGATTTCAGACTAATTACTGCTGCAATTAATAGTGCCGCAGCCGCGGTAATCAGTGAGCTATTGAGCGTATGATAGATCGTGAATAGGGCATTCACTACGATTGGGCCTATGATCTGACCCAAGCCATAGACGACGGTCATTAAGGCAATTAAATTATTTTGTGCTTGGCGAGTGATATCCTGTGCCACAGGCATGGCAATGGTCACCGTTCCCATAAAGGTTGCTCCCACCAGTAATGCACTTAACAGATAACCCAAAGCGGTGGGTAATATGATCGGCAATACAACACCAAAAGCCTGTAATCCTAAATTAGAGGATAAGGCGACTTGTGTGCCGAAGTTATGGTGGATACGATGCCAGAAAAAACACGAAGGAATCGCACCTAAACCAAAGATTGCCCAGATCTGTGCCGCATCAATATTCGGTAAGGCCTGTTTCACCAATAAAGGTAAATAGGTTGCGGTAATGATGTAGCCAAAACCCGCCAAGGCATAAATCATAATCAGAGCGTAGGCATGGGGTGTTTTGCGATTTGTGCTCACTATCTGCTGAGTTGAAACCGTATTCGGTTGAGCCTGTGATAAACCAAACATCGCGATGCAACCAAGGACCAGACTGGATAGACCGAGCAATAACCACAGTATTTTGCTATGCCAACCGAGATGTGTGCCGAAAACCAACAGCTCGGCAGAGAGTGCAATCCCGAGACCAACGCCTGCATACAAGATGGGGGCTTGTTGTGTTTGTTTCTGCTGTTCGAGCAACCATAATGAGGCGGACACCATGGCGAAAGCACTAAAAACCCCAGCCAAACCACGAATCAAGATGATCAGGCCAATCGTGTCAATACAGCTGAGTAGGATCAGACAAAGGACGCTACCCACAGTAGCAACAATACTACCGAGATAACTCTGCTGTGGTTTCATCTTGATCGCAAATAAAGCACCCAACAGATAGCCCGCATAGTTTGCAGAAGCAGCCAAACTGGCATGCTGTAGATTGATGATGCCTTCATCAATCATATGCGGGTAGACCGCAGTAAACGCAAAGCGCCCGAAACCCATACCAATTGCCATAATCAAGGCTGCACTGATCGCAGATTGCAGGGCACGGTTGCTGTTTTTTGCTGGCTCAGTCATAGCCTGTTCACTCCAACAATTAGTCGCTATGACTCATATGCGCAAGAGGTTGTGCTTTGGCAAGAAATTTATAGTCAAATACATAGAGTGCATAGCTGAAGCAACTTAAAATACTGATTAAAAATAACAGCTTAGTACCAGACATTGTTTGAACCATCTTTAGGTGTTGAGAAATGAATAGCTATTTAAACAAGCGCTATTAATCATGTAAAATGATTTGAATTGATACTAACTATCTCTAATAGTGATGGCAATGCAGATTAAATCTTTAGAAATTTTTATGATGGTGGTGAAGTTAGGCAGTTTTTCAGAGGCAGCAAAAACGCTCTATACGGTACAATCCAATGTCACCAGTCATATCAAAAAACTGGAAACAGAGTTGAATGTCGAGTTGCTACATCGGCAGAACCCAATTCAACCGACCAGAGCTGGGGTACAACTGTATGGTTATGCTGAAAAAATGCTGCATCTACAAAAAGAGCTATTGGACACGTTTTCCCATAGTCAGCTGACAGCCAATTTTCCTTTAGCGATTGGGAGTATGGAAACCACGGCTGCGGTTCGACTGCCAGTGTTGATCCGCGATTTACAACAGCACAGCCCAGATTTTCCTTTTGCCTTATCGACCGCACCCACACGAGATCTAATTGATTTGGTCCATGCATCTAAGCTGGATTGTGCATTTGTAGCACATCATGCACCGATTGATGGGATGTTCAATTTACATGTCTGGACTGAGCAATTGGTGCTTATTTCTTCAAAGCATGTGTCTGAACGACTTACAAATGACGATCTGATTCAAAAGAAATTTATAGCCTTTAAACAAGGCTGTAGTTACCGCAAAGCGATTGATCAGTTCTTATTTTCCCATCATTTACCTGCAGCCAACGTGATTGAAATGGGCAGCCTAGATGGTATTATCAGCTGTGTCAGTCTAGATGTTGGCCTTGCAATTTTACCGATCAGCTATGTACAGCAATCTCATTTTGCCCAAAGTGTGAAGATTCATCCCATTGACTCGGCTACAGCGCAGATCAATACCTACCTGATTGCACATCGTGATATGAGCACATGGGCAACCAATATGCATCATTTTGTTGAGCATGTGAAAGGCATGAATCAGCAGCTTGAGAAATAACCCCTAAGCTTTGTGCCGTCCTATAAAACAATCATGTCGATTGTGTATTTGTCGCCAAAGGTGATGTCCGTGTCGTGTTAAGTAAAGTCGACATTCTCCTGAGTATTGTATTTTTTAGTCATATGGCTTCGGCACTTAATAAAAATACAAGATGGGCAGGAAAATGACGTTGAATAAAGCGATACGGTTCTACGGAACAGGGACTCCAGAGGTGATGCGCTATGAGGACATCGAAGTCGGCGCACCTGCGGTTGGTCAAGTACGTCTACGCCATGTAGCGGTGGGCCTCAATTATGCTGATACCTATTTCCGCGATGGGACTTATCCGATTCCCTTACCAAATGGTATGGGTGTCGAAGCCTCTGGCATTATCGAAGCGGTGGGTGATGGCGTAACCGATTTTGTGGTGGGTGATCGCGTCACCTATACAGGATTTCTGAATACGCTTGGCGCTTATAGCACCGAACGCCTTATTGCCGCAGATGCATTAATCAAACTCCCTGACGATATTTCCTGTGAAACTGCGGCTGCAATGACCATGCGTGGTTTAACTGCAGCGTATCTGATGCGTCGTATCTATGACTTTAAATCAGGCGATTGCATTTTATTACATGCAGCCGCAGGTGGTGTGGGGCTGATTGTATCGCAATGGGCCAAACTGTTGGGGCTAACCGTGATTGGGACCACCTCGACGGATGAAAAAGAAGCGGTAGCACGTGCCTATGGCTGTGATCATGTGATTAATTATAGCCATGAGAATGTGGCAGAACGGGTGCGTGAGTTGACCGATGGCATTGGGGTCAATGTGGTCTTTGATAGTGTGGGCAAAAATACCTTTATGGCCTCATTAGACTCACTCAAACGCCGTGGCCTATTGGTTTGTGTAGGTACCGCATCAGGGCCAATTCCTGACTTTAACCCTGTGTTATTGGCAATGAAAGGTTCGTTGTTTATCACCCGTCCAGCTTTGGCCGATTATATTGCCGATCCAGAAGAAAAAAGAGCCTTAGCCAAGGAACTGTTTGATCATGTCAGCAGTGGACGCATCAAGATCGAGATCAATCATCGCTATGCACTTGAAGATGCCGTACAAGCACATCGTGATCTGGAAGCACGTAAAACCATAGGTTCATCCATTTTTGTAATTTGAAGGGATTTCTGATGCAAATTGAACAGCTAACTTGCAATATTGGCGCAGAACTGCGTGGTGTCCACTTATCCGATGCGATTCATGATGATGGGCTATTCGCGGAAATTCGGACGCAATTGCTTAAGCACCGCGTGGTGTTCTTGCGTAATCAGCAGATGACGCGGGCTGAACATGTGGCTTTTGCCGAACGCTTTGGGCCGTTGGAGGATCATCCTGCGGTGGGGAGTCATCCAGATCATCCAGGTTTGGTACAAATTTATAAACATCCTGACAGCCCGATTGACCGATATGAAAATGCATGGCATAGCGATGCCAGCTGGCGCAAAATTCCACCGATGGGCTGTGTACTGCGTTGTGTGGAATGTCCACCTGTTGGCGGCGATACCATGTGGACCAATATGGTCATGGCCTATGAAAATTTGCCTGAAGATATCAAGGAAAAGATTGCGCCTTTACGTGCCTATCACAGTATCGAAGCCAGTTTTGGGGCTGCCATGCCTATCGAAAAACGTTTGGCATTGAAGGCACAGTTTCCAGATGCTGAGCATCCTGTGGTACGAACACATCCAGAGACAGGTGAGCAGATTCTCTACGTCAATGCATTCACCACCCATTTTAGTAATTACCACACCAAAGACCGCGTACGGTTTGGGCAGGATGCTAATCCAGGTGCAGGAGATCTACTGCGTTACTTAATCACCCAAGCGGCGATTCCTGAATATCAGGTGCGCTGGAGTTGGGAGCCGAATAGCATCGCTATTTGGGATAATCGAAGTACCCAACATTATGCCGTGATGGATTACCCGCCATGCCACCGGAAAATGGAGCGGGCAGGCATTGTCGGTGATGCAACCTATTAAATTCCAAATCCAAGCTTTTTAATTCAATACCGTTTTATAAATTATAAACAGGAGATGCACATGCAATTCTTTGACGATTCTTTGCACCCAGAAAATATGGAAAAAGTGGTCATTACCGTTGCGCCGTATGGACCTGAGTGGATGCCAGAGGACTTTCCCGAAGACATCCCAGTGACCATGGATGAGCAGATTCAGAAAGCAGTGGAATGCTATGAGGCAGGTGCAACTGTACTGCATTTGCATGTGCGTGAACTGGACGGCAAAGGTTCTAAACGCTTGTCCAAGTTTAATGAACTGATTGCTGGGGTGCGTGAAGCCGTACCCGATATGATTATTCAAGTGGGTGGCTCAATCTCCTTTGCACCTGAGAGCGAAGGTGAAGCGGCTTTGTGGCTGAGTGATGATACCCGTCATATGCTGGCTGAATTAACACCAAAACCTGATCAGGTTACGGTCGCAATTAACACCACACAAATGAATATTATGGAGTTGCTCTATCCAGAATATTTGGAAGGCACATCTTTGGCACATCCTGCAATTCAGGAAGCTTATGCTGAAATGACTGTGCCAGCAGGGCCAGCATGGGTCGCAGAGCATTTAAAACGCCTTTGCCAAAATAATATTCAGCCGCATTTTCAACTGACTGGAATGCATGGCCTAGAGACCCTAGAACGGATGGTACGTAAAGGCTTATACATGGGGCCATTGAATTTGACTTGGATTGGAATTGGCGGCGGATTCGATGGACCCAATCCATTTAACTTCTTTAATTTTATTCACCGTGTACCAGATGGTTGCACCCTGACTTCGGAATCATTGCTTAAAAATGTATTGCCATTCAATACCATGTCGATGGCGATGGGTTTTCATGCACGGGTTGGTAATGAAGATACCATTATCGATCATCGTGGTCAGCGCTTCTCATCTGTACAGCAAATTCAGCAAACTGTACGTATTGCACATGAATTAGGTCGTGAAGTGGCAACAGGCCCAGAGGCACGAGAAATCTATCGGATTGGTGTGCAATATCAAAGTATTGAAGAAACTTTGCAGGCCAATGGTATGTCACCAAATCGTCAAGCAAAACAAAAAGGCGTACCTCAGCGCCATTAAGTCTGAGCAGCAATGGATTGAACGTCACAATAAAATGCAGTACGCAGCAAAGGTATTCAAGTGGCTAGCCACGTACTGCAATCAAAAAATAGAAATGATAACAATACAACAAGGAGGTCCCTATGGGTGCTCATCCATATACCGTGGATACGGATCATGTTGATACCTCAATGAATGTCCCGCGCCGTTATGCATGGCTGGTATTTGCACTGACATTTGGCTTGTTGATTTCAGACTATATGTCTCGGCAAGTGCTAAATGCGGTATTTCCATTGATTAAAACTGAATGGGCCTTGACCGACAGTCAGCTTGGCTTATTGAGCGGTATTGTCGCGTTGATGGTCGGGATCTTAACTTTGCCCTTATCCTTACTGGCGGACCGTTTTGGACGCGTGAAAAGCTTGGTCATTATGGCGGTGCTATGGAGTCTGGCGACTTTGGGTTGTGCTGTTGCTGAAAACTATCAGCAAATGTTTGTGGCCCGTTTTATGGTCGGTGTGGGTGAGGCTGCTTATGGCAGTGTTGGCATTGCAGTGGTAGTGGCGATTTTTCCACGCGAAATGCGAGCTACGCTGGCCAGTGCATTTATGGCAGGTGGGGTATTCGGCTCATTTCTCGGGATGGCACTGGGCGGTGTGATGGCAGAGCATTTTGGCTGGCGTTGGGCATTTGGTGGTATGGCATTGTTTGGTTTGATCTTGGCTTTGCTCTATCCCATGGTGGTGAAAGAAAAAAGAGTCAATCTAAGCAGCAAAACATCCCACAACACTCAGAAACAGCAACAGAGCAAACAATGTTTAAGCACGATTTATTCAAGTCGATCAGTGATCGCAACCTATATCGGTAGTGGCTTTCAACTGTTTGTTGGCGGCACCGTCATTGTGTGGATGCCGAGTTATTTAAATCGTTATTACGGCATGAATACTGATTCTGCAGGTGTGCTAGCCGCCGTGATTGTACTGTGTAGTGCGGTCGGGAGCATTCTATGTGGCATGCTTAGTGATCGCTTTGGTCAAAACTGCCCAGATCGTAAGGTGAGTTTAGCAATTGGCTACTGTATCGGGAGTTGCGTACTACTTTCGATTGCGTTTGCAATGCCTGCAGGAAAATCCCAATTGTTGCTGATATGCATGGGGATGTTTATTGCGCTGGGAACCAATGGCCCATCCAGTGCAATGGTGGCCAATCTCACCCATAACAGCGTACACAGTACAGCTTTCGCGACCTTAACCTTAGCCAATAATTTGTTGGGATTGGCACTTGGCCCTCTCGTCATCGGCAAGCTCTCTGATGTGATTGGTTTAGATCATGCCTTTCAATTAATGCCTTTGGTCAGTATGGTCGCAGCAGCCGTGTTTCTCTATGCCAAAAATTACTACCACCAAGATATTGCACGACTGACTGAGCAAGCCGTTTTACCCAATCTAGACAGTACTCGTTCATGTGGTGCGGAAGAAAAATGATGATGCGTGAATTAAATATCGATGTCTTTTTTGATTTTATTTGTCCGTGGTGCTTGATTGGCAAACGTCAGTTACAGGCTGCAATTGTGCAATTAAAGCAAAGTGATCCAGAGATTGAGGTCATTGTACATTGGCATGGTATGCAGCTACTTCCTGAGATTCCGATAGCAGGTGTCGATTTCAAACAGTTCTATCAAAAACGATTGGGCAGTTTAGACGCTGTAAAACAACGCCAAACCCAAGTGCGTCAGGCAGCCAAGACAGTTAGTGTCGAGCTGCATTTTGAAAAAATCAAATGGATGCCAAATACGGCTCAAGCGCATCATCTGTTTCAAAGCGTTTTAAAACTGGGAACAGCGCAGCAAGCAGAGCATTTATTGGAACAGCTTTTTGCTGCCTATTTTGAAGCAGGTGAAAACTTGGGAGATAGTGCTGTGTTGCAAAGGATTCTCAAGCAATGTGGTTACTCGGTGAATGAACAGGGCCGTGGATGGTCGGAAGTCAATCCGTCTTTTCAGTCGACTTATACAGGGGCAAACGGCGTACCCTATTTTATTTTTGATGGTTACCTGACCTTGGCTGGTGCGCATTCAGTCGATGTGCTCTATCAAGCTATGTTAGAAGCCTTGGTGGTACAAGGATAAGGACAATGACTATTCGTTTTCAGGTTCCACAAGAAAAAATCCCAGTATCAGGTGCGAGAGCTTTTCTCCAAATTGAGGGGAAAAATATTGCACTGTTTCATATTGGTACACAGTTTTATGCGATTGAAGATCGCTGTCCGCATCAAGGTGCATCTTTATTTAGCGGCAAATTAGAAGGACAAGCGATTCGTTGTTGTGCCCATGGTTTGGTTTTTGATCTGGCGACGGGATATATGTTGAATTCAAAGCATTTAAAAGTGGCGACCTATCCGGTTGAAGTCGATGCAGCGCAGCTATTTATCCTGATAGATACAGGAGAAAACAATGACTAAATTCATGGATTTTCGTCTGCGTACCCGTGAGTTGATGCCAGGCCTTATTGTCAGTACCGTTGTTGCAGCAGCAACCTGTTTTCTTTCAGAGCATTATGGTGCACCTGTGATGTTATTTGCTTTGCTGTTGGGAATGGGTTTGAACTTTCTTTCTAGTGAAAGTCAATGTAAAGCAGGCATCGAATTTACGGCACGAACAGTGTTACGCATCGGGATTGCCTTGTTGGGGATGCGGATTACGCTAGGACAAATTACCGCGTTGGGCTGGCAACCGATTGTACTGGTGATCACATTGGTGATCGTGACAATTTCAGTTTCAGTAATCACGGCTAAAATTCTGGGTTTTAAAAAACTTTTCGGGATGTTGACCGGCGGTGCAACTGCAATTTGTGGTGCATCAGCAGCCTTAGCGCTTTCCGCTGCATTTCCTCAACATCCTCAAAAAGAAAAAGCCACTTTATTCACTGTCATTGGTGTTTCTGCATTGTCCACTTTGGCTATGATTGTTTATCCGATGATTGCACGATGGTTAGAACTATCGCCACAGCAGGCAGGTGTGTTTTTAGGGGCAACTATCCATGACGTCGCACAAGTTGTAGGCGCGGGTTATAGCATGTCGCCAGAAACAGGTGATACTGCAACCGTAGTTAAATTGATGCGGGTTGCCATGTTATTGCCTGTCATTATTTGTGCGGCAATGATCACGCGTATGCAAGGTGGAGACGCTACAGGCAAACATCCACCTTTATTGCCTTGGTTTGCCGTTGGTTTTTTAGTTCTTGCCTGTATCAATAGCACGGGTTGGGTTCCAAGCATGCTACAGCAAGGGGTGAATGAATTATCGAAATGGTGTTTAGTGATTGCAATTAGTGCCTTAGGCATGAAAACACAACTGAAGGAACTGGCTTCTGTTGGAATCAAGCCGATTTTACTGATGTTGGGTGAAACCATTTTTTTGGTGGTATTGGTTTTACTGTTAATGCATTGGATGTTTTAGAGAGCAATACCTCATCATCATATGCTGTCGAGATCAAAGACAAGTAGTCGGCTTTGATCTCTAAACCTTGTGTTTAGGACTTTATAACTGTCTTGTTATTATTCCGCCAAGTGGTGGGCGACATACCAAATTCACTGCTAAACCAACGGGTAAAAGAACTTGGCATTGAATAACCTAAAATATCCGAGACCTGTCCTAGAGAGTAATTCAGGTTTTTTAGATAGCGAAAAACGAGATTGCGGCGCACATCGTTGATCAACACACTAAAGTTGGTATGCGCAGCTTCCAGTCGGCGCTGTAGGGTACGGACGTTGATACCATGAGTATGGGCGACTTGATCAATTGTGGCCCGTCCCATCGGTAACAGCAGATGAATACTTTTACGAATATCAAAAATAATTGAAGATTCTCTTTCCCGATGCAATAGATCCGTTTCAAGAAAACGTTTGGCATGTGCCAGCATCGTGGTATTGGCATGTGGATTGGTTTTATCTAATTCTGTTGCATTGCAGACAATGCCGTTAAATTCGCTGCCAAACTCTAGCGAACAACCAAACATACGTTGATGCATCGCCGTATCATGTGGGGCATCGTGGGTAAAATGAATACTCAAAGGGTGCCATTTCTGCAAAAAAGCAGCACAGAAGCGGTGGGTAATGCCTAAAGCAAGCTCGATGGCTTGGCGACTGTATTCTGTTGCTGCAGTAATTACCTCGACTCGAATAATGACGGTATGACCGACTTCTTCAATATACATTTCCAATGCGTTATTGATTAGATTTCGATACTGCACAAGGGTGTATAAGCCATCACGCAAGGTATGTTGATAACTCAATAATAAACTCAGCTCACCAAAATCTGCGAGTTGACGTTGTTCTGCCATATGCAAACCAAAGTATTCACAACCACTTAACTGTGCTGATTGTTCCAGTAGCGTCACCGCTTTGTCTACGGGAATACGCTGTGCACTATCTTGTAGCTGTGCAGGATAGATGCCTGCATCGGACAACAGTTGGTATGGATTCAGGTCTAATTGCTGGCTGACAGCTAAATAATTTTTAAGCACAGCAGTATGGGCGAGTGGCACCATGCTGATCTCCCGATTTTTAAAATAACCTTCCTAGTTATGCTGTATTTATAACTAAAATATGCTGTTTGGAAAAGTACTAAGGCTTATATAAATTGATGTTGGCATGATGATTATTGTTTTTGAAGCGACTTTTTCTGCTAAGCATATTGATATATATGAGATCGTTTGAAGCGCGCTGTCATCAAATGAAAAGTGCCTGTCGTGCCATGTATATCCGTCGCTCTATTGACCCTCTATGTTGAATATGACGTGATGCGTCCCCGTTATTTTTATCAAAGCAAGGGTTGATTGGTGTAAAGATGGAAAAAATACAAACTGAGGCGACAGTTTTAATTATCCCAGGTTTGCGTGACCATGTGGCTTCGCATTGGCAAACCATTTTAGAAACACGCTTAGCCAAGGTCCGTTCAGTACCACCTTTGCAAGAAGATAAGCTCAACTGTGCAAAACGTGTTGCTGCGATACAGGCTGAACTGGAAAAAATACAAGGTCCAGTGATTCTGGTGGCGCATAGCGCAGGGGTACTGATGGCGATACATTGGGCCACGCGATATCAACACGCTATTCAAGGGGCATTGTTGGTGACACCACCTGACTTGAATGACGTTTGGCCAGAACATTATCCTTCACCCAAAATGCTCAGACAAGCAGGATGGTCGCCATTGCCTAATCAAGTGCTGCCATTTCCAAGTATTGTGGCTGCTAGTGTCAATGATCCACTAGCGCATTTTAATGCCGTGGCGGCAATGGCGAAAACATGGGGCAGTGTATTGATTAATCTAGGTGCTGTCGGGCATCTCAATCCTGTATCTGGGTTTGGTCCGTGGCCTCAGGCAGAACAATTGATTCAGCAATTGGATTGCAAGGTCGATCAACCGAGCCTGATTGCATAATTAATCTTGCTACAAACCAACCTAAAACATTGTCTTATGCCGAGCCATGTTTGGCTAGATTTCTTTGATTTCGCATTTAAGTAAAGCATGCCTTGAAGCATAAAGACCCATCGAAAGGCAGGGTTTGAGCCCAGTTGCTTAAAACAAAAATAGAACGACCTGAAAATGATTGCATTTTGCTGAATGGGTCAGGTGTTAATTATTCATACATCATATCGATATGGAGATGGTATGGTTTATCATGTTAAAGATTCAAATGAACAAATAACCACTGCTATTTTAGCTCAAACAACGCTGCTGTTGGGATTGCTGTGCTCACTTTCAGATGCTTCTGCATCCAATTATCAAATCAATGAAGATTGGGGTTTAGAAAGCAATACGACAATTGCTCTGGGGGCCAGCTGGAGTACCCAAGCGCCATCAGCCGCATTGTTATATAAACCCGATGCCAATCATATGGGTAAAAATGGCTTGAGTGTAGATATTAACGGTGATGATGGACGTGCCAACTTCAATCGTGGTGATACCATTTCTCAAATCGTTAAAGGTTTAACCGAATTTCGTTTAAACGGGGTACAGCAAGGTGCGGTATTGAGCGCCAAATACTGGTATGACCATGCCTATGAAACTGGGCAAGGTGATTTAAAACCTTTCGATGATTCTAAATGGCCAAACTTAGTGAAGTTTAAAGGAATTGAGTTATGGGATGCCTATCTCTGGAAAAATATCGAATTTGATTCCAAGCAGTCTCTCAACCTGAAATTGGGTAAACATCGCTTGAATTGGGGGAAATCCCAATTTTTCCAAAATGGTCTCAACTCGGTCAGCGCCTTTGATTTTGCTGCCATCAATCGACCTGCTAGCGAAGCCAAAGAACGGATAATTCCAGTTGAGATGTTGTCTTTTGAAGCCGCGATTCAACCAAACTTAAAACTAGAAGGCTTCTATCAATTCAAGTTTAGACCGTCGGTGGTAGATGGCTGTGGGACGTTTTTTGCAATTTCAGATTTTGTCCCCGAAAATTGTGGACCGATTATGTTAACGGTGACACCGGGTGATAAGTTAACTGAAACTGCTGACAAGGCGCAAACTTATATCCCTCGTTCAGCCAGTCATTATGCAAAAGACAGTGGGCAATATGGTGTTGCACTGAAACGAAACTTATCGAGCCTGAATCAAGCTGAATTGGGTTTTTATTTTGCCAACTATCATAATCGAAATGCAAACTTTGATGGTATCGCCGTGACTGCTGCGGGCGTTGAAAACTTTAAAACAGCACGTTTTTTCTCAATTTATCCTGAAAATATCAAGATCTATGGTCTAAGCCTGAGTGGAAAGGTAGGCACAACCCAGCTATTCAGTGAGTTGAGCTATAAACCCAATCAACCCTTACAGCTGAATGGAACAGATATTGTCTATGCGCAGGTGCTCTCAAAAGAAACACCACTTAAACCTGCAGGTGTTGCTGCTGAGTTTGGCGAGTATCTGCAAGGATATGTCCGTTTGCCAGTCACACAATTCTCCATTGGCGCCACTGATAGCATTGCAGGCATTTTAAAAGCAGATCGTTTGTCTTGGGGGGCAGAATTCGCTGTGAATCATATCGCCAATATTGGCAATCATCGCTTTGGCCGAGTTGGGGTTTTTGGTCGCAGTGAATTATCAACTGGCGCTTACGATTCAGAAACAGGTGAGTTTAAGTGTACGCCATATGGTACAGCAAATCTTCCGAATGCTGCTGTTGATCGTTTGAATGAGCGTTATTGCAATAAAGACGGTTTTTTTAGTGAATGGTCATATGGTTATCGGCTACGTGCTGCTCTAAGTTATCAAGGTCTTTTACCAGCAACGGTGATTACACCCAGTTTAACTTTCCGCCATGATATATCTGGATATAGCCAAAATTTTCAGCAAGGGCAAATAAGTCTGGCTGCCGCAGTATTTGCTAACTTTCAACAAAAATATTCAGCAGAAGTTGTGTATCAAAACTTTTTTGGTTCAAATGACTTTAGTACCATTGATGACAGAGACTTTATATCACTTGCCTTTAAATATAGTTTTTAACTCGTTTAAGTAAATCATATAAGTATTCAAACAGCGTGGCTTTTGTCGCGCCGTTTGAGCCTAAGTAAAGGGCTTTAAGCTTGTGCTAGATAATTTTGCATTTCTTCTGCGGGAACCATCCCGCCACCTGTTCCCCACACAATATGATTCGCTTGCTGTAACTGCTGTTCAGTAAATTGATGTAGATCCTTGTAATCTTGATGTTTGCTAACTAAAACTGGCCCCAGCATACCTGCGAGTGCAGAAGGCTCAAGTTTCAGATTTTCAGACTGGTTGAGCATTCCGAGCAAGCGATACATGGTTGGGTCATCCAATGTATAAAAACCATCTAATAATCGTTGCATGGCACGACCAACAAAGCCCGAAGCACGTCCTACAGCGAGACCATCTGCCGCCGTAATATTGTCAATGCCAATATCCTGAACTGAAATTTCATCATGTAAACCTGTTGATACGCCAAGTAACATACATGGGGAATGAGTGGGTTCGGCAAAGATACAATGTACATGATCGCCAAATGCCATTTTTAGACCAAATGCAACGCCACCAGGCCCGCCACCGACACCACAAGGCAAATAAACAAATAAAGGATGTGCTTGATCCACAACAATACGCTGTTGATCTAACTGTTTCTTTAAACGTTCACCTGCAACGGCATAACCTAAGAATAATGTTTTGGAATTTTCATCATCAATAAAAAAACAATTTGGATTTTCTAATGCTGCTTTTCGGCCTGCTTCTACTGCAACACCATAGTCTTGTTCGTACTCAATCACGGTTACACCATGAGCACGCAACTTGTCTTTCTTCCATTGTCGTGCATCGGCTGACATATGCACGGTCACATCAAAGCCTAACTTTGCACTCATGATGCCAATCGAGAGGCCAAGATTGCCTGTAGAGCCGACTGCAATACTGTATTGGCTAAAAAACGCTCTAAATTCTGGGCTATTCAGTTTGGCATAATCATCGTCAAGAGCGAGCAAATTGGCTTGTAGCGCAAGCTGCTCGGCTCGATAAAGTACCTCATAGATACCACCTCGTGCCTTAATCGATCCCGAAATAGGGAGATGACTATCTTTTTTCAACCATAGTTTGCCTGCAATTTTTTGCTCGAAGTGCGTTTCAAGTGATTGCTGCATATTGGGGATATCGATCAGATCAGACTCAATGATGCCTTGAGCTGCAAGGGTTTCTGGAAAAACAGCCATGAGGTAGGGTGCAAAACGCTGTAAACGGTCGCGAGCATCATCAATATCGGCTTGCGTCAACCCAACATAAGGCAAGCCTTGCTCAAGCGTGGTGAATGACGGGTTAAACCAGATTGTCTCTTTAAGTTCAATCAGGTCTTTAACAATAGGATAGTGTGTAACAAGGTTTTGGATTTGATCTGATTGCATACAGGTGCTCAAAAAGTTTAAATTGAGGTTGGTTTGTACAGCCTAGAAAACTTTACTTTTGGTGTTGTATTGTTCGTGTATTTCGTCAAAGTCATAAATCTTATTATAGATAGGATAGTAAGAGGGTGAATAGTGATTATACCTGCTAAAGCTGAACATTCACTTGAAGTTCTTAATGTTATAAAAGAAAGTATTTTATCGTGCACGCTTGATCATGAGGGTGATACCACGATTATTCATGATTGGTTAGAAAATAAAACAGAAGAGAATGTAAGCGAATGGATTAAAAATAATATTTGTTTTTTATACTGTTTTTCAGGAAAAGTGGTTGGATTTATATGTATGTCTAGGCATGGGAACTTATTTCTAAATTATATATTGCCAGTGTTCCAAAATCAGGGCGTTGGTGAAAAGCTTCTGAAGCATCTGATTGAATATTGCAAAAAGAATAATATTCATATGATATGTTTGGAATCTACTTTAACGGCAGTAAATTTTTATAAAAAACATGAATTTAAAGTAAATAAAAATATAATTGAAAATGAAAAAACAGTGGCTTATGAGATGCTACTCCATATCAATGTTTAGGAAAATAAATTGTAGTATCGAACGATTATTTATTATTAATTTCTGACCAATGTGCTTGACCTTTATTTAAATGAGTTCTATTTTGGAACTTAATTGATTTTTAACCATATCCGGCTTGTCTAATCAGGACTAGAATTAACCCAATTATGGTTTGAAAACTGAGAAAAATAAAAGGAACAGGAGTTTCATATGTTTGCGATTCGTTACCAACAGATTCCATTGCAATTTTTATTTGAACATCAGGCAACTTTAACAGGGCTTGGGAAAATTGGTTTGCGTAGTCTCAAAAAGCATAAGCACACGCAACAGGTCGATTGGCAGTCATTAGCATCGATTAATGAGGTGATTGACCCACCAAGCCTTGAATTGATAGACCACTATGTAAGTTGGAGTGGTGCTGAGCCGAGTAAATATCAAACTTCAATTCCACCGCATATGGTGTCGCAATGGGGACTGTCGTTTGCAACACGTTTGCTGTTACAAACCAACTATCCATTGAGTCAAGTCATCAATCAAGGCATAAGTCTCAAGGTTCATGGTAAGCTTCCAAGAGATCAAAAGCTGCTCATCCAAGCCAAGATCGCCAATGTAGATGAACGTAATGGTTTAGCGCGTATTTCAGTTCAAATTACCACAGGTACAATTGCCGAACCTGAACTGGTAGAAGCGCAGCTACATATGGCTTTTATTCTGCCTCATTTTGAAAAAATCAAACGCTCTGAAACGAGTGACACGAAGCTTTGGCACACATTAGGCGAATGGTCGACTCGTTCAGATGATGGTTTGAAATTTGCCTTACTCACAGGTGACTTTAATCCGATTCATTGGATTACACCATTAGCCAAACTGTCAAACTTTGGTCAAAAAGTGCTGCATGGCTTTGGCGTATTCGCACGTAGTTTTGAATTACTGCCAGAACCAATTCAGCAAATCGATGTCCGCTTCCTAAAACCCGTCAAACTTCCTTCAGAACATAACCGAGTGGAAATTAGTTCTGAGCAGATGCAAAAGTATGTCCGTGTTGTCGGTTCGGCAGGACAGATCTGTTTAATGGGTCAATATTCATAAAATAATAAGGTGACAAAAATGACGACTGCCACAGCAATCAAACAGGATGTAACCGCTTGTATTCTATGTTCACGTAATTGCGGACTCAGTGTAGAGATTGAAAATAACCAGTTTAAGAAGATTAAAGGCGATGATCAGCATCCTTTTTCGCAAGGCTATATCTGTCAAAAAGCCGCACGTTTACAGCATTACCAACAACATGCTGATCGTTTAACTTCACCGCTAAAACGTCAGGCAGATGGTTCCTATCAAGAGATCAGCTGGGAACAAGCCATTCAGGAAATTGCAGAGCAGCTTGTACAGATTCGAAATACCCATGGTGGAACAGCCTTTGCATCGGTAGGTGGTGGTGGTCAGGGCAATCATTTAGGCGCTGCTTATGGTCGTCAGTTGCTCTATGCCATGAAAAGTTTCTATGCCTACAACTCTTTGGCGCAGGAAAAAACAGGTGATTTCTGGGTGAATGGCCGTTTATTTGGTAGTCAATCCTGTCATACTACTGAAGATGTGGAATATGCAGATTATGTGCTGTTTATCGGAACCAATCCTTTTCAAGCGCATGGCATTCCAAATGCCAGAGACACCTTAAAACATATCAAAAAAGATCCAAACCGCACCATGGTGGTATTTGACCCACGGGTGACGGAAACGGCTAAACAAGCCGATATTCATGTGCAATTAAAGCCAGGTACCGATGCTTATCTGATGTCGGCTATGATCGCAATCATGCTGAAAGAAGGGCTATATGATCAGCAGTTTATTCAGCAGCATACCCATGGCTTTGATCAGGTTAAACAAGCCTTTTTAGCGGTTCCAATCGAAGAATATATTCAGAAAGCCGATGTTTCAGTCGAACTGATTTACCAGATTGTCCGTGATTTCGCTCAAGCACAACGTGCTTGTGTCCGGATTGACCTTGGTATTCAACACACCTTGAATACCACTTTAAATGGTTATTTGGAAAAGCTTTTATATTTACTCACAGGAAATTTTGGTAAACAAGGTGCTAATAATCTACATACCATGTTTATTCCAATTTTGACCAACACTGATGAGCGCAACCCAAAGTATCGCCGTACGGTTTTTCATAAAATGTTCCCGATTTCAGGCTTCTTTCCTCCGAATATCTTGCCCGATGAAATCTTAAAAGCAGGTGAGAAACGGGTTCGTGCGGTGTTTGTCGACAGTTGTAATCCTTTGCTTACTTATCCAGATACCGCTGCATATGAGCAAGCATTCCAGTCGCTTGAGTTATTGGTGGTGGTCGATGTGGCAATGACTGAAACAGCACGAATGGCACATTATGTGTTACCTGCACATAGCCAATTTGAAAAGTGGGAATTTACAGGGTTTAATTTGGAATTTCCTAAAAATGGCTTTCACTTACGCCATCCACTTTTTAAAGCCCAAGGCAATAGTTTACCTGAAGCCGAGATCTATACGCGCTTGCTGGAAGCTATGCAAGTGATGCCGAAACAGTTTCCTATCCTAAGTAAAATTGCAGAAAAAGATTCGGCCAATACCGCGTATCTTGCTTATTTTGCTGCACTTGGTGCAAACTTTGCGAAAAATAAGAAGCAGATTCCATTTGCGGCATCGATTGTATATCGTACCTTGGGTAAGACTTTAGCAAACGATGCAGCCTCTACAGCCTTATTACTTCCATTGTGTATGCAATATGCGGCTCAGCACTATAAAGCAGTTAAACAAGCAGGTTATGTGGGCAATCGTTTGAACCTAGGCGTTAAATTATTCCAGACCATTTTGCAGCAACGGTCGGGTGTAGTGTTGTCTCAACATGACTATGCTGATGTGTGGAGTTTGATTGCTTATAAAGACAAAAAAATTCGATTGGCAATTCCTGAGATGTTTATCGAGTTAGCACAGTTAAAACAACAGTCTTTGACCTTAACCGATGCCTATCCCTTTATTTTGCTTGCAGGCGAGCGCCGTAGTTATAACGCCAATCAAATTTATCGTGATCCTGCATGGCGTAAAGTTGATGCTGAAGGTCGCTTGAGAATGAATCCTGAAGATGCATTGAGTTTTGGCGTTGAAACAGGTCATGCGCTGCAATGTATTTCTGAGCATGGCAAGATTCAGGTCACAGTTGAACTCGATGAAGGAATGCGCAAGGGCGTGGTGTCTTTACCACATGGTTATGGCTTACGTTATCGCGGTGGCGAGCCAATAGGGCCGCAATTGAATCGTCTAACCTCAACCCAGCATTGTGATCCTCTGTCAAAGACGCCATATCATAAATATGTCCCCGTTCGATTGGAACGCTTAAGTACTTAGACGATCGGTGAGTTGATTTAATCAGATATTTGCACCATCTTATTGCATATGAAATAAAACATGCCATGGGATGGTGCAAAGTAATTTGAACAAAAATACTCAGGACAAAACCTATTTTTGTTTATAGATTGAAAGAGTTGTTCTTTTGAATGAATAAGCAACATCGGCAATGCTGATAGGGTAAAACTGGAATAATTATTGCTGTAATAAAAACAATTCACTGTGATGAGTAAAACAAGGACGCACAGAACTTGTGCTAAACCCAGTTAAAAGATTCACAATATGAGTGCATATGATGAAGCATGAAATAGATGACACGAGTATACCGATCTTACAAGATCAGTATGGTCGTATTAAGCGCAAGTTACGGATTTCCGTGACAGACCGTTGCAATTTCAAATGCATTTACTGTATGCCTGAACATCCTGAATGGATGAAAAAACAAGATCTACTCAGTTTCGAGGCACTGTTTATTTTCTGTCAATATATGGTTGGACAGGGCATTCAAAATATCCGTATCACCGGTGGTGAACCTTTGATGCGTCAAGGTGTGGTGCATTTTATCCGTGATTTGCAAAGTTTAAGGGCTTTGGGGCTAAAACGTATTTCAATCACAACCAATGGTCATTATTTGGCGAAGTATGCAGAGCCATTGAAGCAGGCGGGTCTAGATGATCTGAATATTAGTCTGGATAGTCTTGATCCGCTTCAATTTAAACAACTGACTAAAAAAGAACTTGCGCCTGTATTTGCTGGTATTGAAGCCGCAACAAAAGTTGGTCTGCCGTTCAAAATTAATTGTGTACTGATACAAGGTCAGAATGATGACCAAATTGTGCCGATGGTGAAATGGGCCAAACAGCATAATATTCCGTTGCGTTTTATCGAGTTTATGCCGCTGGATGGTGATCAGCACTGGACAGATCAAGCCGTGGTCAGTGAAGCGGAAATCTTAAAGCAGCTCTCAGCGCATTATGACATTCAGGTCTTAGAACAACAGCATGAACCTGCACGCCTCTATCAGCTTGATGGCCAATATAAACTCGGTATTATTTCAACCATTACCCATTCATTTTGTGGGGACTGTGATCGAATTCGACTGACGGCCCAAGGTGAGTTATATAATTGTTTATTTGCAAGACAAGGTCTAAATATAAAACCTGATCTGCAACAGGCAATCAAACAAAAAGCTGAACTGAAGCCGTTGGCATTTCATCAACTTGATCAAAAAATTAAGCCTTATATTTGGAATAAGGCGCAGGGTTATCATGCAATACAACATCAGCAAGCACGTAAAATTAGTATGCATATGCTTGGTGGTTAGTGAGGGAAGTTGTTTGGAGAAAATATGCAAACTATTGAGATAAAAATAGAAGCCTTTGGCGCAATTGAACGGTTATTACCCAAGGCGCTGGCATTTGAGTTTGCAAAAGATCAAATGGTCAAAGATGTACTGTCACATATTATCAATCTTTATCCAGATGCTAACTCCGCGATGGAAAAATGCGCCTGTGCGATTGGTGAGGATATCGTGACACGTCAAACCGCATTAGATACATCCTGTACTTTAGTTTTGTTGTCGCCAGTGGCGGGAGGATAAATATGCGTGAATTTGCCCGCGTCCAAGATCAGGCTTTAAGCCTCGATCACTTTGATCCGATTCAATCCTTTCCTGAATGCGGTGGGATTGATATTTTTATTGGAACTGTGCGTAATCACCACGAAGGAAAAGCGGTTAAAGCACTGAAATATACCTCTTATACGCCTGTCGCAGAAAAGATGATTCGCGCAATTGAACAGGAAATCAAAGATAAATATCAGGTTTCTTATGTACGTGTCATGCATCGGATCGGTTACTTGGATGTCAGTGAAACCGCGATTATCGCGATTGCCTATGCAGCACATCGCCGTGAAGCCTTTCAAGCCTGTGAAGAGGCCGTAGAAAGGGTCAAACATGAAGTGCCGATCTGGAAAGAAGAGTTTTTTATGGATGGCACCAGTCAATATGTAGAAGGCTGTTGTATTCGTAAAGATCAAACCGATAATGTTCAAGCGAAAATCCCTCTCAGTCCCCCTTTATTAAAGAGAGATTTACCCGAGCATCACCATGAAAATTGTAGCCATGAGCATACACACGAATAAAGCGTCAGGAAGTTAAAATGAAAAATGTTGGGATGAAACCCGAGAGTTATCGTGTTGCAGAAGCGCAAGCGATTTTACATGCACCAGCACATTGCATTCAGTTGTTACGAGATGGTAATACCGAAAAAGGTGATGCTTTAAAAACTGCACGTATCGCAGGTATTTTGGCAGCTAAACGTACGGACGAGCTGATTCCACTCTGTCATCCATTACCGATTTATCGTGCCGATGTTGATTATGACCTGCATGATGACCATGTGGTGATTCTGACCACAGTTGAAACCATTGGCCCAACAGGTGTGGAAATGGAAGCTCTAACTGCTGCGAGCTTAGCGGGCTTAACCTTATATGACATGTTAAAACCGCACTGTGAGCCAGAAGAGCTATGTTTAGATCAGTGTAAATTGCTGAAGAAAAAGGGTGGAAAATCACACTTTAAACGTACTTTACGCCAACCTGTTTCAGCGGCTGTAATTGTACTGTCAGATACAGTTGCAGCGGGTCGTAAACCCGATACCGCAGGTAAGTCCGTGGTTGAGACTTTGACTGAAGCAGGCTTTGATCCGATTCATTATCAGATTTTGCCAGATGAAGCTGATCAGTTGAAAGATTTAGTCCTAGAACTGACTAAATCTTATGCATGCATTATGACGGTGGGTGGGACAGGTATTGGTAAGCGTGATATCACTGTGGATACCCTAGAACCACTATTAGAACGCAAACTCGACGGCTTAATGGAAGCGGCGCGTTCATTTGGACAAAAACGCACGCCATATGCAGCCATGTCACGTGGCATTGCTGGTTTTATTGACCGCTCATTAGTGGTGACTTTACCGGGAAGTCGTGGTGGTGCGAGCGAATCGATGGCTGCCATTTTACCAGCCCTCGTCCATATTTTTGATGTATGTCGGGACTTACCACATCCGGGAGGTTATGAATAATGTCAGGATGTGGTGCTGAAAAGGGTTTGATCAGTATTGATGAGGCATTAGCGTTGGTGCAAACCCAACCGAAAGCTTTAAAAGTTGAGACATTGGCTTTAGCCGATAGTATGAATCGCTATTTAGCCAAAGCTGTCTGTTCAAATGTCGATCTACCGAGTTTCTCACAAAGTGCCGTCGATGGTTATGCATTGAATAGTGCTGCGGATCATCTGCAAGATTTAGTCTTTGACGTGATTGGTGAAATTAAAGCAGGTAGTGAATCTGAGTATCAGCTTGAAGATGGGCAAGCGATTCGTATTTTTACAGGTGGAAAAATACCTGAGGGCACAACGCATGTTGCTCGACAAGAAATTGTCGTCGTTGAAGCCAATCAAAGCATTCGCTTGACTGAGCACATTCAGCCTCAAGCGGATATTCGTTTTGTCGGTGAAGAAGTGCAACGGGGTCAGCAATTGGCGGATGTTGGACAACGAATCAATATTGGTGCACTGGCAGCACTAAGTATGGCGGGTGTACACAGCATTGATGTTTTTCAATCACCTAAAGTGGTTGTGGTCATTACAGGGGATGAAGTTGCTGAAACCCCTGAGGACTTGCAGGCAGGGAAAGTTTTTGATGCCAATGGCCCATTACTGAAAGCTTGGTTGCAAGACTATGGGATAGATGCAGAAATCTTACATATTGTAGATGAAGCGGCAGAAGTGACACAGTGTTTTGAGCGCTTAAAACAACAATATAATCTGATCATTACCACGGGCGGTGTTTCCGTTGGCGATTATGATTTTGTTCGCCCATGCGCGTTTGAAACAGGTTTTGAGCAAATCTTTTGGAAGGTAAAACAAAAACCAGGCAAGCCATTATTCTTTGCCGAATACACACAGCAAGATCATCGTTGCTATTTGTTAGGTTTACCTGGCAATCCTGCTGCCGTGTATGTGTGTATGCAGGTGTATGGCAAAGCTTTGCTTGATGCCTTTCAGAACCAACGCCAACCTTTGCAGTGGTTGAGTGGCGTACTGACCCATGATTTAAAATCGGATGCACGTGAACGTTTTTTAAGAATGCAGGCTTATTTTGATCAAGGGCAGCTCAAGTTTAAAAGCTTGGCGAAGCAGCAATCGCATATGCTGAGCAACTTAATGCAAGCAAATAGTCTGGTACTTATCCCAGCCAATACGAAATTGGGTGCAGGACAAATCCTTTCTGGGCTATTCATTTACAACTAAATTGTTTTGATGAATTTATGTAAAATGACTGAATATTGGTATTTTTAGCCAAGTGCCAATATTGCATCTGATGGATAAGGTAGTTTAGTGTATATTTTATATTGTTTAGGTTCTAAACATGACGGTTCAAGACATAGATGTCTTTTTAAATAAAACTTTAAAAAAATGATTAGGTGATAATAATGAAATGGGACGAAATTGGCGACCAGCCATGTTCAGTGGCGAGGACGCTTTCAGTATTGGGTGATCGTTGGACAATGCTCATCTTACGTAACGCATTTATGGGTATACGCCGTTTTGATGATTTTCAGCGTAGTTTAGGACTGACACGTCATGTCCTTTCAGAGCGTTTAAAGCGTTTGGTTGAGCATGGGATTTTGACTAAAGTGCCGTATGTTGATCGTCAAGAGCGTTTTGAATATCAATTGACAGACAAGGGTTTAGATCTCTATCCAATCATTCTCTCGATGGTGCAGTGGGCCGATAAATGGATGGATATGGGACTGGGTAAACCTGTTGAATTTACCCATAAAACCTGTGGCAGAAAAATCAACCCCAAAGTGGTGTGTTCTGAATGTGATGAGCCGATTCAAGCCAAAGATGTTCGTGTCGCGGCTGGGCCTGGTTATTTCGCTTTTATCGAGCAAAAAAAGCAAAGTGCTTGATTTATAAATTTTGTCGTTCTGTCTCTTGTTGAATGGCATGAGATAGAACCTCAAAAACTTTGGGTTGCAGTGATTGCGCCACATTAAAACGAATAAAGTTTTTGAAATTTTGGCTCTGGCTAAATGCATTTCCTGGAGCCAAAATCACGCCATTGTCTAAGCAGCGCTGTGCAATACGTGCTGTATCGAAGTGGTGTGGTAATTCACACCATACAAATATCCCAGCAGTGGGTTTCACCCATATTTTGATTCCCTGTTTCTCAAGTTGTTTGATTGTTGCATCCATTGCTTTAGACAAACGGACCTTTAATTCTTCTAGATATTTACGATAATTTCCATCAGTTAATGCAGCATACAAAATTTCTGAAGATAAATTACTCCCTCCAAAGCAAGTCGCGATTTTGATATCAGTTAAATCTTCAATCCATTCTGTTTTGGTTGCAATATATCCTGTACGGACTGAGCCAGATAAAGTTTTTGAAAAACTGCCGATGTGAATGACACGAGATAAGCCATCCAAAGCTGTGAGACGAGGGGCACTATGCAATTCTAAATCTGCAAAGATATCATCTTCAATGACAATCAAATTAGATTGCTCAACCAGTTTTAACACCTGATAAGCCGTTGATGCCGTTAACACAGCACCAGTCGGGTTGTGAATGCCTGAGTTGGTAATGTAGAGGCGTGGATTGTAGTTTTCGATTGCCTGCGAAAATGCTTCAAGATCAGGTCCAGTCGGCGTATAAGGCACACCGATGATTTGAACCTGATGAACTTTGAGTAGGGCATGAAAGTTGAAATAACAAGGATCATCAACCAGAACCACATCATTCGGCTTGAGAAAATAACGACAAATTAAATCGATTGCCTGCGTACCTGAATCTGTCAATAAGATCTGATTTGGACGCGCTTCAATGCCTTTGCTCAAGATTCTTCTTGAAAGTAATTCTCGTAAAGGTGCTAGGCCTAAAGGTGTTGAGTAATCAGTCAAAATGCTAGCAGGAGCTTTAGATACCTTGCGAATGGCTTTGCGGATATTCTCGTGTGGCATCCAGTCATCAGGTAACCAACCACATCCTGGTTTTAAAACATCTGGCTTTGCTTCTAATGCCTGTCTAGAAATCCAGAGTGGATCAATACTGCGATCAATCTTTGGATGGATTTCAGAGATAGACAAAGGTGCAAGTGGTCCTGCAACAAAAAAGCCCGATCCTGTTTTGGCTTCAATAATCCCTTGAGAGGCAAGACGTTCATAAGCTTCAACAATGGTTGAAACAGATAAATGCAGCAAGCCAGCTAAAGCGCGAACTGAAGGTAGACGTGAACCTGGCAGCAATGAACGGGTCTTGATTTGTTCCTGAATGTGCTGGATCACGAAATCAATTTTTGTACTTTTCATCTCGATCTATCTTTAAACTGTATGGGTTAGTAAGCCAATACAGTTATTTGAAATTGTACTGTACTGTGTATGGTGCTTAAACCATAGCACAGTTTAAATTCTTCATATAGATTTGGAGAATTTAAATGAAAACTTTCAGTAGTGGTTGGATGAATGGTCTAATCGGTGTGATTATTTTTGCCGGTTCACTACCAGCCACACGCGTTGCGGTTATGGATTTTAGCCCTACCTTTTTAACTGCTGCTCGTGCCGCAATCGCGGGGCTTCTTGGTTTGGCCTTGCTTTTATTATCACGTCAGCAATTACCAACACGAAAAGATTGGTTGCCATTATTTTATGTTGCGATTGGGGTTGTAGTTGGCTTTCCGTTATTTACAGCATTGGCACTTCAATATGTCAGTGCTGCGCACACCATTGTCTTTGTAGGCTTATTGCCTTTAGCGACTGCTATTTTTGGTGTGCTACGAGGTGGAGAAAGACCGAATTTCGTATTTTGGTTATTCGCAGTTTTAGGTGCTTCACTGGTTTTTGGGTATATGTTAGTCCAAACAGGGAGTTGGGCCTTTAACTATGGTGATATTTTCATGTTATTGGCAATTATATTCTGTGGTTTTGGTTATGCCGAAGGCGGAAAACTCTCTAAACATTTGGGAGGGTGGCAGGTGATTTGCTGGGCATTGATTATTACATTGCCGATCATGCTGCTCATTTCATATCTCTATATGCCTATGAGCTTTGATCAAATTTCAACATCGGCAAAACTTGGTCTGGCCTATGTGTCTTTATTTAGTATGCTGATTGGTTTTTTCTTTTGGTATAAGGGCTTGGCACAAGGTGGGATTGCAACTGTTGGGCAACTCCAGCTGTTGCAACCGATCTTTGGTTTGGCGATTGCCGCAGTCTTATTACATGAACAAGTAAGTCCTGCCATGTTTGGCGTCACGATTGCAGTAATTGCCTGTGTTGCTTGTGCCAAGAAATTTGCGTAAATAAAAAATTATAAACAATTTGCAGGTTTAGGTACGCCAGCTAAACGACTTAAATGTCGAGCGACTAAACCTGTATTAAATTTCTGCTGCAATGTTGCATTATCAATTTCAGGGCTAACGGTTTTCATTAAAAACTTAATCAATGGGCGTGTTGCTGGTGAATGTCCAAACTGTTGGTAAAACTGGCGGACAGCATGCAGAATTTCAAAATGCCAATCTGTTAACTGTAAATCTAGAGACTTCGCTAATTCTTGTGCAACGTCTTGATTCCAAATGGTGTAATCAACTAAATGGCCGTCTTGGTCTAACTCTAACTGCATAAAATAGCCTAACAAATTTAAAATGAATTGAAGATGTCTTATTTCAAAGAAACGCAACGTTTGAATTTTAGAGTCAAATCCGCAAATTGTGCATAATCGATTGCTTGAATCCGAGATTTAATTTCATCATCAAGTAAATTGTGCTCGTTTGTTAAACAATAAATGTTGTAATAAGTTGCTGTAATCGCGCTAGGTATTTGAATTGCTGCATTACCCATAATCACAATATAGTCATCAGATTGTGCCATTTTAATTAAATCCGACCAAATTTGATCAGCATTAGATTGCATGAGGAACAGTGTTGTTGCTTGCATGGAGTGGCCTTACCAGTACATTATATGATCAAATGATTGAATAAATTCAGGACAGAGATCAACAAATTCAATTTCCTGTTCTGTATTTTTAACAGCGTTAAGTTCTTGATTTTTTGACTCAATTAAAATTGGGGTTAAATCATAGAACTCAAAACTTTCAACCAAGTTAGATGCAATTTTAAACTCGTGTAAAAGTTGATCAAATTCTAATTTATTATCCAATAAGTTAATTGCTGCACATTTTAATAATACTTTGACAGAAATACCAAAGGTTGCTAAAACCATAGTAGCGGACAAGCTTTCATTGATTTGCAAACTTGTTAAGTTAGGTTGAGTTAGAATGACGAGTACAGATTTCACACAATTTACCTTTTCAAAGCAACACGCTAGTAAAGAACTTTAATTAAAATTGAATTAAACGAGAACAGCTTTGTACTGCGTCAGCAAGTTCTCCGAGGCCTACAAGTTCAAAGCCATTGGCTAAGTTGTGATGTTGAAGTGAATGACGTTTTGCATTGTCCGCATCAGTGATACCCCGAGCAAGGGCAGCACTGACACAGACAGGGAGTCGGATGCCAAGCTTTTGCCATTCTTGTTTTAAGTTGCGTTGATCATCGGGAAACCACTGTAAGTCATTCGCAACCTGAACACCATCTTGGTAAAAGAAGACACGAACTTCTTCATCCTTATTTTGAAGCGCTTGAGCTAGACCAAAAGCATGCCAAGCCATAATCGACGTAGGAGAGGAAGTAATTAGCAATAGTGTGCTCATGGAATATTCACTATGGTCATAATTGGCAAAAAAATGATGGACAGATATAAAGGAAGGTAAGTATACAATGATTTTGCTGACAGGTGGTTTAGGCTTTATTGGTTCACATATTGCTTTGAGCCTTTTGGCTCACGGGCAAGAAATCGTCATTGTGGATAATTTAGCCAATTCGACCTTACAAACTTTAGAACGTTTAGAATATATCTCAGGAATGTATATTCCATTTGCGAAACTTGATGTTCGAAATACACCTGCACTTAATAAAGTTTTTGAACAATATTCCATCGACACTGTGATTCATACTGCCAGTTTTAAATCATTAGAAGAATCCACTTTAAAACCTCTTGAATATTATAATGACAATGTTAGCAGCATTATGAGCCTGTTAAGAGCCATGCAACGCATGGGGGTGAGACAGTTAATCAATTTGTCCAGTCTGGCGGTTTATGGGCAATCAAGTACTGAGCTTAAGGAAGAGACTGAATTTAATTATAAATATTCGAACCCTTATGTTCGATCTCAGCAAATGGTTGAAGATATTATTGCAGATACTTATCGTGTCGATCCCGAGTGGAGGATTGTAAATCTGAGGTTGTCCAATATTGTTGGTGCATTTGAGCATGGTGTGTTAGGTGAGTTTGTCACTCAGTTGCCTAAGAATATCGTGCCATTAGCTTTACAAGTTGCTGCTATGCAGCGTGAATGTATTGAATTGCAGAATCAGGCCGCAACTACTGATGGAACTGTTGAGAGAAGCTTTCTGCATGTTTTAGATGCATGTGATGCCATTTTAATGACTCTAAATTGGTTAAGTACGCAGAACAACTCTATGGAGTCATTCAACATCGCACATTCACAACTGACCTCAATTCAAAACTTATTAAATGAAATTGAGAAAGTGACTCAGGCGAAAGTGCATGTTCAGCCCGCAGTATTTCAGCATGATGAGATTGCACAATTAGGTGCAATAATTGATAAGGCAGGGAAGATTCTTAACTGGTCACCAAAACGACCTTTAGCACAGATGATTGAAGATGAATGGCGCTTTTATCTGAATACCTTAAAAGGCAATTAGGATAATGATTCTTATTTACAATTTTATCTGCTTTGATTAGGATAACGGCAACTAGCCAAAGCATCACTTTGCTTCAGCCCGTGAGAACTTTAACCAAATAGAGTAGAGGTTGTTTATGCAAATGCGAATTGAACACGACACAATGGGTGACATTGAGGTCCCGAATGAAGCCTTATGGGGTGCGCAAACGCAACGAAGTTTACAAAACTTTAAGATTGGTCAAGAACGCTTGCCACGTGCCATGATTCGAGCAATGGGTTTGGTGAAAAAAGCTGCTGCCATTACTAATGCTGAATTAAAACAACTTCCTGAAGATTTAAGCCAATATATCGTTGGTGCTGCTGAAGAGGTAATTGCTGGACAATGGGATGCACAATTTCCATTGGTGGTTTGGCAAACTGGTTCAGGTACGCAAAGCAATATGAACTGTAATGAAGTGATTGCCAATATTGCCAATCAGAAATTAGGTCAAGTATTGGGTGCACAAAAACCAGTTCATCCGAATGATCATGTCAATCGCGCACAATCAACCAATGACTCATTCCCAACTGCAATCCATGTGGCTGCAAGTATTCAAATTAATGAATTACTCATTCCAGCCGTTGCGAAGCTAAAAGATACATTACAGCGTAAGTCAGAAGAATTTGATGATATTGTCAAAATTGGCCGTACCCATTTACAAGATGCGACACCTTTGACTTTGGGCCAAGAATTTAGTGGTTATGTTTCACAATTAGAGCATGGCTTGAAGCGTTTACAGCAAGCACTGTCTGGTTTATATGAATTGCCTTTGGGTGGGACAGCGGTTGGTACTGGATTAAATGCACATCCAGATTATGCGGTTAAAGCAGCGGAGCAATTAGCTGAATTAACAGGTCTGCCATTCGTGACTGCACCGAATAAATTTGAAGCATTGGCTGGTCGGGATGCTGCTGTGTTTACATCAGGCGCATTAAAAACACTTGCTGCAAGCTTAAATAAAATTGCCAACGATATTCGTTGGTTGGCAAGTGGTCCACGCTGTGGATTCGGTGAAATACGTATTCCGGAAAATGAACCTGGTTCAAGCATCATGCCAGGTAAAGTTAATCCGACTCAAAGCGAAGCGATGACCATGGTTGTTGCTCAAGTTTTAGGGAATGACACCACAATTAATATAGCGGGTGCTTCAGGTAACTTTGAGCTCAATGTATTTATGCCCGTGATTGCTTATAACTTACTGCAATCGATTCAGTTGTTGGGTGATGCTTGCAATAGCTTTAACGATCATTGTGCGGTAGGCATTGAGCCAAATCGTGAGAAAATTGATTACTTCTTGCATAACTCATTGATGTTGGTCACTGCATTGAATCCTGTGATTGGCTATGAAAACTCTGCCAAAGTTGCGAAAACGGCTTATAAGGAAAATAAAACCTTAAAGCAAGTCGCGGTTGAACTTGGTTTAGTGACTGCTGAACAATTTGATGAGGTGGTGAAACCTGAAAATATGGTGTCACCGAATAGTAAGTAAGCTTGATTCCTGAATAAGAAATCCCTCTTTAATAGAGGGATTTCTTTATAAAATAGAGATATCAAGTACTATAGTTGGTCAGGCTCTATGATGTGTATAAATAAGGAAATCCAAATACTGATACCAGCGACTAAATGCTTTAAAGACTTGTTTTATGGATTGAGTTGCAATTTCACTTTCATATGTTGAGAAGGTTAGCTGATCTATAATTTTTTCTTCAGCTCCAATGGTATGACCTGTTTCTTTATGATAATGGATGTCTCCACAATAACTTAACTGGTAATTAGAATGTTGGGTGATATCTCTCAATTTTGAAAAGATGATATGACCTGTAATCTCGATTGCTTCGATAATTGCAAGTCGAATATTGGCTGGTTGGTTGTGAACTAAATGGACTAACTCGAAAAAAAGGATTTGGTTTTCTTCATTTTCTTTTGACCATAATTTTTTTAAAGTTGTCGTAAATTTTTCAGGAAGATCATAGCTTAGTTTTTCTAAATCATGCAAATACCAAATCCAATGTTCGGCATCTTCTGCTGCATGTATGTTTACGAGATTTTCCAATTCATTTGTTGGCGCTTTAAATGGCAATACATATTTATTAAAGTCACCAAAATTCATAACGAAATGGGCGATAAAAGGTAGAAATACAAGTTTATTTTTTAATGAAATGGATGTGCTGTCTAATGTATCTAATAGTTTTGATTTATCTAAGACTATACGTTCAGACATTATCAATTCTTTGATCTTAATCACTTTGATTAACTCCTACAAAGCCTATTCAGAACGGACATAAGGTAATCAGTAAATGATGTCCGTTGTTTTAAAGCCTATTGAATTAATAGATATTTCACATGTTTTTTTATCTTCAAAAAGCTGTGAAATGAGTAATTTTGAACTGACCTGCATGGTCAGTTCTATTATTCCAAAGGTAGAGAACGGATAGCAAACTTTTATGTATCTGCTACACGATGATGATGTAAATAATTATTCTCCATGATGTGGTAGGCAGTTGGTTAAGGTCAAAGATCTCTCTTTGACTATGTTTTATGCTTGAGATTATGATTTTGTAGGAGCTACTTAATGTGTAGAGGAAAGTCTTTAGAGCGAAACTAACATTGAATAAATTGTCATAATTGTTAGAATGATCATCTCCTTCTGTTTTTATCTTTTTTGTTTTGCCAAAACTGTGCAGAGCTGAAATTAACTTTATATAAAACAGTATTTTACCTTAGGATTTTTTTTTGATGCTCTCTATCTATTTAACAGATACCCAAACCAACATCCAATTTTCTGATCTTCCGAATGAAAATCCTGTTAAGTTTCTGTTGAATTTAAAGAAAATCTTTCCTAGCACTGCAGATTTATTATTGCCCGTACTACCTGAAGACAGTAATTTAGACAATGTGACATGGGAAGCAACATCAAAAGACTTTGAGACTTTTAAAAAATTATTGGAAGGCTGGGGCATTATCGAGCTACGTTTAAGTGCGATCACCACCTATAAAGACAAAAACTTTGCCAATGAACTGGTAAAAAAAGCGCAAGTTAGACGTAAGCAAATAACCCAAAGTCAGCCGCAATTATCACTCATTGCTTTGGATTATGTGTTGATGCATGAAATTCATGCGCTGATTGATGCTGAACTAGTCATGATTGGGGAGAAATTCTATTTACCAACGTTACGCGAACTCTGGAAAGGTCAGTTCCCAGAACAAATTTTGCAATGTAAATTTTAATATTTGAAAGCAGACTTAGAGTCTGCTTTTTTATGGCTTAAGTAACTTGAAATAGAACACTTCTTCGCCTACAAACAATTACAAGAATTTAGTGTCGGTATTTTTAGGCGGCATATATATTGCTTATAAGGATATAAATATTATTGCGGGAGAGAAGTTCTTCAATGAACTCGCCGAAGGAGCAACGACCCCGGAAACTCTCAGGCAGAAGGACTGTAATAATAGAAATACAATCTGGAGAGCAGTGCTCAACTTGTAGAAATTAACAACTTTTTTCTTCTATGATAAACACTCACCGAAGGGGAAGGCTTAATGATTAATTGGTAATCATCTGCCAAAACTCTCAGGTACCATGACAGATGGGGCTATGCATTAAGAAATGTTATGCATTTCTAGGAGTTTGCTATGCCACATGTTGTTGTCATTGGTGCGGGGATTACGGGTGTAACTTCTGCTTATGAATTAAATAAATTAGGTTATGAAGTGACGGTGATCGATCGTCATCTCTTTCCAGCCATGGAAACGTCTTTTGCCAATGGCGGACAGTTGTCTGCCTGTAACGCCGAGGTTTGGAATCAAAAGGCAACCGTACTTAAAGGTATTAAATGGATGAGTAAAAAGGATGCACCTTTATTGCTCAATCCATCCTTTAGCGCACACAAATATCGCTGGTTGATCGAATTCTTAACACATATTAAAAATTATAAAGCCAATACCATTGAGACCGTGCGTTTGGCACTTTTGGCAAGACAACGCTTGTTTGAGATTGCAGAAAAAGAAAGTATTTCGTTTGACTTGGAAAAGCGTGGCATTTTACATATGTATCATACCAAGGAAGACTATGAGATTGCCAAAAAGGTCAATGATGTGTTGGTTGAAGGAAAACTTGAACGAAATGCGATTACACCTGACGAAATGAGAGCCATTGAACCTACGCTAACAGGTGATTATTTTGGGGGATATTACACGGCTGGGGATGCAACAGGAGATATTCATAAATTCTCTGTTGGCTTGGCTGAAAAAACTCAGCAAAATGGTGTGAAATATTGTTTTGGCTTAGATGTTATTGATGTCAAATTTACGCAAGACAAAGCGGTTGTCCACTGCAAAAACAGTTCCGAAAATGTTAATCCAAGCTCGGATGGAATCACTGAAATTATTGCCGATTTAGTTTTGGTCTGTGGTGGTGTAGGAAGTTACCAATTAGCCGATATGCTCGGTGATAGTGTGAATGTTTATCCTGTCAAAGGCTATTCAATTACAGTGCAGCTGAAAGATGAGCGTAGTGTAAAAAATGCGCCGTGGGTGAGCTTACTTGATGAAAGTGCCAAGATTGTGACGTCTCGCCTCGGTGCTGATCGTTTACGTATCGCGGGTACAGCTGAGTTTAATGGATATAACCGAGATATTCGTGCAGATCGTATTCAGCCTTTAATTAATTGGGTCAACCAAAACTTTGATATTTCGACTGAGCATGTTGTGCCATGGGCAGGTTTGCGTCCAATGATGCCGAATATGCTGCCTGTGGTAAAACAGGGTAAGCAACCTCGAGTGTTTTATAACACTGGACATGGACATTTGGGCTGGACTTTATCTGCGGCAACAGCGGTATTGATTAGCCAAGAAATTGCAGAAAAATTCCCAAACTGAAGCAAAAAAGCCGATGTGAAAACATCGGCTTTTAAATGTTAAGACCACTAATCGTACAGGCGGTAGATCCCTGTAAATCTGCCGCAATCTTTCTGCGTAGATTTAATAATCAATAAGGCTTTTTGAAAATCAAACTGATACTGGCATTTTTTTTCATTATCAATGATTTGGCCTTTTTGTTCAGGCGTACTATATGCCAATAAAGACAAGGTTTGAGTTTCTAGACGATTATTGGGATTGCGGTATGCCGTGCCTTCTATTTTGAGTTTATCCTTATCCAACTGATGGATCTGTAAATGCACCGGTTGAGCTGCTAGTTTACCGTGTTCATATTTCAAATAATGCTGTGTCAAGGTTTGGTTCATTGAGGTATAAAAATTCAAATCATCCAAACGTGCATCAAATTGCTGCTGATAACAGCTTTTGCTTTTGCACTGCTGTACTTGATTCAGCCACAAGGCTTGGGTGTCATGTAATAACTGTAATGGAGCATCGGTCACCAAATAAGCGGTTAAAAACTTGGCATTGAGCTTCAGACGCTGCTCTTTATATTGCTTAGCGCAGATTTTTTGCGCTTCCAAATCCTTGCTCGTACAGTCAATTGATTCCGCATAGGCAAATGTTGAGCAAAAACAACTCAATGTGATGATGTAGCCAGATTTCTTTAATTGATTTCTTACAGTGTTAAACAGCATAATCACTTATACTTTCAGTCTAATTTGCTCAACGTACTATAGCGAAATAGAAAGCCTGAATACAAGATTTGTTCGGTATATTGTAAAAGGAAAATCATATGGTTGCTCAAATTCGGATTGGACAAGGGATGGATGTACATGCGTTCGAAGAAGGTGATTTTGTTACTTTGGCAGGTGTTCAAATTCCACATACGCATGGTTTAAAGGCACATTCGGATGGGGATGTGGTATTACATGCGCTGAGTGATGCCTTGTTGGGCGCGTTGGCACTCGGTGATATTGGTCAGCATTTTCCAGATACAGACCCTGAATATAAAGGTGCAGATAGTCGCTTGTTACTCAAACATGTTTATCAATTGATTTTGGATCGTGGTTATCAGCTTAATAATGCAGACATCACGGTTGCTTGCGAACGTCCTAAATTAGCGAAGCATAATCTAGAGATGCGCCAAAGCATTGCAGATGTGTTAGATGTTGATGTGACTCAAATCAGTATTAAAGCCACAACAACTGAGAAATTGGGATTTACTGGTCGCCAAGAAGGGATCTTGGCAACGGCAACGGTGTTAATTTCGCATCAAGCAAAGTGATTGCTGTTAATTAATGATTGTTCTAGTTCTTGTGTTGCTTTACGGCCTTGCAGTTGTAAAGTAATGCTATGAATTAAGCCTGTCCAAGTTTCGTTCGGTTCCCAAATTTGGTGTAAAAGTTCTTGGGCGGTGGGCAGGTCGATATTCATATAGAATTGGCGATAAAGATACATCAGACTACTGACACGCATATTGTCGTCGCAATGTAACCAAATGATCTCGTTTTGCACCAGATGATCAATGAGATCCAAAACAAAAAGACATTGTTCAGAGCAGGGCACATCCCAGCCAATTGGAATATGAATGTAGTTTAAACCCAAGTCTAAACAAATTTGATCTTGCTCAGATAGATGGTTATCTGATTTGCTGGTCGCAAGATTAATGACAGTACTGCAACCATATTCTTTGATCTGTTGCAGTTGCTCAGCAGTTGGTTGAGCAGAGCTAAACAGATGTTCATGTACCAAAGAAAAGCTCGGTATTTGAGATAGGGCTTGTTCAAGTGAAGTCATAACGTCCGCTGTGTATTGAGTGAAGTTCTCATATCATGAGAAACTTAATCTAATGGGCTTGTCTTACTATAAGTGTTTTTATTTCAGTGTTCAATTTAGAACGCACAAATAAAAACAGCATCGAATGATGCTGTTTTTTTAACTTAGTCTTTTTTCAGATTCTCATTCAGTAAGAATTCCATCAATGCTTTTTGTGCATGCAAACGGTTTTCTGCTTCATCCCAAACCACAGCATTTTTGTGGTCTAACATGTGTTCAGAAATTTCTTCACCACGGTGTGCGGGCAAGCAGTGCATGAATAAGCAATCAGGGTGTGCCAAGTCCATAAGTTTTTCATTGACTTGGAAATCTGAGAATGCTTTTTCACGTAACTTCTGTTCTTCTTCCTGACCCATGCTAGCCCAAACATCAGTTACGATAAGATCTGCATTGACAGCTGCATCTTCAGCCTTATTAAAGACTTCTACGCAATCAGCAAACTCGGTGAGGAATCTTGCTTGTGGTTCATAACCTTCAGGTGATGCGATTTTAAGCTTAAAGCCCATCATATGGGCCGCTTCAATATATGAGTTACACATATTGTTGCCATCACCAATCCACGCTACGGTTTTACCTTCAATGCTGCCACGGTGTTCTTGGAAGGTTTGCAAATCAGCAAGTAACTGGCAAGGGTGGTGATCATCCGTCAGACCATTAATGACAGGTACGGTCGAGTAAGATGCAAAACGCTCTACAATATCGTGACCGAAAGTACGGATCATCACGATATCCAGCATGCTCGAAATGACACGAGCAGAATCTTCAATCGGTTCACCACGCCCTAATTGCGTGTCGCGTGGTGAAAGAAAAATTGCGTTACCACCAAATTGGCAAATACCTGCTTCAAAAGAAATACGCGTACGTGTGCTCGATTTCTCGAAAATCATTCCCAAAACTTTACCAGCAAAAGGTTGATAGACCGTATTGCTATGTTGCATGCGTTTAAGTTCTTGTGCGCGATCTAAAATACGCTGCAATTCTAAAGAGGATAGGTCTCGTAAAGTAAGAAAATGCCGAAGCGCCATATTTGCTCCCCCAATAATTATTGAATAAAAACAATAATTAAGTGATGATTAATGGGTGTAGAAAAAAAGGAATTGAATACTATACTATACGCGCAAAAAAAAGCAAAAGAATTAGACCTTTTGGTGGGCTTTTAAAAACAAATCTACAGCATAGTTAATATAATCAATGGTTTCTTCATCATCGGCTGGTACGTCTAAACCCATTAAGTTGCGCCACTCGACATCGCGTAAAATGCCAAAATACATGGTCGAAGAAAATTTTGGTTTCGTACAATAAATCTCGCCGCTGTTATGGGCATACTCTAGTGCAAAAGCAATGGTATTTTGAATATTGAGTGCACATTGATCATAGAAATAATGAGCGAGCTGTGCATCTTTTTGAGTTTGCTCTGTAAACATCCGCATGAAAGCGATATTTTCAGGTTGAATAATGTGGTGATAAAAACGTTGAAGGGTTTGTGTGAGGTAGCTTCTTAAATCAGGTTTTTCAGGTGTATAAGGAAAACAAACGCCTTTAAAGAAAACTTCTCTGCGATAATCACAAATTGCAGTAAATAGGCCTTCTTTATTGCCAAAGTATTTATAAATAGATGTTTTTGAACCACCTGCATGGTTGACGATATCATCCAAAGAGACTGCCTCATAACCTTTTTCTAGGAATAAATCGGTTGCGCACAATAATAGTGCGAGACGACGTTCTTCTCCGCGGCGAGTTTGAGGTTTAGCACAGCTTGGATAGCAAATATCAGACATTATCTACTTTGGGATGGTTGGGTTGATTCTAGTATAACAAAAACCATATCCATTGTATGGTTATGGAATTGATGAGTGTTTCAAAATTTCTCAATCCAAATAAAAAAGCGAGTAACCTGTACTCGCTTTTTCATCGTCTTTCAATTATGCAGAACGGATTTCTTCGTCGTCATCGTCATCTGTAGAATCCATACCGAGCTCTTTGAGTTTGCGGGTAAGGGTATTACGACCCCAACCTAAAAGCTCAGCGGCATGGCGTTTACGTCCACGCGTTTGTTGTAGCGCGGCATTAATCAGCGTGCGCTCAAACATCGGTGTTGCGATGTCTAAAAGCTTCATTTCACCATTTTTAAGCTTTTGGATTGCCCATTGTGCCAATAATTCATCCCAATGATGAACGGCAATGCGTTCAACCAAAGCAGGGCTGGTATTGGATGCAGCTTGAGCATCATTGTTTTTATGCATAGACGCTTGTTTAAGCTCAGCAGGCAGATCTTCCGGATAGACTTCACGTCCGGTGATCATGACCGTTAACCAGCGACAAGTATTTTCCAACTGACGCACGTTGCCTGGCCAAGGCAGTTGTTGCATATAATCCGTAGTTTCTGTACGTAAAATTTTAGGACTGACTCCAAGCTCTTTGCCCGCACGTGCCAAGAAGTGTTGTGCTAACATCGGAATGTCTTCGCTACGATGAGAAAGCTTTGGAATATGAATACGAATGACGTTTAGACGATGATATAAGTCTTCACGGAAACGTCCTTCATTCACCAGTTTTTCCAAATCTTGGTGGGTTGCAGCCACGATACGTACATCCACCTTAACTGGGATATGACCACCCACGCGGTAGAACTCTCCATCTGCTAAAACTCGAAGCAAACGTGTTTGCGTTTCAAACGGCATGTCGCCGATTTCATCAAGAAATAAAGTACCACCATTGGCTTGTTCAAAACGACCTTGATGCTGTGTGTTTGCACCTGTAAATGCGCCTTTTTCATGACCAAATAACTCGGTTTCAATCAAGTCTTTTGGAATGGCCGCCATGTTTAGTGCGATAAAAGGTTTGGCGCGACGAGGTGAGTGTTTATGCAGTGCATGGGCAACCAACTCTTTACCTGTACCAGACTCACCATTAATCAATACGGTAATGTGGGATTGTGATAAGCGACCAATTGCACGGAATACTTCCTGCATTGCAGGTGATTCACCAATAATTTCGGTCGATTGCAAAGGTGAAGCGGTTTTGGTTGCTTCTTGTTGTTGCAATTTATTGATATGCAAAATCGCACGATTAACCAAAGCCAATGCTTCATCTATATCGAAGGGTTTCGGTAAATACTCAAAAGCACCAGTTTGATAACTCGACACAGCTGACTCTAAATCAGAGTGTGCTGTCATGATGATGACAGGTAGATCTGGATGCGTATTTTTAACTTTAGATAAGAAGGTTAAACCATCAATCCCTGGCATACGGATATCGGTTAAAATCACATCGGGTGCATCATCATGTAGACGCTCAAGTGCAGTTTGTGCCTCTTCAAAGTTGGTGACATCAAAACCCTCTTCTTTAAAGGTTTTTTCCAGTACCCAGCGCATGGCACGATCGTCATCTATTACCCAAATTTTATTTCGTGACATGGTTTAACTCCCAAGGTAGATATAGGCTAAATACGGTTTTTCCTGGAACTGATTGACACTCAATCATTCCGTTATGTTGATGCATAATATTTTGAGCAATACTGAGACCAAGCCCAGTACCTTTGGCACGACCAGTGACTAGCGGATAGAAAACGGACTCCAAGATACTTTCAGGAACACCAGGGCCATTGTCTTCAATGTCAATGCGAACCGTTGAGCGATTCAGCACACCATTAATGGTGACAAGGCGTTGTATTCGGGTTCTTAAAACCAGCTCTGGTTCTGAGTCGGTAAAAAAATCTTTATTTTCGGTCATGGCCTGTACGGCATTGACACTGATATTGAGCATGACCTGAATCAGTTGGTCTCGATCGGCCATGACATCAGGCAAGGACAAGTCATAGTCGCGTGTGATCTTAATTTTTTTCTTGGTTTGATTTGCAATAAGTGAGCGAACGCGCTCTAAAGGTTCATGTACATTGACATGTTCATAACTTGGTAACTGACGTGAGCCAAGCATAGTATCCGCCAAATTAGTGAGCCGATCGACTTCACTAATAATAATATCAGTAAATTCACGATAGTTATCATCACCCAAACTACGTGCCAGTAGTTGTGTTGCGCCACGAATACCTGCTAGTGGATTTTTAATTTCATGTGCTACCCCGCGAACTAACTGTCGAGCCACTTGATGTTGTTGAACGAGGTTTTCTTCTTTCGAAATTTTCAACATACGGTCAATCGGATTGAGTTCAATTAACAGGAGTGGATGATAGCTTTTGCCTGCATTGAGTTGTGATGCAGTGTAATCGACATGAATCGGTTTAAAATTCACATTGATCACGGCTTCACGACGGGTATAGTGTTGCCCACTTTCTAAAGTGTTTAATAATGCTTCATGTGTATTAAATGAATCATCATGCGCATGCAGTAAATTTAATACGGGTTGACCCGAGGCGCGGAGCAAGCTGATATCAAATAATGCTTCGCAAGCAGAATTTAAATAAAAAATATTAAGCTTACTATCGACCAATAAAATGGCAGTGCTCAGATTATCTACTAAGAGTCGATAGTCGATAGTGTTCTGTTGATCCATTTGTGAATCATCCTGTTTTAAAATGGCGCAATAAATATAAATTTTAATGAATAGCCATTAACTTCTAAAATGTACTTTATGCAAAATACAAGCCAACTTTGTATTAACTAAATTTCAATCACTTAAATCTGAAAGAATCGATTTATACGGTATTTTTCACATACATCTGCTTATTTCAATATTTTATTATGTTCCAAATTGGTGCGTTGTTGAATTTTGTTTAAAAATTTGGTCGTATTTTGGTGCATTACACAAAGAGATGGCTTTGCAGCTATGCGGAAGCAAAGAAAAGTCATACAATACGCCGATTCAAGTGGAGCGCAGATTCATGAAGACCCCCAAAGTCGGTTTTGTATCTTTAGGTTGTCCTAAGGCATTGGTAGATTCTGAACGAATTTTAACTCAGTTAAAGACTGAAGGTTATCAGGTTGCATCAGATTATGACGGTGCGGATTTGGTTGTTGTTAACACCTGTGGTTTTATTGAATCTGCAGTGCAAGAGTCTTTAGATGCCATTGGCGAAGCCATGAGCGAAAACGGTCGAGTGATTGTCACCGGTTGTTTAGGTAAAGACGAAGACAAAATTCGCCAAATGCACCCAAATGTGCTTAAAGTAACAGGTGCGGCAGCTTATCAAGATGTAATGGAAGCAGTGCATGAGTATGTGCCAGCTCCTCCAAAGCACAATCCATTTATTGATTTAGTTCCTGAGCAAGGTGTTCGTTTAACACCGAAGCATTATGCTTATTTAAAAATCTCGGAAGGTTGTAACCACCGTTGTACATTCTGCATTATCCCGAGCATGCGTGGCGACCTCGTGTCTCGTCCTGTAGGGAAAGTGTTGGATGAAGCAGCTGCACTTAAACGCGCCGGTGTAAAAGAAGTCCTTGTGATTTCTCAAGATACGTCTGCATATGGTGTTGATACCAAGTACAAGCTAGATTTTTGGAATGGTCAGCCAGTAAAAACCAAATTCTATGACATGTGTGAAGCGCTTGGTCAGCTTGGGATTTGGGTTCGTTTGCATTACGTTTACCCATATCCGCATGTAGATGCTGCCATTGATTTGATGGCACAAGGTAAAATTCTGCCTTATTTAGATATTCCTTTTCAGCATGCCAGTCCGCGCATCTTAAAATTGATGAAGCGACCAGCCCATAGTGAAAATACTTTAGAACGTCTTAAATTGTGGCGTGAAAAATGCCCTGAATTGGTGATTCGTTCAACTTTTGTTGTTGGTTTCCCTGGTGAAACTGAAGACGATTTCCAAATGTTGTTGGAGTGGCTGAAAGAAGCTCAGCTCGATCGCGTTGGTTGTTTTACCTATTCACCAGTTGAAGGTGCGACAGCAAATGATCTACCTGATCATGTGCCAGAAGAAATTAAACAAAATCGCTATGAGCGTTTTATGGAAGTCCAGCAAGAGATTTCTGCTGCAAAACTGCAAAAACGTATTGGTCAAACTATGACTGTATTGGTGGATGGTCTAGAAGACGAATTCCCAGTTGCTGTGGCACGCTCATATGCGGATGCACCAGAAATTGATGGCAATGTTTTTGTTGAAGATATTGATAAGAGTGTGATTAAAGCTGGCGATTTGCTAGAAGTCGAGATTACCGATGCAGATGAATATGATTTGTATGCAAAGTTAATTCAGATTAAATCTGCTTGATGTTGAATTAAATTTAAGAAAGTTTTGAGATTGGTCGGTTTGGAGTATAGGTATGTCAGCTTCTAAAAATCCACGTTATGCACGAATTTTGCTAAAGCTTTCGGGTGAAGCTTTAGCTGGTAATAAAGATATGGGTATTGATGCCCAAGTATTAGATCAAATGTCACTTTCAATCGCTCACTTGGTTGGTTTAGGTGTTCAGGTTGGTATTGTTGTTGGTGGTGGTAATTTATACCGTGGTAGCCAATTACAGAAAGACGGCTTGGTTGGTCGTGTTACTGGTGACCAGATGGGCATGTTGGCAACTGTGATGAACGGTTTGGCACTTCGCGATGCATTGGTACGCCGCAATATCAAAACACGTCTTATGTCAGCATTGTCGATTGGTACCGTGGTGGAACCATATTCAAGCCGTGATGCGATTCGTCATTTAAGCCAAAATGAAGTATGCGTATTTGTTGCTGGTACAGGTAATCCATTCTTTACTACGGATACTGCTGCGTGCTTGCGCGGTATCGAGATTGAAGCAAACTTGATCTTGAAAGCAACTAAGGTTGATGGTGTTTATAACAAAGATCCAAGTAAATACGATGATGCGGTTAAATATGATCATCTAACTTTTGATCAGGTTCTTGATGAGAAGCTTGGTGTAATGGATCTTACGGCAATTTGTTTATGCCGTGACCATAATGTGCCATTGCAAGTTTTTGATATGAACAAATCTGGTGCATTGCTTTCTGTTGTAATGGGCGAAAAAGAGGGTACTCACGTAACGAACTAATGTACGTGAGCTATAAAGCTCTTTATACTAATGTCTAAATATTTTGTAATACCTATGAATAAGTAAGGAAGATCATATGATTAACGATCTCAAACAAGATGGCGAACAGCGTATGCAGAAGTCGCTTGACTCGTTAGAGTTAGGCTTTGCTAAAGTTCGTACAGGTCGTGCGCACCCATCTATTTTAAATGGTGTGATGGTTTCTTACTATGGCTCTGATGTTCCATTGAATCAAGTGGCAAACGTTGGGCTTGAGGATTCGCGTACACTATTGGTACAACCATTTGAACGTTCGATGGTTGCTGCGATTGATAAAGCGATTCGTGAAGCAGGTTTAGGATTGAACCCAATTACTGCTGACGCAATCCGTGTACCAATGGCTGCGTTAACTGAAGAAACTCGTCGTGACATGCAAAAAGTTGCGCGTAGCGAAGCTGAAAATGCCAAAGTTGCGATTCGTAATATTCGTCGTGATGTGTTAGGTGATATCAAAGCATTGTTGAAAGAAAAAGAAATTTCTGAAGATGATGATCGCCGTGCGTCAGATGAGATTCAGAAAATGACTGATAAATATGTTGCAGAGGTTGATAAGCGTCTTGCAGCGAAAGAAGCAGAATTGATGAAGGTCTAATATTATTATGACCTTGCAAGAAGAACCGCTTCTTCCTCAACATGTTGCCATCATTATGGATGGCAACAATCGTTTTGCCAAAAAAAAGCAAATGCAAAAAGGTGATGGGCATCGTGAAGGCAAAAATGTCTTGGATCCTATTGTTGAACATTGCAAAAAAGAAGGTGTTCGTGCATTAACAGTTTTTGCATTTTCAAGCGAAAACTGGAATCGACCACAGTACGAAGTTGATTTGTTAATGAAGTTGTTAGAAGAAACAATTCATGAGCAATTACCGCGTATGGAAAGGTTCAATATTGCGCTACGCTTCATTGGAGACCGTTCTCGGTTGTCAAATGAGTTGCGTGATTTAATGCAATATGCAGAGCAGAAAACCGCAGCTTTTGATTCAATGACGCTTACCATTGCCATTAGTTATGGTGGTATGTGGGATATGGCACATGCAGCAAAAGTGATTGCGCAAGAAGTACTTGCTGGAAAACTTCAAGCAGATCAGATAAATGTTGATTTATTTGATAAATATGTCAGTCTAAATGATCTTCCTGCTGTGGATTTGTTAATTCGTACAGGTGGAGATTACCGTTTATCTAACTTCTTATTGTGGCAAGCTGCGTATGCGGAGTTGTATTTTACTGATACCTTGTGGCCAGAATTTACCATAGAAGAGTTGGATCGCGCATTTCGTGTTTTTTCAGGACGTGAAAGACGCTTTGGTAAAACCTCAGAACAGATTCAACAAGCGAAAATAGAGAATTAATAATGTTAGAGCGGATTATTACCGCATTGGTGTTAGTTGCTGTTGTTTTAAGTTGCATGTTTGCAACGCAATCACATTATCCAATGTTTGTGCTTATGATTTTAGCCGCGGGGGTTGCAGGTTATGAGTGGTTTAAGCTTATGCCTAGAACTACAACGCCTGTGTCAAAACCTAAGGCTTGGGTATATGGGGGATGTGTTGCACTAATATCAACACTGGCATTATTTTTTGATGATGTAGCACTTTTACTTTGGGCTGCATCCATTCTCACTTGGTTGGGTAGTATCTATTGGGTTAAGAATTTCCCACAATCTGATAGTTGGTACAATGTATCATTACATATTGTTGGATTTATTCTTATTTCTGCTGCAGTGACCGCCCTTTATGGTGTGTGGCATAGTTCACCGTGGTGGCTGATGTATTTGTTCCTTTTGGTATGGGGAGCGGATAGTGGTGCCTACTTTGTTGGGCGTAAATTCGGTAAGAAAAAACTTGCACCCTTTGTGAGCCCAAACAAATCTGTGGAAGGTTTGTATGGTGGTATTGCAACAACCATTATCATTATGTTGGTTGTACAGTATTTCTATCTAAATTTAAGTGTTATACAACTGATCTTATTCTTGGTCCTTTCAATTATTACCGTGTTTGCTTCGGTGTTGGGTGACTTATTTGAATCTATGATTAAGCGTCGTGCGGGAATTAAGGATTCAGGTCGTGTTCTTCCAGGGCATGGTGGTGTATTGGATCGTATCGATTCTTTACTTGCCGCCGCACCGATTTTTGCGACAGGTATGTATATATTAAAACTTATTGGTGTAGATCTTTAAATGACTCAAGCTGTTTGTATATTGGGTGTTACGGGTTCAATTGGACAAAGTACTTTAAAAGTATTGGAACAACACCCAGATCAATACACTGTATTTGCAGTCTCTGCATATAGTCGTTTAGATGAACTTTTAGAAATTTGTAAAAAATATCATCCGAAAATTGTTGTTGTGCCAAATGAGAAAGTATTGGAGTTGCAACAACGTTTCAATCAAGAAAATCTAAAACAGATTGAAATTTTAACTGATGAAGCAGGCTTGATCACAATCGCTGAACATGCTGATGTTGATATAGTGATGGCAGCGATTGTCGGTGCTGCTGGTCTGCTGCCAACACTTGCTGCAGTAAAAGCAGGTAAGCGTGTTCTACTCGCGAATAAAGAATCATTGGTAATGTCTGGCGACATTATGATGCAGGCGGCAAAAGAGAATAATGCGCTATTATTGCCTGTAGACTCTGAGCACAATGCAATTTTCCAGTCTTTACCACATAATTATCTAAATGCAGAAAGAACGGGTCAGCCACAATTAGGTGTCTCGCAAATTTTATTGACTGCATCTGGTGGTCCTTTCCTGAATCACACCTTAGAGCAATTAAAAGACGTAACGCCGCAACAAGCATGTAAGCATCCGAACTGGTCTATGGGGCAAAAAATCTCCGTAGATTCTGCAACTTTAATGAATAAAGGCTTAGAATTGATCGAAGCTTGTCATTTGTTTTCAATATCAGAACATTTTGTTACAGTTGTTGTTCATCCACAAAGTATTATTCACTCCATGGTGCAATATGTGGATGGATCAACTTTGGCACAAATGGGTAATCCTGATATGTGCACACCGATTGCACATGCATTGGCGTGGCCAAAACGTTTGGCAACACACGTTCCTGCATTAAATTTATTTGAGACAGCTCAATTAAATTTTCAATCACCTGATCTTGTTAAATTTCCAGCATTGGATTTAGCACGTCAAGCGATGCGCGCAGGCGGTTTAGCACCAACGATTTTAAATGCCGCAAATGAAATTGCAGTTGCAGCATTTTTGCAACAAAGAATTAGATTTACTCAGATTGCTGAAGTAGTCGAAAATACTTTGCAAACTGTACAAAATGCTAAAGCAGAAAACATAGACATCATTTTACAGACTGATATGATCGCAAGACGAATTGCAGAAAAGTATATTGTGGGTATAGGAGGCTAAATCGTATGAATGCACTATTTATGATTGTTGCAGCGATTTTATTGCTTGGTCCTCTGATCGCAATTCACGAATTTGGTCATTATTGGGTCGCGCGCAAACTGGGTGTTAAGGTTCTGGTCTATTCCATTGGTTTTGGCCCAACTTTGTTGAAATGGCAATCTAAAAAATCAGGCATCCAATATCAACTTTCAGCATTACCACTTGGTGGTTATGTCAAAATGCTGGATGAGCGTGAAGGGAATGTTGCTGAACAAGATTTACCTTATGCGTTTAACCGTCAATCTCCGTGGAAACGGATTGCGATTGTTGCTGCTGGCCCGTTAATTAATCTGATTTTTGCAGTATTCCTGTTTTGGATTTTATTCTTGCCAGCGCAAGAACAGCTGAATACCCGTATTGGTAAAGTCATACCAAATACGCCTGCGGCACAAGTTGATCTCCATGTAGGCGATAAAGTGTTGATGGTTGATGGTCAGACAACATCGACATGGGAAAAGTTGAATTATGCTTTGGTCAACCGTGTAGGTGAAACTGGGCAGGTTTCAATCATTGTTGATCGTGCTGGAACCGAGAAGCAATTTAGTTTACCGATTAAAGAATTTTTGAAAGATCAGAGCCAATCGCCATTAGATGTACTTGGCTTCTTACCTTATCGCCCTGTAATCCCTGCAACAGTCAAAGAACTGAGTGCGGATGGCGCGGCAATCCGTCAAGGAATGAAGGTTGGAGATCAGATTGTTGCAATTGATAATGTTGCAATGAAAGATTGGTTTGATGTGGTTGATGTGGTTCAAAAATCACCAGAAAAGCTTTTGAATATTGATGTACTACGTCAAGGTCAATTGGTCCATCTACAAGTGATGCCTCAAGGGCAACGCGATAATATGGGTAATACGACTGGGATGCTCGGCGTGAAAAGTGATGCTGGCAAAATCACGATTCCAAATGATTATAAGCAAACTATTCAATATTCGCCTGTTGAAGCGCTTGTGGTAGCTTTTGAAAAGACAACACAACTTTCAGGCATGATTTTCAACTCCATCATTAAAATGGTGCGAGGCTTAATTGGTTTAGATAATTTATCTGGTCCAATCACAATTGCCAAAGTTGCTGGTCAAAGTGCGGAAATGGGGTGGCAAACCTTTATTTCATTCATGGCTTTGATGAGTGTAAGTTTGGGGATTCTAAACTTATTGCCGATTCCTATGTTGGATGGTGGTCATTTAGTTTATTACTTTATCGAAGCAATTCGTGGTAAACCTGTTTCTGAACAAATACAGATGTTTGGTCTAAAAGTTGGTATGGTACTGCTCGGTAGCATGATGCTTTTGGCTTTATTTAACGACTTCATGCGTTTATAACAACGCAAATGGAATTTAACTTACTGGAAAATATATGGGCATGCGTCACACACATTTATTAATGCCTTTGGCACTGGTTAGTGCGATGGCAGTGGTACAACAAGCATACGCAGCAGATGAGTTTCTTGCACGAGATATACGAATTGATGGCTTAGTGCGTTTAACACCTGCAAGTATCTATTCTATGTTACCAATAAATAGTGGCGATAGAGTAAGTGATCCAATGATTGCTGAGTCAATCCGCACTTTATATGCCTCAGGTTTATTTGACGATATTAAAACTTATAAAGAAAATGATGTTTTAGTTTTTAAAGTTGTCGAACGTCCAGTTATTTCTAAATTGGAATTTAAAGGCAATAAACTTATTCCGAAAGAAGCTTTAGAACAAGGCTTAAAGAAGATGGGTATTGCTGAAGGTGAAGTGTTTAAGAAGTCTGCATTGCAGACCATTGAAACTGAGCTTGAGCAACAATATACCCAGCAAGGTCGTTATGATGCGGATGTAACGGTTGAAACTGTTGCACGTCCAAATAACCGTGTTGAATTAAAGCTTAACTTTAATGAAGGTACTGCAGCTAAAGTATTTGATATTAATATTATTGGGAATACTGTCTTTAGTGATAGTGATATCAAGCAAGCTTTTGCAGTCAAAGAAAGTGGTTGGGCATCGATTGTTACGCGTAACGACCGTTATGCACGTGAGAAAATGGCGGCTAGTTTAGAAGCTTTACGTGCACTCTATTTAAACAAAGGTTATATCAACTTTAATATCATCAATTCGCAATTGAATATTAGTGAAGATAAAAAGCACATCTTCATTGAAGTTTCAGTAGATGAAGGTAGTCAGTTTAAATTTGGTGAAACGAAATTCTTAGGTGATGCACTTTATAAACCGGAAGAGTTACAAGCGCTAAAATTATATAAAGATGGCGAAACATATTCACAAGAAAGAGTAAATGCGGTTAAACAGCTGTTATTGCGTAAGTATGGTAATGCTGGCTATTACTATGCTGAAGTGAATGTCGTACCTGATATTAATAACCAAACAGGTATTGTTGGTTTAAATTACTACATCAATCCTGGTCAACAAGTAACAGTACGTCGTATTAACTTCACAGGTAACAGTAAAACTGCGGATGAAGTATTGCGTCGTGAAATGCGCCAAATGGAAGGTGCATTGGCAAGTAATGAGAAAATTGACTTATCTAAAGTGCGTTTAGAGCGTACAGGTTTCTTTAAAACTGTTGATGTGAAACCTGTTCGTGTTCCGAACTCTACAGACGAAGTTGACTTAAATGTCAATGTTGAAGAGCAACATTCTGGTACTACTACGCTTGCAGTAGGTTACTCTCAGAATGGTGGTGTAACTTTCCAAGCTGGTTTAAGTCAAACCAACTTTATGGGTACAGGTAATCGTGTTGCGGTCGATTTGTCACGTTCTGAAACACAAGATTACTATAACTTAAGCGTAACTGACCCGTATTTCACCATTGATGGTGTCAGCCGTGGTTATAACGTTTATTACCGTAAAACCAAGCTGAATAAAGACTATAACGTTAACAACTACGTCACCGATAGTATTGGTGGTAGTGTAAGTTTCGGTTATCCAATCGATGAAAACCAAAGCTTAAGTGCCTCTTTAGGTATTGATCAAACTAAAGTACGTACTGGTCCGAGCGTTTCGACCTATATCCGTGATTATTTATTAGCGAATGGTGGTAAAGAGACTGGACGTTCTGGGGATTATTGTAGAGTTGATCGTGTACCAATTATGGGGCCAGATCCGAATGATCCGTCAAAACAGATTATTACTGATTATGAACCGTGTCCATCAGATCAAATTTATAATTATGGCAATCAATTTGAAGGCACCTTCCTTACCTATAACCTAAATTTGGGCTGGTCATATAACACCTTAAACCGACCAATCTTCCCAACTTCAGGTATGTCTCATCGTGTCGGTTTAGAAATTGGTTTACCAGGCAGTGATGTTGATTATCAAAAAATGACTTATGATGCGCAAGCGTTTAAATCGCTCTGGGGCGGATTTGTACTTCGTGGTTATGGTAAATTAGGTTATGGTAACGATCTGCCATTCTATAAAAACTTCTATGCAGGCGGTTATGGTTCTGTGCGTGGTTACGATAATAGCTCGTTAGGTCCTAAATACCCAAGTGTAATTTTCCAAGAAACTAAGCAAAATGACCTTGATCCAGAAGAAGTTGGCGGTAATGCTTTAGTTCAATTTGGTACAGAACTTGCGCTTCCTTTACCATTTAAAGGGGATTGGACGCGTCAAGTTCGCCCAGTTCTTTTTGCTGAAGGTGCTCAAGTCTTTGATACACAATGTGATGTGCCAAGAGGTAATGTCACGATTGATGGTAAAGAAGTTGATATCAAACAATATTGCAAAGATAACAATAAGTTAGATTTTGGCAATATGCGCTATAGTGTTGGTGTTGGTTTCACATGGATTACCATGATTGGTCCACTGTCACTCAGTTATGCATTCCCACTGAATGATAAAAAAGGCGATGATACAAAATCTATCCAATTCGAAATCGGTCGTACCTTCTAAGGTCGACCTCGTTTAGCGCTGTAATATATATAAAGGATGTCATAATGAAAACATTAACAATGCTCATGTTAGGTTTGGGATTTACGGTTTCTGCGTCTGTAAATGCTGCAGGACTTGGTGTGGTTGATTTAGCGAAAGTTGTTGAAAGCAGTACTTATCTAAAACAACAAAATGCGAGCCTCACCCAGTCAGTTAAACCAACTTCGACTCGATTGGAGCAATTGGGTAAAGAATTAGAATCTTTGCAGCAAAAAGCACAGACTGATGGTCAAAAAATGAATCAGGCTGATATTCAGAAACTTACTGCTCAATATCAGGCAAAGTTAAGTGAATTTAATTCGACTCAACAGGGCTTACAGACTAAAGTTCAGTCAAGCTTACAGGCGATGAATACAACTTTTGAGTCACGTGTGAAGCAAGCTGCTGAACAATTGCGTAAAGAAAGTAATTTAGACTTTATTTTAAATAAAAATTCTACGATTGCCTCTGACGCACAGTATGATTTAACTGATAAAATGATCCAAAAGGTCAATGCTATTAAATAATCAATGAATAGACGTACTTATCGTTTAGAAGAAGTTGCTCACCTTGTCAAAGGTGAGCATTTTGGTGAGAAGAATTTCCAAATTTCTAATTTGGCAAGTTTAGAACACGCAGAAAAACAGCATATTTGCTTTGTAAATGGTGAAAAATATTTGGCGGCAGCTGAAGCAAGTCACGCTGGTGTATATATTGTTACCGCAGCACTTAAACAGCAGCTTGTAAACAAACAAAATTTTATTGTTGTTGATAATCCTTATTTGGCATTTGCCACACTTACACATTTATTTGAAAAAAAGATAACTCAATGCGGTATCGAGAGTACTGCTCGAATTCATCCATCTGCAATTATCGCTGATGATGCCTATATAGGGCACTATGTTGTGATCGGTGAAAACTGTGTCGTGGGTAATAATACCATTATTCAAGCTCACGCTTTTCTTGATGATGAAGTCGAAGTTGGTAAAGATTGCTTTATTGATGCGCATGTTACCATAACAGGTGCTGCAAAATTAAAAGACCGTGTTCGTATTCATGCCAATACGGTCATCGGCACTGAAGGTTTTGGTTTTGCTCCTTATCAAGGGAAGTGGCATCGCATCGCTCAACTTGGTTCAGTGCGTATTGGAAATGATGTTCGTATTGGTTCAAATTGTAGTATTGATCGTGGTGCACTCGATGACACAATTTTAGAAGATGGTGTCATTATTGATAACCTTGTGCAAATTGCTCACAATGTTCAAATTGGAGAGAATACTGCGATTGCCGCGAATTGCGGAATTGCAGGAAGCGCGAAAATTGGCAAAAACTGTATCATGGGCGGTGCTTCAGGTGTGGTTGGACACCTTGAAATTACAGATAACGTGACACTTACAGCAATGTCAATGGTCACAAAAAATATTTCTGAAGCTGGAACATATTCTTCTGGCATGGGACTTTTTGAAAATAGTCACTGGAAAAAGACGATTGTGCGCTTAAGACAATTAGCAGATGTGCCATTGACCCAAATCGCCAAAAGGCTTGATCATATGCAAGCTCAATTAGAGTCCCTTGAATCAACCCTTAAGTTACGTAAATAATTTATTATGACTGAGCCTACATTACCAGCATTCACAATGCCTGAATTACCTATGGATATTCTTACCATTCGTGAATATTTACCGCATCGTTATCCTTTTTTACTTGTTGATCGTGTTACTGAAGTAACTGAGAATAGTATTGTCGGTTATAAAAACGTCTCGATTAACGAAGAGTTTTTGCAAGGGCATTTCCCAACTTACCCAATTATGCCAGGCGTGCTGATTATTGAAGCTTTGGCACAAGTCTCTGGTATATTAGGTTTTGTACTTACAAATCAAAAGCCGAAAGCAGGTTCATTGTTCCTGTTTGCGGGTGCTGAAAAAATCAGGTTTAAAAAACAAGTTGTTGCAGGTGACCAGCTTATCTTAAAATCTGAACTTGTGATGCAAAAACGCGGTATTTACAAGTACAATTGTACCGCTAGTGTCGATGGTAAGGTTGCCGCGACAGCAGAGATTATTATTTCCCACCAGAAAATAGAGCAGACATGAGTAGTCAAAATTTAATACATCCTACAGCAATTATTGACCCGTCTGCAGAAATCGCTTCTGATGTACAAATTGGTCCATATTGTATTGTAGGTCCAAATGTAAGTATTGACTCTGGTACAAAATTACATTCACATGTTGTTATTGGTGGTTTTACCAGAATTGGTAAAAATAACGATATTTTCCAATTCTCAAGCATTGGGGAAATTTGCCAAGATCTGAAATATCAAGGCGAAGAAACATGGTTAGAGATAGGTGATCATAATTCGATTCGTGAACATTGTACTTTGCATAGAGGTACAGTTCAGGATCATAGCTTGACTAAGATTGGTAGCCATAACCTATTAATGGTGAATACACATATTGCGCATGACTGTGTCATTGGCAATCATAATATTTTTGCCAATAATGTGGGTATTGCTGGGCATGTTCATGTTGGTGATCATGTGATTGTTGGCGGTAATGCTGGCATTCATCAATTCTGTAAGATTGACTCTTATAGCATGATCGGCGGTGCTGCTTTAATTCTTAAAGATGTACCTGCTTATATCATGGCTTCTGGTAATCCAGCACGTGCCTTTGGTATGAATATCGAAGGAATGCGTCGTAAGGGCTGGTCTAGAGATACCATTCAAGGTTTAAGAGAAGCCTATAAGCTGATCTATAAATCAGGTTTAACGACAGAGCAGGCAATTGAAAAGATTCGTAATGAAATTCTAGTTAAAACGCCTGAAGCACAGTTGTTTATTGATTCGTTAGAGCAATCAACACGCGGTATTGTGCGTTAATCACTGAGCAGAAAAGAAAAAAGACACCGCGGTGTCTTTTTTTATAACTTTAACTTTCTTGCTCAACAAACTGCTGACGATATTGCTTCGGAGAGTGTTCAAAGGTTCGCTTAAATGCCTGACTAAACGCAGTTTCTGAAGAGTAGCCAACTTTATTGGCGATTTGTTGGACTGAAAAATTACTTTTACGCAAATATTGGCTTGCTAAGCGCATGCGATGTTGCTGTAAATAAGCGAGGGGCGATTCGCCAATCACTTCGTGAAATAGACTGGCAAATTTCGAGCGTGACATGCAGCATTGTTCTGCCAATGATTCAACGGTCCAAGCATCTTCAGGATGATTGTGAATTGCAGCTAAGCTATTGCTCAGTTCGGGATGATTTAAAGCGCTGAGCCAACCATGTTGACTTGAGATTTGTTGAATATGATCGCGAATACATTTAATGAGTAAGATATTCACGAGATGATCGATAATAATATCGCGGCCTGCCTGAATATTCTGCGTTTCTAAGGCCAGAAAGTGTAAGCCGATTTGCAGCCATTCAGGTGCATTGGTATCGCCATGCTGGAGATGGATGATTGGAGGTAGAGCCTGAATAAACGGACGAGCCATAATCGTATCAATCTGGCAACGCACGGTCAAAATTAGATTTTTCTCAGATGACTGAGTACCGAATTCGATAGCATCTTCTTTATGGCCATCGAACAGCTTTGAAATATCAACGGCATCGACCAGTTTAGTAATCGTATTATCTGCGCCTGTATGTGCTTTTCCTGACGGGATCACCACAATTTCACCCGCATGTGCAGTTAAACTATTTTGTGCGTCAATTTGAATAAAGACAGAACCAACTAAAACAATATGAACAATTAAGGCGGTTTGATCTTGGCAGATAAAATTCCATTCTCCTTGAGTTTTCAAGTAGATATATTCAGTGTGATTTAAATGAATATCAGCAAATATTTTACTTAAAGCATCCATATGATTTTTTAACGATGTATTCATTTAAATTATAGAGAGCTGCGCCAATAACTCAATATGTGTTTATAGGACAAAAACAGGGTGGATGATGCCAAAGACTTTGACATAGCTTTTTTGGACGCTTGCAACTGTCATGAATTTCATAATTCCTCAAAATATACTTATATATACAAAGACATGGATTCGATGATGAATGCGCCAGTAAATGTTGAGCAAGAACTTACGCCAGTAAGCATTCCAAAGTCAAAAACTCAGTTAGATCGTAAACGTTATTTATGGGCCATTAGCCCGGCTTTACCTGCAATCGGAATTGGTATTTTAGCAGGTTATCAATTTGCACCACGTCCATTTAAGAAAATTTTTGCTTTAGGTGGACCAATCGTTTTACATATCATCATTCCAACGATTGATACTATTATTGGTAAAGATGCTAATAATCCAACAGATGAAGATATTAAACTGCTTGAAAAAGATCCGTATTACTCTCGCTTGGTGAAAAGCTTTATTCCCCTACAATATGCAGCCAATGTATATGCATGTTACTTAACCAGTCGTAAAGAAACATCATTCATTGATAAGATTTTTCTAGGGATTTCAATGGGTGCCATCAACGGGATTGCGATTAATACTGCACATGAGTTGAGTCATAAACATGATCGTATTGACCACATTCTGTCGCATTTAGCGCTTGTGCCAACGGGTTATAACCATTTCCGAATTGAACATCCTTATGGCCACCATAAACGTGCTGCAACACCTGAAGATCCAGCATCTTCACAAATGGGTGAAACATTCTACGAGTTCTGGCCACGTACCGTGATTGGTTCTTTTAAATCTGCAATTGAGATTGAAACCAACCGTTTAAAACGTAAAGGTAAAGAATTCTGGTCAACTGAAAATGAACTTTTACAAGGTTGGGGCATGAGTGCTGCTTTTCATGCATCGATGGTCGGTTTGTTTGGTAAAGGCGTTATTCCATATTTAGCGACTCAGGCATTCTATGGCATTAGCTTGTTTGAGATTATTAACTATATTGAACACTATGGTTTAAAACGTCAAAAAGACAAGAATGGTAAGTATGAGCGTACCATGCCAGAACATAGCTGGAACAATAATAATATTGTGACCAACTTATTCTTGTATCAATTGCAACGTCACTCAGATCATCATGCTTATCCGACACGTCCTTTCCAAGCATTACGTCATTTTGATGAAGCGCCTGAATTGCCAAGCGGTTATGCAAGTATGCTATTACCCGCATTGATTCCACCACTATGGTCGAAAATGATGGACAAGCGTGTATTTGATCACTACAAAGGTGATTTGAATAAAGCCAATATTTATCCAAAACGTCGTGCAAAATTGTTTAAGAAATTTGGGGTGGTTGATCAGTCTTTAGAACAGGTTAAGATTGATGCTGTGACTGCTGAATAATCTAAGCTTTCCCAAAGCAGGGCACTGATGATGACTCATCAGTGCCTTTTTATTTTCTTGTATAAAAAAATTAAAAAACAACGGCTTTTATACTTTGTTGCTGTATATCTATACGTTAGAACAAACAAGAATCTTGCAATTGATTTTATGAGGCGATGATGACAAAACATTATGATTATATTGCGATTGGTGGCGGTAGTGGCGGGATTGCATCAGTCAATCGTGCTGCGATGTATGGAAAAAAATGTGCCTTGATTGAAAAATCTGAAATAGGCGGGACTTGCGTCAATGTTGGTTGTGTTCCTAAAAAAGTGATGTGGTATGCAGCGCATGTTGCTGAATCGATTCAAAAATATGGTCCTGATTATGGTTTTAATACTAAAGTCGAAGCATTTGATTGGCAGGTTTTAATTAAGAATCGGCAGGCTTATATTGATCGCATTCATCAATCTTATCAAAATAGCCTAAGCAAGAATAATGTTGATCTTATTCAAGGGGCGGCTTATTTCATTGATAAAAATACCATTGAGGTTAATGGTGATCGCTTTACAGCAGATCATATCCTGATTGCAACAGGGACACAGCCCTCATTACCTAAAATAGATGGGGTGGAATATGGCATAGATTCGAATGGCTTCTTTGAATTAAGTGCTTTACCAAAAAACACCGCAGTGATTGGTTCAGGTTATATTGCGGTTGAATTGGCGGGTGTACTGAATGCTTTAGGCTCTCAGGTTGGATTATTTATTCGTAAGGATTTACCTGTGCGTCGCTTTGATTCATTTTTAAGTGAAACTTTGGTTGAGGTGATGCAAACCGATGGTATTACTGTACATACTCAAGCCGTACCGCAAAAAGTTACAAAAAATGCAGATGGTTCCGTAGTACTCCATTTGGAGAATGGTGAACGCCACACGGTTGATTGTCTGATCTGGGCCACCGGTCGAGAGCCAAATACTGCGAGTTTGAATCTGGAGAAAGCCAATGTCCAACTAGATGAACGGGGCTATATTCAGGTCGATAAATTCCAGAATACTTCACAACAAGGCATTTATGCAGTTGGCGATATTATTGGGAAAATGGAGCTTACACCAGTTGCTGTAGCTGCTGGGCGCAGATTGTCTGAACGACTCTTTAATCATAAATCTGATGAACATTTAGATTACGACAATATTCCAACTGTGGTCTTTAGCCATCCACCAATTGGAACAGTGGGGATTACAGAGCAAGAAGCCATTGAGCAATATGGTCAAAAAGAGGTTAAGGTCTATAATTCATCCTTTACTGCCATGTACAGTGCCATTACTCAACATCGCCAACCGACCAAAATGAAATTGGTTTGTGTTGGCGAGAATGAAAAAATTGTTGGGATTCATGGGATTGGTTTTGGGATGGATGAAATTTTACAAGGCTTTGCGGTGGCTTTAAAAATGGGAGCAACCAAGAAAGACTTTGATAATACGGTTGCGATCCATCCTACCTCGGCAGAAGAGTTTGTCACCATGCGATAGGGGCTGATCACGATCTTATCGGTTCTATCCTTGAACAGATGAAATAAGGACTTTAAGACCACTTGGGAGATGATGGCTAAAGCAAATGCGATAGCCATATTTCTCAAGTAATTGACTAACTAAGGCTAAACCGAGCCCGTGTCCATCATTCCGTGCGGATTTACGCCAAAATCTTTGGGTCAGTAGATTTAACTCCGCATCGCTTAATCCCTTACCATGATCGCTCACAATTAAATCGTCCTGTTCCATGTAAATGTGTATGGAGGGCTGCGCATGTAGGTATGCATTCTCAATCAAGTTTTTCAGTACAATACTGAGCGTAGCATGGGGGAGTGCCATAGCGGATAGGCTGGTCCAGTTAACATCCAATTGTTGTGGTAGATCCGTATATTTTTTTTCAAGCTCAGTGATGACGTGTTTTAAACAAGGGCCGACATCTGTTTGGTCTGATAGTGGTGTCAACTGAATCTCGGTTTTACTGAGTAATAAAAGCTGTTCAAGTAATTGCTGGTAGCGCTGAATACTTATTTCTGCTTTTTCTAGATTATTGAGTAACTTCTCAGGCTCTATTTGAGCTTGTGCTAACATCAGTTTGCTTAATTGTACATGGGTTTTAATTGCAGTTAGTGGGCTGCGTAGCTCATGTGCAGCGAAGGCACTAAAGCTCTTTTCATTTTCTAAACTCTGGTGCAGGTTCTGCACCAGTTCAACTAGGCTATCAACAAATGGCTGGATTTCTTGAGGAATATTTTGAGCTTTGAGCTCAAGCAGCTCTGTTGTCGCAGTGGAAAAATGCTGTTTCCTTTGTTTGACACGCTGGGCAATTTGGTCAAGAGGTTGAAATTCAACACGAACAATCCATAAAATTAATAAGATACATAAAATTAAGGTCAGAATTAGAGGAATCAGTACCGACTGTAAAATCTGCTTGAGTAAGGAATAGCGAAGCAGTAATTTCTCGGCAGTAACTACTTGTATATGTCCTTTTTGCAATACATAACTGCGCCACTCCATATTATTTTCTTGCCATGTACTAAAACCAACATGTCGTGTTGAAAGTTTGGGTGAGCCTTGGGTTCTGACAATCACTTGTGGATCAGTTCCAGAACCAGAGTTCAAAAAGGAAACTTCACAAACCAGTAGATTTTGACTGTCATGCTTTTGTTGTGCCGAGTTTAATGTGTCGATAATTTCATTCACAGGAAGTTGCTGAATCAAATGAGCAACCATTTGAGCGGATGCGGAAAGACGCTGATCTAAGGTAGATTGCAAGCGTTTTTCTAAATCGACATAGAGCCAGTAAAAGACCAATGACCAAAGTAAGATAAACACAATGGAAATTGTGGTCACCAAGCGCCATTTTAAACTATAACTTTTCATCTCTTTTACTCGGCTACTTTTAGCATATAGCCCACACCACGAATTGTTTGAATAATATCTGGGTGGATTTTTTGTCGAAGATGATAGATATGCACATTAATCGCATTACTCTCGATACTTTCCTGAAAACCATACACTTTATCAATTAAGTCTTCGTTTTTAAGGATTTGATTCGGATAAAGCATAAACGATTCAAGCAAGCTATATTCACGACGTGAAAGCGTTAAGAGCTGTCCCTGATAATAGGCTTGCTGCATATCTGGGTGAATTTGTAGCTCACCAATTTGAATCGTATTGGAGGAGTAACCTCTATTTCGTCTTGTTAAGGCGTGAATTCGGGCAATCAATATACTTAAATCAAAGGGCTTGGTCAGGTAATCGTCGGCCCCCACATTTAACGCTTCGACACATTGCTGGGTTTGGTTACGTGCGGTCAGTACCAGTACGGGCACATGCAGTTCATCGTTGCGCCATGTCTGTAACAACTCTAATCCATCTTGATCAGGTAAGCCGAGATCTAGCAAACATAAATCCACAGCGCTGTTACGGATAAAATAATCGGCAGCTTTGGCTGTATTTACATGCTCAACTGAAATACTGAGATAATCCAAGGCAGCGATAATACTTTCAGCGATATAGGGATCATCTTCAACGAGTACGACAAACATGGCTTTTCCTCAATAGAGTCCCTATTCTACAAATAAAAAAGCGCCTTAATGTTCTCTTAATTTTGCTTGTTTGATAATGCCATCATGTTAATGCTTTAGATCAGATGGTATGCGATTTCAACTCTTAATCGGTATGGTCCTTGGATTAAATACAGCAGCGTGGGCTGGGAATGATTTTTTACATCCTGACCAAGCTTTTAAGTTCCAAGCCAGTTCAATTTCCAAAGAAAAGGCTGAACTCAATTGGGACATCGTCCCCAATTATTATTTATATCATGACCAGTTTAAGCTGAGTGTGAATGGTAAAAATATTGACTTAAAATTACCGAAAGGGCAGGAAAAGGATGATCCAACCTTTGGTAAGACCGATGTACATTATAATCAAGTCACAGCTCAATTCGAGGTGCAGCCGAATCAGTTATACAGTGTACAATGGCAGGGTTGTGCGGATGATGGACTCTGTTATCCCGTACAAAAAACAACGATTCAAACCGATGCAACAGGTTTATTGCCCCAACAAAAATTCGCATCAGCACAAACGAAATTGGCACTTTTAGTTCAAGAGCCACAAAAAACGGCTGATACTTCGGAACCGTTGAATCGCCAAGACTTAAATACGGCTCCGAGTGTAGCTACACAGGCTGAAGCTATTAAACCCAGTGAACCTACTCAACAGATCAATGATTCTACGGACACAGCGAATATTCAACAAGATTCGGTAACGCAGAGTACAACGGCAGCTACTGAATCAGGTGGCCAGCAGCAGGTGGCCAGTAAAACATTCAAGCAAGCTTGGAACAATGATCAATTTTTTCTTAGCCTTCTTTCCAGTCAAACGGTTTGGCTTAATCTTATTGCGTTCTTAGGGTTTGGGGTTTTATTGGCATTTTTACCCTGTTCTTTACCCTTGATTCCAATCCTGTCCAGTATCTTGGTACAACAGAACAAGAGGCGTAAGGCAGCACTGATTGCGCTGACTTTTGTCACCAGTATGGCTTTGGTCTATGCCGTGATGGGATTTGTGGTATCACAAATTGGTTTTAATGTTCAGCGTTGGTTTCAAAACCCAGTGGTGATTGGCTTATTTGTACTGATGTTTATTGCATTTGCACTCAATTTATTCGGCTTGTATCAGCTGTCTCTGCCACAATCGGTATTGCAACGTTTAGATCGAATCCAACAAGGGCAAAAGGGCGGTACGCTATTCAGTGCGGCGATCATGGGGGCATTATCCGCTTTAATCGTAGGTCCTTGTATGAGTGCACCACTTGCGGGTGCTTTACTCTATGTTTCACAGCTTGAACATGGCATGTTAAGTGGGCTTTACTTATTCCTGATGGGCTTGGGCATTGGCATTCCAATTTTTATTGCCAGTGTTTTTGGGGCGAAATACCTACCGAAACCAGGATTATGGATGGAGCGTCTCAAGTTCAGCTTTGGTTTTGTTATGTTAGCCTTAGCGGTATATTTTGCTCGACCATTATTCGCAAGTGCCTTGTATTATTCCATTCTTGCACTGGTTTTGATTGCAATGGCAGCTTATCTGATCGTGGTGTTGCGTTATGTACAAAAGCTTTCTTATCGCTTGATATTGCTTGGTCTTGTTGGGTTGCTCACAGCCAGCAGTATATGGCAAATACAGTTGGCAGCCTCTGCTTTTCAGCAGCAACGGGTATCCTCCTTACACACATGGACTGTAGTTCGAAATCAACATGAATTTGAACAGGCACTGGCACAACATCAGAATCAAGCAGTATTGATTGATGTGTATGCCGATTGGTGTGTGGCTTGCCAACCGATTGAGCGTGATGTCTTACCATCACCAGAAGTACAAGCGGCAATTGAACATATGGTCCGTATTAAGCTTGATTTAACTCATTATGAGGCTTCTCAAGACATCATTCTGAAGAACTGGCAAATTTTAGGACCTCCTACCGTTTTATTTCTCGATCCAAATCATCAGGAAATTCGTGACTTACGTTTGACGGGGACTTATAGCGCAAAGCAGTTGGTTCAAAATATTCAGTCGATGTCTGGGGAGAAATGATGTTTATTTCCTCAGAAGCCTTACACCTCTGGATCTTTATCTTGCCGTGGTCATTATTGATTATTCTGGCCGGACTATGCAGCGTACAGCTATTTGGTCTGTATTTAAGTCGTCGCTTTCTCTGGTCAACCGCGCTTTGGCAGGTTTATAAGGATTCGCTCTGGACGGCGATTTTGATCGGACTGCTTGTTGCACGATTCGGTTTTGTCGTGATACATGCAGATATTTATTTCGCTCATCCGATTGATATTTTAAAGGTTCAGGATAAAGGCTTTCATCTCTATAGTGGCTTGATTGCTGCGAGTGTGTGGTTTATTTGGAAAAATCGTTTTTTAAACTATGCCGTCATTGCGGGGAGCTTGGTCATCTTCTTTGCGGTGCTATTGGGTGGCCTAGGTATACACAATAGATTTCAGGCTGAACAACAATATCCAGAACTCACTTTTTCTGATCTTAATCAGCAAGCCCAATCTTTAACTCAATTTATAGGGCAACCGACGGTCATTAATCTATGGGCCAGTTGGTGTCCACCTTGTCACCGTGAAATGCCTGTGTTGTATCAGGCTCAACACGATTATCCCAATGTTCAATTTGTCATGCTGAATCAGGGTGAAACGCCTGATGTGATTCACAATTATTTGCGCCAGCATCAATTCCAGTTTCAGCATGTGTTATCCGATCCGCATGGAGAAATGGCGGAGCAGATGAATATGTTTGGACTGCCAAGCACTTTGTTTTTTAATGCACAAGGACAGTTGGTGGCACGTCATCTAGGTGAACTTACGCCTGCAATGCTGAAACAATATCTACAAAAAATCACTCAACTTAATGAGGGAGTCTCTCAATGAATTCATATCTTAAACTGTTCGCTGTGACGGCATTTGCAATGTCTTCAACATCGCTTATTGCCGCAGTTCCAAGCATTAAGCAAAAACTGGAAAAGGAAGGTTTTAGTTTTGTAAAGCAAATTGAGGCACCTGCGCAAATGACAGGTTGGGCTGGGCATATGCAGCAAAATCCAATGACGGTTTTCATCTCAAATGACAATAAATATTATATTGTTGGGGATCTGCATAATGCCAAAGGTGATAACTTAACTGTTGATGCGCTGAATAAGCATGTGAAGCAATCTGTTTTGGATGATGTTTGGAAAAGTCTGGAAAAATCGGCTTGGATTCAGGATGGCAATGTCAAAGCACCTCGGATTATTTATGTCTTCTCCGATCCAAATTGTCCGTATTGTCATGCTTTTTGGGAAAAGGCCCGTCCTTATGTGAAAGCAGGTAAAGTGCAATTGCGTCACATCCAAGTCGGTGTGATTCGTTCTGAAAGTCGAGGACAGGCCGCAACACTACTGGCTGCTTCAAATCCACAACAGGTTTTTGAAGCATTTAATGCGGCCAAAGGGAAACAAAAATTGAAAGAATTAAAACCGATTCCGACGCATCTAGCAGAAAAACTGGAAGCTAATGAAGAGATGATGAATAAATATGGCTTTTATGCAACACCGGCTTTGGTCTGGAAGAATGCTCAGGGCGGATTAGAAACGGCACAAGGTCTACCCAAGGATCTAAAAAGTGTTTTTGAATAAAAACTTGTGAATGGAAATACGGATTCATATCGGGATGAATCAAACAAAAAGGACGTTATGAAAACGTCCTTTTTAGCTTATTGCCGATTCAAAATTATTTCAATTCACTTGATGATTTGCCCAATTCACGGCGGGCAATGATCAATTGTTGAATTTGTTGTGTACCTTCAAAAATATCCAGAATTTTTGAATCACGCGCCCATTTTTCCAATAACTCATCTTCGCCATAGCCGACACTTGCTGCTAACTCGACACATTTGAGTGTAATCTCATTCCCCACACGGCCTGCTTTGGCTTTGGCAATGGATGCTTCTTTCGAGTTCGGCTTTTTATTGTCTGCCATCCAGGTTGCTTTAATCATCAATAATCGTGCAGCTTCCCACTCAGCTTCCATACGATAGATTTGTGCCGCTAGGTTTGAGGTCTGTAAGTAGGGTGTTAAGTAGTCTGGATCAAGCTGATCTTTAAATATTTCCTTGATGCGTTCTAGCGATGCTTTAGCGCACCCAATCGCCATTGCAGCGACCAGTGGACGGGTATTGTCAAAGGTTTCCATTACACCTGCGAAACCTTTAGCCACATCAATTTCTGGGTTGCCCAATAAATTGGCAGCAGGTACACGACAGTCGATAAAGCTGATGACCGCTGTATCTGAGGCTTTAATCCCCAGTTTATGCTCAAGACGTTCAACTTTCATGCCTGTAGTACCTTTTGGTACTACAAAAGACTTGATTGCAGCGCGACCTAATTTTTTATCCAAGGTTGCCCAGACCACAACCGAATCAGCACGCTCACCTGAAGTAACAAAGATTTTCTCGCCATTCAGAATATAATCATCGCCATCTTTGGTCGCCGTGGTGCGAATCGCGGCCGAATCCGAGCCACAACCCGGCTCGGTAATCGCCATCGCAGCCCAAGTGCCTTTGAAACGTTCTAGCTGTTCGTCATTGGCAACCGCAGCAATCGCAGAGTTGCCTAGTCCTTGGCGTGGCATGCTAAGGAGCAAGCCTGTATCGCCATAACACATTTCAATGATACCTAGCGCAGCAGACATATTACCGCCATTGACAATGCTATCAAGATTGGCAGTGCCACGTTTACTGGCATTGGCTGCACCAACACCTTCACCACTTTCATTCATACCGTCCAATAAAGCCGCCAGCATATCCAGTTCTTTGGGATAGGCATGTTCAGCTTTATCGTATTTACGTGAAATTGGACGTAGCACATTGAGCGCCGTTTCGTGTGCTTGATCAACCAGCATTTTGAATTTTTTCGGATTTTGTAAATTCATTATTGTTCTCCAAAATTAAGCATGTAAGCCAGAATGAAAGATTGCCGTTGCACGAAGATCACGATACCAACGCTCAACAGGATGCTCTTTGGTAAAGCCATGACCACCGAGAATCTGAACACCATCGGTACCCATTTTCATTGATTTTTCAGCACAGAGCAGGCGAGCAAGATAGGCTTCACGATGGAATGGTTTGCCAGCTTCTGCCAAACTCGCAGCATTTAAAACCAGCATACGCATGGCATCGATTTCAATCGCCATATCAGCAATCATAAAAGCGACGCTTTGACGATGCGAGATTGGCTCACCGAAGGCAGTACGTTCATTGGCATATTTGATACAGTAGGCTTTGATTGCTTCACAAGTCCCAATCGCCATAGCACACCACATCAAATTGCCAAGATCAACAAAAGCAGTGTAATCAAAATCAGCATCCCCTAAGCGTAAGGCTGGCGTTTGATTAAATTGAAGGGTCGCTGTTTCAGCAGCTTTTAGGCCCATTGCAGGGTTGGCTTTGATGGCAATCGTTTCATTGGATTGCACCACGAAAATATCAGGTTGACCGTTGAGCTCGGCACTGACCAAGAACACATCGGCAATATCACCTAAAAGCACTAAGCTTTTTTCACCCGTGATATAGAACTGCCCATTGGCTTCAGTTGCCGTGGTTTTTAACTGGTATGGGTTAAAAGCAGCTGTTGCTTCCTGAAAGGCAAAAGTCGCCGTAACATCCGTATCTTCTGCAAATACAGGTAAGTACATCGATTGAACTTGTGTTGAGCCCCAACGGGTCATTGCATTGATAACACTGAAGGTACTGAGTAAACCTGCAGTCAGACTGAAATCACCTTTAGCCAAGCTTTCTGCAATCAGAATATTACTCACAATATTTTGTTCTGCTGCCACACCACCCAATGCCTCTGGCAAAGCATAATAGTTGAGCCCCAAATCAACCAAATGTTGCCACAGTTGTTCGGGGAATTGTGCATGATGATCTGCATCATGTGCCAATGTGTACAGGACTTCTTCAGCAAATTGTGACATGGCATCAACGGTCATTTGCTGTTCTTCAGTCAGACTGAGATCAAACAGATTTTTGTTGGTCTGATTTGGGAGGCGTTGTTTATCGAGCGGTTGTGGCTTAAATGCTTTTTGTGTTTTATTGAGTACTTTAAAGCCCGTTTTTGAACCTTGATATAATGATTTTTCTACAAATTTTCTTAATTTGAGTTGATCAAGCATTTCGCTTCCTGCGAGTTTAGTGATCAAAGATAGCCCAAAACCTTGAGCCTTATTCATCATATTCGACATGATTTTATCCTGGAGGATGGTTGTAAATTTATGCTGACATGCTCCTGATCAAAAGACTATGTCTTGTTTGACATGCTGACTAGAGAAAGATAAAGGGTAAATAAGCAGGTTTTTATTTTGTATTGTATTGTTTTTTATGATTTAAAAAAAATATCAAAAAAATAATTTTAAAAAAAATTGACCAAAATGACAGAGGCTTGGTTTCGTTAGAATCGCTTTGTCATTCAGTCTGTTGAATCTGTGATTTATTTAGTTATGGGATTAGTCTAAACCTTCTGTCAAAATCACCATATATTCGCCTGCCAAATCTCGGTGTTTTTTGGCCTGTTGATAGGCATCGCTGTGATACCAATTCTGTGCTTCCTGCATACTGCTGAATTTAATGATGGCAACGCCGTCGCTTTCGATATTTTCGAATGCAATCGATTGACCATAAAACACAATCGGTTCAGCTGCAAAACCTTGGCTCGCTTGGCGTGCTAAAGATGTATAGGTTTTCATCTCATCTTTATTTTTGAGTTCTTTACGAATCAGAATGATATAGGCACTCATTGGCTTTCCTGATTGATAGAGGCTAAGTTTTGATTTGTTGATGGATACGATGCCATATCCATCAACGCTCATGTATTAAGCTGCGCGGGCAACCAAAGTTAAAATATCATAAGTTGCGACCAGTTCATCACGCTGATTTTTGACTTTGATATCCCAAACCACCACACCATGTTCAGGTTGAGATGGATCTTTTTGCGGTTTAGGGGTTTTCTGTTTGCAGGTGAGTTCAACACGAATCGAATCACCAATTTTCACAGGCTCAACAAAACGTAAATTATCCATGCCATAGTTGGCAATCACAGGGCCTTGAGCAGCATCGACAAATAAACCTGCTGCTGCTGAAACGATGAAATAACCATGCGCCACACGCTCCCCGAAGAAAGAATCCGCTGCAGCGATTTTATCGGTATGCGCATAAAAATAGTCGCCACTGAGACAGGCAAAATTGACGATATCGGCTTCAGTCACGGTACGACGTGCGGTCAATAAACGCTCACCAATGACCAGTTCATCAAAATCCTTTTTGAAAGGATGGACGCGGTCTTGCTTGATGTTTGCACCCGCGGTCCATGAATGTGTCACTTGAGTGAGGCTGTTCGGTGAACCTTGAATCGCAGTACGCTGCATATAGTGTTTGACTGCGCGAATGCCCCCCAGTTCTTCACCGCCACCAGCACGGCCTGGGCCGCCGTGAACGAGATGAGGCAGTGGTGAACCATGACCTGTACTTTCTTTGGCTGATTCTTCATCCAGAATATGAACACGACCATGCCATGGCGCAATTTTTTGAATGATTAGTTCGATATTCTCATCCCCATTCTTTACCACAGAGGCAACCAGACTACCTTCACCACGAGCCACAAGATCGGCAAGTTGGTCGATTGATTGATACGGCATCAAAGTACACACAGGGCCAAAAGCTTCAGTGGTATGTACCAAGTTTGCCTGTAGTGGTTGCTCACACAGTAACAAGGTCGGTGGGAAGAATGCACCTTTATCAGGATGCTCAGCATTGATTTTAAACGTTGTCTCGTCACCAAATACAATTTTGGCTTCTTTCGCCAGTTCAGCAACTTTAGCCGCTACATCCAGTTTTTGTTTTGGACTGGCGAGTGCACCCATGGTGGTGTCTTGTTTTTGTGGATCACCAACCACAACTTTTGCCAGTTTAGCACTCAGTTTTTGCTGAACTTGTTCAAGAAGTGCTTGTGGTACAAAGGCACGACGAATCGCGGTACATTTTTGTCCTGCTTTGGTGGTCATTTCACGAAACACTTCACGTACAAACAGATCAATCGTGGCTTCATCTGCTTCAGGGCTGAGGATCGCACTGTTTACTGAATCAGCTTCCATACTAAATGGAATTGAATATTTGTTCAGATGGGGATGGTTGCGAAGCTTTTGCCCAGTATAGGCAGAGCCAGTAAAGGTCACGCAGTCTTGAGGTCCCAAGTAATCAAACAAATCGTCAATTTGTCCGCAAATCAGTTGTAGAGAACCTTTGGGTAGGATTCCAGTCGAGATAATGGCTGCAACCACGGCTTGAGTTAGTTGAGCGCCATCAGTGGCTGGCTTGACGATACAAGGCACACCCGCCAATAACGTCGGTGCAATTTTTTCCAGCATACCCCAAATTGGGAAGTTAAAGGCATTGATATGAACTGCCACACCCGCTTTAGGACTGAGAATATGCTTGGCGCCAAAAGTGCCATTTTTTGAAAGTTGAATCCAACTGTCTTCCGTAATAATTTTTTCATCATTGAGTTCACGGCGTACCAGACTTGAATAAGCAAATAAGGTTTGAATACCGCCTTCGATATCAATCCATGCATCTTTTCGTGTTGCACCCGTTGCATAGGCAAGCTGATAAAAATCTTCTTTGTGCTCAAGTAAATGCTGTGCGATTTGTTTTAAGGCATTGGCTCGTTGATGAAAAGTCCAGTTTGCCAGCTCGGTACCATTCTGCTTGGAATATTTGACCACTTGCTGCATGTCGATGCCGTGACTGCTGACACTATAGATTGGCTCGCCAGTAATGGCATGTACAACCGTACGTCGATCTTGATGGCTTGAGTGCCACGTTGCATAGACATAGGATGCTAGCTGTAGCAGTTGCTGACTCGAACCTTGGTCTTCATTGTCCTTGGCGATTTCTTCTTGCTGTGCTTGTTCAAGCATGATCAAACTCCATTTTTATGTGATACATCAATTATAAAAATATTTAAAATATGATTCATAATTTCATCCTGATTGAGCTAAAAGTCAATCTTAATTTGTTTTAAAAATCCAAATTAATTTTTAATAACTTTATTAAATGCAATTAAAACAATTTCTTAATCTGAATTTGGTAGTTGATTTTGATTTGATACAAAAATATTGATTGACTTTATTTTTTGTGTATCGAAAAATAGATTCATGGATGGAATTCTCAAGGGAATCTACAAATGGAAAATAAGTATCAGAAATTTGAGCACAATATCGCCAATGACATCACCATTGAAGCCAAAGATGAAATGCCAGAAGCATATCGCAAAACCTTGATTCGTCAGATTGGACAACACGGTCATTCAGAAATTGTCGGTATGCTCCCAGAAGGTAACTGGATTACCCGTGCACCGACCTTGAAACGTAAAGCCGTGTTATTGGCAAAAGTTCAGGATGAGGCAGGGCATGGACTTTACCTCTACAGTGCCGCAGAAACCTTGGGTGCGGACCGTGATGAGATGATGGAAAAATTGATTGATGGAAAAATGAAATACTCATCGATTTTCAATTATCCAACCATGAGTTGGGCCGATGTCGCGGCGATTGGTTGGCTGGTGGATGGTGCTGCGATTGTGAATCAGGTGGCTTTATGCCGTACCTCTTATGGTCCTTATGCGCGTGCCATGGTGCGGATTTGCAAAGAAGAAAGTTTCCATCAACGTCAAGGTTTTGAAGCCATGATGGCATTGGCTGCTGGTTCACCCGAACAAAAACAAATGGCACAGGATGCGGTGAATCGTTTCTGGTGGCCTGCATTGATGATGTTTGGCCCAAGTGATGATCATTCTCCTAATAGTGCACAAAGCATGGCATGGGGAATCAAACGCTTTAGTAATGATGAATTGCGCCAGAAGTTTGTCGATAACACTGTGCCACAAGTGTTGCAGCTTGGTTTAACTGTGCCAGATGCTGATTTGCAGTGGAATGAAGCAACTGGCCATTACAGCTATGGCGAGATTGACTGGCAGGAATTCAATGAGGTGATTGCGGGTCGTGGGCCTTGTAATCATGAACGGATCGAAGCACGTCGTAAGGCTTGGGAAAATGGCAAGTGGGTACGTGATGCTGCTGTGGTGTATGCCAAAAAGCAGCAAGCCCAAGTCGGCAAAGTTGCTTAAGCAAAATTTAGGGAAAAATTTGAGGATAACGTAATGGAAAATAATAACAACTGGTCGCTTTATGAAGTGTTTGTGCGCAGTAAACAAGGTTTAAGTCACCGCCATGTTGGCAGTTTAAGAGCACCAGATGACGAAATTGCACTGCAACATGCACGTGATGTCTATACCCGCCGTAATGAAGGCATCAGCATTTGGGTGGTGCGTTCAGAACTGATCAAATCATCACAGCCTGATGAAAAATCGGAGTTTTTTGAACCTGCATTGGACAAAGTCTATCGTCATCCGACCTTCTATCATATTCCTGATGGCATTGAGCACATGTAAGGGAGTATGCAAATGAATAATATCGCTTTGTCTAAATTCTTATTACATATCGGTGATAGCCAACTGGTATTGGCGCAACGTTTGGCTGAATGGTGCGGTCATGCGCCAGAGCTGGAAATTGATATTGCTTTGGCCAATATTGGTCTGGATTTACTGGGGCAATCCCGAAATTTTCTGACTTTGGCAGGACAATACGAAGCTGAAAAACGTGATGAAGATCAACTGGCCTATTTCCGCAATGAACGTGAGTTTTTCAATTTATTGCTATGTGAACAACCGAATGGTGATTTTGCACAGACCATCGTGCGTCAGTGGTTGATGGATCATTACCATGTGTTGTTATTAACCGCTTTAACTCAATCCGCAACGCCAGAAGTCGCTGCATTGGCGGTGAAATCTTTAAAAGAAGCCAAGTACCATATTCGTTTCTCCACCAGCTGGATGGAGCGTCTGAGTCTCAGTACCGCAGAAGCACATCAACGTGTGCAACAGGCATTAGACAATTTATGGCGTTTTAGCGCTGAACTGTTCGAATTGACTGCGGAAGAACAGACACTGGTTGAGCTAGGCATCATTGCTGATTTTTCTACTGAAAAAGCGCAATGGGAGCAAACCGTTACCGCGGAATTGAAGCGCTTTGAACTGAGTATTCCTGTGAACGGTGCTTACCGCCGTGGGGCCAAACAAGGCTTACATACTGAACACCTAGGATATTTGTTGGCTGAAATGCAATCGATTCAACGTAGTTATCCTGAGATGACTTGGTAACACAAGGAGTATCGCCATGCAAATGATTCGCCATTGTATTGACCAATGCTGGGATGTTTTACAAAACGTCAGTGACCCAGAAATTCCAGTACTGTCCGTTGTAGATCTGGGCATGATTCGTGGTGTGGAGTTGAATGAACAACAAGAAATTATTGTTCGATTGACCCCGACCTATAGCGGTTGTCCAGCCACTGACTTATTAAAAGCACAGATCGTCGAAGCATTGGCAGCGGAGGATTTGATCCCTGCAAGAGTCATGATTGATTTATCAGATGCATGGACCACGGACTGGATGTCGGATGCAGGTAAGCAGAAGCTGCAAGCCTATGGGATTGCACCACCAGAAGGGACTGCACAGCTATGCGGAACGCATGTGCATCTGAGCGATGGTGTGGTGTGTCCGCACTGTAAAAGCCGCGACACTCGATTGTTGACCGAGTTTAGTTCAACTGCCTGCAAAGCACTGTACAAATGTCGGGACTGCCTTGAACCCTTTGATTATTTTAAATGTATTTAAAGCCTTGGATAAGGAAATCAGCCATGAGCCAATTTATTCCATTAAAAGTAAAAACAATTACACCTCAGACCGATCAGGCGATCTGTATTGCTTTTGATCTGGTCCCAGAACAGCAAGAACAGTTCCAATTTCAACCAGGCCAGCATCTGACGATTCGCCATTTAACCGAAGCCGGGGAAATTCGCCGTTGCTACTCAATCTGTAGTTATGCGCCAAAAGAAGATATCAGTATTGCGGTGAAAAAGATTGATCAGGGCCAGTTTTCCCATTGGGCCAATGAACATTTAAAAGTGGGTGATGTACTGGAAGTGATGCCACCACAAGGCGTATTTTTTCAGAAAGCAGCCAGAACAGGTGGGCAAGCTTATTTAGGGATTGCCGCTGGAAGTGGTATTACCCCGATTCTTTCCATCATCAAACAGGTGTTATTTGAGCAAAACTCGGCAAACTTTACTTTGCTGTATGGCAATCGTTCTTGGAAACAAACCATGTTTGCCGAGCAGATTATGGATTTAAAAGACCAGTTTAAAGAACGCTTTCAGCTGATTAATATTTTCTCACGTGAATTCAATGACAGTGAGTTACTGAATGGCCGGATTGATGAAGACAAGCTCAAGCAGTTATTTGAATATGAGGTATTAGAACCCAACTTTGATCATGTATTTGCCTGCGGCCCCGACGAAATGATGGACACGGTTGAACGCCTGTTTCCTGTGTATGGTGTGACTAAAGAGAAGATTCACACGGAACGTTTTAATACAGGGCATGTCCGCAAACGTTCTGCGGAAGTTGATGCCAACCGTAAAGAAGAAAAAGTCAACATTGTACTCGATGGGCGAGAGTTGATCGTGTCAGTGTCTCAAGACGATGAAAGTATCCTAGATGCCGCATTACGTGCAGGTGCGGATTTGCCCTATGCCTGTAAGGGTGGGGTCTGCGCCACCTGTCGCTGCAAGGTGCTTTCAGGTGAGGTGGATATGTTCCTGAACTATAGCCTTGAAGATGATGAAGTCGAAAAAGGCTATGTGCTGAGCTGCCAGACTTTACCGAAAGGCGCAAATGTACGTTTGAGCTTTGATGAGTAGAGGTGAGATCGTCATGCAAACCTTGATTCAGGTTGAAACGCCAATAGATGGGGTCATGCTGCTCAGCTTAAACCGTCCAGAAAAACGCAATGCGTTGAATAATGCCACTTTACAGGGTCTATGTGAGCTATTGGAACAAGCAGAACAGAATCCTGAGGTGAAAGTGGTTGTACTGACGGGCAATCGCAATTGCTTTGCTGCGGGTGCAGATCTGAACGAATTGGCAGAAATGGATGCCGTAGCTTTACAGCTCGATATCCGTCCAACGCTATGGCAGAAGATTGACAGTTTTACTAAACCCATCATCGCTGCTGTGAATGGTTATGCCTTGGGTGCGGGCTTTGAGCTGGTGTTGCATTCGGATATGGTGATTTGTGGTGACAATGCCAAATTTGCCTTGCCTGAGATTGGCCTAGGCATGTTACCCGGTGCAGGTGGTACTCAACGTTTAGCACGTCTGGTGGGGCAGCAATTGACCATGCGCTGGGCGATGACAGGGGAAATGATCTCAGCCAAGCAAGCACAGCAACATGGGATTTGTAGTGAAGTGGTGCCAACAGCACTGACCGTGGAATATGCGATTCAATTGGCAAGCAACATTGCCAAACAAGCGCCTTTGGCAATTCGGGTGATCAAGCAATCAATTAAAAGTATTCATGAAACCACATTGAGTCAAGGACTGAAATCAGAACGACAAAATTTTGTCTGGTTGGCAGCAACCAAAGATCGAAACGAAGGCATTCATGCATTCTTTGAAAAAAGAAAACCAATCTTTAGAGGTGAGTAATGGACTATAAAAATATTATCGTGGAAGAAAAAAATGCGGTGGGTTATTTAACCTTTAATCGTCCCCAAGCATTGAATAGCTTTAACGTCGAGATGCACCGTGAGGTGGCCGAAGTTCTGAATCTATGGGCTAAAAAACAAGAGGTTCGTTGTATCGTGATCAGTGGCGAAGGCCGTGGTTTCTGTGCTGGTCAAGATCTTGGCGATCGTGTGGTTGATCCAAATGCTGCAGCACCTGATTTGGGTTACTCGATCGAAACTTACTATAACCCGTTGATTAGAACTATTGTGAATATGCCGAAGCCTGTGATTTGTGCGGTGAACGGAGTAGCTGCAGGCGCAGGTGCCAATATTGCCTTGGCCTGTGATCTGGTGATTGCAGCTAAATCTGCCAACTTTGTACAGGCCTTCTGTCGTTTAGGCTTAGTACCTGACTCAGGTGGAACTTGGTTCTTGCCGCGTGCTGTAGGCCATGCGCGTGCCATGGGGCTGGCGTTGCTGGGTGATAAATTGCCTGCTGAAACAGCGAAAGAATGGGGCATGATCTGGGATGTAGCTGAAGATAGCGAATTGAAAACTAAGGTCACAGAACTGGCTGAACGACTCGCCAAGCAACCGACTTTTGGCCTGTCGCTGATCAAAAAAGCCATGCATCAATCCAGTAACCATAGTTTTGACGAACAGATGCACTTGGAACGAGATTTTCAGCGTATTGCTGGGCGTTCGGAAGATTATCGTGAAGGCGTCCAAGCCTTTATGAATAAGCGTGAGCCAAATTTTCAGGGGCGTTAAGCATGATCAGTTTCGATTTATCCCATGCCCAAATTGCCGTGATTGGCTCGGGCACCATGGGAATTGGGATTGCCCAATTGGCAATGATCAATGGTCATTCGACTTTTCTCTACGATCTTGACCGTGAAAAGACCCAGCAGGCGGTTGATGGATTGCATCAGACCTTCGCGAAGTTGACAGAAAAAGGCAAGATGACCTATGAGCAGGCACAGCAAGCACTTTCACGTTTGAGGATTGCTGATCAAATCGAGGCATTGGCAAATGTTGATTTAGTCATAGAAGCGGTAGTTGAAAAGTTGGAAGTGAAACAGGCTTTGTTTAAGCAGTTGGCGACGATTTGTAACGACCAAACTATTTTAGCCACCAATACCTCATCTATTTCAGTGACAGCAATTGCATCTGCTATTCCGCATCCTGAGCGTGTGGTTGGACTGCATTTCTTTAATCCTGCACCAGTGATGAAATTGGTGGAGATTGTACAAGGCTTAAAAACGCCAATTGATTTATGTCAGGCCTTAAAAGTCTTAATGCTGGCTTGGAAAAAAATTTCTGTGTTAACCAAATCTACTCCAGGCTTTATCGTCAATCGTATTGCCCGTCCTTTTTATGCAGAAGCTTTTCGCGCCTTGCAAGAACAGGTCACAACCTATGAGCAACTGGATTACGCCTTAAAGCAGTGTGGTGGTTTTGCGATGGGACCGTGTGAGTTAACCGATTTGATTGGGCAAGATGTCAACTTTTCAGTTACCCAGAGTGTTTATGAGGCTTTCTTTTATGAGCCGCGTTATCGCCCAAGCCTGATTCAGAAAGAATTGGTGGATGCGGGTACATGGGGACGTAAATCAAAGCAAGGCTTTTATCGCTATGATGATAAAAATCAGTATGTGACTTTTCAGCCTCAGTTTATTACTAAGCCGTCTTTTCATGCTGATGTTCAAGTCAAAGGTGCATGGGCTCAATGTCCGCATGTATTAGAACGTCTGGGCCTAAGTCATGCTTTAGCAAGCAATGACAATATCATCCAAATTGATGATGTTGATTTGCGTCTAAGTCAAGGAGAATCTGCCAATATCGATTATCCAAATCGTAAAACCGTATTGATGGATTGGCATCATGACTTTACTCAGGCACAAGCTGTGGTGCTGAGTCATAACACGTTATGCCAAGCTGATGATCTGGCAAAAATCGATGCATTTTTTGCTCAACAACAGATCAAGGTACTTTGGATTAGCGATCATCCTGCACTGTTAACTTTACGTACCATTGTCTTGTTGATCAATGAAGCCTGTGAGGCCAGTCTGCATGGGATTGCCACTATGGAAGATATTGATAATGCCATGAGATATGGTGTCAATTATCCTAAAGGGCCGTATCAATGGATGATGCAATTGGGCGCTGAATACGTCTTGGCAACGCTAAACAATTTATATGCCATCTACGGCGAAGAAAAATATCGTGCAAGTCTTTATCTCAAACAATACATGGCAAAGCAGCAAAGTGTGATTGCCGACTATTCAAAAAATTTAACAGAATGTGCATAAGCAGGAGCGATCATGGAAGACGTTTTAATTTGTGATTTTATTCGTACCCCAATTGGACGTTATGCAGGGTCATTGAGTTCGGTGCGTACTGATGATCTTGCGGCATTGCCAATCAAACATTTAAAAGAAAAACATGCGCATCTACCTTGGCAAGATTTAGATGAAGTCTATTTGGGCTGTGCCAATCAAGCGGGTGAAGATAACCGTAATGTGGCACGTATGGCAACCTTATTGGCGGGTTTACCTGAGGCAGTTCCTGCAATGACGGTGAACCGTCTCTGTGCATCTGGTTTAGATGCTGTCGGATTGGCGGCACGTTCGATTAAGGCTGGCGAGTCACAATTTGTATTGGCGGGCGGGGTCGAGTCAATGAGTCGGGCACCCTTTGTTCAAGCCAAGCCAACCGAGGCTTTTGGTCGTAGCCCTGAAATATTTGATACCACCATTGGTTGGCGCTTCGTCAATAAAAAAATGAAAGCTGACCATGGCACCGACAGCATGCCCGAAACAGCTGAAAATGTGGCTGAGAAATACCAGATTAGCCGACAAGATCAGGATACGTTTGCGATTCGTAGCCAACAAAAAGTGGCAGCGGCACAACAAGCTGGCTTTTTTGAGGGGGAAATTTTACCTGTCGAACTGACTGATCGTAAAAAAAATATTACTGTCTTTTCACAGGATGAACACCCACGTGCAGATACCAGTCTAGAGAGTCTTGCAAAATTGAAAGCACCGTTCCGTAAAGAAGGTGGCTCGGTGACGGCGGGTAATGCTTCGGGAGTGAACGATGGTTCGGCTTGTGTGTTGCTGACCAATCGTCAGTTTGCAGATATCCATGGTTTAACCCCATTAGCACGTGTGGTGGCGATGGCCAGTGCTGGTGTTGAACCGAAATATATGGGTATTGGCCCAGTGCCTGCGGTACAAAAACTATTAAAACAAACGGGCCTCAGTTTAGATCAAATGGATGTGATTGAGCTGAACGAAGCTTTTGCAGCACAGTCATTGGCCTGTATGCGTGAGTTAGGTCTCAAGGATGATGATGCTCGTGTCAACCCGAATGGTGGTGCAATTGCATTGGGTCATCCACTCGGGATGAGCGGGACACGTTTGGTGATGACTGCCACCAGAGAACTAAAAAGACGCCAAGGGAAATATGCACTGTGCACCATGTGTGTTGGTGTTGGGCAAGGTGTCGCCCTGATCTTAGAAAATTTAGCTTAAAGCAATTGAAACGGTTCGAATAATATAACGACATAGGAGAGACGGCAGTGGATAGCCTGATAACACAAGATGTAGAAAAAATGACGCTTGCGGAGTTACGAGCGCTACAAACCAAACGCTTAAAAGACACCTTGACATATGTTTATGCCAATAGCCCTGTCTATAAGAAAAAGTTTGACGATGCAGGTGTACATCCTGATGATTTCGTCAACTTGGATGATCTGGCCAAGTTTCCATTTACCACTAAACAGGATTTAAGAGATAACTATCCCTTTGGTATGTTTGCAGTGCCACAGGAGCAGATTGTTCGTTTACATGCCTCTTCAGGTACCACAGGGAAACCAACTGTCGTTGGCTATACCCAAAAAGATATCCATACTTGGTCGGATATCGTAGCACGTTGCCTGCGTATGGCAGGTCTAAGTGCCAAAGATATGATTCAGGTCGCCTATGGTTATGGTCTGTTCACAGGTGGTTTAGGCGCACATTATGGCGCTGAACGCTTAGGTGCAACCGTGATTCCAATGTCAGGTGGGCAGACGGAAAAACAGGTGCAACTGATTCAGGATTTTAAACCGACGGCAATTATGGTGACGCCATCATATTGTGTCAGCATTATTGAAAAACTGGAGCAGCAATTAGGCAGTGCCCGTAATACCTCGTTAAAAGTTGGGATTTTTGGTGCTGAGCCTTGGACCAACGAGTTACGCCGTGAAATCGAAGAACGTTTGAATATCAAAGCGCTGGATATTTATGGTTTATCGGAGATTATGGGGCCAGGGGTTGCGATGCAGTGTTTGGGCGAAGGTGAAGGACTAACCATTTGGGAAGACCATTTTTATCCTGAGATCATTCATCCTGAAACGGGTGAAGTGTGTAAAGATGGTGAATTGGGTGAACTGGTATTCACCACCATCACCAAAGAAGGTTTGCCGATTATCCGCTATCGTACCCGCGATTTAACCCGTTTATTGGCAGGTCAGAATCTTGCCATGCGCCGTATGGATAAAATTGTAGGGCGTAGTGACGACATGTTGATTATTCGCGGTGTCAATGTATTCCCGACACAGATCGAAGAACAGATTTTACAAGTGCCGAGTCTGGTACCGAATTATGAAATTCTGGTGGCAAAGAAAGGGCATATGGATACTTTGCATATCCGTACCGAAATGTGCCATAACTGTGACAAGCAGGCGCAGCAATTGGCTCAACAGTTGATGCAGCGGATTAAAACCATGATTGGGATTTCTGTTACGGTGGAAGTGGTGAATGAATTGACCTTGCCACGTTCTGAAGGTAAAGCAAAACGCGTCATTGATATGCGTCAGATTGCTTAACATTATAATCATTCAGGGTATAGTATTCCCTATATCCTGAATCTAAATGCCAAGATAAAAGTATGAGTGTAAAGTTACAGCAAATTATTGATTCAATCATTCAGAATGAACCCTTAAGTGGTACCTCATTGATTTCGACTATTTTTGGCGATTCAGTGCTGCATCGAGGTGGAAATATCAGTCTTGCCAGCTTGATTCAGTTAATGGAGTTGTTTGATTTTAATGATCGTGCTGTACGAACTTCTGTTTTTCGTTTGGTTAAAAGTGATTGGCTTGGTTCAGATAAAATTGGCAGGACCAGTTTCTACCGCATTACCGATGCCAGTCGTTCCAAATATTTGCAGGCTGAGCAACGGATTTATAATGATCAGATGAAAGAGTGGGATCATTCTTGGGACCTGATTTTGATGTCGAGTTTGGATACAGACAATAAGGCATTTTTAAAGAAAGAACTGGAATGGTTGGGTTTTGCTAATATTTCTACCAATCTGATGGCTTATCCAGGTTCAAACCGCTTGCAGCTACAAAAGCTGTTGGTTGACTTAAATATGAGTGAACAGGTGGTGGTGTTTAAGGCTGAGACCTTACAGCTGTTTAATAACTCAACCGAAACGATTGGCCGTATGTTAGAAACCAATTGGCCGATTGATGAGTTACGTCAACGTTATCTGCAATTTCTGGATATGTTTCGGGAGATTGGCGTGATTTTGATGCAGGATGACGAAAATATTGAACCGATTCAAGCCTTCCAGATTCGGACCTTATTGATTCATTACTATCGTCGTATTTTACTGAAAGATCCTGCATTGCCCTTAGAACTATTATCGGCGGACTGGCCTGCAGTCAATGCCCGTACATTATCCATGAACATTTACAAAAAAGTCTTTGAAGCGGCTGATGACTATTTCTTATCGGTTGCGGCAACATCGGAAGGGCCAATGCCAAATGCGACTGCACCGTTCTGGCGTCGTTTTGGCGGCTTAACCCAAAGTAATGAGAGATTGAGTCATGCCTTGCTATAGCATTGATGGGGTGGTTCCTGTGGTTCACCCCAGTGCATTTGTTCATCCCACTGCGGTTTTAATTGGTGATGTGATTATTGAAGCTGGGGTTTATATTGGGCCATTTGCCTCATTGCGTGCGGATTTTGGCCGTATCCATATCAAAGAAAATGCCAATGTACAGGACAGTTGCATCATTCATGGTTTTCCGCAAAGTATTACCCTTGTTGAAGAAATGGGACATATTGGTCATGCTGCGACTTTACATGGTTGCCGTATCGGTAAAAATGTGCTGATTGGTATGAATAGCGTCATTTTGGATTATGCCGAGATTGGTGAAAATAGCATAATTGGCGCAAATAGTTTGGTCAAAACCAAAGATCAAATTCCGGCCAATGTACTGGCAATGGGAAGCCCAGCAAAAGTTGTGCGAGATTTAACAGAACAAGAACGCGCATGGAAAATAAAGGGCACTCAAGAATATATTGAGCTTGCACAGCGTTGTTTAAACAGCATGATAGAAGTCCTGCCTTTTATTGAAAATTCACATGATCGTAAGACCTATCAAGATTTTCAGTCTGATCACCAAATCAAGCCAACAACGGCCTAAATAGACCATTTGAGCTGATCAATTTCTTTTGAACATCCGCGATAACAAGACATCAAAAAGCAACAGTTTGTTTTTAAATATTAGTTGATGATGGAGTGTAAGTTTTTCTACTTCTTCGTCAGAAAAATACAGGCAAGTATTTGCCAGTACATTTTTGGATGTAAACCCGCCTAAAAGTGAATACTTTATTTAAGGAAATACAACGAGGTTAATGATGTCTATTTTAACAAAAGAAATTTGGGATCAAAAATTATTTCGTGGTACATGGCAATCTGCCAAAAACGGTTATCAAGTGGTTGAAGTTGCGACTGGTGAGTCCTTAGGGCAGATTGGATATGCAGATACATCCGATGTGGTCGATGCAGCTCAGCAATCCAAGATTTCACAAAAGCAATGGTGGGCGCTTAGTTATCAAGAGCGTCAGGTAGTTTTTGAGCGCGCAGTTCAGATCCTAACGGAGCATCAGGCTGAAATTATCGAGTGGCTGGTGAAAGAAAGTGGTTCGTTACAATTAAAAGCAGGTTTTGAGGTTAATATCTCGATACAGGTATTAAAGCATTGTATTGGATTACCAGCAGCTGATCAGGGCACATTATTGCCAACTACGGCAGGTAAACTGAGTTTAGCCAAGCGAGTGCCTTTAGGTGTCGTTGGTGTGATTTCGCCGTTTAATTTTCCTTTATATCTTGCGCTACGTGCGGTTGCACCAGCCTTAGCGCTTGGAAATGCGGTGGTCTTGAAACCTGATGAACGCACTGCAGTCTGTAGCGGTTATGCAATTGCCCGTATTTTTGAATTGGCTGGTTTACCACAAGGACTATTACATGTACTGCCTGGTGGTGCTGAAGTGGGTGAGGCCCTGACCTTGGATAAAAATATTGCCAGTATCCAGTTTACTGGTTCAACCCATGTAGGTCGTATTGTGGGTGCCAATGCGGCTAAAACACTGAAAAAAGTATCGCTTGAGTTAGGTGGCAAAAACTCACTGATTGTTCTGGACGATGCCGATATTGAGCTTGCAGCAGAGAATATCGCGTGGGGTGCTTTTTTGCATTCGGGTCAAATCTGTATGACTTCTGGAAAAATCCTGATTCAGGAGAAGATTTATCCTCAAGTCAAACAACGTGTGCTTGAGAAGGTTAAAGATTTTGTGGTGGGTAATCCTTTGCAAAATGATGTCACGATTGGCCCACTGATTAATGCCAAGCAATCGCAACGGGTCGAACAGCTGGTTAAGGATGCAATTGCGCATGGTGCAAAACTAGAATTCGGTGGGCAGGCGAAAGGGGTTTTCTTTGAGCCAACGGTCTTAGCTGATGTAACACAAGACAATCCGATTTTTACAGAAGAGATTTTCGGTCCTGTTGCTGTTCTGATTCCTTTTAGCACCGATGAACAGGCAATTGAACTTGCAAATGATGGTGACTATGGGCTTTCAGCGGGGATTATTACTGCAAATGTTGGGCGCGGCATGCAGCTTGGCCAACAATTGAATGTAGGTTTATTGCATATCAATGATCAAACCGTAAATGATGAAACAGTGAATCCTTTTGGCGGCTTTGGTGCATCAGGCAATGCTTCACGGATTGGTGGTCCTGCAAATGCGGATGAATTCACTCAATGGCAGTGGATGACTATTCAAGCGCAAGCGCCACATTATCCATTTTAAGTAGGGTTAACAAACTCCTTGTGATTTGTCCCTAAAACTTTAGGGACAAATGCTGCTAAATCACATTACGCAGTTCATTGGCGGTGTTGCGTAGTAGCGGTAAAATCTGTTGCACTAAATAATCCTCTTGTACACGATTGGTCTGTGACATGCAGTTTACAGCGGCAATCGCTTTTCCTTGAGCATTGATCACAGGTACTGCAATTGCGATGACACCGAGTTCATGTTCTTCTTTAGAGAGGCAATAATCTGCTTGTGAAATACCTTTCAGCACCTCAAAGAACTTATTTTCATCCGTTATTGTAAAAGGGGTTAAACGTTTTAAACCAAATCTTTTAATCCAGTCGTGTTGAGCTGTCTCTGATTGGGCAGCCAATAAGACTTTCCCTGTTGACGTTGCGTGTGCAGGTAGACGATTGCCTAAATGCATGCCATAAGGGCTCACCCTGAGATTATCTTGTTGAGGCAGATAGCTACGGGCGATCGGCACCACCTCGTTATCATCTAAGACCACCAGGGAAAAGGTTAATGACGTTTGTGCAGATAAAAGATTAAGGAAGGATTGGGCAATTTTAGGCAAGTGTGCTGAACTTAAATAAGAACTTGAGAAACGTAACACACGATGGGTGAGCCAATAATAATGTTCATCTGTGTCTAAATAGCCTAAGTATTTTAAAGTTTTAAGATAACGCCGTGCTGCAGTTCGGCTAATTCCAGTCCGTTCAGCCACTTGAGTGACATTTAAACGTTGTCGATCAACCCCAAAAGCCTCCAGTAAAACTAAACCCTTTGCTAAGCCTGCAATGTAGTCTTCCTGACGAATCTGTTCATGCGAATTGGGGTGTTCTAACACAGCATCAACCTTAACCATGCTTCCATTCCTGTTATTGTGATGTTTTGTCCGCTATTCGGACAAATGAAATGATAATCGGTTCTTTTCGACTTGGCTATATCGTGTACACAACTTAAAAGCAGTAAGTTAAATGACAGGAGATCACAAGGAAGATGTCATGGAAATTTTAACAACGCAGGTTGCGATTATTGGTGCAGGTCCAGCTGGATTGCTACTTGGGCAGCTTTTATATCAAGCAGGTATTGAGCATATTATTATTGAACAACGTAGTACAGATTATGTCGCTTCGCGAATACGTGCTGGCATCTTGGAACAAGTCTCGGTGGATTTACTTAAGCAGGCCGGTGTAGATCAACATTTAAAAGAGAAAGGATTGCCACATTCAGGCATTGAAATACTTACCAATGGGCAGAAGCACCGTGTTGATTTATCTGCATTGACAGGTGGAAAGCAAGTCACAGTTTATGGTCAAACAGAAGTGACCAAAGATTTGATGATGGCACGTGAGGCCGCACAACTTAAATCATTTTATGAAGCACACAATGTACAGGTTAGCGATTTTTATCAGACACCTAAAGTGCAATTTGAACATCAAGGGCAGGTATTTAAAATTCACTGTGACTTTATTGCAGGCTGTGATGGCTATCATGGAATATGCCGAGCCAGTGTGCCTCAGGATAAAATCAAGACGTATGAAAAAGTGTATCCATTTGGCTGGTTAGGCGTGTTAGCCGATGTACCACCTGTAGCCGATGAATTGATTTACGTCCAATCAGAACGTGGTTTTGCTTTATGCAGTATGCGTTCAGAAACACGTAGCCGTTATTACTTGCAAGTGCCGCTTAATGATCGAGTTGAAGATTGGTCAGATGAGAGATTTTGGGAAGAGCTGAAATTGCGTTTAGATGCTGAAAGCCGAGAAAAGTTGGTAACAGGTTCATCGATCGAAAAAAGTATTGCACCGCTACGCAGTTTTGTGACTGAACCGATGCGCTTCGGCAAGCTGTTTTTAGCAGGTGATGCGGCACATATTGTCCCGCCAACGGGCGCAAAAGGATTGAATCTGGCAGCCTCAGATATTGCTTATCTCTCCAGGGCATTGATTGAATATTATGTCGAAGGTTCAGATCAGGGCATTCAGGAATATTCAGAAAAATGTTTACAACGGGTCTGGAAGGCCGAGCGTTTTTCTTGGTGGATGACGCATTTGTTGCATCGCTTTGAAACAGAAAGTGAGTTTGAACATAAGATTAAACAAGCCGAACTTAGCTATATTCTTGGCTCTACGGCGGGCAAGACGACTTTGGCAGAAAATTATGTCGGCTTGCCTTATGAAATAAAAAATAGTACTGAAGAAGTTCGTGCCTAAGTCGGTTCTGTAAAGCAAATAAAAAAGGCCTGTCTAATCAGTTAGACAGGCCTTTTAAATACAGCATAGGTAAGTTATTCAGCAAACTGCGGAATCATTTTCCGTACATTGGTTTTCGCATCAATCACGGTCATAAAAGTATAAGCACCAATAAATTTACGGCTAATGAACATAAACTCTTTAGGTGGAACCGAGAAATAGCGTGAAGCCATCGATTGACCAGCCTGTTGCATCACTCGATTATGCAATTGGCTCTTTTTCCAGTCATAACGGTCCTGATCATCCATAATACCAGCTGGCATATCAGGATTGTTACTCGGGCAGCTAAATGCTTCTGTTGCAATCAGGAAAACATCTGCCATACCTGGTTTAACATTTTCAGGCATGGCATCAAAGAATTCATAACCTGTCATGGCTTTGACCATGGCATTCTTATCATGGTCATAACCCGCATGGATCAGATTGCGTGCAACCGTGAGCAAGTTATTGTCGAATTGTCGAATCGCACCAAAATCGAGGAGCACGATTTTATCTTTAACGTCATCACCATTACCTAAACGAACCAAGTAATTACCAAAGTTCGGGTCGGTCTGCATTTCACCCCATTCAAATAGCTCACGTACCGCAATTTCTAAAGACGCTTCACCGAGTTGGTTGCGACGCTCTTGGGGCAGGGAAAGCATCACTGGACTATTGACTGGTACGCCACGCTCAAAGGTCATACACAACACTTTTTCAGCGCAAAATTCCTCAATAATTTCAGGTACTACATAACGCGGATCATCTTTCAAGCGTTCAGCAAAACGACGTGTGGTTGCCGCCTCAATGCCATAATCGACTTCACGATGCATCATCTCACGAACTTCATCGAACCACTGATCAAACTCACGGGTTTGAGGCACCATACGTGTCAGTTTCAGCATGTTCTTAAACAGATTCATGTCAGAATCAATGGCTTCAGCAACACCAGGATACTGTATTTTTAGGACCAGCTCTAAACCATCTGACTTACGTGTAGCACGATGTACTTGAGCAAGTGATGCTGTTCCAATTGGCTCATGATCAATCGTAAGTTCATCGAGTTTAGAGCCCAATTGATCTTGTAAGTGCGTTTTAATTGCAGGCCAAGCCAGTGCAACGGTTTGGTTGTTGAGGGTATTTAATGCTTGTGTGATTTCTTCAGGTAAAAAATGTTCACCGTATAAAGCCATCATTTGTCCAATCTTAACAATTGAACCTTTTAATTTACCAATTTCAGAAACTAAATAGTGTGCCTGCTCAGCCATGGCCTTTTTTCGTTTCTTCTCTTTTTCTTCTTCGCTCGAGAATATAGAAGTGGCACTTGCTGTCGCCCAGCGTGTTCCAGCAAGTAGAGAAGCTTTTGCAATAGATAAGCGACGATCCACCGATGAGGTTTTTAGATTCTTAAGCTTATCGTTCTGATCTGACATGAAAGAAAAGTCCTATGCTGAAATCGGAGGGTTGAAAGCCGAGACTTGAATTGTAGCGGATATTACCGCTTTTGAACGTATTAAAATAGTTCAATCTCTTGAATTATCAGTCTAAATTTGTGCAATAGGGTATCTTCATAAAAATAGCCTAAGTAGAAATTTGCTATTTACTATACAAATGTTCTAAATTTTAAACTGAATCTTAAGTGAAGATTTCCTCATCAACGCAGCACGATTGCTGTGAATATGTTTCACTAGCATCTGTTTTACTTGACTGTGGTGAAACCCAACTGCATACGCTTTAACGATAATAATACTTGGCAGCGTAAAGAAAAAATACTTGGTGTCGTCTAAAGTCGCATCTTTGAAAACGCCTTCTTTAACAAGTATCTCTCTGAGAAATTGTTTTTCAGCTTGTACTGTGCTGGATGATTCATCATCCCAATAATTCTGACGCATCGCCATCAAATTATTATGCTTATAACTCATATAACCATTGAGCCTGTTTATTTCACCGTTAGCCAATATATGAGGTTGTTAGAGTATTTATCAAGAATAGATTTATATCAAAAATAGCCTAAGCAAATTTAAACGTTTATTTAAAAATGCTACACTTATCACACGACCAACATTAGACAAAAATACAGAATTGTTATGACACCTGCTTGTAAACTATTGGAAAAAAATAAAATACAATTTTCTATTCATGAATATGAACATGATGTGAATGCAAAAAGTTTCGGGTTAGAAGCTGCAGAAAAACTCAACTTAAAGGTGGAAGAAGTTTTTAAAACCTTAATGGTGACCGATGAAAAGAATTATTTCATTGCAATCTTACCTGTGCACCATCAACTTAATCTAAAAAAAGTGGCGACAGCAGTAGGCTGTAAGAAACTACAAATGGCCAATCCTAAAGATGCGGAGCGCTTGACCGGTTATCTTGTCGGGGGGATTAGTCCATTAGGACAAAAAAAACGTCTAAAGACGGTCATTGATGCGACGGCGAAAACATTCAATAAAATTTATGTCAGTGGTGGGAAACGGGGATTGGATATTGGTCTTAATCCACAGGACCTCGCAAAATTACTGAGTGCTGATTTTTTTGATGTTTTAGACTAGAAAAATAATTTTTACAGACAATGTTTTTTATAAATTATTGTTATATCTAATTTTTTAAGAATCTACAAAAGCAATTAGCAATTAAAAAGTTATCATTTTATTTAATGAGAATTATTATTATCTTTTTGTATCTTTATTAAGCTAAATTAATATTTAAAACAAATTAATTCAATAAATTAGATCGCATTTTTCAGGTTCTTTTATGGAATTGAAATAGTAAATGATAATAATTATCATTAGTTCTATCTTAATCGCAAACTCCCTTGTGCTTAAGATGTGTTTCAGGCCTAAAACATTTCGAAAAACAAATTAACTCTCTTGAAAGAGGATACCGTCAGATGCAATCACTTGCCAATCGGTTGGCGATGCAACATTTCGTCAATGCATATACGCAAGAAACTGGCAAAGGTCACTTGCTAGATAACAGTCAGCAAAGTCCACAACAACAAGCGTTTAGCCAAGGTTTGACGCTGTTATCAATCCCTATCCATTCTATTCAAGCGCAATGTAATTTCCCTTTATCTTATGTCAGTCGAGTCGGGCGACATCGTTTAGCAGATCTTCCACAAATTATTATCCATGGACAAGTCAAACCATTTAGTACTGTTGCAATTGTCGGGTTATTGCTTGAGGAACTGGTTTTTGAGTCATCTATTCCATTAGATGCAGCTTCTTTGTTGGAGAAGTGGATTCAAAGCCGTGATGCATTACAACAGTTTTTAGCGCAGCGCGAAGCTGATTTCGACGACTTGGTAAAAGCAGGCCAGAATTTTATTGAAACCGAACAGGCACTGATTCTAGGGCATAGCATGCATCCAGCGCCAAAAAGTAGAACAGGTTTTGTACATGAAGACTGGTTAAAGTTTTCACCTGAACATAAAGGCAAGACGCAACTACATTATTGGCTGGTTCATCAGGACTATATCTCAGAAGGCAGCGCTACGGATGAAAGTATTTCAGCTCAATTAAAAACAGCGTTACAGTGGTATTTGTCTGAAAATGATCTCAATCTGCTCAAGACCCACACAGCATATAAATTACTCCCATTACATCCTTGGCAAGCCCGCTATTTGCAAAGTAAGCCTTGGTTTGAACGTTTAAAACAAACGGGACAGTTAATTGATGTTGGCTTACGAGGCTGGCAATTTTCTCCAACCACTTCGATCCGAACACTGGCGAGTTTTAATGCGCCGTGGATGGTAAAACCATCGCTTTCGGTGATGATTACCAACTCTATTCGAGTCAATTTAGCGAAAGAATGCCACCGTGGTGAACTCACTCATCGTCTATGGCACAGTGAATTTGGTCAGAATATTTTAAAGCATTGCCCAAGCTTAAAAGCAGTGAATGATCCAGCATGGATTGCTTTGAAAATTGATGATGAGGTGGTGAACGAAAGTATCTGTATTTTCCGCGATCAGCCATTCCATCCTCAACAGCAAGTCACTTGTATTGCATCCTTATGTCAGGATCATCCAAATAAACCTCTAAATCGTTTTAATGCTTTATTCGCAAAAATTGCAAAAGCACATCATGAAACCGATTTCTCAGAAATTGCTTTGGATTGGTTTAATCGTTTCCTTGAAGTCAGTTTGCAACCGTTGATGTATGTCTATCATCGCCATGGCATGGCATTTGAATCACATCAGCAAAATGTGCTGTTGGAGTTAGAAAATCATTTCCCAAAAAGCTTATGGCTACGTGATAACCAAGGTTTTTATTATATCGAAGAGTTTGCAATCGAAATTCTGCAAGCGCTGCCTGAGCTGAAAGAAAAAGCGTTTGCCGTCGGGCCTAAAGATTTCGTGGATGAACGTTTTAGTTATTATTTCTTTGGCAATACCTTGTTCGGCATTATCAATGCGATTGGCGCAACAGGCTATATTACTGAAGATGAATTACTTGGGCATCTAACAAGTTTCTTGCAGGAACAATTACAGCAATATCCAGACAGTACCTTATTACAGGGATTATTGTTCAATGCAACCTTGCCTTATAAAGGTAATTTGCTCACACGTTTACATGAATTAGATGAGCTGATTGCGCCTGTCGAGAACCAATCTGTCTATGTCGAACTGCCAAATCCGCTGCGTATTTCACAGAAGGATGTCAGTTATGCTTGATTTTATTGGAATTGGTCTAGGGCCATTTAATCTGAGTCTGGCCAGCCTGCTGCATAATAAAAGCACACTGAACTATGCAATTTTTGAGCAGAAAGCCCAGTTTGACTGGCATGCAGGAATGCAGTTACCCAATACGGTATTGCAAGTGCCGTTCATGGCGGATCTGGTCTCAATGGTTGATCCAACCAGCCCATTTAGCTTTTTGAATTATCTGCGCCATCAGCAACGTTTATATAAATTTTACTTTTTAGAACAACCGCATATTCCACGTTGTGAGTATAACCATTACTGTCAATGGGTTGCAGAACAACTTGATTGTATCGAATATCAATCTCGTGTTTTGAAGATCGAACCTCAAACCATTGGCTTTAAAGTTGTGGTGGAATCGGAGGGTGTTCAGCACAGTTATTTATGCCGTCATCTGGTTATCGGAAGCGGTAATGTGCCTTACTTGCCTGAATGCTTGGCCAAAGTGCAGCAACAGCAACCACAAAAATGTCTGCATTCTGCACAATATATGACGCATGCCGATACAGATTTACACGGCGATGTTGTGGTACTTGGTTCAGGACAATCCGCAGCCGAAGTCTTTATTGATCTGTTTGATGAGCAGCAAGATACAGCCAATCATCAGTTCGACCTACACTGGTTTACTCGTTCTCAGGGCTTCTTTCCAATGGAATATGCACCATTGGGGCTGGAACATTTTAGCCCAGACTATGCACAGCATTTTTATGCTTTGCCAGCTGAAAAGAAAGAGCAACAATTGCAGCAGCAGTCTTTGTTATACAAGGGCATTAGTGCAAAGACCATCCGTGAAATCTATCAAAAACTTTATCACCGTAGCATTGCGGGTCAAAGTTTGCAGACACATTTACATAGCCAATGTGATTTGAAAGATGTAGAAGTCTTAGATACGCAAAAAATTCGACTGCATTTCCAACATCGTGCCACGACACAGGCTTTCCATTTAGATTGTGATTTCCTGGTTGCTGCAACAGGTTACTTTACCCCTGATTTTGGTTTTATGCAGTTGCTGAAACCTTATATTGAATTTGATCATAAACAGCGTTGGCAAATCACTGAAGACTATCGTGTTGTACATCATCTAAATGGTCATATTTTTGTCCAGAATCAGGAAATGCATAGCCATGGGGTCGGTACACCAGACTTAGGGCTTGGCGCTTATCGTGCAGCGACGATTATTAACCAGTTGCTTGGTGAGTCGCTTTATGAACTCGATCAGCAGGCGCAGACCTTCCAGCATTTTGAGCTCAATCAGAATCCTAAAATCCAAATGGCAGATGACCAAGCACTTTCAGTCGAGGGTGTTTCTGAAAAAGCTGTGAGCCAAAACCAGTCTATTTTAAAGAAAACAGAACAGAGCACGATTACAACGCATGCAGGTAGTCGTTGTGCAAATACACGTACACAAACTGTGTCTGTACATTCAACTTATGAGAAATTGATATGAACTTTGCAACTTTAAAAATTAATCAGCAGCAATGGCGTGCCGCTGGACAGCGTCTCATTGAAATGGCGATTGCAGAGTTTCTATATGAAGAAATTATTGAAGTTAAAGCCTTATCAACAGGACGTTATCAGTTAGATTTAGGCAATCGTCATTATGAATTCCAAGGCCACCCATATTTGCTTGGACACTGGAATATTCAGGAAGGCTCAGTACGTGATGTAAGCAACGGTCAGCACAGTGATCAGCCTGCTTGGAATTTACATGAGTTTATTGTCGCAATGTCTGACAAGGCAAACGTAAAGCCATTCACCAAAGCGTATTTGATTAAGGAAATGAATAATACTTGGTTGGCAGAAGCGCATTTATTTAATGAAGCGCGTTTACCAAGCACAGCCGTGCTGACTGAACCGCACTATAAAGTTGAAGGCATGCTACGTGGTCACCCTTGGTTGATTATGAGCAAAGGCCGCATGGGCTTTGGTTATGACGATTATTTAAGTGCTGCACCAGAGCTATCACCAGAAGTCAAAGTATTATGGTTGGCCGTACATCGTGATTTGGCTGAGTTCCGTAGTACAAAGCAGTGGGATGCTTGTGGTTTATATCAACATGAATTTGATGCCAATGAGCTGCAACAGTTCATCCAAATTTTGAAAGAAAAGAATTTAGATCCGCAAAATTACTTTTTGATTCCTGTACATGCTTGGCAATGGCATCAGTGGCTGGTTCCAACTTATGCCAATGAAATTGTCGACCAAAAAATTATTGAGCTGAACATTAGCCAAGACAGCTATGTGCCAATGCAGTCTATTCGGACATTATGCAACACATCAAACCTACAACGTCATTACATTAAACTGCCTGTAAGTATTTTCAATACCGCTGTTTATCGTGGACTCCCATCAAAACGTAATCTAGCAGCCCCAGCTGTAACTGGATGGTTAAAGCAAATCCATCAGCAAGATCAAGACCTACAAAAAACTGGAGTGATTTTCTTGGGTGAAGTGGCGACCTTAACCATTCATCAGCCTTGTTTTGACCGAATTGAAGGTGCACCTTATCAATTTAAAGAATTGTTTGGTTGTTTGTGGCGTGAAAGTATCGATCGCTATGTTGATCCATCACAACAAGTGCTTTCTCAAGCAGCACTATTACACCGAGATATTTCAGGTCAATCGATCCTAAGTGTACTGATTCAAGCGTCTGGTTTGAGTCCTCTGGCTTGGTTAGCACAATTTGCACAAGTCTGCCTCAGTCCGTTATTGCTTTGCCTGTATCGCTACGGCTTGGCTTTTTCACCGCATGGCGAAAACACCATGTTGGTACATGAAAATGGTGTGCCAAAAGCATTGGTATTAAAAGACTTCATTGATGACATCAATTTAGTGGATGAGGATTTCCCTGAATTGGCTCAATTGCCATCTGAAGGCGGTTTGTTATTACGTCACGAAGCGACAGATTTAAGTCATTTCATTTTCACAGGTCTATTTATGGTGCATTACCGTTATATCTGTAATGTGTTCCTACAAGACTATCCTGAATATTCAGAACTCGATTTCTGGCAGACCATTTCCAACACCATTGTTGCGTTTAACCAACAACATCCAGAATTGGCTGAGCGAGCTGAAAAATTTGCCATGCTGCGCCCAACGTACACCAAAATTTGTTTAAACCGTGTTCGTTTATTTACCACCAGTTATAACGATGAAGCAGAACGTCCGGTGCCTGTTTTCCTTGATCCAATTGCAAATCCCGTGAGCCCTGAAACATTGGCTGAATGGTCAGCTCAACAAGCTGAATCTAAAGCGGGTTAAGTCTTTTTCTAAATTTATAAAGGTTCGATATGAAAACTATTTCTCAGCAATTACCAGATTATTTTGAATACCACGAAGATGGCACACAATACTACTTACGCCAAGTGCAATACCCACAAGATATTCCTTTGCTACATCAATGGATGCATGAGCCACATGTCATTCCACAGTGGCAATTGAATAAGTCAGAACTGGATTTACAGGTTTACTTCGACAAGATGCTGGCGGATGACCATCAACGTTTATTGATTGTGGGTGTGGATGGCAAAGATGTGGGCTATACCGAGATCTATGAAGGTAAGCGTGATCGTTTAGGTCGTTATTACGAAGGTGATGACAATGATCTCGGTTGGCATTTGCTATTTGGTGATAAATCCGTGTTTGGTAAGGGCTTTTTACGTCCAACCATTCGTTTGCTCAGCTTCTATATTTTTGAACATTCACAAGCCAAGAAAATTGTGGGTGAGCCTGATCATACGGTTAAACCTTATGCCGCTGTGGTTGCAGAACTCTGCTACGAAACTCAACGTTTAATTCCTATGCCAGAAAAAACGGCAATGTTGTATTACTGCTTTAGAGAAACTTTTTATAACAAGTTTGGTGAATATTACCAAACGTCACAACAACAGCTAGCCAATCAGCCAGCCAAAATCCTGAGTGTTACATGAGCCTATCTATCAATGAGATGCACATCTTGGACATGCGCTTTGCAGCGCATGTCTCAGTGGCAGAATTTGAGCAATGGTTAATCCATATTCAACAATATTTCGAACAAAAAAGAAGTTTTGTGCTGATTATGCAAACCGAGCCGAACACTGAATTTCCCGAAGAATATCGGGTGATTCAGGGGAAATGGTACAAACAATATAAACAAGATTTTTACCAGTATTGTTTAGGCCTTGCCCGAATTGCCCAAGATGAGGCAGATCGTATTCGATTAGACACGCCAGCTTTGCAAAAAGCTTGGCATGTTCCTTATTTTGTCAGTTTAGAAAAGACCGCTGCCGTGCAATGGGCGATGCAGAGGTACTTATGAATCAACAAATAAAACCTGACCAAGATTTTCCAATCAAAACAGTCTCTGCACTGAGCTTATCTGTGGTGGTGGTGTTGTACCTTGCACATGCATTGCCGCTGTACTTTTACAATGTTGCCTTACCTGCAATTCTACGTCATCAAGGGGTCGATCTACGCTGGATTGGCATGTTGTCGCTGCTATATATCCCATGGGCATTTAAGTTTTTTTGGGCACCCTTAATTGATCGTTTCTATTTTAAGGCACTTGGAAAACGCAAAACTTGGCTTTTATTCACCCAAATAGCCTTGGTATTAGGTGTCGTTGCCTTGGCTTTGACACAATTCGATTATGGTCTAAGTGTATTTGTTATTGTCGGTTTATGGATTTCAACCTTTGCCGCAACCCAAGATATTGCGATTGATGGTTATACCGTCGAAACCTTTTCTGAATCCGAATACCGATTAGGCAGTATGGCACAAAGTATTGGCGTGGCGCTGGGCAGTATGATTGGTGGTGCTGCAACTTTGTGGCTTTATCAATTGTATGGTTGGCAAACAGCGCTGATTTGTTTAGCTGCAATGACAGCATTCACCATGCTTGCAGTGTTTCAAATTAAAGAAAAAACCAATACTGAAAAAATTGCCAAACAAGCGCCGAGTCTGATTCGAGCCTTTAAGCGCCCTGAGATGCTTTGGGCCTTGGCTTTGATTGTCTGTTATCGCGTAGTCGAAGCGCCAGCAATGGCCATGCTCAATCCGATGTTGATTGATCAAAAATGGTCATTGGCAGAGATTGGCGTACTGATGTCTGTGATTGGCGCGGGCATTGGGTTATTGGCAGCAGTGACAGCCGCATTCCTGTTAAAAAAAATTGCAGCAACACAATTACTGATTTGGGCTGGTTGGGCACGCAGTTTGGTGTATGCCTTACTGGGCATCGCGGTCTTACTCAGCTGGTTTAATCAGTGGCAAATGTTATTGGGGCTATTTGTTGTAGTTATTTTGGCGATTCGTTATATCGCGATGACTGCTTTATATGCGCACTTCATGCATACCAGCTCTAAGGAACAAGCTGGAACAGACTTCACCATTTTGGTCTGTTTTGAACTCCTGGTTTATTTCATTGGCGGTGCAATGTCTGGTTTCTTGGCCAAAGCATTTGGTTATGGAAATTTCTATCTCATTCTCGCAGCAGCATCTGTGTTGAGCGTCTTGCTCAGCCAAGTGTTAATCCACAAAGCAAAACAAACGGAACAACTCACCTAGGGGTAATTTATGAAAGTACGTTCACTTTCGACATCATTAACGCTGTTAAGCTTAGCAATCAGTACTCAGCTATATGCTCAAACAGTTGAAACAGATGCATCTGTTCAAACGACTGCTGCTGTTACAAGTCAGAAACCAACACAACTTGCACCTATTGTGGTGACAGCCTCGCGTTCAGCACAAAGTATTGCTGAAATTGCAGGTACGGTGTACCGCATTGAACAAGAAGATATTGCAAAACAAGCCGCTGCGGGTATAAGCACAGCAGATATTTTAGGTTTACTCGTTCCATCACTAACACCAAGTTCTGGTACAACCAGTAACTATGGAATGACCATGCGTGGCCGTACAGTCCAGTATATGATTGATGGTGTACCACAAACGGGTTCGCGTGATAGCTCACGACAATTAAATAGTATTAGCCCAGATATGATTGAGCGTGTTGAAGTAGTCTCTGGTGCCAGTAGTATTTATGGTTCTGGTGCAACAGGCGGGATCATCAATATTATCACTAAAAAAGGGTCGACCGAGGGTGTTCATTTTGAATCAAAACTCGGTGTAACTTCAGGCGATAACTTTAAAAATGATGCCTTGGCTTATGAAGCATATCAATCTGCTGCATTTAAACAAGGGGATTGGAATGGTTTCCTCGGGGCAAGCTATACCAAACGCGGTGAGATTCAAGACAGTCATGGCGATCGAATTGGACCTGAAGTAGCGCAAACGGATCGTCAAGATACGGAAACCATCGATGTCAATGGTCGCCTGGGATGGCAGTTTGCTGATAAGCAAAGTATTAGCATTGGTGCACAATATTATAATGATGAACAAGACAGTGACTATGGTGCAGACTATGGACCAGGCTTAGCTGTTTTACTTAGAGGTGCAAAACCAAGCCAGAAAGCAGTGAAAGGTTTGGAACTAGACAGTCAGCCAAGAACAAAACGTGCAGCTGTAAATGCACAATATGAAAACCAAGATTTCTTTGGTCAGACTTTAAATGCAGAAGCTTACTATCGTACTGAAAAAGGTCGGTTTTATCCAAGTGCAAACTATTTAGCACATGCAGCCCATCCTCAAAAAGGGATGTATATTGTTACTCAATCGGAAACTGATATTGATGTATTTGGTGCGCGTTTAGCTTTACAAAGCAAATTAAACCTTGCGGAACGCGCTTTACATCTCACTTATGGTGTCGATTATGACAAAGAAAAAGGCAAGCAAACCGCACAGCTTTATGATCTAAATACTTTTATGAGTAGTAATGGTCTGAAGTTCAAACCATTAAATAATTATGGTTTTGGTCCAGATGTAGATACTGAGAAGTTAGGTTTCTTTTTACAGAGTCAATTTGAAGTCACTGATCGCTTAAATTTACAGGCAGGCGTGCGCCATGAGCGAATTGATAGCCAAGTGCAGGATTCTGTTCCTTATTCTGAAGCGATGATTGCAGATTTTATTCCAACATATAATCCAGTAACTTTAAAAGGTGGGTCGGTCAAGCATGATGCGACTTTATTTAACTTAGGGGCTGTTTATCATTTAACAGATGCTCAACAAGTTTTTGCTAATTTCTCTCAAGGGGCAAACTTACCTGACGTACAACGTATGCTACGAGACGTACCTGCAAACTTTGTTGTAAGCAATCAAACCATTGATCCAATTAAAGTGAATAGTTTTGAGTTAGGTTGGCGTCTGCAAGATAATGCTTTAACTACGGGACTTACAGCGTTCTATAACAAGTCGGATAAATCATTGAAATTTGGTCCACCAAACTTTGCAATCGAAGTGATTGATACCGATGAACGTGTTTATGGCCTAGAAGGCAATGTGAAGTATGCGGTGACTGATGCATGGAATGTCGGTGGTACTTTGGCTTATACACGTGGTCAATTTAAAAATACCAGTGGTAAATGGCAAGAGTTAGATGCCATCCGTGTTGCACCGTTAAAAGGAACTGTCTATTCAGATTGGCAATTTAACGATGGTTTAGGTTTGCGTGTTCAAACCTTGGCAATTGGCGGTACAGACAAAGCACGTAAAGAAGCCATTGAAAATGGCAGTCGTCCGCCTGCTGAAATTAAAGGTTTTGCAGTGATGGATGTGATTGCCAATGCGAAAGCCGGTCCGGGTACATTAGGATTTGGTGTTTATAACGTTTGGAATACAGACTATAAGTCTGTATATAGCCAAGCAGTTTCGACAGTGTATGGCGATATTTCTAGTCTAGCTGCACAAGGTCGTACTTATGGTTTGAGTTATACCCTCAAATACTAATCTAATCAAAAAGGCATCTGTTTAGATGCCTTTTCTTTTGATGAATTTCATGATGAACAATAATTTAAAGTTTTTAGCACTGGCTGCTTTGATCAATGGAACTTGTTTTTCCATGATTCTCCCTTTACTTGCCCCATTGACACGACAATTACATTTATCTGAATTCCAAGGTGGTGTGATTGTTTCAGCAGGGGCAATCTGTATGGCAATTGCATCGATCTGGATTGCGAAAAAGAAAAATCAGCTATCTCCCAATCAACTCGTCAATTATGGCTTTTGGGGAATGACCTTTACTTGGGCTATTTTCACCTTGATTCTGTATTTTGGATCACAAGCGATTTTACCCACGTTATTCATTTTTATCTTACTGGTATTGAGTCGTGCTTCTACAGGTATTTTTATGGCTTTGCCACAAATTGGTCTGCAAAGCTATGTAATGACACATGCGAGTGAAGCCGCTGAACGTAGCAAGCAAATGGCGATGTTTGGTGCGATGAATAGTTTTGGGATGATTATCGGTCCGTTTGCAACCTCAGTTTTATTGTTTGGTGGTTTACTTTTCCCGATGTGGATTGCAGTGGCTTTACTTGGCTTAGTGAGTATTGCACTCGGCATCCTGTTTAGTAAAAGTCCGCAAGTTCAGGCTGAGTCATTCAATTCACAACAAGATAAAGATAATGCACGAGCGAATGAGCCAATTCTGAAGCAAAGTCTGATCTGGTTAATTCTAGGTTTTGTCACTTATGTTGCAATTGTGACTTTAAATATGACGGCAGGTTTTTATATTCAGGATAAGTTTTATCTCAGTAGCCAACAGAGTGCAGTTTATTTTTCTCAATGCATGTTGGTTGTCGGGGTCTGTTTGGTGCTGACCCAACTTTTAATTGTGAAAGTGTTTAAACTCAAATTAAATAGTTTGGTGATTATTGGTTTAGTCACAATGTGTTTTGGTCTATTACTTTCACTCTACGCACCTACAATTTTTGTATTTCAGGCCAGTTATATTTTTTATGGTATTTCTGTGGCGTGCTTATTACCTGCATTTACCACAGGCGCTGCTCAAGCCGTATCACAACAGTCACAGGTTAAGATGGCAAGTTTTTGTACGGCGACACAGGCATTAGGTTTAATTGTTGGTCCCTTATTCAGTACATTCCTGTACCGTTTTAATACCCATTTCCCATTCTATTTATTACTGTTCTTAACCCTATCGATTGGCCTTTATTTTAGTTGGATGTTGATTCGAAAAGACGGTGAAACCGCATTGCTACTTGATGAATAAAAGGGTTTTTGGCTAAAAATGACTCATCTTTTTCCTCATAATGCAAGTATTCCGACTGTTTCAGTCATATATTGCTATGATGAGGCGCCTTTATGTTTATTTTTTAATCAAATTTATTTCATTTATTGACGTTTTGGATTTTAACGGGATTTTTTATGTACCCTATAAAACGTCATAACAAGATAGATAAAGGAGTAAAGATGCTTATTTTTCATGATTATCCTGTTCAAGGCGCACTTTTTGACATGGATGGAACAATGTTTGATACCGAGCGCCTGCGCTTCCAGACATTGAAACAGGCATCAAAAGAGCTGATTGGACAGGAATTTTCAGATGAATATTTGATGCAGTGTCTCGGCTTAAGTGCCAAAGCATCGGAGCAACTGGCACAAAAGTTTTATGGTACAGATGTTCCTTATACTGCCATTCGCAAACGTGCAGATGAGGTGGAATTGGAGTCTGTACGTAAAAATGGTGTGCCGATTAAAAAAGGTTTGGTTCAAGTTTTAGAACGTTTAAGAAAGTCTGGTCTAAAAATGGCAGTTGCGACCTCAAGTCGTCGAGCAATTGCAGAAGAATATCTAATTAATGCCAATGTTTATAAATTTTTTGATTTGTTGGTTTGTGGGGATGAAGTTGAAAAAGGAAAACCACATCCAGAAATCTTTTTAAAAGCGGCGCAGAAGCTAAATTTACAACCGCAACAATGTTTAATGTTTGAAGATTCGGAAAACGGGATTTGTTCAGCCTATGAAGCTGGTGGTATCACGATTTTATTCAAAGATATTAAAGAACCCAATGATCATATGCTCTCTAAAGCAAATTTCTATTATCAGGACATGTATGAGTGCCTGAATGCTTTGGATCAATATATTCCTGAAATGGGCATGCCACAATTACAAGAATTATTTCCGCAAAGTGTCAATCAATTGACTGTTGGGATTCATGGCTTTGGTGCCATTGGTGGGGGATATGTAGCACAGATCCTGTCCTATTGGGATGGTTACACACGCCCAAAACGGATTCTGGCATCAACCCGAAATCGTCTTTATTTGGAATCCGTGAACAGTTTTGGCAGCTATAGTATTCGATATGGTCAGTCTTCCTATGATGAGCGTATTGATAATCTCACTGTGATTGATGCTGACAATGAACAGCAGATGTTAGAGATGTATATGCAATCTAGCCTGATCGCACTGTGTTTGCCAGAACAGGCAATTGAGTCCGAGGCGAAAACGATTGCGAAGGGACTATTGGCCCGTTTTATGTCAGCTGATGCAGACAACAATGAGCCGATTACCTTTTTGATTATTCTGAATAAAGTGTGCGCAAAGTATTTGGTCTTAAAACATATCCGTGAAGCCTTACTTTCCATGACGGATGAAGATATTGCAGAACATATTTTAAGTGAACATTATTTTTGCGATACCGTGGTCAATCGAATGGTGTCAAAACTGACGGATCAGGCCTTATATCGTCAGCTCAATATCAAGCACAATTTATTTAAACAATATCAAAATGATCTCAATCCAGAAACGATTGAACTTTCAGAGGAAACCGCTCTGACTGAAAAGCAAGAACAGCAGATCACTTACTGTTTAGAAGACATGCGTGGGCAATTCCAAACAGGGCAATTCCTACAAAATATGGATTTGATCCTATTCCATAGTGAAATGGATATGCCGATTTACGTGGAAAATCGCAGTCCATTGTTGAGCAAAATGCGTCAAATGATTTTAGTTGATCAGATTTCTGAGATTCAAATCATTAAAAATCGGCTATGGAATGGCTGTCATGCCATGTTGGCGTGGTATGCCAGTGCGCTTGGACATGAAACCATTGGTATCGCTATGGCTGATCCAAAAATCATGAAATATGCAGAGCAGGTGGTCAACGAAGTTAAATTGGGTTTGGCTAATATGATTCCCAACCAAGCCAAAGAACTGGATCGGATGGCGGAAAGTTTTCTGCATTCTTGCCGAGCCGCCTATAAAGATCCATGTGAGCGTGTAGCTCGTGATCCGCTTAGAAAACTCAATCTGAATGAGCGTGTTTTAGGCAGTTTAGAATCTCATGTGCAGCAACAACTTCCTTACCAGAAGTTAATGCAAGGTGCAATTTATGGCTATGCCTATGCGCTGAAAATGCTTGAGCTGGACGAGATTAAGATTGTAAAACATGTCCAGACCAATATTGAGCATATGGACATCACTGAAAATCAGAAGAAAGCCTTATTAAACCAGCTCTATCACGGAATTCAGGCGCAACTCAATGATAATGCATTCATGTCACAGTTGGAGGAATTGAAACCGCTAACTGTATAAGCGGCAATGATCACGGTGAAAGTACCTTAACTTCTATCTGGGTTTATGTTTGAATAACGCAACTTTATCTATGATGCTGAAGTTGTGTTATTACAAGCAGAGACCCAACTGATTGCAACTGAAATGCGTGATTATCCCGAATGGCACAAGGGCCGTTCAGATTATGGGCTTTGGTATATAGAGATTGATCAACCTGAGTTGATTCAATATTTAGATGAAATCCAAGCACAATTTTCAAATCTATTGCTTCCTGCACAGCAGCGCCAATATCACATTACTTTATTTGTGTGTGGTTTCTTGCAGCCTGCCGTTAAGCAATACGACGATGATTTTCAGATTCAACAATTACAGCAGCAGATCAAGCTAGTTGAAGCATTACAGCTCAAACCTTTTGAGCTTGAAATCACACAGATCGATAGTTTTAGTAGTGCTTTGTTTCTACAGATTAAAGATCAGCAGGGTGTACTAACTCAAATTCGTCAGCAATTTGCCCATGTATCTGAAGAGATCGCAGCACTTGAATATTGTCCGCATATTACTTTAGGTTTGTATGGTGAAGCTTGGTCAAGTGATAGGGTATTACAGCGGATACAACAACAGTCGTTAAAAACCATGAAGATTCAGGTCAAAAAACTGACTTTCGGCTATTATAAGGCACAGATTTTACAAGGATTACTGTATCCTTATCAGCAAATTGAACTAGGTTAGATATGTTGCAACTAATTTTAGGTGGGGCGCGCTCAGGTAAAAGTCGTTTGGCAGAACAAACCGCCAAAGATACAGGCTTATCCGTCATTTATATTGCAACGGCGCAGGCCTTAGATGCAGAAATGCAGCAACGTATTGCACATCATCAACAGCAACGTCCAGCTCATTGGCAAGTGCTTGAAGAACCGATTTATCTGGCAGATCGACTCTTGCAATGCGATCAAGCCAATCAGCTGATTTTGGTCGATTGCTTAACCTTGTGGCTGACTAATCTATTATTGGCTGAAGACGCCGGCATGCAGCAACAACAGATGCAAAAACTATTCGACGTATTACCGCAACTACAATCTCAAATTATTCTGGTCAGTAATGAAACTGGGCTTGGAGTGGTACCAATGGGGGAAATCAGCCGTCGTTTTGTGGATGAAGCAGGGCGTTTGCATCAGACCTTGGGGCAACTTGCCAATAAAGTCATGTTTTGTGTCGCAGGCTTTCCAATGATTTTAAAAGATGAGAAATAACATGACTGAACAAGCACAATGGTTTTTAGCAGCAGTACAGCAACCAGATTTAGAGGCGAAACAACAAGCTGAACAGCGTCAACTACAATTGACCAAACCTACAGGGGCTTTGGGTCAACTTGAGCAGCTTGCCATTCAATTGGCGAGCTTACAGGGCACGTTGCATCCACAGATTCAACAGCCTTGGATTACGATTTTTGCAGGCGATCATGGGGTGGTTGCAGAAAATATTTCGGCTTATCCGCAAGCCGTGACCCGTCAAATGCTGCAAAATTTTGCCTCAGGCGGTGCAGCTATTAGTGTCATTGCCAAACATCATCGTGCACATTTACAAGTGGTGGATTGCGGAACAGTGGGTGAGGCCTATGATTATGCAGGGGTTGAGCGCCATTGCATTCGTGCAGGTACAGCCAATTTTGCTCAACAAGCAGCAATGACGGAACAGGAATGCTTGGCGGCTTTACAACTGGGTAAAGACAGTGTCGATCGCGCCAAAGCTCAAGCTGCCGATATTTTTATTGCAGGTGAAATGGGGATAGGCAATACCTGTTCAGCTTCAGCACTGGCATGTTTATTGTTGCATGAAGATGCTGCAAAACTAACGGGTGTGGGTACAGGTATTAATGACCAACAGCTGCAACACAAGGTCTCTGTTATTGATCAAGCAGTGAAACGACATCAAGCAGATGTTGCTGACGATGCTTTAAAAATCTTGGCTGCAGTTGGTGGTTTGGAAATTGCTGCAATGACGGGTGCTTATATCCGCTGTGCACAACTTGGTTTGCCAGTCGTGGTGGATGGTTTTATTAGTTCGGTTGCCGCTTTATGTGCTGTACACATTCAACCCCACAGTCGCGCATGGATGCTGTTTGGACATCAATCGGCTGAATATGGCCATCATCGTGTGCTAAAAGCCTTAGAGGCTCAGCCTATTTTAAATATGAATTTGCGTCTTGGTGAAGGTAGCGGTGCAGGGGCTGCATTGTCGATGCTGCAACTGGCTTGCGTGTTGCATAACCAAATGGCCACCTTTGCTGAAGCTGCTGTGACCGGTGATAAAGTTGCACCTTGATTTGCTGCGGCATGGTGAAACCACACTGAGCCATACTTTGCGTGGGCATCTTGATGATGCCTTGACTGAGCAAGGTTGGTTGCAAATGCAATCCACCATTCAGCAGCAGCTTGATGCTCAGGTTCACTGGGATGTAATCATAAGCTCGCCCTTGCAACGCTGCCAAAAGTTTGCGGCAGCATTAGCCAAACAACTCGAATTGCCCTTACTACTCAATGCTGAAATCAAGGAAATGTATTTTGGTGATTGGGAAGGCATGTCTACTCAAACCATTTATGAAAATGAGCCCGAGTTATTGGCTAATTTCTGGCAATATCCGACTCGATACCATGCGCCGAATGGAGAGTCGTTGCATCAATTTCAGCAGCGAGTCATGCATGGTTTTAATGAAATTTATGTCCAAATGCAACAACACAATTGGAATAGGGCGTTGATTGTGACGCATGGCGGGGTGATTAAGTTGCTGACCTGTTTGGCACGTCAGCAAAAGCTGGATGACCTATTAACTATGCCCGCAGAGTTAGGAAAGTTATATGCTTTAAAGCTAACTCAAGTTGAAAATCAAATTCATTTTTCTGAAATGACAGAAACTTAGTAGTCATAAAATCTTATTCTATTTCCAGTATTTACTTGGGTCATGTAATCGAATTGTCATTGCCACTGCCTATGATACATGGCATTTCTTGACCTATAAGCAAATCATTCATGAATATCTTATTGAAAAGCAGTGTGTTATGCGCGAGCATTGTATTGGCGGCATGTAATAACGACGATCACTCAGAATCAAAAACACTACCAGAAACTAATACTGCATCAAAATATTATCAGACAAAAACTCCATACCAACCGCAACAAGATCTTAAAAAATATGAAGCCATTCCGCAAGGATTTCAGCCTGTATTTACTGAACTGGTTGCACGTCATGGCTCACGCGGTTTATCCAGCATCAAATATGATTTAGCGCTATATAACCTTTGGAAACAAGCCAAAGCTGAAAATGCACTCACACCTTTAGGCGAAAAGTTAGGGGCAGATTTAGAAACTACGATGAAGGCCAATATTCTTTTGGGCTATGGTGTGGATGGCATCCGTCAGTTTGGCTATGGCAATGAAACCATGCAAGGTATTCAGGAACATCGTGGTATTGCTGATCGCTTATTACAACGCTTACCAAATCTGTTTAAAACCGCCGCACAACAACCGGCATCAATTTTAGTGCAAAGTTCGGGTGTAGACCGTGCGGTAGATAGTGCCAAGTTTTTTACTGCTGAATTGATTCAACAGCAACCGCAATTAAAGGCACACATCACCCCAATTTCATATACCAGTTTAGCCAGTAGCAGCGTGCCATCAATTGAAGATGGTGGGGTGGATCGTTTTAAGCTTTATTTTCATAGTTTGAATAAAGAGCAAGATTTAGCACAGCATTTATCCGCACAACAACAGGCGATTTACGATGCCAGCCAAGCCTATCAGCATTTTGAAGAAGAGGATGCAGATCTGGTCAATAAGTTAAATGAACTTGCGAAAAATAGTCGTGCTGAACAAGTGGCAAAGAGTGTATTGAATCCACTGTTCAAAGCAGAATTTATTCAAAAGTTGGGAACCACGGGCTATGTATTTAGCAATACCGGTTCATATAGCGTCACTTCACCAAAAGGTGAAACCATCACTGAAAAAGGTAAAGGTAAAAATAGCATTGCCAGTGCTGTGGATGCCGCGGCCTATGTCTATGAGTTATATTCAATATCAGGTGGTATGAAAACTGAATTGAAAGGTGTGGATTTTGATCAATATATGCCTGTAGATGCTGCAAAATTCTATGCTGAATTTAACGATGCCAATGATTTTTATAGCAAAGGGCCAAGTTTTACCGAATCGAAGAACGTCACCAGTGCAATTGCTCAGGGCCTAAAGCAGGACTTATTTAAACAAGTCGATGTGATTGTAGATCATCAGCAAGCACATCGTGCGGTATTACGTTTTGCCCATGCCGAAATTATCATTCCATTGGCGACCAGTTTAGAGTTGCACAATATGATGCAACCTTTGCCTTTACGTCAAACCTATAGCTACAACAGCAGCACTTGGCGAGGTGAGGTGGTGTCACCCATGGCAGCGAATCTACAGTGGGATATTTATCAAAACAAGCAAGGTATAACCTTAGTGAAAATGTTCTATAACGAGAAAGAAACCTTATTTAAGTCGAGCTGTAACTATGCACGTTATAGCACGAATAGTTTTTATTATGATTATTTGAAGCTCAAACAATGTTATCAAATTCAATAAACTAAGATATTCAGCCTTTTCATTTGGGAATAGCTTGCTATTCCCAATTTTATTTCTTCATAATCCATGCATGATAAACCCGTTGTCATTGAGAGGTTGCATGACACCTTTTTGGATTGCCTTGCAGTTTTTGACTGTTTTACCAATTGAACTCAAAACGATGCCAAGCGCAAAACAGAATGCTCAGGCCATGCTGTTTTATCCTTTGGTGGGTTTATTGCTTGGGTTGATTTTGTTTGCATCTGCCATGTTATTGGCAAAGCTTCCGATCATCTTGAGTGCGGCAGTGATTCTCGTACTCTGGATTTGGCTGACAGGTGGATTACATCTGGATGGTTTAGCAGATACAGCCGACGCATGGGTCGGTGGATTTGGTGATCCTGAACGAACCTTGAAAATCATGAAAGACCCTGCATGTGGTCCAATCGGGGTGCTGAGTTTAGTTGTCGTCTGCTTGCTGAAATTTGTGGCTTTATACGTTTTGCTTGAACAACAAATGGCTGTTTTTTTAATCGTCTTGCCTATGCTTGGGCGCAGTGTGCCGCTGTTTTTATTCCTCACAACACCTTATGTACGTGCTCAAGGCTTGGGCCGTTCTATGACAGATTTTATGCCTAAAAAACAACTTTGGATGGTTTTTGTCATTACAATAGCATTGCTTTGTGTGTTTAAATGGCTTGGATTAATTGCTTTACTGGTTTTTTTAGTGATGCTTTTTTATATGCGATCATTGTTTATTAAAAGAATTGGCGGGATTACTGGGGATACTATAGGCGCTGCAATTGAGCTGGCTGAAACTGGCGTGCTTGTCAGTGCTGTGATTGCTTCGTTCTATATCATTTAAAAAAATTGATCACTTGGATTGGCGTGATCCTCCTGCAAACAGAAGAATCACTTTAATAATGAATGTTAACGTTTACGCAATTGAACCTGGAAACCCAACACAGTGAACAAGGCAACCATTGCTGCAATTGTAGCCAGAATGATATCTCGAAGCGTTTTATCTATCGGCAACCATGTCCATTTGTGTAAATAAGCAAAACTAAATCCTTCTAAGGCATCTTGTTGTGTGACCTGAGCTGCAATCACACCGCTGCTCGGTTCTATATACAGTCTGAGTTGATTCTCTAACTGGGTCTCAACCTTGATCACGGGTAAACGTTTGTTGATAAATCCATATTCTCCTCCAAAACTTGTCACCCATGAGGATTGTTTAATCTGCTCTGGCTTTAAATCTAAGTAGCTAGCAGCTAATTGTTTGCTTTGTTCGAGAATATCAAGCGCTTTACCATTACCCGCATCTATAAACTGAATCGCGGGAGCTACTGTTTGGGTCGCATGATGATCATGCTCTTTACTTGCCGCCGTCATGCTGCCTTGTAAAGGAGGTTGTCCGACGGCTTGAATCATCCATGCAGCACGAGTATGTGTCTGGCTAAAGGTGGTGGGCACAAGATCCAGACGCTGAATGAGCTGCTGAGTGACCTGCTGCCATGCTTTGGTACTTAGATCAGCCGTATGGAAAACAGGTTGAATATTTTTTATATCGGGCTTTTTTTGCCAGATATGATATAAACCACTGAACACCCAAAGCAGAATAAAGACACTTAAACTGATACCTAAATAGCGATGTAGAAAGCGGATCGGTTTTTGCCCTAGACGGTGATTGCGCCGATTATGAATCTTGAAGAATAAGCTAATCCCCATAAAAAGCATGCACAGTATGCCGATCAAAGCCATTTGCATGAGAATAGTTTGACCTGTCCAAGCTTGATCGCCCCAGGTCCAGGTATGACCTAAGCGAAATATTTTTGCCATCCACATTTTTTGATCATTAGACAGCGTGGCCAGTCGTGCTTGTGCAGGATCGACATAGGCACGCAAACCATTTTGAAAATCAACACGCCAAACTGGCAGTAAACGATTGACGCTCGGATAATCATCACTGAATGCGGTGATGATTTGACTGGATACAATTTCTTGTTGAGAGAGACCTGTATACCAGCGTGCTAAACGCTCGGCATCTTGCTGTTCGACATTAGTCAGCAATTGACCGGTCTGACTATCATAGTATTCAGCAATGTTTTGATTAGGCTGTAATATGCGATAGGCAATCTGCTGAGTTTCTAATTCAATTACCTGTAAGGCTGAAAATTGCGCGATTTGATGTCGCTTCAGAACATCCGTTGCTGCTAAGGCTTGTGTTAAATCCAATTGTTGAGCTGGTGGCATTCGTTTCACAGGTTGAGGTTGTGTTGCACTCATCATCGGATGCAACACACCTGTTAAAGACCAAAGTAAAACGAGAATGCCCAACACCATCCCAAAACTACGGTGCAATGCCAGTAGTTTTTTTAGTTGTTTGGCATTCATTGCTTATTTCCCAAAATGATAACGTAAACCTAATAAATAGGTGCGTGGTGCAGCGGGGGTATAACTAACTTGGTTATTACTAAACGAAGTACTTTCCGCATAATGTTGATCTGTGGCATTCAGGATTTGCCCATAGATTTCATAAGCATTTTTACGGTAATTGGCGCGCAGATTCAGCAAAGTATGGCCATCATACTTTTCCGTATTGGCATCATTAATCCAGTAAGAACCGACATAAACCGCTTCCGCAGAAAGTAATAGTTCAGGTATTGGTTTGATCTGGTATTCAAGCGTACCAAATGTTTTAGGCGCACTTGGCATGGTGTTGCCGCTATAATCTAAAACACTCGACGGTTGAAACTGCTGATATTCATGTTTGGCCACACTGCCTGAGAGTTTTAAGCGCTGATCATATAAATCACTGAGTTTCCATGTTCCCCCAATTTCAATTCCCTGATGTAAGGTTTTGCCTGCATTGCGTGGCTCGCGTGTGTTATCTGGCTTGGTATAGCTCATCACTTCATCTTCGCCTTCTAAGCGATATAGGGTGATTTCACCATCTAAGCGATCATCGAATAATTTAAAGCGCAGACCTGCATCAATATTATTAAATGTGGCTTCTTTCAAGTCTGGTGTCACCAGATTCGCCCCGTATAAACTGCTCACCTCTGGCGGTACAAAACCTTGTGACCAATTACTATAAAGATCAATTGCTGGCGTGATGTTCCAGACAAAACCGACTTGTGGGCTGGCTTTATGAAAATCACGTTTTTCATTCGGTGCGCCTGTGGTTTTTGATGGGGTTAATTTGTTTTCATAGTCATAACTGATCCAGTCATAACGTGCACCACCGACTAAATTCAAAGTTGGTAACACTTGCCAGTTGGCTTGTGCATAGAGGGCTTGGTTATTGACGTCAACATTGAAGTCGCGCAAGCGCTGGCGTTGTTGATAACCGGTATATACTAAGGTATTCGGGTCACGGAATACCTGAATATCATTGGTTTTGGCTTGGTTAGGAGAATGGTCAGCCATCGCCCCAACAATCAGTTTGACCTGATCAAATGCCGCTGAATGCTGCGCATTTAAGCCATAGGACTGAAAGGCGTTATAGGTAGTTTGTCCACTATAAGTGCCCGTCGGTGTACCATTTTTAACATCAGTACGGATGTTATAACTTGGGTTTTGCTCGGTGGTATTGTCACGATAATATAAGGTAACTTGGCTTTGTTGCTGATCATTCCATTGATGGCTAATTTGAGAAGAAAGCCGTGTGGCATCAACTTCACGATAGGTAAAGGTTTGGTAGCTGTATCCAGGACGTTTGCGATAATCATCCAGATTTAAGCTACCGGTCATATCCGCTTTTAAATGGTTATAACTGACAATATTTTTGATTTGTGTAGCATCAGAGATGCGCCAGTCATGTCTGAGCGTCATACTCTGTTTATTGCTTTCTGCATGGTCTTGCCAGCTATCACCACGATCACTGGCGTAGGTTGAAAGTCTTAACCCATGCTCGCCCCATTCGCTATCAAAGGTATTGGATGCACCGACATCGACACGGCGATATCCTTCAGAACTGGCACTGATGCCAAGGTCGGCTGTGGGTGTAGTACTCGGTGCTTTGGTGAGAAAATTAATAGTTCCACCAATCGCATTGCTGCCATATAAGCTGCTAGCAGGGCCACGTAAAATTTCAATGCTATCAATACCCGCCAAATTCACTTCATATAAGGCATTGTGGTTAAACACACCTACAGGACGAATCGAAATACCATCTTCTAAATATTGATAAACGGCTGCTGTGGTAATCGGTTGGCGGATGGACATCATATGCTGTTCATTGCCCAAGTCATTCATTAACACGCCTGGGGTTTGATTCAGCACCTGTCCAATAAAGGTTGCATGTTTATCTTCAATGTCTTTGCTGTTAATTTTACTAATCGCAGCAGGGGTATTATTAATCGATTCACCTTCACGACTGGCGGTCACAACAATGGTGGCTAAGGTTTTGGTGGTATCAGATGGCACAGTTTCAGCAAAAGTAGCAGAACTATAGCCAACAGACAGGCACGCAGCCGCTAATACAGACAAACGGAATTGAGTATTCATGTTGAACTCTATAAAAAGCAAGAACTAAGGACGTACACCCGTTTATTGGCGGGGCACGAAGTAAAATTTGCGATTTATAAAGTCAGTGGCGGGGCTTGTTTGATTGGAAAAATATAGAAGATGCGGGTGATGTGCAGATCTTCTGTCCACGTATGGCACAGGCAGCGAACGCGACTGAACCAAGCCAGTAGAAATATAATAATGAATGCAATCAGCGGGACGATCGCAGCGGCATCTAAACCATGTGAGCATAAAGGACAATGCTTCATGATTTGGCCCGCCAGTGCAAAAACTTGTTGTGCATATTCACTCAGCTGAGCATGTTTTGCGTGTTGTAGCTGCGGTCCGTGATGCATGTCGTGCATGCTATGTTGATGATGACCTGAATGTGTCTGTGACATCAACGAGACATTTTGAATTTCGGTGACTTGGCAATGGCTTGGCATTGCATAAAGTGCAGGAACGACGCCTGTATGAACCATCGTTGGTAGGAAGATATGCCAGAGTAAACATAGCAAAGTAATCGCGCCAAAATAGGCACGCCACTTAAGCAAATGTTGACGAAAACTGGACTTCATATCAGCGATACGTCGTAGGAGAAATGTGGCAGCAGTATAATCAAAAAATGACTTATAGATCAAAGCAAAATTGAGGTATTCTGAGACTGCTGAATTCAATAATTTATAGGCAGATCAGCGTGTCAAAAATAGCAAATCATTCGGATTGGATTGTTCGGGCTTCTGAGAGTGATCGCTTGGAAAGGATTGAAGCTTTCTTCTCTGATCATGCATATGAGCCGCATCAACATGATACCTTCGCGATTGGTCGAACCTTATCGGGTGTACAAAGTTTTCATTATCGTGGTGAAGTCCGACATAGTCAGCATGGCATGACCATGGTATTGCATCCAGATGAAAAACATGATGGCAGTGCGGGGACTCAAGACGGCTTTCACTACCGAATGATGTATGTCGAACCTGCATTGATTCAAAAGATCATGAAAGGCAAACCGCTGCCTTTTTTCAAACATGGACTGAGTGATGATCCACGGCTTTATCGTGTTACCCATACACTTTTGCAAAATATGCAGGACCCATTGGATCTTTTAGAAGAAGAAGATGCTTTGTATGATTTGGCGACAACCTTGTATGAAGTTGCAGGTCAGCCAGCACGCTCGCGGCAACGCTATGATTATATTGCGGCGGAACGGGCCAGAGAGTTTATTCACGCTTCACTGGATCAGAACATCAGTCTGGATGATTTAGAACAAAATATACAACGTGATCGTTGGAGTCTTTCTCGTGATTTTAGACTGCTATTTGGCACCAGTCCGCATCGTTATATGACCATGCGTCGATTGGATATCGTGAAAAAGTGTCTGATGTATGGAGAGTCGCTGACTCAGGCCGCCATCATTGCTGGTTTTTTTGATCAAAGTCATATGACTCGGCATTTTAGCAAAGCTTTTGGAATTACCCCAGCAAGATGGAAAGAGATTTATACACATCAGAAATAAGCTTTTCTGAGAATTTAAGAGATGCTTTAAATAAAATGCATGCCCTTTAAGAAATCACTCAGCATAAATAGACCTGAAATAATTAAGAAGATACCCAGTATTTTATTCAGATGATTGAGCCAAATTGGATTACTCAATTTTTTGCCAATTACTGATCCAGCAAATGAATACAGCAACGGAGCACCCGCTGCACCGAGAGAAATGAGTAATGAAACAATCAGAATTAAGCTACCTGTGATATGTGCTGCAGGGTACATAATGGTAGTGACAGGTAAAATCACCAAAATCGCTTTCGGATTCAAGCTTTGAATCCAGAAACCATTCCAAAAGCTGAGGCTTTTGTATAGGGTTTGATCTGTTTTTAATTCGGTATGCGCTGTCATCATTTTATAGGCGATATAAAAGGTATAAAGCGCCCCGATCAAGGCAATAAAATGCAAATACGCATGGGGAATCAGTGCCGCACCTGCATAACCAAATACAACAAATAGCATCAGCATGGAGCAGCCCACACCTGCAAAAAAGCCTAATGTTCTGGAGAATTGTCCTGTTAGCCCAGCATTTAATCCCATAAAGTTCACTGGACCTGGGCTGTACATCACACTTAAGCTATAAAGAAAGATTTCCATGACCAACCTAAATGAATCAATAACAAAGGATGATCAAAATAGGGCAAAGTACTATGGGCTGTATTGTACGTTTGTGCAAGCTAGCCGAATTGACGAACAAAAAAAACAGGCTCATAAGAGCCTGTTTTCATCGCAGTTAAAAGATCGAATTAACGTGTTGGTAAGACGTCTTTCAATGCTTCATGCATTTCGAGTAATGCTTTTTCTGTGGTTTCCCAATCAATACAGCCATCAGTTACTGACTTACCGTATTCAAGATCACAAAGGTTTTCAGGAATATCCTGACGACCACCTTTTAAGTGACTCTCTACCATGATCCCAACGATTGATTTGTTACCATCAAGGATTTGTTCCGTGATGTTTTTCAACACCAAAGGTTGTAAGTACGGGTCTTTGTTTGAGTTGGCATGACTAGTATCAATCATGATCTTGTTGCTGACTTTCGCTTTTGCCAAAGCTGCTTCAGCTTCAGCAACTGAAGTTGCATCATAGTTAGGCTTGCCATTACCACCACGTAATACCACGTGTGCATAAGGGTTACCTTTGGTATTGATAATCGCAACTTGACCGCTTTCATTCAGGCCCAAGAAGCTGTGACCATGTTTAACCGATTGCATCGCATTGGTCGCAACGGTTAAACCACCATCGGTACCGTTTTTAAAGCCAACAGGAGAAGATAAGCCTGATGACATTTCACGGTGGGTTTGGCTTTCCGTGGTACGTGCACCAATCGCAGACCATGAAATCAAGTCTTGATAGTATTGTGGTGAGTTTGGATCAAGTGCTTCAGTGGCACATGGCAAACCTTTTTCATTCAAATCAATTAATAATCCACGACCAATATGTAAACCTTTTTCAATATTGAAAGAGTCGTTCATGTCAGGGTCGTTGATTAGACCTTTCCAACCGACTGTGGTACGTGGTTTTTCAAAATAAACACGCATCACCAAATATAAGGTGTCTTTTACTTTTTCGCTGAGAACCTTGAGGCGATCAGCATATTCATGTGCAGCTTTAGGATCGTGAATCGAACAAGGACCAATCACCACAAACAAACGTTTGTCGTTGCCATCTAAAATGTTACGTACAGTTGCACGTCCTTGTAACACAGTTTGAGAAGCAGCATCAGATAAAGGGAGGTCAGCTTTCAGTTCTGCTGGGGTAATCAAAGTTTGAATGCTTTTAATATTAACGTCGTCGATATCTGGCTGAGAAACTGGATTTGACTGTAGAGTATTCATTGCTATCACAAATTCAATCGAAAGAAAAGGTTATTTTGTCTACGAATATAGCATGAAATGCCGATTGATTAACTAGCGAAAAGCATAATTTATGTAGAAATAATCGGCATTACAACGCTTAAACAGTTGTTGTTACGTGCTTTGTTTGCTGAATCACAACTGCTTGATGTGTTTCAACTGGCTTTGGCTTCGCCTTAATTGGGTTCACCATGAAGTTCACACCCAAAGCAAATAGGGTAATGCCTAGAATTTTACGGATTAGTCGTTCTGGCATACGTGAGCTGATGAGTGTACCGACAATAATGGCTGGAATTGAACCCACCAACAGCCACATCAACAGGGTAAAATCGACATTACCTGAAGACATATGGCTTAGGCCAGCAACTGCTGTCAGTAATACCGCATGTACCACGTCTGAACCAATGATACGGATCATAGGAAGGTTGGGGAACATAAGCACTAAGGCCATGATACCGAAAGCACCAGCACCCACAGAAGACAAGGTTACAAAGATACCGAGTACAATGCCCATAATCACAATGTAATGGCGTTTGTGTTGCAATGCATGCTGCTCGCTTTCCATATTGGCTTGTTCGCGGTTACGGAAGCGGTCAAAGAACTTTTCAATTTGTGCTCGGAAAACAATTGAAATACCCGTCAAGGTCAACATAAAGCCCAAGACCATGGTCAATACAGCTTTATAATGGGTAGATTGACTGAGATAATGTTCAAGTACCCAAGAGGTTGCAAAAGAAGCTGGAATACTACCTAAAGCGAGCCAAAGTACAATTGGCCAGACAATATTCAGTTTTTTGGCATGAACCACTGAACCACAGAATTTTGAGATTGAGGCATAAAGTAGATCAGTACCAATGGCAATATGCGGTTCGATCTTAAATAGGCTAATCAGGATTGGGGTCATCAATGAACCACCACCGACACCTGTGATACCGACACAGAAGCCAACCAATACCCCAGCCATAATAAATTCTATAGGACCAAACATCGACAATATGCCTAATTATGCAAAAATCAGCATATCTTATGCTTTTTTTAGATAACTCGTTGTGATGAATAATGATTTGCTTATGCAAAAAAAAGCTAAAGAAAGCCAATTTTCTAGATTTTTAGATCATCTTTAGTCAGATCAGCTTGCTTTATGAACTGTGATTGGTTTATTTTGAGATTCATACACGGATTGTATGTTTGATCATTTCACCTTATGTCTATTTTCATTCGAAGCCTCACTTCATTGCTGATTGCTATGTGTTTTATCACTAATAGCTATGCAATGGCTGTGTCTGAAGTGAATCAACCTGTCGTAGAGCACGTCATTTCAAATCATGCTGCTATGTCTGATTGTGGAATGCCTACGATGACTAAGCATGACCCTATGGACAGTGGCAAAATGGATACATCACACTGTCAAAAGAGTCTGTGCTGTGTCGCTGCAACTTTTGAACATAGTCATCATTCCATTGAACGAAGCATACAATCAATTAAAACAGTAAATTCAGCTTATGTAGATCAATTGACTTTAGGCATTTATCAGTTACCTTATCGCCCTCCAAATCATGTCCTGTTTTTATAAATTCAAATTTCTTATTTTTATTTAAAGGACATGATGATGTTTAATATTAAAACTGTATTGTTTTCAACGCTTCTATTGACCGCTACTGTACCTGCTTTTGCTGCAAGTGACTGCTGTAAAGAAAAAGAGGGCACCACAAAAAAAGAGTGCTGTGAAAAAAAGATGAAATGTTGTGATGACAAAGATAAAACGGCTTCTCAAGAAGACCATAGCCATCACGGGCATTAATTTTTAAGTAATAAAGCTATCCTTGGCAGAAGTTGAGGATAGCTGTTGTAGCAAAATCATTTTAGTTTTTTAGTGGGTTTAAGCTCATTCACAGATAACACCAATATAAAGGTTACAGGCGTAGCAAAAATCCACCAACTGATAAATCCAATGGAGCTACCATACTCTAAACAAAGCAGGCTGCCAGCCAGCAACAAGCAGAAATAAGCTAAGACTTTCAGATGTGTTTGATAGCGAATGAAAATCTGTTGTTTTGCTTTGTTGATTTGTTTGGCACTACATTTATACAGCAACAACATCCCGATGAGGGTCAATACAAGGCTCAATAAAATCATGCGTTGACCTCTTGTTGCTTTGCTAGCTTGGTTTTGATTTTTTGAACGGATTTCGCTTGAATTGGCTGGATATTTCTAAAAATAAACACAGCAAATAGGGCACAGACCAGCAGGAACAAATCAATTCGCAAGAATATCCAATAGCTGTGTAAATCGGTGATGAGTTGATGTTGAATTAAGTACACCAAGTTATAAACAGGCAGAGCCAAAGCAATCAAGCCGAAAATGCAGATCTGTGATTTCCATAAATATTGTTTTTTCGTCAATAAAGCGATGATAAAGCTCAGTCCCCATACGCAGAAAAATGTATAGATTTCATAATTAGGTGTGGTTTCGGTTACATGTACAAATCGATTAGCGAATAGATAGCCGAGCATTGCCGTAGGAAGGCCGACAAAGGCTGCAACATTTAAACGATCCACCAAATAATAGCCAAAATGAAATTGATTCGATTTATTTTGAATCTGGCGTTTTAAGCTCCAGAGCAATAGGCCAGAAGCAATCATTAAACACCCCAAAATGCCTGAGCAGAAGAAAGCGAAGCGCAGTATCGGCTGGGCAAAAGTCGCCATATGTAGGCCATAAACACCCGCATTTAAGGTCGCAACAGCACTTTCATTTCGGGTATTAGCTAATATATTGCCCTGTCCATCAAAGGTGATTTGTGCCTGATTTAAGGTAATCGAACGATCTTCTAATTGCTTAAAGGTAATGATGGCGTGGTCTGTATTTGGGTTTTTGACCTCAATCGATGCTAAGGCTTGATCTCCCCATTGTTGTTTTACTTTTTCTAATAAGCTGCCAATCGGTAACATTTCTGCTTTTTTAGGTTCAGCTTGATGCGTTGTGCTTTTTTCAGTGGTTCTGATCTCAGTAAAATATTGAAAAGGGTTCTCTGGATAAAGCTTTTGCATGCCCCAAGGCAAGTACAGATAGAAGAAAATCGCCAATCCTGTAAAAGTAATGGTCAGGAAAAAGGGCAAGGCCAGTACAGAGGAGACATTATGGAAGTCCAACCATGAGCGTTGCGATTTAAAGGTTCTGAGGGTAAAGAAATCGGTAAATATCTTCTTATGCGTGATAATCCCAGAGACCAAAGCAATCAGCATAATAAAGGCAGCGAGACAGGCAATCAGCCGTCCGACCATGATGGGCACGCCATAGAGCTGGAAATGGAAGTTATAAAAGAAATCTCCGCCTTGAGTCGCTGAGAGTTTTAGCTCTTGCCCCGTATTGGCATCTAAACTACGGCTTTCATAGCCACCACTGGCTTGTTGCCAATACATTTTATTGACGGGTTCTTCATGATTGGCAATATTGAGATACCAAGATTTGGCATCAGTCGCATTTTTAGCTAAATAATCCGTTGCGGTACGAATAGCAGTGTCTTGATTAACTTGATATTGCGCCAGCTGTGGTTGCATCCATAGGTTAATCTGATGACGATAGTAGGAGCTGGTGCCCATTAAAAAAATGGCAAATAAAAGCCAGCCAAAAATTAAGCCTGTCCACGCATGCAACCATGCCATTGATTGGCGAACGCCTTTATTTTGCATTTTTAATTTAGACCCACAGATAAGCCAAACAATATGCCGGTCAAAACCAGACTGATTAAGCTGAGTTTCCACAGTGAATGTGCACAAAAACTCATAATGATAAAGGCCAGATAAAAGAGAATTGAAATAAATGCTGCAAGGTAAATAGCCTCTGCCTTGTCTAATAAATGGCTAAACAATGAACCGAGTCCAAGGCTCAAATACATCATGCACACGTAGCCAAGAACAAAGCTCAGTACAAAGCGATAGAAAATGCTCAGTCGGTAGACAAGCGAAATAGATGCAAATTTAGCCATAAAGGGTCTTGAAGCAAAAGGAGGGAGAAATAAATCACATATGGAAATGATTCTTGTTTATATTAAATCTTAGCAGAATTTCAATCAATTCTTCATCCATCGTAAATCTAGATTGTATTTTAAATAATAAATGTCATCTTAGATCAGAACTAATGTTCACCAATCATGAACAATTTGCGCGGTATAGGGTGATTCGATGTAAAATCATTCTGTTAGAATCATTTAAACATTTCTGTGGGGCGTGGGTCTTGTTAAAGCAAAAACTAAAAATTGGTATCGTGGTGGGAGAAGTTTCTGGAGATACTCTAGGAGTGAAACTCATGCGCAGTTTTCGCGAACAAGGCATCGATGCTGAATTTGAAGGGATTGGTGGTCCACAAATGATTGCTGAAGGATTTCACAGTTATTATCCGATGGAAATTCTTTCAGTGATGGGAATTGTTGAAGTCCTTAAAGATTTAAAAAAACTGTTTGCTGTGCGTGACGGTTTAGTTGAACGCTGGACAGAGCATCCCGTTGATATCTTTATTGGTATTGATGCACCCGATTTTAATTTACGCCTCTCTAAAACTATTAAAGAAAAACAGTTACCGATAAAAACCGTGCAATATGTCAGCCCATCGGTATGGGCATGGCGTCAAGGTCGTGTTCATGGCATTAAACGCAGTATCGATTTGGTTCTATGTTTATTTCCATTTGAAAAAACCTTTTATGAAAATTATGAGGTTGCCGCTGCCTTTGTTGGGCATCCATTGGCAAAGCAACTACCGTTAAAAAATCCAATTACTGAAGCCAAGCATCAATTGGGCTTGTCTGCGCATAAAACCCATATTGCTTTATTACCAGGAAGTCGCCGTGGTGAAATTGAACGATTGCTGCCATTGCTCACAGGCGCGGCTGAAATTCTTCATCGAAAGCATCCCGATCTCGAGTTTTTAATCCCTGCAATTAATGATGCGCGCAAGCACCAGATTGAACAGGGCATTAAAAATCTAGATACGAGTCTGAAATCTAAAATTCATGTTCTGGAAAATAGCGATGCCGAGTCAAAAATTGGCCGTATGGTGATGAATGCCAGTGATATTGTGGCTTTGGCTTCTGGTACGGCGACCCTTGAAGCAATGCTACTGCACCGTCCAATGGTGACTTTTTATAAATTGAACTGGCTGACCTATCTGATTGCGAAGTTTATGGTGAAAATTCCATACTACTCATTGCCAAATATTATTGCGGGCAAGAAAGTGATCGAGGAACTGATTCAGGCCGATGCAACGCCTCAGCATTTAGCCACTGAAATCGAAAAATTAATGGATCATGAAACGGCGCATATCCAAATGATGCAACATTTGAGCATGCACAAACAGTTGATCTCAGGCAATACCGAAGATCCAGTACAGGCGATTCTCAATTGCCTGAATGCAGGCTAAATAAAAAAGGTGGCGATTAGGCCACCTTTTTTATGCATATGCTTCAGGCACGAAGGATTAGTTCATAACCTGTATATTTACGAATATTGATCACACCAATATCAAATAATAAGTATTGACCTTTAATCCCTTGCAACACACCGCGAATTTTTGGGGTTTTATCCAAATTCAGCGATTTAATCTTTTCAGGATAATGCTCAACGGGATAGATAAATTCACGTGGCGTTTCATCTTCCAAGAATTCCAAGCTTTCGTTAAATTCAAGGTTCTGATTGAATTCTTCACGGATGCTTTGAATTTTCGGAGCGAATTCTTCAAGAATTTGATCACGTTGCTCGAGCAGATTTAAAGGTTCAGCTTCACCTTTCAGCAATTTGCGCCAGTCGGTTTTATCTGCGATTTGTGTACCAATTAACGTTTCCAAATGCCCAGACAAACGACGTGAACCGACTTTCATAATGGGTAAAGCTTGGGTTGCCCCTTGATCTAACCAACGGGTCGGCATATTGACGATACGGGTAATCCCGATCTTCAAGGCACTTGAATTGGCCAAATACACAATATGTGGCTGGAAACAAACATCATGTGCGAACTGGTCTTCACGACAGGTTCCCAAGTGATAATGGCAGGTTTCAGGTTTCATAATGCACAGGTCACATTCGGCCTTGGTTTTAAAACATTTAAAACAATGACCCTGCGAATAAGACTTCGGTGTTTTTGCACCACAAGAGGTACAAAAGATATTGCCAGTCCATTCGATCTCAATTTCTTGACCTAAAACAAAAGGAAGGTCAGTTTCTGAACGATCTAATATAAATTTATATTCAACATTTGCCTTGCTTGTTGATTGATCAGTTACACTATGCGTTTTGAGCGCTGCATGCATTTTATGACAAATGCCTTGTAGTTCCATTAATAAACTCTCATCTTTTCAATCAAGGGTTGCAGTTATGGCTGAACAAAATGTCATCACTTCTATGCTAGACGATTTATCTCAAGAACAGCCCATTCATACTGCACTTTGTATAGGTCAGCAGATTGACCAAAATGCTTCAATTCAATGGCATTATTTTAGCGTAACTGACTTTTTAAGTCTGCCATTTACGCAGCGTTATGATTTAGGTTTTGTATTATTTGATACAGAAGAAATGCAAAATATCAGCGAAACGCAAAAATCACAGCTGTTGGTGAAGTTGCGTGACCTGATGGCCAAACGAATTGTCGTGGTCAATAAACTGGGCGATGAAAAATTATTGCGTTCGCTTGGCTTTACTCAATTGATTGATAAAACCACACACGGCAGTGATTTTGCTTTATGGCAATTTAATATTTTGACTTATAAGCATGTACCTGACTGGTTTAACTCCAAGTTCTGGGCGAATCCTGAGAATTGGAATAAATTCCGCTGGTAAAATAATCAGGCTGGAAAGAATTGCAAGTTCTTGCAAAATTTAACAATTTAACTTTGTTTTGTGCTTTCAAAGCAGCGTATGCTTTTTGCATAAATAATTCCAAAGGAAAGTTTAAGTCATGACTGATTTAACCAACATTGTTGAAATTTTAGCAAAGCAAGCTTTAGGCGGTCAGCAACAATCAGGCCAAGCGGGTGGTTTAGGTGGAATTTTAGGTTCTGTTTTAGGTCAACTTGGCGGGCAACAACAAAATACCCAAAGCCAGCAAGGTGGCTTAGGTGGTATCTTGGGTTCAGTTTTAGGGCAATTGGGTGGTGGAAATACTTCAACCCAAAGTAATGCAACTGGTGGTAGTAATACCGCACAAACTTTATTGATTGCAGTTTTACCATTGGTGTTAGCTTGGATTCAAAAACAAGGCGGTTTACAAGGTGCATTGGATAAACTAAAAAATGCTGGTTTATCGAATCAAGTGCAAAGCTGGGTAGATCCACAGCAACAAAATGCACAAGATGTACCAGAGCAAAATATTCAAAGTTTATTTGATGACCAAGATGTAGAACAAGTTGCACAACAAACCCAAGCACCGAAACAAGCCATCTATGGTGCAATTGCTTCAGTTTTACCGCAAGTGATTGATTCTTTAACACCGCAAGGTAGCAGTACCAATCCTCAAGAAGCCAACCAAGATATCCAGCAAGTGTTGAATTTGGTGAGTGGTTTCCTTAAAAAGTAAAAAATTCGATGCGGAAAAGCCTGTTCACTTGAGCAGGCTTTTTTCTAAGTTATATATCTGCATCATTGCTATTCTGACAGCAATGATCGATTACATTGCTGCTTGGTCTTTTTCGCACTAGATGTTGCTTTGTATACATTACTTGGCTCAGGGAACAGTTTGAGCAGTGAAATATAAAGCAGTGCTGCAAGTGTAATACTGATAGGTAAACTCAAATCAAGACCGTTGAATAAATGTCCCCAGATACCAATAAACTGATCTGGTAAATGCACAAAGCAAAGGCCGATAAGCGCACTGGGTATCCATGCGATGATGCCACGCCAATTCCAACCATGATGAAACCAGTAAGCGCCGCCTTTTAGGCCATTTGCAAACACCTGTAAATCATCATTTTTATAGTAACCTTTACGGGTGATAAATCCGATAATCATAATGATGATCCATGGACTGGTGCACACCACTATTAGAGTGGCAAAAGTCATGACGCTTTGAGTTAGATTCGCTGCAAAACGACCTAGAAATATAAACAGGATGGACAATAGACCAACCCAGATCGTGGCTTTAACACGTGTGAGTGATTTTGGAAAAAGACTCGACATGTCCAAACCCGTACCGTACAAGGCTGTAGTTCCAGTAGATAAACCACCAATCAGTGCAATTAAACACAATGGAATAAAGTACCAAGCTGGCGCAATTTGAATCAGTCCAGCGATGTAATTATTTTGTTCAATAAACATGGGAGCACTGCGAGCAACAATGCTGGCGGTGACTAGACCAAACAGAAAGGGAATTAAGGTTGCAAACTGTGAAGCAAATACAGCTGCCATGATTTTATGGGAGGCGGTTTCTTTAGGAATATAGCGCGACCAGCCACCAAGGAAAGTACCAAAGGAAATTGGGTTACTGAATGCAATCAAGGCTGCACCAGTGAAAGCTGCCCAAAATCCAGCTTGTCCGAGTTGAATTTGTCCTGCGTAAGTTGAATCAAATTGCTTGGAAAAAGCAAACAGACCTAAAAAGAATAATAGACTTGATGCAATCACGGCCACTCGGTTCACCAGTAGCATAAAGCGAAAGCCATAGATACAAATCGTAAGCACCAATAAGGCAAAGCCACTATAGACCAATCCATATAGCCAGTTACTTTGATAAGAGCTGTCAAATAGACGTTGGGTTGCACCAATCAGTGCATCGCCAGAACTCCACACGGAGAGCGAAAAAAATGCGATGGCGGTAAGTAAGGATAAAAATGAGCCGACAACTCTGCCATGCACGCCAAAATGGGCGCCAGAAGCCACGGCGTTATTGGTTCCCGTACGTGCACCAAAAATTCCCATTGGCGCTAAGATACAGGCCCCCAAGATAACCCCACATAAGATTGCCCAGAATCCAGCTTGAAAAGAAAGGCCAAATACAATCGGGAAGCTACCTAAGACACAGGTCGAAAAGGTATTAGCGCCACCAAAACTTAACCGAAATAGATCAAAAGGGCTTGCTGTACGGGCATGTGCAGGTATTTCTTCGATACCATAACTTTCGATTGTTGTAATCTGTTTTGAACGATCTCTATGCATAATGCGCTACTCTTAATATCCATTTATCAGGTTCAGGTTTGCTTGTTTGCTCATCCATTAAGCGGCTTGTTTGGGGCTGACATGCTTTTGTTCAGCCTGTTCCTGAGAAAGTTGCTTTTTTCTTAGTCGGGTAATGCCACAAATGCCAATAAGGGACAGCAGCGAGAGAAAACTAAATAAGAACGCCAAAGGTAGCCATTGGCCTGCATAATGTTGAGCCAACAAAGTGCCAATGATGGGTGTGGTTCCACTGGTGATTGCCGCAATCATTTGATAGGAAATGGAAATCCCTGAATAACGGACATGTGCAGGAAAAGCTTCCGCCATAAAGCCAGCGACAACGGCATATAAAGAAGACAGCGCAATGACCGCAAGCGTAATCCCCAACACGATGTAATAAATATTTTGGGTACTCACCAGCATAAACATTGGATATGGAATGGCGATACAGAGGATTGCAGCCCAGAACAGAAAACGATGTGTCCCCACTTTACTGGCATACCAAGCTGCAATTGGCATGGCTAAAAATTCAAATAGAGTGACCCAAAACAAAGCATCTAAAATCGTGGGGCGACTGATTCCCATATATTGAGTGACATAGCTAATCATGAAGGTATTGGTGAAAAAGAAACCCGCTGTCCCAATGGTAATCGCCAGTCCAGCAAAAACTACTTGAGGCCAATAGTTTTTAAGCAACTCTTTTACTGGGTATTTGGCTATTTCTTGCTTGGCTTGCATCTGTTTAAATTCAGGGGATTCTTCTACGCCTAGACGGATAGCAAGGCCAATCAGCATAAATACAAAGCTGAGTAAAAAAGGCACACGCCAGCCCCAGCTGAGTAAGGCTTGTTCATCCAAAGACGTAATACCTTTAAAGACTAAAAGGCACAGAATCAGACCTGCTGGGCTGCCCATTTGGGCAAAAGAGGCGAAAAAAGTTTTTTTATGGGTAGGAGCATGTTCGCTGGCCATGAGTACTGCGCCACCCCATTCACCGCCGACTGACAAGCCTTGCAAAAAGCGTAGTACGATTAGAAGAACAGGGGCCCAAATCCCAATATGCGCATAGCTGGGAATCAAGCCAATTCCAGTGGTGGCCAGTCCCATCAGCAGCATGGTAAATAGCAGCATTTTTTTGCGACCTAATTTATCGCCTAAATGCCCGAAAATAACGGCAGCAATCGGTCTGGCAATAAAACCGACAGCAAAGGTTGCAAAAGCCGCTAATGTCCCTGTTACAGGATCGGTTTCAGGGAAAAATACCAAGCCGAGCACGAGAGCTGCAGCCGTGGCATAAACATAGAAGTCATAAAACTCGATTGTTGTTCCAACGAAGGCCGCGGCAGCAGCCCGTTTTGATTGATCTTTTTTCATTCCATCTCGACCTATTTTTATCCATGTGTTTTTCTTGTTTTATTGTGGGACGTTATTTACGTATTTTTACCCCTGGGAGGACGCATAACATTTCATACAGCAGATTTGCACCAAGCAATGAGGTATTGCCTGTCGTGTCATAAGGCGGTGAGACTTCAACCAAATCACAGCCGATCAGATCTAGGCCCTGACAGCCGCGGACAATTTCCATGGCTTGAATGGTGGTCAAACCACCAATCTCTGGTGTTCCTGTCCCTGGTGCCCAAGCAGGATCAATCCCATCGATATCAAAGGATAAATACACAGGCCCGCCAGCAACTTGCGCTCTCACTTCCTCCATTAAGGGAGCGAGCGATTTATGCCAGCATTCTTCAGCTTGAACAACCCGAAAGCCTTGTCGTCGACTCCAATTAAAATCATCTGCACTATAGCCTTGAGCCCGTAAACCAATTTGCACAACGCGTTGACAATCAAGTAGTCCTTCTTCAGCAGCACGTCGAAAGGTGGTGCCATGTGCGACTTTTTCACCAAACATCTCATCATTGACGTCTGCATGCGCATCGATATGAACCAAACCAACAGGCCCATGTTTTTTATGGATTGCACGTAGGATTGGAAGAGTCAGCGTGTGATCACCACCAATCGTGAGCGGAATAATCGGATGGGCCAGTACGCGATCATAATGTTCTTCAATAATGCGTACCGCTTCTGTCAAATTAAAGGTGTTGATCGGGACATCACCAATATCAGCCACATTGAGTGAATCAAATGGTGCTGCGCCAGTTGCCATGTTATATGGGCGAATCATGACCGATTCGGCACGAATTTGCCGCGGGCCAAAACGCGTGCCTGAGCGCAAAGATGTACCAATATCTAGAGGGATCCCAATAAAAGCCGCATCCAGTTCGGCCAAACCTGCATCATTATCGACAACTGGTAGGCGTAACATTGAGGCAATGCCACCAAAACGCGGCATTTCGTTGCCACCGAGCGGTTGATTTAAGCGCTTGTTCATTTGCTTCTCCTTTTTCTTATTTATTGATCAGCTCGGAACAGGGTTAAATCCTATTTTTTAAAAACTTAGTTTTGATTTTTCTAAACTAAGTTTTACAAGAATGTTTTAAGATGAAGTGAGGCAGAGGGAAAATTGAGATAAAAGCCATGACGCATATGGATATCAAGTTAGTTCGAATTTTTGTCAGTATTGTAAAGAATCAAGGGTTTGCCAATGCCCAGCAAGAGCTCAACCTATCAACCTCGGCCATCAGTACCTATATGAATCAATTGGAACATATGGTCGGTTTCAAGTTATGTGAACGTGGACGTGGTGGTTTTGCAATCACTCAAAAAGGTGAAATGTTTTTTCAGGAAGCCAAGCGCATACTGAATGAGTTAGAAAATTTTTCTAGGCACACTGCACAGATCAAGGGCGAACTGACGGGTACCATTAAAATAGGGATGCTGGATTCGATGGTGACAGATCGAAATATCCCTTTAGATCAAATCATCCAACAGTTTTCAGAACAGAATCCAAATGTTTATATTAAATTGCAGGTGCAATCTCCCTATGAGTTGCAGATGGGGATTTTGGAAAATCGTTTTGATGTTGCGATTGGATCTTTTTTTCTGAAAATGAATGGCGTGATGTATCAAGCTTTGCACAAAGAACAGCAATGGTTATTTTGTAGTGATACGCACCCCTTATATAAACAGCAAGGTCTAACGGCCGAAATTATTCGACGTGAAAAAATGGTCAGTCGTGGTTATTGGAGTCATACCGAATTGGCCAAACAAGGATTTAAGCATTCTTTTGCTACAGTTGATTCGATGGAAGCGCAATTGGTGCTTATTTTATCAGGGCAATATATTGGTTATTTGCCAGAGCATTTTGCTCAATATTGGGTGGAGCAACAACGCTTAAAAGTACTACTTCCAGCAACATTTGGTTATACAGCACCATTTTCACTTATTTTTAGACGAGGCAGAACTAAAGATCCTGTTATTCAGAGTTTCCGTAAAATTATCAAAGGCTTTTTTTGATGGGAGCTCCCGAGTTAGGAAATATCAAAGTATTGTCAGTGTAATACAAAAGAAAAAGGGCTGATCAAGATCGCCCTTTTTCTTATAAGATAGGAGGTAGCTTCAAATTAGAAGTTATATTCCATACCTAAACCGATGGTTGTTTTCTTATCATCTTTCACTAACCAATCACGTTTTTGTTGACCTACAACACCGTAGAAACGTGTTTGTTTATTGATTTGGTAATCAGCGCCTACACCATAAAGGTCTTGTTTACGATCATCACGACCATTTACTTCAGTTGTTGCAGAGATATATTCTGCTTTTAACTTAATTGGCGTTGATGGAATTACGTATGCAGCAGTTACGCCGTAAGCATCTTCTTGCAAGCCTTTATAAGACGTTACAACAGCTGGAGTTCCGCTTGTCGTAATTACTGTGTCATCAGTTGGTTGAGTTGTTTGCCATAATGCACCAAACACTAGGCCATCAACACCTGCAGGTGTTAAGTCTAAAGAACCTGTTACACGGATTGCATCAGAGTAAATGTTTCCACCTAATTCGCTGTTATAAGCATTGTATTTAGATGCAACACCAAAGTTACCTGCAACTGCTGCAGCTAAACCGAAGTCTTTGTTTTCATAAGTGATTGAGGTTGAAACACCATCACCAAAGCTATCACGGCTGCCTTTTTGGCCTTTTGCATTGTTCGATACAGTAGATGATTCTTCACCTTGTTGGAACATGATGTTGAATGCTAGGCCACCAAGTAATTTTTTATCAGTTTCAAAACCGATCACGTTTTTTAAACGATCTTCACCAGCCAAAACAGCGGTCATATCCAGTTCGTTGTGATCGTTGAAAATATCTTGGTTGTTACCCGCAGCTGTTTTAAAGTAAGAGTCATATTGGCCTACTTTTAAAGTACCGATACCATCTGACTTAATACCGACATAACGGTTACGGTTACTAAATACATCACCGTCACCATCTGCACTGATTTGCCATTCAATTAAGTAAACTGCTGAAAGGTTATCAGTCAGCTTTTCTTCACCTTTTACCCCGATACGAGAAGCGTTTGAGTTTACTTTAGTTACGCTTTCGTCTTTAAAGCCATTCTTATCAATTTGATCTAAAGTCACATTGAGCTTACCATACAATGTTGGTGCTGCTTGCGCTGCATTCATGGCTAAAGTTGCTACAGTAGCAGCAAGAAGCAATTTTTTCATTGAGATTTCTCCAAAACACTTTTTGTAAATGGCTGATGCCTTAGTTACTGTTATGAGCTTGCTTATGTACATAAAGTTACATAGCTCACTGACTTGTATGCAGTATCGGTAAACTTTGTGACAGAGAAGTGAAAGAAAAATGACAGTTTGATGACGATTCATATTTAGTAATAATTATATTTCTTATTATTTTTTATATAATTAGCAAACAATAAAAAACGGAGTAAAAACTCCGTCTTTATAAAAATAAGAACTTAAAGTGCAGCTTTGATTTTTCCAGCGAGTGCTGTAATTTTTTCCTGATCACCCATTTTTGCCGCATGGCGACCAAGTTCATGCACTGAACTAGGGATCAGATGGAAATGCACATGAGGGACAGTTTGTCCCGCTGCTGCACCAGAAAGCTGCATAAGTACGATACCTTTGGCATCTAAGGCAGTTTCCATTGCTTTGGCAATTTTCTGCACGATCTGGATGGTATATGCAGCCGCATCGGCAGGGAGGTCCAATAAGGTAACTGCTGGTGTCTTTGGAATCACTAAAGCATGACCATCTGCTTGGGGCATAATATCCATAAACGCGAGAACCTGATCATCTTCATAGATTTTGATTGCAGGTAATTCACCACGAAGGATTCGTGCAAAAATATTTTGGTCATCGTATGCCATGATTCATCCTTTAGATAGGCTTATTTTTTCAATAATAGCATTCACTCTCCGTGATCAGAGAGTGAATTGGGGCGTTTAAAACACGATATTTGGCTGCTTATTTGCAGTTAAGCTCTTTTTGACGAGCTTTGATTTCATCAAGACGTTGTTGTTCTTTATCAGAAAACTTTGGCTTAGTCGTATGGCAATTTTCGTTACCAAACTTCGCTTTAGCATCCGCGTCTTTAAAACAGAATCCTTTAGATGCATAGATCAGGTTCGAGTCATCCTGTAACTTTTTACATTCTTGTTCTGGTGTTGCAGCTTGTACACTAAAACCTGTGAGGGTAATTAAGCCAGCAAAAACCGCAACCATTAACTTATTCATGAGGTGTTCCTCTAATCAAAAAAGTATAAATCAATGCTGTATGAAATAGATCCATATGGCGCTTGATCGCTACGCATATACCAATATAAGGTTTATTAATGAAATTTCAATGAAACTGTATGGTACGAGTGTAAGTTTACTCCATAATTTATCCTTATAATATGGAAAAGCCTTATATATCAAGAGCTTTATTATAATTTTATATAAAACAAATGATTAAGATGATTTTTATTGTGCATTAAATTGCTTGTTTTATAGTATTTCGCTCTTTTTAAAGGTTTATTTATATATTGATTGCTGCCATATATGTTTTAACAAAATAAAATGTACATGATATTCTGGGTTGTATTTTGTTCAATTGCAGAATAAACAATGAAGATTGTAAATGGATTTGAAATCATAAAAATTGGATCGTGAATGCTTTATTCAAAATATTTAGAATGAATAAGAGTAACGCGGATTAAAAAATAAAGGCTCACTAAATAGTGAGCCTTTGGGGTGGCGTCCTTCGTTCTTTCGATTGACTACGGGCTTATCTTAATCAATTTAAATAATTGTTAATTACCGCTTGTGTCAATGGGAGTAAAATTACTGACCCAACGGCAGGAACCCTGTGAAGTATCAATACAACCATCGGGAAGTCCTTGCTCCTGCACGGCTATTATAGTGAATACAGGACTTGCATTGGAAGTAATTCTAATCTTTTGATTGCGAAGCGTCTTAGATTTAAATATAATTGATTGATATTTATGTGGTTTTTTAAATTAATTTTTTGATTTATTATCTAAACGCCATTGAAAGCTAAGTTTTTTAACAAGAATATGAAAAATGCTGAAATATATTAAAACTAACCTTGCTATCCTTATCTTGATCATTATTGTTATAGGGGGACTCGGCTATCCCTTTTACTCAGGTAAATGGATTATGGCGCCCCGACTAAGCGAAATTGACAGTAAATGTTATGGGGTAGATGTACCAAGCAACATTGAGTATAACAAAGTACTACTTTTTTGTTCATGTGTTCATACGGTCGGTATTGAAAATAAAGAGGAGAAATACAAGTATTGTACCAATAGAATGGATAAAATTACTTACCGACAAGATTCTTGATGTGTTGGTCTTTAGTGTTTAAATTTGAAAGAATTGTGTAGAAATTATAAAATATATCCTTGTCTTTATTTATTTTATATTGAGTATACTTAATGAAAAAAATATTAATATTTCTAATAAATTCAGTTGTGACTGTTTCTGTGTATAGTGCTGATGATTTGTTTAATAAGCCTCCATCACTTTTAATCTTAAAAAATGACATACCTGAATATGAGATCAAAAGTCGTGAGCATGTTGATTTTTTTGAGTCAGCAAAGCAACAAGAGCAAGATCGTCTAAATCAGCGTGATGTAAATGCGGCGAAGATGTATGAAACTCGGTCAAATACATCTAATATGAGCCCATTTGAACGATCTCAATATCTTCTAAAAAACAATGATACTCGTGCTTTAAATGCGTATGAATATGAGCAACAATTAAATTCACTGCAGAAGGCTCGAAATAGAGGCGTCATATCAGACCGAGATTATCAACAAAAAATTACCCAGAAAAATCATATGCCTTTAGAGCAAAAAAATAATCAGCTTAAATTAACAGTTCCAGTTGGAGAATAAATTCAGTTCGTTTAAATGCTCATCGAAAGGTGGGCTTTTTAGCTCTAGTGCTTATGATTAGCTAATGCTTCTCTTGTGCTGATAGCCAAGTTCAACAAGAAGAAATAAGTTTTGCCTAAACTGAGCTAAAATCACTCATTATGTAGCTCAGCTTTAAAATTTTCTTAAAATAAGTATAAATTTGTTGATTTGCATCACACTTTTATCTATATTTGCCTTGTTGTTTGATAATAACTAAACAACAATAACCTTCATTCAGCGCAAAAAGAATTAAGGGGAAGCCCACTCATCGAGTGGGCTTTTTAATTGTATATAACCCTGAATTTACTATACAGCTTAAAGTATGGAAAGTGGAGTTAGAAGGGTGAGTCTGTTGCTTCAAATTGAATGATAAAACAAAATTGTTAAGGACTACAAAATAGAAGCCCATAGTTCGGGCTCTTAATAAAGACTTCACTGTGACCATGATTCTTTTATCCTACTCAGCTTCAAAGGAAACTGTTAGGGGCGGCGTCCTTCGTTCTTTAGGCTTCCCAAGGCGTTACCTTTGCGGAAGCAGACCCGGTTAAAATTGGCCCAACGGCAGGAACCCTGTGAAGTACGAATACATCCATCGGGAAGTCCTTGCTCCTGCAAGCATAATTTTAGCTAGTATGTTGACTGAAGGCAATTGAATGAAGATTAATTGGTAGGCTATGAGTAATGTTGATTAAAGAGATATTGTGATTATTCAGCATATTGTTACATTCAATAGGTTTTGATCGGTTGGTTAGAGATGATGTAATGCAAATATTGAACGTTAAGGGTTGTCAGTGCTTTGATATATTTAGCGTTAATATACGGTTTTTAGTCTTTATGAATGATATTGTGGATTTATTTGGTTAGATCGAATGATGTGAAAATGGTAAGTGAGGAATCATGAAGACTATCTTGGATTATTTCCGCAAGCTCATTGATGTTAGGCCCCCTCAAAAACGGAATGATGCTAAAGATAAGCAAATGAATGTTGCAACGGCTTATGATACTGGCGATATGTTAGGTGCAGCCTTTGATTTTGAAATGTCTATAAGTGCTCATGGTATCAATCTTATCACAAGCTTTGAGGATTTAAAGCTACATGCCTATGACGATGGGGTTGGTGTGTGGTCTATTGGATTTGGTACCACAGTTTATCCAACAGGTGTTCGAGTTAAGCAAGGGGATTATTGTACATTAGAGCAAGCAAAGTCTTTTTTTCAACATGATTTAAAGTACTTTCAAAAGGCTATAAATGAAGCTGTCACTGTTCCACTTTCTCAGAATCAATTTGATGCTCTGGTTTCATTAGCATATAACATTGGTAGCAATGCTTTTAAGAATTCGACATTGCTAAAGTATTTGAATGCACTAGCGTACCAAGATGCGGCAGACCAGTTTTTGGTTTGGAATAAGGGTGGTGGTAAGGTTTTAAATGGATTAGTTCGCCGTCGGGAGGCTGAGAGAAAGCTGTTTCTAAGAAGAGGTTAAGGCCATATAAAGCAAGAATAGATATTTGAAGAATGTTCTGGGTTCGAAATACCAGCTAGGGTTTACGAAGTTTGGCGTTCCATTGGATTAAGGGCGTGTTCTAATTGTGCTTCCGAATTCATTACTAGCTCAAATCTATGTATGCCCGCAGATAGGAATCCTAAATTTGATACAACAGCACTTTACATTCTTACAGTTGGTTTTCTAATTTGGATATTGCTTATTTTATATCTATTAAAATAAATAAAAATTAGCATTGAATTCTGTAGTATAAAGCCCTCAATTGAGGGCCTTATACAATTGAAAACTAAGGTGTTGTCACTTTCATCAATACCACACCGAATACAATAGATGCTGCTGCTAATAGGCGTAAAAAACCCATAGGTTCATGTAAGAAGAATATTCCAATCAGGAAGGCACCAACAGCTCCGATTCCGACCCAAATCGTATAAGCAGTGCCTAAAGGCAAGGTCTTCATAGCGACAGCCAGTAAACCGAAACTCAAAATCATGAATACAATGGTAATGATGCTAGGGGTGAGCTTGGTAAAACCATCAGACATTTTCATAGAATATGCCCATACGATTTCAAAAATACCAGCTAAAATTAAATAAGCCCAAGCCATTTCGACACCTCATTAATAATATTTTTTAGGTCGTCCCAAAGCTTGAAAAATTGAACAAAGAGGTCGTCCTCTTCACAACATATATAAGCACTAATGGGCAATTCATTCAATTTTTTTTTGTTAAATTTTATTCCGATTGGTAAAATTTATCTGGTAAGGGTACTTTTAGACATTTAATTTCAATGAATAATTTATTCACTCACGAAACATATGCTTGTACATCATATTCAGGTTCACCAGCTAAAACAGAAACAAATTTCTCAACGGTTTCAGCCGTTAGCAGGTAAGGGTTGAATTCTTCTAAATGGTACTTCATGAAAAAGTCTGAAATGTTCTGGTTGACTGGTGAAAATTTCATAGACCATTGTGAAAAAAATTGATTCTCACACTCAGTGTAATAGAGAATTTCACAATTGATATGGCGTTTATCTTTCACAATTTTGTTATAAAATAAATCATCAACGATGCTCTTTTGACCTTCTAAGCATTGTACAAAATAGCCATGACCATAATATAAAACACCTCTAATATCATTACGATAATTAAAGTCTACAGCTTCATCGAGGATTTTAATCAAATCTTTTTTTAAGTTCGAGTCAATATTCTTAATTTTACTTACGTATAAAAGCCTTACAGACTTCATCATGGGTACGCTCATTTTGAAGGTTGAACTCATGTTATATAGAAAAAACAATACTTTGTATACTTTAGTCTGTAACCAAGTACGCAGACTTCATACTTTTATTTTATCTATGAACTTTTATTGAGAATTGAAATATTATGTGAACTAGAGCTGGGCTATCTACATGGAATTATTAAGAAAATGTGATTTTAATCTCGTTTTTATGCGAAGTTGATTAAGTTCTGAATTTAATTTTTAATAAAATAAGATACTGATTTATAATGTAAAAAAATGAAAACAATATTTTTGGTTACAACCAATTTGTCGACAAGACTAGATTTAGTTTGCCATATTGCGTTTGCGAAACTTAGCAAAGGTATTTGTCTATGGTGTCATTTCTATTTATTGGTTTGATCATTACGATCTTACTAACACCAGGTCCAACGAATACATTATTGGCTTCGTCTGGAATCCAAACGGGTATTAAAGGTTCACTGAAATTGATCCCCGCAGAGGTTATTGGTTATTTTATTGCCATTACGACATGGGGCTTTTTACTTGAGTCTGTTTCACACGTTGTGCCTTGGCTACCACCGCTCATTAAGTTACTGAGTGCGACTTTTATTATCTATTTGGCAATTAAGTTATGGATTACTTCAACAAAACAGTTTGATTTGGATCAACCTTTGATTACCTCTAAGGCTTTGTTTGTAGCAACCTTACTTAATCCTAAAGCTTTATTATTTGCTTCAGCTATTTTTCCACATACTGCTTGGCTCAACCTACATGAATATGTTGTTCATATGGGAACGTTCTTAGCACTGATCACTCCAATTGCTTTTTTATGGATTGCATTTGGATCTATTTTAATTTCCAACAAAATCTCTTGGCTGAATCAACGCAACTTACAACGTTCAGCAGCATTTGTTTTAACTTTCTTTGCGATGCCGTTGGCTTATTCAGCTATTTCATCGTTCTAAATTTTCGTTTCGCTGTTGTATTTAAAATTTAAAAAATTGGAGTTTTTAATGAACACTATAAAAATTAAGGTAAAGGATCAATTTGAGGCCGAGAAGATCGCGACAGCCAAAGTAAAAGCTGTTAATGATCAAGAAATTCCCTTCTTTAAACGAATTGAACACATTGAAGTTGAAGGGGAGATTCTTCTACCCAATATGGATTTACTCTTTGAAAATCCCAAAGACGGCAGTATTTATCGATATGTCGGGGCTGTGTAGATTGATTCACCATTGCTTGAAGACATTGACCCACGTTTAGACGTGGGTTTTTATTCTTCCTTTTGACAACAGAAAAACGCTAGTTGCACCCATTTATCTGTTTTTACTGACTAATTTAATAAAAAATGTATACTGAATGTTCTATTATAAAAAGGATTAGTATATGAAAAAGATAATTTTAGGGACGTTTTTGAGTACGATGATTATGGGGAGTAGCTTTGCTGCTTGTACTTATAATTTAGATGCCACACAGGCTCAGCTATCACAAATTGATTCAACTATGACTAGGTTTCCTAACCTACTAGGTGCAAAAGCAAGTTTTAACGTAGAGGCAAGTAGCAGTGTGAAATCTTATATGGCCATGAGTAATGCTTTCGCGAATAATAAAATTAGTTATCCAAATCTTGCTTTTCAAGATGTGCCTGGAGATAAGGTAATTTCTGCTGGTGGTACAGTTGCTTTTGAAATCAAGTTAAAAATTCCAACTTATGTTCTACCCGCAGGTGAAACAATAACTTTTTTCCCAATTCTGATTGCTGCAACGAATAGTAATCATAATGCCTTTAATATCGCTTTAATTCATATGAATGGTCAGTCCACAAACACAAACAATAATATTCTGCTTTTAATTAATGGTGGTACACAGTCATCTGGTGTGTTGACCTTAAAACCTGAAAATACTGCTGATGGTTATCAGACTTTCGGTTTTTATGTGAATCAAAATAGTAAACAGATTGGATATATTTTTAATGGAGTAAACAAAGGTTATATCTCAGGTTATGATAGCAATGGTTCTACTTTATCGTTTATGGCAGGTGGGGGCACTGGAGCTATTGCGACATCAGCATCTGTTGTTGGGCAAAATTTATCTATAGAGTTTATTACTGACCATACAAAACTTGCAAATACTTACCCTACAGGAACAAAAGATATTTGTGGAACAACACTTTAAAGAGACCTCCTTCGGGAGGTAATTGATTACGCTATGACGTCTTAAAAAAAAGAAATTTATATAATAATCAAATATAATTCAGATTAATAACTTTATATAAATAATAACCTTATATTGAATATTGGTGAGTAGAGTGAGAGAATCTCGGCGCAATAAATAAAAGATTGGAATAAATTAATGAGTCAAACGAAATTTTGCTTTGCGTGTGGGCAAGGAATTGATAGTCGAGCTGAGATCTGTCCGAAATGTGGGGTTAGACAACAAACAGTCACGATAGGTAAAAAAAGTAGAGTTGCCGCAGCATTACTTGCATTCTTTTTAGGTGGCTTTGGTGTACACAAATTCTATTTAGGGCGAATCGGGCAAGGATTTTTATATCTAATCTTTTGTTGGACTTTTATTCCTTCACTTATCGCATTTATTGAATTCATCATTTATCTATGCTCAAGTGATGAAGAGTTTGCAAAAAAATACGGATAATTTAGATCAGAATTATCAAGAAAGCCCTCATTATATATGAGGGTTTTCTTATTTTAAGTTATAGAATTTCTAGCACGGCTGGATTTATTCAACGCATTCATCCTACGAATTTATTCACATGGGTGAAAGCGATTTGCTTAGAAAAATGGGTAAAACCTCTCCAAGATACTTTATACATAAAGAAGGTCGTCGCTTATGTGAAGCGACTGAATATGTATATGAGATAGATATGCAGATATATACAGTTTCAGTATGTAATGGCAAGGTTTTCAAAATTGATGTAAATAATAAATAAAAGCGATAAATAACATGTTCATGGATCAATAGGAGATAACTATTTTGATTCTAGAAAATATCGTCGATGCATTGGTTATTGTAGATATGCAAAATGCTTTTGTATTAGGACGTGGTGCTGTGCCTGACTCTAAACAACTCACTTCATCGATCAGTATTTTACTTGCTAAAGCTCGCTTTACTAAGACTCCCGTGATCTTCTTGCAAAATGATGGAGATATAGGGGCTTTAGATGAACCATATCAAGCTGGTTGGGAGCTATTTTTTCCACCACAATCTCATGAATTTATCATAAGAAAAAATCAAGATAATGGTTTTAGTGGAACCCTACTTCAACAGATATTGGACGATCACGAGATCAAGTCTTTCGCAATATGTGGTGCTCTATCCGAGATGTGTGTTGCAGCAACTGCACGTGCTGCATTAGAGCTTGGTTATGACGTATTGTTACCACATGACGCCCATGCAACATATGATGTGCCAGCAGGACCAGGATCGCATGGTGTACCTGCTGCGATGGCGGCGAGAGCAGCAGAGTGGTCGCTTGGTGATGAAATTAGGATTTGTGCATCGGTGAATGAGGTGGTTTTTAAGAGAGTCTGATATATAAAGTTTATAAATAACAATTTTTATATGTTTTAAAAAACCGCTCAATAGAGCGGTTTTTAATATTTTACAGATAAAGTTTTATATAGAATAAATCCTATTTCAGCGTAATTTTACTCCACGACTCATACAATTTAACGGCTGCAGAGAAGTCACTATTGGTCTCAGCCGTTAAATTCGCTGCTTGAATCAAACTTTGCGTTAACGACAAAATCGGAGCAGGGAGCTTAGCATCCTTGACAAGATCAAGCGCGATGCCTGTATCTTTCGCCAGTAAAGGTAATCCAAACGTCACAGGAAACTCACGACTTAATACACGCTGCGGGAAAATGGTTTCGGTAACCAGACTTTTGCCACTAGAGGCGTTAATACAATTCAGTGCCGCATCCAAATTGACACCGTGCGCTTTTAAAGTACTAAACCCTTCGGCAACTGACCACAAATTCACAGCCAGTAGCATATTGTTAATGGCCTTTACCGCAAAACCAGCACCAGATTCACCTACATGCTGAATTAATTTACCGACTGCTGCCATTGCAGGGTAAGCATGTTCAAATGCATTGACATCACCGCCAACCATGACAGTTAAAGTTGCATTTTCAGCACCAATGGTTTGTCCACTAACAGGTGCATCCAAAAAGTCCACATTTTGAGCTTTTAATTTCTCAGCCAGACGGCGTGCTGCTTCGGGCACTCCACTGGTGCAGTCAATCCAGATCGAGCCCGACTTAATTTCAATACCTTCGATTAATGCTTCAACGTCATCGCTGGTCGGTAAACAAGAAAAGATAATATCGGCCTGTACCGCTTGAGCAAGTTCAACGGCTTGAGTTCCATATTCTGTTGCATGTTGTTCTGCTTTACTAAAATTTCGATTCCAGACAAAAACGTTTTCGAAATATTTAGGAAGATGCGCTGCCATACGATAGCCCATAGCGCCTAAACCAATGAATGCAACAGATTGAGTCATACTTTACCTTTTTATTTGTGTTGATCGTTCGGCTAACCATGTCGTCAGTGTTGGCCAGAACTCAATTGAACTGTTCTGACTGGACATCAAACCCAAGTGCCCGCCAGGGATAAGAGTAAACGTGACATCTTGGCTGCTTGTCAACTGGGTCAGCGGGAATGCGGACTCAGAAGTCACCAGTTGATCGCCTTTACCTGCACCTACGAATAGAGAACAATTGATGTTTTTGAGTTCAATAGTTTTGTTCTTGAGCTGAATCGCGCCATTTTTTAAAGGATTCTGCAACCAGACATTAAACAACATGTCTTGGTTCACACCACCCGGATAATCAATCATGTTATTTAAGAAGTGGCTAAGCGTCGCATCTTCTTGTACCAACTTTAGATTATCCAAGTTTTTCAATAACTGGATATTGCCATCAATCCAGCCTTTAGGATCTAACAGTTTGAATCCCAGCGAGTTTAGGAAGCCTGGTGAATGAATCATTAACTTCGGTAAACGGTTATAGATGTAATCTTTAATGGTGGGGTTACGGTTAGTCAGATAAGCCAAAGTTTTATATAACTTGCCAATATAACCCGAAGCATAGCTGTCGATCGGACTACCTAAGACCACAAGATTTTTCACTACACTCGGCTGATGGCGTGCCGTATAAAGCGTGACGAAAATCCCCGCCATACTCCAACCATGTAGTGAAATTTTTTCAGATTTAGAATGTTTTTGAATGGCTTCAATACATTTAGGAATAAAGTTATCAATAAAAGATAGAAAGTTAATCTGATAATTTTTATATGTAAGCTTACCCCAATCAATCAGATAAACATCAAAACCACTTTCCTGAAAGTGTTTGACCAATGAACGGTAAGGATACAGGTCATAGATATCCATATTGATTGCTAAAGGTGCAACGAATACCAGTGGTTCTTTATAGCGTTTGTTCTCTGAAGCATAGAAACGGACACGGGTTTGTTTAAATTGAGCAATCACTTGATACGGCGTCGATTGGGACAAAACCAGTTTGTTGGCATCGAAGACACGCATAGCCAGATGTTTAAAATTTATTTTTTGCTGTTCCACAAGCGATTTCATCTTAGAAAGTCTCATCATGAGTCAAGATTGCACGAAGTCTAAGCGATAATTTCATCTTACGCCTTGACCTTAAATACCTTAGGCGCTCAAAATATTGGCATATTTCTTCATTATGATCATAAGGCATACAGAACGATGAATCCAAGCGATGATTTAGAATACCAACTAGAGACACTGGCAATTCGCACAGGGCATGATCGTACCTCTGAAGGTGAGCATAGTGAGCCAATTTTTCTGACTTCATCATTTGTGTGTGAAAGTGCGGCTGATGCTGCAGCAAAATTCTCTGGGCAAATCGCTGGTAATACCTATTCACGTTATACCAATCCAACAGTACAAGCTTTTGAAAAGCGTTTGGCGGTATTGGACGGCGCAGAACGTGCGGTCGCAACCAGTTCAGGCATGGCTGCTGTACATGCAATGTGTATGGCCTATTTAAAAGCGGGCGACCATGTCATTTGTTCTCGTGCGGTATTTGGTTCAATCATCGCTTTATTTGAAAAATATGTCGCGAAATTTGCAGTTGAAGTGACTTTTGTCGATTTGGATGATCTGGATGGCTGGAAACAGGCGATTCGTCCAAACACGCGTATTCTCTTTATCGAAACGCCGTCAAATCCATTGGCACAAGTGGGTGATATGCGGGCTATTGCAGATATCGCCCATGCCAATGGTGCTTTATTTGCAGTCGATAACTGCTTCTGTACGCCAGTATTACAGCAACCGATTAAGTTTGGTGCGGATTTAGTACTTTATTCAGCAACAAAATATATTGATGGTCAAGGTCGTGCGCTTGGTGGTGCAGTTGTTGGTAAAAATGACTTGCTTGAAGAAGTAAATGGTGTGATTCGTACTTTGGGTAATTCAATGAGTCCATTCAATGCATGGATTTTCTTGAAAGGCTTGGAAACACTGAGCATTCGTATGAAAGCCCATTGCGAGAGCGCACAAAAATTAGCGGAATGGCTGCATCAACATGAAAAAGTTGAAAAGGTCTACTACGCAGGTTTGGTCGATCATCCTGGACATGAGTTGGCGAAAAAACAACAAAAAGGTTTTGGTGGTGTTGTATCTTTTGTGGTGAAAGGCCAGCGTGAAGGTGCTTGGACTGTGATCGATAACACCCGTTTCTTGTCGATTACCAGTAATCTAGGTGATGTTAAGTCAACAATTACGCATCCAGCAACGACCTCGCATGGTAGAATGTCGGCCGAAGCTAAACAAGCTGCAGGAATTGAAGAAGGTTTGATTCGTGTGTCTGTTGGTTTAGAAGACATTGATGATATTATTCGCGACATATCACGCGGTTTAGATTTAATTTAACGAGAGAAACTTATGAACATTAATATGCTCATGCAGCAAGCTCAGCGCATGCAAAAAGATATGGAATCAAATCTTAAAAAAGCCAAAGAAGAGCTTGCAAAAACTGAAGTTCATGCGGAAGCTGGCGGTGGTTTAGTTAAAGTAACCATGACTTGCCGTAATGTGGTTAAGCGTATCGAAATTAGTCCTGATTTATTACAAGACGAAGCAGATATGATTGAAGATTTGATTGCTGCTGCGATGAATGATGCCGCACGTCAAGCAGAAGCCATTTCTGAAGAGAAGTTAAAAGGTGCGAACACTGGTATGGGCTTACCACCTGGCTTATCTGGTTTATTTTAAATCCCTCCCGGCCTCCCTTTAAAAAAAGGGAGGAGTACCCCCTCTTTATTAAAGATGGGTGAGGAGCGGTTGTAGCTCCGCAAGGGAGATTATGAGAGTTGATTTGTGTTTAGTGAACGATTTGAACAATTAGTTCAAGCATTACGTATATTGCCAAGTGTTGGTCCCAAATCAGCACAGCGTATGGCATTACATTTGTTAATGAAAAACCGTGAAGGTGCATTTGCGCTTTCTCATGCTTTACATGAAGCATCGAGCCATATTCATGAGTGCCATATTTGTCATTCATTAACAGAAAATGAAATCTGTGATATTTGTGCTTCAGTAGAGCGAGATGAACAATTGCTTTGTGTAGTTGAATCACCAGCAGATGTGATGGCAATTGAGCAGAGTGGCAGTTTTCGTGGGAAGTACCATGTTCTCGGAGGACACCTTTCTCCATTGGATGGTATCGGCCCGGAAGAGATCGGAATTCCATACTTGATTCAGCGGCTCAGCGCAGGGCAGATTCAAGAGGTGATTTTAGCCACTAATGCGACGGTAGAAGGGCAAGCGACTGCACATTATTTAGTTGAAGCAACCAAGCATTTACCGATTCACATGACTCGAATTGCGCAAGGTGTGCCACAAGGTGGTGAACTGGAATATGTAGATAGTCATACCTTAAGTCAAGCTGTACATAACCGTATGCGAATGAAATAGCTGAGTTCATTCGCATTTTTATATATTTATATTAAATTCATGCTGTTAATTTAAACAAATAATTAAATTTTACATATTGTCTAACATTATCGTAGATCTATTTATTGTGATTTGTGGCACTATTGACGGGCGAAAAGGATTTTCGTTTTTTGATGAATGGAAGAGGAGTAATTTCATGTCTTGCATGTGGAATACCAATTAATTTTTTTGTATTTTTCAGTTGAGCAATGACTGACATTGGGCAGTTTTATTGCACATGGTTCTTTATTATTTTACTTGAGCACACATGTTTCAGTTTATCCAACAGCAACAAGATTTAGCTGTTCTCCTCAAGCAGATGGAACAGTGTTCTGTCTACGCCCTTGATACCGAGTTTATTAAGGTCGATACCTTATATCCTAAACTTGGTGTCTGCCAAATCAATTTGAATGGTCAAATTCTATTGCTTGATGGCACCGCATTGGATCTCAGCAATTTTTGGCCGAAAATTTTTGCTGCACAACAGAATATTTTTCATGCCTGTGGCGAAGATATTGATCTGATCTATCATTATGCTGACCAAAAACCATTAAATAATGTATTCGATACGCAAGTTGCGTTGGCATTTCTAGGCCATGGGCTTCAAGTTAGTTATCAAAATGCGCTTAAAACCTGTTTGAATATTGAGATTGAAAAAGATCAGACTCGTTCGGATTGGCTTGCTAGACCATTAACGCAAGAGCAGATGTGCTATGCGGCAAATGATGTAATCTATTTAAGCAAACTTGCAGATGCATTGAAAACAGATCTAAAAGCAAAAGGGCTGTATCAATACGTATTGGAAGATTGTCAGAATCTCACCAAAGAGATTGCGATGGAAACACCATTGGCAGAGTTGTACACTGATATTGGTAATTATCGCCATTCGCGCCGTGAGTTGATGCAATTGCAACAACTCAGCATTTGGCGAGAGCAGATTACCAAGGCGCTGAATCAGCCGCGTAGCTTTATTCTGAGAAACTCCACCATGATTGATTTGGTGGAAAAGAATCCTCGCAATAATTTTCAGTTGGCACGAATTAAAGATATTCGTCCGCACATTGTACGCGAACATGGCAAAATGATTCTTGATTTACTCAAGTTCTTACCGCCAGAGGATGAATGGCCATTGCGCATGGCTAAACCGATCAAGAGTAATTCTAAAGAAGTTGCACCCAAAATTGATGCGTTGATTGAAAGTGTAGTCTTAAAAACTGGGATACCAAAAGAAGTATTACTACGTAAGAAATGGATGAATGCGATCTATGAACATGTGGTATTTCATTTAGATGAGCAGTCCTTACCGAGTTATTTAATGGGCTGGCGCTATGACATTCTGACGCAACCATTGATTGCGTTGTTAAAAGAAGATATTGAATATTTAGCGATGCAAATGAAAATAGCACGTTAGAAAATCAAAGAGCTAATTTATTAGCTCTTTTTTTTGGCTTTGATGATGATCATCATGGGGCGTCTTAATTCATTCTGCCAACTTAACCTTTCCACCATTTCTTTAGGTGGTGTGGGTTCAATCACTGCTGTAATTTCAAAACCTGCAGTTAATAAGGCTGTAATATGGGTTTCAAGCGTTCTGTGATATTTCACAACTTTTGCATCTAAAAAATGGGTTTCTCTTTTGCCTTGTTCGAAATAGTGGTCAACAGGCCAGTGCATCGGCTGTTGCTCTGCATCATAGTACCAATCTTGTTGTTCACAGGCTGTGAAAATAGGATGCTCAACCGAATAGTACAGTTCGCCTTGAGACGTTAATAAGGATGCAGCCTTGGCAAACACAGGCTCAATATCTTCGATGTAATGCAAAGCAAGAGAACTGATTATGACGTCAAAGCTCGCTTTATCTGCTGTAAAGTCCTCAATTGCGGTATGTTGATAATCCACGTTTTGGGCTGATGTTAAGAGACGTGCTTTTTCAAGCATTTTAATGGATAAATCAATTCCGATCACTGAACGAGCACCTTGTTCAGCAGCAAACTGACAATGCCAGCCATAGCCACAACCTAAGTCTAAAACCTTTTTGTTCTTTAACTCGGGTATATGTGTTTTAAATGCGGACCACTCACCAGCAGCATTTAGGCCATGCACTGAGCGAGGCATTTTTGAGTATTCAGTAAAGAAGTGTGGATCATCATATTTGTTTTGTTGCATAGCTGTGCCATTGAAAAATCATGGCTTGATTATGACACTCTGCGCGAATACTCGGAAATAGGTTGTATTGTGAATCTGGAAAAAAGACGACTCTAGCGTTAACAATCGTTAATGTATCCATTTTTATTTTCATGTATGCTGTCTTTGATTGTTAATAGATGTGAGTAAACATGCACTGCGATATTTATAGATCGAGCAAAAAAGATGAAATGTATATGTATATTGCTCGTCCAAATTATCCTGATGACAAGGAACAAGAAAACCCATTTGAAGGTGTTCCAGAAACAGTTCTACAAGCATTTGGCAAAGCCACTTTTGTCATGCATTTAGAACTTCATAATGAGCGTAAACTTGCACGTGCTAACGTTTTACATGTGTTAGATTCATTAAATACCAAAGGCTTTTTTATTCAGATGCCGCCAGAGGGATTAATCAATCCGAATGCGGTAGAACCAGAGGGTTTACGCGGTGCTTGAGACTCTAACAGCGATTTGGTCAAACATTCTTTCAGTACTGGATCAGTTCCCTGAAGAAAATGTTGCGATCATTGTTTATGTTACAGGGACGCTCATTGCATTGTGGTGTTGGTATCGTTTGATGTCACGCCTACCCAATCCAATTGGTGGCATCCTTTGGATTATTGCCTTTGCAGTTCTTGCGACTCCAACAATTTCAGAAGGTCCAAACTCGGCCTTAGCACCAGCAATTTTTGGTTTGCTTTTTGGTGTCCTCACCAAAGAACATGTCTTAGTCTGGTCTAACTTATCATTGATTTTATTTGTCATTGGTACGGGGTTACTGATCGGCTTCTGCTGGTCAAAATACACTGCAAATAAAACTGCACGTTCAGTTTAGATACAACGTTACATATAGAAAAATAAGGTTTTAAAATGTCTGCTGATACACAACACTTCACTGGTACAGATCAATATATTGCGACCGATAGCCTGAAACTTGCAGTGAAAGCTGCTCGTGCCTTACAAAAACCATTATTGGTGAAAGGTGAGCCAGGTACTGGTAAAACATTACTTGCAGAGCAAGTGGCTGAAAGTTTGGGTTTGAAGCTGATTACGTGGCATATCAAATCAACCACCAAAGCCCAGCAAGGTTTGTATGAATATGATGCTGTTTCACGTTTGCGTGATAGCCAGTTAGGTGATGATCGTGTCTACGACATTAAAAACTATATTAAACCCGGTAAATTGTGGGAAGCATTTACCAGCGAAGAGCGTTGTGTATTGTTGATTGATGAAATCGACAAGGCGGATATTGAATTCCCAAATGACTTATTGCATGAACTCGACAAAATGTCGTTTTATGTTTATGAGACAGGTGAGACCATTACCGCAACACAACGCCCAATCGTGATCATTACCTCGAATAATGAGAAGGAATTACCTGATGCATTCTTGCGTCGTTGTTTCTTCCATTATATCGAATTCCCAGATGATGCAACTATGCGTGACATCATTGCAGTACATTTCCCGAATATTTCAAATACCTTGGTGAGTGAAGCCTTACAGGTGTTCTTTAAATTACGTGAAGTTCCGAATTTGAAGAAACCACCTTCAACATCAGAACTCATTGACTGGTTAAGCCTGCTGATGGCAGATGATATGCCAGAAGATGTGTTGCGTAATCATGATAAATCCAAAGCGATTCCACCATTGTATGGTGCCTTGATTAAGAATGAACAAGATGTGCAATTGCTTGAACGTTTAGCCTTTATGTCACGCCGCTAAGAGTGTTTAAAAATGTTTGTGCGACTGTTTTACACCTTACGCAAATATGGCGTACCTGTAACAACACGTGAGCTCATTGATCTTAATCAGGCGGTAGCTTCAGGTCTTGTGTTTGCAGATCAGGAACAGTTCTATCAATTGGCTAAAACGGTTTTAGTCAAAGATGAGCGCTTTTTTGATAAGTTCGATCGTGCCATGAAAGATTATTTTGATGGCATCGAAACTTTTGATTTAGATGAATTGCTGAAACAAGTTCATAAGTTACCCAAAGACTGGTTTGATCTTGAACTATTAGAGAAACATCTTACACCTGAGCAACGTGCAGAATTGCAAAAAGCAGGTTCTCTCGAAGAACTGATGAAAATGTTGGAAGAACGCTTACGTGAACAACATAAAAAACATCAGGGTGGCAATCGTATGGTTGGTACTGGGGGAACTTCACCTTTCGGTGCGTTTGGTGATCATCCTGAAGGTGTTCGTATTGGTGGTCCAGGGCGTAAACGTTCGGCGGTTAAAGTTTGGGAACAACGTAAATACCAAAATCTGGATGATGATCAGGTTTTGGGAACCCGTCAAATGCAAATCGCCTTACGTCGTTTGCGTAAATTTGCACGCCAAGGTGCGGCTGAAGAGCTGGATGTCGATGGCACTATTCGTGAGACAGCAAAACAAGGGATTTTGGATGTACAACTGGTTCCAGAACGTCGTAACCGCATTAAAGTATTAATGCTGTTTGATGTTGGTGGTTCGATGGATGCCTATATCGCTGAGTGTGAAAAGCTATTTAGTGCGGCCAAATCAGAGTTTAAAACCCTCGAATATTTCTATTTCCATAACTGTCTATATGATCATGTGTGGAAGGATAACCATCGCCGTAGTTCAACCCGTATGAATACTTGGGATCTGTTCTATACTTATGGACGTGATTATCGGGTCATCGTGGTTGGTGATGCCAGTATGGCGCCGTATGAATTAAAATCTGCGGGTGGCTCAGTTGAATATATGAATGAAGAATCGGGTGAAGTGTGGCTTAGACGTTTACGTCAGCACTTTGACAAAACCGCTTGGTTGAACCCTGAAATGGAAGGTTACTGGCATTACACCCAAACCATTAACTGGATTAAAGAAATTTTTGAGAATCATATGTTTCCAATGACCTTAAAGGGCATTGAAGATATGACACGCTATCTATCGCGTTAAAACTTTATATTAAGACTTTATAAGAACAGGAAAAAACATGGAACATCAAATTAATGGCGTTGCTTTGCCAAATGAAGCAGGTTTCTTTGGCAACTTTGGTGGTCAGTTCATTCCACCGCATTTAAAAGAAGCCATGGATGAAATTAACACGGCTTATGAAGAGATTCGTCATACCGCTGAGTTTCAGGATGAGTTAAACGACTTATTTAAAAACTATGTTGGCCGTCCAAGCCCATTGTTCCATGCCAAGCGTTTGTCTGATCAATTGGGCGGGGCGCAAATTTATTTAAAACGCGAAGATCTAAACCATACCGGTGCGCATAAAATCAACCATTGTTTGGGTGAGGCATTGCTTGCCAAATATATGGGCAAAAGAAAAGTCATTGCCGAGACAGGTGCGGGGCAACACGGCGTGGCTTTGGCAACGGCTTGTGCATTGGTTGGTATTCCATGTGAAATCCATATGGGTCAGGTTGATATCGAAAAAGAACATCCGAATGTTGTGAAGATGAAAATCTTGGGTGCGAAACTGGTTGCTGTGACTCAAGGGACTGCGACCTTAAAAGATGCAGTGGATAGCGCATTTGAAGAGTATTTAAAAGATCCTAAAAACTATATCTATGCCATTGGTTCGGTGGTGGGTCCACATCCATTCCCAAAAATGGTTCGTGATTTTCAATCGATTATTGGCAATGAAATCAAAACCCAGTCTAATGAGCGTTTTGGTCAGAATCCAGATTATGTGGTTGCCTGTGTTGGTGGTGGTTCTAATGCGATTGGCGCATTCACCGCTTTTTTAAATACGCCTGAAGTTCAATTAGTCGGTGTAGAACCTGCGGGTCATGGCCTAGATACAGATAAACACTCAGCCACTTTGACCTTGGGTAAGCCCGGGCAGATTCATGGTATGGCGTGCTATGTACTGGAAGATGATAACGGTGAGCCATTACCAGTACATTCGATTGCATCAGGCTTGGATTATCCGGGTGTCGGGCCACAACATAGTTTCCTGAAAGAGCTTGGCCGTGTGCAATACGAAACAGCGACGGATCAGGAATGTTTGGACGCATTTATGACACTTTCACGTGTTGAAGGTATTGTACCTGCCTTAGAAAGTTCACATGCTGTGGCTTGGGCATTACGTGAAGCACCTAAAATGGATAAGAACATTAAGATTGTGGTGAATCTTTCTGGTCGTGGCGATAAAGACTCGGATTATGTCGCAGAAAAGCTAGGCTTATAAGTTCAGACTGAATATCTCATTGTGAATAGACCGCTTCTTGTAGAGAGGCGGTTTTTTTATTGTTAAATCAACCTTAATCCCGTTAGAATAAAGCGTTTTGCAATTAGCACTTTTGGAGACGCCTAAGTGGAGCGACCGACAATCAGCCCTGAACATTTACAAGAAGCGGCTGAAAACCTAGTAACCATTCGAGATTTTGTTCGTTTTGGGGTAACCGCACTACGTCAATATGACGCGCACTTAGGTCAAGGTACTCAAGATTATTTTGCAGAGAGTTCTGCATTGGTACTACAAACACTATCACTTGAGTGGAAAGCGGACGCTGAAATTCTGGATGCCAAACTTTTACCAAGCGAAAAAGCAGAATTCCTCAGCTTGTTAGAACGTCGTATCAATGATCGTATTCCAACCTCATATTTATTGAACTTGGCCTATTTCTTCAATAAGCCATTCTATGTAGATGAGCGTGTTTTGATTCCGCGTTCACCGATTGCTGAGTTGATTGAACAACGTTTTGCACCGTACTGCCTAGATGAAAATGGCCGTATGTTGGAAGCGTTAAACAACTTGCCTGAAAACAACAATCCGAAAACACCACAACGTATTTTAGATATGTGTACGGGTTCCGGTTGTATTGCGATTGCGTTAGCTTATGCCTTTCCAGAATCAGAAGTCGATGCGACTGATATTTCAAAAGAAGCACTGGAAGTGGCTTCAATCAACACTGAGCACCATGATAAACAGTATCAAGTGGCTTTACTTGAATCTGACTTGTTCTCAAAAATTCCTGCTGAAAACCAATATGACCTGATCGTCAGCAATCCACCGTATGTGGATGCAGAAGATATGGCGGATTTACCAGAAGAATTCTTACATGAGCCTGAGCTTGCACTGGCTGCGGGGCAAGATGGCTTAGATTTAGTCCGTAAGATGTTAGCTCAAGCTGCTGATTATTTAACGGAAGATGGCCTGATTGTGATTGAAGTTGGTAACTCTGAATGGGCAATGCGTCAGAACTTCAATACAGTTGACTTCCATTGGCTCACTTTCCAAAAAGGCGGTTCTGGTATTTTTGCTTTAACTGCTGAACAATGCCGCCGTTATAAAGAAGTCTTTCAGCAATCAGTTCAAAACTAAGGGGTTAAAGCATGGCAGGGAATAGTATTGGGCAACTGTTTCGAGTAACAACCTGTGGCGAGTCACATGGTGCGGGCTTGATGGCGATTGTCGATGGCGTGCCGCCTGGTCTTGAGCTTTGTGAAGCAGATTTGCAAAAAGATTTAGACCGCCGTAAACCGGGAACATCGAAGTTTGCAACGCAACGTAAAGAACCAGATCAAGTTGAGATTATCTCGGGTGTTTTCGAAGGTAAAACCACAGGAACATCGATTGGTTTATTAATCCGTAATACGGATCAGAAATCAAAAGACTACGGCAATATCGCTCAAACTTTCCGTCCAGGCCATGCGGATTACACTTATACGCAAAAATACGGTTTCCGAGACTATCGTGGTGGTGGTCGTTCGAGCGCCCGTGAAACGGCAATGCGTGTTGCGGCAGGTGCAATTGCCAAGAAATATCTTGCTGAAAAATTTGGTATTGATATTCGTGGACATGTCACACAAATTGGCAATGAGGTTGCAGAAAAGTTGGATTGGGCAGAAGTGCCGAATAACCCATTTTTCTGTGGTGATGTGGATGCGGTACCTCGCTTTGAGCAACTTGTGACTGCATTACGCGAGCAAGGCACCAGTTGTGGTGCCAAGCTTGAAATCATTGCTGAAAAAGTACCTGTGGGTTGGGGTGAACCTGTCTTTGATCGTTTAGATGCGGATATTGCCCATGCCATGATGAGCATCAATGCGGTTAAAGGTGTTGAAATTGGTGATGGTTTTGCGGTTGCGGGGCAGTTTGGCCATGAAACCCGTGACGAACTGACGACAGATGGCTTCCTTGCCAATCATGCAGGTGGCATCTTGGGTGGGATTTCAAGCGGTCAGAGCATTCGTGTTGCGATTGCATTGAAACCGACTGCAAGTATTACCACACCAGGTAAAACCATTACGATTGAACGTGAAAATACTGATGTATTGACCAAAGGTCGTCATGATCCGTGTGTCGGTGTACGTGCAACACCAATTGCTGAAGCAATGCTTGCGATCGTGTTAATGGATCATTTTTTAAGACATCGTGCACAAAATGCAGATGTTGTTGCTCCATTTAAACCAATCGAACCATAATAAAAATATTAAGCCGCACATATAATTTATTATATCTGCGGCTTGTGTCACGTTTTAAAATACTTAGATTAAATTAGTTTAATATTCATTTAATAACCATTAATGAATTATAATGCTTCAGAAATCATATTATCTGATGTTGCAATGTGATATTGATTTCGACCATTACTTTTTGCGATATATAATGCATGATCCGCTTGTGCAACAAACTCAGAAAGACTGTCACCTACACAGGGAACCATTGTTGCAACACCTACGCTAATGGTCACATGTTTTGAAACATTGCTACGTGGGTGCAAAATTCCAATATTACGTACTAGCTCCATCAATCTTTGTACCTGAGTAATGGCTTGATCACGGTCAGTCATTGAGAAGAGTAGTAGAAACTCTTCTCCACCATAACGTGCAGCCAGATCACCACTACGCGAGGCGATAGAGCCCAACATAATCGCAATACGTCTCAGGCATTGATCGCCTTGAATATGTCCTAAAGTATCGTTGTAGAGCTTAAAGAAGTCGATATCAATCATCATGATGGTAATCGGCATTTCATGGCGTGTTGCTCTTTTCCACTCATTTTCCAATACTTCATCTAGGTAGCGTCGGTTGGCAAGACCAGTTAAAGCATCTTGCTGGGATAAAATAGACAACTGTTGTGCTTGTCGCATCAATTCTAAACGGTTAAGTTCAATCATACAGTTCTGCAAATAATTCTCACGGTGCTGGCGATCAGTTGCATAAGCAAGTGCCATACCCAGAAAACTACTGAAGGTGTAAGTACGGTTGAGGAAGGTCCAATCAATTGCCCCGCTAAACCATGTACTCGCTGCAATACCAATCAATCCGCCGACCCAACCAGCAATGATGGCTGTGTAGAAACGCATTCCTACAAAGGCATAGATGATGACCACCGCATACATCATCGCAGCATGGAACAAGACATTATTTTGACTTTGCTCCAATACGTTAATGATGGTGAAAGAGATTGCAACGGCGCCTGTTGAGCCGATACAAACATAGTAATCGAACCACTTATTCATGCTTGGCAGGAACGAAAGTAACCATGCCAATGTAATGATGATACCCACCCAACCGTAGGTTGCCATCCAAGTAATACGTAGGTCTGTAGGTAAAACCTGATAAATACCGAAGCTTAGAAATAGATATAAACCTAAAATAATAGGGGCGCGATAGCGGAACTCATGCGCAGCCTCATTTCTGTACTGATCTCGATAGATCACTTCTAATTCTTTAGGAAACCAAACTAAATTTAGCCCGCGAGAAATTAACAAGTCGATTTGTTCTTGTCCCAAAATATTGGAAGCTTTCAACTTCATCTTATCTCTCACCACTCCCAAATGTTGTTATAAATGTCAAAATAGGGATTATTTTTTTACTACGTTACACTGATTTAAATAGAATGTGTATTAGATTATAAAAAAATATTAATTTTTATATAAGGGTCATTGCCTAATATAATGATTCAAGTTTAAATTAGATTCAAGAAATAAAAACTGTTACAAACTAAATCACAAACGATTGTATCTTTACGGTATTAGGATACAATTTATAAAAAAGCAGCAATCATCGAAGATGATTGGATTAAGTCATACGAAATAGGATGCATCGCAATGACTGCTATGAATCAATATGGAACAAAATTAGAAATTACACCCCATTCGGGTTGGGCGCAACGATTCTGGGATGAATTATTACCCTCAAAAGAACGAGTGAGTAAACATCCGTTATTCTTAGATATGGCCAATGGCTGTTTAAGCCTTGAATGCTTTCGTTCAGCCTTACTGAATTTTTATCCACTGGTCGCACATTTTCCTTCCTATATGGCGGGATCGCTAGCGAAAGCGACTGCTTTTTCACTGGAAGGGGTAACCGAAACCCGAGACTGGCTGATTCAAAACATCAAGGTTGAGGAGCGGCATTTGAACTGGTATCAGGACTGGGCGGGGGGCTTTGGTCTGACAGTTGAAATGTTGAATAATGTGAAACCACCTGTCGCCATGAATGCCGTTAATCACTTCTTGTGGGATGTTAATTTTCGTGGAAGTTTAGCAGAGAGTATTGCAGCGACCAATCTTGCGATAGAGTGGGCGACAGGTGACTGGACCATTCAGGTCTATAAAGGGATTCAAACCTACACTCAACATCCAGAAGTAAACATCAACAAGCGTTCTCTAGCATGGTTAAGAGCACATGCACATTATGATGATCTACATCCCTATGAAGCGATGGAGCTGATTAAGCGCCTATGTGATAAAGACCCTGTACTGCAAAAGAAAGCATTCTTAGCGGCAAAGGAAGGGCTTGAATACTATGAACTCGCCTTAGATGAGTGCTATAAGCTACAGCATAAAAATTAAGGATTCGCTATTCAGTCTGAATTAGATCTGATCTATGTATGTGATAAAAGTCTCCTTGGTTTTGGAACCAAGGAGACTTAAGTGCTTATTCTGTTTAAATCTTAAACCATCGCAGGGTCACTCACAGAGTCTTCACCTGTTTCTACACGACCTGCAAAGCGACGATAAAACTTAGCATCTTGAGTACACGTCACAGCAAAATCATACCATTGCCAAGCATCTTTCAACTCCCAATGCTGAGTGGCGCTTTGTCCTGCTTTTACGGTTAGTTTCAGTGGAGCGTCAGTTCTATAAACCACTGGGGTGATCACCAACTCAATATCTTTAGCACCCGTATTATTTAGATCGGTATAAACATTACCATTGGCAATATCATAGCAAACACGAATTTCAGGATTGATTTGCAGATCTTGATTACGGTTCAGATCACCCTTGAAGTGTCGATGAAAGCCATTTGGTCCCATCACCCAAAGATCGTATAAGCCTTGATTGTCTTTCTGCGAATTCCAGACATCATCGAGAGTTTTTCCTGCTTCTACAATGTAACGACGTGGAACACGAGTTAAATTTAATTTGTCGTAGACATGAAACACCGCACCTTGTGTCCCTGTATTTGAAAACAGCAGTTTGACTGTTCCGTCATTCAGGCAGCGTGCACTGGTATGCAATTCATAAGGCAGAGCTTTTGAACGACGAATACCACTGGCTTGGATTGGCAATTGTAAATTGCTTGGAATTGGAACATTGGGTAACTTTTGCTGGGAGCTACGTAATTGATCCGCTTGCTCACGTGTTTGTTTACCATTTAGTGTTGGCAGTACATCTTCATTCGGTGTTTTAAAGTTAAATGCAGAGGTCAGATCTCCACATACAGTACGGCGATAAGGACTGATATTGCTTTCTTTAACGCCAAAACGTTTTTCGAGGAACATCAATACCGAGGTGTGATCAAAGACTTGAGAGTTGACAATCCCCCCACGACTCCAAGGTGAAATCACAAATAAAGGAACGCGGGGACCGGGACCATAAACACCATTGTCCTTGTTCGGTTGGCTGGTACTGCCTAGAGGTGCATCATGTACATAGTATTCATGACGCATATCCGCTGGGCTGAGGGTTGATTTGCCTGCATACGTATTATCTGCTTGCAATGTTGGTGCTGATGGAGAAGGAACATGGTCAAAATAACCATCATTTTCATCAAAATTAATCAGGAAAACAGTTTTACTCCAAACTTCAGGTACGGCTGTTAACGCATCTAAGATTTCTTGAATAAACCATGAGCCTTGTACGGGACTTGATGGGCCAGGATGTTCACAATAAATGGAAGGTGCATTGATCCATGATACCTGTGGCAATTTGCCAGTTTTGATATCATTTTTAAATGCATCTAGGAATTCTTCCGGTTGATTACCAGGTAAGGTATTGGCAATGCCTTTATAAAGCGGATTTTTGGCATTATCTGTGGTTGCATCATAGGCTTTGTAAGGTAACTTTTGCGCAGCCTTGTTATAAGGGCTATTGGGTGCTCCACCACTTGAGACGGGATAACCCGAATCGATATTGGCTTTTCTAAAGCTGCGGAAGGCACCTAACATGTTATCGCCCCATTCATCGGGCATATTTTGATAACAAATCCAATTGATTCCTGCTTCTTCTAGGCGTTCAGCATAGGTTTTCCATGTATAACCAACATCTACCGTTTTTGGATCTCCATCAATCCAGTCCCATTCATTATTCACAAATGCGGTACTGGTCGGCACTGCACCATTGGTTCCGGTTAAGTGGAATGAACGATTGGCATCTGTACCAGTATGCATAGCGCAGTGATAAGCATCACAAATGGTAAATGCATTGGCCAATGCAAATTGATAAGGGATTTCCTGTTCCTTGAAATAACCCATGGCATAGTCAGTTTTATAGGTTGGCCAGTTTGACATACGGCCATTGTCCCATGCTTTTTGGCTATCTACCCAAGTGTGATTGGTCCCAGGTGCACGTTGGGCATTATTACTTGAGCCATCTAGATGAAATGGTGTTAATAATGCTCCATTACTACGTTGTTGCTGCCAAACGGTGCGTCCATTTTGTAAAGGAATGGTGAAACGATCGGCAAAACCACGAACGCCTTTTAATGTTCCAAAATAATGGTCAAAGGACCGGTTTTCCTGCATCAGGATAACGACATGCTCAACATCTTGAATCGTACCTGTTTTATTATTGGCTGGAATCGCCAAGGCTTTTTGAATGCTGGCTGGAAAGGTGGTTAACGCAGCAGCGCCAAAGCCCGTTTTAAGTGTATTTGCTAAAAATTGACGACGATTAATCACGATATTTTCCCTATCTAGTTATTCTTATGCTTATGGTGCACAGCGCATGACTGGTTTTTTGCTGTCATCAGGTTTCGTTGCGACCTGATTGTCGTTTGAGTCATTACACGCGGTGAGAGCGAATAAGAAGGGGAAAACATAAAGACATGCCAACCATCGTTTGGTTTTTTTCAACATTTGCTTCATCCATAACAAAGATGTCAACACACTAGACAGACCGTGTGACAGCTCAGTGTCACCTTTATGACGATTCATTGACGTTTCATATGAAAGTGGGTGTAAAGCGTGCAAATTGATTACTGCAAAAACTAGTTTTAAAAAAAATTCAATTAACCACCATGTGGATTTCGATTCAGGTAGAAAAATAGGGATGATCATTTTCATATTTTTTGTTAAGATATTATTAATGATTATCATTATCTTTTAAAATGTCTGATCCAGTTAATACGCTCTATCGTCAACATCATTCTTGGCTGTACCAATGGTTGAAACGACGTCTCAATCACAGTGAAGATGCAGCAGATTTAGCTCACGATACTTTTATTCGTATTTTAAAGCGTAAAGATCAATTGTATTTTGATCAGCCGCGTGCGTTGTTAACCACAGTTGCCAAAGGCATATTAATTAATTGGTACCAACGTAAGTCGATAGAAAAAGCCTATTTGGAAGCACTGAGTAGTCGACCTGAGTATGATGAGATTAGCCCTGAGCAAAAAATCTCAGCAATTGAATCACTCTGTCTGATTAACCAACTTTTAAATCAAATGCCTGAACGTCAACAGCAGGTATTCATTTGGTCTCAACTTGAGGGGCTTACCCAGCAAGAGATTGCGAATCGTTTGGATATTTCTACACGAACGGTTATGCGAGATTTGGTTGCTGTACTGACTCAATGTTTAGCGATCATGGATTGATACTTAAATGTCTCAGACACAAATTTTAAAAGAGGCAGCTGAATGGATTGTGCTGATTCAGGCATCAGCATTAACCGATGCTCAACAGATTGAATTTGAAGCGTGGAAAAATCAAAGCAAAGCGCATCAAACCGCATGGCTTAAAGCAGAGTATTTACTGAGCAGTTTTGAAAATTTTCCTGAAAATGGTCAGGAAATCATTAAAAAAGGTAATCAGGCGGCACGGTTTCAGTGGAGCAAACATCTTGTCGTGGCTTGTATTGCGTGTCTGGGAAGTATCATTGCATGGAATTCTGATTATAAATATTTGTGGTTGTCTGATTACAGTACGGCCATTGGTCAACAGAAGAATGTGACACTTGAGGATGGAACACAACTTCAATTAAATACCAGTACAGCACTTGATGTTCGCTATACACCACATCAACGAACGCTGCGATTGCACTACGGTGAAATACAGATTCATACCGCAAAAGAGACTCACAGCGATCGTCCATTTTTTGTCGAGACTGAAAGCGCGCATTTACAAGCATTAGGAACAGTCTTTAATGTGCAATATCTCAAAAATAAACAACAGCAAACCTGTTTAGGCGTGATTGAAAGTGCGGTCAAGGTCACGCTGAATCAATCTAAAAAAATGACAGTTGTGCAGGCAGGTGAGCAGTTATGTTTTGATGATACTGATTTTAAAGCATTGGGACAGCTTGATCCGAATGTGTTGGTTTGGAAAAATCAGATGATCATGGCATTTGAAATGCCTTTAGAGCAGCTATTGCAAGAGATTGGGCGTTATCAGCATCAATATGTTGATATCGATCCTCAATTAAAAGTATTAAAGGTCTCTGGTTCTTATCCTGTCAATAACTTGATTCAGTTGCAGTCTGCTTTGGAATTAAGCTATCCGATTCGTATGCAGCGACATTTAGGTGATCATGTCATTACAATTCAGGCTAAAAATGGAAAAAGAGAAAAATAATTGAAAATTGCTGTCAGCTTTTTGGCTTTGGACGGGTAATACAGTTAAACCTAAGTAACTGGAGAAATCTTATGGCAACTTCACTCGTCCTCAATCAGCTTGCGTCACGGTTAAAAATTGAAACCGCCAGTCAGCACCAACAGATGCATCTTTTGATGGAGGAAGCTCAAGTATTTGCTGATACACAGCGTTATGCAAAATTTACCTTGGCTCAATATTATTTTCAGCAAAATGTTGAATATTTATTCAGGCACCCTGAAGTTTCTACCCTTATTTCTGATTTGGATATTCGCGGTCGCTCCCAAGCAGCATTACTGGATCTTTATGACTTACAGCTCACACCTGAAGTTCATGAATTACTTGCTGAAAATGTAGGTTTTCCAGAAGCGCTAGGCTGGATTTACGTATCTGAAGGTTCAACTTTAGGTGCAGCATTTTTATTTAAACAAGCACAGCAGCTTTTAGGACTGAATGCTGAATTTGGGGCACGTAATTTGGCTGCGTATCCAGAAGGTAGAGCGAGGGTATGGAAGCACTTCATTACTGAAATTGATACTGCTCAATTGAGTGAGAGTGAACAAGATCAAGTCATTTTAGGAGCCAAACAGGCATTTGATTACTTTGGTAGCTTGCTGAAAAATATTGATTAAGCAGCAACCCTATGCCAAAAAATGCTTCTATAAGGTATAAGGCGAAAAGTACAGATTGCAGTGATGTAGATATTTTACAAGCACCGCAAAAAGAAAAACTCCATGCATCGATCATCATGCGTGGAGTGTATATCGCTCTAACCATTATTTGTCTGATTTTGGCAGTGCTGGGTATCGTATTACCCGGCGTGCCTACTTTTGATTTCTTATTTCTCGCTACCTTTTTTGCTGCTAAAGGCTCAGCAAAATTGCATCGCTGGATTCATCAGAATCGTTACATCCATCTGCTACTTACCCAATACGCGGGCGGATTTAAATCCATTTCCCGTTCACGTAAATATATGATGACATTAACGATTGTTTTAATTTTAATCAGCTTGATACTTTCATCTTTGCATTTGCACATCAAGTTAACTTTCATGCTTCTTTTACTTGTTTTCGTACTGTGGGTATGGAGTAGAGCAGAAAAAAGTTGAAATTTAATGTCATATTTTTGGAAATCACTGGGTAATGATTATTGAAAATGAAAATCATTAGCAAGTGTGGATCTTCCTATGAAATTTAAAAAGCAAACATTAGCAATACTCATACACTGTTTTTGTATCAGTGGAGCTCATGCAGAGATAACGTCATCTGTTCGGATATTAGATAAGCCAGCTGTAGAGAGAACCTATCAAATTGCAGAGAACCCATTGGGCTACGTGCTGTCAAGCTTTGCGGCACAGTCTGGCATTGTGTTGAGCTATGATTCTGAGCAGCTAAAAGGTCTGAAAAGTAAGGGAATATCAGGAAAGTATTCAGTTCAGCACGGTTTTGACTATCTCTTGTCGGATCAACCTTATCAAGTCATCAAACAAGGGCAAACCTATCTTTTAGTTCCCAAAAACAGCTCCATGCTCAGTCATGTAGAAAAACTAACTTCTCATGCAAATACGCATTCACACTTAGAGCAGGATGCTAAAGCTATTGTGGTCATGCCAGAAATAAAAGTGAATGCCGAACAACAAAACCAAAAGGTAAATACCACTCATCTTGATCGAGAACAGATTAGCCGATTTAGAGGAACGGGTAATGGGGATGTGTTTTCCGATATTGCAGGGGTACAGGTCAACAGCTTACGTAATGAGGCAGGTGCAATAGATATTGGAATCCGTGGCATGCAGGGTGAAGGGCGTGTTCCAGTGATCATTGACGGTAGTTTACAGTCCAGTCATACCTTCCGAGGTTATCAGGGCGAGAGTGACCGTACTTATATCGATATGGATTTGATCAGCCAAATCGAGGTTGAAAAAGGTGCATCTCGGGCTAAGTTTAGCGTAGGTGGAATTGGAGGGATTGTAAAAATGCGAACCCTAAGTGCCAATGATATTTTATTGCCAAATCAAAATGCCGGTGTCATGCTCAAAGGAAGCTTTTATAACAATAACAGAACACCACAAACCTCAGACAATGAAAAGGAGCAAATGTCTTATTTGCTGCACAATAAAATTTCATCTAACAATTTTCAAAATGGTGCTGGTACATTGGCACTGGCTTATCGGAACGATATGTTTGACTTAGTCGCTGCTTATAGTAAGCGAGAAGTTGGTAATTACTATGCTGGCAAACATGGCATTGAGCATTACGAAAAGCGGGATATTGTCGACGTTGGTCCAGGTCAAGAGGTAGTGAATACCAGTTATCAAAGTGATTCAGGCATTATTAAAGCTGGAATGAATATCACCGATGAACATCGTGTCGAAGTAAATTTGCGACGTCATGTCCAAAAAGCGGGTGAAGTCATGGCTTTTTATTGGAGTCGATCTAAAGTGATTGACCCTAATTCACCGCCGTACGGATATATCGATGACGAGTATGTTGAGCCAAAATACATAGAAAATGCCTATACCATGCCACAGTGGTCTCTAGGTTCAGCAGCCGTTAATGCATTCAGTACCAGTTATACTTATAAGCCGAAACATAACTCTTTGGTAGATCTCGAATTAGGGGTGTGGCATACAAACGCTAAATATCGCCAGCACAATGGCATGATTGGGATGAAAAATTCTAGTTATGGAGATCAATATTGGGGGAGTTTCCAAGATTATCGTAGTGGTTTAAACCTTGAAAATACCAGTAAATTTGATCAGGTCACATTCAATTATGGTTTAACCTACGATGAACAGCGTATGAAGCCGCGTCATCTGGTTGATCATGAAATTGCACGGGATGGATTACGCAAAGAGTCCTCAGTTTTCCTCAATGGTGACTATGTTTTTAATGACTTTAGTTTAAGTTTAGGGAGTAAATGGCATAAAGCCAAAGTGAAAGACTATGGTGATCAGTACCGACCAATGACACCTGTGGCGCATTCAGACTTAAATAATAAGGGTTATGCTGTACGTGACTTAGGAGGGAACATCGATTGGATGTCTCAACTCAACTATAAATTATGGGACGGTATTGATCTTTATGGAAAACTCTCCAATACACATCGTAGCCCAAGTCTGTTTGAATCAACTGTTTCAGGTCAAACCTTTAGTTATGATCCAGACCTACCGATTAAACCTGAGAATTCACGTCTTATTGAGTTAGGATTTATCGGTGAGCGTGAAAACGTGTTTGCTCAAGATGACCATTTAAAATTTAACCTGAATTATTTCCGCAATCAAACGAAAGATTTTCTGACACAGGGCGTACAAAGAAAAGAAATTCCGAATCAAATTACGCCTGACTTTATTCTTCCCTATACAAGCTCTTATACCTTCGTCAATTATAATCAAGTTGTAATGAAGGGTTTGGAGTTTGATCTTTCCTACAATCATCCGAGTTTCTTTACCAGCTTGAATGGAACCTTGTATCAAGCACCTAAAGTCTGTCCTGCAAGTAAAGCGGAATGTAATGAAGTGGGAGATTCTTGGAGTCTGATCTCTACTCGTCTGCCACCACGTAAGATTTTTAATATTACAGTAGGCAAAAACCTATTTGAAAATAAACTTGTGGTCGGTGCTCGTGCTAAGTACCACTCGGAAAAGAAAAACCCTAAAGGTTGGTTGGCAAGTACAGGTGTAAGTGGACGGGCTGTGACTGAAATTTCTTCTGAAACTTTAATTGATCTGTTTGCAAGCTATAAGTGGAATCCAAATGTTGCCTTATCATTTAATGTCGATAACTTAACAAATCGCTATAACTTTGATCCTGGTACGGTGATTGGTATGCCGCTTCCAGGACGTACCATCAAAGCAGGCATTGAAATGAAGTTCTAACAGATAAAACGATAAGGTTCTTAGCCTAGAGCCTTATCGTTGTTTTATTACAGTGGATTCATTCTATCGTCAAAGCTTTCCAGTAACGGAAATGCTAAGGCTTGTAAATCATCTATGTTTTGCAAATAGTGTTCGAAATCACTCACAATCTTTTGTCTATCTTGTTGGCTGATATAAGGCACATGATAGGCAATAAATGGAGGCAGTACCTCAAAGCCGACATAGGCAAGTGTGCCACGTTGCAACGATGATAAATAATGCTCTATCGGCCCATGTACAGAACCTTCACCAAACATATGGTCACGGCCACCGAGTGTTAAACATAACATGGCTTTTTTTCCTGTCATACCGCCATGGTTATAAAAACGTTTGCCGCCGTAAAAGAGACCAGAGACAAATACACGGTCAATCCAACCCTTTAAAATGGCTGGTACAGAGGTCCAATACAAAGGAAAGCTAAAAATAACCAGATCAGCACGTTGAACTTTTTCAATTTCCGCTTGAATATCTGCTGAAAATTGCTGCTGTTTAAATGCATGACGCTGTTCCAAAGCATAATTAAAATAATCAGGTTGGTTCAGGCTGCCAAAATCATCTTTAGAAGCAACAGGGTTAAAGTTCATTTCATAGAGATCAGAAACCTCGACCGTATGACCTTGCTGTTCAAAGGTTTGCTGTGCTGTATTCTTAAGTGCAGAGGTAAATGACTGCTGTTCAGGATGTGCATGAATGATCAAAATATGCATGATTTCACCAGTTTAAAAGCTGAGTTTTTTAGATAGAGCTACTATGCTTAAACCGAGAAAGATGTCATAGTTCATTAACCGCCAATATTTACCATTTTACGCCAAATTTTCGCTGTTTCATGGAGACTGCATGAATCCAGAATTACCCGGTACTTATGTCAATCTATTAGTAGATGTCATACAAAAATGGAATGTATCACCAGAACAGCTTTTGTCTGGAACTGGGATTTCTGCACATACTTTAAATGCGCCGTTTTGGTATGTAGATTTCGATATTTTCAATCATTTATTGGATAAAGCAGCCTTACTGACGCATGAACCTGCGATTAGTCTTTATCTTGCAGAGGAAATGCGAGTCTCTTGCTATGGTCATGTCGGCATTGCCGCAACTGCCTCTAAAACATTAGGTGATGCAATCAAGATTCTAGAGCAATTTATCGGCTTACATTGTTCTGTGTTTAAACCTAAATTAAAGATAGAAGGTGACTTGGCTTATTTGTATTTCAACCAACCTTCACAAAAATTTAAGTTGAATCGACATGGAATGATGTTTTTGATCTTGGGTTTTTCACAAATTTTGGAAAACTTAGCCCAAAATAAACTTGGAATCCAGTTTAAGTTTCAACAAGACAAACCAGATTTTTATAAGAACACTCAAAAATTCAATCACTCAAATATCTGTTTTGAGTGTGAAAAAGATTGTTTAAGCTTCCATAAGGCATCGCTATCAATCCCTTTAAAGACCGCAGATGCCTTATTGGCCCGCCTCAGCAAACAACAATGTGAGCAAGATGCTGATAAGCTTGCGATGAAAAGGGATCAAAAAAATCGCTTGGATTCACAAGTCAAAGCCTTGCTATATGATGAAGATGTTGGCTTCTTATCGCTGAAACAGGTTGCTGAAAAACTTCATCTCTCAGAACGAACCCTACAGCGACAGTTAAGCAATCAACAAACGTCTTTCCAGAGTCTTGTAGCCGAAGTACGCAGGAATCAGGCGGAGCAGTTATTAAAACAGTCTAAACTTTCGATTGAGCAAATTGCAGAACGTTTAGGCTATGCCGATATTTCCCATTTTTCACGGGCATTTAAAAAGTGGACCAATGTAACGCCTAAGTTTTTCCGTGAAGTCAGCATTGGTCGACTTTCTTCATAGAGATTAGCTCCACCAATATCGAAGGATATGGAAGAAGATTGGTGCAGAGAAACAGATAGAGTCGATACGATCTAACATACCGCCGTGACCTTGAATAAGCTGTCCCCAATCTTTCACGCCACGATCGCGTTTGATCGCAGACATGACCAGTCCACCAAAGAAACCAAAAATACAAACAATTAAGCCAATCAGAGCCGCTTGCCAATAATTGAATGGGGTGAGTGATGACATCAATACACCGAGTGCGGTTGCGAGAACAATGCCACCAATCAGTCCTTCTACGGTTTTTGATGGGGAAAGTGTAGGGGCTACTTTATGTTTTCCAAAAAGTTTGCCACATACGTATTGCAGTACATCTGAGGCTTGCACCACCATAATTAGCCAAATCGCCAACCAAATTTTTTCCCCTTTAAATTGGGGTAAATCCAGATTTAACAGGGCTGGGACATGCGAGATACAGAATACGCTGACCATTAAACCCCATTGGATTTTGGCACTGCGTTCCAAGAAGTGTGTGGTATCTTCCAGCTTTAAACTGGCGATGGGGATGAGCAAGAACACATACAGCGGAATGAAAATCGAAAACAACCCATACCAATTGGTATAGACCAAATAGTATTGATAAGGGATAACAAAGTAGAACGCAATCAGTAATGGCAGATAGTCGCCACGCCGTGTTGGCAATAAACTAATAAATTCACGTAATGCAAAAAATGAAATAAGGCCAAACAGGACAATAAAAGCAGTTTTCCCCAATAGAATGGCGGCTGCCAAGACTATTAGCATGATCCACCACGCATTGATACGCGCATTCAGGTTATCAATAACAGGAGAAGGGGCTGTACCTGCCTTTTGTTTGAGGATAAAGCCAATACTTGAGGCAATAATCAAAATGACTGCAAAGATGCCAAACAATAGATAAGTTTGTTGTAGGTTGTCTAAACTCATTGGTTCTCGGCCTCTTTTAATTTCAATAATTGCTGCTGAGCATGCTGCAAGAATTGATCTTTGCCCGTGAGTTGATCAAGTGCTAAGGGTTCACCAAAGATGACTGTTGAGAGTAGAGGCAAGGGGATAAATGCACCTTTAGGCATGACTCGTTTTAAATTAGAAATCCAAACAGGCACAACTTCAACGTCAGGGAACTGCTGACTGAGATGATAAAGACCGCTTTTAAACTGCAGCATCTCGACATCATCATTTAAATTACGTGTTCCCTCAGGGAAGAAAATAATGGAATAGCCTTCTGCCAAGACGTCTTTTACTGGCTGTAATGGATCTTGTTGATCACTACGGTTCCGTTGAATGGTAACACCTGAAAAAGTATCTTGAATCAAAAAGCGTCTAAGTCCATCTTTAAGCCAATAATCTGATGCTGCAATTGGTCGTGTTTTGCGACGGATGTGAGTGGGTAAAGAAGACCATAATAAAATGAAATCAATATGGCTATTATGGTTGGCATAATAGATCCGTTGCTTAAGTTCAGGTTCACAGCCGACCCATAAACTTCGTGCGCCAGTTAACAAGCGTGCACCACGACGGGTAAGAAATGCGATAAAACGAGCAACGGATTGCGTAATTATATTTTTTTTCATTCAACCTTCATCTATGCGCTAATTTATAAAAAAGTACAATAAATACAGAATACTGAATTAAGACAATGATGATCTGTATTTTTAACAGTCTTAAACAGCCTTTGAAGCGTATCGACCAATCACGACCCGTTTTACTAGATGGAATCAACTTTAAATTTAACAATGATTGATCCAATTGCTGAGTAAGACTTTCTAGGTCCTCAGGTTGGTCAACCATATGCTGTAACAGGCCACGATCAAATTCAATCCGAATAAATAGATAATGGTGAATCGCCAGTAGCCCAGTAACAAGTAAAAGAGGAATCAATATCTGCATTTTCGAAAATAAAGATAAGATAATGATTGATAAAACAAAAGCTAAATATCCTGACTTTAAAATACTCTGACTTTGCTTGAGCAATTGACTAACCACGACAAAATTCATTTTCATAGCTGCTTCTCCTGGGTGAGCAGCAGTTGGAAGCGTTTAATTTCAGCAATATGTGTCTCACTCAGAACGATCCAAGGTCGTGACTTTTGGATCAAGCTAACAGCTTCCTCTGAGGTATTCACATAGCCTTGTTGTAATAGCCATGCAATCAATACACTACAACTGCGTGAATAGCCAAGCGCACAAAAAATCAATACTTGTTGTGATTCATTTGCTTGTATTAAAGGCTGGATAAAGTGATCAAACTTTTTTGCTGCTTCTAATAGTTGTGGGCTTTGGATTGGAATTAAATCAAGCGTACTATATTTTTCATAATGATGAACGTTGTTTGCCGGCAATTCAGCACAACAATCAAATACACCATGATATTGCTTACTATGTTCAGTTGTTGGGATACGGCCTAGATATAGATCAACGCCGTTGAGTTGAAGAATCAACGAGTCTTTAGGATGTTGATAGGTCCAAACACGACTATTTATCCATGCAACTAGAGAATAAGGTGCGAACAATAACCATGCAGCGACAGTCATTTGACCATTTTCTTGTTTTTGGAAAAAATGAGGTCTAACCAAAAAGTATGCTAAAGCGACTAAGAAAAGACTGATCGCTGGATATAACATCCATAGCCAAGCACCTTTAAATAAAAATGCAGGCGCTGTACAAACTAAGGCTCCAATTAAATAAAAACACCCTAATTTTAAATGTTTGCTCGTCAATTGTTGTAAGCCATTTTTTTGATAAGGAGCTTTAACCGTGAGTGGAAATAGCCATAAACAGAATGCACCAACCAATAGTCCCAAAGGAATATCAATAAACTGATGTTGCCAGGTGGTCAACACAGAGAGCCCAATCAGAAAAGACCATAGATGTACCAGCCAACGGTAGTTTGCTTGGATATGCCGACGGTAAAAATCCCAGAGAATGACTAATAAAACAATGTGTAATGAAGGTGCTTGATTAAAGGGTTTGTCAAAACCCATCAATACATCAAACCATAATCCAAAGAAACCATGTAATTCAGCACGTTCAAAACTGAATTTTAAGGGGAAGATTAAAAAACAACTGATCGAAATAATTTGGGCTACAAATAGCCTAAGCGAGTGTTGTTTTAATTCGAATCTATTCCAACATAACAATAAAGACAAGCCATAAAATAGGTCAATTGACCAATACGGCACAATGGTCCATGGCCAAAGTGGGATATGATGCTCCCATTCAAAAACAATACTCGGAACATTGCTGAGGCTGGATGCATATTGATTTGCAAAACCATAGGTTAAGAAGAAAAATGGGGCTAAAAGGACTAAGCAGAGTAATCCCCATTTCCAAGTACCGAGTTGACGATCTAGAATATTATTTTGCATACAAAGTCTTTATTTAAATTTTTTGAGCAACCGAAACTGTAAAAATTCCAAATTCATCAATACAGTTTAGAAAATGGTGCGTTACGCTGCGTTAATGCACCTTACTTGCTATACTTTCTGATTAGAGTCCTCAAAAGAATAATAGTACTCCAAAAACGCATAAAAATTAATCCAAGTAGCTTCTAGTTCCCCAGAAATCAACTTATCAATATCGTCATAGCTAACATTATAGACTTTTTCTGTCAATTTTTCGTACAAAATCATACCTTCTCCTTCATCATTGGTTATCGACAAAAAACCAACTGGTATGTCCAGCACATTTTCCGCATAAGTCGTTTGAAATAGTATTTCATTATTAGATGAAGATGGATCTAATAGTTCATTAATATGCCGTCCACCGACAAGATGCGGCTTATATTTCAAATAAAACTTTGCCAGTTGACTCGTTATTGGTATTCCGAGAGCATTCAATCCATCCAGTATGTCCGTAATATCTTCTGGATTTAGAGAGTCTCTATCAACAAGAAACTGGTATTTATCCCTGATAAACCTATCAAAGCTCATGATTAACAACCTCCACTTTTCTACGCTGCTTTTCAGCCTCAGCTCTTATCGAACCAAAAAACTTTTACGATATTTATTAAAAAGGGAAGCCTTTTATTTAAACTCTTTGAGCAACAGAAACTGTAAAAATCCCAAATTCATCAATACATTGGTCCACTTTTTTAAAGCCTGCTTGTTCAACCAATGCATCCATTTCGGCTTGCGAGCGTAACCGCATCACCCAAGCATCACCTTGACGATGTGAGGTAAGCGCACGTGCAATAAACTCTTGTTGTGGATGCCAAATTTGTCCCGTGTAAATCAGGAAGCCGCCTTGTAGCATCGCTTGATGAATACCAGAGAGTGATTGTCTTAATAAATCGTTATCGCTAAATAATTCATAAAGCCCAGAAACAATGACTAAATTGGGTTTTGGTTTAACTTTGGCTAGTGATGCTGTATCAAAGGCATCACCTAATTCAAACTGAGCAATGTTTTCAAGATTTCTTTGCTGAATTAATGTAGAACCAGAATCAACATTTAACTGGCTATAATCTCTTAAAAGTACTGATTTGGGTGGTGTTGCAAGTTCATTTACAGCATCTAGAATATAACGCCCATGACCCGCTGCAATATCTAGGATGCGAACATCTTTACGTTGCTTGGTCAGTACTTTCGCATATTTTGCCAATAACTGCTCAATATGTTGTTTACGCACACGAATTCCACGCCAACCAATCGCATTTAAATATTGCTGATCAATAATATTGCCAAGAATATTTTTACTTTCACCTTGATTTCGATAAACAAAATCTAAAGTACTGCCTGAGTCATAACCCGTATCTTCACCAATTTTTAAGCCATGCGAGAATTTACTACCGAGCTTTAAATTACGTTTGGTTAGATTCCAGAATAGATTTTTGATGGAAGAAGCGGGAAGTGGGCTACTCAGTTGTTCAGCCGTCGCACAACTTGTACCAATTTTATCGGCATTCAGTACATCAGGCGCCTGATAATCTTCAGCAAAGCTTTGTAAGATAAAACGACGAATTTTTTCGATTGCAATATGGCGGTCTTTTTCGCCTAAAGTATCGTGATAAAAACCATCTAGTACATGAAACTCTTTTCGTGGATGAGGAAGCTTTTCATAAAATTTTTGTTGTGGTTTACGGAATACCACGAAATCTGATCCAGAGCATAAAACCTGAGTAGGAACAAAGATATTTTGTGCATCATTAACGATACGTTCTGACGCTGCATATAAGCCCAAAAGCATTCGTACAGAAATGGCTTTGGCAATTTGTGGATCTGTATCATATGTTTTTGCACGATCAACATCATGCGTCAGCATATTGGCTTTTACATAGCTGGTAATAAAGAAATTACCTTTGAGTTTACTTAAAACAGTTAAACCTGCTTTTGCAAATGGTACATACAGTTTGATATCAAATGCAGGTGAAGCTAAGCATAAAGCTCTGATTTTTGGTGCATAATCATGTACCCATGTGGCTGCCAAAACTGCACCAACGCTTTGACCAATGACGGCGATATTGGTTGATACGATGTTATACGTCGATTCAATATGTTGTACAAAAGATTGAATATCTTTCACACATGCAGAGAAACTGGGTGCATCACCACGTAAACCTGGTGAATCTCCATGTCCGCGTGCATCCCACGCAAAGAAATCAAATTCTGGCAAGTTAAGCTCATTGACCAAATGTGCCATACGTCCAGAGTGTTCATGACCACGATGGAATAAGATAATTGCTTTTTTTGTCACTTTTTCTGTAGCTGCTGGCCAATGTTGATAGGCTAATTGGGTATCATCATGACTGGTAAATACATGTTTTTGTGAGCTTTGCATCTGATTTTCCTTAAAGTTGAATACTGTTTTTAATACGGTTATAAATTGTCAAAACCAATAGTGCTGCAATGAAAATAAGCAGCCCATTGCAGAAGTAAATTATTGAATTTATGTAATTATTTTCTATTAAATACGGGCTAAAACTGACACATAACGCAATTAAACTAAACCAAAATGCACGATCACTTTTACCCATAGGACCATCATAACGGCGTTCCTGACCAATTAATGGCGCCATAACACCAGCATATTCACTCAGAATCGCTAGAAAGACAACTAAACCCAACAGGAATGGGTTGATAAAAGCTAAGCCTAAAAAACATAGATAAAGCGCTGAATCGGAGATGACATCACAGATTTCATTTAAATATGCGCCAAGTTTTGATTGTTGATTAAACTCACGTGCAAGCATGCCATCAATTGCATTAAAGCCCATACGAACCAACATCCATATAGGAAACAATAAAAATAGAATTAAAGGTTGTTGGTAAAGATGCAGGCTGTAAAGTGCAATTGCTAAAGCGACAGAGATGAACATTGCTAAAAGCGTAACTTGATTCGCTGTAATCTTTTTAGAGTAAAGCCATTGTACAAATGGACGAAGTAAATTCTGAAATGCTGGTTTTAACTGATAAATCGAAGGCATTGTTATTGATATATGCATATTTATATAGTGAATAGCATTGTGTGTAACTTTCTAATGTATGTCAACTGACATTGGGATAGCGGGAAAATGGTAATTACAGTAGTTGCTAAGCATCATATTATTGATAATTGTTTTATTTCGCATAATTTCTAGATTATGTTACTTATCAATGTGTTAGATATATAAATAAAGACGTGTTTCTACACGTCTTTTTTTGTATGTCAACAATGCGATAATCGAAGATGCACTCGATTGATATTTAACATCAATCTTCATTATGCGAAGTCGAAGCACTGCCCAAAGCTCGACCGACGCGAAGGAGGGACGACGACAAGGAGTAGAAGCGGAGGGCAGTATTTAGCGTCACTTTATGTCGTCTAACAAAGTTTCGTCCACCATCTCTGGGGTGGACTTAACGCCTAAATTTAAGCGATATCCTTATATCTATCTCGATTTCATATTCTTTTATTTTTTTGTATCGATTTTAATTAATCCATCTCTGTTTATTTCAATTAAACCATCAAGCAACGTTTGCTTAACAATTTCATGAAAAATTTCAGTGTCTCTTAATGGTTTTTTACCAACTTTTACTAAATCTCTATTCAGTTTCAAAGCTACTTCATTAAGCGCTTGTTCTTCTTCATCAGTAAATCTAAAAGTCTTAGCCATTTGATATTCCTTTCAAAATGATTTCATTCTAAATGAATTTGTGATTTCTGCTTGTATTCATTTGTGATTTATGCTTTTATGCTCATTAAATGATTTATGAATTTGTGATTTGGGGTCTAAATGCTAGACAAAATCGTAATGTGGATACCAGTCAAAACGGAGCTTGTTGAATTAACAAGTGACGGACGACACTGCATTATTTGTTTTGACTTGCTTGATCTTGGTCTAAAGATTGGTTCATACGATGTATATAAAGATGAAGATGGGACTGTTAAAAACCAAATCTTGCATCATGTATGGTCAAAAATCCCAACCTCACATACAAAAATGTCATTTAAGTTATTTCACGATGTCATCGGACATCCTTATGTAGAACTTAAATGCTCACCTGCAAAAATTATGCAAGGGCATAACGTCTACGGAACTGACTGGATAGAAGAGGGTGCTTTAGAAATGTTGGGCTATCTTGCTCAATCAAATCCTGCACTTTATGACATCCTCGACATTGGTATGACAGAGGTTAAGTTGCTTGATGCAACTTACTCATTTCGTTTTCGTGATGATAGAGAAGCTGAAAAAGTTCTTGCTCTAATGAGAAATGTTTCAACACAACACATCCGTAAATCAACCAAAGACGCAACCTTTAAAAACACGCTTTATTTCGGCTCTGAACGTTGTAAACGTTATGCGCGAAAAGTCTATGTCAAAAACAACGAATTCAAGGAACAACTTGAAGAGCAAATCAAGCTTGCCAAGTCAAATGACAAATGCGCTGAACGTGTAGTCAAAGTCATGTCAGACCCTGAATTACAAGAATTTGCCAAAGGCTTATTACGCTTTGAAACCAGTATCAAAGCATACGTTATGAAAGAACTCGATATTCCGACTAATTTATTTCAACTTATCCGTTACCAACGCGCTAATCCTACTTTTTTACAAGACATCTGGCTTAAAGCTAATCACCAACTATTTCAAGCATTTGAGGGTACAAATATGAAAGTATCTGACCATGAAACCGTATTTAAAAATATTCTTGCTGTTCATCAAACTGTATCTACTGAAAAGAAAATCTGTACACGAAAGGTTGATGAACTCATGGAGTTTTACCTTTTGCTTGAATCCATTGGTCACAATGAAACTAAAAAGAAATACAACCACAAACGTTTTTTAAACCTTGCAGCCGACCTGATTGACTCAGGCTTTAGTGGTACTTACTTACAGCGTTTACATGAAAAACCATCACAGAATTTCTGTCATATAAACGTTTACATTCAGATATTTAAAGCTTTTAAAAAAGAAATACCTGCTGGTACTGTTTCAGAACGTAAGGCAAAAAACATAGAGAAGTTCTATTACGATCTCGAACGATTTGGCTTTGAGGAAATGAAGTCTAAATACAGCCCATCACAATTCCGAAATCTTGTAGCTGCATTAAAAAAATGCGGTTACTCATTGGTTTACCTACAAAATCTACATGTTCAATCAACGAACAACGTTATTCCATTTATCAAAATGTTCGAAATGAAATTTGAAGATCAATTACCTCCAAACTTCGTCGAACCAGTTTCAATGTTCAGTTATCAACTACGTACTGCTTAACTCAAGGTGAATATCATGACTCAATTACTTATCTATAAAGCAAAACTTCTAAATGTCGAACAGAACGGTGTAGACGATAAAGGCGAACCAAAAATGCGTCTTATTTTCTCAGCTCAACGCTATGACAAAGGCTTAGAGCAAATGGTTCCATTTTCTCAACCAATTAAAGTCGTTCCAGAACATCAGCATTTAAAAGATTTTTATCTTTCATTCAAAGGTCGTGAAATCTATCTACCAGTTGAGTTATCAACTCAAATGAATGGCATGTCGATTTTCTACAAGACTACTGGAGACGGCAAAGTCTTAATGCTTGAAGAAAAGAAAATTGAACAACAAAAATAAACGGCTTAAAGGATCTCGTCATGACTCAGAAACTTGATGCAGACGAACTAGATAAGATTACTTGTACAAACTGTGAATATGAGTTTTTAGCTGAGTATGCAGACAAAGAAGAATGGGAATATTGTCCGCATTGTGGAGAAACTCTTTTTTAATCAAAGGCTTAACAATACTATACTTCGTATAATGTATATTATGTTAAATAGGATATCTAAGACTGTGGCCTGAGCAGCACCGCTACGCAAGTTACTGTTTGTAGCTACAGCTCAACGACGTGAATTATGATCGTAGAGATTCACGTTGCTGACTTAGAGTTCTCCATAAATGGCAGAAGATTTTTACAAGTCGGCTGCCTAGAATCACCCAAGTGAATGTCTCCTGCTATTTCAGCACACATCAATAGGAAGATAAGCTGTAATTTTCTATGTTAATTACGCTTAAATGCTAACCCTCTCATTTTTCAACGAGCTCAGGTTATAATGATGGTCTCCCAAAATATGGTTGATCTATTATGAACGTCTCCAATGACCCTCACACGGTAAAAAACTTGCTGATATTTTGGATGAATTATTGGATTATTACGGTGGCTTTGAAGGCTTGAGTCGTAAAATTGAAATTAGATGTTTTTGTATAGATCCAAGTGTTAAATCATCATTGCGATTCTTACGTACCACACCATGGGCACGTGAAAAAGTAGAAAACTTATATTTATATGTCTTACGCCAAAAAGCCAAACAGAAATCGTAGTTATCATTGATCATATAGTACCCATGCGCTGTGTTATTTCTTATATTAGCTATTTTATTAAAAAAGCATTTTTGATAACCATATAGTGTGGCTAAAATGGATGTTAATATTTAAGTGTTAAGTTGTTGAATTTATTGTTTAAATTTTGTTTTGGTAGCGATTTTTCTCAGATGGTTTTCACCCAAAGTGTTTTTGCATTAAAGAAGCCCATGATTAAGTAACATGGGCTTTTTATATCTAAAATGTTATCTGATGATAGACTTTTGATTTTTAATGCAATGGTTATAGCTCTAATAAAGGAGCTAATTCCCTTCTTGCAATCTTATAGGCTTCATCACGGTCTACGCCCATAGCGTATAGCAATAACTCAGCAATTTCAGTACCAGCATCTCTCCAAGTTTTATGTCCTTCTAATACGAGAAAAATGGATGTTAAAACTGAACCTGCGATCAAAGACATAATCGAAAGTAGTTGATCCTCACGGAATGTATATCGCTTACTGTCTAAACCAGCCATTACATCTGGCAATGGTGAATCACTACTTGACCATAGAGCCATTAGTGATCTTGAACTGAAAGCAAAGCGGCATATAAATCGTCCCCAATCGGACTCCTCATGCGCTCTACGAACATACATACGAATGCCCGTCGCAAGACGGATAGCCGAATCTGATTCATTCCCTAGTGTTTTAATAACACGTGCATTCATTTCTTCAGCGAGTTGAGATGCAATGTCTTCAAACAAAGTATCAGGATCTAGCTGATTATTATAAATAGTGCCACGAGCCACACCAGAAGCTGAAGCGAGCTCACTTATACTAATATTCGTAGAGCCTTTTTCAGCAAAAAGTTTTAATGCTGTTTTATGAATTCTTTGCTGTGATGAAGATAAACGCACAATTTAAACCTTTTGAACAAGAATGCTTTATTTGAACAAATTTGACTATTATTATACAAATTATACTATTCATCAAAACTTTTTGTGAGTTTCTTACGTAACCAGCTCCAGTTCTCCTTTTTATCGGTTGATCTGTATTCTTTTAGTTCTGAAATTTGCTTTTCAATGGATTGCGCAACTTGCTCACGAATACCCCATATAGCTTGTTCATCCTGCGTAACATCCAAAGTAGATATTCGCTCTCCAAAACTAAAATAAAAACGTTGAGGTTTAGGGATTGGTAAATAACCCACACCTGTTGGTAAGGGAGGCAAAATGTCCCCACCTCTCAATTTATCATTGAGTTTGAATGCAGATAATACTTTTTGGGCTGTTGAATTATTCTGGATATCATTAGCATCTACAACGATATCAAAGCAGTCATCTGCTCCAACAGAAGCAAAGGGAATAATATCGTAACCATGTTCTATTGCTAGGCGGGCAAAGCCTGTTCGCCTTTTCCAAATCAGTTGATATTTTTCCCCTTTCCTACGCATAACTTCACGTGCACCACCAGGAAATACAATGATTGACTGTCCCCCCTCCATCAGGGCATGACAGTTTTCTGGCGAACCTAAGACCATACCACCTTTTGTGAGTATGTCTTTCCATACTGGAATATGAAAATGCATACGATCCCCTAAAGATCGTAAGTGAATACCATGTTGCTCCCGTATATGTTCAACAAACAATGGCACATCCAAAAGACCATACAAGGTATGATTTCCAACAAACAATGCAGGTTTTGACATATTGAGTTGATCCGAGTTTAAAAAGACGGGATCAAAATACCAACGCTCTAGATCACGTCCCCATTTGCCATAGTTTTCTTTTGGGGGTACAAAGTTATCCATTTTATTCACCTCATCAAATTAAGAAGACGTCCCTGTATTCTTAAAACTTGGTTTATTGTTTTGCCCAATTTAAGCTCTTTTCCCACAGCTCATTGGCTAAATTTATATTCTGAGCAGCATGTGAAGAAACTTTGACTTTACAATCTTCATAATAGAACCCTGTATCACCAGCAAGCTGCGGTTGGGTAGCACAATAAAGTGTTGTTTTTGCTCCCTCTTCAGGGCTAATCATAAAATGGCTAATTAACTTAACTAGCGGTTGTGGCAAACCTCGCCAGACATTAGTTGAAACCACACCAGGATGTATGGCATAGGCGGTGACGCCTGTACCATATAAGCGACGACCGAGTTCTTTCACGAAAAGAATATTTGCAAGTTTGGCCACTCCATACTCTTTCAAGCCACCAAAACTCTTGGTTGTTTTCAACACAGCATTGAAATCAATACCTTGAACATGTCGGTGTGCCTTACTCGAAACTACAACTATCCGTGCAGGTTTTGATTCAATTAATTTTTCAGTCAGTAATTGCGTTAAAAGAAAATGTCCAACATGGCAAACGCCGAATGTGAGTTCAAAACCTGATTGAGTCATCCCCTTCTGGCCTGCCAAGCCAGCATTGGCAATGAGTAAATGCAAGGCTAAGTTTCTGGAAAGAAATTGTGCCGCACACTGACGTACAGAATCTAAATTGGCCAGATCAAGCTCTATAAATTCCGCTTTTGCTCGCCCAAAACTAAGACTTTGGATTTCTTGAAGTACAGCTTGCGCTTTCTGCTGCGAGCGGCAGGCTAAAAACACATGATAACCTTGTAATGCCAACTCTCTTGCGGTAACTGCGCCGGTACCTGAATTTGCACCCGTTACTAAAGCCACTTTGCCATTTAATTTAAATTGAGCCATGCTGTTATCCTGCCTGTTGCTGTTTTTTTAGAAGGTCTAAAGCGACATCGACAATCATATCTTCCTGCCCACCCACCATACGACGACGACCCAGTTCCACTAAAATATCAACGGTATTTAGGCCGTAACGTTTAGAAGCTATCTCGGCATGACGCAAGAAGCTTGAATATACCCCTGCATACCCTAATGCAAGTGTTTCACGATCTACACGTACTGGGCGATCTTGCAATGGTCTTACTAATTCATCAGCAGCATTCATTAACGTAAATAAATCAGTACCATGATGCCAACCTAAACGTTCAGCAGCAGCAATGAAAACTTCCAACGGAGCATTGCCAGCACCTGCCCCCATACCTGCAAGGCTTGCATCAATACGATCACAGCCCTCTTCAACAGCAACAATAGAGTTCGCAACACCTAAACTTAAATTATGGTGCGCATGTATTCCTGTTTGTGTTTCAGGCTTTAGAACATCTTTCATCGCTCTGAAGCGTGCACGAATATCATTCATCGACATCGCACCACCCGAATCTACGACATAGATACATTGTGCACCGTAAGACTCCATCATTTTACCCTGTTGTGCTAATGCTTCAGGCGTGGTCATGTGGCTCATCATCAGGAAGCCCACGGTGTCCATGCCCAATTCTCTGGCATGTTCTATATGCTGCTTGGAAATATCAGCTTCAGTACAATGTGTTGCCACACGAACAACTCGAGCACCCGCGTTATAAGCAGCTTTAAGATCATGGATGGTACCAATACCAGGCAGCAATAATGTCGCAATTTTTGCATGGTTGAGTACATCCGCAGCAGCCTCAATCCATTCCAGATCTGTATGTGCGCCAAAACCATAGTTAAAGCTTGAACCCTGTAATCCATCACCATGCGCAATTTCAATACTGTCTACTCTTGCTTCATCTAACGCTTTGGCAATTTCTTGCACATTTTGAATGGAGTATTGATGGCGGACTGCATGACTGCCATCACGCAAAGTCACATCGGAAATATATAATTTTTTGATCATATCCATCTCTTAGCCCTCATCCGATGCACGTTGTGACTGGAGCGATGCCGCCATTTTCTCGCCTGTTGCCAACGCTGCCGAAGTCATAATATCCAGATTTCCGGCATAGGCAGGTAGGTAATGCGCAGCGCCCTCAACTTCTAAAAACACACTGGTTTTTAGCCCAGAAAATTTCCCTAATCCTGCAATATTGAGTGGGGCAGATTCAGGAATTACCTCAAACTGGACTTTTTGTTTTAAGCGATAGCCAGCAACATATTTTTGAACCTCAGCCACCATCTGCTCAACCGAGGCTTCAACCGCAGCCTGATCCGCAGCTTCAGACAGCACATACACCGTATCACGCATCAATAATGGCGGTTCGGCTGGATTGAGGACAATAATCGCCTTGCCTTTTGTTGCACCACCAACTGTTTCCAGTGCCTTTGATGTGGTTTCGGTAAATTCATCAATATTTGCTCGTGTGCCTGGCCCTGCCGATTTACTGGAAATAGACGCCACAATTTCAGCATAATGAACTTTAGCAATTTTCGAGACTGCAGCAACCATTGGAATAGTCGCCTGTCCACCACAAGTCACCATGTTTACATTGGGCTGATCAATGTGTTGTTCCAGATTCACCACAGGAACGCAATAAGGACCAATTGCCGCAGGAGTTAAATCCACCATACGAATATTCGGCTTATGTTGTCTTAATAAGGCATCATTTTTGATATGTGCCCCAGCAGAGGTTGCATCAAATACAATATCAATGTCTTTAAATTCAGGTAAATCTATTAGTCCTTGTACACCCTGATGGGTAGTGGCAACATTCATGCGTTTGGCACGGGCTAAACCATCTGATTCAGGGTCGATACCGACCATTACGGCAATTTCAAGATGCTCACCATAACGTAACATTTTGATCATGAGGTCGCTGCCAATATTGCCGCTACCAATAATCGCAGCCTTGATTTTATTGTTTGCTTGACTATTCATGTTTTCCCCTACACCAATTTGCAACTGACTGAACCAAGACGGCCAATATAGGCGGTCACGTTATCACCAGCTTGTACATTGACCATTGGTCCTAGCGCACCAGATAAAATGACCTCACCAGCTTTTAAACCAATCCCTTTTTCACACATGGTACGGGCCAACCACCAAGCAGCTTTTAAAGGATGACCTAAACACGCGGCTCCATTACCTTTTGATGCCACAACTTTATTGTGTTCAAGTTCCATTTTTACTTTTGCTAGATTTAAGCTGCCTATTTCGATCGGCTGATTCCCTAGAACAAACAAACCACAAGATGCGTTATCGGCTACCGTGTCTTCTAACGTGATTTTCCAGTTATGAATCGCGCTATCGACGATTTCTAAAGCGGGTAAGGCATAAGCCAATGCGGATATGAACTCTCCCCACGATGGCATTGGCCCAACAAGATCTCGCCCAACAATAAAAGCAATTTCAGCCTCAATTTTAGGCTGCATAAGTCGGCTGACAGGAACGGTGTCACCATCTAGGTATTCCATATCATCGAATAAAATCCCGAAATCAGGCTGATCCACACCAAGCTGTTGTTGCACTGCTTTTGAGGTTAAACCAACTTTCTTGCCGATAATTCTTGCACCTTGGCTGACCTTATAATCACTATTAATTTGTGCAACAGCATAAGCCTCATCTAAACCAGAAATATGATGTGATTCAGATATTTGCCCAACTGTTTGACCTGATTGTCTAGCGTGGCGCAATGCCAAAGCCGCAGAATTTAAACGTTCTTGATCATTAATCGTCATACATTCACCCCGCCAATTGTGTGAGAACCAGTTTTATCAGCAGTTAAATCCAATTGATGCTTTAACTGCTGTATGGTCGAATTAATTTCGACTTGATCAACAACAGCAAATGTAAATTTATCAGGACGTAATATTGCAATGGATTGCGATGTCTTACATGCCTTTTTAAACCAACACACCATATCGCCATCAATATCTTCCACTTCAAGCACATCAGGATTTAAATCTCTATTGATATGGCCTTGAGGTCGACCAGAATATGGATATAGAGTGATAAATTTACAGCCAATTTGTTCTAAGACTTGTTTAGATGTGTTTGATAAACCTGATGTTGGATCCACTGATAACCCAATCAAAGAATAGTTCTCACCTAATAGAGAATCTAAAAGTACAGGACGACCATCAAAACCACGGACAATAGGCTGCGGAGATAAGCCACCTTCAGGGCTTAAACGATGTTTACGTGCTAAACCGAAATATTGTCCTTTGGTATAAATAGGTTTTGGTTTGAACCCACCTTCTTGTCCCCATTCTTTTAATTTTGGGGTAGAAAGTACGCCTTTAATTACACCATCACGGATTTTCCCAATCACTGGATTGGTCATTGAAACAAGATCTTTTAATAAGACAGAACCCTGAATCATTGCCTTGGCATGATCATGACGCTCACTTTCATAGCTATCTAATAATTTGTCTCCAGCTTGACCATTGAGTACCGCACTGAGTTTCCAGCCTAAATTGCCTGCATCACGGATCCCTGAGCTTGCGCCTTGCCCCATAAATTGTGGGGTCATATGGGCAGCATCACCTGCCAAAAGTACACGTTTATCTCGCCATTGATTAGCAACCAAAGCATTAAAGGTATAGACCAGTTTACGTTTTACTTCAAAGTCATCAGGATTGACAAATTTGGATAACAACATACGTACTGTTTCAGGTTGTTCCATATATTCTTTGGTTTGACCTTTTTTCAGCATAAACTCAAAGCGATGGAAACCATCTGGCTGTACACAGCTCACCACTGGCAAATCGGGATCTACTACAAAATTAAAATAAGGTAAGTGACGTAAGCCTTTATTGCGGTCTTTTTGCTTTAAATCCACCACCAGCCACGGCTCTGGGAAGTTTTTCCCTGACATTTCAATGCCAAGTTTGGCACGAACGGTACTACGTCCACCATCTGAACCGACCAAATAACGAGCGGTGACTTGCTGAATATCACTATCACCCTGTGCTTCGGTTTTGACATCTGACTCATCACTAAAACGATAAATTTGTGTGGCTTGATGAATCACCGTCACGCTATCTGCATCCTGATTAAAATTAATCAGTTCACGTCCACGCAAAATTTTAACATTTGGATATTTTTCTAAGGCATTGGTTAAAGATGTTTCCAAATACGGCTGATAATAAAAATTCACCACCGACCAACCAAATGGACGTTTTAGCGGCTTGTATTGTGCAATCACAGTGCCGTCTGGACGAACAAGTTGTACAGGCGTATCCAACAACATATCTTTTTGCAGCTCTTCAGCCATATCTATCGACTGAAAAATTCGCATGCACTCATCATCGGTATATACCGCACGAGCATTACCATAAAACACAGGTTCACGTTCCAACACCAACACCTGATGCCCACGTTTACCTAAAATATGTGCCAATACCAATCCAGTTGGTCCTAGCCCCGCGATAACCACATCTACATTTTCTGATGTCGATTTTTTTGTTTTCTGACCTGTCATGTTTAGAACCTCTAAAGCTAGATGGGAGAATATTCAGGGTGAATCACGGTAGAGATTCCCTGCTTTAAATTACCTAAATTGGTCGAGAGCATATAAATTTTGCTTGGATTCTCAGGTTTATGTCCCCATGAACTGATGGCAAAATACTTGGTGGTTTGCCATTTTTTTTCATCGACAACCAACGGTGCCCAACCCAACTCAATCTCAAAACCTGATGGGCTAATCACATAAAAAGACAATTCCTTGTCATTTGGATGCTGCCCAATCTCATGCGCCATTTCATAACCAAGTTGTTTACATCGTTGAAAGGCATTGGATAAATCATCTAAAGACGCACCCTGTAAATTCATGTGCTGTACTTTGCTGCGAATCGGGTCAAGATTGACTTCACGTGTTGTAGCAATTGCAACGGAATGATGACGCTCATTTAAACGCAGGAATGTAATATCCAGCGTCACGCCACTGATGACTTGCTCAATATAATCACTGACACGGGCATCAAAAATTTCCTGCCAGAAACGCTGCATTTTTACAGGCCTACGTGAGGTAACCGCCACATGTCCCATTCCTGCATCACCAGTCACAAAGCTTGAGGTCAGCATATTTAACGGTTCATCACTCAAGTTGGCTTCAACAAACAGCTCGATATTCTGTTTTTTAGGACCAACAATTCGCCAAAACTGTTTAACTCCTCTTTGCTCAGCCTCAGCCTGCGTACTTTTCTCAACGGCAATATCACGTTCAGCCAAGCGACCAAGAATAATGTCTAACGTTTTTTGATCTTTAACCTGCCAACCTAGTGCGACAAAATCTTCTGACTTTCCCTTTTGCACTATCAGGCGTTTGGCATGATCGTCCATGCGAAAGCTGAGTTCATTGATTAATTTTGCACCTGCATTAAAATGCAGACCCAAACCTTGTTGCAGAAAAGTTTTCCATTCTTTTAATTTATTGGATTCAATTACCGCATAACCCATGCGTACTGAACCAAAAATATCCTGATCTACTGCGGTGCTATTCATATACTCACCTTTTCAAACATTGCTCTGTCTAGCAAAGAAATCTAGACTCAACTGGTTAAATTCGTCCGCCCTTTCCCACTGCACCCAGTGACCTGTATTAGCAAATAAATACACATCACAATTCGGCATGATTTTCTGCAAGGTTAATGCGCCACTCGGGCGGTTCACTAAATCATTCGCCCCCCACACCACCAAGGTTGGAACCTTGCATTTTTTAAGTCGTGAATCACGGGTGAAGTCCATGCGAATCGCACCTTTCAAGCCCGTAGGTCTTCTTAATGGCGGTGCTGCAACTACGTCTGGATCGATACTGGCTTGAAAACGTTCACGGATGACACTTTCAGGCACCTGACTGCCATCAAAGACCAAGTATTCACGGATAAAGGTTCTGAGCTTATCCATACTCGGTCCTTTGCCACCGTAGTAATTTAACAAGCAGTTCAAACCTTTAGTCGGTAGACCTTTGGTGGTATTAATTCCGCCCGGTCCCATAAGAATCAAGCTTGCAACTCGCTCTGGATGTTCTAGTGCCATGCGTAAGCCACATGCACCACCAAGAGAATTACCAATAATATGGACTTGCTTGATTTTTAATTGATCCAATAAGCCCAACATTGCATCTGCTAAATCTCCAAACGGATCATCACGATTCACTCCCTTTGAAGACTGCCCATAACCCTGCATATCTGGGATGAGAACGCGATATTTTTCTGCCAATGCGTCAATATTCTTGGAGTAGTTAGATAGCCCTGAAGCACCTGGACCACCACCATGCAACATAAGAATCGGGAAACCTTCACCCTGTTCACTTAAAAAAATCTGTCTCTGACCAAATTTCACCACTTGGGATGTCAATGTATGAGTGTTCGTCATTTTTTCTTTCTCAAATACTTTATATATTTAATTTGAACATAACTGTTCAAATTAATCAATATTTGTTCATTTAATTTAAATCTATATATTTCAGTTAGATATAATTTTTATAAAAAAATATTCGTTAAAAACCTTAAAAAATATAATTTTTACATAGTAATTGCTTTTTGAACACTTTTGTTTAATATTTTATATTCATGTAAATTTCAAGGATACTGTTGTGATCGGACCACTTAAATCAAAATTCATATTTCTTATTGCTTTAAGCCCTGTTTCTTTAACTTACGCATCTGGTGTTTTTATCGATACACAGACTGCAGCTGGCGTTGGCTATGCTTTTGCTGGTTCATCAGCACTTGCACAAAATGCAAGTGTGGTTGCCTATAACCCCGCAGCAATGATGGGTTTAAGTTCAGGCCATTATTTATCAGGTTCTGCATCGTATGTTGATGCTAAAACTGATTTCAAAGGAGAAAATAACACATCAATTTCACCCATCGTTCCAACAGGCAACGCAGAAGCCAGCATTGAACGCAAATTTGTGATTCCAAGCGCTCAATATGTGTATCGAAGTGAACAACCTTTTGCCGTGGGAATGAGTGTTTCTCCGTTATACGGAAATAAAGGCGAATGGGATGAGGATTTTGTTGGCCGTTATAAAGGGCTAAAAACTGAAGTCACTGGTGTTAATGTGAATACTTCATTAGCTTATGAGATTAACCCTCAGCTCATGATTGGATTGGGATTAAACTATCTCGATTTTGATGCCACCCTTACCAGAAAGGCTGCTCCACTGATCAATACCAATCCACCCGTTTATTTAGGTGATGCTCAAGGCGAATTAAAAGGTGATGGACATGGCTGGGCAGGAAATATCGGGTTCTTTTTAAGACCTACAGAAAATTTAGACATAGGTTTGACCTATCGTTCTGAAACAAGTTTAAAACTGGATGGTTCACTGACTGTAACTACCCCAGTTGCAAAACTCACTACTCCAGCAGAAGTAGAAATTAAAATGCCACAAAGTGCGAGTTTAGCAGGTGCCTATCGTTTGACTCCGAAATTGACAGGTCTTGCAGAATTCACTTGGTATGATTGGTCTGTTCTTCCTGCTTTTAGTGCAGTAAATCCAAATAATAATGCCGTTGTATACGAGGAGCAACTTAACTTTAAAGATGGTTTAAGATCAAGTATCGGCGCTCTCTATCAAATTACACCGTCAACACAACTCCGATTCGGTATGGCTTATGATCAATCTGTGGTTGAGTCATCTTCTGATCGAACAGTTCGTTTTCCTGATACTGATCGCATTTGGCTTTCATTGGGTGCAGGCTTTCAAGTAAGTAAAAACCTAAGTATGGATGTTGGCTACTCACATATTTTTGCAAATGAAGCAACAATTGAAAGTCCAACTGTTGTAGCAGGTAAACCAACGATGCAAACACTCACTGGTTCTTTTGACACTGACGCAGATATTTTTTCACTTCAGTTGAATTATAAATTTTAATCACATAGCCCAAGTCGACATCATAAGATCATGTTGGCTTGGGCCATCAAATTTTAGTCCACTTTCATCCAAACCTGACTTCGACCTAAGGCTGAAGTACCAATATATCCTCGTAAAATCATTCTTGTAGCACTGGCATTGATTTTAATTTTACCTTTATAAATATTACCGCTCATCGGATCAATGACATGACCATCATGGTACTCATCTGGTCTATTCATATTTTTTTTGAAGCCATACAGAATCTTCATTCCTTTCAGAGGCGTATCTTTAAGTTCTCCTTTACAGCGAAAGCATTTATCCGTAAATGCTGTACTGTGACCAGGCAACGGGTATATCTCCTCAATTCTTCCTTCGTATTGCCCTTCATTGCTTTTATAAATATTCACCTTTGCCCTTGCATAACCACTTTTATCATCAATTGCCTTCCACATCCCTGTAATATCTTGAGCCCATGTATTTGCTATAAAAATATTGAATAGAAAAATTTGGATAAAAATAGTCCCTATTGACTTCATAAGCGTTTTCCCCCTGCTCGTTAAAATTATCTTTTCAAAAAATTAAACGTATTCGCAATTAAAACAATACAAAAAATATTAAACACTATTGTTCAATTTTAATCACTATTGATCTAATATAAGCATATTGATATTTTGTTGTCTAGAAATACTAGCAACTAAAAACGAACAGCTCGGCTGAGGATCAGATATGACAAATACAATATTTCAGCAAGGAAGAATTGATGTGCATCATCACATTGTTCCTCCAGTTTTTAGAGAGGCAATGCTGAATAAAGGCATCGACAAAGTCGCGGGTGCTCCTTTACCTGTCTGGACACCATCACAATCGATTGACATTATGGATCAGATCGGCACTGAGACTGCCATCGTCTCTTTATCCGCTCCTGGTGTCTATTTTGGTGATGTACAAGAAGCATGTCGCCTGGCTCGTCAATGCAATGAATATACGGCTGAAATGCGGCAAAACTTTCCAAACCGATTTGGTTTTTTTGCAGTGCTACCAATGCCCTTAACTGCTGAAGCATGCAAAGAAGCCATCTATGCTTTAGAAGTCCTGAAAGCGGATGGGATTGTATTATTGGGAAGCACCAATGGTGTTTTTCTTGGAGATAGTCGCTTTGAAGAACTTATGTTCGAACTCAACAAACGTAAAGCGATTGTTTTTATTCATCCCAATCTGCATGAGACCAGTGAAAATCTAGGATTGACCACGCCTGGATTTATTCTTGAATTTTTACCAGACACCACACGTGCAGCAGTCAACCTGATTACTTCTGGTGTGATGGAACGCTTTCCAGATATCCAGTTTATTTTAGCTCATGCAGGAGGTTTCCTACCTTATATTGCATGGCGAGTCTCTCTAGGCAACCTAATCTCTGACATGAATAAAAATGCACCTCAAGGGATAATGACCTATATCAAGCGTTTTTATTTTGATACTGCTTTATCACCATCTCCTTACGCTATGTCAGCTTTAAAAGAGCTTGTTGGCACAGAAAGAATTTTATTTGGCAGTGATTTTCCATTTGCGCCTGCGCCGGCCTCCCATATGCAAGTACAGTCTCTTGGAGAACTGAGCATTTTTAATGAAACCGATCACTATAAAATTCAAAGAGGCAATGCGTTAAGCCTATTTCCTCAATACCACAAAGCCAATGAAGAAGTCAGTCCACGCCCAATTTATCAACAAGAATCTTTCGGCAATAAATTTAAACGTTGGATGACTCAGCCGATTATCGCTATCGCAGAAAAGAAACGCTCAAAATAAAATTGGGATATTTGTTATGGCTTTACATATTGTTCATTTTATTGATGCTCAACAAAAAAAACGTTGGGGACTCATTCAGAATGATGAAATTATTTCCTTTCAGCATGACTTTGAAAGCACTCAGGAAATCATTCAATGTGGCATACTCCAACTGGCAAAATTGGCAACGGAAAGTAAAGAAAAATACTTACTTGCTAACGTGAAATTACTGAGCCCAATTACCAATCCATCTCAAATATTATGTCAGGGTGCGAATTATCGCCAACATATGCTTGATTCGGGAATCAATCCTGATACCCAGTCATTTAATATGTTTTTTACCAAATCATTGGCATCGCTTCATGGTCCAACTGGATGGATTGAAAAACCAAACCATGTTGATTTATTAGACTATGAAATTGAATTAACACTAGTCCTAGGGAAAAAAACGCAAGGTAGCGTCACCGTCACTGCAGAAAACTTACATGAATATATTGCAGGTATATGTATTGGTAATGATGTTTCAGCGCGTGACATCCAAATTCCGCAAATGCAGTTTTATAAAGGAAAAAGTTATCGTACATTCTGTCCGCTTGGTCCTGTACTGTGTTTACTGAATCAAGCTGAAATGCATTATCTAAACAAGTTACAACTTTGCCTAAAAGTAAATGGTGAAGTTCGTCAACAGGATTCGACAGAGAATCTAGTCTTTAAACCCGCTGAGACACTGACTGAATTCTCTCAGATTACTAATTTTGAAGTCGGTGATGTACTCATGACAGGTACACCATCTGGATGTGCACTTAGATTACCATCGACAACACTGATAAAAATGACAGGGCTTTTACCTGAGAAGATCAAATGGCAATTGTTTAACAAAAGCCAGTCTCGACGCTCCCAATATCTAAAAATTGGTGATCAGATTGAATCTCATATTTTTAGTAGTGATGGCAAAATCAATTTAGGCTATCAGCGACATCAAATTTCATAACATTGAATAAATTCAATTCTCACTGGATTCTATATGAGCTTGGCTAATTTAAAACACATTCATCCCGAATTAGATATTCATTTTAATGATGGTGTTTTCACTCTCATGATCAATCGACCTGATCGGAAAAATGCGCTTCATAGTAGCCTCTATTTGGCACTAGAAGCCGCACTTATTCAAGCTGATCACATTTCAGAAGTTAAGGTTGTCATCCTTAGAGGGATTGATAAAGACTTTACTGCAGGTAACGATTTACAAGACTTTGATAAGATTGTAAAACTCGGTTTAGACGCTCCTGCTTTTAAGCTGCTTAGAGCTGCACATCAATTAAAAAAGCCATTGATTATGGCTGTAAAAGGTGTCGCAATTGGTATCGGAACAACAATCTTATTACACGCAGACCTTGTTTATTGTGATCCAACTTCCCGTTTTCAGCTTCCATTTACCAGTCTTGGCTTAAGCCCAGAGGGTGCTTCAAGTCTACTGTTACCACGACAAATTGGATACTTGCGTGCATCTGAACTTTTAATGCTGGCTACACCATTTGATGCTGTATTTGCTAAAGATATTGGTTTGGTGAATGATGTAGTGATCACGGATGTTTATGACTATGCTTTGCAAAAAGCAAACAAGCTTGCTTCTCTACCGAATACATCATTGCAAATTACCAAAGCCATGCTTAAACAGTCAGAAAATCGCTCTGTACTTGATTGTATTGATACAGAGGGAGAGATTTTTTTAGAGCGTCTACAATCTCCTGAATTTAAAGAAGCTCTGGCTGCTTTTTCTCAAAAGCGTCAACCCAATTTCAACCAATTTAATTGATTATTTTTCAGCAGGAAATTTATAGTGATGAAAAAGTTTTTCTTTTTGCTTCTACTCGGTTCTTACTCAATTCATTCATTTGCATCAGACCAGCTTAATGGTACGGTATGGAAAACGATTGATGATCAAACCAATCAACCAAGAGCTCTTGTAAGATTTAGTGAAGATAAAAATGGTGCTCTATCAGCGACCATCGAAAAAATTCTGGTTTCTAGTGAAGCGAATAAATGTACTAAGTGCGAAGGAGCCTACCAAAATAAATCATTAGTCGGTCTGACGATCGTCAAAAATTTAAAAAGTTCAGGTGAAAGCAAATATACAAATGGATCAATCTTAGATCCTAAGACAGGTAAAACATACAGTTTTAATGCTACCCTATCTCCTGACGGCAAGAAGCTCAGCGGTCGTGGTTATATCGGTATTTCTGCACTTGGTAGAAGTCAGACTTGGTATAAAGTTAAATAAGTAGAATTTTTTATTATTGGATTGAAGTTATTGTTCAATCCAATAATAGCTCTATTCGAAATAAGAAATACTTAATGTTTAATATCATTTAATTCAAAGCTTGCACCGACTTGCTGCAACCCTTTTTTGAATATCTTGAACTTTATTCAAGTTATGGGGCTGCTCAGCTTTGAGCTTGATATGTAATGAATGACTTTTCAACTTATTTATATATTAGGCACCTTATAGAGTTCTTATAGTTACATTTATTGCTCTATTCTTCGTCTAGATAGAAAAGTTCATCAAATCAATGAGATCTGATTTTCATCTCATCTCTTACTTGCTGTGGAGTTTTACCAGACCATTCTTTGAAAGCTCTAGTAAATGGACTATGTTCTGCATACCCTAATAACAATGCTATTTCTACAATTTGTAATCTTTGATCTCTTAGATAAGATTTTGCCAACTCATATCGCACAAAATTTAACTCCTTTCTAAAGGTCGTTCCCGCTTCCTTCAATCGTCTTTGAAACGTCCGACGTGAATAATTTAGTATCTCTATAAGTTGTTCTACGTCGGGTTCACCTTGAGGGATCAAGTAAGCGATCTGCTTTCTAACTTGTTCAATAATTTCATCATTATGTGGCAAACTTGCAAGTAAAGTATCCGCATGCTTCTCTAGTATGGCAACTAAAGTCGCATCAGAGTTTTTAAGCGGTATCGTTAGCATTTCCATATCAAAGCGCATAAGCGGTATAGGCTGTTCAAATAGAACAGGACACCCGAAAAAATCTTCATATGGCTTGATATCTGTTGGTTTCTTATGAATAAAATGAACAGCTTTTAATTTATCTTGGCCCTCTATTAGATTTCGACAAAACTGGATTATCACGGCCCAACCAGTTTCATCAGATAAGCTATTGACTTGGTAGTCTTGAACCTCCCATGAAATTTCTACATAGTCAGTATGCATCTGGACAGATGCGGGAACAACATCATATAAAAGGCGATGATAACGCTCAAAACGCTCTAAGACTGCTCCAAGATTTTCACAAGCTAGAAAGACGGAACCTAAAATTCCAAGATGCTGTGCCGTAATCGTTTGACCAACATGCAAACCTATTAAAGGATCATTCAAATATTCCCTTGCAATAACAAGCAACTCTTCCCAATGATCAACATCGATCCCACCTAAGCCACTTGAATCGGCTACAGGCCAAGGTTCGCCAAGAATTTTTTCTGGATCATCTCCTTGTGCCTCAAGATATTGAAACAATAATCGAACATATGTTTCAGGAATCTTTCTACTATGCAACGGCTTATTCAATCCAATAATCTCGTTTCATTCTAATATGGCACAAAGTATCAAATAGTTTTCTTAGAGGTGTCAAGTAAGTGTAAATCAATTATAAAACCGTAAAAATAATTGATTCCTAAAATCTTTACTCATTTTTATATTTTGGCGCAAAGTATCAATTCTTTGGCATTTCCCATCAAGCCTTATAACTTAATTTCATTGATGATGTTGTGTATGAACAGTACGTCTACCCAGCCTTAAAGGAGTTAGGAAATGGCACATCGCTTTACGGTAAAACAGGAGTTAGTACCCTGCACATGGGCAGAGGCCCAAAAAATACTGTCAAATCAAAAGTTTCATCTAAGTGTCTGCTCAAAAGTACCGTGTGAAAATTTAGAGATACTCAATAAAGAATTTACTGGTTCAAAATATTACCTTAAACGGTCCCAAAATCTAGATGTAAATATCCCAGAAATGGCAAGAAAGTTCTTAAATGGAGCATTCAAACTTGTTCGCGAAGATCATTGGGATATTGAGCATTTAGTCTGCAAATCCACTTTTCAAATGAATATGCCAAGTAGTTTTAATAACCAAGCACGTTATTCAATAGAAAATGGAAAATTGACAATCACTATTGACTGGGAAGTTAAAGTGAATGTCCCCTTAATTGGCAACATGCTTGCAAAACATGCTGAGTCTGAAATTCGACGTTTTAGTGATATTGAATTGAAAATTGTATGTGATGAAATTAAAAGCCATGCATATATCTGATTAATTTAAATATTTCCAATCTTCAGAAATAGTGTAACTCATTAATCTGTTGGCACTGCTATTTCTGGGTAATTAGAACGATCATATTTTAAGGAAGCCAAAGAAATGTCTTCAAATTTTATATTAGAAAATCCAATTTACTTTGGGTCTCTGAAAGTTTCAGGACGAGTATTTAAAACAGCAACTCATGAGACTCTAGCCACTGACGAAGGATTTATGACTGATGAAATATTAGAATTTTATCGACCTATGGCGGAGTCTAAATTACCTTTAATCATTACAGGAAATATTTTTGTTTCTTGGCAAGGAAAATCTGGTGGTAAACAGTTAGCTTTAGATCATGATGATAAAATTTTGGGGATGAAGAAACTAGCTGATATGTGCCACCTATATGGAACAAAGCTAATCGCTCAGATCAATCACGGTGGATCTCAAATGCGTTCACCTGCTGAAGGTATCACTGATTATCCCGTTACATCTACTGGTCGTTTACACCCTACTTTATTGGGAATTTCTCGCTCCTTAAAACTAGAAGAATTTCCGGATTTAATTAAGTCTTATGCAGATGCCGCAGAAAGAGCTCAAAAAGCAGGTTGCGATGGGGTACAGATTCAAATGGCTCATGGTTATTTGATTAGTCAGTTTCTGACGCCAGGCACTAATCGAAGGAAAGATAAGTATGGTGGGAATGCTGAAAAACGCATGAATCTAGCTTTAGAAATATATAGAGCGGTTCGGGAAAGAGTTGGCCCTAATTATCCAATTATTGCGAAGCTAAACGGATGCGATGATCGTCCAGGCGGAGTTAAAGTTGAAGATCAAATCATGTTGGCGAAGCAACTTGAAAATGAGGGTTTAGATGCAATTGAAATTACTCGAGGACATTTTTCCACAATCCCAAGTACATTGTCTGGAAAATGGTCTGGTTTTATAAAAAGACAAACTCAGGTCGGCATGGCTTCCACATTCCCATTATGGCAGCGTTTGTTTATGCGTGTTATTGCAATATTTTTTGAACCATTTCTCAACCATAATTACCCTGCCCGCCAAGGCTTTAATGTGAGCTACGCTGAGGAGTTTAAAAAGGCGCTCACTATTCCTGTATTTAGTTGCGGTGGATTTAATGACAAAGCTTCAATGGAAAATGCTGTTCGAGAAAAACGAATAGATGCAATTTCTATAGGACGTGGTTTGATCGCAAATCCTTATTTATTCCATCATCTATATCATCCGATTCCACAGGCCCCAGTTTGTGATTATTGTAATTTATGTATTGGAAGTGCTGGTGGTCAATTAGGTGTAGGTTGCTTCAACCCTAAAGTGCAACCAGATCGTGATCGCATGCTTAAAGCTAGAATATTCCATTCAAGTTAATGTATTTCAATCATCCAGAAGGATACTCTAATCCTCACTCTAACTTCTTTGTTCTGAGGATTAGATACCTCAGGGATGTAAATATGTTTTATTTCAAAGAATTATAGATTTTCTAAAAGTTAAAATTGAATCAAAGTTAAGTTTTTGAGCGTAAAGATCGATAGAAATAGAAACCCTCAAATAACATTTAGATTCAGTCAACTGAAAACAAATAGTGATAATTTTCTATGACACAATTCAATGATAAGCCCCGTGAAAAACAAATAGAACAGCTTTTATATCAACCTTTGACGATTGGTAAAATGATTGTTTCTGGACGTGTTTTTAAATCTGCAACAAGTGAAACAAGAGCTACAGCCGAAGGATTTGTTACAGATGAGTTAATAGACTTCTATCTCCCTATGGCAAAAGCAAAGACCCCTTTAATTTTTACTGGAAATCTTTGTATTTCTAAGCAAGGTCATTCAGCAGGAAAACAGGCAAGCATTGATGCAGATAATAAAATCGCAGGTTTAAAAACTTGGGTAGATGCTATCCATGCACAAGGTCAAACAACGAAGTTAATTGCACAACTGAATCATGGCGGCCGTCAAGTAGTCAGACCAAATGATGCAGATAATCCTGTGGTATCTGCATCAAACGTAATGGAACAATCATTAGGTACAAAACCTCGTGCTTTACAACTCAATGAAATTCCAAAGATCATTGATGATTTTGTTCGAGCTGCGATTAGGGCGCAAATGGCGGGTTTTGATGGTATTCAATTGCATTTTGCTCATGGTTATTTGATCAGCCAATTCTTAGCACCTTACACCAACCGACGAAATGATTTATATGGTGGCAATCTAGATAATAGAATGAGATTACCCTTACAGATTGTTAAAGCCATTCGTCAGTGTGTTGGAGATGATTTTCCGATTTTGGCTAAAGTAAATGGTACAGATGCTCTCGCTTTTCGACGAGGCGCAACCACTGATGAGTTAGTGACTTTTGCAGTTGCTCTACAAAATGAGGGAGTTGATGCGATTGAGATCAGTCGAGCTCATTATGAGTCTGTCCCACCCATGCTGTCTGGTTCTTATCATGGGTTCTTAAAAACAAATATAGAGCATGGTTCGGGAATGGGTTTTTCATCTACTCGGAAGAAAATAGCCTTGTCCATGTCTCCCATGATTGAAAGCTTTCTCACTTGGTCGACTCCAAAAGGTGAAGGTTATAACATGCCCTATGTAAAACACTTTAAACACGCACTGGATATACCTGTGATTGCAAGTGGTGGGTTTGTCTCAAGAGAGGTAATGGAAAATGCTTTAATTAATGGACATAGTGATGCTATATCGTGTGCCCGTGCATTTATCGCAGATCCTTATCTTTACCATAACTTATATCATTCAGAGCTTGATTATCCAATTTGCCAGTATTGCAATAAATGTATTGCTCGTTTAGGGGGAATGGCGGTGGATTGCTATGAACCAGAAATGTCAAATAAACGTCAGATAATGCTAGACACAGATATTCTTTTTTAATGTATGAATCTTTTAGTTCATGAACTTGGTTTTTAGTTTTTATAACTTTATACCTCTAAAATGCACTTTTATATTTGCTTCAGTTAAATAAGTTTTCCTCAAGGTCTCATTTCGTAAAGAAATAACAAGAACTCCCATAAGCTTAATGTGCCACCAACAATGATTTAATTTATTCTTAATGTGTCAATAACAAGTTTCAAAGCTGGTGACTGCTGCCTACGATGAGGATAATACAAATGAAATCCTGGGTATGCTATTGCATACTCATCCAATACTTTTATTAATTGCCCTTGTAATAAATTGTCCTGAATGAGCTCTTCAGGAATGTAAGCAATGCCTTCTCCAGCTAATACTGCATCAGCAATAAGCTCAGAATCATTAAAGACCCATTGCCCAGAAACTTTAATTTTAGTTTCAATGCCTTCAACCAAGAATTCCCATTGATATAATCCACCTTGAGTAGACAATCGATAGCCAATACAGTTGTGTTGAATCAAATCTTGAGGTTTTTCTGGGATGCCTTTTAGCACAAGGTATTCAGGCGATGCCACAACAACCATTCTGACATCTGAACTAATCCGAACAGCAATCATTCCTTCCGCTACCCGACTACCAAAACGGACACCTGCATCAAAACGTTCCGCTACAATATCAACCATGCCATTATTTGCTGTTAGCTCAATATTGATATCTGGATAAAGCTGCGTTAATTGCTTTAATTTAGGTAATAGCACATAACGGATAGCATGATGACTTGCATTTATTCTTACATTTCCCGCTGGTGTATCTCTTAGTTTCGACAGTAATGATAATTCATTATCTATATGATCAAAACTCGCTCCAATCGTCTGTCTTAGTTTGTCACCAGCCTCTGTTGGAGAAACGCTACGTGTCGTCCGAGTGAGCAACAACATCCCTAAACGCTCTTCCAGTCCACGAATGGTATGGCTCAAAGCAGACTGGGAAACACCTAGCTTACCTGCTGCTTTAGTAAAACTACCTTCACGAGTCACCATCAGAAAGGCATATAGATCATTATAGTTCTCTTTTGTAATCATATAGATCCTCTATGGTTCAGTAATTTAAGCGTTAATATTGAAATAATACCACTTAGAAACGTATGATTTATTAATCCTATTCATGACTCTATCCCCTTTTAGCTCCTTGCTCATACATTTTCGTATTTCTATAATCTGTTATGCTCCGGACAAATAATTGAAGTTAAAAATAAAAAATCTATGATTCTTAAAAACTATAAGAGATTTGAACATGGCATATTCCCTCACCACGTTCATTTTTAAAAGAAATATATAAGCTCTAATCTAACATTCTGCTCGTGACAATGCTTATTTCTTTATTCATATTCGTTTATGAATATTCGACTCAATTGGATTACTTTGTCGTCAAACGAGATATCAAAATAGAAGAAATAACCAAAATAAGTGCACTGGCTACAAAAGTTATCTGGTAACCACTATGGTCAAATAAAACTCCACCCAGTGTTGAACCTAAAGCAATTGCAAGTTGAATCACCGCCACCATTAACCCACCACCTGCTTCTGCATCATTGGGTAAGGTACGTGCTAACCATCCCCACCATCCTACAGGTGCTGCTGTTGCTAAGACCCCCCATAAACAAAGTAATACTGCAACTACCATCGTCCAAGTTCCAAAAAATACGAGTGACAATGCGATAACAGCCATCATAATAGGAATAATGATCAAAGTTGCATAAAAACGACGTTTCAAGAACGTATTAATTACGGCAGTACCAATAAATCCCATTACCCCAATCCCCAGTAAAATAAGTGACAGGGTCGAAATATCAACCCGAGTTATGGTTTCTAAAAATGGTCGCACATAGGTATAAAGAGAAAACTGTCCCATGAAAAATAAACTGATCGCTAACATACCCATCATAACGACTGGATTACGCAATAACCCCAAAATGGATGATTGCTTTTCTGTTTGACGCGAAGTAGCTGGCATTGAGGGCAAACTCAACCATTGCCAAATAAAAGCGATGATAGCTACAGGAACTAAGCATAAAAATGCACCTCGCCAACCGATGATTGAGCCGAGATAACTTCCTAAAGGAGCAGCAATCACCATTGCCAATGCATTACCGCTGTTAAAAATTGCTAATGCTTTAGGTACTTGTGAGCTCGGCACTAATCGCATTGCCATTGCAGCTGACATCGACCAAAAACCACCAATGACCAAACCAATCAACGCCCGACCTAGCATATAAACTATATAATTTTGGGCTAGTGCCACGATTGCACCTGAAATTGCCATAATAGCCGTTAAAACTAACAAAAGTGTTTTACGATTCATATCTCCTGCTAAGCGAGAAATCGTCAAACTTGTTATGACAGCAAAAGCACCTGAAATTGCAATTCCTTGTCCAGCCAAACCCTCAGTAACATTCAGATTTGTTGCAATCGGTGTCAGTAAACTCACTGGCATAAACTCTGATGCAATCAAGGCAAAAACACATAAGGTCATTGCAAAAACCCCACTCCAGTAGGCAGGAGCTTCTACGAGGCTTTCTTTTTCTTCAGGGTTAAGCATTGACTATCTCTACTCGAAATTGGAGTAGCAATTATAAAAATAAAGATCAACTGGAATAAGTAGCTTAAGCTGAATAGAGTTATGTATATAATTCATGAATCATAAAAGTATAAACATCGTATTTTTCGCAGTTCTTAGCACTTACACTTTTAAAAAATCAAATAATTTTTATTTAAACACATTATTTTCAACCACTTAAAATTTATGCCCTCTTATTAATGAATATTATTCATAAGTCTATGCTGTTTTTTTAGGCTAATACTTCTCTGAAAGAATAGATAAACTCATTTCAATCCCTAAATTCATGAATCATCTTTTTACAGGAAGCAGGAATCATGCAATCACATATAAAGAAATTTCGTAATGCGACTCTAACAGCAACCCTTATTGCCGCAATAGGCTTATTTTCTTCCACTTCAACAATGGCGGCAGATATGCCAAAAGATGCAGATAACTTTTATCAAAGTAGTCAGGTCACGATTCAAAAAGTTACGTTCAAAAATCAATACAACATGAATGTTGTCGGTAATTTAGTGATTCCTAAAAATTTAAATAAGAATACTAAAGCTCCTGCAATTATTGTGGGACATCCAATGGGAGCGGTGAAAGAACAAAGCTCAATGCTTTATGCACAGAAATTGGCAGAGCAAGGCTTTATCACTTTAGCAATTGATTTACCTTTCTGGGGCGAAAGTGAGGGACAACCTCGCAACTTAGTTGCCCCCGAACTCTATACAGAAGCCTTTAATGCTGCGGTAGATTATTTAGGTAGTAAAACTTTTATTGATCGTAATCGTATTGGTGTATTAGGTATTTGTGGTAGCGGTAGCTTTGCAATCAGTGCAGCAAAACTTGATCCTCGTTTAAAAGCTATTGCTACTGTTGCCATGTATGATATGGGAGCTGTAACACGTAACGGTTTAAATTACTCGCAGACGCTTGAGCAGCGTAAAAAAATGCTAGAAACAGCAGCAGAACAACGTTATTCAGAGTTTCAAGGTAAAGGAAAACAATGGATAAACTATTTACCTAAAACAGTCGATGCCAATAGCGACCCTATTGTAAGTGAATTTCATAACTTTTATCGAACACCGCGCGGAGCAGCTATTCCTAAAGGTCAAACTTTGGAGCAAACTCAAAATAGAGCTTTAACAAGTGAAGTTAGATTTGTGAACTTCTATCCATTTAATGACATAGAAACCATCTCACCTCGTCCAATGCTATTTATTACTGGCGATCAGGCACATTCCAAAGAGTTCAGTGAAGATGCCTATAAACGTGCTGGTGAACCTAAAGAGCTATATTACGTCAAGGGTGCCGGACACGTTGATCTTTATGACCGAGTTGATTTAATTCCTTTCGATAAACTAACTGATTTCTTTACTAAAAACTTAAAGTAATTTTATAATTTAGCCAAGTTGAGCAGACTAAAATCGACTTGGCTTTTTTAATTGAAAGCCCATATTATTGCCCAACCATGATGAGAACGAAATATAAAGTAAGCCTTATTCTGATTGCATTAGGCAGATTTTTACCATCTGTACTACTTTATATCTTCCCCAATTTGGACACTTTGAATAGCCACTGATTTTGTAGACACCTTTTAATTAGAGGTGGACTGCAACCACTCTCCTAGACATATTTTGTCTATTCTTAAGACCTTTTTAGTAGGAAAATATGCATTCATAGCTAGGTTCATGAACCAAATATTTTATAAGCTATTATTTTAATACTCTAAGTAATTAATTTAATTACTTATTAAAAATAAATTTGATTGTGAATTAGATTCTAGGTGAACATAAGATCGTAGAGATTTACGTTGCTGCCTTCGAGTTCTCATTCCATAAATGGCAGAAGACTTTTACAAGTCGGCTGCCTAGAATCACCCAAGTGAATGTCTCCTGCTATTTCAGCACACATCAATCGGAAGATAAGCTGTAATTTTCTATGTTAATTACGCTTAAATGCTAACCCTCTCATTTTTCAACGAGCTCAGGTTATAATGATGGTCTCCCCAAATATAGTTGATCTATTATGAACACCTCCAATGACCCTCTACACGGCAAAAAACTTGCTGACATTTTGGATGAGTTATTGGATTATTACGGTGGCTTTGAAGGCCTAAGTCGTAAAATTGAAATTAGATGTTTTTGCATAGATCCAAGTGTTAAGTCATCGTTGCGATTCTTACGTACCACACCATGGGCACGTGAAAAAGTAGAAAGCTTATATTTGTATGTCTTACGCCAAAAAACCAACCAGAAATCGTAGCTATCAAGTTGACTTGCCTATTAGTCAAGTCCGAGTTGCTATGGTGTCAATGTCTGTATATATGAGGCAAATATCGTCTATCGTTTCCTGCATAAATTGCAGCAATGCATTTGAATAATCAATCAGTTTTTATTAAATAAAGCTGGGTTGGTTTTCTCAAGAAATAAACTAAGCAAAATTTAAGATTACAAAGTCAATGAAACTTTTAAGTTTTGGTGTAATGTGTTTATCTCTCTGATATACCAAATAAAATGGCTTCTCCGGAATAGAGTGGTCTGGTAATAACTTTATTAAGCTTCCATTTTTTAAGTCATCTTCAACTAATTTGTGAGCCTGTAAAATAATGCCTAAACCAGATCTTGCTGCTAACAATAATGCATCACCATTATCTATAGTTAATGGACCTGAAACTAAAATAGATTCTTTGTTTCCATCTACATCATAGAAAACCCATGGTTTTTTTAAAGTTTGAGGTGTAAATGCAATGCAAGGAGCTTTTATCAAATCTTTTGGATTTTTTATTTCACCAATTTTTTCTATTAGACTCGGAGAAGCACATAATACCATTTCTCGTTTTTTCAAAGGCCTAGCTATCAGAGTACTATCAGCTAAGTCCCCTGTTCTAAAAACAATATCAAATCCATCTTCAACAATATCTACATATTTATTTGATAAAGAAAGCTCAATTGATACTTCAGGGTTTTGAGAAAGATATTCTGGTAAAACTGGTGTTAATGCATGTACTCCAAATAGTACAGGTGCACTTATACGTAAATTCCCCTTAGGGACTTGCCGATTATCTGCTACTTGAGATTCAGTTTGATGTAAATCAGATAAAATACGCTTAGCATTTTCATAATAATTTAAACCAATATCTGTAAGGCTTTGACTTCTTGTTGTTCTATTTAATAACTTAACGCCTAAATGCTTTTCAAGTGCAAAAACATATTTCCCCACAAGCTGAGGAGACATATTTAAAGCATCTCCAGCCGCTGAAAAAGAGCCTAACTCAACTGACCGAACAAATACGGTCATACTCCGAAATACATCCATTAGAAACTTTTTATTTAAACTGATTATCCATTTCAATAATTTATCACATCAGATCATGGTTTTATACTTAAAACACCAGGATAAAGAACAGAGTGTAATTAAGAAATGAAAAACTTTAATCGTATTGATGTACATCAACATCTTATTCCATCTTTTTGGAAGAATGCACTTATTAAACAAGGCGGTGATCCATCAGGTTGGCGTATTCCTGACTGGTCTCCAGAATCTGCTTTAAAATTTATGGATGACAATGATATTCAAACAGGTGTGCTATCTCTTTCAGCTCCAAGTGTTATGAGTTGGGAAGGTAAAGAAGCTTCAGATATGGGGCGTCATGTTAATGAGTATATTGCAGAACTTGTTCAAAAAAATCCATCACGTTTTGGTCATTTTATTACTGTACCATTACCAGATATTGATGCTTCTCTTAATGAAATTAAATATGGATTTGATGAACTGAACGCTGATGGTGTTGTATTATTTTCCAATTATCATGGCTTATATCTAGGTGATGAAAGTTTAGAACCTGTTTGGAAAGAACTAGATTCCCGACATGCAGTTGTTTTCATACATCCATCCAAATCTATTGATCCGTTAACGGGTTTACCAAGCCCTTTAATTGATTATCCATTTGATACGACCCGTACTGCAGTGCATATGGTAGCAAATGGTATTTTACGTAAATACAGAAATGTTAAAGTAATTTTATCACATGCTGGCGGCTTTTTACCTTTCATCGCAAACCGAGTTGCAGAGCTTTATCCTACTCTCAATGCATCAGTGACAAAGAATGAGATTTTAGATGATTTACGTCAATTTTACTTTGATACAGCATTATCAAGCGGACATGTTGCTTTACAAACCCTGTTAAGCTTCGCACAACAAGACCACATTTTGTATGGCAGTGATTTCCCTCATGCATCAGTACCTGTAAGTTCATCTTTTGCGCGTGATCTTGATTCATATCCAAATTATCAAGGTACTCAACAAGCAGATATAAATCGTGAAAATGCATTAAAGCTATTTAAACGATTACGTTAATTCTACTAAAAAATATCTAGGATCAATATAATTATCAGTGGTTGTATTGGTCCTTTTTTTACCTATTAAAAGAATATTCTAATTAAATTACAGTGTTTTTGCATGCATCTTTAATGCAGCAGCTTATTCTAAGTATCATAAGTACTGGTCTACGTGGCACTAACTTCAATGTACTTTTATGTTTGCTTCAGTTAAATAAGCTTTCTTCGAGGTCTTGTTCCATAAACAAAGCTCTTGACCTGTTTTGTTTTTCATATGTGCTTGAGGATATTTTCCTTCAATCAGGAGTGCCGAATATCCAACACGATCATCAAACAGCATAACATTGCTCGCTGTCTTGGCATTTTTAAGTTGACTCGCTTTTATACAAGCCGTTTTTATTTCCTGATCATGTTTGTTCCATGCCTGCTCAGAACTTGCAAAAGTTATGCTGCTCATTACGGCAGAACTTGCAAAAAAACCTAAAATAGCAAGATATTTTAATAAGATACGATATTTTAATGCCATGATTATTGCCCTGAAAATTCGAGTGTCTAAATCTATACTGGAACAATCTCATAAGAGAATCTAGCTATTTATACATGTTGTAACAGCACCTATTCAGGATTACACATAGTCCTCATCTGTGTGGCTTGAGCTTGTTTAAATGAAATACAATCCTGTCGATTTAGCATGAAAAATACCTAAAAAGTTTTCTATATCTTTTACAGATCAAGCCTATAGATTTTCTACTGGATTTAACGAAAATTTATCGTTTGCTCAGCACACTGTTGAACTTTAATATTATTTTAAAATTAGTTAACTCTTTCATATTCCGAATGACATTAAGAGGTAAAAATCATGACTGAGAAAGTCGCTATTGTTACGGCTGCAGGAAGTGGTATGGGTGCAGCTGTCGCTAAAAAACTAGCAGCAGATGGATACAAAGTTGCAATTCTATCTTCATCAGGCAAAGGTGAAATCCTTGCGAATCAACTGAATGGCCTAGGTGTTACTGGATCTAATCAATCAATAGATGATATACAACGCCTTATTGATGAAACGCTTGCTCGTTGGGGACGTATAGATGTTTTAGTCAACAGTGCTGGACATGGTCCGCGCAAAGGAATTTTAGAATTAACAGATCAAGATTGGCATGATGGTATAGATACTTATTTTCTCAATGCTGTACGCCCTATTCGTTTAGTGATTCCGATTATGCAACAACAAAAACACGGCGTGATTGTTAATATTTCCAGTGCGTGGACATTTGAGCCTAGTTCACTATTTCCAACGTCTGCCGTTGCCCGTTCTGGATTAGCAGCTTTTACTAAGATTTGTGCAGACACATATGCTGTTGATAATATTCGTATTAATAATGTCTTACCTGGGTGGATTGATAGCCTGCCAAAAACAGATGAACGCACTCACAGCGTTCCAATGAAACGATATGGTTCAACAGAAGAGATAGCAGCGACAGTTGCTTTTCTTGTGTCGGATGGTGCTGCTTATATCACAGGACAAAATATCCGAGTAGATGGCGGCTTAACTCGCTCTGTATAATGATTTTTAATCAAAATTTTAAAGGGATAAATTATCTACATATTATATTGTCCCTTTAAAATTAAAAATAATCACATCATAATGATAAATATAAGTTTTTATTTTTGCTCAGTGCCTAAATATTCGATACACCACTGCCAAATTTTATCGACTGTGCTATTGCAATGTGAGGTTTTTTTTCTGACAAGATAATAACTTGGTTCAACAGTTTTTGTATCCGAAGTTACTTGTACGAGTTTTCCTAACTTAATATCAGCATCCACAAATGCACGGCATGCTAAAGCAACCCCTTGCCCAGACAAAGCAGCATCTAATGCTAGCGTAGTTTGATTAAAGACTGCTCCAGATAACTTCGCATTAGTATTCAGAAAGTTTGGCCAATGATCATGGGCATCGTGTAGCAGTGGCATGTTGATCAACTGTTCAAGTTTCCAAGGCAGCGTCAAATCCTGAATGAAAGCAGGACTTGCTACAGCAATAAGCTCTTGATGAAACAATAATCGTGTTTCTAAATTTTCTGGAAATGATTTTTGGGTGAGCCTTATCGCGATATCAACCTGATCACGATCGAAGTCTGACACAACCTCAGTTGCAAGCGTGCATAAATTGATATCAGGCAGTACTGCATGTAAATCACCTAATCGAGGGATTAACATTTTGGTCGCAATCGTTGGTGTCACGCTTATAGTTACACGATCTGGCTGCTCTAATAGTGATTCTGTTGATTCAGTCAGAATATCAAAGGCACGAGTTATATCGACCAAATACTTTGTTCCTTCTGGCGTCAAAGATAGTCCCCGAGGGAGCCGTTGAAATAAAATAACCTTTAGATAATCTTCTAATGCTCGAACCTGCTGAGCGATTGCACCTTGGGTCACTCCCAACTCATCAGCAGCAGCGCGAAAACTTAACTTCCGCCCTGCTGTTTCAAATGCACGTAAGGCATTTAAAGATGGAAGTTTTCTACGAGATACCATAAACACATAAGAAAGTAGTTTTTCTACACTCTAATTTTTTTGTGAGTTGTATACAAGCCATTAAATTATTTTTAATAAATAAGAGCGTTTTTAATTCCTTTTAGGATGCCCCACATCATTAATATTTCTTACGAACTTAAGCTGTTATCTAAAATGTTATCTGATGATAGACTTTTGATTTTTAATGCAATGGTTATAGCTCTAATAAAGGAGCTAATTCCCTTCTTGCAATCTTATAGGCTTCATCACGGTCTACGCCCAAAGCAACGCGGCATATAAATCGTCCCCAATCAGACTCTTCATGTGCTCTACGAACATACATACGAATGCCAGTCTCAAGACGGATAGCCGATGTTTGAATATAAACAATGATTTACACCCTACTTGATTTAAATCAAAGCTTTTATCAATTGTATATAAACCTTTCCATTCGTCATTTTACTTGTCCTTCGTATAGGTAATACAATTCTGCATCTTCAACATCTCCACCCCAACTATATTTCTCTTCTGCGATCTTTAATAATCCTTTTCTTTCATAGAACTGAAAGTTTGAACTGTTATCAGTGAAAAGAAAAAAGTCTTTAATTTTCTTATCTTGCAGATAATCAATAAAAAGAGAATACAATTTATTGCCTATTCCTAAACCTTGATATCGTTCATCTAAGATAAAAAAATTCAAGGACGCAGCAAAGGTTTTACCACTTTCAAGAAGTAATTTTTCATTTAATATCAATGTATCCAGATAATGTTCAAAAACTTCTACTCTTTTGTCTGAAATTATTTCCTGTAGAGCTCTATATTTTCTTATTTTCGCATTAGCCTTCTGTCTAATGTTATTTATGATTGATGCAGCAATTACTCCAACAATTTCGTCTTTATCACGAACTACAAAAATGCGCGAGGAACTTATGATCACCTCACCCAAAAAAAATTCTGCCATAGGTCTTACATTCTTTTCAGGGACCCATGAGTTATAATCCCAAGTAGAAACGATCATCTGGTTTATTTTGTCCAAATCACTATCAGTTAATTCATCTGCCACTTCATACTCTAAAGAGAAATTACTACTCATTACTCTCACTCATTTAATTTCAATAAAAAATTGATTTTTAAGGGATATACAACATTGCTGGCATCTGTGCCAAGTAAGTATGAAGGTCTTACAAGAAGTATAGCCTATCCTGCCAATTACAAGACATCACATGAATTTTCTGCCTAGGTCAGTATGGCAACCTATCTTTCTTTTGTTGACAACGCAACGATGAAAGTACGATACGTGATTTAGCTTAGTGATCCCTATTTAAATAAATCAATGGAAGTAATTCATTTATGTTAGGCTGATCAGTTTTTCTTAAGAAACAGCTGCTATGACGTATACACGGAAATTTAGGGCAGGAAAGTTTCACTGGTCATTTCTATTACCTAAGTATTGGGGAATATGGATGGCTTTAATTCTTTTAATGATGTTTGCAATTCTTCCATGGGCGATACAGTGGCGACTTGCAAATATCCTCTCAACACTGGCTTGGAAAGCGCTCAAATCTAGACGCAAAACAACGATTAGGAATCTTGAACTGTGTTTTCCTGAGAAAAGCAAACAAGAAATACAAGCAGATGCAAAACAAGTCTTTTTCAATATGATGTTGGGACTCTTTGAAGCATTGAATGCTTGGTATAGCCCTCGTTGGTTCCAAAAAAGGATGCATATTCATGGTTTAGAACATCTTAAAAATGCTAAAGAAAATGGCGTTCTGCTCTTAGGAACACACACTACTTTATTAGATGCAGGTGGCTATATTTGTGGTCGCTTTTTTGAACTTGATGTTGTCTATCGTCCTCAAAATAATCCTCTCTTAGATATGCTTATTAGTCGATGTAGAGCTACAATTTATCAGAATCAGATTTCTAAAGATGATATGAAAGGATTGATCTCAAGTTTAAAGCATGGACATGCTATTTGGTATAGTCCAGATCAGGACTTTGGACTTAAACAAGGGGTGATGGCTCCTTTCTTCAATATACAAGCAGCAACAGTAACAGCACATAGACGGTTAATTAAAATTACCAAAGCAGCGGCAATTCCTTTATTTTTTTATCGCACGGGTGACATTCGTAACCCCCAATACCATATTTTGCTAGAGCCTGCTTTGCAAAATTTTCCAAGTGACTGTGAAGTTGAGGATGCAACACGAGTCAATCTTGTGATTGAGAACCAAATAAAAATGTATCCTACGCAATATATGTGGTTCCATCGTAGATTCAAAACTCGGCCCAAAGGTGAAAAAAGCCTGTATTAATTTTCTAATCTAATACATCAAAAGATTTAAATTTTATAAGAAAACAAAAAAGCTCACATAACGTGAGCTTTTTCACTGATCCAAACTAATTAAATGACAGTCTGGTAAAAGCAACTTGTGGTCTTTTACCTTGGTCAAGAATAGAAAAAACACATTGGTCTTCATTCCAAACTTGAAAACCATGGCTTGGAATTTTGCTGAAATGAGCAAGTAGACCATCACCAGATTAAAATTAGTCTATGGACCAGATTCTAGGTATGTTTTCTCTCTGCCTCACCGCATTTAGAGCTTGTCTAATAGCAATATAAGCTTAGGCTACACTCTACTTGTCAATATTTGAGAGATTAGACATACTTTTACTTGAGTTTAAGTTAGTATAGATTCCTAACAAAGTAAGGATACGACATGTTCATCGGGTTTAAGATAATAAAAAAACAACCTGAACTTCAAAAGGACTTCACACATCAAGAATTTTCTAACCCAATTATGGAGTTTTGGAAATTTTTTGAGAATAATTCTCAGTATACGCTGTTGCGATATGAGCATGTTATTGATGGAGTTCGGGCTATTTATTGTAATAAATAGCAAAAGCTTTAACATCACATACCCCAGATGGATATTCTGATTCATCTCAGCGAATATCCTAATAGATAGAAGGTATGATCAGTTAACTTCTATTTTTTATAGGTTAACGCTTAGTGATCATAGCGTTGAGGATCTGAAGCAAAAATCTATTTTGTAGATATGCGGGCTAAGTCACAAAACTGATTTCGTTCATAAAATTTACTCATTAAAAAACCCGCCAAAGCGGGTCATGTTTTACTCGATATAATAGCTATTACCATCGGAGCTATTAAAAACCCAATTCAATGTCGGGTAAATAATCTCACCTTTTATCAAAATATATTCAACTTTGGGGCTCTGTACCCGAGTTGATTGAATTGTATTAGTCGTCTTTACTTCGGTGTAGCTTGCTTGCGCCCTTCTTTCTTTACCTTGGAAATCAATAATTGTAATGTCTTTTAGCATCAATATGCTCCAATTTAATCAATCATAGTATGCCTAGCTGCACATATATACAAACGTTAAATTATTAACAGCAGTAATTAATGAAATTCCTGAACAAGTTCAGCAATTAATTAACTATTTTAACTTACCAAGAATATCCGCAACGCGACTTGTCACTTCATCGGCACTCAAATCCTGACAGATCCAAAAGCTGTAGACTCTATCGTTTTTTACATAAATCTGCTTAAAGTACTCTGAAGTCTTTTTACTGTCGATCTCTCCAGCTTTAAAGTTTTTTTTATTCAAATCTACCGTCATTCCATCTAAATCACCACCAATACATAATTTCAATATCATCACCACTCAGATTGAATGCTCACCTTATCATATATACATCTGCTTTATCGGGCTGTTTATGTAGAGCTTTGGCGAGGTCCTAGCTTAGCTTCAATAGGTAATATTTGGCAGGTTTTCACCCATGCATTATCCAGCTTGATCTGTAACATTCGCTTAGCCTTTTGAGCTATTCAACTGACTGTGAGCGAATTACGACAATCATCAGACAAGATAGCTTTTTGCTTTCTTCACTAGAAATACTTTTCAATAGATATCACACCTGAGTAATTGGATTTATTTAAAAATAAGATTTGTGATCTTTGTGTACTTGCCCTTGAAATTCTTGAGGCCTAGTAATGGTTTTTAAGCGATAGCAATCAACAAATAATATTTATTTGATTTTATTTAAGAAATATTTAATAGATATATTCTTTAATTCATCTACATATCCCTACAAATCGCTCTTAAAGCTGCTGTAGTGTAAATAAAATAACAGCGTAGTATGGGGTTTCCATAACGAAACAAAGAAGATAAAAATGTCTGATTTTAAAGAGTTTTCCAAAAAAGTGACCCATGATCAATCACCACTATTACAAGCAAATGAACATACTCAGGTAAACACCCCTCAACCTACTCCAAAACCAGAAGACTCTTCAAAACCAGAGGATTCACAAGAACCAGACCCAAATAATAAATAATTTATGATTATCAGTACTTTAATATTCTTATGTATTGAGGTTCTGTTCATATAGAGGATAAATCAGTGCACTGATTTATTTTACTATTCATTACTTTTATCACTTTGATTTATCTAGTTGCTTAATTGCATTCATTCATTGATTAAAGAAGATAGAAATAGCCTCTCAGATCTGAGGGGCTATTTTAATTTAAAGATAGCTAAGAACGACGAATTAAAATTAAAACGTATACTTGGCCATAATTCCAATACGGTTATCGCGATATTTTTCACCAGCAAAGGTTTCGCGCTGAGCATTGATATATTCTAGACCCAGATCAATTGGTGCTACCAGAGAATATATAAAATTGATCCATGTCTGCTGTACTTTTTCATTGGCTGATATATCTGACCTGCTACTTTGAGCATAGCCATTTGTATCATCAGCAAAAAAAGTGGAGTCGAATGTTTTCATAAATGTAATGTCATTATTGAAGATCTAGAAGTTGAGATTAAAGACCAAATGCCACCAGACATTGAAAGTGGCGTTCGTGAATGGCTAAAGAACATTATTGAAAACTAAATGAGACCTTTAGACCAAGAGAAGAATCTATTTATCTTCCTTGGTCTTTTTCTAGAAATCATTCTAAAACGTTGAAGACAATAACTTTTGACTCAGCAGGATTGCTTCTTCTTGCGTTGGGACTTGGTAGAACGATATTTTCCAGATTTTTTGATCCCGATCTAAATACATTGGATCAACTTTTTCTTCCGCAATCTCAATCCACCCTTTCACGATGGATAATGCTTGCGTATTTGCTTTGATCCACTGAATGGTCTGTTTCCATTGCGCTTGTGATGGCGATGGTTCATTGAATTTGGATTTTAGATTGCGGATTAATACGAAAGGTTGATTGCGCTGCAGCAACTGATCTAACTGCTGTATAAATTCAGCTAAACTACCTTGCTGAAGATGACTCACTTCCACTATCGGGAAGTTTTCTAAATTTAATTCCATGCCATACTCCCAAAATTATTTAGCAGGATCAGACTGAAGTTCGTTAACTAAGCTAGGTAACACGATTGATTGTTTTGTAAGCTCGGCATAAAAATTTGCAATCTGGAATGGGAGAAACACCCTATTATTCCACTGAGGATATTCTCTATAAATCGTAGGTGATATCTTTTTAATAATCTGATTTTGGTTAAGCCCTAAATCAATTTGCTGTTTGACCAAGCTTTTTACTCGAAGCATATGTTGCTTAAATTCTTGTAAATCTTTAACTGTTGAAAGCTTGCCGTGGCCAGGTACAACAATCTTTGGCTTCATATCAATCGTTTGTTGAATCACCTTAATCCATTGACTCCCTTTCGAGTCCTCATCTGGCATAATCGGATAGAACTCTCTCTCGTATAGATCCCCCATAAAAACGACACCAGAACGCTGATCATAAATAATTTGATCACCACGAGTGTGTGCAGGCATCTGTTGTAGTGTAACCAGTCGGCCTCCCAAATCTAGGACTTGCCGATTTGTATAAGTTTGATCTGCATAACGGAGCTTTACATTTTCAAGTGCATTTTTTTCGATCTTCCCAAAAGCTCGAAACATTTTTAGGTAGTCTTCGCCTTTATTGATTAACTCATCATTTTGTTTCTTGTTAATGATATAGGTCGCGTCTTTGAATTCAGAAGCTCCAAACTGATGCTCTGGATGAAAATGGGTGGTTGTAAGATAAATCTTTCGATTTTTAGCAATGTCTTTCGCCACTTGATAGACATTTTGACCATTGCTTAGGCCCATACCCGTATCAATAACGAGGATGGCATCCTTTCCTTCAATGATTCCAATGTTAGGCACATAATTAATATATGGGTCAGGGATAAGCCATACCCCAGAGGCAATTTGAAGTTTCTTTTCTACTTGGACAATTGGTGCAGCCGTGAGCTGGTACTGAGTACGACTCTCTGGAATCTGATTGCTATTTGCATAAGCATTAAAACCGCTTAATGCTATGAGGGAAAAAGTGAGAAATAGTTTGATCTTCATTGTTTCAGTTTCCTCAATAATTTGAAGAAGTCATAGGATGAATTCATAATATGAGTAAAAGCTCACATTAGATACTCGCATTTAGCCATGGTCGGAGATCTGAATATAAATTAAATAAAATCAATTAATTAAAATTCATCTCTATTGTGTATTTGTAGATGGTTTAGATATTACTCATATTTTTAGGTAGCAATTATATTGATCGTTGCTGATAAAAGTGAGTTAATGCTCACATTTAGGCTGTCTACTTATGATCATGAAATCAGCACTCAAACCGAGAAAAGCACCGAGCCAAGGTCGATCAAGAGTGACTGTCGATGCAATCTTACAAAGTGCGGCAGAAATTTTGAAAGAAACGGATTATGCAAAATTTAATACGAATTTAGTTGCAGAGCGCGCTGGTATTAGTATCGGGTCGTTATATCAATACTTTCCCAATAAAGACTCACTCATTGTAGCGTTGCATAAAAAGCATACGCAGCACATTGGGGATATTCTGCGGACTGTGATCGATAGCCAAAATGCCCAAACTTTAAAACAACGAATCGAGTCTTTGGTTGATGGTGTTATTGCTGCCCATTCATTTGAACCTGAGTTGCACAAATTGCTTGAAAAGAAACTCCCTTTCTTTGATATCAATAGCGTTGAAGATGAAACTGGGATTCGACAAGAAATCTTCCGTTTAGTTGAATTACATCAAGAGGAGATCGTAGAAAAAAATAAACCGCTCATTGTTTGGATGATCTTACAATTATTAGAGTCACTCATTCATGCAGCAGTGCTTGAACCCCCAGTCAATGTGAAGCCGCAAGAGCTAAGAAACGCCATTATCCGATCGATATATCGTTATCTGACTAAAATTTGAATCGATCAGATATAGGTGCTTAGTGCCCTTGCTTGTTGTTCTAAAATTAGCGTCATCACAATTCAGCGACTCAGTAATACTCAGCCAATCTCTCTATCCATCAAATATCTTTGCGCGATATGCACTGATTGATCTTGTTTAGGCTGGCATTGTAACCACGTTCCATCTGCTTGAAGCTCCCATGCTCTGCAATTGTCTTTCAAATAATTCTTTAAGCCATCTTCAATAATAAGTTTTTTTAGCTTTTTATCTTCAATTGGGAAACAACATTCAATTCGAGAGAACAGATTTCGCCCCATCCAGTCCGCACTGGCACAGTACAACTTAACGTCACCATCGTTGTAAAAATAATAAACACGGGTATGTTCTAAATAACGTCCCACGATTGATCGGACTCTAATATTTTCTGAAAGACCTTTCACTTGTGGTCTTAAACAACAAATTGAACGGATAATCAAATCAATCTGTACACCTGCCTGCGATGCTTTATAAAGTGCATTAATCAGTTGAGGTTCAGTCAAGGCATTTACTTTGATTATGATCTGCGCTTTTTTACCTGCTTTACTATTTTCAATTTCCTGTTGTATTAATTCAATAAGTTGGGAATGTAGGGTAAATGGAGCATGGAAAAGTTTTTTTAATTTTGCCATTTTCCCCATACCTGTTAACTCCTGAAAAACTTTATGTACATCCTCACAAATCTCATCATCACTGGTTAATAGGCCATAATCGGTATAAATTTTTGCATTGGTCGCGTGATAGTTTCCAGTACCTAAATGCACATATCGTTTGATTCTATCTTGTTCTCTACGTACCACCAGAATCATTTTTGCATGGGTTTTATAACCAACAATCCCGTATACAACGACTGCACCCGCTTCTTGAAGTACATTGGCTACTTCAATATTTGATTCCTCATCAAAACGTGCTCTTAATTCAATAACGGCTGTTACTTCTTTGCCATTTCTTGCTGCTTCTGCAAGAATTTTGACAATCTCAGAGTCTGCACCACTCCGATACAACGTTTGTTTAATTGCAAGTACTTTGGGATCATAGGCTGCGTCTCTGAGCAGCTTGATCACAGGGGCAAAGCTATCAAATGGATGATGTAACAATACATCGCCTGCTTGCAGCACATCAAAAATTGGCTTTTTGGTATAGAGCGCTTTTGGGATTTTTTGTTGGTAAGGTTGAAATCGTAATTCTGGTAAATCAAAATTGGAAATGAAACGAGCCAAATTGACAGGACCATCAACAAAATATAAATGTTCTTTCTCTAGCTCAAATTGTTCCAACAAATAATCGGCAATATGCTCAGGACAGTTTTTATTGACTTCCAATCGAACGGCGCGCCCAAAACGTCGTGCTGATAATTCTCCTTTGAGCGCAATCGCCAAGTCTTCAACATCTTCAGATACGGTTAAATCGGCATTACGTGTCACACGAAATTGATAGCATCCTGTTGCTTTCATGCCAGGGAACAAATCTGCTATATGTTCCTGAATAATCGCAGAGAGTAAAATGTAATGTTCTGAATTACCTGAAATTTGAGGTGGTAATTTGACCAATCGAGGTAAGGATCTCGGTGCCGGTACGATGGCTAAATCAATTTCTCGTCCAAATGCATCTTTTCCTTCTAAAGTCACTATAAAATTCAGACTTTTATTAACCAATCGAGGAAATGGATGTGCAGGATCTAAACTAATCGGTGTGACAACAGGTTGTACTTCATTAAAAAAATAATTTTTAATCCATGCCTTATGCTTTTCTAGGATGTCAGCATATTGGATGTAATGAACTCCATGACCTTGCAATTGAGGGAGAATGGAATGGTTTAATATTTCATATTGTTGTTCAACTGCCTCATGAACGACTTTAGAAATTTGTTGTAATACGTCCGTGAGAGCGGTTCCTTCGGGCCCTACCTTCTGAGTCGACAAATTCATTTGTTGTATTAGGCTTGCAACACGGATTTCAAAAAACTCATCCAGATTGCGAGAAAAAATAATTAAGAAATTAAGGCGTTCTAGTAGTGGATGCCCATCATCTTTTGCCTGTGCAAGCACTCGTTTATGAAACTCTAATAATGATAACTCTCGATTTATATAAGTTTCCAAACAGTGTTCCTGACCATTTGTTAGTGCATGCATAGAAGTCATGAGTTACTCTATATTTTATTAAAAGTGATTTTTCTAATACGCGATTAGACGTAAATTTTTCCATTGTTTATTTTGTGCCGATTACATTGCAGATTAATGAAAATCCCATTTGTTTATTCAATTATCTAGAATATATATAAAATCACTTATAAAAATAAATTATTAAAAAATCAATAGCATAAATCAAAACCATTAAATAAGAGTTAAGCTTACTGAATATAAATGTACATACGACATTTCTCTAAAGTTACTTGTATAATGAGCTATGATCTATTTTTAATTCTGATATGAAAAATCCCTTTTCTGACAATACCCAAATTAAAACGGTTTCTAGTTTTTCTGAGCTTATCAATAGCCATTTTCAAGGTGATATGAATGCCCTTTGCTGGTATAGAAATTTGGTTGGTGATTTTGAAGAAGTTGTGAATAAACTTGAATTAAAAGAGAATATTACAGAGGTTTCTGTTGAGAATCTTTTGGCATTACAACTTTCAGAAAAAGGCGATTTTGCAAGAGAAAGGATATTAACTGATATACAGCTACTGACTGATTTAGGCGCATCGCCGTGCCTGAATTTACTTAAAAGTTATGAGCGTGACGAAGACCTCGATTTTATTTCAACCGATGTATATTCATATCATGTGGATCGCTCACCTATCGAAACAGATACTTTTTTATGTACATATTACGGTCCTGCAAGCGATATTCTGGCTCACGACCAAGTTGAACAAAAGATTTTGATCCCAGAAATAAGAGACCAACTCAAGAAATTATATGATGGTCCAGATGCTGAGTTTGAAACATTCCTCTCAGAGTATTTCTTTGATTTGCATTATCAACCTAAGCCAGATGTAAACCCAGTGAATTTAGGCGTAGGACATCTTTGGCGTTTAGCAGTTGATCATCCAACGCAACAAGTCCCACCATGTGTGCACCGAGCACCTGCTGAGAAGGACGGCGAGTATCGGCTGCTATTGATTTGCTAAGGTTTTACCAAATATTGATCTAGATTTTTAAGTGCCAGACTGATGTTTGATAATAGCACTTGTTCTGAATAACCATCTCTTGCCTGTACAGATAAGCCATGTAAAACCAGCCCATAATATTGCCCTAATTGTTCAGGATCGGCATCCTCCTGCAATTGACCATCCCGTTTAGCTTGCTCAAAACGTTGAATCAGACCTTCAACACGCTGAATACGCTGCTGTTTCATCCAGACGAGAAGGTCTTGATTTTCTTCACTTAATATACTTGCCGAAGAGACAACCATACAACCATAAGCGTGATTTGTTTGAGTGTATAACTTGATCGCTTCTTGAAATAATTGGGTCATTACCGCTTTGATATTTTGCTGCTGCAATGCTTTGACTGCAAAGCCACCTTCATGTTCTTCGTAATGTTTAACCGCCTCTCTGAAAAGCGCTTCTTTTGAACCAAATGCTTTGTATATACGCGCTGAAGCAATACCCAAAACCTCAACTAAATCTGACATGGATGTTCCTTCATAGCCATGCTGCCAGAAAAAATCCCGTGCTTTGACCAACGCTTTTTCTCTATCAAACTCTCTTGGTCGACCCGCCATAGTGTTTCTTTTTTCAAATTTAGTGTTTTTTATTATTAATCGGAAAAATATTTTTCGCAAATAAATCAATATGATTTGTTGTATCCAAACCCAATTATCGACATTCATTTGAAAAAATAAGTTGTTTTTAAATAATATTCAGCCTATTGTTTGTCGATCGACAACTAATTGAGTTTCAAAGATGCAAACAATCAAAGGCCCAAGTATTCATCTCGCGCAGTTCAGTGATAATGTTTTTCCATTCAACAATTTAGCAAGTATTGCAGCATGGGTTGCGGACAATGGCTTCAAGGCTGTTCAACTGCCTGCTTGGGATAAACGATTATTTGATGTCAATTTAGCAGCGGAAAGTCAGAATTACTGTGATGAGATCAAAGGTGTTTTAGATCAAAACGGTTTACAAATTAGTGAGTTAAGCACGCATATTTTTGGTCAGTTAATGGCGGTTCATCCTGCTTATGACGCTTTATGTGATGGTTTTGCACCCTCATATTTGCATGGCAAACCAACAGAAAGAACCCGATGGGCTGAACAACAGATGTTAGCTTCGGTTCAAGCGTCTGCGCGTCTAGGGTTACATGAGATGGGAACTTTCTCTGGTTCTTTAGCATGGCCTTATACCTTTCCCTTCCCACAACGCCCTGAAGGGCTGATCGAAACAGCTTTTGATGAACTTGCTCGCCGTTGGACTCCAATCTTAAATGCCTGTGATGAATACGATGTCAATCTATGCTATGAAATTCATCCTGGTGAAGATCTGCATGATGGGATTAGCTTTGAAATGTTTTTAGAACGCACCAATCATCACCCGCGTTGTCAGATACTGTTCGACCCTAGTCATTTTATTCTTCAACAACTGAACTACTTAGAATACTTAGATATCTACAAAGACTTCATTCGTATGTTCCATGTAAAAGATGCCGAGTTCACACCGACAGGTCGTCAAGGCATGCACGGTGGCTATCAAAATTGGGGCGATCGAGCAGGTCGTTTCCGTTCTACAGGTGATGGTCAAGTTGATTTTAAATCGATTTTCTCAAAATTAGCACATAACAACTATCAAGGTTGGGCGACTTTGGAATGGGAATGTTGTCTAAAAAATAAAGATGATGGCGCACGTGAAGGTGCTGAATTCATTAAACAAAATATTATCCATGTTACCGATAAAATATTTGATGACTTTGCAGCTGCACCAGTGAATCAATCACAAATCAACCAATTATTGGGCATTTAAGCGTAGAACGAGAAATAATGATGGCGACGCACACTGAAAAATTATCAAATCAATTTAATCATCACTACATCCATATTGAAGCTAAAAAATTACATTACGTATCTGTAGGCAATGGGCCCGCTGTTTTACTGATTTCGGGGTGGCCACAAACATGGTATGCATGGCGACACGTCATGGCTGAGTTGGCTCAGCATGGTTATCAAGCGATTGCGGTTGATCCACCTGGGACGGGATATTCAGCTCCACTTGATGGTCATTATGATACTGGACATATTGCAGCCATTCTATCGAGTCTGATGTCTAAACTTGGACATCATCGCTATGCCGTTATTGGGCATGATATCGGAATGTGGGTTGGTTATGCACTCGCCTGCGATTTTCCTGAATCAGTCACTCGTCTTGCGGTCACAGAAGCTGTAATTCCGGGGTTGGCTCCTCCGCCCCCAATTTTTGTTCCACCTGAACAGAATATTTTTCTCTGGCATTTTATGTTTAATCAGATTAGCGATTTGCCTGAAGCTTTAGTGATGGGCCGTGAAGAAACCTATCTCAATTATATTTTTGATAAATGGTCATGGCATCGAGATAAAGTTGCTGCTGAAACCTATATAGAGGCTTATAAGGTTTCAGGGCGTTTAACAGCAGGTTTTAATTACTATCGCGCCATCCCTGAAACTATTCGTCAGAATAAAATTAGGGAAACCAAAACTTTAAATATGCCCGTATTCGCAACCGGTGCAGAGCATGCGACAAATGATGCACCTTATGAAACCATGAAAAAAGTGAGTACTCAGTTATCCAGTGCGATTGTCAAAGATTGTGGTCATTTCATTATGGAAGAACAACCAGAAGTATTTTGTTCATTGATTCTTAATTTTTTACAGCAGGAAAAAGCAAGATGACTTTAGATATTGAAATCGAAAATTGGCTTAAGTCTCAGTCTGCATTACCCGCTGCAAACACATTGGATGAACTGAGAGCACAGGTAAATCAATCGATTATCCTACAACAAGGCGTTGAACAAGACTCATCTTATCAACACAGCTTTAGGGTGATGACTGAGGATCAAGCAGAAATTGAAGTTCGTGTTTATGTTCCTTATGTTTTAGAACATGTGCAACAACGCCCAGCGATGGTGTTTGCTCATGGTGGTGGATGGTGTCTTGGCAGCCTAGATGCATGGGACCGTGCTTGTCGTTTATTGGCTGAATCAATGGTGCAAGTGATATTCTCCGTCGACTATCGTTTAGCGCCAGAAGTTAAATTCCCAATACCATTAACCGATTTTTTTACGGCACTGTCTTATATTCAGGAAAATGCTTCGGTATTTGGTCTTGATAAAAATCGTATTGCAGTGGGTGGAGACAGTGCTGGAGCAAATATTGCAGCAGCGGCCTGCCTACTGGCAAAACAACATCCTGATATTAAAATCAGTCATCAACTGCTGTTCTACCCAGCATTAGATGCCAGCATGATTAACGCTTCTTATCAAACATATGCACAAGGCTTTGGTTTAACGACGACAACCATGGCGTATTGTTGGGATCAATATGTTAATGCTGAGGCAGACAAAGTAAATGAGCTTGTCAGCCCTTTGCTTGCGCATTCATTACAAGACTTACCTGATGCCACAATTTTTGTATGTGAATACGATCCACTTCGACATGATGGTGAAAAGTATGCAGAGAAATTGAGAAAAGCTGGTGTCAGTGTGAAATTCCACCTGTTAGAAGGCATGATTCATGGTGCTATCCATATGTTAGCGATCACACCAGCTGCGAAAGAAATATATGACAAAGTCCGAATCTAAATAATGGTATGTGTTTAATGACTTAACCATTTTATTTGTTTAAACGTCCTATATCGATGCAGCTATAGGACGATTTACTTTCAACTCATAAGAATAAAACACGCTCTAAACCAGTTTCTTATCTCGATAGTGCTGGATAAACTGCTCAATTTTAGGCGGAATTTCACGATATTGTTTTTTGATTGCCAGTTCCATCAATTCTATTTGAACTTGCTCTTGTGCAAGCATATAGTCTAGAAACTCACGATCTGCATCTGCTCCTAAAGCATGGACTTGTTTTAAATCCTCCATATAAACTTTGGTTTTTGCATAAACCAGCTTAAGTAATTCATCCAATAAGAATGATGGCGTTGAACTAATCATTGATGCTTTTGCCTTGGTCAAAAAAGATGGTGTTGCATCGAGGCCTAACTTCTCTGCATATGCAAAATAATGTGGTGTATTGAATCGTTCTAACTTTTCATAGGCACTCCAGAAAATATATTCTTGTGTTCCCTGTACGCGATTGGCGATACGTACAATTGCGCTAAGCGCAAAAGCACGATTTTGCAATTCATAGTGAATTCCATTTAGAAACTGTTGAGACCGCATATTTATTCCTTACTCATCAGAATGAAGGTCATGTAATTCAAGGTGTCTACTGAATAATCACAGACTTAAGGTCTGTTTGTGAATAATTTCTTTGGCAGCGCGTATACCTGACTGTAAAGCACCATCTAGATAGCCACTCCATTCGGTTGCTGTTTCTGTACCCGCCCAATGAATTCGATCGACAGGCTGTCTGATACAATCGCCATAAGTGGTCATCACCCCTGGTGGCATATGTGCAACATATCCCCCTTGAGACCACGCTTCAGTGAGCCAGTCTTGTTCCACATACTCCAAAGGATGTGCTGCTTGTTGGCCAAAGTAATAAACAAAATCGGCAATGACCCGTTGACGACGTGCTTCAACATCCAGCGAACTTAATTCAATTGCATAATCACCTTCGATCAAGCCTAGTAAAACACCATGATTTGCCCCTTCTGGAGATTGATCAAACACAACGCTGACAGCTCGATCTGTCGCAACCACAGCACCATTTAAGTTTTGTTGCCTCCAAAAAGCGTTGCTATAGGCCAAATGAACTTTAATCACAGCACCCATGGTCATACTTTGTAATAAGCGTTCACGCTTTGTAGGTAACGGTGGTGTGTAATGAATTTTGGATGCAAGTACAGGTGGTGTGGCAATGATGATATTTTTTGCCTTATAGCTTTGGGTTTTACACACAACTTTGACATGATCGGCATGCTGCTCAACAGCTAAAACTGATGAATTTAAGATTAAATGGTCTTGTAATTGATCTGCAATCAGTTTGGAAATTTGCCATGCACCACCGATGAATTTATCTTGCTGCGCTCCGCCTTCTGTTGAGATGAGAACTTCAAGTCCATGCCCTTGTCTAAAATATTCGAGAAAAAACAGATAGGACAATTGAGAGGTATTACAACAGAAGAGAGCCCCTACGATGGTTCGCATAAAGTCTCGCGCACCGTCTGTACGTACATGCTTTAACAACCAACTTTCAACCGACTCCGCATCCCATTGCTTTGCATGTGCTGCTAACCAAGGTTCACCATTCGGCAATGTTTGAGCTTCTTTATTCCAGCGACGTTCAAGTAGTGCGATTTCAAGCAGTGAAGCAATTGGGAGCTTGGGGATATTGGAGCGATATGATTTGACTAAACCGTTACGACTAACCAAGCTCGCGCCTTTGATAAATTGAGGATAGGTTTTGACACCCAGTTCTTGAGCCTGTGCCAATAACAGTTTTTGTTGCGGACCAACCCACTGCCCACCTAGATCAATGGTTTCTCCATAAATTTCACCTGCTTTTGAGCGCCCACCGACACGATCACGCGCTTCTAAAAGCAATACATCTTTACCCACTTTCTTTAATTCCAGTGCTGCTTTTAAACCTGCCAAACCAGCACCGACCACGATTACATCCCAGGTTTTTTCAGTTGTTTGAGTATCCATCATTATTTCCTGCTATTAAAATTATCATCCATATTTTAATGAACGCGTTCATTAAAATTAAATTTGATTTTATGGAACGTGTTCACTAAAATCAATAGCTATGGAAAATAATCAAACAAAAGCCCCCCGCCGTGGACGTCCTCCTCGCAGTCAGGAACAAATCGAAGCCAATCGCAATGTGATTATTCAGGCGGCCAGAGACCTATTTGCAGCACATGGATACGAAGGTGTATCTATGCGTAAAATTGCAGCCCAAGCAGACTGTTTACCCGCAACGCTGTACACCTTATTTCCGAGTAAAAGACAGTTACTGCACCATATTTGGGAAGTGATTTTTTTAGATTTAATGCTTGAGCTGGAAGAATGCTACAACAACAGTCCTGAATCAGAACGACTCGAAAAGCTGTGTACTGCTCAAGTTGATTTTTGGTTAAATCGACCAAATGATTGCAGAGCAATTTTCCTCATTGAAGATCATCCACAAAATGCTGAGGAACATTATTTTGTCGATGCTTCACAAGCAGTTCCGCAATTAGAAATTTACACTCGTGCGATTAAGGAAGCACAAGCCCGTGGTGAAATACGTGCAGGTGATGCGAACGAAATCAAGAACGTTTTACTCTGTAGTATGTTAGGGATTACCTTAAGTCTGATTGGTATTCCAGAATATCCTTGGGGAAATCCGAATACCTTAAAAGAAATGACGATCAGTGCGTTGATCAAGGGATTGAGCTAAGGAAAAGATCATGGCTAAAGCAACTGTCCCAGAACAAATCCCATATTTATTCCAAACTGCGTGGAATGAGCATGATATAGCTGGGTTTGCCTCGCTATTTTGTGAGGATGCAAGTTTTGTAAATCGCTTTGGGCACTATGTAAAAGGTATAAAAGAAATTGTTGCCTTACATCGTCCTATTCATGAAACCATCTATCGAGATTCGACGCTTCAGAATGAAATCATAGAGTTGAGTCCAATCACCGATGAAGTGGTGATGATCCATTTTTGGAGCAGATTAACAGCAGGTCTAGCTCACCCTGCTGGTGTACATCAGGTAGATACTTTAATTCTTGCCGTATTGACCAAGCAGCAAGAGTCTTGGTTGATTCGTGCTTTAGAAAATGTGACCCTCACCAATCCGCGCACAGGGGAAGCAATCTTAAGAGATAACTAAAATTTAGAGACTACTGTTCCCATCATCAAATTTTTGGATTCTAAATCATTAGTGTGGCAAGGGATGCTGTTTCACATGTAATTTTAAAATTCGTCTTAACTCCAAAATCGCTTCTGGTTTCTCCTGAATCGAATGCCCACCTTGAATTATTTTTTCAGATAATGCCCCCTCTAAATGTGAGCTAGTATATGGCACAATCCCATCTGTCATTTTATTGGGGTCTTGGCTTTGTGTGATATTACCAATGATTGAATGGTACGCTAAACCCTTTATTGGTTGAACATCCTGACTCATTTTCATAAATTTGGACTGATAACTTAAATCACTGGGTCCATTTTCAATGATGCCTGAGGAAAGATTATTTTTCATTTGCTGTAAGTCAATTTTCTTTTCTTTGACCGCAACCTCGGCTGCAGTTAAAAACTTGCTGGGTAAATGAATAACTTTGCGTAACGCGAGTGTAAACCAGCGATCTGCATAGGCAGTACCTTTTTGCGGTGTTGCAATAAAAATCACACGGTTAATTTGATCAATTGGACGGAAGATAAAGCGCTTACTGACGGCGGGTGAGAAAATAAAATCATGCGCTTTTTCATTATTGATGGCTTCAACAGCCTGCTGACGGATATCACCCTGCCCCATGATCAGACGACTAATAATACCACCCATACTATGTCCAATCAGAACAGCGTCCGACATTGCAGCATCTTTAGGATCATGCATTGAAAATGCCTGTTTCAACAAGGCATAAATCTGGGCGCGGCTTTCTAAAATCGGCATGTTGGTAGAGTAGAAAACCTGCCAAACCTGATATTGCTTACGTAAGTTATCATCCCCTAAAATATCATTCGTCAGAGTAATCCATGCTTCGGGACTACTTGCTAAGCCATGGACAAAGATAATAATTTTTTTATTCGCTTGATACGGCTCCAACATGAATAAATGTGGCATGCTCAACTGTTCTTTACGATCGATCAAGCTCTTGTAGCCTGTACCACCTAAGTTATTTTCTGCTAACCAAAGACCATATGGTGCTGAATAATTCGCTGTCAATAAATAATTCCCACCCGCGACCTGAACCTCATCATGGTGAAAAGGATCAATCAGCTTGATTTCTAATGCAGCATCTTGAAGTAAATCTTCAACTTGGGTCTGTTTCAATGGTTGTGCTACAGCAGTAACAGATAAATATCTTGCTGTGTGAATATATGGATTTTCCTGAGCGGCATAAAAGGTTTCTGGATCATAAACATAATCTGAGTTGAATGGCTGCTTATTCTTTGCAACCAACACAAATTCAGAACCAAAGCCATCTCGACGATTGACACTGTAAAATCCAGAAAAACGCATATTGTAGCTCGACTGCAGTAATTGAATATCTGTCGTTGCTAATTCTGGATAATCATCGAAATTAAAAGAATAACGATGCTGATTAATGAGTAATTGTTTTGGAAACTGAGTGAATTGATAGCGTAAATAAGCCGTCGTGATCAGTCGTGAAAGTGCCACGTTATAAAAAAGCCGAACCTGCGTTTGCCTCTGATCAAAAATACGCTGTTGAGGTGTGTGTTGCGTTTCGAATAAATAGGCATAGCTAAAACGGATACTTCGATCAAGTAAAGTCAGTACTTGATCTAAACACTGATTTTGTTTCGTTGAATGCTGTCTTTCCAACAACGATACATGACATCTTTTTTCTTCACTTAACCGTAAAGCCTGAGCCAAATACACTTCACTGGCTGCAGCATAACGCTGTTCATTATTATCAGTTAGTTTTTTTTCTAAAGTCTGTATACATCTATCGGGCTGATTGATACATTCATTGGCTGGAATACCAGCCAGAAGCAAGGTATTTTGTGAAGCATCGCTTAATTGAGGTCTCGTTAAGATGCTTTGAGTTTTATCGGTCAAGGATGCACTCAAACTTCGTTGTTGAAGTTTGACGAGCTGACAGGCAGATAAGCTGTAAAAGAGACAAAGCAAAACAATGCCCTTTATTAGCGTTCTTCTATTGATTATCATGCGATACAACCTCATTCATCACGATTCAACAACAAAGCACTGAATATATATCTAACTCTGTCCGTTTATGTTTCAGGTTGAACAAAACGATGATGAGCTGCAAGATAAGCCAAATAAAGCACAGGAATGATAAAGAAAGCGACACTCCAAAAATCGAGGTAAACATAAAGAATCGCCCCCAAAAACGCACCGACAATAAAACCAACAACAATGCTTAAACTTTGCAACAATTTCCGTTTATTTTCAGGACTGGTCTGTCTCATATAATTTGAAATATCGATCCCTAACTGGGTGGTATTTCCTGTCATCATTGTACTTGGACTAATGTGTTTAATTAGCGTTTTACTTGATGTGTTTCGAATTGCCAAGGCAATTAAACCCAAACCACCTGTAAGTGCGACTGTAAGACTATTTGCATTGTTGAACGGCTCGAAATAAAGCCCAGACAGCATAAAGCCCGTTAAAAAAATGGCTTCACCAAGAAATAGGTAACTCAGCGTCTTACTCTTTTGAGCACTACGATCGATACAATATTTGGTGATCGCCACCGTCACAATGAACAATGGGATCGCAGCAAGTTTAATCCAGATACCCGACCCACCACTCACCCATGCGGCACCAGCCAGTACCAAGTTTCCTGTCACATGTGCAGTGAAAAAGCCGAACAGTGCAATAAAACCTATGGTATCAATTGCACCGCCAACGACAGTGAGTAATACAGGATCTCGACAACTGTCCCATAAGCTCAAGGGCTGTTTTTTTATATTCTCATCCATCTTCTAATTCCTAAAAAACAAGCCTATATTCGGCTAAATTTCAACTGATCAAATTTCTTAGCGCAGGAAGTAATTGTTCACCGATGACCATTCCTAACAGGCCACACAATGCCACTAACGGTGGTGCTGATGATTTAACATTCAACAAGTAATATATGACACCGACCAAAAGCCCAGCAGCTAAAGAGATCAAATACATTTTCATCATGCTTTTCCCTAGATTTCACTTAAAATAAAGTGAAATCTATCTGCGGATCCAAGTTAAAAAGCAAAACAAGAGCAGCCCAATGCACCCCAAAAAGACTTTTTGTCTTTGTCATTAATGGGCACATCCAACATCCATGCATGGCTATGCCCATGCATACCACAGCTACTAGAACACGCACACGCTGCCGAGCTACTTTGTAAAGGTGATAACGAAGGTGCATTGCGATTTTCTGACCGTCGCCATTGCCCACCAAAACGTTTGACTGGTGACCAGTCTGGTGATGCTGGTGGAATCGATGAATCTTGATCCTTAAACTCTGCGCCTGCATAGACAATTTTGCCATTCATCACGGTCAGGACAGATTCAATCCACTGAATTTCATCATCTTCCACAGCAAAATAGTCATCTGAAAGCACAATCAGGTCGGCAAGCTCACCTGAACTTAACGCACCTTTATGCTGATGTTCTCCAGAGAACCATGCAGAGCCTTTGGTCCAGAGCTTTAACGCTGTTTTTCTGTCCAATAGATTTTGTTCATCATAAAGTGGTAAACCACCCACTGTTTTGCCTGTACTTAACCAACTTAAACAGACCCACGGATTATATGAAGCAACACGTGTAGCATCAGTACCCGCACCAACGGGTACGCCTAATTCCAGCATTCTTTTCACAGGCGGAGTCGATTTTGCTGCATCCAAACCATAACGCTGAACAAAGATTTCTCCTTGATAGGCCATGCGATGTTGAATCGCAATACCCCCACCCAAAGCACCAATCCGCTCAATATTTCGATCTGAAACCGTTTCAGCATGGTCGATAATGAAACGCGTCGCAAAAGGCTGTCTACCGTTGACGCGTTCGAAGACATTCAATAAACGATTAATACTTTCATCATAGGTGGCGTGAATGCGGAATGGCCATTTCTTTTCAGCCAACAACTCAACAATGCTTTCTAGTTCAGCTTCCATCTTTTCTGGTAAATCTGGTCGTGGTTCATAGAAATTTTCAAAGTCTCCTGCTGACCATGTCAGGTTTTCCCCTGCGCCGTTTACCTTCAGTAATTCATCGCCATCACCAGGGAATGTCATCTCCGTCCATTTTTTATAATCATCAAGTTCTTCTCCTGCTTTTTGCGCAAATAGGTTATAAGCAATCCGAACTGTCATTTGATCATTATTATGCAGAGACTGAATCACCTCATAATCATCAGGATAATTTTGGCCACCACCTCCCGCATCAATTGCGGAGGTAATGCCTAAACGATTTAGTTCACGCATAAAATGACGTGTAGAATTGACCTGATCTTCAAGCGGCAGTTTTGGTGCCTTTCCTAAAGTAGAATAGAGAATCATTGCGGATGGTGTCGCGAGAAGTAGTCCTGTCGGCTCACCCCTCTCATTTCTCTCAATCTTTCCACCTGGTGGGTCTGGTGTATCTTTATTAAAGCCCAGCACATCAAGTGCTGCGCGATTCAACATCGCGCTGGCATAAAGATGTAAGACAAATACGGGGGTATCTGGCGCGGCTTGATTTAGCTCGTCCAAAGTGGGCATTCTTTTTTCCACAAACTGAAACTCAGTCCACCCGCCCACGACTCTAACCCATTGTGGTGCTGGTGTATTCTCTGCTTGCTCTTTTAACAGTCTTAATGCATCTGAAAGTGAAGGAACACCTTCCCAACGCAACTCCATATTATAGTTCAGACCACCTCTAATAATATGCAAGTGGCTATCATTTAAACCAGGAATGACTCGACGGCCATTTAAATCAATCACTTTGGTTGTACTGTTTGATAAGCGCATGATGTCATCATCACTGCCCGTTTTTACAACTTTTCCATCAGCAATTGCAATCGCTTGCGCCTCTGAACTCTGTTCATCAAGGGTGGTTATTTTGGCATTTCTTAAAATCAATTGAACGTCTGACATCCGTCATTCCCTCCGAGCCTAGCCTTATTATTTTCAGTTTTAGGTCGTGGAGGCATATCATGCCTCCACCATTTTTAATTATTTCGCTGCAATCGGCGCCAATACTTCGTGTGGTGAAGTGGTACGTTCTGCTGCTTTATGTACCATGGTATATGCATAATCGACACCCATCCCATAGGCACCTGAATGTTCCCGAACAATATCCATTACGGCATTATAAGTATCACGTTTTGCCCAATCACGTTGCCATTCAAGTAAAACTTGTTGCCATGTCACTGGAATGACACCCGCTTGGATCATTCGTTGCATTGCATAGTCATGTGCTTCTTTGCTGGTACCACCCGAAGCATCTGCAACCATGTAAATTTCATAACCACCTTCGAGCATCGCACTTAAAGCAAATGAGTTATTACATACCTCTGTCCATAAGCCTGAAACAATTACTTTTTTGCGTTTATTATTTGCTAAGGCATCACGCACTTTCTGATCATCCCAAGAGTTCATTGAAGTACGTTCTAATAATGGTGCTTGAGGAAATACATCTAAGAGTTCGGGATAGGTATGACCTGAAAAGCTTTCTGTTTCAACGGTCGTAATGATGCTTGGAATATTAAAAACTTTAGCAGCTTTTGCTAAACCGACTGTATTGTTTTTTAGTACTTGACGATCAATCGACTGTACGCCGAATGCCATTTGCGGCTGATGGTCGATAAAAATAATTTGGCAGTTTTGTGCAGTCAATAGTTCTAAATTTGAATGGCTCATATTGAATTTCCTTGTTTATCGATGTTTTCTGAACACAGGATTAATATTGCAAATTAAGAAAAAGAACACAGCAGTATTATTGAGACGAATTGTTCTATTTATAAAACATAAATATTGAATTTACGTGATATTTCCTACTTATTGAAACACTGATAAAGATTATTTCTGTATAGCATTAAAGAAAAAGACCAGCAAATAGCTTAACTGGTCTTTTCAAAATATTTGGTTTATCTTTTATAGATGAAGAGAATGTCTATATTTTTATAATAAGTTAGAAATTTACACTCCATGACAACTGTGCCGTGCGAGGTGCGCCAAGGAATATGTAATCATCCCCGAAGAAACTCCCTGCATCACGCCAGTATTTTTTATTAAATAGGTTATCTACATTTAATCTCAAGTTATTGTCATAACCATAAGCACGGAAGTTATAAGCTGTTCCTGCATTAAACACTGTATAGCCTGACACTTTTACAGTACCTGTTTTCTCTGCATATTTACTGCTGCTATATTGCATACCAGCCAATAAGCGTAAGCCTTCCACTTGTGGTAGTTGATAAGATAGATAACTGGCAAAGCGCACAGCAGGTATGTTTTGAGTTTGATGCCCTTGATATTCAGCCGATTGAATATCTTTTAAACGTGAACGTGTCAAAGCCAAAGTAGAAGTGATATCTAAATTTTGACTTAAGCGTCCTTGTGCACCGAACTCCAAACCAAGATTGTGTTGTTTACCTTCGGTAACATAGTTACTCGCTGTATCGGTATACTGATTGTCCTGTTTTAAATTAAATAAGGCTGCTGTAAAGAGTAAATCTTGCCACTGCTGCTTAACACCTAATTCATACTGAGTTGAATGTTTTGGTGCCAATGTGGCAAATGCATTGTTGGCATACCATGGCGCTTGTCCACCATCACTCAGACCTTTGGCATAGGAAGCATATACATGAGTACTTTGCCAAGGCTGATACATCACTGCAAACTGCGGCAAAAAGCGATTAAAATTAGTGTCTCTGATTTTGTTGCCTTCCGCATCATAAGCATCTTCATTTAAATGCAAAAGCTTTCCACCTGCCAAAACTGACCAATTGTTATTAAAATCAATCTGATCTAATACATTCAAGGCTGTTTGCTGACTATTTAATGATTTGTAATGCTGACCTAGCTTCTTATCACTCGGTGTATATTGAATAGGATCAGTATAGATATTTCCCGTACCCACTAACTCATTAATCGCATCATATTGTGCATGGCGTTTATAGCTTTGTGATAACTCTAAGTTGAGTTTGTGTTGCCATGTCCCTGTGTCGAACTTACCGTTTAATCCAGCTTTAAATTGATTGGTTAGATAGCTGTCATCAGGGCTGCGAAACTCATAAATATCATAGTTACCATTTTGATCAAAGCTATTTCCTAGACCCGTTGTTTGGCATATTTCACTATAACACCCCCAAGCAAATGCCGAATAATCATCAACCACCACTCGACTTTGTGACGCTGAAAGATTTGCTGTCCAGTCATCATTTACTTGGTAGCTATACTTTAAACCAGTATTTATGCTTTCATTAATGACTGGTTTACCCCAGCTTTGATGTCCCAATAAACGATCCCACTCAACATCTGTAGGTACTGTTTTTCCATCAAGTAATTGGTAACCCGGAACTGATCGCTGGCGTTGACGTTGTGACTCGAGATCAAATTCGAGTTTTGAACGATCTGAAATTTTCCAGTCCAAAGCAACGGAACCAAACCAACGTTGTCCATTAGCATGCTCGACATAGGGATGAATTTCTTCTTTGGCAAGATTGACTCGATAGCCAAATTGCTGATCTACACCAAGCAAACCACCTAAGTCTGCGGCTACACGATTACCGCCATGACTGTCTGTTTCCACGGTGATAGAACGAATCTCTTTGGGACGTTTGGTCACATAGTTAACCACACCAGCAGGCGTTGACATTCCACTTTGAATGGCACTAATACCTTTTAAAATTTCAACCTGTTCTTTATTCTCAAGTGCAACATTTTGCTCACCGCGCAGCAAGTTACCATTCAGTAAATAACTAGAGCCCAAATTTAAGGCAAAACCACGCATGACAATATTTGGGTAATAACCAATTGGTGCATAGCCATCACCTGCCGCTGCATCATTCTTGATAATGTCCGTTAATGTTTTAGCATGTTGATCTGCAATCCGTGCCGCAGTTACTGTACTGATTGATGCTGGAATTTCAGCAAGCTGTTGTTGCGTAAAACCCGATAAATTAACAGTCGGTTGATAATAAGAAGCCCCTGCTGTTTGGGCTTTTACTGTAATGGGTGCTAATCGCGGTGTATCACCTTCAGTTTCAGCATAGGCTGATATGGAACTTAGCCCAAAACATGAAAAAGAACCAACCGCCAATAATGCTTTTTGTAAACGAGAAAATGGATACGTTTTCACAGTCGTTGTCTAACCCCAAAAGATAATCTTACAGCATGAATTTTACGGGCTTGAGTATTCACAATTTTCCCAAATTGAACAAGCATGTTATGCAACATATCTCAATTTTTTATAAATTTTTTCGATACAAAATCAATGAAAGAGATAAGTGTTGCTTGAGTTTAGTATAAGCTTTCATATTTTTAATGTAGAATGATTCTCAATTACAACCACGTCAATTTAAAAGTAATTTCAGGCTAAGATCAAAGGAAATAAGATGATAAAAGATAAACTGTTCAACCGAAAAAATGAAGTCAAACACCTCATTCCACTTTTATCAATAGGTGGATTTATCTTTTTATCCAACTCATCTTTTGCTGCCTCACCTACAGAAACTGCGAATTCTGAGAAAGCCTCAGAAGTACTGCCAACCATTACCATTACAGCTTCACGTGCAGATGAACTCTCCTCCTCGGCAAAGCAAGTCACCAAATTAGATGAAAAACAAATTGAACTTCTGAAAAATTCCTCTTCAGGAAATATTGCCACCGTACTAGCAAAAATAGTCCCAGGTTTATCTGATTCAAGTCGTACCATTACCGATTATGGGCAAACTTTACGTGGTCGTAATGCACTGATCTTAGTCGATGGTGTACCCATGAATTTAACCCGAGATACCTCCAGAGGCCTTTCTGCAATTGATCCTGAAAGTATTAGCAGTATAGAAGTCATCCGTGGCAGTAATGCCATATATGGTAGCGGTGCAGCTGGAGGTACAATTTCCATTACCACAAAAGCTGCAGGTGGTGAACCTACAGCAAAAACAGTGATTGGACTGCAAAGTGGCTTAACTAATCTTCGCTCCGATGCCTTGAGTGGTGACATCCATCAATATTTTTCAGGCAGCCTAAATAACTTCGATTATGCACTAGACTTTGGTTATCAACGTATTGGCCGTCCATACGATGCACGTGGAAGACGTGTTGCGCCTGAACCAAGCCAAGGGGATCTATTTGATGCAGATGCCTATAGCATCGGTACCAAGCTTGGTTACCACATCGATGACAATCAATATCTTCAGTTTGCTGCAAATTATTATAATGCTGAACAAGACTCAGACTATGCATCTGATCCGAGCGTAGCCCAACTCCCTGCGGGAAGCGTTCCTGCTAAAGCAATCAAGGGACTTAAACTAAACGACCAGAATAAGAACGAAAATCAAATCTACAATTTGACCTATTCCAATAAAGATTTTTTTGGCAACAAAGTAGATGCTCAAGTCTATTACCGAGATTTCTTTACTCGTTTTGCTCCATTTGATGCCCGTAAAGTGGCAACACGCGGTGGACAAGTGGATCAGGTATACCAAGAAAATAATGTGCTGGGTAGCCGTTTAACGGTCAATACACCACTTGAGTTCTTAGGTGACACCTCAATTGTTTGGGGCGGTGACTTTAGCCGTGAAAAAAGTGAAATGCCATTAGATACTTTTGACCCTAAAATTTATGATCAGTCTGGTGGTCTGGAATTTGTCAAAAATGGAAAACTGATTTATTTACCAGAACTCACCACTCAAAGTATCGGTGGATTTGCGCAATTAAAGCACCGTTTCAGTGACCAATGGTCAGCGGAAGTAGGTACACGCTATGAAGACAGCTATGCCAAAATTGACAGCTTTATTCCATTGTCCCAACTTGGCAAAGCCAATCCATATACGGTGCAAGGTGGAAAAGTTAAAGCAGATGCTTGGCTGTACAACGCGAATGTCAGCTTTGCACCAAACGATGAACACTCGATTTACGCCTCCTTTAACCAAGGTTTCCAATTACCTGATGTTGGTATTGTCATTCGAAATGCTAACATGGGCTTTAACTTAGCTTCTTCATTTTTAGAGCCAGTAAAAGTGGATAATTATGAACTTGGTTGGAATGGTCATTTTAAGAATTTTAGTTCTAGTTTAGCGGTGTTCCATTCCAAATCAGATCTAGGCGGGGTTCAGTCTTTTAACAATGGTTTAGTGTTGGCCAGAACCAAAGAAAAAGTGACGGGTGTTGAAGCAACGCTTGACTATCTTGACGATGCGAAGGTATGGGGAACTGGTGGTAGTATCACTTGGATGAAAGGTCGTGAAACACCGCAGAATAGTAATACCGAGCAAGATATGACAGGCTATCGTATCCCACCGCTAAAAGTCACAGGCTATATTTCTTATAGTCCGACCGATACCTGGACCAACCGTCTACAAGCCACTTATTTCGGTGCAGAAGATTACCGCTTAAATGGTGTGAATAGTTTTGGTCGTTATGATGTGAAGTCATATACAACTGCAGACTTACTCAGCAGCTTCGCACTAAATAAAAAGGACACAATGACTATTGGCTTAGAAAATATATTTAATAATCAGTATTACCCGCTCTATAGTCAACTGATGAGAAATAGTAATAATACCAGTCACTTATTAGCGAACGGCATAACACTTAAAGTGTCTTATAGCCATAAGTGGTAATTTAAAAAGTGATAGCCGCTCAAAAGCGGCTATCTTTACCTTTTTGAATTTCTTCAGCTTTAATACTTCATTAATTGGCTGTATCAAATCCATAAATGAATCGCAAATGGCCCAACCAAAACCATCAAAATACCCGCAATCACCATGGTTAAACTTGCGATCACACCTTCTTCACTATTACGTTGCTGTGCTCTTACCGTACCAAAACCATGTGCTGCATTACCAAATGCTGCGCCGTTTGCCACATTGGAACGGATTTTAGTAATGGCTAAAATGGCATCGCCACAAATCATCCCAACCAAGCCTGTAATCACCGTAAATAAAGAAACCAAAGCGGCTGAACCATGAATATCTTCTGCTAAAATCATGGCAAAAGGTGTTGAGATAGAGCGCGCCATCAAACTATTGGTGACTTCAGGGCTAAAATGAAATAACTTTGCCATCTGGTAAGCAGACATCACACCAACACTCATCCCAACCACAATCGCAATCGACAAAACACCCAAGTTTTTACGAATCGTTTCCCGATAACGGTAAATTGGTACGGCGAAGGCAACAGTTGCTGGCCCAAGTAAATTTACGATCCACTGCGTATCTTGTGCATAGGTTTGATATGAAATTCCAAAGATTGCCATCAACAGAATCGTGAGTACGGGCACACTAATCGCAGGAGATAACCAGAGTTGAGGATGCTTTTGATAGATACGCTTTGCCACGATGTATGCAAGCAGCGTCCAGATCAAGCAAACAATTGACCAAATATTCATATTAATGACCTTAGATGTGCTTATGCTGAAAACGTTTACGTGTCTGTAGGTAGCTTTTTAAGCGGTTGTAATAATGGATGGTTAAACAGGTGCTTAACATGACCAAAATAGTACCAATGGCAATACTCGATACAATTTGCCAGCCTTCGGTCATAAACAGGCTTTTATATTGCACGACAGCGACCACCACAGGTACAAAAAACAGCAATAGCTCCCCTAAGACAAAGGTCGCGCCCATTGCCACTTGATCCATCTTAATGACTTTAAAAAACAGGCAGAAAAGCAATAGAAACATCCCCAATATGCCTGCTGAAATTGGGATACCGAGTTTCTGGTTTAAGACATAACCTGCCAACCAGAATCCAGTAAGAATCAAAATTTGTTTCACTAAGGCCAAGAGCGAATTTTGTGGGAGAGATCTAGAAACAGCTTCGGTACTCATTTAACGACATCAGATGGTGAACAACAGGATGATCTTATCCACTGTACATCGATATAATATGAATTATTCATGTTAAAATTATGCCTAAATGGAATAATTTTAGGTTTGTTATGCTTTCACTAAAATCATTGCAATGCTTTGTCAGTTTGGTAAACAGCAAAAGCTTTACCCGTACTGCTGAAGAGCTTTCCTTGACACAGCCGACCATCAGTAAAATACTGCAACAGCTAGAAGAACAGCTTCAGGTCGCATTATTTGTAAAACCTGAATATGGTCGAAAAAGACAGGTTGAACTGACTGAAATTGGACAGCGTGTTTATCAACATGCAGTAGGATTATTGCAAGCCGAACAAAATATCTTTCTGGAAATCGAAAATTACCAACAATTAAAAACAGGCACCTTAAAACTCGGTGTGCCTCCACTCGGTTCGCAACTACTCACCACCGCCCTGTTTGATTATCATCAGCAATGGCCAGATATCGAACTTGCTTTTCTTGAAGTCGGTTCTCGAGGGATCGAGCAAGCCTTGTTGAATAATGAACTCGATGTCGGTGTGTTATTACAGCCCTTTGACCATCAAATTTTCAACAGTATTGAACTGTGTGATTACCCACTGATGGTGCTATTGCGACGAGATGCAACTTGGGCAAACCGGAAGAAAATAAATTTGGAAGAACTGCAACAGCAATCCTTTCTGATGTTTCCTGAAAATTTTTCGCTCAACAGCATCATTCTTGATGCCTGCCAACAGCACGGCTTTTATCCAACGATTGCTTGCCGTACCAGTCAATGGAATTTATTGGCTGATATGGTACTACAACGTATGGGTATTGCCCTACTGCCACAATATTATACCGATATGCTTGATCCCCAATTATTCGCAGCAATCCCGCTGGAAAAGCCCAACATTCAATGGCATTTGGCCATGGCATGGAAAAAAAACCTTCCTGTCTCTCCTGCAGTACAAGCATGGCTCAGTGTGATTCATCAACATTTTCAAAAAATTAGGCCCAAGTTAGAGCAGTGAAAAAGAGGAATAACATTCTCAGAAAAATGGATAAAGCTTTGCCACAAAAAAGCTACCCAATCTTGGGTCAGCTCGCCTAGACTAGAATGATCTGTTGATCATATGGCAAATAACAATGAGTGATTCAAACTATATCCCCCCGCAAGTTTGGCAATGGACTGGAGAAAAATCTGATTTAAATCAACCTACGTCTGGCAGCCGCTATGAATATATATTACCTATTGGTAAACATCCGCTTCAATTGTATTCATTGGCAACGCCAAATGGCCAGAAAGTGACGATCCTGCTTGAGGAACTATTGGCCTTGGGATATCAAGATGCCGAATATGATGCATGGTTGATTAAAATTGGAGAAGGCCAACAATTCAGCAGTGGCTTCGTCGAAATTAACCCCAACTCTAAAATCCCAGCATTAGTTGATCATAGCAAAAATCCACCATTACGTATTTTTGAATCAGGTTCAATTTTGCTTTACCTAGCCGAAAAATTTAAAGCCTTTATTCCAACTGATATCGCTGCACGGACTGAATGCCTAAATTGGCTATTTTGGCAAATGGGAAGTGCACCCTACCTTGGTGGTGGTTTAGGACATTTTTATGCTTATGCACCTGTGAAAATTGAATATGCCATTAATCGCTTTGCTATGGAAACCAAGCGCTTATTGGATGTTTTAGATCAACATTTAGCGAAAAATGAATATTTGGCAGGAACTGAATATACCATTGCGGATATTGCAGCTTTTCCTTGGTACGGTAGTCTGGTGAAAGGTTGGGTCTATAATGCAGATGAATTTCTAGCTGTAGATCAATATAAACATGTACAGCGCTGGGCAGATGCCATTCTAGCGCGGCCCGCCGTGCAACGAGGGCGAATGGTTAACCGTACTTTTGGGGATTTGGAAACCCAACTGCATGAACGCCATGATGCAAGTGACTTTGATACCCATACGCAAGACAAACTTCAATAAGTAAGATTTAAGCCTAATTTTTATGCTAGTTCGCTAGCATAAAAAATTTAGATGCAACTCAATGAAAGAAATAGCTTACTAAAAATTAAGCAATATCTTGTATGGTGTACCCATGAACCTGTATCAATTGTCTTTTTGAATCCTCCCCTTATTGATGTGTATGGGTCTTAGTTCATCAATTTGTTTAGCAAAAAACTTATCGCTTTTGTTAGATAAAGATTTACAAGAATCATTAATTACAATCAATGGAAAAGAAATTATTGAAAAGAACCAAATAAAGACACTTGCCAATAAAAGCTATCAATATTTTTCGGTTAAGAAAGAAAACGGAATGATTTATGAAGCGTATATCAGACAATGCGTTGGTGATTACTTAAAAAATCTTGATAAAAAAGAAACAAAAGCATTCGACATCTGTACTCATGAAGTTATGGATAATTTAGATGAATTAATGAACCAAACCAAAGCCTTACAGATCCATTTTACAGGTACGCAATATGTCTATGACGGCGATGAAAACTCTACCCTGTTCCATTATTATTCTTTTGTTCATGTTAAAAATTACTATATGACCAATGAGCAAAAACATCCAATGTATGGGGTAATATATCGCTGTAAAGTGAAAGCTGAGACAATGAGATTAGAGGAATTTGTTGAGTATGCGAAAAATAATTGTGCCAATACAATGGCTATATCAGCCTCATCCTCTTTGAAATGAGCGCCGATTATTCTGCATAGGGTGACTATTAGCCCTTGATTTAAAATGCTCATCTGACTGCAATAGCTTATTCATTAAAGCAACTTAAGTATGTATAAAGTAATATTTTACCTATCAATGTAATCAATATAAAAGCACATATTTCATCATAACAAATTGTATAAAAAAGATTTTTCAACCAATCAACAAATTTATTGCGACATTTTCTCTATTCAAAAAAGTCAATCAATTGCGCTATTTTCGCTATTTTGTATTTCAGGATTTGGCTTTATTCTGAAAGATAGAATGGAAAAAGCATAGAGACATCCTGACCTAGGATTTCTGGATTCAATAGATGGGAGCAGTGAGTTGAGTAATATATTACAGTCTAAAAATGATGGGATACAATTTCCAATTCAATCCGGCAAACAGGCTCCCAGTACGACAAATACAGCAAAGAAAATTCTATATGCCGCATTGAGTAGCGTTGATTCTCCACTTGCATCACAACTTAAAGCAGAAAAAAATTGGAGAAAAAAATATCCAACTTACTTTCAAGAACTTGTAAAAACAGGAATTAGCTCAGTACATTATCCATTACTTATTGCCCAAAATGGTCTAGATGCAGCTAAAAATCTCTTTACATTTAACCGAGCTGGTCAACAATCGACGTTAGAACAAGCAATGTCTGATATTAAAGACCAACCTTTTGATAACTATGTTTTAAAAGGTGTAGGTAATTCTGCGATTGAACCTTGGTATATTCCTTTCAATGGAGAAAAATTACAGGGACAAGCATTACTCGAACAAATAGATCGCTGGGAAAATCAAAAAGTTATCGAACCTAGCCATGCAAAAGCACTACGCCTACTCCAAGCTCACCCTGAATGGTTTGATCTATCGTCACGGACGATGGTGTTGTTCGGTGCAGCTTCTGAAGCGGGTCCTCTCAGTTGGTTGGCAAAATGGCGTGCCAATATTATTGCGATTGATTTACCAAATCCTCAAATATGGGAAAAAATTACTCAAACAGTTGAGCAAGGTAACGCGACATTGATCGCTCCACAGATCAGCTTAGCCAATAAAGAGAAACAGCTCGGTGCCAACCTATTAACCCAAACTCCAGAAATTGCGAATTGGCTGAATACCTTTGCAGAAACCTTAGACCTTGCAGGTATTGCATATTTAGATGGTGAAAAACATGTCCGTGTTTCAATCGCTATGATTAGCATTATGGAGCAAGTGAGCAAACAAAAAGCGGACAGCAGTATCATGTTTATGCTGACGCCAACTGATATTTATGCGATTCCAAAAGCTGTAGTGAACTCCATACAAGAAAAAACTCAACAGCGTCCAATGATAGAAAAGTTACTCACTCGATCTATTCACAATATTTCCTTGACTAACTTCTTTAAACCAAATGCAAAGCAGTTAATCCAATCTGATAATGGTCAACAGTACGGTATCTCCGATTGTATGGTCATTGAACAAGGGCCGAACTACGCCCTTGCTAAACGCCTACAACAATGGTTTGCAATACGCAGCCGTGCACGTGGCCAAAAAACGGTCATCAATATTGCACCCTCTACGACAACACACTCCGTGGTTAAAAATCCAATTCTCAAAGCTGCCTTTGCTGGTGCAGATTTATTTAAAGTAGAAACATTCAGTCCAGAGACGACCAATGCCATCATGGCAGCGCTTTGGGTACATGATTTAAATAATCCAGAAAGTGCGACCAATCCAACCAAACAGTTAAATCATCCTTTAGATTTGATTATGGAAAATGCCAATCATGGTGGCTTGTGGCATGTACCTTACTTGGCGCGAACGGCTTTACCCTTTGCAGCTGCATATGGTTGGATAAGAGGAAAGTTCTAACAAAAAAGTTATTTTAAGCTGAGCGAGAAAATGTCGAATGCATTCTCTCGCTCTTATTTTATGCTAAATTTATTGCAAATAATTATCATTACCATGCATAATTAATGAAATTTCACTTAATTATGATTGGTAAATTGACAATGACTAAGCAAAAAGTGGTTTCAAACGATAACAATATACTCAAACAAAACGATCATATGAGAAATCTCGAACAGACCGAGATGACAATTACTGCAATTTCAAGGCCATTCCCAAGCATTTTAAGAGTTCATGCTAAAATTAATACAAATCAACCAGATATGTGGGATAAGCCAAATTTAGCTGTCCGTATCGAAGTTTCTGAAAATTTAACCCGTGTTTATACTATTCGCTCATTTAATCGTGATCACCACGAAGTAGAAATTGATCTGATTGAACATGAAGATGAGAGTCCTGCAATGCAATGGATACATCAAGCCAAGGTAGGAACAAAAACGCAGCTGATTGGACCAAGACCACATTTTGTTCCAGATTTTGAGGCAGAAAAGCATATCGTGATGTTTGCCGATGAAACCGCTCTCCCTGCGCTTTATTCAATCTTGCAACATTGGCAAAACAATATAACTGCAGATATTTTTGTTGAAAGTCATGATGCCAATATTTGCGAATACCTCCCAAATCAAGAAAATGTTCAAATACATTTACTGCAAAGAGAACGCCAAGATCAAGCAGGAAAAATGGGGCTGTTGCTAAAAGCTGCTTACCAATTTAAAGAAACAAATGACCTAGTTGTTTGGGCTGCATGCGAACGGAATGAAGCCAGAGCAATTCGCAAATTCTTTTTAGAGGAAAAGTCACTACCTAAAAAAGATGTACAAGTGACAGGTTATTGGAATGTTGGTCTTTCAAGTACGATTTTAGATGAAGTTCGGTTGGAATATTATCAAAAGCATTTGGAAGCAGGAAAAACACTAGAAACATTTGATGATTTAGATATGCCTGTATAAAAACGTTAGAGATTTAACAAGAGAGTTTTAAAACTCTCTTGTTTTTTATCGATACTTATCAGTACTAAATTTAGTTGTTTTGAGTCATTTCATCCCATTCTAGAAATGGATTGTCAAAGCTTTTCCACGCATTTGCCCCTAGTGCCATTTCTTCATCATTTAATAAGCAAGCATTGAAACTTTGAATCAGTTCAGACTGATTCATTTCCATTCCAATCAAAACAATTTCTTGTCTGGCATCTCCTGTTAGATCGTCCCATTTCTTTTCTATAGCTTCGCGACTGTGTTGATCTTCTGGCCAATGTTCATCTGGTACAGCTGCCCACCAATAACCTGCAACCCCGTGTCTCGCCATAGCACCGGCTTGAGACCAAGAGCCTGCAAACTCTGGGTGAGACGCTAGCCAAAAAAAGCCCTTTGAACGAATCACCCCTGGCCATTCAGATTGGACAAAATCAAAGAAGCGTTGCGGATGAAATGGTCGTCGAGCACTATAGACAAAGCTGCTTATACCATACTCTTCGGTTTCTGGTTGATGTTCCCCTCTAAGCTCTTTTAGCCATCCTGGTGCTTGAGCTGCTTGGTGAAAATCAAATAAATGCGTATTCAATACAGACTTAAGATCAACCTGTCCGAATTCTGATGTTTCGATTTTTGCTCTTGGGTTAAGTGAATGGAGAATTCCAAATAGTCTGGCTTTTTCTTGTTTGTCGACTAAATCGACTTTATTCAATACGATTACATCACAAAATTCAATTTGATCAATTAAGAGATCGACGACATTCCGTTGATCTTCTTCCCCTAATGATTCTCCTCGAGATTGTAAACTGTCTAGCGAACTATAGTCTTTTAGAAAATTATAAGCATCAACCACGGTCACCATTGTATCTAGTCGGGCAAATTCATTTAATGAGATACCATTTTCATCTTCAAAAGTAAAAGTTTCAGCAACAGGTAAAGGCTCAGAAATACCTGTTGACTCGATCACCAATTGGTCAAAACGTTGATCCTCGGCTAAACGGCGTACCTCAAGTAATAGATCTTCTCTCAAAGTACAGCAAATACAGCCATTACTCATCTCAACCAATTTCTCATCTGTTCGTGATAGCTCTGCTCCACCTTCTCGAACTAAAGCAGCATCAATATTAATTTCAGACATATCATTAACAATTACAGCAACTTTCCTGCCTTCTCGATTGTTTAAAATATGATTCAGTAGCGTCGTTTTTCCTGCACCCAAAAAACCTGATAATACCGTTACAGGAAGTTTTGATGGAGTGGCTAAAGAATGATTCATTGGCGTTCTCACTGTTTAAGTTTTTTAGAATCCATACTTAAAAGCATGGAAGATTTAGACCTAATATTCTTTAATGATTAGGATTGAGAATTGGCATGTTTTGCTTTCATTCGGTTTTACCCATCGTGTTGAGATGTGAGAGAACAGAATTAGAAAAATCTTTCATACACGGTGATGATGTATAACGATGATCCACCCCCCATGTACGATAACCAGCAGCATCAATATGAATTTGGCCTGATTCATAGACACCCAATCCCATATTCAGCGCTTCACCGTGATCTAACCAAAATTGGCAAAGTTTCAGTTTCGTTTCTTGGATGAATATTTGCTGTTTAGCATCTGGGTTTTGATTGCCAATGCGGAAATCTAAAGCAGCATTAAAAACATGTCTTGAACTTCCAGCTCCACCAGCACACTGATTTAATAAATTATTTCGATAAACGGAGGTCACTGTGAAATTTTGAATCACTTGCTGCTCAACCAACTGATTCAAAATATTCAATGTTGGAATAATGTTGTTCCAAAGTTCTTGATGAGGAACTTCATATTCATTGGCATGGCACTTTTGCCAATCCTTAGCAGTCTGTAGAAATTCATAGTCAGGAATATAAAAAACCAGCCCCTTATTTTTTAAAAAAGTTTTATAGGCCTTTATCTGTAGCTGATGTTCAATTTGGCCTGACCATTTTAAATATGAAGATGGAGCCGTATTTTGTTGTGAAAAATTGGAAATACTATTGATCTTATTCGTAAAAGATGAACTTTTAATAATAGGATGAACCGTTTGTTTAGGGTTTTGGGTATTGTATTGACATGCTGAAACACAAAAAATAAAACCTAAAAGATAAATATTCCTCATGTCGATACACCACCACCCAGTCATCAAAGTACAGATGGCAATTTTATTACCATTAATTGTTATGTTATAACATAACAATTAATGGTGCAAGCTCAAACATTAAACAAATAACTCTTAGATGCTTAGGGCTGAGTCTGATCTCCTTTTATTCTTCGACGAATTTCTTCACGCCACTTTGCAGCATTATCTTGTTGCTTATTCAACACGACACCAAGCATATAAGCGGTTACCGCAGCACCAATGAGTGCGATCCCACTTTCATAAATGATATCAATGACAAATTCAAAGATGCCCTCTGATAAAAAGCTCAATGCACCTGAATATTTAAGAAATTTTGCAATCGCAACAATCACAATGCCTAAAAATGCACCAGCCCAGAGAAAAAATTTATGGATATTGATTGGAGCTGTTATTTCATCAATTTGATCAGGATATTCACGGTAATATTCCACTTCTTCATCCGTAACTTCAGGCGAAGATTTGAAGAATAACCGCATAAAAAGCGTATCATGATCTAGCTTTAAGCCTTTTTTCATTCTCATCATCTATATTTTTAAATTGATAACATGTTAGCTATTTTTGCTTTGCTAATAAATAAACGCTAAAACTAAACATTTGAGGCCTAAAAATAAAAAAATCCTTAAAATTATTAAGCAAAATTTAACGGTAAAATGCACAAAAATACGGCTATAGTGATGAAATTTAATATTTATTCATGTAAAAAACTTATCATTATTCATTAAAAATAATTAAGTATCCTCTTTAAAAAAAAGATTTCTTTGTTATAGTATTTCTCCAATGGTTTCCATAAAGAGATCAATCGGGTGTTGATGCTTGGAAGATTGCTTGGGTTCTATGCAATCTTTTTACAAATCGCTGTGTTCTTACAGCCATTGCTGCCAGAGAAATATCAAGTTTCTCCAGTATGTGAGACTATTACCCAAATTTTATTACAAGACCATCATTCTGCCTCTCCGCTCCATAGCCATCATCATATTGCTGCTCAACATGATACTGTACATGAGCATCAAGCTTTTTCAGCTGAAGTTAAAACGTCGGCAAGTCACCATCACCACCATGATGCAAACCATCAGTGTCAATACTGTGTGGTGTATAGCCATGTATTGCCTTTACCAGATGTCGATCTAAAGCAAATTCTAGTCCGAATTCAGGTTCGATTTCTGGCTTTTATTGAAAACTATTTCCATGTTTTCTTTCAGCTTCAACAACTCTTTCTCACTCCTCAAGGTCGAGCACCTCCTCTCTTAATCTCATTCTGACTTGAAGCTCAAAACTTTTTAGTTTTGAAAAACTTTTATTCAAGAGATTATCGTCATGTTTTCTTTTTCTAATCATACGCTTAATTGGGTAGAGCTTTATTCAACCTCAAGTTTATCTCATCAGCAACAAGATGAGGTGCTGTCATGACTTTAGGTTTTACTGCACTCGAATTGGCAAGAATACAATTCGCTTTTACCGTCTCCTTCCATATTATTTTCCCTGCGATTTCTATCGGTTTGGCCAGCTTCTTGGCTGTTTTAGAGTGGCGTTGGTTACGGACTAAAGATCCAATTTATAAAGACCTGTTTAAGTATTGGGTCAAAATCTTTGCGGTTGCTTTTGGTATGGGGGTTGTTTCTGGTGTGGTGATGAGCTACCAGTTCGGCACAAACTGGAGTGAGTTTTCCCGTATTGCAGGAAGTGTGACGGGCCCTTTACTGACTTATGAAGTCCTGAGTGCTTTCTTCTTGGAAGCGGGCTTCTTGGGTATCATGCTGTTCGGTTGGGGGCGTGTCAGTCCCAAGGCCCATTTCTTTGCCACCTTAATGGTCGCGATAGGTACCTGTATCTCCATGTTCTGGATTCTGTCCTCCAACAGTTGGATGCAAACGCCTCAAGGTTTTGCGATCGAGAATGGCATTATTGTGCCAACCGATTGGTGGGCAATCGTCTTCAATCCCTCTTTCCCTTATCGACTGGTGCATATGGCAATTGCGGCCTTCATGGTTGCAGCGCTACTCGTTGCGGCAACAGCGGCTTGGCATTTGCTCAAAGGTCGCCGTGATGCCTTGGTCAAAACCTCGTTTTCGATGGCAATGTGGCTCATTCTGGTCTTAGCACCCTTGCAAGTTTTTGTTGGGGATGCACATGGTTTGAATACTTTAGAACATCAACCTGCCAAACTTGCAGCGATGGAGGGCCATTGGGAAACCAATTATGATGAGGGCATGCCACTCTACCTATTTGGTGTTCCTGATATGCAAGAAGAACGCACCAAATATGCCATTGCAATTCCAAATCTAGGCAGCCTGATCTTAACTCACTCTATAGATGGCACGGTCAAAGGTTTAAAAGACTTTGCCCCAGAAGATCGACCAAACTCAACCATTGTATTCTGGAGTTTCCGTGTCATGGTTGGCTTAGGTATGCTCATGCTTTTGCTTGCCGTCACTGGTGCTTGGCTCAGAAAAACTGGAAAGTTGTTTGATAGTAAATGGTTTCACCGCTTTGCTTTAGTCATGGGGCCATCAGGATTTATCGCGGTACTGGCAGGTTGGTTTACCACCGAAGTTGGCCGCCAGCCTTGGGTGGTTTATGGGGTAATGCGTACCAAAGATGCACTTTCACCTGTTTCCGCCGAACAAGTGGGTCTGACCCTGATTATTTTTGTGGTGGTGTACTGTGTTGTGTTTGGAATCGGGATCTATTACATGCTGAAACTGATGCATAAAGGCCCGCAATTTGTTGAAGCTGTGGATCTTGAACCAGCAGGCCATGGGCATTTCAAAACCCCAATGCGTCCTTTAAGTGCCGTTGATGAAAGCATTGATCAGCAAGACCCAAATAAGGAGAAGCACCATGATTGATTTATCTCTGATTTGGGTCGGCATTATCGGTCTCGGTGTCCTGATCTACGTCATTCTGGATGGCTTCGACCTCGGAATCGGAATTCTGTTCCCCTTTATCAAAAATAGCGAAGAACGTGATGTGATGATGAACACCGTCGCACCAGTCTGGGATGGCAATGAAACTTGGATGGTACTCGGGGGTGCAGGCTTATTTGCTGCCTTTCCATTGGTCTATTCAACAGTGTTATCGGCTTTATATATGCCGATTACGCTGATGGTAATTGCCCTGATTTTTCGTGGCGTTGCCTTTGAGTTTCGTTTTAAAGCCAATCGCACCAAATACTTATGGGATCAAGCCTTTATCTGGGGTTCGATTCTATCCAGCTTCCTGCAAGGTGTGATTTTAGGTGCTTATATTCAAGGCATCCAAACGACCAATGGTATTTTCTCAGGTTCAGGCTTGGATTGGCTGACGCCTTTCGCCTTATTTACGGGGCTGGGTGTGGTTGCCATGTATGCCGCTTTGGGCTGTGGTTGGCTGATTATGAAAACTGATCATGAATTACAAGACCAGATGTATGCGTTGATGCCTAAACTCATCATCTTGCTATTTGTGGTCTTTGCTGGGGTCAGTTTATATACCCCACTGACTCATCCGGAAATTGCAGCACGTTGGTTTGCCCTACCAAATCTACTGTATTTTAGCCCAGTACCCATCTTGGTCTTGCTGTTTACATTCCTGATTTTAAAGGCCTGTAAACAACGCCAAGAGTTAAAACCGTTTATCTTCACCTTGGCCTTAGTGTTCTTGGCCTTTACGGGTTTTGTAATCAGTCTCTGGCCGAATATTATTCCGCCTTCGGTCACCATTTGGCAAGCTGCTGCACCATATTCCAGCCAGAAGTTTGCTTTAGTTGGTGCCGTAATTCTGATTCCGATCATTATTGGCTATACCATCCTGTCGTACTGGGTGTTTAGAGATAAAGTACGGGTTGGAGATACAGGTTATCACTAGGAGGCAGCGTAATGAAACTATCTAAAACACAATGGTTTATCGTACTTTGGCTCGCTGGGTTTTTAGGTTTATTGGCGATTGCTATGTTCTTTAGAGTATTGTTAAAACTCGCTTATTAAGCTGACATTTTTCCTTCCAATAAAAAAGACTATATCTCGATATAGTCTTTTTTATTGGTATAAGGGAATTTAAGCCTCACGCAGGTCGCAGAACAACTTGGTTTTACTGATTTATCTACTTTTTCATAGAGCTATAAATGTTGGGCAACTATCGTGCCAAGTCGATTCCAATAAAATCTTACGACTATGCTCAATCTGAAAATCGACATGACTGAGCTGTATAAAAAAGCATGTGAATTTCCGATAAAGGTAAATTCAGGATGTATATAAAGCATGCTAACATCAACATACTGACAATCCATCATGTCAAATTATTTGAAAAGGTTCCAATATGTTAAAAACACAACAGGTCAAAATAATACAAGAATTCAATGCGCCCATAGACAAGGTGTTTGCAGTTCTCAGTGAACATGAAAATCTCAACAAGATTTTTGCACCCGCAAAAATCACGCGTATCAGTAATGGTAAAGAAGCGCGAAATGGCGTGGGTTCTGCACGTAAACTTTCGATTCCTTTAGCGCCTTCATTTGTTGAAACTAACTTGGTTTACCAAGAAAATGAATTGATCGAATATGCAATCACCAGTGGTATTAGTCCAATTAAAGCACATCGTGGCGTTATGAAGTTTACCGATTTAGGCGGTGATCGCACTCGCTTGGATTACACCATTAGCTTTAAAGGCCGTATTCCGTTGATTGGCCCAATTATTAAGGCTGCATTACAAAACGGTATTAACCGTGGTCTAAAAAAACTAAAATTTTAAAGTTGTTTAGGCACTGCTCCTTGACGGTTTAGTTCTAGTTCTTACCGTCAAGGTTTATGCTATGTTTAAAGTGAAGATGTCACTGTGCCTAGAGGTTCTTTCCGAGTAACTGAATGTTCTGGCTTACGCAGTAAAATTAATGCAGAGATTGCAGCCAATAAGATCATAGGAATACTAGAAGCAATCACCACAATCTCACTTTGGCCTGTTCCGAGTAGATAACCTGCAACTAAAGGCCCTGCAAAAGCACCTAAGCGTCCTACAGCAACCGCAGCCCCCACTCCTGTGCCTCGCATTTCAGTTGGATAATACATGGCAGCCAAGGTGTATAAAATTGACTGACAGCCAATCACGAACATCCCGCAGCTTGTAGCAAACAAGATAAAACTCGATGCGCTATTGGAATAGGCCAAACCAATCAATGAAACCAGAATACCTGCATACACACTGGCAACAATTAAGAATTTATTCAGTCGATCCAGCATCAAACCTAAAATCAATACTCCAATAGAACCACCTAAATTAAAACCAATCTGAATATAACTGGCTTGTTGCTTATCGAGTCCCAGTCCTGAAATTAACGTCGGTAACCAGTTTTGGAACAATGCTAAAACCAACAAGGTACCAAAAAAGCTGAGCCATAGACTAGACGTCACCACGACACGTGGTTTGGCAAAAAGGACGTTTAACACACTTGGTTTTTGTGTAGTGACCTGAGGGATTTTGTTCAGATATGCTTTTGATTCAGGTAAAAAGAAAATAAGAATAGGAACTAAAATTAAAGGTGCAATCCCGCCTATATAAAAGATATGTCGCCATTCATGATCTGCTGTCAAAGACAAGGCAACCACGGAAGTCAAAACACCGCCTATCGGCATACCACAATACATCGCACTAACAGCCGTCGCTTTATACTTTTCAGGTACCGCTTCTGAAACCATGGTAATCACGATGGGCAAAGCCCCACCCATGCCGAGTCCAGTCAGAAATCGAACTAAAAGTAAGGAATTCAAATCTTTGGTAAAGGGCGTCATTAAAGACATCAAGCCAAAAATTGCAATCGAAGTGATAAATACTTTTTTGCGGCCAATCGAGTCAGCAATTCGACCTGCAATCAGTGCGCCAGGTAATGTGCCTAAAACGGCGGCACTAAACACCCAGCCCATCTCGGTACTGTTTAACAGCATTTCTGCTTTCATCCGTGGTGCAGCAACCCCCATAGATTGCAGATCAAATCCTTCAATAATGGCAAAAATGAAACAGAGGATGAGTGTAATCACGATTGCTTGTTTTGAAGCGCCTGCCTCTCTATTGGTCTCTTTTAACATTGTTATCTTCCCTTTTTGATTCTTCCAGTTTATCGATCTAAAATTCCAAATATCGATTTAAATATCCTTTAAGTCGCTAAAAAGACTAGCAGAGCGAATATAGTTACGCAATATGTATTAAAATTATGCAATTCATAATTTCGTGGTTTGAGGGATTTGATTTGAAATATCAGAAAAAGATCATTTTTAAATCGCTATTATTAGCTCCAGTTCCCTTACTCTGCTTGATGGCTATGCTATTTATTCTCATGAACAATGCGTTTAAATTCAGTTCAATATTTGCAGTTATTGTCGGGCATCTTCTGGTTTATTTGGCTTATTGCCTTTTGACCGTTCCATTTTCATTCTTGTTCTCGCTTGTCTTAAACCGCTATCAGTATCTGAATTTTCTGACAATCTGCTTAAGCTCATTCGTCGTTGCGGCACCTTTTTTTACTCTTTTAGCGTGGGCTCATACAGGCCAACTCCCAAAGCAATGGTGGCTGGTCTATGCGGATATTTTTTCCTTGCTTATCGCCCTCATTCCAGCGGTCTGTTACTGGCTGATTTTGATTCATCTTAAATCCCACCAGCCAGATCGCATCGATTTATAGAATCTTTACTAAATCAGATAAATGCTGAATGGTATGTGTGATATTTAATTGCAACTGATTGGGTAAATTGTTTGGGTTATACCAACAGGTCGAGATCTGACAAGAAGCAGCACCTTTCATATCCGCTTCAAGGCTATCCCCAATGAACAGCACGTCTTCTTTTGCAATCTGGCTTCTATGCAAACAGGTTTCAAAAAAACGCTGATCTGGTTTTTCATAGCCAATGTCATCTGAAATATATAAATCAGAGAAATGTGGCAATAAGCCAGCCAAGTCTAAACGAGCTTTTTGTTGAATAAGAATGCTATTGGATGCAGCGAATAGCTTATATTTTTGACTTAAATAACCAATGGCTTCAACTGCACCAGCCTCAAGCGTATGCTGTTTGGCTAAATTGCCTTGAAAGGTATCACGGAAATGGTCATGGTTAAGTTCAAGGTTTAATGCCCGAAATAATTGTTTAAATCGATTATTAATGACATCTTGTACCGTAATTTGACCTAACTTCTGCTTTTCCCATAAATGATGATTAATGGTTTTATAGGTTGAATAAGTAGCATCATCATGATCTAAATTAAATTCAGCAAAAGATTGAATAAATGCAGCGCGGTTAGCAACGCTAAAATTCAACAAAGTATCATCAATATCAAAGAATATAGCCTTGTACATCAGAGCAATCTTACAACCGAAGCAAATATTGAGATAATTTTATTATACCGAGTGATAAAAGAGCAAGCCGATGTGGCCTGCTCAATGGTCGATATTCTCGTCTGACTATGCTCTCAGTCTTTATCTCGCATCCACATCCAGACCAATACTGCTGCCATACAGGCAATCAGTGGATAGACCACCCACGGATGTGGAATGGTCCATATCATAATACCCGCAGCAATACTCATACTCACGGTAGAGATATATTTTGCTTTCTTGGGAATACGTCGGTTTTCTTGCCACTCTTGAATAATCGGTCCGATAAAACGATGGTTGAGAAACCATTGATGGAGCTTTTCAGAGCCTCTGGCTGCAAAGAACACTGCTAACAGGATAAAATCAACCGTTGGTAGCCCTGGAATAAAAATGCCAAGAATCCCTAAACCGATACATAGCCAAGCCAAACAGATAAACAATAATCGCCACCACACTGAACGCGCTAACTTGCTTGCTGGCTGTGGTGTTGGTGATAAGGTCTCTGTTTTCATTTGATTATCCATGCGATTAATGTTCTCCATACCGAATAAGCTGTTACTGCCTGATCGCTTATTTCAACTCATCGAGCTGGATTAATGCCTTTCCAAAATAGCCAAATGCATCTAAAGCGCCTTGCACCACACGATCTTGTAACACTTGGTCAAAATCAGCCTCATCAAGTGCCTCAACAAAACGTTTCCACACTTTTGCTCGACCTTCTGGATAAGCCGCCAAATTGCGCGCTGCAAATGTTTCAGAGAAACCTAACTGCTTCTGCGCTTGTTTAAACAGAAATGCGGCACCTAAAGTTGAGCCTTCTGACACATAGATCCAACCTAGTGCTTCAGGCAATTTGACTTCAGCACTTTGTAATGTCTGACCTGCGGGCTGAATACCCAAATCTTGCAAATCATCAAAGGCTTGTTGTGAGCGGCCACGGATGCCTAAATCAGGAATCAGTCCAGCAACCCCCTCCTGTTCAAAAAGATGCTCAATTTCCTGCTGGAAATAATATTGCGACAAGGTAAATTGGGCGTATTTCTCCTTGCTTGAAAATACATCTGCTTGCGCCATTAGCTGGTGCATGCGTTCATGTTCTGCCGCTGTTTCTTGCTTTAGACGCTGAGAAAGGCGATTGGCAATCATTTGCTCTGTTGCTGCGTTCATGATTATTCTCCTAGAAAAAGAATAGGACTCATCGGTTAACGACTCCGACTGAGTTTGAGTTGCACTGGGAAATCCACCACAACGGTCACTGCACGACCATTGATTTTGTAAGGTTTGAATTTGGACTGACGAGCAGCCTGTAGAACACGCTGATCTAGACTGCTAATCCCTGAACTTTGTTTTAATTGAATCTCGATGGGATGACCGTTTTCATTGATACGTAGCCGCAATTCCACCACACGGTTTTGTTGTTTAAGTTCCCGATCATCATAAGCAAGCTGACCAAAACTCAATACATCAACACTGCTGACTTGAACAGGTTCATCTCGATCAACTTGGCTTTCAGGTGCACGAGCCAATTCCTGTTGCGTGGCTGCTGTATTTACACCACCCGACTGGGATTGAGTCTGTCCAATTTGTTGTTTCGAATTTAGTGGATTGTCTGTCAATATCTGCGATAATTGATCCGATGGGGTATCCTGTGTCGCTTTGCTTTTTGAAGGTTGAGCTGCTATTTCTGCTGTGGACTTCACTGCTAAAGTTTCAACTTTGTGACTAGTCTTTTGCTTGGACACTTCATGCATAGCACTCTGACTGGTTATCACTTTTTGTTCTGTGTTTTCAGTATTGGTCGGAACAGCGCGAGTGCTTGTTTGTTTTTCTAGTGCGGGGATTGTTGATGTTTGGGCCACTTCAACTTTTGCTGTTGCTTGAGGAGATGCATTCTCTGACGCTGATAAAGAGATAAAATGAATTTTCAACGCATTCACTTGGGGTGAAGCTGCCAAAGTATAAGGCTCAATAAGACGACTCAATGACCACAGTCCGAATAGATGCAAAACCAAAACCAGAATGACTGTGATCCACTTTTGGTGAGCGCGCGTGAAAAACCAAACCATTGGTGCTGTGTTAGCAAGAACATCGTGCTGATCGAAGAATTTTGATTTCATCGCCATTCCCCTAAAAACGGTGCTCAAGTTTTAGGCTGACATTGTGTTTGTCATAGGAATATAACCAATCCACATTACTGTTATTACGGTTATAGCGATAAGTCAGATTCGGCGTCATGCCATAGAACTTGAAAAGAGGCATTTGCAACACAAAGGTGTAGTTTTGCTCAAAATCTTGACGACGTGTCTCAAATGCTGCCACGTAACGATCAAACTGACGCCAACGATAGGAACTGAACAAGGTGGTATTAAAGCCAACACTCCACGGTTTACTCAGACCTAAACGAACACCTTGTTGCTGATAGGCTGCCATGTATTTTTCTTGAGTATCATGATCTAAGACATCCACGCCCCCAAACAATGTCCATTGTTCAGGTAGAATTTTCCAAAAGGTCAGCATGGCTGAACTTTCTTTACCATCTAAAGTTTTATATGTTTGATAATTTAAATCTTTGATTTCAGCTTCAAGCTTGAGTGCTTTATCGGTGGAGATAAATCGCATCCATTCCGCACGTGCCCCCCAAGCATTGTACAAACCATCATTGGCATAACGTTTATGCTCAAATAGCGGTGCAATTGTGATTTGATTTTTTAAATCAAAAAAACTATAGCCTGCATTGATATTCAGTGTGGATTCATTAAAGTCAGCATGATCATCATAAGACTGTCCATACGCTAAACCACGTAAGGAAACCCCATGATTGCCATAGAACGAAAAGCGTTTCATTAAACTGGCTTCATAGTCCATACCCGTTGCCGACTCAGCTTTAGGACTTCCACGGGTAATTTCCTGAATGGGGATCACATTGCCTTTTTGGTCAAGGCCATACAACATCCAAGTTTTACTTTGTTCAGAAGAACTATTTAGATTCGTGGCATAGGATGGACCTATCGCGACACTGCCTTGCCATGCGTCACGTTGATCAAGGGCCTTAACAAACAGATTAACTGTTTGCTCGACCTCAGGTGGAATCACACCACGATCACTCTGCCCCAATTTGCTTTGAATGGATGTAAAAAGGCGTGCTGCTTGTTTGTTCTTCTGCTGTTCAAACAGCACGCGCGCTAACTCGAGTTCGCAAATCAGATTATTGGGTTGTTTATTTAAACTACTTTGGAATTTTTGCTCTGCTATCTTGAGCTGGCCTTGAGCGCGAGCCAATGCACCCTCGGCAAAGTCTGTTAAAGCTTGGTCATAGCCATCATATTGTTGATAATGCTTTAGATAGACTGCCGCATTGCCCCATTGCTTTTGCATAACCGCCAAATATAAAGCTTTTGCCAGATCATCTTGGTTCTTTTCAACTTCAAATACTTGTCCATTAATCACAATATTGGGTAGTTCATCCGTGCTCCGAATTGCCCCTTGTTGCTGTAATTGATGCTGTTGTTGTAATAAATTCTGATCCAAGTTTTGATTCAGGCGAAGTTGTGTCTCATCATCTGCATAAAGTGATGAACTCGCCAATAAAATCAAACAGCACAGCAATGTTCTTTTCATAAAAAACCGCAAAACAAAAGTAAAAATCATCAAGTCATAAACAAGAAAAAGGAATCTACTGCTGTAGATTCCTTTCGCCATAGTTAGTTCTTCGCACCACCAAATGCAGTGTTATATGAAACATTATTAAACTCGGCAATACCCGCTAAAGCTGCAGCATTTGCACCAAAGAAGTGTCCTTGAACGATACCTGAATTATTTACCCCAGCTGTACCATTTGCACTTGCCGCGCCACTGAATTCAGCAGTACCTGGACTAAATGTCACACCGTTCAAACTTAAGCTTGAAACAGCAGTCCCTGTTCCAGTTAATGACCCTTGTAAAGTGCCTGCACCAAAGTTAGCAGTCAAATTACCGCTTAACAGATTGGTTGCTGAACCATTAATCCCTGCAACGGTGTAGGTCGCCGTACCAGAAGTTGGTACTGTCGTATTGGTATTGTCACCTGCGTAATAAACAGTATGACTTGCGCTCGCAGCTGTATCGCCTGCTTTCCACCATTCACCAAAATAGACTTCCTGTGTGCCCACCTGACCAAAATTGAAATTACCTAAGGCACTGTGTGAAGGCGGCATTGCCGAAACAGGAATATGCGAGATATTAAAAGTTTTGCTACCGACAGTAACATCGGTATTGCTTGTACCGCGTGCAGAAAACGCTTGTGCCAAACCTTTTAGCGAGCTAAAACCTGTAAATGCATTATATGGTGAACCAGCAGCTTGTACAGAAACGGCTGCTGCACCACCTGGATGGCTTGCATTTGCAGCAGCACCAATAATGATATTGTTTTCATTACTTGAAGCACCATCAATACCTGCATGTGCAAACACAGCAGAACATGCAACAAGACCGATGAACAGTTGAGAGATTTTCATTTATTGTTACTCCATTTTTCTAAAGCTAAGTTATTGTTTCAATAAAGATAACGGTATCGTTATCTGTTTAGTTATAGGAACAGTAAGATCTATAACTGCTCCTTGGTTTTGTAAATAATAATCATTCAATATCATTATTTACGTTTATCTAATTCCGACTAATGTGAAGGTTGGAATTAAATTCTGTGTTAAAACTTGGTGGTCCAGCTGACTTTCAAAGTACGACCTGGTGCAGCCATTGCACTCCGAGTGAGTGGATCGATATAAAATTGGTTTGAAAGGTTGTTACCTACAAATTCAACTGTGTTATAGGTATCAACTTGATAGCGTGCATAGGCATCAAAAATCCACGTATCGTCCCAAGCGAGAGGCACATTGAGGTAATAGCCTTTATTGATACCAGCATCATTATTTTTACGTAATGGGCTTTCATAGCCTTTGTAGAAAGTTGCTCGCGCACCAAGCTCCAATCTTTCATCTAGAAAACGCGCGCCCAATAAAGCATGTGCGCTAAGCTCAGGTGTCGACATCGTCACCAAATAACCGTTTGGAAAACCATCATCGACGCAACGTTGATAAGCATCGCGGAATTGAATACCTTGATCTGTTTGTACTGTGCCGCTATTAATCATTTTATTAATGGCACTATTACTGTCACAGACTTCATTCTTGAGGTTATAAGCCATGCTTAAATCAGTGAAGAAAGCACCATTATCAAAACGGCTTTGCAACTCAATACCAGAAAGCTTTTGCTCATCCATATTGGTAAAAATCAGATTTTGATTACGCTCAATTACGTTTTTGGTTTTGTTGTAGTAATAAGCCAACTTAATATCGGCATTGCGAGCTGAGCTGAGCCAGTTACGCATGTCATAAACATAACCCACTTCATAGTTAAACGCATGTTCGGGTTTAATTGCTTGAGATGGCATCATCGCCGAGAAGCCGACCGTACTTTCAAATAAGCTTGGTAAGCGATATTCCTCTGCATAGCGTACATAAAGCCGATTATTTTCAGTCAAATGAATGGATGCGCCAAGTTGAGGTGCCCAACCACTGTCTTTTACTTTCTGAGCCGATTCAATCGGCGTTTGCTCAATTACAACAGGCTGGAAACCATTCCCGATCACCACATACTTCTGCCCTAAGGCATTCAGTTGGTTTAATATATTATCGGCTAGAGCCAAATGACCATTTTCATCAGCTTTCCAAGAGAGTGTATTTTTCTGAGACCAAATCCGGCTGTACAAAGCCGTTTCTGATGCAGGCACCGTTTCTAAACGGCCATCCCAATCAGGATTGTTGGCTGCATAACGTTGCGTTAAAAGGTTTAGCATACGTTGTTGCTGAGCATCATAACTCTCAGGCATGGTTCGATATTCAAAGTTGTATTCTTTGACTTTACTTTTCTTGGTAAATAACGGATTTAACGCGGGATCAATACCATCTCTGATTGATTTATTTAAGAAGTCATCAAAGGCCCAATAAGAGCGATAACGCATACCCGCATCAAAGCTTAGCCAAGAAGCTGGTCGATAGTTGAAATTAAAATCAAAGGTCTTTTCTTCACGACGTCCGGCACGAGGTAAAGCTTGATATAAGGAATAACTTGGACCGTATTCACCATAAATATCATCAGAAGTAAGCTTTTCTTTTAAGAAGCTTCCCCCCAAAGTTAAATCGAGCTGATCAGATAATTGTGCTTTATTACTGATAGTAATGCCTTGGCGTCGATTGTCTGAATGACTGATTGCCGTATTGATCAGACGATTATCTCTAAAATCAATAATCGTTGGCCATCCGCCTCGTGTGTAGGTTTCACTTTCAGTGTCGGTTTGCCAAATATTGGTATAAAAATCAATCCACTGATTATTCTCAGGTTTATATTTGTATTCTAAGCTATAGGCCTTAGAACGAATATTACTAAGTGGCCATTGCGGCACACCAATTTCAGGGGTTAACCCCCATTCAATTCGTGAAGGCATGATCTCACCAAATCTATTTTTGGTATCTCGATAAGTGAATTTCAGCGCTTGATCATCGCTTGGTCGATAACCTGCCTTAAATAGCCAAGACTCCATCTGGCTTGAGGTATTGGGTACTTCATTGCCAGGCTTATAGGAATGTGCAAAATAAGGAATAAAATCAAGACTATTACTTGGCTCAGCCCGTTTGTAATAGCCAGCGCCATGTGTACCTGAAAAATAGTTGCCACGTTCACGAACAGCATAAACAGCCAATAAATCAAATTTATCCTGTTTCATTGCCAATGCGAGTCGGCCCGCTAAATCATCTCCCGAGAAGTTAGAATTATCATTGCGAGTTCGGTTCTTTTTATAAATATCTGGATCGTATTTTTGACCATTAATATCCTCCCACGGCGTCGTATCATTATAGTTTTTGCCGATTTTACTCATGTCGGGCAATGAAGGATCAATGGCGTTGGTAGAACCTTCTACTTTTAATTCTGCGCCAAAGGTTTTACCTGGACGAACAATATCATCCGCTTCTAAGGTCTTGACCACAACTCCACCACCGACTGAAGTTGTGGTATTCCGTTCAAGTGATGGGCCTTTAATGACTTCAATGCCCGCAATCAGATTAGGGTCGATATAATTCCGATTATTCACTCCATTGTAGCCACGCCACACCGCAATCGACTGCTCAGTACCGTCAATGGTTAATGGCACTCGACCTACCCCTTGCACACCACGTACACTCGGATCTAAAGCACCACTATTACGGGCATCACCACTATAAACACCAACCATCCCTTGCAAAACATCAGCAGGATTGGTGCCTTTAAAACGCTCAATATAGTCTTTGCCTGCATAAACAGAAGATCGATTGGCATCATAGACTCGATTGCTGCCCTGAGTATCACGATCTTCTTGACCATAGACCACAAGTGGGGTCAAACGAACAGAGATTTCGTCATCTTGAGCTTGAGTCGAAGATGTATGATTCATCGCAGTTACTGGGGCACTTGAAGGTGCATTACTATTTTTAGCTGTCTTTTTTGCCAGTGTATAACCTTGACCGACTTTGACTGCATAGAATGCCGAAGATGCTAAAATATGCTGAAAACCTTGCTCTAATGCAAAGTTACCTTTTAATCCTGAACTGTATTGCCCTTTTAATTGCTGTGCATCAATGGCAATTGAAGTCCCCGATTGTTCAGCAAACTGATTTAATACATTGGCCAAAGTTCCTGCAGGAATATTATAAGATTTTGCCGCAACGGTTTCTGCATAAGCATGTTGCATCGGTAAAGCTAAACTCGCAATACACGCTGTATGTACAGCAAATGCGAGTGTTGAGAACCGAAATAAGTTCCGACTTCGCATTTGGCCATCTCCGACTTTCTTCATTCTTGCCCACCCCAGTAAATGTAAATAAGAATCATTAAACCTATTAAGATAAAATGATCCCAAATTTATTGCTTCTACTTACTATGACGAACAGCTTTTAAAAAAGTGGAACCTAAATTTAAAAAAAATAAAAACTTTTTAAAATACGTTCATTTGACAATGAATATACCAACTATTTTTTTAATGAAATAACAATGAGATAAGGTGTAATTTGATATACCTTTAAGTTGGGAAATACTGTTGCCAATAATTTAAGTGCATCTTGTGTTTGGTCTAATGGCAACACCGCATTTACTTGGATATCTTGCAATGCTTCGGCATTAAACAAGATTTTGCCTTTATAGTTTTGATCTAATTCTTTTAACACCTGATCGAGCGGTAAATCCTCTACCATCAATTGATGTTTATTCCATTTTTGTTGTTCATTATAAATATTCAGTGCGGGCAGTGACTGTACGCCATTTTGATTCATACTGACGGCTTGTCCCGCACTTACAATCACTTGCTGGTTGGCATATTCATTCGCTGCGGCTTGTACACGAACTCGCGAATGCAACATTTTTAACTCTGTTGCCGAAGGCCTAAAAGTCACACTAAATGCCGTTCCAAGCGCTTGAATCTGCCCATGTTTGGTTTTGACTAAAAATGGGCGATTTGGATCTTTGGCAACATCAACATAAACCTGCCCTTGCACCAATTCGACCACTCTTTGCTTTGCTTGGAAATCAATATTGACTGCACTCTTGCCCCGTAGAATTAAGCGCGAACCATCTTGTAAGGTTTGTGTTGTCCACTGCGCCGAATCGCTTTGAATATCAGCACCGATATAGGCAATAGAGGTATCAGACACATAAAGGAAACTGCCACTGAAGATAAAGAATACAATGACAAATGCGCTCCCCGCACGAACATGCTTATACGCTTTTGCAGACCCTAAACCTGCTTTAAGTGCTGATTGAACCACTTTTTTATGCTGCGCTGTTTGAGATACTTTTTGGATTGAACGAATACACTGCTCGATGTCAGCTGCAATTTTTTGATGTTGTTGGCTATGTTGCTTCCATTGATTAAACTTTAATTGTGCATTTTTTCGTGTCGGCTCATCATCTGAACTTAACTGCACAATCCATAATGCAGCCTCCTCAACCAGTTGATGATGATCTTGTTTATTGATTGCCATTTAAGTATTGAAATCCATTTCTAAACGCGCCTGATAGCAACGAATCAAACAATTTGCTAAATATTTTTGAATCATTTTGGTTGAAACACCCAACTGTTCTGCTGTTTCTTTATGGGTATAACCTTCTAGATAATGCAAGATAAAAGCCTGCTGTGCTTTTGCAGAGACATCTTCCAATGCCTTACACATTTGGTCGAGTGCCTGAATAATCTGCATTTGATCTTCTGGCGAAGCAACCGCATCCAGCATGTATTCCATCTGGCTTAAGCCATCTAAATAAGCCTGTTCAATGCGTTTGCGACGGACTTGGTCAATGAGTAAGTTTTTTGCTATTGAAGTAAGATAAGCGCGAGGTTCTTTAATGCCCAGCAGCTCATCGCGTGTTTGCAGTAATTTGATAAAGGTGTCTTGTACTAAGTCAGCAGCTTGATCAGTATTGCCTATTTTCTGTCTCAACCATTGATGAAGCCAGCCTCTATGGTTTCTGTATAACTGATCTACAAGCATAGGGGTTTTGTTCACGATCATCTGACTCAAAACAAAGTGTGTTTAAATGATAATAATTATCATTTATAAAATCAAGAAAGAATCACACAAACTTTCGTTGACTGTTATTTTTATAAGCATAGCGTGCATAATACATCGCTCCAAGAATGCAGTAGCAAGCAATAATTTATTGATTTAACAATGCTTCTACCCACAAAATCAGTTCATTCATGTTTCTATTTCGGCGTTTTAACTGCTCTTTATTTGGAATGTAATAGCACAGCTCAGATTGTACGGGCTGTGTTGGCAACGTTTGCAGCAATTTCGCATGGATTAAACGATGAACTAATGTGCTTGAACAAAATACCAATCCATCACTGGCAAGTGCCTCTTGGATACCAAAAATTTCTTGATCAAAGTTTTTGAGCTGAATATTCAAACGCGCTAAACCATTTTGTTCAAGCCATGTTGGTAATGGAGATTTTGGTAAATTCTTATTTTTCCATTCTGTACTCAATAGTGTAATTGCTTGTTCAGTCCAGACACTCATATCTAGTCTTGCTGCCGCAAACCCATTAAATGACTCATATCTAATAATATCTGATGCAGCAACGGATGAAGCAGCACCATAGCGGATTGGTAGCGCATATAGATGATTTTCCAAACTTTCACCTGTAGAGATCTCAAGCTCGATCTCTGGATGGAGTTGTGAAAAAGTCTGCATGGCTGGAATCAAAACCATTGCTGCCAAGGATGACGTTGTGGTGATCTTAATCACCCGGCTGGCGGTACTCACCTCCTCCAAAGCATCTTCGATGGTACGAAATCCATTTGATATCGCACTCGCTAATTTCTCGCCTGTCTCGGTTAAGCTGATTTTTCGAACCTGCCGATAAAACAAGTCTACATTTAAACGGCTTTCCAAATTGCTGACGTGATGAGAAATTGCAGTTGGTGTCAAGGACAACTCCTCCGCAGCCAATTTAAAACTGCCTAGGCGAGCAGCAGATTCAAATGCTTTCAATGCTTGTAAGGAAACCTGCATTTTCAACACTCCATAAATAAGTTTTATAGATGAATTTAATTCATTCATAACTGTAATTTACTGATTTGTCCAGCCTGCAACGACCTCTTAAGATGAGTTTATCTTTTCATTCCTCAAGTGAGCGATCATGACAACCCTATTACATATTGATGCCAGTGTTCGAGCAGCTTTCAACCCGAATCCAAGTCATAATTCCATTTCCAAAAATATCGCGAAACGCTTTATTGAGACTTTAAAACAGCAACAAGTCATAGATGAGTATATTTATCGTGATGTAGGCATGAATCCACCCGCTTTTATTAATCAAGACTGGATTGGTGCTGTGTTTAGCCCTGAAGAAAAAAGAACAACCGCGCAAAAGGAAATCTTAGCCTTATCTGATCAATTGATTGCCGAAGTTGCAGCAGCCGATCTCATTGTGATTGCATCACCGATGTATAACTATGGTATGCCTGCACAATTAAAAGCGTGGTTTGATCAAATTATCCGTATCAATAAAACCTTTGACTTTGACCTTGCACGTGGCGACTTTCCACTCCAACCTTTACTGTCAGGTAAACGCTTAGTGATTATCACGTCAAGTGGAGAATTTGGTTTTGACACAGATGGTATTCGCGCCAATCAAAGCCATCTTGTGCCGCATCTGCGCACTCTCAGCAAATATTTAGGGATTGAGCATATTGATGAAATTGCATCTGAATACCAAGAATTTGCAGATACTCGCCATCAAAAATCTTTAGACAATGCATTCAATCAAGCAGAAACACTCGCAACAGAATTAGCACTTTTTCAGCAACGGAACAGCGCGTTGCATGTGGAATATGAATAATTTCGGCATCTAAAATAAGTAGAAGATTAATGGATAGCGTGATTCTTATCGATCACTTTATCCATGTTCTCTTTAACTTTTTTACTGATGAAAAATTCATGATTTAGCTTCTAAAGCATCAATTATGGCAAATGCTGTAACACGTGCAGAAAATGGATTCTGTCCTGTAATCAGATTCGCATCACGCACCACATTGGGTAGAAATGGAATGAATTTTCTTTGATAAAGTGCGCCACGTTGTTTTGCCAGTTCTTCAGCGTTATAAGGTACTTTCTTTGCCACCCCAGCCAATACTTCTTCACACCATGCAAAACCTGTCAGCTTTTTCCCTTGAATTAAATATTGTCCATTTGATAACTGAACATTGAGCAATCCACAATAACCATGGCAGACACTGGCAACAATGCCACCATGTTCATAAATATTTTTGCTGATGTTCTGCAATTCAGCATTGTCTAGGAAGTCCCACATCACCCCATGCCCACCGGTGTAATAGATTGCATCATAATCTTGCCAGTTAATCTCAGAGGGCTTTTTGGTGGTTTCCAATAACTGCATAAAAGCAGGATCATTTTTACGTTTAAGCACAGAAGCATCGGCAACAAAACGTTCTAATGATTTAGGTTCGATCGGCGAATGCCCACCATTTGGGCTGACAATGTCTTGAAGATAATGTTGCTTTTCAAACTCATCATCGGCATGCGTCAGTTCCCCTAACCATAATCCAGTTGGACGATCGATACCCTCATATTTAGAGATGTTGGTTACCACATGGAGAATACGTTTTGACATCTTTCACCTCTACTTTTTGATTTATTTTTAATCTTGCTTTTGCATCACTATAAGCTTAAAGTTTGCTTTAATGTCAAGAGAAAATCAGTAATGAATATCAGTGAATTATCTAAACAAAGTGGTTTAAGCACCCCAACCATTCGTTATTATGAGCAAATCAAGCTGTTACCGAAGGCTAAACGCAAATCAAATGGCTATCGGGAATATAGTGAAAATGATCTCAAACAGCTATTCCTGATCCAACAAGCACAGCAAGTTGGCTTTTCTCTGACAGAAATTAAAGCGTTTTTACCATCGAATGTCTCTTCATGGAATCATGACATTCTCATTGGCTTGCTCGAAAGCAAGATCAAAGATATTGAAGAACTAGAGCAAAAACTGGCAGTGAGTAAGCAAAATCTGCAAATGATGATTGTGGCGATCAATAGCAAACCAGATGAAATTACCTGCGAAGAAAATGCACAGCGTTTGCTCAATTTGTACTATACCAACGACAAAGCTTAATACGTCATTAATCAATTTTTAAACCATCATCACAACAACTACTCATCAAGAAATGCGCAAAAGTACTTGACCTTAAACCTCACTTTAAACATAGCATCAACCTCAGGTATCAAATGAGGAACCTGTCATGTTTAAAGTTTGGAACTTTGCAAAGTGGTTGATTGGCATTTTTATGCTTATATTCATAACTAATATGACCTATGCAACCGAAGCTGCTCAACAACACGTACAAGCTAAGCCAAAAGGCAAAATTTTGGTGGTGATGACCAACCACTCAGCTTATCCAACTCGATCAGATACGACAGGATTATGGCTAACTGAACTCACCCATTTTTATGACATTGCACAAGCAGCTGGCTATGACATGGATTTTGTCAGTCCACAAGGTGGTGCTGTACCGCTAGATGAACGTAGTCTTAAGCCAATTTATGTTGATCAATCAGCAAAAAAGCACTTGGCTGATCCCCAATTCATGCAACGCTTAAGCAATACACTAGCACCCAATGCCATTGATACTTCCCACTATAAAGCGATTTATTACACGGGTGGACATGGCACCATGTGGGATTTTCCCAACAACCAAGGCCTAAAACAGATCAGCGAAAAGATTTATCAGCAAGGCGGTGTTATATCAGCAGTATGTCATGGTGTAGGTGGATTATTGCCGCTTCAAACCTCAACGGGTCACCCCCTCATTGCAGGCCGTACGGTTACAGGCTTTGCCAATATTGAAGAGACCTTATCAGGGATCAAGTCTCAAGTTCCGTTCTCGTTGCAAGATGGATTAGTACAACAAGGAGCAACATATAAACGAGCTTTCTTTCCATTTACTTCTTATGTAATCGCTGATGATCGGATTATCACGGGGCAAAATCCACAATCCAGTAAAGAAATTGCAGAGGCAGTCGTTAAGCGCTTAAATAGTTTGAATTAGACTTTTTTCTATAAAAACCAGATTTGATTATCTGGTTTTTTTAACATCTACATGAATTTAGCTTTGTCTTATTACACTTGAAAATGATTCGTTCCCTATATTTATTCAAAAATGCTTGACCTTTAAGTTAACTTTAATCTTAGCATTTAAGTTAGACCTAAAGGAGGAACACAATCATGATCAACAAGCTTCATTTACATCGCATATCTGCAATATCATTAAGTTTGATACTTGCTACGCCAGCTTATGCAACTGAAACCCATTCACCTCAAATTAGTGGTAGTACCAATATTGCACAAACCACAATCGTTGAATTTGGACCTTATAAAGTCGCTGTACCTAAAGGTGGCTATTATGATCGCTTCCGCATGAATCCAAACTTAGATGAAGTTGCAAAAGATCCTGCAGCAGGCAATATTGATTACTTCCGTACAATTCCTAAAAAGCTGGTTGATACCCGAGTAGGTAAAGTCTGGTCACCTAATTTTTATTATCGGACCAGTAATGTTCAAGTATTGATGTTAGCGCCTATTGCAAAATTAAAAGCTAAGCTCCCCGCTCCACTTCAACCTTTACAGCCACTCTCTGGTTATGGCTTGGTTTCACTGACTTTCTTCTCTTATGCCGTGGGTGATGTAGATCCCTATGATGAAGTTTCTGTCGCCATTGTGGTGCGCCAACCTGGTGCACATCGCTTCAATAGTACTGAATTACTTAGCTCTATGCGAAAGCATCAATATTATGGCTATGTACTGGCATTACCTGTAAATACTGAGATTGCACGTGTTCGTGGGGTTTATGGTTATCAATTACCCAAATGGTTAACACCAATTGATATGAAGATTGGTAGCCATGAGCTGCAAGCCCACATTTTTAATACCGATGGCAAACCTGATTTAAGTCTGACAGCGCCTCTACCTAAAATAAAAACGGTAAAGCCGCAATCACGAATTGAAACCAAAACTATGTATCAGTTGGTTGATGGTAAATGGCACAGCACTTCTGTGGAATCGAATACCCTTGCATTTGGACAGAAGCTATTTCCTAAAAATGTGCAACTTGTTCGCAGCGGCGGCCCGCTGAGCAAATTACTTGATGACTTAGGTGCAAACAAGATATTACGTTTAGATGTAGTAAAAGATGCTCAATTAGCACTTAATATGCCCGTTCATTTTCCAGCATTAGATCAAGCTAAAGAAAATACAAAATAGATATATGAGAAAAAAATCCGCTTTCTGAATAAAGCGGATTTTTTATGATCAGAAACCACTTTTTCCTTTCCAATGTTTTTAATTGCTTGCCCATAAAAAAGCCAATTACAGATTGTTCTGCAATTGGCTGTTGTTCAATCTATTAGCTAAGTATTGGCAACTTGTTGCTCAGCTTAAGATGCAAATGAATATGTACGCATCCGATTTTTATATTGGCGCGTACGACATGTCATTGCTGATTGTTGCAAAATCAACGCCCAAAGTGGAGAAACTTTTGGATTGGTTGATTTACCAAGACTGAGTTTACGTAACTGGAATTTCACTGTGGCCATATTGGCGAGTGAAGCTAAGGTTTTATTTTCCCATGTAATTGCTTTCAACTCTGGTGCCGTATTTTGCCCCTGCTTCCACTCATTTGGGAGATTTGGATCGATTGCCAAAGCTGTGGCAATCCCGACCATATCGACACCACTTTCAATGACCTGTTCAGCCACTTGTTTACGACGAATTCCACCCGTCACCATTACAGGCATCTTGGCAACTTTACCAATCTCTTGAGCAAACTCTAGAAAATAAGCTTCTCGAGCCAAGGTACGACCATCACGTGCCTGACCTTGCATTGCCGGTGCTTCATAACTACCACCAGATAACTCAACCAGATCAACAGCCAGTTCGTTGAGCATCATAACCACTTGCTGTGCATCTTCAGCACTAAAACCACCGCGTTGGAAGTCAGCCGAGTTCAGCTTCACCGCCACTGTAAATCTGTCTGAAACCACAGCACGCACCGCTTTAACAATCTCAATCAAAATACGTGCACGATTTTCCAAAGAACCACCCCATTGATCTTGACGCTTATTACTGAGTGGCGAAAGAAACTGACTGAGTAAATAACCATGTGCCGCATGGATTTCAACACCAGTAAAGCCTGCTTTTTCTCCTAAACGTGCAGTGTTGGCAAAACGTTGAATGACTTCATTAATCATGTCTTGGTTCATTTCAATCGGGGTATTAAAACGATCTGACATTTTGCCTAAATCTAAGGCAACCGCAGAAGGCGCCCAAGTCTCTTGACCTAAATTGGATTGCATTTGACGGCCAGGATGATTGATTTGCAACCACACTTGTGCACCCTTCGAACGACCGATTTGCGCCCAGCGTTTGAATGTATCCAAATATTTTTCATCTTCCAGAACGACACCACCGGGTCCTGTCATAGCACGACGATCCACCATGACATTACCTGTGATAATCAAACCTACACCTCCATCCGCCCAAGCTTGGTATAAACGCATCAGCTCTTCAGATGGTGCATGGTTTAAATCCGCCATATTTTCCTCCATTGCAGCTTTTGCAATGCGATTGGGGATATGTGAACCATTTGGGAAAACTAATTGTTCAAATACTTTCATTTTGATTACCTCATTGAGTATGGGTTTACTCTAAGGTTAAAGTAAACTTTAATGTCAATAGGTTTGATCAAACTTTATTAATCTTTTCTAATCATCAAAATAAAATCATAAACTTAACAAGTGATACCAATATCAAAAAAATGCTTAAAATAAAAAATAGAGGCAAATATGCCTCTATTCTTGAATGGGATTTTGAATCAAATCAATGCCGCCTACGCACGAATGAATGCCAATAGATCTGGATTAATGACATCGGCATTCACGGTTAACATGCCATGAGAAAAACCTTTGTAGGTTTTTAAAGTTCCGTTTTGTACCAATTTGGCAGACAATGCCCCAGAATTTTCATAAGGTACAACTTGATCATCATCACCATGCATTACCAATACAGGGACTGAAATCTTTTTCAGGTCCTCAGTAAAATCAGTCTGGGAAAAGGCCACAATGCCATCATAATGTGCTTTTGCGCCACCCATCATGCCCTGACGCCACCAATTCCAGATCACAGGTTCAGATGGATTTGCATCTGGACGGTTAAAACCGTAGAAAGGCCCCGCTGGTAAATCATAGTAAAATTGCGAGCGGTTTTTAAATAACTGATTTTGCAAGTCATCAAAGACTTCTTTAGGTAGACCGTCAGGATTATTGGCTGTTTTGACCATAATAGGTGGTACCGCACTCACCAAAACGGCCTTGGCAACATTCGCTTCACCATGACGTGCAATATAATGAGCCACCTCACCACCACCTGTTGAGTGGCCAATATGAATCGCATTCTTAATCCCAAGATGCTGCACTACAGCTGCAACATCATCTGCATAATGGTCCATATCGTGCCCATCCCAGACTTGACTGGAACGACCATGCCCGCGACGGTCATGTGCGACAACACGGAAACCTTCATTTAAAAAGAATAATAGTTGGGCATCCCAATCATCTGAGCTGAGTGGCCAACCATGATGAAAAAATAAGACCTGTGCATCGCGAGGTCCCCAATCTTTATAAAAAATATCTACACCATCTTTTGTCGTAACGAATGCCATCTTTGTTTCTCCTGTGTAAGATTTACACTGTCGATTCATGATCTATGTTCTAATTAATTTACTTATAACTACATTTTTTAAGTACCATCCGTGTGGATAGTGTTTCTATACTAAGATTAAAGTTCGCTTTAAGGTCAATGCTTTTAGTCCTATTCTGATAATAAAAATGTAATTTAATGATTAAAAATAAACGAATGATCAATAGACTTACTCATTGAGATCAATGATTTTTTTCACAAAGTTAAATGTTTTCAGCACTTATTTTCTTTACATTGTTTCAACGAACCAGCTTTGTACTTATCAAATATCAAATTTTGCTGCTTGACATTAAAGTTCACTTTAATCTTATAGTGAACTCAGATATAAGAAATGTTCTTGTCATTGGCAGGCATTTTGAATGACTTGGTCAATCAAAGGTTTACGAATATGCAAAGCAATAAACAGTTTACTGAAGTTGAGTTTGGGCAACAAAAAGTCAATGTTCCCAAAGGTGGATATTATGACCGGTTTAGAATGAATCCCGATTTAGATCAAGTTGCACAAGATCCTGCCGCTGGCAATATTGATTTCTTTCGCAAAACGCCTAAACAATGGGTTGAATCGAGAGTTGGTCCAGTTTGGGCACCCAATTTTTATTATCGTAGTGGCAATGTGCAAGTGTTGATGTTAGCACCATTTAAACAACTCCAGAAAAAATTACCCGCTCCTTTAGAACCTTTACAGGCCTTTCCTGGCTATGGGCTGGTCGCCCTTACCTTCTTTACATACTCTGTTTGTGATAACGATCCATATAATGAAGTCTCTGTTGCAATTGTGGTGCGTAAGCCCAATGCACGCACTCCGCATGCTTTGGAACTCATCAATTCAATTCGTCAACGCCATTTTTACGCACATGTTTTAGCGCTACCTGTAGATACAGAAATTGCGCGGGTCCGTGGTGTTTATGGTTACCAACTTCCTAAATGGCTCACTGAAATTAAGGTCGATATCAGCTCCAAAGACGTGAATGCGAGCCTAACAGATACATCTGGCAAAATCGATTTAAGCCTGTTTGCCCCAACACCCAATTTGCATTCAGTAAAATCTGAATCACATATGAGTCAAGCGACGATGTTACATCTGGTTGATGGCAAATGGCAGCAAACCTTGGTTCAATCTAATGTCTTATCTTTTGGACAAAAACTTCTGCCTAGAAAAGTCAAATTAGTCCGTCATGGTGGTCCTTTGAGTCAATTATTAGATGAACTTGGTGCGTCGAAGATTCTTCGTTTAGACGTGGTTCAAGACACACAAGTCATTCTCCATTTGCCCAAAGCACTTTAATATTCAACTCATCAAATCGTTAAGGAAAAACAAGTAATGACAAAATTAAATTATGATCTTGTGGTCTTTGGTGCGACTAGCTTCGTCGGCCAGATTCTAACTCAGTATTTGGCCGAATATTTTGCCACTCAAAAAGAACAGATCCGTTGGGCAATTGCTGGACGTTCACAGCAGAAATTACAACAGGTCAAAGATGCGCTTGGCCCTATTGGCCAAGCTGTCCCGATCTTGGTTGCCGATGCCAATAATCAAACCGAACTCGATGCGCTCTGTGCACAAACACGTGTGGTCGTCTCAACGGTTGGCCCATATGCTTTGTATGGTGAACCGTTAATTCAAGCCTGTGTGAATAACGGAACAGATTATTGTGATCTGACTGGAGAAACCCAGTGGATTAAACACATGATCACCAAGTATGAAGCGCAAGCACAACTCTCAGGTGCGCGTATTGTGCATTGCTGTGGATTTGATTCAGTTCCATCGGATATGGGCGTTTATTACCTGCAGCAACAAGCACAACAGCAGTTTAATGCGCCTGCCACTCAAGTTTCCATGCGGGTTAAAACCTTAAAAGGTGGTGCATCGGGTGGTACAGTCGCTAGTTTGATCAATGTGATTCAAGAGGCTGCGGCTGATCCTGCATTGCGTAAAGATCTACTTAATCCATACATTCTCTGCCCCGCAGATCATGGCAATACCCAAAGACAGATTTATATCAAAAGTGCCAAATTCGATCCTGATTTTAATGCATGGATTGCGCCTTTTGTCATGGCTGCTGTAAATGAACGTGTGGTACAGCGTTCTAATGCTTTATCCGGTAATGCCTATGGCAACAACTTTCGCTACAACGAAGCGATTTTGACTGGTGAAGGGCTAAAAGGACGTTTAAAAGCCTTAGCTGTCGTCTCTGGTCTCGGTGCATTTATGCTCGCTGCGGTCAGTAAACCGATTAGCCAAGTCATGGAACGTTATCTATTACCAAAGCCGGGAGAAGGCCCTACGCCGGAGCAACAATTGGCAGGACGATTTGACTTACGTTTTGTGGGTAAAACCGATGCAGGACAAAGCCTAAAAATCAAAGTAACTGGTGACCGTGATCCTGGTTATGGCTCTACAGGCAAAATGTTGGGACAAGCAGCGTTGAGTCTTGCCATTGACCATACCAAAGATGGCGAAAAATCTACGCCTCAAGGTGGCTTTTGGACACCTGCGACCATGTTTGATGATCGATTTATTCAACGTTTAACAAAACATGCTGGGCTTACTTTTGAGCAGGTTTAAAATCTTCTGTTTTTAACTCGACTTTCTGAGGGAACCGTTTCAATAAGTGAATACTCATTGTTAAAAACAGCATCATAAAACTTATCAGGCCTTAGAAATTAAGGCCTGATTTTAAAACTTAAAGCATGAGACGTTTTCTTGCAGCGAGATACTCTTTTTCAAGTCGGCTCACTAATTCTTCGACTGAGGTGGTGGCTTTGATTGCATTTAAACCTTGACCACATCCCCAGATGTCACGCCATGGTTTGACCTTATGCTGTGTACCATCTTCATTCGGTGTACTGAAATCCATATCTTTCAGATTGCCTTCAGGTAAATTGGTTGGATCAAGCCCCGCCGCACGAATACTTGGTGCCAGATAGTTGCCATGTACACCAGTGAATAGGTTGGAATAGACAATTTCATCTGAATTATGATCGACAATCGCTTGCTTATAAGCGTCTTCTGCATTGGCTTCATCTGTGGCAATAAATGCTGAACCAATATAAGCAAAGTCTGCTCCCATCGCCTGTGCCGCAAGAACCGCATCACCAGTAGAAATCGCACCAGACAAAGCCAAAGGTCCATCAAACCATTCACGAATTTCCTGAATTAATGGAAATGGACTCTTGACGCCCGCATGCCCACCAGCACCTGCAGCCACTGCAATCAAACCATCAGCCCCTTTTTCAATCGCTTTCTTAGCAAAGGTATTGTTGATGACATCATGCAAAACGACACCACCATAACTATGTGTCGCATCATTGATTTCTGTTCTTGCACCCAGTGATGTAATCACAATCGGTACTTTGTATTTGACAATCAATTCCATGTCATGTTCCAAACGATTATTACTTTTATGCACGATTTGGTTGATTGCAAAAGGTGCCGCAGGTCGGTCTGGATGTAAGGCATTATGTTCAGCAATTCCTTCAGTAATCTCTTTCAGCCATTCTTCTAGCTTTTCGGCAGGTCGTGCATTCAATGCCGGCATCGAACCAATCACACCTGCTTTACATTGCGCCAACACCAGCTTGGGCGTGCTAATAATAAATAACGGTGAACCAATTACAGGGAGTCTCAGGTTTTTCATTAATTCTGGAATTTTTGACATTACTTTTATCCTTTAGATACTCATTATTTCAAATAGATAAAGCCTTTTTTGGAAATAAGAAGCATTTCACTTTTTAAAATTCACTTCATCATATCCAGATAAAAGTTTTTATGCAACAAGTTGCATAAACTTTACATTCACGTCTGTTTAGTAAGTAAAATGACAAAGCAGTTGAATGAAAAACCTATTATTGAATTAAATATCAGCATATTACCTGTCTATCTAACTTAATTTTAATCAGCAAAGATTCTTGCCTCTCATGGTCATACCTTAAATCAGTAGAAAATTCTTTTACTTCTCTGCCATACGATTCCCCTTTTTATCAGCATGATTAAATAAGAATCGTTACCAACAATATTAATGCGCTCGCTCTCAAAGATGGTATGCTTCGTTAATTTTTATTCTTTTATCAATCTCCTGGAGCTATTTTATGAGCGCAATGACAAAGAAGTTGCAACAGATGCGATTCGCTTCTGTGCTTGAAGCCGTCACTTTATTGTTGCTATTCCTCGTGGCGATTCCACTCAAGTACGCATTTGATTTACCGATTGCGACAAAGATTATGGGCCCGATTCATGGTCTGGCATTTTTATTCTACCTTTGGAACCTGGTTCGTACCGCTTCACTTTGGTCTGGCGTAGAATTGCTTCGATTATTTGTGCTTGCCTTTATTCCATTTGGTGGTTTCTTTAACGAAAAATACATCGCACAACGTCAAGCCAAACTATAAGGCTCTTAAATTGATACTGAAGAAAGGAAATCTAATGATTTCCTTTTTTATTGTTTTAAAAATAAAAAAACTATTCATACCAAATCAATGCGTGATTTCACATCTGGTTCACATTCCAAATTTTATTATAATTTTAAAAGGAGTGAGATCATCAATATGAATGTTATAAAAACACTGGCTATCTCAACACTGAGCTTACTCTCCTTAGTTGCTTGTAAAAGCATATCGAGTTATACCGCTGATTATGAGAAAGCAAATCAACAAATCCGTGGAATCCCCTTAAGTGATGCACAAGCTCAAATGATTGGTCAGGATTTTGTTTCCGCATTTAATAGTATGGGCACAGTAAATTTTGTAAAAAATGCAAGCCAACTCTATGCTGATAATTTATACATAAATGACACACTCTCTCAATTCTCAACTAAAAAAGAGCTGATGAAGCATTTTGAGGGAATGAATAAACATGTCAGTAAGGTATCGGTAAAATTAATTAGTGCAACCCATAAAAATGACTCTGCTTATATTCATTGGCAAATGACCTATGATTTTAAAATGTTTGGTCGAATAAAAACAATGTCTTCCTATGGCATTAGCCAAATCAAAGTGAATGCTGAACATCTCATCATATTTCAACAAGACTATTGGGACCCAGCGAATGGTTTATATCGCTCTGTTCCATATATCGGAACAGGCTATTCTTTGCTTCTCCCCTTTAAGAAATAGTCTAAGATTTACGCAAATAAGTGCAGAATAAACTATGAACAATATTTCGTTATTAGAACAATTAAATAAGATTGAAGGTTTAATTATCTTGGCCTTAGTCGATGCTTTTGATGGTTCTATTTTAGAAACTATAGGTGAAGAGTTTTTTAATTTTGATTTCGCGGTGACTGAAGGTGTGAATCTATTTAACTACCAGAAAAAATTAATGGATGAAATTAGTCCTCATGATTTTCTAGAAAGTGTGCTCATGAGTACGGATCATCAATACCACATTATTACACCACTAGAAACCAACCATAGTGTTTTCCTCTATGCAATTTTAGACCGTGATCAAACCAATTTGGGCTATGCAAGCTATGAAATTCAAAGGATTGAACGTGGTCTGAACTTCTACACTTATTAAATATGACTCAATATATAGAAATAAAACAGACTGACTAAACAGTAGCATCTAGGTGAAAAAATGAATAATTATTTTATGCAATTGGGATTTAGTTTTTTATTTCTTATATTAAATTCTAATCCGGCTCATGCAAATATACAGAAATGCAAAACAGCACCTTTAGTCGTTACTACAAAAACAGTTGGCACTGTCAGCTACTATGCTGACAATTGCCATCAGAATTGGGAAAGTCAAAATATTCAATTAGATTTTTCTTACGACCAAAATATTCCAGAATGGGCATTCAAAAAAGCAGCCAACTATTATCTTAAAAAAAATATTAGCAATTTTGCTAACGACTCTGTATTAAACCAAATTACTGAACTGTACAAACCTGTAAAAAAAGGTGATTTATATTCTTTAGCCTATAATCAAATGAACCAACAATTAAAGCTCTATCTGAATCAGAAATTGTTAGGTTCGATCACAGACCCACAAGCGAATCAATATTTCAAAATATGGTTTGGAAGCTCACCTTTTAATGCTAAATTAAAGCAACAATTACTAAATCAATAACTTGATCTAATTATTATGAACAATCAATTTATTCTTATGGTGGAAGATCATTATGAACTTGCTGCCACGGTTTGTGAATTTCTAGAACAACATGGCTTTGTTGTAGATCATGCACGTAACCTCGATGCCGCCCGTAACTTTTTAAAAACACACCCTTATCATTTACTTTTGCTCGATATCAATTTACCTGACGGTTCAGGATATGACTTATGTGAATGGCTCAGAACCGACCAAGGCAAAGATATTCCGATCTTGATGTTAACAGCCAGAGATACTCTCGATGACAAATTAAAAGGCTTTAGTGCTGGAACAGATGACTATCTTGTCAAACCTTTTGATTTTAATGAACTGGTCATGCGTGTGCGTGCACTGATTAAGCGATCTCTTGGTGAAGTATCAAGCAGTAAAATTCAAATTCACGATCTGATTCTAGACAGTGCGACTCAAACCATAACACGCGCAGGTCAATCAATTGAACTCCCTCGTATTCAATTCAAATTGTTAAAAATTTTGATGCGAAACTCTCCCAAAGTGATTACCAAACAAGAAATTATTATCGAGCTGTGGGGCGATGAAGAGCCTGAGAGCGACGCATTACGTAGCCATATCTACAATTTGAGAAAGATGATTGATAAACCTTTTCAGGAAAAATTGATTCATACCATTTCTGGTGTAGGTCTAAAAGTTGCTTTGGATATGACAGCACATTAATTTATATATACGACGACGATTAAGCCTGTTGTATTTTCCAATTGCAGATGAGGATGTGTATTTAAATAATATTGTCGGTCGAACAACTCAACTCGCCAGCCCAACTGGGTACATAATTTCTTAACCAACTGTAAACCAATGCCGTGACCTTTGGCGGTAAGTTGAAGTTGTGAACTATTTAACTCCTGAACCTTACAATCATTTGGCATTGCAATACCAATCCCATTATCAGCAATTAGGATACTATTTTTGCGTTGAATGATATGAATATTAGAACCTTGAGAATAATTCAGTGCATTTCGTAAAATATTGCTCAACACCATTTTAGTCATTGAAGGATAAATCCATCGTGCTGATTCCTCAGCATCATCTTGTACAAAAATCTGTACGCCCTTGCCTTGACTGACAGGTTCCAGATCTCTGACTAAATCGCTGATGATATTGGACAACTTCACATGCTCTGCAATCAATGTATTGGTTGTATTACGTGCAATTGCTAGCAAAGTTTCAACCAGTAATTGCATATCATCAATGGTATTCGAAATACGATGTAGTGATTTATCTTCACCGTATTTGACCTGACACAGCTGCACATTGCCTTTTAAAATCGTCAATGGTGTCCGTAACTCATGACTGACATCGCCTGTAAATTCGCGCTCTCGGTTAATAAACTCACTCAATACTTGATGGTATTTTTCTAATGCTTGTTTTAAATATTCAGCTTCCATATTGCCATTGGTACTGATTCCTTGGAATGGAGATACCTCCTTATACTGATGTGCCCAATCAATATGTTCTAAGGCATTCGCTAAACGGGTAATTGGCGAAAAATAACGTTTGGCTCGCCGATTTGACCACCATAAGATGCTATATAGCACAATAAGACTGAACATTAACGGTGCTAAACCAAACATCCAAACGATTTTATTGACATTGCTTTCACCAAAAACCAGTAGCACATGCTGCCCATTTTTTTCACCATAAACGGTCATACGATCTTTGCCGTCGACAAAGATTCGGTGAACACCTGGTTTTAGCGATTGATTTTGAAATGCTAAAGGTGGTTTTTCACTTTTCCAACGGTAGCCATATAAGTTTTTAGTATCGGGTAAATCAGCATTTGGATTACGATCAACACGCATCCAGTAATGCTCCATTTCTTGTTCAAGTGCAGTTTTAAGCAATGAGCCTTTGATCACCCAGGCACTGCATGCAATCCCAATAATAATCGAAAGCGCGATCAGTCCAATTTGCAACCAATAATAACGATTAAACATCCGACTCAGTGGACGGTTATTGGCATCGCTTTTATTGGTTTTAAACATAATCTTGCCTATTTACACAACTGCTTGTTTTAATTATACGACTTTCTTTTTGAACAGGAAGTGACCAACGATCCATTCTTGCCCCTGCTCAAATCCAAACAATTCAGCACAAGCCATAAAAAAGATACGCCAACGTTGCCACCATGCCGCCGCATCTTGTGCATATACCTCTTCAAAAAGTGGTTTTAATTGTTCAGCATTACGATCCATGTTTTCCAGCCATGCATTTGCTGTTTTTTCATAATGAGTTCCAGACCATTGCCAATGTTGCGACAATTCCAGATGCTGTTGAAAGTGTAAAAATGTCGAACTTGCAGGCATCAATCCACCTGTAAAAAAGTATCGCGACATCCAGTCATATTCACTTTTTATTTCAAAAGGATAATGCAAGAAACGATGACAGAAAATATGACACCATAACAGTCCATCCGCTTTGAGCCACGCTTGGATTTTCTCAAAAAGTTTTTGGTAGTTCCTAACGTGTTCAAACATTTCGACTGAAACAACACGATCAAATGCGTTTTGCTCCAATTCCAGTACATTGACATCACAGGTAATAACATCAATATTCATCAAGCCATATTTCTCAGCTTTGGACAAAATATGCTGACGTTGCGTCGCTGAATTGGAAACAGCCGTAATTTTTGCATTTGGATAACGCTCTGCCATCCACAGCGTAAACGAACCCCAGCCACACCCTAATTCCAAGATATGTTGCCCATCGTTTAACTGGGCACGATCGCTATAAATCTGCAATGCGAACTCTTCAGCTTCATCTAATCCAGTTCGATCATGTGGAAAGAAACAGGCACTATATTTAAGTCGTTTTCCTAAAACCGCCTCAAAAAAAGCCGTGGGCAATTCATAGTGTTGCTCATTGGCTTTATCGGTTTCAATTGCGATCTGGCTATGCTTCAACATATTCAGCACATCCATATAACGTTGAGCACCTTGTTCGGGGTCATAGCGACCTTCTTGAATCAAACGCTTCTTACTGAGAGCACGAATTGCTGCACGAATCGCCTGATCAGGTACTAAACCACTTTCCACAAGTTTTAATGATTGATTAATAATAAAGTCCATGTGCGTACCTACTCTTTTGGTTTCCACGGAATAAACATTGAAGTTCGTTTTTTATAATCGAGATAATTCTGACCTCGATTTTTTAATGCTTGTTGTTCACTAAATGGAATACCGGTGATGTAATACAAAAATAGCCACATCAAGACTGGATATATCCATAGACTGTATAACCCTGCTGCAAGTCCTATTATTGGATATGCAAACCAGTGTATCCATTCAAAAAAATAATTGGGATGCCGCGAATAACGCCACAGACCTTGATCCATGGTTTTGCCATCATTTTGTTTTTGTTGCTTGAAATGAAACAATTGCTGATCTGCGACCACTTCACCTAGAAATGCAATCAGCATAACAATTCCCGCAATGATCAAAAAAACATGGGTTTGTGGACTCCAGACAGAACTCGGCACATGAAGCAAAGTCCACATCGGTATGCTAAATAAGATTGCCAAACCCGCCTGAAACATAAAAAAGGAATAAAAACCAATATGTTGATATTTCCCCATCGCACGACGCATATTGGCATATCGGCGATCTTCTACTGATTCCGCTTGATACCGACGCCATAAATGCCAACTTAAACGTATAAACCAGATTGAACTGAATACCCCAATAAACAGCCTGACATTTACCAGTGCATCATCTACTAACCATGCAGTTATCAGAATATTCAGCGCGATGCAAAAACTCCAAGCAACATCCACTATGCCAGCACGATGATTGTGGCTTGCCCATAACCAACATATGCTCATGAGCACAGCATCAAGTAAAAACAATTGCCATAACATCACTGTCTCCTTGATACCTTAAATCAGTGGATAATTAATAAGGACTTGCTTCAAATAAAAGCTGTACATCGCTAATGACCCCTTCTTTAAAGCCGCCCTCGCAATAACACAAATAAAAGTCCCACATTCGAATAAAGTTTTCATCAAAACCTAAAGCAAGAACTTGTGCTTTGGCATCTAAAAAACGTTCCCGCCATTGATGAATGGTTTCAGCATAACTTTGGCCAATATCCTCCAGATGTTTCAAGCGTAACTTCTGCTCTGAAGCCGCTTGTGTTAACACACTGATAGATGGGATAAAACTCCCGGGAAAAATATAGCGCTTAATATAATCTACGCTATGTAGTGCTTTTTTATATCGTGCATCTTCAATCGTAATGGCTTGAATCAGACCTAGGCCATTTGGTTTTAATAAAGACCTACATTGATTAAAGTAATTAGATAAATATTGCTCACCAACAGCTTCAATCATTTCGATCGAAGCTAACTTATCAAATTTCCCCTCTAGTAACCGATAATCCTTAAGTTGGACATTAACTCGATGGCTTAGACCAGCATCGGCAACTCTTTGGATTGCTTCATCATATTGCGCTTGTGAGATGGTAATCGTGGTTACTTTACAGCCGTAATGCTGAGCGGCATAGATAGCAAAACCTCCCCAGCCACTACCGATTTCAACCAGATGATCCATGGGTTTAAGTTGTAACTTCTGACAGATCAACTCTTTTTTATAATCAGAAGCTTTCTCTAGCGTCATCTCCTTGTGCTTGTACACTGCACTAGAGTACATCATGGAAGAATCAAGAAATAATTTGAAAAATTCATTACTTAAATCATAGTGCTCCGCAATATTTTTACGGCTGCCTGCCAACGAATTTTTGCGGGATCTATACCATGCTTTTAATAACAATTGGCTGGCTTGTGATATAAGGTTTTGATTGATCTTATCCAAAACGTCGCGATTTCTTGCCAATATTTGAATCAATTCAACCAGATTTTCACTACTCCAATAGCCACGAATATAGCCCTCCGCGGCACCAAGCACACCATTCTTAAAAATGAGATCAATTAGATCTTTGTGATGAATATCTACAGTTACTTCCAGATCAGAAACTTCACCGACAGTTCCATTCCATTCACCACGAAAGTGAATTTGTCCATGTCGAAGTTTCAGCAAGCCGCGTAAAACCAATGGAAGTGTGTCTTGTTCACCAAAAATTAGCGTTTTTATCATCTCGTTCTAAATCCTTATTCTTTTTGGGATGTCGATAAAATGGAACTTTTTTAAGCCATAATTGAAATGCTTGTACATAAATTGAAGCTAACATTTTGAAAGGTTCAAATATATGTTGAATAGCATAACGACTAAGCTGTGAAGGAAGTGTGATGTGCGCTAATCCAAACCGCATCGTTGCATCAAAAATGAATTGTTGGTTTTGATAAAGCTGCATATGAATCACATTTTGAGTATTAGAGAAGTTAAATTTCCATTTGTATTGAATATCCATTGGCATAAATGGCGAGACATGAAAACTTTTCTCGAAATCAAACTCATAACTGTCATAAGGACTATGATTTTTCAACTTCTGCTGGCAATCATGTATATAAACCTTGTGTTCATTCCAAGGTGTATTGGTTATCTCGCTCAGTATGAAGACAGGCTGTTTTTGACGATTTAAAATGAAATAGAACACAACCGAATTAAAACTAAAACCCAAGCTTCGTGGTAAAGCCAAGACACGGATTTCTGATTGTGGGGTCAAAATCGTGTCTGCTTGCTGCAATAAAATTTTTGTTATTTTCTCACGTAAATTACCGCTATAGCCTTTAAGGAAATCCTGATCAGATATATTGAGAATATTCCAATGATTTGTAGAGCATAACCTTGATTCTTTGAGGTTTTCCGCTATTCGATCTGGATCAAAATATAAATAGCTCAATGTCGCCTCAAACTGATGAGGTTTGGGGCTAAAACGGCGATGCCTGATTTTAGCTTTCGCAATTGCAAGTTGAGCTTCTAACATCCATCCCCCCCATATCTTCATCAGCAATTGACATCAGATGGTTCACGACGCGGTCAGCGCTTCTCGCACCATCTTCATGAAATCCCCATCCCCAGTAAGCACCGCAAAATGAACTGCGCTTGTAGCCGTTTATCTCATGCCAACGAGATTGTGCTGCAATCGCATTTTGATTGAACACAGGGTGCCGATAATGTCGTTCAACATAAATATGATCTTTGGCGATTGGCATATTTGGATTGAGCGTAGAAAAAACCTGCGTCTTACAGTCCAGATTCTGCAAACTGTTCATCCAGTAGCTAAACCCGTAATGAACGCTATCCGCCGAAGCCTCTTTTTGAGCTGTCACATGTACGTGCCAACTGGCCCACTGCGATTGGGATTTTGGCATGATTGATCTATCAGCATGGACGACCATCACGTTATCTTGATAAGCAAAGCACCCTAATATGTCATGCTCTTTCTCGGAAGGCTCTTTAAGCAACTTTAAAGTATCATCGGCATGACTGGCAAAAATCACCCAATCAAATTGCTCCTGCCCATGCGCAGTTATAATTGAAATATGATTTTCACTTCTTAGTACATGTTGTACTTCAGTTTTCTTCCAAATCAGCGTTGGGCATTCACGCTGAATCGCGTAGATATAAGATGCTGATCCGCCTTTGACCGTTTGCCATTGTGGGCGATCTTTTAATTGCAACATCCGGTGATGCTGAAAAAAACTCACGACAAACTTATACGGAATCTTGCCAATCTGCTCCACAGGGCTTGACCAGAGTGCCCCGCACATTGGATATAAGTGCTCATCTCTAAAGACTTGTGAATAACCATGTTTATTGAGATATTCTTCAATGCTTAAATTTGTATCAAGTTCATCAACAGCAATCTCTTTATTTTCTCGATAAAAGCGAACTAAATCCGACAGCATTAAACGAAAGTTTTTATTTAGAAAATTTTGTGGTCTCGTTAATAATGACCATTTTTTGGAAGGATTGTATTGTAGTCCTGTCACCTGATTATTGACTGAAAAACTCATGTCGCTGTTCTGTGCTTTGACGCCAAGCTCGGCAAGCATCGCACTAAATAGTGGATAGTTATAGCGATTGAAAACAATAAAACCACTGTCTATAGCAACTTTTTTTTGATCAATCCGAAACTCATGTGTATCGGTATGTCCACCAAAATAGTTTTCTTTTTCAAAGATGGTGACTTGATGCTGTTTTGATAACTTCCAAGCCGCATATAATCCAGATATGCCAGAGCCGACGATTGCAATTTTCATAAAATACCCCCGTCACTGTTCTTTTCTATCTTATTTTTCAAACTGTCTAGATGGATTTTATGTGCATCATATATCCGTTGAGGCACAGGCTTGATTGCCCATATGAGTCCGCAGAAAGACATCGCTTTTAGGACATAATAAGTGACATCAATTTGCCACCAGAAAAAACCTTGCCGTGTACTTCCTGCATAATAATGATGGTTGTTATGCCAACCTTCACCTAAGGTGATGATCGACAAAAACAGATTATTACGACTGTTGTCTTTGGTATTGAAATCTCTGCGCCCATAAAGATGAGCGAGTGAATTAATACATAAAGTCGCATGAATCAATAACAGCGTTGAAACCACAAATCCCCAAACCAGCAACTGTGGTCCTGAAGTACCCAAATTGGGATAAGCAAAGGCTAACCAATCGCCTAGCAAATAAATCGCAAAAGCGGTTATTAAAACAATGACAAAACTAAAACGGTCTAACCAAACAATCTCAGGGAATTTTAGCCAATCTTTAATAATTTCTTTGCGAGTGGAAAAGTTCTGCTGATTCAAGAACCATCCAACATGGCTATACCAAAACCCATGTGTCGATGAATGTGGGTCATGTTCAGTGTCGGTGAAACGATGGTGATAACGATGATGTGCCGCCCACCAGAGTGGACCACGTTGTGCGCTCATGGTCCCAATCAGAAGAAAAATAAACTGTACTGAGCGTGATGTTTGAAATGTTTTATGTGATAAATACCGATGGAAGAATGCTGTAATTGCAAACATTCTAATCATATAGAAGAGAACCATAAACCAGACAGCGAACCATGAAACGCCCACCCAAAACACAGCTAAGCAAGCAATATGCAATAAAATAAACGGAATAATTCGCAACCATTGGATCTGAGTATCTTTGCTGGTTTTAGACGCTTCGAATTCTGTTAATTCAGAAGAATGTGTAATTGACCAACTGTCTATCCATCCCAGAAAAAACTTTAACATTGATTGTTCCTAACCCATCTCTTCTTATGCTTATAATCTTAGTCAATTCGATATGAAATTTATGTGAAGCCCATAGCATTCAGGCCTAGCGCTTATTCTTTATCTTTGTGCAAAAAACTTAAAAAATATTATTTTAGAAATTAATCTCTTATATTCCCTAGAGCATATTAATATAGCCTAAACTGAGTAGTTTAAAAGCTTAATGATCAACATTTTTAAATTGTTTTGATAACACACTTAAAGTTTTCATGTGTTTGCCATAACGACGGCAAGAACGACAAGCAAATAAGTGCAATTGCAGATTACTCTGCTCTCGTAACAGCAATGCTCTATCCTGTTTCTCGGATAATAATTGGGTGGCTTGGCGGCATGTCAACATGAGCAATCCTCCTGCAATAACCATTTATTTTCTAAGCATTCACGTAGTCGAGTTCGGCTGCGATACATTAGTACATTAAAATGTGAAACCGTCAGTTCCAGCTTCTCACAAATTTCATTGGAACTCAGCTCGATCACCTCACGTAGCATAAATACCTGTGCATATTTGGCAGGTAAATGGTTTAGACAGGCATCAAAAATAATCCAGAAATCTTGCTGCTCCATCATTTCTTCAGGGCTTTGCCATGCTTGTGGCGCTTCGTATTTATGCCAATGCCCTGAAGCATCAAATAACTCATCTATACTCAGCTCACTTTCTTCATCCTTAAACAACTCACTCATGCTGACTAAACGAGATTTCTGCCGAATCAAATCAATAATCTTATTTTTTAAAATTGCAAACACCCAAGTTTTAAAAGCCGCCCGTCCGCTAAATGAGTCCAGATGTTGAAACGCGCTGGTCAGTGCTTCCTGAACCACATCTTCAGCTTGCTGTATTGAAGACAGTTGTAAAATTGCGAATTTCAGCATCTGTTGCCTTAAATCTTGCAAAAAAGCAGGATTGTGCAATTGATTGAATAGATCATCATGTTTTTTTGCTGAAGCTGAACTCATCCCTGTATCTCTTCATTATTATAAGGAATATGAATTAATCTTAACCGAATTAATAAGGCTTTTAACGCATAGATTTGTTGTTGAATTTCCTGTTCATGAAACTCAGGAAGCACAGTCTTGATAAGTTGATAAATACCGAATTCAGTTAACTTCGCTTGGTTCAGTTGTTCAAGCAACATGGCGAATAAAGGTGACAAAGGTTCAACACAGACCTGATCTAGATCATCTCGCCATACCATAATAGCACTTGGCGCAGGTTCTACCTGTTCAAGCCTCATTGTCGTTGTCCAGTTATAAACGGGATATTGATAGGCCAGTATCCAAACTTGGGTAATCAATTGCCAATTTTTATCTTTTGTCAGAGTAGGACTTTCTATTTCGACTGTGTCCAAATAAAGTTCTAACCATTCATACTGCAATAGCTCTGCCAACCAAGGATATTGTTGTAATATCGGATGTTGTTGTTCCGTGAGATATTCCCGAAATTGCAAGGAAATATCATTGTATAACGGCGACTGACACTGTGATTTTTGAAAAAATTCTGCCAATAAGCTCTGCCACTGCTGTTCAGGTAAGATGCTACGCGCTACAGGAAAGACCAAGTTGATAAATGAACAGACATTATTAAACAACAAATCACGATAAACCTGCATGCGATGCACAGTAAAGTTTTGTGGTGGCTCTAACTCGGGATCACGAATCCAGTCACAGAACTGTCGCTGCGTGGTATGAAAGGATATTTGTCTTGCCTTCATCACGACCCTCCTGTTGCATTTTTTTAATACTGGTCAATTCATTTTGTAACTGTTGCCAAGATGGAATATTAAAGTCACGTTCCAGTAAAGTCGGCTTAACCCCACAAACTTGATAGGTATATTGAAGGAGTTGCCAAACAGGATCACTGATTGCTGCGCCATGTGTATCGATCAATAGATCTTTTTCAACTTGCTCATGACCTGCCACATGTAAGTAACGAATCCGATCTTTGGGCATCGCATCAATAAAAGCATAAGCATCACTGCCATGATTAATGCTATTTACATAGACATTATTTACATCAAGCAGCAATTCACAGTCTGCTTTGAGCAGCACTTCACGTACAAATTCCGCTTCACGCATTTCTGCATTGGGCATTAAATAGGTAGACACATTTTCAATCACCAACCTCTGCCCTAAAATATCCTGTACCCGCAAAATACGCTCCGCCACATAATCAACAGCAGCTTCTGTCATCGGGATTGGTAATAAATCATATAAATAGCCTCCATCATGGGTATAACTTAAATGTTCTGAGTAAATCGGCACCTGATAGCGTTGTAGAAAATTTTTAACCTGCTGGATAAATTCAATATTGAGTGGATGAGGTCCACCAATGGATAAAGATAATCCATGACAAATTAAAGGTGCTTTCTCAACACATTGTCCAAGCAGCTTGGCATGCCGACCACCAAAGCCCATCCAGTTTTCAGGAGCAACTTCAATAAAATCTGGATGAGTATTTGCATTTAAAAACGCATCAATAAACTCACGTCTTAAACCCAGACCTACACCAGCCAATTCAGCCATGGTGAAACTCCTATGATTAGAATGATGCCGACCTAAGCTTTAGACCGACATCATCCATGATTGAAGGGATTATTTGGCCCCGCACTTGCCGTCAGCCACTTTTTTATCTGCACCACATTTTGCATCAGCAGCTTTCTTGGCTGCGCCACACTTCGCGTCTGCTGCTTTTTTTGCTGCACCGCATTTAGCTTCAGCAGATTTTTGCTGTTGTTTGGCTTTATTGGCGCCACATTTCGCTTCACCACATTTTCCATCAGCAGCTTTGCTTGCATGGGCCTCTGTCGTCGTTGTCGTTGCTGCAACAGTCACTTGGGTTACGCCAGCAACAGAGAGTGCTAATAACGCTGCAACTGAAGTCATCGAATTAAGTTTGCTCATTTTTCTATTCCTTTTAAGGTAAATGCTCGGTTTGTACAAAGGTACATAAAGTTAGACGGCGTAAATCTCGATTTATTACAGTGCAAATAAAAAAAAATTTATGTAAGAAATTGAATACTCACCCGACTAATGATCATTCAATCCTATTCGGTGTGAAATTATCATGAAGAACTTTTTGTATCCTCTTACTCAGCACTATCAAAACATCTGCTCAGCACTCAAACATGGGGATGGCATCGCGGCACTTGCCTTACGTTGTTATCTCGTTCCGATCTTTTGGATGGCTGGCACAAATAAACTGATGCATTTTCAAGATACGGTGGAATGGTTTGGCAATAGCGATTGGGGCTTGGGTTTACCCTTTCCGCATATCATGGCAGCACTGGCAACCTCGACGGAACTTGCTGGGGCTGTGCTTTTAACGCTTGGTCTTTTGACACGGTGGATTAGTATTCCATTGATCATTACCATGCTCGTCGCCATTTTCACTGTACATCTGCCAAATGGCTGGCAAGCGATAGCCGATCCCAATGCACCCTTTGCCAATGCACAAGTACTCGCCTCTGCTGAAAAACTGGAAGCATCTCGGGGAATTCTAGAAAACTATGGCCATTATGACTGGCTAACATCCAGTGGCTCATTTGTGATTTTAAATAATGGAATTGAGTTTGCTGTTACTTATCTGATCATGTTATTGGCTTTAATCGTATTGGGTGGTGGTCGTTATTTCAGTTTAGATTATTGGATAAAGCGAAAATTTTCGAAGTAGTTTTGTCAAAATGGTTTCAACGTGAATAAAGTCAGGAAGCTGACTGCAATATTACAATTTTGTCATTTATAAATATCTGATTATCTTTGACGCTAAAATGGCACGATAAAACTTTGGGCTCGATGAAAGCATGCGAATACTTCTTGTTGAAGATGAACAAAAAACAGGTGATTATCTCCAAAAAGGCTTAACTGAAGCAGGCTATGTGACAGATTGGAGCCAAGATGGCATTTCAGGTCTGCATCATGCTGTGACAGAACAATATGACCTGATTATTTTAGATGTCATGCTTCCGAAGCTGGATGGCTGGAAAATCCTCACCGAAATTCGCAAAGTAAACACCTTCCTCCCAGTGCTGTTTCTTACTGCAAAAGATCAGATCGAAGATCGTGTCAAAGGCTTGGAACTCGGTGCAGATGATTTCCTGATTAAACCCTTTGCCTTCGCAGAACTACTTGCACGTATTAAAACCCTATTAAAACGTGGGCAAATTAAAGAAGAGCAAACCTTTTATGCCGTTGCAGACCTACATCTCGACTTGATTAAACGCCGTGTGGTGCGTTCTGGACAACGCATTGATCTGACCGCCAAAGAATTTTCCTTACTTGAACTGTTTATGCGTAGACAAGGTGAAGTTTTACCAAAATCACTGATCGCTGCTTTGGTTTGGGATATTAATTTTGATAGTGATACTAACGTGGTCGAGGTCGCGATTCGCAGGCTCAGAAATAAAATTGATACCGATTTTAGCCCCAAACTAATTAGAAACATCCGTGGTATGGGCTATGTCCTAGAGATCGAAGATGAGAACTAAATTATTTCGTTCAATCGGCTTTCGAATCAGTTTTATTTCCACCTTATTCACGATTCTGATCTTGATCGTTATGGGAATATTCGTCAATCAGCATGTGGTCAATTATTTTTATCAACAAAATCAAAAAGAAATTGAAGGCAAAATTCAGCTGATTGAAAACCTATTCCAACAGAAACCTAGCAATTTTAAGGACGGTTTAGATGAGGCCTTGATTGGGCATGATAATCTGGTGATTCAGATCAAACTGGCCAATGGCCAGACCATTTATAACAAAAAGAATAATCACACCGATCTCAGCCAATTAATACAAACTCAAAATGGGCAATGGATTAATTGGAAGAATAAGGATCAGAGTTATCAAGGCATCATGGTCAATAAGGTTCTTCGCTATGGCGAAACCAATCAGAACATGCAAATCATTGCTGCGATTGAAGTCACCGATAATTATTACTTCCTGCACTCCTTTAAACAGCAGTTGCTCATGATTGGTCTACTCGGTGTAATTGGCCTGATGTTTTTAGGTTGGTTGGCCACTTGGCAAGGTCTTGGCCCGATTCGGAAAATGGCAAAACTGTCAGAAAACATTTCTGCAAATAATCTGTCCAATCGCCTTGATCTCAGTAATATACCCATTGAACTCGCCCCTTTGGCAACGGCATTTAATGACATGCTCAATCGCTTAGAGGTTTCAGTCGATAAACTTTCTGCGTTCTCAAGCGATTTAGCCCATGAAATCAGGACGCCGATCAATAATTTGATGATGCAAACCCAAGTTTCCTTAACCAAGCCAAGAACCATTGAGCAATATCAAGATGTACTCTTTTCAAATTTAGAAGAATACGAACATTTAGCAAAAATGATTTCAGATATGTTGTTTCTAGCAAAATCGGATCATAACCTCGCCTTAAAAAACAAAAAAGAAATCGATTTAAAGCAAGAAATGCGGGTGCTGTTTGAGTACTTTGAAGCCTTTGCATCAGAAAAACAGATACAGCTCAAGCAAACAGGTCAGGCATCTATTCAGGCCGAACCTGCAATGATTCGTCGAGCCTTTAATAATTTAATCTCGAATGCAATTAAATATGGTGAGCCAGACTCGATTTTAGAAGTCAAACTGAGCCAAGATCCTCAGCATTCGATCATTCAGATTAAAAATAAAGTGTCTGCTGAAATGCAAACTTTAAGCCCTTTACAGCTGTCTCGCTTCTTTGACCGTTTTTATCGTCTGGACTCATCGCGACACAAGGCCGAAGATGGTACGGGGCTAGGACTGGCCATTACCAAGTCAATTATCGAAATTCACGCTGCGAAAATTGATGTGTTTATCGAAGGAGAAAATATTGTCTTTAGAATGATTTTTAAAGCGGAATGATTAAGGACCATACAACTTGGGAGAAGTTATATGATCCTTGTGAAACTCAAAATTATTTAGATGGCGTTTGGCCATTATTGCCTTGTACAGTTGCATTACGTTCTTGGTTTTTTTCCAAGAACATTAAACCACCATCTGCATAACTTAAGCTCGCTGTTGATGCAAACGATAGGATGAAGATGAGTTTAACCAATGCTTTCATTTCTATTTACCTGCTCTCTCTTAACTCTCTATAAGATAGAACAGGCAGCCCAACAGCAGCATGACCTGAAAATGATAATTTTGTCATTTTTATCAATGCTTAATAATACAGCGGTTGATCTAATATAGATGATCCCTTAATTGGATATTAGTCTTGATCTAAAGATGTTAATAAATGAATCACAGCATCACCTGCCAATTGCATTGACTTTGGATCGACCTGCTCAATCGTGTCACATGCTTTGTGATAGCACGGCGCGAACTCAAGCTCATCCCCTTTCATTTGCTCATTAAACAAGATCACAGAAGTTACCGGAACTTTACCTAAGAACGGTGCTGTATCACTGGCAGTTAAGGTTGCAACATCTTCTTTAATTTCCAGATTTTTTGCTTTAAAAAATGCTTTAAGCGTATTCTCTAATGCTAAATCACCGCTATGGCTTGGAATACTACGTAAACCATCAAGCAGTGGTTTATAGTCCTGTTCCTGCATGCCACGCTCTTTTAACATTTTTCCCATTTCATCTATAGATGATTTATCACCATCTGTAATCAGGATTTCAGGATCTTTGGTGCCGACCATATCCACATTGATATAGGCTTTAATGGCTTTTAACTGTTCAGCAGTCAGTTTCTCCACATAAGCTTGAGAACCTGCAATCCCGACTTCTTCCGAATCCCAAAATGCCAGATGAATGGTGTGTTTCGGTTTTACTTTTTGGCTCGATAATTGAGTCATCAAATCGAGCAATAAGGCTACACCTGAAGCATTATCATTAATGCCAGGTCCCATTTTGACTGAATCATAATGTGCACCCAGCAAAATTATGCTTTGTGTTGATTCTCCGGGAATCTCCACAATAATATTCTTGCCTTTGGTCTTTTCCCGATTTTCAAAAGTCTGAAGCTCTGTACTAAAACCTGCTTTCTTGGCCTGATCTAAAATATAATCTGCACTTGCTAGACCACCTTGCGTACCCACAGCACGATTACCACCATGCTGTTTAGCAATTTGTTCAAATGCATGTAAATGCGTCATCATCTGTGCTGCATCCAGTTTTAAACCAGATTGACTCACATCTTCAATTTTTTCTTTGGAATGCGGCTCGTTTTTTTGACAACCACTGATTGCAAATCATGCTAGTTAAAACACAAACACCTAAAAATTTATTAAAAAACATAAAACAAATTTAAACCGTTTTTATAAAGTAGGCTTAATACTAGATTTGTGCATGGTGATTTGCCATTGCGATTTGTATCTTGTGTTGTTCTCCAAGCAGGAACATATCGTGGCTTATTCCAAATGACCGACAAAACCCGTTCTCAATGAAACAGGCTTTGTACTGAGACCGAGGTTATTTTAGCGATGATTTAAACTGCTAAAAATCTGTTCTAGTACTTCACCAAGCACAAGAATGTCATGATCTGTATTCGGTAAACCATCTATTTCCAATCCAACAGGTAATTTTGATTTTGTGCCACAGCCAATCGGTAAACTCAGCCCAGGTAAACCAATATTACTTCCTGGATCAGTATTGCGAATCAGCCTTTGGAAATTTTCAATTGAACTCACTTGCTCATTTGCCAATGGGGCAACAATGGCTGAGGTTGGAAAAATTAAAGCATTGAGTTGGTGCTCATTAAAGGTTTTTTCATAGAGTGAAAGCAACTGTGGTCGAGCCGTTGTGATCGCATCCTGATATAAAGCTTCGACCGCCACAGACTTACCCGTTTCATCCACAATCAATTCAGGCAAAATATTCTGCTGAAAGAGTTGCTGTACATCTGGGCTTGAAATTTGCTCCACAATAGCATCTAGTTCTATTCCAACTTCATGGTTTTTTAAATATTCAATCAGATCATATTTGCCCTCGTAGATCACTACAGGAAATGAAATACGATGATTCAGCTGCCCTAACTCAGGCATTTCTACACTGATGATTTCAATCCCCGCATTTTTTAAAAGTTGTAGTGCCTGATCAGCCTGTTGCTGAACCTCTTCATCCAGATTTTCCCAAAAATATGCACATAGCCCAAGCCTGATGGGTTGCGTCGATATACGAGCTGGGACTTGTTGTTGAGTAATCAATTGATCAATCAAGATGATATCGGATACTGAATGTGCCATTGGGCCTGCGGTATCACGTGTATGCGAGATTGGCGTAATACTCTGTTGAGCATAGCGTCCAACCGTGGGACGAAAACCAACACAGCCATTCAATGCACTAGGTAGTCTGACCGATGCACCTGTATCCGTCCCCATTCCAATCGGCACCATGCCTGCAGCAACCGCGACTGCACTTCCGGAAGAAGAACCGCCTGCAATATGTAAAGGATTAACCGCATTACGTGTGCCAATCACACCCTCAATATGCATTGCAGTATTATAACCTGTCACGCCAAATGCCAATTCATGCATATTGGCTTTACCCACAACAATCGCACCTTGATCAATCAATGCTTGAATCACTGGAGCCGTTACTTTGGGTCTGAATTCGGTTAAAGCAGGTGTTCCCGCCGTATTGCTAAAACCAGCAACATGAATATTATCTTTAACGGCCAACAATACCCCGATTAATGCCGGACAAGGTTTCCCTTCCGCAATAGATTGATCCCAAAATTGCGCCTGTTGAAGCGCTGTAGCATAATCAAGACTAATAAAAGCATTGAGGGACTGCTGCACATCAATCTTTTCAAAATAGTGATCTACCAATTGTTCACAAGAAACTTTTCGCTCAGCAACCAATGCTGTAATTTCCTTGATTGTTGCTTTATCAAGATGAATACATTGATCTAAAAGTACTTTTTCTTTGATATTTAACATTGTGACTTAAAATCCATTTAAGTAATAATGTTTATAATTTGTACCGCTTTCAGTTTATTAGATATCCTCAAAATTGAGGAGACCATTAAGCATGCATCAATGCAGCCATTTCGGTACGATTATGACAACCCATTTTTTTCATGGCACTTTTTAAATGCGTCCTCACCGTGGTGAAGCTGATATCCAGTAAATTGGCAACATACTTATCACTCAATCCCTTACTCACTAATATGACCACTTCTTGCTCCCGTGGGGTTAAAAAGTATTGGGTTGATAAATCTATGGGTAAAGCTTGGGTCATATAGGGTTCGAGTAAATTTAAAATCCTTTTCTCTCGTTCACTAAACATAATCGAGTCTTTGGCGCGCCAAATACGCAAATCGCCAATATCTATCCCATCCCGAACAAAATAGATATTTAAACCATGATACAGACCATAAGGTCGTAAAAATTCATTGTAATAATCCGTTTTCTTTAGTTCTGATATCGAAATGATTTCATTCACGAAAGTTGCTTGTTGCCGTTCCCGCAGCCGAGACGTAATTGGGTCATCGTGCTGCCAAATACGGTCATATTCTAGGATTGCTTTGGGATCTATTTGCCACATAATGCCTTGTTTGGATAGATGCTGTTTTGCATCCCAAATATAAGAAGCAGCAAAATCGGCTCTTAATAGAGTCGCAATATCTACCAAGATTGTTTCACGTAAACTCTCCTGTCCTTTTCCTGAACCTAGTTTCCATAATATTTCTGACAAAAGACTAAATTCGGATGGACTTAAGTCATGTTCTAAAAGCATCGCCTGCTACCTTTCTATCTTCCTGACACCTGTCCACTCTAGAATTAAGATGAACTGTTATTCCCTTTTGTCTATCTTTTATATGCCACTGAATCGTTATTTTCTACACTTTATTTTTTAGTCGGCTTGCATGAGGCGTTTTGCCATACCAGCGTTTATAAGCATGAATAAAACTGGCAGGTTCAGCATAACCTAACCATTCAGAAATTTGCTCAATTGAAGTTTGTGTTGAAGACAAATAGGAGTTTGCCATCATTTTTCGGGCTTCCTCCCTGATTTTAATAAATGTGGTTTGTTCTTGAGACAAATAACGACGTAAGGTGCGGGAGTTTAGATATAAACGATCTGCAACCTCTTCCATCGCTGGAATTTTCCCTTTGCTATTCATAAGGATGTGCTGGACTTGATCAGCATATTTTTTTTGAGATTGCCGCTTATCTAGTATTTCTCGGCATTGTTGCTCAGCTGAATGTAGCACCAGTTCATTTGCCATACTCAGCTTTTGATCTATTTTTTCTGCATTTAAGATAATAAAGCTTTTCGATCCACCAAATTCAGGCGCCACCCCAAACAATTCATGATAAGGCTGTTGTTCTCCACAGGACTGAAAGCAAAATACTACTTTTTGGCAGAGATTCTCTGGAATCAAATCATGTTGGACTGTTATCAGTGCGGCAATATCTCGCTCAATAATGAATTGCCGTAATGTTTGAGGGATTCCCTCATCTACCTCTATATCAATTCGAATATTATTGGTCTCGGGTGGTTCTGATACCACAAACCGACTAAAGGCAAAAGATAAAGGAAAATAGGCCAAAGCAAAGTTCAAAGCCTCACGAATACTCGCACTACTGATCAAGCCTAAGCCAAGAGAACCAAAGGTGGTAAAGTGATAACGCTGACCTACCTCCAAGCCAAGCGAGGGTCTCTGGCTAAATGTCTCGACTAAATTGCGGATCAGCTGTAATTCTTTCAGCGCAGTCACCAACATCTTTGGATCAAGCAACTGTTGCTGCTCCAGTCCTGTTCCCTTGAGGATCTGTATATGACTCACGCCCAGTTCAGAAGCAAAATCTGCCATGAGACGAACACTATGGATACTACGTTGATACGACCATAAGTAGTTCAAACCTATTTTCTCAATGTCCGCTAATCACAATATTTTGTCCTGATCCATCCTCTAAATCAATGCATGAAACGATTATTCTGCAAGCAATACATGATACTTTTCACTTGAGTCTGTTATGTTTAAACAACAATTATCTTCAAATAAAAATATTCGTATCGCCATTATTGGAACTGGATTTGGTGGATTAGGGCTAGCCATTCAGCTCAAACGTGCTGGATTTGAACAATTTACCTTATTTGAAAAAGCCAATGATGTTGGTGGGGTCTGGCGTGACAATACCTATCCAGGTGCTGCTTGTGATGTTCCGTCTCACCTATATTCATTTTCTTTTGAACAAGATCTTGGTTGGAAAAACCGCTATGGTTCATCACAGGAAATTCATCAATATCTAAAACATTGCACCGAGAAATATCAGCTTGATCCGCATATCCAGTTTAATACTGAAATTGCCAGCGCTGATTTTGATGCCACTCAAGGTGTTTGGCAGATTCAGAGTTTAACTGGGAAAAAATTTGAGGCAGAATTTCTGATTGCTGCGGTGGGTCAGCTCAACCGCCCCGCGTACCCGAAAATTAAAGGTCTGGATCGTTTCAAAGGAAAAGCTTTCCATTCAGCACGCTGGGAGCATGACTACGACTTAAATGAAAAACGTGTAGCTGTGATTGGTACTGGTGCCAGTGCGATTCAATTTGTCCCAGAGATCGCAAAACAAGTAGCTCATTTAGATATCTATCAACGTTCCGCACCTTATGTCATCCCAAAACCAGACCGTATTTATTCAACATTGGAACGAAAAGCATTTCAAAAACTACCGATCTTGCAAAGTCTTGATCGTGTATTTCAATATAGTTATAACGAGATTCGCCTTAAGAGCTTTACCGCCACGCTGAATGAAATTCCTTTGGCCGAATATATTTTTCAACGGCATATCCGTGAAGAAATCAAAGACCCGCATTTTCGCTATCGTCTGATGCCTGATTATCCGATTGGCTGTAAACGAATTCTGATTTCAAACCATTGGTATCGAAGTTTGGTTCGTCCTAATGTTGAGGTCATCAATACCGCAATTCAGGAAGTTACTGAAAATGGTATTGTCGATAAAGATGGCAAACACCGCGAAATCGATGCCATTATTTATGGAACTGGTTTTGCTGCAACTGAGTTTATGGCACCCATGCAAATTACAGGACTCAATAGCAAAAGATTAAAAGACCAATGGGTCGATGGCGCAGAAGCGTATTTAGGCTTAACTGTAAGCGGCTTCCCTAATTTCTTCATGTTGTATGGCCCAAATACCAATCTTGGGCATAACTCAATTGTGTATATGATTGAAAGTCAGGTGAACTATATTCTGGATGCACTTCAAGCCCATATCCAAAACAATTTATCCTTCACCGATCTGAAAGCTGAAATTCAAGTACAGTTTAATCAAGAAATTCAGGAGCGCATGAAATCAACCATGTGGTCTCAAGGCTGCACCAGTTGGTATCAAACTGCGACAGGGAAAAATACCAATAATTGGCCAGGCTTCACATTGGAATATCGTCAGCGCACCCGTCGCTTCGATCTGGAAAATTATACTCAAGTACAAAAATCGGTACAGTCACAAGCTGAGATAGACGATCAAGACAAAAAAATAGCTGTTTAAATTCCCTCATTAAACCATTCTGCATTTGGATTGTCCTTGAATGAAATAAAGGACAATCCATGAGCCTACCCCAAATCCGTTTGCATAAAATCCTAAAATTTGATAAATCCGCTTGACCTTCCCATAATGTTAAGGTCTATGCTGAAAGCAATCGGATTATCTCTATAGGTATAACTTATGGAAACGCAAACAAAAACATCGTCTAATAATATGAATGTCAGCCTTCAAGTCGAGGGCATGACTTGCGCCAGTTGTGTTGGACGCGTTGAAGCAGCACTCAAAAAAGTTGACGGCGTTCAATCTGCATCAGTGAATCTAGCCACAGAACGTGCAGATATCACCCTTGCTAAGCCCGTAGACCAACAAGTGCTGATTCAAGCCATAGAACAAACAGGCTATGACGTCCCTGCGAATAAGGTTGAATTATCGATTGAAGGCATGACCTGCGCTTCATGTGTCAGTCGTGTCGAAAAAGCATTGAATGCGGTGAATGGCGTAAAAACTGCCAATGTCAATTTAGCAACTGAACGTGCCATGGTAACTGGTATAGCCAGCATAGAAAGCTTAATCGCAGCGATTGATAAGGCAGGTTACGATGCCAAAGAAATTCAGGCATCTATTCCAGATCAAAGTGAACAACTTGAGAAAAAAGATCAAGAAAGAAATGAACTCAAACGCGACCTGATTATTGCAACCATTCTAGCCTTACCTGTGTTTATCTTGGAAATGGGCTCACACTTGATTCCGGGTGTTCATCATCTGATTGAACAAAGCATTGGTATGCAAAATAGTTGGTACCTACAATTCGTTTTAACCACCTTAGTGCTGATTATCCCAGGGCGTCGTTTTTATCTCAAAGGTCTTCCCGCTTTATTCCGTTTAGCACCCGATATGAACTCTTTGGTTGCAGTCGGTACATTGGCGGCTTATCTATTTTCACTAGTTGCAACCTTTACACCAAAGCTACTGCCTGCTGGCACAGTGAACGTTTATTACGAAGCAGCTGCTGTGATTGTGGCCTTGATTCTACTCGGTCGTTTTCTTGAGGCGAAAGCCAAAGGACGTACCTCTGAAGCCATTCAACGCTTAGTCAGCTTACAGGCAAAAGTTGCCCATGTTTCTCGAGATAATCAGATAATCGATATTCCAATCGAGCAAGTACTTGCAGGTGATTTTGTCATTGTAAAACCAGGTGAAAGAATCCCTGTCGATGGTGAAGTCATTGAAGGCCAAAGCTTTGTCGATGAATCGATGATCACAGGTGAACCGATTCCTGTTGAGAAAAATATTGGTAGCCAAGTCGTGGGTGGAACCATTAACCAGAACGGCACTTTAAGTTTTAAAGCCGTCGCTGTCGGTGGCAACACCATGTTGGCGCAGATTATCCGTCTGGTCGAGCAGGCACAAGGTTCTAAAATGCCGATTCAAGCCGTGGTCGACAAAGTGACCTTATGGTTTGTACCCGCAGTGATGATTACCGCTTTACTCACCTTCCTCGTATGGCTAGTTTTCGGCCCTTCACCTGCTTTAACTTTTGCATTGGTCAATGCAGTTGCGGTCCTGATTATTGCCTGTCCATGTGCCATGGGCCTAGCAACCCCGACCTCGATTATGGTTGGTACTGGGCGTGGTGCAGAACTTGGTGTTCTATTCCGCAAAGGTGAAGCACTACAACTGTTAAAAGATGCTCAAGTGGTTGCTGTTGATAAAACCGGGACCTTGACCGAAGGTCATCCAGTACTGACTGATTTTGAGGTGACATCCACCTTTGAACCTAATGATGTGCTTAGCCTCGTTGCCGCAGTGGAGTCACTTTCTGAACATCCGATTGCCAAAGCAATTGTCGATGCGGCAAAAAATCAAGGTCTGACCCTGCCTAAAGTTGATCGATTTGATTCAGTCACAGGGATGGGTGTCAATGCCACCGTGAATGAAAGCCAAAATATCTATATCGGTGCAGACCGCTATATGATTCAACTTGGTCTGGATATCACTCCATTTTCCCATACAGCACAGCGTTTGGGCGATGAAGGAAAATCTCCACTTTATGTGGCAATTGATGGTGCTTTGGCAGGGATTATTGCGGTTGCCGATCCAATTAAAGAGACCACACCTGCTGCCATTCAAGCACTGCATCAGCTGGGTTTAAAAGTGGCAATGATTACCGGTGACAATGCCCGTACTGCACATGCCATTGCCAAAAAACTTGGGATTGATGAAGTGATTGCAGAAGTGCTACCTGAAGGTAAAGTCAATGCCGTGCAGGAACTGAAAGCAAAATATGGCAATATTGCCTTTGTGGGCGATGGGATCAATGATGCACCAGCATTGGCTCAAGCAGATGTCGGCCTTGCCATTGGAACTGGTACCGATGTAGCGATTGAATCTGCGGATGTGGTGTTGATGTCTGGGAACTTGCAAGGTGTGGCCAATGCGATTGCTTTGTCTAAAGCAACCATTGGTAATATTCACCAAAACTTGTTCTGGGCCTTTGCCTACAACACTCTATTGATTCCAGTGGCTGCGGGTGTGTTATACCCTACTTATGGCATCTTGATGTCACCGATTTTTGCTGCGGGTGCGATGGCACTTTCAAGTGTGTTTGTGCTTGGTAATGCCCTACGTTTACGTCGTTTCCAACCGCCGTCTGTGCAAGGCTAAGGAGGATCTTATGAATATAGGTAAAGTTTCTCAAGCTTCAGGTGTAACTGCCAAGATGATTCGTTATTACGAGCAAATTGGTTTAATTCCTGCGGCAGGACGTAGCAATGCAGGCTACCGTTCTTATTCAGAGAATGACGTGGAACGTTTGAAATTTATCAAACGCAGTCGCGAGTTGGGTTTTTCGGTTACTGAAATCACTGATTTACTGGATTTATGGAATAATCGCAATCGACAAAGTGCCGACGTCAAACAATTGGCTCAGGCACATATCCATAAGCTAGAACAGCGTATCCAAGACCTGCAGCAAATGGCGCAAACACTCCAGAACTTGGTTGATTGCTGTGCGGGTGACAATCGCCCCGAGTGTCCGATTCTGGAAGGCTTAAAAGAGCCAAGTCATGAAATGAAGGACATCCATCATCATAATGATTTGCTCTCGCTGTCCCCACTCACTGGGCGTAAGTAGTACAGCATAAAAGGCGATCTTATGATCGCCTTTTATTTTTTATCCATTCCATTGATACAAAAAAGCGGCTATTTAAGCCGCTTTTTATTCAGGAACAGATTAACGTGGTGGAAAACCTGCTTCTGATAAAGCCTCGACTACTTGTTGCTGTGAGGCTGTGGTTTCAACTTTAACACTGCGGTTAGGCGGATCAGTAATCACTTTTGCATTGGCATCTACCGCTTGAATCGCACGGGTTACACCACGCGCACAGCCACCACAGGTCATATTTTCGACATGAAATTCCATCGTAAAACTCCATTCAGTTATTTAAGAAGATAAACACACTATAAAGGTTGCCATAATGGTAAGGTCAAGTCTTTTACACATTAAAATCAACAATATTTTATGTGATCATTCCTTCTTTTCAGAAACATAATTGATCGTATATTTAGGGATTTCTATTTCTAAAGGCTGATCCTGAATATTCACCTGACAAGACAGTCGTGATTCTGGGCACAAACCCCAAGCACGATCAAGCAAGTCAGCCTCAACATCATCCATTTCCTGCAAACTTTCAAAGCCGTTTCGAATAATGACATGACAGGTGGTACAGGCGCCTGAAAGGTCACAGGCATGTTCAATTTCAATCCCATGATCGAGTAAAGTTCTACATAGATTTGCACCCGTTTTAATGTCTAGAATACTGCCTTCTGGACAGACTTTTTCATGTGGAAGCACGGTTATCTTCGGCATAATCGCTACCTTTCTATCTAATTACGAAAAGCTGTAATCCATAAAAGGCTGTTTTGATTCAGCCCATTATGGATGGAACCATCAAATCCAGAATAAGATCGAAGGCTTTATAATAGATGCCGTTGTAACCAAGCATTGATTACTTTAATTTCAATATCCTGAGCCAAAATAATATTTTTTGCCAACATCCGAACTTCTGGATCATAGCAATATTTCAAGGCAAGCTTGGCCATATCTACGATCACTTGATGATGTGGAATCATTCCACGCATAAAGTCGATATCTGCATTGCCTGTGTAATTGATTTGCATATCAACCTGCATACGGCTGGTTAATTCCATATAAGCACGCGTAGAGAGACTATAAATATCACTTGAATCATTTGGGTGAGGTGTTATTGCCGATTGTTGTTCACTCATTATTGTTTCCTTTCTATTCAGCAGCATCACATTCATTTCAAATGTGATTGACATGCTATATGGATGAAAATAAAGGCAGTAACACCGTCAATAGATCAGCGTTTCTATCTTATGTGGCACAGTGACCTTTATGAAAGACACTGTAGTCCTTCCAATAATTGCAAGGTCAAGCCATCAATTGATTAAAATTTTGAGTGACTCAAAAACAAAATTTTATGGGTTCTAAATAAAAAAAAGTGCATGATCAACATGCACTTTTTAAAACAATATTTATTGAGTTTTAGCCAGTTAAGCCAACTGCCTTAGCACGGGCTTTATGCAATTTCTTATAGCTGTCGATGAGACGTAAATGACGATCAAGCCCTTCGAGTTTCATACTGGTTGGGGTGAGACCATAGAAACGGACTGTACCTTCAACAGAACCGACCACAGCATCCATACGCTCATTGCCAAACATACGGCGGAAATTGGTTTCGTAGTCTTCAAGCTCCATTTCATCATCGAGTAAGACTTCCAACACCACATTCATGCATTGATAGAACAAACCACGTTCTACCGTGTTGGTATTGTATTGCAAGAAAGTCTCAACCAACTCTTTCGCTTCTTCAAACTGCTCTAAAGCAAGATAGATCAACAATTTTAACTCAAGCAGAGTTAGCTGACCCCATACCGTATTGTCATCGAACTCAATCCCGATCAAGGTGGTGATTTCGGTGTAATCATCCAGTTCGCATTCTTCTAAACGCTCAACCAAGGCTTCCAATTGTTCGTCATCTAAACGATGTAGATTGAGGATATCTTCACGGAATAAGATCGCTCGATTGGTATTGTCCCAAATCAGGTCTTCAACCAAATAGATTTCAGAATAATCAGGCACCAAGATACGACATGCGGTTGCACCTAAGTGCTCATACACCGCCATGTAGACTTCTTTGCCCATTTCTTCAAGGATACCGAACAATTCTGCAGCTTCTTCAGCATTTGAATTTTCACCTTCATTAGTGAAGTCCCACTCGACAAAGTCATAATCTGATTTGGCACTAAAGAAACGCCAAGAGACCAAGCCGCTTGAATCAATGAAGTGTTCAACAAAGTTGTTTGGTTCAGTAACGGCATTGCTTTGGAAAGTTGGTTGCGGTAAATCGTTTAAACCTTCAAAACTACGGCCTTGCAACAATTCAGTCAAACTACGCTCTAATGCCACTTCAAAGCTTGGGTGTGCACCAAATGAGGCAAATACACCGCCTGTACGTGGATTCATTAAAGTCACACACATCACAGGGAATTGACCGCCCAATGATGCATCTTTGACAAGGACTGGGAAGCCTTGCTCTTCCAAGCCTTGGATACCTGCCACAATACTTGGGTATTTGGCCAATACCTCTTGCGGCACATCGGGTAGTGCAATTTCACCTTCCAGAATTTCACGTTTAACCGCACGTTCAAAAATTTCAGAGAGACATTGAACTTGAGCTTCTGCCAAGGTATTGCCCGCACTCATACCATTACTGAGGTATAAGTTCTCAATCAGATTCGATGGGAAATAGACAATCTCATCATCTGATTGACGTACGAATGGCAATGAACAAATACCTCGTTCCGTATTCCCTGAGTTGGTATCATATAAATGCGTACCGAGTAACTCATCATCTGGGTTATAAATTTCGAGACAATATTCATCCAAAATTTCTTTTGGTAATTCGCCATTTGGACCCGGTTTAAACCACTTCTCATCTGGATAATGCACAAATTCTGCATTGGCAATGTCCTCACCCCAGAATTGGTCGTTATAGAAGAAGTTACAGTTTAAACGTTCAATGAACTCACCTAAAGCCGAAGCTAAAGCACTTTCTTTGGTTGAGCCTTTACCATTGGTAAAGCACATTGGTGATTGTGCATCTCGGATATGCAAGGACCAGACATTCGGTACGATATTGCGCCAAGATGCGATTTCAATCTTCATACCTAGGCCTGCCAGAATCCCTGACATATTGGCAATGGTCTCTTCTAATGGCAGATCTTTACCCGCAATGTAGGTGCTGCTTTCAGAGGCAAGGCTTGGCATCAATAAGGCTTGTGCATCTGCATCAATGCTTTCAACCTCTTCAATGATAAACTCTGGACCAGTTTGAATCACTTTCTTAACCGTACAGCGATCGATTGAACGCAAGATGCCTTGACGGTCTTTTTCAGAAATATCAGCTGGTAATTCAACCTGAATTTTAAAAATCTGTTTGTAGCGATTTTCAGGATCAACAATATTGTTCTGCGATAAACGAATGTTGTCCGTTGGAATATCACGCGCAGCACAATACACTTTGACAAAGTAAGCTGCACATAACGCAGATGAAGCAAGGAAATAATCAAATGGACCTGGCGCAGAACCATCGCCTTTATAACGAATCGGCTGATCGGCGATTACCGTAAAGTCATCAAACTTCGCTTCTTGGCGAAGATTGTCGAGATAATTAACCTTGATTTCCATGCGAGCACCTAAATATTCTTATGTTTTGCAAGTACATAAGATTGAAAATATTAATCTATAAGCCGAATCGTGGATCACAAATGGACTTAAAAAACTGTGGCTAAGGTCGTCTTATGACTCTATCTAAACACTGACCTTAGTATTGATGGGCGCTATTATAGAAGTATTTTGTGTAATTGATAACTTTTGTCTGTTTTTCTAGCCTTTTTATGAACAATTAAGCAGGTTTTTCCATATTGACCCAAACTTAAAGCTGCATGGCAATCTCAACAAAGGCTTTTGCAATCGGTGTCATCTGTTGCTTGTTTTTGACCGCGAGTCCTATTGAACGTTTGGTATTGGGAGATAATGGCCGTTTTACCACATTGGGATATAGCTGAAGAATATTTTTGTCTAGGGCTAAATCCGCCACAATTGAAACCCCTGCACCATGATTGACCATATTTAAAATCGACAGGATTTGCGACAAGTTATACTTAATCTGTGGCGTGAGTTGTGCGGCCTTAAACAGTTCCATGACATGGTTTTGACTGCCCGCACTGGTCAGGATAAAAGGATGATCAATCAGCTCTTGCAATTGCACTGCTGGCTTTTGTGCAATCTCTAAATCCTTAGGCAATAAAGCAACAAAGATATCCTCCAGCAAAGCAAAGCTATCAAAGCGGGTTTCAGGCAACACCACAAACCCAAGATCGACTTTGCGTTCATCTATCCATTGCAATACCTCTTTATCAGTTCCTTCTAGCATCAACACCTCAACATCAGGATATTGCTGCGTAAATTGTTTTAAAATCATTGGAATCAGCACATTGGAAGATGATGCGCCAAAGGACCCAATCCTTAAAGTTCCCGCTTTTAGACCCTTTAGATCCATTACTTCTTGATGAATAATATTAGAAACATTCAAGATTTCATTTACATAAGGCAGTAAGCGTTGTCCTGCAGCTGTCAGTTCGACTTCATTGTTATTTCGATAAAACAGTTGGGTTTCCCATTTCTTTTCCAACGATTTAAGTGCATGCGAAATCGCTGACTGTGAAATATTCAGTAGTTGTGCAGTATGGGTAAAATTTTTTAGTTCCGCGAGTTTTGAAAATATTTCGAGTTGGGTCAGGGTCATCATGATGCATTCATGAGTAAAAACTCATTTTACTATAAAAATAAATTAGTTTTAGGATTTGATTCAATTCTATATTGATTAAAAATTGCATGCGTCATTTAGCCATTTCTCTTTCGAGCTCCACTGTTTATTTTAAGCTGATCTGTGTTGCCATGATGTGGGGTGGTACCTTCATCGCAGGACGCATTGTTGCTGCGGAACTCTCTCCAAACTTATCTGCATTATTACGCTTTGGCTTTGCTGCGATCTTACTGGTCTTGATCTTGTTGAAAAGTACAGGAGGATTTCCCAATCTTTCTGTACAACAGCATGTCTATGCCATCTTGATGGGATTGACCGGTGTGCTTGCTTATAATTTATTTTTCTTTGCTGCTCTATCCAGAATTGAAGCAGGCAGAACTGCACTGTTTGTGAGCTTATCCCCTATTTTAACCATCTTGGCGATGCGGATATTCTTTCAGGAAAGGCTTCAAAGAATAAATTACTTAGGTGTATGCCTCGCTTTAATCGGCACACTGATCGTCGTGAGCAAAGGGAAATTTTTTGCTGCATTCACTCAATCTTTTGGCACAGGTGAAATGATGATGTGTGGCGCGGTCTTCAGTTGGGTCATTTACACAATCTGCTTTAAGCAGACCCGTGCACCCGCTTTAACCATGACCACGTATTCAGTACTTTGGGGAACATTATTTCTATTCATCAGTCTTATGCCTGAATTTATGCAGTTTTCTCTGCCGCATATTTCTCTTCGTAGCGGGTTATCAATTGTATTTCTAGGTGCCTTTGGTACTGTATTGACTTTTGTCTGGTATGCCGAGGCGATTCACAGCATTGGTGCATCTCGAACCATCGTATTTAATAATTTAGTGCCTGTATTTGCAGTCTTACTGGCATTTCTTATTCTGAATGAACCCATCACCTGGTCAATGCTGGTGGGTGGCAGCCTAAGCTTTATTGGTGTTATTTTAACCAATAAACAGGAAAAATAGAGCTATACAAACAGCAATAAAAAACTTAGCTAAAAAGCTAAGTTTTTTATTGCAAGATGAATATTTTTTGTGCAATACTTAGCTTTATGGCTAAGTATGATTCTAAACTCGATTTGTTATTCAGTGCTCTCAGTGATCAAACGCGCAGAGATATCTTAACGCGACTGTCTTTTGGGACAGCATCGATCACTGAACTGGCTGAACAACATGACATGGCCCTGCCATCTTTTCTAAAACATTTAAATAAATTAGAAGAAGCAGGACTTATTCATTCAGAAAAAAATGGACGAATCAGAACTTGTGCTCTGACACCCGATGCATTCACCCCCATGCAAAATTGGTTAAGTGAGCAACGGGCAATCTGGGAACAACGACTTAATCAATTTGATCGTTATGCACTCGAATTAAAAAGGAAAAGAGAAAATGAAACTGGATCCAAAAACTGATTTAAAACTAGAAAGAGTGATTGATGTGCCGCGTGAACTGGTCTGGGAATGCTGGACCACACCTGAACACATCCAACACTTCTTTATTCCTCGCCCGCACTCGATTAAAGCCTGTGAAATTGATTTACGAGTGGGTGGGAAATTCAACACCATCTTTGATGTGGATGGCAATGAAATCAAGAATGAAGGTGTTTACCTAGAAGTGATTGATGGCAAAAAACTGGTCTTTACCGATACTTATACTGAGGACTGGAAACCTGCTGAGAATCCATTTATGACTGCGATTCTGTTGCTTGAAGATGCAGGTAACGGAGCAACCAAATATACTGCAATTGCCAGACACCGTACTGCTGAAACTCGCCAGCAACACGAAGACATGGGCTTCTTTGAAGGTTGGGGAACAGTGATTGATCAATTGGTTGAGTATGCTCAAGGACTAAAAGCCTAATCTATTTACAGATAAAAAACGCCTCAAAGCCCAATCATTTACGCACTTTGAGGCGTTTTTTTATTGCTCCAATCAAATTCGCCCAACTTCTAAATACGGGATCAAGTTCTTATCAAAGTTTGGACGTGGATCACCCAGAAAACTAATAAAGCCATGCATGCCTGTTAATCGTTCACCTTTATAAAACTGATTCAGCTGAAAACGAGGATCTTGATGCGATAAGGTAAAGCTGACAATTCCTACACCGCGTTGCTTAGAGAGTTTTTGCGCATCTCCAAGCATTAAATGATGCAGTGCTAACTGCTGTGGATGGCACAATAAACTGTGTAACACATGATATTTTAAGGAATCACCAAGTTTAGGTAATGGCATGCCTTTAGTGACTTTGGTCAGTAAATTATAGATCGGACGTAGTACACCAATCGCTGAACTGTAATGCAAGATTTTGGTTTGTTTAAGGCCATGTTGATCCCATAACCCAAACATTCCGACGAGTTTCTCATCTTGAAAATACAGCTGAAAATCCGAAAGCTTCAAGCCAGTAAAATACTGATGCCCTGCGTGTAATTCTTCAAAATTATATGCTGGGATAAAATTATAATGCTGCGACATCTCTGCAATAAATCGATTCATAGCAGTAATATCTTCTGGCTGCGCTGCACGTGACTGAATTTCACAGTTCGCTGTATCTGCTTGAGCCTTCTGATCTAAGAAGGCTTTAATTTTTGCCTTTGTCCCAAGATGGGTCAGCGTTAGTGTTTCTATCAGTCCTTCATCATAATAATCAGGAATTCCTGTTTTTCCAGTTTGTATTGCCGCTCGTGCAGCATAATTATCATTAAAGATGATCATCTGGCTAAAATCAGGTTGATGCATGGTTTGTTTGACATGTACACCCAAAGCCTTGACCAATGATTTACCACGATAGTTTGGATCAACACGCAAATCACTGGCATAGCGTACATTTTGTACTGTTTTATCGACATAGCATGGACGATGACCATTGCTATAACAGGCGACATTTTTCTGACTTTGCGTATCTTCAATCACCACATGCAGCTTATGTCGATACAGAATATCCGAAGCCTTAAAATAACTGGGTTCACGCTGAAAACTGATTTGCACCCCTTTGGTGGTCATCGGCACCGCAATCAGCTCACGTAAGGCTTGATCATCAGCCAAGGTTGCTTCACGGGTAAGCAACGAATTATTTTGAGTATTTGGTGGATTTGTTTTCATTAATTATTCACCTGTTGTGTATTTTGTGTAGACACCAAATCATTGAGATGTCCCATTTGGTCTAAGAGCTGATACACAAAAACAATTTCATCCTGCTCGTTGACCGTTTTCTGAGTTTGAACATCCAATAACTTTTGTTCAGTATTTAATAAATCAAAAGTGGTTTTGGTGCCCAATTCAAATTCTTTACGGGTATAAACAAAGGCAATTGAAGCGGCATCAATGGCATTTTGTAGTGCGTCTTTGTTCTGACGGATGGTCTGCAACTGCGCATAGGTGGTCCGTGTACGTTGATTCAAATCCAGTTCAAGACTACGAATTTTTTGGTTGGCCAGATCAACATCCGCTTGTGCTTTACGCGTATTGGCGCGATTCAAACCATCGTCATAGAGTGGTACATTAAGTTGCACACCCACCATGTAATTATTACTTTCGGAACCAATATAACTGGCTTCGTGCTGCGCACCCGCACGACTGGTGAGCATAACCGTCGGCCATAGTTCTCGCTTGGTTAGGGCATATTGCTTTTCAGCTGCCTGCTTTTCATATTTGGCCCGTAATAAAGCTGGATGACTTTTGGTTTGCGCCAAAATCTCATCCAGACTGTTAGAAATTTCAGGGAGACGCTTAACCGGGCTTAGATTATCTGCACTTAGACCCGTAATTTGTGAAAACTGTGCTTCACTCACCGTGAGATTGGATTGGGCTTGCGTAATATCGGCCTGACCTTGTGCCACCTGAGCCAGCACTTGTGCCAAGTCTGCACGGGTAATCATACCCACATCAAAACGTCGCTGTGACTCATACAGCGAACGCTGTAAGTTAGACATGGTTTTTTTTCTCAGCTCCAGAATTGCTTTCTTTTTCAGTACATCGGTATAGACCATGACTGTATTCAAAATCGTTTCAGATCGTTGATCCGAAAGTCCTTGCGACTGCGCAGAAAGTTGATTTTTAGCAACATCAATTCCCAAGCGATGTCGTCCTGATGTGTAGATAGGGTAATCCATTTGTAATTGCAAACTACGACCTTTTCGGTTTCCTTCAGTTGGAAACATGACGTTAGTCGGCGTTTCAACCCGCTCATAATCAAGTTGTCCAACCAAATTCACTTTGAGTCCATCACGTTGTTTGGCCTGTTCAAGCATTGCTGTGGATTGATTGACACTTAAACGACTCACCTCCAATTGGCTCTCATGTCTTAAACTGGCGGATAATGCATCATCTAAAGTCATGGCATCCACCAGACTGGATGCCAACAATAGTCCCATACAAAGCGCGTATTGAGACTTTAAAAATCGATGGTTAAATTTCGTCATCCCTTTCTTCATAGTTGTTCCAAACTATTCAAGGTAACTTTCTTAAGTGGTTCAGGCTTAATATTACCTTCGATGATGCCATCAAACATCACCAGCTTTTTGTAGGCGTTCCAACCATTATTGGCTTGACGAATCTGAGGCTGATCTAACTGGCCGAGATTACGTGCCAGCTCATAATGAAAGTTTTGACGCAAAATCTGATCAATATAATCATCATCAATACTGTGATGAATCTCACCCTCAAACAGAACGCAGTAAAATGGTTTGACCTGCTGTTCTGTATCAATTGCCAACAACGAGATTGCTTTAGAGTCGGTTTCATTTAGTTGTGAAAGCAACTGTTGTGCCGTTTCTGGGGCAAGCTTCTCTCCCACTAAATCCACTCCAAAACGGCGACCTTGAAACTCAAAACACGGTACTTGTTCCAGAAAACTGGTCACCCGTAAGCAATCATCAAGGCAATAACGTAGTAAACCATTGCCTGATGTGATAATTGGACTGACCACATCCCCCATCTTCAGCTCCCAAGATGGAATGATTTGTCCCGTTTTTTCACCTTCTAAATATTCAAATTCATAGAAATGACTTTGATAAGCCAGTGGATAATGATCGTTATATGGAATGGTGACTACACCTTCGGTTGCCCATAAGCCTTTACCTTCAAATTGTACTGATGGAAGACGTTGTTTTAGTTTTTCTGCCCAAGCTTTGGAACCTGCGGTATCCCAACTCGACACTAAACTCAATATTGGCCATAACCTTTTAAAATCAATGTGTTCACCATTTGAACTGTCCATCAAACACTTTGCACTTTCTGGACTGAATGGCGCTTTGACTTCTTTTAATGAAGCTTGGCGCGCTCCCCATCGACCTGTTTCTAAAACTTCAATCACCTCTTGCTGCATGGCCTCTAAACGATCTAAAAGTTGCAAAGCAAAGGTTGGACTCCATACTGAAATCATGGCGAGATTTCGGTTGGCAACCAGATAACAAATGGTGGCAAACAAAGCATCATCGGCATTGGCTGCAAAGGCGACATTGCTTGGCACTGCTTGGGTAAATTTAGATAAAATGCGCTTACCTATGCCCAGTAACGCACTATCATCATTGAGATTTTTATCTTTTAGCACTTCACGCTGGCTTTCTGGCAACCATGAAACTGACCAATAATGAGTACCTGAGCGAAGTTGTGGGCACTTACGATAAAGACTGGCCATCCATGGTGCAATCGCGTGATCTAATTCATCTAAAAACAGCTTAGTATACGGAATAAATTTAATTTGTTCACTCGAACCACTGGTGGGCTGGAAACGCACCAACTTACTGCTTGATAGTTGAAGTTTCTGATCTCGATAACGCTGGATGTCCTCCCGCCACGCTGCATAGCGCGTAGCAGGAAAAGCACCAACAAACTGCTCATAATCTTTTACCTGTTGTTGTTTTGCAAAATGTGAACTTTGCAAAATTGAATTCAGGATTTGACGCTGTGTCGCTTCTAAATGATTAAACTGCTTTTGAAAATCTCGGTCTGAAACATCGCACCATTGTTTTAAAATCAGATGTGAACCAGAAGTCAGCAATTCGGTATGCTTCATTGTAGAACCTCACGACGATTGACTGAGTTTTTTAACAACGCCTCACAGCGACCTTTACTGGCAGGCTTGGTCATTAACTTAACTGGGAAACGTGCGATATCTTTCCACCCCAAGCGGCCAATACAAGGCAACTCAGTTCCCACCGTCCATGTTGGATTCTTTTGCTCAAAGAAATGAATATTGGGGTTTTTTGTTCTCATTTCCTCAGTAATCGGCGCCACTTCGCCTTTGAGTGGTTGATAGTCATCTCCGAAATTCAATAATCCCGCTTCTTTGTCATAATATTCACCAAAGAAGTTTTCACAATAATGTTCAATCACACTGGAAAGGTGCTGGTTCTCATCATTGATATTTGGGTAATACACATAATAGTTATTGGCAAGCAGTAGATAGGTTTTGTAGCCTTTAGAAATCAATAACCAATACAGCTCATTAAATGGATATTTAACTCGTAATTTGATCATGAGTTTGAGCATGGTACTTTGTAGCGTACGAGTGCCCCAAAATGCTCTAAGGATCACGGTGTCACCACTAAACAGCACTGTATAGTCCTTACCATTTAGATAAAAATGCTGAACCACAACAGTAGAAAAACCAACGATTTCATCAGTTTCCGAGTTAAAGATTAAGATGGCACCACTTTTCTTTTTGAAATCATCCGCAAAGATCGAAAACTTGGTATTTTCATAATATTGCTCGTAAATCGAATACATGACTTTTAGCCGATCAATATCGATTTGTTCTTTCTCGACATATTGACCATAGGTAGATTCTTTATTATTGAATCTTGAAATCAGTTTATATGTTGTATTAATCATCTGCTTCAACCTCTAAATTTGGATATGCACGTTCCCCTATCTCATAAAGAAATATAAAAACGCATATCACTGTTCTTTTTATGACGGGGTATGTTGTTGTATACGATGCCCCGATTATTTTTTCGTTATATGAAACAACCCTCTAGCATTGAATATCTACATGTCCATTTTCTTCCCCCTATCCATAAAGATGGTTAAGAAAGCCGCCACAAACATGATGATGGCCAGCATACGTAATAAATCATTGAAACTTGATGTCAGTGCTTGGTAATGAATATCTCGGTAGATCACACTGAGCGCGATTTGTTGAGCATTACTGCCTACTTCTTGATATTGCGCTGTCAACTGGTCTAATCTTTCAATGAAAATCCAGTTCTGTGGGTTCATATACTGATTCAATTGCGTCACATGCACGGCGGTCAGCCAATCGAGCGATGAGTTGATCAATGCCAATCCAACAGCGCCACCAATATTGCGCATCAGGTTATAAATACCACTTGCATCGGCAACTTTAGCCAGTGGCAGCGTACTCATTGCCAGATGCGAGACCACGATCAAACAAATCATCAGACCAATGCCACGATAAATTTGTGGCCAGAACATGAAGTCATAATCGCTGTGAATACTGAGATGTGAATTAAGCCAAACGCCAAAACCCGCCAAAATCATGCCAACAAACACTGTTTTTCGGGTATCAAAGTTTGGAATCAACCATGCAAGGAAAGGCGCAAAACAGAACATCACAATCCCTGTCACCATCATGATATGTCCGATTTGACTGCTATTCATTTCTCGGACTTGCCCAAGAAATACAGGAATCATATAGCCCAAGCCATATAAGGCCATACCAATCACAAAAGTAATGATGCAGCTTAAAGTGAAGTTTTTGTTCTTAAATACACTCAGATCCAGTAAAGGTTTAGGCTGGGTAAAACTGCGTGAGAAGAAGATCATGCCACCAATCAGGCAAATGATAAATGCAACGCGCACACCTGTATCGGCGAGCCAATCATGTCGCGCCCCTTCATCCAAGAAATACTCTAAACCACCTAAAAACATGGCCATACCAATCAAACTGAACCAGTCCATGCTTTTAATCAGTGAATAATTGGCGCGGTCTATATTTGGACCAGAGTAAATAATCGTCGCAATCAAAATACCGGGGATGATGTTAATCAGGAACATCCAGTGCCATGAGAAATTATTGGTCAACCAACCACCAATGGTTGGACCAATGGCTGGACCTAAAGTACTGATCATGCCAAACATCACCAACGGCAAGGCACGTTTTGCTTCAGGAAACAGCAGGTATAACGCCGTCATTGAGGTAGGAATCATGCCGCCGCCCATAAAACCCTGAATGGCGCGAAACACCAACAGGCTTTCCAGATTCCATGCCAAAGCACACAGCAAAGAACTAATCGTGAATCCGATCGCACAAATGGTGTAATAAATTCGAGTCGAGAGTACACGAGAGACAATACTGGACATTGGAATTGCAATAATTTCAGCAATCAAATAAACCGTTTGCACCCATGTCACTTCGTAACGGCTAGCACTCATGCCTGCCTGTACTTCATTCAAAGAACTTGCAACAATTTGAATATCCAGAATTGCCATGAAATTACCAAAAATCATGGCAGCAAAAATCAGCCAAGCTGTTTTTGGCGCAAACTTCCACTCATCTTGGTTCGGTTTATTCATTTTCTTATATCCAAAACTTTTCTGATTAAGTTCTTAAATCAACAGTCGCGCTGACGGACATTCCAGGTTTTATAAGGTCAATATGTGGACTCGAATCAATTGCAATCCGCACAGGAATACGTTGCACCACTTTATTAAAATTTCCTGTGGCGTTGTCTGGTGGCATGAGTGAAAAGGTCGCGCCAGATGCTGGGGAAAAGCTTTCGATTTTACCTGTATAGGTCAGACTTGGATAAGCATCTATTTTTAATTTAACTTCCTGCCCAATATGCATTTTCTCGATTTGGGTTTCTTTGAAGTTTGCTTGCACATACAAACTTTTCTCAGGAATAATTGCCATTAAACGTGTTTGTGGTGAGACACGAGAACCCTTCTGAATCGAAAGACTGCCGACTTTTCCTGTAACAGGACTAATCACTTTTGAAGATGAAAGATCAATCTGGTAAAGATCCAAAGTCGCATTGGCATTCTGAATATCTGCCAGTAGTTGTGCACGACTGGCTTGTAAACTGCCGAGCTGTGCCTCTGCGGCATTAACTGCAGCTTGGGCTTTACTGAGCTGTGCCTGAGCCGTTAAATATTGGGATTGTACGCCTTCAAAATTTTGTCGGGTAATCACCCCGTCTTTGAGTAAATCTTGATAACGATTGAAATCTTTTTTCAAGCGAGATAAATCTGCTTGGGCAGCAACTACACCACTGTTGGCTTCACTAATCGATGATTTTGCAGACTTTTCATTCTGTTGCTGCACGCCAAGTGCAGCTTGTTTTAAGGTGACAACTGATTTCGCCTGATCATAACGTGCCTGATAATCACGATGATCTAAAATTGCCAAAGCCTCTCCTTTTTTCACAAACTGATTGTCATTAATAATCAACTCGACAACTTCACCTGAAATTTTTGGCATCACCCAAGTGACATCAGCTTGGACATAGGCATTATCGGTAGATTGATAGAATCGATAGACCAAAAAATAATACGCGATGCCTAAGATCAGAAATAAGATGAGTACACTAAACACAACCCAAGTTATTTTTTTTCGACTTTGGAAATTAGTATCAGTTTCGAGCTGAGCTACGTTATCCATATTTATTCCGCTATTTTGTAATATACAGTTTTTATTTTGAGCCACGGTCAAATGGTCATCTTTTCACGTAACTTTTCACTTAATTGTGTGTAAATAAATAGTTACAATGTAATAATTGGCGCAAATTATCATTCTTAATGGAATAATATGTCATTGACCATTTGTTCATATCATTTTTCTATTTCTGCCAATTGTTCGAATGGTATAAAGCTTTTATTAAAGATTTGTGAAATTCTAGCACAAGCATAAATGATTCGTGTTTTCATTTGTAAAAAATTAAACCTATATTATTGTTTAATTTAAATAAATTATTAAATTCAGCTTCACTAATATTTTTACCATTTAGTTTAATCATCTTACTTTTCTAATCTATTTATGAGCATAAAAATGGTAAAATGCCAAAAAGCCGAAGCGTTATAGAAATGTAATTTTTGCAAAAAAAGTGATTTTTCTCCTATTAATTTTCATATTTTAATTCAATCAAATTGTGCACTATCGCACAAATAGTTTTTGCAAAAGTGAATAAAGTATTTAAGCTAAACAAATCATTAGAATTAATAACCTAAATGTGCTAATTCATTACTTTGCATAGTAAAAATTTAAAGTATTGCTAAATACTGCTGTTTATAGGTCTTGCTCAGATGTGAACTATATCAACTTAGATACCGGTAAGTTGTAATCTGATCAGACAAAACAACCAGAAAATTGGAAAAATAATATTGATCTAAAAGAAGGACTGCTTATGGATTCTGGACTAATCACACTTTTTCTACCGATCGCCTTGGCGATTGTCATGGCCGGGCTGGGTTTGGAGCTCACACTCAAAGACTTTGCACGAGTAAGCAAACATCCCAAAGCGGTGATCATTGCTTTGTTTTGTCAGCTTATTTTATTGGTCGGCATTGCATTTTTAATTTGTAAAATATTGGCTTTACCGCCGCTTCTGGCAGTCGGTTTGATGTTACTTGCCGCTTCTCCTGGTGGATCAACCGCAAATCTATTCAGCTATTTGTATAAAGGTGATATCGCACTAAATATTACATTGACCGCAATTAATGCCATTATTGCCGCCATCTTTTTACCGTTTATTGTCAATTTCTCGATTCTGCATTTTATGAATGAAGGCCAACAAGTCGGACTACAATTTGCTAAAGTACTGCAAGTCTTTGCCATCATTCTGGTCCCTGTTTGTATTGGGATGCTAATCCGTCATTATGCGCCGCATACCGCAGAAAAACTGAATCGCCCTGTGCGCATCTTTGCGGTGGTTTTTCTTGTCATTATCATCCTTGGTGCAATTATAAAAGAACGAAATAACTTGATCGAATATATCGGGCAAATTGGCTTTGCAACTGCCTTATTTTGTGCAATTAGTCTATGTGTCGGTTATTTTGTACCACGACTGTTTGGAATCAGCTCTTATCAAGCTCGTGCATGCGCGTTTGAGATTGGTATTCATAATAGTACGCTGGCCATGACCATTGCACTCACCATTATGGCGAGTACCACCATTGCCATGCCTGCTGCGGTCTACTCAATTTTTATGTATATTTTCGCGACTATCTTTGGGACTTTGATTACACGATTTGGCGCTCAGGAAACGATAAAAGCCTAAATTTATCAATAACAAAAAATATCATAGCGTATAATGTTATACGCTATGATATGATTTAATATTTAACTTATTATGATTTTCAACCTCTATTTAAGTTAAAATAAATCAAATATTTCTAATAACGCATCAACAACCATTTTGTCTTCTATTTTTTTTAAGCTTTCAACATTAAAAATATACTGCCTCATACCTCTTAGTTTTTTCAATCTTCTTTCAATAATTTTTTTAACATCTTCTGGCATATCTTTTACAACAAATTCTGATTTCTCAATATACACACTTAAGTTATTAATAAAATGATGTTTTTTATTTTTTGGTGGAATGCATTTAGAGATATCACAGTCAAAAAACTCTACGCAATCTAGTTTACAATCACTAAAATCCAAAAAAAATTTTGAATTATTCTTTCCTAAAAATTTAATTTCTCTCAAAGTTCCAGAGAATTTGCACTCAATCCAATTCCAGGAATGCAAACTAATATCCCTGAAATTACAATTTTTTATTTCACATTTAGTCCATTTTGCACTATCTAAATTTAAGCCCCTCATATCACATTTTTCAAAAAAACATTTTTCAAATTTTGTTCCAAGCAAACCCACACTTCTAAAATCACAGTATTCAAAGATACAACCATCGAAAATAACATTCGAAAAAAAACGGCAATTGCTTAAATTACAATTTCTAAAAATGCAGTTTTTGAAGCTACACGATAAAAATACTGCTCCGTTGAAATCACAGTTAGATGCAGAAAAATCAAAAAAAAGAGCATCCTTATATTCTTGTATTTCTGGGAAATTAATATTTTTAAAAATTTCAGTTGAAGTAAGCTTCATCAGTATTACCAACACTTTTTTAATTTAGCTTTTTTATAACATCAAAATAAGTAATTTAATTGGATTTTTATAATTTGGCATATATTAACAATTAATATCTCCCAAACTATCTTTCTTCAAGTTTAGTTTCCAACTGATCTCTAAGTGCTATGGCTGACCATGCTTTTGGTGTGATTTCAGCTTGTTTAATTAACTCAATCAGCTTTTGATTGATTGGTGCTTTTAAATTTAGTTGCGTTGCTAAACGAACAACTTCTCCATTAATCCAGTCAATTTCCGTTGCTCGCCCCGCCATAAGATCATCTGCCATTGATGATCGTGCCAACGGATCAATCGCCAGCATTTTCTTGCTCAGCAGATTGAAAATAGAATTTGGCAGTTTTAATACATATGGGACAAGTTGCGCTGGTATCGCAGTCAGTTGAGCAGGTTGAATTTTAGCAATTTTAAGAAGACCTAAGGCTTCAATCTGCGCCATTGCCAAACATTGACGATAGGCTCGAATTGAAAGTTGCTGTTTGAGTGGTAGCTGAGATAAAGCATTCACTGAGTTATTCAGATTTAGTAGTAACTTTGCCCATTGAATCGCCTGCATATCATCTTCAAGTTTCAGTTCAAGCTGAGCGCCATTAAATGCGGCAACAAGCTCATTCAAACCTGCATGTTTTTTCACATACAAAGCCCCTTCTGTACCTTGATGAAAAATGCCATTTCCTAAAGCCGCGACATTAAAAGGTACCATGCCTTCAAGAATTGTATGGCCAAACAACACTTGTTTTAGAATACCAACATTACTTAAACCATTCTGAAAACTAATAATGATGGTGTTTTTCTTTAGAATTTCTTTTAGCTCATGTGCAACTTGTTCTGTTGCGGCAGACTTCACACAGACAAAAATGATATCAGCCTGAGCAGCAATGTTTTGATCAGTACTCAGTTGCAGCTTACTCGCTGGAACACTATTCTTTTCACCTAGATAGTCCGAAACAGTTACCCCATACTGTTGCAACTGTTGCTGTATTCTCGGGCGTACAATAAAATCAACATTGGCTCCTGCTGCAGCTAAACGACCACCAAGATAACATCCAATATTTCCAGCCCCATAAATACATACTTTCATTCATTTTCCTTGCTGGATTCTATTTCTTAACAACATCACTTTAACCCAAAATATGAAGTCAAGTTGTCACTTGGCTGACAAATTTATTTCTAAGCAAAGAATTTAATATTAAGTCATGCTCATTCAGAAACATCTTCTTTTTCTTTACTTTTTAGTGCTCCATGCCATTCTGCCAATACATACCCCATTCCGTAAATGTTATGGATGAGTTTAGGAAGAAAGTTACGGTCGATCTTATTTCTTAAACGACTAATCGCGACTTCAATCATTTTAGTGTCTGCATCATCATTCATATTCCATATCTGTGAAGCGATTAATGCTCTCGGTAGGACTTCACCACGTCTACTCATGAATAGCTCAATCAATGCATATTCTTGAGCTGTAAGATTAATCCGTTTTCCCGCTCGGCTGACACTGCGTTTCCATATATCAAGTTCAAGGTCGGCAACACAAATTCGGTTGATTTCATGATTCCACTGCTCTCTACTCAATAGACCTTTGATCCGTGTGAGAAGCTCGACCAAGGTAAAAGAAAGGCCAAGCCCTTTCACTCTCTCTTCAATTTGATCTCGCGCAATCAAAAATAAAATAGGCATAGTTTTTCCATTCTTTCCAACATCATGCAGAATGTTCCAGCCATTTAAACCAGCAAACATGACATCCAATACCACTAAATCATATTCATTAAACAATAGCGCGAGATGCTTACCTGTTATTTCATCTGTGACCCAGTCGATCATATAACCTGCTTCTGATAATGCTTGGTTAAGATAACTCCCTATTTTTTGCTCATCTTCGACTAGTAATATTTTCATCTTAAACCTGTTAAAGCCCTGCTTAAGAAGATAATAACGTTGTACAACTTTAAATAGTTTTGAATGACATAAATGTAATTTTGGTGTCATTTCAATGTTCATTTCTGCAATAGATCAATATAAAAATTCAGCTTTTGGAGCAAGATAGGTCTGCAAAAAGATGCTTTAAGACGTTTCGCCGAGTTCATAAAAAATAAAAGCCCAGCAATTAAGCTAGGCTTTTAGATATTCCAATAACAAGGTTTATTGAAGATTAGGATCAGCCAATAAAGTTGTCGCGGCAAGTTTTCCAAGATTATTCGAAGCCAATGGGCTATCACCTGTTAATAGTTTACGATCTTGATAAACCTGCCCTGTGATGCCTTTATTTAAGATTTCGACACCTAGTTTTTCAAGATTCTCACCCACCAACCAAGGTAATTGTCCTGGCATATAGCCGATATCAATATTTGCACCTTTATCTAGGGAATCAGGGAACACACAAATCTGGTAGTCCTTAAAAATATAATCTTGCGGATCTTCATCTACAGCTGCTGCAAGCAATGAAGCAGGCCCATGACAAAGCGTGATCACATATTTATCATTTTTAATGGCCCACTTTAATAGCTGTTTGACTTCTTTGCTTTCTGGAATCTTAGCAAGAACACCATGTCCACCCGGAATAAAGATACCCGCATAAGGTGAATCTGCACTTAAGGCTTGTTCCAGAATATCTGCTAACTTGAGCGGTGCTTTGAGTTGCTTTTCATATTTTTTATAAGTATCTAAGACCACTTGTTCTTCATTCGGCATCGCCCACATTTCCAACTTAACTGGATTACCCGAAAGTGTTGCCACATCAAAGGCAAAGCCCGCATTATCCAAGTGAAACATTGGCAATAACATTTCAACTGGATGATTTCCCGTAGAAAAGAATTTTTCGTTTTGCATCAAGATATAACGTTCATCTGTTGCAATCATTAAAATCCGTTTGTCGCCTTGGTATGGATTTGGGTAAGTCGTGCCATCGTAATCTGTTTTTGCCGAGGTGTATTGGCTCAGCGAATATGGCGATGGGAAAAAAGCATTATCTTCTGCATGGTCTGGACTTGGGTTGCGATCATCAGGATTTGTTGTCATTTTGAGATTCCTCATCAGGTCGTTATGTTTATATGCATACTGCTTGAGTCACCTGCCACACTCAAGTTTTGAGTATGAACAGGCATGGATTGAACACAATTAGGCAAATTCAGATTTAATTTCGAGTACAACTTTGCCCGTATGTTGGCTGCTTTCTAGACATTGATGTGCCTGAGCCACTTCATCAAATGCAAAAGTTTTATAGATCATTGGCTTGCATTGATCCGCTTCAATTAAAGGCCAGACAAACTGCTCAAGTTCTTGGGTAATTTGAGCTTTTTCAGCATTGGTTCTAGCACGCATGGTCGAACCTGTGACAACAGCCCGTTTTAACATTAACTCCTGTATATCAAAGCCATCGACTTTTCGTCCCCCCATAAAACCGATAATCACCAATCGACCATCACGCTTTAATAATCTCAGATTTTGATTAAAGTAAGCGGCGCCAATAATATCCAAAATCACATCTACACCTTTACCATCGGTTTGGGCCAAAACTTCTTTTTCAAAATCTTGGGTTTTGTAGTTAATTACCTGTGATACTGAAGCTAATTTTTCAACTTTGTCATCACTTCCAACAGTGGAGAAGTTTTTGATGCCCATCGCATGACATAAGCTGATTGCTGTGGAACCGATACCACTGGCTCCACCATGAATCAGTACGGTTTCATTCTTTTTCAACTGTCCAATCTGAAATAAATTGGCCCAAACGGTAAAATAGGTTTCAGGAATAGCAGCTGCCTCAACAAAACTCAAATTCTTGGGGATTTTTAAGGTTTGATTGGCAGGTACCGCACAGTATTCCGCATAACCACCACCATTGGTCAGTGCACAGACCTTATCACCGACCTTGAACTGCGTGACATCATCACCCACTTGACTAATTACTCCTGAAACTTCTAGCCCAGGGATAGGTGTGACCCCTCTAGGCATTGGGTATAACCCTTGGCGCTGTAGAATATCAGGTCGGTTGATTCCAGTTGCGTAGACTTCAATGAGTACTTCATCTGCTTTAATCTCTGGTCGAGGTCCTTGAGTCACTTGTAATACTTCTGGACCGCCCGCTTGTGTAATTTCGATATATTTCATTTTTTCTACGCTATTTTGATTCATTTAATCATGACTCCATTTGAGTATTAGTATCGGCATGTTTGGGAGGAAAACCAAATTGCTTTTTGAATTCTCGGCTGAATTGAGAAGAGCTCTGATATCCAACAGCATAAGCCGCTTGAGCCACACTTTGGTCTGCGTTTTGCAACAATTGTTTTGCCTTATGCAACCGAACCACTTTCAAATATTGCAATGGTGAATATTGTGTGACTTGTTTAAAGGCCTTATGAAATGCAGAAGTACTCATATTGGCCTGTTCTGCTAACATCTCTACTGTTAATTTTTCGGTAAAATGATGTTGAATATATTCACAAATTTTATAAATCGGTCTGAGATTACCCTGAGCGACCAAGCCTGTTAAGGCATCCGCACCTGAATGTTGAATAACGCGATAAAGCAATTCCCTTTTAATTTGATCTCCCAAGATCAATACATCCTGTTCAGAGGTCAGCACATTTAATAAACGGATGAGGACATTCGATATCGTTTGATCATACTGGATCACGCTCATTCCTGTGGTGAGTGGCTTAAACTGGTAATTTTCAAAATAGGTTTTAGCCAGTAGCTCATTCACCATATCTGCTTCTAATTTCATGCTGATCGCAATCATCGGTGTTTCAGGACTGGCTATGGTGTCACAATCAAATGGCATTGAAACAGAGACAATTAGGCATTCGTCTTGCTTGAATGAATAAGTCTCTGTGCCGATATAGCCACGTTTTTGCCCTTGCAATACAAACACGAGGGTTGGTTCCTGCAACACCGCAATCGGTGGTGTGTTGTGATCGACACGCATTAAGGTGATGCCATCAATCGAAGTGGCATAAAAGCCTTCTTTTTGAATGAGTTTTAGAAATAAATTGATCAGTGTTTGGTCATTCATCATGTGTCATCTGATGATTTGAAATATGATTTTTATTATTAAATAGCAAAGCCATAAAAACTGTTAGTTTTATGCAGAATTAGGCATGGAAAAGAGAGTTTTACGTTCCTATGTCAGGTAGATCCGCAAAAACAAACTAACAGCTTAATCATGATGCTAAAATTCAATTATTATTTATTATCAGACAAAAGAATGGATAAGAAGAAGATTAGAGTTATAAATGCACCTACTCCCAAGCTAATTATAATTATTTCTAGGTTCAGAAATTCCATCAATACACCATGTGCTCCCCATGGACCATCATCAAAACCTCTATTATCCGAACGGCGTCCTAGTACAACAAGAATGCAGAAACCTATACTTGATACTAAGAAAATACTTATGAATACCTTCCAGAGCCTAAAACCAGTGAGTATAGAAACCAGACTCATTCCAACTACAGTTACAATCGATGCTATAAAAGCATAATCCCAGTTATCCATAAAACCCCTTTTTTAAAATTGATTAATTACTTAATTTTATGCGTTATTGGCTTTTAAAAAACCACCAATTATCACCATCACAAATTATTGTTTCTATCCATTTCTAAAAGTGTTCTAAGTCTAAAAATTTCTGAAATTAACTTTGGGATATCTTGTTTTGCATTTGCAATAAAATCCTGATCGGCAATAGTTGCTCCTTTTAATTCAATATCATCACCACCTGTCATAATAAAATTAGATCCAGACTCATGATCTCTTCCCTCTACATACGAAAACCAAGGTCCTTCAGTCGTTTTCGAACAATCATCTAAAATCTGTTCTAAATTTTCTTTCGATAATTCTTCCATGCCAGCTCTCTAAGCTCTTATGCCTTCCTATCTTTATTTCCATCATATTGAAAAAATTTGATATGTTTAACTTAAGAGCTAAATACTTCATCTAACTCAATATATTAAAATGTATTTCTTATACAATAAACTCTATAGCTATTATGTCTTAATCACCCTGCTCAGACTGAATCAATTTAGACATTACTAACTTCTTATCTATGTTATTCGATAATTTAGTTTAGCTTCATCATATAAATACGGATACCCCAGTACATATAAAAAACAATCTAATTCTAATAAAACTGACTTGAATCCAACATCTGTAAAGTAATTTTTTTCACTTCATCACGACTTTGCATAATATGCGCTTCAATCGCATTGATCGCTTGTTCAGTGTGTCGATCGAAAATAAAACCCAAGATTTTTTGATGTTCTTGATAAGTTGCTTCAATCCGATAATCTTTAGAAAAATCCAAACGGCGAATAATCCGAATACGCTCACTTAAGTCTCGATGAATCCGCGCCATTTCATTATTGCCTGAAGCTCGGACCAAAGCACAATGAAAATCCTCATCTTGCTGAGACAACTGTTTAATGTCTTTTAAATATTCAGAAGGTTGTACTAACCAGAGGTCTTTTAGCACTGACAGCTCAACCGAATTGTGGTGGTCAATCTGACAGAGTTTACGAATCGAATCTTTTTCCAAAACAATACGTACATCGTAAAGCTCTTCATAGTAACGAAAATTGAGTGGCCGAATCTGCCAGCCGCTTCGAAAGCTCACATCAACATAGCCCTCTTGTTGCAAACGATACAAAGCTTGTCGGATTGGGGTACGACTCACATCATAGGCTTTGGCAACTTCAGACTCAGTAAAGCGTTCACCTGGCATCAATTTGAAATCAAAAATATCATTCTTGATACGTTGGTAAACCAGCTCAGACAGATTGTCTGAGCCTTTGCTTGAGTTTTTTATATTGATGTTCGCTTCTTTCATCCAAGCTTATTCCATATAGACCAATGGTTCACCACTGTGTACGGTTTGCCCTGCTCTACAAATAATGGCCTTAACAATACCATCTTCTTCCGCATAGACAGGTAACTCCATTTTCATGGCTTCAATAATCGCAACAGTTTCACCTTTTTTGATCTCTTGACCATGTTCCACAAAGATCTTCCAGATATTTCCTGTCATTGATGCATTTAAAGAAGAAAGATGGCTGTAATCAACATGATTGGCTTGCTCAATATGTTGTTCAGGTTGCGCAGCAAACTCTTCTTTCCAACGACTCACTTCAGTACTAAAGGCCTGTTGTTGCTTCTCCTTAAATGCCGCAATACTTTCAGCCTCTTTGTCTAAGAACTGCACATAATCTGCATAGTCAAACTCGGTTTCTTCAATCTGAATCTGAGCACGACCATTTTCAAAATCTGCACGCCATTCATTCAATTCAGCTTCAGTCACAGGGAAATATTTAATCTGGTCAAAGAATTGCAAGAACCATTGCTTATCACCAAATTGCTTGTTCTTTTTAAACTTGTTCCAAATCGGCAGCGTCCGTCCAATCAACTGATAACCACCGGGTGAATCCATGCCATAAATACACATGTACATCCCACCAATACCAACAGTACCTTCTGCAGTAAAAGTACGTGCAGGATTGTACTTAGAGCTGAGTAAACGGTGACGTGGATCAATCGGTACCGCACATGGCGCTGTCAGATAGACATCACCTAAACCTAACACTAAGTAGTTAGCATCAAAAATAATATCTTTGACTTCATCACGATGTGCTAGCCCGTTAATACGTTGGATAAAATCAACGTTATTCGGTAACCACGGCGCTTTGGCGCAAACACTTTCTTGATAACGCTCTACTGCACCTAAAGTCGCACTGTCCTCAAATGCCATTGGTAAATGAACAATACGTGATGGAATCTTAAGCTGGCTTAAATCACCCATTTGCTCTTCAAGTTTAAGCAATTGATGAATGAGATCAGCTTGAGAAATCACCAGACCATCATATTTAATTTGTAGGGAACGCACACCTGGTGACAGTTCCAAAACACCTACAAGATTGGCATCACGAATCATTTGAATCAATTGGTGCACTCGTAAACGTAGCGCCAAATCTAAAACATTTTCACCATATTCTAATAAAATATAGCTATCACCTGCTTGGCGATAAACTGTTTTTGGCGATAATGCTGTTGGTTCACGTTGAGCCAGAATAGTGGTAAAGACATCTTGAGCAGGTTCAATGGTTTCAGCGACTTTGGTGGCATCTGCAAAGTTCTGGATATTGTCGATTTGTTTCCGTTCTAACGCATTGGCTTGCTCTGCCGTAATTGGATAAAAACGGATTTTGTCATCGGCTTTCAGTTGACCTACTTTCCACAGTTCAGCTTTGGCAATGGTTACTGGACAAACGAAGCCACCTAAACTTGGGCCATCTTTTGCCAAAATCACAGGGAAATCACCGGTAAAGTTGATCGCACCAATTGCATATTCACAGTCATGTACATTGGATGGGTGCAAGCCTGCTTCACCGCCATTTTCTCTAGCCCAGCTTGGTGTCGGACCTGAAAGTCTGACGCCTAAACGGTTTGAGTTAAAGTGAACCGTCCACTCAGAGGCAAAGAACTCTTCCACATATTCAGGTTTAAAGAAATCAGGCGCACCGTGCGGTCCATACAACACGGCGATTTCCCATTCATTGCTATATTCAGGGATGAGATCTTTGGATAAGGCTTGAGGCTCATCAATCGCAAGCGGTAATTCCGCACTGGCAAATTGTGCATCGACCATTTTGATCATGTCGCCAACACGTAAAGTCCGTCCTGCATGACCACCAAAATTACCCAATGCAAAGGTTGATCGGCTACCCAAATATAGGGGTACATCCAGACCATCACGTACGGCTAGATAAGTACGGCAGCCGGAAGCCACTTGACCAATTTTCAGAGTTTGACCTGCTTTGACCTTAATCGGTTGCCAAAAAGCAATACGTTGATCATCTAGCACAGCAGTACAGCTCGCGCCTGTGAGTGCAATGGTGGTATCAGCATGGAACTTTAAGCTTGGACCCACCAAGGTAAATTCAAACCCAGCTGCTTTGGCATCATTACCCACAATACGGTTGGCTAGTTGAAATGCATAATCATCCATAGGACCTGATGGTGGTACACCAATATCCCAATAACCTGTACGCCCAGGATAATCTTGAATTGAACTGAGTGTACCTGCTTGGATCACTTCAATCACTTTTGGCGAATAGCTGAAATCGTCAAGCATGCGTGTCCAGATTTGCATCGATTCAAAACGCTGGTCTGAGACTATGGCTCGTGCATAATCCAAGTTGGTACTGATACCATTTAAACGCGTTTCAGCCAAAACTGATTTTAATTTTTCAATTGCAGTCGCTCGATCTTCTGCATGCACAATAATCTTGGCAATCATTGGATCAAAATACTGAGAAATTTCAGTCCCTGTTTTCACCCAAGTATCTACACGGATACCTTCTGGAAATGACACTTCTGTAAGCACACCTGGACTTGGCTGGAAATTTTTCACTGGATCTTCGGCATAAACTCGGACTTCAATCGCAGCCCCTTGCGGTTGGATATTGCTGAGATAGTCCCAATCCAATGCATCGCCAGCCGCGACTTTGAGCATACACTCGATCAAGTCAAGACCTGTCACCATTTCCGTTACTGGATGCTCTACTTGTAAACGGGTATTCACCTCAAGGAAATAAAATTCATCCCGCTTGGCATCATAAATAAACTCAACCGTTCCTGCACTGCGATAATTCACAGAGCGCCCCAGTTCAACTGCAGCTTGATGGAGCTTTTTACGGGTTGCTTCAGGTAAGTTCGCCGCAGGTGTTTCTTCAACCACTTTTTGGTTACGACGTTGCAATGAACAATCACGCTCACCAAACGCAACTACTTGACCTTTACCATCCCCAAAAATCTGTACTTCGACATGACGTGCTTTATCAATAAAGCATTCAATAAAAACACCTGCGTCTTTAAAGAACTGCTCACCGAGGCGTTTCACACTTTCATAAGCATCTGCTAGTGCTTGTGGGGTGTCGCAACGGGTCAGGCCAATACCACCGCCACCAGCAGTGCTTTTGAGCATGATTGGATAACCAATCCGCTCAGCCGCAGTCAATGCTTCCTCCAAACTGTCCAACAAGCCTGTACCAGGAGTCATTGGTACATGCGCCGCTGCGGCAAGTTCACGTGCACGGTGTTTTAGACCAAATTCTAGAATCTGTTCTGCAGTTGGCCCCATAAAGGCAATGTTATTTTCTTCACAAGCACGAGAGAAATCTGCACTCTCAGACAGAAAACCATAGCCCGGAAAAATTGCTTCTGCTCCAGTCTGTTTAGCGGCTTGAATCAGTTTTTCGATACTCAAATAAGTATCAGCTGGTTTTAAACCATCTAGTGCAATTGCGACATCTGCATCCTGTACATGCTGTGCATAACGGTCGCTGTCCGAATAAACCGCGACACTGGTAATGCCTAATTTTTTCAGCGTTCGAATTGCTCTAACAGCAATTTCACCACGGTTTGCAATAAGTACGGTCTTAAACATGATGATTTCCCCCTAAAAATTAATTGGCTGCATTTGCTACTTGGTTATTGCGATGTTGGATATACGCTCTCCAACCGCCAAAATGGCTGATATTCTCTGCATCGCCTAAGCCATAGGGTTCACAAATAAAGCCTTTAACCCAACGGCCATCTTCAAGTTCGACATTGCCCATACCCAATGGGGTTGGAATTTCTGCTACAAACTCACCGAAGCGTGCTGTTGGTACATCCCAGAGCTCGACAATGATGCTTTGCCCATCTTGCTGACGAGCCAAACCAGGTTTTGGCGGAACTGTCCCATTCAAGGCATACAGCGCATAATCCTGAGAGGTTTTAGTTGTTTCGACATGCACGGCACCACGCGTGGTGAGCTGAAAATTCAGTGGCATCCCCGTTAGATGTGCCCCTACAACCGCAACACGAATATGGTGAGGAGACAACAAAGTCGGTGCACTTGCTACAGCTAATGTCTTATCTAAAGCACCGAGTTTCAGTGCTAAATAGTTCTGCCATGCTTTGCCGAAATGCACCAAGGCTGCATCATGCCAAGCAGGTGCAATTAAGGTGATACCAAAAGGTAAGTTGTCAGCTCTAAAGCCTGCAGGTAATGCCAAGGCACTTAAATCAGCGAGGTTGGTGAAATTGGTATACGTGCCGAAATGCGCGTTATACTCAATCGGGTGTTGTTGCATTTGTTCAATGGTATAAATCGTTGGTGAAGTTGGCACGATCAAGGCATCAAACTCAGCCAAGCTAGCTTGGATTTTTCGAGTCAAATCCTGTTTTAAATATTCAGCATTGTAGGCATCCACCGCAGAATACTTTTCACCTTGTTGAATAATTTCTAAAACGGTCGGATCAAAATCAGCAGCATTGGTTTTGAGGAGATCGGCAGCCGCTGCAGTGCGCTCTGCCACCCAAGGACCTTGATAAAGTTGTGTTGCAAGTTGCTCAAAAGCAGAAAAATCAATCGGTGTAATTTCAGCATTTAAGCTTTCAAGTAATTGAATAGTGTGTTGAAAGGCTTTTTCGGCCGATTCATCACCAAAGAAATTTAATTTATTCGGAATGGCAAATTTCAATTTGCTGGAAAAACGAGCAGGTACGTTTTTAGGATGTTGACGTGAATAGCTATCTAAAGCGTCATAAGCTTCGACTTGAGCAGCAACCAATTCAGCATCAGTCACTGTGAGAGCGAAGATTGAAATACAATCAATACTCTTTACTGCGGGTAATAGACCACGATTAGAAAAGCGGCCTTTGGTTGGCTTTAAACCGACAATATTATTAAATGCTGCTGGCACACGTCCTGACCCAGCGGTATCAGTTCCTAAAGAAAATGGAACTAAACCTCTTGCTACCACACTGGCAGAACCTGAACTTGAACCACCACTGACATATTCAGGTTTAAAACTATTCGGTACTGCCCCAAATGGTGAACGTGTGCCAACCAAACCTGTGGCAAATTGATCAAGATTGGTTTTACCAACGACAATCGCTCCGGCTTGTTTAAGTAAACGAACAGTTTCAGCATCTTGTGTTGCAACGGTATTCAATGCCTTACATGCTGCTGTGGTAACAAAACCAGCCACATCAATATTGTCTTTGACTGCAAATGGCACACCATAGAGAGGAAATTGTTTTTGCAGATTGTCAGCATCTTGAGTCAGTTGCTTTAAAGATTGAATTTGTTGCTCAACTAAATCTGCACTCGCAAGAGAAATCCAAGCAACGTCCTTAGGATCAAGTGCTGAAACTAACTCCTGCAAAATATCGAGTTGAATTTCTTGCTTTAAATACGCTGTTTGCCATTCAGAAATTGTCCAGCCTAAAGTTTTTATTTCGCTCACTTTATGAATCCTATCTTGTATACAAGTTTGAATAGATAAAAGCAGAAAGCGTGCCAAAAATATTTTTAATATATAAATTAATAACTTAGTAAAAAACTAAAATACTAGTTCGTTTGAATGGTTTATTGATGGTGCTAAAAAGATCCGACAAGAATATGTATGCGCTATAACTCAGCAAATTTTTATTGAGAAAGAAAGAATCAAAACAAAGATGATGAAATACTGTTTAAATTATTTATATTTATAAGATTATTTATTTACTTTTAGATAATTGGCTAAATCTTCAAACTCAGTTGCAACAGCCTGAATTGCTTGCTGCTCCATTGCTCTAAATTTCTTGAGCACCACTTGCCCCAATTCGGTTAGCACTGCACCACCACCATGCGTTCCGCCTGTTTGGGTATCGACCAGATTGGAATGAAAGCATTGATTCATGGTATCCACCAATTGCCATGCACGGCGATAACTCATATCCATAGATTTCGCGGCTTGGGATATTGATCCTGTACGATGGATTGCTTCAAGTAGCTCAGCTTTACCCGGACCGAAAGCAATCTGCTCATCAGATAAGATTCGCACGTGTAACTTTAATTGTGCTTTTGACATTGCATATTACCCAAGATTTGATGATGTATTTGACATCATCAAATCCTATCATTTTTAAATTAGAAGTGAATCACGGTACGAATCGACTTACCTTCATGCATTAGGTCAAAGGCATGATTAATATCGTCCAACGGCATGGTATGCGTTACAAATGGTGCCAACTCAATTTCACCTTTCATTGCATCTTCTACCATTTTCGGTAATTGGCTACGGCCTTTTACCCCACCGAAAGCAGTTCCCATCCATTTACGTCCTGTCACCAACTGGAATGGACGTGTTGAAATTTCCTGACCTGCACCTGCAACCCCAATAATCACCGATTGTCCCCAACCGCGATGTGCGCATTCCAAAGCTGAACGCATCACATTGGTATTGCCGATACATTCAAAAGAATGGTCAACGCCCCAACCTGTCATTTCAACAATCACTTGTTGAATTGGCTGATCATAATCTTTTGGATTTAAGAAGTCAGTTGCACCAAACTGCTTTGCCAGTTCAAATTTATCTGGATTGGTATCTACTACAATAATACGTCCAGCTTTGGCCTGACGTGCACCTTGTACTACAGCAAGACCAATACCACCCAAACCAAACACAGCAACGCTATCGCCCTCTTGTACCTTCGCCGTGTTATGTACCGCACCAATCCCTGTGGTTACACCACAACCGAGTAAACACACTTGTTCATGGTTGGCTTCTGGATTAATTTTTGCCAAAGACACTTCTGCAACGACGGTATATTCACTAAAGGTTGAACAACCCATATAGTGATAAATCGGTTGTCCATTATAAGAAAAACGTGTTGTGCCATCTGGCATCACACCTTTACCTTGAGTTGCACGAACAGCAACGCATAAATTGGTTTTTCCCGATTTACAGAACAAACATTCCTTACATTCAGCGGTATACAACGGAATCACATGGTCACCGACTGCAACACTGGTCACACCTTCACCAACTTGCACCACTACTCCAGCACCTTCATGACCCAACACTGCTGGGAAAACACCTTCTGGATCATCACCTGATAAAGTGAAGGCATCGGTATGGCACACTCCTGTATGGGTAATTTTAATCAGGACTTCACCCGCTTTAGGTGGTTCAACATCAAGCTCTACGATTTGTAATGGTTCGCCTGCGGCAAAGGCAACGGCTGCACGAGATTTAATCACAATGACACTCCTGAATTTTACTTTAAATAAGATTTAAGAATTTTACTGACTTGAATGAGCTCTTGACTGCGTTGCAACTCGGACGATTCACCAACAACTAAGGTATCTTTGAGGTGAATTTCGAGAAGTTCCGTCATCAAACCATTTAATGCTCCACGAACTGCACAGATTTGCTGCAAAATATCAGCACATTCTGTGTCATTTTCCAATGCACGTTCCACACTCTGAACCTGACCTTGAATTCGTCTTACACGCGTGAGAATCTTTTTTTTATCCTCTAACTGTTTAGGCATAATGTTGACCACATTAAATCTAAAAATATACTATACACCAGTATAGTACTTAAGCTCAATATTTGTTGATCTAGATTCTATTAAGGCTGTGTCCATTGGAGTGTATTTACATAGAAAATTAGATTATTAAAATGATAACCCATTGATTATCTTTATAATTACATTTCACCCTTGGAACAAAACGGCATTTAGATATATAAGAAAATCAATCATCTATACATTACTGTTGGATCCACACGCTTGATCAATAAAATGATAAACAATTCATACCATTTTAAGATAATGACACTTGTTATCATGTTAGGAATTGGTGGCTGTTCTTTGCCACCCAATCAGAACCATGATCGGAGTAACTCCTTGCATACGAAAACAAAGTGGATGAATGATCCACAAGCCGATCTTAATATTGAAAAAGGTTTAACTGCATTTTTAGCATTGGATGATGCCTTTTTAAGTATTGCTTCCCGTATTCATTTAATTCGAAATGCCAAGCATCAATTGGATTTACAATATTATATTTGGAATGACGATGCCATTGGCAACATGATGCTGCATGAGTTGCTCAAAGCAGCTGATCGCGGAGTAAAAGTCCGTTTATTGATTGATGATCAGAATGGCATAAAACTAGATAAAACCTTAAAAGCCCTCGCCCAGCATCCAAATTTTGAAATCCGTATTTTCAATCCTTATAAGTTTAGGCACTTACGTTTTATTGATTATGTATTTAGACTGAAACAGATTAATCATCGTATGCACAATAAGCTCACTATTGCCGATCATTCAATCGCAGTAACGGGTGGGCGCAATATCAGTAGTGAATATTTTGATGCCAGCGACCAGTTTCAATTTAGCGACATGGACATTTTATTTTACGGTAAAGCCGTTGATCGCACGGAACAGGTTTTCGATGAATTCTGGTCAGATAAACTCAGCTATTCAACACAACAATTAATAGGTTCTGGTACGCCTCAACAACTGGAAAGTTTAAGAAATACTTATAAAGCCTTAGATCAGGTTGATACACCCACCGAAGATAAACTCGAAGCCGCTCAAGATTATTTAAAATTACGTCTACAAAACTATCCGATCCAATGGGCAAAAGCGCATTTTGTCGCAGATCATCCGAATAAAGCATTAGGACAAGCCAAAGATCAGGAACTTTTATATGCCCAAGTTCTGAAAATTATGGGTAAACCTGAACAGCATATGGAGCTGGTCTCCGCTTATTTTGTACCTACAAAACAAGGAACTGCCTACCTCAACCAGTTGTCTAAAGACGGCATTAAAGTGCGTGTTCTGACCAATAGCTTGGTGGCCAATGATGTCGCCGTGGTGCATTCTTTTTATAGCCAATACCGTAAACCACTTTTACAAAATGGCGTACAACTGTATGAGTTTAAACCGAATATTGAACGTAAAAAACGGACTTGGTATGAAATTGCGACAGGGAGCGTGATCCCGGTTAAAGGCAAGAATCGCTCAAGTTTGCATGCCAAATTTTTTGATGTTGATGGAAAAGTTTTTATTGGTTCATTTAACTTTGACCCACGCTCTGCCCATTTAAATACAGAAGTTGGTTTAGTGGTGGAATCTGATCATTTACAAGACCAAATTACCGCCATGCTTGATCAGCATTTGCTACAAGTGGCTTATCAACTCAAATTAGATCAAAACGGTAATATTGTGTGGTATGAACATAAGGAAAATGGTGAAGTAGTTGAACATCATCATGACCCTGAAAGTACCAGATTCCAACGTTTTACCATGCACTTTGTGTCTTATTTTCCCGTTGAATGGATGATGTAAACGTATAGCGAGTTGATATAGGCTCGTTATAACGACTTAATTCATATTCATTTCAAACAAACACAGCCCTTCTATCTCTAACGGCATCTTGATCTGTGTAAAAGATGCCTGTTCAAGTGCATCCAAATGCTCTTGTTTGGTCATATAAAGCTGATCATTTTGCATCGCATGTGCTGCACACAAATGATCACACACTAAATAATGGCCTTTGGGTTTCAATAAAGTTTTTACAATTTTATGGAAATCTGTTGCATAGCATTTATGTCGAAGCTCATGTAATGCTTGATGGATAATAATAAAATCATACTTATGAGAAAATGTACTCTGCCAATCAGTTTCTTTAAAGCTTCCAATTATATAGGTTGCCCGTGCTCTTTCAGCGGTATTGAGCTTTTCTTGTGCCAGTTGATGCATCGCTTCTGAAAAATCAAAAGCAGTATATTCAATGTTAGTAAGCTGTGAGAGCAAATGTTGGGCTAAAAAACCAGGCCCAGAACCAAGTTCTAGTACCTGATATTGTTCAGAAACATGCTGTCTAATGAGATTGGCATAATACTCAAAGAAGTCCTTGCGCCACGGCCTTTTTATATTCGCCGTTTCTTGCCATTCCAAAGCATCAGCGAAATTTCTTAAATCAATTGGGCTTGCGACATCCTGCATTTATTTCCCCCTTATTTATATTTATACCAAGCCAATTTGTTCAAAAAATTGCTTATAGGCTTCAGCTTTCTTTTCCAGTGCTAATGGATAGGCTCGCGATGATGACGGTAATCGGTATAAATTCAGCTCTCGATCAGCATAATTTACCTGCACCGACTGTCCAATCATAGGCTTACTAGCTTGCTCTGGAAAGTGTAACATCAGCGTATCTGTTGCTTTATCGCCTGTAGTCATGATGGTATGGCACATTGGAATTTGTTCCAGTAATTTGGATAAATCTGTAGGCGTGACAATTTCTAAAAATTTATCAGAAGCATTACCTTGCAAACGTTTCACTTGATAGGCTGTGTCAAAAATTCCTACACCAATTTGAGTTAAGAACTCACGAATCAGTTGCTCTTTAAAGTTTTTATTGGGCAAATCTAAAAAGTGATCTTTATCATTAAAAAAGATCAGACCAAAGATTCGCCACATATCATTTTGATAGTTAGGATAGTAAAAATCCATCTTCCAGCGAGTTTGCGGTGGTGGAAAACTGCCGAGCATCAGCAGCTTTGCAGTCGCAGGTAAAAAAGGTTGCAATGGATGTGTTTCTATTTCTATATCAGTCATTTATATAAAGAGCCAAATTTTAAATTGAGCGAAAAATTTCGTTTATTTTATAGAGTTTTGCGGTTTTTTGCTTGGGTCTTTTGTTGGTTAAAATTTCGCCTTAACAAAATTTTAGCAAAATTTTAACAATATCTTTTTCTTAGTTAAAATTTTTATTGACTAAAATGACATAGATTAATAGCTCTATTTTACAAATTAACTGCTTAATTATTGCTCAAAAAAGAACAATCTAAAAGATGAATTTCTTACATATTTGATGATTAGAACATGTGTGCAAACTACCAACCTATAGCCAGAAACCGTACTCAATTACTAAATCTATATGAGCCAACATTCGAGTACAAAGCAGACCTATTCCCTGGTTATGATGGACCTATCATCATCACAACAGATCACGGTTTAGAGTGGCGGTCTGCCCGCTTTGGTTTAGTGCCGAACTGGGCTGATGATCTGAAAAAAGTAAAAAACACATATAACGCTCGATCCGAAACTGTCGCCAGTAAGCCGAGCTTTAAACATGCCTGGTCTAAAAATCAATTTTGCTTAATTCCAGTTGAAACGATTTTTGAACCGAAATACATAGATGGCAAATCGCACTGGTACGGGATTTACCGTGAAGATGACATGCCTTTCACCGTAGCCGGTATTTATGAACATGCGACAGTGGACGGTAAACCGGTTATATCAATGAGCATGTTAACCATAAATGCTGATGACCACCCATTTATGAACCAATTTCACGCACCAGATGATGAGAAACGGTCGATCGTAGTGATACCCAAAGGAAGACGCAATGATTGGCTTTCCTGCAGCCATGATCAAGCTAAAGACTTTTTAATTGAGATGCCTGTGGATGAGTACACTGCTGCACCGAAATCAGAAATGCATAAATTCCGACCAAACGCACACTAACCTGCGACAAGTTATGACTTATCATTGTTTCATCAGAAAATTTAAAAATTGAAAACATTTTAGGCCAAATCTACAATATCACTTGAATATGTTACAAATTCAAGTGATAGCCATGAGCCATTCAAATCAAATCATCGAAATCAAGAATCATCTCAGGCGTGATTTACTCTCTGATGTATCTTCCATCATAGTTATTGAGCCTTCTATGCGCATGGCTATTACAGTTGCAATAGAAAAGGTTTCAGCAGGTTTTCCTTCCCCAGCCCAAGACTATATCGACAAAAAGATCGATATGAATGAACATTTGATTGGTAATGAGTGTGCAACGTTCATTGTTAAAGTTGGGTCACTTTCAATGAAAAATGCAGGTATTGATATTGATGATGAATTGATTGTTGATCGTAGTATTGATGCTAAGCATGACGATATTGTAGTTGCTTTAATCGACAATGATTTCACTGTAAAAAGACTAAAAATAGAACCTGAAGGAAGCTGGTTAAAGGCCGAAAACCCAGACTATGAAGATATTCATCTGTTTGATGGACAGCAACTGATCATATGGGGTGTTGTTACTTTTATCTTGAAGAAAGCTAGAAAGTAATGAAACACGAAAATAAAGTATTTGCATTGGTTGACGTAAACAACTGTTATGTCAGCTGCGAACGCATGTTTAATCCAAGCCTTATTGATAAACCAGTTATTGTTCTCAGTAACAATGATGGTTGCGCTGTTGCTCGATCGAATGAGGCGAAAGCGTTAGGCATTAAAATGGGTGTTCCCCTATTTCAAATTAAAGAAATTGTGCAAAAGAATAATGTCCAAGTGCTTTCAAGCAACTACGCACTCTATGCAGAAATGTCGAGACGCTTCCATAAAATACTTGGTCAATATGTATCGGAATCTGAGCAAGAAATTTACTCTATTGATGAGTGTTTCTTGGATTTAACCGCCTACTATCAAAACTATGACATGAACGAGTATGGCCAAGACATGCGCCAAAAGATTCTAAAATGGATTGGATTACCTGTTTGTGTGGGTATTGGCAGATCGAAGACTGAGGCAAAAATAGCTAATCACATCGCTAAGAAGAATCCAAGCTTTAATGGTGTTTGTGATCTTGTGAATATGGATCTATGCAACAAAGAAGATTACTTGTCACATGTCGATGTTTCAGAAGTTTGGGGTGTCGGACGTAAAATATCGAAGAAGCTTCAGACAATGGGCATTAACACTGTACTGGACCTAGCAAGCTCAGATCCACGTGAGATGCAGAAACGATTCTCTATCGTCATGGCAAGGACAGTTGCTGAGCTTCAAGGGATTTCATGCATTGAGGTTGAGCATACTCCACCTGATAAAAAGCAGATTATCAAATCATGTTCATTTGGGGCACGTGTTACTGAACTAAATGACCTAAAAGAGGCTATTGGAATGCATGCACAAGAAGCATGCATCAGATTACGAGAACAAGAATTATTGGTGGGATGTATTATTGCGTTTGTTCAATCAAGCCCTTTTGACCAAAATGTACCTTTCTATAACAAGTCGGTCAGCTATACATTTCCAGAACCAACAGACTTTGCACCTGACTTAGCGAAGGCTGCCACATTAATGTTGAACCATATCTACAAAGAAGGAATCAAATATAAGAAATGTGGTGTGTTGTTGACTTGTCTTGAGCCAAAAAGTGGTCACACATATGACCTACTTACAGATTTTGATGAAATTGAAAAGAAAGAAAGGCTGATGAAAGCCATGGAATGCGTTCACCAGAAATTTGGAAAGAAAAAGATAGGAATTGGGCCCTGTTTTGTCCCCAATCGAAATTGGTCAATGAGTCGGGATAAATTGAGTAAGAATCCTTTTGCTTGGGAAGAGCTATTGCGAGTGAATTAACCATAAACTAGCTTGAGTTTAAAATTGATATATTAGCTCTTCCAGCTCTACATTAGTTACAATTGCATAAACAAAATTTTGCGAGCTTTTGAAATAAAATTTATTTAAAACCCTTTGATAGTTTGACAGTGTTTTTTCCCATTTTCGAAGGAACATGTAAATAGATATCCTTGCTTTAAAGCTTTACCAAGAACATTTTCAAATTCAATTGAAATAATATAATCAAAATCTAAACAAGACCTATACTTCTTAAATTTCTCTTGGGATAAGGGTAGAAATATTTCTTTGTATTCCTTCCCATGAAGCAATTCAAAAGATTTGCATAAAGTATCATCAATTGAAACTTTTAAACTTCGAGCATCATTAGCACTAATATTTTCCAGTTTTATTTCTAATCGAAAAAGCGTTTGTCCAGGTACTGGATTCACTTCTATTAAACAAATAGCAGTTAATATAGGTTTAACAGCATTATGTTTCTCTTCAAGTTCTGTTTTAACAAGTTCAGTCATAACTTTTTGCTCTGCTACAGAGGCTTGCATTTCTCTAACTTGTAATTGCAATGCTTCTGTACTTTGCCTTAATTCTTCTGCTTGTATCTGTAAGGACTTACTATTTTGTCTGTAGCCCATGTACAGAAATAAAAAGGCTAATGGAGAAAATACTCCAGCTAGAAAGTCGCCAACTTCATTAAGAGATAAAGGGTTAATTTCTGCGAAACCAAAACAATAAATAGCTAGACCTCCTAGATAGACAAGTAAACCAAAAAATACAAAAGGATGCTCTTTAATAAATTTATTTAGATCTTTTTTCATGTCCTCAATAATCATGTTAACCCCCTATTAATTTAAAAATTATTCAATAGGACGCAAAGTTATCAAAAATAAATATATTTTGCAGCAAGTAAAATGACTACACATTTTCTTGCATACACTGCAAGCAAACCGAAATACTGACATTGGTTTTTATTGAATGTGCTGTGCATCCCCCATTGGGTATTCAACATTGTCAGTAACACGCAATGCTATTGTTGGCTTGAACATCAAACCGTTGGCTTGTGAAGTCGGATTACCTGCAATGATCACCTTCCGCAATGGGATTATCTTCGCATCAGAAGCCGCTACAGCCTCATTTAAGCGATAACCGTCAATGTATACAGGTTCATCGTCAATCACCTCATAGCGCCCTATTTCAGTGACTTCTACAACCTTTAAAACTCCTACAGCCTGCACAAGGATCAAAGTTCCCACATTGATACCTAGATTGTTTGTATCAGTCTCGATAAAGTCATCTGATAGATTGCCTACCAATTGATTTTCTAAAGGCTGTGGCACCAAATAGTCTTTACGCATCCATGAATATAAATCATTGAACATTTCAGGCACTTCATTTCTAAATGCCATCATGGACCAGTTAAATGACTGACGTGCTGCATCAAGCAATGGAATCCTTTCCTCGCTCGATGCGTCGAAACTTTGATGCACATCAGTCTTAAACTCGTATCGCTCTGTTGTTTCAAGTAATGGACATTTCGTGAGCAAGATATATTCATGCCCGTTTACTGTGACTTTCATATATTTCACCCATAAAAAACCCGCTAAACGCGGGTCTTAGTCATTAATTTTTAAATATTTAACTAATTTATATTTTGAAGTTGATTACTTATATCTTCAGCTTCAACAATACAATACTGTGCCATTCTTTCTGAAATTGGTTGATCCAATTTATAATCAGCTTTAGTTCTTAATTTTTTTAATGCAGTTATTCTGTAATGTAACTTCTTTGCCAACTTTTCTTCTATATCAGTCAATTGTTTTTCTGGAAAACCTAATAGTCGGCTAACCTCGATAGCATGAACCCCGCCTTTGGCGACTGTTTTTTTCCACCCTAATAAATTTAACTTATCTACCGTTTCATAAAATGCAAAATAATAAGATTTAGTTACAACATTTCTATAATTAATTTCTTTATATTCGGATTCAATGTTAAATATTTGCTTGCAATATTCGAGATGATCTAAATTATTCAATCTCATTTACTCCATCATATGGAACATAGGAATAAGACAACTGGTAAATAGAATCCAATATATTTTCAGATAAGCAAGTTTCAAGTAAAATATCATTTAATCTAGTGATTTCATGGAGTGGTTGATCAATATAAAACAGAAAAAGTAATTCACCATCCATTGAGAAATACTCGGTAGAGATGCATCTAACATTATTACCAATAAGTATCTTGTGCACTATTTCATTTAATTGATTTAAGTTCTCTCTATCTACTTGCAAATTGTCCAAAGCAGTTTTTAAATCAATAATATTTTTTACTTCTTTTGCATGTAACAGATTCCAGTCAAAATTTATTTTGTTATTGTAATCATTAAATGCCAATACCAGTTCTGTACTTCTAGGCATTACTTCTTTAATGTTGATACACAACTTATCAGCTATTTGAGCAATTTTGTTTAAAACTTCAAGTGACTCTCTTACACTAAAAACCTTATCAAAAATATAAAAAATCTGCTCTAAAACATACTGTGTCTCAGAAATTGATAAGACATCCTGTGCAATTCTGTAAGCATCAACTATTTTATCATTATGAAGCTCAATTATAGCTTTCAGAATTTGATATTGATCATAAGGTAGTATGCCATCCAAAGAGGATAGTAAACGATTAAGACGAGCATATTTGAATTCAGACAGAATTTCATTCGGCCTCAATCCATTTAAAGCATCAGCAAGTTCATTAAATTTAGTTTCAGGTAATGGTCTTGTCATATTTCAACACTCACTCGTCTAAATCATTCTACCAAACTTCAAAAAAAAAGCTTACTTTTCTGTAATTAAGAAAAAAGCCACCCTAAGGCAGCTACTTTTTCTTCTCTCTTATACGTGTGCTTCTGAATTTTAGGCAGTAAAAACCGACATCAATTGGTCAGTTTTATATGTAAAACTATAATTCCTCAAAATCTCTTAGGTGTTACCCCATTTTCTTTTAACTCATCATGCATGTTGCGAATAGCCCATGTGAATGAATGATTTGGATCCGTCTCATTCATAAAATGTAGTTTTTTGACATAATTCAAAAAATCACCTATAGATATTTTCTTATCTTCACTAACTCCGATAATTTTTTTACTTTGAGCAACTAATTGATCAACTGGAACAAAATTTTTGGTCTCACCGTCAAGTGGATGAGCAACATATGAATTTCGGAACCCAACAACATTGTCATAGCTATCATTCAACTGTTTATGCAATATTCTCAATGACTTAGGACAATACTTATTTAAAATCTTACCACTATTGGTATTATTTACTGCTTCATAAGCTCGACAAATGCATAAAATGATATTTTGAAATGCAACTTTTGCTAATATTGGTAAAACATTTTTATTAAACGCGCCTAATCCTACATGTATGAGCGGAATCCCTTTTGCAGAAACATTATCTTCAAACATTACGAACTCTTTATTATCATATGTCTGTTCTACAATATTAAATATCGCAGAATCAGCTTGTAGCTCTAAAGAAATGTCTTGCAAAAAGAAATATAACTGAGAAAGTTTTTCATGCTCTTCCTTGCTGATTGTTGATTCTTTCATAAAATCCTCAATATAATAATCAAATCTGAATTTTCATTAGTGAATTATCATACTAATTTAAAAGAAAAAAGCTACTCGAAAGTAGCTTACTTTTGTCTTAATTAGCCCACTTAGGCAGCTGCTTATATCTCTTTAAATGCTTGCTTTCGTAGGATGAAACCACATCAAAGTAACCCCAAATAGCGAAAGCTAATGTTCCATTAGCTTTTACTTGCTATTTCTCAAATTATCATTTACTTGATCTGGAGATTTTAAATAATCCCTTTCTTCCAAGAGTTTCCCGATTTTTTTAAAGTGCTCAAGAACCTCATATTCAATATCCCCCCCATTTTGGAATTTACTAGGGTCGAATTTCATATCATATTCCAGACCTTTACTGACAAGGTCGAGCACAGCCGAATTAAGAGATAAACTATTCTGTTCTGCATATTTAACAACATCATCATATTGATCTAATGGCATACGCACTTGCGTACGTTTCCAATCATCTTGATTAAGAACTCTAATTTTTTTCATTTTTAAATAAATCTCCATCACACCCATTGACACTATTATAGTGGCATTGTATTGTTAATGCAATGGCACTAGGTTAGTGTCATTAAGATTTTATAGGAGTCATCTTTCCCACATGAGTAAAGTCATATTTATGGTTATTATGGGGTCACTATTCCTGTGTTCCATACAAAGCCATGTGGATGATTATCGCTCAAACTGAGAAATATAAGAAACTACTTACTATAATATCTTAAGCAAATCGCCCCAGACATTCCTGGCAGAACATGGGGCGATTTAATCAATCCCACTTCTCTATAGGAGATCAATTATATGAATCTTAGCACCTTGATGGTGTTGTTGAAAGTTCTTGAACTTTATCAGAAGCATTTATCTGTAAAGATACTTTTCTGCTGGGTAATGATAGTCCTCACAATACATTCATCAACAGCTTTTCTAAAAGTACTTATGACTATGAATGTACTACAGTAATCCACTAATAAAAGGTACCTTAGGGTACCTTTTATGCTTAAATTAAGACATCAATCCACCATTGCCTTTAGCGATTTTATTCAAGTTACTGGCATTTAAAATTGCTTCGGCCTCTCCTTGAACACGTTGCAGAGCTGCTGCCTGTTCTCCTAAAGATTGGATCAACCAACCAATATCATTAAAAGTCTCAAGTGGAATTTCTTCAGTTGCGTTGGCTAGTAACATGCCAATTGCACTCAACCCTTTTAAAACGGGTACATTTGCATTCTCAGCAGCACGGCTCGCTTTCACTAAAAATTCTTCCTCGTCTTGTGAAACGAATTCTTTTTTATCTGCGACCTTTACAAGAAGGTCAATTGGCATACTCGGCAACAAGTCCTGTAGATCAGGAACCTTGTCATTATTGAATTCGAATGGTATATTCATCTTAGTTACATCTCCTTTGTGACGACGCTAAAGCCCTTGATTCCGCCAAGTTTCGATAGGGCTTTTTTGTTGCCTATTGATTTCATTGTTCTTCATCCATTGCTTTAAAGATTTCCAGCGCATGCTCTTTTATTGTTTCTAGATCTGCACTTTTCTCTATTGCATCTAATAGGGTTATTACACAATCATTTACAGCATGGAGGCTAAAAGATTGGTCGAGTTCCTGCTTCTCAAGATCTGAAACTGATTTAATAACTTTGCGTAGTCTAATCGCCAAATCACTTCTTGATTTTCTCTTATATTCAGGATGCTCAATATCCATACCACGGCTTATAGATGCTAGCTGACACATTAATTTACTTGGTTCGTTCATGCGATTGCTCCTTTTACAAATTGAATAACCGATTGATTCCACTTGAGTTGCTTAACGGGAACACCATCACTATGTTTCTTGCCAGTATCAAATAATTCACCAAAAGCCTGACCTTTTTCAGTTAACAACCAAACGTCACCTTCTTTGGTTTGATAGCCCAAATCAGCAAGCACTTTATTAATTTTTTGCCCGCTTAATTTAGGGGTGAACATTTCACCAATCTGAGTTGGAGTAAATACTTGTTCTTGTACTGGTGCATGTAAATGGGTCGTTCCAAGTAGTTCTAAAGGTGATTCTCCAGTTATCTGCTTAACTGCACGATCTGCGGACAAATAAATCTGATTCCCTTTTAATCCAAAAGCTTTTGCCATGGTCACACATTGCCGAGCAACTGAACCCAAATTGAACTGCATTTCCTTTTTTGCAATGTTGGCTACTAAATCTTTAGCATTAAAATAGCCATTAACTAGCTGCCGTTGAACTTGCCAAGCCAAATCATCCGTGAATGATTTTGTTAGCATCAAATATCCTGATTCAGTAAGCACTATCAAACCACGATTAGGAACTTGAATTCCAAATGTCCGAAATTCGGACTTTAGAGATGAATCAATAAAATAGAAGTCTTCCCCTTCAACAAGATGATGCTTATTATCATTGAAGCGCTTTCTTGCCGTTCCTTCTGGACGTTGATGAACTTCGTCAATCATGGCAAAAGTAACAACACGCTTACCTTGATACTCAACAATGTTTAAATCTTGACTCTCAATCTTTACAACTGCGTTCATGCCTCAACTCCCTGTTGTGTGATAGTTTGCATTACACTTTTTGATTGATTTTGAGGGTATAATCCCTCATTCTTTAAGGCTGAAATTAAAAAGTGACGGAACTGCCCACGAGTTGTACGGTTATCGTCTTCTGCTGCTTGTTTGACAATATCAGCAATTTCATCTTCTACAGTAAAGGTATACATATCAAATCCTATTAAAATGATCGTTATACCTATCATAATAGTAGTTTTTAAGTGCAAGTCAATAGGAAATCTTTAATTATGATTGATGGTTTTGGTGCAAAATTAAAAAAACACCGCGTAGCTGCTGGGCTAACACAAGGTAAGTTAGCAGAGCTTTCTGGTGTCAGCCGAAAGCAAATATCTGATTTTGAGATGGAAATTCAAAAAAACCCTAAAGCAGAGACTTTAACCAAACTTGCAAATGCATTTAAAATTAGCATAGAAGATCTCCTAAGTGATGAAGATGCAATAACTGGAAGAATTACTCTTCCAAATAAAACCGATCTTTATGATAGTTTTGGCTTACGTTTGAAATATTTTCGTTCTGGTTTAAATATCACCCAGGAAGAGCTATCGAAACTATCGGGAGTCAGTAGAAAACAAATTTCAGATTTTGAAATGGGCTTACAAAATAGACCACGGCTTAGTACTGTGCATAAGCTGGCTAGTGCATTAGGCATCTCCCCATTTAAGCTCTATCCAGAGAAGAAGAATAAAACTGACGATGAGCTTCTAAATCAAGACAGGTCTGCTGAAGTTACTTTAGAGTTTCCTGCTGAGCTTGTGGCTTCTCTGCGAACACAAGCAGAAAAAAATGGTCGATCTTTAGAAGATTTCACATATTTGCTTGTAATGAATCTAATGAATCAGGAAATTGAAAAAATTAATAAAGAATATGAAGACAATACACCTCAAGAACTATTAGAAAGAATCCAGAAGATTGAGCGTGAACTTAAGAAAATCATGTCTGCTAAAGAAACTAAAGATTCAAAAATTTAATGGATCAAAACAAAGAAAGCCCCTCGGGGCTTTTTTTGTTATTGGCAGTTTTTCTTGTATTGAGTATTCGATCTAATAAGATCTTGTTTCAGACTTATTATTTCGTCTTCTAGATTTTGAATTTCATCAATCAACTCAGGTGTTCTAGGTTTCTTTTTTAACTCTTCTAATTGCAACTCCTTAAAAGCTATATCACGCTTCAAAGTTTTAATTGTACTTACTAACTGCTCACAGCACATTGTAATCCCCTAAGATAAAACGACATATTACTTAACGATTGTCTTTTATGGAATAAAAAATTTTGTTTGAAGGGTTATAGAAAGCCCCTGACGGGGCTTTTTTTATTAAATGCTTTTACCTATGACCATTGTTCACTAAATTTTTTTCCATCTTTTTTTGTGTATTCAAGATGATACGAGTTATGAAGACCACGAACTGCAAAATGTTCAGTATATTTACCACTCCCAACCTCTTGTCCTTCTGAATCAACAATCGTGAATGGGTAAATTTCTTCTTGTCCCAAATGTCCTTTCACTCGTTTCTGACCTCTTTGGATCTTTTCGCCTTCTTTCAATTCAACTTTATCTGTCCAGCTCATTGTAATTTCTCATTAAAATTATTAAAGACTTTAATGTACCAAAGAGCATATTTAAGTCAAGGATAGAAAAAATAAAAGATCCTAGGGGTTTCTATTTTAAGAGTTCAGCAATCTAGCTTGAGTTGGTATGCTTAAATTTACAAACAACCCATTTCCCTCTGTTGGATAAGCGATAAGACCTAGATATCCCGCAAATTCTTCTGCCAGCTCTCCGATTTTATGAAAATCACTTTCTTCAGCTGTTTCAGATAAAATCTTTTCATATATGTTTTTTAAAATAGAGTTAAGTCTATTAACGTATTGCCAAAGCTCATGATTTTTAATCGATTGGCTTATCTCAACATTTTCTTTTGTAAAAATATCACCTAAGTAATAGGAAGAGTATTTGAAAAGCCTATGTATTAAAGCATAAGTATTATGGAAGAGGTCTGAGTAAATAGTGTTGTCGTTTTGATTTGATCTAGATAAGTAACTTTTAAAAATATAATTAAGATTTTCTTCAAAGTTATTCATTACATCAAGCAGAATTGATTCATATTTTTTCTCTTGATCCAGTCCAAATTCATTTGCCAAGCTACAAACAAAAAACTCATTCCAGCTAGAGTTTGTAGTATGAACATGCACTTGTTCAAGTTCATTTTTAACAGTTAACTTTGTCGCAAAATCATAAAATTTATCATACATCAATTTATTACATGCAACATGACACAATTCATGATAGATAGTATGAATAAATTGATTATATATTAAATTTCTTGATTTTGAATCATACTCTTCTGAAAAAGATTCCTGCAGAAATTCAACCCCAAAAGGCTGTAGATTTACAACAATGTAATTTCTTTCAAAGTCTCCATTAATGCTTGATATTGTCATGGCAACACCAAAACCCTCATCCGCAGATGGCTTTAGTCTTTCATCAAACTCTTTTAACTTTTGACGAAATAGTTCATCACCATATGTGAATGTCATACCATCCAAACGATCAAGGTTTAAGTTTTTTGAAAGAAACCGAACTGCTTCCCAAATCAATGTCGAATAATAGTCATGTAATTCTTGAGATATAGAGCCAATTATTTCAATTGCAAAATCCTCGCGAAGTGAGCATTCATTTTCACTCATATTTTTGCCTTATAAATTTAATTTAATGCAATCAATCCTCGCATTTCATGGTTTTGGAATGCGAAGTCAAATGAACTTGAAACTGTCTCGTTTCGTTTTGATACAAACACAAAAAGTTCTTTTAATATTTCGATAACATTTTCAATATTAAACCCATTTTCATGAAACTCAGCCATTATAAGTTCTTTAAACTTTTCAGTATCAACATCTTTAACCAGTATTAAGACACTTGAGTCATCTAATGCTCTAGGCTGTACATTCTTTGCGCTGATATATATTGCCCTTTCACCAACATCAGTTAGATAGATAGCTGTTAGATGAGTGGTGTCTATCCAATAGTCATCAATTTTCTTACTAGCTTTATATTTCTCAAGATACTCAACTATTTGGTAGACATCAGTAATGGGATTTATAGCAGCAAATGATTTCACATCCTCTAGTATGTCTGCACTACCACATCCAGAAATGTAACCACCATTCCATTCAATAACTTTTTTTACTTCATCAGAAATAACCTGAATTACTTTGCCATTTTGCATGTAAACAGATCTATTATCTGCTGCCATCACTAAAGAACCAGCATTTCTTATCAATACACACATTGTCATTTTTCGTGCTCTTAATCTATAAAATTGGCTACTTACCTACTTTTACTGAATTTGATCAACTACATTTTTAATACTTTTATATGCCATAGATTTATCGCCATTTAGCACAATTGCACCATCTGTATATTGCCCAGATAGCGTTGTAATTCTAAATTTAGCATTTGTTGAGTTAAGGATTTTCTTAGCCTGATCGACTGTAATAACAAAAGGTGCTTTACTAGCTCTATAGTAAGCATTACGCTCTAAATCTGTTAAAACATCCATACGTTTAGCTGAAAATAATTGCCCATCAACGTTAAAATCTAATTTATTTAAGTTCTGATAATCGTGCATATATTTGACCTCTAAAACCACAAAGTCAGGTACTCTATCAGTCCATCGTGCACCAAAAAAAACATTACTAGGATGCCATTTATCTTGTGCTAATGCGGGCATTTCTCGTGCACTAATATTTTTAGAATTATCAAAATTACTAGTTGTTACGTTTGCTTTTGACATTAAATCCGAAGCACAACCAGTTAATCCAAACAAGATCCCCATAAGAATAATTTTCTTCATTATTTTGCTACTACTAATAATTAAATTAGATTAAAGCTACCATATAGATAGCTTTAGTCCAATATTTATCGCAGCTTACTTTTATTCCGGTTCCAATGGTACAAGAAAGCTTTTTCTCCTGATGGACCCATTAGCTCCTGTTCAACTGCAGATCGATCATCAAGAATTACAACCTTCATCTGATTATCAACTACTGTTGGCACAGCATTTTGAATGGCGCCTGTATTTCTCTGACTAATCGATGTATTGATTAAATCAGTTTGGCGCTGTTGCCGTTGGATTGCACTTAATTGAGCCTCCTCACGGTTTGGTGGTAACTCGCCGGTTCGGTTCATATAGCGCATATTTGCTAACCCGATTTTATCAGTCGCCCATGCGTTTGTTACAAACTCCTTATCAGATAAATATGCATTAATTGAATCACTAGTAGTTGATCCAGCTCCTCGAACATAGCCGCTTCCAGAATGTAAGCCACCTTTGTAATAACCAGGCATGCTTATATTCTTAATACTTGCAGCTTGTACTACTTGTAATGCAGCTGCAGCTGCTCCAATTGCTGGAGCTATATATGGGCCAATATAAGGGGTGCCGACTACAGCATCATAGGCTTTTGAGTATGCTTGTGGGATGTTTAACATTGCTTGCGCAACTGCAAATGCTTTTTGAGCCGCAAACAAAACAGCATAGGTTTTCGAGTTTTCATCTACCAGCACAGCAAAACCACCAAACATGCCACTCAAATAAGAAGATGTATATTTGGCTTGAAGTTGTAATTTTGCCTCCTGATAGATCTTTTCATTTCCTAGATCTATTTCACGCAATTTATCAATAATCTTAAACTGCTCTACAAGTGGGGAATTTTCCAATCCCATCACTGATCGATAATCGCCAATAGCACTATCTCTAAGTTTTGATTCCTCTTGGCTTTGATTAATGTACGATGCAGCTAGTAATGCACTACGCTCTTTCAAATCCAAGTTTTTCATAATCTCTAAACGTTCAAACTCATAACGTTTTTTGATTCGATCCATTTCTGAATACATAACTTGGTTTGCTTGAAATATACGTTGCTCACTTGCCAACTTAATCAATCCAGCTTGGTATGAGTAGCCCTCATCATAAGCCTTCTTAGCAATAGCCTTCTGATCATCAGAAAGTTTACCTTCGGCATCTAAGCGTAGAATGTTGATCTGCTTTGAAAATTCAAGCTTCTGTTCTTCCGTCCACTTATAGCCATTTAGTTCATTGTCCAATTGCAGTTTTGCAATCTTCTCTTGAGTTTCATAGCGTAATTTGATTTCAGGAATAAGTTGTTTTTGGCCCAAAGCAGTTGCCATTTCGATCTGTTCATCACGGGCTTTGCTTCTAGCAATGGTTTCTGTATCAAATTGAGCTTGCAGTTGTTTGATTTCAGCAAGTGTTTTTTGGCGTTCTTTGACCTGATCATTCATTAGAGAAATAAAGTCTTTCTCATCTCCTGAATAACCGATAGCGCCACCCATATAACCATAATAATCTTTGATATATTGATTATTATATTTACCTAGGTTTTTGCCCTTTTGAACATTACCCTCACCAGCATGGTAAGCTCGGACTGCCTTCTCGACATTACCATTAAATAATTTTAGAAGATATTGAAGATACTTTGCTGCACCTTCAGCAGATTGACCTAAATCAAATCGATCTTTAACCCCATACTGTTTTGCTGTTCCTGACAGGAATTGGAATCCACCACTTGCGCCCGTATCCTTATTATAGGCCTTAGTATTACCTCGTGATTCAATCATATGAATTGCTGATAACATCCCGCTAGGCAAGCCATACTTGTTCTCTAACCCTCCAAAGTTATATTTGGATGCATTAGCCTGAACCTTTGCATTTACCTGTAACACCTTAAGTTGTTTCTCTAGTTCTTTAGTTCTGTCCTTCTCAGAATCAGTGATACCATCAATCAGCTTCTTCCTTTGCTGTTCAATAGCATACTGAGCTTGCGCTACTTTAAGCATTTCTGCAGAAAGAGTTTCTGAGAATGGGATTTTATTGGCTTCGCGGAAACTAGCCATAAAATTTGCAAAATCCACAGCACTTTTATTACTGCCATTTCGCTGAATAGTGTTAATTAAGAACTGGTTTTTAAGATTTTCAGACGATGCCGTTTTTTGAGCTGTAGTTAACATCTCTTGTGCAATTCGCTTAGCATTTATGGCTTTGGTTTCTGCGTCAGTTGATTGTGTTGATCTCTTAGACTGTGAAATCATTTCTTCAGTAACGTTCTTTTGTAACTGAAGTTCATTTCTTAGTTTAGCAACAACACCTGTTTGTTCATCAATTTTCGCTTTAGCCTTCTCACTAACGCCGGTTAAAGCATTTACTTTTGAAGCTAAAGTTGATGCGGAAATCTTACCCTGCTCATACTGTAGAGCCAATGCTCCTATTTTTTCAGATGCTTCAGCTGACACATATCCATACTTTTCAATATTGATTGTGTACTTAAATAAAGTATCGCTAGCTTCCCGATATTTCTTGGTAAGCTCGCTTAAGCTAGTTGTCTCAACACGTAATTGCGAACGTTTTTGAGCCTCATCTAATTCTCTATACTTCTTAATAATTTCATCAATTGTTTTACCTTGCTCGTTTAGTGATTTTGTAGCCTTCTCTGTATTATCACGAAGTAGTAAATAAGATGCTGCAACACCTGCGACTGTTAGACCTAAACCGACTGGACCACCTAAAGCACCTAACAATCCAAAAGTTGATCTTGTTGTCAAAGAGTTGGCAACATTGAGCCCTGAAGTTGCAGCTGTTAAACGTCCAGTGGCTGCGGTTTGTGCATTTCTAGCAGATGTATATGCAGCAGAAGAAGCAACAGTTGTTGATGCTAAGCGCTGCTCTAAGGCCGTCAGTTCAGCAGTCATTAAGGCTTGAGTCTGTTGCAATGTTGCCATACGGCTAATAGACATTGCTCGACCTTGATCAGTAATTTGTGATTTTAATCGCTGTGCTTCTTGGGCTTTTTCCGCATTCGTTGCAGCAATAGTCGCCTGCATTCTTTGAATTTCTGACTGAATTACTGCACGATTTGCGTTTACTTCTATCTCAGCAGCTAAAACAGCAGCCCGCGCAGACGACATTTCTGCTTGTGCTGCATTAAATTCAGCTTGTGCTTTTCGCTGAATCTGAACAATGGCTGCATTGGTTGCCTGAATCTCTTCAAATAAGGCTTTAACTTTTGCACCACTCGCCACAACAGACTTATACATTACAGGGATTAATGTACCCACCCAATATGCACCACCAATCATAGCGATGTTTGTCACAGTCTCGAGATTTTTGGCAAGCCCACTTAAGGATGCAGAAATTGCTTGTGCAGCGCCACTACCACTCCCAGCTTCTCCCACAAACTTTGTAATAGCATTACTTAACTGAGTGAAAGAATTAGCAATTGTAAAATCTGTTTTACCGAACAAATCGTCTACAGATGCCTTAGCTTTACCCAATGCATCAACAAGTACGTCACCTGTAATTTTCCCCTCAGCAGCTACAGATCTTAATTGACCAACTGTGATACCCATACCTTGAGCAATAGCTTTTGCAAGTCCAGGAGCTTGCTCCATAACAGAATTCAGTTCCTCACCTCTGAGTACATTTGAAGCGAGTGCTTGAGAAAATTGAATTAAAGCTGCTTCGGCAGATGATGCCGATCCACCGCTAATTGCAATAGCTTTTGAAACAGTATCTGTTAACTCTGCAGTCTTGGCTTGATTCAAGTTAAGTCTTTTTGCATTATCTGAAAAGCGTTGATAAATCTGTGATACTGATTCCCAAGCCTGCCCTGTATTTTGGGCAATTTTAAACGTATCTTGCATTGCTTTATTCAAAGCAATTTGCGAATCTGTGACTAATTTAAGTTTGTTTTGCAGGCCTGTATAAGTATCCATTTTCGATACTGCCGTTCCTATAGTTACTAGACCAGCTATATAGCCAGCAAGTTGACGTGTCGCTACACTAAGTCTGTCAATAGAACGAGTAGCAAAGTCTCCATTTCGTTCAATGCTATTTAGTTCATCGCTTAAGTTGCGGGCATTTCTTTCTGCGTTTCTTGAGTCAATCACAATAACTAAGCGCGATTCTTGAGTCATATCACTTTCCTTTAGGCAATAAAAAAGCGCCTAAAGGCGCGTTAGATTTTGGGTGTAAAAAAGCCACGAGGGGCTTTTATGGCTTAACTATTTACTCTTAAGAACTCTTCAATAAATTCTTTTTGATCATCATTAAAAACGTGATTATCTTCTTCCCATCGTGTTTGCAATCTAAAAACAAAGCTATCTATAAAAGCTTTGTTTTTATCTGTTGTTAGGAAGTGATAAATAGCAGCTGCTAAAAAGAATTTAAAACCATTCGAGCTTAAGTAGCTACAATCTATCCCAAAATAATATAAGTATTCATAACTTACATCCTTCCAAGTCTGGATACCTTCTTGTGGTCTACTACGTGAACGAGCTGCTTCTAGTCCAATTTGAAGGTAAAAGTCAGGCCAATCAAAACCAAATTCAAGGAGTAGATCTTCTGCTAACATTTCGATAGCAAATAAATAATCGTCATCTATTTCGTCGAAATATCTATAATGAGTGTCATAAAAATCACATTCTAGTAGGGTCCGAATTTCCCCTAATTGGAACGGAGGGAAAACGCTTTCAAGAAGCTCTTTAATATTGATACCCATAATTAATTTTCACATAGACTTAATGCATTTTGCGCATCAACAAGTGCTATAGCATGGTTAGGATCAGGAGGTGACCAACAAGCATTTTCTTGTATTCTTGCATTTATTAAATTCCTAAAAAGTGCTGCATTTGCAGTTTTAGTTGCTGTATCAGTTACATCCTTACAGCTCTTTCCTCTTGTGGCTGTTTTAGCATCCCTGGTCGCTCTGCTCATTGGATAATATTGATCTCTTTCACATACCCAACAGCTTCCATTTTTTACTATTCCACTAGGACATTTATCATCAGCATTATTCTCCAACTCCTGAACAACTGGCTCAGCTTGAACCACATCATTAAGAATATTTTGAGCGGCTAGGTTAGTAGCAACTTGAGCATCTAAGCTGCCTGCGTCTGCATTGGAAATTACTTGTTCAGCAACAGTTTCAAGGGATAAAGCCTTATCTAATTTTTTTGGATCATAGGAATTATTATCTATCGAAGTATAACTAAATGCACCATTAGATTTTTCACCATCACGAATTCGAGTCATTTTGACAACACACTGTCCCGAATTCTGACCATTTATACCAGTCAGTTCATAGCTATATCCATTATTAATGCCGTTTGCTATAGCAACCATTTTGTTACATAACTGGACTTTAGTAGCTCCGTATACATAATTGCCTTCGAGTGGAAAACTACTTCTATAATAAAATGGCAGATTTGGCGGCTTAATTGGATCTCTTTCGTGATATTTAATCTGATTATTTTCAGGATCTAACACCCAATCAACAGCATCAAGTAATTGATCAACTGCGATACTTAAAGCAATCCCAGCAGCCCCACCTCTCAATACCTCTGCAACTTGTTTTGCATTTGGTGTGATTAATGCTGCTGATGTCATACTCCCTTTTGCTGCATCGATTAATGTTGAAGCACCCATTACAGTTGATTTAGTAACATTCCATCCAGCTAGTGGTGCAATGGCCCCAAACGTTCGTGGTAAAGCAGCTAAACTATAATTTGCTACAATTGGAGTCGCTTCTGCTTTCTGTAATGTACTTGTCTGTGTATTGGTTTGAGTATCGCTCTGGTTATTATCACCACACCCCGACAAACCCAATAATATTGCTAATAAAAATAGTTTTTTCATTTATTCCCCCTTATTTTCATATAGTTTATTTTACTTTTTAGTGAAAAACTATGAAGAAGGATATAAATAATTTAACCCACCACCGTATAAAATGCTCTAACCCCACCTTTAACAGGTTCATGGCTTATTAGCGTAAACTGTGGGTTTTCAGCAAAGAACTCCCACATATCCATTATTGGATTAGCATATTCTGGTCGAGTGAAATCTTTTTGTTGTGGCATAAAAAATACCCTCTTATTTGAGGGTATTTATAACATAAACAGTTAGGTATTAAAAAACTCGATGCAGCAGATATATTGTGTTTAGGCTTAACTTAAACAATATTTGCTTTGTGGCAATATCAACCTTAATTGCCCTTTTGCTGCTGAAAAAGCTTGAAAACACCGACTAATAAAATCAGCATAATCATTTGATGAGTTAGCAATCGCCTCGACCTTATTAATCTGATCAGTAAGCAACTTCTCACCACCATTTGTAAGCCACTGATGCATTTTTTCTCCATCTCGTTTATTAGCACGTAACTCAATCAACACATCTTTTGGCATTATTACCCCATAGACCCACTTATTTGTTAGATCGCCGAAAATCGCGGGTGTTCCACCAATATGGTTGTTGAACTTGGTGCCAGTAACTTTTGCTAAAGCTTTATAAAATGAGTCTGGAAAGCGTTTTTCCCAAACTGTAGCTTTAGGTAATATCATTAGTCGAACCATATCTTGAATAAATATAGGCGCTTGTTTGGTGCGAATAAGATTGTCAATTTGTTCATCACACCATACCCCAAAACGAACGTCTAACCATCGTGTAAATGGGACAGCTAATTTTGGATGTAGCCAAGTACCACCATCCTCTTTACCTCGTTTTGTTTTTATCAAGTTGGTGCAATTACCATTTTTACTGGTAATTGGAATTTCCATCACTTCAGCCAAAGCATGGATATACTCTTTAGTTTCCGCAAGGTTTAGCCAATCGTTAGGTCTTTTACTATACCGCTTAGCTGCTTCTGTTGCATTAAACCAACCATGGCTATCAAATGATTGTTCAAATTCTTCAAACTTTAATTTTACTATTGCAGTCATTAAACTACCCCCTGCACTGCTTTGTGTTCAGCGATGCGGTTGGCAATCCATTGATTAATATCTGACTCAATCCAAGCAACACGACGCTCAGATAGGTTTAGACATTGTGGAAATTCACCACTTTTCATCATGGCGTAGATTGAAGAAGCCCCTAGGCCAGTTTTAGTTTGCACTTCTTTACGACGGATTAGTCGTGGTTCAACTTGATTATTCTTAGATGTAGTCATCTAAACGTACCTCTTATGAGATTCGCCAGACACAACTATTTGAGATTTTATAAATATTTTTATTAAAAACAATGAAATAAACCTAATTAATAGAGTTATGCACACAATCAATGTTCAAAAAAGTAAACATTTTGTTTGCATACATAGATAAATCTATCTATAGTTTTACCCATAGGGTAAAGCCAGCTTTACCTATCGGAGTTCCGATAAAACTTGTTTTTAACTGTTTTACATTTCTAAAGTCTCTTTAGTTTTGTGCCATCCGCGGCGATTAAAAACATTCAGTGAAGCGTCAACTTCACTTCCCAAACCCGATGCGTCAACATCGGGTTTTTACTTATCAATGACTCATTAAAATCGTTATGAATTCATTGAATAAGTTGATCATAATTGAGTTAAGGTTAAATGGCTACTTCTTTGCCAATCAAGTGCGTTAAATCTTGTCGCCCAGCACCTTCAATGCACTGTTTTATTATTGCTATTTATTGCGAAATATTGCCAAAATAAACAAAATGATCAAAATGATCAAAAACCGTGTTTTTTGAACTTTATTTTACTTACAAAATATTACAATTAAATTTATTTTTTATCAATAAATAGCCATATTTTATGGCTTATTACCTCCCCACCATGCTCATCATGTAATCCTCTTAGTTGCTTCTGCCTTAGCCTTCTTATGCGACTCATCAAGAAATAGATTGTCTAGTGTGAAGATGCATTCATTGAAGATGTATCTTTCTACTGGCAGATCGTACTGCTCAACATACGCATTGATAGCTGCTATGTCTAAAGCCAAAGGAACACCCTGCTCGTATCGTCTAGAACGAGCAATGGTGTTGTAAGCTGAAAGAATGGCATTTGCTGTGAATGAATATTCAGGTGGTTCAATCTCAGGAAGGCCTAAGGCTTTTCTTTGCGCTTTTTCGTGGTCCGTGAGACGTGCGTATTGACTGGAGTATTTATAGAGGGTTGTGACTTTCCCACAACTTCAACCTTGTATGCATCCGCTTCTAACTGGATTTTTTCAGCTTCACTTTTAATAAATAACCAGATAGAAACACCTACATCACCCATTCCGAGAAGTTTTACAGCGTTTTCACTGTCATAGCTTGGTTCTGTCTTAATTAACTCTCCACCAGTATTTTCTTCAACGAAGACCACGCCTTTCCAATCTTCAATTAAATGGCATGCAGAAGCTTCAAGGATTAATTCATGATATAGCTTATCTTCCTTAGTAGCATTTTTAACATCAAAGCCTTTTGACGTAATTTGATGATTTGCTCGCTCCAATGCTACTTGATAAGGCTTATACCCAATTCCTCGAACCTTAAATTCAGCAAGAACATTTCCTTCACTATCTTTATATTCGCGCCATAGGCTGACGTCTTTGTTTGTTTGAATGTTGACTTCTAAAGCCATGGTGTTCTCCAAATAAAAGGCAGCCTAAAGCTGCCATATTTCTTATGGGGCAATCACACGAGTGATAACTGGTGAAACACGAATGTGGTTATAGTTGATATCGATTGTGATGGTGTCTTCACCACCGCCATCAGGATGTGCTGCCTCAGAAACTTCTAACTGAGGGAATTGGAATGCATAGCCATTACCAGCAGAATCTTCAATAGAGAACTCTAAAGGCATCGTGTCCCGTGTTTTAATAAAGTCGATATAGCCCGCAGATTGCGCTGAGAACATGTATTGAGTATTGACTGTGATATCTACAATCTTTTCTAAGTAAGTCGTTGCTGAGAGCTTCTGAGAGCCAATACAGCGAATAGCTTCCATATTGTTGTTAATAGTTAGAGCGAGTGTTTGCATACAAGCCGTTCCAACTACAGTTGCACCATTAACTTTCAAGTCGCCAACATTCAGTGACGATACAAGTGCTAAGTCTGGTACTGGCAAAGGCGAAGTTACTGGATTTGTTGTGGTCTTCTCAAACAAGGTTCCCATTAGTCCAAATGTAGCCGTGATCTTGCCCGTTGTCGCAATGTTCATGGTTGCTTCGTTAATACGAACACCACGGTAAATAAATACCTGGTTAATGTCAGAGTAAACCTTAACGAAAGTGAAAGTCTTGCGAACATCACCACCAAAGTTAAGAACATCACTGGCCCAGTTATTCATAGCAACAGCTGACCAGAAGTCATCAAACAGCCCTACTGATAATTCAACTTCAAGTGAACCTGTTATTTCCGCTTCGGTTGCAATACCACCCTGACGAAAACGAGAGTCAACTACACTTGTTGATGATTCAGTTGTGACATTTTCAGTTAGTCCATCAGTAACTCGTCGTACCGTTTTCCATACCGGTGTTGTTGGTAATACTTCAGGGGTTTGTTCCTCTGCATAATAGAGGCGAATCTTTGAACCACTCGACATGGTTTTTACTCCTTATAGGCATAAAAAAACCACCTCGAAAGGTGGTGTATATTGAATTTAATCGTTTAGTTTACCCGGTAGCTCACTGTGACGTTGTACTGCAAGAAGTCTTTATCCGTTCCTGCATTAATCACTTGACCTTGTAGGCACTCAAGATGGACAGAGGTAAAGTATTCAAAGTGACTAATTAATGAATCACATAATTCAGTAATCGACTTTTCGCCCTTATGAGGTCTGGCAAAGCACTGAATATTGATAGTTCCTGTTCTGCGTGTACATGGGGAATCAGTTAACCCTGCGATAATGCTAGGCCCACCAATAATATTCAGTCGGCACCATAACCCATCAATAGGCACATTAAAGTTTGGTGCATTAGGATACTGAATTCGGTCTTGAGTGATGCCTGTAAATGACTGCATTCGCCCAACAATGGCTTGTCTTGTCTGTTCTAGTGTCATTGCCATGTTAGCCACCGTATTTTTGTACTATGTAATTATAGACCACACCATAAACACCTTCAGCTGCTTGCATTGAGTGTCCATTTTCCAAGCGTTCTGCATAAGGCAAGTTGTTCTGCACATAGACAATATCGCCAAGCTTAAGAGGGGCTATTGCTTTGGCAGCATCACTAAATGCTTTAGGATCGATACTACCTTTGGGTGCCGAACTTGATGAGCTGCTTATGGAGTATGAAGGACTATTGATTGAAACAATGTGTGAAGCTCTATACGTTCCATCCATAACAGGACTACTGACCATCAAACCTTGTACCATATCCATTGCAATATCTTGAACAAGGTTCTTTGACGCATCTTTGACTTGAAAAGCAAAGTTAGTCGGCCTCTTCCCTTTCCAAGTCATAGATCACCTCAAAAGTAATATAAAACTCTAACGCCAGATACAATTCGATTTAACGTCATCATAAAGAATTTCATCTGAGGTGATTTCCATACACTCTTTAAGAGTGTAATATTTGATCATTTTATTGGTATACTTTTTTTCTAACTTATTCAAACATGTAAAGGTAACTTCTAGTTCATCAGCAACGCTAGTCTTGAAAGCTAAATTTATTCCATGCGTGCTTTGTTGTGATGGATAAAGTATCGCATCTATACGGTTAGGGCTATACTCTTCATTTTTCTCAAATATAGCATGTGCTAATATTGAAGATAATAAATAAGAGGAATCATCTTTAGAATACAATACTCCTAATAACAAGTTTTCTAATGCAGAAAATCCCTTAAGTGTACTTTGACTTGGGATTTTATAATATTCCATTTTAGCATTAAAAGCCTCCGAGTCTCTTGGCAGATTAAAATATATTTCTGAAAACGTACCTAACCTATAAACACCTAGATCTCTATTAGATTTGAATCTTGTTAACTGAAATCTATCACCTATTTTTTTCTTAAAAATACCTGTTTCCATACATGCAGTGAATTCATTAAACGAGGTATACATAACATTAAAGATTTTGTTGTTCATCCTGCCCGAAGTTGCCACATCTAAAGTTGGATAGAGTAATCCCGATTTGCTAGTTACTTCCTCATCCAACCCCAATGGTCTGACTCGATAGAAATTAGTTCCCTGTTTTATTGAATCGCATCTATACATTAAATATGAACATAGGATTTTAAAGTAACGTTTTACTTCTTTATATTCTTCAGAATCTGTTAATAGACTTTCCTTAAAATCTTTATTTTTTTTAATAAGGTTTTTCAATTTTTTTATTTGTTTATTAGCCTGTTCAGCTTCCTCTAAATTAAATCCTAAAAGTGCCATGAGATCCTTAAAATCCATCATTAAATTTAGTCAATAATATTTTAAATTTTTTATTTGTAAAATAGGCATAGCCTTATAAATTTTATAAAATAAACTAATAAACCATCCTCAACTGGCAAACCCATGTCGCTTTCGCAGGATCTTGAGCAACATGAATCACCTTAAACTTACCTTGAGGCGTTACCCATTCATCATTGATCAGAGGTATATTTGTCACTTCGTTTTGAAGCAAGGTAGCTTTCTTATCTGTTGCTTCGATACCTAAATTGGCAATCTCATAAGCACTGTATTTGCCAAAAAGAACACCACGCCCCGAGTAATTCACTTTAACCTCAGTAGACGTTTCTGTGACTGGGTCCCATCCTGATTGAGTGACTCTTTCACAGGTGAATGAATAAACCGCATCAGCTAGATCAGTATTGAAGGCTTCTGCAATATCAGTCTGAATTTCATCACGTAGGCCCATATCAGTTCCTTATTAAAGGGATGGTAAAGAACTTATGTTTAGGCAGCCCTTCAGCTTCAATCAGAGCTAAAGCAATCTGCTCAAAGCTTGATAATGAATAGCTTCCATCCTGATATTCTTTCTCTGACTCTACAGTGTCAGCTTTAACTTTCTTGCGTTTTAGTTCTTGTTCTTTGCCACTATAAATCTCATTTGCCAGAATGCCTTTGATAATCTCACAAGAACCAAGCTTTAAATTGTCTGTTACTGGATCAGGTACGTACCCAATCTCGTTTTTCATCCAAGTATTTGCAAGTAGAACCAATCTAGCCTTATCACCATCTGGTGCAAAGTCAGCCCCTAAGATTGTTTCTGCATCCGCAATGGTGATAAAGGTCATGGGTTATTCCTTTGGTTGCTCAGGAGTGCGTGTATTTCGCTTTCCAGTTTGTTCTTCTGGTTTAAACACTGCATCAAGGATTTTATAGCCTTGTCCACGAAGTTCAGCCTTTCGCTCTGGGCTAACGGGATGTGGTTCGTAAATTACTTTCTGCTCTTTACTCATTCTCAACTCCAAAAACAAAGCAGCCCGAAGGCTGCCTATTCATTACTGTGCTGCATCCGCAATGGTGATTACACCTGCTGTATGCTTGATGCTAGTTGCTGTTTTATCCCAGTTGGTGCCTGTTGCCAACTCGGTATCACTTGGTGACTTACCACCATTGGCTTCATCCCATGTATAGCCTTTTAAACCAACACCAAATGAATAATCAACTTGAAGTGTAGTTTCAATTCGATCCTTACCATTTGTGGTTTCAATGTTTGAGATTACATCACCACCATCTGAAACGATTGCAGCTGCATCAGTCAATGAAAGCACTTTAAGCTTATTTGGCGTCCCTGCCGTATACAAAGCAGGTGCATCAGTAACAACAACCAACTTGCCAAGAATATCAATGACACGGACATTGCCTGATTGGAATAACTGCTGAGCATTACTCAAGTTTTTCTCAATCAATTTGTGATACGCAGTACCATTCATCACATCAGTAATGATGTTGCCTGAGTGGTCACCAAACTTAGCATGTGCACCATTCATGGCGCTGTATGTAAGTCCACCTGTTGCCGAAACATCATTGGTTGCTGTTGGCTGGTTCGAAATTGCTGCGACTAGAGCTGCGATTGCGGTGTTCAGTTGATCTTTAAGCATTAGACTTGCAAAGGTACGTGATGCAACTTCAATGCCTTGTGCAGTTGGGCGCTGCAACCAAGTCATTTGAGATGGTTCATAGCGCACAGGGCCAATACCACCGGCAACTTTTACGCTTGAGTGTTTAATCTCTGAAAGATCAGTCACTGTTGCGGTTCCATTTGCTGCATAACGATCTACACGACGCTGCGCACCATCAAGTGATGCGAAGAATGACTCTTGTAAAAAGTCACCAGTGAAGCCTTCTGTGGTCAATCGAATTGCACCGCCTGATGCAGCATTAAACTTTTGCACCATTTGGGCTAAGGTTTCAATTGTGGCAGGCATGATGTATTCATTGAACACCTGCATTTGAGTTAAAGACATAATCTCTCCAATTACTTATCTAAATTAAATTTGGCTGCAATGGCGGCTTGGCGTTCTTGGATTGTTCCGCCCATGTTGCCGACATTGTTGTTATTTCCCCCGCCACCTTGACCACCATACCCACCACCAGAGCTTTGATTGCCTTTTAGAATTGAGTCTTTGTGTTGGTATCCTCCAACTAATGTTTCCAAGGCCTCATCGAAATCGGCAACTTCACCATGCTTAGTTCGTGAATAGATTTTTTGGCCATCAATGCCATAAGCAACCACTTTGCCCTCTTCAATTTTGAAGTTATTGCCAAAGGTTGCCTGGATCATGTCAGCAGGTACTGCAATTTTTTCTTGAATGAACTTTGAACGAGCAAATCCACCACCGATCAGCTCTTTATGTAGTTGAGCCTGAACTGAATCACGTTCTTGGGTAAGTTGCTGAATCTGTGGCTCATATGATTTTTTCAGTGCATCAGTAAGCTCAGCTTTGACTTTCTCAATGTCACCTGCATCCACAAGCTTTTTAGCATCAAGATTAGCCACTGTTTGTAATGCGGTTTTAGCCTTTTCAGGATCTAGCCCCTCGAAGACTTTAAGTGATTTTTCAGCTGCTTCTTTTGCTTCACGATGAGTTTTAGCTTCCGCATTTAAAGAGCTGATCTTTCCTACTGCCTGAGCAGCATCAAACCCAACTTCTTTACCATCATCGTGCACATAAATTGGCAGTCGGCTAATGGCAATTCATGGAGGTATCGCCACCCTGTCACTGGAAAATTTCACTCTATGGGGTGTGATAAGACTGTAGCAATTCAAGCAGCACGTAAACTTAACTCATTACTGATTCAGGAAGAAGATTATGTTTCTAGCGTCACAGGTAAAACTATTTCTTTCAAAGAATTTTGCGAAGAGTTTCTTGAAGAAAAAAGACGCAAAGATGGGCGGCCTATATCAGACAATACAAAGAAGAATTATCAGATTCAGTTGAACCGAATTTTCAAAGTTTGGGGTAATAAATCATTAGACTCCATTACTTTAAAAATGGTAAATGATCAATTAGATGAGCTGACACCATCAAATCGAAAGGCGCTTAGAAGCTTGCTTTGTAATATTTTTGATGTTGCGATGAGTAAAGGTATCTGCCCTGATAACCCTGCCCGAATTACTTTGACAAAGCACGTTCAGAGACAACGAAAGCGCCATACAGTTGCGGGACTACAACAGATTAGGGCTCATTCCCCATTGTGGCTTCAGAACGCAATTGACCTATCTCTTTTAACCACACAAAGACGTACGGATATTGTGGCTCTACGTTGGGATGATATTTATGATGGATATATTCATATTGCACAACAGAAAACCACGACTGATTCATTCGATGAATTTGAGGTGATGGAAGGTGCTGGGTATGTGCGAATTAAAGTTGATGCAGAACTGCAAAAGGTTTTAGATCGATGTAAGTCCGCTAAAGTCGTTACTCCGTTTGTAATTCATCAAATCCCTAAGCGTAAAACCAAAAATGTAAATAAAGAGCATTGGACCCAAATTCTCCCTCAATATTTATCCGAAGAGTTTTTGAGGATTGTTAAACGTGCTAAGGCATATCCAGAACTGAAAGGTAGGCAAATTCCAACTTTTCATGAAATACGAGCATTGGCTATTTTTCTTGATACCTAATAATATAAATATATAAGAGTAACGAGATAATTGTGGGATTTGACGGGATATTGTGGGATTGAATGGGATGAGTTTTGAAAAGGTTTTACATCCTATGAAATAGAAAAGCGGACTATTTGTCCGCTTTTCTTATTCATCGAATAAGTCAAGATTGGGGTCTTCCTGAACATTAAGCTTCTCTTCAGAGTTTACGATACTGCGAATCGTCCGCAGTGTCACGCTGAATTTACGAGCAAGCTTTTCTTTAGACATTGTTGGTGCTTGTTCACGGATCGCTCTGTTGCGCATGGCAACAGTGATCGGTGTGCCCATTGGAATTTCAATGTGATCATTGCCAAGCTGATCTGCAAGCAACTGAAGCTTACTCAAGCCTATCACTTGCGCAAGCTCAGAATTTACGTTTAAAGCCTGACGAATTGGAATGTAGATTTTAGTACCACCGAAGGCATCAATTAAATTCAGCGCATTTTCGACCTTAATCAAACGTGCAATGAAGATGAAATTTTTAGGCATCAGGTTAATGATCTCATCGTCTGTGAAAACTTGCTGTGCATCGGTGATGTGCGGACGATAAGCCATGATCTATACCTCCTATACTTCTAAAGTGACACGCTCAATGCCGCAACGTTTGCACCACTGGCGTAAGTGATTAATGATCATGTCTGCATGTTTGCTGCTCAAAAACTGTAATGCACTCACTTCAACACGGTTTTCAACAAATTGTGCCAGTGCTTTTTCACTGCCATTTTTAACGTGACCAGCTTCGTGCAACTGAAGCCATAAATGACGGATTAATTTACTTTGTGAGTCGCTTGCCAAGTTTTTAATATCGTCTTTATTTTTAGGTACAACAGCAAAGCCAAGTTGTTTTAAACGATCCAGTACAGCTTCAAGTTGTGCTGGAGTTAAAAGTTTAGAACTGTCTTTACCTGTCGTACTTTTTAAAATGTCACGATATACATCATCGTCTAGACCGAGCTTTGTTTTAGCTACATGAATGAGCTTGATCAAATTCAGCTTTTTATTGAATTTAGCCATTACCAGAACACTCCTTTAGCTGCATCAGCAAGTCCAATCAAAGCCAGTGCTGCAAGACACAAAGATGATCCAGCTTTAAGGCCATAAGCTTTGCGTTCAAAGACTGTCTGACCAGTAATCTTTCGTGCTGACCAAGCCTTTTTTGCTTCAGTGCAGCAAGTCACTAAACCAATGCCAAAAACTGCAAACAAAGCCAATACGCTTAAGCAATTCATAATTTCTGTCATGAACTTGCTCCTAGCTTTTCAACCTGTTTACCTGCATCCATACCATGATTGATTTTGGCATCTTTACCAGCCTGACGACCTGACCAATAATCATTGCGACTGCGACTAGATTCAAGGTTGGTTTTTTCATTACGGTTTTTAGGCTGAAATTTAGTTAGTTCGGTAGTTTTATTAATATGAGCCTCAATTTGTTTAAGTTTTTCCACATCAGGTTTAATGCGCCGAACTTGTTCCGATGCTTCAATGACCCAACCTTCACAAAACAAATCAGCACGTTTGATTTTATTTTTACGGATTTGAACTCGATTGAGTTTTGTGCTGATAAAATTGGTACGAGCTTTCTTGAGTTGGCGATAAAGCACATCAAAAGCATAGCTTGCAATCTCAGGTGCTGGATCAAAGCCTGCAAAGTTCCAGACAGTGACAACTTTGATGGTTGGAGTTCTAACTGCTCGGTAACTAAGAAAAACTTTGCAATCCATAATTTTTGCTACTGCTTGAGCAAGCATTGATTCAAATACAGGTGGCTTATGAGAGCCGCTGCCAGTGATTTCAGCGTCAATAATACCTAACAGTTCGGCATCGTCTGCATCAATGTTAAATTTTTCCATCAATGCTTGAGCTTGACGCAATGCTGTTGCTGCTTCATGTTGATTTGCTGACTTACTCAACGCTAAACACTTTTTAATTTTTTCAATAACTTCTTTTTTATTCATGAAATCTCTCCAAGGCTAAACTTTATTTCTTCAGGTAAATTTTCAAGTTCTTCGTGTGTCAACATGGTTTCCTCGCTGCTCGTCAGTACTGGATCACGACATCCAGCAGACACAGGCACGGATGCCTGTGTTTCGCTTATGTCTCTTCAGGTGCTTCATACTTCTGAATTGCAAGATCAATAGCCTCACGACTTGTGAAACCTTGAGCAACTAGCTCATCTTCATCGTTATAGACAAAGTATTTTTCTGTACCTTGACCTACACACCATTTCTCAACACGTAGGCGGTTGGTGATGAGGAATTCCAATCTATTAGAGTCATTTGTACTAATAAGTGACACATCGTCGGCATCAGTCAGTGAAAATGGAAATTTACCAATACATTGAACTGCTGATTTCATACCGAGAAGAAACATGTCCTTATCACGACCTTCAATATTGGCGACCTCATCACCACCGTTGGCTGTAAAAGAAATGGTTTTGGCACCAGAGTCTGCTGCACCAGTAATGGTGTTAACTACTTCATCAAACCACTCTTTAAAGTTATTGATGACAGCCACAAACTCCTCTTGCTGTTTATCCATTGACTGCATCCTTTAATCCTTTGCCAGCTTTGAATGTTGGTACTTTGGATGCTGCAATTTGAAGCGCTTCACCCGTTTTAGGGTTGCGGCCAGTTCGCGCTGCACGTTCAGTAACTTTGAATGTCCCAAAGCCAGTAAGCGCGACTTGACCGCCATTTGCTAAGGTATCAATGACACCTGTTTCAACTGCCTGAAGAGCAGCTGTTGCTTGAGTTTTTGAAATGCCAGCTGAAGCCGCGATGTGGTTGATAAGTTCTGATTTATTCATGGTGTATTAACCTTTTAAGTGAGTTGAACTAGCTGTCAGAATTGCAAAAAGCACATATAAAAATTCTGGCCAGCCTGTTGTGTGTAAACTTCCTGCGATAAATCCACAGGTAACAATTGCAATAGAAAGTTCTTTCATTGCTAAGCCTTTAAATGGATGCGATGTCGAGTGAAAGTGGTAAGTAGCCACCAGTTGCGTCATCACGGTTGTAAAAGCGTAAGTAAGCTTTGCTGCCGATAATGTTGATGCTGTCCGAAATGGCTTGCATTGCTTGCTTCCACTTGGGGTGATTGATTTCATGGCGTTTTAAACCGAGTACTTTGGCTGTGCTGATTTCTCCTTTTTTATCCACATTAAATGCGGCACTGATAATGACTTTAATTTCATCGCGGCTGCCTTCAGTCCATTCCTCAAGACACTGATCAATCAGTTCTTTAGCAGCCTGAAGACGTTCATCAAAGTTGATGGTCTGTGCGATATTGCGCTGGACTTTTAAACGTCCGTCATAGCTCATGAGAGTGACATTGCCTTTATTTCCACCAACAGTTACACCGTATTGGTCAGCTGAAATGGCGCAAAAATTGGCTACATCTTCAAAACTTTGGATTTTGAAATCTTTCAAGAGTTCATGTAGTTCATTAACTTTTTCAAAAAGCTTGCGAACGGTTTGATCACGCAATTTGTCAATTTCTTTGACGTTTGCTTCAGGAACAAATGCGCCTTGTGAGTTTTCCCAAAAGCCTTCTGGTTTGGTGTGAGTTGTCATTGTGTTGCTCCTTGAGTTGTTGGTTCTTGTGCTAATTCCGCAGCTTTTAAGCGGTCAAAGCATTGTTTGTGAGTTTCACCATCGCGTTTGTTCTGTGCGACATACGCAAATAGTTGCTCTTGTGGAATGTTTTTAAGTGAGCTTTGTTCGATCTCTTTGCGTTCGGCATTGGTTTTATTGATCAGTTCCGAAAGGGAGAAAGCTGGACGCTCATGCTTCTGACGTTCGTGCTCAGCTTGATCCGCAGCACGCTCAGATTCGGTTTTTGTGCGTGATAATCCGTGGCGTGGAGTAGCATCTTGAGCTGGTACATATTCAGGTTTAAATGAAGTAATGACTTCATATAGATAGCCATGATTTTTGAGTGGCAATTGCAACTTGCCTTGATCTCGACGTTCTAGCATTGTGGCGATTGCCCACACCCATGCAGCGCGAGGCGCTGGATAAGTGTGATGACCTCGTTTGATTTCCTTTGCAGTAATATCAGGCGCAATTTCACTGATCAGTTTTGCTGTACGCTCAAAAGTCAGGTCACGGCTTTCAGAGCGGAACATTGCCAAGTACTTGATCAATGGGTGCTGTAAATCACCAGTTACGCTTAGTGCTGAAACAAATGCTTTACTTGCATCACTATGACCAAGCAATGCATCAAGACTGCAAGTTGCTCCGCAAGCTGGGCATCTAGTTTTCATGCGTTTGCTCCTTCAGCGGCTGCGCACATGGTTTTAAAGATTTTGATTGCTAAGAAGCCGCCACCAACTGCCATACCAGCTCTTTCCATTTCAGCTGTTGGTTGTTTAGGCACAAGGACGTAATCACCACTAAGTAATTTGTCTAAATCTTTATTGAACTGAACACGTTTAAGCTCAGGTTTATTTTTTGAATTAGTTTTCATAATTAGCCTCGGAAATGTTTTTGTTTTGCTTCGAGTGCAGACTGACAACCAATACATAAAGTCACGCTGCCAAGTCTGCGTCGTTGTTCTGGAATTTCAGTACCGCATTCTTCGCAATCGAAGTAGCTTGTAAATTCCACTCGCTTTGCATTGTGCAAAGCGTGGTCAAGATCGGTTTGAGCAATATCTGCTGCTACATCTGCAAAATCAGCCATGACATGCTCCTAGAACTTTTGCTAAATGGCCGCAAATTGTGTCAATGCAGAAGTAAATGATTAGCCCAATAAGAAAAACTCGTTCTGTTGACATGGTTAGACCTCCATTACCAAGTCATCAGTAATGACTGGTGCACCTAACTCAGCCGCCACATTCATTGCACCTGTGATCAGGTTGCCAACTGCCAAAGGATATAAAAGGCTTTCGTTTTGATTTTTACGCCCAACATTGCGAGTAAGCTTGGTGCAGATAGCATCCAATCCAGATTCATCAATAAAGTCCTCAAGCTTGCGATCTATCGACTTGCAGCGGTGTTTGAGGTAATCAACTAGGCTGGTTTGTGTGAACGGTTCAAGCGTGACAATCTCACAACGCTGCACCACTTCTCGAACTTCTGGATTGTTCTCAGCAAGCTTGATTTTGAGTTCATCTTGTCCAATCAATAGGATGCCCATTAAGGGGGTGAATCCATTTTCAAGCTCAAGGAATCGCTTGAGATGCTTCAGTGTTGGAATCGGTAGGCTTTGCGCTTCTTCGATGATCAAGACATGACGGTGTCCAGCACGCATACTTTCTTTGAGTAGCTCATGTATTTGGCGAAAGCGTGCTTCAGGTGAACGTTTTGCATTGGTACTTGGTGCTAATGCCGCCAATATTGCTTCAGCAATATGTAGTGATTTAAGGGTTTTACCTTTAATGTCGTTATCTTCAGTCGCAAGTACATAAGGCTCAATCACAATGACTGGTTCACGCTCACGTTCAATGCGGTCAATCTGTCCACGACGTAAAGTAGACTTACCTGATCCTGACTGACCGACAACCGCAACAAAGGAAGAGTTTCCTTTAATGACTTGCCACATTGATTCGCTAACATAATTAATGTCTGCATTGGTGAATAATTCATCTGAACTACGGATGTTTTCAGTGAATGGGTTCTTGAACAGCTTGAAGTGTTTTTTGGCTGCTGGTGTTAGAGTCTGTTTACGTAGTAGCATAAGTTGCTCGTCCTCTGATGGGTCTGCTGCACACTCACTGTCCAAGGCTTGGTCGTTATTGGTGTGAGTCTGTGCAGTAGTTAATGCTTGTGAAATTTGATCTGATCCAATTCCTTTCGCTTCTAAAAGCTCAATGAACTTTGACTGGAATTGGTCAGGGTTCTTTTTTGGTCGTTGACCGTGATTAACAAAAATATTGACCGTTGCTGTGCTGACTCCTAGTGGTTTACAGAGTGAGCTTTGGGCAACGTTGTGTTGTTTAAGCAGTTGTTTTAATGCGCTCATGATTACTCTCCAACCACACGTAATTTAGGTTTTGTGGATTCGTTTTGGATGCCAGCAATGATTTCTGGAATGACTTCCTGTGGCACTTCACCTGTAGGGAAAGATTTTTGAAGTGCCTTATAGTGGTCGTGTGTCCAGAGATCACCGACAACACCTCGAATTTGTTTTGCTGCTTGGATTAAATTGACTGGTGCAACTTGACGACGTTGATCAGGTGTAGTCATTTGCTCACCAGCTCGTGGCAAGTAATCTGGTACTACGGTTTGATTTACATCTGCCATCGGATCGATGATGTGAGAAAAAGCGCCTTTACGTTGCTTGATGGCTTTTTCAACTTCTTCATCTGTGTTGACGTTGTATGCTTTTTGGCGAATTTCTTTACGCACTTTGTCTAGTTGGCTGTCAGCTTTGGCGCGTGGTGTTTCACCAATGATTGTTGCTGATTCATTCCAGCCACCAATTAAATCCATTTGATCAGGTTCAATGGTGTAAACCATTGGATTGCCATGTTCATCTGTACCTAATAGGTCAATGCAAGGCGCACGGAATGGGTTCACCACCACATCAAATTTTGCTTTGACATGCACGCCCCATACATGACTTACATCATATTCATACGAACCATATCCATTGATTGTGTGTTTCACACGTAAGTTGCCAGTGACTGTTTTAGATTCAGGTTTCGTTGTCACCAGTTCTTTGCATAACTCAATTGGTGGAGCGATTCGTAATTTTTCAGGCTTAATTGTTTGCCATACGGCATTGCGTGTTTTACCCGTGCGAGAATGAACACTGGTCTCATTAAAATGAGCAGTCCATTTCGAGGCGAAGGCATTGAGTTGAGACAAGGTTGTGATCTTGTCTTTCATATACTTAATACGGCCTTCAAACTCGCATTCGATAATGTCTTGGTGCTTCTCAACTTGACCTTTGGCGCGTGCATTACCTTTAGCGTGGTCAATAATTTGGATGTCCAAACGATCAAGTAAATTCGTAAATAAGCCACTGGTCATCGCACTACCTTTGTCGGTGTAGATGATCATTGGTACGCCATGCATAGGATTCTTATTGTCTCGACGCTGCATAGCATTCAACATAATGTTGATCAGGTTTTGAGCCGACTCACTTCCACGAACATATTCAAGATAGACATTGCCACTGTAGTGATCTGTGATCACATAGCGAGTCACCATGTCTTTCTCAATGCGTTTTAGGTTTTCTGGCTTGTTTTTATTGAACTCGCTAGGATGCATATCACGCACACCACCTTCTTTGGGAAGGTAGAACAAAATGCAAGTTGATGCGTCTAGCTCCCATACATGGTTCGGGTGCAAGCTGCGTTGGTTTTGATGTGGTGTTGGTGCTTCAAGCATGGTCGGATGACATAGCTCTTGCTTCATGCGTCTGCCAATGGTTGCCGCACTCACATCGGGTGCAACGCCATTTGCCTGCGCAATTTTTAAAGCACCTTTGATACTGGTTGTACGCTTACCATTTGCACGGGTCGCTTCATAAACCAAACCACCAATAAGCTTTGCTGTATCAGCATCGACTACACTTTTACCTTTATCGCTTCGGGTTTTGCGACCAGTGGTGTAACCAATTGCTTTAAGTCTGCGATATAGCTCATTGCGGCCAATCGACAAAAATGCCGCTGCTTCAGAAACAATTTCATCCTTGCTGCCAAAACCTGAAGTCTCCAGTTTTTGCTTAACTTCCTTTAAATATTCGGCTTGCGCCAATTCAACAGTATCTATTTTGGCAGCCATGACTTACACCTCACTTCCTTGAAGCTCAGTGTCTAGAGTTTCATTCTCCAATAAGACTTCAGACAGCCAATCTGGTGTGACCATTTGTGTAAAGTCGATAGGTAGTCCAGCTTCATTGCAACGTTGAGCCATGCTTTGGTAAGTCATACGAATATTTGCTTCGTATTGCTCGACTACAAATGAATCCATGCATGAATCAACAGCTGCGTTCATGTCTGCATTGAATTGATTTGCTGCATCTAAAAACGTAAGTACAGCCTTTTGCATGAGTTGCAATGCCTGTTGGCGTAGCTGCTCAGCTTCAGTCGCTTCACGTTTTTGGATTTCAGGTGGGCTATAAGCTTTGGTGACTTTCTCATCAAGTTCATTTATTTTTTGATCTTTCTTCTGAATGATTTGATCTTTGGTTTGAAGAGATTGAGCTTTGTTCTCAGCATCGGCCTTTGCCTCACGTAAAGCTTTTTTTAACTCACGTACAGACATGGTTTCGATGCTGTCTAGAGAAACTTCACCAATGCTTCCACCTTGTTCAATGACATCAATGTCATCATCATCTAGAACCATCAACTCAAGCAATTTTGATCCGTTGCCTGATTTTTCTAAAAGCGACATCGATGTCGTTTTTGAAAATTTTAGGACAACAGACATAAAACGCTGTGCTGTGCGTTTGCTAATACCAAGCATTTCAATGCGTTTGGTAAACTCTCCATGTGGAGTAATCTCTTTCAGAATCAAAAGGCGTTTACCAAGCTCCAGCACTGCTTCAACTGAACGTTGTTGGTAAAAACGAATTTCATCTTCAAGTGCGCCAACGGTTAAAGCACCTTCATAGCCAAGAGATGTGGCTAAGCCACCAACTTTCTTTGCAAAATCAGAAGGAATGACTTCTGCTGCGTGTTCTAAATCCATGATGACCTCTTAAAAAACTCTAGTACGTTGTTCAATTTCAGCAATACGTGCCTTTGCACGTTCCATTTCTGTGTCATGCGCCTTGGCGATCTGAACAACTGCCGTACCTAATGTGTATGAACCGTCTTCTTCTTGCTTGGCTAAGCCTTCAGCAACAAGGGTTTGTAATTGACGGTGAATCTGTGCTGGTGATTCATCCAATTGTCTTGCAAGCTCTTGATTACTTACGCCTTGCAAGCTATGCCCACGTAAAGCCTTTAAAACTTTGAGAACTTTCGAGGCTGATTTAACGGTGCTCATTCTTCATGCCCTCAAGTTGAATGGACAAAATTTTGTTTTCTTGTAGCAATATCTCGTTGTCGTTTTCCGCGAAGCACCATTGAGTGAATGCGAAAATTGTCGTTATAAGAAATAGTATGGTGAGAAAATCTGCTTTCATGATTCTTTCCTTGTGTGCAGAAATGTGCAAAAATGTGCAGATTGCTAGGTGTTAGCAGTCTGGTTGGTGTCTTTTTTGATACCCAAAGCAACTGCGATTACATGACCTTTGCCGCGTTTGCATTTGAGCTGACCGTTAAGCACCTTATAAACATCATTACGGTCAAAACCATGATCAGAAGCCCAATCTGTAACGGTTTTACCTGAAGACTCGAAGGTGTTCTTAACTTCATTAAGTGATTTTAATTGCATGTCTCTAACCTCTTAAGTGCGATTATATTCACATATAGGTGCATATTTAAGTTAATAATAGTGCAGATTTAAGCACTATTCAACATGTTGGTGAGGTATTTTGCGTGATTGGTGCAAGAATCAAAGAAGAGCGAACAAGACTTGACCTAAATCAACCTGATTTCGGTGCAATAGCTGGCGCATCAAAGCGTACAGTGATTGAATGGGAAAAAGACAATTCATCACCAACCGCAGTGCAGTTATCTGCACTATCAGAGGTTGGTGTTGACGTAACCTATGTGATTACTGGTAATCGGCTAAATAAATCCGTGAATATGAAAAATGACTTTGCTGATGAGTTTGATTTAGTCAATGTCTATGATGTGGCTATCTCGGCTGGTCATGGATCAATCTGTGCTGGCGAAGCTCAACCAGTTAGTAGATTGGCTTTTAGAAAAGACTGGCTACATCGACATGGTTTTTACGCAAAAGATCTAATAATTGTTTATGCGACTGGAGACTCTATGTTTCCTACAATCCAAGATAAGGAACCTTTACTTGTAAATACATTAGATCACTCCTTAACAGATGGTTTTATTTACGTTATTCGCACTGGAGAGCACTTTTGGGTGAAGCGTATTCAGCGTCAAATAGATGGGTCTATTTTGTTAATTTCAGATAATAAAACATATCCGCCAATGCCACTTGATTTGAATGAAGCTTCAGATATCGAAATTATGGGGAAATGGATTCCCCCAAGTCGTGGTACTTTTTATTAATCTATAGGACTGTATTGGGAGGATGGGTGTGAATAAAGATTTTGAATGGTTAAAATGGGTTGGATTATTCTTTATTGTTGGTATTTTAGTTGCCATAGCCTATCTTCGACAAAACAATAGAACTGAAATTAATGTTAACAGCGAACTTAATCAAGTTTCACATAATTCTCAGAATCTATCTGAGGAAGAAAAATATGATGAAATGCTTAATCAGGCTACTCTAGCAATCATTGAAGGTGAAATAGAGGCTAAACAAGTTAAAGATAATCCACCTGTTTATGAAGCACTAAGTCTAAATCAAACTAAGAAATTTATTGATCGTGTTGAGCAGCTTCAGGCCACTGACTCAAGTGTAAATTTGGAATATACCCCAGATGTTGCTCGTCAAAGCCGAAAATACAATGCTTTGGTTGAAGAGGCTGAAGCGGTTTATGGTTCGATGGATATTTCAAATAAATATCGGTATTGTACTTCTATGGTGTCATTTGCACGAGAGTTATGGTGGGGGAAATATTCAAAGGCATCCACTTCTCAAGAATATAAAGATCACGCACAACAAATGTTTTTAGATTCCTACAATCAAGCTAAAAAGGATTGCATAGCTGAAATTAAGTCTAAGCAATAAAATAAACGGAAGCCTTTCCGCCTAATATTACAAGTACCAACTAGACAAACTAGCCTCATCATTTGATGAGGTTTTTTTGTGAACAAGACTTTTCAAACTGCACTAAAGCGAGTGCTTCAACATGAAGGTGGTTATGTAAACCATCCTTCTGATCCGGGTGGGGAAACTAATTACGGTATCACCAAAGCTACAGCGCAAAATTATGGGTACAAAGGCTCAATGAAAAATATCCCAATGGATATGGTTGAACGTATTTATAAAAATCAATTTTGGGATGCTTTAAGTTGCGATAGCTTCCCATACTCTTTCGCATACCAATATTTCGATGCTGGTGTTAATCATGGCTTAGTCAATGCTCGAAAGATTCTGCAACGTGCGTTGGGTGTAAAAGATGACGGTATTGTTGGCGCAATTACACTCAATGAAATTCGTAAACAACCGCAGTTTGCTTTGATCAATCTTTTCAATGCTGAGCGCATTCAATTCTATACACGCATCAAAACCTTTAACACATTTGGTAAAGGTTGGATGAGTCGTGTTTCTGGCAACCTACGTTATGCTGCGGATGATATGCGATGAAAAAAACTCAATTTAAACGACCTCGTAACCTAGTGCCATCGCCGAAAAATGTTGGTACTTCTGCTGTTGTTACCGAAACAGTGGATCAAGAAAAAGTAGATAATCCTGAAACTATTGCTGAGTTAAAACAACAGCTTTTAGATCAAGCCAAGCGTCATCAAAAACGAGTTGAAGAACTCAAAGCTGAAGCATCAATAGTCCCTGAGTATGTGGTTGGCACTTTGGAAGAAGTAAAGCACACAGGATTATTGGTTAAAAATTCTCATACGTTCTGGAAGTGGTTATCCACTTGGGCATTTGCAGCGATTGCATATGTGTCAATTTCAGGTGTTCCACCAGAAGTACTTGCATTAATCCCTGAAGCATCACAAGGAAAAGTCACGGCAGCCATTGCCATACTTGGCTTTATTGGTCGCTTTATCAATCAAAGCCGAGGGAAATAATGCAGCCCAGCTATATCGTTATTGGTATTACTTTGATCAGCTTTCTTTTTAACTTTGGACTCGCGGTCTATGTTTTTATTTCAAATCGACAGGCCGCAAAAGATAAAGAGTTGCAAGAAACAAAAGAGCGATTAAGTCGATTAGAAGAGCGTGTCAGCAACATGCCTGATCATCAAGTGATTAGTGATATGGCTGGTGATATGAAAGCCCTTAAAGAATCAGTAGCGGGGTTAAAAGACGTGATAGCCCCTTTAGCCAAGGCAGTGGATCGCGTTAATGATTATCTGCTGCACCACAAGGATTAATAAATATGAGCTTTGCAGATCATTTAAAAGAAGACATGCGCCTCGTTGTGTTGCGCTCATTATCAGAATTACCCACGTATCGCTCAAACTCATCAGTGCTGCATGCCTTTGTCACTCGTTATGGACATAGCTTCAGCCGTGATCAGTTGCGTACCGAATTGCATTGGTTGACTGAGCAAGGCTTGTTGGTCATTGAAGAAAACTTGGACACAGTGCTTGTTGTAAAGCTCACAGAACGAGGCGCTGATGTTGCTAAAGGTCTTGTTGTTACTCATGGCGTAAAGCGCCCATCGGCATAATTGGGTGAAGCATGAGCAAATCATTTATGCGTAATCTTACCGATGAACAACGTCAATTCATTTACAAGATGCTTGAGGAAGACAAGCTAACACTGAATGAAATGCTGGACGAAATTCGTGCTGAGTTTCCATCGGACTGTATTCCCAGTCGATCCGCTTTAGGTCGTGAAAAGCAGAACTATATCGCTGAAGCTAAAGAGTTTAGGCAGATCGCTGCAATGTCTGAAGTTTTGGTCAAAGAATTTGGCGAAGACCCCGATGACAAGGGCGGCATGTTGTTGGCTCAGGCTGTTCAAGCTGTAGTCACTAAACGTGCAATGGATGAGTTGACCAATACCGGTGATGATCCACTCAAGCCGCAGATGGGCATTGATGATGTCGGTGCTTTGGCACGTGCTGCCCGTGCAGCCATCATGACCAAGTCAAAGGCAATGGAAAACCGTGATGAGATTCGTCGCCAAGCGCGTGAAGAATTGCTTCGAGAACAAGATGAAAACCTACAGAAAGCTGCCGTCTCACAAGGTATGGGTGCTGAGCAAATTCAGTTCTGGCGTGAAAAAGTATTAGGTATTAAATAATGACAGCATTAAAACCTCGGCAAGATACTGTTCGTGTGGTTGATTGGGATGAACTTCCTGAAAGCGCACGTAATATCCCGAATAATCTAAATCCATTCGATGCTGGTGTTCTGATGAAGCATCAAGTCGAATGGCTACGGATTAAGTCGGATATTAAAGTTTGTCCGAAAGGTCGACGTACTGGCATCACATTTGCCGAAAGTTTTGATGATGTACTACTTGCTGCTGCCAGCAAAGAAGCTGGCGGAATGAGTGTTTATTATATTGGTGATACCAAAGAAAAAGGTCTTGAATTTATTGGTTATTGCGCCAAGTTCTCGCGTGTAATTGCTGAAGCCCAAGGTCAAGGCATTTCACAAATTGAAGAATTTCTTTTTGAAGATCAAAATGACAAAGGTGATACACGGCAGATCACGGCTTTCCGTATTCGATATTCAAGCGGTTTCCAGATTGTGGCTCTCTCCAGTCGACCTGAAAACATTCGTGGTCTGCAAGGTAAAGTCGTCATTGATGAGGCTGCCTTCCATCCTAATGTCCAAGGGGTAATCGAAGCGGCTACGGCTTTGCTGATTTGGGGTGGTCGTATTGCCATCATTAGTTCACACAACGGCAAAAACAATGCATTCAACCAATTGGTGAATGATATTGAGAATGGTGTCTATGGTGAGGATGCTCAGTCCCTTGTAGTCACTTTTGACGATGCTGTTGCTAATGGTCTTTATGAGCGTGTCTGCTTTATGCAGGGAAAAAAAGCAACTGCTGAAGGTAAAGAGAAATGGTACAAAAAAATTCGTCGTGCATATGGGAGCCGCAAGGCTGCAATGCGTGAGGAACTTGATGCCATTCCACGCGATGGATCATCTGTGTGTCTGCCAAGTATTTGGGTTGAACGTGCAATGCCAGAAGTGCGCACTGTCTTGCGATTAACGCTTGGAGATGACTTCACTGAAAAGACTAGCGAGGAACGTGACGCATATATTGATGAATGGATTCAGCAGAACTTAGAGCCTGAATTGCAAAAACTGGATAAGCGTCGCCAGCATTGTGCTGGTCAAGACTATGCACGGCATCGGGACTTTAGTTTTATTCTGCCATTCTATATTGCACCAGATTTACGTCGGATCGCACCGTTTGCCATCGAGATGCATAACGTGCCAGCACGTATGCAGAAAAAAATCCTTTGGTATATGTTGGAGCGATTACCTCGATTTGGTGGCATTGCAATGGATGCAACTGGTACGGGTGAAACGCTGGCTGAAGATACAGCTGAGAAGTTTGGTGAGCACATGGTTCATCAAATTAAATTGAGTCGTAACTGGTACAGCCTGTGGACTCCAAAGCTTGTGACCGCATTTGAAGAGGATATGATTGATCTGCCACGTGATGACAATCTCAAAAATGACTGCTCAGCGATTGAGGAAGTTGATGGTATTCACATGGTATCTAAAGCACGGAAAAAAGATTTAAAAGACCCAGATTTATACCGTCATGGCGATGGTGCAGTTGCAATGATTCTTGGATGGTTTGCTAGTCTACACCTATCAAGTCCTATTGAGTTTATAGGACTTCCAACTCGTGAAGAGTTGGAAATGAATAGTGATGATTATGATGGCTGGTTTAGTGAAGCTGGTTGTATATAACTAAAGTTGGAATTTGATTGCACTGCTTAAGTAGGGATTTCGATGTCCAATGATACCTTCCAATTCAAATTGTTCGATTGTGAGTGCCGCCATAGTCCTAATTGCATCAATCTCATAGCTACAATTTGAATCTTCATCAATTTCAATTAATTTTATAAAACAAAGACTGGCCTTAGAATCATAGAAAGTTTCATCCACCCATTCTGTCAGTCCGATTTTATTAACATATTTGCAAAATTGGAGCATTTGATAAAGCTCAGTATCATCGTCATATCTACTCCAAATATTGATGCCAAATATTGTTTCAAATTCACCTTCTCTTATTTGTTTGGTGATTTCTGGAAGTGTTGTATTAACTAACTCGCTCATCGGAACTCCTTCCCCCTAATAGCTAATGTATTAAAAGGTCATCATTAAAAACGAGGTGACGGCCTCTTGCCCTACAAGAAACCGCCCCCTTTGGTAAGTGACTACCGCAGGCTTAGCCTCGTTACCCTGTACAGAGTAATTCGAGGCTATCAGAAAATGAAAAGCTTTTGCAGTGGGTGAAAACATGAAAACCAAGCCAATCGTTCCTTGGATGGGTGGTAAACGTCGTCTGGTGTCGCAATTGATCGAAAAAATGCCAGAGCATCAATGTTATGTGGAGTTGTTCGCTGGCGGTGCAGCATTATTTTTTATGCGTGAACAACAATCAAAATTTGAAATCATTAATGATGTAAATGGTGAGCTGGTGAACTTATACCGTGTCGTACAGCACCATCTTGAAGAATTTATTCGGCAATTTAAATGGGCAATCATAAGCCGCCAGATGTTTGAGTGGTTAAAAGCTGCCAGCACTGATTTAATGACTGATATTCAGCGAGCTGCACGATTCTATTATTTGCAACATACCGCATTTGGTGCAAAGAACTCTGGTCAAACTTTTGGAACTGCTACAACAGCGAAAGCACCAAGCTTTCTGCGAATAGAAGACCACTTGACCGATGCATATTACAGGCTCTCAGGTGTCACTGTTGAGAACCTAAGCTGGGATGATTGCTTGAAGAAGTATGATAGACCCCATAGTTTTATGTACGCTGATCCGCCTTACTGGAAGCTTGCAGGTTATGGTGTAGAGTTCGGATGGGAGCATTATTTGAAAATGGCTGAGCTGATGAAAACTTGTCAAAGTAAAGTCATGCTATCAATTAATGATCATCCTGATATTCGAGATGCTTTTGCAGACCTGAATATCAGCACCACAAAAATTAATTACTCCGTCGGTAAAGTTGGAGCGAGTCGCGGCGAAAAACAGGAACTCATCATCACCAATTATTAGTCGGGCGGATTTATAGATTTATAAACGTTTATAAATGCGTTTTTAGCGATTTAAAGGCAATTCTGCAACAATGAGCCGTGTTTGCTTTTAGATCGCTAAAATCGCCCATTCTGTGGCAATTAAAAAATCAAAAATAAATGGAAGTCTTTCCGCCTAATTTTAAATAAGTCAAAAAACAATAATGGTGCAAAATCCTCAAATTGTATTTGCACTATGGCTAAGAAAAAACCCCAATCCAAAACTCAAGACCGAACCGCACTTGAATCAAACCAAACCGCAGAAATCGCTTGGCTGACCAATCAGTGGCAAGACCATCCAGTTGTAGGCTTAACCCCAAGGCGTTTGCATCAATTGATGACTGATGCAGAACAAGGCAACCTTCAAGCTCAAGCAGACTTGTTCTGTGACATGGAAGAACGTGATGGTCACATCTTTAGTGAAATGGATAAGCGCAAGAAAGGTGTCAATGGTCTACCTTGGGGTGTGAACCCTCCCAAAAATGCCAGCGAAGCTGAGCGCAAAAATGCTGAAGAAGTTGCGGAGTGGATTGATGATATTGCTGATTTTGAGATGTTCTTATTTGATGCAATGGACGGTGTTGGTCATGGCTATTCGTGCCAAGAGATTGAGTGGCATCAACTTGGCAGTTTGTGGTTGCCTAAAAGTTTTGAGCATGTAAACCCTCGCAATTTTATGACCCCATATAATCAGCCGAATATACTCAAGCTCAATGATGGTTCGCCCGATGGCGCAGACTTCTGGGATTTTGGCTGGTTTATCCATCGGCACAAAGCCAAGTCTGGTTATATTCCTCGCGCTGGTTTGCACCGTGTTCTTACATGGCCGTTCTTATTTAAAAACTATGGTATTCGTGATGTCTTGGAATTTTTGGAGTCTTATGGCTTACCAAGCAAGATTGGTAAATATCCATCTGGAGCAACAGAAAAAGAAAAATTAACTTTGCTTCGTGCTGTGATGTCGATTGGGCGCAATGCTGGCGGTATCATCCCCAACGGTATGAGTATTGATTTTGAAGCCGCTACTGACGGGGACACAAAAAATCATTTTGATTTAGTCAAATGGTGTGAACAAACCCAATCCAAAGTTATTGTCGGTGGTACGTTGCTCTCTCAAGCAGATGGTAAAACTAGTACCAATGCGCAAAGTAAAACCCATGAGGGACAGTTTGATAAGCTGGTCAAGTCGGATGCTAAGCAGCTTGCACGCTCAATTACAGATAGTTTGGTTTGCAGTTTGATGCGTCTGAATTATCCGAACATTTCACCAGATCGATACCCATCATTTTATTTTGATACCACTGATACTGAAGATATAGAAGTCTTTAGTGAAGCTTTGCCGAAGTTGGTTGAAATTGGCTTCAAGATCCCGCGTGCTTGGGGACACAAAAAACTTGGTATTCCTGAGCCTGCGGATGATAAAGAAGACGTGTTGGCCTATACAGTGCCAGTTGCACCAGCAACACCAAACCTTGCTGCAAATATGTATGTGCCTCAATTGTTGAATGGATTGATTGCAGCCAATAATCAAGTGCCACTGGATGTACAAGCAATTCAGTTGCTGCTCAATGATCAAACTAAGCAAGCGCAAAAAACCGCTGAAGATTGGACACAAGACCTGATTGCTAAAATCCAAGCAGGTCAGAATGATGAAGATGTGTTGGCTGTCTTAGCTGAGTTATATCCGAGTGATGACGAACCAGCCTTGCAAGGCAAACTAACGAAGTTGTTTTTTGCTGCTGAAGTGTTTGGGCGTTTAAGTGCAGAGGCTGAAAATGGCTAAAGTACCGCAACGGCCAGAGCTGAATGCGCTGTTTAAACTCCCCCCTAAAGATGCGATTGCATACTTGGAATCGAAAGGTTTTAAGATTGGCTGGGACTGGCACGAAACCCTTGATCATGCACATAGTCGAGCGTTCACCGTTGCCAAAGTTGCACGGGTGGATTTACTTCAAGATATTAAAAGCTCATTGATTACCGCCTTGGAAAAAGGTCAAGGTCTGGAGCAATGGAAAGCATCTATTATTCCCACACTACGCGAAAAAGGCTGGTGGGGAAAACAGACCGTAATCAATCCAGCTGGTATCGAGCAAACAGTGCAGCTTGGTAGTCCACGACGTTTAAAAACCATCTTTGATACCAACGTGCATAAGAGCTTGGCGGCTGGACGTTATAAAGGATTGATGGCATCAATTGACACTCGTCCTCTTTGGGAATGGGTGCATATTTCGATTACAAACCCACGCAAAGCACACTTAGCACGAAATGGTGAGACACGTTATTACGATGATCCGTTTTGGCTCTATGCCTACCCACCAACAGAGTTTGGTTGTAAATGTACAGTACGTGGCCGTCGCGTAAGTGACGTTGAGCGTTTAGGTTTACGGCAAGTCGAAACTTTGCCTGAAGATATTGAACAGCTCCAAGTCGTGATTGGTAAAAGTAGTTTTACAGGTCAGGATGCGGTGGCTCTCCGGACACGCATTCGTGTTCGTCAAAATGATGGTCAAGTGACTTACTTCTCTCCAGCAGCTGGCTTTAACAGTCATCCAGCGTCGAGCTATTTACTTGATACAGAATTGACTAAACGTGCGGCTGATCTCGTGGGGGCACAGTTAGCAATTCAGCAAGTTCAACAGATTTTATTGAGTCCGCCACGAATTAAGGCGCATGAGGCTTTTGTCAAAAACAGTTTAAACTTTGCCAAACCCCAAAATATGACCAGCACGGTTGGTGTTGTTGGCATGGATGATATTAAAACTCTGACTGCAAAAAATATTGCAGTTGAAAGTCCAATTATGACGGTTTCGGATCGCTTGTTAGTTGGTCAAACTACAAATGCACTAAGCACTGAAGAATGGCTGGCATTACCAAAGCTACTTCAGCAGATTCAAAAAGTCTTATGGGATAGTAAAAAACGTCAGATGGCGTTCGTTGTACCCGTTTTGGATGACGCTGGACAGAAAGTAATTCGAGTATCAGTACAATCCAAAGATGGCGTTATGGAAGTGACCGACATTGCAAAAGTATCAAGCAAGTCACTGATGACAAACTTTGAATTGATCCGAGGTAATGAATGACTGCTATCAAAATCAATGATGAGATGTTGGCGGATCGCTTGCTGCAAGTAGGTCGTCGTTTGACTAATGCGAGTCCTTTGGCGGCTGCAATTGCTGCATCATTGGGAACGGTTGTTGATGAAAACTTTGAACAACAAGGTCGCCCCAAGTGGGCTGGCCGCAAACCGTCAACAATTAAAATTTATGAATATAAAGGTTACAGCTACGGTGGTATCTTGCATCGTTCTGGTGATCTTCGATCAAGAGTTGTAACCAGCCATACCAAAGATGAAGCCATCATTAGCAACAATATGCCTTATGCCGCTGCCATGCATTTCGGTATTAAAAAAGGCGCTTCAGGAAGAACAAAGCGTGGTGCACCAATTCCATTCGGCGATATTGAGCCAAGGATGTTTATGCCGATGGATACTGAAGGAAATTTGCAAACTGAAGCTGAACAAGAGATTTTCTTTGATGTAGATCATTATTGGCAAAAGATTTTTAATCCCTAAAAAATAAACGGAAGCCTTTCCGCCTAATAAAAAGAAACTGGCAGTGCGATGCTGCCAGCATGAAAAAGACCTTATTAGTAGCCGCGTGCTCATTCGCCATTGATGCGACATCGACTTACCTCGTTTTGATTCCTGAAGGAATCTTTCGTGGTATCGATGGTCGTCCTACCGATGCCCCACACTGGGAACTTACTCCAGAACGTGGTCGTCAAATTGCTGCTGCATTAAATCAGCGTTCTATCGATCTAGTGGTGGACTATGAACACGCGACTTTAAAAGCTCAAGAGTCTGGTGATCCTGCACCAGCGTCTGGTTGGCTCAAGCCTGCTGGATTCCAATATGTAGATGGAGTTGGACTATGTAGCACTCAATTTGAATGGACTGAAAAAGCCAAGGGATATATCGAGGCTAAGGAATATAAATACACTTCGCCTGTTTTCTTCTACAACCAAGCTGGTGAAGTCCTCGGACTTCATAGCTTCGCCTTAACCAATACTCCGAATTTAGACACCTTGCCCGAAGCACGTCTTGCTGCTGCGGCTCAGGACTTTTTGTCTCAACACTCCAACGAGGACTCAACAATGAAAGAGTTTTTAGAACTCATGCGTAAGCGTCTAGGGCTGCCTGAAACAGCCACAGAAGAAGAGATTTTTACTGCCGCCAATAGTGCATTTGCACAGATTGATGGTGCTTATGGAACAACTCTGTCAGCTGGTCAAACTTTTACTGATGCTTTTGGAAAAGCAATTGAAGTAAAGACTGCCGCCAATAGCCAAGCACCTGATCTGACTCAATATGTACCGATTGCGGTTTATCAAGAAGCAATTGCCAGCGCGACAGCTGTAGCTGCGAATGCTGCCAGCAAAGAATTAGACGACCTCATTGTTGCCGCTTGTTCGGATGGTCGTTTGACGGGTGATGCAACCATTAATTGGGCAAAAGATCAGGCAAAGACCAATCCTGAGTTTATTAAAAAACATATTGAAAGCCTGCCAAAAATTGCAGCTTTGAATCAAAAACAAACAACAACTGTGAACCTCGCTGGCAATAACCAACAAGGTGGTGGTCAAGCACATTCCCCTGAAGCTTTAGCCGTTGCAGCACAAATGGGGATTGATTTAGGAGCTACAACATAATGAGCAGCATTTTAAATCAGGAAGAACGTCAAACCCCGTTCCGTGAAAAGGGTTTGTTTGGTGTACCAGTCAAAGCTGGTGCCGTCATTGTAGCTGGCTTTGCCGCTGCTGTAGATGCTACGGGTTATGCCGTGCCAGTCACTGTCAATGCTGATCTGACTTATTTAGGTCGTTATGAAGACAGCGTCGACAACACTGCTGGTTCAAATGGCGATGTGTATGTGTTGGTGCGTAATGATTGTGCTTTCCAGTTTGCTAACAGTACATCTGACCCTGTAACGCAAGCTTCCTTTGGTAAGCCTTGCTTTTTACAAGATGGGCAAACAGTTGCTGAAACGGATGCTGGTGGAACGTTGTCTCCAGCTGGTCGTGTCGTTGGTATTGATGAAAATGGAGTATGGGTAGAATGAACGTAAACGGTGCAGCACTTAACGCAATCTTTTTAAACCTGAAGACAGTTTATAACAATGCACTAAATGATGTCGTTGTTGAATATCCAGCTATTGCAATGGTAGTGCCTAGTAATGGTGCTTATGTTGATTATCGCTGGTTAGAAAACTTTCCACAGATGAAAGAATGGATCGGCAAAAAACACATTACTAAGCTTGCAGAATATGACTATGTCATCCGCAACAAAGATTTCTCCGCAACGATTGAAGTGCGTCGAAACGATATTGAAGATGATCAACTTGGCATCTACAAGCCTCAAGCAGAATCGGCTGCATGGTCGGCTAAGCAACACCCTGACGAATTGGTTTTTGAAGCTGTAAATAAAGCATTTTCTGCAAAATGCTATGACGGCCAAGCCATGATTTCGACCAGTCATAAAGTGGGTAAAACCACCGTCAGCAACAAAGGCACAAAAAAACTTTCAATTGAAACTTTAGCCAAAGCTCAAGCTTCATTTGGTGCTGCTCGTACAGCAATGCGCAAATTTAAGGATGAATCAGGTCGACCACTTAATATCACTCCAACAACGCTATTAGTGCCAGCTGCGCTTGAAGATATTGCTAACGCTTTGGTCACTGTAGATCGTCTTGAAGATGGCAAGCCAAACCCGTACAAAGGCACAGCTAAGGTTCAAGTGTCTGCTCGTTTGACTGATGACAATGCATGGTTCTTGTTGGACACCACCAAGCCAGTGAAACCATTTGTTTATCAGGTGCGTAAAAAACCAGTATTCGTTCAGCAAACCAGCATGGAATCACCTTCTGTATTTATGGAAGGCGTTTTCTACTTTGGTGTCGAGTCACGTGGTGCAGCTGGTTATGGTTTCTGGCAAACGGTCTATGGATCGACTGGCGCGGAGGCATAAACCATGTATGTAACGGCAGAGGCAATGATTGCCAAGTTTGGTGAGCGTGAAATCATTCAGCTCACTGACAATGAGGCTCCTTATCAAGACGTAATCAACTATGACAAGTTGAATGCGGCAATGAATGCAGCAAACAGTGAAATAGATGGATCTGTTATGGGGCGCTATAAACTGCCGTTACAAGTTGTTCCACCATTTTTAATCAGTCTTGGTTGTGACTTGGCTCGTTACTACGCTTGTACACGTGGAGTTGTTGAAAACGATCCTATTAAGGTTCGCTATGAAGATGGCTGCAAAAAACTTAAAGCCATTAGTAAAGGTGAAATTGGTTTAGGTGGTGCGCCAGCTGGCGAGTCTGCTCCAACTGAGTCTTCATCGAATAACGTTATTTTTAGCGTTGGTCGTCGTGATTTTGGAGGTCGTGGATGGTAGACCTTAATCTTTCAATTGTTGAACAAGGCATCAAGGATGTCTTAGCTCAACAAGTTAAAAACAAAATCTGGGATTGGATTCGGGAAATCAAAACCTATGGTGGTGAGTTTGATGATGGGACGCTTGCTTGGGTTGAAACTTTTCCAGCAATTTGGGTGACCTTTCAAGGTTCTGGTACGCCTGAAAAAATCTCAAATGATAAGACCAAGTATCCAGTCACTTTTGTGGTTTTAGCCGGTGCTCGTTCACTAAGGAATGAAGAAGCTCAGCGGCATGGCGCTGGTCGTGACATTGGCACATATCTCATGTTGTGGCACATCCAAAAGCTCTTGATTGGAAATGACCTGTCTTCAGTTGGTGTAACTGGCCTTGCATCACTCAGCCTTGGGCGTACTAAAACCATTTTTAACTCAAAAACGCGAAGTCATTCGATGAGCGTTCTATCTCAAGAATTTCATACTCATTTCACCATTACTGCTTCAGATCGCGTGCGCGAAGAAGAAGAAATAGATGCTGATTTGATCAGAATTAATGTCGACTATCACTTTGAGCCTGATGACGGCTTTAAGGATGAGTCTGATTTAATTGAATTAAAGGAAAATACTTAATGACTATTCCTCAAATCAAGACGCCAGGGAATTATCTGGAAGTAAATATCAATACCGTCCGTTTGGGTTTACCCCCCAACGATCATCGCGTGTTGTTTATTACAACTGACCCTAATGCAACTGAAGACATGCCAGTCAACCTCTATGACAAAGCGCAGGCAGACACGCATTATGGTGAAAACAGTCAAGCTGGACGCATGATCACTGCTGCTATCAAAACCAATCGTTTTGTTGATGTGCAGGGTTATTCATTGAATCAATCAGTACCTCCACAGCTGATCACTACTGAATCAGGCCAAGGTTTAAATACTGAAGATGACGAAAATCTGAATACTGAGGGTTAATGTATGACGGATGTTATCGATGTGGATATTGGCATTAAAATCAGTGAACTGAATGAGACGGCAAGCTTTGGTGCAAATGATGTTATGCCTGTCGTCCAAGGAGGCATGACCCGTAAAATTAAAAGATCAAAAATTTTTGAAGCTTTTATTAAAGATTTGGGTTCTGCTGCACTGTCTTCAGTGAGTGATTTTGCTGGTGCTGGGGCACTCAATGAGCTGACTGAGCATGTAGATAATAAATCTGACGAGCAAAATGAACGTATTGAACGTATTGAATATTCGATGTATTTAATGCGAAACAATGGTGTTTATAAGGCTTATCGTACCAAAGCTTTAATGATGGAAGACGCTGCTAATATCCCTGCCGATAGCATCACTGCTGTTGTAGACGACCCATCCAACGATGCTGAAAAAAACGACATTAATGGTCAATATCACTACGATGGACGTAACTTCTTCAAGCTTCCTGACTTATTCATTCTTACAGAAAGCATGAAGAAATATGTTGAGAAAGTGGTCGAAGGTTTAAGTTTTGATGCAATTTATCAATTTATTGAAGAGTTACTTGATATTGTTGCAGATGGTCAAGGCTGGACTGATTTACTTGTATCAACAGTTAACCACAGATCTCAACGTGAGAAAAATTTAGAATTTGCTACGCTTAAAGACTTTGCTGGTATTGATACCGCCGAGCAGCTCTACAATGCACTTTCTACAGATAAATTAATCGAGATTCGTGAAAACGTTTTAGTCAATTTAACGACTACAGATCAAGCCAGACGTGTTCTAAGCAAACTTGAAAATTTAATTGTGTGTGCTCCAACGACAATTACACTTCCTCCAATGGTTGTCGAGTTCAACTCGAATTACATCGCTAAGTACACAAAAGACCATGCACTTTTAAAAATTGTTGGAACTGAACCAATTGCTGCAACCATTAACTCTGTAGTCAGCGCTTCAGGTGGTGATGGCCTTTGGGATGTAACGTATGAGTTTGCAGATGCTTCAAATATCCAACTAAACGATTATATAAAGTTGGATAAAGTCGCTTGTGGATCGGCATGGTTTGAGTCAAGTCCAATCCGTAAAACTATGTTGGGCGAGTTGAATATTGGCATGAACAAAATGGGTACAGCGTCCACCAGCGGAAATAAAATCACGCTTAGTTCTGTTGGCCCGAATGGATTTCCAAGCAACTGGCTAGATGTTGGCGACCTAATTCACTTTAAAGGCCAAACTCGAAAAATCACAGCATTCGACGATGCATTACGCACAATTACCGTAGCAACTGCATTTGATTCTGGAAGCGCTGAAGATGAGTTTGATACTGATTCGATCCGTTACCAGTGGTGGTATGTAACTAAACCTAATCAAGGGAAAATTAGTGTCGCAGGGTCTAATGTAACTGGCGTTGATACAAATTTTACAGCGATTGTAAATGATGGAGACATTATTTTAGTCGATGGTTCTATGGTTCAAGTCAAATCAGTTGAAAGTGACACTCAATTAACGATCAATCTGAGCATGCATAATATTGCTTTGACGGATTATTCCGTCATTAAAGCTGGACTCATTGCTCATGAGGGAACTTGGAAAGTAACCGCAAAATCAGGAAATAACGTCACTGTTAAACTCAAGTGCTGGAATGGTTATCACCCTGAAACGAATACAGTCGCAAATAAATTTGCAGGCTTTGCACCAACGGTCAAAGGTTGGAAAGGTGCAGACGTTAAAGTTATGAAAACTGTATTGAAGCAAAACCAATATGGTGGACATGGCTTTGCTGGAGAACAAGGCGGACAAGTACAGTTTATTAATAATATTGTGCTGGATGGGACAGTGTCTGGCACTGGAATTTTACTTAAGGGTGAAGGTGCTGCCTATGATGCGAAAAACTCAAATATCATCTTGGGAGCAAATGTTGCAGTATGCGGATTTAATTTCTCCGTGTGGGGGTTTAATAAATCACATATTCATTCCCCGTCCGCCCACTTCGTGGGTTCAAATTCGCATTCTGTGCATCTTGGCGATGGTGGTTCAGGGTATCTACGAGGCTCAGTTGTCGCTGGCGCAGGCGGAATGGGTGTATTCATTGCTGGAGGCTATGTCAGATTATCAACTTGTCGTCTAATTGGTTCTAAATCTCAAGCATTACGTTCAGATGCTGGAGGCAATTATTACTCTGATTCAGGGTTCATTTATGGTAATGGCAGTCATGGAATTATGGCTGTCAATATTAGTGGTGGTCAGTTTGTGGATGGCTTCTCTCTGTGTAATGGCGGCAATGGAGTTAATACGCAAAATGGTGGATCAGGACGTTATACGAGATTATTGGCTGGATGTAATAAAAATCATGGCATGTCATTTACTGCATCTGTAGTTGAAGCAGGACAATGCTGGACAACAGGTTCTGGCTCAGGCGCATTAACTGGTCGATCTGGCACAGTTGCAAACAACTCACAAGTCGCATTGTTTGCAGGGACATCAACAGGAAACCCAAGCACGGGACTTTTGGCACTAGACGGTGCACGAGTTGCTTCGAGAAACTTTTATACAAGTAAAAATGGTCAATCAGGTGTGAGTTCGCAGCATCTTGCTCAGGTGATTGGTGTTGGTGGTTATGCTGAAGGAAATTATGGCCCGAACAATGTCGTTACATCGAATGGAGGAATTGTCACTGGGTTTGGCACGACACCGTCAGCTCAATTAAATGGCGCGATTCATACAGGTTACACAGCGCTATCAAATGGCGGTGTGATTACATTATCTAAAAGTACTTCTCTCGCTTATGTTTTTGGTGAGATCGAAATCTTTAATGCTGCAAATGCAGGTGTGAAAGGTAAAGCCGAGTTTAGAGCTGGAACAAGTCCAAACACTTCAAAAATTAGCGGACATGCAAATTTCGCGGTAACAACTGGAGTGATGGATGGAACAAATGGCCCTGCTGGAAATCTCATTGTCTCAACTCACACGGATGGAAAAATTTATATAGCTAACCAGACTGGATCAGCTATGACGATATCTTATCTTATTAAAGGTAATGTCTTATGAATTATGAAGATTTTGAAATTGTATCTTGCAGAGAAGAAGCAACTGGAGATCGTATTCAAAAAATCTGCTTCATTACAGATGGGCAATACGAATATCAAGTGGTCTGCAAAAAAGAAGATGACCCAATCATGGTTTTTATAGAAGCAAATGCTTAGGATATCAATATGACGCTTAAAACAACTCTAGACACAATCGCCCCATTGGGACATACAATCATCGCAGTGTCAGCGCCTCCAGCTGCTGGTGCTGATACCTTGGCTTGGATCACGCACTTAAATTCAGTGAGTGATGCCATCAATCACAAACCAGCAATTTTAATTGTGCCTTTTTCTGATATTGAAGCGGCTGAAGCGTTTGCAGCGCAAGCGCCAGTGAAAAGCTCTTATCGCGTTTTATGTGTTTGCTATCACGGTGCAACTGGTCAAGAAGCTGAACTTTCTGGCGCAATGGCTGCGGCCTTAGCGGATTCTAATGATCCAGCATTGCCGTTTAACGGTGTCAATCTTGGTGGCATCACGCCAGTGGCTGACCAGTACAAGCTTAAATTTGAACGTATTGAACTGGCATTAAATCGCGGTGTCTGCATGATCGACACGGGTGCGGATGGTTTTCCTGAAATCGTGCGAGCTGTATCGAGCTACCGTGTCAATCCAGACTCAGGCGCAGATGATGACTTAATGCTTGACATTAATGGCGCATTGGTCATTGATTACACCCGTAAAGTTGTTCGCTCAGATCTTGCAAAAGAACGTCGCCGCAAAAACACTGCACCACAGCGTCGAAATGTGCGTTCAATTATTTTGAAGCGCTTGGTACAGCTTGATGATGCCGAGATTTTGCAGAACGTTCGTGAAAGCGCTTCTCAATTGCTTGTCACTGAAGATGCGAATGATCGCTACCGTGCCAATGCAAAAATCCCTGCAAATTGGGTACGCGGTATGCATGTTATTGCTGGAACGCTAGATGTGTACTAACACTTAATCACTAAATTAAAGGCCGCAAATAGCGGCCTTTAATATTTATGGAAGTCTTTCCGCCTAATAAATAAAAATTGTCTTTTGCACAATAGCCTTATGATTTATTGAGGTCTATGAAATGGCTGAAGAAGCAGTAAGCACGATTGTGATGAGTGTCGATGGTCTTGAATATGACTGTGCACGGTTTAACCCCACAAAAACAAAAGGCATAAAACGTATCTTGACTATGAATCGCAAACTTAAAGCGAAATTCAAATCAAGAGGTATTAGCGTTTATGACATTACTTGTTCTGTTGTAATTCCTGATGGCAAAGACACCGTGAGTTGGTTGGATGTTGAAGATGCACGGATTTCGATTGAGTCACCAACGGGTGGATTCCGTGAAACATACATCGATTGCAATGTTATGACGGTATCAGAAGCCTATGCGGTTGATGGTGAAACCCTGCGTGATCTCACCATATTTGCAATGGACTATTTAAACGAAACTTTTTAAGGTGAAATAAAATGAGATTAAGTGTTAGTGGTTTGCTCCCTGTGGCGATGACAGTCTTAGTTGCAAATAAGGCGGTGAAATGTAAAAGCGTTGAATTGACAGATGTAACTACTGGTGAGCTTTTTGAAGCACGTAAGCAAGCGAAAGAAAATGAATTTATTGCCATCGCTGAGTTTGTTGCTAAAGCAAAATTGCTGGATGACAAAGGCAATCAACATGCTGTGACTTATGAAATGTTGCGTGATATGTCTTCAGCCAATTTTAAGAAACTTGAAGATTTAGATTATCAACTTCAAGCAAAGCTCAATGCCGAGAGTTTAGAGAGCCAATCCAGCTGATTGCAATATTACATAATGCAGGCATTGATTTAGAGACTGCGGAACAAATGCCAATGCAATACGCATTGGCATTTTTGTCAGAGAAAATGAATGCTTTGCAGAAAGTAAAAGCTAGACTCGAACATGAGCGGCCACAGCAAACTCATGCAGCATCACCACCCACCTCAAAAACATATGTTTCAACTAAGCGAGTGTGCCAATGACAACAAGTACAGTTCAACTGCGGTTGCAGATTGTTGGTCAACAAGCTCAGCAACAGATGCAACGTCTGAACTTGAATATCAATCAAGGTCAACAGCAGCAAAAGAATAATCTTAATCAAATTTTACGCACCCAAAACAGCATCAATGCTTCTGTCCAGCAAGGCGGACGCTATGGGCAACAACAGTTGCGCACTGGTCAAAGCATGGTGCAAACCAATCGTTTGCTTGCACAGTTGCTACAGCAACAACAACGCTCATCAAGCTTAATCAGCCAGCAGCTAAGACAGCAAGAACGCTCTTATCAAGTACAAATCAATTCATTACGTCAACAAGTACGTGAAGCTGAACGTCTGCGTCAACAGTTACAGCAAGCTGGTAATGCTCAACGGGACGCAACCAGAGGTGTTGGCGGTAATGCCTTTGGGACAGCTGCGGCTGTTGCTGGCGGTACTTATGCAGCTGGAATGATTGGTTCTAATTATCTAAAAGACCCACGCGAATACATGAAGCAGATTTCATTGGCGACAGATACTGTGCTCGCTGGTGAAAAAATGCCGATTAGTGAGTTCAATAGCAAAGTCGCAGAAATGGAGGGTTTTGTTCGTACCTCCACTGTTGGTGGTGGTTCAGTGCCTCAGCAAATGGTGCCAGCTTTAAATACCCTTACTGCTTCCAACGTTTATGACTTTAAAGAATTAAAAGATGTCCTGATGTTAGTTAGTCGTACTGCTTTCGCTAGTGGTGCAGATTCAGATCACATAGCATCAATGACTATTGCTCAACGTAATTTTGGGCTTACTGATTTGACCAGAGCCAATGATCAGGCAATGAAAGCTGGTCAACTCGGTTCATTTGAATTGCGGGACATGGCACGGCATATGCCAGACTTACTCACACAAGGTAAAGGAGCTGGATATATAGGTGAGAAAGGTTATAAAGACTTACTTGTCATGATGCAGCTCAGTAAAAAGACCGCTGGTACAGCTGATGGTGCAGCTGTCAATTTATCAGATCTGCTTGGTTCATTTAGTCAATATCACTTAGGGTTGTCTTTTGCTAAACACATCAAAGTAGACGATGGTGATCCAATTGCAGCTTATGGCGTAAGTAAGAAGCGCAAAGGTTTTGACTGGACAACCTACGCAGCCAATATGCGTGAAAAAGGTATCGGTGAAGTTGATGCAGCAGCAATACTTATGAATCGTCAAATGGAAAAGAGTCCTTTGTATCGGGAATATCGAGACAAGGCGCAGAAAGCAGCGATTTCTGGCAATAATGCTGAGTATTTAGAAAATGTTCAAGCTGCTACTCAAATTGCTGCACAGTCCGAAATCGGTAAGATTTTCCATAATAAACAAGCTTTGATGGCGTTCATGGGTATCACCATGAATATGGAAAAAGGCGGATTTAAAGAATATGTAGAAAAAGGGATTGATAATTCTGAAGGTGCTATTCAAATGTCACATGAGCGTCAATCAGCACAGGAATATGCTAAAGATGGCTCTTTTGATACTGCACGATTTAATGCCCGTGTTGAAAACTATAATGGTATCTCTGGTTGGTTAGGTGATCTTAAACAAGGTCTGGCAGATTATGCAGCATCAAATATTGATGTCGCTGCTGCTGCATCCGCTGCTGTTGTAGGCTTAACAGCTGTAGGTGCAGCTGGTGGCATTGCTGCTTTAGCAATGCGGAACGGACGTAATATACCACCATTACCGCCTGCGCCTAATGGTGGTTCTGTTGCATCCAACGCATTAAAAACTGCTGGAGTCGCTGCCGCTGGTTATTTAGGTTTTGAAGCCTTTAAACCAATGGATGACTTCTTTTATGGAAAAATTGCAAGTTTCTTTGGTGCATCTGAAGACCGCCCAGACTTTTTCGAGATGGCAATGGAAAAAAGCAAAGAACAGCAAGCGGCCTTAGAAGAGCAGAATAAAAAAATGGATGAACAAAATCAATGGAGTAAAGACCTGAGTAGTAAATTGAGCACGTTGATTACAGTCACCCAGCAAAACAAACCTGTGATCATGGGTGGCGGTGGTTTGATGGAACAAATTTCACAACATGCTCAGACTGAGCAAAAACGACATGGTGTAGATTTACTCACCTACGGTCAAAAATAAATGGAAGCCTTTCCGCCTAATATAAAGCAGTCTGTTTTTGCACAATAAACCTCACAAAAGTGAGGTTTATTGTTATGGGCTGGAAAGATGATCTGCAAGATGCGTGTTTTCGTGGTGTACATTTTGAATGTACGACTACCAATGAAGCTGGCTCTAAATCACTAGCGATCAAGCAAGCACCATATTCAAATAAAGCTTCAGTCGAAGACATGGGCAACAATCCTCTTAAAATCAATATTGAGGCGGTTTTTGCTGGTGAAAACTATAAAACAGAGATGGATGCACTTTGGGCAGCACTCGTAGCAACTGGATCAGGTGAACTGATTCATCCGATTCATGGTGTGATGCAAGTCCATGCTGAGAATTACAATATTGTGCATGGCGCTGAAGACGTTGATAGCTGCAAAATCTCGATTGATTTTATTCAAGCTGAAGACAAAGAACGTCCTTTATTTATTCCCGTTTCTACACCTACCTCCATCGATACTGGTGCAATTTCAGATACTCCAGCGTCTGCTTTGGAAGCCGCACTTGAAAAGCTAGAAAAAGCTGACCCAAACAAGTTTTTTAATGTCGTCAACAATATTCAAAATGGTGTAGATACAGCACGTCAGTACCTTGGCATGGTGAAAAATACTATTGAGTCAGCATTATCGCCTGTCGATGCAATTGTTGGTCTTGTTGATGATGTCACACGTTTGGCGACCTTTAATACCAATATTTCAGCGATTTCAAAATGGCGAGATCTGTTTAAGCGTGTACAGCGTTTTGAAATGCTTTTTCAAAATGATGATGATTTGCCAGAACTCAAGCAAACATGGCGAGCAACTCAAATTGCCAGTACGGTTGCGATCACTCAACAAGTTGTAGCTTCAGTACGCAAGGAAATGTCTGAAAATAAGCAAGTCAGCTTTACACCAGTTGACCTTGCGATTATCCGCCAACAAAGCCGCATTAAGATTCAACAAGCCATTAAGACTGAGCGTAAACAGGCTGCTGAATCAACAAATACAGGTTTGGGGCTTGGCTTTGAAGCCGTGCATCAAATTGAGGTTTTTAGGGATGTTGCTGACCAGATTCACTTGCAGATTCAAGAACTGATTGAAGTACGTCCACCGATTACCAAGACCACAATTTTAGTGCCTTGCACCTTGCATTATTTGGCTCATTCGCTCTATGGCGACATGGATCGTGCTGAAGAAATCCGTCGTTTAAATCCTGATTTGATTAATCCAGCAGTACTTCAGATCGGCATGGAGTTGACAGTCTATGCAAGATAATTCAGGCAAAGCGATTCGGCTGGTGATTGGTGATATTGAAATCAATACTTGGGACAATGTCAGTTGTGACAGTCAGATCGATACTCCAGCCGATAGCTGGAATTTAACTTTATTTCGCCAAGGCGGTCAGGCATTGCCTGACAGCGTACAAGGTGCTGCAAAAGTCCAGCTCTTTTATGGTGATGAGGTTGTTTTAACAGGTATTGCTGACCGTATTTCTGAAGCGGTCAATCGTGATGGTTATGGTCTTGAAATTTCTGGCCGCGATTTAGCTGGTCAATTGATTGATTGTTCAGTCCCTATTTTCAATGGTCGTCAAGTCACTTTAGAAGAGTTATTAAAGCAATATGTATTGGCTGGTGACTTTGGATCAATCATTCATGATGTGCGTATCCAAAATAATAGCTGGCTGAAGAATAAAGTATCTGTCGAGCCAAGCGAGGCGCTTTGGGATGCGATTATTAAAGCAGCTCAGGTCACTGGCCAGCATGTTTGGTTTGAGCCAGATGGTACGCTCAGCATTGGTGATCCGTTTGCAAACCCCTATCAGGTGCAAGAGTCATTGCGCTTGATTAAGCCACTTAATAACGAAAATAACGTGCTTAGTCTTCAGTATGACAATGATGTGTCTAATGTTTTTACTGATCTAAAGATATTGAGCCAAGACTCCGATGCGCAAAGCCTACTAGCACAAACCACAGCGCAAACTCAGTACAAATTTAATCGACTCAAAATCATTACTTTGGGTGATGTTGAAACACAAGCTGAAGCTGAAGCCGCACTTCTAAAAATCAAAAAAGATAACGATCTGGAAGCCTATAGCCTCACTGCAACTGTGAATGATTGGGTTATCGATGGCAAGGTTTGGCGTGCTGGCTGGTATGTGAATCTTGAGACTAATGCATTAAGTCGTGCCACAGCAAAGTGGGCGGTTCATGGCCGTACTTTGAAGCTGTCACGTGCTGAAGGGAAAACCACGCGCTTAAACCTCAAACGCCAAGGCGATTGGGCGCAACCACTGATCTATAAAGAACAACAACCCAAAAAAAGACGCAGCAAGAAATCCAAGGCAACAACTCAGGGAGAACAGCAATGATCACCGCTGCCTCGATTAGAAAAGCTCTTGGTCAATTGCGCTTCCCAATCTTGGGAATTATTGCACGTGGCAGTTCTAAGTTACTGCAAGTCAAAGGCTTAACTGATGAAACACTCAATGAAGTTGAACTCATTCAACAAGTCGGCTTCAGCTCATACATCCCAGAAGATGCAAAAGTTGTTGTGATTCCGCTTCAGGGAAAAACCGCTAAATCAGTCGTTATCGCAACCACTGGAGGTGCAGTGCTTGTCAACGTGGCTGAAGGCGAAACTTGTGTCTATGACCAGTTTGGCCATCAAGTCTTGCTACATGAAAACGGCATAAAAATGGTTGGCAACGTTGAAATCGTTGGAGGCGGTTTGACTGTTGAGAAGGACATTAAATCAAAAGCTGAGATCACAGACAAAACAAGCTCAATGCAAGCAATGCGTGATGCATATAACCCACATACACATGGCAGCAGTCCACCGCCATCTGAACCAATGGAGTGATGAACATGGGCAATATTAATTTAGAAACAAAAGACTATGTCCTGAGTAGTCTCAATGATGCATTTGGTGATGATGTCATTCAATCCGTTTATTTTCGCTTGAATATGCGTCGTCGTCGTTATTGGGCAAATCCAAATAAAGGTAGTCGTTTTTTTACTCTGCGTCGCTCTAAAGATGTGCCTCGTATGCTGCAAACAGTACGACAGTATGCTGAAGAAGCCTTAGAAGACTTAGTCCCTGAGCGCCTACAATCACTTATAGTCTCGGCAACTCAAACAGTTAAAAGTCGAGTCGATTTAAATATTGAAATTATACGATTAACTGGTGAAAAGCAGACAATTCCTTATTTTGTGGCTGTAGGTGGTTGATATGGCTTATCCAATTAAAGACTTTGAACAGATTCGTAATCTGATCATCCAAGAAATCCGAAATTCAACGGGTATCACAGCACCAGATGACTCTGATGCCGCGATTCGCGCTGATGGCGAAGCCTCAGTGGTTGAAGGCTTGTATCATCATCAAATCTATATACAGAAGCAGCTTTTTGTTGAAACAGCAGACGAGCCTTACCTTTATATTCATGCTGAAGTGTTGGGTGTGCCTCGTTTGGGCGGTTCGCAAGCTTCAGGACAAATAACAGCTTCATCTAATATCACCTTAACCATTCAAGCTGGCAGCAAGTTGACTGATGGTAAAGGTCATTTCTGGCTTGTCGTAGCAACAACAGAGTTATCAGCCAATACACCAAAAACAATCGAAGTTGTGGCTGAGCAGATTGGTGCAAGCTGGAACTTTTCAGGCTCATTATTATGGGTGAGTCCACAAGCTGGTCTTAGCGGTGTTGCAACTGAAGTCACTATTAATGGTGGTGTGGATGGTGAAGAACTAGAGGATTGGCGCACAAGAATGCTTGAGCGTAAACGCTTGGGTTATTTTCGTGATCGTTCAGCAGACTTGGAAGAAGCTATTAAAAAGCGTTCTTATGTGAAGGATGTTTATATCTATAAAAAGCGGCGTGGTCTTGGCTCTGTTGATATTGCTTTTACAATAAAGGGCAATCCACCAATGTTGCCCACCACAAATCAAATTATTGAAGTACAAAAAATTTTAGATGACGTATCTGATCATTATTTTGATTCAGTTGCTTATGTACTGGACAAAGAGTTTATTGACATATCCGCAGTGGTCACTGGTAATGTTGATTTAGATTCTGTGAAGACAACGATTAAAAACTACATGGCTGAATTAAAGCCTGTTGCTGAGTATTCATATAGTCAATTGTTTGGCCGTATCTTGAGTTTATCTGGTGTTACAGACCTAGTATTAACCCCAAGCCATAACGTCGATCCGACACTCAATGTCTTTCATACAGGTTGGTTAAGACTTGGCACATTAAATGTAACACGAGGCTCATGATGAATTTACAAGAGTCAGCAAACCAATATGCCCTAGTTTTACGCCAATTGTTGCCAACTGGTGTATATGACACTTCTGCTAAAACTACACTAGCAAAGGATATATACGCGCATGCATTGGCATTTGCGCAAGCTGATCTGGATGCAAAGCGCTTGCTAAATGTCATTACGGATATTCCAGTCGAGTTATTGCCCGAGTATGAGCGTGATTATGGTTTACCACTTAAATGCACAGTAAACGCAACGAAGACCGTGCAAGAGCGGATACAGACACTCAAGTGGGTAATGGATAAGAAGAACGTCTTAAATCGTTTGTATGTCAAAGAGCTTTTGGCGCAGTTTGGCATTACTTTGCTTGAACTGGTGAACTACAAGCCGATGCAATGTACAGCACCTTGTACTTCTCCAGTCAATACAGACGTGCTTCGCTACAAAGTCAAACTCAAGCTGAAAGCGCCAGTTAATGCAGACATCAACTGCATTATCGAAAACTATTTACCAGCGTACATCCGCTATGACATCGAGGTGATCTAATGAAACGAATTGATAGCATCAATGCACGTCCAAACGTCAATGGAGCTGGTAAGACAGGTTTTCATGACAACAATGATATCTCTGGACAAGATGCCACATACTTGACACCAGACTGGCTCAACCACATTCAGGAAGAGCTGTGTGCTTTACTTGAAAAGAATGGCCGTACATTAAATTCTGGTCAACGCGATCAGCTTTTTCAGTTGTTATCGACTGAAGATGATGTGGTGGCTTTGGCTGCTGCTACGCAACAGAAAATTGATAACGAGGCAACTACGAGAGCCACAGCTGATAATCAACTATCTCAGCGCATCTCTACGCTCGAAACCTTTGCTGGTGCGATCATTGATCGAATTTACCCTGTTGGTGTAATCATTGAGTTCGCTGTGAACTTTAATCCAAACAGCCACTTCAGCGGTACGACTTGGGTCAGACACGGTGAAGGTAAAGCTTCAGTTGGTTTATCAACGCAAGCGAACGATCCAGCTTGGACTAAGGTTATCGGTACAGTATTTGGAGAATATCAACATACATTATCAGTTAACGAGTTACCTGAACATAAAGCTGAAACAACAATGTTTAGAGCTGGTTATGTAGCATCTGAAGGTGACTGGACTTATGGAGGTGAAACAAGTGGGTTTGCAAATGATAGCACGTCAGATTCTTACGGTACGATGAAATCTAAAACGATTGGTGGTGGAGTGGCTCATAATATTGTCCAGCCATCTATTGTTGATTTACGCTGGCGACGTACTGCATAGTGATGGGTTGAATTATGAAAAATGGTTTCAAATGGTGAAACTATTATTTATTCGATTTATCTCAATATTTTGGGTAAATTATCTCGGCGCGCATCATTTTCTGCATAAAAAAGCAGGTCGTAGTGCTCAGGCATTGGCTGGACACAGCTCAGTAAAAATGACAGAACATTATGAAGCAGGACATGAAATTGTTTGGAATGATGTAGATGTGGGGATCGCTCTGCCATTTGCTGGAATGACATAAAATCTTTTAACAAATGGGATTTATAAGTTATTGTTTTCTATGATTTCTATAAGTCCCATTTTTGCGTTAAAAAGAACTGTTTTTTATAGCTATAATTGATATAAATCAATGTTTTAATTTAATTTTACTTCATTACATTTTGATAGTTAGGATAGTAAAAATCCATTTTCCAACGAGTTTGCGGCGGCGGAAAACTGCCCAACATTAGTAGCTTTGCAGTCGCAGGTAAAAAAGGTTGTAATGGATGTGTTTCTATTTCTATATCAGTCATTTATACAAAGAGCCAAATTTTAAATTGAGTGAAGAAACTTTTGAACTTATTATAGTAAATTACATTGTTTATGAATAATCAACTGCTTAGCCACACTTTCTCTTTTATCATAATTATTTTCGCTCAAGTCATTCACTAATTGATTGGTTTTATTTTCTATCTCATTTTGTTGTTTACCAAGCAAAAAACCAGCATATACATCATTGTTGATCTTATAGTGTGTATTCAAATCCATTAAAAATCGATCAACTTTTTCATCTTTTTTTAATTCTTTAATTGTAAATTTAGAAATTTCAAATCCGTGAGCCATAGCTATTACACCTAACCTTTTTGCATTATCATCGTTTTTTGCAATATTATTTAATTCTGAACAACTAAAAGCTAATTTTATTAATTCTGATTTCATAAAAAACTCATCTTTAGTAAATTCTTCTTTACCATAACTCGACTGAGCCATGAATAGAACTAATATCATTAAAATTTTAAATTTTGCATTCATCTAATTTATCCTAAAAACACGATCATTTTTAAGGAAATGTAACATTTTTAAAGTTTAGATGATATGGATTAAGTGTTTATACCTAGATAATATTTCCACAAATATCTTTTACTCTTGTTGGATAGATATTCTGTAATTTAGAGCGGCCAGTGACCAGTTCCGTATAAAATTAATTACTTATAATATTTAAAATGGATGGAATATTTTTTACTTCTAGGCCAACTAAAAATTTTTCTTCTGTTTTTTTTGAAATATACACCGATACAACCTAAGTCACATCCATTGAATTCCACAGCAACTTATTGAATCTATTGATTAATGAAAACCTATCTAGGCTCTATTGTTCAAATCAACATTACTAATCTAACCTTTATTTATCAAGTATTTTAAAATTAGGTGAATTAACCTTAAAAAATCTTTCTTTACTAACGAACTTGCCTCATAGTCTTTATTTATACCAAATAAAACAGCAATCTTTAAAACTGGCATTTTATTAAATTAGAGGCTTACCACATCTACTTTCTTAAGCATTAAATTTTGATTGAGTCATTTCACCTAAATAGCAAATAAGTAGCAATGATATTTCTGTTCAGACATTTGTTATTATCAAGTCTAATTATTAAGTTAATTTTATATCATAAAAAGTAAAGAGGTTTACTCAAAACCCATCACTTTTTTCATAAAACATTAAAAAAATTAAAGAATAAGTTATTAATATTTAATAAATTTATTGGTTCTTCTCACCCAGTATCGAAAACATCAATGGTAATTTTTTACCAAAATGCTCAACCCTATATTTTTCATTCTCTTTCGTCATATTGGCAAAACAGTTATAGAATGAGTAATCATATTCTTTGAATTCCAGAACATTTACTCCATGATTGATTAAACTTGTAAATATTTCACTCAGGCTATGATTCCAAGTGATGGCTTGATAGTTTATTTCTGCTGATTTATCCGCATAAGAGCCTGTAGATGTTTCACTTATAGGGTCATTTTTGAAGTAGCTATATGTTATATTTTTAATTTCATCATCAAACATCCATATGACTGGATGAAATTCAACAATTAAAAATTTACCTCCAATTTTTAAGAAATTGGATATCACCTTGGCCCATAAATCTAAATTTTCTAACCATCCTATAACGCCATAACTTGTAAATACGTAATCGTATTTTTTGTCTAAAATACTGGGTAGTTCATAAATATTGGAGCAAATAAACTCTACATTTAAACCCAATTCATCGTTAAACTCTTTTGCTTTTTTAATGGCTTCTTCTGAAAAATCTATAGCTGTAACATTAGCTCCAAGTTGAGCCAAAGACATAGAATCTTGTCCGAAATGACATTGTAGGTGTAGTATGGATTTTCCTGAAATATCTCCTAAAATACCCAGTTCTATTGGGTTTAGCGTGTTTCTTCCTCTTAGAAAGGAAATATTGTCATAAAACTCGCTCTTGATATGCGCATTTGTTTTTAAATTCCAAGCATGCTTATTGATACTGATATAGTCACTCATCTTTTACCCTTTTAAGAACTTAAAAATTTGTTTTAATTATAAAAAGAAAGCCCTTAAGGGCCTTCTTTTACATCTAACCTAAGCATTAAATTGTGATTGAGTCATTTCACCTAAATAGCAAATTGAGATCGCAAATAAATTCTCTGGCTGAGTCGTGGGATCATTCTTTTGGATCCACTCGGCGCCAATGATATTCAATTCATTAAGCTTTGACTTTGAAACAGGAGGTAAATATGTTTCTAAAGGCAACTGAATACTGAAATTTCTTGTATTGCCATTATTACTCTTATCATTAAATGTATAAGCAATTAAGTACCAATGATATTTCTGTTCAGACATTTGTTATTCTCAAGTTTAATTATTGAGCTATTTTTATAACATAAAAAGTAAAGATGCTTACTCAAAATCCATCATTTTTTTCATATAAATAAAGGACTCACAACAAATTGAGATGATCTTTGATACATCAAAAGATCATCTCAAACCCCATCAGTCTAAGCTTTCAGTAAGCCTCTGTCCTTTAAAATCGGTAAAACATGATCCCTAAAATATGGAAATTCTTGGGTGTAGTTGAGAAAAGATAAGGTACTGCCTGAAAAACCTGTTTCATCTAACAGTATCAGCCCTTCTGCTACTTGTTCAGGCGTCCCGACCAACGGAAAACCACCATGACCTACGGCAATACGTTGGCGTAATTGTTCACGTAAATCAGCTGGGAAAGATTTGCAAAACGAAAATAAAGTATCCATCAATTGCTCTATAGCACCGTGATCTGCATTATTTAATTGTCGATCCCACTCAGCTTTGGCTTCTTCTTCAGTAGCACGGCAAATCACATGGGCAAAGGTCAGGACTTTAATTTTCCGACCTAAGGTTTCGGCTTCATCTTTAAGTTCTTTAATCTCTGTCATTGAACGTGTTAGATCGGCAGCAGGCGTAAATAAAAAATCTGAATTTTTAATGGCGAACTCACGTCCTTCTTTTGAACCAGCGGCATTAAAAATGGGTGGAAAAACTTGAGGAGCTGGTTTTCCATAAGTGCCTTGTGTTTGAAAAAATTTACCGTCCCAGTTGAATGGCTCAGTGCTTTGCCAAGTTTTTTTAATTAATTCATACCATTCTTGTGCATAGCCATATCGAGTTTCATGATCATCAGGCAAATGTAGCCCCAACGCATCGTATTCATGTTTATTCCATCCTGCAACAATATTTAGACCAACACGATTGTCACTGACTTGAGCCATAGTAGCAATTTGTTTTGCGACCACAATTGGATGATTCAATACTGTATGCAATGTCGCAAAAATCTGAATTTTTTTAGTTTTTGCCAATAATGCCGATGTCCATGTCACGGTCTCTAATACTGTTCCATGAAAATCCTTTTTGCCACCATGACCAATAAAACGTGCCGCGGATAACATGAAATCAATTCCTGCATCATCGGCCATTTGTGCCAATTCCAAGTTTTGGCTCCAACTCGCATCCCAACCATCATCTAGAGTCGAAGGTGTTAAACCTCCAGAACAATTAGAGGCAAAAATGCCTAATTTAAAGTGATCAGATAAGTTGAAGTTGTGTTGATGCATGATTTTTCCTTTTTAATATAAATCGTTAAAATGTGGAATTGAAAAGCCTACTTCACGAAAAAAGCCTGTCTTTATCGTAGTAAGCACTTAGTTTCTATCTTATAAAATCAATCTTACTGTACTTAAATTTCTATAAATTATGTGAAATGTAATTTAGCTTAGCAAAATAAATATCAATTAGAAAAGCCATTTTATACTAGAATATCAAGCCAAATTTAAAATAATCGTCAGATAATGTAATTGACAAACATTCAGTAATTCACCTATAAATTAATATAAATTTCATATATCTATAAGTCTAGGAATAAGTGCAATGGAACATCAGAATGATCTTCATCCTTTGGTTGCTCCATTAGCATCGCTTAACTACCTGCATGAAGCACATCAATACATCGACAAGAATCTGACAGTGATACAAGTTTATAACTTAATGACAGGTCATCCACCTTTTTGGCTACGTATCGCCTTTAGGATTAGAGATTTTTTAAGTTTAAAGTTTGGAGGCGTTCAACCGATCAAAGGCTTTAATTCAGTTAAACCCGAAAATGTTCAGATCAATGAAAAGTTGGATTTTTTTGATGTGGTGAAAATTACGGACAAGGAATTATATTTACAATCTACAGATAAACATCTCAGCGTATTGGTCGCATTACAGCTTCAGGAACATAATGAACAAGAGAATGAGTTGACCGTCACAACCAGTGTGATTACTTACAATCTTTTTGGAAAGATTTATATGCTTCCGGTCTCCTTAGTACATGATCTAATCGTCAAAAATTCATTAAAAAATTTAAATCAATCGTGTTAAGTGGCGACCACTGAAAGCGCTTCTAGCGATTTTCTTTCAGTGGCCAGATTTTATCACCTTATATCTTCATACTTACACCAAGCTGAAAACCTCGCCCTGGTAATGGTGCAATGTATTTCAAAGGCGAATTATGCGGTCTCGCCTCCTCATTCAGTAAATTTGAACCGTTCAGGAACACGTCAATATCAGAGTTCTTAAATTTTAGATGCTTGCTAATCTGCATATCGACCATATTGAAGGCTGGCAATGGCTCTTCCTCCGAAACATTCTTGCCTAGGTATTTCGGTTTATCATAATAAATACTTGAGAGACGTGCCGCCCAATCCCCTTTACTCCACTCTACGCTTGCACCGTAGCGACTGGTTGGCATGTTTGGTAAATAATTGCCATCATTAAACAAGCTCGTTCGATTCGGATTTAAATTTTTATTTTTCACAAAATCAGCAAACACGCCTAGGGTAAAAAGCCCCAAATGCTGTGTATTAATTTTTTGTTTTAGATCAACTTCAAAACCTGTGATTTCAGTATCTGTTTGAGTCCAGTATTTGAGTGGTAAGCGGTTCGCCGTTTGCATGCCAGAATGAGTGAGATAGAGATAGTTTTCAAATTTCATCTTATACACGGTAGCCTCAAGATTAAAATCTTGATAATTGAATAAAGCGGTCAGCTCTGTATTTTTAGATTTTTCAGGCGCTAACTTTTGATTTCCTTGCTCATTAACCATGATCGAATAGTGATTACCACTGGCATAAAGTTCATTCAGCTCAGGCGCACGCTCTGATACTGAATATCTAAGCTTCATGCCTAGATAGTCATTCATTCTGAGATATGAACCAAAACTATAGCTTTCTAAATCGAAATTAGTATCTTGCAACTTAGAATTCGGCGAGTTGCGAGAGACTTTAAAATCACTGTCTTTGATCGAGTGATCAATACGTTCTTGGCGATAACCTGCATCGAAAGAAAGCCAATCTAGATCAATTTTCTCTTGAACAAAAATGGCGTGTGTCTTGGTATTTACATTGGGTAAATAGCGTAGTTTCCCCTGTCCTTCAACAGTTCGATTACTCTGACTCAGCCCAAGTAGACCATTTAAATACGGCAAAGGTTGATGTCTGAATAGTATTTCAGCTTGTTTGGTATCAAAGCGGTAATCATTTGCTAACTGTGTCCCGAGATATTCACCTGAACGATTGATCACTTGATTCGCTTTGAAGTCGATTCCCTTCAAAAATGGTGTATCAAAATTATATTGACTATCCAATGTATATTTTCGTTGATCCGTCTTTATTCCTACAGGTAGACCATCATCATAAGAAGATTGAAACGACTTATTTTCTAAAGAAAAGCCTGGTACACCGTATGCATTTTTCTGGGAATCTGCACTCAAGCCAATATAGCCATTTTGCAGAAAGTAAGTACTTCCGATCGCATAATGCTGATTTTCCAAATAGCTATTGCCTAGCTTTCGATTGTAATTTGGTGTCACATCGTTATTAATTCTGTTTTCTTTAAACTTGGGTGTATCAGCAATATATTCAGGATTTGCTGGGTTGATATATGTCTTACCACTCCAAACAGATGACGGCTTATCGGTATAGAATGAAAATTTCCCATCTGCCCAATCTGGATTTTCAGTCATAAATTGGTCAATATATTTTTGCGATGCGGTGTTATAGATCTGCTGTATGCGCGTATCTTTTTGACAAGCATCTGCCAACGCTGAATTCACACCACCTGTTGCAGGAAATACTGCGCTATTACATTGCTCAGCCTTGCTGTCACCTGGAATTTTATAAGAAGAAATGTCTTGTTTAGAAAATAAAAAATTGGTTGAAAAGTTGCTTTGATTATTTAAATTCAGCTTAAAACCATGTGCATCTGTATTATTCCAACCTTTTCGCACAGCCAACTCTAAATTATGATCTTTCTTGGGAATTTCTTTGCTAATCAGACCATTCTCTACATTTACACTACCACCGATGGCATTTCCGCCGTATCGCACACTATCCGATGACTTATTTACCTGAATAGATTGATTAAATAAAGGATCAAATGGAATGGCAATATTACCACTGATAGCATTCATGCCATAAATCGATAGTCCATCCTCAAGAATTTGTACACGATTGCCACTTAAGCTGCGGATAACTGGTGCTCCTGCATTGGGACCAAAAGCACTACTCTGTACACCTGACACCTGCTTGAGTGCATCCCCTAAAGTTTGATTTTGTGTATTTCGATTCTCTACAACAATATTGTTCCCGATTGAAAGATCTGTTTCTGCTTTTAAACTGATTTTTGGCAAAATGACAGAACTGTCCTGCTCATCTGCAGATGCTTGCTGATGAATGAATAGAATGGCTATTGCCAAGGCTTTATAACGCACATTGAACTCCTTATTTTTAATTGTTATGTTATAACATAACAATTGGGTATTCAAACAAAACCTAAGCTTCATTTTTTATTCTTAATGTGCGTGAAAAAGACATCGCTCAAATCCTTTTGAGCAATTAAGTATTCTATGATTGATTAAAGTAATTCAGAGGCAACTTTAAGTAGCGGATTCCATTAGACTCAGATTCTGGGAATCGGCCTGCATCCATATTGATTTGAATTGCCGGTAGAATAAGCTTAGGCATCGACAAAGTCGCATCACGTGCTTGACGCATTTGTACAAACTCATGCTTCAGTGTTTTTGCATTTAAGTGAATATTGCTATGCTTCTGTGCTCGAATATCTGTTTCATAACTATATGTATCACGACCTTCTGGTTTATAGTCGTGACATAAAAAGACACGTGTAAGTTCTGGCAATTGATACAGTTTTTGCACAGAATCAAATAAGATATTCGCACTGCCTTTTGGGAAATCACAACGCGCCGTTCCATAATCGGGCATAAATAAGGTATCACCAATAAAAACAGCATCACCGATCACATAACTTAAGCACGCAGGTGTATGTCCTGGTGTCGGTAGGTTATATGCCGCTAAGTTTCCGATACGGAAGTGTTCATGGTCTTTAAACAGATAATCGAACACTTGATGCGTATTAAAATATTTTATATCCATATGATAAATTGCACTAAATGTTTCCTGAACAATGGCAATTTTCTCACTCATGGCAATCTTGCCACCAAGCTTAGATTTCAGATATTGCGACGCCGTTAAATGATCGGCATGAACATGGGTTTCCAATATCCATTCAACGGTAAGGGCTTGAGATTCAATATAAGCAATGATCTCATCTGCATGCTGTGTGGATGTTGATGCCGAGGCAGCATCATAATCCAAAACACTATCAATAATTGCACAATGCTTTGTTTCAGCATCATGTACAACATAACTAAAGGTATTACTTTGCTCATCAAAAAAGGCTTTGACTGCTGGATATTGCACTGCATTTCTCCTACTGTTTGGCCCAAAGACGATGGATCAACATGCCGAGCAGCATTGCTCCAATAAAATACCAAACTTCAAAATAACCCAGTCCGATCAGAGTAATTGCGGGTGCTGGGCAAATGCCTGCAATTCCCCAACCCATACCAAATAATATCGCACCTATGATCAACTTCTTATCAATTTGATTATTCTTTGGTAAAGCAATCGCCTCACCTGATAATGTTTTTGGATTGCGTAAAGCTTTCTGAAATGGGAGAAATGCAACTGCAATTGCACCAATCATCACAAACATCAAGCTAATATCCCACACGCCAAAAATGTCTAGAAAACTTAATACCTTCTCAGGATTTGACATTCCAGAAACCAAGAGGCCTAGTGCAAATAGGCTACCGAAAATCAATGCAAATAAATTCTTCATTACGCTGCTCCCAGAATATGACGCACCACATACACCGTAACAAAACCAGCGATCATAAATGTAATTGTGGCAACCATTGAACGTGGCGATAAACGGCTAATCCCGCAGATCCCATGCCCACTGGTACAACCTGAACCTAAACGTGTCCCAAAGCCTACCAACAGTCCAGCAATGATCAAAGCGAGCGGAGACGACTGCATAATAATTTCAGGCTTGACAAAAATTTGATAAATAAAGGGTGTAATAATCAGGCCTAATAAAAACCAAAAAGCCGAACTACGCAAAAATGTTTTGGGCTGTAATAATTGGGCAATCAAACCACTCACACCCGCGACACGCCCATTGACATATAAATAACCAACAGCCGCTAATCCAATTAACGCGCCACCAATTAAAGCTAGAATAATACTTGCCATCATCCTCTCACTAATCAATATATATTTTTATAATATATCATTTTAAATAATAATTAAATAAATCTATTCAATACTAGCGCTTAATCGCTTATTTTTACGAAAAATGGCATAAATTGGTAAGCATTTCCTAAAATTAAGTCATTTAATTTGACTATTGAGCATAAAAACATGCTTTGAACAAGCATCTTATTTCTTGAACTGAGTGACTACTCGAATTCAGCAAGTACTCTTTCTGCAAACCAAACATGAAAGACTGTCACGATCGGATTGATTCTTAGTCGATCAGCCTGTTCAATTTCAGCAAAAAAAGCTGCTTTTTCACCATTCGAAGAATTATCAAATATAAAAGCTCGATCACTCGCCTCAATGGCTTGCATAAGTAAGTTCATGCTGCGGTAATAACGATCACGAATTTTGGGTTCTGCTACAGCATGTCCACCTGTACTTACCCGATACTGTACCCGCGCAATATTGATTTCAGGGTCAATCGTTGAAACATAGTACAGATAAGTTTTAAACCCTTGCTCCTGAGCCATTTTCAGAAACTCAACTTTGCTGATATGCGACATGACAGTTTCAAAGGTAAAACTAATTTTCAAGCTTAGAAATTCCAAACGGATAAAGTCGATGATTCTGGCAGCAAGATATGAATCAATATCTTGAATAGCAAAAAGAATATGATGCTCACCGAGCAATTCGGGTTCTTGACTTAATAAATTACAGGTTCTTTGATTCAATTTTTTCTTTTTGGTTTTTAAAAAAGCAATCAATTTTAGTGCATCTAGAGACTCATGATAAATCTTTAAATCTAAGCGATGAGTTTGATTTAAGGTTTTTTCGAGTTCATCTGCATTTAAATATGCCCCAATATGTCCGGGCAATAAATATTCTTTAATCGTACTTTTACCAGAACCGTTTGGACCAGCAAACATGCGAATTCTAGGCGTAGACTGTCGCATTAACCTATACAACAGCCTGCTTTTTTTTACGCTTCAATAGAGTACGCGATGCTTCAATAGTAGTATAAGCGCCTGATATATCCTTGATCACTTCAATCTCGCCAGTTGGATGCTGTTTTAACAGTTGATGACCTTTAGCATAAACCACAGTAGAGGATTCACTTGCTTCTTCAAACGCGTTACGAAATGCTTCTACAGCAAGCTTAGGAAGAAGACTTTCCTCTTGCGTACTCATTTTCATGATTGTAAAAGCTGTCATTAAAGACTCCTCCGCTAGATTGCGCTTATACCTATACTAGCATAACTGCTAGTTTTGTCTATTTTTGCAGCGGCGAGTTTAACGAACTAAATCTTCAATACCGATTAGTTTTGGTAATTTATCAATTACTTTGTTCAACTCAGTATTTGCTGGTGAAATACAACCTGTGTAATGGCTAAGCTTTGTTACAGTTCCATCAGGCTTTTTCCATGAGAAATAAGCACTTGGTTGGTCTGTTGCTGTTTCTTGGCAACCAGTTGTTTTTACATTTGCACCCGTTGCAGGACGATAAGTTTTTAACTCTTGTTGCAGTTTCTTATAAACAGAAGGATCAACTGTTAAATCTTGAGTACCTGTCACCTTGGTATATTGTTTGCCATCGAAATGGACAGCACCTTCAGGTGTAATCTCAACAGAATAAATTGGGCATGCACCAAAACAAGGGCTAGATGAATAGCGAATTGTTTCCTGTACAGTATCTTGTGGCTGTTGAGGTGTTGTTGCGCAGCCAACTAAAGAAAAAGTAAAAAGGCCCGCAATTAATAATTTTTTCATTTGTTGATCCGTTATAAAGTATGTTATTCAAATTTAACAAATAGTAGAAATTTTGTCATTTAGAATGGTGTAAAAATAAGAAATTTCATCTAAATTTACTTAGGCTATTTTACAATAACCCAAAAAAATTGCATCAATTTAAGAAAATTAAGAAGGGCTTTGAGATTGCAGAATTAATCGAGCAAGCTCTAAATCATCTGCATAGGTAATCTTGATATTGTCTGAACGCCCTTGTACCACTTGTACAGGTTCATTCACATATTCTAAAGCACTCGCTTCATCTGTAATCACAATATGGTCTGCTAAGGCCTGTTCAATTGCACTTTTTAAAACATGTAATCGAGCCATTTGTGGTGTCTGTGCCTGCCACAAAAACTCACGGCTGACAGTTTTTTCAATCTGATTTTGGCTTACGACATGTTTAAGCGTATCACGTACAGGAATCGCTAAAATTGCACTTTGATTTGAATGTTGGGCAGATTCAACCAAACGGATTAAACAATCCGAAGTAACACATGGACGTGCAGCGTCATGGACCAACACCCAATCATCTTCATGAGCAATGTCAGATAAATAGATCAAGGCATTTAAAACTGAATGAACACGCTCAGTGCCACCAATGCAAAAATGTAGCTTATCTTTGTGCTGAAAAGAGAGGGTTTTCGCGAAATTATCTTGCTCACCAATGGCGAGTACACAACCTGCTAAATCTAAGGAATTCAGTCGATTAACCGTATGTTCAAGTACAGTATGATCTTGAATATACTGATATTGTTTTAATTCAGTTTTTGAAAAACGACTGCCCGAACCTGCTGCTGGTACAACCGCCCATAGCTTAGTCTGGGTTTTCATTGGTTGCAGTGTCTTCTTTTGCGTTTGGATCGATATAAATCGGTTTGTAATGGGTACTAATGGTACTCATTTGTACAAACGTCTCATTCGGTTTAATCAGACCTAAGTCTAAACGTGCATGTTCTTCAATGGCTTCGCTGCCATTTTTCAAATCAAAAACTTCCGCCGCTAAAATACGATTACGTTCTTTTAGCTCAGTATTAATTTCTGCTTGTTGCGTAATTTGTTGAGTTAAAGCTTGGTGAGGAAAATAACCACCCTCACCTAGCCAAAATTGATACTGTAGGCTTGCCACCAGAGCGATGACAAGCACTAGAATCAATTTACTCGAGGTCGATCGAAACATCTCTATCATGAAAAATTCCCTACATCCTTCTTACAAGGAAGATCATCTGCAAATTCTATATGATTATGAATTTGCAGAGTTTCTCTCTTTTGTAAAGAAAGATGATCAGAAGTATTCAACATAGATAATTTGACCTTATTTTAGACCTTTGAATTCAGCTTTACCGCGGTAAGCTGCATTCGTTAATTCTTCGATACGAAGTAATTGGTTGTATTTCGCTACACGGTCAGAACGACAAAGTGAACCAGTCTTGATTTGACCAGCTGCTGTACCCACTGCCAAGTCAGCAATTGTTGAATCTTCAGTTTCACCAGAACGGTGTGAAATTACAGTGCTATAGCCATTTGCTTTTGCAAGGTAAATCGCATCTAAAGTTTCAGTCAATGTACCAATCTGGTTATATTTAATCAGAATAGAGTTACCGACTTTCTCATTAATACCACGTTGTAAAATCTTAGGATTAGTTACGAATAAATCGTCGCCAACCAATTGGATTTTGTCACCAAGGATTGAGGTTAAGTAGCTCCAACCTTCCCAGTCAGATTCATCTAGACCATCTTCAATCGAAATGATTGGGTATTGGTTTACAAGACCCGCTAAATAGTCAGAGAACTGGTTGCTTGTGAATGCTTTATTACCTTCACCAGCAAGGATGTACTGACCATTTTTGTAGAATTCTGAAGAAGCACAGTCAAGTGCCAACATAATATCAGAACCAGCTTTGTAACCCGTTTGACCAATTGCTTCAAGAATAACAGTGATTGCTTCTTCGTTTGAACGCAAGTTTGGTGCAAAACCACCTTCATCACCCACAGCAGTGTTTAAACCTTTTTTGTTTAAAACTGATTTTAGTGAATGGAAGATTTCAGCACCTGCACGTAATGCTTCAGCAAAAGAAGTGAAGCCTACAGGTTCAATCATGAATTCTTGAATATCAACATTATTGTCTGCATGCGAACCACCATTGATGATGTTCATCATTGGTACTGGCATCGTCAAAGTCGTTTGACCACGAAGATCAGCGATATATTGGAAAAGAGGAATTTTCTTTTCATCTGCAGCAGCACGCGCAGCAGCCAATGAAACAGCTAAAGTTGCGTTAGCACCTAATTTTTCTTTGTTTTCAGTACCATCAAGCGCGATCATCGTATTATCGATGTCTTTTTGTTCAAATACTGATTTGCCCACTAAAGCGTCACGGATAATAGTATTTACGTTATTAACCGCAGTTTTAACACCTTTGCCCAAATAACGTGCTTTGTCGCCATCACGAAGTTCTAAAGCTTCACGAGAACCAGTTGAAGCACCAGATGGTGCACATGCACGACCAACAACCCCAGATTCTAAAATAACGTCTGCTTCGATGGTTGGGTTACCACGAGAGTCCAAAATTTCACGTGCGCGGATGTCAACGATTTGGCTCATGAACAATTCCTCTGTTGAATGAAAAACAAGATGCAAATAATTGCATCAATGGGTGTCTAACTTTTTGAATCCTTTAACCAAAGTATCCAATTCTTTTAATTGCGCCAAGAATGGCTCAAGCTGAGATAAACGCAATGCACATGGTCCATCACATTTTGCGATTTCTGGCTCTGGATGTGCTTCCAAGAATAAACCAGCCAATCCTGTTGCCATACCCGCACGCGCTAAAGTCGTGATTTGGGCACGACGACCACCAGCAGAATCAGCGCGTCCACCTGGTGTTTGCAATGCATGGGTAACATCAAAGAATACCGGCACATTCATTTCTTTCATGGTATCGAAGCCAAGCATATCAACAACCAAGTTGTTATAGCCAAATGCTGAACCACGTTCACAGAGAATGAGTTTGTCATTTCCAGCTTCCAAACACTTATGCAAAATATGACGCATTTCGTGTGGCGCTAAGAACTGTGCTTTTTTGATATTGATAATGGCTTGAGTTTTCGCCATTGCTTCAACAAGATCAGTCTGACGACTTAAAAAGGCTGGAAGTTGGATAATATCAGCAACTTCAGCAACAGGTGCTGCTTGGTAAGGCTCATGAACGTCAGTGATAATGGGCACATTAAAATGCTTTTTAATGTCCGCAAGCCATTCAATCCCTTTTTCCAAACCTGGTCCACGATAAGAGTTTAGGCTTGAACGGTTTGCTTTATCAAAGCTTGCCTTGAATACATAAGGAATGTCTAGGCGTTTGCAAATATCAACATAAGTTTCAGCAATTTCAAATGCTAAATCTCTTGATTCCAGTACGTTCATTCCGCCAAATAATACAAATGGCAAATGATTTGCCATTTGTATATCGCCTAAACGTACAACTTCTTGTGGTTTTAATTGTGACATTTAAACTTTCCCAGTTTATTTAAAACTTAGTACTTACTTTTGATGCTGTTTTTTTGCAGCTTCGATGAAGCTAGCAAATAATGGATGTCCATCACGTGGTGAACTTGTAAATTCCGGGTGGAATTGTACAGCAATAAACCAAGGATGTTCAGGAATTTCTACAGTTTCAACTAAATGTTGTACTGATGAATAACCTGAAATTTTCATACCGGCCTGTTCAAGTGCTGGAATAAAACGGTCATTCATTTCATAGCGATGACGATGACGCTCAGTAATTTCAGCTTTACCATAGACTTCGCGAGTTTTGGTACCTTCAACCAGTTCTGATTTTTGAGCACCTAAACGCATTGTGCCGCCCAAATCAGACTCAAGACTACGTTGCTGTAATTCACCACGTTCATCTAACCATTCAGTAATTAAACCAATCAATGGATATTTTGTTGAACGATTAAATTCTGTTGAACTTGCTTCTGGCATCGCTGCAACGTTACGCGCATATTCGATCACCGCCAATTGCATACCTAAACAAATACCAAGGAATGGAATCTTGTTTTCACGTGCATATTGAATGGCTTTCATTTTGCCTTCAGTACCGCGCTCACCAAAACCACCTGGTACCAAGATCGCATCAGCTGTACTTAAAATGCTAATGTCTTGCTGTTCAAGCTCTTCAGCATTGACATAATCAATCTGGACTTTAACAAGGTTTTGAATCCCTGCATGTAAAAGTGCTTCATTTACAGATTTATAAGCATCTGGAAGTTCTACATATTTACCTACCATCGCAACACGAACTGTGTATTCAGGGTTCAGTAATGCTTCAACAACGTTGTCCCAATCTTCAAGGTTTGCTTCTGGAAGATCATTAAAGCCAAAACGCTCACAGATCAAGTCATCAACGTTTTGCTCGTAGAATGTACGTGGAATTTGATAAATCGTTTTCGCATCTTTACATACCACAACGGCACGTGCTTCCACATTCGTGAACAATGCAATTTTACGCTTAGTATCAACGTCAACATCATATTCAGTACGGCAGATTAAGATATCTGGCTGAATACCAATTGAAAGAAGTTCTTTCACAGAATGTTGAGTTGGCTTGGTTTTTAATTCAGCCGCAGATTTGATATATGGCAACAAAGTCAAATGCATCAGCATGGTACGTTTATGACCAAGCTCTACCATCAATTGACGTACTGATTCCATAAATGGAAGTGATTCAATATCACCAACTGTACCGCCAATCTCGACGATTGCAACGTCGTAACCTTCACCTGCGCGAAGTACACGTTCTTTAATGTTGTCTGTAATATGTGGAATAACTTGAACCGTACCACCTAAGTAGTCACCACGACGTTCTTTATTTAAAACGTCTTGATATACGCGCCCACTGGTAAAGTTATTCAGTTTGGTCATTTTCGCACGACGTAAGAAACGTTCGTAATATCCCAAATCTAAGTCAGTTTCAGCACCATCCTCTGTGACGAAAACTTCACCGTGCTGAAATGGGCTCATGGTACCTGGATCGACATTAATGTATGGATCCATTTTTACCATAGTGACTTTTAAGCCACGAGCTTCCAAAAGTGCAGCAACAGAAGCAGCAGAAATACCTTTACCTAGTGATGAAACCACACCACCAGTGACAAAAATAAAATGGGTCATTGAGTTTCTCGTACAATCGAGCCGAAATCGGCCTACAATGTTGGGCAATTTTACTGTACTCTGCCCCTATAAAGCAAAGTCAAACCGCATCAATTCAAAGAACTATAAACAACTGGCTATTCTATCAGCATTTTCGATAAAAATTTACGGGTTTTGTGGATTTTTCATCCATAAATTACGTTTAACAGGCCAAAATCAATTAAAGCGATACCTAAAATCTTGCATTCATCACTTTTAAATTCTTTGCTGCTCGTCTGTTTAATTGCAAGCATTTATAAAATATAAACAAACTCAACAATTCACAGGGATTTCTTCACATAGATTTACTGTTATAATTGCTGCTGTCCTTATTTAATATGTTGTTTTAGCAATGGCGAATAAAAAACTTTTAATTTGTGCAGCACTTGCGACTGGTCTTTTATTAACTGCTTGTGTGAAAAAAGAAGAACCAAAAAACGAAGAGCAGCAAGAACAGACCGCAACTGAGACTCAAACCCAGCCTGAGCCTGAAAAAATCCAAGAGTTCGAGTCTTTAGAAAGTGTCGATAAACACGAAGCTCCAGCACCAGTTGTAGAAACAACGCGTGAAGAAACACCAAATACAACGACCGAGATTCGTCGTGAGACTCGTCCGGCTCAAACAGAAACGCCTGCTGCAACACCAACTGAAGCTCCGCGCGCAGAAGAGCCGAAACCTGTAAAAGCTGAACAAAAACCAGCAAAGACAGAACAGCCTAAAGCAGAACAACCTGTGAAAACTGCAAAACCATCAGCACCAGCTCAAAGTGAAGATGACGCTGTCGCTGCTGCAATCGCTGCCGCAACACCTGCTTTAAATAACTAATTCATTCGTGAATAATAAAAAGCCAGTTGCTTTCAACTGGCTTTTTTGTGCCTATAGATTAGTAATTTTTAAAAAAGTCTGCCATCAAACGGGAAGCCCAAGACTTCACCGTCAAACTTTCATAGAAACCACAATGGCTTCCCTTTTTGGTTGTTACAACTGCAATATTGTCCATTTGCTGAATGGCATCTTTATAAGGTTCTAAGTTTTTAATTGAACAGACTGGATCATCTTCTGCATTGAGAATCATCAATGGAATTTTGACATTTTCGAACACATAGATTGGATTAATTGCTTGGCAATAACTCTGATAATCCTGAAATCCTGCCATTTCAAAATATTCTTTTTCAAACTCTTCCAAGCTTGTGGTCGTTAGCACTTTTTCTACAGATGCAATTTGATTCCATGTATTCTGATAAGGATAAATGAAGTATTTAAATAACTTCTTGGTCATCATTTTGCTATAAAAAGGATGCACATTTTTAAAACCGATTTCAGTGTTATAACCGGGACACATTGCAAAAGCAGCTTTGAATGGCGTATCTACCCCTTGCTCGCCTAAATAGCGGACCAAGAGCCCAGTACCTGCGGAAGAGCCAACTGCATATAGATCGGATTGTGGAAACAGGTTTTGAATATGTGCAAGTTGTTCTTTCAGATCACTGGTTGAACCAAACAGTGAAATACGAGGCACTGGCATTGGCAGTCCTGCATGGCCACGGCGCAAACACAGTGCAATTCGCCAACCATTATATTCATGCAAATCTTTGACCAGTTCGCGCATACTTTCAGGTGTCCCTGTAATGGTATGCATAATTACAACGGTTGGTGTTTCTGCTGGCAAGTCATATCCATACCACGCAACGGCGGTAATCCCGCCATCCTGCATGATCAAACGATCAACACGGTCATATTCAAGTTTAATGGTTTTCTTACGAATCACATCAAAATACAATAAATGTAGATGTGTATTACTCAGCCAAGGCGTAGGACGATATTTTTGCTTTAACTGCGGTAATTTTTCCAAAACATCTTTAATTTTCCCTTTCGGGTCATAATACATTTTGGGTTGCTCAGCACCGAGCACTGAATCAAGAAGCTCTGAACCTAGCACTTTGATTTTATCTAAAGCAGATATACCCATATTCAATAACCGCCTTTATCTAAGCATGAGTAAATGTTTGTCGCACCAAAGTTGCGACCTGTTGTCCCCAGATGGCATAAATTTCTTTGCTTGGATGAAAACCATCGCTTGCCATCGGCAAATCCATTGCTTGAAAAGCTTCAATATCATATTGAATAAATCGAAACTGAGATTGTGGCGCCAGCCATTGCTGTAATGCCTGATTCATTTGTTCCGCATATTTTCCAAACAGCCAAGCCAACGGATTAGGTAAAGCCGGAAAATGCTGCATTGGTGGCACACCCGATACAATAATGAGTTTAGGTTGAAACTGACGCTGTATATAAGTGAATAGCTGTTTTTGTTGTTTGAGCCAAGATTTTGCAGAAGTCAGTTTAGTCACATCATTGACACCAATTGAAGTGATAACAACATCATAGCACTGCTGCTCTAATAGTTGTACTGCTTGAAAAACCTGTTGAGTACTATCGCCTGTTTTAGCATGCAATTTCCATTGCAACTGATATTCGCTCTGTAACTCAGCAATAATCGCCCCAGATAAAGCCTGTTGTTGGGTTTCAACACCTACACCCGCCGCAGCCGAATCACCAAGAATAAGTAAAGAAAGTGGCTGACCCTGACCTACGATACCGTGGCGGTCACCACTTGCTTCAGAAAGACGTGGTGTATTGTTACGAACTTTCATACCCTGTATGACTAATACAGGTAGTAATGCAAAAGTTGAAAGCTTTAACCACATTTTAATTCTCTTAATATTACTTAGGCTATTTTGCAGACATTAATTCGGTTGATACTTGGCAAAACGTGCACCCATTTTTTCTGCCAATGCGGCCAAACCACTCATTGGGCGAATCATCACTTCAAAATCAATGATTTTGCCTTGTTCATTAAAGCGAACCATATCAATGCCTTTAAGTGATTTTCCGCTGACATTGGCGCTAAATTCCAACACCACATTTTCACCATCTTCAGTGTAAAATTCACGATGATAGGTAAAGTTTTCAAACACCTGAATCACATTGGTCAAAATAAAGAAAACCACGTGTTTTCCTTCATAAGGGTTATAAGCAACTGGTGAACGAAACACCACATCGTCTGCCAACAAATCATTTAAGTTGGATAGGTCACCTGTTTTAATCATCTGATGCCAGTTTTCTAAAGCTTGTTTTGTTGTTTCCAATGTCATTGTTATTCTCCCTTGAGATTTAATGGATAAGTTGGGAGCACGCCCTCAATAGAAAATGCCCCCTAGCATGTTTACAATGTTGCTGCTAACTCAGCACCTTGGCGAATTGCTCGTTTAGCATCCAACTCACCTGCTTCTTTAGCGCCACCAATCAAGTGAACACTTTTACCGTCCGCTTTAAGTTGATCAAACATTGCGGTATACGACTCTTGACCTGCACAAATCACCACGTTATCAACCTCAAGTACGCGACTTTGACCATCAACGGTAATATGCAAACCTTGATCATCTACCTTGTCGTAGCTTGCGCCAGCAATCATTTTTACATCACGATGTTTTAAGCCTGTGCGATGAATCCAGCCTGTGGTTTTACCCAGACCTGCACCAACTGACGCGCTCTTACGTTGCAATAAGTAAATCTCACGTTCAGACTTTTCTAACTCAGCTGGTTTTAAGCCACCTACATGCTCATAAGCCGTATCAATCCCCCATTCTGCATAGAATTTTTCAGGATTTAAGCTGCCACTATCACCTTCATGGGTTAAATATTCTGCCGTATCAAAGCCAATACCACCCGCACCAATAATGGCAACACGCTTGCCTACAGGTACACGCTCTTTCAACACTTGGATGTAGCTCAATACTTTTGGATGATCAATGCCTTCAAATTGCAACTGACGCGGCGTTACCCCTGTTGCAACCACGATATCATCATAGTCTGCGTTGCTAAGTTCTTCATAAGTCGCTGTGTGGTTCAGTACTAGCTCAATATTTGGCTGTAATTCAATTTGACGCTTGAAGTAACGTAAAGTCTCATAGAATTCTTCTTTGCCTGGAATGGTCTTGGCAATATTGAATTGACCACCGATTTGATTACTCGCATCAAAGACTTTGACTTTATGCCCACGACTTGCTGCATATACTGCAAAACTCAAGCCTGCTGGACCTGCACCAATCACCGCAATATTTTTAACCGCATTGGCTTCTTTAAAGATCAGCTCAGTTTCGTAACAAGCGCGTGGATTGACTAAACAGGTGGCAATTTTCATTGAAAAAATATGGTCTAAACAAGCTTGGTTACAACCAATACAAGTATTGATTTCATCGCTACGACCTTCACTGGCTTTTAATACAAACTCAGGATCGGCCAGCATTGGGCGCGCCATAGACACCATATCTGCATGACCAGAGGCCAATACATGTTCTGCCATTTCAGGGGTATTAATACGGTTCGAGGTAATTAATGGAACCGAAACTTGACCTTTTAACTTCTCTGTAACCCAAGTAAATGCAGCGCGTGGTACTTTGGTTGCAATGGTTGGAATACGTGCTTCATGCCAACCAATCCCTGTATTGATAATGGTAGCACCAGCTTTTTCAATTGCTTTCGCCAGTTGAATGACTTCTTCTAAGCTTGAACCCCCTTCAACCAAATCCAGCATCGATAAGCGATAAATAATAATAAAGTTTTCACCGACTAGATCACGGGTACGCTTAACGATTTCAATCGGGAAACGGATACGATTTTCATAGCTACCCCCCCATTCATCATCACGATGGTTGGTACGTGCAGCAATAAATTCATTAATCAGATAACCTTCCGAGCCCATGATCTCAACGCCATCATAGCCCGCATATTGTGCCAGCTTGGCGCAGTTGGCAAAGTCATCAATGGTTTGCTGTACTTCGGCAGAGCTTAATGCTTTTGGTTTGATCGGATTAATCGGAGCCTGAATCGCAGAAGGTGCAACAATCTCAGGCTGATAAGAATAGCGCCCTGTATGCAAAATCTGCATCGCAATTTTACCACCCGCATCATGTACCGCTTGGGTGATCACTTTATGTTTTTCTGCTTCTGCAATGCTATCCAGTTTAGAAGCATGGGCAAAGGTAAGACCTGCATCGTTTGGAGCAATACCACCTGTGACGATTAATCCAACATCACCTTTGGCACGTTCTGCATAGAATGCAGCCATACGTTCATAACCTTGTGGTGCTTCTTCTAAGCCAACATGCATAGACCCCATCAAGACACGGTTTTTTAAGGTGGTAAAGCCTAAATCAAGCGGCTTTAATAAATGTGGATAAGCTGACATGGTTTCTCCTTTGGCTCGCACTCTGCTAGCTAATGCAACTTGTTGCATAAAGTTATAAACAAGATTTGATTTTTATGCAACATATTGCATAATTCTGATGAGTCATTTTTTTATTATGGAACATCATGTCACTCGCCCATGTTTTACTGACCAGCTTATTGGAAAAACCAAGTACAGGTTTTGACTTGGCTCGTCGCTTTGACCGTTCAATGGGCTTCTTTTGGAATGCGACTCATCAGCAGATTTATCGTGAACTCAACGGGATGCTGAAAAAAGGATGGATTTCGACATTAGAAGAACAAACTGCCAACAGCCGTAAAAAAACTTATCAAGTTGAACAACTTGGAAGAATACAACTGGCTTCATGGATTGAACAACAAAGTGAACCCGCGCAATTGCGCGATGACCTCATGGTCAGGCTAAGAGCTGAAGCTCAACTCGGTGGCAATAATATTTTGCCTGAATTAGAACGCCATTTGTCGTTACATAAGGAAAAATTAAGCCTTTATCAAGCCATTCATGATAAAGATTTTAAAGATAACCAACCAACCAATCGCGTTTTGTTTATCCATAAGATGATTCTGGAACTTGGTATCATTAAGGAAAATGAATGGATAAAATGGTTGGAACAAATGATTCCTCAACTGAAAAAGTTTGAAGAAGCCAACAATAGTGGAGAAAAATAATGCCGTTCTATAGCATGCCCGATCAAGAAAAATTATTTGTGCGACGCGTTGGCGAAGGCGAACCTGTGCTCGTCTTATCCGGACTGGGCATGCAAAGCTGGCAATGGCTCCCTTTCTTATTTGCCAACCGTAAACAATATGAATTTATCATTCCCGACTGGCGTGGTTTTGGTGGCTCAAAGAATTGTGCGATTCCAGAGCTCGATGCGATCTCAAGTCATTGGAATGATGTAGACTCGCTAATCCAACAATTAAAGCTCGATCAATTCATCCTGATGGGTTATTCCATGGGTGCAACTACAGCTATGCATGGTATGAAGCATGGTGGCTTAGCTGAGAAACTTAAGGCCTATCTGCATATTGATCAAACGCCTAAAATTGCAGTTGATGACTCTTGGCAATACGGATTGTTTGGTCCAAAGCATCCTCAATTTAAAAGTTTATTGCTTGAGATTCAAACGCTATTACTCGATTATAAACATGCTCAGAAACTAGAAGACTTACCCGATGATATCCGCTATAAGCTGGTCAGCTTATGGGGTGATTTTATTGAACTGCAAGGTAGCAATAATTATAGCCCTAAAATCCTCAAGCTCGCTCTAAACCGCCCATTCCTGCAAAAATACTTACTGCCAATTCAGCGTTTAGACTATTTACTGTGGTATGTCGAAAATTATCTCAACCATGATGAAGACTATCGTGAAGCCATCAGTCAACTGAATTGCCCAACCACCTTCTTTATTGGTCGCGAATCTACGCTTTATCCAGAAACGGGACAAACATTGATTGCTGAAAGCTTAAGCAATGCTACAGCGATTTATTTTGAACGCTCTGGACATACACCACTGATTACTGAACCTAGAAAATTCAGCCAAGAGATTGGCCACTTCCTTGCGGCTCAATCGACCCACGCAGCTTAAGTCGACCGCAAAGAAAAAAGCCAATCAATTGAGATTGGCTTTTTTATGTCTGGTTTATTTTTTATGTCGCATTTTTTCAGCAACATCCAATAGGGCTTGAGCTGTTTTATCCCAACCCAGGCAACCATCGGTAACTGACTGACCATAGGTCATCTCACAGGAAATTTTTTGATTGCCATCCACTAAATGACTTTCAATCATCACACCACGCACTTTCGATTCAGCGCGCTCTGTAATAATTTGCTGTAAAACCTGAGGCTGTAATAATGGATCTTTACCACTATTACCATGACTACAATCGATCACTAACGCAGGTAATTGCTTGTGCTTGAAATGCATCGCTTGAATCGAAGCCAAATCATAGTTGGTACCCTGATTTGAACCACGTAAAATTAAATGCGGTAATGGATTACCTTCACTATGTAAAATCGCAGGCAAACCTTGCTGAGTCATCCCCAAGAATTGATGACCATGCAGTGCTGATTGAATCGCATCCAACGCAATTTGAATCGAACCATCAGTACCGTTTTTAAAGCCAATGCTGTATGGCATATGGCTGGCAATTTCACGATGAATTTGAGACTCACTGGTACGCGCACCAATTGCGCCCCAAGCCAATAGGTCATCAAAATAACCTGTCGCCATTGGGCTTAAAATTTCGCTTGCAATTGGCAAACCTTTCTCGATTAGCTGCAAGTAAAGCTGACGAGATTTTTCTAAACCGAGTTGTAAATCTGATGATCCATCTAAATTTGGATCATATAAGAAACCTTTCCAACCCACGGTTGTACGTGGTTTTTCGATATATGCACGCATAACAAGGAAAATCTGATCTTTAACCTGTTCTTGTAATTGTTGTAGGCGATCAGCATATTCAAGTACTGCAATAGGATCATGAATCGAGCAAGGACCGGTAATCACCATTAAGCGATGATCATGTCCAGATAAAATATTCTGAATCGTTTGACGATGTTTTGAAATTTGCTGCGCTAAAGTGGCAGACAAGGGATACTGCGCTTTGAGTTGTGATGGCAAGCTAAGCATTGATTCTTTTGTATGTGTTTGTGGTTGTGTCAAAGCAGTATTTAAAGCATTCATTTTCAATTCCTTTGGACTGGCCTTCTTCGCAGTCCTATCATTTATTTGAGCAAGTGTGATCTAAGCGATGTTGATTTTTTTGCAAAGTAAAACCAAGAAATCTTGCTAAAATATGAATAATTAAATGTATACATGGTATTTCTCCTAAAATCCTGATTGTTAAAGCATAAAAAAACCTGATCGGTGTTGCCGATCAGGTATTAACTGGTTGGGCAACTCTTTTGCTGCCCGAAACGCATCAGGCAACGATCAATATTGCCAAAAGTAAAAGTATGCGTTGGTGTTTACAGTATGCTTTAACATATTTATTTCAAATATCTAAAAAAAGGTGTCTAACTATTAAATTACGCACTATTTCAGCATTTGACAAGCACTTTTTATGTTTTTTTAATCATCTCTTCAAAATCTTAAAATTTGACCTTTCATCACTTCCCCCATAGAATAGTGTAAAAATAAACCAATTTGAGGTCACGCCAATGAAGTAAGTTCTATTTCCATCATCAAAGTTCATTTTTCTTTTTGATGTGCAAAATAGACTTAGCTATCGTTTAGCGCTGCTTTATTCTAAAACTTATCTCGATCTCTCTATTTTGCATATCCTGTTTACGAGGCTTCTTATGACTCAACAGGCATGTATTATTTCCAACTTATCCCTTGAACTCGCACAGCTCATACACTTTGACTCACTTTGCTTTCAACTTCCATTACATCAATTCACAGGATTGATTGGATGCAATGGTCAAGGGAAATCGCTATTGATGTCTCTTCTGCATGAACAGACAAAATTCAAACTGCCCTATTCAGGCCAAATCTCATGGCAATGTCCGCATCAATATCTGGCTCAGCTTCAGCGCGTACAATCAGATACAATCGCTCAAGCCTTGCATATTGAGGATTTATACCAATGCTTCAAACGCATCCAGCACGGTACTGCAGCTTTTGCCGATTATGACCAAGTCGAACATCTGTGGCATTTACCAACAGAATGGCAACAGCTTTTGCAAAGTGCGGATTTACCAATAGATCTTGATACCCCCATTCAATATTTGAGTGAAGGCCAAAAAACCAAACTCGCACTGTGTCGCTTATTTCTACTCAAAGATCATTATCTATTACTGGATGAACCGAGTAATCACTTAGATACTCGAGGACGAGAATGGTTAATCCAGCAAATGTCTCAACATCCTACAGGCGGGCTCATCATTAGCCACGATCGGCAACTACTGTCTCACGTACAGGGGATTTTTTCCTTAAATCAACTCGGACTACATTATTATGGTGGCAATTATGCGCTATATCAGCAGCAGCATCAATTACAAGTCGAAGCATTATCACACGCAGTACAGCAAGAAAAACGTGAATTAAAACAACTGAAAGAGCAGCAACATCAAAGTCAGATGAAAGCTCAAAAACGTCAAAAAACTGGTGAAAAGTTAAGAGCCTCAGGATCCCAAGCACCCATCTTATTGGATGCCAAGAAAGAACAATCGGAGCAATCCCTTTCTCATCTACGCAAACAACAAAGTAAGCAGCTTGCAGATGCAAAAGATGAATTACAACAGAAGCAAATCCAACTGGAACATCTCAAATCACAATCTTTCGAATTTGCACATACAGCCAGAAAGTCAGGAGAAATCTTACGATGCCAGCAGCTACAACTCGCTTATGCGAAGACAAACCCTATTGATCTTGCAGTTAAGGTCGGGGAAAAATTGCATTTACGTGGTGCAAATGGAGCTGGAAAATCAAGCTTATTAAGAACCCTTCAAGGTTTAATTCCACCACTTACAGGTGAGGTTTATTGCAAAGTAACTTCTACTTATCTTGACCAGAGACTTTCACTACTTGATGACACTATTTCAGCAGTTGAATATTTACAGCTTATTGATTCCAAACTAACAGAACAGCAAGGGCGAACCTTATTAGGCAATCTTCAAATTAGGAGAGATAAAGCACTGATGCCCATCTCTACCCTAAGTGGTGGTGAGCGCTTAAAAGTGGCTTTACTTGCTTTAAAGCTACAAGCGGTTGAATTGTTATTTTTAGATGAACCCGAAAATCATCTCGATATCGAATCTCGTGAATTACTGGCTCAAGCAATTCATTCTTTTAACGGTGCTGTGATACTGGTATCACATGATGAAACTTTTGTTGAAGCATGCGGGATGACCACATCCTATGTCTTGACATAGGTTTTTATTTTCAAATTCAGGCATAACAAAACCATGTTCATGCCTGAATAAAACAATCATTTAAATCAACACAATTGCATTACAATTCAAAAAAGTTAAATCAAAATTTATAATTAAGGGTCGCCATAAAGTTACGTAGCTCCCCCCAAGTATTGATTGCCGTTCTTTTATAAACGGTATTTCCGACATTATCAACATTGACCGCAAGACTGAGATCTGGATTGATCTGATATCTTCCCATTAGGTTCAATAGAACATAGTCATCTTGTCGATTAAACTGAGTTGCTATGCCGCGTGCACGTGTATCAAAAATTTCACTTTGCCAATTCACCCCAGCCCCTAATGTCAATTTATCCCATTGATAATTTGTGAACAATTTCAGAGTCTGCCGTGGAAGTGAACTTCCTGTAGCTGTTGTTAAGGTTTTTCCATCACGATCTTTTGCATCTGTGTAAGTATATCCAGCAGAAATATGCCAATCAGGACTCAATTCACCAGCAATCGATAACTCCACACCCTTTACCTTAGCGCCATTCACTGCAATATAAGCAAAATCACCATCGGTCGTAAACTTTTCACCATCCCGAACAGCAAAATTATCTTGCTTGGTTTCGAAGTAAGCAAGGCTGGTATTTAAGCGTTGATTAAAGAATTCTGCTTTTAAGCCTATTTCTGCACTATTTCCCTCTTCTGGGTCTAAGAATTGGCCTGTAACATTTTTTCGAGTAGATGGATTAAAAATAGAGGTATAACTTGCATAGGCAGAGATCTGATCGTTCATATCTAAAATCAAACCCACATAAGGGGTATAGATGTTACTTTGTTTTTGTTCAGTACCTGTATTTTTGCGTTCCCAAGTACTCAAACGTGAGCCTAAAATCAGTTTTACTGGATCTGCTAACTGTAGTTTGGCCGAGGCAAATCCACCAATCTGATATTCATCGGTTATCGTCCGCCCAATAGGCGTCAAGTTGATATAGTCTCCCACATCACCATGGTAGTTTTGGATCGGTCTAGATGAAAACTGCCAAACTTTATATGCAGGGTCATTGGCATTTACTTTGTATCCGTTGATCCCAAAACTTAACTCATGCTCGCGGCCAAGTGCTTGAAACTGCCCTGAAACAAAGCTATCAATTGCATGAACTTCTGGTGTATTGATAAACTTACTTCCATGAACACTCATTTCCCCAGGCTTTAAGATAATCGGGTTACCCTCCCAGTCAGTACCATTCACGATACACTTTTCATCTTGATAATTTAAAATATAGCCTGCTATGTTTCTAATTTGATCGCTGTCCGTTTTGGAATAACTATAGTTAATCGCCCCTTTCCAATTTGAATTAAATTGATGCTCTACACCCAATAATGCATATAGATTATTTACCGCAAGATTTGAGTTGTGAGTTGCTGGATTATCTCTTGGTCCAAAGGTCGTCTGCTTCAAACCATCTCCACTCACAAATGGAAAACCATGTTGTGCAGCATTATGGATTTTATTTTGTTGCAAACTTAGTGCGGTTGTTAATGTCGTCTGATCACTGAGATCATAATCTACCGTACCATAGAGTAAGGTTGAATCTTTATGATAACGATCTTGCTGATTACCTCCTGACGAATGTGCCGCAATCAATCGCCCTTTAAGCGTTTTATCTGCGTTCAATCCACCCGATACATCAAACTGACTACGATATCGTTCCCAGCTACCCGCTTGAACTTTAATGGAACCTTGTGTATCTTCGGCCGCGCGCTTACGTACATAATTAATACTTGCACTCGGATTACCAGAACCACCAAGCAAACCTGACGCACCTTTTAGAATTTCGATACGGTCATAGATAGCCGTGTCTTCCATACCAATGTTATAAGTTCCACCAAAGGATGCCGCGCTGGTTGGAATACCATCTCGCATAAAATTATTAATCTTAAAACCACGAGCATAATAATCTGAAAATCCAGCGCCTTCTTGTCCATGCTGACTTTTACTTACCCCAGGTGTTTCCTCTAAAACTCTGCTGATATCTGTTAAATTTTGATCCTCTATTTGTTGTTGAGTAAACACAGTTAAGCTCTGTGGAGTATCTTTTAAATTTAAATCAAGTTTGGCTGAACTACGGCTCGATTGAACAGTATAACGATCACGATTGTTTTCCGCTTTAACCGTTATTGTAGGCAATGTATTGGCTATGTCGGCTGCCCACACATCTGAACCAATTACCAAGGAAATCGCTGATACTAAAATTCTGGGAGAAAATAATTTTCTGTTGGAAACTAAGGATTCCATGAACACACTCGATTGTAACAATGAAAATAAAAATCATTATCAATCGTAGCAGTATTCTGTCGGCCTGATTTTCATAACAGGCCGTAAATGTAGCCTCTTTGTGCCTATATCATTCTGTCTTGAGTTTGTATAGCACACTTGAGGGTTATGCATTGCTCTTAGCCCTAATAAAAATTTGGACAAGAACTATCTGAATGAAATTTGATTTTCTGTATGAAAAACAGGTGCCGTAATCGAAAAAATCACTCCATCTGGTTTAATCAAGCGCCATTGATCAGAGTCAATTAAATTCAAATGCTCAATTTCATGCTGTTCAATATAAGTCAACCAACAATCACCAAAATCATCATCCGTTCCAATTTTTTCAACTTCAACCCAAAAAGCAATGTAATTCATTAACTTTTGCTTTAGCACTGGGTCAATGATTTCTGAACACTCAATAGTCCCAAAAATATTTGGAAAATCAGTTTCATTCAATATGAAATCACCAACTTTAATTTCACCAAAGAAAATCTCGCTTTTTTCCATTCTAATTCAATCTATAAATAATTTACCGCACCAATCCTTGCGGCTGCAAAATGATTAAGCCAGCCCCACACAAAACCACAAGACCACCTAGAATATCCCAACGTGTCAGCATCACTTGATCAACATAGCGCAGCCACAATAAAGCAGTAAAAATATAGATACCACCATAAGCCGCATAAATACGACCTGATGCTGCAGGATGCAATGTCAGTAACCAAACAAAGACCGCTAAACTTAATGCAGTCGGAATCCACAACCAATGTGATTTTCCTTGATTCAAAATAAGATAAGGAAAATAACAACCTAGAATTTCGGCAATCGCCGTAACGAAAAATAACCCAAATACTTTAAGTACTTGGGTTATTGAGAAAGACAATTCAAACATTAAGCAGGTTCAGCACTCGGGTTAATATGATCTTCAAACACTTCCAATTTTAAGCCGACGTCTTTGCCATTTTCTGTTTTCACAGAAACTGCAACATTGCCACCATGCTCTGCAAGCTCACCAAATAAAATCATCTCAGCAAGCGGCTTTTTCAAATGTTCTTGAATCAGACGTTGCATCGGACGAGCACCCATGAGGCGGTCATAACCATTAGCAGATAACCAGTCACGAGCACTTTGATCAACATCGAGAACTACTTGTTTCTCGTCGAGCTGTGCTTGCAATTCGGTTAAGAATTTGTCTACCACTGAATCGATGATTGTCGTCGGAAGTGCTTTAAATTGAATCACACCATCCAAACGGTTACGGAACTCAGGTGAGAATGCGCGTTTCATTGCATCTTGGTTATCTGCGCTGTGATCTTGCTCAGTGAAACCAATACTTGCACGAACAATACTTTCCGCACCGATATTTGTAGTAAGCACAATAATCACATTTCTGAAGTCAGATTTACGACCATTGTTGTCAGTCAAAGCACCATGATCCATGACTTGCAATAACAAGTTGAATACATCTGGATGGGCTTTTTCAATCTCATCCAACAGCAGTACACAATGTGGATTTTTATGGATCGCATCGGTTAGCAAACCACCTTGATCATAGCCAACATAGCCTGGAGGTGCACCAATCAAACGAGAAACCGCATGACGCTCCATATACTCAGACATATCGAAACGAACCAACTCTACACCGAGCAATTTAGCCAGTTGTTTAGTGACCTCGGTTTTACCTACACCTGTTGGACCAGCAAAGACAAAACTACCCACTGGTTTATCTGGTGCTTTTAAGCCTGCGCGAGATAATTTGATCGCTGATGCAAGCGCTGTAATCGCCTCATCCTGACCAAATACCACACGTTTAAGATCACGTTCCAGATTCTCAAGTACAGACTTGTCATCTTTAGACACAGTTTTCGGTGGAATACGGGCAATCTTGGAAACGATATCTTCGATATTCTCAACTGAGATCGTTGTACCATCCACTTCTGCTTTCAAGCGGCGTTGCGCGCCAGCCTCATCAATCACATCAATCGCTTTATCTGGCAAGAAACGATCATTGATAAATTTAGCTGACAACTCAACAGCAGCAACTAATGCTTTATCATCATATTCAACATGATGGAAATCTTCGAACTTGTTTTTCAAGCCACGTAAAATTTCAATTGTTTCATTGATGCTTGGTTCATTCACGTCAATTTTCTGGAAGCGACGCGATAAAGCATGGTCTTTCTCGAATACTTGACGATATTCTTGGAAAGTTGTTGAACCAATGCAACGTAGGCTGCCATTTGCCAAAGCAGGTTTGATTAAATTCGATGCATCCATGGTACTGCCCATGCTTGAGCCTGCACCAATGATCATATGAATCTCATCAATGAATAAAATTGCATTTGGATTCTTTTTCAACGCATTCAACAATTGTTTTAAGCGCTTCTCAAAGTCACCACGATATTTAGTCCCTGCAACCAATGCACCGATGTCTAAGCTATAAACTTCAGCATTGGCAAGTGGTTTCGGTGCCTTGCCATTGACAATCAACCAAGCCAAGCCTTCCGCAATCGAGGTTTTACCTACACCCGGATCACCGACGAGCAACGGATTATTTTTACGGCGACGACATAAAATTTGTGCTGCACGCTCAATTTCTTTTTCACGACCAATTAAAGGATCGGTTTTACCCTTTTGTGCTTCGATATTTAAGTTCAACGTATATTGTTCAAGTGGTCCAGCATTTGCTGAAGCCGCACTTTCACCTTCAATATCTTCCACTTCTTCTTCAACCTGAATCTCATCTTTGCGTGTGCCATGAGATAGGTATTGAGTCAAAGTTAAACGGTTAATTTGATGACGTTTAAGTAAATAAACCGCGAACGAATCTCGTTCTGAATACATCGCAACTAAAACATCTGCACCTTCAACCGTACGATCACCACCGCTCGATTGAACATGGAAAATTGCACGTTGCAAAATTCGATCAAAGCTCTCAGTTGGATGAGGGGCCTGTTCACTATTATCACCAAGTTTTGGGGTATGTTGCTCTACATATTCCTCTAATTCTTTACGCAAGGTAACGATGTCCGCACCACATGCTTTTAATGCATTTACGGCAGAGTCGTTATCGAGCAAGGCAAGCAACAAATGTTCAACTGTCAGAAACTCATGTCTCTTTTGACGAGCCATGCTAACAGCCAAACGTAACGATACTTCTAATTGACGACTGAGCATGTAACCCCCTTATATCTTGGGCTCTATCAAAAAAAGAAAATCTTTTTATGAAAAAGCGAATTATTGACTTGATCCGCTGAGCTTCTGTAACCGTGATTGGATATACGTCTACAAGTCTCTTTGCTTCATAATCTACTGTTAGCATTAGTTGACTATCTTGGTCAAGATTCAAAACAAAGTATTGTTGTAAAAATTCAATTACAAAGAGAATAAGACTTATCTAATCGCTCAAAAAGACAGCGAATTTGTTATTCATTTATGAAACAATATTAAACCTATGAAAAATTATAATACTGCATGATCTTGCTTAAAGCCTAACAAATCATTCATAAGTTTAATATATTGATATTCAGTATATTGTTTCATGTTTTTAGCACAAAACAAGATATGCCTTAATTTACCGCTTAAATCACATATCGAAAGATAGCCTTACTTTTTCAAGACCCACTCGCAATATATGATTTCCCAAAGTTGATATTCCGCAGCTTTTCTTACGCTTTCACTCGTAATTTATGAGCCATACTATGGTGTGCAAGAGCGTTACTTTTCTTAACGATGTTACTCGCAACGTAGTTGCTCGTCTTGCGCATGAGGAATATATTCCGCAAGAGCGTTGCTTTTCTTAACGCCTTCACTCACAGCATAGCTGTTCGACTTGCGCAGCTAAAAAGCGTTGCTTTTATTAACGCCTTCACTCACAGCATAGCTGTTCGACTTGCACAGCTAAAAAGCGTTGCTTTTATTAACGCTGCTCAGGCTCGATTTGGCATAACAAAGGATGACCTTGAGCTCTGGCATAGTTATTCACCTGATTTGCTTTTGTTTCAGCAATATCTCGTGGATAAATACCCGCAGTGCCTTTACCTTCATAATGAACTGTTAACATCACCTGACTGGCCTGATCGAAGTCCAACCCAAAATAACTTTGTAGCACTTCAATAACAAAATCCATCGGCGTGTAATCATCGTTCATTAAAACAACTGCATATAACGGCGGTCGTTTTAATTCTGGAGGGGCTGTTTGTACAACCACCTCACCCTCATGATCCTCTTGCGAATCACTTAAACGTGGATTCAAGTGCCAATCGACAAACCCAGATTGATGAAAAGAATTTTTCACTTCACTTAAATTCATTTGACGTTTATATCTTCGCATATTGAGTTCTTAATCTAAAATTTATTGAGCATTTGCTTCAGCTTGAGGTATTTCCGACACGAAAGCAGAACCTGCATCAACCGGTTTACCTCTTTGCCAACTAAAGCGTTTAATTACAGGTGTGCCAGCGCCTGTTAAACGCACTTCAATGAATTGAGGCGTAAACCCTTTGGGCATTGTCCAACGCCCCGTTAGGCGCTCAAAATCATCGAAATTGAAGTTTTTATCTTCTAAAGGCACAACTAAGATTTCAGTATCTTTAATTAAGCGCAACTCAACCGAACCAGAAGCACGGCGTTTATTTGGGCTTACTTGAACAAGATCAATCTGATATTCAAAGGCATTTTCCGGTAAAGATTTAATTGCCATATTTTGAATGGTTAAGCTTACACCACCACGTTGTCTCAAAATATCACGATAAATCGCATTCATCCCTTCAAATTGGGTCTTATCCGCATTGGCTTGATTCACTGCTTTGAATAAGTCATCCGCATTACCCACAGCCATATCACGCTCTTGAACAGCAGCATTCAAACTCTTGCTGACCGAATCCAATGCAGTCTTTTGTTTCTGAACCACATCTACCAATTGCTCAGCATCTGCATCATAACCAACCACAGTTAAACCTTGACGGTGGCCGACAGTATAACCAAGCAAAAAACTGCTACCGATAAGAACAGTAGCACCAATAATCAAAGGTAAATTCGTTTTTAAGAATTTATTTTTTTCAACGGAACTGTCTGGTGAAGTAGTCGGTTCAACGTTTTCCATCATCATCTCTATCGTTATGATCTGCATCAAAGCACACATTAAAATCGAAATTTAAATGTGTGTGAAGTAAAAAAGCGTTTTTTATGGTAATAAACCAATACCTTCCAAGCCTGCAGCCTCATCAAAACCAAACATTAAGTTCATATTTTGAATCGCCTGACCTGCAGCGCCTTTGACTAGGTTGTCTTGAGCAACCAAGATAATCAATTTATTGGCTTGTGGGCGGTAGAGTGCAATTCTAAGCTCGTTCGCACCGCGAACACTACGTGTTTCTGGAGAACTATTTGTAAGCATGACATCAACAAAGCGTTCATCTTTATAGAAATCTTCGTAAAATGCTTGTAAGTCAAGTTGCTGACCTTGTTCGGTTAAGTCAACATAAATCGTACTCAACATGCCACGAATCATTGGTACAAGATGCGGCACAAAAATAAGCTGATCAAACTGCCCTTTTTGTCCTGAAATATTTTCCAGCGCTTCAACAATCTCGGGATGATGACGATGTCCAGCAACACCATAGGCTTTGAAATTATCAGCATTTTCACTGTAAATCATACCTAGGCTTGCTTTACGCCCCGCCCCAGACACCCCTGACTTTGCATCCACAATAATACTTTGTGTTTGGATCAGTTGGTCTGGATTTTTAAGTAATGGAGCTAAGCCTAATTGTACCGTAGTTGGATAACAACCAGGATTACCAATCACTTGTGCTTGCTTGATCTTCTCACGATTTAACTCAGTTAAACCATACACAGAATCTTTTAAGATGGCAGGACAACTGTGTTGCATACCATACCATTTTTCAAACTGAACCAAATCCTGCAAGCGAAAATCAGCCGCAAGATCAATGACTTTTGTACCTGTAGCAATCAATTTTTCAGCATGTTGCATCGCTACACCATGTGGCGTTGCAAAAAATACAACATCACATTGTGCTAATTGATCTAAATCCAGATCTGAAAACTCGAGTGTTGTATGCCCGCGTAGACTTGGGAACATATCTGCAACACGCTTTCCTGCTTCTGTACGAGAAGTGAGAATACGAACCTGAACTTGTGAATGTCTTAATAAAAGACGTAATAGCTCAACCCCAGTGTATCCAGTTCCACCAACAATACCAACAGAAATCACGCGTGACACCTCAAGCTTTCATTTAGATAAATAGTATGGCAGTTTGACCCATTTTACACAATCTTCAAGTACCTAACTTTTAACAAAATAAAAGTACTGTCAATCTTGATTAAACACTCAAAAGTTTATGAGAGAATACAAATAAACTCATTATATTTGGATTGATTCTACCATTGGTCAAGAAATACTATTGAATCATTTCACTATTCGAATAGAATAAAAAAATTGCGGTAATAATAAATTTCATGGATGCAAAATTTTTTTGGAGAGCTGGAATGCCTTCTTTGATGTCAAAACAAAGATTACATCATCATATTTGCTTAGGGCTGAGTACACTTCTACTTAGTTCGGCATTAGTTGGTTGTGGAAGTGGTGAAAGTAAAGCGAAAGTAGAAACCACAACCACTGTATCAGAACCAAAACCGAAGAGTTTCAATGTCAAAGCAGCAGTTGAAATGCGTGACATAGTCGTTAGAATTTATGATAATTTTGACAATACCTTGATCTTCGAACAATCAGTAAGCACAACAACTGATCTAAATATTACACTACCGCGAATTTTGAATAGAAACCATCTCTATCGTATTGAACTCGCTACTACCCCCAACTCACTCATCTACGACTTTCAAAGTGGCCAATATCAAAAAGTCTCTATGATTTTACGTAGTTTGGTTGAAGTAAATATAGCAAATCTCACACAAGCTATTTACATTAACCCAAGTTCAGAAGCAATTTATCAACGTGCTCTAATACGTTCAGGGGTATTACCTACAGACACAAATAGCACCCCAACCGATATTACTGCTCTACAATTAAAACTTGCAACAAGCGATGTAAATACTGCATTAACGGATGCTTTCAATCAGTTAGATATTAGCAATCTGAATCCAAATAGCTTATTTAGTGTCTTTTCTCCACCAAGCATTTCGTTACAATCTAGCCTATATACAAATACCTATCTCAGTTTTGGTCTTCTACAACAATGGTCAAACACTTACCCAAATAATAGTTTTGCTGAATTTACTCAAAATTTAGCGGTTGATTTAAGAGATGGTTATCTCGATACAAAAAAAATTCGTGGTGATCAAAGTACTCTAACATCTTTAGTAAAGACAACTCCTGATAATATTGACCCCGCTAAAAATACATTAGTAGATATTACTACGAATCAAAAAAATGCTAAGGACGCATTTGCCGCATCACTCAAACAGGCTACACTCCAACTTGCTGACCATTACCAGCAAGCATCTATAAATCCACAAGGCTATGCTTTATTAAAGCAAAAAGCATATGCTGGAGAAAATCCTGTCATTAACTCTAATACGATTTTCCGTATCATTGGTGCTGGTGATTATCGACGTGCAGTTGGTTTTTCCGATACAACAGAGAGTTGTAATGGTTCTCTATACCCATGCAAACAAGGTATTACGGGTATCAACATTGTGAATGCAAGCTTACCTTCCATTGAATATTTAATCGGTAACTACAAAGATTCAACTGGTAATTGCCAACTCAATATTCGTGGTGATGGCTGGTTAGAACTCGTTAAAGATGGTCAAACTTTTAGCTCAAAATTGGATGGCGATAGCACTGATAATTTATTACAGGTAGATAAAGCCAATGCTGAATACTTATTAAACAGCAGCTCAACTGAACCAAATAATAGCACACTGCAATATAGCTTTATTCAAGTAAAAGTAAAGAAAAATCAAGTGTTAAGTGCTAGTGCTGGTTTAGACAATCGTAAAGCGCCAGATCAGCTACAGACCACTCAATTACAGTGCAATTTCTCATAGTTCAAGCTAAATTAAAACATTGATGTTTAGCCAAAGCGTTAATGTCCAAATCCAAAATAATTTTGCCGATTCCAATAAAACAACAGCTTTAACTAAGCTGTTGTTTTATTTTAAATCTGTTATTTCAATCTTAGCTTTCTTCTTCGGCTGATATACTGCTTTAATAAACTCATCGATCTTATATTTAATGCCTCTTAAGTATCAAATCCCTACACTTCTTGTTTATTCCAGATTGCTGCTCGGCTTTCTAATTGTCGTAGTAACACTATTACGGCCTAGCTTTTATCCTCTTTATACAGTCGTATTTTTAACACTCGGACTAATGAGTGATATCTTTGATGGCATCATTGCAAGACATTTAGGCGTGTCAGATGAAAAACTACGTCGCTTAGACTCCAATATTGATCAAATCTTCTTTATTTGTGCAATCGCATCAATTTACTTACAACAATCTGTTTTTTTTAAACAATACATTTGGCCGATTCTGGTTCTAATTTTATTTGAAGTGGCGATTTATATGGTTAGCTTTATTAAGTTCCGTAAAGAAGTGGCCACCCATAGTCTTGGTGCAAAAATTTGGACCTTATTTCTCTTTGCCTTATTGGTACAAGTGACACTTACAGGCCAAAGTCAAATTTTATTTTGGATTGTTTTCTGGCTAGGTCTTCTGACACGTGCTGAAATCATTGCCATTATTTTGGTACTCAAACAATGGCAAAATGATGTACCTAGCCTAAAACAGGCTATACGTATTCGGAAAGGTTTAACTATTCAGAACAATCGCTTTTTTAATGGTTAAGACAAAACGTATATTCTATTATTTTTTATAGTACCAACTCGGCAATTGCGTCTGTTTCAATTGCTTTCGATGCTCAAGGTAATTGGTATCATGCTTTTTCACTTCATTCCAAAACGCAGCACTATGATCAAAATGTTTGGTATGTACTAACTCATGTACACAGACTGATCGTACAATATATTCTGGCATCAGCACCAATGCAGCATGTAACATGATGTCATGTTTAGAACTACAACTACCCCAACGCGTCTTTGGCTTACGGATACTACATTGTTGGTAAGACAAACTGATTTGCTGGCTTACTTGAGCTAAATATTCAGGTAAAAACTGTTTTGCATAAGCCATGACAGCAGCTTGTAAAGCCTGCTCGGACTGTTCATGCCGAATCAGTAATTGTTGTCGCTCGAAATCAAACTTAAAAATATGTCGTTGCTGTTGTTGAATAATCCTAAAAGGTTGGACATGGTGAAACAATGTCAACGATTCAGGAAATGCCGTCGTTTGATTAAATTGCTGTTGTTGTTTAGCCCAAGTCTCGATCAACCATTGTTCAGACTGATGCAGAAACTGCTGAATCTGTCGTTTGCTACAAAACAAAGGAACTGTGAGGCGAATACCTGTTGGCTCAACACGCAAGCGCAAATTTCTTGCCCTTGCATGTCGAACAACTTTAATTTCAGGTAACAGCGTTTCTAGTGAAACTGATGGCATTATTGTGCTGTACGCTCTTCGATACCACTGTCAGTTGCAACAACAGCAATGGTTGCTGCATTTAATGCAAAGATACCATTGGTCACAACACCTGGAATATCATTAATGGTCTTTTCCAACTCAATCGCATTTAGAATATTCAGATTAAATACATCTAAAATCACGTTCCCATTATCGGTTACAACACCTTCGCGATAAACAGGATCACCACCTAGCGCAACAATTTTACGAGCCACTGCAGAACGTGCCATTGGAATCACTTCAATAGGAAGTGGGAAATCACGTCCTAATTGCTCTACCCATTTTGAGTCATCTACGATACATACAAATTTCTTTGCAATTGATGCCACAATTTTTTCACGGGTTAATGCTGCACCACCACCTTTGATCATATGCATATGACGGTCAATTTCATCAGCACCATCCACATAAGCATCTAAACCACCGACAGAATTCATATCGACCACTTCAATACCTAGTTTTTTTAGGCGTTCAGCTGTCGCAGTTGAACTTGCCACTGCCGCTTCTAATTGCAATTCAGGCAATAAATCAATTAAAAAATTAACGGTACTTCCTGTTCCTACGCCCAAAATGCCGCCTTTAGGCAAATGTTTCAAAGCTGCTTTGGCCGCAGCTTGTTTTTTTTCATCTTGGGTTGCATATAGACTCATGACTTCACTCAACTATTTTGACATTTGCTTTAAGAAAACAGCGCAAATGCACAGGGGTTTGCTACAATGATTGCCTATTTTAAACTGTTATAGGGAAGATGAACATGCTGTCTCGTGTGGTACGACAAATTTTACAAGCAACGGTTTATGATGTTGCGATTGAAACACCGCTTGAAGCAGCTCCACGAATTAGTCAGAAAATTAATAATAACATTCGATTTAAACGTGAAGATTTACAGCCTGTATTCTCTTTCAAGCTACGCGGTGCTTACAACCGAATTAGCCAATTACCAAAAGATCAGCTTGATCGTGGTGTTATTTGTGCATCTGCAGGTAATCATGCTCAGGGCGTCGCTCTATCAGGAAAAAAATTAGGCATTCATGCCATTATTGTCATGCCAAGCACTACACCTGACATTAAGGTTCAGGCAGTTAAGCGTTTAGGTGGCCAAGTTGTGTTACATGGCGACAGTTTTGATGTTGCCAATAAATATGCCAAACAGCGTGCTGAAGATGAAGGCTTGGTTTTTATTCCGCCTTACGATGATGAACTGGTGATTGCAGGCCAAGGAACTATTGCCAATGAGTTATTGCGTCAATGGCGTGATGTAGAATACGTTTTTGTTGCTGTCGGTGGTGGTGGTTTAATCGCTGGGGTTGCAGCGTACCTAGGTGAAGTTGCACCACATGTCAGAATCATTGGTGTTGAATACGAAGAATCCGCGTGCTTAAAAGCTGCACTTGAAACCAATGAACGTGTGATCTTACCTCATGTTGGTCTATTTGCTGATGGTACGGCTGTTGCACAAATCGGTGAGTTACCTTTCGACATTATTCGTCTTCGTAAATCAGATAATTCAGGTCCAATCGTAGAACCAGATATAGTCACTGTAGATACAGATGAAATTTGTGCTGCAATCAAAGACACTTATGACGAGAATCGTAGTATTGTTGAACCTTCTGGCGCAATGGCCTTGGCTGGGATCAAAAAATATGTCGCAGAGCACCAACTGACTGGCAAAAATATGGTCTCAATTGTTTGTGGTGCTAACATGAACTTTGACCGTTTACGCTATATTGCAGAACGCACTGAGTTGGGTGAACGTCGTGAAGCGATCTACGCGGTAACAATTCCTGAGCAAAAAGGTGCATTTCTGCATTTTTGCCGTGCTCTACAAGGTCGTAACATCACTGAGTTTAACTACCGTGCCAGTGATAGTAATCTCGCTCAAGTCTTTGTCGGAATCAGCCTCAAAGGTGGTGAAACCGAGCGTCATGAAATTCATGAGATGTTGAAACAACAATATGAAGTGGATGACCTGTCTGATGATGAGGTTGCGAAACTGCATATTCGTTATTTGATTGGTGGTCATGCCAATATCGAACATGAGCGTTTATTCCGTGTTGAGTTTCCAGAACGTCCAGGCGCTCTGTTAACCTTCTTAGAACGTTTAGGCCCAACCCACAACATTACCTTATTCCATTACCGTAACCATGGCGCTGCGGAGGGTCGTGTACTGGTTGGCCTACAAGCAACCGATGCGAAGCAAAATCCAGATGGGTTAGTCGAAACTTTAGAGAAAATCACTTATCCTTATGCCGAAATCACAGATAATACGGGCTATCGTCGTTTTCTTAAATAAGCTTTCTAATACTATAAAGCCGACATTATGTCGGCTTTATTTTTATTCGATGTTTTGCTTATAAATGTGTAGCGCAAACAAAATCATTACAAATGGAAAGTTATTCCATCTTAAAATGAATAAAAAGACATTTTTATCATTTAGTTAAGGACAGTTATGGCACAGTTTGCAGTCATTGGTTTAGGTAGTTTCGGGGCAACTGTTGCATTAGAGCTGACTAAACTGAATCATGATGTCATTGGCATTGATACCATTAAACGCAATGTTGAAAGTCTTGCTGATCGTATTACCCATGCCGTGATTGCCGATGCCACCGACGAACATGTTTTAGAAGAACTCAATATCCAAAATTGCGATGCTGTCGTTGTTGCCATTGGTGAAGATATTGAAGCCAGTATTCTCTGTGTTTTAAATCTCAAGAATCTTGGTGTTGAGAAAATTCTGGTCAAGGCTAAAACCAAAGCACATCACACCATTCTTTCTCATTTAAATGTCAGTAAGATTATCCATCCTGAAGAAGATATGGGTGTTCGGGTTGCTCAGGCATTAAATTACCCAATGGTAAGCCGTTATATGGCGCTTGATCACGATCATTACATTGTCAAAGTTCCTGTGCATGAAAAGCTCAACAACGTAAATTTATCTGGCATTTTAAAACAAGAACCACATATCAAACTTTTATTATTAAAACGAGATCAAGAAATTCTCTATGAAACAGACGGCAACTTCACTTTAAAAACAGGTGATGTCCTCATTCTAGAAGGTTTACTCAGTCATCTCCGAAAACTTTCAGGATGTTTCGCATAATATGGCATTCAAAATAAACTCCCAGAAAATTTTCAACCTCAGCCCACCGTCTTTACTCGCGATTGGGTTTCTTAGTTTTATTATTATTGGCACGATATTACTAAAAATGCCGATTGCAAATAAAGGCAATGTCAGTTGGATGGATGCCTTGTTTACAGCAACTTCGGCTGTGACCATTACAGGTTTATCAGTCGTAAACCTAAATGATTCATTCAATCATCTTGGGCAGTTTATTATCCTTTTGTTGATTCAATCGGGTGGTTTAGGTTTTATGACCTTCGCTATATTGGCAGCCTTAAGTCTTGCTCCAAAACTGGGGCTAAAACAACAAATGATGGCGCAAGACAGTTTAGGTCAAACCAGCCTTTCTAAAGTCACCTTTGTTGCCAAAGGCGTCGTGCTGTATACCCTGTTCTTTGAGTTGATTGGCGTCATTATTCTGACAGCCTCCTTTGCTCCAATGTATGGTTTTGATCGCGGCCTTTATTATGCTGTTTTTTATAGTGTTTCAGCTTTTAATAATGCAGGTTTTTCCCTGTTTGATAACAGTCTGATTAACTTTCAAAGCCACTATCTGATTTGTCTCACCATCAGTATGTTATATACCTTAGGCGGGATTGGCTTCTTGGTTCTGATTGATGTTAAACAAAATAAACGCTGGAGCAAGTTGACCCCGAACAGCAAATTGATCCTCAGTACGATTGCAATTTTAAATCTTGTTGCATTTATCTTAATTTGGTTATTAGAGTCAAATAATCCGCTTACCCTAGGTTCGATGAGTTTAAGTGAGCAAGCCATGAATGCATGGTTTCAAGCAACTGTGCCACGTTCGTCAGGGTTTAACACCATTGATACAGGTTCAATGGAACATAGTACGGCTCTATTGACCATGTTATTGATGTTTATTGGTGGTGGTTCTCTCAGTACCGCAGGCGGTATTAAAGTCGGTACTTTTGTAATTTTATTGCTCTGTGTGATTTCCTTTCTACGCCGTAATGAAGAAATTCGGATTTTTAACCATTCAGTTTCACAAGAAACGACTTATAAAGCACTTGCAGTGACTGCCATTACAGGCATGCTCGTTTTTGTGGGGTGCTTTATTGTTTTCCTGCTTGAGCCAAAATTAGATGTGCTCGATCTGATGTTTGAAGTGGTCTCTGCGGCATGTACTGTAGGACTGTCACGAGGTGCAACAGGTCAGTTGCATGATGGAAGTTTGTTTGTGCTGAGTTTGCTGATGTTTACGGGACGATTAGGGCCGTTAACACTGGCTTATTTAATCGCGACGCCGAAGAAGAGCCGCTTAAAACATGCCAATGCCAATATTCAGATTGGATGATGATCCAAAGGCTGTTCAATCACAATCACTTGTCGACAAATTTCATCACTTTGACGTTGTTGTTCAAACACTGTTTTAGACATCACGTCAAAATGATCACAAAAACTAATGTCGTGTTCATCGATTGAATAAATTAAGGATTGGTTCCCCATACCTTGTAATGTGTCATAAAACACAATCACGAAATGGCCTTGTTCAAAAGCTCGCTGAATCTCTGAATAAGTTAAAGCCGCCTGAATGGGAATCTGAAGACGCTGCGCATCAAGATAACTTTGCTTTTCCCTTTCATCAATATTAGGGTCAGGTGCTGTATAGAATGACACGTCAAACCCTAATTTTTTCAGTGCCACAGCCAAAGCAATGGTAAATGTTCCATCTTCTCGGTCATGACCAGACAAGCGAATCAGATCAGCAATATCAATATGCGTATGATATTGCTTCACGATTAACCAGAGTGCAAAGACACCACAATTTGCTTCAAGCTGTAATAAGGACTCTGGAATATTTAAACTCATTTAGTACCAGTTCATTAAAGATACACCCAAGCCGACATAGGTCGCTCGGTGGTTATAATCAATCAAGCTCTCGCCATAGCCATCAAATATTTGAAAATGACCGCGTAATTTATCTTTAATTGGGAAAGCCCAGTCAAACTGAACCGCACCATGTGAACGATCACCACCTTTTAATGAATGGCGTAACATCAAAGAAAAATCATTATTGCCCTTACGGTAAAATGCGGTTAAATCACCACGACCGATATAATCCTTAATATCAGGGTTATTATCATCTTTGGCATCTTCTTCAACACGGTACCAAGGACGCAGCATCAGTGCGAAGTTGTCTTTTTCAAAACCAAGATTAAAAATCACACGGTTCCAACTACGCGATAACGGATCTGAACGACCATTGGATTGGTGGTTTAAAGTCACCCCAAGCAAACGTGCATTTAGACCTAAAATTTCATAATTGGTTCTAAACATCAAACTCGCTTCAGGCTCATAATTGGTCTCACGGAATGGTCTTGATTCCTCTGAGTTATAAACTTGCCAACGTGAAGATTGCGTATAACCCAACCAGAGATCACCATTATTACCAAAGATGTTTTCCCAAGCTTTGGTCTTAAACGAAAGCTGGAACTTTGCTTCGCTCGAGGTCAACTCTTGCTTATTTTTGACGGTATTTTCAGGGTTCGGACTGCTTGGAAATTCATTTTTATCACTGGTCCAGAACACTGGTAACAGATAAACCGGTTGATAAGCACGAATATTCCATACCCCCAATTTACTTTCTTCTGACAATTCCCAACGGCGATCGAGTAATGAAACATTTGGATCAAATTTTGGTGCAGCGCCTAATATATGCAAGTCACTGACCTTTTGAACCACCTTATCTTTCAACGACTCTGGTTTGGCTGGTTCACTCGATTCAGCCACAGGCATAGCCGCTGCAACCATAGGTGCGGCATCGGTCTGAACTTGTGTTGGAATAATGGTCGGCGCTTTAAAAAGGCTGTCATAACAAGCCAGACGCTCAGCATTTGCGGCCAAGGCCACACAGGCATCAACGGTTGCAGGACTTGCCGGTGCTGTCGCTTCAGCATGTGACAACGATGTCGCTAAAGAGCCAAGTATCGCAAGGATACTCAGCTCCAAATGACTACGTTCAAAAGATTTGAACGCCATAGATTTCTCCGATTTTTATTTTATTAATTAACTTGCTGGATATTAAATCCAAGTTTCTGCAATTCTTCACGTTTCGCAAATGGCGCAACCACCGCTTTCACTGGTTTTTGAGCCAATAGATATTGCTTCGCAACACGCTGTAAATCCTCTAAGTTCACGTTAAGTAAACGCTCACGTAAGATTTTACGGAATTTTGGCGTACGTGCATGCAATAAGGCATAACATGCGGTAATTGCTTCCCCAGCTGGTGAGCCTGGCTTATCCATACCAGCCACCAAACCTAGAATTGCTTCCTCGAGTTGATGTGGTTGTTGTTCGGTATTCAGTAACCATTGCACACTGGCTTCAAAATCATTAAACGTTTCCGCTAGACGTGGATCACGATAGCTATAGAAACGGAATGAGCACGCATTGCCATCATAACTTGCACCACCACCATATGCACCGCCTTTTTCGCGAATGGCACTATGCAAGAAACCATTACGTAAATAAGCTGCCAATACCATCAAAGGTGCTGCATCAGGGTGTGCGACATCAACTGCTTGATAAGCAGATGAACAGAACTGAACATTCGCTTGAATTAACCATGCTTCATCATCTGAAGTATTGACCTGTTCTACTTGCGTTAAAGTGACAGGTGTTTTATCAACAACTAGCTTATCCCAAACGTTTTGAACTTCTTCAACTAAACGATCAGATTGATGTTCTTCACATACCAACAAGAATTGTTTAGGTGCTTGCAGCAACTTACGATGAATCGACTGTAATTCAGTAATCAATGCTTGATAAGCGCTATCATCTTGATCAATTTTCGCAACCAAGTCACTGAGCCAGTTTAATGCGCCTAAACCCGTATTGTGATAATCACGGCGAGCAAGTGCGCTCATTTGACGTGAGGCAGCTTGCATGGCATAACTATGACCAGAGCCAGACAAACGTGATTGCCAGCGAGTTTTACGTTGCTGCAATAACTCGATGATACGGTCTTTCTCATCAAAACGAAGTTGCTCAAATGCCAATTTTAATAATTGAATTGCATCTAGTTTTTGCGTCAGTGATTTTGTCGTCAGCGTGAGCCATGCACTAATACGGTCTTTGTCATCGACCTTGCTGCGCAATGATGCTCCCATACCTAAACCACCACTTACTGCGGTTTGGATTTGCTGGAATTCCAAATAATCGTACTCACCCGCACCAACTTCTCCCATTAGAATTGAGAGTAAATTGAAGTATGGAGATTGCACGATCTCATCAGGAATCTGAATCAACACTTGTTGATAGTAAATACCATTGGTTCCTGCATGATATAAATTCAACGGCGTGTCTAAGCCATTGCAAATAATTTCACGTAGTTGACCTTGCACAATTTGCAATTCAGCAGGCACATCTTCCAAACCAACTTTTGGTAACAATTCAAGATCATCTGGTGTGTCTTGGCGTTGCTTTAATGCAGCCGTTTTTTCTTGGATTTCAACTTTCTGCGCATCCGTGAGATGAGCTGTAATCTCAGCCAAACGTGCTTGTTCAGCCTGTTGTTCTTTCACTGATTTCGTTGCGTCAGGTACTAAAGTCATTTGTACACGGTGTGGATTATCCAACAAGTGAGTTTGAATTAAGTTTGATAACCACATTGGGTCTTTTAACTCTTCTTTCACTTGTTCAATCGCAGAGTCCACATCCCAGACATGAACTGGATCGCTATGATGAATCGCGCTACCTAGTCCATTCAGAATCAGACTGAGACCATACGGTGTTCCATCACCATTGATTTCACGTTGATGTAATTCAATTTGATGAAGAATTGCATCGACAAAATCAGTATCTACTGGCTTAGAAGCAACCTCTTTCAGAATATCGAGAATGCCATTTTTAAATGTTTCTGCATGTTCAGCATTAGAGCCTTGAACTCCACAATAGAAGGTCATTTCAAAGTTGCTGTCATCAACTCCCATTAAAGGACCTGTTGATTGTGCATAACCACAAGTTTCTAAGTAATGGCGTAAAGGTGAAGCAGAATTTTCTAATAGAATTCCCTCAACCAAACGCATACCTAGACGTAATTTAGTATCACTGGTTTCAGGTAACAACCACGACATGACATGGTAAGTCTTGTCTTTCAGATCCTCACTGTCAACCGCATAGCTTTCAGTCACTTCTACAGGTGCAGTTAAACGCTTCTCAGGTTTTGAATATAAAGTTGTCCCTTGAGAAAACTTATGTAGAGCTAATTTCTCAAATTGCTCTTGCAGGTCATACGCACTTTGATTGCCAAAGGTCATGAACACGGCATTACTTGGGTGATAGTGAATTTTATAGAAATCCACCAACTGCTCATAGCTTAGGTCTGGAATATCTTTAGGATCGCCACCAGAGTTGTAGTGATAGGTCGTTTCTGGGAATAAATGATGTGCAAGCTGATGATATAGCTGATCTGAAGGAGAGCTCATCGCTCCTTTCATTTCATTAAATACCACACCTTTATAAACGGCTTGATCATTTTCCAGCTCAATACGAATACCTTCTTGCGCAAAATCCAAAGGATTTAAATTCGCGGCAAAAGCCGCATCTAAATACACAGACAATAAGTTTTGAAAGTCTTTTTTGTTCTGTGTTGCAAAAGGATACGCTGTCCAATCCGCTGCTGTGAATGCATTCATAAATGTGTTCAATGAACGGCGGATCATCAAAAAGAACGGATCACGTACAGGGAACTTTTCAGAACCACAGAGTGCCGTATGCTCTAAAATATGTGCAGCACCTTTGGAATCCATCGGCTGCGTTCTAAATGCCACCAAGAACACATTTTCGTCATGCGTTGTGGCTAAATGGTAGTGAACTGCACCAGTCACTTTGTGCTTATATTCTGAAACTTGAATATCGAGTGCTTCTACATGGTGTTGACGTAATAGCTGAAACGCGGGATGTGTGGTTTGAGTAATGCTTTCAGTAACATCTACAGTCATGTGATCTCCAATTTATCTCTATTAAATTCATTACAATTGATTATAGAGAGTCTACCGAAGAATACGTATCGATATCCATGTAAATTACTATGTTTTTGTAGAAAAATGCAGCGCCTAATCCAAAACAGCGTTTCATAAAATCTTGTAAAAATTGTGATGTGCTGACACGATAGATTGATATCCCCGACTTTGATAGAAGTGAGCCGCTTGTGCTGTATCAGTAAATAAATCAAGCCGCTCAAAATAAGTCTTTGCGTATTGTTCAATATGCATCAATAAATAAGTACCTATTTTTTTATCACGATAATCTGGATGGATATAGAAACGACGTAAACGCCCAACTCTCTTCGATTCGGCAAAAGGATCTTGATTCACTCCACCTATGGCAATCAAAGTATCATGTTGATCATACACAACAAAAAGTGCTTCTCCGATCCGATCAAAACAATTGGTACCTGATTGAAAATCTTGTTTTTATCTATTTAAGAAGCGGAAGCCCTCACATTCTGAATATTGGATCAAAACATCTATTTGTGCAGGCAATTCCAGACTTCTTTCAATTCTAAAGTGGTCTGGCCTCATCTTCTTTCCTTCATTCACTGTGAGCCTATACTTTGCTGAATTTTCTTCAACAAACTACTGTAATCCGTAGCATTCGTGTAAACTTTGCTTTTTGATTTTTACTGTGATGACAAACATGGCAACTGTTGATCTTTTTGCAATTGGTAATGCACTCATTGACCAAGAATTTAAGGTTTCAAATGAGTTTCTAACGCAACAGGGATTGCCAAAAGGCACAATGCATTTAGGCGATGGTGAAACACAGGCAAATTTATATCAAAAATTACAAGATACTCAAAGCTACAAGGGCCAAGCGAGTGGTGGTTCAGCAGCGAATACAACCGTTGCATTTAGTGCCTTAGGTGGTACTGCATTTTATGGCTGTCGTGTGGGTAATGATGAACTCGGTCGCATTTATCTCGATGGCTTAAACGAAGCTGGCATTACAACCACAACACAATCAATCAGTGAAGGTGTTACAGGTACGTGTATGGTTCTGATCAGCCCAGATTCAGAACGTACCATGCAAACCTATCTTGGGATTACCGCTGAATTATCCGACGAACAAATCGACTTTGAACCACTTAAAACCGCAAAATGGCTGTATATCGAAGGTTACTTATCAACCAGCGATACCGCACGTGTTGCAGTTAAGCAGGCACGTGAACTGGCTAAAGCACACGGCGTTAAAATTGCATTATCACTCTCCGATCCTGCAATGGTGCAATATGCACGTCAAGGTTTGGTCGAACTCTTAGATGATGGTGTAGATCTGTTATTCTGTAATGAGCAAGAAGCGCTCATGTTTACCGAAACAGACAATCTTGATGCGGCAATTGAAAGCCTAAAATTAAAAAATCAACATATTGTGATTACACAAGGCGCTAAAGGTGCTGTGATTGTTGATCAAGTACACCATTTCCATGTCAATGGTCGTACAGTTGAAGCCGTAGATACCAATGGTGCTGGCGATGCATTCTCTGGTGCATTTTTATATGCAATCAATGCTGGTTTAAGCTTGGAAGCTGCAGCACAACTTGCTATTTTGATCTCAAGTGAAGTGGTTGCTCAATATGGACCACGTTTAAGCGTAGAAAATTACGCTAAACTCTTTGAACAATTCCAAAAAGCTCAACAGGAATGTGCATAACATGGAAAAGATTTGCATGACTGAAGAAGTCCCTGAACGTGAGTCTCGTGCATACGACACCATGAAAGGGACCACGATTTTTATTACTCAAAAAGATGGCAGCTTCTATGCCTATCAAAATGTTTGCCCACACTTGCAAACTGAACTTGAGTATTTAGAAAATCAGTTCTTGGACCAAGATAAAGAATATATTCAATGTTCTACCCATGGCGCACTATTTTCAGTCGAAACAGGTGAATGTATTTCAGGCCCATGTCTAGGTGAATTCCTTGAGAAAGTAAATTTGGAAGTCCACTCAGACGGTGGTATCTATATTGATTAAGCCCTAGATCATGAATTCTGCGATGACTGAGTTTTTCCTCAATTACTATCTGATGCCATTTCATATGAGTGTCGTGGCTTTAATTGTGCTCAGCATTGCAGAAACCATCGGGATTGTTATTGGCTTACGACCGAGTCAATTGGTTCAAAAGCTCACCCCAGATTGGTTACTGAATTCACCTCTACTCGACGTGAAATTTTCTAAATACCTGATCTTTGTTTTTTTACTGATTAATTTTAGTTTTGCAGGCTATTTTCTGGAACTCTCGTTCTTTGCTTTGCAGCACTACTTCATTTCACCTTACTATTTATTTGTTCCAGCATTGATCATCGATATTTTCTTTACCGTATTTATGATTCATTACCTAGATCAGGTGATCAAACCCAAAGTCACTCATACACATACCAATTTGGTTGGCCGTTTAGCCACAATCTCAACTGGAAATGCACGCCCTGGTTTCTCAGCTCAGGCGCGTGTGCGTGATGAATTCGGACAACTCTATTATGTACAAGTTGAACCTGAGTACGGTGAATTGGAATTACAGTCCCAAGTGTTGTTAATTAGCCAAAAATCAAACTCACACTATCTCGCGAAAAAAATATCTCTCTCAAATAACTTATTCGCACCAGACTGATTTTTGTCTCAAAATTGCGATTGAGTAGAGAAAAACAGTAATTTTTACATTTTATTACAAATATATCCTGCAAAAGTTTTGAATTTAGCTCTTCCCTTCTTGTTGTTTTCATGATCTCACTGGCACAAAAAACACAACAGTGATACCTATCACATTTTTTAGAATAATCTCTATCTATACACTAGGTTTTGTAGAGACTTCATTGTAAGAATTATTTAATTATGTAATTAAAACGATAAGTCACTGTATATATTATTAATTTTATATTCATACTATTTTAGTTGGTTTAATATTTATTTAATTCAGTATAAACCTTATCTTTTTAATCAGATTTAAAAATATAAATACAACCGTTTTGATCAGGTTTTAAAATTAATTCATATTATTTTGGTTGGTTAAAATAATTATTTTAAATATTTTAACAAAAATAGAATATCCATATGATTTAAAACAAATATTTAATTTTAAATTATTTAAAAATACTAAAGGTTTATTTTCAATGAATTTTATTTAATAATGTTTTACATCTTCTTTAAATATGAGGCTAGGTTCTATGAACACGAGTTCTCAAGATCCAAATCGGCGACTCATCAGAGAAATCACGATTATTCTTATTATTAAAGTTGTACTTCTCTTGGTGATTAAACACATCTGGTTTGATGCGCCAACGATTCCAAAAGATTTTAACAATGAAGTTGCCGAGCGTATTGCTGGTGACATGTCCAAAACTCAGGAGACACGTTGATGATTTCTGAAAGCGTGGTCGATCTTTCGCGGTTCCAATTTGCAATGACCGCAATGTATCACTTTCTTTTCGTCCCTCTAACTTTAGGTCTGGCTTTTATTCTTGCCATCATGGAAACCACCTATGTGATTTCTGGTAAAGAAATTTATAAAGATATGACCAAATTCTGGGGGAAACTCTTCGGGATTAACTTTGCCTTAGGCGTAACCACTGGCCTGACTATGGAATTCCAGTTCGGTACCAACTGGGCTTATTATTCTCACTATGTAGGCGATATTTTCGGGGCACCGCTTGCAATTGAAGGCTTGATGGCTTTCTTCCTAGAATCCACCTTTATTGGTTTATTCTTCTTTGGCTGGGATCGTCTCTCTAAAGTACAACACTTAGGTGTAACTTGGTTGGTGGCGATTGGCTCGAATATGTCTGCCTTGTGGATTCTCATCGCCAATGGTTGGATGCAAAACCCAGTCGGTGCTGCATTTAACTACGAAACCATGCGTATGGAACTGGTGGACTTTGGTGCACTGATCTTTAACCCTGTGGCGCAAGTCAAATTTGTACATACGGTTTCTGCGGGTTATGTCACTGGTGCAATCTTTGTACTCGCCATCTCAAGCTATTACTTATTAAAGAAACGTGATTTACCTTTTGCACGCCGCTCATTCGCCATCGCTGCAATCTTCGGTTTAGCCTCAACATTATCTGTGATTCTTCTTGGTGATGAGTCTGGTTATGAGTTGGGTGATGTTCAAAAAACCAAACTTGCTGCAATCGAAGCAGAATGGCATACCGAGCCTGCACCTGCTGCATTCACCTTATTTGGTCTCCCAAATCAGCAGGAAATGCGTACCGACTATGCAATTAAAATTCCTTATGTGATGGGGATTATTGCAACACGTTCTACCGATAAAGAAGTAACGGGTTTACGTGACTTGATGAAAGAACATGAAGTACGTATCCGTAACGGTATGGTGGCCTATAGCGAGTTAGAAAAACTGCGTGCCGGTGACCGTTCTCCTGACTTATTGGCTTCATTTGAGAAAAATCAAAAAGACTTAGGTTATGGCCTACTCTTGAAAAAATATTCTCCAAATGTGGTTGATGCGACTGAAGAACACATCCAAGCTGCAACTAAAGATACTATTCCAAACGTCGCGGCACTGTTCTTCTCTTTCCGTGCCATGGTTGCTTCTGGCTTCCTGATGCTGTTGTTATTCCTGTTCGCGACTTGGGCTGTGGCAAAACGTAATGCTGAAGATAAACCTTGGTTACTCAAATTTGCTTTGTTTGCTCTCCCTCTCCCATGGATTGCAGCTCAAACAGGTTGGTATGTAGCTGAAGGTGGTCGTCAGCCATGGTCGATTGGTGAAATCTTACCAACACACCTCTCTGCATCAAGCGTCAGCGCTGGTGATGTGTGGGGCTCGATTATTGCGCTTGCAGCGTTCTATACCGTACTACTCATTATTGAAATGTACTTAATGATCAAATTTGCTCGTTTAGGTCCAAGTTCTTTGCATACTGGTAAATATCATTTTGAAAAACTAGAAGCAAAAACTGGGGAGGCTCAATCATGATCGAATATGAACTCCTAAAAATTATCTGGTGGGTGCTCGTTGGTGTACTACTGATTGGCTTTGCACTTACCGATGGTTTCGATATGGGCTCAATGGCACTGATGCCATTTGTAGGTAAAACTGACTCTGAACGCCGTGCTGCAATCAATACCATCGCACCACACTGGGATGGTAACCAAGTCTGGTTTATTACAGCAGGTGGTGCACTGTTTGCTGCTTGGCCAATGGTCTATGCAGTTGCCTTCTCTGGCATGTATTGGGCCTTATTACTGGTGCTATTTGCCCTGTTCCTGCGACCCGTCGGTTTCGACTATCGCTCTAAATTAGAGAATACCCAATGGCGTACCTCTTGGGACTGGGGCTTATGTATCGGTGGTGCTGTTCCAGCGCTGGTGTTTGGCGTAGCATTCGGTAACTTGTTCCTCGGCGTACCCTTTAGCTTAGATGACACCTTACGTTCGCAATATACTGGTAGCTTCTTTGCACTATTGAATCCGTTTGCACTGATTTGCGGTATTGTCAGCCTATCAATGCTATGTGCGCATGGTGGTGCTTGGCTGATGCTACGTACCGATGGCAATTTGCATAACCGTTCTGCCAAAGCAACACAAATCATGGCAATCGTGTTCCTTGTGTGCTTCTTGGCTGCGGGTGCATGGTTATTGTTTGGCAATATCTCAGGTTATAGCTATGCAACTGCGGTCAATACCAACGCTGCGCTGAATCCGCTTGCGAAAGATGTGGTGACCAATGCCAATCATGGTTGGTTAAACAATTATACAACGTATCCGATCACCATGGCTGCACCTATCGCTGCGATCCTCGGTGCGCTATTGGTCATTGTCAGTGCAGCGAAACATAAAGCGGCTGTGAGTTTTACTGGTACAAGCCTGATGATAGTTGGTGCAATTCTCACTGCTGGTTTTGCCTTGTTCCCATTCTTATTACCATCAAGCATTGATCCAACTTCAAGCTTGACCATGTGGGATGCGGTTTCTAGTCACAAAACCCTTGGGGTAATGACCGTTGCTGCATGTATCTTCGTCCCTCTCATTTTGATCTATACCTCTTGGTCGTATTACAAAATGTGGGGTGTCATCACCAACAAACATATCGAAGAAAATTCACATAGTTTGTATTAATCAGGAGATATGACATGTGGTATTTTGCATGGATTCTAGGTGTCTTGATGGCATGTTTCGCAGGTGTACTCAGTGCGCTGTATATCGAACATCATCAAGATTTAGATGAGGAATAATAGAATGGCTGAAGCAATGACAACACCGAAGAATAGTAAAGCGCAAGTACTTGCAATGACCATTTCGTTTTTGTTGGCATTGCCGCTTGCTGCTATTTTACTGGTCCATCCATCGCTGATGTTGGATGCTAACGGACATTACAATCATAGCTTGCTGATGTTGGTAATGATTGGGATTTCTGGTGGCTTCGTGCATGGAGTTGGGTTTATACCAAGGTTCTGGTTATGGAAATGGTTATTTAGTCCTTATATCGCTTGGCCATTAATGGTGTTGGGCTATTTTATTTGGATTGGAAATTAACCCCTTACACCGACCATAAAAAAACTGCCAGTTAATCTGGCAGTTTTTTTATTTACGAGACACTCAAAGCTAAAAAATTTGTTCAAGCTTAAACTGACTCATTCTGCCTTACTCGATGTTTGAGCTTGCTCAACATTTTCAGACTGATCAATTTGAGCCTGCTCGGTTTGATCAATAGCCTTTGTATCAGAAAACTCTTCAGTATTTTGCTCTACCTGCTTCGGTGTATCTGTTATTTGCTGATACTTTGACACTGCACTTTCTTTTAAGTTCTGAACTTGCTCACTCTCCAAAATGCGTTTACTTGTATCTAATGCTTTATTGGCAAGTGCTTTTGAACCATCAACTAAACTGGTTTTTGCTGAACCCAAAAGTGCTGTTAAATGCTCAGCACTATCGGTATGAAAATCTTTTAGAATGTGTTGTTCCGTATTTTCAACTGAAAAATCCAAATAGGGTGCTTCAGAAAATTTGAGTGCATTCGCAATAAAAACAGTTGGGATAGAACCTCGTTTGGTATTGTATTCTCGAACGTAATGGTTAAACGTTTCGCGTTGATGACCAATCTCATCTTCAACAGCTTTGATACTTTGCATTAAACTTTGATATTGTTCGTTTGCTTTAAGATCTGGGTAACGCTGAACTAGACCCTGAATTCCCATCAAAGCCACCTGAGATTCACGCTGCCCAGAAACAATCTCGTTTGCCTTGGTTGCATCTTTAGAAATAGTCAGATGCAAGAGTTGCTCCCCATCTTGATAGTTCTTTACCACATCAATTAACTGATTAATCAGATTCACTTTCTTTTGCAAAGATACAGAAATATTTGAAAGACTTGATTTAATAAACTCTGCTTTCGCTTGCAAACTATTATATGCTTTGAATAGCAGATAAATCACAATTAAAACAACAAACAATACAATCCAAAACATACCACCCTCAATCTATTTTCTCATTATTTAAAATCATGCAAAATATTCCATCAATTGAATCAATATTTTAAATTTTCACGATCATCTTAAATAAAGCAAAGGGATAAAACCATCTCAAACATGAGTACTGCATTAAGTCTATTCAATTTCAGAGCGATTAACAAAATCAGAATAAATACTTGTATTAACAAATACTTAAATAGCTAAAAAACATCAAAAACAAGACTTTTTCCAGCCAAAATTAATGCAAAAAAGTCCCATAATGTAAAATAAAATCTAACTTAATATTTTTATCTACTGCTATTTTTATATAAAAGGCTGCCAAATTTGAAAGCCTTTTTTTATGAGTACCTATAGGATTTCACCACTGGCTTCGATTTCAGAACCATTCGTTTTTGTTCTATTCAGGCAATATTCTGTGGATTGAAACACGCCTGCGTAAACAGAAGAATGAACCTACCAGCACCACAACAGCGTAAAGATGTCATGTTTATTGCCAATCTGACCATAGGTGCTTGCTTAGGTTGTATGTTAGCGATATTTACCAGTATGTTGATTGGTTGATGGACCCATATCATATCATACCATTGCAATTACAAAGTCATAACTATGTATTTATGTATAGCTACTATTTAGCATTTGTTGCTTGTATTTCATACAGTTTTATTATTGGTGCAGCAACGGCTTTAGCTCAACTGTTCTTCGCCATTGCGCTTGTTTTATTACTGATTCCTGCGACTTCTCTACTTGCCTATGTGTTTCCAATTCAAGGACTTTGGTATTCAACAGCTCATTTGATTTGGATTGATATCGTTGCTTTGGTATTTGCTTTAATATTTATACGTTTTTATCAACAAGCCAGAGAGCGTGCTCAAGCTACACCAGTTGGTTCAATTTGGTCTACGCAAAAAGTTGACCAAGTACCATCGCTTACTGAAAACCAAGCATAACCTCCTGTTCTTAACGCCATGATTGTTCCAATTCATCATGGCTTTTTTATGCATTAAAGAGATTTTTTCATTTCAATCAGTTGAATAGGTACAATGGGTTGCCCTACATCAGCCTCAATTGGATATTCGCTTTTCCGTCCCGTTATTTGGTAACCACGGCGCTGATAATACGCCAACAGTTCAATACGAACATCCAGAACATGCATGACTAAATCACGAATCTTTGGATAATTTTGTGCAATATATAACTCCGCATAATTGAGTAATTCACGCCCATAGCCTTGATTCTGTATGCTTGGATCAATCGCAAAAGTACCTATCTCTATACAATCAGCATTCAAGCTTAATCCAATGCAGGCAATAATCTCATCATTACCTAGTTCACCCACCAATAATTCGAAATTTAGTTGCTGCAATATTTGTTCTAATTGAACTTTACAAATGCGATCGCCTTGTACATACGCTTTTTCAGTTGTCCAACTACGTTCTGATTGTTCTCTATAAGCGATATTAATCAGCTTAACCAATTGTTCCAAATCACTATTCTTTGCTTTTCTAATCTTTAAAGACATTTTTATTTTATTCCACACAAAACAAAGCCGATGAAAACATCGGCTTTGTTATTAAATTTTAGATTAGTTTGTTTGACCAGCTAACCAAGCCATAAATTTTTGGCGCTCAGCTTTAGATGCTTTCTGCCACAATTCTGCCAATTGTTGATCTGTGGTTTTTGCTGTACCGGCTGCCGCTGCTGTTGTTACCGCTACAGGCGCAGTTGCAACTACTTGTGCTGTGGTTCCTGCATAAACAGGTGCAGGTTGATTCGCAGCATTATTCTTATTCTTTTGGGTTAAATCCAAAGTACGGCTTAATAAATTACTGCCAGTAAACCATGGCTGTGCTTCATTATTTGCACCTGTTTGCTGTACCACCAATTTTTTATTTTGATCATACAAAGCAACAGTAGGTTGATCTGCATACTTCTTTGCGGCATCGAAGTTTTTAGGTGCATTGACCAAACCTAGACTATAAGACTGATTGTCTTGTAAATCTGGTGCTTGAATGGTCACAACGCCTGATTTAACGATGTCATGTTCACCATTTAAATGCTCAAAATATTCACGATAGCGAACATTAACAGTTAAATTGCCTGGATCTACTTGATAGTTATTCTTCTTTGATGGAATTAATCCACTATTTACTTCTTGACCATTTACAGCAAGAATCACGATTTCTTCAGGGGCAGTAATAGTGACTGCAGAAAAAACTGAACTACTTAATAATAAACCGAAAGCAGCAACACCAACTCTTAAAGACATTAGACTCTTCTCAGTATAAACAATTTATGAAATCGTAAGCACTATGCTCCGCGATTATGACCATTTTATGACAAAAACCAAAACTGTCTATTGCAACAATTCGGCTTATTTAAGATATATACATCATATATATGGCAAAAGAAAATGACTTTATCTAACATTTTGTTTTGTAAAATAAAAATAACAAATTTTTCTTGTGCCTGCAAAATTCTGACAAAACTGTTAGTTGTCATAAAGCCAAACTATTGTTTTACTGGATCTTCTACAGATAGCTTAATCAAATCTTTTGTGTGCCTGGCGAATTAGTTCATCATATTCATCTGATGTTAGATCCTTCCGTCGATAGATATATATTTCTTTCTCTGAATTAAAACAAAATTTTGTACTGCACCAAAATATTTCTTCAGTCATTGATTCAACGTTGATGAAAGTAAACTTGCTATCATTTAAGTTTGCAAAGAAAACAGATTGCATCATTGAGCCTCAAAATTTCACGTTAAATAGGTTTTTAGACCTTCCAAGCACCTTAGTAAATCCTTAGATTCTTTCTAAAAGAATAGATTTACAGAAAGTTTTCTTCCAAATATTTATCTGGTTAAACAAAAAAATCCCATCAAAAAATTAATCTGATGGGCAAAAGGGGTTCAATTTCAGTCATGTCAGTCTCAACTAAACCCATCGTACTGTAATCAGCTCAAAACAGTACGACTTGTAGAATTTAATAAATAAAATTTGAGCCAACAAGCGTATTTCAAAGAATCTGACAATTACAGAACAATGATTACTGAATGTTTACAGCAATAGTTTTGCCAATAAAAAGCCCCATCAGTTGCAGGGCATAAAAGAAAACCTCCCGAAGGAGGCTTTCTCTTTTTATTGGTTTTTCCAAAAGGCAAAATTTATCGCCCTGTCATATGCTTGCTCTTGTAATTCTGTATATACAAAGAAATGCTGCTCTTCTTTGGTTATAGGATTAATAAGTTTCATTGGTATATAACTATGAGTATCTAAATCATTGGGATCAACATCGAATGTATCTAACTGCTGTTCTCTCCACTCACTACTTAAAACACCACCAACACAAAGCCATTTAGCTGAATTGCCTGTCATATATCACCCTTATAGTTGGTGATAATTTATACCACAGAAAAGCAAAAAGCCCATCTTTTGATGAGCTTTGCCGTTAACTAACTTATTCCCCAATTGGGATTGAGAATTTAAGTTGATTATTTCTCTGATCCAATGGCACCGGATTATGTTTTGCAATTCTTTGCTGATAATCTTTTTCAGAAATTAAACCTCTATTCTTCGCCTTCAAAATTGAGTTGAACTGTTGCTCATGACCTTGTGCATTCAAAGCATCGAAATGTCTATGTTCCAGATAATATTGGGACCTATCATGAGGACTCATATTAGATGTATGTTGTTGTGCTACGTGCGCTTGCTCTAATTCATAATTACGTTGATTGACACGATCTTGTTCTTGTTGCTTCATCGACTCAAAGAAATCAAACTGTTCACTACTTTTAACCTCTTTATGAGGCTCATCATTATTTAGAATTAAAAGTGATTTATCTTTGCTGAAGATATCATCTGCACTATACACCGAACCACAAATTACCGTACTTATAAGAAGAATTACTAATTTTTTCACCAAAAAACTCAACACAAAACAAATAAAGACAAATGTATATTTTATTATTTACTCACCATTATTTCAAATTAAATATTAAAAACAAAAACTTATGATTATTATAAAAAATCATAACCCTTTTACGAAAGATCCTTGATGATGTAATTCTTATATTTTTTTACTTCACAAGTAAAATAAATTTCCCATAAAAAAACCTCTCGAAGGAGGTTTTTTTATTTCTTGATTCAATTAAAGATCAGTTCCAATAAACACACTCGAAATAAAGAATTCCGCTTCTTCATCATCAGTTGAATCAAACTCTACCTCAAGGTGAATGACTTCCGCACCAGTCTTGTCTTTGAATTCTGCAAATTTCTTCTCAAGGAAATCTGAAATCTCATTTTCTAATGTTGCTCGTTCTTGGCGATATTGTTCTATTGCTTCTTTCATGATGAATTCCTATTAATCTGAACAACCATAAAAGCAAACTATTATGAAAATAACAAGACAACAAAAAAGCACTTTAAAGTGCTTTTTTAAAAGTAATCTTTGAAACAACTCTAGCAATCATATTATTTATTCTCAACACCTCTTTGTGCAAATCTTTGGTAATATCTAAACCCAATACTTTATCTTGTAAATTTTTAATTTAAATCAACCACTTAAACAAAAAAATCTCCAATCATTCTTTTTCTACTATCCTCTAACTCAACATTCTGGATTACCAGTTCTCACAAAGTATGTACAAAGCTGCCCATTTCGTCAGCACTACTTGAAATTCCATTCGTAGAAATAAAAAAAAGAGCACTAAACAGTGCCCTTTTTTGCTACTCGTTTTAAAACTTAGTTAAACGTTTTGAAACGTGCAGAATCATCCATATATGTTTTCTCGCCTGCCGCTGCTTCGATTGAACCGAATACAAGCTGAGCACGTAATTTCCAGTTTGCTGGAATATCAAAAGTTTCCGCAACTTCTGCATCAACAATTGGGTTGTAGTGCTGTAATGATGCACCTACACCAATTTCTGACAAAGCAGTCCAAGTTGCAAACTGTGCAATTGCACTTGAGTGCTCAGACCAAACTGGGAAGTTATCTGCATATAATGCAAATTGCTCTTGTAAGCCTTTTACAACATCTTGATCTTCATAGAATAACGCTGTACCAAAACCAGCAGCAAAGCTATCAATTTTTGCACTTGTATTTGCAAATGCTTCTGCTGGTACCATTTTACGCAAAGTTTCACGTACGATTTCCCAAAATTTAATATGAGAGTTGCCATACAAAGTCACAACACGTGAGGTTTGCGAGTTGAATGATGATGGGCTGTGTTTTACCGCTTCACGGATGGTCTCTTCAATTTTAGTTTGGTCAACTGTAAGGTTTTTACCAATCGCATAAATGGTACGACGTGATTTAATGCTATTTAAGAAGTTGCTCATGTTGTTATTCCTACCTTTGTGCCCTTTGGGGCGTTATCTTGGATTGAATGTAGTGTATAACGACGCATTTTTTAGGAATAGTCTAAAAAACATGACAGATCGTTTTATTTTTGAAACAGTCTTATTTTTTATTCGAAATAAAAAACTCCACATGTCGTGGAGTCTTTTTTAACACAATTTAATTACTTATCGGTTTCAAATAATGCAGCAACGAATGATTTAGCTGAGAAAGGACGTAAATCATCAATCTTCTCACCCACACCGATATAACGAATCGGCACATGGGTACGACTTGCAATATTAAATAACACGCCGCCTTTTGCTGTACCATCAAGCTTGGTAATGGTAATCCCAGTTAAGCCAACAGCTTCATCAAACAGCTGAACTTGGTTAATTGCATTTTGCCCCGTACCAGCATCAACGATGAGCATAATTTCATGTGGCGCAGTTGCATCAATCTTTTGCATCACACGCTTCACTTTTTTCAGCTCTTCCATCAAGTTGGCTTTATTCTGCAAACGCCCTGCAGTATCCGCGATCAAGACATCAATGCCTTTAGCACGCGCACTTTCAAAAGCATCAAAAATAACCGAAGCACTGTCTGCACCGTGACCTTGAGCAACCACAGGGATGTCATTACGCTCACCCCAAATTTGCAGTTGTTCAGTCGCTGCCGCACGGAACGTATCACCTGCAGCAAGCATGACTTTCTTGCCTTCGCCTTGTAAACGCTTCGCCAATTTACCAATGGTTGTAGTTTTACCCACGCCATTTACACCGACCATGAGAATCACATAAGGCGATTTGTTAGGATCGATATGCAGCGGTTTAACACGCGGTGCGAGTAAAGCGACTAATTCTTCTTGCAGTGCTTTGTACAACGCATGGGAATAGATCAAATCACCACGAGCTGTTCTTTCAGTCAAATTGGCAATAATGGTTTTGGTTGCATCTACACCAATATCGGCAACCAACATTTGTTCTTCAACTTCTTCTAATAACTCGTCATCAATCTCTTTACCACCAATCAGGATATTGACCATACCATCGGTGAAACTACGACGTGTTTTAGTCAAACCATCTTTCATGCGGCCAAAGAATCCCGTAGCTTGGGTTTCTTCTTCGACAACAGGTGCTGTTGCTGCAATTATTACAGGTGCTGGCGTCTCAACTGTAGTTTTTACAACTGGCTCATCAATAATGGGAACATCGACAGCAGGTAAATTCGGTAATGTGACATCATCATCACCAATGTCAGCATCTATCAAGAATTTATTTTGCATATTCGATTGCTGTTGCATGTCGATTCCTTGAGAATAAAGCAGCTTTAAAAAAGACGGTCAGTCTAGCATAAATTGATTTCGTTTTCCCGACCGTGACAAGCCATTCATTTATCAATAGAAATGAGTCGTTTAAAACTCACTCATCTTCTTTTGCCATTGCGGGATATTGTTTAATACGATTCGATTCAAATTGGTAAGCATTTAAAAGCTTTAGATAATCTACACGTCGAATTTTAGCCTGCTCCAAAGTATCTTCGGCCAAATGCTGTGTTCTTGGATGGCTGGCCTGTTGTGCATACTGAACAACTTTTTGGTACTGCGCTGTGTTAATTGGACGTTGCAATGCGTTATACGCAAGTATAAAAATAGACAAAATAATAATACCGACCAAAACATTGTAAAATTGGTCCAACTTAAATCCTAATTTGGATTGCATAACCTTATGTTTAAAAATTATAGACAACATAATCTACCTCGAATTAGAGGTAGTGTAAGTCTCTGATTCGCTAAGGACAAGCACAACGTTCAATAAGTCACAATTCCACAACTTATTGAACGCACACTACTTTAGCAATGATTAACTGACTAATGTACGAACGAAGGAAAAGTACAAAATAAATGCAATGATGACTAAGGTAATAAAAATGGCAAACATCCCTACACCACTTTCAGCATCTGCAGGATGTAAGTCATCATCATCGGCAATATTTTTCAACTCTCCATCGTAGATCCGATAAAACTGATCTTTTTGTTCAGGACTTAAATGACTGGCAAAGTCATACACGCGTTTACGTTGTGCTAAGCAGTAATCACCCAAGTGAATTTCTTGATGGAAAATGGCTTCATCAAGTAATTGACGATGATGATGAGCTAACGCAATAATTTGACTTTCTAATGGTGGAACATCCACAGTTACGCCATCAATGACATTGGACATGTTATTCTCCTTTTCTATTATTTTCACTTTGATTTTACTTAAAATTATTTGCGACAAATGTTTAATCGTGTAAGATTTTATTTACGTAATGACACCGAATATATTTGACAATTCAATCAATTTTGTCATAATAATTTAACAAATCTAAGTTAAAGTAGCTTAAATTCAAAGTAGAGTAACTTTGAATAGAATTTGCGGTAATCATAATTAAAATAAGGAGTTATATATGATTCAACAATTTACACACCATGAACTAGAGCATGTATATGCAAATGCGGTAAATACAATTCAATCGCAAAAAAACTTCCAAGATGCAGTGAAAGAGCTTGAAGAAGTAGCTAAAGCAGGTCACGGTAAAGCGGCATTATTTTTAGCAGAGTTGTATTATCAAGGCTTCCGAGTAGAACGTGATTCCTTGAAAGCACAGTATTGGCAGAAGATGGCAACCTTACAAGCATAATGAAACGTCACTTAGGTGGCGTTTTTTAATACCTCCATAAAACGAATCAACATGGTTCTTTCATATTCCTAACTTGCGCTGCAGTAAAGCTTTAACCGCTTGGATGAGATACCTACAATATTTGCTTACGATTTAGATCAATTGTTTAAACATAACTGCCATCTATCTTTCTTATAATAAAACATAAGTTTAAGAATATTAGTTTAATAACATGTATCGTTTTAGCCATTTCCAACCAGTCTCACGTGAGTTGATGTTTAAAATTTCAATTCTAAAAACAATGATGTATTGCGGCGTTCTTTGGGGTTTATACCATCAGGGTTGGGCAATCAAATCGGATCAAGATGGTCACGTATTCCCCTTTTGGCTAAACGGCGTCCAAGCTCATCGCTATGCTAAAGCACACTGGAAAAACTACACACCACGTAAGATTACGCCGAAAGATTTCCATGAGTCCTTGCTTCCAACTTTAACCCGTTTACAAGTTGAACCTGCTTTATTTAACTCTTCACATCGTAAATTTAAACTTTCAACTCAGCAAATGCAGCATTTCTTCTTTATGCCACATCAATCAGCAGTGACGGTTTAATTATTCTCTCTAATCCAATGATGACTTTTTAGACACTCATGAAGAAAAGTTATCATTGGAATGAAATTAGGGCTTTGCATTTAAAAAAAATACCGTTAAGTTAAATGAAAATGACAATACAACACAGGTGGATAAACAATGACAATCGTTGCTCAAGTCATCAAGAATAAAGCAGTACAATCAATTTTCACCATTTCACCGAATGCGACTGTACTTGAAGCAATTAAAATTATGGCAGAAAAAGGTGTTGGTGCTTTAGTCGTTGCCGAAGATGAGAAAGTCGTTGGAATTTTCTCTGAACGTGACTACACCCGTAAGATTGCTTTAATGGAACGTTCTTCAAACAATACGCCTGTGTCAGACATTATGACATCAAAAGTAATTTCTGTAGGTTTAAACCATACGGTAGAAGAATGCCTTAACCTCATGACTGACCGTCATTTACGTCATTTACCTGTGCTTGATCAAGAAAAGTTAGTTGGCTTTATCTCTATCGGAGACTTAGTTAAAGCAGCGATGGATGATCAACGTATTCTGATTGAACAGCTTCAACAATATATTTCTGGCTGATTCTCTATACAAACAAAAAAGGGCAAGTGAATTGCCCTTTTCTTCAACCTACAACGATTATGCTTTTAGAAAGTTCTTAATCACAGCAACAAGACGTTGTAGTAACTCATCTGCTTGCGCTTGTGTCATGTTTAATGGCGGTAATAAACGTACCACTGAACCAGCCGTTACATTGATAATCAGCTTATATTCATCACGTGCAATCGCAACCAGTTCAGCACAGTCTTTTGGTAGCTGAATCCCAATCATCATGCCAAAGCCACGCACTTGAACATTGTAATCTGCCAATTGCGCTCTGAGTTGATCAACAATATAGGCACCTACTGTAGCAGCATTCTCAACTGCATTTTCCTTTTCCAGAGTATCAAGTACGGTATATACCACACGTGAACCTAGCACTGTTCCACCATAAGTTGAACCATGGCTGCCTGCACCCAGTAAACCCACAGCTTTACCTTGTGTCATCACCGCACCAATTGGAAAGCCATTTCCTAAGCCTTTGGCTGTAGTCATGACATCAGGAATAATGCTGGTGTGTTGATAAGCAAAGTATTTACCTGTACGGCCATTCCCTGTTTGAATCTCATCTAGCATCATCAACCAATTGTGCTGATTACATAGCGCACGTACATCCTCCAAGTAACTAAACCCTTGTGGTGCTGTATTCACGCCGCCTTCACCTTGGATAGGCTCAATCAGGATGGCAACAATATCTGGATGGTTGATGGCTGCTTCTTGAATTGCTTCCACATCTCCAAACGGCACACGAATAAAACCTTCAACCAAGGGCGCAAAGCCTTCCTGAACCTTTTTATTGCCAGTTGCAGACAAGGTTGCCAAGGTACGGCCGTGGAAAGATTGTTCCGCGACTAAAATTTTAGGGTATGCAATGCCTTGTTGAGCACCAAATTTACGTGCAATTTTGATCGCACCTTCATTTGATTCAGCACCACTATTTGAAAAGAAAATTTCTTCCATCCCTGAAACTTCTGCCAGTTTCTGTGCTGCAGCTGTTTGCCAAGGAATTTCATATAGGTTACTGGTATGTACCAAAGTCGCAGCTTGTTCAGCAATCGCTTCTGCAATAACAGGGTGTGCATGTCCTAAACCGCACACAGCAATCCCCGTTAACGCATCTAAATATTCTGTACCCTCTGCCGTATATAGATACGCCCCTCGTCCTCGTACAAAGCTGATCGCTTGGCGACCATAGGTTGCCATAAGGTGTGATGGTTGATCAGGTTGCACAGGAGCAAGAGTGATATTAGTCATAACAAACTCAATCTATCAGTAGTTGTGGTGAAAAAAGTTATATAAGCAAAAACTTGCATAGATTGAAAGCCTAAAGTCACATTTATATAAGAAAAATCTTTCGCAATCCTCCGCCGCGCTTTTTTTTAGGTATAATGCAAGGAGATTAGTTGAGGATCTATCTATGACGGAACAAGCGCGTGATACAGTAGCGTTAATTCGTGATCAAATTGCGAAACACCCTGTTTTACTTTACATGAAAGGCACTCCACAATTTCCGCAATGTGGTTTTTCTGCTCGTGCAGTAGAAGCACTTAGCCAAATTGGTCGTCCATTTGCCTATGTAAATATCTTGGAAAATCAAGATATTCGTGCAACTTTACCTCAAATTGCGAACTGGCCTACTTTTCCACAATTATGGATCAATGGCGAGCTTATTGGTGGTAGCGATATCATGCTTGAAATGTTCCAAAATGGTGAGTTAAAACCATTAGTTGAACAGTACAGCCCAGCACCTGAAGCATAAGCTGTTAAGCAAAAAGCCAATCAAATGATTGGCTTTTTTATTGGAAGGATTTTAATGTTGACTAAATCCAACATAGCGGAATAACCCTTCCACACCTAAATCTGCTTTATAAATGTGCATGTCGGCATAGTGAGCTTGAGTAACACTAGCAAAAATATTCATATTTGGATCTTCATGAATTTCATCCACTGACTGTGGTAAAACCTCTTCAAAACGATCAGCAATAAATTCAAAACCTAAATCCATTGCCATAAATAGCGTATGTTCACAAGGTTGAATATACTGCTCTTGATCCCAGTCTAGAACCGCATGCTGACAAAAAGGACATACAATGTTTTGGGTCGCATCGACAATATTGATAAGTTGATATGACATAATACTTAAGCGCAAAAAATTTCAGCCAGTTTAAAAGAATATGACGCGCTAATCTATCTTGAAGCGGAGGATTTAGCTGATGGCGACATTAGAACAAGCAATTGCATTTGCCGCAAAACAACATTCAGGTCAAGTTGACAAAGCCAATGCCCCCTATAATTTACACCCACTCAGAGTGATGCTGAATGTACCCAGTATGGATCATAAAATCATTGCTGTTCTGCATGATGTCTTAGAAGATACCGAAACAAGCATTGCAGATTTACAAGCTTTAGGATTCCAGACACACATTATCGAAGCAATCGTTGCACTCACCAAACTAGATGGTGAGTCTCGAATCGAAGCCGCTCAGCGCACTGTACAAAACCCTTTAGCACGTGTTGTGAAATTGGCTGATATCACTGACAATATGGACTTATCTCGAATTCCATCACCAACCGCAAAAGATTTTGAGCGAATGGAACAATATCAGCAGGTTCGGGCTATATTATTAGCCCACAATGTTTAATAATCACTTTTATATTCATTTAACTTGATCACAATAAGCTGGAGTTTATAGCGTAATGCTAACGGATTTAGATGATTTTTATTGCTTCGCGCTGGTTGTAGAACATGGTGGCTTTAGTGCTGCTGAACGTGCAACAGACATTCCTAAATCTAAACTCAGCCGTAGGGTTTACAATCTCGAAGAACAATTAGGTGTACGTCTGATTCAACGTAGTTCACGTCATTTTGCCGTGACTGATATTGGTATGGATGTTTACCGACATGCACAGGTGATGATGAATGCAGCCCAAGCAGCGCATGATGTGGTCAATCATTTGAGCAGTCAGCCACGTGGTGTCATCAAAGTCAGTGTACCAGTCGATATTGCTCAAAATCAGATGGCGAAAATCCTACCGGCCTTTTTGAAGAAATATCCTGAAGTTCGGGTACAGATGATGATCAGCAACCGCCGTATTGATGTCATCAATGAAGGTGTCGATCTGGCGCTGCGTGTTCGCTCTAAATTAGATGATGATCCAAACCTTGTATTGCGCCAATTCGAAGCGATTGAACAACGTCTTTTCGCCAGCCAAGCCTATTTAAATGAATTTGGTCATCTCAATAGCCCAGAACAACTGGCAGAACATCGTATTATCAGCATGGCTGAAGATCATCTCGATCAACAATTCTTGTTAACAGGCCCTGACCATCAGCAGAAAAAGATCAAAGTAAACCCCGTGATTATGGGTTCAAATTTACTGATGCTGGCGGAATTAGCCACTCAAAACTGTGGGATCGCCCTGCTTCCCGACAGTATTGCCCAAGACTTTGTAAAAACAGGACAACTTGTGACTGTCTTACCCGAATGGACGGCACCACACGGTATTTTCCACGCAGTTTATCCATCGAGACGCGGTCTATTGCCCGCTGTTCGTGTTTTTATTGATTATTTGGTTGAACAACTTACCCAATGCTCAACTAAAAAAAAGCGCGATTAGAAATCGCGCTTTTTTTATCGGATAACTTAAACGGCTGGATAATGTCCTGTGCCATTCGGCCATGGCGTTAATAGCTCAAAGCCATCATCCGTTACAGCAACCATGTGCTCCCACTGAGCAGACAATGATTTATCTTGTGTCACTACAGTCCAACCATCATTGAGTTCTTTTACATAGCGTTTTCCTGCATTCACCATCGGCTCAATGGTAAACACCATGCCTTTTTTCAGAACCAAACCTTGGCCTTTCTGACCATAGTGCAAAATATTCGGCTGTTCATGATAAATACGACCAATACCATGCCCACAATATTCACGCACGATGCTATAACCTTCACGCTGAGCAACAGATTGGATGGCATAGCCAATATCACCTAATGTTGCACCTGGTTTCACTGTATGAATACCCGCTAACATCGCTTCATAGGTTGTTTCAACCAGTTTTTTCGCTTCAGGCTTTGGCTCACCAACAAAATACATTCGGCTGGTATCGCCAAAATAGCCATCTTTAATCACGGCAACATCGATATTTAAAATATCACCCTCTTGCAAAATCTTTTTCGCAGAAGGAATTGCATGACAAACTTCTTCATTGACAGAGATACAGGTCGTTTTGGTGAAACCGTGATAGCCCACATTGGCAGGAATCACCTGCAATGTATTCACAATATAATCGTTGCAGATATCATCTAAATATTCAGTTGAAACGCCAGGCTTGATATAAGGCCCGATCATTTCTAACACTTGTGCCGCTAAACGACCAGAGATACGTAATTTCTCCAGATCTTGTTCAGTTTTAATGGTCACAGTAGAAGCTCTCATTCGAGATTTTCCTTATTCATCAATCAGATTAAAATCACATGCAGAAAAATTAATATGGGGACTGCATAAAGTATTTCAATATTTGTACGCCTTCCCATTGAAATCTTCAATCTATTTAAGACTAAAAGAGCATTTTATTTTTGATATTTAAATTCAGTTAGGCCAATAGGAAAGAATCTATACCCTTCTGCATTTTCGAGTTTTGGAAAGCTTTTCAACACATTAGCTTTACCATTACTAATTATATGATTTTCATCATTTCTTTTTAGTCAAAAATCAACCAAATTTCACATAAATTAGTTTCAAAAGAACGCATTTTTGTTCTAAACTTCGCACTTTTATTTTATGCCTCCCTCTTTATGAATCAACTTCGTACAGGAGATATCATTGCTTTAGGTTTTATGACCTTCGCGTTATTTATTGGCGCAGGCAATATTATCTTTCCTCCAATCGTTGCTCAGCAGGCTGGTGAACATGTCTGGCTTGCGGCCTTCGGTTTCTTAATTACCGCAGTTGGTTTGCCTGTCATTACGATTATGGCCTTATCTCGCATGAAAGGTTCAATCGAAATCATCAGCTCTCCACTTGGACGCTTCTTTAGCTTACTGCTCACCATTGTTTGCTATTTGTCTGTAGGTCCACTCTTTGCAACACCACGTACTGCAACAGTTTCTTATGAAATTGGCTTCGCACCGTATTTTGGTACATCAGGTAGCAGCCTTCTTATTTATAGTATTGTGTATTTTGCATTTGTGACTGCAGTTTCACTGTATCCAAATAAACTACTCGATACGGTTGGTCATGTACTGGCTCCTTTAAAAATCATTGCCTTGGCAATCTTAGGTATCGCCGCATTTGCGATTCCAACAGGTATGATTTCAGCTCCAGTCAACAACTATATCGCAAGTCCTGTTTCTGAAGGTTTCGTTAGTGGTTATTTGACCATGGATACCTTAGGCGCACTGGTATTTGGTATCGTAATTATTCAAGCGATCCAATCACGAGGTGTGACAGATACAAAACTGATTACCAAATATGCCATTATCGCAAGTTTGATTGCGGGTGTTGGACTCACGCTTGTCTATGTCAGCTTGTTTAAACTTGGCTTAGGCAGTCATGAAGTCGCGCCTAATGCAGCCAATGGTGCAATCATTCTGCATGCTTATGTACAACACGCGTTTGGTGATTACGGATCGTATTTCTTAACCATCTTAATTTTCCTTGCATGTATGGTAACCGCAATTGGTCTTACATGTGCTTGCGCTGAATATTTTACCGAATTGACAGGTTTATCTTATAAGTTACTTGTTTTTATCCTGACTGGCTTTTCTTTGTTGATTTCTAATCTAGGTCTAACAAAGCTGATTGCAATCTCAGTTCCTGTACTCAGTGCAATTTATCCGCCAGCGATTGTCGTGATCATGCTCAGCTTCTTCTGGAAACGTTGGAACAATCCGTCGATCGTGGTTGGATCTGTGACTGCTGTTGCTTTCCTTTTTGGTATTTTTGAAGCAATTAAAGCGGCTGGTTTTACTGCACAATTACCGACTTTTATTCAGCACTTACCATTGAACGAACAAAATCTCGCATGGTTACTCCCATCGCTGATCGTTCTTGTTTTTGCAATTGTGGTCGATCGCGTATCGGCATCTAAAGATTAAAATGATTTGTCGTTAAAATGATGTTTTACCCAAACATGATTTTAGCTATACAAGAAATGTTCTTTTATCCAACGCTCATTTTTTGTTTACGACAAATCTTTCTTTTCTTAACTTAAAGCTGACGCTGTCAAATATGCCTCAATGTCTTTATTTGTGATCTAAAAACAACTATTTCAATTGAATTAGTTGATTGGCAAACTTTTCAAAATGTAAAAATAATGGCTAATATTTTACTAAAAAATAGTATAAATCAATATAAAAAATACTTAAAAGTTATATAAATCAATACATTTAGAAATTTATTTTCAAAATAGTCACTATCCCTATTGAAATGCTCAGAAAATAGCAGTACAACTTAAAAAACAATTCAGACAAAAACACATGGTTTTGTCGTCACAACAAGGAGGGATGGAGATGTTATCAATACATTTCAACAAGCAAGTCTTCATTAACGCTCTGAAGGCAAATGATTCAATCGTATATGCAACTACAACGCTTGCCTTAATGGTCACGTTGTTGTTTCAAGGCACAATTAAAGGTAATTTAAAACCCGAATATTTTGCATATGCATTGATTGTATCTCTGGCCTTTTGTATGTGGGCGATCGTCGATCGAAAGTTTCGACAGTTAAGCGCAGTGCGCCAAAAAAATTCTTTAGGAAAAATGGATGAGTGATCATCCATTTTTTAATGTAAAAATTGAGCAATAGTTCCCAATACTAAAATCCCAGTTGCACCCAACTCTACAAGAATTAAACTCAACATCATCAATGTCATACACCATGCTGGTAAAGTCCATTTCCCCACTTGATGCGGCTGTTTGAATTGATTGGTTGTATCTCTTAATAATCCATGCAAAATATAGATTAAAATCGACATCGCAAAGAAGAATAGATTTGCAACAACACAAAATAATGCGATTGAATCAGATAGAACTGTAAAAAAACTTAATGCTGCTAAAATTAGACTGGCTGCCGCGTAAAGCAGACTACTCCGATGTGCAATATCCACATAATAATGTGCTCTTGCCTGCGCTGTTTGTCTAATTTGATAATATTTCCAAACTCCAGTCAGCATCCCCACCCATAGAAAAATCCCACTAAATACAATAGCAAGCTGTGTTGCAGTATTTAAAACATACATAACATCCCCGAAATTAAAATATTCCTTTTGTGTGCGTATATTACATAAAATTTGACTTTTAAGTCATTTTTTAAACGAGTTTCTTTTTGGAACTTGTGTAAAGTAATACTATGCACATATAAGAGTATCTTTCTAATGAAGAGTTATGAATCTTTTTGGATGAGCTGCAAAGATGACTATCAACTTGCAGCCCAATTTTATCCTGCACAAGATCATACCAAACCCTACCCGATCTTGATTTGTCCAGCGACAGGCATTACAAAAAATTTCTATCATGCTTTCGCAGAATGGCTTAACCAACAAGGTTATAGCGTTTTAAGTTTTGATTTTCGCGGTATAGGTGAATCGCTTCATGGCCCGCTCAAGAATTCTACGGCCAGTATAAATGACTGGGGAATTTATGATATTCCAGCCGCAATTGAGACCTTATTAGAGCGAACTCAAGCTGAAAAAGTGATTATTGTTGGGCATAGTGCTGGCGGGCAATTACTTGGGATTACTTCAAACTATAACAAGGTTGCTAAGGTTTTGGCTATCGCTGGCTCTACAGGTCATGTCAAAGGCTTGAAAGGTAAAACTAAAATCCTTGCGCCCGTTATGTTTAACGTTATTTTCCCAGTTTCTAGCTTCTTGAAAGGTTATGGCGCAACTCAATTTATTGGGATGGGAGAAAACCTCCCTAAAAATGTTGCAAAACAATGGGCTGAGTTTTGCAGTAAACCTGGTTATGTCATGAATGCAATTGGTAAAAGTATCTTCGAAGATTATCATCAAGAAATTCAATGCCCGATTACTTCTTTTTGGGCAACTGATGATGAAATTGCCACTCAAGCCAATGTCAAAGACTTACTTCGCTTATACCCCAATGCACCAACCAAATTGATTGAATTAAACCCACAACAACATGGCTACAAACAAATTGGACATATGTCGATGTTTAAAAAGTCACATCAAAAGCTATGGCCCCTGATGGAAAATGAACTTAAGCTTTAAGAAAAACATGAGTCATCACAATTTTGCACTTTACGCATCTAAACCTGTAATCCTGTTTAGATGCGTCTTTTTATCTATTTAATCTCCGAAGTTCAATTGTTATCCCTTTCATATCTTTTTTGATTTCTCACTATTCGCTCTACACACCAAATTTATATCTAAATTGCCCCATCAAAATCTATTCAAAGCTGCAAATTTTAAAATTTCATCGAAAAAATGTGATAAAGAATGTATTTATTCAACTTTTTAAAAAATTTTATGTGCTATATTTTAACCAATTGATTAATTCAAATAGTTGTATTCGCTATTTTTTTAAGCGTTATTTATTTTATAAATATATTGATTTCGTATATTTATGACATTTTAGACAGAAAATATTATAAAAATGTCACGTCAAAAATCGTATTTTTTTTCTACAATATGATTATTCTACAAATAAGCAGTAATGCTAGGCTGTAGGACAACCTTGAAGGAAAGACGACTGGATAGTACATCATTAATAGCTGATTTATGTGAATTTTATGATGACTTATTCGTTGAGAATAAAGATAATTTCACCGTTATCTTTGAACAGATTTGTTAAAAAATGGAATGCTAAAAAAATCAGAGGATCGATTTTTTTAACAGGCAAGTTATAGACATTTCATGGAATCTAGGAGCGACTAGGAGTGGCTCCTTGTGCAAGTATAGGAAATAAGTGATGCCAAAAAAATATGCGCGTTTTTTACCTACAGCCGATTCATTTAACCTGGAAGACTTTCCTTTTTACTGGATTTCTCAAGTAAATGCTCAGTACGTTCAAAATATCGATAACGTGCTCAAAAAATATGGCTTAGACAATTCTCGTCGCCGTATTCTCATTGCCTTGCATGTCAAACCCCATGCCAGTGTGTCAGAGCTTTCCGACATGGTCATTTCCAAAATGTCGACCACAACCAAAATTGTTTATCGCCTCAAAGATGAAGGCTATATCGATACGTATTCATGCAAGGAAGATGGTCGTATCACTCGCGTCTATCTAACAGACAAAGGTCAGGAAATGATTACCAAAATTAATGATCTTACCTCAGTTATCCTCGAACAATCATTTGATGGCTTAACGCCTTTGCAAATTGAAAAGACAATGGAAATTCTGCGCCATATGTTTAAAAATCTTGCGCGCTAAGCAACTGATCCAAAAAAGGCTTCCAATAGGAAGCCTTTTTTTATCTCATCAACTCAAATATTAAGCTCAATCAAACATATTCAGTTGCGGTGTTATTTTTACAATCTTTGCTTTAGGAACATGGGAACACTCAAATTCTTCTACAGGAAAACCCTTCATAAATTCATAGAGTTGATGTGGTTGTTTTAAGCTTAACCATTCATCTAAGCGCTCATGTGGAATAACCACCACTGACCGCTTTACGTCTCCCGGCTCATGGAAATCTTTCATCATCGGATGGTCTATGGCATCCATCGTAAGCATGGTTGCCGAACGGATCACCTGATCGCCCAACTTTCTGATCTCATATAAAGCCGCGATAAAGAAAGCCTTTCCATCTTTACGACGTACACCCCATCTTTGAGGCTTATTATCGATGTATTTACTTTCATAGAACTCGGAAACAGGAATAACACCAAATTTGCACTTGGAAGCCGCCTCCAAGAAACTAGGTTTCTGAAAAATGGTTTCGTGTCGAGCATTATAAGTATGCTTGGAAATATTGGTATCTTCCGACCATTTTGGTACCAAACCAAACAATACTTCCCGCCACTCCAGCCCTTGCTCTGATTTAAATAGTAAAGGGGTTGTATAACTTGGGTAAACTTCTTCCCCATATTCAAATGGAATCAAAGGTAAACCAAGCTGTTGAGCTTGCTCGACTGTTAATGGTTTATAGTTGGCACACATAGTTTGTTGAGTATTTATCCTTAAAAACAAAGTTAAAAAAAGGAGGTATCAAGCCTCCTCTTTCTAATTACATAAATTAGCCAAATAACTTTTTCATTTTTGCACTTAAACCGTGGATAAAGCGGTGCTTGGCATTGGCTTTATCGCTGGTTAAAAAGTTAATTTGAATTGACTGACGCTGTCCTTCAAACGGTACATAACCATGCCAACCATTATCAGTCACTTTAAATGCAACCAATGTACCTGGACCCGCATCAATTTCTTCGACGTAGTCATCCATGTTCTTTTCATCATTCAAGATACGTAGACGACCTGTAGGCGCATCCCAAGACTCATTTAGATAAATCAGAATAGTCAGCAGTTTGGTTTTCGAATCAGAATGAATGCGACCATCTTTTTGGCGTGAATAACCACGTAAGGTGATCATCATCGGATGTTCCATCACATCCACATCAAATTTTTCAGTTAAAATCTGACGGAATTCTTTGGTATCTAAAGACTTTAAAAAGCGATCAAAATTCGGCTTAATTTCAACATCTTCAATGTTATAGCTACCACCCTGTTCAATCTTTGGGAAATTCTGAATAACAGCTTTCACCTCGCTATCTACGATCGAATTTTCTACGACAAAATAAGGATACGGCGAAGTAGATACTTGCGCTTGTTTTAAAGCATCTAATTTTAAAATTTGTGACATCGTTATGATTCGGCTAAATGATCAAACTGCGAGAATTATAACAAAAATTTCATCAAGATGATGTTTTATCCTGTTCCAGATGAGTTGGGCCACTTAAATTGAGTCTATATTTTTACAGTTAAAGTCCATACGCTACATACACAATAAAAAAGCCTCCGAAGAGGCTTTTATACACTATATAAATCAATAAGTTAATAACATTATTTTCACTTTTGTTGCACTATTTTTTATATTTCCAGTTTTCATAAACTAATTTCAATAATTTTGAAAAATTCCATTTTCAACACTTCAATCGATTAATTTCCGACCAAACGCATCAAGACAGGCGACTTAAAGTGTCGCCTGCTTGTTTATCCACAGAATTTTAAATTTGAATTCACAACAGCTCAGTTCTAACATTTAACTTGAATTTGTAACTTTTTCAAGTTAACCATGAAAGACCGATTTTTCGCACTTGTTGATGTAAACAATTGCTACGTTTCTTGTGAACGTGTGTTTAATCCAAAACTTAATAACCGCCCTGTTATTGTTCTATCAAATAATGACGGTTGCGCAGTCGCACGCTCGCAAGAATCAAAAGATATTGGGATCAAAATGGGCGTACCGCTTTTCCAAATTAAGGACCTTGTTGAGCGTAACAACGTTGTTGTAATGTCCAGCAATTACGCGATGTATGAGGAAATGTCTAAGCGTTTTTACAATATCCTTTCTGGCTTTGTTGCTAACTCTGAGATTGAGCGATATTCAATTGATGAAGTATTTTTAGATTTAACAACATTTTCTAATTATATAGACTTCGTGCAGTATGGCCACGAAATGAAAAATACGCTTTGGCAATGGCTTGGGTTGCCTGTTTGTGTAGGCATTGGTCGCAGTAAAACTGAAGCTAAAATCGCAAATCACATTGCTAAAAAGAACAAACAATTTAACGGTGTGTGCGACCTAGCCCGAATGGATCTGTGTAATAAAGAAGATTACCTTGCAAAGATTGATGTTAGCGAAGTTTGGGGCGTTGGTCGACAGCACACTAAAAAACTGCAATCCATGGGGATTAATTCGGTACTCGACTTGGCTTGTAGCAACCCTACCCAAATGAAAAAATTGTTCAGCATCGTGATGGCTCGTACCGTAAGCGAGTTGCAAGGAATATCATGCATTGAGATTGAAGATACCCCACCGAGCAAAAAGCAGATCATATCGAGTAGGTCCTTCGGGCAAAAAGTTACTGAACTTCAAGATTTGAAAGAAGCTATCGCCCTTCATGCCCAAGATGCATGTAAGAGATTACGTGCTGACAAATCACTAAGCGGATGCTTGATTGTATTTGCTCAATCAAATCCATTTGATGCAAACACCCCTTTTTATAACAAGTCCGTTTCATTTGCATTTCCCCAACCTACTGACTGCGTTACTGACTTTGTGAAAGCAGCAACAATAATGATTACGCACGTATTTAAACCAGGTATCAAGTTTAAAAAATGTGGCGTGATGTTCACATGTTTAGAACCAAAGTCATCGCATATTTATGACTTATTAACTGACATACAAGAAATAGAAGAAAAAGAAAATTTAATGAAAACTTATGAAGCAATACAAGAAAAATTCGGTAAAAAGAAAATCGGCGTTGGGCCTTGCTTCATGCCAAACCGAGCTTGGTCAATGTCACGTGGTAATCTCAGTAATAATCCGTTCACATGGGAAGGACTTTTGAGAGTTGGATAATTAGTAAAATCTTGTTTATAAATGAATTGACAATTTAAAACCATTTCCCTATAAGGGAGTAATAATACTTTAACTATTGGTTTTATATGCCTAATAATTTGACAATCGCAGAACAATTGCTTTATTCAACAATTAAAATTATTTCTGTAAAACAAAGGGTAGCTTTTGGAACTGGTACAGGGTTCTTTTCAGCATTTAATAGGACAAGGGATTCATTCGCACCTGTACTTGTCACTAATAAACATGTCATAAAAGGTGCGGATTCAATAAGTATAAAGTGCCACTTACAAGAACCTATTTCTGGTGGTCCTTCAGGTAGATATTTGAATATTAATCTCCCACTTCAAAATTTAGTTATCCCCCACCCAAATGAAAATGTAGATTTATGCGCCATACTCGTTGGGGACGCCTTGAACCAAGCTAACACTGATGGTAATCAGATATTTTATTCTAATATTGAAATGGGCATTATTCCTGTAGAGGATGAATGGCAGTATCTAGATGCGATTGAGGAAGTAACGATGATAGGATGCCCAAACGGAATATCGGATGAGGCAAATAATTTTCCTCTCGTTAGACAGGGGATAACAGCAAGTAATCCTAGCAAACGTTATAATGGTAAAAATGAATTTGTTGTAGACATGGCTTGTTTTCCTGGTTCATCAGGTTCACCAATATTTTTATACAACCCTTTTGGCTACTTCAACAAAAGAACAGGTAACTTTCAAATAGGAGAAGGCAGACTAAAACTTTTAGGAATTTTATATGCTGGACCACTGATATCAAATACAGGCCAAATTACCTTAAATACTAAGCCGAGTGTAGAAATGAACTCGCCAATGCATTTAGGATTCGCTATTAGATCAAGTGAACTAATAGAATTAGAAAGATATTTTATTACTCTAATAAGATAATACTTTAATTTAAAATGGTATTTTAAAATAAGAGTTCTGAGTTGATTTTATATTTACTTTAAAAAAAATGTAGATAGATACATTAACCTAGTCCAAGTTATGCACTGAATTAAAACGCTCACAACCAAGGAAGGCAAAGAGCGTTTACAAGAATGAGTAACCACGTCAGGGACGCCTCAAAGCATATTCAAAAGTCTCTGCATAACCTGCAATTAAACTTGATTTGTCAGTGCCGTTTATAATGTGCCGTGCATTCACATAATCTTTTTTGCTTTGATAGATGTAGTCAATGAGTTTTTTACCAGTGAACCAACCTTCTTTCATACCCTCAAGCATAATTTTGATTGCATATTCTTTTTGGGTCGCAAGTTCAGGGTTCTGTACTAAGTCAATTCCAAGCTTCTTAGATGCCTTTTCATAGTTGACATACCAAGTTAATTGCACATATCCGCGCCCATAATATAAATATGGACGGTCTTCACAAAGGTAGGCCGCCTGCTTACTGCTGTCTTTAAAACAATAGCGTTGATCTAAACTATTCAAATACCATGTACCATAAGTACGGTTTTTGCCTTTCCCATACTCGACCACAGGTAGCATCGTCTTTGCTGTTTCATGCCACGTTGTAGCTAGAATATATGCGGCTTGAGGGTACGTAATTGATTTATCCTGATCTATAACACCAACAATAAAATTGATTTCTTCAACCTGACTTTGGGTTAATTTCCCAAATGCTTCACGTAATACGGCAAAGCCTTGCGTCGTCATTTTCATCAGCCACCTCCCTTACCATTAAGAATGGCCAAAATTGCAGATTTAACTTCTCCGATAATTTCAGATAAAGGCTTGCCCCTGAGCAGGGCGATTGACTGGTAAACAATACTGATAAACAGTAGTCCAAACACGGCAAAGAAAAACATAATCGTCCCATGCATCATGAGAGATTTATCTGATAAGCCGTGGTATTCAATAAATGTTGCACCTCCATAAATACTAATTGTTATGGCTGCTGTTAAAAGACCAATGGTCCTTAATGAGATTTGAAGCTTTCCATCTTTATCGATGTCACCGCTTAAAATAAGCGCAAGCACCGCCCCAACCACTGCGGGAAAGATTTTTGCCGCCCATGGAATTGCTTTAGGTAAAAATTTAATGAACCAAGGGATCGCACTTTCTTGCATTTTTATTTACTCAGATAAGTTTTATCCATTTTAAGAAAGTGCTCTTGTTAAGTATCGAAATCTGTTGACAGTAAAAAGCCCCGTGAAAGGGGCTATAAGATTATTGATTGGCTTCGATAAAGACAGTAATTGGATCTTCATCTAATCCGCATATCACTTGGTATTCCGCAAGGCCGTCAGTGATCCAACAGATCTTCTGTTTTCTTGTGCCTAAATCCTGAATATATTCAGAAAGGATAGTAAAATCTTCGTACTTCACAGGATGTTCCCCTTCAGTAATGTTGAGATAGTTACAGCGCCGCCTGTTTGATTTGCAACATAGATATTGCCATCTGTATGCGTTGATACAATTAAATTACCTGGGGTTCCGTTTGATCCATCTAGCACCCCTGTAGTCACTGAAAAATTTGCATGCCCACTTATTTTAGAAGTGCTCGCGCTTGAGCCTGCTCGCAAATAAGCCTTGCCTGCAATTGCATTTACTGAAGAGCCAAAAACCTCTATTTCACCGAATACATAACCGTAAGCCGCATTCTTTTGATATGTGATTACCCCACCGTTCGCAAGAGTTGTATATGTTGTTGCAATTGCGCCATTTACTTGAGCTGATTGCCCGGATCCGAAACCATTACCCGAACTGCCAGTTGCAATGACTACGTTATTCGGTCCATAGTTACCTTCAGTGTAAGAGCCGTTTGCTACAACAGTTGAGAGGTTTTGAATATTTACACCATTTGTTCCATTCTTGGATGCATAGCAATTTCGTGTAGAAATGTGTGCATTATCTAAAGCATAAAGTCCAATTACGGAATTACCTGTAGTACAGGCTGCGAATAAATAAGCCTGTGATGCACTTACCACAATTCCAGAACGCCCCGCTTTTGCTCCAGTTGCCCAAGCCTGACCTGCTTCAACCATTGAGCCAGTAAATGACATTTGGTGGTTTTTATTACAAGCTGTTAAATTTCGAGAATAACGGCCACTACCACCATTTTGAGTATTAATGCCATTTCCACCATTAGAAATTGTGAAGCCGTCAGCGAATTGCCCACCAGAGTTGTTAACAATCATCAAACCATGACTTGCGTTACCATAAGCAAAACCAGAATCACAATAAAACCCGGCCCCCGAATCAGTACGCATTCCCTGAAGTCTATTACCAATCAAGCGTACTTCAGATAATCTGCAATAATTACCTGACAGCATAAGTCCAATGCCATTTGATCCAGCAACAATTGAGCCTCGAAGATACCCGGAACCACCGTCGCCAAAGTTTAATGCGTGTGAAGTAGAACCAATGAAGTGTGCATAAGGTGCATGTAGATGTGAGCCATTAAAACCCCAAGCACAATTATTAAAACCGGTCACTGAAAAGTTCTGACCGCAAATTAATCTAGACTGTATTGCTTCGTATCCTGCATTAGTACCTTTTAGCAATAAGCCCGTTCCGCCCGAACCACCTTCAATTACAAGGTTGTCTAGTAGTTTGATATTTCCATCTTGCTCGCCAATCAAACCGCTGCCTGACGGATTGTTCTGCTTCAATACGGTTTTCATTACTTTTACAGTAGCACCCAACCAACCCTTAATTGGTGGTGCATATCCTTTGAAATATGGAGTAGTGATGTTCCCTAAAGAATCCCGAACCTCTGCTTGATACATATTCCAATTTTTAAGACGTACTGTGACGTTATTCCCTGCTTTAGCTAATACTTTCCAAGTCCCTTCATGTTGAATCATTGAGACTTTTAAAGCTGTATATTTTAGATTTGAAAGATTATGTGTTGTTACATCGATTGTTAGAGATGTATCACTGTTTATTGCGGTTACTTGAGCCATACAACCATTAAAAAGCAACACATCCCCTAAATTCACATCGCTTAAAAATACTGTACCTATGCCTGTTACAACACCATTTGAAATACTAATACTGCCCGAGCTTGCCTTGGTGAAATACCACCATTGGTATCGATTAGCGTCGGCATCGAAATCATCGCTACCCGACCCTGATTCAAATGCAGAAGCAATTGTGATGGTTCTTAGTGTGTCGTCAACTGATACTACTGCTCTAGTTTGACCTTTGTAGTGAATTAAATCGCCAATATCCAACCAATTACTTGGACGTGCATTATCGCTTGTACCGCTTAATGTAATAGTTGTGCCTGAAACAGAAGCATTACCCATCTTATTAAAGCCAACTGCTAACTCCCCCAATTGTGCTTTACGAATTGGAAGGGCTTCAAACCAAGTAGCTCCGCATATAACTTTATCTATTTTAAGATAATCGCCAACGCTTACATTACTTGCATCAGCTAATGCATAGGTCACATCCCATAAGCCGTCTGCACCATTTGCTGAAACCACAGAACTGATAGTCACCGCCAGTGGTTCAGCGCCTTTTATTGTTAAAAGGCCATGATCTTTAGTGTATTTAGCAATATATTCTGAGTTGAAATTGTATATTGCAGCAGGGATTGTGAAAGTTGTTGGTGCATTAATAATTAGGTTTTCTAGTTTACTCAGTAGAGTTTGAACTTCGCTTGTGCTTGCAAAAGCAATACTTGTTGGTTCACGAATTTCAATAACCTTACCCGTTGATAGTCCAATTAGAAGCGCGTCTTTAATGTTTGTAATTGTTGGACTTAAAAATTCCTTGGCTGTGATGTATTGATCGCTTAAATAGAATTTGCCGTCATTGTTTTGGCGAACTAATGTTTCAATATAGGACTTTAAAACATCATCGCGCTTTTTAGATAATTCTTCATAATTAATATCAGACAAAACACGCGATATAGATTCTTGATCAAGCTTTGTGTACCACTCTTGCAAAATCGCGGTAACTTTATCCAATGCCTTTTCTAAAGCGTCAGGGTAAAAATTATCATAATTCGTAATATCTAAAAGCTGATCAACAACGGTATCCCCCGCAATGTAGAAATATTTATTTGCTAAAGGGTATTTTAATAGGATATGCCCACCGAGTTGATCGATATTGGTATTAACCAAATATAGCGATGGATCTAGTGTTTCAAATTCAGTTCCGTTTTTTACACGTACAGAAACTCCCTCAGAATCTTCTTGATCAAAAGTTCTGAAGGTAAAGTCAAAACGCAAATCGAAATCATTGCCCAAATACAACGGGCTTAGTCGATCTGAATTTGAAACAGTCATGTGTCCACCAAAATAAAAGGGCCGTATTACTACAGCCATTTTATAAAGGTGCGATTCTAAATAGTTGTTCCCAAAGCTTGTGCTGTCAACAGCTTAGTCTGTAGGTGCATGCTTTCCAGTAATGGTTCCGCGCACAGCATCAACAGCATCCTTAGGTTCTTCTTTTTTACCACTGAAAATGTCTAACCAATACCCAGAAGGTTTACCAAGAATTGAAAAAGGGATACCAGAAACAAACGTCATCGTGTTTAAAAGGTCCCTTGCTGCTTTACCTTGATTGACTTCTTTCTCATCATCTAATGCCCGTTTAGTGTGTTGGATTAGAGCAATCCCGCTTTCACCAATGCTGAATACAGGTGAAGCAGTGTAACGGTCATTCATTACGTTCCCATCGGTATTACTGATTGCAGCATTAGCAACATTCCCTGCATAAGGTACAAACGCCGTGAGCATCTTCACTTGGGATAACGCCATTTGCTCCGCTAGATCGCTCCATTTATCATCCTCATTGTCATAGTCTTTGATACCACCTGCGAACAGTATGAATAGAAGTTGAGAAACCATTGCAGGAATAGAAACCATCATTAAAGCGACATAAGCCAATCGTGGTGAAGCATTTACCCAACTGCCGTTGCTGGCCTCAAGTGCAAGCTTTGCTTCAGAATTGGCCGTGTTCCATACCATGTTGAACCAGTTATAAAACATCAAGAACATACGCTTAGCAGGTGTACCGCGTTCAATGTTTGAAATGCCTTCAGGTGACATGTCCATCATGTACTGACGCACAACGCTATCTGCAGCATGAACAGCATCATATTGATTCATACCCTTTTCAGTGAAATTATTGAAGGCCGCTTGCCAAGTCACGATCTCCATTGGGCGTTGAATCGAGGTCTGTAAGAAATAGGCATGTTTCATTGTGAAATCTTTCACTGTTTGATAGGCATTCTTTTGAAATACAATTTCATCAATTGCATATCGGTACTCATCTGCTGCACGATCCCAACGTGTTTTCATAAAATCAGACATGTCCATAATGTCACTTGCCATGTCTTGACGCGATGCGATTGATCTAAAGTAATCAGCTTGAGCTTTTATCAATTGTTTAGGCGGTACTGCTACTGTGACTTGCGCAAAGCCGGTTAACTGTTCTACTGCGTTCTTTAAGTTAGCAGACATAATTGCAATACCCGTGTTTCGACGTAGCACGCTAAACACTCTATCCAGCACATGTGAACCTGAACTCTCATCTACGGATTGATTTGCAACCGCTTTCAACCATGGATTAAAAATCTGCTTAACACCAAACGGCAAAACGCGCTCAATCTCATTTCTGAAATCTTTATTCAACAGCAGTCGCCCTACCTGGCGAACTTGCTGTTCCAAATGGATATAGCGCAACTCTTTGTCCAAATGGCTTGGCAAACGTGACAAATCTAACTCAAGCTGATCGTGGTAACGGTCAGCACGTGATTTAGTGAAATTGGCGCCAGTGGTGGCAATGTCCAAAGCTTGTAAGTTATTTTCTGCAAGGTTTTTGTCTTGAATGCGGTCTTGTTCGTTTGAGCGTAAGCGGTCATACACAGCAGGTACATAACCCCCTTTGTACTCGCCAAAAGGTGTCATCACAGGTGAATTTGGTAATTCATCAAAATAACGACCGTTGATCTTTTTATGCGTGATTTGTGCTTTTTCTTTGTAGCTATCAAACAAATCCCAAAATTTTTGTATAGTGTCCATATCCGTTTTGGTGATTGTGCCCTCTGCAATCATGCGATTAAAAAATTGGTCCCAACCGCTGAAATCAACTGAACCATCTTCCAAGCGACTGCCCCAGCGATAACCAAGCACTAAACGCTCTTTGTTACTTGTATTGCCTGTGTGCATGATTGCGTGAAGCAAAGACTGTTTGCCAATAAATGTATAATTGTTTAATTCAGGTGCGGCAATCTTTGAATTGTCCAATTTGCCAAAGCCTTCAAATGTTTTAACGACTTGATCTAACATTTTGGCTTTATCAATGCGGTATTTACTCAGGGCATCCTGCATTGGATTAAGAATATATTCACGATATTTACCCGTTGGGCCGCCATCCAACCAAGTCACAACTTGATCAACACGTTTAGCGGATGCACCCAATTCCATAAATCTTGCTTTTAGTTCTGCAAACTTATCCCGACCCAACATTGTTTGTTGAATTTTCTCAATGCTTTTCTTACCACGGGATTGTTGTATTAATTCCTCTCTGACTTGTTCCCGCTCAAAGGCTTCATTTGTGGTGTGCCAAATTTTATTGTCACGGGAACGATACCAAAGTGTTTCCACTGCGGACATTACCGCACTGAATTGCTCAAGTGTTAGATTCTTGAAATCTTGGTTTTCAGGTAGCACCCCGATGTTTTGAATTTCAGCATAGGTTGTTGGGTCATATTTTCTGATTAATTCAAGTTGCTGTTCATAGTTTGATGAATCACGACCTAAACCATATTTACCCAATATTCCACGTGCTGCTGTGACCATATCAAAATCACGACTTTTGGCTAATTTTTCATTATTGCCAAATATCTTTTTCACAATGTTCAGGCTTTGTTGTACTTGGTCCTTTGCATCGTAACTGTATTTTGTTGCATAAAATTGGACGAGTTGATTGCGCTTATGCCGGGCGGCATCAACTGTCTCCCCTTTCTTAAACGCATCATTTGCCATGCGCCCCAATCGAGCATCGTCTTGTGCGCGCATATGGGGGCGAATGTCACGTATTCTTTGGCGTTGGATCATGTCACGTGCAACAGCCTTAGCTGCTTCATTCAGTGCAGATTTACGCCCCATAAGTCCATTTAATGCTGCCATTTCTGCGGCCAACATTCGAGCACGAATATCATTATGCAATGCTGATTCAACTGCTTCAGTAATGCTTTGCTGATCGTAAAATTCAGAATATTGTGCAGCCATGCGTTCATCTGTTAATTGATCGATGCGTTGCTTGGGCGTTGGAGAATTGATTAGGTCCCGAATCAAAGCATCGCCACTTTCAAAGCCAAACATCTCTGCAATTAAATCAGGGTTTTCACCCCCACGCTGGGCAACGCCGTAAGCGCCTTTTGATACTTGGTTAAATACTTCACTGTCTTTACCGTATTTCGCTTCAATCCAATCTAAAGCCAATTTGCCCTTTGTGACCATGCCTTCTGCATATCGCTGTAAAATGTCCATGTCTTGGGCGTAATCAAGTAATGCAGGATCAACTTCATTAGAATATTGCTTATTACCGATTAGCTCATCTGCAAAACGGTCTTCCAATTCTCGAGTATCAAATTTACCATTTTCATCTTTGGCCAAGTAACCAAACTCCGCAAGACGTTCTGACATTTCTTCAATAGAAAGACCTCTTACTTTAGATTTTGATGATCGTACAACTGGCTTATTACCAATGCCTGATTTGATTTTCGCAGCTTGGTCTATGCCCCAAGTCGATTCGATTTCATTTACATCAAGGCCGCCTAACTTCGCAATTGCTTCAAATAAGGTGTCACGCTCAGACTGAACATTGTTTAAATCACGCTTCTCTACTTTGTCCAAAGGTTGACGTAAAAACATCATGGCCTGATAGATCGGCTCTTGCGCTACATCCTTTGCAATTTCCTGTTTTACAGACTCGCGCTTTTTATTCGCTTCACGTTGCAGTGTTCGTAAATACTTGGTTTTTTGCTTTTGATACCAGGATAAGTTTTGCAGCGTTTTCTGCTCAAGCGTATTGATTGCAAGTTCTGTTGCTACCTCATGGTCTTGGCGCATTTCATCATAATCTTTTGGGCTTATACCCATGCGCATTGCGTCATCTTGCTGAATCAGCATCTCTAAATTTGCAGCCGCTTGAGCCTCTTGAATTGCGCTTTCTGATGCAAGCATTCGATCCATCACGCCTGTAATATCGCTGTTCAATTCTGCACGGTCATTAATGCCTAAGAATTTCTCTACATTGCGATATACAGCAATCATAAACTGACGGAAGCGATTAAAAACTTGCTTTAAGTCAATGCTTGGCGCTTTGCCTGTAAACACATACTGTTCAAAAGTTTCAGCAAATTTTTCATGCACTTCTGTTTTTTCAGCATCGGTGAAAAAATCCCATTCGCCAATGTCTTTGAAGTCAGCACTAGCCCACTTTAAAACTGTTTCCATGTCCTGACGAACTTGAATAGGTGCATCAGGATTCATCGCAATATCCATATTCATTTCTAAGAAATGATGCCCAAGCTCGTGCACAAATGTAGAAAAATCAGCATTTTTACTTAAAATTATATTTGAGCCTATCTCCCCATTAGGGAAAACAATTGAGCCTCTTGTACCGCCATTTGTTTGCTTGTAATTATTATCACGCTGATCTAAAATTGAACTATGCCCGCCATCGTCTTGGACGTTGGGAGTGTGGCTATTGTGCTTAACCAGTACATTGATATCACTCGTGGCGGGATGCTTTCTCATTGAAAGCCCTGATAAATCAGATCTTCCCTCTCTTACTTCCTCTACATACACCAACACGCCATCATCATATTTTTTGACATAACCGATCATTGGTTTTTTGTTTTTGCTCAATCCAGCATCTTGAATAAAAGCATCATGGTTTAAAATAATATCCTCAATTTTTGCAATATCTGACGCTAAAACAGGCAATTGTCCACGAGCATTTTCTTTTTTTGCATCCCCATGATTTTTTCGAATATGCATTAACTCAGATGTATAGATCGAATGAGAAAAACCAGTATATTTATTTAAATCGCTTCGAGAGAAATTACCCACTTCGCCCAACAAAATAGACTTAATTGCCCAATCGTTATGGTTGTTTGAATAATTTGTATAAATGTTTGCGGCTTCTTGTCCATTGCTATTAACCATTCCCTTTGGCATAGCATCGGGTAGAACTTGGTTATAACCCTGTTCGGTGCCTTCTCTAAAGATACGAATTGGATGAAGGTCAAAAGCTTCTTTTGCACTTATACCTAATTTATCGCCTAAGGTTGAGTAAAATGCCGAAGCCAATTCACCTGCAGCACGGTTGTACTTGGCATTAAATGTTGCAGTTTTACCAAGTTGGTTTTGGATCTCGGTTGCAACTATTTCCCGTGAATCTTCAGCCACTTCAAACTTTGCTTGTTCATCTAAATACGTTTCGGCCTCTTGGCGCATTTGTTCCGTGGTCTTTGCCAAGTTCTCTTGTGCTTCTTTAAGCGTTGGCATATCTGGACGTGAACGAACATTTTCAACAAAATCTGTTGCATCATCCAATGCAGACATGGACGAAACAAATTCGTCAATTGGTATCTGAACTGTGCCATCAAATTCTTGAGCATTGCCCAATTGGTCTTGCAGACTTGGTGCACGAGAGAACAAATCTTCTGGTGCAATATCACGATCACGCAATAACTGGTTAAAAGTCTGCCCATCGATAAAGACTTCATCAATTGCGCCGTGTTCTTCAATAGCTTGGCGCAAAAAATCTTGGCTTGCCGATTCATCGCGCTGATTAGTTTTACTTTCACGATTGCGATTTACTAATGTATTAAGGATTGCAGCAAGTGTGCTTGAACGTACTGCATCCTGTTGTTGGTCTTGGCGCAATTGGTCCAGCGCAAATTCGGCTGTACGTTGGTTTTTAACCTTGCCTGCTGAAACTATGGCAACCTCAGGTGCTGCCATGATCATGCCCAACATTCCCTCTAGTGCCATTTCTACCGGGTCTGCCTTTTCCCCAACGGCATCTGCCGCACCTTGAACTGAATAAACCCCTGCTGCAGACTGAATAACTGCTTGACCGCCTACAGTTCGCAACGCCCCACCGAAATTGATAGGCAATAGCAATCCGCCTAAGGCTGAATATTTAGCAGACCCCCACGTCTTAGCGGCCGCATAGTCAATTTGCTCTTGGCGTGTTAGAAACTTTTCACGCGCTTCAGCCATGTTTTGTCCGTAAGAAATCGCGACGTCAGCTGTACCTGCACCAATTCCGCCTTGAATTGCACCACCAACTAATGCCGCACCTTTGATTAGGTTTTGGGCCTTCTCTATCGACATGAACCATGGTGCGTATTTTGCTGTGTTCCTTGTTAATGTTTGGCTTAATACACTCCCTGCACCTGCACCAAGACCAAAGCCTATTAAGCTTGGAGGTAGTTGTTCCAATGCCAGTTCTGTGATGGTTCCTCCATCTGCTTTGGTTATAAATTCTTGAGTTGCCCCTAACCACCCAGCGTCATTGGTTTTTGCAGCCTGCCCCATGTCATCCAAAAGGGTTACTAATTCTTGAGATTGGGGAAGGCGCTTTTTATAATTGGTGAATCGCTGCAACATACTGTCGTCACCAGTGGCTGCATATTTAGCCGCGCCAATGGTTTGCCATAGAGATGCATAACCACGCTTGGTTGCATCCCAATTCGTGCTGCCTTCACGTTCTTCCTGCGGCAGCAATTGACCTTGGCTATCCCAAAACTTACGATTTTCCATGTAGCGATTGAAGCGTGCCGCAGCGTATGAACCTTGTTCTTTTAGGATTTGGTCGTGCACTTCTTTGATTTGTTGTTCTGGTGCTTTCGGAAAGAAAGGCGCATTTAGTTGATCTGTTAATAGATTGCTAACTGTCGGCTTTACTGAGTCAGGTTTTTGGAATACACCAAGGTCTTGCAACCGTTTTTGCTGTTCAGTAGATGCACCTTTCACAATCGCATTTTGCAAATCATCATAGGTGACTTGTTGACGCGGATCTGTAAGACTTGAACCAAATAACGAAACGCTATCACTGATCTTTTTTAATGAACCAAAGTCATCAAGTGAAACAGCAGCTTGGTTTGGGTTTAATGCGTATTTACCAAGGACTGGATCGCTCGAAATAACTTCGTTTAACTTCTTTTGAGTTATGACTTCATCGGCAACTGATGCAATTTGCTCAGGCGTTTCCGTCATTTTGTTATAGTCTAGTCCAAGGTCTTTTGCGGCCTTTCGCGCACGTGCTTCTGTATCTGCAATCTGGGTTGCATTTTTACCTTGGTTGATTTCGAATAATTGACCAATTGTAAGGTTTGTTTGGTTTTGATCAGACATAATAAAAGCACTTAAGACTACGGACTTATGTAATCTTAAATGCTGTTATACGTGATAAAGGCTTTTGCTGTTGACAGCTTAGTTGCCAATTAACATCCCTAATTCCTAAATCGACTGCGCCAGTACATAAGCGAAAATAAAGATAAGATCATATAAAATATGGGAACCCAAGATGGGTAGGTAAAAAAGAAAAGTAAGCTGCCGCCTAAAATATCAAGTAGAACTATAATTAATTTATTTTTATTTGCTGTAGTATTCTCATAAACAATGATAACTAATAAAAACGCAAATAAAGCATAGCAAACAGCTAATAAAATTTTAAACGTAGGCGCATCAATGCCTATTGATTTTAACAATGTTAATGTCAATTCATACAAGACTGTAGGCGCTATTATTGCCATTATTCCGAAAAGAAAATTTTTGAATAAACCCATTAAAACCCCCGACGCATCATTGAGTAGTACGCATTCAGATATTCCGCCAAAGTAACTTTAGACACATCTCGGCCCTGTTTTTTAAACAAGTCGTCAATTTTTCTTTGAGTGTTGGGGGCGATATCATCCTTACTTTTAACTGAGTATATTCGATTTAAAGTAATTTCAGAATTACCAGTTAGAGGCACTCCTAAAAAAGATCGTGAAGAAGTGATCTGAGAATTTAGACCAATTGTCTTGAGTACAATTCGACCATACTCATCTTTCGATAACTTGGAGCCTTTACGTGCCTCGGCTTCTCGTAATGTTTGTGTAACATCCGCTTGGACCGCAGAGTAATGTTCAATTTGTTTTTTGTTAGATTTATCAGTAATACCAAGCATTGGTAAGTATGGATTTAAATAGTCTGAGACCGTTTTCGGACTTACTTCAATTTCATCGTTCTTTTTAATGTCCTTAGGTTCCTTATTAACATCAAGGTACATTTGAGTAATGTTTCGGTAATCCGCAGGCGAAAGTTTGTCTGCATATTGGTGTAGTACTGATTGTGGCTTACCCTTAAATAACTCATTTTTGTTGAGCATAATCATACTAAAAACAGTTGGATCAGTTTTAACAGGTGCTTCGTAGATAGACTTGCTAATTGAACGTAAACTTTTAATTTGAGCAGGCTCAAGATCAGTAATTGCATTTACTGGTATTTGCTCAAAAGTAAACTGACCAGTTGTGATTCCATTAAATATCTCGCTATACGATTCGTCCTGTTTGTCTTTTTTAATTTTGTCTTCAGCTGCATATCGACGGTTTAAAGCAACTTCTGCCTTACCTTTGACCTCTTGAGATACATTACTGCCCCACACCGCATCAAAGGCTTGTTCACGGGTCTTAGAAGGTTGCTTAGCATATTTGCCAAAACCATCTGTAAGCCAATTATCAATACGCTCTAAATAACTACGTGTTTCGCTTGCTGGCGGTAATCGACCATTTTTAACAGCTTCGGCGGCAGGATGGCCCCCATTGTAATATGCTGCGATTACCATTGGATCTTTGGTTTTATATTTCTTACTTATCCAATCAACAAATTCTAATGAAGCGTCAATAGTATCAGCAGGATTGTTAATATCGCGCTGACCATTTTTATTAAAATCAGACCAAGTTGGTGGCATAAATTGCATAACTGATTTAGCACCTTTTGGAGAGACTGCACTGTTATCTGATTTTTCCCCTGATAAACGAATCCCTAATAGCAAAGGCGCTGCCCACTCCATGCCTTTTTCTTTTGCGGCATGAACCGTGTAAACATCAAGCCGCTGATCATTGTATTTTATGCCCTTCATCTGTTGCGGTGTAAGGCTTTTCAATTCTTGTGCAATCGCCTGTGATACTTGTGGGGGTGCATTTAGGGCAGGATTACTATTTTCTTGAGAACCTGTAATTGCGTAATTAACCAAAGATTCAACTTGCTGATCTTCTAATTTTTGACGAATGACTTTATCGACTTTGAAAGTGTCAGCCAATGATATTTCGCTACTGTATTTATCTCTATACAAAGTTGCAGCTTTAAGGTTGCCATTCTCAACAAAAGCATTCAGATTGTTCATATGCGCACTGGAGACATTTTTCAGATAAAGGTTTTCAGCTTCTGTTGCTGATTTACCTTCTAAGCGCATTAACTCACCAAGCGAAGCCTTTAGGTTTTCACGACTGTCATCAATAGATGCAAAGTCAGCAGGGTTTTCATTAATGTTTCGGATGTATCTATCCGCTGATGCAGAGTAAACACTTTGCTGGTATGTATCGTTTTCACGTACAAAATAGTTTTGCAGATTCCCTCTAAATGCATAGGCATCTTGAGTTGCTGCACGATTAAACATTGCACGTTGGCGGTTATTGCCAAGCTTTGCAGTAATCTCGCTTACGCCGTCCTGATAAGCTTTTGAGTAGTAATCAACAAAGCCAGTGCCATCGTCGTTATTGAATCCAACAACATCTGCGCCTTTTTTATGAATATATCCATCGATCTTATTATTTTGTAGATGATACTTGAGTTCAGTTAATTGGTTTTGAGCATCCATAACGCGTGTGCGGTCAGTTCTATCAACTTCTTGCTGATAAACGTTAGCAGCAGTATTAGCCAAGTTTGCAATACCGTCAATCTGGTTAGACACAACATCAACCGCTGCACCAGGTGACATGCCACCTTGTATGCGGGCATTTGGCATGCCTTGCTCGTTTACTTGTTGATTAAACTGTGGAATACGCATTTATTGATTTCCCATCCAATTCCAGTTGTAGTTCTGCCAAGATGCGCCTTGGTTATTGCCGTATAGCGACATAGCAAAATTACTATTATTTGAATAGCTGCCACCGCCGCTTGGCATAGCAGTCATTGACTCCCCGCCTTGCATTGGACTGCCCCCACCTCCGCCGCCAAACATGGTTGATGCGAACTCATTCATTGCAGCAAGTTCTGCATTTAGACGTGGGCGAATCGATTTCGCTTGGGCAGTTAATACGTTTTTCTGATTCAAGAAATTGGTTTGCTCTACTCGATGCCCCCAAGACTGCATTGCAGCGTTGTACTTGATTGTGTCAATATCTGATTGCGCAATCATTTCTGTACTTGCAAGCATATCGATTGCTGAACCTTGGGTGACATCAATGCCGTTTTCAGCTAGCGCATTAATTTGGCTAGATTTGAACGCCGAAACATTGCGTTGATAATCAGTGACTGAAACTCGCCCTGAATCGATCGCATCACGCGCCTGAATATCTGCAAGTGTTGCATTTGCATCAGCAAATTCAGCTTGCTGTTCAAGTGCTTGCTTTTGGGCCTTGAGCTTTAAATAAGTCGTGCCGCCTTTGACCGCAGCTTTTGCAATTGCGGCATAGAGGTTGCCTTGACCTCCGCCACCTCCGCCACCCATCATGCTGCCACCATTGCAAACGGGTAGAATAATTCGCCGTTTGTCCCGTGTGGTTCAGGTTCGCTAAACTTAAAACCCAAACGCCTTAAATAACGTATCGCATTGTCATTCTTGACATAAACATGATTCGTCAACGTGTCGTAATCAAGCATCATTTCACCAAGAATTTTTTTGCTTTGCTTATAAAACTCTATTGGATAACTTGAAATATGATCCGTGCCCAACAACCAAGGGCAACCGACACTCCCAATCATGCTTGTAAGACCTACGCCACAAATAAAAAGCAGTTTACCGTTTACAACCACCGCCCAAGCATCGCGTGAATACTTAACACTCGTTTTTACGATAAAGTCGTAATTGTCGCTGAAGTAAGCCCGCAATTCTTCTTTATCTGCTTCGCGCATGTTTTCAACAAGAATTCGTATGTCTCGGTCAGTTGGTTTTCGGATCTCGATATTCGTAATTGTCATTTGAACTCTACCTCTATTGCCAAGAGCTTCATGGGTAAAGGTTTATCATGTTTTACAGTGATTTGTACGTCTTTATTGTATGCACTGGCAACAGGTATTTGTGCCCAACCGGTTATCAGCTTTAAAGGCTGTCCGTAGGGTTCAAGACTCCGAGGTTTATACTCTGTCATTAAAAGATTTTCAGGGTCTGTACCTGCCAAAATATCCTGCGTTCCCTTAACTCTTAAATGAACTTGAGTAGGTAATTTCGGTTTAGCTGGATGTGTTTCTTGAGATACCAAAGGCAGTGTTTGAATCTCACCTTCATAATTCAAGCCTATCCACACGTTTGATAATTCGCGGTCTAATGTTATTGAGCCGCCAGTAACTGTTTTAGGAGGCTTTACACCCCCATCAGCAAAAACTGAAACCTCACGCCCTTCCAACCAATCTAGGCCAGTAATTGTTTTTGTTGGTGGACCTTTGTATTGAATAGAACTGTCTAGGTAGCATTGGTCTTGCATCTCAACCGGCTGTCTCATTAACACCCGTTCTATTGTTCTAATTTCTCCCCGCTCAATTACACAATAAAGAACCGTTTGAGATTCTTCTGGAATTGCAGCCACAGATATCACTTTGCCATTTGTATGTCGTTCAGCCCAAGCCCAAACTTGTTGTTGTGCACTATAAGTTAGAGATAACAAAACGCCGTCGTCACGCACAAAATAAAGCACATCTAATGGGTTCCTGACCAATGCGCAATCTACAATTTTATGTCCATCAAATAAGTGCGGGCACATCAAAGATAAATCGATTGTTTGGTAGGATGAGTTTATCCCTTGGGACATTGAAATTTCGTGAATGTGGCCTGTTTGGTCGGATGCAAAGATAGTGGCCCCATCAATTTCAACGGGCGTCACATCGTTAGCCCCTGTACTCGAGCTTTTACTTGCATTTACACTTGCAGCAGTCATTGCCCCATCTGATGAGAGTTTCCACAAAGCACCGCTTGTTAGAATGAGTAAATCGCCCATAGGGACCAAGTGCTTAACCCCATTCCCATCACGCGCAGCAAATCTGATCTGAATTGAGTCTGTGTCTTGCAATGGAATGTGATAGCCAAAATTATCATCGGTAGCTGTACGAGACATGCGCAACCATTGTGGTGACTTATATCCGCCACCATAAACTTTACGTTGGCCATGATATGCAACCGCCGTTGGATTGAACTCAAACGGATCTCGAATTAATGGCGGGGTTATCGATCCATTAGTCTCAATATAATCATCTGTGAAACTTAATTCAGTTGTTTCCCCAATGTAGCTTGCCAAACCCGAACGCAACTTAAAGACGTTGTATCGTGTTGCACCTGGTACTGCATCCCAATTCAAGACGTTGGTGTTGCCTGCAAGTGTGAGATCATTCTTTAAAATAGGCGATTTTTCTGAGGCTTTGGACTCGTTATCCTCATTAATTGCAGTTACTTGATAAACATAATCGCGTTCAACATACCCCGTTGTATTTGGCGTATTTGCAACCCCTGTGAGATTCTGCGGTTGCCCGATGCCATATGAAACGGTGACAAACTCGACAACCCATTCTGTTGCACTTTTTCTAATAATTTTGCGTGGTACATAGTTTGGATGCGTAATTGTTATTACATCTGCCGACTGTGCATACCGCAGCTGCATTAAATGCTCTTGCGTATATGGCAAGGCAAGCTCTAAGGGTAGATCATCCTCATCTAGTAGCATCCCACCATCTGCAAAGAAGTTCACCGCTCCCGCTCGAATCGCCAAAACAACTGCTTGTTCTTCACTAAACACAAATGGAATTAAGCGCATTCCGCCCAAGTGCCATGCATAATGATGAACGTATCGAAGGCCAGCGCAATAAGTCAAACCGCCATAAAGCTCGACAAGGAAGTTTTTGCACTTCGCAACACCAGTTTGGTATTTTGCTTGATCAAAGCGACCAAACATTTCAGAAGATACGATGCCGCCATTAAATGATAATTGCATTTTTATCTCGCTAAATATAACGAACCATCAAAGTCAGGTCTGCGCTCGATGCGATGCTGTTGCAGATCAGTCCTAATCGCTTTGGCCTTCTCTATCTCGTAAATCTGCAACATCATGGTTTGCTTTTCTTGGTCGTTGATTAATGCGCCGGCAATACGCCCTGCCAATAAATATGACAAAGCCACTTTGAATTTTTGAGGCAATAAAGACAAATCTTTAATGTCTCTTACATAACGTAAAACTGGTGAAGGATCTGATGTAAAAAGATGATCACCTTGCACATAAAACGGTGTGCCTGATTCAAGTTGAAATGGTCGAATCATGTCACTAGGCAGCACATAAGCAATTGCATCGGCATAACCAGCATCAGCATTCAAAGCCAAACTTCCGACCGCAAAGGTCCATTGATGCTCATCATCAAGAATGTCTTGCCTACAAACTGGGTAGTAAGTACTGCACAATTTTGCATGCGGTGTCTGTTCAGTAGGATCATTAACAACATAGCCCTGCGCAAGATGCGACAGGGCTAGATTGAAAAGATCAGTAATTGATCTCATAAGTTTTTACCCTGCTTTACTGCAATAGGTCGGCTTCTTCTAACAACTCAACAAGTTGAGCTTTAGTTTCTGAACCGTTTAGCTCAATATTTTTTGCAGCTGCGGCCGCAGTTAGAGCTTCTTTGTTCATACGAGAATAATTGCTGTTAGTGTCAGTACCCACAGGCTTTGGATCTAAGTCCTCGAACCAAAGCCCTGTTTCATCTTCTCCGACCGCAAAGATTTCTCCATCTTGAATAAGGCGGTCTTTGTAGAAGCCCTTTTGATTTGCACGTACTTGTTTTAAGCCTTCCATGTTTAAGCCCCTGCATAGACTGGATAAGCTGCTTGCACGTCACGATGATCTGAGACATGGACAAAAACAGTACCCGCTGTGAATGGACCGCTTGCAACAACATAATTCAAGCGGACATAACGTTTAGGCTTAACAGGCATCATCACTTCGCCAATTACACCTGAATTAAGTTCAGCACCTGTATAAGCACGTGAACTTTCAACAGTGGTCCATGAAGAATTATCAGAAGATTCCTGCAATTGAACTGTTACTGTGGCAGTCGTAGGCAAAAGGTTTTTACCGCGTAGCAAAACGGGTAAACGATTGACACTCGTTGATGCTCTCTGCAAATCAAGTGTGTCAGTAGAAGTTGCTGTGGCTGTGATGGCTTGATCCATCGACAGCACAAGTAATTTATCAATTAACATAATTACTCCTTAAACCACACGTGATTCTGTGTTGAGTAACGCATCAACACGACGAATTGGCATGCCATCAAACTTGGTTACGCTACGCCCGCCTTGTTCTTCAACAGTGATTCGAACATTTTTATTGTTCACACTTTGACGACGCAAGAATTGTGAAATAGTGCGGTTTGCATAGATTGCGATTCGACCGCTGGTCTTACGTGGCAACAATTCAGCCGCTTGCGCCAGTAAGTCAAACAAGTCTGCACCTGCACTTGCATCTTTGGTTAATGCAGTTACATCGATATTTGCGATACGAACAACTGCACGCCAATCGCGAACTGTTACACCCGCATTCCAAACAAAGTGTGAGCGCAAAACTTGATACATTAATCCGCCTGATTCTTTGGTTGTTTCACCTAAATTACGGATTTGCAAACCAGCTTTGGTACCGCGTGGGTAAATACCGTGTACAGTATCTTTATGCCAAACCACAAACCAAATTGAAGTGTTGTTATTGCCTGTGCCACCTGCGTCAAGAATATTGCGCTTATTCGCAGGGTTGGTTTGTGCAATATCATTGAAACGAGGTGCGAAACCGGTAAACGCCGCAGGGGTATCGCGTGCATTACCATAGATGAGTGTTTCACCCATTGTTTGCGACATACCCTCAACAAATGCTGCATCTTCACTTGCACGCCATTCTTGCGGATTTTGCTCCATATCATAAAGTTGCTTATCAACTTCTGAATATGATTCGAGCAATCCGCAAGTATCACGTACCGCTGCTGTTGCTGATTTCTCTGCAGGCACACCGTAGTTGAGTAATCGCCAAGCGCCTTTTGGTAAGCCTGTACGGATTGTTGTTTTGTGACCTGTGCCATCGTTGGCTTCAACCCACACCATATCGTCAAGCAATTCATTGCTTGCAGCTAGAATCTCGATAACTGCACTTTCGGGCGTCTGTCCGTAGCGCGCAGCTAGATCCATGAGCGTAGGTTGTAATTGTGCGACTAAAGACATATTAAGCCCTCTGCTAGTTATTATCGCCGTACCATAGTTGTCCTAGACTTGGTGTTGAAGTGTTATTGCCTTTACCTGTAATAATGTTGTCAGGTTGTAGCAACTTGCCCACTTCGGTCATAAACCCAATTACATCAGGATGATTGCCAAGTCCGCTGTTATATAGAATCTTAGAGATTTTCTCCCCACGCGGTAAGGTGAAAGCCTTTTGCGCTGTCAACAGGCTTTGTTGCAGTTTCTCGCCGCCGTATTCGGTATCTGCACGCGCCGCATCAATCCATGATTTGACCATTTGCTGTTGTTGAACTGCTTGTCTTTGTTGAAGCTGTACGCCTAAATCAACAAGCTTTTGCACTGCTTCTTGCGGCATTTTGAACTCTTGCCCTAACTCCTGAAGCACTTTTGCATCATCGCCGTGAAGCTCATAACCTTCAGGCATTGTGAAATCTGTATATGCAATTGGTTGATCATCTGTGGCTGGTTGATCACCCCCCAATAGCACTTCTAATGCTGGTTGACCTGTACCATCAGTTGTTGGTGCAGCAGCAGGTGTGGTGCCTGGTTGTTCAGTGGTAGGAGTTGCTGCAGGTGTTCCTGTAGCATTGTTTGTTGTTGGTGTCGCTGCCGTTGTATCAGTCGTTGCTGTTGATGGCGCGTTGTTGTTCTCGCTCATGTTTCACCTTTTCATTGTTCAAATTGGTTTGTTTAAAATGTTCTTTTTGCATGTCTAACCATGCATCTGTGCTGACCTTAGTGACTTCAGCAAGTAGAAATAGCCCAAACTCCCTACGACCTTCCAGAAATGCAAAATCTGTAGGTTGTGAACCGCTTGCATATGTGGGCTGATGAATCCCTGAACGATTGATTAAACGCATCAGTAAGCGTTTTCCATGAGTGGTTTTTAAAACCTCTTTCAGGTCGTTCGCTTCCTGTTCTTGGTCAAGCTCGTATTGTGTTTTAGGCATCAATCAACCCTCCTTCTAATGCAGCATTAGCAAGTGTGTTCGGGTCTACTTGGCTAGCAGTTTGGATCGCTTCAGCTTGCTGCTTGTTAATTGCAGATTGCTGCATCTGCGCTTGTTGCTGCATCTGTGCTTGTTGCTGTTGCGCTCTTTGCGCTCGGATTTGTTCGACCGCTTTCTTATCTCGGAAAATCATTGGTGAAGCACCAATAGTGTCTGCATACTCATCAAGGAATTTGTCAGTATCAAACTTGTCGAGAACTTGCGGATCGACTTGAGCAATTTGTCCCACCATTGCAAGCATCTGTTGCAGATTGGATGCACCAGTAGCACGTTGCGCCAAGGCTAAAATTGATACAAACTCGATTTTAATTTCAGAGTTTTGAATTGCTTCAGGCGCTGTTTCACGCAAATATGGCGTAGTGTCTAACACTCGCATCACGCAGATTTCTACTAATGGTCGCAATAGTTCATCGATCTGACGTTCAACCACTGGTCCAAGCATGAGCATTTTTTCTGATTTACGCTCATACACTTCTGTTGCAGTCATCTTGCCTTGATCGTATGCATCGAGCATTAAAAACAAATCTGTGAAAAATGCTTGTTTTACACGTTCTTGTGATTGCCGAATCTCAGTAAACACACCGTCTACTGCAAACTGCACATTTAACATCGGTTGAACTTGTGCCACGTTGTTCATTGGATTTGGCGAATAGAACGCAATGCCATTGGGCAACGTCTCTTTTTCTTGTCCCTTAAGATATTCAGGCAACAACACTGGTGGATTGACTTGATAATCAACGCCCTTTGCGAATTGCTGATGCGCTTTCTGCAATGCACGCATATCTCCAAAGCAATCTGTTGCTGGCGATTCGCCGTATACATCACTGCTTGATACTGTCCAACGTCCGCAAATAACCTCAAAGCTGTGTAATCCGCTTTCACGTAGCAATTTGTCTTGTGAATTTGCTTCATAGTAGATCGATGCGTATTTCATGTTTTTTGCACCGAATCCCTGTGCTCCTATACGTTGATAAATCGCATGATGCACAACAAATTCTTGCTCAATATTTTCATTTTCATAGGCTGATTTGACTTGATCAGATACGTTTTCTTCACCAAAAAACGCAATCATATTTTCTACAGTCAATTTGAACTTGCGATATATCCCGTTTGGTTTATTGAATGCATCAACTGTGATTGCGTACTCACCAAAGGACATGGGAATAAGGTCCATCAATTGAGCATCTTCAGATCTTGGTGCGAGAGCAGCACAAGTGCCGAATGCACCTTCCTGCAGATAACAATTGTGAACTGTTCTGTAGACGTTGCTTTTTGCAAATGTTGAATAGCAAATATCTTGCAACTCTTTCAGCCATTGCTTGACCATGGTGTCTTTTTTAAGTTCAGGGTCAGACGCTTCAATAACAAACCATGGTCGGCTTGGTGAACATGTACCAGACAACATCCCTGCTGCAAGAACTTTCAAAGAGTTTTTGCCTGTGTTATCTACAATCTTTCGCCATGCAGAACGATCGTGCTTTTCTTGGTTTTTAATTGTTTTAATTGCGACAGGCAAAACGTGCAATGCAATCTCAGCACAATAGTCGTCCATGTCATTGACACGTGTTTGCCAAATCTTATCAAAACGCTTTTTTAGCTTTCTGATTGCATCTTCGTTCATATTAGCGACCTAATAGAGTTTTTTTACCTAAGCGCAAATCTTCATCGCTCACACCTTCAGGATCTGTGTAAAGCGTATTTGCAATGCCGCCTGACATCGAATTCTGTGATTGCTGCATACGGTCAATCGTTGCAGATGCATCAGGCGTTTTAGAATCTTGGCGTACTGGTGTTGGGGGCGGCGCTTCTACCTTTGCCTTTTTAGGTGCTACACCAAAAATCTTTGCTGTTTTATCTAAAACGCTGTTTCCACCGAACATCACATCGGTAATGTTGCTGCTGCACATTGCATTTCTCCACATGTCTATTGCATTTAGCCATTATGCTTTTGCAAATATCTGAATGCCTTGTTTCCTGTTGACACTACGCATAAGGGTCATAATTGCGCCGCGAGTTATTGCCATAAATCGCCTGTAACACTTTGCGCTTTGGCGTATCAATCTGCGCATTGATAATTGCAGATCCATAATCGGGGCTTCGGCCTAGGCGTTTGATAATGTCTTCACGTGATTCGACTTGAATATTCTTGCCTTGCAGAGACCAACGTGGGGCTGTTAAATCTGCAAGCAACTCAGGTTCAGGAGGCAATGCGACAATGCTGTTGTAGGCAGGATCTAATGATTCTCGTAGCTGCCACCAAAGTTGCGTGCGCATGTTGTGGAAAGTGAGTTGATTAGATCGGTCAAACGCTGTTGCGGATTGGCGTACATCAACAGGAATTACATGCAAACCCGATTGCTTAAGGAAATCGTACGTACTTGCACCCACACCAATCACGTCAACATGGATGGGCGCTTCATCACGCACATGACCCACTGCGAAGGATGCAGATGCAGGACCATCTTTTGACATGATTCCTTCAAGTACATTCGCTCTGTTATACCAATGCCCATGCCGTGCATAGCCGATAGTACTGTCCTTGCCGCCGCGTGCAACGTCCAGACCATAAGAATCCATAGGAAAATCGCCCTTGTACAAGATGCGCATCTCATCTTCAGGCTTCCAACGTGCTTGTGCTGCTTCAACCCATTCTGTTGGTATAACTTGCCAAGGATCATCCTCAATACCTGCACCGAAATCGCCGTATAGCATTTGTGACCTCAAAGGTTCAGGCAAGGATTGCAATGTACTCATGTAGCCCGTTTCCATGTAGTACTTGTTATCTGTCACACGTGCAGGAATGAACGTGCGTGATTTAGGTTTGATGATGTGCTCAGGTTTGTAGTCATCTTGGTTGAAGTCGTAGACAATTTGGTCATCGATAAGCACAAATGGCTTATTGCTATCAACTTCCTGTTCTTTGCCTTTCACCATTGCAAACCAACGTAATTCGCCTGGTGCAGCTGGGTTTGGATATCCCTTTTTAATCCATGGTGCAAAGTAATCAATGACCCATCTGCCCTCTGCGGTTGTTGGTGGGTTAAAGGTCATTAGCACTTTGGATTTCACATTAGGATCTGATGAACGGTTCCACCCCATCACGAATCGTGCTTGTGATTCGCGAATCTCAGTTGCTTCGTCCAGTGCTTTTAAGTCATGTGCACGACCTTGCCAACGCTTCTCATCCCCCAGATTGTCTAAGCCGCCAAACTCAATCAGTTTGCCGTTTCCAAGATTCCAGAAGGACTTTTGCGAGTTGTAGCCATTCTTGTGGCCTAGAATTTCCTCTGTGCGCTGCACAATGCCGTCTGTCTGTGCTTTTTCACGCCGTACAACAAGCACACGCTTATGGATATTGAGCGATGATCCAACGATCAAATCTGTCTTGCCGCCACCCGCTGCACCGCCGTAGCCGATCACGTCAGCTTGAGACAAATATGCTGCCAGTTGTGGTCCTTCAAGCGGAAACCACACGGGCGCATTAGCAATCAGCTTGCTAATTTCCGCTTGCTCATCATCATCAAGCGACAACAAATATTGCTCAATCTGCTGTTCGCTCATATCTGCAAGCAATGCAAGAATCTGATCATCGGCGTTTATCGTCATTAGAAATGCCCCTTGATCCAATTGATCACAATCGCCATAACGACAACCGAGCCTGACACACATGCAAAATAGTAAGAGAGCCATCCCTCAATGCCATGCTTGGTTTTGAACTCTCTTGCGCGAAATCTTATTACGCTGAGTGAAAGCACAAAGCAAACATAGGTGCAGTAGATTAAATATGTCTTCATTGAAACCAACCTTTCACCAATTCTGGCGATGGCAAAAAGATTGTTCCAATTAGCCCAATGATGAATAAAGCCGCAATTAACATGATCCCGTAGTAACGCTTTTGCCCTTTGTATTCATCGTGGTCATCTAGCCCAATAAGAAATCCGATCCCAATAACACAACCAAACGCATAAAACACCCAACCCCATAAAAACAACAAATGAAAAATCTCGTAACGCTCTATGATATATGCGGTCATTGTTCACCTGCCTTACAGCACGCGCATTGCTCCAACTCAGGCGCGTAATTCATTGTTTTCAAAGCAAAGCTCAAAATTGATATGTGCAAAGAGCTTGGCATGTTCTTAATTGATTGCTCAAAGTGTTCACGCATCGTTCTTCTCCTTATTCGCTTTTAGCAACTTGGCCAAAGCTGATAGTTTTTTGCTTGCTGCCTTTGGATCTGTCAGTGGATTGTCCGGGTCATTACCAAGTTCTAATTTCTCCTTAAACGCCCCGATTGAGATATGTTTGCCAAGTAGCTCAAGGTTTTTTACTTTGTCTGGCCATTTGATTTTGCGCAGGTAACCAATGAGCGAACGATCTTCACCACGTCCGTCAAATTCCTCCATGTTGTCTAAACCTGAAATGTACTGACGCCAGATAGGGGGCCAAGTGCTAATTGGTTTTAGTGAAAGGTCATCATTCATGATGTCAATCACATCCATTTGATCAATTTGCACTAAGCGATTTAGAACGTAATCCGCATCAACATCCAATCGTTTGATACGTGCATTTTGGGCTTCAGTAATGGCTTTTTGTATTTCAGGTTTTTTTAGGTTCTCGTCGCCAATTGAACCCGCAGTTCTTGCAGAATACCCTGCGCGAATTGCAGCTTGCGTTGCGTTTAAATCTTTTAGGTATTCATGCACAAATATCTTTTGTTTTCCGCGTAAAGCCATCAGATAACCTCCTTATAGCAATACCCATTGCAAATACGTCTAGCCATTTCGTGTGATATGTCATACTTGTGTCCAAGCTGACGCAAAGAAAGGCCCGATTTATGTAATTCTCGAATGTTTTTCACATCATCCTCAGATACTTTTGGCGTAGAGCAACGTTTTACCTTGTCTTTCACCACGTACTGCGGAAGAAACGCTAATACAGGCATGTCGCCCTCCTGCCAAACTGTTAAAATTTTTCGTTTTTGTCTTTGGCAGTGCTATTAGTGCTATTTCTTTCTGTTTTTTATAAAAGTCCTATATATATAAATAGAAGTTTTATAGAAATAGCCTCGTAATAGCACTAATAGCACTGCCCCCTATCCCCACAAACACGTAAAATAATGCGAATAAGCAAAAAGCTACGTGTTCAACCCATAAACCTAATTGTTAGGTGCATCCAAATCCGCAAATTCTGCGGAAACATGCACACGGATTCCTGTAAAGCGTTTAATGCCGTTTGACCGATAGCTTTGATATTTACTGTTTAAACGACGACTAAGTGATTTAGCCGTAGGGATGTATCTAATTTCGTTTCGCGCTTTTGCGAATTGTTCCCAACTCACCCAAAGATTTTGAGAAGATTCTGTAAAATCACCTTCTTCGCAGCATTCACGAATCCAGTCACCAAGCAGGTCCATATCTTCTTTATATTCATCACGTGCAGCTTTAGTTTTGCCAGGTTCCCTCAATCCCTCCTGCTGATATTCAAGCGCACCACGCACCAACCAAGCCAAAACGCCTTCAATCTCGGCCAAGAGCTTTTCTGATCTATTCGTGTCTTTGATTAAGGTCTTGTCAGCGTCATAGTTGCGCTCAAAGGGCACCATCATTAATCGACGCCAGATACCATGGTCACCGCCTTTGATGATTGGTTTGTGGTTTGTTGGCATGATCGTGGTCCACGTTGGTTTGAACTCAACTGAACCCTTGGCATAAAGACCACGTGCCGTGACCGATTCGCCACCTGTCAAGGACTTAACTAGACCCTCTTTTAACTCTTGGTTTTCTTCAGGCTCATTCACATAGACAAAGCGCGAACCACGTAAACGAAGCAAATCTTCACGTGCACCTCCTGCGCTGCTCTTACCTGCACCTAAAAACGTTTCGGCTGGGGTTGTCTTGGCATAATCGCCAAGCGCCTTGAAAATGGTTGTAAGGATGGTGGATTTGCCATTAGAGCCATCACCAAACGGGATGATCATCAAGTTTTCTTTTGGATTGCCTAGAATTGAGTAACCCATCAACCGGCGGAAAAAATCTGCCATCTCTTGATCACCAAAGAAAGCATCAAGTACAGTTGCTTCGAATAATGGGCATTTCGCTTTATGGCTGTATTCAACCCCTGTGCTATTGGTAATCAGCAAATCCTGATTAGGTTTGACCAAATCGCCCGTGCGTAAATCGACAGCACCGTTGGCACAACCAAGCAGATAAATATCGCTATCCAACTCGTTGAATGGTACAAGCACACGCGGATCTGACTGAGCAAGTGACACCATGTTTTTAACCATGAATGCCTTTTGACTTGCAGCACAGAATTGGTAGAACTCAGCACGCTGGGCATCGTCATCGATCTTTTTAGCTTCATCACCTAAGGCTAAAACAGTTTGCTTTGCGTATTGCTCGACAACCATGTTCACACATGGTTCCCAATAAACGCTATTCCACCGATACCAACAACTTGTTTCTGCTACATACATAATCTCAGTGCCATAGGCATCAAGCATTCTTGAAGCATTCCCGAACTCAGTCATCGGGCGCTTTTGAGCATCATCCAGTGCGATTTGCACCTTCTTGCCACCCATAGCGATATTGATTTCGCGTTGTGTGATAGAGACTTTTGATAATTGCTTGAATCGTTGCTGTAATAGGCCAGAAAGTTCAACACGAAGGGCCACATCAGTGCCCGCAACCTTGCCCGCTTCTTTGGCCACAACTTGCAAAAGCTCTTGTGTCTCTTGGCATTCGGTGATCTTGTTTTTTATATCAGCGAGAACTTTTCGCTTTTCTAAACGAATCTTTTCTTGCTTTGATTCGCGCCCAACTTTGAGTAGCCAATGCGCTGTGATGATATTTGAACCTGTTTGCTCAAAGGTCCCCCATCTATATTCGTGGTCTTCAAACGAAGAATAATTGCTTGCTGTTGCTGCCCAGTCGTTCCAAAGCTGCAAAGCATCATCACTGGCACTGAACTCGTGATGCAAAGACATGCCCACACGAACCCAAGTTTCAAAATCTTCATTGTCGATATAACCTAAATATTTTTTTGCATCGTCAAGCGACCATCCGATAGTCGCAGTTATATTGTTTAGAAATTCTTCGTCATCATCCAATTCGCTAGACGTCAATGCGCCCACTCGTGACTTGCTATTTTTAACGCGCATCAATCCATGTTCTTCAGCCATACGTTCAAACACCTGAACGGCTTCAGCAACTTGCTCTTTGGTAATAACAGGCAATGAATTAGCGGCAAATTCTGAAATGCCCCCAAAGAAATCTACCCATTCATACGGTTGTTTTGTATCTGGATGCACGTGATATGCGACGAATTGTTGACCACGGCCTAACATTTCGATACGCTGCTTTTGTATTTGTTTAAAAGGTTTATCAACTTCTGTAGGGTCTGCAAACCATGCAGAGGTTGATTTTCCCCAATTCGGTTCCTCTGCTCTATACACAAGCAAAATCTTTGGTGCCCGTCCTATCCGTTCACAGCTCAGCCCAAGATTATCCCGACACCAATCCGCAAATTTATCTGCCAGCTCTGCATCAGTCACGTCGATATCAACCGCACAGATAGGGAAAGGCCCTTGACCCGTCAGGATGCCCACGCCTTGATTTGCATACTTAGGCACATCAATAGCGGTGAGCCGTACATTCTGCCATTCGTCCATCACAGGGCGTTTCATGCCCTGCTTGATAGGAATGATCATGTAATGATTGGCTAAGAGGTTCTTGCCGTGTTCCTTAAAATAGCTCACTCGGCACCCCCATCAGCATAGATAGCTCTATAGTCCGCGACGGCTTGCTTTAACCTTGGAATTTCTTTTTCAGCATCAACCCCATCTACTCCATGGTACAAACCAAGATCTAGGCTAGACTGAAATAGTGTTATAGTGTTTTTTGTTCCGTTCCAACCACCATTAGAGTGTATTAAATCCATACTCTCAACTAATCGTTTCAGTTTAGAAAGGTCTACACACCAACCGTCCTTATACGCTTCAGATAATTCAGCCTCGGTTCTGAAATCGCTATCTTGCCAATCAGAATTATCCCAATAGCTACCAAAATCCAAAGAGTAATAAGTAGGTTCATCGTCGATCACAACACCAAGATGAGTTGCTGTTTTATCGGGTATGTTTGCTAAAGCGTATTTTGCACCAGTCAGACCGAACTTTTGAAAATAACCAATCGTACTCATCCCTAAGCCCTCCCTTTAATGCAGCCAGAACAATGCCCGACACCAAAAGACAGGTACCGAGCACCATTTTTAGGGCAATGCGGTTTATGCAAAGAACGGGCTTTCTTTAGCGAAGCCCCGTCGATTTTTGCTAAAAGAATGTCGCGCTTTTTCATGCGGTTGCTCCTTTAGATTCGGATAAATCATCGAACTCTTTAGGAGCTGCTACATCAAAGCGCTCAGGGTAAAGCAGTTGCATTTCGTTAATTTCACCGTTGAAGAATTGGGCCAGCTTCTCAGCCAATTCCAATGAAGGACGTTGTGCGCCGCTTTCAATCCGTGAAAGGTTCCCTGCATCAGATGAAACCGCAGCAGCAACCTCTGCCAGTGAATACTTATGAATTTCTCTAATGCGACGAAGTGGTGTCATCGTTTTCGCCTTATTTTTTACTAATAACTGCACTTATGTTGCATTAAACGCAACTAATTAGCAATACATGTTGCGCATAAATTCATTGCGTTTGACGCAATATTAACGATAAAATTTCTCAATAATGCAAAATTTGCAAACTGAGACACGTTATGAAAGCCGAACTAGGAAATGCAATTAAACAATTGCGTAGTGCTAAGAAGATGAGTCAACAAACACTTGCCGAAATGATTGAAGTCGATAAAGGCAACGTATCAAGATACGAATCTGGCAAGCAGTACCCCGATTTCCCAACGCTTGAAAAAATTGCACGTGCCTTTGGTACTACTGTCTCAGAGTTATTCAAAACTGCTGAAACAAAGCTCGAAAATAACGTGGCACATTTAAAAAGAAACAACTTGCTACCAGTGTTGACTTGGGTGCAAGCAGGAACTTTTACTAATGTTCAGGCTGTTGATTTAACAGAGGTTACGGAATGGATGCCCGCTCCTGAAGACCCATGCGATGATTGCTTTTATCTAAAAGTAAAAGGAGTTAGTAACGAACCCGACTTTTTTGAAGGCGACTATATCCTGGTCGACCCAACCGTTTGGTATTCCGACATGATTTCAGGAGATCTAATCGTAGTGCGTAAAGGTAATGATGCGACTTTTAAAAAGTTGGTCATTGAATCTAACGGAAATAGATACCTACAAGCACTCAATCCAAATTTCCAACCCAATATCATTCCACTTGATGAGGATTGCCATTTTGTTGGTCAAGTTGTTGACTCTTTCAGAAGAACATACAAAGTAAAAAGACGCTCAAGACCTAATTAAAAATATAATTTTATAAAAATCAAAAGCCTGCTATCAAAGCAGGTTTTTTTATGCATATTTATTAAAAATTGCGCTTGACGCAACTAAAGGTTGCGTTTAACTTATCTATATGTTGAGCCAAACGCAACAAAAGAAGGATAAAGTTATGACAATCGCAATGCCAGATTTCCGCCAACAAACATGTGCTGCACTAATCAGTGCAGGCGTAACGCAACCCGCACAGATCATTTCAACTGTCGCTGCCTTAGAAAAGTTTGTATTCAACCTTGATGAATACGCAGGAAAAAATTCTAACCCTGAAGTTAAGAATGCGGAGACTGAAAAGACTTCTGCCAAAAAAACCGATGCCGCAGTCGAAGCACAAAAAGCAGCTGATGAATCCGCTGAAAAAGTTGCCGAAGCTGCAAACGTTGAAGAAACCGCAACTACTGAAACCAAAGCGGAAGAAACAGAGGCTACCACTGCTGTCACAAAAGACGATGTGAAAAAGGCGCTTATCGGTCTAAGCAAAGTACACGGCCGCGATGCCATTGCCTCAGTTCTAGCGCAAGTTGGTGCAACAAATATGTCTGAAATTAATGAGACAGATTATGCGAAAACAATTCAATTAGTTGAAGGATACGCAGCATGAAAAAAGGACGTTTCGATGAGATTGTTGACAAGCGCTTAAACGCTGACGATTTCGCACAACCAGAAGAATTAACCCAGCGCGAAAAGCTAATTGCGATTGCCGCATTCAGTATTTTTGGCGCGCTGATCATCTATTGCGCTGCAATTAGCTACTAGGGATTCGCCATGACTTCACACGCTAAGTTAAGCCCATCTGCTGCCCATCGTTGGATGCATTGTGCGGGCAGCATAATCTTAGAAAAAGATATTCCTGACTCTACATCTGAGCATGCGGATTTAGGTACAGCGGCACATTTCCTTGCATCAGAAAGTTTAGAGCAAGGCAAGAATGCTACTGATTTTCTGAACCGTCAAATCTATATCAAAGACGGTGCAGCGCATTGGAGCGATTTAGACGAGCAAGTGAAGCTGAGTTCTTACTTTACTGTTGATCTGGAAATGACAGAGAACGTACAGGTTTATCTTGATGGTGTTCGCTCACAGGCCGAAGGCAATGAACTGTTAGTTGAACAACGTGTGGAGTTCTCTAACTACATCAATTCGGAAAACGCGTTCGGTACAAGTGACGCTGTTGTTTTAACTGCTGATGAGATTCAGATCCACGACCTGAAATATGGTCGTGGTGTAAAAGTCGACGCAGAAAACAATGAGCAATTAAAGCTGTACGGATTGGGCGCATTAAATGAGTTCGGTTTGATCGGTGAATACAAGCAGGTCCGAATGGTCATCCACCAACCACGCTTAGGCTATATGTCAGAAGCAGTTTGCACAATCGAAGAACTTGAAGCATTTGCCCAAGAAGCAAAAACATCCGCTGAATACATCCGTTGTTTAGAAGTCGGATTGGATGAAGGTGATGGCGGTGCGATTGCTGATTTTGAAGGGTCCTTCAATCCGGGCGAGAAGCAATGCCAGTGGTGTAAAGCCAAAGCGAAATGCGAAGCCCTTGCGAAGCACAACTTGCAAACTGTTTTAGGCGACTTTGACGATCTAACACAAGTTGACTTGCAAGCGGATATTGCACAGACCACAGCTCAAGTTGCGAACCATGAAAATGACAAGCTTGGTCAGTTGTACGCAGCGATTCCCCTTCTTGAATCATGGATCAAAGCCATTGATTCAGCAGTTCACCAAAAGCTACATGCGGGTGAACAGATTCAAGGCTTCAAGCTTGTAGCAGGTCGCCAAGGTGCACGCACCTGGGCAAATCCTGAAGATGCAGAAGCAATGCTTAAGAGCATGCGCCTCAAAACCGAGGAAATGTACGACCTCAAATTAATTAGTCCAACGACAGCTGAAAAACTCAAAAAAGCTGAAGTTATTGGCCCACGCCAATGGACCAAAGTTGAAGCCCTTATTACACGTGCTGACGGTAAACCTACTGTCGCGCCTGAAAACGATAAACGTCCTGCACTGGATGTAAACCCACAAAACGATTTTGACGATCTCACTGCTTAATGGAGCAATAACAATGAAAGTAACTCTTAAAAATGTACGCCTTGCATTCCCTACTTTGTTCGAAGCAAAAACGGTTAATGGCGAAGGTGAACCTGCTTTCTCTGCATCATTCTTATTACCTGCGAACCATCCGCAGCTCAAAGAAATCAAAGATGCCATGGAGAAAGCCGGATCAGAAAAATGGGGCGCAAAATGGCCTCAAGTTAAAAAAGAAATTGAAACAAAAGATCGTACAGCACTGCACGATGGCGACACTAAATCCGACTATGAAGGTTTTTCAGGTCACTACTTCATTTCTGCACGTAACAAAACCCGTGTGACTGTAGTTGATCGTGACCGCACCCCGCTTGTTCAAGCAGACGGCAAACCTTATGCGGGTTGCTATGTGAATGCATCAATCGAACTTTGGTGCCAAGACAACAACTACGGTAAGCGTATTAACGCATCACTTCGTGGCGTTCAGTTCCTAAAAGATGGCGAAGCGTTTGCAGGCGGTGGCGTTGCCAATGCTGATGAATTTGACGACCTTGCGGCCGACGACATGGGCGAAGATCCACTTTTCGCATAACGACCGCCAAGACCAGTGTGTCACCAAATTCGACAAGCTATGAGTGTTGAAACTGGAAATAACCATAGCAGCAAACAATAGAGTTTAACTATTTCCGCTTTATGTGTTTGCCGAGGCCACTGCGAGAGTGTGGCATCAATTTCCGAATCAAAAGAAGAGCGATTATAAATGCAACCACTTCGAGTTACTTATAACCAAGCGTGTGAATTATTAGCGATCAAAAGAGATGCGCTACGTGAACTTACTTTGAAAGACCCCTCTTTCCCCAAGCCTTATAAGCAAGGGAAAGCACAACAAGCCCCTGTCTATTTTGATTATGCAGAATTGGTAGAGTGGCATGAAACCCAAAAACAAAATGCACGAAAGGACAAATAAAAATGAGCCAAACCTCAACTGATGTACCAAATTTTTTTGGCGACCTAAACGCTGGCATTTTTGAAAAGCAATTAGGCGCAGTACTTTCTGATGTTGCTGCTGGCGTAGTGCTTAACGGTAAACAAGGTGAAGTCACCATTAAGTTAAAGCTCAAGCAAATTTCAGATACCCAGCAAGTCAATGTTGAACACTCGATTGACTATAAAACCCCAACCGCAAAAGGCGGTCACCGTACCGAATATTCGGTAGGTGCAACACCAATGCATGTACTACGTGGCGGTGTGATTTCTCTTATGCCTGAAAAGGTCCGTGCAACGGACTATGTAGATTAATTCTGCATAGCCCTTTCAAACTTTGATTTAAACAACACAAACCTAACTAAGAGTAAAAATCATGGAACAAACAGCAATCGAAAAAATCTCACAACTTGCAATTGCAGCGCAAGGAAAAATGCCAATTAACGTTGACGGCAGCGCCTCAATTGCAATCATCCCCGCGGATTTCAAAGTTCATTCGCTTGAACAATTCAATCAGCAACGTGATCGTTTCCGCGGACGTTTTTCAACATTAGCAATTGCTGCATTTATTGCATATGTATCTGACCGCGGTGTTAAAGGTATTAAATCATTCATCTCAACAAAAAACGGCTTATCAGCTGAAACCATTTTCAATATTGGCGATGAAGTTGCACCAGGTCATGGCGACGATACTGCTCGTTTAAACTTGGAAAAGACACCTGAATTTATCGCTTTAGAAAATATTGATGGTGATCGTTTCTCACAGCAAAAATTGATTGACTGGTTAGATGATTGGGCGGATTTCGTAAAACCTTATGCCGGAACTGAACAAGTAACAGCAGAAAAGGCGTTACGTGCAATCCGTAATGTGAAAATTGGTCGTAGCCGTGATGTTGATAGCGATGTACGTGATATGGGCCACAAGCTCAGTGTTACTGAGGCTGCTGAAGCGGAGGGCGTTTCAGCTGACCTGCCTACCCACTTCATTCTGCGTACTGAAAGCTATAAAGGCTTGCCTGTTGAAGAAATCAAAATTTCTTTCCGTATCTCGACTAAAGATGACGTGCCGACATTCGTATTGCGCTTTATTGGCCGCGATGCGCACAACCAACTTCGTGCGGATCAATTCACTGAAATTCTGGAAAGTGAATTAGCGGATTTAGGCAGCTTCTACCAAGGTTCATACCAAGCTTAAGACATAAGGCATCTAGCAATGCGCTAGATGCTTTGGAAAGTGAATGTATTGCTGACCCTCTGCGTTCACTTTACCAAAGCATAAATAAGGAAAATAAAGAAATGTCACCTACCTATACCTTGAAAGAAGCCCAAGACTTAGTTTTATCAAAAATGACAACTGAATGGACAGATATGTTTTGTCCAGAGGAAATCGCTGACAGGATTCATAAGGGAGTCTTTGACTACTTCTCTATTTTTAATGGGCTATTTGAACGGGATTTAATCGAGAAAAAAATTGTCTGGCTTGGCACAAAAAGTCACACACACGATGATTGCTTGGAGGAAAGCTTTGCTGATCCAAACGCAAGTAAATATGAAGGCTACAGATTCCAATACAGAAGAAAACTCCCAAACTGGCCCCCTAAATTTTTGTATTTAGATTTAGAAACATACAGCGAAACCCCTATTAAAAACGGCACGCATATTTATGCCGAAAATGCAGAAATAATGGTTTTCGCATGGGCATTAGATGATGGTCCTGTTCATGTTTGGGATGTAACAGACGGTTCAACTATGCCAGTGCTTTTGATGAAAGCATTACTTGATAGCGATAAGAATATAAAAATTGTCGCGCACAATTCTGGTTTTGACAGAACCGTGTTGCGTCACAGCAATCTAAAAAGCAACTTGGCCAATCAAGCCGCACGCGATATCCATCGTTGGGAAGATACGATGGTGCAGGCTTTGAGCCACTCGTTACCAGGCGGCCTTGATATCCTTTGTGAGATTTTCAAGATTGACCAGGACAAGGCAAAGGACAAAGCTGGTAAACAACTCATTCAATTGTTCTGCAAGCCACGTCCTGCAAATCAAAAGATTAGACGTGCAACCAGTGAAACACACCCTACAGAATGGGCGCGTTTCCTTGAATATGCAAAGTCAGATATTTTGGCGATGCGCGAATTGCACAAAAAAATCCCAAAATGGAATTACCGCAATGCTGAATTAGCACTGTGGCATCTGGACCAAAAAATTAATGATCGTGGTGTATGCATCGACCTTGAGCTTGTTCACACGGCAATCGAAGCCGTTGAGAAAGCGCAAAAAGGATTAGCAAAACGTACTGTTGCATTAACAGATGGTGAAGTGCAAGCCGCAACCCAACGTGATGCAATGCTTAAGCATATTCTGGAAGCACATGGCGTTTCGCTGCCAGACATGCAGAAATCAACTTTAGAGCGTCGATTAAATGATGAGTCCTTACCTCTAGCTGTTCGAGAATTGCTTGCAATCCGTTTACAAGCTTCAACCACAAGTACCGCCAAATACAACGCTTTAGCCAAGGGTACAAGCAAAGATGGGCGATTACGTGGGACGCTTCAATTCAATGGTGCATCACGTACTGGACGTTGGGCGGGTCGATTATTCCAGCCGCAAAACTTGCCGCGCCCTGCTCTTAAACAATCTGTAATTGATGAAGGCATCGAGACACTAAAAATCGGCTGTGCAGATCTGTTTTATGAAAACGTCATGGAGCTGACTAGTTCTGCAATCCGTGGTTGTATTTGTGCGCCTGAAGGCAAAAAGCTTGTAGTCACTGACTTATCGAATATCGAAGGCCGTGCACTCGCTTGGCTTGCAGGCGAAACGTGGAAGATCAAAGCTTTCTATGACTTTGATGCTGGCATTGGGCACGACCTTTACAAATTGGCCTATGCAAAATCATTCAGCGTTTCGCCCGAGTCAGTAGACAAAGAACAACGTCAAGTCGGTAAGGTCCAAGAATTAGCCTTAGGTTATGAAGGCGGCGTGGGTGCTTTCTTAACATTCGCCGCAGCCTATGGACTCGATCTGGATGCAATGGCTGACCAAGCATACGACAGCTTAGATCCAAGCATTTTGAATGAAGCAATTCGCGCATGGGAATGGCATAAGAAAGAGCGCCGCACGACGTTCGGACTTAAGAAAAAAACATGGCTTGTATGTGACTCATTTAAACGCTCATGGCGCTATGCGCATCCAAACATTAGCGCTTGGTGGAATGAGTTAAGACAAGCAGCCATTGAAGCCATCAACAATCCAGATCGCGCTGTGCCATGCCGTAAAGTGACATTCATTAAAAAAGGCTCTTGGTTATTGATCAAATTACCTAGTGGCCGTTTCCTTTGCTACCCAGGTGCAAAAGCCGAAGACGGCAAAATTTCATATTTAGGCAATAACCAGTACACACGTAAATGGGAACGCCTTTACACCTATGGCGGCAAGTTTGCCGAGAACATCACACAAGCTTTTTCCCGTGATGTACTTGGCTACAACATGCCGCTAATCGAAGAATCAGGTTATGACATTTGCCTTTCGGTACATGACGAAGTGATTACCGAAACTGATGATCTGCCTGAATTTAACCCTGACCATTTATCAAGTCTGCTTGCACGCAATCCAGATTGGGCAATTGATTTGCCCTTGGCTGCTGCAGGCTTTGAATCTTACCGTTATAAGAAGGACTAAGACCATGAAAAAAGTTATCAGCTTTAGCGGTGGACGTACTTCAGCTTACTTGGTTCATCTTTTTAAATCAGATCCAAATGCACACTTTGTATTTATGGACACTGGCGCAGAACATCCATCTACATATCAATTCATTAAAGATATTGTAAAGCACTGGAAAATCGACCTTGTTTGCCTTCGTGTCGTTATTAATCCAGTTTTAGGTATTGGTAATGACTATAAAATTATCGGGCTTGATGAATTAAAACAGGACTTAGAGCCGTGGAAAGACATGCTCAAGAAGTATGGTAGCCCGTATTACAATACTCCGTTCTGTACCGCCAGAATGAAGACGGAACCCTTTGAGAAATATTGCAATGATATCTTTGGGAAAAATAACTTTGAGCGCTGGATCGGGATGCGGCTTGATGAACCAACTCGATTGCCGATCGAAATCCTTGTAACGCTAGGATTGCCAATACATGAAGATGCAAAACATCAGAAAGAAGGATTTCGTTATTTAGCAGAAATTTGTGAATTTGAAAAAGATGATGTTTTGGATTGGTGGGAGCAACAACCATTTGATTTAGCAATCACGGAGCATCTTGGCAACTGCGTTTTCTGCATCAAAAAGACATTAAACAAAATCGCTTTGGCTGCAAAGGATGAGCCTGAACAAGCTGTGAAATGGATTGGTCTAACAGAAGGGCCTGAAGTTAGATCAGAGGGTCGCAAATACAATCATCATCGCATGTATCGAAAGCGCTTACACATGAGTGATGTGATTGAAATATACGAAGACCATGATCGTGATGAGATGTTCAAAGCACTACGTAGTAGCAAACGATATGAATCGGGCTCTTGTTCTGAATCATGCGAGGCGCTCACCTAATGCGCGAATCGAAAATTGAAGCTTACCTAGTGCAACGAGTTAATACGCTAGGCGGTGAAGTTCGGAAAGTTAAGTGGATCGGTCGCAACTCTGCCCCTGACCGTATCGTAATGCTACCAAGCAACACGTTTTGGGCAGAGCTAAAAGCAACAGGCGAAAAACCAACAGCGGCACAGATCAGAGAGCACAAACGTATGCGCGATATGGGTCAGCGAGTTGAAGTAATCGATAGCATAGAACGAATTGAGGAGTTATTGGGATGACTTTTAAAACCAAACCACCTTTAGGATTTAAAAAAGTAAGCGATTGGGTTGGTACGCGAATCAAAAATATTCACCCAATGCAAAATGCTTACGTAAAAGTTCCTGCTCATTCTTCTGGGACAGTTACTTCCATCATTCATGGCAAAGGTTTAACAATTACTTTTGATGAGTGCTCATGTTGTGGGGTATCTGCAATTATTTCAGGCATTCGAACTGAAGATATTATGCAACAAAAGGATGTTGAATAATGACTGCACTCGCATACAAACCGCATGATTATCAACACGCCATTATCGAGCACATTCTTGATAATGAGCGTTGCGGTGTGTGGGCGGGAATGGGCACAGGCAAAACGTCTTCTACCCTCACCGCTCTGGACATGCTTGATTTAATCGAACCCGGCGCAACGCTTGTTGTTGCCCCTTTGCGTGTTGCAGCGACCACATGGCCCGATGAGGCTAAGAAGTGGAAGCACTTAGAGCACTTTAAAGTTGTAGCTGTCGTTGGTACTGCTGAAGAACGTGTACGCGCTCTAAAACAGCAAGCCAATGTCTACACAATCAATTATGAAAATTTGCCTTGGCTTGTGGGCTATCTAAAAGAGAAATGGTTTTTTACTAAAGTGGTTGCCGATGAGAGTACAAAGCTTAAAGGCTTTCGCGTCAGTCAAGGTTCAGTACGTGCACGCGCCTTAGGTAAAGTTGCCCATACGCGAGTAAAAAGATTCATTGCTTTAACTGGAACCCCGAGCCCCAACGGATTGAAGGACCTTTGGGGTCAAGTATGGTTTATTGACCGCGGTCAAAGATTAGGCACAAGTTTTGGCGCATTTACTCAGCGTTGGTTTCAGCAAATCCAAGTTGGTGCAGACCGCAATGCTGTTCAGCTTGTGCCCTTTCCACATAGTCAAAATGAAATACAGACCAAGCTCAAAGATATTTGCCTGAGCATTGAGGCTAAGGATTATTTCGATATTAAAGAGCCAATATTTAACACAATAGAAGTTGAGCTCAAAGGCAAAGCGCGAAAACTGTATGACGAGATGGAAAAGGAAATGTTTATTGAACTTTCTGAAACCACAGAAGTCGAAGCATTCAACGCAGCATCAAAAACAATGAAGTGTTTGCAAATCGCAAGTGGTTCTATCTACACCGATGAGCAAGGCAATTGGCAAGCCATACATGACCAAAAGATACAAGCGCTTGAATCAATTATTGAAGAAGCTTGTGGGATGCCTGTACTCGTTTCATATCACTTTAAAAGTGACCTTGAGCGGTTACAGAAGGCTTTCCCAAGCGGCAAACATTTAGACAAAGATCCAAAGACAATCCACGACTGGAATGCAGGAAAGATTCCTGTGCTATTTGCCCACCCAGCAAGTGCGGGTCACGGGCTGAATCTTCAGGATGGCGGAAATATTTTAGTTTTCTTTTCCCATTGGTGGGATTTAGAACAATACCAACAAATCATAGAACGTATTGGGCCAACGCGCCAAGCGCAAGCAGGCCATGATCGTCCAGTTTACATTTATCACATCATTGCAAAAAACACGATTGATTCTGTTGTTATGGAACGCCGAGACTCAAAGCGCGAAGTGCAGGATTTATTGATGGAAGCAATGAAACGCAGAGAGGTATTATAAAATGTCAGAAGTCAAAGTAATCACAATCACTGAAACAGAATTAGAAAATCTTTTAGATCGAGTTTGTCGTAGAGCCATACTTGAGGCCTTTGCACAGAAAGATGATGAAATGTAAACCCAAATAATTCAGCTTTAATTCTTGCTTTGTAGAAGTCTTGACCCGCTCTATATGTTGAATATTCACCAAACACCAGTCCTGCACCTTTGGCCTTTCTAGCAGATAAAATCTCTTTTGCCCTTTTACTAAGAGGCACTTCACGGGGTTTTCCGTTCTTTGTTATCTCGAGCCTCAAGTAACTTTTGTCTAAAAATATACGATTCCAATTAAGGTTGCAGATTTCGGCTTGTCGCATGCCTGTCTCTAAAGCCAAATGGAAAATATCCCGTAGATCGTTATTTAAAAAAGGTGTTAGTGCTTCAACTTCTTCATAAGATATAACTCGCTCACGATGGTTGCCCGATTTTGGCATCTGAATTTCTTTAACTGGATTGGCTGAAAGCCAAAGCTTAGTTTCTACACACCATGTAAAAAAACCCATTAACATAATGAACTCGCGTTGCACTGTTGAGCTCTTCACATCCTCAAGTCGCTTTTCACGCCATCCTACTAAAAACATTTTATCGACACTATAAAGAGGAATATCGCATTTCATATGTTTTAGTACGAAGTTGATTTTTTGGATCTCTTGTATAGAACTTTTTTTCTTAATTGAAACAGTATCTCGATATTCGGTTAAAGCATCCTTTAATAAGATATGCTCATAAACTTGAGCTTTTTCATTCTTCAGTTTAACTTCCAACTCTTGCGCCCACGCCTTGGCGTCACGCATAGTATCAAATGTTTTGGACTTAACAGGATGCGGTTTGATACGCACCATTGCCGTGATTCTGCCATTTCTTTTTTGATAGGTAGCCATATAAAAACCTGTTGCACTCTTGTTACATCAGCTTTTTAAATCCTTTTAAACGCAGTTGCAATACTTTTAAAATATCGTTGTAAATTAACAACTTAATAAAAATATTATAATTGTGAAGCAATACTTATGCAATAAAAAAGCCTCCGAAGAGGCTTTTTTATTTTAGATGAACTTAATCACCTGTATAACCTTTTAATTTTAAACGTGCCGCATGTAACAATGGCTCTGTATAACCTGATGGTTGCTCTGCACCCTTGAAGATCAAATCAGAAGCAGCTTGGAATGCAATCCCATCAAAGTTTGGTGCCATTGGTGTATACAATGGATCATTAGCATTTTGCTGATCAACAATCACTGCCATACGTTTAAGCACTTCTTCAACTTGCGCACGCGTTACGATACCGTGACGTAACCAGTTTGCAACGTGTTGAGATGAAATACGTAAAGTAGCACGGTCTTCCATCAAACCAACATTATTGATGTCTGGTACTTTAGAACAACCAACACCAAGGTCAACCCAACGAACCACATAACCTAAGATACCTTGACAGTTATTTTCAAGTTCGTTGTTTAACTCTTCCGCAGTCCAGTTTGTTTCTGGCGCAAATGGTGGTGTTAACAAGTCATCTAATGACAACATGTTTTCAGCAGCCAACTCATCTTGGCGTGCTTTTACATTGATCTGGTGATAATGCAATGCATGAAGTACAGCACCTGTTGGAGATGGAACCCATGCACAAGATGCACCTGCATTTGGATGTGCAGTCTTCGTCGCCAACATGTCTTTCATGCTGTCTGGTTTTGGCCACATGCCTTTACCAATTTGCGCTTTACCTTGTAAACCACATGCTAAACCAATTGCCACGTTACGGTTTTCGTAAGCAGCAATCCATTTTTGTGTTTTAACTGCTTCTTTACGTACAACTGGTGCAGCTTCCATAGAGGTATGGATTTCATCACCTGTACGATCCATAAAGCCTGTATTGATGAAGATGGTGCGATCTTTCGCAGCAGCAATACAGTTCTTCAAGTTTACAGAGGTACGACGCTCTTCATCCATGATACCGATTTTGAGTGATTTTGCAGGCAAACCAATTGCTTGTTCAGCACGCTCAAATAATTCAACCGCAAATGCAACTTCTTCTGGACCATGCATTTTTGGCTTAACGATATACATTGAACCTTTACGAGAGTTTTGGTTTTCGTTTTGACCACGAATATCCGCAACTGTCAGTAATGGAGTCACTAGAGCATCCATGATGCCTTCAAACACTTCTTGACCATCAACAAGGATGGCTGGGTTTGTCATAAGGTGACCCACATTACGAAGCAACATCAATGAACGACCATGTAATTTAGTCGTGCCACCAATCAGGTTCTGAACAGTACGGTCTTTGTTTAAGGTACGAGTAATGGTCTTACCATTTTTCTCGATTGACTCTTGTAAGTCACCTTTCATTAAGCCTAACCAGTTACGATAGCCTTCAACCTTCTCTTCAGCATCAACCGCAGCAACAGAATCTTCCAAATCCTGAATGGTTGTAACCGCAGCTTCGAGTGTTAAATCTTTCACACCAGCAGCGTCTGTCTTACCTACTGGGCTGTTGGCATCGATTTCGATAATCACATGCAAACCATTATTTAATAAAACAATCTCAGTTGGGCTTGCAGCTTCGCCATTAAAACCAACAAATTGTGATTCATGTGCCAAAGAAGTGGTTGAACCATCTTTTAAGGTTACAGCTAAACCATTATTCACCACTGCATATTGAGTTGCATCTGCATGCGAACCTTGAGCCAAGGGGAAAGTTTGGTTTAAGAAATCTTTTGCGAAAGCAATAACTTTATCGCCACGAACTGGGTTATAGCCTTTGCCTTTCTCTGCACCGCCTTCTTCAGAAATTACGTCCGTGCCATACAGCGCGTCATATAAAGAACCCCAACGTGCATTCGCAGCATTCAAGCTATAACGTGCATTACGTACAGGTACAACCAATTGTGGACCTGCCAATAAAGCAATTTCTTCATCCACATTTTCAGTTGTTACTTGGAAGTCAGCAACTTCTGGAACCAAGTAGCCAATTTCAGTTAAGAATGCTTTATAAGCATTTAATTCAAATTTATTATTGCGGTGCCATTCATCAATCTTTGCTTGAAGATCATCACGCTTAGCCAATAATGCTTTGTTCTTTGGGCTAAGGTCTACAACGACTTGCTCGAAGTTTTTCCAGTAAGTTTCACTATCTAAACCAGTGCCTGGTAAAGCTTCATTTTCGATGAAATCGTAAAGTTCTTTAGCAATCGCTAGCTTGCCTTTTTGAATACGTGCAGTCATTGTCTTTCCTGATGGTGCTAACTTTTTATAACAAGAATTCTAGTATACTGATTTATACTAGCCTGAATAGTAATATCACATTCCTAAATAGTAAGCATTTTCCCCATTAGAAGTATTGACAAACACAACTTTTTATACTTATCAAAATATCAAATAATGAGTTTTTACTATCCTTATGTGACACACTCCCTTTTTCAAACTCATCTAGTTATAGCAAAATTTGACCAAGAATAAAGCCTTATCCATGTAAGTTTATAAAAAAAGGCATTCCGAAGAATGCCTTTTCATTTATGAAGTCTGTGCGACCTGAATTTGTCGATGCTCCGAATGTAGATAATCATCCGATTGCATTTCCAATAAGCGTGAACGCGTACGTTCAATCTCAAAGGCCAATTTCTCGCCTTCATAAAGATCGATAATTGAATCTTCTGAGGTAAGAATCAGTTTTACACCACGGTCATAGAACTCATCGACCAAGTAAATGAAGCGGCGTGTTCCTTCTGACAGGAAATCAGTCAAATGCGGAACATTACTCACCAAAACCGTATTATAGATATTCGCGATTTCAATAAAGTCTGCTGGGCTACGTGGCTTAAAGCATAACTCTGAAAATTCACACCACAATACATCTTCTGTATGACCTAAAGTTTCTACCACACGATTATTGATCATGATTGGAGAATTAGATTGTGCCTGTGTCTGAGTCAAAGCTTTAAAACGACCAGATAACCACGCTTGAGCATCATCGGTTAATGGATATTTGAACAATTGCGCCTGCTTCAATACGCGCAAACGATAATCCACCCCAGCGTCAACATTCAGAACACTACAGTTCTTCTTCACCAGCTCAATCGTCGGTATAAAACGATCACGATGAATTCCATTTTTGTATAGACCATCTGGTGCAATGTTTGACGTTGCAACCAATGTTATTCCACGATCAAACAGCTTTTGGAACAGATCACTTAAGATCATGGCATCGGTTACATTCGATACGAAAAATTCGTCAAAACAAATGACAACGGCATTCTTATAAATTTGATCAGCAACCAAATCTAAAGGATTACGTTGGCCAGAAAGTTTATTCAACTCTTTATGTACATGTTGCATAAAATGATGGAAATGCATACGTGTTTTACGGCGGAATGGTACAGATTCATAGAACTGATCCATTAGCCACGTTTTTCCACGACCTACACCACCCCACATATAAACGCCTTTAGGATAAGTCTGACGACGGAAACGTCGAAATGCTTTCTTTGAAGCCTTATAGCGAGTGTGTAACTCTTTCCATACTCGATCTAACTCTTGCACAGCCTGAGCTTGTGCTTCATCTGGCATGAATTGTCCTGACTCAATTGCTTGAGCATAACGCTCGGCAGGTGATGTTGGGATAAATGCAGTGCTATGTGAGTCTGGTTTAGAATTTGACATAAGGTGTTATTGCAATTTTAATTGGTGAAAATTATATCGAACATTCCGTTCAATGACATTAGATTTTAGGCTTAATTATCATAGAGTTTAAACATCATAATGTACCATTTTTAATCATTTAATGATTTCGATTATATTGACGAGGGCTCAATCCAAACCATCTTTTAAAGGCATGATTAAATGCTGCAGGCTCAGAATAACCCAACATTTCGGCCACCTGTTCGATTGAATATGAACTATTTTCAATAAACTTTATTGCCTTCTGTTTGATTAATCTTTCACGAATTTCTTTATAGCTGGTCTGCATTTGCTGCAATTGATGCCGCAAAGTACGCTCAGGAATATCCAATGCACACGCCGTTTCCGCCATACTTGGAATCACCCCATTTTGCATTTCCAGATAATCCTCAACATACTCAACTACAGTCAATTTGAGACTGGCAGTTTTTTCTAAATGTTGAATATCCTGTAGGCATTTTTCTTCATAAATGCGATACGTCAAAATATCGGCAGACGGAATTTTTGTGTTTAAAATTTGTGTATTTTCTAAAATAAAAGCAGCTTGCGCACATCCAAATTTGACATCTTGCCCATAGTAATCTTGATATGCTGCGAGCAGTGTTAAATCTTTGGGTCGATGAAATGGCAGTTCAATTTGAATTTGAGGGACTTCAAGTCCCATCATCTTAAAGATATCTTGTAAAAACTTATAAGTGCCCGAGATTTCGCATTGCGCTCTCAATTGACCTAAATGCATACTTAAATCAATCGGTCGATACAGTAAATAGATCAAGTCATCTTCGATCTTTAACTGCAATGAACCAAAAAGATGAGTCAGTTGCTGATACTGAACCCCATTTAATAGGGCCTTATGCAAGGTATCACTCGTAACCAATAGCATCAGGAAAGGCCCATAACCCGCTAACGCATAATGCTGACCGATAAATAAACCTTGTTCAGGTGAAATATCCTGACTAATATGCTGCAAAATATCCCATTCAATCTCATCTGGAATAATTGAACTAGGATCTAAAGCATCGGCCTGTATTCCCATATTGGCTAAACGCGCATCCACGTCAATTCCGACATGACGCATGCCCTGAATCAAATACATCAATCCGAGGATAGATCTCTTCATAATTCCGAATGCAGTTCTCAAAACTTTAATGTTTTACTATAAAACGTTGTGCAAATGAATTGCCGAAATGATCAAGTTTTACGTCTATACAATCATATTTAATCTCGTCAAAACCGTTAAACTTGCACAAAATTTAGCTGTGTAGGACGTAGACTATGCGTGATGTAACCAAAAATGCGATTCAAAAAACAAAAGTTGCAATTATTGGTGCGGGCTTTGGTGGCTTAGCGATGGCTATTCGACTATTACAAAGTCAAATCAATGATTTTGTAATTTTAGAAAAAACCAACGATGTTGGCGGTACATGGCGAGAAAACCAATATCCTGGCGCAGCGTGTGACGTTCAATCACATATGTATTCCCTTTCATTTGCACCCAAAACAGATTGGTCAAAACGCTATGCTGAGGCAGATGAAATTTTTGATTATATTCAAAATATTACTGAACAATATCGACTTCGAGATTATTGCAAATTCAATCACGAAGTGACCAATGCCGAATTTGACGAAAACCGCAATGTGTGGACGCTAGATTTTAAAGACCAGACAACTCTTGAGGCTCAATTTGTCATCTTTGCGTCTGGTCCCTTACACGTGCCACAAATTCCCCATATCAAAGGCATTGAGAAATTTAAAGGTAAAGTGTTCCATTCTTCGCAATGGGATCACAATTACGATCTAAGCGGCAAAGCAGTTGTTTCAATCGGTACTGGCGGTAGCGCGATTCAATATATTCCTGAAATTGCAGCAGAAGTAAAACAGCTTTATGTGTTCCAGCGCACCGCAGCTTGGGTCATTCCACGTGATGAGCGTAAATATTCTCAGCTAAGTAAGCACTTATTTAAGGCGTCGAATATTTATCGCCAGATTCACCGTACCCGTCTCTATTGGACCAATGAATCACGTGTTGTACCAATCGTACAACCACAGATTATGAAATATGGTCAAAAACTTGCTGAAGCCTTTATTCGCTATCAAGTGAAAGATAAAGCGCTTGCGAAAAAATTGACACCAGATTTTGTCATGGGCTGTAAACGTATTCTTATTTCAAATAAGTACTTCCCAACCTTCAACCGTAAAAATGTTGAATTAGTGACAGATGCCATCCAGGAAATTACAGAGAACGGTATCATCACTAAAGATGGTAAAGAACGTCAAATTGATTGCTTGATTTATGGTACTGGCTTTATTACTGATCCACGCATTTACTTAAAGCATTTCAATTGCGTTGGCCGTAACGGCATAGAGCTTAAGCAAGCATGGAAAGATGGTGCGGAAAGCTATTATGGTGTGAGCACCAAGAACTTCCCAAATTTGTTCCAGTTACTTGGACCAAATACGATTCTTGGACATAATTCTGTGATTTTCATGATCGAGTCTCAGGTCAACTATATTCTACAATTGATTCAAACCGTTGATAAAACAGATACACAAGCAGTTGAGATCAAGCACGAAGTTCAAGACCAGTTCAATCAACGTGTTCAAGATCAGCTCAAAGGTACAGTTTGGCAAGCAGGTGGCTGTAGCAGCTGGTATCAAGCCGCTGACGGTAAAAACTTTTCTTTATGGCCAACCTATACATGGAGATATTGGCTAGAGACACGTAAAGTGAATGTTGCTGATTATAATTTTATCAGCACAGTGATTAATTCAAAAAACCATGCTGCTTAAGCAGTAATAGCGGAATTCTTCCAAATATCAAGAGCACCTTTAAAACTTAAAGGTGCTTTTTTATTGCAACGCTTTATGGATCTGATTTAAATCCCCCTGTTTTTCTCTATGCAAGACCTAAAGAATCATGCTAATATTTTAACTACCTACCGTTAGGTAGTTAAAATAAATATTGTTCCCCTGGAAAGAGTACACAAAACATGAACGCTGCTCCTCCCGTCACAAAGATCAGTTGGTCTTTGTTGCTGTTGCTCTCCCTTTTTACCGCCTTGGATGCATTGGCAATCGATATTTATTTGCCAGCATTTCCACTGCTTGCAGAAAGTTATGCGACAACGCCAGGCCATATACAACTCACGCTCTCAGTATTTCTGATTGGACTCGCTATTGGTCAAGGTATCTATGGTCCATTGCTTGATCGCTTTGGTCGCCGTAATCCATTACTGATCGGAATTGCTGTTTTTATCTTAGGATCAATACTGGCAGCCGTTGCACCAACGATTGAGTGGTTACTGGCTGCACGTTTCTTACAAGCAATAGGTGCATCAGCAGGTCTAGTGGTTCCAAGAGCAATTATTTCTGATGTATGCGATGCTAAAACCAGTGCCAAGAATTTTTCTATTTTGATGCAAGTCATGATGATTGTACCGATTCTTGCCCCCTTATTGGGTAGCTTGATCTTACGCATCGGCTCTTGGCATTTGATTTTCTATACATTGGCAGTACTTGGTTCGGTCCTGTGGCTATGGGGAAATCAAGCCATTCCAGAGACATTGAAACCTCAATATCGACAAGCATTACAATTCACTGCGATCAAAAATAGCTATCAAACGCTTTGTCTGAATAAAAGCTTTATCAGTTATACGATTGCTGGTGGGTTTATCTTAGGTGCTTTCTTTGTTTACCTCAGCCAATCGCCTTTTATTTTTATTCAGCACTACCATATTCACAACGAAAGTTTTAGTACCCTATTTGCAGCGAATGCGATTGGCTTAATTATTCTAGGACAAACCTCAATCCTGTTACTCAAACGTTGGTCAGCTCAACAATTGCTCGTCATCGGTATGTGTTTATTCAGCGGTTCTAGTTTTATTTTGATGCTCAGCCTATATTTTTATGACTTAAATTTATGGCAATACATTGCGCTTTTGGGATTAAGCATCTGGTCGACTGGGTTCATTTTTGGCAATTTAACGGCACTCACCATGCAGCAAAGCCCACAACATTTAACGGGGGCAGCATCCTCATTAATGGGCTTACTACAATATGCTTTCGCGGCACTGATCGGTTTTGTTGTGAGCTTGATAGAAATTAATATCAGCTTACTTCCAAGCAGCTTGTTTATTTGTGGTGCTATCGCTCTGGGCTTATGTCTTTATGCTGCGCTAGAACAGCGCGAATCATTTGCTAGAGTAGAAACAGAATAAAGAAATTACACTTGATCAGTGTCTGAACTTAGGCACTGATCAGAATATTTAATGCTTTTAAGATCGCATCCAATCTGAGGTGAAACTTCTCTCGCCCACCATAGATCAATTCGCTTTGTAAGGCATCGACAAAGCTCATGCATACACGAGCCAGAGCGACACTATCCAGTTGATGCTTATTTTCTATTAAAATAGAGTGTTGAATGGCTTGTAAAAATACATTTTCCAGTTCCGCCATAAAGACATGCATCGGTTCAATTACCTGATCATATAAGTGCACAGGCGGACTAATTAATGCATTCATCCAAAATTGAACACCATATGATGCATCAAAACGCTGTTCGATACTTTCAAAGTAATGCAGTAATTGCTGCTGGATTTTTTCTCCGCCTTGCAATACAACCTTGGCATGTCCCAATTCTTCATCAATCATGATTGGAATCAGACTGAGATACAATTCGTCCTTATTCTTAAAATGTGCATAAATTGAAGGTTTTTTTATCCCGACACCAGTCGCAATCTCGTTTAGCGATGTTGCTGCAAAGCCCTGTTTTGCAAACCGTTCTAATGCCACTTTTTGAATCTTAGCTGCTGTCACAAATCATCCACCTTTATTACTGCTAAAATTATATTTCAGCCAACAGGATATTCATAGCTGAATAAGAGATTGTATTTATATGCCATCTACCTAAATGACAACATAATCATCTACTCAGTATCCCCCAAGTTTATTGATATCCGTTTATCTTCAAAACTTTCTATATCAAATGATATATAAATCTATTCAAGTATCAGATTTCCCTGCATAATAAATCAGCACTATAAACGCTCTGATTGTATGACCTCTCTTGTTTTAATCTTCCAGATTTTTGTTTGCATTAGCTTAGGCTATTTTGTCGGGCCACATTTATCACAGACAATTAAACAATTCATATTTAAAATACTGCCCTATTTTTCTTATATTTTACTGATTAGCGTCGCATTTGAACTGACTCAAGCCTTAAATCACGTTCAAAATCCTACTGCTATTCTACCGCCAGCATTACTGATTGCATTTACCACCTCGATTGGTTCATTTTTTATTTGCTTGATCACCTACAAACTGATTGATCGCCAAAGTGTACAAGGAAAGATTTCCTTACACCTATTTCTCAATGCACTCAAGAATATCGCCAAAGCATTTTTGGCTTTGGGGGTTGGTATTCTATTCGGCGTCATGGTCAATAGTTCAGGTTTAACGATCAGCTTTAATAGTTGGTATTTATTACTGATCTTTATTTTTTTGATCGGGATCGAACTGGCCTTCACCCAATTTGATCGTAGTTGGTTGAGTTGGAAAATTTTGCTGGTTCCCGTGGCTGCATTTGTTGGTTCATGCTTGGCATCCCTGTTAAATTATTTCATCTTATCCAATGAATATAGTCTTAACGAAGTCATGGCCTTAGCCCAAGGCTATGGCTGGTATTCCATGTCAGGGATTTTATTCACTGAACTACACTCAGCCAAACTGGGTGGGATTGCTTTATTAACAGACTTGTTTAGAGAAATTTTTGCCATTTTATTGATGTATTGTCTTGGCTGGCGTTTTCCACGCTCTGCGATTTCCAGTGCAGGTGCAACGTCAATGGATGTCACACTTGCCATGGTCAAACAATCATGTGGCACACATTATGTCCCACATGCCATGATGAGTGGATTGATCTTGTCACTTCTCGCACCACTCTTAATCAGCTTATTTCTAAGTATGAAGTTTTAACATCGTACTTTATTAGATTGAAGCCAAGATTGATTTCAACATCTCAGTTGGATTCTCAGCCTTGGTAATTGGGCGGCCAATGACTAAATGCGTTGATCCGTCTTGCATTGCTTGCTTTGGCGTTACGATACGTTTTTGGTCATCTGCATTTGAACCCTCAGGACGAATCCCCGGTGTGACCAATGCAAACTCTAGTCCTAATAGTTCACGAAGGATCTTGGCTTCTTGTGCTGAACACACGACACCATCTAATCCGCTGTCTTGAGTAAGTTTTGCTAAACGCTTTACATGATCGACAGGTTCTATATCCAAACCTAGATCACGTAAGTCTTCACGGCCCATTGAAGTCAAAACTGTGACTGCGATCAATTGAGTTGAATAATTACCCGCTTTAAGGCGCTCTACACAGGTTTCCATCATTTTACGGCCACCCGATGCATGCACATTCACCATCCACACACCAAGATCCGCGGCAGCACACACCGCTTGAGCAGTCGTGTTCGGAATATCGTGAAATTTTAAATCAAGAAAAACTTCAAAGCCTTTATCTTGTAAATTTTTTACGATTGATGGGCCTTCATGAGTAAAAAGCTCTTTGCCTACTTTGACACGACAAAGTGACGGATCAAGCTGATCTACAATTGTTAAGGCGTCATATTGGCTTTTTGCGTCTAGGGCAACAATAATACTCACGAATCTAGTTCCATCACATAAAAATCGGCTAATTATAAAGTGATTAGTAGAATGAACAAAGCAAGAAAGTCATCATAATACAAAAAAGCTTTTTTAAAATGATGAAATGATCTTTATCTTTGCTCCGATATCAAGATCGCTCTAGTATCCACTTCCAGAGCTTCAAAGATATGCGCTTGATCTGCGGGATAACAAATATAATCCCCTTCATTCAACAAAATAGGTTCCGCAACCAACCCCACTTTTGCTCGTCCTTTCATAATAATAATATGCTCAACACTCCCAATCGGGTGTGGCTGACTGCAACGTGGCTCACCGGGTTGTGTCGTTAATATATATACATCCCGTCTAGCGCCTGTTGGGCAATTGGCCAATAAGATTGCTTGATAATGCGCGATTTCAGAACTGACTGACGGCCCCTCACCAAAACGAATCACTTGAGTTTGCGCAATATTTGATTCCATCAATTTCGCAAATGGAATATCTAAAGCAACACATAAGGCCCATAAAGTCTCCAGACTTGGATTACCTTGAGCGGCCTCCAATTGAGACAATGTCGATTTCGCAATCCCTGCTCGGCGAGCCACTTCTGCTAAAGATAATCCAGACTTCTGTCTTTCTCGTTGTAAGCCTTTGGCGACAATTTCAATTGGCAAACTCATATAACACCATAAAAAACGAACGTTCGTTTTGACGAACAGTATAAAATTAATCTATTATATCGTACGTTCGTTTGATATAGAAACCAATGATGCAAGATAAAGAACAATTTAATCTAATCAAAGCCATTGTACTGATTTCAGTTGCAACAGGAATTGTGGGCATTTCCTTGGGCTCAGTAGCTGCAAGCTTCGATGTACCGATGTGGATTCCTTTGCTGTTATCACTCACAGTCCTCGCAGGCGCTGCAGAATTTACATTCATTGGTATGATTGCAACTGGCACCAATCCTATTTTTGCGGCATTGACCGGTATATTGATCAACCTACGCCATCTGCCATTTGGTTTATCCGTTGCAACATTTATTGAAAAGAATGCTTATCGGTTTATTGCCTGCCATATCATGAATGATGAAAGCGTCATGTTTGGACTAAGCCAACAAGAAGATCAAGCCAAACAAAAAGCCTATTGGATGTGCGGATTAGGGATTGCTATTCTCTGGCCAATTGGTGTTTTTATTGGCTATATACTCAGTAAAAATATTCCTGATATTTATGTATTTGGTATAGATGCTGCATTTCCTGCCATTCTTTTCGCATTAATCTTACCTATGCTAAAGAATAAAACTACACGACACCGTGTATTTTTAGGTAGCACATTATCCGTAGCATCAATTCCCTTACTACCAACAGGCTTACCAGTGCTCGTTTCCATGTTAGGTCTACTGTTAAAAGGTAAGTCAAAATGAAATATAGTGAAAGTTATATCTTTGTTGGAATTGTTGTGCTTGCCCTTGGTACCTATTTAATTCGCTACTCAGGTTTTTATCTAGCCAATCGCATGACCTTTAAAGAACATCATAAACAACTACTGGCAGACTCTGCTTGTGTACTACTGTTTACCTTGGCCGTATTCAATACACTTTTTTCTGAGGCTCATTTTAGTGGAATCAGTAAGATCGTGGGCGTTGCCGTAGCTCTTATCTTTGCTTGGAAGAAATATTCACTGATCATGGTTATTCTTGCGGCCATGCTGATTACTGCCACTTTAAGATATTTAGGTTTTCCATAAAAAATGGCCCTTTAAATCCAATAAAGGGCCATTTAATAGGGTTCTAAAATCTTCAGACTTTACAACCCTATAAATATTTTTAATTACAGTGGCGTACGCGTTTGACTCTCAGGATTAATGTCCAACACTGTTTTTTCATGTCTTACACTTGCAGCAGCGTCTGCGGCAGCTTGTTGTGCAAGTTGGATCTGCTCTTTTCGAAGATAGTCAATATCTTTACGAAGCCGCTTAATTTCCCAACTGGTCTGGAAGACTCGGAAAACTTGAACGCCCAGTAATAAACCCACCACAATACCCAATGCAAGCGTCAATAAAAGGAGAAGACCTAAACGCATGGCTGGGACTTGAGTAAATAATAAATCCACTTGTAACTCAGCTGGGTTCTGAAGAACCAAAGCGAGTGAATAACCAAAAATGGCAACGAGTAATGCAATTAAGACATAACGCATAAACACCTCAATTCTTATTCAGCAGATTCGTTTACTGCATCACGAAGTGCTTTACCAGGTTTAAAGTGTGGGACCGCTTTGGCTGCAACATCTACAGATCGACCTGTTTTAGGATTACGACCTAAACGTGGCTCACGGTGATGCAATGCAAAACTACCAAAACCACGGATTTCAATACGATCGCCGCTTGAAAGCGCTTCAATCATTTGATCAATCATAATCTTAACTGCATCTTCAACTAGAGGCTCAGCCAAGTGTGGGTTTTTAAGTGCAATCCGTTCAATTAAATCAGATTTATTAAGTGCTTCAGTAGTCATTGATGACCTCTTTAATTATTGCTACTTTTCAATGTTTTTAATAATAACCTGTTTAAATACAAAACGGTAGCGCAGTACATGATTACTACGCTACCGTTTGCAGTATTTTTGTATAAAAAAGTACGTCTCAGTTACAAGAAACGTACTTTTTAACAAATTACTTCATTTGAGCTTTAATTAAGTCACCAATAGTCTTAGGACCATTGCTTTCTGCAGTTTGAGTCGCAGCAGCTTGGCGAGCATTGTTCACAGCTTCTTTCTCTTCAGCTTCGTCTTTCGCTTTGATAGACAAGTTGATAGAGCGAGATTTGCGATCAACGTTGATGATCTTCGCTTCAACTTCTTGACCAACTTCTAAGAATTTAGTTGCATCTTCAACGCGGTCACGGTTGATTTCAGAAGCTTTAAGCGTTGCTTCGATGTCATCAGCTAATTTAACTGTAGCACCTTTAGCATCAACAGCAGTTACAGTACCTTTAACTAAAGCACCGCGCTCGTTCGCAGCTAAGAAATCATTGAATGGATCGCTGTTTAATTGCTTGATACCAAGGCTGATACGGTTACCTTCAGCGTCTACAGATAAGATAACTGCTTCAACTGTGTCACCTTTCTTGTAACGACGGATAGCTTCTTCGCCTTGTTCGTTCCAAGAAATGTCAGATAAATGTACTAAACCGTCGATACCACCAGATAAACCGATGAAGATACCGAAGTCAGTGATTGACTTGATCGTACCAGAAACTTTTTCGCCTTTTTCATTTGCTTTAGCAAACTCTTCCCATGGGTTAGCACGAGTTTGTTTGATACCCAATGAAATACGACGACGTTCTTCGTCAACTTCAAGAACCATAACATCAACTTCGTCACCGATCTGAACAACTTTAGATGGGTGGATGTTTTTGTTTGTGTGGTCCATTTCTGAAACGTGTACTAAGCCTTCAACGCCTTCAGCGATTTCAGCGAAGCAACCGTAGTCAGTTAAGTTAGTTACACGTGCTTTAACGATAGAACCTTTAGGGTAACGGCTCATGATCGCTAACCATGGATCTTCGCCTAATTGCTTAAGACCTAAAGATACGCGGTTACGCTCGCGGTCAAATTTAAGTACTTTAACAGTAACTTCTTGACCAACTTCAACAACTTCTGAAGGGTGCTTGATACGCTTCCAAGCCATATCTGTGATATGTAGAAGACCATCAATACCGCCAAGATCAACGAACGCGCCGTAATCAGTAAGGTTTTTGATTGTACCTGTAACTGTTTGACCTTCTTCAAGTTGAGCAAGTAATGCTTCACGGTCAGCTGAAGATTCAGCTTCCATAACTGCACGACGAGATACAACAACGTTGTTACGTTTAGCATCAAGTTTGATTACTTTGAACTCTAACTCTTTACCTTCAAGGTGAGTCGTGTCACGGATAGGACGAGTGTCAACTAAAGAACCTGGTAAGAATGCACGTACAGGACCGATGTCAACAGTGAAACCGCCTTTAACCTTACCAGAGATAACACCAGTAACGATTTCGCCGTCTTCAAAGATTTTCTCAAGTTTAGTCCAAGTTTCAGCACGTTTCGCTTTTTCACGTGATAAAACTGTTTGACCCATACCGTTGTCAAGCGCTTCAACAACTACGTCAACAGTATCGCCAACTTGAACTTCAAGTTCACGTTGTTCATTTAAAAATTCAGCACGGTCAACTACGCCTTCAGATTTAAGGCCAGTGTCAACAGTAACCCAGTCAGAATCGATACTAACAACAGTACCTTGGATGACTGCACCCTTTTCAACGTTGAGGTTTAATTCACTTTCTTCAAAGAGGGCTGCAAAAGATTCGGTCATGATATACCTGATAAAGTCCGCGGTCTTGGATCAGACAAGGCCGGTTTAGTTAAGTTGTTACATTGTCCAAAAAATCTGATCAAGCAATGCTTCAACTGATAAAAAATTGTGTATCTATTTTATACAGCTATTGATATAGTCAACCATTAACTGAAACACTTCATCGATGCCTATTGTAGAACTATCAATGATATACGCATCATCAGCTGGTTTGAGCGGAGCAACTGTGCGCTCCATATCTCGCTTATCTCTAGCTTGTATGTTAGATAAAATGTCGCTTATTTTAGCATCAAGGCCCATGCCCTGCAACTGTTTTACGCGTCGCTCCGCCCGAGACTCAGCCGAAGCGGTTAAATAAATTTTCGCTTGGGCTTCTGGAAAAATAGAAGTTGCCATGTCACGACCATCTGCAACCAATCCTGGTGCTTGAATAAATGCACGTTGGCGCGAGAATAACGCCTTTCTTAATTCAGGTACAGTTGCAACTTTAGAGGCATACTCACCCACTTGTTCCGTTCGAATAGTGTTAGTGACATCTACACCCTCCAAAAAAACAAGTGTCGCTTCTTCAGTCGTTTTAAATTCAATATCCAAATGAGTCGCATACTCAACACATTGATCTAAGTTCGCATCAATTTGATCCAGCAAGCCTCGCTGAAACAATGACAGTCCGAGTAAACGATATAAAGCACCAGAATCTAATAAATTAAAATGATAATGTGCTGCAATTTTAGCAGCCAATGTGCCTTTGCCCGAACCGCTTGGACCATCTATCGTAATAATATGAACTGTCATTCCCATCTCTTATGAAGCAACTGATTTGGCTAATTTTGAGAACCCTAGTGTAATCGCTGCTTTAAGTTGTGCAAGAACTAATTTACTGACTAAAGGTGCTTTTGCTGTAAATTCAATCTTATAAGTTACTAAAGTTATAAAAGGTGTAATTTCTTTAAAATCAATTTGCCCCAAGTGATGCTTCACCAAAGGATTATTAATCAACTTATACTCAATACGCTTATTTTCTTCCAACAAAGTGATTTCTTCTTGTAAAGGCTTAATCGCTCCAAAGCCCATACGGCGAATCGAACCTACACCATCAGGACGTTCTGGATCAGCAGAATCCTTTACGCGAACAACCTGTAAAGGTGCAAATGCCTTGTTATAAGTGGCATGTTTTGACAGTAAGTCAAAAACTTCGGAAATCGGTGCATTAAATTCTTTTTCTATGGTGATTGCATTACGCATAAGTTCGCCTTTTGATGTAACCCAAAATCATCGGAGGCTTAGTTTGCCACAACTCATAAGACATTTTTAATCATTTAAGGACGTTTTTGACGAACGGATTGTCTTCTTTTCATTTCTTCTTTTTTTAAAAAAATCACTCAATTGCAATGAACATTGTTCTTGTAAGCAACCTTGTTCAAAGACAAACTTATGATTGTAATAGCCACTATCAAGCAATTGTCTAGCACTCACCAATGAACCTGCTTTTGGTTCGGTCGTAGCAAAAACTACACGCTGTATCCGTGCATGAATTAATGCACCCACACACATGGTACAAGGTTCAAGCGTCACATAAAGTGTTGTATCGTCGGGCAAGCGATAGTTATTTAAAGACTGACAAGCTGCACGCAACGCTTGTATTTCAGCATGTGCTGTTGGATCCGACAATTTAATTGGCGCATTATATCCAGCACCGATTACCTGCCCCTTGCTGACCAGAATTGCTCCGACAGGTATTTCACCTTGGGCTGCTGCTAATGCAGCCTGCTCATAGGCAAGCTGCATCCAATATTCATCATTAAATTTTTCAGAACTCATAACAATCAGGCAATGACACCGTATTGCTTTAATAAAGCATTCCAGCTTTCGATATTAGTCACAGGAGGACAATCTCCCAAGATACCTTTCAAGCTGAGTTGCTCAGTTGCCTGCCATTCTGGAGATAAGTCTTTATCAACCAAACGCGCACGAACCCCTTCGACAAAATCTGGGTGGCGAATTTTCCAATCAGAAATCTGTGCTTCCAATGCAAACACTTCATCCCATGCATGCCCTTGCTTGCCCCACTGCCATAACAACCATGTGATTGCAGCCGTGCTTGGTGAGCCTTTCTGTAAGTTTTCACTGGCTTGACGCAACCAGTCACTACTCGCATCACTTAAACCAATAATCGACTGATAATCATATTCAAAGCTTTGACCGCGACATACGCTATGAATTACATCAATCGAGTTTTGTAGTGGCCCAGACGCCACAGGGCGATGTAAACTATTTAAAGTATCGTCAATCGCTCTAAATGCGCCGGCAGGGTAATGATTCCAATCCACACTGAGTACTTTTTGAAGCATATTATCGCGTTGCGCTTCGCAGATATGGGTCGCCCAACCGATGCTAAATGCACCCGCTGCCGTCATAATTGAACCCGTCAAGCCGGTAAACAAACCAATTTGCCCACGATCAGCCAAGAAGCGGCTTGCACCAACATCAGGGTATAAGCCGATATTGATTTCTGGCATGGCCAAACGTGAATAAGGCGTAACTAAGCGAAATGGTGCAGCCATAAATAGACCAAGCCCACCACCCATCACATAACCCTCTCCCCAAACCACGATTGGTTTAGCATAGTTATGCAACAGTAAATCAAGTGCATATTCCTGCTGGAAGAATTGATTCGCAGCATCCACTTCCTGATTAATCACTAATTGACGTAACTTGCGAACATCACCGCCCGCACAAAATGCTTTTGGCGTGGTTGAGTCAAACCAAATCGCTTTAACCGTCTCATCGACATGAAAATCTTCAAATACTTGAAGCAGCGCACTTACGATTGATTCATCTAAAGCGTGCAACGATTTAGGTCGATTCAGACGAATGATTCGCCAACCATTTTTTGCGTGTTCAATAACTAAATCTGGATGATAGCTATTTAAATCAGGAGAAGTCATTATGCGTCCAATTGCCAGTCTATAGGCTCAATGCCATGTTGTTTCAAGTAATGATTTGTTTTTGAAAATACTTTACAGCCAAAAAAACCACCACGATTCGCTGCTAGCGGTGATGGATGCGCTGCACTTAGTACTAGATGTTTATTACGATCAATACGTTGACCTTTGCGCTGTGCGTAGGCACCCCACAAAATAAACACGATATGTTCACGTTGTTCATTTAATACATCAATTACGCTATCCGTGAACTCTTCCCATCCTTGTTTTTGATGTGAAGTCGGTTGTCCTGCTTCTACCGTGAGTACACTGTTCAGTAAGAGTACGCCTTGTGCCGCCCATTTACTTAAGTCGCCATGACGTGAAACTGGTACTGCCAAGTCCGTATGTAATTCATGAAAAATATTACGCAAGGACGGTGGTAATGCAATCCCTTTTTGTACCGAAAAGCTCAAACCATTGGCTTGGTTTGGACCATGATACGGGTCTTGCCCTAAAATCACCACTTTGACACCACCAAGTGGTGTCGTATTCAGCGCATTAAAAATTTGTTTACTTGGTGGATAAATGGTTTTTTCTGCAAGTTTTTCTTGTTGCAAAAACTCCCTCAAATTATCCATTTTTTGACTCAATAGAAACTCTGAAAGTGAGATTTTCCAAGACTCATCCAACTGAACTTTACTTAGTTTGTCCTGTTGCTGTTCAGTAAATTGCATCCACATTCCTTGAAATAAATTCACTCACCGGAGTGAAAACACACTCAAATATTAACTTGTAATTCTACGTTTGGGTTTTGGAATTTGATTCCTTTTTTCAGATTTTCATACATCTGAACATCGCTCCATTCAGCTTGTACTTGCTTTGAAAATACAATTTGATCCAAATTTAATACACCCATTTGCTCATTGTCGATATCTTCTTGAAAACTCTGTGCGTAACCTGTATCCGTTTCATGCACAATAACAGAATAAACCTCAACATCACCCTCACCATTTTGAGTGGTGGTCGAGTTCAATACCTGCTGAGCAAGATAAAAGAAAATACGAGAAAACTGTTCAGCCGATGGAGAAACAGGTAACGCAATCCAACGCGCGCTAAATGTTTTACAAGCATCAATATAAGCAGGATCATCTTTCTGCCAAAAACAAATTGCATGATCAAAACTATCATACAACTCTTTGATGACGCCTTTTAACAGACCGAAGTCATAGACCATTTGCCCATGATCTAACTTTGACGCTTTTAATAATAATTCAACTTTATAGCTATGCCCATGAATCGAACGCTTACAACGGTCCGATGTACAGTTACGTACAATATGAGCATTTTCAAACTTAAACAATTTACGAATTAACATGCACCAAGCTAATCTTTTATCTGCAAACGAATTTTATTATAAAGCAAAAAAACAAGCATTGGGATTGATTTTAAATCTTGTCACCATTTGATAACTCAATAAAGAATACTACTCAAATGGCGAAAGACTTCTAGAATAAACAAATACTTGCTTGTCTTTTCGTGCCAATGAGCTGGTAAACTGCCTTTTCCGTTCGCTTAAAACAACTTCAATTTGAGCAGTGAAATAACTTGATTTGCTGTCAAGGAAAGTCGCAGCATCTGTTTTGCTTTGTTCATCTATTCCAGAAAAAGCACTTAACTTCCATAAATCTTCAACATTATTGAAATAAGTCAAATTGGCTTGTTTGGATTTCAGTTCCTGCTCTACCGCCTTAACATCAACTTTCGGATCAATACTGGCGAGCAATAATGCAGGTGCTGTATTCATATTTACTTTGGTCTGTTCGGGCAGTGCTGTGACATAAGGCTTAATTAAATCGTAATTTTTTCCTTCAAACCCCTTCACTAGTTTCAATTCATCGACACTGTGAAACTTCGTATTCGGCGCTAAATATGCAGGGTCTAAACCTTGATAATAATTACTCTCAGCACCCATTGCACCTGTTGTCTCATCATTAACAACTTGCCAGTCAATCACAGCTTGACTAAGTTCAGCGGGTAAACCAACTCGCTGCAACAATTTTTCAAACCAACGTCGAGCCGAATCATCAACTTGACTACCATCTGCCTTAACTAAATTATTAAGATTAAATTTCCCGGATTCATCCAATAAGCGCCCAGAAACAGAACCATCCTCGACTGGGAATGGTGGCATAGGTTTGGCCCAGTTCTCCTGTAAATGATCAATCGTGCCGCCATTATCGCTGTCTTGAATAAGTAACTCAGAAAAAAAAGCTTCAGCACTTTTTGCATACAATAAAGATTGATCTTGGCGCATCAAATACCCAGTATTTTCAGAGGTATTGGTCTGGCGTTTGGCAATAGTCGCTGCCAAAATCGTTGCTAAAGCGACCATGACCAGAATGGTTAATAATGCAATGCCACGCTGAGCAACTCCATAACTTTGAGCTTTTCTAATCACTGAATATGCCTCTTGCTCATTGTGTTGGAAGTTGAGTAGGATTAGATGAGTTTGAGCCATCTTTATTATCAGGTGAATTTGCACCCCCACCCATACCACTTGAGTTTCCTATCGACTGTAAATATGCCTGAGTATTCAATAAACTATAGATCCATTCATAGTCCGTGCCTGCAACAGTTAACTGTATTTTTATGCCTAGCGGTAATTTTTTAAGTTCAGCAATATTGCTCGGGTCACTATTCTCAGGCCACTGTGTCAATTCTTGCGGGTTCAAAACCAGCACTTTAAACTGATCTACATTTTCCAACAATGTACTTGATATCGGTTGCACACGATTCGGGATATTGAGATTTGAGTATTTCAATCGATACACTTTCTTCTGTGCAGAATCATAGCGATATTCAATACGCTCATAAGGTGATAGTCCCTGCTTCAATGGATCAGAAACACCAGCCTTACTAAATGAAAAACTTTGATCATTCAATACAATAGCTGCTTGCAACTGCCTTCCATCATTTGCTGTCAATGGAATAATCTGCAAGCTATCTCTTAACACTTGTTGATATGCATCTTGCAAAGCAAATAGATGCATTTCATGCTCAGCATTACGATCTTTTACTTTTAATAGATAATCAAAGACCTTCCACCCCAGCATCGAAAGCACGGCAAAAATCGCAATTGCAACCAACAACTCAACCAAGGTAAAGCCAGAGTGAGGCGAAAAGCGATGCTCAGCATTATATTTCATTGTGTTCTCGCCTTTGCAGGATAGTTAAAGAACACAAGATTGGTAATACCCGCCTCGACCTTACCTTGTTCATTATTAAATAAGCTGACTTGCAACTCGATACGTTGGATTTTCGGACTAATCGTCGACTGGGCCTTTTTATCAATTTGCCAGGTTTCACCTTGAGAAGTCACTTGCTTGGATTGTGTTCCCTCTAGCCATTCCTGATTGATTTCCATCGATGCAACTTCATTCATCCCTACAAATTGCGCTTTGGTACGCAAAATCGCATTCGATGTCGACTGAGTGTATTGCATGGCAACTTTAGTTAAGGCAATTGCAGCTACAGCAAAGATTGCCAAGGCCACCATCACTTCGAGCAAGGTAAATCCTGAGCGAGGGTTAATGAAACAACGTTTCACCCGAGCGCAAGACGGAGAGCTATGCTCGACGTGAACACGATTAAATCGAGCAAGGCTCGATCGTGTCGCAAGGCGAGAAGCTATGCTTCGAGTACACGATGAAGCGCGATTTCCCCAATATCTAACTTTCATCAATTTTACCCAAGTGATCTAACTGCAACTCATGGCCAATCGGTTTTTGCTCATAGTAGAACTGAATTCGAACTGGTTTCACTTCACCATTCCCAAACCAAATCAATTGAGGAGCTCTCCCCCCCAACAAGTCTTCATTTTTTGCTTTGTTATAAGTCGCTGTGTCCAAACTTTGGATACTGAAAGACACATGATCAGGTAATTGGCGAGTTTTAAATTCTTTATACAGTTGCCAAGTACGGTCTGCCTGCTGAATCTGCTCACGACTTTGATCATGGTATTCAAACAAGTTATAGCTAAACGGTGCAACATCTGTGGCATTCTGAGTATTTAGAGCAAAAACTTTGGCCTGATCTGTTGCTTCTTTATTTATTTTTTTAAGATCAAGAATAAACATTTCTCTGGCTTGCATGGCCCGGCGTTGATCGACCCCACCAATATTTAATACCACCAGAGATGCCATGATTGTCATAATGACAATCACCACCATGATCTCAATCAGGGTAAAGGCTTTTTGCGAATGCAGTGGCGATCTCATTATTGTTTCAACTATGGGAGAACAGGTTCGAGTAGCTTAGGTAATGCTAAAGCCTGCTCAATATAGGCAACGCGTAAGGTATCTCGAGAACCTAAATAGCGTTGATAGAAACTCGAATTCAATATAACCGCTGCACCGTATGTTAACGACCAAATTGATGCGAGATAATCACGTGTGGTCATCGTGCTATTGATACCCAATAAATAACTTTCAGTCATACGAATAATGATACGTAAGCGCTGTCGGCGTACTTTATACAACTCACTAAAAAGCAATTGAATGCCCTGGCCCGTTGTCGAAAGACGCTCTTCAATTTGGTGAAATAATGCTGTACGTTCTGGGTGATGTAAATGATGCAGCATAAAGAATGCTAAATGTTCAGGGAAAGCCTTTTCCGTATCCTGAATCATTTCCAATAACATACGCTCATTACGGATAATGAGCAGCATATACAATTCATCTTTACTTTGAAAATGCTTATATAGCGTACCTTTGGCAAGATCCAGCTCAGCTGCCAAGGCATCCAGCGTCATACCAGCTTCGCCATTTTCTAATAGGAGTTGCTCCGCGATTTGAAAAATTAATACTTCTCGTGCTCTAAACTGAGCCTGACGATCCATTTTCACGTAATAACTCTCTTTCCTAGTACATCAAAAACCGTTTATTTCAAATTTAAGAGATTCTCAAAATTTTGTGTTGTAATCATGCCAATCTCTTCAACCGATTTATCATATACATCACTTAATGCTTTTGCTACAAAAGGAACGTATTTCGGTTCATTGGTTTTACCACGATATGGCACAGGCGCTAAATAAGGGCTATCTGTTTCGATAAGCAAACGATCAAGTGGTACCTGCTTCGCAACATCACGTAAGTCTTGCGCATTTTTAAAAGAGACAATACCTGAAAAGGAAATATAATAGCCGCAATCTAATACAGCCTTTGCGGTTTCCCAGTCTTCAGTAAAACAATGCAAGATGCCATGTGTAGATTGTTCTGACCGAATGATATCTACCGTATCGTGTTTCGCTGCTCGGGTATGCACCACCACAGGCTTTTTAACAATTTTCGATGCTTCAATATGACGTGCAAAACAACGTTTTTGCTCAGCAACAAAATCAGTACTGTGGTAATAATCTAAACCCGTTTCTCCTAAGGCCCAGACTTTGTCTGACTGAGCGAGTTGCACCAGATAATCCGTTGTTGCACGTGCCATAATATGCTCGTCTTCACAAGGGTGCACACCCACTGAATAGCCTACATCCTGATGGCGAGCAGCAATTTCAGCCAATTTAACATGATCATCAAGATCAACTGAAATCCCCATGAACTTGGAAACACCTGCAAGTCGTGCTTGTTCAAGTGCTTGATCCAAATCCCCTTGATAAGGACTGAGATCTAACATGGTTAAATGGCAATGCGTATCAACAAACACTCGTTCTTCCTATTCTCTTTACAACTACATCGTATAGCTTGGACGATCCAAGCCTTTCATACCCGCCAATAATTTTTCAGCTTCGTTTTTATAATACACACCTTTTTCCCCCACAAGTTGGATCGCAAAGCCTTGTGGTTTAAAATGCGTCTGTTTATGCGAAATCCAGATCACTTTTCCAGTCAAAGGAATCTTTTGTGATTGCTCTGGCAAGGTTGCCAATACAAACACCTCTTGTCCCATTTTAACGGCTTGTTTCGTCGGTACGAACAAACCACCACCCACAACAAAAGGCATATAGCTGGATTGCAATGTGGTTTTATCTGGAATATTGACCTGTATAATTCCGCCCATCATTTGTGGTTGCATAACATTCCCCTGTCAAAAACGAATTCATCAAAACGTTAATAATTTTATACCATTGATAAATCTAAAAATATTACTAGCTATACATAATTTTAGAGAATTCTCATTGGTGACCGTCTAATAAAAAATCTATACTCGATTTATGAATTGATTATAGAAAACAATCGAACAAACAACAAATAATGTTTAAATAAAACCCGAACAAAGCAATCAATCTGCACTTTATTTAAACAAGCCATGCATTCTAGAAAGGATTGTTTAAAACTAGATGACAATTCACCAAAACTGAATGAATCGACTCGATTAAAACATAACAAGGCAGATCCAAAGGAATTTAGAATGAAAAGAATAAGTCTAATCATCGTGTGTAGTGCTTATTTATTGAGTCCATCCATGCTTTATGCGAAGATTTTGAACAAACAACCCAAATTCACCGACTATCCAGTGCAGATCTATACAGGACCCACTGCAAAATTAGACATGAGTGATGCTGATGCTCGTTTGTTTAGAACACGATTATCTGAAGGACTCAAACAAAAACCTGACTATGCTGGAGAATATGTCGCGGTTGGTTGGGGTTGTGGTGCTATGTGTTTCAGCCACACTTTAATCAGCAAAAGAACAGGAAAAATTCTTAAAGCATTCGGCGGTAAAACTGGAGAAAAATTAATTGATATCCAACCCAATAGCTTATTATTGGTCACTCATGGTTCCGTTCAAATGAATGGGAAGGATATCTATGCTAAAAAATTCTACCTCCTCAAAAATAATCAATTGAAACTGGTTTATCACACGCCTATTCCTGCAAAAAATGAAGATGATAACAATACGTTAAACCCATAAATACTTCAGATCGATAAAGATAGTAAGGCTTGCTTACTATCTCGATCAAAAATATTACTTTGTGGCTTTTACGATCTCAGCTTTATCAAATGAGAACCAACATTCACCTTGTGTTGCCCATTTCGATTCGGTGGTACCAAGCACCCCCGTCACGGTAATTCGATCACCGACTTTTAGGTTGCTAATTTTGTCTGTATTTACTTTTAAATCATCGCGAGTCAGGCCTTGCCCTTTACACTTGCTATTACTTGGATCTTTAAAAATAATCGCGATTTGGTTTTGAGAAATCACTTCACCAGTTTTGGTAATCCGAGTAATGATTCCCGGCACTTCAAGACGTTGAGCATCCCATTTCCGCTTTGCAGTAATTTCATTTTGTTGCCAATCTCTCCAGATTTCAGAAAGTGTTGCTTTCTTTGCGGGGCCTAAACCACGAAAGTCCCCACTCAGGATATCTCCAGTTTTATTTAAAATTCCATCCGTTGCAGACATTGCTGAATCCAATGTCTGACAAGCACTCAATGACAAAAAGCTTAAAGCGACCAAAAGTGTTTTTATGTGCATATCTAAATTCCCTAGCATACCTAGCAAAACGCCATGTGAAAAAATAACATATTTATTTGTATATGTGAATTTTTAACATCAAGCGTAATAGAAATTTTTCCCATAAAAAAAACCGCTCTTCCAAGCGGTTTTTTTACTGAGTATTCAATATATGCATGACTATTTTTCAGTACATTTATAATCAAAATCCAATGTGCTAATCATTTGGTCTGTATTTCTTGAAATCACGGAAATATTACTCACCCCAGCTTCAATATAAAACTTACCACTGAACTGACTCGCTACCACACCTTTGGCATGATTGAAAGAATAGCTATAGACACATTCATATGCTTGAGAACCTGCATTTGAAGCATTAATCGCAAATGAGGAGCCATTAATATTGGATACAAATTTCGGTTCAGCCATTGCAATATTAGGTATCATTGCAAATGATAAAGCAATCGCGATAAATGTTATTTTCATCTCTATATTCCTTATTTTTTAATATTATTGTGAAGTAACTCACATTTTATATACTTTTAATAAGGTTTGAAGAGCCTCGAACAATTTATATACAAACTTTACATAAACATGATAAAAACCCACCCTCCTGATTATTCCAGAGGGTTAAGCCTATAAATTTAATTAAAATATTTTTAAAATTTACTTAAGCAACATTCATCAATTGAATAAACAACTCATCCAATACCAGTTGGGTTTGTACATTTTGTTCAATCATTAACTTTTTTTGCTGTAAGTCAGAATAAATAGTAAAAAGTGCCTCTAAACTGTAGAACTCGACTAGTGATTTAAAGTCCAAATCATTATTCTTTAATGATTGATTCAATTTTAAACTAATCAGATCCCCTAAAAGATATTCAAACATGGTGATCAATTCAGAGAAATTTAATTCTTTAGACCACTTATTTGAATAGTTTAAAGGCATATTCTTTTCAGCAACTAATTTAAACCAATCACTCAAGAATAATGCACGCTTCTGTAACCACTCACTCTTTTCAATCTCAATAGCAGTCAAAGGCATATCATTAGCAAGACTCAACAATAATGAGATTTGTTCATTCGAGATTTCTGGAATTTGCTGCTGCACAAATGTTTGTGCATCCTGAATCGTCAAGCGATCTAAAGCGAAGTGCTGTAAGCGACTTCGAATGGTTGCAGGAAGTTTTAAGTAATGATCTGCAAGCAAGATCAATACAACCTTCTCACCAGGCTCTTCCAAGGTCTTGAGCAGTGCATTGGCTGAGGCGGTATTCAGTGCTTCGGCAGGCTCAATAACCACCACCCGCCAACCTTCTCCTGTTTGCTGAACAAACGGAAGTAGATCCCGAATTTTTTCAATTTTAATCTTTGCATTTTGCTTTTTATTGTCTTCATCCGTGGTGATATGCACATAGTTTGGATGCGTATCAGACTTCAACCATTGACAACTGGTACACTCACCACATGCCCGTTGTGCTTGCTTATTTAAACACAGCACCCAAGCCACAAATCGCTCTGCAAACTCTTTCTTGGCGCAACCTTTCTTTCCGTAAAATAAAAGACCATGCCCAAGTTCAGGGAACCGAGTTGTTAATAGTTCCCATGTCTGAGCATGCCAAGGATAAATCACTGTAGCTTGAGTATCGACCATAATTATTCAAATGCACTCAAAGGCAGAGTATTTAAACGGTCTAAATCTGCCTGAGTATCAACCCCCGGCGGTAAGTTGGCTTCAGCCACAGCAATAGCAATACGGTGACCATTTTCGAGTACACGGAGTTGCTCTAAACTTTCCAACTTTTCGAGATGACCTTGTTCCCAAGTGACATAATCTTGTAGTAATTTCACACGATAGGCATATAGACCTAAATGACGAAAAGCTTGATCATGCAATGTTGGTTCAGCCTGTTTCGCAGCATCACGATCATACGGAATGGTTGCTCGGCTAAAATACAGCGCCTCATTACGCTTACTCATCACCACTTTAACAATACTATCTCGCTGAAACTCATCCAACTGATGGATTGGTTCACACAACGTAGACATTGAACATTGCGGATTTTCAACTAAAAGCTGACTCACCTGCTGAACCAATTGTGCAGGCAACAAGGGCTCATCGCCTTGTACGTTGACAATAATATCATCTTGTGACCATCCTTTCCGACGTGCAACTTCGCTTAAACGGTCGGTGCCTGAAGGATGTTCTGCACGGGTCATCACCACATCAATCCCTTCCGCTCGACATACCTCTGCGATGCGCTCGTCATCCGTAGCCACACACAGATCATCAAAACCAGCAACTTTTTTGGCTTGGTCAACCACACGCAAAATCATTGGACGACCATGAATGAGTAATAAAGGTTTTGCTGGTAAACGAGAACTAGCAAAACGAGCTGGAATGACAATATGTTTCATGGTCGCTCTCTAAGAAAATTGAATACCGACGTGTTGTAACTGCTGTTTCAGCAAGTCATAACAATCGGATGATAAAACGGCCTCAACAGGAACCACCCAAATCGGCGTGTTAAATTCAGGATGTTGCTTTAATAAGGTTTTAAACTTTACGGCATCTTTTTCAGTGGTGATAATGGCTTCTTGGTTGTCGAAGCTTAAATCATCAATTTCATAATCATGATGATCTGGGAACTCATGCGCCTGATATTGCTGCACGCCTATCGTATTTAAGGTGTGATAAAAACGTTGTGGAAAGCCAATACCAACAACCGCATTAAAATATTGAGTGGCATCAAACCAATCCACTTCAACATTTGTATTTAAAAGGTATGGCTGGCCAACCGCCAAATGCATACTTCTTTGTGCTTGTGCGGTTTTGCTATGCTCAATGACAGTACTACCATTTAAGCGTGATTTAGGCTCACGTAGATAACCTTCTGGTAATAATTTTTCATTACCTAAACCTCGATTTTGATCGAGTACAATCCATTCAAGCTGACGTGCCAGAGCCCAATGTTGCAAACCATCATCACTAATAATGAGATCCAGTTGCTCATTTTCGAGTAACAATTCGATCGAAGCTTGTCGATTCGGCCCAACCGCCATTGGCACTTGGGTAGATTGGACAATAAGACAAGGTTCGTCACCTGCAGCATCGGGCTCAGATTGTTGAGTCACCAAAAGCGGAAATGGACCTTCGCCGCCATAACCTCGACTAATCACACCCACCCGAATCTGCTGTTGCTGTAAATATTTGACCAGCTGAATCAACAATGGTGTTTTACCACTCCCACCAACCGTAATATTACCAATCACCATGACAGGTACGGGTGCTGTATAAACGGGTTTAATTCCGTGTTTATACAAGGCTTGGTTAGCACAAAAACCAAATCGGTATAACCAAGACAGTGGGCGCAACACCACCAACCACGAAGCTTGTTCATTCCAAGCATCCTGTATTCGTTGCGCCATCGACATACTTAGTTTTCCTCAAAATTGCGTTGATGAAGCTGATAGTACATGCCATGTTTTGCCAGTAGCTCAGCATGGGTACCTTGCTCAATAATCTGACCTTTATCCATCACCACAATGACATCTGCATTTTCAACTGTAGATAAGCGGTGAGCAATCACGATAGTGGTACGACCTTGCATAGCTTCATCAAATGCTTGTTGGATGAAGTATTCAGATTCGTTATCCAAAGCACTGGTCGCTTCGTCTAAAATTAAAATTGGAGAGTCTTTTAAAATTGCTCTCGCAATCGCAATACGTTGACGCTGGCCACCTGATAGGTTTAAGCCTTGGGCACCTAGAATCGTGTCATAGCCTTGAGGCAAGTTCATAATAAAGTCATGTGCATAAGCAGCTTTAGCAGCGGCAATCACTTGCTCATCACTTGAGTCTTGTAACTGACCATAAGCAATGTTATCGCGTACTGAACGATTAAATAACACCACTTGCTGATTCACGGTTGCAATTTGTGAGCGCAGATAAGCTAACTCAATCTCTTGAACAGGAATACCATCAAAATAGATTTGCCCTTCGCTTAACTCTTGAAAGCGTGGCAGCATGTTGACCAATGAGGTTTTCCCAGCCCCCGAACGTCCAACCAGTGCAACAGTTTGACCAGCCTTAATATCCAAAGAGAAGTCTTTAATCGCATGCGTACCATCATCATAACGCAGGTTGGCATGATCAAATTGAATATTACCTTTCAATGCAGGCTTAAGTTGACCATTATTGACTTCTTCAGGCATATCCAATAATTCAAAGACCGAATGTGCTGCTGCCAACCCACGTTGTAGTTTTTCATTGATATCAGTCAGGTTCTTCACTGGCTTAGAAATCAAGCCCGCTGCGGTAATGAATGAAATAAACTCACCCGCTGAGGTATCTCCAAATACTTGTGGGCGCAACGCCAGCCAAAGAATGATTGCCATCGCCATTGATAATAACAGCTGAATAATTGGGCTGTTAATATTTTGTACCACCACCATTTTCAAACCACGGCGTAAGTTTTCTTCTGAGGACTTATAAAAACGTTTTTGTTCAAACGCCTCACCCGTAAAACTCTTCACAACCGAGTTAGCGGTAATGGTTTCTTGAACCACATGGTTCACATCACCCATGGTATTTTGGACTTGGATCGAAAGTTTCCGCATTTTCTTCGATGCGATTCTGACCAATACCCCAATAAATGGCATGAAAACCACGATACAAAGGGTTAAACGCCAGTTGGTATAAAGCAGATAGCTTAATAGACCAATAACAATCAAACCATCTTTGATCAGGGTCTGCAAAGATTCAGAAGAAGCAGCTGTTAACTGCTCTACGTTATACATCAACTTGGCACTGATATGACCCGCACTGTTATCAAGATAGTATTGCGCTGGGAGTCTTAACAATTTTGCATAGACTTCCTGACGGATACTAAACACCAAACTACGCGAAATAACAGCGGAAAAATATCCACCAAGGAATAGACCAACACCACGGAAAAACATCAGTAAAACAATCAGCGCTGGAAACCAATCTAAGTTTGTACGACTGCCTTCTTGGATGGCATCAATAATGTATTTCAGCAACTTTGCGACAGAAACCTCCGTCGCCGCGTTGATTCCAAAGCCAAGTAAGACTAATAAGGCAACGCCCCAATAAGATTTTAAATACGATATTAAACGGACATATACCTTAAAATCCTGATTCACTCAGTAAAACCTCTCGTTGGAACTTTAGTGCTGATATTGACGTTAACAAAACCGAGTTGACCTGCAACATCCATCACACGAATTACGTCTTGATGCGCAGCTTTGGCATCAGCCGCAATAATAAACATAAAATCACGACGATCTTGTGCAACCTGCTTAATTGCCGTGCTTAAATCCGCAATATCTTTACTTGATAACGCTTGACCATTCACAGAATAGTGCCCTGTGGAGTCTACCATGATTTCAATTTTGTGATCGAATTGTTTAGGTGGAACACCCTGCGCATCTGGCAATGTCAGGTTGATACGACTTTGTTGACTAAATGTCGTCGATAATAATAAAAACACCAAAATAAATAACATACAGTCAATCATTGGTGTCAAATTGATATGAATATCTTCAACTTGAGAGCGCTTAAACTTCATACGAGCACCTCGGCTTAGCTTGCACGACGGTGTTCTTGGACATGTGCTGTTTTTTTATAAAAAAGCGCAGCATGAAACAAAGTCGATTGTTGCTCTAATTCAGCAATATATTCATGCACAACTCGCTGGAAATAGCGATAAGCAATCATTGCAGGAATCGCAATCAACATCCCGACAGCGGTTGTAATCAAGGCTTTAGAAATACCGGGCATCATCATACTAGCATTACCAGCAGAGCCAACATCAATCACCAAAAATGATTCAATAATCCCGAGGACCGTTCCAAGCAAGCCTAATAAAGGTGCAATTGCACTCAGAGTGCCTAAGAAATTGATATTTTTTTCGAGATGACTGATTTCTTGTGAAGCCGTTGCTTCCATCTGAGCACGCGCAAACTGTTCGCCTTGATCTTGATGTTCATAACCCGCTTTTAAAATACGACCTAGTGGGCTTTTTGCTGCATCATCTTGTTGTAAACGAGCAATCACCGATTCAACATCCGAACCATTAACAAGCAACGCCTGCGGCAAAACTTGTGACCGTTTTAAACGAATATATCGTTCAAGTGTAATCGCAACCGTAAAAATTGATGAGAGAATGAGGGGCAGCATTAACCAACCACCCGCTTTCACAAGTTCCCACATATTATTCCCCAATAATATTTAAACTATAAAAGGATAGATTCGGATTCATTAATCACTCAATAACCTCGAAAGCGACTAACAAATCCACCCTTAATATTAGTTAGGTAAACAAATATTGAGGATTCCATCCAACTCATCCAATGAGTGGTAATGAATGACCATTTTCCCTTTACCTTTTTGGTTATGGTCAATTTTCACATTTGCTCCGAAACGCTCTGAAAGTTTCTGAGTCAATTGTTCAATATCTGGAGAAATTTGGGCCTTTTCCTTTTCAGGCTTTGGTTCACTCCACTCACGAACTAACTGTTCAGTCTGACGTACTGACAAACCTTTTTCAATCACGATTTGCGCAACTGCAATTTGATCTTTGGGCTTCAAAGTCAGAATTGCACGGGCATGTCCCATATCAATCTGACCTTGTTGTATTAGGTCTTTAATCGGATCAGCTAAGCTCAACAAGCGCAACAGATTACTCACTGTTGTACGCGCCTTACCCACCGTATCTGCAATTTCTTGATGACTTAAACCAAATTCATCATGAAAGCGCTGTAAAGCGACTGCTTGATCAATCGGGTTTAAATCTTGACGTTGAATGTTTTCAATTAGAGCCAAGGCAATTGCGACTTGATCATTTAAGTCACGCACAATCGCAGGAATTTCAGTCAAACCTGCTAATTGGGCAGCACGCCAGCGACGTTCGCCCGCAATAATTTCGTAAGGATGTTGCTCATCATCCACAGGACGGATCACAATCGGTTGCATCACACCATGTTTTTCAATTGATGCTGCAAGCTCTTGTAAATCTTGTTCTTGGATAAAACGACGTGGTTGGTATTCACCACGTTTCAATAAATTGACATCAATTTGCTTGAGTTGACCATGATCCAAGGCTTGTGCTTCAAGTTGCAATTTCTCTTTTTGAATTGAACCCAATAGCGCATCTAAACCACGACCTTTAGCCAATCCGCGTTTTTTGATGCTCATACAGCACTTCCTTTTTTCACTTTACTTTTCTTCAACATTTCTGCGGCTAAGTTCAAATATGCAATCGCACCTTTGGAACTTTTCTCGAAATAAATCACAGGTAAACCATGGGCTGGCGCTTCTGCTAGACGGATATTTCGAGGAATTACCGTTTCATATAACTTTTTACCAAAATATTGCTCTAATTCAGCAGACACATCGCGGGTCAACGCATTACGAGCATCATACATGGTACGTAATACCCCAACGATTTCCAAGTTTGGATTAAGGGCTTTTTGTATACGATCAATGGTCTGTGTAAGATCAGCCAAACCTTCCAAAGCATAGTATTCACATTGCATTGGAATAATCACACCATTTACGGCAGCCAAGGCATTCACCGTGATCAGGCTTAAGCTTGGTGCACAATCGACAATAATATAATCAAATGCAGAATCAACTTCTTGCAGTGCATTTTTAAGAATGAACTCTCGCCCTTCCTGTTCTGCAATGGCAAGTTCTACACCCGCAAGTTCACGGTTTGCACCTAAAACCTTATAACCCACTTCAGCTTTTTGAATCGCCGTTTCAATCGGCACTTCACCCAATAACACATCTGTGACTGAATAAAGTAAATCATTCTTTTGAATACCAGACCCCATGGTGGCATTCCCTTGTGAGTCCATATCGACCAACAAGACACGTTTTTTCAAGATCGCCAAAGAGGCAGCAAGATTGACTGCTGTCGTGGTTTTTCCCACACCACCTTTTTGGTTTGCAATCGCAATAATTTGAGCCATGACTACCCTTAATATTTTTTATTGAATACGTTGAAGTAAAAGTAAATGACGCTGTTCATCCAATCTTGGCACACGCAGTTCAATGATCTTACATGAATACTGATCTTTCATCTGCTCAACTTCATCCTCTGGGATTAAGCCTTTCATTGCAGCAATGATACTTTGTTCATGCATATATGGTTGTGCTGCATCTACAAAATCGGTCAATGAAGCAAATGCTCGACTTGTAATGACATCAAACTGACCAAGTTCTCCAATGCTGTCTTCATTTTCAACACGAGTTTGGACTGCAATTACATTTTTCAGTTTTAAGTCTGCAATAAATTGCTTCAGGAAACGAATCTTTTTCCCATTCGAATCTAATAGTACACAAGAACGTTCTGGTTGGCATAATGCAATGATCATGCCCGGCATACCACCGCCCGTACCCACATCTAACAAACGGCCTTGAGGCAAATCATTTAAGATACTTAAACTATCTAATAAATGTTTAACCAGCATTTCTTTCGGCTCGCGGATCGCCGTTAAATTGTATGCCTTATTCCATAGCACTAGCGCATCTTGATATTTCAATAAGAGTGTTAGGGCTTCTTCACTTAGGTTAAGACCTAAAGCTTGGCTACCTTGCTTTAATTCTTGAAAAAAAGGATGCATAACAGTGCGACATCTCGATAAACTTGCTGTGCAGTATACCGATTTCTGATACAAGGCACAGCAGGACTTGTTGAACGATTATGCAGTTAATCATTTACAAGCATGATAAACTGCACAATCCTTTAAGTTTTTGTCTTTTCTTATGCAAAGCACAGATAGACAAAGCATTTTTTATTATGCAAACGCGCCCTGCTTGATTTGTTGATCAAGCTGCTCCAAACGCTCAGGTGTACCAACATCCACCCAAATTCCTTGCAACTTTTCAGCCGAAACTTGCTGCTGCTGCATGGCTTGTTTCAATAATGGTGCTAAAGGTCGTTTGCCATTTTCCAAACCTGCAAACATCTGTGGTGCAAAAACAGCAACACCACTATAAGTTAAGGCTTCACCCAATTGCTCTTGCTCAAAAGTGTAAGCTAAATCATTCGCTAGGATAAAGTCACCTTTTAAGTGCTGAGGTGGATTTTCAACCAAGACTAAATGTACTTGTTTATCTTCCAACTGAACATTCAACAATGAAGAAAAATCCATTGTGGTCCAGACATCACCATTGACCAAAATAAAAGGTTCATCACCCAACAATGGCAAAGCATTAATAATGCCGCCTGCTGTTTCCAAGCCTTCACCTTCGTGTGACCATAAAATAGTTACACCAAATTGAGAGCCATCACCTAAAGCAGCAGCAAGTTTTTCACCCAACCAAGCAGTATTAATGACAATCTCGGTGACGCCGATTTTTTGCAACTTCTCAATATGCCAAACAATCAGTGGCTTACCACCGACTTCCAGTAAAGGTTTTGGCGTATGCAAGGTCAATGGTCGCATACGATTACCAAGACCAGCCGCAAGAATCATTGCTTTCATTATGCTGCAACCTCGTAATCACCATATTTTTCAATAAACTTCGGCATTACGATGTCACGAATGAACTGCATAAAGTCGTTCAGTTCATCATAACCTTGGCTTTCTTCAAGCAAATACCACATCACGCGCGGTAAATCTTTTAAATAACCTGATTTGCCATCACGTTCAAATAGACGCACAAAGATACCCAAGATTTTCAGATGACGTTGGATCGCCATCAGATCAGCATCTCGTTTGAACTGCTCAAAACTACGATTTTCTTTCGCTGCTGCTGGCAATAAGTTATAGAACACTTCAAACCATTCGTAGACACGCTCAGCATTCCACTGCACATAAGCATCACGCGTAATCGAGATGAGATCGTAGGTATCAGCACCGATCACTGCATCTTGGAAGTCAATTACACCAAGCTCTTGCTCATCTTCGATTTTCATCAAATTACGACTATGGAAGTCACGATGTACAATCACTTGCGGTTGATTAGTCGCCTCGATCGCAAGGAAATCAAATGCCTGCTCAATCGTTTCCAACTGCTGCTCCGTCGGCTGAATGTTTAATGATGGCAACATCCACTCTGTCAACAGACGCATTTCCGTCATTAACTTTTCATAAGAATACGCAGGTAATTGTGCATTACCATTGATCTGCTGTAATTCAATCAACTGCTTAAAACTTTGTGCATAGTACTGATCGACTGTTTGATCATTGAGTAATGTCGATAAAACAACATCACCAAAATCCTCAAGCAGTAATAAACCCAAGGTTAAGTCTTTCGCAACAATATGCGGAACACGCACACCATTTTTATCAAAAAACTCATCAATGCTGACAAATGGCGCACAATCTTCTTTTTCAGGAGGCGCATCCATGAGCATATATGTTTTGTTTTGTATCGTAATTCGCGCATAGCGGCGAAAGCTTGCATCTCCTGCTAAAAAATTGATCTCAAATTGATCAGATTGGAGAGTGGCTTGAAGCCAAGTTTGTATCAATTGTTCACGTTGTGTATTCATTTGCAATAAAATCTAAAACTAGCTGAGATTTTGAAAGCTTAAGTGTAGCCACTTATCAACTTTTTCTCTATGATGCGACAATAATTAATTGTGAATTAGCGTATTGGTTAATGAGACAATGAAACATCAGTTTAAATTTAATCCTTTAGCAACAGCTATTTTGACACTCTTGTGCGGCGGCTCGATTCAATCAGGTTTCGCGGCGCAAGCTGATGCTGTCTCTACGCTTGACAATAAACAGCTCAAAGCTGCCATTCGACAGAATCAAGAACAGCAAAACCAAGAAAGTTATCCTGGGGAAAGTTTTTTCCAGCAATATTATGTAGATAAATCTGCACCAGAAGCGCAATTACGTGACAATCATTATTTAAGCTCTTCATTTTGCCAAGGGACTTGGGTCACCCCAATCAACCCTGAAACAAAAGCTGGTAATGCAAATACGACCACTTCTGTGCTCACCGCTGATTATGGACATTACAACCCGACAGGTGATTCTGTTTTACAAGGCAATGTAGTCATTGATCAAGAAGGCCGAACCATTCGTGCCGATCAAGTTACAATTGATTCGACACAAACATTTGCCAATGCCGAAGGTCGTGTTCAAGTTGCTCAATCAGGATTACTTACCCAAAGTGATGCGATTAACTATAATTTAAAAACCCAAACTGGTGATTTAAACAATAGTTTCTATATCTCTGAACAACAGCATGCGCATGGCCATGCCAGTCAAATAAAACGGGAAAATCAGAATTTAGTCATTTTTAAGGACGCGAGCTATACCGCTTGTCCCCCCGAGCAAAAACCTGCATGGAAAATTCAGGCCAAAGAAATTGAGCTAAACCAAGATACAGGTCGCGGTGTAACCCGCGGCACCAAGCTTTATGTCAAAGATGTACCTATACTTGCAGTTCCATATTTCAACTTTCCGATTGATGACCGACGCACTACGGGTTTATTGAGTCCAAATTTTGGCTATAGCAATGATGGTGGTGCGCAGCTAATCACGCCTGTTTATCTCAATCTTGCGCCAAACTATGATCTCACACTCACCCCGATCTACATGAGCAAACGTGGCCCGAAATTAGATGCTGACTTCCGCTATATGACCGAAAACTTTGGTGCGGGTCGTATTTGGGGGGGCTATATCGCCAAAGATGATCAATATGGCGGCGAAGCACGTGATGACCTTCATTTTGTTCATAATTGGAAAATCGATAATCAATGGTCGACCAATTTAGAATATAACTACGCATCAGATAAAGATTACTTCGCAGACTTCAATAATAATCCGAACGCACGAACCGATCTAAACTTACGTCGTGCTTGGGAACTGAATTACCAAAATGGAATTCCAGGTCTTAAAGCTCAGTTAAAGGTTGAAGATTTCCAAACCTTAGACAAAACCATTAAAGATGTCGATAGACCATACGCTCGACTTCCACAATTCTTACTAAACTACGTGACCGGTGATCCACAAGGTCTACAATACGAGTTTAATAACGATACCGCTTATTTCAAAAAGTCTGTAGATGATGGATCTGCACTAGAGTCAAGTGGTACGCGTATTTACAACCAGTTTGCAGTTCGTTACAACTATTTAACCCCTTCTTGGTTCTATGTCGTCCCAGAAGTCTCTGTACGCAGTATTAACACCTTCTACGATCAAGACTCAAAAGAAGGCCGTGGACTGTCCGCTTCTGATGATTTAGAGAAATCAGTTGTTGTTCCCCAATTCACTCTTGCCACAGGCTTAACGTTCGAGAAAGAAGGTAAATATTTACAAAGTATTTCTCCTCGTGCTTTTTATGCGTACTCACCTTATAAGAATCAAGATGATCATCCAAACTTTGATTCGACTACAGCGTCGATCAACTATGATCAGTTGTTCAACCCATATCGCTTCTATGGGCATGACCGTCTAGATGACAATAACTTCTTGTCGCTCGGTGTGACTTATAGCTTGCTGGATACTGAAGGCCTAGAGCGCATTAAAGCAAGCATTGGTCAAAGTTATTACTTTAGTGACCGTCGTGTCAGTCTAAATGAAAAACTCGATGAATTTGACACCCAAACACGTACCGGTCCCATCATTAGCTTATCCAGCCAACTGAATCAGAACGTTACCATTAGCTCTAACTCTGCATGGATGTCGAATGGCGAAAATGCACAGCGCGATTTCCAAGCTTACTATACGGGTGACAAAGGTAATCTTTACAACTTAGGCTATTTTTACCGTAAAGATATCCCAGATCGACAAGATTCTTATGACCAAGTTGTTGCATCCTTTATACAACCTGTAAAAGACAATTGGCGTATTATGGGTCATGCTCAATACGACATTGATAATAATGTGATGCGTGAATATTTACTTGGTGTAAATTACGAGTCATGTTGTTGGGCTGTCTCAGTTTATGGTCGTTCTTACTACAATGATCTGGATGATCCAAACACCCCAGGCGTTCGTAAAAAGAATGCTGTTATGGCTGAATTCACCCTAAAAGGTCTCGGTGCTTTAAACAATAAGCTTGCTTCTCTCCTAGAAAACAGAGTTTTAGGTTTCAACAAAATTAATCAATCTTGGACACAACGTTAATGAAGATAAAACCTTTTCAACATATCTTTAAAGCAACTGTTCTCGCTGCCCTAATTTCTTCATCAATGCAAAGCTTTGCACAGCCTACGGATGAGGTTGTTGCCATTGTAGATAGTAGTGTCATTCTAAAAAGTGATTTAGAACAAGGGATTGCTGAAACAGAACACCAGTTGAAAGCACAAAACAAAACTGTTCCTCCACAACAGTATTTACAAATGCAAGTGCTTGATCAACTCATCATTCGCCAAGCTCAATTAGAGCAAGTGAAGCGTTATGGCATTAAGCCTGATGAAAAGAGCTTAAATGCTGCCGTACTAAAAGTCGCAAATCAATCAGGTGCAAATACTCTTGAAGCATTTCAACAAAAGTTAGATGCAATTGCACCGGGTACATATGAAAACTTGCGCAACCGTGTCGCAGAAGATTTAGCCATTGGTCGTTTACGTCAGCAACAAGTGATGTCACGTATTAAAATCAGTGATCATGATGTTGAAAACTTCCTTAAATCACCAGAAGGTCAAGCTGCGCTAGGTACTCAAGTCCATGTAATTCACATGCGCATTTCGGGTGAAAATAACAATGAAGTACAGCAAGTCGCGCAACAGGTAAAACAATCTCTCACAACAAGTGATGACACCAAATCGATTAGCTCTAAGCTATCAACAACTTCAGTGAAAGTCGATGGTGCTGACATGGGTTTCCGCTCATTATCAGAAATCCCAACGGAACTCTCAGCACGTATTGCCCCACTTCAAGTTGGACAAACCACCGAGTTAATCAATGTTCGTGATGGTGTGCATGTATTAAAGCTACTTGAACGTAAGCAAAACGAACAAAAAGCACTAGTCTCTCAATACCAGACACGCCATATCCTGATCCAACCCTCTGAAGTTGTAAGCATAGATCGCGCTAAGCAAATGATCGATAGCCTATACAACCGTGCTAAGGCGGGTGAAGATTTCGCAACACTTGCTGCAACCTACTCAAATGACACAGGTTCAGCACGGGATGGTGGTAGCTTAGGTTGGGTAAGTCCAGGCGTAATGGTACCTGAATTTGAAAAGGTGATGAAAGAAACACCTGTTGGGCAAATCAGCAAGCCATTCCAAAGTCAATTCGGCTGGCATATTTTACAAGTCATGGATACTCGTGAACAGGATATGACCAAAGAAGTTCAGGAACGTATGGCACGCCAGATCTTAGGTGAACGTCAGTTCGATACCGAAGTTGATAGCTGGATGCGTGAACTTCGTGCGAATGCCTACGTTGAAATCAAAGATGCAAGCTTAGACTCAAAAGCACAGCAAAAATAAATATGCAGAATAAAAATGCCAGCAATTCGCTGGCATTTTTTATTTAAAAAATTAATCAATTAAAAAAATAGCGGCAATTGCCGCTATTTTTCCATATTACAAATTGATTATTTGTAACGATCAACCATTTTCTCTAAAGAAATTGGACGAATCTTATCTGCATTACCAGATGTACCAAATGAATTATAACGATCCACACAGATTTGCTTCATTGCTTCAACTGTTTCACCAAAGAATTTACGCGGGTCAAATTCACTTGGTTTTTCAGCCATCATACGACGCATTGCGCCAGTAGAAGCCAAACGTAGATCGGTATCAATATTAATCTTTCGTACACCGTGCTTAATCGCTTCTACAAGCTGATCTACAGGTACACCATAAGTTTCTTTAATATCGCCACCATACTGGTTAATCACCGCCAACCACTCTTGCGGTACTGAGCTTGAACCATGCATTACAAGATGCGTATTTGGTAACGCAGCATGAATTTCTTTAATGCGATCAATAGCCAAGATATCGCCTGTAGGTGGACGTGTAAACTTGTACGCACCGTGCGAAGTACCGACAGCAATCGCCAAAGCATCAACATTGGTATCCGCAACAAACTGAGTTGCTTCTTCAACTGAAGTTAACAGCTGAGAGTGGTCAAGTACGCCTTCTGCGCCCACACCATCTTCTTCACCCGCCAGACCAGTTTCAAGGCTACCCAAGCAACCAATCTCACCTTCAACTGAAACGCCACACGCATGTGCCATCGCTACAACACGACGAGTTACATCAACATTGTAATCATAGGTTGTAGGCGTTTTACCGTCCGCACCCAATGAACCATCCATCATCACTGAGCTAAAACCCAATTGGATTGAACGTTGGCAAACATCAGGACTTGTACCATGATCTTGATGCATTACCACTGGAATATGTGGCCACTCTTCAATCGCAGCTAAAATAAGATGACGTAAGAATGGTGCACCCGCATATTTACGCGCACCAGCCGAAGCTTGCACGATAACAGGTGAATTCGTTGCATCTGCAGCGAGCATGATTGCGCGCATTTGTTCTAAATTGTTTACGTTAAACGCTGGTACGCCGTAGTTATGTTCTGCAGCGTGATCCAAGAGCTGGCGCATTGAAATTAGAGCCATAATATCCTCCCAGGTAATGCGCCATATTCTACATGCTGATCTATTTCAATTCAGCAAATAATCACAGTAATTATAAAAAAATCTTTAATCTTTTGTGTAATTTGAGTTGTTATTCTGACTAAATAATCAAAAAGGCCAAATCACAGTATGATTTGGCCTTTTGCTTAAAAGATATTGCGCTTAAATACATCCAATAAAATGGATCAAGACTTAGCAATAACCCTCTAAACGCGTTAATGGTAATTTTTTACCAATCGCTTTTTCAATTTCTGGCAAATAGAATGCATCATCTTCCGACAGGAAACTGATACTCACACCCTGCGCGCCAGCACGCCCTGTACGACCAATACGATGTACATAGTCATCAGACTGTTCAGGCAAAGTAAAGTTAATCACATGCGAAACACCATCCACATGAATACCGCGACCAGCAACATCAGTTGCGATCATAATATTGTTCTTGCCTTGTTTGAATTGGTCTAGCATTTTTAAACGCTTATCTTGTGCAATTTCACCAGATAACATACCAACTTTATAACCATCACGTTTCAAATGGTCATACAAACGGCGTACCTGATCTCGACGATTTGCAAAGATCATGACTTTATCAATTGGCTCTTCACGCAAAATATCTTGCAATAACTTGTATTTATCTTGTTTAGCAACCACATACACACGTTGCTCAACGTCGTTATTGGTTTTTTGCTCAGGTTCAATTTCTACCGTTACAGGCTCGAACAACCATTGACGTGCCAAATTAAGAACATCATAGCTAAATGTTGCAGAGAACATTAAAGTTTGACGCTGCTCTTTAAATGGTGAATAACGAACAATTCGTTTAACCGATGGAATAAAGCCCATATCCAACAAACGATCTGCTTCATCAATCACCAGAAATTCAATTTTATCCAACCAAACTTCTTTTTGCTCCACAAAATCGATCAAACGTCCTGGTGTTGCAACAATGATATCAACAAAGTTTCGATCCAACATTTTCTTTTGTTTTTCAAAATCTACGCCGCCCAATAAGGTCACAAGATGTAGATTTGAAAACTTGGTTAATGCTTGCGCATCACTTTCAATCTGTAATGCCAACTCTCGTGTCGGCGCTAGAATTAACGCACGTGGCTCACCACGGAATCGTTGCTCTTGAACTGGATTATTGAGTAGATCATTGATCACACTAACCAAAAAGGCAGCTGTTTTTCCTGTGCCTGTTTGTGCTCGACCAATAGCATCATGCCCTGCTAATGTATATTTTAAAACCTTTTGCTGAATTGGGGTCATTTGTGTAAAACCCAAAGCATCAATCGCTTTCTTCAACTGCGGATGTAAATTTAAGGTTTCAAAACCAGATGTCATATATGCTCTCGAACCATCAACGACCAAAAGAAAGTCATTATTATAAACCATAAAAAATAAAAACGCCCCAATAAGATTGGGGCGTTTTTTATTGCGTTAAGGCAACAAATTAGTCTAAAGGCTGAACGTTTTCAGCCTGGAAACCTTTTTGTCCTTGAACAACACTGAATTCTACGCGTTGACCGTCACGTAAAGAACGGTGGCCATCACCCATAATTGCGCGGAAATGAACAAATACGTCATCACCACCATTACGCTGAATAAAACCAAAGCCTTTAGTGTCGTTAAACCACTTTACTACGCCTTGTTCACGAGCTGTCATAAGTCAATCCTCAGATATTGAAAGATAAGGACCTTCCGGTGTTGCAAACAGCAGAGCCAACAAGGTTTTAAAATATTTATAATTTTAAAGCTTGTAATCATTCTGTAAAACTATCAACAATTTCCGGTTACATCCATTTGTTATAGAGTTTAAAACAATTAATTTGCATTAAACAACTTTCTAAAACGCATCGAGCTTATCATGGGTTTATCACAATTAATAGAATTATTTTTAGTTATTTCCGATGTTTCTATCTGTTTTTTTCAATAATTTAGCTGTTTTTTTAATGAAATTTTTCTCTCAAAAATTACGCAAAAATTTGTTAAGATAATTTTGAATGAAGTGATTTAATCGTATATGACCAACACATCCAACACACCCATCATTATTGATGCTTTAGGGCAACCTTGCCCAATGCCACTATTGATGTTGAAGCGCGCCTTAAAGAAAGCCAACGGCATACAACAATATCTATTGAAATCTTCTGATCCACATAGTGAAATTGATGTAACACGATATTGCCAAATTCAGCAACTTCAATGTTTAACTCAGAAAATTTCAGATCGTGAATTTCACTATTTAATTGAATCTACGTGATTCTTTGCTAAACTCTAGCTAAAGATAAACTAGATAACTTTACATTTTTATACTCAAATTTCCTTAGTGATGAAGAACATTCGCATTAAGATGAAATTGTTGACTTAAATACCATCCTATAAGGAGACTCCATGACTACTGACAGCAGCAATCAATTGATGCCCCTGTCATTGTCTGCGCCAGGCGTAAACCTTGGTGCATATATCAGTACTGTCAATCAAATTCCAATTCTAACTGCCGAGCAGGAAAAAGAACTTGCTGAGCGTTATTATTATGACCAAGATCTTGATGCTGCCAAACTATTGGTAATGTCACACCTACGCTTTGTTGTCCATATTGCACGTAGTTATGCAGGTTACGGATTGCCACAAGGCGATCTCATTCAAGAAGGTAACCTTGGATTAATGAAAGCGGTCAAACGCTTCGATCCAAATATGGGGGTTCGCTTAGTTTCTTTTGCAGTGCACTGGATTAAAGCCGAAATCCATGAATATGTGATTCGTAACTGGCGTATTGTCAAAATCGCAACGACCAAGGCACAACGTAAATTATTCTTTAACTTACGTAGTCTTAAAAAATCAAGCAAACGACTCACTTTGGAAGAAGCGAAATCAATTGCCAATGATTTGAATGTCACACCAGAGCAAGTGCTCGAAATGGAAGGTCGCTTAACCGCTTATGATGCTGCTTTTGAAGCTCAAGGCGATGATGATGACGATACACCACATACAGCACCTGCACTGTATCTCGAGGATAATCGTTACGATCCTGCTCGATTAGTTGAAGAAGAAGACTACGAAGAACAAAGCACCACTGCCTTACATGAGGCAATGGATCAGCTTGATGATCGTTCACGGAATATTTTACAACGTCGCTGGTTAGATGATGACAAATCAACTTTGCATGAACTGGCTGCAGAATATAATGTTTCCGCAGAACGTATTCGCCAGCTTGAAAAGAATGCAATGGAAAAAATCAAAACCGCCATGTCTGCAAGTTAAAATCGAATCAAACACAAGGGCTTTAATGCCCTTTTGTTTTATCTGGCTTTGTTTAAGCACCCGAATATGTTAACTTTGTTCATCAAATTTCCAGTTCCATTATCATTATGTGGATAGCTATCTCGGCGCTTAACCTTGCGCTTGCAGTTATGTTGGGTGCTTTTGGTGCTCATGGACTCAAATCTTTTGCAACCCCAGAACAACTTACTTGGTGGGGTACAGCAACTCAATACTTTTTCTATCATGCGATTGGATTGCTTATCTTAGGCGTCCTGCATAAAACTACAGCAACATTTCCAATAAAAATTCCTTTTATTTTGATCCAAATTGGTATCATCTTTTTCTGCGGTTCGTTGTACATTATGGCGCTCGGCCTACCTCGCATTTTAGGTGCGATTACACCGATTGGCGGTGCGTTTATGATAGCGGGCTGGCTGTTACTCGCATGGCAAGCAATCAAGCATGCGAAATAAGGATTGATCATGCACATCTATTTAAATGGCGAGTCAACAGACACGTCTTGTGAAAACCTACAGCAATTGATTCAGAATTTAGCCTTAGAAGGCAAACGCTTTGCTGTAGAGAAGAACCAACAGATTATTCCGAAAAGTAGACTTGAGCAAACGACGATTGCTCCTGAAGATCGTATTGAAATTATTCAAGCTGTTGGTGGCGGCTAATCGGCTAAAAATGGAGTAAGCCCATGCAAGATTCCCCTTTAATTATTGGTTCACGTACTTTCCAATCTCGTTTATTGGTCGGAACTGGTAAGTATAAAGATCTCAATGAAACTGATTTAGCCATTCAAGCCAGTGGTGCTGAGATTGTCACAGTGGCAATCCGTCGTGTAAACATTGGTCAGCATGCCGATCAGCCGAATTTGCTTTCAGTGATTCCACCTGAGAAATACACGATTTTGCCAAATACAGCAGGTTGCTTTGATGCCGATAGCGCGATTCGTACCTGTATGCTGGCACGTGAACTGCTTGATGGTCACAATTTGGTGAAGCTAGAAGTGCTCGGTGATGAAAAAACTTTATACCCAAATGTCACTGCAACACTGAAAGCAGCGCAGACCCTGATTGATGATGGTTTTGAAATCATGGTCTACACCTCGGATGACCCAATTGTTGCCCAAGAACTTGAAAGTATGGGTTGTGTTGCGATCATGCCTTTGGGCAGTTTGATTGGTTCTGGTCTCGGTATTTTGAATCCACACACCATTTCCATCATCAAAGAGAACGCTAAGGTTCCTGTGTTGGTGGATGCAGGTGTGGGTACCGCCAGTGACGCTGCCATTGCAATGGAACTCGGTTGTGACGGCGTATTAATGAATACAGCAATTGCTGCTGCACAAAATCCAATTTTAATGGCTTCTGCCATGAAAAAAGCGGTTGAAGCAGGTCGTGAAGCATTTTTAGCGGGTCGTATGCCGCGTAAGCGTATGGCCAATGCCAGCTCGCCTGAGACAGGTTATTTCTTTAAGTAAGAAAAGAAAAAGCAAAGGGAGCTATTTGCTCCCTTTTTTAATCGCCAAAACACTCATTTCTTTCTAGCATTTTAATGTTATCTGCAATGAGCTTTTTATATCATTCACAATATATTTTGGTGCAAGGATAAACAAAAGCATTTCAGCCCAATAAGGCTCACTCTTAGCATACACTTCCATCGATAATTTTTTCATTAATTGGCAATAATCATGATAAGCAATGCGATGAGTTTTATAGTTCACAGGACCATCAAACAAATTAAAAATCGTATTAAGTTCATATTGAGTTATATCAGCATTCCTTCCGACCGGCTGAGGATAAAATTCCTTTAATGTTGAATATTTAAACAACAACCAGTTTAAAGAATAAATGACTCTGGAATCATAAACTGCATAAGCCTGATGATCCATAAATGATGCGACTTTTGATAAAGAAGAGATCACTGAAAAAGTAGTTCTTGTTAAAGCACCTTTTGTAAGTTCACTTTCAAATTTAAGCAATAACAGATCATTTTTAGGATTTTGCTTAAAAGAACGTATACCTCCCCACTCTTGAATCAACCAGTACCGACCAGCTAAATCATCTGAATTCAATAAAGAATTGAAATTATGTTTTAAATAAATATTTTGCTCAAATACGGAGGCAAGATGTACAGGGATTGGTAATGGATTACTTTCTGGCAACTCCCATATAAAATATTTTTCTAACGGATGCTGTTTCGCTAGCTCTTTCAATGTTTGAATTAGCTGATCCATGATTCTCTCAATTCTAAATGTTTAATATTCGATTTAAATTTTGCTTCGCCCTTTGCTCAAAATTCTGTTGAAAATATTCGGTTTGATACAGTGATTCTGTCTGATAAAAATGCGCTAGAACTTCTTTTCTCTTAATCGCATAAACATCTGGATCTACCCAAGCATATTCCTGTTGAATCTGCTGCTCATACTCCGCAAAACGCTCTGGCGAAGCCGCTAGAATCGCTAAGTCAATATCCAGTAAAAACTGCAAATCCAACTCATTCGTCGATTCGTGCTTTTGCGTGGCAATAATCCACTGCTTTATCTTCTGAACAATATCAATTGATAAATCTTGAGCTAAATATTGCTCGAATAGCTCAGCACTTTTCAGCTCATTATCTTTTGCTTGTGGATCATAAACCGCATCATGAAACCAGAGCGCCAATGCAACAGCATGTACATCATTTAAATCAGCTCGAATCGAATCAACTAGAACTAGACATTCATACAAATGTTGCAGCGCATGATAAGCCCGCTGCTTTTCACTGTAGGCAGCAATCAACTTATTAAAAACTTTCTGCGGCTCTGAAAAATGATAATGCTGATGCAGCTCAAACCATGATTTTTCTAATGTAGATAAATACTGCGGCATTGCTCATCCTCATTGGATTTCTTTATTCAGCCATTTTGCTAATGATTCAGCATCTTTACGCTCTAGAAAAAGCTGATACAAGGTACAGGAACCAAACTCATGTTTTAGTTCCTGTTGGCGCATAGGATGATTACCAAATCGGAATCGTCGAGTACCGTCTCGATCAAGCGGCAATGCATACACCCCATAACTACGAGGTTCTGTCAAATGCCCTTTTATCTGGACTTGATCAGACGATATCGCGTGTTTTAATAAATGTTCTTTGGTTAACATCCCACCCTGCCCAAGGCAAACCTAAGCTGCGTGCTGTTCATCTCGCTTAAAGACCAATTCTTTATTCGATGAACTTTCAGCATCAAAGTAATACCCTTCACTATCAAATGCTTTTAATTGTTCTACTTGGCTTAATTTATTCTCAATCAAGTATCTTGCCATCAGACCACGCGCTTTTTTCGCATAAAAACTGATGACTTTATATTTTCCGTTCTTTTGATCCAAGAATACAGGCTTGATAATTTCTGCCTGAATTTTCTTTTCATTCACAGATTTATAATATTCGTCAGAGGCCAAATTTACCAACACTTTTGCATCAATTTCAGCTAAATCTTGGTTAATTTGATCTGTGATAATACTGCCCCAGAATTCATATAGATTATGACCGCGGCTATTTTTTAGTTTAGTGCCCATTTCCAAACGGTACGGCATCATTAAATCTAATGGACGTAATAAACCATAAAGACCAGACAGCATACGTAAATGCTGTTGGGCAAAATCAATATCTTGGTCTTTTAAGTGATAAGCATCTAAACCCGTGTACACATCACCTTTAAATGCAAACAAAGCTTGACGTGCATTGGAAAAATCAAAATCTGCATTCCAGTCACGGAAACGCTCTACATTTAAATTGGCAATTTTTTCACTCACGGTCATCAACGATGCAATTTCTGTCGCAGAAAGCTTGCGACAAACATCAATCAATTGTTGTGATTGCGCCAACAAACGTGGTTGAGTATGTGTATCTGTAGGAAGTGCTGTGGTGTAATCGAGTGTTTTAGCAGGAGAAATTAAAGCAAGCATAATCAATCAAAATAAATTTATCTTGGTGAAACTATAACAGTTGATAATTTTTAATGCCAATTCGTGTTCTCGTTCAGTTTTATCGGTAAAATAGTGGATTCTTCCATTATCCATTGCGTATCTTATGTCTGAGCAATTATTCATCCAAGGTCCTGTTGGTCAAATCGAAATGTTTGTTGATCAACCCCAAGGTGAAATCACAGGTTTTGCTGTCGTCTGCCACCCACATCCTTTGCAAGGTGGTACTCCGCATCATAAAGTCCCTGTTTTACTGGCTCAGATTTTTAATGAAATGGGGTGTGTAGTGTACCGTCCTAGCTTCCGTGGTTTAGCTGGCAGTGAAGGTACTCACGACCAAGGGCATGGCGAAACTGATGATATTATGGCCGTGATTGAATATGCCCGTGCAAAACATGCAAGCTTAACCTTCTATGCAGGTGGTTTCAGTTTCGGCTCTCATGTGCTCGCAAAATGCCAAGCGCAACTTAGCAATGAGTTACGTCCAAAGCAATTGGTATTATGTGGCTTACCTACAGGTTCTGTGGTGGATTTACGCCACTACACAACTCCTGCAATTGACGGCGATATCTTATTTGTACATGGTGAACAGGATGATATTACCCTGCTCTCAGATATGATCGCGTGGGCAAAACCACAAAAACATCCGATCACGATTTTACCAGGCGCCAATCATTTCTTTACTGGTTATCTAAAACAATTACGTCAAGTGATTGCTCGCTTTTTAAAACTGTAGACTTAACAACAAATTACTAAGAAAAACATACGTGTTTTGAATCCAATGTCTGTTATATCAATATAGATGTACAGACATCAGGTTCTTTAATAATGAAATTAAATAAAAAACAGGGACTTTTTTTAAAGCAAACCATTGAGCAATGGCAACAGCAAGGTACGATTACGCCTGATGTGGCCAATGAGCTAAATCAGAGCTTTTCGATTCGACCTTTTGATTGGGAGCGACTGGCAAAATATTCATTCTGGATTTCCATGATTTGTGCCGTGATCGCGATTGCCGCAATTACCGCAGATAAATTCTTAATGGAGCTGATTGAAAAAATCTTTATTGATTCAAAAATCATTCCATGTCTGATTTTTGCTGCAGTTGCAACGGCCTTTTATGGCTTTGCCTATCATCGACGCAAGACCAAACCCTTGCATCAATTTAGCAATGAAGCGATTATTTTTGCAGGCGTGCTGTCTACCGCAGCGTCTGTCGCCTATTTCGGCCAAGCGATTGATACTGGTAGTGGGCATTTTTCTTTATTATTCCTGCTTTCCACCATAATTTATGCAGCACTTGCCTTCTGGTTTCCCTCTAAACTGATTTGGGTGTTCTCGCTGCTTTCACTCGGTTCTTGGTTTGGGACGGAAACAGGCTATATGTCGGGCTGGGGTGCCTATTATCTTGGGATGAACTTCCCTTTACGCTTTGTCTTGTTTGGCGGCGTACTGATTGGATTAAGTCTGCTGTTTAAACGGTATGTGCATTTTAAGGAATTTGCCCATTCAACCTATGTCATGGGCCTGCTGTATCTATTTATTGCCCTATGGATTCTCTCAATCTTTGGCAATTATGGTGACTTAGGGAGTTGGTATAGCGTCAAGCAATATGAGCTGTTACATTGGGGTGTACTATTCGCATTTATTGCCATCATCGCGATGGTCTATGGCTTAAAACACGATGATGCCACCTCACGCGGTTTTGGTATCACCTTCTTATTTATTAACCTCTACACCAAGTATTTTGAGTTCTTTTGGAATGGCATGCACAAAGCCATTTTCTTTATCTTGCTCGCTGCATCTTTCTGGTGGATTGGCCGACATGCTGAAAAACTCTGGAACTTAGAGTTTCTACCCAGCCAATCTCAAATAAAGAAAGATCATCCAGCTGAATGATTACTGAAAATCACTCCAACTCAAGCCAAACCGAGCCAAATATTTTTTGACTCGGTCGCTGTCATTAGTGGTATTACGTTGCTGGCGTGAAGCAGCAAACAGCTGGCGTCCTGCATCCGCCATCGACTTGGCATTTTCACAGACTTGCAGCACGCCACGCAGTTGAATCTGATCAAACTCATCGATCTCGCTCAACTGGGTTTGATCTAAATATTTGAGGAGAATATCGATATCTTTAGATTGGTTTTCTGTGGTTTGAATCGACCACAGTTGCTTTAAACGCTGAATCTCTTTTTCCACCGTTTCTGAACGGATCAACTCACCACTGGATAATGTCGCCAGCCGTGTCACACTAGCAGTCAAATCACGAAAATTTCCCTGCCATGATGCTTCCTTCGACTTGGCAAATTTCAAATACACATCAAGTGCATCACGTTGAAAACGTAATTGTCGTTGATGGTTCGCCGCAAAACGTTGCAACTCGAACTCAATATTGGGGGCAATATCTTCGATTCGATCTTTAAGATTGGGTAAAAAGAAAGTCCATGTATTCAATCGTGCCCATAAGTCCTCACGGAAACGCCCTGCTTGCACTTCAGTTCTTAAATCTTTATTTGTCCCTGCGATCAATTGAAAATCGGCCTGAACCTCTTTATCACTTCCGACTGGAAAAAAAGATTTATCTTCAAGTGCCTTAAGCAACATCGCTTGCTCATCTAACCCAAGCTCGCCAATTTCATCCAAAAACAGAATCCCCTGATCAGCACTTTTTAATAAGCCTGCTCTTGAAGCCGCTGCCCCGGTAAAAGCCCCTTTGATATGCCCAAACAAACTCGACATGGCACTATCACCACGAAGCGTCGCACAGTTCACATCAATAAAACGCCCACTTAGATGAAACTTGTCTTTCTTTAATTGAAAAATTTGTTTGGCTAAATGCGATTTACCTACACCTGTCGCCCCCATAATCAAAATCGGCGCACTAGAGCGTGTCGCCACCAACTCAACCTCGGTAATCAGTTGATTAAATTCATCATTATAGGTTGAAATATTGGCTTTTAACTGTTGCCAGTTTTGTTGTTGCTCATCTTCAAAACGCTGCTTGAGGACATCATAGCGAGATAAATCCAGATCAATAATGCGATATTCACCTTCTGGTGTTTTCTGTTGATTTGGCGCACTTTGAATCAATTTGGCAGGTAAATAATTGGTATCGACCAGTAGATACCAACAGATTTGAGCAACGTGTGTGCCTGTAGTGATATGTAAAAGATAGTTATTTTTTTCAGTATCAAAGGGATAACTTTTCACAAAGTCATATAGCGCACCATAAACCTCAGCAAAATCCCAAGGATCACGGATACTCACTCGCTGACCCGATACTGTGGTCAATGGCGACACATCCTGAGCATCTTCAGCAATAAATTTGACTAAATTATGATGTTGTCGATCATGTAATAGTACCAATTCATCTACAATCAGATCTTCATGCATCAGAAGGCTCAAAGTCGGACGCCAACGCTGCCAACGATCAGGACGCTTTCCTTGATCTAAGGTAGAACCCACAAAGCCAATTACGACTGTTTTCTTTGCATTCAGCATAATTTCTATAATATTTTATATATGTCTATCACATACAATACGCAATTCAATGAAAAATTCCAACAATATGCTTCATTTTACTTTTTTAGGCACATCTTCAGGTGTACCCACGCTCACACGCAACGTTTCTGCCCTAGCAATCCGCAACAGCAAGAATAAAGACTGGATATTGGTTGATGCAGGTGAAGGTACACAGCATCGCATTCAACAGGCCAAACTTTCATTACAAAGCTTAGTTGCCATCTGTATTACCCATATACATGGTGATCATTGTTATGGATTAGTCGGCTTATTGGCCAGTGCTGGTATGAATGCACGCACAGCACCTTTAACCATTATTGCTCCAGAAGAAATTCAACAATGGATTAAAGCCACAGCTCAGCTGACCGATCTGCATTTACCCTACCCGCTTAATTTTATTGATGTGAATGAAGCCACTCAAATACTACAAATAACAGATGAACTTTCGATTCAAGCCCACCCACTCAGTCATCGTGTACCCAGTTTTGCATTTAGTATTATTGCGCAATATATCCAAAAGAAATTAGATACACAGGCCTTAATTCAACTCGGCGTAGCAAAAGGCAAAGTTTGGGGCGATTTACAGCAAGGCTTAGACGTCCAGTTAAATGAGCAAACCTTAAAAGCGGTTGATTTTATTCAAATTCAAACGCAACGTGCACATGCGATTGTCGGTGGAGATAATGATCGTCCTGAGTTATTGGCACAAGCTTGCCAAGATGCCCAGCTCTTGATTCATGAAAGCACCTACACCCAAGCCATTTTAGATAAAGTGGGTTCAGGCCCCATGCATAGTTCGGCAAAGATGGTTGCAGAATTTGCTCAACAACAAGGTCTAAGCAATCTGATCCTGACACACTTTAGCCCACGCCATCAAGACAGTGCTGGACAGCAAGTGATTGCGGAAGAAGTTAGAAATTTCTATAAAGGCAACTTCTACTTGGCTCATGATTTTGATCAATTTAGCTTAGACGAGACAGGTCGGCTTTCAAAAATCGATAAATCCTAATAGATCACCTGATATATGATCTATCAATAAAATCCAAGGATAGATCATATATCTTTTTTAATACTTTCATATCTATTTAGATATATTTTACATATTAAAATCTACTAACTTTTTCCAACAAAAAATATTAATTATTTTATTTTCAATAATTATCAATATCTTATAAAAATTTAAAACAAAAACAAGAATATTGGCACACTCTCTGCAATAACACACCCAAGAAACAACAACTTGAATTTTATAGAGAATGGGTCATGGTAAACCAGACAATTTTTGCCTCTCAGGCAACTAAAAAACAATTGATCAGTAATGAAGCTGGCGGTCGTGCATTTCAATTAAATCACCGTCAAGCCTTAGCTCAGCTTGCTGCAACAGGCACGTTGAATCATACCTTTTATCAAACCGCACAAATGCAATTGGATCAGATATTGGTACTAACACAAGATATTGATGCAGAATTTATTGCTAAAACGGCAGTTTACACTCGCCAAAATAGCCACATGAAAGACATGCCAGTTTTATTATTGGCAATTTTATCACAACGTGATCAAAGCTTATTTAAAGCAGTATTTCCATTGGTGATTGATAATGGCAAACAGTTACGTAATTTTGTACAAATCATGCGTTCAGGGGTAATACAACGCAAATCTTTGGGCAGCTTGCCAAAGAAAATGATCAATCAATGGTTGATCAATGCCAATGAAAATCAATTGTTGGCAGCCAATATTGGCAATCAACCTTCTTTAGCAGATGTATTAAAAATGACTCATCCAAAACCTAAAGATGCAACTCAGGAAGCGTTCTTTGCTTATGTGCTCGGTAAAAAATACGAGCTTGAGCAGTTGCCTGCCAAAGTTCAAGCCTTAGAAAAATTCCGTCAAGGTTTAAGCCATGATGTTCCTGACTTGCCAATGCAACTTCTCACCAATTTACAGCTTTCAGCACAACAATGGGCTGAGATTGCTAAAAACGGAGGTTGGCAGATGTTAAGAATGAACTTGAATACTTTTGCTCGTCATGGTGTATTTCAAATCGAAGGCATGGATGAAATCATTGCAAATAAATTACAAGATCAGGATATGATTCGCAAAAGCCGAGTTTTGCCCTATCAATTAATGACAACTTGGTCGGCATTGGATGATGCTGTCCCTCAAGTTGTACGGCAATCTTTGGAACAGGTGATGCGAGCCGCTTTGCAAAATGTGCCTCGCCTCACTGGTCGCGTGGTTGTTGCGATTGATGTCTCAGGTTCAATGGCAAGCCCCGTGACAGGCTATCGTAAAGGCACAACATCAACTTTACGTTGTGTCGATGTGGCATCGTTATTTGCTTGTGCGTTAAAGCAAGTAAATCCTGACATTCAAATTACGCCGTTTGATACACAACTTCATTCATTGAATATTGCGGAAAATGAATCTGATCAAACAAGCTTATTTGGTCGATTAAAACAGGTTTTTACAGGTGGTAAAACACGCTCTATTTTTGAAGTCGCCAAACAATTTGCTGCGCTTGGTGGCGGTGGAACGGATTGTAGCATTCCATTAAATCGACTCAATCGAGATCAGACACCTGTCGATTTGATGATTTATTTTTCAGACAATGAGTCTTGGGCTGACCAGTTACGCACACGCCATAAAACAGGCATGTTGTATGAATGGGATATTTTAAAACAACGCTGTCCAGAAGCAAAATTGGTCTGCGTAGATTTACAGCCATATACGCACACTCAAGTACCTGAACGTACTGATGTGATGAATATTGGTGGTTTTAGTGACCATGTATTTACGCTGATTGATTTATTTTCGCAGGGTAAAATGCACGCTGATCACTGGATCAATAAAATTGAACAAAGCAAATTACCGACTTGATTCGTCAGGTCTGTAAATAGGGTAAATGCTTTAGGAACTACATCTTTCCAATGTTTTTGTTTCTAAATTCAATTTGTTACCCTATAATAAAAATTGCACAAATGCAGATGGAACTACATCACTATCCTTCCAAGATAGCTCAGTGAAAGCTGGCTCGATGTTTCATCATTATTGTTGTGCAAGGAATGGTTGTAATAAATACAGATAGAACTACATCCTGTAGATAAAACGTTTCATTACACCTTGTTATTACAACCAACCAGTAAAATGCAAATAGGACTACATTTGTTGAGGGTTCAAGTCCCTTCAAATTGATGAAAATCAGTTTGTAGCTCAATTGGATAGAGCCATGTATAAAAGGTCTTATCATTTTTGTTTACTGGCCTATGCAAAATGCAGTCAGGACTACAATAAGGGATTCACCGTTAGCAATAACTTGATGGTTCGAGTCCATCTTGATCGACCTCGATCAATGGCGGAAAGGGAAACGCAGTGGAAGAGTTGTCTTGGCGATTAATTGTTTGCATATTTTTTTGTGGTACGGCATAAAATGCTTTTAGGACTACATCCTACCCCATAAATGTGAGTAACCACTCTCACCTGCATCTACAGTGTATGCAGTCGTCTAAATTAAGGCATATGATTTAAGTCTTAGATAATTTTGTTTATGTCGCTTCATCACAAATGCCAATGGGACTACATGGCGAATGCGAAAGCATAGAGTTCAAATCTCTAATCCTTTTTAAGGAAAGTCTCATTATTTTTTGTTGTGATGATCATCTTTAATCTCAATCAAATGCGATAAGCACTACATAGCAAAATCGTGCGTAGTTGTATATCTATTTTCATAGATAAGACAGCTAAGGAAAAAGTGTTTATCCTCCTTGTTGATTGAGATTCACCCTCTTTATGGAATATCAGGCGAAAAGAAATCAAATATTCTTCGTAATAGGCGAAATGGTAAAGTAATAATTCGATACACCACTTCAATAGAAGTATCAATCAAATCGAACCAATCCCAAACATCATTTCAACGATGATACCCCTCTCGTTTCGGTTTCACCCAATAAGCAAATAAAAAACAAACTAAACTTAGTGCGAGAAGCATAAGAGTAAAATCTTGCAACAAGAACTGCACAAGACAAAATACCCCTGCAACAAATAAAATAATCGTAAGTAGATAACGAAAAAGATCCATAAGATTTAGCAATTTATTTATGTTTTGTTATGTTTATAGCATGACCTTAAACAAAGACATACTTACATGCAGATTAAACAACAGATTTTCATCTGAAAAATATCAAACAGCGCCACATCTATTTGCTAAAGCAGCAATATGAAACACCCATGAGAAAAGACAAAGCTGGCTATCAAATAGAAATCAGGATTTCTTTCTTCAACCCTGCACTCAACAATACCTGATAATTAAAAATTGCAAGCGAGCTAAAATTTGCTTGGAAAAGCAAATATATGAAAATTGAAAAATATCTTTTAAGATATTTTTATATCTAATTAAATATAAATTCCATGCAGAAAGAAAACCAACACATCTCAACTCAATACAATTAAAATCTTATTTTTATTAATTATCAACATATTAACATTACATGGGTCGATTTTTAAAAAGTTGGCACGGTCACTGCAATAGTATAAGCACACAACATCATTGGGATCTTGTGAATATCACCTGCCTGCAAACGCTTGGCAGGCAGGTTTTGAAAGGAAAATGAAAATGTCTGTCGTTGAACAAATCAACCAACAAGCTCAATCTGAACAAGAACAGCAACAACGTGCTTATCAAGTTCTAAAAGATGAAACGAGTATGCCAGTAAAAATGTGGACCAATGGTGTACTTGTTGACGACAACTCAAAACAACAATTGCTGCAAACTGCCCAAATGCCCTTTATTTATAAATGGATGGCTGTGATGCCAGACGTTCACTTTGGCTTAGGTGCAACCATCGGAAGCGTGATTCCAACCAAAGGTGCAATTATCCCTGCTGCCGTAGGTGTCGATATTGGGTGTGGAATGATGGCGACTCGTACCAGCCTAACCGCTTCTGATTTACCAGATAATTTACATGCTTTGCGTACTGAACTTGAACGTTTAATTCCACATGGAATGACCAAACGTGGAAGAGATAAAGGTTCTTGGGAAACACCACCTGAAATGGTAGACCAAGCTTGGGCAGATTTAGTTGCAGATTTTGAGTTCATCTGTGCCAAACACCCTCGCCTAAAAAACACCAACAATCGAAAACAGCTAGGAACACTAGGTACAGGAAATCACTTCATAGAAATTTGTTTGGATGAACATGATCATGTTTGGATTATGTTGCACTCAGGTTCTCGTGGTGTGGGTAATGCCATCGGTAATCATTTTATCGAACTGGCGCGAAAAGATATGCAAAAACACTTTATTAACTTACCCAACAAAGACTTGGCGTATTTAGTTGAAGGAACAGAACATTTTGATGATTACTGGTTTGCAGTAGGTTGGGCTCAACGCTTTGCCATGAAAAACCGTGAAATCATGATGCAGTCTGCCATTAAAGCCTTAGCAACGATTATTCCGAAACCGTTCCAAGCACGATTAGAAGCCGTAAACTGCCACCATAACTATGTGGAAAAGGAAGAGCATTACGGCGAAGAAGTGATGGTGACCCGTAAAGGCGCTGTTCGTGCGCGTTTGGGAGAATATGGAATTATCCCAGGTTCAATGGGTGCCAAGTCCTTTATTGTTCGAGGTCTTGGAAATCAGGAATCGTTCTGTTCATGTTCGCATGGTGCAGGTCGCGTAATGAGCCGTGCTGAAGCCAAACGACGTTTTACTGTAGAAGATCAGATTGCGCAGACTGAAGGTGTGGAATGCCGTAAAGATGCTGCTGTGATTGATGAGATTCCATCAGCTTATAAACCGATTGAAGATGTGATGAATGCACAAAAAGATTTGGTTGAAGTGGTGTATACCTTACGACAAGTGGTTTGTGTAAAGGGTTAAATATGATCCATGAGGCTGAGGAAAATAAAATGACTACTCTAACTGATTTAAAAAATTTAATTACAGAGGCTTATCAACTATTTTCCTCATATTTAATGGGGGATCAATTTGAGGTTTGTCATGGTACTTGCTGCTTACAAACCGCAGATGGTGAATTATTAAAACGTCTACCAGTGGCACTGCTTAATTGCAGATTGATTTATGAATATCTTGATGCTGCTGAAAGTATGGATAAATTTGCATTAGCACAACAAATTAAACATTTGCTACCTAAAATATTGGAATTACTGATTCAAGGCGAAAACCTTAGTCATAGCACAGAAATTATTTTAAACAAATGTTATTTTAATTTAGAGAACGCTTGGAAAACGAAAGAAATCCAATTTATGCAGAAATTTACTTTGGCTTTCTTCCAATATAAAGCAATATATTTCGATGAAAATTATAGCTTAGATGAATACATTACTATCTTTCATCTAGCAGGCTTAGATATTCAACCATTACTTGATGAGTGGGTTCTTTTATTAACTCACCATTCAGCATTAATTAATTTAGCAAATATGCTCAATTATTGGTTCTACAATGGTATCTACAACAATAGTTTTGCGGATCATAAGCTAAAACAAATCATGTATGTTTGGATTAAAAATTCAGAGCGTCAAAATATCATATTAGATCAATTTCTATATGCACTTGAACAGAATAGTTTAACTCCACAGCAAATAGAAACAATCAATTCCGCCTCTCACCATCTTTATTAAAGAGAAATGAAAATAAAGGTAAATTCAAATGAAACTTGCAGAAGCACTTTTACTGCGAAGCGATCGACAAAAAAAGCTCGCTTCATTAAAACAACGGATCAATGCCAATGTATTGGTACAAGATGGCGATGAACCAAGCGAAGATCCAAATGAACTGATCAAACAGGTATTTGCTTTAACCCAAGAAAGCAATCAACTGATTTGTCGTATTCATTTGACCAATGCGCAAGCCAAGTTGGAGGATGGAAAAATATTGCTGTCCCTACTAAGCTTACGCGATAGTTATGCTGAACAACATAAGATCCTCGTTGATGCGATTGCCAATACCCATCGTGAACCGGATCGATATAGCTCACGTGAGATTAAATGGCAAAAAGTTATCCCTGTTTCTAGTTTGCAAAAACAAGCCGATGATATCAGCGCGAAACTTCGCGATTTAAATATCAAAATTCAGGCTGCAAATTGGCAGATTGAATTAGTCGAATAGACAATAGATTTTGTGAATTGAATTCACAATTACAGTTTGGACATACTGGGCGAGTACAAGATCCTGCATTACTCCGATCTGAGGGATTAAAAATAATTCAGGCGGCTATGGCAGCATGTGAGCCGTGCATCAATCTTCACTTATTAGGCTCAGCACCATGTACCTAGTAAACCTTTGCCGAAAGCAAAGTCACGCGTTACTTAGCATTACCATGTACTGACAGTATGTTCATTTAATTAGAAAATAAGGAAAATAGAAGTGAATAAAGCTTTGGCAAATATGCCAGCAACCATCCAAATTGATGGTTCACAAGGTGAAGGTGGCGGACAAATTTTAAGAACCGCTCTTGCCCTTTCGATGATTACAGGTCAAGCATTTGAATTAATCAACATTCGAGCTGGACGCAAAAAACCAGGCTTAATGCGCCAGCATTTGGTCTGTGTACAGGCATCTCAACACATCAGCCAAGCCTATGTGGAAGGTGCTGAGCTCCATAGCCAGCGTTTGTACTTCGCACCACAGCATGTACAAAGTGGAAAATACCAATTCCAGATTGGTTCGGCAGGAAGCACAACACTGGTTTTACAAACCCTGTTACCTGCTTTGTTATTGCAAAATGAAGCCAGTGATCTCACGATTTCTGGGGGTACTCATAATCCACTTGCACCAACGGCAGATTTTATCGAGCATTGCTTTTTACCAACATTAGAAAAACTTGGAATAGAGGTCGAGTTTAAGTTAAACAAAGCAGGCTTCTTACCGATTGGTGCTGGTGAACTTCAAATCAAGATTCAGCCTTGGCAACATCGAAACAAGCTAAATTTATTAGATCGTGGTAGTTTGCAAAGCACTGAGGCTTTTGCAGCAGCATTAAACCTTTCCGAAGAAGCACAAATTGCACAGCGGGAATTAGCGACTTTAAATAAAAGACTGAATTTAGATACTCAACAGCAATTCCATTTAAATGGGATCAGTCAAGGCAATACGATGTATGTCAAAGTTGCATACACGCAGCACATTCAGCTATTTACTGCTTTAGGTGAAATGCGAAAAAGTGCAGAGCAAATTACCAATCATTTGGCCGAACAGGTGAAGCAATATATTGCTTCTCAAGCGGCGGTGGATGAATATTTAGCGGATCAGTTGTTATTACCTTTGGCATTAGGTCAAGGTGGTGAATTTGCGGCACAATGTATTAGCGAACATACCCGTACACAGGCTGACATGATTGAAAAATTTATTGATTGCAAGATTGAGTTTATCGAACTAGACAAAAACCTATTTCAGGTCAATGTTAAAGTAAAAGAAGCCCATTCATGAGCTTCTTTTTTATGAAATTTATTTAACAGACTCTAACGCCGTCACCAATAACTTCCAGCATTTTTCTACGGTATCCACTTTAACGCGTTCACCTGGTGCATGTGCACCCTGAATATCTGGGCCAAACGATACCATCTGTAAATCAGGATAATGCTCCGCAATAATGCCGCACTCCAAACCCGCATGAATTACTTTCAAATTCGGTTTAATTTTAAATGCAGACTGATAAGCTTGTTGTAGGCATTTCAATGCAGCTGAATCTGGATTCGGTGTCCAACCTGAGACCAACGGTGTTAATTCAGATTGAATCTGGAAATTGGCAAAATGCTGTTGAATGTTTTGTGCAAATGTCACTGCATCTTGGTTCACCATCGAACGAACCATAATTAAAGTTTTGGCTTCGTCTTTCGTCAGTTTGACCACACCAATATTATTCGAGGTCTCAACCACATCGGGTAAAGCACTACTCCACTGTGCAATGCCGTATGGACACGTTGCAAATGCCTTCAACCAAGCTTGTTGCTGCTGCAATGTCATAACTTCATTTATCGGATTAGCATTTTGCTGTACGCTGATCTGTAGCTGATCATCAATACCCTGTAATTTTTTCTGCCACTCAGCTTGTGTTGCCGAAACTGCTTTTTCTAGACCAGCCAATTTTTCAGTTTCAATGGCAATGGTTGCCACAGCTTCACGCGGGATGGCATTGCGTGCTGTTCCACCGACAAACTCTACCAGTCGACCATTGGATCGTGTCAAATAGTCATTAAGGAAATTGGCTAGAATGACATTGGCATTACCCCGACCCAGATGAATATCCACTCCAGAGTGACCGCCTTTTAAACCCGATACCAGCAAATCTACATAAATCAAATTTGCAGGTGCTGGTTCATATTCAGGTGATTGTTGTACTTCAATATCAATACTTCCAGCGCAGCCAAGATAGAGTTCGCCCCATTCTTCGGTATCAATATTAAATAACCACTGTCCAGTTAACACGCCTGACTCAAGTAAACGAGCGCCACTCATTCCTGCTTCTTCATCAATAGTGAGAAGAACTTCGATTGGCCCGTGCGTGATATCGCTGGATTCTAATACAGCCAGTGCAAGTGCAACTCCAATGCCATTATCGGCACCTAGTGTGGTATTTTCAGCAATCAGCCAGCCGTTTTTTAATACAGGTTGAATGGGATCTTTAAAGAAATCATGTTGCGTACCACGATTTGCCTGAGTCACCATATCTAAGTGCCCTTGCAAAATCACACCTGCAACGTGCTCTTTACCTGCTGTAGCAGCTTTTCGAATAATTAAATTACCAATGTCATCGACATAAGTTTCTAGGTTGCGCTGTTCCGCCCAATCTTTTAAATGTTGTCTGAGTTGTTGTTCATGCTTGGATGGTCGAGGAATCGTACATAAGGTCTCAAAATGTTGCCAAACTGCTTGGGGTGATAATTTAGAAAAATCGACCTGTATCATGCACCTATACTCTCAAATAAAGCGTTTAAATCAATATACACCATACAACTCAAATGGCGGTGCTTAAATCACTTCAATTAAGATTTTATGCGCAAAATTGACTTAGCTTTTCCACACAAACTGAGAAAAACTATGTTCTGCTTTTAAACTGTTTTCAACAGCCTGAGCCAATTGGCGGATAATACTTTGTGTTTCTATACGCTCAAACCAAGCTTGTTCTTGCTGTGGATTGGCTGAGATTTCACAAAGAATATGTCCTTCGGTATCTTGCTGCGAGCATAAGATTGAAAGTGGTAACTGGTGATTGTCGATACGCACTTCAATTTTTTCATGCTCATGACGAATATGCTGTGCATCAAAACCATATTGTTCTAATTGTTTATATAGCAATGCTGCCACGTACTCTTGCGTGATATAGCATTCATTCGGTGGATGATCAACCACCCCATGTTTTGGGCAATCTGCTATAAATTGCAACGTTTTCATGCTATTCCCTCTATTTTTTATGTTTTAACTCTGGATCGCAGAGTAAATCCGACGCGAACGGTAAGAATTATTATATATACAATTGTCTTTAATAGATTAGCTGATTGTCTTAGTTCTATAGCTAAATTGATAAATTTAGACCCGATTAGATATGTACATCTACAAACTCAGCATTTTTATTATTTAAACGTTTTCGCCTTATGTTTAGCCAATTGTTTTTATGAATATGCTTATAAAAAAAGCAGCATTTAACTTAATTAATCAAGCTAAATACTGCCTTTTCAGATCAGCTTATGGATTCACAACCTGTAAATCCAAACCTGCTATATTTGCAAGTTCGGTGAAGGTTGGGAAACTAGTTGCCACAGTTTCTGTACCATGAATGGTGATATTACCTGAAGTACGTAAACCTGCCATACTGAAACTCATGGCAATACGGTGGTCATGGTGTGATTCAATTTCACCACCAGAGAAAATGGCTGACCAGTCACCAGACTTGCCCTTACCTTCAATGATGATGCCATCGTCAGTTGGAGTACAGTCAATGCCCATGGTTTTCAAACCATCTGCCATCACTTGAATACGGTCAGATTCTTTAACACGCAGCTCAGCCGCACCTGTCAGAACCGTTTGACCTTCTGCACAAGCCGCCGCAATGAATAATGCTGGGAATTCATCAATTGCTAATGGCACTTGGTCTTCTGGCATATGAATGCCTTTCAGCGTTCTAGAACCTTTGATATGAATATCTGCAATGGGTTCACCACCTGCAATACGTTCATTTTCTACAGTTAGATCAGCACCCATTTGCTTAAGAATTTCAATGACACCTGTACGCGTTGGATTGATGCCAACCGCTTCAAGGATCACATCGGCACCTTCGGTAATTGCAGCACCGACCATAAAGAATGCCGCTGATGAAATATCAGAAGGTACTTGAATATCGGTACCGACTAATTTGCCACCACCTACAAGCGAGATTTTATTGCCTTCGGTTTTCACATCATAACCAAAAGCACGCAACATACGTTCAGTATGATCACGGGTTGGTTCTGGCTCAGTCACTGAAGTTTCACCCGCAGCCCATAAACCCGCCAATAAAATGCCTGATTTCACTTGGGCAGACGCCATTGGTAAATCGTATTGAATCCCTTTAAGGGCTTGGCTACCTGTAATACTGACGGGTGGCGTACCTTTCTCACCTGTGGTTTGGATGAGTGCACCCATTTCACGAAGTGGTTTCGCAATACGTTCCATTGGACGTTTAGACAATGACGCATCACCGGTCATCACTGAATCAAATTTTTGCGCAGACAACATGCCAGATAGCAAACGCATACTGGTGCCTGAGTTACCCATATACAACGCGCTTGCTGGCGCTTTTAAACCTTGCATGCCCACGCCATGAATAGTGACTTCACCATTCTTCGGTCCTTCGATGCTCACACCCATGTCACGGAAAGCCTGTAAAGTTGCGAGTGCATCTTCACCTTCCAAGAAGCCTGTTACATGTGTTGTGCCTTCTGCAATCGCACCAAACATGATTGAGCGATGTGACACAGATTTGTCACCCGGTACGGTGAATTTACCTGTAAACGTTTTCTTTCCCGGTAAAATGGTAAATTGCTGTGTCACCTTGTTTTTCTCCATCAAAGGTTTTTTGGCCAACATATGGTTAAAATGCTGACGTGCTGCTTGAGCATGCCCGAGCAGTCCCATCAACGCGTGTGAATCTTCCTGTTCAATCAATTTCTTTAAAACGGACAATTGCTGTTCAAAGCCATCAACAGCATTTAAAATTGCGGTTTTATTGGCAAAGAAAATATCATGCCACATCTGTGGGTCACTGGCGGCAATACGCGAGAAGTCACGAAAACCTCCTGCAGCATAGCGGAAAATATCTAAATTATCTTCACGATTTGCCAGTTGCTCGACCAGATTGAATGCCATCAAATGCGGTAAATGGCTGGTATGTGCCAATACTTCATCGTGTTTGGTGACATCCATACAAATCACTTCTGCTTTTGCAGCAGACCAAAGTTGAATCAGTTTTTCAACTGCCCAATCGGCACTGGTCGGAAGTGGTGTCAAAATCACTTTATGATTGACGAATAAATCAACTTTACCTGCATGTACCCCAGTATGCTCAGCACCTGCAATCGGATGCCCTGGTACAAAACCAATAGGTAGCTTTTCACCAAATACAGCTTTTGCCGCATCAACCACATTGCCTTTGGTACTGCCCACATCGGTAATGATGACATTGTCTGCAAGATAAGGTTTGATCTGTTCCAGCACTTTTTGTGTCGCACGAACAGGCAATGCTAGGACAATTAAATCTGCATCCTGAACCGCTTCTTCTGGCGTTGCATAACCGTGTTGAATAAGACCGAGTGCCTTAGCATCTTCTAATGTTTTTTTTGAGCGTGTTGAAGCCACAATTTGAACTGCAAGTTGTTCTGCCACAATCACACGAGCAAGACTCGACCCAATCAGTCCAAGCCCAATAAATGCAACTTTCTTAAATAATGGTTGAGACATAAAACATATTTGCCTATGTAAAAATCTCCCCTAACCCCTCTTTAAAAAGAGGGGAAACTCCTCCCTTTTTAAAGGGAGGCTGGGAGGGATTCAAAATACAATAAATAGACCTATAAAACAGCGATTGGATAAGATCCGAGTACACGTAACTCTTTCACCATTGGACGAATTTCTTCCAATGCCGCTGCAACATTCTCCTGACCGATATGTCCTTCTAAATCGATAAAGAACACATAAGCCCATTTTTCAGGTAATGCAGGACGCGTTTCAATACTGGTCAAGCTGATCTGATGCTTGGCAAATGGCGCAAGAATTTCCAATAAAGCACCGGCACGATCATGTGCAGAGATCAATAAAGAGGTTTTATCATTACCGCTTTGAGGAATCTTCTCACGACCAATCACAAGGAAACGTGTGGTATTTTCAGGATTATCTTCAATATTGCTATGTAAAATCTCAAGGTTGTACATACTTGCCGCAATATCAGATGCGATCGCTGCTGAATGCCATTCGTTACGAATACGACGTGCCGCTTCCGCATTTGAGTTTAGCGCGACACGCTCTACCCCAGGATAATGTGCATCTAACCACTTACGGCATTGTGCCAAAGTTTGCTGATGCGCATAAATCTGCTTAATACTATCTTTGCGAGTATTTTCAGATACAAGGAACTGATGATGGATACGAAGTTCAACTTCACCAATTACATTAACTGTCGATGATTTAAAGCAATCCAGTGTATGGTTGACGATACCTTCTGATGAGTTCTCCACTGGAACGACACCATAATGTGCACTACCCGCTTCAACTTCACGGAATACTTCATCAATGGTTGGCAATGGACGCACAACAGCATCTTTACCAAAATGCTTTAGCACAGCCGAATGGGTATAAGTCCCTTCTGGTCCGAGGAATGCGATGCTTTGTGGTGCTTCAAGTGCCAAACATGCTGACATGATTTCACGGAACAAACGTGCCATGGTTGCATCAGACAAAGGTCCCTGATTACGCTCCATGACTTTACGCAGCACTTGAGCTTCACGTTCAGGGCGATAAAACAGCGGATTCTCTTCGGATGCAAATTTCGCTTTGGCTACAGCTTCTGCAAGCGTCGCACGGCGGTTGAGTAACTCTTGGATTTGTTGATCAACACTATCAATATCGTTACGAATTTGTTCTAAATTAAGTGAATTCGATGTGTTTTGTCCATCGTTTACCATTGAATGCAGCCTCAGCAAAATCATCTATAAGAATGGATTACAATTCATCTGTGAATTGATTATCCGAGCTAGTATAACAACACTTTAAGCTATTAAACACGCTGAGTTTTAACTCTTTTTATTACCAAACTTTATTGATAATGATTTTCATTATATATTGCTAGCAAAATTTCAATGCTTGCGAATAAATTATGTTTAAACCACTTGGTATTTTGACTTTTTCTCTGCTCATAGGAACACCATTGGCTTTTGCTCAACCAACTACGTTGAGCTCAAATAAAGCGCCTCTTAAATCACAAACCAATATTCAACAAAGCTTTGTAATCGCATCCAAATATACAAAACATGATTATTTGATTCAGATCTCGGTTCCTGCTGGTGAAGTCCCAAGTGAAGGTTTTCCTGTGCTGTATGTATTGGATGGCAATGCCGCATTTGATAGTGCTGCCAATATTGCTAAGTCGGTGGGTGGTGGTGCCAATCGTTTGGGCTTGAGTCCAGTCGCTATTGTTGCAATCGGCTACCCACAGCAAAACAGTTTTGATGTAGAAAAGCGTGCTTTAGACTATACACCTAAAGCATCGGCTGAGTTTCAAAAGCAAGCCAAGTACACTTATGGTGGTGCAGACCAATTTCTTCAGTTTATAGAAAAAGAGCTAAAACCTGCAATTCAAACCAAAATTAAAGTCAATTCACAGCAACAGAGTTTATTTGGCCACTCCTTTGGCGGACTGTTTGTTTTACATACTTTCTTTAGCCAACCACAAATGTTCCAACGTTATATTGCGGCCAGCCCTTCACTGTGGTTTGATAATTATGCGTTGCTCAATCGGCAGGCAGATTGGTTAAAGAATCAAAATAAAACTCAAGATATCATGCTGATGACCACAGTGGGTACACATGAACATGGTCGAAGTCCAACACCAGACGCTGAATCCTTGCAGAAGCAAAACAACTTCTATCAAAACTTTAATCAGCAACGTTCAAAGCATTTCTTGTTCTGGAATTATCGACATCCTGCTGAACAGCATTTGACTAATATGTATACCAGCTTACCGAAAGCGATTATGTTGGCAGGTTGTCAGCCACAAAGTTGTTCAAATCTATTTGATGAACCAACACCATAAAGTCCTGAATAAACATAGCTAAATTTAAGCGGGCTATTTGTTCCGCTTAAATTTGAACTTTTCTATAGAATAGATTGGTTATACTGCAAGAAGATGTCATAACAACAGTAAATACAATGAATAAGATTTTCGGCTTAGGTTTATTGAGCTTGATCAATATCGGTTTAAGCGCATGTAGCGGTTGCCCCATGATTGCAGGTTGCAATGGCACCGATCGATCACCTTACTTTATCACCCCGATGAACAGTCAGGCTCGGGGAATTCCTGTACCCCCTCAAACCAAATTGACCTATCAATCACAACACTTTAGACAGACCCATCAGCAAACTCATGCTTTAGAAGAACAAAACCTAACAGGCATCGCCTTGCCTGAAAATACTGCAATCCTTTGGGGAGGTATGCCCATTGATAAGTTTTTTCAATTTTCAAATCCCGAAATGAAGGGCTTTAGCGTCTATCCTGCAATAGGATTTAAATCAGAACAATCGAATGCATTTCTAAATTTATGGAAAAGTTGTGAAAGTGATTTAAGTATTTACCTAAAAAACACCAATGACTGGTCATTTAATCCATCTAATATGCAAATACGAGGCTGTGGCCGCTTTCAACAACGCAGTGAATATACGGAAGATATTTTTCGGCAAGATGAAGCCGATGAGTTTCTACGCAAGATCAATCAAGCCTTACAGCAATTACCTAAACAACAGAACTATCCCATCATCCAAAGACCAAGCAAATAGTCAAAACAAAACAGCCTGCTCAAAAGCAGGCTGTTTGACTAGATAAATGCGAATTAAGCTTTACCGATAATGCCACGCGCCACGATTTCTTTCATGATTTCGTTGGTTCCGCCATAAATACGCTGAATGCGCGCATCAACAAAGAAGCGTGAAATTGGATATTCAGTCATATAGCCGTAGCCACCAAATAATTGCAGCAAGTTATCAGCCACTTTCATTTGCATATCAGTACTAAAGCTCTTCAAGGCTGCGGCCGTTTCTACATCCAGTTTACCTTCATTATATAAAGCCACGTTTTGATTATAGAAAGCGGCTGTTGCCAACTCATCAATCTTTGCTTGCGCCAATACAAAACGTGTATTTTGGAATTGTGAAATTGCCTGACCAAAGGCTTGCCGTTCTTTTACATATGCTGTTGCTAAATCAATTGCACCACGGATTGCACCCAATGCAGTTGAAGCAATCGCGGTACGTTCACGCGGAAGCTCTTGCATCAAGTAAGCAAAACCTTGCCCTGCTTGACCCAACAATTGATCTTTCGGTACTTTGACATTATCAAAGAATAATTCTGAGGTGTCTTGTGAATGCAAACCAATTTTGTCGAGGTTAGTGCCCTTTTTAAAGCCTTCCAGATGCGTATCCACCAACATCAGTGACACACCTTTGGCACGCGCTTGGGGATCAGTTTTCACGGCAAGTACCACCAAATCAGCATGTTGACCGTTTGAAATAAAGGTTTTCGAGCCATTTAACACATAGTGATCATCTTGCAAAATGGCACTGGTACGCATCGCCTGTAAATCTGAGCCAGCACCTGGTTCTGTCATGCCAATAGCACCGACCACTTCACCCGATACCATTTTTGGCAACCAGTACTGTTTTTGTTCTTCTGTTGCAATGTGCTGGATATACGGCGCCGCAATTTCAGAGTGACATGAAATCGCGGTTGATAATGCACAGTAGCCCGCACGTGCAGACTCTTCAACCAACATCAATGAATAATGGGTTGGCACACCATAACCGCCATATTCTTCTGGGACATCAACACACAAGAATCCATTTTCGCCCAATTCGTTCCATACAGAACGCGGCATGATCCCTTCACGTTCCCATTGCTCATAATGCGGTGCAATCTGCTCGCTCATAAAGCGTTTAAAGTTATCGCGGAAGAGTTCCAAATCTGAATCGTAAGCTAACATCATTATTTCCTTTCGCTTTCATTGTTCTTAAAAATTCGTTCGCAGTCATGCTAATAACTTTTAGATAGGTTGTCATGTCCCGTTTACATCAAATCACTAGACTGATTCGGTCAATAATTTTGTTTGCATCGCCGATCTTTAGATCACAGTTGCTTATCGATTAAACAGCTTGTTGGTTTTTTTATGCTACGCCGCCCAGTTTTATGTCATATTCATTTTATTCTTTGTAACAATCTTCAATACGACCATGAACACAAAACGTAATATCTATAAAACCGCAGAACATCCATTTGCTCAGTATGTTCGTATTTTAGGTAAGGGCAAAACTGGTTCCCGTTCGCTCAGTTATGAAGAAGCCTATCAAGCCTTTAGCATGATTTTAAAAGATGAAGTCTTGGATGTGCAGTTGGGTGCATTCTTAATGTTACTCCGTGTTAAAGAAGAATCTGTCGATGAATTGGCGGGTTTTGTCCAAGCCACGCGTGATCAACTCAGTTTTCAGCCACTTGAGGTCGATCTTGACTGGTCCTCTTATGCAGGCAAACGTAAGCACTATCCGTGGTTCTTATTGGCAGCGCTGACTTTAGCGCATCATGGTTACAAGATTGTGATGCATGGCGCATCGGGTCATACCATTAACCGTGTCTATACCGAACAAGTTTTACAGTTCTTGGGCTATTCAATTTGTCAAAATGAACAAGATGTCCGTGAGCAACTGAAACAGCACAATTTTGCTTATCTTCCTCTTGAAGCCATCTCACCAATTTTAAGTGAATTGATCTCACTAAGAAATGTGATGGGCCTACGTTCTCCGATTCACACCTTGGCACGTTTGATTAATCCATTTAATGCCAAAGCGACCTTACAAGCGATCTTCCACCCTGCTTATCGAACTTCACATCAACAGACAGCGTTCCGCTTGGGTTATCAAAACAGTGCTGTGATTAAAGGTGAAGGGGGTGAGTTTGAACGTAATCCTGATGCCAAAACGTTAATTTGTGGGATTCAAAATGGTGAGTTGTACGAACATGAATTGCCAAAGTTAACACCTGATCGTAGCCCAATTGAAGAAGAGCTTGATTTAGCTGTGTTTAAAGCGGTTTGGTTGGGCGAACATACGCATGAATATGGCGAATTGGCAATCGTCGAAACGATGGGAATCGCGTTGTATACCATGGGTGTAGTCAATAACTATGATGATGCAATGGAAAAAGCGAAAGAATTGTGGAAGAGTCATTTCTAATCAAAAAATAACCCGAGATTATTTATATAACCTTGGGTTATTTGCTAAATATAAAAATTGATAAAATTAGAGTTTATTCACTTATTATAAAATCATAAGTTTCACTTAACTCATCATCACCTTTTCCATAAAAACCTGTAGAAATTTCAATTGAATATTTTCCAGAGTATTTCGGAGTACCTTTTATATTGATATTATTATACCCATCTAGCTCATTGCTAGGCTCAATCACAACACCAATATCATTTGGAAGGTTTGTTTTTAGATGAAAATATTTATCCACAACTTTACCCCCTGTAATTATTAAACTCTGCTGATATAGTTCCCCTACTCTAGCATTAGGCAACTCGTTAGGCTCTATTTTATACCCTTTACTAAAACCAACCAAAATATTAATAAAAATGAGGACGTAAAAAACACCTTCCTTCATCATCTACTTACCAATCGATTCAATCATCACATCATTCTTATACATAGTTCTTCTAATCCTCAACTTTTAGAACAAAATCCTTATTAAAATCTTCCAGCCCATCCCTAACAGTGCCAGAAATATTTATCTTATAAACCCCAGATCTTTTGGGTGTACCTTTAATTATTGTTAAAGCATGAGGGGCAAACTCTTTTTCACCTTGGTCTGATGAAACGATCAGACCACTCTTTTGATCGATATTTGACTGTACAAGAAAAGTATCCTCAATAACACGATATTCCTTCATTTTTATTTCTGCAAAATAAGGACTTCCAACTTTTGCTACTGGAATTTCTTTTGTCAAAAACACATCATTGTTTACATTAGAACAACCTAATAAAAATAAAAATGTTAGTGCCACAAATTTTTTCATCTATTTTAACTCTCTTTTTACAACAATAACGGCCCAAATAAAACGACTCAAAGTTTTTAAGCTAACAGATTTAATTCTATCCTGCTTACCCCAGTTAAAACATGTAGCATTAACGATAGTATCATCAGAGGTAAGTTTATTAACAACCCCTGAGTCTGTCTTTAAATCTGAATTAATTACGATATAATGTGAAGGGCCTATTGCTACAGAAGGTAGATCTGAACCACCTTGTGTTATCGCTCCAACAGTTAACAAAACGTAATAATAATCTTGTGATGGATAAGATGAAAGACTTCTCAAGACATCAAGCCAATTAACATTTCTTGGAACCTTTTGGCGAATAAAACTTTGGTATAAAGGAACACTATATCCTATCGAAGAAAACCAATTTTTTATTTCATCTGGCATTGTAAATGCTGTTAAACCATTTAGCTTATCTGCTATCCACCCAACTGCTTCTGCTTGATTGTACTTTGTAACCGAATTAGAGCTATCTCTTAAACTTCCCATTGTAATCCAGTCAACGGCAGATATTCTTGCAACCTCTTTATCATCATAAAAATTATGAACAAGGCGTGCACCATTTAGATCAGGTTTTATATTTAACCTTCCAATTAAAACTTCTCCTTTTTCCCATAAAGCCTTAACAATTTTTTTATAAATTTCTTTATTACTATTTAATACACAATAAAAAAAAGCAGCCGGACCACATAAATAAGTAAATCTTTGATCAGGATAAGGTTCTTTTAAACGGCTAAATAGACTTGCTTCTACTGCCTCTTTTGTAAAAGGGTCTTTTTTAGAACCTGGCGGATGCTCCACTGAAACAAATATTGGGGTTGTAGAAATATTAACTACAACAGTATTTGGATTTTTGGGCTGTACAACCTTAGTTGCATCATTTTTTTCAGAATATTTAACAATATCTAACTTAACATTTCCTACAATACTTTTTTCAAACTCTTCAACCATATTATTTACGTAATAATTTTTTATTACATGGTTCCAATTTCCACCATTATCTGACCTATAAAGATTAAAAATTAAAACATAATCTTTCAAAACTTCAACTCTTGAACGATTATTTTTCAAAGTTATCATTGCAGTCCTAAAATTAGAACCAGATTTTTTAAAAAGATACTTAACATTATAATCAGAGTTTTTATATTTTTGATTTACAGTATCAAATATAGATAAAGTATAGCTTAATTTAGTAATATCCACTTCAGTTTTTAACTTCACATATGGAAGATACTCTTTTATATTATTGCTCAACATCTAACTCCTTATCCAAGAAAACATGAATTGATACATCTTCTTTTTGTATGGTTCTTATTTCATTGGTAAAACCATTGAAATCAGTTATACCTTCAGCCGTTTTCCCAGAATCCAAAAAAGCAATATATTTTTTATTTATCAAAGGATTACCACCATCATCCAGCATTTGGTATTTTAAGCTATATTGATTTTTTCACCAATTTTAGGTAGTGAATATTTTGGTATAGCTAGCTTACTTCCACCCATAAACAAATGCTGCCCCGCCTTCACCTCAAACTTACCACCTGTGGTTGGAAAAATACCTGAACCATTCAGCTTGATCTGAGAGCCACCCGCAGTAATCACAATCTCTTTCGAGCTGGTAATCTCAATACGGTCTTCGGTCGAGATAATCTGAATACCCTGCTTGGCAAGTAAATCCATGCCATCCGACTGGGCATGAGCTTCAAACTTCCCTTTTGCAGCAACCTGCTTGATCCCACCTTGCGCTGCAAACAGACTGATTCGGTTTTGAGCATGTGTAATCAGGTTTTTTTGTGTGCTGAGATTAATACTGTCGCCCGCAAACTGATTAATCTGCCCATCTGCCGATAAATGAATATCTTCATTGCTACTTAGACCAATACCTTCAGGAGAATTGAGTAATAGGACAGCCTTGTTAAATTTGGCAATATTAGACTCCAGCAATTCAAAAAATGCTTTTAGCTGTTCAATTGACTCAATGTCATCAGTCTGCTGATTCTTAGCAACTTCGCTCAGTGCCTTGGCATTGTTTTGATTACCTTCCAACTGCTGTTTAGCAACTTGTGCATCCAGATGTTCGCCTTGCGCCTGATCCTGTTTATGTGTGGATAAGAGAAGACCTTCGCCAGCACGGACTGCACCCCATTGGTCGGTGCGCAGCTCAAAACCTTCGCCTCGATCTTCACTTTCAGCTGTTGCTTTAGGGTGGCTGAGTTTGCCGAGGTTGAGTTGGCTAGCTGCATGGCTGCTCTGGAGCTGGGCACTGATCTGACCTGTGGTGTCATCAAAGCGCAGTTGGTTAAAACCTTCACCCTGATATTCTTTCGATTTGATTCCTGCCAGTTTCTTGGTATCTGGCAGCAGCTTGCCCGCATTATCAAACTTGGTTGGGCTACGATGGCCTTCATGAATTCTTCCCACCACAAACGGACGGTCAATATTGCCATCAAAGAAGTCGATCACCACGATTTCATCAATACGTGGCAAGAATCGTGCACCATAGCCTTCACCTGCCCAAGGCGTGAGTACATCGACCCACGCTGAATCGGTGTCGTTGTCATTAGCACCTGCACCACCATCGTGGCTATGGTCGTCATTACGGGTGAATAGAAAACGAACTTTAATTCGTCCCCATTCATCGACATAGATTTCTTCACCGCTTGGCCCAACTACTTTGGCACGTTGTGGTGAGGCAGTTGGACGGTGTTGTAATGGGTTAAATTCAGGAACGGTTTTGATATTGCGGCGTTGTAGAATCAGCTGGTTGGCTTGGCGTTCTTCATTATTAGATTGAGTCGGTTGCCAGTTGCTTTGGGCCAATAGTTGGTTGATCTGTTGATGTAAATCTTTAGGCAAATTATTTTGGTTATAGAAGTTTTTCCCGTAATCAGGAATTCTTTATCGCTGCCATCATGCTGATCTATTTCAGGATGTTCAGCCAGTTCAAACCAGTAACCGACATGGGTATCGCGGACTGTGCTATGGGCTGTAAATTGTTTGGATTGTAAGTCGTAGTATTGACCCAAGTTCCGATTCAGTTTTTCAATTTGAGCATTGCCCGATGGGGTTGCACCATCTTCCCCATTTAAATCTTGCATCCATGCCGGTGAAAAGTGCCATGCCTGTTCTAGACCAAGACTGGCATTGTCATATTGTTCACTGTGTTTATGGGTGCTTTGTACACTGCCTGCACCATCTTCTTGTTCTAGCGCATCGGCTTGCCAGCGTTGTACATGCACGCTGCTCGGTTGTAATGAACGTTGCCCGACCAGACTGGTCATGCTGTCGTATTGTTCGGTGGCACTACTACGGTGATAACGAATTGTTCTTCTGTCTAGGGCTTGGTACTGGCTATTGTCGTCAATCAGACGTAGTTTTTGCGGCTGAATCGCGGCACTGCTTTGCGCGACGGTTCGTTCAGCTTCATCAATGAGCCAGTTAATCGATTCGCTCCGTAGCAAACGCGTCAGGAAGTCGTAGTCACTTTCCAAAGATTGCATGATAAAGGGACGAACATCGTAATCTTGGCTCAATCCGCTTAAATCAAGCGTTAAGCTGGAGGCAAATAAGGGACTTTTTTGTTGCCACTCTTTGAAGATGATTTCCACCACATCACGCACGCTCTTGTTCATAAACACGCGGCTGTTACGGCGTTGCTTCCACAGTGCAGTTGGATCTTCTAAGGTTAGCTTATATACGGTCAGGCTACCGTCTGATTGCCCTTGTAAGGCTTGAGTAATAATCCCTGTGACGCGAGTGAGTTGACCTTGATCGGTCACCGTATCAATTGCCGCTTGGCTACCAATAAATTGTTTCAGAGGAATGGTCGCATTGGTCGACAGACAGATCAGTTCTGCCTTAAATCTATCATTCAGTTGATGCTGACCATCAATACGTTGTAGGAAGACTTAAGTATTTAAATTTTGATTGGAAAATTGAATATGTACTGCACGTTTTTGCGCAGTAAGGCCAAGACTCTCTAAGGCTTGAAAGATGTTGTTCAACATTTTTATAGATTTTTTGCTTAAATTTACGGCATTTTACCGATAGCAACATGCTTCTGTCTACACATTATTGTCTGTTTATGACATTTTTTGTCACTTTTTTTTTATTACCACCTAAATTAACCTATTTTGATTATGGCCATTTCAAACAATGACCTTCGAACATACACGTAATAAAAATGCCCTCAAAATTGAGAGCATTTTAAATATTTCAATTCATTTTAAACAAAACGAATCGGTTTAAATTCGGGCTCATGTTTGTGATGATCATCATCACACTCCTCACCGTCTTCTTTAGTACCACGATCGATATAACCGCTACGCTGTTCTTTTGGTAAATGTTCCATTTCCCATGCATACACTGCTTGCATACAGATTTCACGCTGTTCTTTGGTTAATGCAATCCCATTTGGCCATTTGCCAATTTCAACAGCAGTACGAAGGCGCTCAACAATTTCAGGATTTAAAATAGCGAGCATTTGTTCAATATTCATGAGTCATCCTGTTGAAAAGATTCAAAATCTTGATTCCACCCCAATTTGGTACGACATGCCATATAGAAATCATAACCTGGTGGATGTAATAAGCTTAGTTTAAACGGATGTTTGCGAATATGCACCGTGTCACCGACATTTAATGCAACACTATGTTGACCATCGGCACTGACCATCGGCAAAACACGGTTTTCACGAATGGTAATTTTAACTTCACTGTGACCACCCACCACGATCGGTCGTGACGACAACGTATGTGGATGCATCGGCACTAAGGCGATCGCATCCATACTCGGATGCAAGATTGGCCCACCACCTGACAATGAATATGCAGTTGAACCCGTTGGCGTTGAAACAATCAAGCCATCACTGTGCTGACGATAGACATATTGTCCATCAATATTCAGTTCAAAATCGATCATATGAACCGATTTCCCAGAGTGTAAAACCACATCATTCAATGCAATTGCATCATAAATCGTTTCACCATTGGTACGAACTTCCATTTCCAACAAGAAACGGCGATCTAGCTGAAATTGACCTTGTAGCACCTGATCAAGTTTAAATATCGCTTCTGCTGGCTTAATATCTGTTAAAAAGCCCAGTCGACCGCGGTTAATTCCAATTACAGGCGTATTATGTCGAACCAATGCACGTGCAGCATGTAAAAGTGAACCATCACCCCCTACAACTACAACTAAATCAACCACTTCCCCAAGTAAATTTCGGCTCACTGTCTGCCCATAACTATAAGGCACCAGTTTGGCTGTTTCCTGATCAAAAACGGGGTTTAAACCTAAAGTGATCAAATGATCATGAATTAAACATAACGTTTCTACTACAGAATACTTGTCTGGTCGTCCAATTAGACCAATATTTCGAAAGGATTTATGTGAAATTTGCACGAATAATTCAGCTCCGTCGCGATTACTGACTATCATATCATTAACAACCAATGTTGCGTTGATGATTGATTAAAAAGTATAAAAATGTCTATCCGTTGTTTTTTTATACGTTTAATGTCAACGCATTCTTAAAGTTTTTATTGCATGTTGCTATTTATTCACAGTTTTATGATTGCAAAATGACAATAAGCTATCGCATCATTACCGACATTGTTTTGGTTTTAACGCAAATCTATGAAGTTTGAACGTGGTATTGGTTTTCTAGCACTCATTTTCTCAATGTTAGTGATAGGTGTCTTTGTTGCTTTTAGTATCTATCTGATCCGCTTGGATAATATTATTCGTGACAAGTTTGAAGGTCAGCGTTGGGACATCCCTGCCAAGGTGTTTGCTCGCCCATTAGAAATCTATTCTAGTGCACCGATTACTCAAGAGAATTTTACCCAAGAGTTAAAATTACTGGGTTACAAAAACACAGCGAATTATGACAAGTCTGGTAGCTATGTAGTACAAGGCAACCAGATGTATGTACATACCCGCGGTTTTGACTATGGCGATAGTAATGAACCTGAGCAAGTGCTAGAACTTGCTTTCGCTGATGGTCAGGTGAGTGAAATCCGTTCAACCAAACCTTCGAGTACAGGTGTCGCTCGTTTAGAGCCTTTATTGATTGGTGGAATCTATCCACAGCACAATGAAGACCGCGTTCTAATCAAACTAAATAAAGTGCCAAAAACTCTGATTGAAGCACTAATTTCAACAGAAGATCGTAATTTCTATCATCATCATGGTATTTCGATCCGTGGTACAGCACGTGCCTTGGTCAGTAATGCCACAGGTGGTCGCCGTCAAGGTGGTTCAACTTTAACGCAGCAGTTGGTCAAGAATTTCTATCTATCACCAGAGAAAACGCTGAAACGTAAAGTCAATGAAGCATTGATGGCTATATTGATTGAATTACATTACAGCAAAGATGAGATTCTTGAAGCCTATTTAAATGAAGTGAATTTAGGCCAAAATGGTAGCTATTCGATTAATGGCTATGGTCTAGCATCACAGTTTTATTTTGGCTTACCTCTACGTGAGCTGAATATCTCACAGCAAGCCTACTTGGTTGGTCTGGTTCAAGGCCCTTCTTTATATAATCCTTGGCGTAATCCTGAATCTGCGAAAAAGCGCCGTGATGTTGTGTTAAACAACATGAAAGTGATGGGCTATTTAACAGAAGCTGAATACCAAGATGAAATTGCACGTCCATTAAACGTGGTGAGTAAACCAACTTTAGGTCCTGCAAAATTCCCAGATTTCTTGGATATTGTGCGTCGTCAACTTCGTACTGAATACCAAGAAAGTGATATTACCAATCAAGGCTTAAGAATCTTTACCACACTTGATCCAATTGCACAGACCCAAGTCCAAAATGCATTTAAGAGCACTGTCGATCGTTTAGCCAAAGCCAACCCTGCCCGTTTGAAAAACTTGCAAGGTGCGGTTCTGGTTGCTCATCCTGAAAATGGTGAACTGGTTGCGGCTGTGGGTTCCACTCAAGACTTTACAGGCTTTAACCGTGCCTTAGATGCTAAACGTCAAGTGGGTTCATTACTCAAACCAATTATTTATTTAAATGCAATCGAATCTGGGCGTTATACATGGGCAAGCCCAATTGAAGACAGTGCAGTCAATATTCCGATTGATGGTGACAAGAGCTGGACACCGAAGAACTATAGTGGTGGTGAACATGGTGTTGTGCCAATGCAACAAGCATTAGCAAATTCATACAACCTTTCTACTGTTCGCTTAGCCAATGAATTTGGTTTATCTGCATTCAGCAATAAGCTCAAACAGTTCGGGGTAAGTTCTGATATCCCTGCCTACCCTTCGATTTACCTTGGTGCTGTAAATATGTCACCAATGGAAGTATTGAGCATTTACGGTAATTTTGCGACAGGTGGCTTTAAATACCCACCACGTTCAATTCGTACCGTAGTCGATGCCAAAGGCCATTTACTGGAACGTTATGGTTTGAATGTACAACAAACCATCGACCCAGCAGCTGCATACATTATTAACTATGGTTTACAGCAAGTGATGCGTTCTGGTACGGGTCGTTCTGCATATAACAGCCTACCAGAATCACTCAATTTAGCAGGTAAATCTGGAACTACAAATGACACCAGAGACTCATGGTTCGCAGGTTATTCTGGCAATCATGTTGCAGTTGTCTGGTTAGGTCTGGATGATAATAAAGTCACTGGCTTAACCGGTTCATCAGGTGCATTGCCTGTGTGGATCAATGTGATGAAACAGCTCCGTCAAGAACCTGTCAATCTGCGCCAAACCGATAATGTTCAATGGCAATGGATTGATAGTGCCAGCGGTGATTTATCTGCTCAAGGCTGTGATGGTGCGATGTATATTCCATTACTGCGTCAGACCGTACCACGTCGTGCAACCTTATGCGGTCAATCTCACTACGAAGTAGAACCAACTTATATTCCGAACGATGCAACACCTACAGATGATCATAATGACGGTATAAGCAACTATATTCGTGAAAGTGAAACTCAAATGGATACAGATTTATCCAATCACACTCCAACACGCGTTATTTCTAGCGGCAGCTATAACGGTAACAGTGACAATTAAGTTTACAAGGATGATTGGACATGATGAATAAAACCACGGTTCTACTTGGTGTGCTGCTACTCGCAGGTTGTACAACTGCACCAGAGAAAACTACCAAACCTGCAAATCAGCCACCAACGAGTAGCTCGCAAAAGAAGAAGGTCACCCAACCTTCTTCTGGTGTAAAAATTACACCTTATGAACAGAAAGAAATTAAACGTCAAAGTGTTCCCGTTGTTGTTCCGCAACAAAAGGTTCAGCAGAAGTTTAATGATGGTAGCCAGTTGCCTGCATTTAAGACTTTAATGCAGAAAACACAAGTGGCTTATAAGCAACAGCAACTCGCAGAAGCTGAGCGTTATGCCTTACAAGCACAACGTATTGCGCCACAAGCCACAGAAACTTATTTGTATTTGGCAATGATCGCGGATCAGCGCAAAGAATATGCCAATGCCGAAGCATTGGCACGTCGTGGCTTAAGTTATGCGCAAAGCAACGCTATGAAGAAACAGCTTTGGTTTATCATCCTGAAAGCGAGCGAAGCACGCGGTCATACCATTAAGGCCCAAGAAGCACGTAGAACCATTCAGACACTTTAAGCTTAATCAATTGAACTAAACTGTCGAATTCCAGCAAGCCCATAAGCATGATGTTTTTGGGCTTGTTCTAAATCTGCCGGTGCAAGCCCACCTAAAGCAAATACAGGAATATCACTATTCTGTGCCAATTCCTGAAAACGATCCCACCCCAATACTTTCGTTTCTGGATGCGTCTCTGTGGCATGTACAGGACTCAAAAGCACGGCATCACACCCAATCTGCTGAGCGTGTTGTAAGGACACAGCATCGTGACAAGCAGCAATAAAGCGCTTCCCTACAATCAAACCACCTTTGCTTAAACTCATCAGCTGCGATTGCTTTAAATGAATGGTCTGTATCTTGTTTTGCAGCTCTACATTCAATTTTTGCCACAGATCAAGATTGATAATGAGTTTTCTCAATTGATCATCCTTCAAAGCGTCAAGCTGTTGCTCAATTTGCTGAATATCATCCGTTTGTATACGCCAATACAATAGCACCTGTTGTTGAGGCAAAGCGTCGATTTGATCACTAATCTTAATCAGATGTGGCCAACTCAAACGTTGCAGAATTGCGGCATTTGCTTTCGGGAAATTGAGATCAATCAATTGATCACGGTTATACCAAGCCCATGGTTGATGAATAAGATTAAGTAACTCATCAGGTACATAAGCATGGAATAAGTGTAAATTGACAATGATGTCTTCATATTCATGTCGGATCACATCAAAAGCATGCCACTCTTTTAAACCAATGCCAACTTCTTCATAAATTTCTCGACGACAAGCCTGCTCAGGGCTTTCCCCTGGTTCGACTTTTCCGCCAGGAAATTCATGTTTGTTACCCTGATGTTGGTTTGCTTGTCGCCAACCCACTAAAACTTTAGTTTTGTGTAATAAAATTGCGATCGCAACATCAACTGTAGCCTTTGTCATAACCGTTTAAAATCTCTCAGCTTTTCAGATTCATTCTAAGGAATTCCACGCGGCATTCCCATGTCAAAAAATAAAATTAATAGATGATTTTGTAAATTCTTAAAATTTCCGTTGACAGGTCTATTCGATAATGATTATCATTTAAAGCATTAAAAAACACACCACGGAGCATAACAAATGAACGCACCATTCAGCCTATTTACTCGTAGTACCGATGCAGCTCAATCATTGCCAATGCTGCATTCAAACAACCTTTTTGCCTTAGGTCGCGAAATCCGCATCATGCATGCTGGTGAGGAATATCGCTTACGTTTAACCCGTAATAATCGCCTGATTTTAACGAAGTAATATAATAATAATCGGACAATAACAAGAAACGTGGGAATAGCAGTATGTCAGCGCATACTGCTTTTTTAATGCGTTTGATCTTACCCCCAACCCAACTTAATGTTTAAGTAGGATGCTGACCTTCAAACCACCATATTGGGACTGTTCAAACTGAATTTTACCTTGATGTAACTCGACAATTTTGCTGCAAATCGATAAACCCAAACCAGAGCCTTGTGTTTTGCTTCCCAAAGCCCGATAAAAACGTTCACCCAAACGTGCTAAATTTTCTGTATCCATCCCTTGGCCTTCATTTTCTACAATCAAAGCCAAATATTGCTGCTGTTGCTGTAAAGAGATATAGACTTGTCCATATTCTGGCGTGTATCGAATGGCATTGTCCACAAGGTTTCGAACACAGGTAAAGATCAACTGCGGATTGGCAAGAATCTGCCCCTGCAGATCTGCTGCAGCCTGCCAATGCAATTGAATATGCTTTTCCTTGGCAAATAAGTGAAGTGCCTGTATTGCCTCTTCAACACTCTCCTGCATCGAAAGATAAGTCTTGGGCAAATTATCCGTGTGCTCTGGGTCTAAACGTGCCAATAACAATAAATTCTCTAAAATTTGAATACCTCGACTCACATCCTGCTGCATTTGGCTAAAGTCAACTGCGCGTTCTGGATATTTACGCTGCAATAACTGCAAACGCATCTGAATCGCAGACAAAGGAGAACGTAACTCATGCGAGGCATCAGCGGTAAAACGTTGTTCAGACTGTAGGGACTGGTCTAAGCGCTGTAATAAGCGATTAAGCTGACCCAACATCGGTTGTAGTTCTTTTAACTCCACCTCACCCGCTTGAACAGGACTAAGATCATCCGCATTCTTGGCCGAGATTTGCTTTGATAATTGATGAATTACGTTAAATTGGCGCTTGATCAGAAAATGCAGCATGATCCACTGCATTAACCACACCAACATTAAGACCAGCGCATATCCCACAAAGTTATGCAGCAAATCTTGGAAACGTTCTTCCAAAGGTTGCAATATCAACACTTGCATATGCGAATTTTCATCTTCACCCGCATAACTTCGCCATAACTGACCTTTCTGCCAAATCAAACCGTAGTCGCCATGTGCTGCATCAATCAAGCTGTAATACTGTTGGTCGAGTTGAAAGTCTTCTGACTGGGTGAGTACTTGCTGTTGATTGCTTAAGCGATATTGAATATCAAACTGATCACTGAGCTCATCAATTTGCTGCCCAGAGGGGGTAGTTAAATCCGCGATAAGCAGCATATCTGAAATCTCATCCATGATTTCGTCTTGTACTTGCATGGTTTGGTAAGCAGAAATGATCGCGAATAAAAGCAGTGCCACACATCCTGCAACGACGGAGCTGATTAAAGAGGTTTTAACCAGTTTGCTTTGTAAAGACACCACTTTCATGCTGTTATTCCTGATGCATGCGATAGCCTAAACCACGAATGGTTTTAATATATTGGCCACCAATTTTTTTACGAATTTGATAAATAAACACTTCAATTGCATTACTTTCGATTTCATCCCCCCAAGCATATAAAGACTCTTCCAGTTGCTCACGTGTCAGAATATGATCGGGCTTTTGCATCAACTTATGTAAAATTTGGAACTCTTTTGCAGTCAGGTTAATGGTCTGTCCTGCTTTGGTAAGTGTTTTCGCCTGCGGGTCCAGTTGTAAATCCAAGAAACTGAGATACTGCCCGGCTTGAGCTTGATGCTGACGTAACTGTGAACGAACCCGGGCAGATAATTCTTCCAGATTAAATGGCTTAACCAGATAATCATTAGCACCAAGATCCAAGCCTTCAACTCGGTCGTGAATATGATCTTTAGCGGTAATAAAAATGACAGGCGTTTTCGAGTTTTGACGACGAATACATTTCAAAATGTCATCCCCAGAAGCTTGCGGCAAGCCACGATCGAGTAAAATGCAATCGTATTCATGCTGTTCGACCGCCAAAATTGCATGATCGCCTCGTTCAACCCAATCGACGCTATAACCATCCATTTCTAGCCAGTCTTTAATACTTTCTGCCTGCGAAGCATCATCCTCAGCCAATAAAATTCGCATAGAACCCTACATCCATCAAACGACTACGATTAATCATGCCTTTAAACAGCACAACAAGCAAAAAAACCACATGATCAATCATGTGGTTTTTTACTATAAATTACGGCTTAGAACTTCACTTCATTGACATCAACTTCAACACGTTTGGCTGGTTTATAGTCGATGTCAATTTCACCAATAAGGGTTACTGGTGTTTTTGCTGAGATCGGTTTGCCCATCCATAAGTCATCATCAATATCAACCGTGATGCTGCCTGTTTGATCACTAAACTGATATTTCTCATCACCTGTTGCTTTCACCACATAGCCTTTTAATTGCACTGGCGTATCATCTTTCATCGTCAATGCTTGTTTAACGGTAGTGATTTGAGTTGGTGCCAGTGCTTGTTGATTTACTGCATTTGTATTTGCAACTGCAAAAGTTGTCACACCAACCAAACCAGCAATCACTGCAACTTTAGAAAAAACGTTCATCTTGATACCCTCATTGTGGTTCATCATTTCGATGTAGGCATTAAAACAAATGAAGATGAGGTGAATCTGAAGATTCAAATTTTCTGTTTAACTCAGAGGCACCACGCGTAAAACTTCTTCCAAAGTGGTTACCCCTTCAAGGACTTTACGTGCCCCTGCAATACGCAAGGGCTCAATCCCTTCTTTTTTGGCCTGTGCTCTTAAATCATTGAGTGTGCAATTTGCACTGATCAACGACTTTGACTCCAAACTCACTGGCATGAATTCATAAATGCCAACGCGGCCTTTATAACCGGTCTGACGACACACCTCGCATCCTACAGCCTTATACATTGTAGTCGGCATATCCATCATATAGTCAAAAGTGAGATGTTCCCATTCTTGCTCATTGATGGCGGTTTGCTGTTTGCAATGCGGACAAAGACGACGCACCAAACGTTGTGCTAATACCCCTAAAATTGTTGCTGCGGTAAGGAACGGTTGGATTCCAAGATCATGTAAACGCGTCAAACTCGACGGCGCATCGTTGGTATGTAAAGTAGAAAGCACCAAATGCCCTGTTAATGCCGCTTGTATCGCCATATTTGCAGTATCGTGATCACGAATCTCACCGACCATGATAATGTCAGGGTCTTGACGCATTAAGGCACGAACCCCATCTGCAAAGCCTAATTCAATGTTTGGATTGACCTGCATTTGGTTAAAACTTGGTTCCAGCATTTCAATCGGATCTTCAATGGTACAAACATTGACCTGTTCGGTTGCCAGTTGTTTTAACGATGAATACAGTGTGGTGGTTTTACCTGAACCTGTTGGGCCTGTCACCAAGATAATGCCGTGACTGTGCTGAGTGAGTTGCTGCCAGCTCTGCAATAAATGCCCTTCAAAGCCCAATTGTTGAAAACTACGTACCAACACTTCTGGGTCAAAGATACGCATCACCAATTTTTCGCCAAAGGCGGTCGGCAAAGTAGAAAGACGCAATTCTGTTTCTTGCCCTTTCGGTGTACGCGTTTTTAAGCGCCCATCTTGCGGTTTTCGCTTCTCAGCCACATTCATACGACCCAAGATTTTAATGCGCGAAATCACTGCAGTGAGTGTATTGGCAGGCATGTTATAGATGGTATGTAACACACCATCTATACGGAAACGTACCTTACCTTTATCTTTCCTTGGCTCCAAATGAATATCACTGGCGCCTTGCTCGAAGGCGAATTGCAGCACCCAATCCACCAACTTCACAATGTGCTGATCATTGGCATCAGGGTTTTGGGTATCGCCTAACTGCAATAAAGCCTCAACACCTTTATTTTCCCGATCATAAATACTGGCATTCTGCGATGAACTAACCGCTCGGCTGACTTGATAGTATTCAACGAGATAACGTTGCAGTTGCTCGGGATTGAGCAACACTTTCTCAATTTTCTTTGGCGCTAAGCTTCGTTCCAAGTTATTGAGCCATTCGGTGGTAAAGGGTTGATCGGTTCCAATCAAAATCCGATCTGCGTGTACTTCCACCGCCAGAATATGGTTTCTGGCCGCAAATTCTTGTGACATGACACTGGTTAAAGCAGCTACATCTGCTTTGAGTGGGTCAATCACAAATAAAGGAATATCTGCTTTTTCAGCCAACCACTGACACAAGCGATTCATCGCTAGCGTGGAACCGACATTGAGTTGATCTTTTAAATTAAAATTGGCAATCCACTGCAAAGGATGCCATTTCAGCTGATCCTTCTGACGATGTGTGGTTTGGATGAGTAACTTATCCCGTTCAGTAATACGACCATCTTTCAGTAGTTGCTCTAAGCACCACGTTACATCAATCGTAAACGAAAAGTTTGCAAATTTTGCCTGCGCTTGTATCACCGTCAGTTCCCCAAATGTATGACTCAATTATTTTTTTAAAGTTTTTTAGCTTTGCTCTACAGCTACAACTGTGACACTCCGATCATCCACTGTAAAACGAATATTCAATTCTGAAAAACACATGCCATATACCCGCTCAGCATCATCTTGATACGCAGGTCTTGGATCTAAAGATAACACTTGTTCCAGTTCATCGAATATCTTTTTATCCAAAATCCTCTGCTTTAATAACTGTTGCTGTTGTGACTGTGCAGTTTCCGTCCAAAGCACTGTTTTACGGATTGGCTCTTCTTGCGCATAACCACTCTGTGAATCTGCAATCGCATCCGAATATTGGATATACGGTTTGATGTCTAAGATCGGTGTACCATGCAGTAGATCACTGCCCATAACATACAGGCGAACTGACTTAGCCTGCTTTTCAACACGTAAAAAACGTACCACAGACAAGCCCATTGGGGATGGACGATACATACTACGCGTGGCAAAAACACCTATTTTTTGATTACCACCGAGTCGTGGCGGCCGCACTTGTGGACGAAATTTAGACATTTGATTCAAAGAGTTATCTTGATTTTTGTTTTCATGGAACTGCCATAACAGCCACAAATGACTAAAATCTTCGATCCCTTCAAAAGCCAGAATATCGTTATAAGGCTCCGCCATCTCTATATAGGACTCGACTTGTACGAGATTTGGCTGTCGCGGAATACCAAACTTCTCACGATAAGGCGAATGCATATGGCCAATGATCGGCATGACTACTGAGTTGCTCATCACTTTTTCTTATAAACACAATTAAATATATTCAGTTTATCGAGAATGATTTTAGATTAGAATAGCCATCTGTTTCTTTTAACTGTGATCGAGACCTTTAATGGCTGCTTTTAACGTTGAACGCATTACTCATGTTCACCACTGGAATGACACGCTTTTCAGTTTTAAAACTACACGCGACACCAGCTTACGTTTTAAAAATGGTCAGTTTGTGATGATCGGCCTTGAAGTGAATGGTAAGCCTTTAATGCGTGCTTATTCGATCGCGAGTGCGAATTATGAAGAAGAACTCGAATTCTTCTCTATTAAAGTACAAGACGGTCCATTAACTTCTATCTTACAAAAAGTACAAGTGGGCGACGAGATCCTGATTTCTAAAAAGCCTACAGGCACTTTAGTACACGACGATTTATTACCAGGTAAAAATTTATACCTTTTATCTTCTGGTACTGGCCTTGCTCCATTCCTTTCCCTGCTTCGTGATCCTGAAACTTACGAAAAGTTTGAAAAAGTAATTATGGTTCACGGTACACGTTATGTATCCGAACTTGCTTACCAAGATCTAATCTTAAATGAACTACCAAACCACGAGTTCTTTGAAGAATTAGGGATTAAAGACAAATTGGTATATTACCCAACGGTGACACGTGAACCGTTCCATACTCAAGGTCGTGTAACGACTGCAATTGAATCTGGCGAACTATTTGAAAAAATAGGTTTACCACGTTTTAACCGTGAAACTGACCGTGCCATGTTGTGTGGTAGCCCTGCCTTCCTTAAAGATGTTGCAGCACTGCTTGATGAACATGGTTTAGTTGAATCACCACGCATGGGCGTGATGGGTGATTATGTCATCGAACGTGCATTTGTTGAAAAATAAATTTCAATCAATAATCTAGAAAAACCGAGGTATTAACCTCGGTTTTTCTTTTTTAAACATGAGTTAAATTAAGCTTAATTTTTTATTTATATTAATTTTCATAAAACCGTCATTAAAAAAAACTAAACAAAATAATTAATTAAGCCGCCTCTAAATGAATCAAACGCTCAATATAATACCAACACTCTTCGATTTGGGCATGATCCTTATTCACTTTTGCATAAGCTGTCATACCGTCTAAAATATTGATATACATGGCTGTGAGCACATGAGGTTGAAATACTTTAGCCTTTTCAAATAAATCTTCAACCAGAACCATTAACCACTCTCGATATTCGACAATTGGCCCAATAATAGAGGGATATTGTTGTAGAATTTCTAAAGAAGCTTTTTGAAACATACAACCATGAAAATCATCGGAATTGAACCAAGATAAATGCCAAAAATAGACTGCCTTGATTTTCCCCAAATAATCATCTGCTTCGATTAAGCTAATTTCATGTTCAATGGCCGCCTGAATACTTTTATTCCTTCGAGACAAGCACTCTTCGATCAAGTTCTCTTTGGAAGGAAAGTATTTGTAGAACGTCATCTTAGCAACACCCGACTCACTAATAATTCGATCCACACCCACAGAGCTGTAGTTATGACGGTTAAAAAGGTCTAGAGCCGTTGCAATAATATCTTCTTTTTTTGACATCTTATTATCCTTGTAGAATTCTATCAAAAAACTTAATGCATTATTTAGACATAGTTTACATGCTGGAAAATTCTGGCCACTATGTATGTTTATGTTATTTTAAGAGCATTAATAGAAAAGTCGTATTTTCTTTATTGTTCCTTTTATAGGGTATGTAAAAATCAGTCTACATACAAGATCATTTGTAAAAAAATCTTTCTATTTTTAAAATATTTGTTTTTTCCGTGAAACACTTCACTGTTTACTTACAGTTAAGTTAATTCATAAACTTTCTTGCTATTTTTTAGCCGACTTAATAAATTGATTTCACAAAAAAATCATTTTATATTTAAATCATCCAATAAAAAGTTCTTTGGTTGAACTAATAGTTATATTCATAAGCAACCAAACAAAATCTAACTAAATAATTGGAAAAGCAATAATATTATTAATTCATCGAGTACAAGACTATGCCAAAAAAATTTGAAAACTTTAACGACCCAAGACAGAAAGCTATTGAAGGAATGAAGAATAGTATTTCTGCTGAACAATGGAACAAGAACCTGAACTTTCTGAAACAACTACGCGCAGAAATTTCAAATCACCCTGTTTCACGCCATCCAGCGATTCAACTTTTAAATGACGGTGTTATTGATAAAGAAACTTTAAAACACATTCATTTAGAATATCGCCATGCCATCGTACAAGTATTTACAGATGCGTTATTAATGGCTCAATTTCAAACCAAACAGTTAGAACCACGTTTATTATCGGGTTCTAAAATGTTCCCTCGTTTTTTACTTAATCTTAATATTCTGGATGAATTTGGTTTCCGTCCTGGTTTAGACGAAGAAGGTTACTATTCAGGCAATCCTGAGTATGCCCACTACCCACTATTTGAAGATGTGTTAAATGACTTTGAACTCAGTCAAGCAGAACGGAATGACTATCAACCTTCGCTCATTTCACAACGTGTTCGCAATTATCTGGAAAACTCATTTCACAGCTATCAAGCCGTTTCTGCCCTGTTAGCAGTCGCGGAAGAGGAAGTCATTTTATTTAGCCCTGCATTGCGTCAAGCAACCAACGCTATCGGCTTTGATGTTAATAGCGGTTATTACTATGTTCATGGTGTTTCACATGATGCATCTGCTGAAGCGGCTGATGATGATCATGAAGACGATTTATGGTTCGTATTGGCACAAGCCTGTGTTGAATCTGAATATGCATCGATCCGCCAAATTTGCCTTGAATATTGCGATTTATGGGAACAGTTCTGGGATGAACAAATTGCCTATTATGGAACATTCAAAAAATTGGCTTAATCTCTTTCGCACAAGGAAGCCATCTTCAACTTTTAGTTGAAAGATGGCTTTTTTAATGTCTTGGAGAATCTACAAAATCCTGATTGTGAAAGCCTTCCCCTCAGCTATTAAAATGAATTTAACCGAAGTTAGCCTATATTTTACGGTATAATTCAACTTTCTTTCCCGCAAACGTTTCGCGCATGTTTTCACAATTTGATGTCAACTTATTGGTTCTGCTTGTTTTATTGGGCTGCGGTATCTTTAGTCAAAACACGGCAGTCACAGTCGCAGCAGCATGCCTGATCTTAGTTAAACTGACTCCTCTAAATCAGTTTTTCCCCTATATTCAAAATCATGGTTTGAATATTGGCATTATTATCCTGACCATTGGTGTCCTTGCACCGATCGCAAGCGGCAAAATCAGCGGTGAAAGCATTCTAAAATCATTTATCAGTATTAAATCATTGGCTGCGATTGCAGTTGGGTTATTAGTGGCGTGGCTCGGTGGACGCGGTGTCAAACTGATGAGTAATCAACCCGATGTCGTTGCGGGGCTTCTGATCGGGACCGTGGCAGGCGTTGCGCTATTACGCGGTGTTCCTGTAGGTCCATTGATTGCCGCAGGAATCTTATCTCTTCTCATTGGCAAGTCTTAAATATTGAATGCTTGCATGCATTATCTTATTGCTAAAAGGTAGAAGGCTATTTCCCTCTACCTTTTATAAATTGCAATCAAAACTCAATTATTGCTCGTAATAAACCGTTCGCATCTTAGAAAACTTTTCAAGTTGCTTAATAAAGCCCTCAAAATAGTTTTTTTCCTTATCTTCTGTTCGATAACCAGCATATAAGGTACGTCTCAATCCTTGTGGTGAAACACAGGTTAAACGACGGCTTACTACCCAACCCTTTTGCTCATACTCATTCACGACCCAATCAGGTAATGCTGCAATACCACGCCCACTGGCAACCAATTGAATCAACATTTGAGTTAAATCTGTGGTACGAATATGTTTGGGTTGAATATTGGCAGGGATAAACAAATGCGCCATGATATCAAGACGATGCTTATCAACGGGATAGGTAATTAACGTTTCTTCTGCTAAATCTTCGACTGAAACCTGCTCTGCACGTACCAAGGGATGGGTGTTGGAAAGCACTAAACGAGATTCATATTCAAAGATTGGGAAATACTCAATTCCTTTTAATGCAATGGGATCAGCCGTAATCAATAAATCAAATTCCGCATTTTGCAATAACTCGTGCGGATTCGATTCGAAACCTGCTGCAAAGTCTAGGTCCACATCAGGATATTGCAGGCGATATTGATTGAGTAATGGCATCAGCCAATCAAAACAGCTATGGCATTCCGATGAGAAAATAATTCGTCCAGTTTGCCCATGCACAATACGGGTAATATCGGTTTGTGCAATTTGCACCTGTGGCAGTACATCATCTGCAAGTTTCAGTAAACGTTCCCCCACATTGGAAAAACTCACAGGACGGCTACGACGGTTAACCACTTCTACCCCATACCAGTGATCCAATTCTTTTAATTGATGTGAAATTGCCGATGGCGTAAGACATAAATCTGTTGCTGCAGATACCAATGAACCGTGCTCTCTTAAAGCAATTAACGTTTTTAAATGACGGAGTTCTAACACGACCACTACCATTATTGAATTTAATTCATCTTAGCATGATATTAATTAGTTTGTCTCAACATGGCTTTTATTTCATTATTTACCCGTTCACGGTCGTTTAAAAACTCAGCACACCAATTGCGATTAACACTCCAGTGCTTTTGGTATTTAAAAATTTTCAGCTTGAGCTGAGAACATTTCATGGAATTAGAGCTCCACAGACGTTTAAAGCTTTTACAATAAACAATTCACTTTTGCAGACTATGCCGACGATGCCACATCCAAGTCAAAAGACGCTTGAACGCCAAACACTCAGCCTACCTGAAGGACACGACAAACTGTTGCTGCATTCATGCTGTGCACCGTGTTCAGGTGAAGTGATGGAAACCTTGATTGAGTCTGGCATCGACTTTTCAATCTTTTTCTATAATCCGAATATTCATCCAGTCAAAGAATATCTAATCCGTAAAGAGGAAAATATTCGCTTTGCCGAAAAGCATAATATTCCGTTTATCGATTGTGACTACGACACAGATAACTGGTTTGCCCGTGCCAAAGGCATGGAAAATGAGCCTGAGAAAGGTATTCGCTGCACCATGTGTTTTGATATGCGCTTTGAACGTACCGCACTATATGCCTATGAACATGGCTTTAGTCTGATCAGCAGTTCACTGGGCATTTCACGTTGGAAGAATATGCAGCAAATCAATGACTGTGGTCTGCGTGCAGCGGCGCATTATCCAGATATCCAATATTGGGATTATAACTGGCGTAAACATGGCGGCGCAGTCCGTATGCTAGAGATCAGCAAACGTGAAGAGTTCTATCAACAGGAATACTGTGGCTGTGTCTATTCACTCAGAGATAGCAATCGCTGGCGTATGAGCAATGGTCGTGATCGCATTAAATTGGGCGTTAAATTTTATAGTAATGCGATGGATGATGAGTCAAATCAATAAAATAGACATCAAAATAAAAGGCTAATTCAGATGAATTAGCCTTTCCGCTTCTTAATTTACAGCAACACTGATAATGCTATAGAACTGATTGCTTGGCTTTTGCTTCGCATCAACTGCTTCGCTGACTTCAATCAGGTACTCGCCTGCTTTAGCAAAAACTAAATCAGCACTGCCATCTGTGGCTGTCTTCAAACTAATGCCTTGCTTATCAGTTGCACCTTTAGCACGAATAACCACATTGGCATTGGCCAATGCTTGATTGGTTTTTGATACTTTAATTTTCACCGTTTGATTGGCCTTTAGCTCACTTGGATGGGTTAAAAATTCAACTTGAATCGGTGCTGTGCTTACTTGCACTGGCGTATTCTTCTCTTTAGACACATAAGTCAAAAATGTCCATTCACGGGTAATTTCAACAGGTGTAAATTTTTTCGCTTTTAAATCTGAAGGAATGACAAAATCACGCTCAGCTCTGACAGGTGCTTTGTCTGCTGGCATATCAAAGAACATTTTCCATTCTTTTTGATCTTGTACATATTTCAATGGATAACTGGCACTGGTTTTGACCGTATAAGTTCCTGCTTCAGGCAATTTCAAGTCAAATACAGTTGCCGAACTGAGCTTAGAATCTGGCTCAATCGTGGTTTTAGTTTTATTCGGTGCAGTAATCTCAAACTTCGCATCTTTTAATGCATATTCACTTTGTAAAGCTTCTTCTGCATAACCCGAGATAATTGCGACTTGGGTTTGTTCCGTTGTATATGCAAGCGGCGCAACATAGGGCTCATGAGCAAAGCTATAAACTGAAACAAGCAACAATGGACTAATTAATAATTTTTTCACTCTTTTCCCACCCTTTATAAAAGCTCAGCTAAAAAATGTCTGCTTTGCATTATACATAAATGAAAATAATTATCATTCAATTATTGTGTTTTTATATAGTATCGCCCCCAAACCAATTGAGATAAAAATTGTGTTCTATTTCACCTTTCCCAAAGCGAGTCGAATATAATACGGCGGTACTTTTAGACTCGAGATATTATGTCCTCGTCAAGCTCTCCCTTGCACTCATCTCCCTCACCCAACTATTCCTTATTTCTGGTTATTTTCTCCCTTGCAGTGGGTAGTTTCTGTATTGGTACTACTGAATTTGTGGCAATGGGATTGATTCAGGAAATCGCTACCGATTTAAACGTTAGTGTGCCACATGCAGGCTATTTCATCAGCGCCTATGCACTCGGTGTCATGGTGGGTGCACCGATTATTGCGATCTTAGGCGCAAAAGTACCCCGTAAGACACTATTGCTTAGCTTGATGCTTTTTTATGGCTTGGCCAATGCAGCAACCGCTTTTGCCACTACACCTGAAGCCATGTTACTGTCTCGCTTTATTGCAGGATTTCCACACGGTGCTTATTTTGGTGTAGCAGCATTGGTTGCGGCTGAACTGGCAGGCAAACAACGCCGTGCCACAGCGATTGCACAAGTGATGATGGGACTCACCATTGCCAATGTCATTGGCGTGCCGATTGCCACATGGTTGGGTCAGCAATTTGGCTGGAAATCAGGTTTTGAGTTTTCTGCGGTGATTGCGTTTATTACCCTGATTGGTGTCAGTCTATTTGTTCCCAATATTCCATTGCAGAAAACGGCCAGTATCAAAGCAGAGTTGGCGGGTTTAAAGAATATCAATATGTGGCTCACCCTTGCCGTTGGTGCAATTGGCTTTGGTGGCATGTTCTCGGTGTATAGTTATGTCTCACCAATTCTAACCGAATATACCCATGCCGATATTCGTGTGGTGCCTGTGGCCCTTGCAATTTGGGGTGTGGGTATGGTGATTGGTGGTCTGGTTGCTGGCTGGTTGGCAGATAAAAATCTATTTAAAACCATTATTGGCATCTTGATCAGTTCGGCACTGGCATTTGTTGCCGCCAGTTTTATGATGTCCAATCTTTATACAGCAATTGCAGCCCTATTCTTGATCGGCTTTACCGTAATCGGTCTAGGCGGTGCTTTACAAACCCATCTAATGGATATTGCAGGTGATGCGCAAACTTTAGCGGCCTCACTGAATCATTCAGCTTTCAACTTGGCCAATGCGCTCGGTGCATTCTTAGGAGGCTGGGTCCTCAGTCATAATATGGGTTGGTTAGCGCCAATTTGGGTAGGTTTTGTATTAAGTTTAGGCGGTCTAGCGATTCTATTGATTGCGCTAGCGTACGCCAAATATTCACAAAAAAATGAATCTGCCGTGTCTTAATAGCAGATTCATTACTGTAAAAATTACGACATTAACTCTGCTATTTGTCGATCATGCCATCGAGAGAATAACAATAAGGCTGTGATCGACCCAATCAAGGCAAAAAACATATCTGACTGTGTATCCCACTCATCCCCTTGTGTCCCCAAAAACTCTTCTGCCCCTTGCCCCAAAGACAATGCAGCCGCCCATTCAATCAATTCATAGCTGGCACTGATGGCCAATACAATACAGATCACAATGAAACTGAGCATTTTGCCTTTGCTTAAAATATGGTTGCGCATCAGGATTTCACGCGCAGCTATGGCAGGGACAAAGCCCTGCATAAAATGTCCAATTTTGTCATAAGGATTACGTTCTAAACCAAACCATTGTGCCATTTCAAAACCCAACGGCACACGCGCATAGCTATATGCCCCGCCCACAATCAGCACAATGGCATGCAAGAAAATCAGTCCATATAATAGAGGAGTGAGTGGAAAAGCTTTATAAGTCGCAAATAATAACGGGACCACAATCAATACAGGTATCACTTCAAGCCACCACGTGGTTCGATCAAAAGGCTGAATTCCGGAAATCAGCAGCAAAATGGCTAAAATCGCCGTACCCAAATACAATAAAGAAATACGCATGATGTTATAAAAGTAGTGATTTATTAAATCCCATCATATAAAAAACCCAAAGGAAGTCCTTCGGGTTTTTGTTATAAAATTAGCAGATTAAATTTTTATTTCACGGCATCTGCCACTTCTTTCAGCATCGCCTTCATGCCATCCAAACCATTGTTCATTAAATACCAGTTACTTGAATCTAGATAAACAATATTGCCATTTTGCGCGGCTTTAGTTTGGTTGATAATCTTATTATTCAACACTTGTTTTGCACCTTGCTGATTTTCAGTAATTGCAGCACCGCGGTCAATCACGAATAGATAATCTGGATTTTTCTGAGCGATAAATTCATGCGACACCGCCATACCATGCAAGCCCACTTTGATTGAAGGATCTGCAGGAGTAAAACCATATAGATCATGGATATTACCGAAACGTGAGCCTGGACCATACGCTGCAATTTTGCTGTTATTGACCAAGATTACTAATGCTGTTTTACCCTTAGTCTTGGTTTTTAATGCGTTAATGTCTTTTTCTAAAGTTTGCAACTGTTGCTCTGCTTCTGGCTTTTTACCCACCATTTCAGCGATATTTAGGGTTTGCTGTTTAAAGGAATTAAACTGATCGTTGTAATCCACATCAACAAAATAAGTTGGCGCAATCTGTTTAATCTGGTCCATCAAATTTTCCATACGGCCACTCATGAGAATCAGTTCAGGCTGACTGGCTGCAATTTTTTCCAGATTGGGCTCTTTGGCTGTTCCAATATCCAGATACTTCCCATCATTAAAATCTTGCAGTACTTTCGGTAAGGGCGTGCCTTTGGGTAAGGCCACCACTTTATCACTCGCACCCAAGGCATGAATGGTATTTAGGGCATTGGTATCCAGTACCGCAATACGAGACAAGTTTGCAGGAATCGTGATCTGACCAGCCTTGCTGCTAAAGCTCAAACTATCCTGTGTCGCAGTAGCATTTACATCCTGTTTTGCAGAAGGTGCTTCGGAATTACCACATGCAGCCAAGACCACACTCAGCATCATGACTGGCAATGTTTTTTTGAAAAGCATAACGAACTCCTAACTAATAAAATACAAACCTAATTTGTGCTGTTGAACCTGTTGAATCGGGATATGAAAATCAAAAATATCATTGAGAATACGTTCATCCATCATCTGCTGTGGATGACCTTGGTAGACCAGTTGCCCTTCTTTCATGGCAATGATGTGATCGGCATAGACCGAGGCAAAATTGATGTCATGAATTACCACAATGATGGATTTGCCATGATTTTCAGCCAGATCTTTTAACACCTTCATAATCTGTGAAGAGTGCTTCATATCCAGATTATTCAAAGGTTCGTCCAGCAAAATATAATCAGTGTCTTGTGCCAGAATCATGGCGATATAAGCGCGCTGACGTTGACCACCTGACAGCTCACTCAGTTGGCGATGGCGTAATGCTTCTAAATCCATATAAGCAATGGAACGGTTAATCACCTCACGATCTTCTGCGGTTAAGCGTCCTTGTGAATAGGGAAAGCGACCAAATGCCACCAAATCTTCAATACTCAGTCGTAACTCGGTGTGGTTGGACTGTTTTAAGATGGCCAGTTTTTTTGCAATCTCGGCACTTTTCATTTGGCGTAGATCCTGTCCATCCAGCAAAACTTGTCCTTGATCAGCCTCGATTAGACGGCTCATAATCGAAAGCACGGTACTTTTTCCCGCGCCATTCGGGCCAATAAAAGCCGTAAACTGACCTTTGGCAATACTGAGTGAAAGCTCTTGTACCACCTGCTGTTGCTGATAGCTTTTGCTTAAATTCTTTAGCTCTATTGCCATTTTTTATTTTCCTTCAGTAATATCCAGAAGAAATAAATTCCACCGACAAAATTAATGATCACACTGAGCGTGGTTTTAAGATTCAATAGATGTAATACGATGAATTGCCCAATCATCAGACACAGGATGCTGACCAAAATAATGCCGACTAATAAGATGTGATGTTGATGGGTCTTGAACAGCTCAAGGGTAATGTTGAGGACCAGCAAACCAAGGAACATCATCGGGCCTGCCAAGGCTGTCGCAGAAGCCAACGCCAATACCACCAGAATCAATAGCGAGCGGCTGGTCTTGTCATAATCCAGACCCAAATTCAGAGCATGATCACGTCCCAACGCCATCACATCCAACTTGTGATAATGCTTTAAGCTGTAAAATAGAATCGGCACAATGGTCAGTAAAGACAGTCCAACAGTTTCCATTTTCACCACATTAAAACTGGCAAAACCGGCATAGGCTGCAATCTGAAATTCATCAGGATCGAGCAAGACTTGAAAGAAAGTGGTCATGTTGTCGAATAAAGTCGAACAGATCAGCCCGACCAACAACAGGAAGTAAATATTTTGCTGTGCAACTTTCTTGAAAATAAAGCGATACAACAATAAGGCAAAGCTCAGCATTAACACCAAGCTGATCAAATAATCCAAGACAAAGTTAAATGACAGCAAGGTGCTGGCACCAAAGAAATAAATAATCTTGGTCTTGGATAGTTCATATAATTTATCCAATCCTAATGCCTGCGGTGTCACGACCCGATTATTGACAATGGTATGAAATACCAAGGTCGACACCCCTACGGCAACGCCAGCGACAATGATTGCAGCAACAGTTTTTAAACGCAGACCGAGTGCATATTGCCATGTCACACCTAAGCCCCAACCCAAATACAAGGCAATGCTGAGGATAGTTAAAAAGGCTAAAACAATGAGCTTGGTTTTATGTGGCATAGCGGTATCTCCTGAGCAATAACCACAGGAAAATCACACTACCAACGATGCCCATAATCAGGCTCACCGACACCTCATAGGGATAGATCACTACCCTACCAAAAACATCACAGAGCAGAACCAGCAAAACACCGAGGAGCGCCGTATGTGATAAGGTTCGGCGGATATTGTCACCTAGATATAAGCTGACCAAATTCGGTACGATCAGCCCAAGAAACGGAATCGCACCCACGGTCACAATCACCACACCGGTAATCACCGAGACCAGTAACAAACCCAGAAATAAGGTCTGTTTATAATTCAGTCCAAGATTGGTGGCAAAATCCTGTCCCAAGCCTGCCAAGACAAAACGATTGGCAAAGATATAAATCAGAATCAAGACAGGAACGCTAAGATAGATCAGTTCATATTGACCATTTAAAATGGTGGAAAAGTCACCTTGTAACCAGCCTGCCAAGTTCTGCAATAGATCCATTTGCAAGGCGATAAAGGTGGTAAAGGCTGAGATAATACTGCCAAAAATCATCCCCACCAGAGGAACAAAGACGGTATCTCGATGCTTGAGGGTTGCCAGGATGCTCATAAAGGCCATTGCCCCGATCAGTGTCACAGTTATGGCAAAACCTGTATTTACAAAAATTGAAGCACTCGGTAGCAAGATAATCGAAACCAGTACACCTAAACGGGCACAGTCATATAAACCTGCGGTGGTTGGAGAAACGAAACGGTTGCGACTGAGTGATTGCATAATCAAACCGCAGACGCTCAGGCCCGCGCCAGCCACAACAATTGCCATAAGTCGCGGCAAACGACTGGTCCAGAACAATTGCCAGTCCTGTGGATTGCCTGCCCACAAACCAGCAAGACTCATCTCGCCTACACCGACAAATAAGGAAATCAATGCCAGTGGAAGCAATAATAAAATTAGATAACGCCGCTTAATCATGTTGGGAGAACTTCATAGGATGCTTAAACTTAAAAGAAACTTAAAAATTACAAAACATTTAACAAGAAACTATCACAAATGATAAAGATTATTGTTAACTTTTTTAAATGAAATAATATCTGCGTGAAGTAACGCTTAATGAACTGAACTTTTAATTTTTAATAAAAAAGCCCTAAGTCTCAGTATTACCGAGCTTTAGAGCCAAATCGAGTGTCGCCTCGTCCGAATAAATAGCTAAGCATTACCAACTTATACTGAAGCCTTAGGCTACATTTTTATAATAAATTTCAAATTATTCAGGAAGCTTTTCACCACAGTGTGGGCAGTAACGGCATAGTTTCTTTTCCTGCTCCTGATCTTCTAGCAACTTTTCTCTGACCAGTTGCATAATAATTTCATGGGTCTGCTCTTTGGGTAAACCGACTTTTTTACGAATCCGTTCAATTTCCACTTGATCATGCAGCAGGTCCAAACCTTTGGCCTGGAGTACCTCTCTAAACTCCTGTTCCAGTCGCTGATTACGCATATTTAGTTCATTGGCAAGACCAGAAGCCAAAATACCCGCAGGTAAAGCGGCAATACCGACGCCAAGAATGGTAATGAATGCACCGAGTATCCGCCCTAAGTTAGTCACAGGAGTCACATCGCCATAACCGACAGTGGTTAAGGTAACTACTGCCCACCACATCGATTGCGGTATTGAACTAAACGCCTCAGGCTGAGCTTTGTTTTCAACTACATAAATCGCAGATGCCGTCATCACGATCATAATCACCAAGATAAAAATGACCGCTTGAAATGAGCCTTTTTCGCGCTGAATCACGCGCAATAGAATTTGCAGGGAAACAAAATAACGGGTTAGCTTGAGTAGACGAACCAAGCGTAAGACCCGTAAGAAACGCAAATCAATCGGAACAATGAAATTGAGATAAGCAGGCAAAATCGCCAATAGATCGATAATTGCCCCACCACTTTTCATCCAGCGAATCCGTTGTTTCCACGCAGCCTCTTGTGGCTCCTCCTCAACAATACTCCAGAGCCTAAGCAGGTATTCGCCACTAAAAATCATGATCGAGAGATTTTCAAAGATATCGAAATAAGGCTTATACAGTTGATAAAATTCGTTGACGGACTCCAACAGAACTGCAGCAACGTTGCCAATAATCAAAGCAATCAATAGATAGTTTACGCAGGTACTTACCGTACTTTTATAGTCATCATTGTGCAAATTGTCATAAACAAAGCGTCTTAATTGCTGCCATGAAAATTGAGTCATACCATACTTATTGTTTGATCAAGCAAGCTGAAAATGTAGCATGATGCTTTCATATTTAATAAGAGATTTTAAGTGAATGCCCTATTTTTCTCGAATTAAACAAAATCATTCGCCAACTCATTGCCCTATATAACGCGGTTTCAACAAAATTTTCTTTGCAGTTTGGCGCTCGCGTCAACGATAATAAAAGCTTAGTGGTTATTTTCTTTAACGATTCATTCATAAAGAACTATAAATTTTATTAAACCCGTAACAACAAGGGGAATTTACATGGGATTTAAAGCTCTCCCGACGCTGATCTCTTTATTTATTGCATTATTGATCTGGTTCGTGATTCCTGTGCCTACAGGCGTTGATCCTGATGCATGGCATTTACTAGCGATGTTTGTCGGTGTGATTGCTGCCATTATTGGTAAAGCCATGCCGATTGGTGCGATTGCGATTATTGCCATTACCTTAGTCGCCGTGACAGGTGTTACCAACGATAGTCCAAGTGGCGCCATTCAAGATGCACTCAGCAGTTTTGCCAACCCACTGATCTGGTTGATTGGTATTTCGATCATGATCTCTAAAGGTTTGCAGAAAACGGGACTCGGTGCACGCTTAGGCTATTTATTTATCGCGGTTTGGGGCAAGAAAACCATTGGTATCGGTTATAGCATGGTACTTTCTGAACTGATTCTTGCACCAGTTACCCCAAGTAATACTGCACGTGGTGGTGGGATTATTCACCCGATTGTACGTGCAATTTCTACCAGTTATGACTCTGACCCAGCCAAAGGCACCGAAGGTCGTATGGGGAAATACTTAGCTTTGGTGAACTACCAAGCCAATCCGATTACTTCTGCCATGTTTATTACCGCAACCGCCCCTAACCCGTTGGTGGTCGATCTGGTAGCGAAAGCAACCAATAGTGAAATTTCCTTAAGCTGGAGTAAATGGGCATTAGCAATGTTATTACCGGGTTTAATTGCCTTGATCATCATGCCGCTGATTATGTACTGGATGTATCCACCTGAAGTCAAAGAAACTCCCAATGCAGCTCAGTTTGCCAAAACCAAGTTAAAAGAAATGGGCCCAGTCAGCAAAAATGAAATCATTATGCTTGGCGTATTTGGGATTTTACTACTGTTATGGGCAGGCATCCCTGCCATGATTTTCGGTTCAGCTTGGGCGGTTGATCCGACGACCACTGCCTTTATTGGTTTGGGCTTACTACTCATCACTGGGGTACTGACTTGGGAAGATATCCTGACGCAAAAAAGCGCGTGGGATACCATCACTTGGTTTGCGGCCTTGGTGATGATGGCAACTTATTTAAATAAGCTCGGTTTAATCACGTGGTTCTCAGGGGTATTAGAAACAGGGATTGGTCATTTAGGTTTAAGCTGGATGCCTGCCTGTTTGTTATTGATGCTCGCCTATCTGTATGCACATTATATGTTTGCCAGTACCACGGCCCATATCACTGCCATGTTTGCGGCCTTCTATACGGCTGGACTGGCGCTGGGTGCACCACCGATGTTATTTGCCTTAATGATGGCAGCAGCTTCGAGTATCATGATGACCTTAACCCATTATGCAACGGGTACATCGCCTGTGGTATTCGGTTCAGGTTACACCACGCTGGGTGAATGGTGGAAAGCTGGCTTTGTTATGAGTATCGTCAATATCATCATCTTTGTAGTGATTGGCGGACTTTGGTGGAAAGTGTTGGGTTATTGGTGATTTAATTTAAGTAGGCACTTCAATCCACTTGAAGTGCCTTTCTAACTAAAAAATATTTTTATTACTATTTTATAATTCAGGAAGTAATGCCAATAACTTCTTCCTTGCAGAAAAGGCTGCTCTTTTTCCTCTAATTGTTGAAGGATGTTGGATTCTGTAACATAAGTATTTGCCATCATAAATAAATTTATAAAGTTGGTTTTTATCTATGCTTTCTTCACTGTAATCTTTGCCTTCTGAATAGAATTTTGGATCAAATAACTCTCTTCTATAAATAGTATTCTGACTACCATTCGCAAATATGATCACACTCGGTTCAAAGTAATCAATTTGTGCCTTTAACAGATCAAATGAAATATTTTTAATTTGATCAAAATATTTTGATTTTATTGGGCTTTTTTCTTTCCAAGCAAAACAAAATAAGTTGCAGTAAATTAATCCTTCTGAACCAGATTTATCGGCAACTGCCCGAGTAAAATCGTGAAAGGTAATTTTTTTCGTTCTGGTTTCAAGCATCATTTTTTGGAAAAAGTTCTTATTCTTTTCAATTGATTTAAAAATGTAATGCTCTAAATCATACACTTGGTCTAACTTGATGTTCCATCCCCTTGTTTCAGCCCCAACTATCATGATTCTATTTTTAGCTGTCCAATAATGATCAGGTTCACTTGCAAGAAATAAACCAGATAGTCCCTCTTTTTCTTTACTATACTCATGCACTACATTAAAAAAAGACTCGTCTACTTTAGAAAGTATTTTTAAATATTCTTGTTGTAACACATTAAAGTTTTTCATTTTAATTGCTCAAAAAATAAAGGCTGATTACTCAACCCTTATTTTTAGATAAATCAAAATATTAAGTCAACAAAACAACTTGTTAGATTTTCTAAATATCAACTTTATCTATAATGCTAAATTCCCCGCACTACCCGAAAACCCCACATGGTTGAACGTGCTTGAGATGAATAATAGGCATTGCGATAAGCCGTTCGTACATTATGTACGTTATAAATCCATGCACCACCACGTAATACAGGGAAATTACACAGACCATTATTCTCTGCACCCCAACGTACTGCTGTTGCAGGTGCACCTTGATAATTGGCATGCCAACAATCATCTACCCATTCACGTGCATTGGCGAGTACATCATATAAACCAAAAGCATTCGGTAAAAATGAGCCCACAGGTGCGGTATATGCATAACCATCATTACAGTTAAATGCCCGCCATGTGGCTGTATTGGTTTCCGTGCTTGTCGTGCTTACATCTAAAACATTGGCGTACTTGCAAGCTTGATCACGCTCATGGGCATTACCCCAATAGAATGTAGTAGTGGTCCCTGCCCGTGCTGCATACTCCCATTCAGCCTCGGTCGGCAAACGGTAGGTTTTTCCTGTTTTTTCAGACAACCATGCAGCAAAAGCCTGACCATCTTCACGGCGTACGCAAACCACGGGATCTTGAGTCGTTTGCGCAAATCCTGGATTGCTCGGGTTTAAGTCCTTGCGATACCACATATTGTATTCACCATCACGTACCTCCCAACTTCGACATCCTTGCACTTCCCAACCTGTTTCTTTCTGGAATTGCTGAAATTGAGCGACCGTTGTTTCATGAGATGCCATTGCAAATGGTTGTGTAACATTGACTTGATGTTGAGGAAGTTCATAGGGTCTTGCCTGTGCTGGCACGCCTTCTCGCTCCTGCTCTTCCAGTGTGCCACCCATTTGATAACTTCCCTCAGGAATCACGCTCAACTCAGGACAAAAGCTATCTGAACAGTCTTTAAATTTGAATGCCGCAACGGTGTTTGCATTAACCTCTACATTAGTTAAACGTGCGGGTTGAATTGATACATTCATTTGTGGCGGTTTATTGAGCTGTTTTATCAATAAATCAATCGTTCCCTGCCATTCATTCAGCATTTCACGCAGCATTGCAGGACGTTCCATACTCACGCCCGTGCCATCATAATCTGGAGCGTTACAACGTTCACGGATAAAATTGGCCTCTGAACCAAACTGAGTGAGCTTAGGCAACATACGCTGATCTATAAAAGCGGCTAAATTATTCTGCTGTGTGGTTAATACCGCCCTCAAATCTTGCAAGGCCGTTAATGCTTTATTATTTTGTTCTATCGCATCTCGATATACCACATCACATTGGTCATTTTTCCAAACAAGACTCTGACTTAAAGCGGTTAAGGCCACTGTGGTTGTTTGCAGTTTTATCTCAGAATTGATTTTTTTCTTATCATCGTCATTACAGGCTGCCAATAGACATCCTGCAAATACAATACCTGCTGCCTTAACATATGCTTTGGGTAAAGTCTTCATCATCTAGCTCCTTGTTATATGATTGAATAAAACCCTGTATGTTTAAGCTACCGTACAACAAGCACTGCCCTTGGGCATAAACAAGAAAGTTTATTGTTCATGAATAATTAAAATGTATTGATGATTTAATTAGCATAAAAAAGAAGCAAATTTAAAATTACTCAAGAAAAGATACAGATTAAAATTATTCTGAAAAGTAAATCTTCATTTTTAATACACTTGCTTTGCCTAAATTTTTAAGTCGCATCTGATATAACAATCAGTTGAAGCTTCAAAAAAATAAGGGCTGATTACTCAGCCCTTATTTTTAGCTCACTAACATATTAGGTCAATTGAGCTGCTTGGATTTTCTTGGTATCAACTTGATCAGCTTCTTTTGTATATTCGCTCATCTTGTCAAAGTTCAAGTATTTGTAGATGTCAGCAGAAGCGCTGTCGATTTGCGACGCGTACTGTTGATATTCTTCTGGGCTTGGTAATTTACCAAGAACCGCAGCTACAGATGCAAGCTCAGCAGAAGCCAAGTAAACGTTTGCACCTTGACCTAAACGGTTCGGGAAGTTACGTGTAGAAGTCGATACACATGTTGTGTTCGGTGCTACACGTGCTTGGTTACCCATACATAATGAACAGCCTGGCATCTCTGTACGCGCACCAGCACGGCCATAGATGTTATACAAGCCTTCTTCCATCAATTGATGCTCGTCCATACGAGTTGGTGGAGCCAACCATAAACGAGTAGACAATGAACCACCAGGTACTTTGTCAAGTAACTGACCCGCTGCACGGAAGTGACCGATGTTGGTCATACAAGAACCGATGAATACTTCATCAATCTTGTCGCCTTGAACGTCAGAAAGAAGTTTCGCGTCATCTGGATCGTTCGGGCAGCAAAGAATTGGTTCTTTGATGTCAGCAAGATCGATTTCGTAAACTTTTAAGTATTCTGCATCAGCATCAGCTTTTAACAAGCTTGGGTTATCTAACCACTTCTGCATGTTTTCAGCACGACGCGCCATAGTACGCGCATCGCCATAACCTTCAGCAATCATCCACTTCAACATGGTGATGTTAGAACGTAAATATTCAGCAACTTTCTCTTCAGAAAGTGTGATTGAACAGCCAGCAGCAGAACGCTCAGCAGATGCATCAGAAAGTTCGAATGCTTGCTCAACAGTCAAGTCATTTTCCATTTCTGATAAGTCAATCTCAAGGATACGACCCGAGAAGATGTTTTTCTTACCTTTCTTCTCTACAGTTAAGTCACCCGCTTGAATCGCGTAGTAAGGAATTGCATGTACAAGGTCACGTAAAGTGATACCAGGCTGCATTTTACCTTTGAACTTAACAAGTACAGACTCAGGCATATCAAGTGGCATAACGCCAGTTGCAGCTGCGAACGCAACAAGACCAGAACCCGCTGGGAATGAAATACCAATTGGGAAACGTGTGTGTGAGTCACCACCAGTACCAACAGTATCTGGAAGTAACATACGGTTTAACCAAGAGTGGATAATACCGTCACCTGGACGTAAAGATACACCACCACGGTTCATGATGAAGTCAGGTAATGTATGGTGAGTTGTTACGTCAACTGGTTTTGGATACGCAGCAGTGTGACAGAAAGACTGCATCACTAAGTCAGCTGAGAAGCCCAAGCATGCCAAGTCTTTTAACTCATCACGCGTCATCGGACCTGTTGTATCTTGAGAACCAACAGTCGTCATTTTAGGTTCACAGTAAGTACCCGGACGGATACCTTGACCTTCTGCTAAACCACATGCACGGCCAACCATCTTCTGTGCTTGGGTGAAACCTTTACCAGTGTCAGCAGGTTGTACTGGAGTACGGAACAATGTAGAAGGTGCAAGACCTAATTCTTCACGCGCTTTCGCAGTCAAACCACGACCAATGATCAAGTTAATACGACCACCAGCACGTACTTCGTCTAAAAGTACAGGGGTTTTAAGCTCAGCTTCTGCAATTTGTGCACCGTCTTTAAATGCAGTTACTTTTGCAGCAGCGTGATCAATTTTCAATACAACTTCGTCCCCCATGTTCATGTTGGCAACGTCGATTTCTACAGGTAATGCACCTGCATCTTCCATTGTGTTAAAGAAAATTGGCGCGATTTTAGAACCTAAGCACACACCACCATCTTTTTTGTTTGGAATGTGTGGAAGTTCGTCACCGAAGAACCAAAGTACAGAGTTCGTTGCAGATTTACGAGAAGAACCTGTACCAACAACGTCACCTACGTAAGCAACTTGGTTGCCTTTCGCGATCAATTCTTTGATTTGGTTTAATGGACCAACTTCACCTGGTTTTTCAGGGTTAATACCGTCACGCTCGTTTTTCAACATTGCGTTTGCATGTAATGGGATGTCTGGACGGCTCCAAGCGTCTTGAGCTGGAGACAAGTCATCCGTATTGGTCTCACCTGTTACTTTGAACACAGTGATTTTGATTTCTTCTGGAACGTCAGCACGGCTTGTGAACCATTCTGCATCAGCCCAAGATTGTAATACTGCTTTAGCAGCAGCATTGCCTGCTTTTGCTTTGTCAGCTACATCATGGAATGCATCAAATACAAGAAGTGTTTTCTTTAACGCTTCAGCCGCTAATTCAGCAAGCTCAGCATTGTCTAGAAGTTCAACAAGTGGTGCTACGTTATAACCACCAAGCATTGTACCTAGTAAGTAAACTGCACGTTCTTTAGATACGAGTGGAGAGGTTGCTTCGCCTTTTGCAACAGCAGCTAAGAAAGCAGCTTTTACATATGCAGCTTGGTCAACACCTGCTGGAACACGATTTTCTAGTAAATCTACTAAATAAGCTTCTTCACCTGCTGGTGGATTTTTTAATAAGGCTACGAGTTCAGCAGTTTGAGCATCATCAAGCGGCTTCGGTGGGACTCCGAGTGCGGCACGTTCTTCAACGTGTTGGCGGTAAGCTTCTAGCACAGTGTTATTCCTCTTTTTTAAAAAATTACTTGTAAGTTCCAGCTTGCTACAAGCTTTACAAGTAATGTGGACAGCAAAATTTTACTAGACTTCGCGTTAAATGTTAATGCAACTACCGTATTTCTACGTGATGCCCATTATTTTATAGCGAAATGTTCATCCCTTGGAAATACCGCTTTGGTCTTAGGTTAAAGTCTAATAAAACAATAAATTACATCCATAAAAAAAGACAAACGGTGTTGTCTTTTTTATATACACATTAAAAAAGTTTATAGTTAGGCAGCTTGTCATGTGGGGTAACCAAGCATTCTTCCATAAACTGTTTCTTTAAATTCTCACGTAATGCTTCTGGATCTTTTTTCAGTTGATCGGCAGGAAGTGCATAAACTGTGTCCAAAATTTTAAAGATAAACTTACGTGTGGTCTCATCTTCAATCTTTGCCGCATATTCCGTTGCTTGTTTTTGCTCAATTCCATTTTGACGATCTAGTGTAATCGAACGTGCAGCGTTACCCACACTGACACAATAGCCATGCCATTGTTCTTCAGGGGTTAACGGCTTTTTCTCAGCACAACCAGCCAAAACTAAACCTATTGCAATAAACAAAACTTTTTTCATCATCATACTGCGGCTAATTTGATGCCCACCATCATACTGAAACTTGTTTATTTTGCAAAAAGGAAGCAGCTAAAAGCTTGCTTTCCGTAATAAAAACATACAAATCATTTGCTACAGCGCATGTTATTGCCTAACTTTTGACATTTTCCTCCATTGGCAGAGAGGTATGTCGTTCCTGCAACTAGATTATATGACTTGCCTTTCATATCCCAGCATCTAACTCCATTACAGTTTTTGACGGCGATAAGCACGTCACTTGTCGCAGTAAGATTGCCTGTGGCTGTTGTGGTCGTCGTTACAGGTTTAGTTGGTGTTGTTGCTGTAGTTGCAGTTACTGTTGTGATTTTTGGCTCTTTCGGTGCCGTTCCAGTTTGAGCAGTCGGCTGTTGTACTGTGGTAGCACTATTCTTTTTGATTGGATCGAGCTGAGGTTCTTGTCTTTGTACAGGTTGGGGCGTTGCTGAATAAGTGGTGACGCCTTTGGCATCGACCCACTTATAATATTCCTTGGCATTGACTTGGAGTGTCGAACTGAGGAGCACTAAGCCAAGCACTGCCCAAAGCTGACCAAAAGTGACAGATTTCATTTATTTCCTCCAAAAAATGTCATAAAATCGTTTATTTTCAATAGTTTATATTAATTCTATCACAATTCTTGTTTTCTAAAACCATCCGCTATGAAATCTGTTTAAAAATTCGCTCAGACCATTAACACATCTGTCCTCATTAATTTTTATGTGGATGCTTTTTTGGGAGGTTCAAGTAGTGTTACAACCATAAAAAAGAGGAACTATTTCATCGAAATAATTCCTCTTTCTGATTCTAAACCAAGCTTAAAGTATAGTTAGAATCGCCAGTTGTAGAATACGTCAATCGCACGTTCTAAGGACTGACTCGCTTCCAGATATAAACGACGGTTCATCTGATAACGCAAGGTCAACTTATTCACTGGGGTAAATACACCAATACCATAACGAATAAACAGATCAGGCGTAATATAGCCTGTCAGACTCACCTGCGTATCATCACCTGTACCCTGTGCATCCAACGCCAAACCACTCAAACCAAAGGTACGACCAATCTGGTTGGTCAAGGCACGCGTACCGCCTAAGCCCATACTGATACCCGCAGCAGCAATGGTGTTATTTACGTCAGACTTAAAGCCTTCAGTATTACTTAAACCACTGTTACCTTCATTAATACGACCTGTGAGTAAGGCATTCAAGGCTTCTTGCTCAGACAAACCTGCATCGTTATAAATCTGAATATTCGGCACAGTGGCTGTACCTGTGACACGCACGCCGACCATACTACCTTGAACCGGTTTATTGGCATCAATATCCAACGTCGGGTTGGCCAATGGTCCATTGAAACGTGCAATCGCTCGATTCAAATCAAGACTTTGACCATAGGCTTCAATCTTCACTTTTTGACTGACACCAATCGCACCATTGGCACGCATTGCAGTTTCTAAACCACGTTGCGATAAGTGCAAACGACCGACCAATGGAATGGTACTTTCAAAACCTTGGAAAATAACTTGGTTGCCTAAAGTCACAGTCATATCGGCACGGATATCCCACGGTTTAGCCGCTTTTAAAGTCGCCAGCAAGTCTTGGCCTTGTTGAACCACACGTACATCTGGTGACAGATTCACTACCGTCGCAGAACTTTCTGGCATCGAAATACGTGCACGTGGCACATCAACTTTCCCTTTCAGGCTTAATCTCTGATCAAAAGGATAAACATCCAAGCTTAAATCAGGTTCTACAATCGCCGTGATCATCGGTGCTTGGCGTACCAATAAGTTGTCGCCTTTCAGGGTCAGATTTAAATGTGGGTCATTCTTCCAATCAAAATTACCCTTCAAACGCCCAACACCCTGACCACTATTGAATGCGCCATCAATACTGGCAGATTGCTGGCGTATTGAGGAATAAAGCTGGATATTGCTTAAATTCACAGGCAGCGAGATCATCGAAATTGCGCCATTTTTCAAGCGCATCTCACCGACAAACTCAGGTTGAGTCAAGGTCCCATTCATTTTACCAGCCAAAGCCAAAGTCCCTGACATTGAACGTACGTCTTTAATAAACGGCTTAAAGACTTTCAACTGCACATCATTAAATGCAACTTCACCACGCATTGGCATATTGGCTTGGTACGGATTAACAATTACATTAGCATAACCTGTACCAATATCTGGTGTCTTCATATCGACACGTAATAACAAACCTTCGCTGATACTTTTTGCAATCAGACTCAACTCATCATAAGTGACCGTTGTCGCAGGATCTTGTGGATCATCCGCCGCCAATCCGATTTCACCTTTCTGAGTGACTAAACGAGCATCTAGTTTTGGATGACTACCCTGAGCCCAAGACGCTTTGGCATAGCCATTGAGTTGACCTGTAACCGCCAAACCTTCAGGCATAAATGCAGTAAAGTCTTTTAAATCCAGATTTTTGGTAATAAAGGAGAAGCTACCTTTGGCTTTGCTAAGGCGTGCAGGTTGATCCAGACATAACTGACTGCTCGAACTCTGCCAGCAATGTTGACCAACATACAATTCCTGTTGCGCCGTGGTATAGATAATCGGCGCACTTTGGTTTTGTACCAAACTGATATTACGCGAAGTAAAGTTACCTTTTTGCAATTGGCCTAACCAGTCGTTCTTCGGATTAAAACCACCCGCAAGTTGCAGATAGAAATTCGATTGACGGTTTTTGCTCTCCACCTTCAACACATGTGCCTTGCGTGTTCCTGCCAAGTTTACTGTCGCTTGTTCAATTTCACGATTGCCATTACGCAAACGATCTAAAGTTGCAGTCAGCTGAGTAGGTGTGGTTTCAGAAGTCGGTAATTCACCTTGCACTTTTAATGAACGAATCGTCACCAGATCATTAAAAGCAAAGTTATCAACCATCATATTTGCGGTTGCTTTTAAGCGTGGCTGCGACTGTACATTTAAGCTACCGTATGCACGACCACGTAAGCCCGGGTAAAGCTCATATAAAGCAGGCGCATTCAACTTAATGCGTAAGTTTTGCGCATTGCCTGTGGCTTGCAACTGGTTCTGTGCATAGGCAAAAAATAAGTCATTGGCTTCGAATTGTTGTGGCAAGAAACCTTGTTGATTCGAATCAAGCAATAAACTCAGATTACCACGACCACGAATCGGTTTATTATTCAGGAAGCCTGCAAGATTGAGCTGACGGATATCAATACGTTTCAGTTTATCGGACCAAACACCAAGTGTTTTAACTCGCCCAGAAACTTCACCTTTGACGCTTGATACAAAATATTGTGGTTTAAAACGTACTAGCGAGGCATCAATATCCCAACCTAATTTATCTTTGAGATTGACTGCACCCGTTGCAAAGATTTTGCCTGCCACACCATCATGATTAAGTTCATTGATCTTGATGTAATCAGGTGTCCCTGCAACCTTGATTTTTAATACGCCGTTACCTTGGTTTAATGCATTTAAAGAGCCATCATAATTGACTGCAAAACTCTTAAATCCACCACCTGCTTTTTCGTCATTAAAAATCAAGGCAGCCGTACTTTTCCCTTTGAGGGCAATGGTTTCTGTTTTATTGTCTTGTGGCAATTGCCCTGTTAAATCAATCTGTTCAAGCTGAATAATTTGTTGATTCGGCTTGGCAAAGCCAGTGGCTTTTATTGCACCATTTAATAAGTTAATCGGTGCAGCAGCGGCAACTGTTTGCGGATTAAAATCCTGAGCTTTAAGCTGAGCTTGCCATGAAAGCTGTTGCTTTTCGGTAGGCAGCTTAACTTTGGCCTGTCCCGACAAGCTGCCTTTTTCCGCCTCATAACGGAAGCTTTCCACATCTAATAGATCGCCTTTTACATCTAAACGCGCATCATATTTTCCTGTTGGTAACAAAGCTTGTTCATGAGGACGAATCGTTGTTGTGAGATAGATGTCTTGCTGGCCTTCTTTTAAGGTCAGGTTAGTATGACCTTCTTCACTACTGAGCCAGCCAATATATGGCATGGCACGGTCAATCCCTTTCCATGAAACATCCAGTAACATTGGTTGTGCTTTATTATCTTTTTCTTCCGCTTGGTCTAGCTTAACCGCCCAAGTTTCAAATTTATCAAATGCAAGTTGTGCGTTCAGCACCAAACCTTTTTCCATTGAACCTATAGAACTTAAATTCGCATCCAAATTTGGTGGCAAGAAATCTTGTGCAATTTGCGGTACGGTTTTGTCTTTCGGGTCTAAGCGCTCTAAGCGACCTTTAACATCCCAAGACACATGATCATGCCAGTTTACAAAACCCAGTAAGCTGACCACACCACCCATCAACTGGCCATTAAACTCACGGATATTCAATTGGTGAGTTAAATCAGTATCCATCTGTGCTGTATATTGACCCTCCGGCACTTGCTCGCCTTTTAGATCTGTATCCAACCTTAAAATCAGTTTTTGGATATCCCCATTAAATTTCGCAATACCGTCCTTAGCAAACAGCTTTTGATCTTTGAGTAATGGCAAATGATAGTTTTTAAAGAACAACTCACCATTCATCGGTACATGATCACGAACTGGATGGACGACCGCCCAACCTGTGAGCAGGTCTGGGGTACGTGTTGCAACCCCTACTTTTAAGGTATCTAAAGAACCTCTGGCAGCAACTTTAATGACATCAATATCTAGGCTTTTGAGTGATGGAATAATCAGGTCTGCTTTGGCATTGATTGGATATTTTCCACTAAAGTCCATTTCTCCCGTTGCATTTTGGACGGCCAAATACTCCATCTTCATGCGAGAGTCTTCGAACTTTAATTTGGTTTCTGACCATAAAGCATCTTTTAAATAAATATCGCTAAAATCGACTTTAGATGTTGTGGTTTGAAGTTGCAAATGGTCTAGGCTGGCTTCATCAACACGCAATACAAAAGGAAGTTTGATTGGATCAAATCCAAACGGTTTACCTGATGGTGGTTTCTTATCAAGAATTTTTAGATTACGAACATCGGCGTGGCTAAGATGCACTTCTTTCTTAAGAATCGCTCTCCACCCTAAAGACACATCGGCACGGTCTAAAGAAACGTCAATTCCTTCCAGTCGTACCAACACATTTTTTAAGATAATGCCTGAAAGCAGATTACCGCTTTCATATTCGTATTTAATGGTTTTCTGGCTTTGAAGTACACGGTCTAATAGAAAACGGCTCCCCTTATCCGTTGACATCATCACAACCAAAGAGCTGACCAATAATAAAAGAATGATCAGCACAATCAGCACAACATTTCGAGCAATGCGCCGCGGTGGTCTTGGTTTTGTTGGAGGGGTAAGTTGCTGTTCTACTTCCGTCATAATCAACCCGAGATTGTTTGCCCTGATCAAACACAGGGCTAAAAAGTTTTAAAGCTGTGGACCAATAAAGAAATGCAATCGAATTGGATTGTTATCATTAGAAATACCCGATGCGATATCTAATCGAATTGGTCCAATTGGCGATCTCCAGCGGATGCCCACACCCACACTATATTCGGTTGGGTTGCTAAATTGTTTGTCATAAGCGTTACCAAAGTCCGAGAACACAGCAGCACGCCAGCCATCTTTAAATTGATAATTATATTCTAAGGAGCCAACACCTAAGGCTTGACCACCTATCTTATAGCCATTTTCTTCAGGTGATAAGCTCTTATAGTCGAAACCACGCAAAGACTGATCACCACCAGTAAAGAAGCGCAAGTTATAAGGAACTTTATTAAAGTCATCGGTGAAAATATAACTTGCATCGCCACGACCGACAAATTGATGATTGTCATTTTCACCCAAGGAATAGATGAAGCGCCAACCTGCACTTACAATTGCCATATTGGCATCGGAGAGTAAAGATTCAGTCCCCAATTCGACTTTATAAGTCTGTTTAAATCCACGGGTTGGATTTAAACGGGTATTGGTATTGGTTTTTGATGCTTCATAACCCAATAGCAAAGATTCTTGCTCAGAATCAATTCCTGAAACTTTAAAAGCATCAGGTAATTCATCAACATTGACATCACCTTTTTTGGTGAGGCGGTCTAAACGATAACGTAAACCAAAAGTATGTTGCCAATCACCCAATGGATTCTTAATTACACGCTCACCACCCAGTACCGCTGATTCAACCAATAAGTTGACATCTGGACCAATATCGTCACGGGTTTCACGTTCATAACCGCCCACAAGGTTAAAGTAGTCATTTAATGGATGTTTATACGGAATGCTATAACGACCATCAATCGATTGACGGATTTCTGAAACCTCAACGTTGGCATCGAAAGAATGCCCATATTTATTGACGATGGCACGGCGGTACTGAGTACGAATACGTGCACCCGTATCTGTACCATAACCAATACCTGTTTCAAGACTATTTAAACGATCGGCATTCAGCGTCACCACAACAGGAATTTTGCGTTCTACCCGTGCTTGCTCTTCTAGTTTTTGACGTTCTTCATCGTCATCATCATGTGCAGGGGGCATTGGCATTGAACGAGCCAAAGCATAAGGTTGTGCAGGTTCAGCACCTGAAAATTGCGATTCATCCACGACATCCTGCGTCACTTCTTGCGCAGAGGTAATTTTTGCACGCGCAATATCTGCTTTTTGTTGACTGCTCATCAATTGTGATTCTTGCACACGTTGCTGATCAACTAAAGCTTGCAAGTCAGGTGGTAAATCAAGAGGCGGTTGAATGGCATCTGGCTTGATCGTATCAACCAAGGTATAGTTAAAATAACGCGAGTTGGTTAAGTTGTTCGCCAATGCATTGACACGCCAGAAGGCATAATCATCACCTTCTTTCCATGGTGCCAAACTATCTAAAACCTTCTGAGTGAGTGGCAACGGCTTGCTTGGATCACTCATCCGATACTCAACTTGCTTTAATTTATAACGCTCACCTGTTTCATAATTTAAATTAATCTCAGCTGTTTTTTCAGGCTGACTAATTTTGACATCATGCAATCGCCAAAAAGCATCGAAATAACCATTGTCCGAAGCCACCGTGGTAATTTTAGTTTTGGTTGCTTCATATGAACCGTGATTAAAAATATCACCGACATCTTGTTCTGGAATTAATCGAATCACTTGGAATTGCGGTGTATTAGCACCTGCACCAGTAAATTCAATATTTTGTTCTTTAATCTTTACCGGTTCATTCGGCACCACAATGACTTTTACTTTGCTTTCACTTTCTTTTACAAAGGTATAAGTGGCATTGTAATAACCTACTGCTTGCGCTGCCTGATTGGTCAAAGCACGCAGTTGCGGTAAGGCAACATTAAAATCTTCAAAGGATTCTTGAGTGAAGCTAGATAGCTTGGCTTTGATATTCAGTGCCAAAATCGCAGGTGCACCCGTCACATCTGCAGAAATACGTGGAATTTTGTCCGTATTGAGTAAATTATCTGGGCGGAAACGATTCACAATTCGCTTAAAGAATCCAACTTTTTCCTGTGGTTGATCAGACTTAGGTTGCAAATCAGCTAATGTTTTACCTGTTTCATTGGCCTCAACCACGATTTTACTGTCTGCTTGGATCTCACCCATCAACTGGTCAATATTCAGCGGTGCTTGCTTGATTTCCGTCAGTTCCGTCTGTGATGCATCAGCAATGATAGGTTCAGGATTTCTTGCCGTATTTTCGCGATATGCTTGTGCTTCATTTTTCGCATCTTCAGCAACACGGAAGATTTCATTTGCCATCCCCTGATCCACTGGAATCACAGGCAAATTTTCTAAATTGTCATCCAACTGAATCGGTTTCAATTCGTTAATTTGGTTAGTGGATTGTTCTTGTTCTTTTAATGCAGCCAAACTGTCTTGCCCTGGCAATACCCCTTGATCAGCAAGATTGATTGCTGGAACCATCGGCGCGGCCGCTGCAACGGCCAATTCGACCGGTTGTTCCGTCTGTTCAGCTGCCTGATTTTCAGACACAGTTGAATTTTGTTCTTGAGCATAAGCAACTGATATACAAGAACTAATTAAAAAACCACTACAAATAAGTTTAGGAAAACCCTGCATTTTAAAAATTAAATGCATAGAATGAACCAGTGTCGACTGTTTAAACTTCGTTTTAGATGGCATGTAAAACTCTAAATTTGTTTTTTAATTTATCGTTTTTGATGGGTGAAATAACTTCAAATCTTTGATTTTTCATCCAATCAGACATAGGTATCATACATGCATTTCATCACATTTTTACAGTTCGTCACATTTTTTTATAAATCACAATGAAGTGAACACACGATGAAACAAGACGAGCACTTAATGACTTCGCGTCGGTTCGCCCCGATGTTTTTCACTCAGTTCTTTGGCGCACTTAATGATAATGTTTATAAGCAAGCGCTGCTGTTAGTTATTACCTATGGCTGGATTCAACAACAAAGTGTCCCTGTCAGTACCCTCAATAATTTAGCTGCCTTATTATTTATTTTGCCCTACTTTTTCTTTTCAGCGACTGCTGGTCAAATTGCAGATAAATACGAGCGCTCGCAACTAATTCGCTTCATTAAAATATTAGAAATCGTGATCATGTTAATTGGTACTGCTGGCTTCCTGCTCGGGAATTTGTGGCTACTGCTGTTCGCCTTGTTTTTAATGGGTACTCACTCAACCTGTTTTGGCCCAATCAAATATGCGATTTTGCCTGAAATACTAAAACCACAAGAACTCATGTCAGGTAATGCCTTGTTTCAGTCAGGTACATCGATTGCGATTTTACTGGGGATGATTTTAGGTGGTGCCGTGATTGCCACGTCTGAAGGTAACTTACTTTGGATTAGTATTACGGTCGTGGCGATTGCATGCTTAGGCTATTTATGTAGTCGTTTTATTCTGCCTCAAAAAGTTGCTGCACCCGATTTAAAAATTGATTGGAACTTTATTCGTACTAGTTTTCAAACCATCAAATATGCCAAAAGCATCCCTGTCGTATTTGTAATTTTGCTAGGCAACTCATGGTATTGGTTCTATGGTGCAACCTACCTAACCCAGATTCCGCAATTGACTCAACAAAACCTGCATGCTTCAGAAAATGTGGTGAGCCTATTACTCACCTTTTTCTCGGTCGGTATTGGTGTCGGTTCTTTGCTTTGCCGAAAAATTGGTGGGTCAGACATTAATATTAAGATGGTGCCCTATGGCGCAATTGGTTTAACCGTTTTCGCGCTATATCTGGCAGCAAGTCTAGCCTTTGTACCTGAGCGTACAGGTGACTTACTCAGCTTAAAAGATATGTTTACGCTCGGTGCAGTCTATTATCATGTGATGTTGGCAGTGACTTTACTGGGCATTAGTGGTGGATTTTATATTGTGCCACTCTATGCCATGATGCAGGCCTATTCACCACGCTCACACCGAGCGCGAGTTGTGGCAGCAAATAACATTTTAAATGCTGTATTTATGGTCTCTTCCGCAGTTTTCTCGATTTTAATCTTAAGCATTTTAAAAATTGATATTAAAATCTTATTTACCATTACCGCTGTTTTAAGTGCAATTTTTTCATTTTGGTTATTAAAACGCCTAAAACCTTTATTGGAAAATGCTCCCAATACTTTAGAGGATTAATCTATGCGTCATTACACAGGTCTCGATAAAGTAATTCATTCTTTTGATCAAGCCTTACGTAGTTTGGTACCAGGCGCGACCAGTGCTCAACGGACCAATCCTGCCAATGATGAACCATCACAACTTTGTGTCAGTGATGCCCGTCATGTTGCAGGCTTGATGCGAGTTAATCATAGTGGTGAAGTCTGTGCTCAAGCGCTTTATCATGGTCAAGCACTCACTGCAAAATTACCGCATGTCCGTGAAGAAATGCAGCAAGCCGCGATTGAAGAACAAGACCATTTAGCTTGGTGTGAAGATCGCTTAAAAGAATTAGATAGCCACACCAGTGTGTTAAATCCAATTTGGTATGGCTTGTCGTATGGTATGGGCGCGATTGCAGGGATTGCAGGCGACAAATATAGCTTAGGTTTTGTGGCAGAAACGGAACGTCAAGTTAGTCAGCACCTACAGGAACATATCCAACAACTTCCTGCACATGATGAACGTTCACGTAAAATTTTAGTCCAGATGAATGAAGATGAATTGCATCATCGCGATACCGCCTTAGAAGCAGGTGGTGTGGACTTACCTGCACCTGTACGGATTACCATGACTGCCATTTCAAAACTCATGACTAAAACCAGTTATTATCTTTAAGTTATCCAAGGGAATTATTGCGAGGTAATTCCCTTTTCTTTTAACTGACAAGATCAAAATTAACGAAATACAATTTTGCCTTTATCAGTCGAATAACGGTCATTCCAAAAGCTCTGCGACTGCTTATCTAAATCTGTAAAAATCGTGTAGTCGATTTTACCTTGTCTAAAACTCAACTGATCATTCTTCTTTACTGCAATAACACGCGTGTCATTCACCCAAACCCGCTGCTGCGGATCAATTTTAATCAGAGCCAAAGTTGTGCCATCTGATCTTTCCGCAATCCACTGTGGTTGCTGCGTTGTTGCTGATGCACTCGGGCTTAATACCTCCGTCTGCTCGACAAATCCCGCCTTGCTATTTTCCTCTTTGCTTTTCGTTATATCACAGCCCTGTACTTCACTGACTTGGGTACAACCCGATTGTTCTAATTGTTGTCTATATTTGGCATCAATTGCATAGGCTGAGTTCATGCTGCCATAGAGGATAATCCCTAGAGCAATAAGTAACTTGGCTTGCATAAATAATTCCTTCATTATTCGCTTGTTATCTATTTAAACATCCCTGTATACATGCGTATGTAACTCAAGTGTGTTTCGTCACAAACAAAAATCCATAGACGCAACCATGGATTTTTTTAAATCATCACTTAAGCATCACTGTTTAATACAAACCATGTTCGGCCTTAAAGCGTTCTAGATTTCGAACAGCTTGATGGTAACGTGACTGTACCCAGCTGCTATTGATGCGCAAATCATATAAACGTTTTTGATAATCATCCCGTACTTTGCTTGAAAGATCTTTCCGTTCCAGCTCTTTCAAATAACGGTTCATATCATTTTGAGAACGATTAAGCTCCGAATCTGCTTGATAGTATTCATTAGCCACTTGATAGTAGCTGCGTAAGGATTCACGTTTTTCGACTGGACAAACACGAATATCACCACGACCTTCGAGCGCTTCACTAAAGATAATCTCGGGTCGGCAATAATAGCCGAGACCTTTTTGATAGCCTTGTTCATAGAGTTTTTGATTGGGCACAATATTGGCTTTTTGACAAGAAGAATAATATTTGTCTAAACGGGATTCATGCCCATCGGAGCCATCTCTTTCGCCCACATTAAACCAATTTGCTGTTTTGCATTGCTCGACACTCATGGCCGCACAACCCGAAAGTAAAACCGTTAAAGTCGACAAAATTAAAATAAGTTTCATAAAAAACTTCCTATTATTATAGTGTTACTTTATCAAAGTATTACATTGTAATGACAGGATAATGCATGCTTTGAAGATAGGCTAAATCTGTATGCTGCCATAAATCATATAAAGGAATTTTTACATCCAAAGCCAATGGTAACTTTTTTGGATTAAATTGCATATGATCTAAAGTTTCACCCCACGCAATCACATCAATATCCAAACTAATATGATGTGATGGACGAACTCGACCTGATTGTGCTTCTAATTTTTTAAGAATTTCTGTCACTTCATCGACACAAAGCCGACTCTTTAATAGGCAGGCAGAATTCCAATAATCAGCCCCGATCCCGTCTCGACATGGAATTTCATAAATCGGAGAAAATTCCACTGTGCCCAAACTTGCGAGCTGCTCATAGGCAAAAGTGAAATTTTGTTGCTGCTGAACATTACTCGCCAGTGCGAGCGCAAAAATTGTTTCTGTTGCGTTCAAGGCGAATTCCTACTGCATTGGCTTGTGCAATGATGGCGGGTTTGCGAATGGTGATACTGATCGATTCGATCGAGGGGAAAGTGGTAAATAGACATTCAAGTACCAATTGTGCGGCGTGCTCAATCAGTTTCGGTTTCGCCTCTTGTATAACTTGGGCTGCAAGCTCACAAAGCTGCGCATAGTTGAGCGTATCTTCTAGCTCATCCGAATAGGCAGCGTGTGATAGATCATTATGAATGGTGAGATCTAGCATTAAAGGTTGAATAATCTGGCGTTCCCAATTGAAACAGCCAACCACAGTATCAACCTTCAACCCTTCAATTATAATGACATCCATAATGACCTAATGAACCGATAAATAAATTAATGCTTTAAAAACGAAGCAGGTTCAATATTGTGAACCATTTTTAAACGTTGGTCAGCATAAATATCGGTATATGGTGCGAGAACACGCATGAAACGATCAAAATATAGCATTTGCTTGAATAACAAGGCGAAGTCGCGTGGGAATTTGATGCCGTGACGCTCACCTACAGCCACCATATCCATCATGATGTCATTCAAATCTGCAGGATTGGAACTGAGAATTTCTTGAGGATCTGCCAATAACACACCACTAAATAAGCGCTCTAAATCATCAGCCAATACTTGGGTATCAATTTTCTGATGAGTCATGCCCATTTTCAGCATGTTTTCAGCCATTGCGTTGTAATTAGTATGCTGTAAAGCATCCATAAACGCCATACATGCTGTCCATACTTCAGGGTTTAGCTGTCCAACAATACCGAAATCAATAAAACCAATACGCCCATCTTCAAGCAGCATCAGATTGCCTGCATGTAAATCCGCATGGAAACTCTTACATAGCATTAAGCTGCCAAACCACGTATTCATCGCAGTAATCAATACTTGCGTCGGGTCTTTGGCATATTGTTTCACCACATCAAAGTCAGTCAATGACACACCATATAAACGCTGCATAGTGAGCACACGGCGAGTCGAAAACTGGTGATAAACTTTTGGTGCAGTTGCCGCTTGGTTACCAGACACATTTAAGTACTGAATAAAGTCATCTAAGTTCTGGGCCTCTTCAATAAAATCAACTTCACGTACCATCCGTGTTTTGATCTCATCCACAATTTCAGAAAGCGATGCAAACTTGATTTTTGGTACAGCTTTTTCTAAAAGTTTTGTCGCCCAATGCACTACATTTAAGTCGGTATATAAAATGGTTTCGACACCAGGTTTTTGAACTTTTAATACCACATCTTCGCCAGTGACTAATCGAGCGGCATGGACTTGTGCAATTGAGGCGGAAGCCAAAGGTTTTTCATCAATAAAACTGAAAATCTCATTGAGATTACGACCTTCAAACTCTTCAGCTAATACTTTTTGAATATAGCTAAACGGTAAAGTCGGGGTTTGATCTAAACAGCCTTGGAATTCCTGAACATATTCGCGGGGGAATAAAGACGGCGTACTGGCAATAAATTGCCCCAGTTTGATATAAGTCGAACCAAGCGACTCAAAGGTCTCACGCATAAGTTTGGCGTTGCTTGGTTTTTCAGTTGCATATTTCACACCTGCTTGTGCTGCAACCACCACTGTTTCACCAATACGTGCAACAGATCGTAATCCATCGAATAAAATATTTCTTTTCATAATCTTTCTTGCCTCACAGATGGCATTAGTTTAGCAAATTTTGCTCAATTTACCGATCAAGTTGCCTGACAAACTGGACAATTTACATCTTTTTCAAATTTAAGAATGCGTTGCGATAGATTTAAGCCATTCCAAAGCAATAATTTTTGCTTCAATGGCGTCAGACCAAGCCCTAAAAACAGCAAAGTGTGATGTGCTTGTAATGACGCCATCATTACAGGTGTAGTTGCCAATACGCCAGACTCTGCACAGCGCAGCCCTTCATTGGCATGCTCTTCTTTTGGAAAGAGGCATTCATAACAGGCTGAATCAGCATCCACCATAAACATCTGCCCCTCAAAACCAATTGCTGACGCACTGATGAGTGGGACTTGATGCTTTTTACATACTGTATTGACCAGATAACGGGTGGTAAAATTATCGCAACCATCTAAGACTACATCTTGATGCTGTACAAGTTCATCAGCATTCGTTTCATCGAATCGTATATTTTGATAACTGACCTGTATATGCGGATTAATGTCTTGTAGATGTTTGGCCAATATTTCGGCTTTGTACCGACCTAAATCATTTGCTGTAAATGCGATTTGTCTTTGTAGATTACTTATTTCAATGGTATCAGCATCGACAATCGTAATCTTGCCCACACCTGCGCGTGCCAATAGCTCAGCACTGGTACAACCAATCCCGCCTGCTCCGATGATCAGTACATTGGCGAGTTTTAGTTTTTCTTGTGCTTCGATATCCCAACCATCTAATAAAATCTGACGACTATAGAGATGCATTTCCTCATTACTTAGCTCAAATTCGTTTTCTAAATGGTCTGACACGTGACTTGCTTCTTTATCATCAAGGGTAATGCTGATTTTAAGTCGATGTCGGATTTGAGGAAAGTAATAAATTGGAACGAACACTGTTTTCTTTTGACAAAAAGCTATTTTTACCCCAATATTTTTCTTACTCTTTAACAGCTTAATAAAATCAATAAGTTACTATATCAGTTAAAAACTTTGGGTATTTCTGCCTTTTTGGATATAACTTGATGTTTTAGCTTATATTATTTTCATTATTTTATAGTTCATGACGGCATACGTCATTTAGAAAATGCATTTCTAAAGCTTGGTTTACTTGCTACAGTTCATGACGGCATACGTCATTTAGAAAACTTGTCGTCGGAATGGGTAAGTTACAAGGGCGTTCATGACGGCATACGTCATTTAGAAAAAGAGATTGAGAATTTAGACAATCCAACTGCGGTTCATGACGGCATACGTCACATAAATTAATGTTCTAACTGGAGATAAGATTTAAACTGAAAACCACGATGTATCAAAGCGTTTAAAGAAATAGGAAATCGAATTCTGGCAGTTTGTAATACGTGAAGAACCCATGTTTTTTCAGCTAAAAATTCAAATAAGATTTTATCATCACATATCCTCGGACCAGTAAAGATATCAGTCTGATAAGCCAGTCCTATCCATAATGACTCCAACAATATATTTTTATCCAGATCGACTAAGGCCAAAGTTAAAGTTTCTTCAAAGATACAATCATGGCTAAGGAAAAGAAGATAGCAGTGAGAATATACACAAACCACACCTTCTAACACTTTACCCTCAACCATAACCCCTGTGTTTTCCCCCTTAATCATCACTTCAGACTGAGGCAAACACTTATCTGTCATATCTTGGATCAATGCTAAACCAATATAATCAGCCACATACATATTCAACTTTGCCTAATAAAATGATTACCGATTATATTTCCATCTATTACTTTGACTCTACTTCCGATCATGCATCATTTCATAAGACTGCGCTCTTAATAAATCTTCTTTAGTTCCAAATGATTGATTGCGTAATTGATTAATCGACTGCTGTTTACTGGCATCACTTGCATCACTTTTTAAAATTTGGTCACGTGCTGCCAAATATCCATTCACCTGCGTTTGCCATCCGGCTTCTTCTTGATCAACCTTTTCCAAACGATCCGCCGCTTCAGGCCCTAATAAACTTTCACGCATATTGCGCAGCTCTTGTGCTGAACCACCGTTTTCCCGAACTTCTTGAGTCAACTGCTGCAACTCAGCAAATTGCATCGAAACCCGAACGCCATCAGCCAAAGTTGTTGGAAGTTGATCAATCAATTTCGCCAATTCAGCCGCCTTTTGCTGAGCGGTCAGGGTTTTATTGGCATGAATACGCATTTGATCGATATTAAACTGGTTCAAATTACGTTCATTACCAAATAAAGCATTGATCTCAGCGGCATTAAAAAATTGCTGTTGTACTTTGTACATCTGCTCAATCACTTTTTGATAACCATCAATATCACCAGTTTTAAAATTACCCGTCGGTTTGATATTTTTTAAGGCGTGGGTATAGGCGACATATTGATCTAGCAAATAACTGGCATAACTTGAAGCCGTGTCAGGTAAAGTCGCACTGAGATACTGTCGAATATCTGCAATCAGTTCCGTTTCAGTTTTTTCACCTAAACTAGAAAAGAAATAATCAAAACAACTGCGAATTCCAACGGTTAAAATCAATTTACCATCGGCATCAACCTGAATCGGACAGTCAATTTCAGTGCCTCGCAATGAAGATGCCAATTCAGGCATTTTGCCTTTTTGATTATGCTGCGGACCTGCCTCTAAGCCATTTTCTGAGACCTGTGATTGAGCCTGTTGATTCGGCGCATGCTGGCTATTTTGAGGATCTGGTTTAAATATCCAATAGATTAAAGCCAATAAGAGCAATAAACATGCGATTAAAACTATACTAATGGTTTTATTATTCAAAAATTTACCGTTCATCATCCCTTGCTCTATTTATCATTCTTTCTTTGTTTGAACCGTTAAAACCAAAGGAGCAACGAATTGCTCCTTTGGTAAATGAATTATAAACCTTGATTTTTTAAACGATTTGCTTGAGTACGATAAGGTGTTACTGGGTTCTGTAAGAATCCAACCAAACCGAGAATCTGATTCACTTCATCCAAATGGTTAAATGCATAATTGTCACGAATCACGGTGCCCAAATGACTCGAACAACGTGGCACCAAGCCATCATTTTCACCAGAAATCAGTAAAGAAGTTGCTGTTAATGCATAATCCATTGGATCTAAAGCATTGGTAAATGGACTGGTTCCACTCCATGAATAATAACGTACACCATTGACCAGTTCTGTTCCTGAACCACAAGCTGTGGTTGGTACACCTGCTGGAAAACGTTGGTTAAAGTTTGCTGAACCGCTAGTGGTTAATGAATTTAAGCCCGCCAGTGCATCTTGATCATAATAATGTCCTGAACCAATCCCCACCAATGAGAAGAAGGCATTTACCCCTGCTGCGATCACGGGTGCGAGTACTGGACCCACAGGTGACTTAACCACTGAGTCAACCACATCTGCAACATCTGAACCTTTGGTTGGACCACCCACTGCTGTGACTGAAGCAACTTTGTTCGGCAACAAACTTGCGACATAACGAACCGATTGAGAGCCATGACTATGGCCAATTAAGTTAATTTTCTCCGCACCTGTAATTGCCAATACTTGCTTCGCCTGTAGCAACAATTGCTCGCCGCGTACTTCCGATGAATTAAAAGAAGCTTGCTGTGCAACGAATACATTCGCACCATTACCCACCAAGTCCTCGGTAATGCCATTCCAATATTGCAAAGGACCAACAGCAGAGAAGCCTGCCATCCCGTGCGCAAGTAGAATTGGATACTTGGTTTTTGCATAGCTTGATGTAACACTGGTGCTACCGCCGACTGAACAAGAGTTCACATTACAGTTTTGCCATGATGCTTTTGGTGCAAAAAAATCGAACAAACCTGCATGTACCACAGATCCACTACTCACCAATATGCCCGCCATTAGCGCCATGACATTTAAATATTTTTTCTTCACGTTTTGCTCCTAGCATTTTTCATTTTTATTACAACGATTTAGTCTTTTTCTTCGTATCTGGAATCATTCCGAGCATACAAACGACTGGCAGAAATTATACTCCTTCGAAATATTGTGTGATTTTTAGACTAAAACAAACTGTGCCAAAATCATAACAATTCGTGCCAAAATTACGCTGGATTGAAAAAATTCCGATGAATGTACATTTTCAAATCCATCACTCTGCTTTAATTTCAGAATGAATTGGATCAGCTTTAACATGGAATTTACTTCGCACTATGAGTATTCCCCGTCTTCATAATCAGCATTTTATTAGCAGTTCTTATGCACACCTACTGAGTGAGGTGGTATCACGATGGAATATTTCAGCTGAAACCTTATTTTGGGGCACGGGTGTTGAAATCGACAAACTATCTGATCTCAATGATAAGATCAGCCTGAATGCCTTTAAAAAAGTGATTGCCCGAACCATTGAACTGACACAGGAACAAGGCATCGGTTTTTATGCAGGTACGCAGTTAAAAATCAGTTCGCATGGCTTACTCGGTTTTACCGTTGCCATTTCAAAAAATGCCTTAGAAGCCATTGAAACCATTAATCAATTTGTCAGCTTGCAATGTTCATTTGTCGAATTAAATTTTAAAGTTGAAAATGAGCTCGCCTATTACAACATTGCCTATGATCGATCACTACTGAATTTTAATGATGAATCAGATACACAAGCCTACGAATTTAGCTGTATTTTCTTTCTGACCGGTTTTGTGCATTTAGTCCGTTTCTTTATTCCAGATTTCAAGCCAAGTGTTGATCTACAATGTAAATACCCTAATTATTTTTCTCGTTTTGATGAGATATTGACATCGACTTTTGCAGAGATACGTTATGAACAGCCCTATACCCGCTTAATTGCCGCTGCAACTTTTCTTGATGCGCCACTTAGTATGGCTGATCCTCTCACCGCAGAAAAATTTAAATTACTGTGCCAGAAAGAATTGGATGAACTACTTGCGACACAAGATATTTTACAACGGGTCAAATATCTGATTGATGATAAAACAGAGGGCTTATTGAGTATTGATCAAGTTGCTCAAAAGCTAAACCTGACCAAAAGAACCTTACAACGGATGTTGCAAGAAAAAATGATCAGCTTTCAAACCTTATATGATGAAGTAAGAAAGGAAAAAGCAAAAAAACTGATGTTGAATCCTTTTATCACCAAAGATGAACTTGCTAAAAAATTGGGGTATTCCTCTCTCTCAAGTTTTAATCGTGCCTATAAACGTTGGGAAATTGAATAAAGTTTTACAAAAGTTTATGTAACAATGGAGCGATGTCTCAACCTTGTGGATGTTATATGAGTCAGCCAGAAATTACCGCAGTTGAACTTTCCAAAGCTTATCGCCTGCTCAATCATGGCCCGACAGTCTTGGTTTCTGCTCAATATGGGCAAGAGCGCAATGTCATGGCAGCAGCTTGGGCTTGCGCACTGGAACTTACCCCAGCCAAAGTCACAGTGGTCTTAGATAAAAGTACCAAGACTCGCCAATTGGTTGAGCAAAGTGGTTATTTTGCCTTACAAGTGCCCTGCTATGCGCAAATTGATATGGTGCATCAACTTGGAAGCATCAGTCAGTTTGATCATCCAAGCAAGCTAGAAGAATGCAAAACTGAATTGTTTTACCAAGATGATTTTCCTGTCCCACTGGTGGCAGGTAGCCTGGCTTGGCTGGTCTGTAAAGTGATTCCAGAACCACACAATCAACAAGCGCATGATTTGTTTATCGGCTCGGTGGTGGGTGCTTGGGCTGATTCACGGGTATTTCGTGATGGTCATTGGCACTTTCAAGAGGCCAGTAAAGCGTTGCGCAGCCTGCATTACATTGCAGGCGGTACATTTTATCTGATTGGCGATGAAGTTAAGGCCAAATAATCTTTAATATAAGGCAAGGCAAAACCAGCTTTGCCTCTTTTATTGACCATTGATTTTCATCAACTCATGATACATAAGATCCAAGAACTGCTGCTGTTCTTTGTCATTTTTAAAGTAACGTTGATAAAGACCGCTACAGCTCTGCACATCAGCAATATTGGCTTTATTAAATGACCAATCCCTTCGATCTTTGATGCTGATGCCTAGATCATCATCACAACGCTGCCATAGCTGAGAAAATCTGGTTCGCTTAGCTGCATCTAATTTTTTAAAGTCGGGATACACAGAATAGCCGCGCATAGCTGAATTAAAAAACTGTGAAATCATGGTGACTGGTACACCACCCCAATCAATGCTTTGGCCAATGGGCAATCGAATATCGGTCAGTTTATTTACTGACATGATCTCAGGCTGTTTGCCTTTTTTGAAGTACTGTTCCTCATAGACCAAAGTCGTTCCTGCTGGAACATGGATTTTTTTAACCAGCATCGGTTGTTGCGTGACGTAATAAGGATAGTTCGGTCTTGAGTTGCCACCCGTCGGGTTCATATTGCCCACACAACCTGCTAAAGACACAGACATTGCTGCAGATAAAAAAATCATTGCTTTCATCGTTGTTATTATCATCCAGATCAATATTATGATTCGACCTTAAAACGAAATCGATTCGGACACAATATCAAATACCAAAGAAAAACCGCTGTGAGATCCACAACGGCTTTAAATAAAATCAGAGTTTAATCTCTGAATTAAAATAAAATTTACTTTGCAGCCATACGGATTGCACCATCCAAACGGATCACTTCACCATTCAAATAGGAATTTTCAGCAATATGCGCCACTAAACGCGCGAACTCTTCTGGGCGACCTAGACGTGATGGATAAGGCACCATTTGCCCTAAGGAATCTTGTACATTTTGAGGTAAACCTTTCAACATTGGGGTTTCCATAATCCCTGGAGCAATGGTCATGACCCGAATTCCATGCCGCGCTAACTCACGTGCAATCGGTAAAGTCATCGCCACCACAGCACCTTTTGATGCCGAATAAGCCGCTTGTCCAATCTGACCATCAAAGGCCGCCACTGACGCGGTATTCACAATCACGCCTCGATCTTCATCGTCTTCTGCTACGGTATTTTTGCTCATCGCATCTGCTGCAAAACGTAGCATATTGAATGTACCTGTGACATTGATATGCAAGGTTTTTGAGAACATGGCCAAATCATGTACGCCCTCTTTACCGACGACTTTTGCAGATGGACCAATGCCGGCACAGTTGATCAAACCATAAACGCTGCCATGTTTCGCCAATACATCTTTAAAGAACTGTTCTGCTGCCGCTTCATCGGTCACATCCAGTTTTACAAATTCTGCTGCTGCACCCAAAGTCTGCGCTTGTTGCTCCCCAGCTTCGATATTCATATCAACCAAAGTGACTGAAGCCCCCTTTTCAACTAGATATTCCGCTGTTGCTGCGCCTAGGCCTGAACCGCCACCTGTAATAACAAAATGTTTTCCCTGAATTTTCATTTACGTTTCCTATCAAATTAAAGATATAAATTTTTATAACTAAGCCTAAAGGCAAGTTTTTTCCGATACAATTTCAAAAAGTAGCAAATTTGCTGCGGCTTTTGAGCATTCGATTTCATTCTTCTCCTGTATTTTATTGATATATGAACAAAAACCTCAACCTCGATCTTAATTCGGCTAAGGACACCATTTCAAATGCTTTAATCCGTGAAGCATTAAGTGTTGCTGCAAGTCGTGGGTTGAATATTGTCAATATCGCCAATCGCGCAGGTATTTCAGCTGAACTATTGACTTCCTCCAAGGCGCGAGTGCCTGTGACCCAATGTGCGCAGTTATGGGTCGAAGTTGCAGAAAGTATGAATGATGAATTTCTTGGTATGGATACTCATCCCATGCGCCGAGGCAGTTATAGCCTATTAGCAAAATTAGCTTTTAATGCCGAAACGCTGGAGCAAGCCATCCAAGAAATTTTAAAATTTTTAAGTTTGGTGCTGGATGATATTCGGGGTGAACTGATTCAAAAAGGCAGTAAAGCCTATCTGATCTTGCATGATCGTGAGCATCCGAAACGGATGTTTACCTATTCAACCTATTTAATGTTAGTGCATAGTTTAATGTGCTGGTTGAGTGATCAGCGCATTGGTTTCCAAAAAATGAGTTTTAGATGTCATCCACCTGTGGAAATACAAGATTATCGGGTACGGTTTTGCGAGAACATTCAATTTAATGCCGAGCAAAATCAAATCGAGTTTGACGCGCATTATCTCAAGCATAAAATCAAAAAAGATAAACAAGCACTCAAGGATTTTCTCAAACACACACCTTATAACCTGATTGTACGCTTTAAAAATGAGAACTCGTTAAGCTTGCAAATCCGCCGTCAACTGCTGCTACAGCCACCATCGCAATGGGATGAACTGAAAGAGATTGCCCAGCAACTGAATATGTCGACTGCTACCATTCAACGTCGTTTAAAGCAAGAAGGTGTCAGTTATCAACAGCTTAAAAATGACATTCGCTGTGATATTGCCATTGAACGACTCAGTAAAACGAATGATTCAATCCAGAACATCAGTGATGATTTGCATTTCCATGACCCAAGTGCGTTCCATCGTGCCTTTAAAAAATGGACGGGGGTCAGTCCGGGCAGCTATAGGAAGTCTTCACCCAATAAAAAGAAACGGTTGGGTCATTTAGAATAATCGAAGGAGTAGACAATGTATTTGCCTGAAATATTTGAAGAAACAGATCTTGAAAAATTATACCAACTAATTCAGGACTACCCTTTTGCCACACTGATAAGTCATAGTGCTGAAGGCTTAGAAGCCAATCATATACCCTTTCATTTATTACGTGATGAGCACAGCCAAACAGCGACACTGATTGCGCATATTGCCAAGAATAATCCGCTACACACTCAAATTGAAAATGGTGCAACAGTTTTAATTATTTTTCAGGGTGAACACGGTTATATCTCACCGAATTGGTATCCAAGCAAGCAACAACATCATCGACATGTACCCACATGGAATTATCAAGTGGTTCACGTCAAAGGAAGCATCAATTTTCTGCATGACGAAAAATCTTTACGCGGTATCTTGGCCAGACTGACACGTACCCATGAGGCCAAACAAGCAACGCCTTGGAAAATGTCTGATGCACCAGACGAATATATTACACAGGAATTACAAGGCATTGTCGGTATCGAAATTCCAATCTCACAGATCACAGGAAAGTTTAAACTCAGCCAAAATCGGGAAAAGCCAGATGCTTTGGGCGTGGTGGATGGACTGCAACAACAAGGTGAAAGTCGTTTAGCCAATGCAGTACAGCAATATATCCAAGATTAAGCTGAGGATATCACGATATTTTCAATAGCAGCCCAACGTAATAATCAACATTGTTCGTGAATAAAAACAGTGTTTTGAGACCAATTTGATTTTTATCTATTATCATGATTTCTAAATCAAAATAACTCAGTTGGGATGCGCTGTGATACATGTAAAGATCGCTGATATTTTATTATACGGCGCTGATTTAGCTCATGTCTTTCCTTTCTAAATTACCTCTCTCTAAGACTTTATTCGCTTTAGGCTTCTCTACGGTATTTATATCTTCCAGTTTTGCTGCCATTCCCACCACACTTAAACTTGACTATGCCTACTATGCACCAACCAGCTTGGTGGTGAAAGATCAAAAACTGTTAGAAAAAGCCCTTCCCAATACCGAAATTAAATGGGTATTTAGCCAAGGCAGTAACCGCTCTCTAGAATATTTAAATAGCAATAGTATTGATTTCGCTTCAACCGCGGGTTTGGCTGCGGTGCTCAGTCGCGCCAACGGCAGCCCAATCAAGACAGTCTATATTCAAAGCCAACCTGAATGGACAGCATTGGTCGTTCCAGCAAATTCGCCGATCAAAAACTTAAAAGACCTCAAAGGCAAAAAAATTGCTGCAACCAAAGGTACAGATCCTTTCCTGTTTACGCTACAGGCATTGGATACAGTAGGATTGAATAAACGTGATGTTCAATTGGTTCATTTACAACATCCAGATGGCAAGACTGCATTAGAACGTGGACAAGTAGATGCATGGGCTGGGCTTGATCCCTTAATGGCGTCTGCACAAATCCAATCTGGGGCTAAATTGCTTTATCGTAATGTTGCTTTTAATAGTTATAGCGTCTTGAGCGTCAAAGAAGAGTTTAGTAAACAAAGCCCAGAAGCGATTGAGACGGTAATTAAAGCCTACGAACAAGCACGAAAATGGGCCAAAGCCAATCCAGATAAAGTTGCAGCATTATTGGCACGTGAAGCTAAGCTCCCGTTACCAGTGGCACAATTACAATTGAGCCGTACAAACTTTGAGCAAAACATTCCATCTGCTACCCAAGCACAAGCCCTGAAACGATCAGGAAAAATCTTGACAGAAGAAGACTTGGTTAGAAAAGGGACAGATGTCAATCAAGTGGTCGATCAACTACTTGACCCACGCTTTGCTCAAAAAGTTGCGAAATAATCCATGAGCAATTCAAGTCACAAAGCAGAGCTAACGGATTTTCTAGCTCAGCAAAGCGCACAAACAAATAAAAAGCGTTTTAGCCCAAACCTCATTCGTTGGCTAAAAGCATTGCTACTTCCTACTCTGCTGTTAATACTCTGTGAATTTTTAGTCAGAAATGGCGATATCGAAGCGTATTTACTCCCTGCACCCAGTAGTTTGTGGCAATCTTTTTGGGATTTGGCTCAAACTGATTTACTGCAGCACATTTACATCAGTACTTGGCGGGTACTCATCGGTTTTGCAATCGGTAGTGGTTTCGCTTTAATTTTTGCGATTTGGGTCGGCCTAAGCAAAGAAGTGGAAGCCTATTTAGAACCCACTTTTTCCGCACTCAAATCCATTCCAAGCCTTGCATGGATTCCATTATTATTACTTTGGTTAGGGATTGATGAATCTTCTAAAATCGCGCTGATTGCGATTGGTGCATTTTTCCCGACCTATACCAATACGGTTGCAGCAATCCATAATGTAGATCGCAAACTGATTGAGGTTGGAAAGGTCTATCGCCTCAATGCATTTCAACGGGTTATCTCAATTGTGTTGCCTGCTGCTTCCTCTGGAATCCTGACCGGTTTACGCAATAGCTTGAGCTTATCATGGATGTTTATGATTGCCGCCGAACTGATTGCCGCAACTCAAGGAATTGGTTATCTACTCAGTGATGGACGAGAAACTTCACGCCCAGATATTGTGATCATTGCGATTATTTTATTGGCTTTGCTTGGAAAAATATCCGACAGTTTGATGAAACTACTGGAAAATAGATTATTACGTTGGCGTGATAGCATCCACAAACAAGCTTAGATCCAACAGGCCAAGGTCACGCGGTCATTTTGTCCGTAGTCCTGAATTGTTTTAATCTGGCTAAAATGATGCTGCTCAAAAATATCACGTACTGCTTGGCCTTGGTCATAACCATGTTCAAGCACAATCCAGCCATTCGGTTTAAGCCAGTCTTTACCTTGGGTAATGATAATTTCAATATCTGCCATACCCTGCTTATCTGCAATCAATGCACGCTCAGGTTCAGACTTGAGCTTTTGCATATGCACATCGTCAGGATCAATATATGGCGGATTCGATACAATCAGATCAAACAGTTGCTGTTCTAAAGCCTCAAACCAAGCACCACAAGCAAACTTAACCTGCATGAGACCATGTCGCACGGCATTGTCCTGCGCCACCGCTAAAGTCGGTGCATAGATATCAGTTGCTGTCACTTGCCACTGTGGACGCTCACACGCGAGTGACAAAGCAATCGCACCTGTTCCTGTGCCTAGGTCAACAATATTGGCTTGTGAACTTAAAGGCAGTTTTAATACCGTTTCCACAAGGATTTCGGTATCGGGACGCGGCACCAAAGTATCATGGGTGACTTTTAAATCGAGCGTCCAAAACGGTTGTGAACCTGTGACATAGGCCAACGGTTCACCTTGTTCGATACGAGCCAGCCCATCTAAATAAGCTTGCTCCTGCATTTCAGTCAGTTCTTGCTCAAGTCTTAATTTAAGTTCTAAGGTATTAATTCCCAAAATATGTTCGAGTAGCCACGCCGCCTCTTGACGTTCATAGCTATCAATTTCACCTTTGATCTCTAATGCTTGAGCAATATTCATTAGCCGCCATTTTCCTGTGCAAGCATCGCCAACTGATCCGCTTGATATTCACGATGTAAGCTATCTAACAGTTCGGTTAAATCACCTTCCATAATCGCATCCAACTTATATAAAGTCAGGTTGATACGGTGATCGGTCATACGACCTTGCGGGTAGTTATAGGTACGAATACGCTCTGAACGGTCACCCGAACCAACCAAGTCACGGCGCATTTCTGAGGTTGCTGCATCCGCTGCCGCACGTTTGGCATTTTCTAAACGTGAGACTAACAATGCCATCGCTTTGGCTTTGTTCTTATGCTGAGAACGCTCTTCCTGACATTCCACCACTACACCCGATGGAATATGGGTAATACGTACTGCTGAATCGGTTTTGTTAATGTGCTGACCACCCGCACCTGATGCACGGTAAGTATCAATACGCAAATCGGCAGGGTTGATTTCGACGGTGGTATCTACATCGACTTCTGGCAGAATCGCAACGGTACAGGCCGAAGTATGTACACGTCCCTGTGATTCAGTCGCAGGGACACGTTGTACACGGTGTGCACCACTTTCAAATTTCAAACGACCATACACGCCTTCGCCATCGATACGACAAATGATCTCTTTATAACCGCCATGCTCGCCTTCGTTTTCAGAAAGCACTTCAATACGCCAGCCTTGTGTTTCAGCGTATTTGCTATACATACGGAATAAATCACCCGAAAAGATCGCAGCTTCATCACCACCTGTACCCGCACGAACCTCAAGATAGGCTGCGTTGGCGTCATTTGGATCTTTCGGAATCATCAACACGTTTAATTGCTCTTCAAGCGCAAGCAAAAGTGCTTTATTTTCTTTGATTTCTTCCTCGGCCATGTCTTTGAAATCAGGATCTGATTTCATCATTTCAGCCGTTTCGATATCTTCTTCCGCTTGACGATATTTGCTCCAAACCTCGGTGATTTCAGTTAAATCATTGTGTTCACGGGACAGTTTACGAAAACGTTTATTGTCCGAAATTACTTCTACATCAGCGAGTAATGCAGTCAGCTCTTCGTGACGATCACAAAGTTGATCGAGTCTTAAACGGAGTGATGCTTTCATGGGCGGAATATCTCAAAATCTAAAGACTCAGTGCCAATGAAGCACGAGCAAAATCAAAAAATTGCGCATAGTTTACAGACTCTACTGCTTAAAAGACATAGAGAATCAGGGGAACTTACTATTCCTCACCCATTTCATCACAAATTGTTCAGTTTTAGTTTTCATTGCTTGTTCTCTGATCAAGGCTTATATATAAATAATGAAAGACAAATAGAAAGATAAAACAATAGGATAATCTATGAATAATTTTATAAACCGCCCCACCTCAGCCTTTATCGCTGCGAGCTGGGTGGCCTTACTCGCAGGTGGCGTTGGCTTTATGATTGGACTATGGAATGCCAATATGCCCTTGCATGAAAAAGGCTATTATCTGGTGATCTTGCTTTATGGACTTTTTTCTGCGGCTTCTTTACAGAAAACTGTCCGTGACCAACTCGAAGAAATTCCCGTTACGGCGATTTACTATGGACTATGCTGGGCTTCGATGGCGCTTTGTATCGGTCTTTTATTGGTGAGTTTATGGAATGCAGATCTGACCATGAGTGAAAAAGGCTTTTACATCATGTCTTTCTTATTAAGCCTGTTTGGCGTGGTCGCAACCCAAAAGAATATCCGTGACTTAAACTATCTACGTTTGCAAACTGAACTGAATCCGCGACAGCTCAAACTTGAAGAACAAAGCAGCAAAGATGATTCATTAGATTAATTCAAAAATGAATGGAACCTTAAAATAAGGTTTCATTTTTTTTGTGCAGTGATTAACTATCTTATTGTTTAATCGAACTTAACCCTCATTCTTCGATATTCTTAGCAACAAAACACTACAATCCAGACACTAAAGTGTAATAATTCAGGAAAGCTTCTCCACACTTTCATATGCAAATTTTGTTACATTTGCAGCCATGAAAAAGAGGTCCGCCATGTTTCGGACACGGAGTCAAAAATGAAATTAAATGCTTGGTTATGTGCTGCTGTTTTTGCGAGCTCATCATTGGTTACTGCTGCTCATGCTGATAATGCAACCCGTGTTGCTGCGACGTCTGCGCTTGGTAGTGTTGTAGGTACTGCAATTGGTAAAGAAATGGGTGGAAACAGCGGCGCAATGATTGGCTCTGCGCTCGGTGGTGCTGGTGGTGCAGCTGCTGCAAGTAGCAAACGTACCCGTACTGAAGCTGCCATTGGTGGTGGTTTAGGTGGCGTGGGTGGTTATACTGTAGGTAAAAACATCGGTGGTACGACTGGCGGTTATATCGGTGCTGCTGCTGGTGCGGCAGGTGGTTCTGCTCTAGGCCGTAAAGTCGGTCAAGACCGTGACTATGACAATTACCAGTCTAAAAAATACAAGAAGAAAAGAAAGCACCGTCATCACTAATTCTAAAAAGCACCTTCGGGTGCTTTTTTATGGCCTAGATTTCCCCTAAACGTTTATAAAATCCTGAGCAAAATGCTAGGTTGAATCCTTGTGCTGAACTTTCTAGAATAATTCCTTATTTTTTATATGCCTTTTATGCTGCATCATGAATACTGAATTACTCTCTCCTGCTGGTTCACTTAAAAATATGCGTTATGCCTTTGCTTATGGTGCCGATGCGGTCTATGCAGGCCAGCCTCGTTATAGCTTACGCGTGCGCAACAATGAATTTGACCATGACAATTTAAAAATCGGGATTGATGAGGCGCATGCGCTAGGCAAAAAATTTTATGTGGTGGTCAATATCCAGCCGCATAACAGCAAACTCAAAAACTTTATTCGAGATATCGAATCGATTATTGCCATGCAGCCAGACGCGCTGATTATGTCAGACCCCGGTTTGATTATGTTAGTACGTGAATATTTCCCCGAGATGCAGATTCATCTGTCAGTACAAGCCAATGCCATTAACTGGGCCACAGTAAAATTCTGGAAAGACTATGGTCTAAGTCGCGTGATCTTGTCACGAGAACTTTCGCTCGAAGAAATAGAACAAATCCAGAAACATGTGCCTGAAATTGAACTGGAAGTGTTCGTGCATGGTGCACTATGCATGGCCTATTCAGGACGTTGCTTGTTATCGGGCTATATGAATAAACGTGATGCCAATCAGGGGGCCTGCACCAATGCCTGTCGTTGGGACTATAAAATCCACTCAGCGCAAGAAGATGCCAATGGTGATGTCATTCCTGTTCAGCAGGTTACTACTCAACAGCAATGTTGCGCACAGACATCAAACAGCACAAATATGGCGCAAACTGTTTTGGTGCAGCGTAATGATGAAGACATGTTTGCCGCCGAAGAAGATGAACATGGCACCTATTTCATGAACTCCAAAGACCTACGTGCAGTACAGCATGTCGATCGTCTGACTCAAATGGGTGTTGCTTCTTTAAAGATCGAGGGTCGTACCAAATCTTATTTTTATTGTGCTCGTACTGCGCAGATTTACCGCAAAGCCATTGATGATGCACTGGCAGGCAAAGTCTTTGACCCAAGCCTGATGACTCAACTGGAAGGATTGGCCAATCGTGGTTATACCGAAGGCTTCTTGCGTCGTCATGTGCATAGCGATTATCAAAATTATGCAGACGGATCATCACATTTTGACTATCAACAATTTTGCGGCGAAGTGATTGGTCGCAATGGCGGCTATATTCGCATTGAGGTTAAAAACCGCTTTGTGATTGGTGATTCGCTTGAATTGATGACACCCAAAGGCAATATCAACTTCAAATTAGAACAGATGCGTGATCTTAAAGGCAATGTCATTGAAAATGCCAAAGGTTCAGGTCATATCGTAGAAATTCCACTGTCCGCTGAGATCGATATTGAATATGCCCTATTGATTCGTAATTTGCCGCACGCCACAACCGAGTTGCAATCTGCTGCACTTGCCTATTCGGCAGATTGATATGGCACTCATCATTACCAATGCATGTATCAATTGTGATATGTGCTTGCCTGAATGCCCCAATCAAGCGATTAATGAAGGTGCAAAAGTCTATGAAATCGACCCACAACGTTGCACTGAATGCGTCGGTTTCTACACAGCACCCACCTGCCTCGCTGTCTGTCCCATCGATTGTATTCAGCCTGACCCAGCGTGGGTAGAATCTCCTGATCAACTGCTTATAAAATTCAACAACCTGAATCTATTCAATCATTAAGGACTCACTTACAGATAGGCACAAACACATTAAAAGCATTACAAAGTGCCTATCTCACTTTTCATTGAATGCACTTCATCCTGATTTTGCGATTCAGCATCTGCACTGGCATCAAAATTGCTAAATAGTATTACGTTTTATTCAATTAGTATTACTACGGGTGTGCACCTATGCATCATTCAGTATTGTCAAAAAGGAAAAAGCTTTACTTGAGTTTGGGATCTTTTCTGATTCCCATCTTAATCTGGAGCTGTGTCAGTTACTTACCTTTTATCTGGCATCCACAAGTTCAAATTACCAATGCAGGCTCAGCCACTTATCTACAGGCAGGCACCCGAATAGATAAGCAGGCTTATTATGCAGAGGCTCAAGATGCCGTCAATCAAGGCAAAACACCGCCTACAGGTATTCTGGTCAATCCAATTTATTTGCCTGCACCGCATCAAGTGGCGAAAGCACTTTTCACCTCGTTTACCACGCCCCCACAACAGGCCGATGCCCCTTGGTTACATCAAAGCCTGTGGCACAGTATCAAGATTGTATTTACGGCGTTTTTTATCTCTTCATTGATCGGTGTGCCACTTGGTATTCTGTGTGGCTTTTCCAATACCATTTCCAAGCTAACTGAACCCTTTGTCGAGTTTTTTCGCTACCTGCCTGCACCTGCCTTTGGGGCATTGGCGGTGGCGATTTTAGGCATTAATGATGCTCCGAAAATTGCCATTATCGTGATTGGTACCTTATTTCAGCAAATTTTGATTATTGCCAATACCACCCGCATGGTCGATCGCGGCTTAATTGAAGCAGGTTACACACTAGGCACCAATAAGCTCAAAAGCCTGTTTCATGTGATGATCCCTGCTGCACTGCCTGATATTTATCGAGATCAACGAGTGTTACTGGGTTGGGCTTGGACCTATTTGATTGTGTCAGAACTGATTGGTGCAACGTCTGGGATCACTTGGTTTATTACCCAACAAGCACGTTATCAAAACTTTGACAATGTCTATGCAGCCATCCTGATTATCGGGGTAATTGGCCTGTTGTGTGATTTGATTTTAATGAAACTGGGCACTTTCCTATTCAAATGGAAAAAAGGAGTATAAATATGACGGATAATTTTAATGCCAAAGCCTATTTTGAGCATATTTATACGCGTCCCGTGATGCTGGAAACCAAGCAACTGACACAAATTTTTCAGCATGGCACATCTGAAAGAATCGTACTCAATCAGATAGACCTTCGTATTCATAAACGCGAATTTGTCTGTGTAATTGGTCCTTCAGGGTGTGGCAAATCAACCTTAAGCCGTGTGGTTGCAGGTCTAGATGACTACCATAGTGGCGAAGTTCTGGTTGAAGGACAAAAGATTAAAGGCCCAAGTTCAGAACGTGGTATGGTCTTTCAAGGTTACACCTTATTTCCATGGAAAACCGTCAAAGAAAATGTGATGTTTGGGCCTTTGATGAAAGGCATCAGTCAAACCCGTGCCGAAGAAATGGCACGTGAATGGATCAATATTATTGGCTTAGAAAAATATGAAAATCAGTTTCCACATGAACTTTCAGGTGGGATGAAACAGCGTGTCGCCATTGCCCGTGCCCTAGTCAATGAACCCAAAATCTTATTGATGGATGAACCTTTTGGCGCACTCGATCCCTACACCCGACAAAAAATGCAAAAGCATCTCATGGACTTATGGCAAAACATTGATATCACTATTTTATTTGTCACGCATGACATGGATGAAGCCATTTTACTGGCAGATCGTATTGTGGCTTTAAAAGCCAATCCAGGTGAAGTCAAAGAGATTATCGAAGTCGATTTACCACGTCCACGAAGCATGGAACTGATGCATTCACCTGAATTCAAACAGCTACGGCAGCGTGTTGATCTATTGGTGCATCACCAAGAGGAAGCCCTAGATCCCGCGTTGCAGGATTTACCTAAAATTCCACGTATGACCCAAATGAGTACACAGAAATAAAATAGCGTTTGGGACGACCCAATCTGCTTCATTTATTGCTGGACGACCAGCCAATGGTGAATCTCATGAACCATGATTATGTGTTGCCCTTAATTGATATTTCACTCCTCAACAGCGCGAGTTTAGAAGATCGCAAACAAGTAGTGAAGCAACTTGATCAAGCCTGTAAAGACGTCGGCTTCTTATACATTCAGGGGGAGCAATTTCAACCTGAACTGTTCGATCAGTTAAAACAAACCGCGCAGCATTATTTTAGCCAAGACCAAGCCACTAAAATGCAACATTATATTGGTCTATCCGAAAATCATAGTGGTTATGTGCCAATCGGCGAAGAACAATTCAAAACCAATGTCTATGATCTAAAAGAATCCTATGACATCAATTATGACTATCTCGGTGAGCTGCATCGTCGTCCTTTGCTCGGCCCAACGCTATGGCCTGAAGATGCCCACTTTAAACACACTGTCTTAAATTATTATCAACATATCAAAGCCATCGGCAATCAGCTATTTAAAGCTTTTGCTTTGGCACTTGATTTGAATGAGGACTTTTTTGAACCGCATTCAAAGCATGCGCCGAGCCAATTGAGACTAATTCATTATCCTTACAATCCCGAGGCTGAAGATCAATCGGGTATTGGCGCACATACCGACTATGAATGTTTTACCCTTTTATTTCCAACGGCTGAAGGTCTGCAAGTACTCAATAAACAAGGTGAATGGGTCGATATTCCTTTAATCGAAAACACCATGGTGATGAATATTGGTGACATGATGGAAATCTTATCCAATGGTCGTTATCTGGCAACCAAGCATCGTGTAAGACGGGTACAGCAAGAGCGTTATTCATTTCCGCTGTTCTTCTCCTGTGATTATGACTATCTGATTCAGCCACTCATTCCAAATGAAGTGCCGTTATATCCGCCAATGAAAGGTGGTGAGCATCTATTTAATCAAACCGCTCAAACTTTTATGTACCTCAAGCAACGCATTCAGTCGGGTGAGTTGGTACTTGAAAATGCCCGTCCACTGCACTCCTTTGGCTTAAATGAACAGGGAGCAAGCGAATGAATTTAATCAACTTATTAGCGCAACTTGAGCCAACAGTAATTGATGATCACTTGCCCTTACCACGCTATTTATTGGGATGTTTTAGACGTAAAAGTATCAGCTTCTTTAATGGCATGACCGATGAAAAAACTATTGTGTATTGGTTTCAGTCCAGATCTTTTAGCATTGATCTACGACTGATCGATGCCAATCAAACTGCAGTGCATGAGCGACAAGGATGGATTGGCGATACTTTATGGGATTCAGAGCGCGAATTACTCTCTTGGCAGGTTCATCAGAACTATCAGAATCATATTCAATGGCCTGAACCCGCCAAGCTTTACCCGATCGGCAATAGCATTTTAGAGTTCTCACCTTCCCATGCCTACGTAGAAGATTGGCGACAACAGGCTCAGCATGGCTTATTGCTTGGTTTACGTCTATTTCAAATGCAACATGTGGCAACACAAAAGATTGTACCTATGGATGGGGGCTTGATGATCGCCGATCAACACATGGCTTATGCACAATCACGCCTTCCCCAACAACAAAATCAACTGAGGAATGGTCCAATTGATCATCCTGAAAATGATCTCAAAGCCATTGAAAGCTATGAAGTCTCGGTTGCTTTAAATGGTTCTTCTATTGGTTTTAGTACAATCACCAGTCGTTTGCAGCAATCAATTACACTCGATGATTTTGAAATAAAAGATGCCAATACCCTGCTCCAACTGAAACAGATTGAAGGTGAGCTGTATCGACTTTATTTTCATCTGGATATGTATCTACCTGATTTTGTATTTAATACCACAACAGCAACCACCACAGATACACAACACTGGTTGGATGCCGAGCAAAAGCATTTATTAAAAAATGCCACGCGAACTTACTAATCCTGTTTCTATCTGATTAACCTAGACAAGGGCTATTGTGATAAATATCTTTATCGTAATCGCCCTAATTATTTGAAAATCTATAAATATAAAAAATCACTCTTCAACTAAGTTAAATATTGCAAATCTAAATTCATCAACAAAATGATACTCGGAAATGTCGTCTGCAACCTGCCTGATATCTATAAAAGTATTGTCTTTGCAATATCTATATTTAAATGAAAGAAGAGAACAGGTTTTGCAGATGACAATGGTTTTGCCTACTTTTCCCGAAAGAAAAGTAGGTCGAACCTGAACGACGTTGAAATATATTTCAACTGAAGTGCAAGACGCAGTGGTTAATTTAATAATAAGACGAGATGTATATATGACTCCGCTATGATTTTTTATTTTGGATATATTGAAAATACATCTGATCAAACAGAGCACTATTTCAACTCATCCACCAACGCTGGATAAATCAAGCCATCTACATCCACTGCAGTTTTATAAATCCCATTATCGACATTGAACTGATTAACGTGATAGGTCGAACCATAAATCGAATCAAAGCCTGTTCCCTTTTGGAACACTTTCTTATTCGCAGCAATATCCAGTAAATGCGTCCCCTCAATAAATTGCTCATATTGTTGAGGATCAACACCAACACGATTAGCCATGATTTTTACTGCATCTGCATGTGTTGCAGGGTCTTGAATATACTTCACTGTTTTATCCCACACTTGGATCAGCTTTTTCCAATCCTCTTTATGTGCAGATAAATGAGTTGGATTCACCGCAAGCGTATCGTAGATTAAGCCGGGTTTATCTTTGGAACTATAAATGATCTTAGAGCCTGCAACGGCTTTTAAGGCTTGATTGGCAACGGGTTGCCAAACGGCAATTGCAGCAATATCCTGACTGCTAAACACTTGAGGAAGTTCATTGGTTACTGAGTTGACCAGTTTAATATCTGAAAAAGGAATCTTGGCATCGGTCAAAGCCGTCGATAACAACAGGTGATCGACTAATCCTTTTTCTGTAGCAATGGATTTGCCTTTTAAATCCTGAATGCTGTTGATGCCATTCTTGGCAATAATCACATCATTACCCGAAGAATAATCGGTCACCATAATGACCATGCCCTTGCTTCCACCCGAGGCATTGACTAAATTATCTCCATTGGTAATAAATACAGCATCCAGTTGATTGGCAGCAAAGGCAGAAATTGAGGCAGAATAATCGAACCATTTAAATTCAACATTTAAGCCTGCGTCTTTTAACCAGCCCTTTTCAATTGCTACTTGCCAAGCCACCCAACCAGGCCAATCACTATAGCCAATCGTCATTGGAGTCGTTGACATCGAATCTTTGGACTCCGTTGCTTTCTCTGCTGTTGGCACTTTAGCCGAATTATCACACGCTGTAAGGCCCAGTCCCAACAGCACTGAAACAGATAAAGTTGCTATTGCTTGCTTCATAATCACCCCATATCTTTTTTGAAAATTTTGCCCACATCTCAATCATGTGTTTATCGACAATAGGAATGCAGTAGTCCCTTCCTATTCATTTTGCTGTAAGGGTGGCATCACGGCATCCATAAGTTCCAGATGCCCTTTAATCACCCCTTTTAAGGCAGTAAATTGTTGGCTAATCTGTTTAAGGTCATTACTGCCACCTTGTAACAGCATGACTTCCAATATTTTTTGTTGATCCAGTTGAATATGTAATGAACTGATCACCTGTTCTAAAAACTTCTGCTGTAAATCTAAGAGCTGCATACGCAGCGGCATACAACTGGCGTCGTACAGCAAGGTCAGCGTGCCGACCATGACTGCATTTTGCTGTGCCTGTTCAGCAATGAGATGCTTGTTGATCATGTCGACAATTGCCTGAGAGCGACTTTCATAATGCTCTTCGACAATAGTTTGATCTAAGGCTTCAACCGTCTTTTCAGGGACGGTAATACTGATTCGAGTCAGTTTAGGACGAGCATTCATAATGATCAGACTAGTGTTTAGGAAGCTGGGTTTGCTTTACATACAGACCTGCACGGACGCTCAGTAAATTGGCAAAACAGCGCGCTGCAACTTTGAAATACTGAATTAGGATTGATTGCGTTTTCATAACCACCTCAGCCTGAGTAATACCAAATTTATAATTCGTAATATTTAATGCAGTATCTATGCCAGTTTTTTAGCCAACTAAAGTAGAAAAAAACCGTGTGAATTGCTGAATAAATGCACATAAAAAAAGCCCTATGTTTCATCATAGGGCCTTTTCTGCATCATGAGTTTAATCGTTATACAGCAGGTGCAAGCGTGAATAATGCCTGTCCTGTTTTTACCGTTTGCGCTTTATCAATCAAGATACTATCAACTTTCATTTTTGCAGGCGCAAGGATTGGGATTTCAATTTTCATTGCTTCAATCACCGCCAAAGTTTCACCTTCTTCAATAATATCTCCCACGGTACATTCAATTTTCCAGACTGAGCCTGGCATATGTGACTCCACGATCATGCCACCGTTTGGAACTGTGATCTCTGAATCATCCAGTACCGCATCTAGACTTTCAGAAACATATTCAGCCAAGCCCTCTTCATGCCATCGACGGCGCTCGTCTTCAAAATTGCTTTGCTGAACCTGTTTAAAAGCCTGAATACGGCTTTCATTGTCTTTTAGAAAAGCATTATAGTCCTTGAGATTCAGTACCCCTTCTTCGATCCTCAGTTGCAAACGACCTGCTTTAAAGTCTTCCCGCATGTCCAACAGTTCAGGTTCAGACACTTCATAAAAACGGATTTGGTCAAAGAATCTAAGCAACCATGGCTTATGTGGTTCAAAATTCGGATTTTGACGATAACGACTCCACACCTGTGTGGTACGTCCTACGAATTGATAGCCACCCGGCCCTTCCATCCCATAAACGCACATATAAGCCCCACCAATTCCGACCGCATTTTCAGGCGTCCATGTTCGTGCAGGATTATATTTAGTGGTGACTAAACGATGTCTCGGGTCTAGTGGTGTGGCAACAGGTGCGCCCAGATAGACATCGCCCAACCCCATCACTAAATAAGCGGTGTCATAAACCACATCTTTTACCGCTTGCTTCGATGCAAGACCATTGATACGGCGAATGAACTCGATGTTATCTGGACACCACGGTGCATCAGGACGAACCAATTGCGTATATTTTTCGGTTGCAAGCTGCGTTTGTGAATCTTCCCAAGCTAAGGGCAAATACACCGTTCTAGACGGTACCTGCATATTTTCAATATCAGGTAATTCACTTTCAGCCACCTGTAACAAGCGCAGTAAATCCAGTTGCTCTAGAATCATTGAATTATAATGAATCTGTAATGAACGAATACCTGGGGTTAGATCAATGATGCCCTGAATATTTTGTTGCTGTACCCATTGCATCAAGGCATGAATACGAAAACGTAAATTGAGATCTAAGACCAGTTCACCATATTCTACCAACAAATATTGGTTACCTGCGGGGCGATAGCTTACTTTGGGTTTATCCGCACCCTGATCCAAAGTCGCCAATACCGCATTTTTTAAGGTGACAGGTTCTGCTTTGAATATCGGTTCAAAATTAATCTGTGATACCGTTTCATTCTGTAAGGCCGATTGATAACGCTGTTCTAACTGTTGCGCCTGCGCATAGCTGACAGGAATAAATCTGACTTTATCGCCTGCTTTCAGTTGCCCCAACTTCCACAACTCGGAGTTAATCACCACCGCAGGACAAACGAAGCCACCTAAACTCGGACCATCTGGCCCTAAAATAATCGGCATATCTCCCGTGAAATCAATTGCACCAATCGCATAGGCATTGTCATGGATATTCGACGGATGTAGACCTGCCTCACCACCATCAATCCGTGCCCATTCAGGTTTAGGTCCAATCAAACGAATGCCAGTACGACTCGAGTTAAAATGAATCTCCCAGTCTTGATCAAAAAACATGGCAACATCATTTGGCGTAAAGAAATCAGGTGCACCATGCGGGCCATACATGACCGCGATTTCCCATTCGGTTTTAAAACTTGGGATTTGTTCAGGCTTTAATGCAACTGTTTGCTCGATTTTCGCTTCAGTGATTGGCAACATATCACCAATCAGTAAGTTACGCCCTGCATGACCACCAAATTGCCCTAAGGTAAATGTGGCTAAACTACCTAAATAAGCAGGCAGATTAAATCCATGTTTAATCCCAATATAGCTACGACAACCTGTACTGATACGACCACATTTAAGTACCTGACCTTTACGGACATTAACGGTCGACCACATCGCCACAGGCTGCCCATCCAGACTAGCCTCCATCTCACCGCCAGTGATGACAATCTGACTGTCACAATGAAATTTTAAAGTCGGTCCAAGCAAAGTACATTCTAGTCCAGAACTGTTAAATGCATTGCCCAACAATTGATTAGCAACATTCAAGCTCAATGCATCCATCGCGCCTGAAGGCGGAACACCAACATCCCAATAACCCAAGCGACCTGTTACATCTTGCACTGCAGTTTGAATTCCTGCCTGCAACACCTCTATTTTTTGAGTTTTCCATTCAAAATGATTCAAGAAACGCGTGGTCTGTGTGCCTTGCTGAAACACCTCACCCGCGATAATTTCCTGTAAGTATTCGAGATTGGTTTCAATCCCTGCAATTTCCGTATTACTTAGGCTATTTTGCATCGCAGCAATGGCCTGCTCGCGATCTGCTGCTGTGACAATAATTTTTGCAATCATCGGGTCATAGAATGAAGAAACATTTGAGCCTGTTTCCACCCAGGTTTCCACCCGTGACTGAGCATCAAATTTGACACTGGTCAATAAGCCTGCGCTAGGTTGAAAGTTCTTAATCGGATCTTCGGCATATAAACGCACTTGAATCGAATGGCCTTTGGGTGGCGCAATCTGTTGCGGTGCTTGCCAATCCCCACTGGCCAAGGTCACCATCCATTCGACCAGATCAACGCCATAAACCTGTTCCGTCACTCCATGTTCCACTTGCAAGCGTGTATTCACTTCCAGAAAGTAAAACTGTTGTGTGTCGGTATCCATCACAAATTCAACTGTACCCGCGGAACGATACTGCACTGACTGCATCAGTTGAATGGCGACCTGTTGAATATACCTACGTTGCTCTTCATTCAAATGTGGTGCAGGTGTTTCCTCAATCACCTTTTGATTACGGCGTTGTACGGAACAATCACGCTCACCCAGTGCAATGACATGACCCTGACCATCACCGAAAATTTGTACCTCAATATGACGCGCATTTTCGACAAACTTTTCCAGATACAATCCCGCATCTTTAAAATTGGCTTGTGCCAGATAGGAAACGGTTTGATAGGCTTCTTTTAATTCCTGTTCTTTCCACACCAGACGCATACCAATACCGCCACCGCCTGCGGTGCTTTTCAGCATCACGGGATAACCAATCTGGCTAGCCTGAAGCAAAGCATCATCCAAGTCGATAAGCAACTGACTACCCGGTAGCAAGGGTACATTGTTTTGAATTGCCAATTCACGTGCGGTATGTTTTAGACCAAAATCGCGCATTTGCTGTGAAGTCGGACCAATAAAGGTGATGCCCTGTTGCTCGCATAGATCACAAAATGCAGCATTTTCCGATAAAAAACCATAACCAGGATGAATCGCTTCGGCCCCAGTATGCTGTGCTGCAGCCAGAATTTTTTCAATATTAAGATAGCTTTGCTGTGCAGTTGAATCACCAATAAAAATCGCTTCATCAGCTAAACTGACGTGTAAGGAATCCCGATCCGCTTCGGAATAAACCGCAACAGATTGAATCCCAAGTTTCTTTAAACTACGAATGACACGACAGGCAATCGCACCACGATTGGCAATGAGTACTTTTTTAAACATTATGTCACCTCACGCGTCACGTATAACAAGTTGAATTTTGGTCGGGTTATAGGCATTACAAGGATTATTCAATTGCGGACAATTCGAAATCAGAATGATCAGATCCATTTCCGCTTTGATCTCCACATATTTACCCGGTGCAGACACCCCATCTTCAAACTTTAAATGACCTTCAGCGGTTACTGGTACATTCATAAAAAAGTTAATATTGGGTCCAATATGACGGACATTGAGCTGATGCTTTTTGGCAATCGGATGCTGTGCCAAGGCGTACATAAAATTATTACGGCAACTGTGCATCGAATATTTATCGTGTGCATAACGTACCGTATTGCTTTCACATGAACATGCCCCACCTAAGGTGTCATGTCTGCCGCAATTGTCATCGATAATAGTGGCAATTGGGCGGGCAAAATTACTAAATAAGGTTGTGCCTTTTTCCAGATAAAGCTGCTGATTTTGTGCCAAGGTATCGGTTGCGCTATAGCGCTCTTCGGCATTGTTGGCACTGATAAATAAGGTATCAACGGCTTGGTTGCCTTCCAGATCAATAATGCGGAAGTACTGACCTTGCTTCACCTCACCCATCCACGCTTCGCCTGCAAGACAAATCTCATCTAAAACAATCTGTTCTATCTTTGCTGATGCTGTCATTTTCTCGCTCCCCATCTTAGTTCGACAATGCGTAATAGCGTGTGTTATTGGCAAAACCACGTTGATTTTGAGCACATGAATCCCGACAGACATCCTGTTCAGTTAAGGCATTGGCTTTGAAAAGACGAAGTTGGATATCGGCAGGTTGATAAGGTGCAGATGAATCGAGTGGATGTGGTGCCGCAGAAAGAAATACGAGACAATCCATTTCAAAGCGCAGTTCAATCTTTTGATTTTGATTATCGTCTGTGATGTAGCTTAATCGGCCATGATCATCAGGCTGGACTTTTGAAAATAAATTTACCGTCGCACTCAAATCCGCTTGGCCTAGACCAAACTTGGTCAATTCCACCAATAAACTATCTAGACCATTTTGATGCATGTCATTACGAGCATCCTGAAAGTTTTTCTGACCAAAATGTTGTGCAATATGCTGTGCCGTACTCGGACCACAAAACACATCATTCCAGCCATGTTGATCTTGAACAATGGAGGCCATCACACGACCCAAATCAGAATACAAAACATGCCCTGTCGAGAGAAAAGCCGTATGTTGTGCTTTCAAACTATCCGGCATATTAAAGCGCTCCAACTTGTCATCGGCATTGACACAGAACAAAGACACATTGGCACGATGTTCCAGTGCTTCAAACTGCAAAACTGCACCACGTTGAATGCGACCAGACCAGTGATGCCCACCCGGTAGTGTTTCTTCCCACAGTATTTTATTGTCGTGATAGAACGATTGATTCATAACAAACCTCTTGCGGATGCTTAACCTCGTTATGGCGATATGCCTGTCCTCCCGGGCTTTTATCCCTCCGTGTAGTTCTATCGAACCGTTATCTCTCGGACCAGTCATGTCTCCCTACGGACACATCGGAACCCTAGACAACTTTATCTGTATTGTATGAAGCAAAAGACATGCCAGTTTAGTAATACGATTTTCCATATTCGTAATACTAAAATGATCATTTTTAGATTGTTCTAGGTGCGCTTTTAAAAAGAAAGCACCAATTTGATGCTGTGAAATTGGAATGATTGATACTTTTAGGTTTTCTTTATCCATAAAAAAAGCGCCTTACGGCGCTTTTTTAGATATACAAATTAGTTTGCATATACTGGGAATTTTGCACAAACAGCTTCAACTTTAGCTTTTACGTCAGCGATAACTTTCTCGTCACCTTTGCTGTCGATCACGTCAGCGATCCAACCTGCAAGCTCACGTACTTCAGCTTCACCGAAACCGCGAGTCGTCACTGCTGGCGTACCAATACGAATACCAGAAGTTACGAACGGAGAACGTGGATCATTTGGAACCGCATTTTTGTTTACTGTAATATGAGCTGCACCTAACCAAGCATCAACCTCTTTACCCGTTACGTCTTGTTTAATCAAAGACAATAAGAATAAATGGTTTTCTGTACCACCAGAAACAACATCAAAACCACGTGAAATTAATACTTCAGCCATAGCTTGAGCATTTTTCACCACTTGTTGTTGGTAAGTTTTAAACTCATCAGACATTGCTTCTTTGAAACAGATTGCTTTAGCAGCAATTGCATGCATCAAAGGACCACCTTGGTTGCCTGGGAATACAGCTGATTGAAGTTTCTTTTCGATTTCTTCATTTGCTTTCGCAAGGATTAAACCAGAACGTGGACCACGAAGTGTTTTATGCGTCGTTGTTGTCGTTACGTCTGCAATTTGCACTGGGTTAGGATAAACACCAGCAGCAACTAAACCAGCAACATGCGCCATATCAACAAAAAGGTATGCACCTACTTTGTCTGCGATGTCACGGAAACGCTGCCAATCAACGATTTGGCTATAAGCAGAGAAACCAGCAACGATCATGCGTGGCTTGTGTTCCAACGCTAAACGCTCTACTTCTTCATAATCAATTTCGCCAGTTTCAGTATTCAAACCATACTGAACAGCGTTATAGGTTTTACCAGAGAAGCTTACTTTAGCACCGTGAGTCAAGTGACCACCGTGAGCCAAGCTCATACCAAGAACAGTATCACCTGGGTTAAGAAGCGCGAGATAAACCGCAGAGTTTGCTTGTGAACCCGCATGTGGTTGAACGTTTGCATAGTCAGCACCAAACAACTCTTTAGCGCGATCAATCGCAAGTTGTTCAATCACATCCACATATTCACAACCGCCGTAGTAGCGTTTGCCAGGATAGCCTTCTGCATATTTATTCGTAAGTTTTGATCCCTGTGCTTCCATTACAGCTGGTGAGCAATAGTTTTCAGATGCGATTAACTCAATATGCGCTTCTTGGCGTACGCCTTCAGAAGCAATCGCTTGAGCTAATTCTGGATCAAATTCAGCAATAGAAATATTGGCAAACATTAGCGGAGGGTCCTATATATTAGGGCTTTTAAGCCGTGCTAAAGATTGGTGCATATTGTAGCACGAAGTTTATGGTTTCACAGATTGATATTTATTTAATTATTCGTGAATTTTATTCATTCCTAGCAATGGTTTTGATAAGCCAAAATCAACAAGCTATTTTTTATACATTTTTATATATTAGAGGCTAAAATTGAAAAAGCCCAATCTTCTCAAAACGGAAAATCGGGCTCCTCTGGTCTCTTAATTATTGGCAGGCATTTTCGTTTTTACATCATCCACAATATTCACAATATTCGCCTCATAGGCAGTACTATGGTCCCACTCTGCATTGGTAATATATTGGATTTTTGATCCTTTATTTTGAGCAGTTGTGACCAACACATCTGTTACAGCTTTAGGAACAGTTGTATCTTTGTCGCCCTGATAAATAGTGACAGGTTGATTCAACTTCACTTGAGCTGGCTGGGAATCTGTATCCAAGAATGTTTTTATCACAGGAATTCCCATAAAGTTAGTTTGAGTTCGCGGGTAACCATCTAGACTATTATTATGGCTTGCAGCATAAATCCCCATACTTTGGACAAAAGCCTGCCCTAAACTTTTGTCGCCACTAGCGCATAAGCTTTCAGCTTTACTTGCCACATCATCTGTAGGAACTTTAAATACATCTCGATAAGTTAAAGCAGGCGCACTATTTCTAAGCCCAGCTGTGATCAATGCAGTATATGTATCTAACTGTGCGTACATCGCAATTTTTTGCGCTAAAGGTGCATTCTCAACTGACGCATTACCATTGACTAAAATCGCAGCTAAATTAGAGGCAGGTGCAACAGCAATCGTCCCTTTATAGTCAAGCTTAGCACGACTTTGATATTGAGCTGCACCTAATGCGGCTTGCCCACCTTGAGAGTGCCCAACGGTCATCCATTGACGTGAAAGCAGTTTACCTTGCCCTGCTAAATAATAGCGTGCAGCAACCACTGCATCGGTAATTGAATATGCCTCACTTTTAACATTCAAGAAAGGATGAAGTTCGCGACCACTTGGCTCTCCTAAACCCTCATAGTCAGGTGCAACCACCACATAACCGGCTGCCAGAAATTGGCTAATCATATCTTTAATAGCAGGATTAGTCTCATTACGACTCGGTGCACATTGATCTGCAACCCCTGTTGTACCATGCGCCCAAGCAACAATTTTCCAGCCACCTGCTGGCGTTGGTCCACCAGGGACAAACAATAAACTGGTTGCCATGGTCTCTTTACCATTTTGTCCTAGCATTTTATACGTCATGACCGAACTTTCAGCAGCCACGGCGCTAAAATCTGTTTTGGTATAAGCGACAGGAATACCCACCACTGGATTTTTAATATTATTTTCTGGAATTTGTGGCTTAGGTACAAACGAAATATTGTCGTCATCATCATTACAAGCTGTAAGCAACACACTTGAGCTCAGCAGTGCAACCGTTAATAATTTCATATTCATGTCATGTTTCCCTGATTATTATCGTTTTCATTTTAGTGCTTAGTATTTCTTTTACTAAGGCAATTACTTCCATAAGGATGCGCTTAATATCAAATTGTTCAAGTATTTTTTTATTTTGCTGTTTATTTATTCAAACTCTTTTTGATAACTAGAAAATTAAATCGCATCCCCTTCATTCAGCACTGCTGACTATGAATTTCTTGTAAGATATTCGCACACTCAACTCAAGCTAGGTTAGTTTTATGCAAGCAATCATCTTAGATACTGAAACACATACACTGAATGGTTTGCCGATTGAAATTGCCTATGCCCCGATTGAAATTGAAAATGGCAAACTCAGTCTCTATAAAAAACAAATTTTTGATCAGCTTTATCAAGTTGGCCAGCCCATTTCATTTGCTGCGATGGCGGTACACCATATTTTAGAATCAGATCTAATTGACCAACCATTTTATAATGAGTTTCAACTTCCTGCTCAGACCACTTATATTATTGGCCACAATGTTGATTATGATATTGCCGCAATTGCACGTTGTGGCGTAGACACCTCAAAGTTAAAACCGATTTGTACCTTGGCTTTAGCCCGCCGTGTTTGGGAAGATGCAGAGGCACATAATATTTCTGCTCTGATTTATTTGATTTCAAAAGGTAGTGATAAAGCACGGGAAATGTTGAAAGGTGCACATCGAGCCGATGCAGACATTATCTTAACCGCCAACATTCTGATGCATATTATTCATCAGCTTAACATTCAAAATATTGAACAACTTTATCTTGCTTCTGAAGACGCCCGTATTCCTAAAAGCATTACTTTTGGTAAGCATAAAGGTACTGCCATTCAGGACCTCCCTGCTGATTACATTCAATGGCTAATGCGTCAGGATGATCTTGACCCGTATTTACGCAAAGCCTTAGAAACTAAATGAGTGAAATAAGGGATAAAGTTCTCAATTTTTAGCTTATTTGCCACTTACTTTTAACAAGGCAATGATATTTAATAAATTGTTAACATTATTGTCATTTTTTAACCTTATCTTAATCTCCGTCTAGATCTTGATTTGGGGGAGATTAAGAGATGTCACATTTTTTTAAAACCGAGCTTGGGCAAACTGCCCTACAAGAACGTAGTATTGCATTGACTGCACGTCAACGTCGTCTACTACTTTTAATTGATCATGAAGATTTTAAAGAGCTGGATCAAGACTATAAGGAAAGGATTGCACCGACTGAACTGGTTCAACAACTGATTGATATGGGTCTACTGGCTGAACAAGCAACACCTATTGTTCAAAAAGAAAATCTAGTGCCCGAACTAAAAGCTCATGATCTCAAAACAACATCAGAGCCCGTTACAGCACAAGAAACAATCGCACCAAAACCGATTGAGGTTGAACTAAAACCAGAAATCGAACCTGAAATACTTGAGTTAGAAAAATTACCTTTTGTTGAAATCCAGCAAGTCATGATTCAAACACTCACGACCTATTGCGGTCTGATGGCGCGTCCGTTGATACAGAAAATTCAGTCGATTAGTTCTTTACAACAACTGAAGGCCTGCCAAATGCAATGGATTACGTCCTTGCAAGAATCACGGATTCCACCGGCTCAACTGAATCAAACTTTAAAGTTGATCAATTATTCAGTGCAGCATTTATAGTTGAATATGCAGAATCTCGATAAGTTGAGAATAAAATTGATGTTTTAATAAACAAGAAGTACCTTTATTGAAAGGTATATATTTACCTGCCTGTATTTTTTGCCTATGATGTGGCACGCATATATGCGCTCATAGCTCAACTGGATAGAGTACAGGTCTCCGAAGCCTGTGGCGTGGGTTCGAGTCCCGCTGAGCGCACCATTGCATCTCCCTCCCTTCGCTATACCCTCTTATTTTTTATAATCGTTCTGTTTTTAACACGCCATAAACCTATTTTTCTACTTGGTTTATTTTTTCATATCGCTCAAAATACCCGTTCTATTTAACAACGTGAGACGTTTATGACTGATGCTTTGGTGTTGAGCGGTTTGTCCAAAACTTATCGTAATGGTTTTCAGGCGTTAAAAGGGATCGACCTTACCGTACCTGAAGGTGAATTCTATGCATTATTAGGACCTAATGGTGCAGGAAAATCGACAACGATTGGTATCATCAGCTCTTTAACCAAAAAAACATCTGGTTCAGTTGAGATTTTTGGGCATAACTTAGATACCCATCCCTCACATGCAAAACAATGTCTTGGTGTTGTTCCTCAAGAATTTAACTTTGGTCAATTCGAAAAAACTTTCGATATTTTAGTGACCCAAGCGGGTTATTACGGCATTCCGAAAAAATTGGCCGAACAACGTGCTGAACATTATTTAGAAAAGCTTGGCTTATGGGAAAAACGTAATATTCAATCGCGTATGCTCTCTGGTGGTATGAAACGCCGTTTGATGATTGCACGTGCGATGATGCATGAACCTAAACTGCTGATCCTCGATGAACCGACAGCTGGCGTTGATATTGAGTTACGTCGTTCGATGTGGGACTTCCTCACCGAAATGAATGAAAATGGCACATCCATCATTCTCACAACACACTATTTAGAAGAAGCAGAAATGCTGTGCCGTCGCATCGCAATCATTGACCGCGGTGTGATTAAAGAAGATACCTCGATGAAAGGTTTCCTTAATCAACTGAATGAAGAATCGTTTATCTGTGATTTAGCCGAGCCAATCGAAACTTTTGACCTGAATATTATCGGTTTTAAATTTAATCTGATTGATCCAGTTACCCTAGAAGTGACAATGGATAAAGCGCATAGCATGAATGACCTGTTCTTGCTGTTACAGTCACAGAATATCCAAGTCAGCAGTATGCGTAATAAATCGAATCGCTTAGAAGAATTGTTCGTGAAAATGGTCGAGAAAAATCTTGCAGGAGCGGATCAATGAATTTCAGTCAATTACAAACCGCGCTCTGGACTTTAGTGGTTAAAGAAATTCGTCGCTTTATGCGTATTTGGCCACAAACCTTACTTCCACCAGCAATTACCATGAGTTTGTACTTCGTGATTTTTGGCAACTTGGTCGGCTCACGTATAGGTGAAATGGGCGGCTTTAGCTATATGCAGTTTATTGTGCCCGGTTTAATTATGATGGCCGTGATCACCAACAGCTATGCTAACGTTTCCTCAAGTTTCTTTAGTGCCAAATTCCAGAAAAGTATTGAAGAACTCATTATGAGCCCAGTACCCTTACACTTAATCTTATGGGGTTATGTGATTGGTGGTGTTAGCCGTGGGGTGTTGGTCGGTTTAATCGTCACGATAATGAGCCTATTCTTTACTCACTTAGAAATTTATAATGTATTTGTGACTATATATACCGTCATCATTACTTCATTATTATTTTCATTAGGCGGTTTCATCAATGCGGTCTATGCCAAGTCCTTCGATGATATTTCAATTATCCCGACTTTCGTATTGACACCACTCACCTATTTAGGTGGTGTGTTCTATGCCATTAGTGCACTCAGTCCATTTTGGCAAAACGTCTCTTTAGTTAATCCAATTGTATATATGGTCAATGCCTTCCGTTACGGTATCTTAGGCCATAGTGATGTCAATGTATCCTTCTCTTTAGGCATTGTGACGCTATGCTGTGTTGTCCTCTATGCAATTGCCTATCATTTATTAGCTCGTGGTTCAGGAATGCGTGAATGAGTGTTGAACATTCTTTATTGGGTAAAGACACCCAATACCCAACTCAATATCAACCCGATGTTTTATTTCCGATTGCTCGTGCCGAGTCACGTCAACAGTATTTACATGTTGACGGAATTACGCAGGGTAAAGACTGGTGGCATGTATTTGAAATTTCATGGCTGAACAGCTTCGGTTTACCGCAAGTGGCTATTGGTCGTTTGACCCTACCAGCTCACTCACCCAATTTAATTGAATCAAAGTCACTTAAACTTTATTTCAACAGCATGAACTTCACCCAATTTGAGTCTCAGCAAGCCTTTGTTGAAACCGTTGAGCGTGATTTATCCAATGCTGCGGGTGCAAAAGTTGAATTACAACTGTTCCAAGTTGATGATTTAGAGATTTCTAAACCTAAAGGGATCTGTATTGACGATCTCATTCCTGAGCGTTTATCAGAACATCCTGATTCGACTTTATTGCAGTTAGATACATCTGTAGAAGATGAAGTTGAAATCGAGCTGTATTCACATTTATTGAGAAGCAACTGTCCAGTGACGGGTCAGCCCGACTGGGGCACGGTTTTTATTCGTTTGCAAGGTAAAAAACCTTGTTATCGCAGCATTTTAGCTTATATTATCTCGTACCGTCAGCATAATGGTTTCCATGAACAATGTGTTGAGCAAATATTTGCGGATATTTGGCAACTGTTAAAACCAGAAAAACTGATGGTCTATGCAACTTATACTCGCCGTGGGGGCTTGGATATTAACCCATGCCGAGTATCAGATTTGTCATGGATGCCCGAGCCAATTCGCTTGGCACGACAATAAAACGAATAAATTTGATATAGAGGACGTTCTTCAATGACCAGTTATTTCGGGATTCTTCCGTCAGCAAGTTTGAGTCAGGACATTCAACTTGCACAAGCCAACCGTGACAGTAAAGAGCCTCAATACCCTTTACGCGACAAAATTTCTCTACAGCTAACTGATGAGTTAATTGACACTATGTTGGTTCACTTGGTTCAACAATTTCCACCAAGTGACAAACGTGATACGACTGAAGGTCTTGCAATTAAAATTCGCGGCATTGTTGAAACCTTGATGAAGCAGCTATTAGGTAAAGCTTCAAATGAACAAGTGCTTGAATCATTAGCATTCATGGAAAAGAGCTTATTCATTGATAATGAAGGTAAGCAACGTATCGGTACTGTATTACCAGATAGCCTTGTTGCAGAGATGAAAAAGAGTTTTGCAGAAGTTGCTGCTGGAAACGGTAAAGAACAACGTGATGCTTTAACAAAGCAGTTTAAATCTTTTGCTGATGCCCTCATCCATCACTTTATGACTGAATTCAACAAAACACTTGGTCTGGGTATGGTGAAACGTGGCGTAGCCAGCGTTGCGACCAGTGGTGTAGAAACTGCTGTTCATATCGTGATTAAGAAATTGATTCCTAGCTTAAGCCAAGTGGAACTTGAAGTCTTTACCAAACACTTCGACCAACTTTTGGTACAAAAATAAGCCTAGAATGCTGAGAAAGCGACGATTGCCAAATCGTCGCTTTTTTTATGCCAAATTAATCTCTTATAAATGTCACAATTTCTAAATTTGCATTGTCTAAATCAGCGTTTATGTTAGCATTCGCGAAGCGTTGATTTACCTGATTTAGAATCGCATGTCTCCAAGCCCGCAATACAAATTTTTACGTCAAGCACCTCGTGATGGCTTGAGCACAGCCAATCAGCCTTCTCGTTGGCAACAACTGCATATCGACCCATGGCTTTGTCTATTTCTGATTCTCAATGCCATACTAGGGCTCACGGTCTTATATAGTGCATCTGCACAAGACGTTGGGCTTGTAAGTAAACAAGCCATGAGCTTTGGTATCGGTTTCGTGGTCATGTTTAGTTTGGCTCAGATCCCACCAAAAGTGTATCAAGCATTTTCTCCCTACTTTTATGTATTTGGAGTGCTGTCGCTGCTTGCAGTGGTGATTTTTGGTGAAGTTCGTATGGGTGCTCAGCGTTGGATTGACATCCCCGGCTTTGGTAGCGTGCAACCCAGTGAGTTTATGAAAATTGGTATGCCGATGATGGTAGCGTGGTTCTTGTCACGTAAAGCTCTGCCGCCAAGCTTCTCACAAGTCATTCTGTCTTTATTGCTGATTGTGGTGCCTTTTCTCCTCATTGCTGAACAACCCGACTTAGGCACCTCCTTATTGGTACTCGCCAGTGGGATTTTCGTGCTTTTCCTCAGTGGCTTATCATGGAAATTGATTGCAGGTGCAGCGGGTGTAGCAGGTGTCATTATTCCGATCGCATGGGAATTTTTACTACACGACTATCAGCGCCAACGTGTTTTGACTTTATTTAACCCAGAAGCTGATGCTCTAGGTACAGGTTGGAACATTATTCAGTCTAAAACTGCAATCGGTTCTGGTGGCTTTTCAGGTAAAGGCTTTTTAGAGGGAACTCAATCCCACTTACACTTTTTACCTGAAGGTCATACTGACTTTATTATTGCCGCCTATTCAGAAGAATTTGGCTTGATTGGCGTTACACTGCTGATTCTTCTCTATTGTGCAATTATTTTTAGAACATTCCAGATTGGCTTACAAAGCTTTCATAACTATGGTCGTTTGGTTGCTGGTGCCTTTGGTTTGTCATTTTTTGTTTATGTATTTGTAAATGCAGGCATGGTCAGTGGTATTTTACCTGTAGTAGGTGTGCCTTTGCCGTTCATGAGTTATGGCGGAACTGCAATTATTACCCTTATGTCAACTTTTGGACTGGTTATGTCTATTCATACACATCGATAATGAGGAATTTTATAAACTTATGTTTCTTCCTACTTTGAATAAAACTTTTAAATTTTTAACTTTAAGTGCTGGTTTATTCTTGAGCAGTAATTGGGCACAAGCAAATGAATTTTACAATCACCCCAATTACTTTGCTTTCAAACAAAAGGCAATGACAACCTACGGCTTAAGCAGCGAACAAATCGATGCTGCGATGAGCGGTGCGCGTAATTTACCTAATATTTTGAACATCATGACTCGCCCTGGTGAAAGTAAACCTTGGTATCAATATCGTTCAATGTTTTTAGTTGAAGGTACCATTCAACGTGGTGCACGTTTTAAAAGCCAATATGAAGACGTACTGAATCGTGCTGAACAGCAGTATGGTGTGCCTAAATCAGTGATTCTCGGCATTTTAGGTGTAGAAACGGGCTATGGTGCCAATAAAGGCTCTTTCATCACTAGAGACGCCTTAGCAACGCTTGCCTTTGGTTACCCTCGTCGTGCTGACTACTTTAGCGATGAATTGGCTGCATTAATTTCATGGACATATAAAGAAGGCTATCCAACCAACAGTATCGTGGGTTCTTATGCAGGTGCGATTGGTTACCCGCAATTCATGCCAAGCAATATTCAAAAATTAGGCGTGGATTACGATGGTAACGGACATATCGATTTAAGAAACTCTGCTGCTGATGCAATTGGTTCAATTGCCAACTATTTAGCTCAACACGGTTGGCAGCGAGATCGTCCAATTGGCTTCCCTGCTCGCTACTTAGGTAACAATCCAGATAGCGTGATTGCTAAAGATTTGACCCAGCCAGTTCCTTATGGTGAATTGAAAAAATTGGGAGTCGCACCAATTGACCCTTTGGTAAAAATTGATGATCTTGATTTAGTCAATGTTATTCAATTACAAGACCAATTTGGTCCAATTTACTATATTACTTATCCAAATTTCCAAGTCATTACGACCTACAACAAGAGTCGCATGTATGCAACTGCTGTATGGTTATTAGGCACCGAAGTAGCTAGCCGATAGGCTAGCTTTTTTACAACATTATGAAAAGTCAATAAATTTTTTATTAAAAAAGTACACTTAATCAGCAAAATTTATAAGTTGTTACAATATTGATTATTTTTTAATCAGAAACTGTAAGTTTTTGCCCTTTTTGTAACTATTTATCGTTAAGGACTAGACACACTTCGTAAGTGATGAATATTATCGCCGCAAGATAAAGTAATTGCAAAAGTGAATAATTAGACATGTGCACTATATTTCAAGGTGTTTTTATTGAAATAGAAAAGCATGTTCTCTAGGAGTTTATACAATGCAGTTTTCGCTAAAATATATTATAGCGCTGACGGCAGGCTTAAGTTTAAGCCCGTTACATGCTGAAATGGTACAGTCTTCATCATTAACCAATGATGTTGAAGGTTCTAACTTGGCTGCCCGCGTACTAAGCAAAGATTCTCAAAATTTTAATTCTCGTTTTTCAAACGTTAATAGTCTTTCAATCACTGAGAGTTCAGGTGACAAAGTACGTCGCCAAACGATCGCTGCTAAGATCGATATCCCAGCAGAAGAGCCTTCAGTGATTGAAAAACTGAATACTGTTGCTTCGAACACCGTTCGTAAATTCAGCCAAAGTGGCGTTGCATCATGGTATGGTCGTCAATTCCATGGTCGCAAAACAGCAAGCGGTGAAACATTCGATATGAATGCTATGACTGCTGCTCACCGTAGCCTTCCTTTGAACTGTTATATCCGTGTAACAAACAAAGACAATGGCAAAAGTGTTGTTGTAAAAGTTAACGATCGTGGTCCATTTCATGGTAACCGTGTATTAGATTTATCTTATGGCGCTGCAAAGCAACTTGGTATGTCTAGTTCAGGTACGGGCAATGTGAGCATTGAACGTGTTGATGGTCCTAATTCTTAATCATTAAGACCATAACTGAAAAGCCGCTTATTGCGGCTTTTTTATTTTTATCTATTACATTTGTTAATGCTTTACGCCCTATCCTATTCTTCGGTATATTGAATAAATAAAAATGAATACTGCAAGGAGCGCGCTGTGAAATCGATTGACGAATGGTTTGATGAATATAGTGACAGCCACCAAAACCAAACCAACAAAAAAATCCACTGGGTCTGTGTTCCTGCCATTCTATTTTCTATTATTGGGATTCTGGCGCACTTTAGCACCTTACTCACCGCGCTATTGCTAGTTTTAACTTTGGTGTTTTATGCACGTCTAGACATCGTACTTGCAATTGCAATGGCTGCTTTATTAGCCGTCATGGCATGGCTAATTGTAATCCTACCTGTGGGTGTTGGATTCTATATCGGTGTTTTTGTGATCGCGTGGATTGGACAATTTTATGGGCATAAAGTTGAGGGCAAGAAACCTTCATTCTTTAAAGATTTACAATTCCTTCTGATTGGCCCTGTATGGTGCATGGACGCTTATTTAGCTAAAGTCCTACCTAAATGGAAAATTCGTCAAAAATCAGCGCTTACAAGCTAATTTAGCGCACATCTTGCAAGCAACCAGCCAAGGGAAACTGTTATTGATAGATTTTCCCTTGGTATTTCAACCAACCATCGATGTGTTTTCCACGCGGATCATGATGAGTCCAATGAATGACACCACCTTTTTGGCTGTATTCATATTCACCAAAAAACTCAACTGTATCACCTTTTTTCAACCCTTCGACTCTTGGGGCTAAATCAATGTTGTGTGCGATCAATACTGTTAAACCATTCTTCAGTTTAAGAATCATTTTCTGATGTCTTGAACCCTCATTGTCATCTGGCAAAATCGCTTTCACAACACCTTGTGCTTGAACTTGCACATTACTTCGCTGCTGCTGATAGGCTTGCATGATCTTGTGCTGATCATCTACAGACATATTGTTATTTGTAGTCGGTGAATGACTATTTGTATTTTGTTTTTGCTTTAAATCAAAGCCAAAATAAGCTGCAATCAACACAATGATCGCAATAATGATCAGATTATTTTTTTGAGTTTTCATACTTACCTTTTATCAGACGCAAAATAGCAAAATGCCAATCGAATTGATTGGCATTTTGATCATACAACGTCTATCACATTTAGAATAGTCGATTCATACCATTCAAAGCCGCAACACGATAGGCTTCAGCCATGGTTGGATAGTTGAATGTCGTTTCTACGAAATACTTCAAGGTATTGTTTGGACTGTGCATCACCACTTGCCCAATGTGAATAATCTCTGCTGCATTGTTACCAAAACAGTGAATACCCAAGACTTCCAAAGTATCACGATTGAACAGAATCTTTAATTCACCCACAGTATCACCAGTAATCTGTGCACGTGCCAAATGACGGAAAGATGCTTGCCCCACTTCATATGGTACTTTCTCTTCAGTCAGTTCTTGCTCAGTCTTACCAATTGAAGAAATCTCTGGAATGGTATAAATACCTGTTGGTACATCACGGATTGGCTTCACATTCTTTTCGCCTACCATGTTTGCACCTGCGCAACGACCTTGGTCATACGCAGCTGACGCCAATGATGGCCAACCAATCACATCACCTGCAGCATAAATATTTTCAGCTTCAGTTTGATATTGATCATTCACCATCAATTGACCACGACCATTCGGTACTAAGCCCACATTTTCCAAGCCTAGACCATCGGTATTACCTGAACGGCCATTACACCATAAGATCGCATCTGCCTTGATCTTCTTACCGCTGAGTAAATGTAAGACCACATGATCATCAAAAGTTTCTAAACGATCAATTTGCTCATTGTGACGAATCAATACGCCTTGTTCACGTAAGTGATATGACAATGCATCGGCAATTTCATCATCAAGGTAGCTTAAAAGCTTTTGCTGGGTATTGATCAAATCAACTTTATGATCGAGTCCAATAAAAATAGAAGCGTATTCGCAACCAATTACGCCCGCACCATAAATGATGATTTTTTGGATAGAATAATCAAGATCAAGAATCTTGTCCGAATCAAATACGCGCGGATGATTGAAATCTAAACCTTTCGGTTGGTATGGACGGCTACCTGTTGCAATCACGATTTGCTTGCAAATAATGGTATCTTTGATGCCATCCTGACCAAAAATCAGTACGGTGTTTTTATCTTGGATATACGCGCGACCGTGGAAAACTTCGATTTTATTGCGATCATAAAAACGTGTATGCGTATCAACCTGCTGTTGAATGACTTTATGCGCATTACGTAGTACCTGTTTCATGGTGAATTGTTTCCACTCACCTACTTTTTGAAACATTGGGTCACGTTGATAACGAATAATACTTGAAACTGTTTGACGTAAAGCTTTACTTGGAATTGTGCCTACGTGTGCGCAGTTACCACCGAGTTGATCACGAACATCAACGATTGCAACACGCTTACCTGCTTTTGCAAGCTTCATTGCCGCGCCTTCACCAGCTGGGCCAGAACCGAGAATTACTGCATCATATTTGACAATATTCCCACCAACGACCTCTTTCTTACGTGGCATTCAAAGCTCCTTTGTCTCTTAACCGTTTTGCTATATATATGATAACCAATATGCAGCCAGATGATGTATTTCACAACTATATATTTTTATATATTTACATTTTCAAAATGAATACCACTTTTCATGCTTTATTACGGTAAATTTGACTATAATAACAGGATATCTCAAGTCAAAGGCTGTAGAAATTATATGTCTGAACACCGTAAACCTGAACAGGGTATAAAACTTCGTGGCGCGGAAAAAGTCGCGAGAATTCCTGTAAAAGTTATCCCTACGGTTGAAGTACCTCGCAAACCTGACTGGATTCGAGTCAAGATGACCGCTCCAGAAGAAGTTCAGCGTATCAAAACAACCTTGCGCTCGCAAAAACTGCATACCGTATGTGAAGAAGCGGCTTGCCCAAACCTACCAGAATGTTTCGGTGGTGGTACAGCAACCTTCATGATCATGGGTGATATCTGTACACGTCGCTGTCCATTCTGTGACGTTGCACATGGTCGCCCAAATGCTCTAGATCCAGATGAACCACGCCACATGGCAGAAACCATTTCCAATCTCGGCCTCAAATATGCCGTGATTACCTCGGTTGACCGTGACGACCTTTTGGATGGTGGTGCGCAACACTTCGTTGATTGTATCAAAGAAGCCCGTGCATTAAGCCCAAAAACCTTATTGGAAATTCTAGTACCTGACTTCCGTGGTCGTATGGATATTGCCTTACGCATCATGACTGAATGTCCGCCAGATGTATTCAACCACAACATTGAAACTGTGCCACGTTTGTATAAAGCGATGCGTCCAGGTTCTGATTATCAGCACTCTTTAACGCTGTTAAAAATGTTTAAAGAATACTGCCCTGATGTCCCAACCAAATGTGGTTTGATGGTCGGTATCGGTGAAACTGAAGAAGAAGTGATTGCCCTGCTCGATGACCTTAGAGCACATGATGTTGACTACATTACCATTGGTCAATATCTACAGCCATCTAAGCAACATGCGCCGATTGACCGCTTTGTAACGCCAGAAGAATTCGAGCGTTATGCTGAGCATGGTCGTAAACTTGGTTTTAGAAATATCTGGTCTGCACCAATGGTTCGCTCTAGCTACTTTGCTGATCGCCAATACCATGGTGAACCTGTTCCAGCAGTACGCCGTAAAGTCGATCCTGCCAAGAAAATTGCAGTTCAAGCGATTGAAGCTTAACTTTTAATGAGCAATAAAAAACACCACAATTGTGGTGTTTTTTATGATTAGAACAAAAGCTTAAGCAATATGCTTTTGTACTACAATCGAACCGACAGAATAACCAGCACCGAATGAAGAGATCACGGCATATTCACCATCATTGACCTGCTCACCAGTACGATGCATCGCAATAATCACACCTGCAGATGAGGTATTGGCAAACTCATCCAAAATGATCGGTGCACGCTCTAAATCAGCCTCTTTACCGACAACCAATTTCAAAATCAGTTCATTCATATTGGCATTAGCTTGGTGCAACCAGAAACGTTTGATTTGTTCAGCGCTTAATTCAAGTTTTTCCAATTGTGCGGTAATGATTTTCGCAACTAGTGGACAAACTTCTTTAAAGACTTTACGCCCATCTTGACGGAATAACTTGTCGTCAACAACTGCATCTTCACTACGGTTTAAGAAACCAAAATTGTTACGGATATTATTTGAGAACTGGGTAAACAAATGGATATCTAAGATTTCATAACCCGATTTGGTTTCAGTTTCTTCAATAATTGATGCTGTCGCAACATCACCAAAGATAAAGTGTGCATCACGTGTACGATAGTCTAAATGACCTGATGTAATTTCAACATTGAGCAAGAGCACACGACGTGCGCCACATTTCACTGCATCATAGGCTTGTTTCAAACCAAACGTTGCAGCAGAACATGCCACATTCATGTCATAGGCATAGCCTTGAATGCCTAATGCAGACTGGATTTCAATCGCAACTGCTGGGTAGGCACGTTGCATATTTGAACATGCCAAAATTACAACGTCGATATCTTCTGCGGTAACACCTGCATTTTCCATCGCCTGCTTAGCAGCAATAACACCCCACTCTGCTTGAAGTGAAAGTTCATCATTACTACGCTCTTGCAAGCGCGGACGTAAACGTGTCGGATCAAGAATACCTGATTTTTCGACCACATAACGGCGTTGAATACCCGATGCTTTCTCAATAAATTCAGGGCTTGAACCACGAAGTGCTTCAATTTCGCCAGCTTCAATTTGCGCTGCGTTATCTTGGTTATACTGTTCTACATAAGCATTTAAACTTTCAACCAACTCTTCATTGGAAATAGATTCGGTTGGGTGGAATAAACCTGTACCTGTTATACGGATGCCCATGTAAAACTCCTGTAAAGAATGCTTCTAACTTTCATATTTCTCAGTTTAACCGATTGCTAATCGATCCCATAGTTTTTGTAATCTAGTTGGTGAAATAGGCAGCTTTGTTTTCATCGGCTGAGAAAACAAAGAAATTCTGAATTCTTCCAACATCAAATACAGTTCTTTGATTTTAGGATCATTTTTAAATTTAAATACTTTGTCCATCCATGGATCGACATCATCAATTGCAGCAAGGTCTCGTTGTAGATTATTGGGCAACCGATCTAAACGCAATAGCAATGCTTTTAAATAACGCGGGTATTCCTGCCAAATTTCAGCAGGACGGCTATAAACAAAGTTTGCTAATGACATTAAATCAAGTTGATCTTCAATGTCATCGACACTTCGACCAAAGATGGTCTGATCCAACACCAATAACTCACGGCGAATCTGCTGCCATTGAGTAAATATTTCAGTTAAATCACTTAATGTCTGTTGACCATTTGCTAAAAATTGCTTTTTAGTTTCAGTGAGTAACTGTTGAAACTCGGCCGCATTTTTTGGTAGCTCTTGAATTGAAACTTGTAAGGTTGCATAGACCAGCATTTGTTCTAGCTTGGCACGATCACCCAACGGTGAATAAGCGAGAGCCAAAGGTTTAGAAATCTGCTTTTTCAATTGACGGATTAAATCCCCTAGCTGCATATGCACCAAGCGAATCACCCCTTCTCGATGTTGCTTAATCGCTTCATCCTGATCATTAAAGGTTTGAATCACCACGCCAGATTCATCTTTGGCTTCAAGCTCAGCAAATGACTTGGTTGGTACCAAAGCTTGATACTGCTTGATCACAACACCTGTTACTTTTTGCGATGCTTCGAATACAAAATTTTCAGGGAAGATCTGGAACTCACCTTGTTGCTGTTTCACTGGACGATGAGTTTCTACCCGACAACGTGCTTTCAACTCATCCAGATCACGCCCTTGTGCGATCAACTTGCCTTTTTCATCTACCACTTTGATAAACGGTATCAGATACTGATCAATGCGCTCAAAAGAAAAATCTTTTTCCGTAATCTGCTCACCGCGTAAAGCAAACGCCAAATAGCTAAATAAATGTTCACGCAGATGAACTGCATCAATCCCCTGCATGAGCTTTTTCGCTGTATCTGGGATCGGCACCAAATTGCGACGCTTGTCTTTTGGTAATGCTTTTAATAAGGCTTCAATTAAATCCTGACGCCACCCTGGAATGCCCCATGACCACTGATTTTCATCCACTTGCGGTAAAGCCTGCACTGGAATTTTAACGGTTGCACCATCTTCATCATGGCTCGGGTCAAAACGATAGCTGGCAGCAAGTCGCAGTTGTCCATTATGCAAATAATCTGGGAATTGTTGCGTCGTTGGACGATCATTCATCCATAACGCATCATCATCTACAAATAAATAGCGCGGATGCTCTGACTCAATGGTTGCACGCCAATCTTCAAAACTGCTGCGACTGGCAATTTCTTCTGGCACTTTCTCTGCATAGAACTGGTAAATGGTCTCTTCATCCACCACCAAATCACGGCGACGTAATTTATCTTCAACCCGTTCAACTTCTTCAAGTTTGAGTAAGTTATGTTTTAAAAATGGCGGCGTAATACCTAAATTACCAGTTGTTAATGCATCACGTAAAAAGATTTCATGTGCCGCAGGTTGGTCCACTTTTTCAAAATTGATTAATCTTTTCGGCTCAATAATCAAACCAAACAGAGAGATCTGCGCATAAGCATTAACAATACCCGCTTTTTTCGACCAATGTGGTTCAAAATAGTGATATTTCAATAAATCACGCGCAGCCAATAGAATCCATTCAGGATCAATTTTTGCCAAAGTCCGTAAATACACTTGTGAGGTTTCCACCATCTCAAATGCCATGACCCAAGCGGTATTGGTCTTGTGTAAGGTACTGGCAGGAAAAACTTTAGCCTTCTGTTGGCGCACTGCCATAAAGGTATTACGTTCATCGGTTTTATTTGCAATAAATGAAAGTAAGCCCGTGAGTAAGGCACGATGTAGGTTTTCATAGTTGGCTGATTTTTCATTAAAACTAAGTTTTAAACCCTCTGCCAATTCAACCAATTGCTGATGGGTTTGCTTCCACTCACGAAGGCGTAACCAACTTAAAAAGTGCTGACGTGCAAATTGACGACGCTTATTTTCAGTTTGTGTTTCGGGACTGGTTTGCAGCGTATTCCAAAGTTTTAAATAGAATAAAAAATCTGAGTCTGCTTCTTTAAACAAGGCATGTTTTTGATCGGCCTGCATTTGCTTATCCGCAGGACGTTCACGTGGATCTTGAATGGCTAAGGCACTGACAATAATCAGAGTTTCTTTGAGCACACCAAAATGAGCCCCGCCAACCAACATACGTGCTAAACGTGGGTCAATTGGCATACGCGCCATCATTTGACCGACTTTGGTTAAGCTATCTCGACTTCCCCCTTTAGTAAAGGGGGATTGAGGGGGATTATCTATAGATGAATCTCCCCCAACCCCTCTTTGAGAAAGAGGGGCTTTTTTCTCTGTTAATGCACCTAACTCAACCAAGAGCTTACGTCCGTCATTCACCAAACGGAAATCAGGTGGCTCAATAAAATCAAAATCTTCTAGATTACCTAAACCCAAGCTTTGCATTTGCAAAATAACAGAGGCTAAGTTGGTCCGTTTAATTTCAGGTTCAGTAAACTCAGGACGACTTAAAAAGTCTTCTTCACTGTATAGACGAATACATACACCCGCAGCAATACGACCACAGCGGCCTTTACGCTGGTTGGCTGCAGCTTGTGAAATCGCTTCAATCGGTAAGCGCTGTACCCGAGAACGGTAGTTATAACGCGAGATACGAGCAAAACCGCTGTCAATCACATAGCGAATATTCGGAACCGTCAATGCAGTTTCAGCCACGTTGGTCGCAATAATAATGCGTCGACCTTTGCCACTTGGACTAAAAATCTTTTGCTGTTCTGCTAGAGCCAAACGCGCATATAAAGGCAATACCTCAGTATGACGAGGACCATATTTTTGCAGCGTTTCCTGTAATTCACGGATTTCCTGCTCGGTACTGGCAAAAATTAAAATATCCGCATATTCAGGATGACCTTTTGCTTCAGCATCGGCAAAACACTCTTCTACTGCCTGCACCACTGCACGTGGTAGATTTTCTTCAAAATCATCAAACTCGTCGTCATCACTACCGACAATACTTAGCTCAGAGATTGGACGATAACGTAGTTCAACAGGAAAACTACGGCCTTCTACTTCAAAAATAGGCGCGTCATAAAAATACTGGCTAAAACGGTTTACATCCAGAGTCGCCGAGGTCACGATGACTTTTAAATCAGGGCGTTTTGGCAAAAGCTGCTTGAGATAGCCCATAATGAAGTCAATATTGAGTGAACGTTCATGTGCTTCATCAATAATGATGGTATCGTATTTTGATAAAAAACGGTCATTGGTCAATTCAGCCAATAAAATACCATCGGTCATCAAACGGACGATTGAGTCTTGCGAGCCTTGTTCATTAAAACGAATCTTAAAGCCAATTGATTCACCAAGCTTCTCGCCCACTTCTTCCGCAATACGTTGTGAGACACTTCGAGCAGCCAATCGACGTGGCTGAGTATGACCAATCATCCCCGTGAGTCCACGACCTGCCAGCATCACGATTTGTGGAAGCTGTGTGGTTTTACCTGAACCCGTTTCACCAGCAACAATAATCACCTGATGCTTTTGAATCGCCTCAATTAAACGATCTGCGTATTGAGTGACAGGCAGGTCTTGATTCAGCTTGATCTTGGGAATACGCGCTAAGCGTTTTTTGACTTTATGGTTAGACTGTTCAAATAGTTTTTCAATTTCCGCTGTTTCTGTTTTTTTATCTTTGCGCAGTCGATTTAAACGGTGACGGTCACGAGCCATAACCAATTGATCTACATTTAAATGACTCTGCACTGAACAGCTTTCCTGAAAAATTAAATAATCGACTATTTTACGCCTTAAACCCTTGCTATGCAAAGAAAGCTTTTCTAGACATTAGCCACCACTGAGGCTTATCAGTAAAAATTCAGGTCTTGAATTAAGTTAAATCATTACTCATCCGAGGCTGAAACAATAAAAATAGACCTTAATTTTGATTCACTGACTTGGTTTGGATCAATATCAACGACAAGATTAAGAAAAGTCGAGACCTGTAACCAGTGCTGATAACCTTTTCCTTTTAATACTTTGGGGACGAAAATAGCGCCTTCTCTTATTTCGTGCTGACTTTGTTTTGCATCCAATACAATCATCAAACATGAGAATAAATCAACTGCCTGACAATTTGGAATAAATATTGCGCCCTCTTTTGGGAGATAATTTTTTGCTTGTGTAACATTGACTAGACCGTTATATGATTCCATTCCTTCACTCCTGCCAAATAAACCCTGTATTTTTATAGCAACAAATCAATAATCTCATCAAACTAATTACTATTCTCCTTATCGCATTCGAGTTTTTTCTTTTGTAAATCTATCTCAACAACTCAGGATCACGACCAGATAGCTTTCTAAATGAAACAGATACACGTCGAATATTTAATCGTATATCTCCGTTTTTTATATAATTTTAGATTTTTTCAATTTTACCCTTGAATTTTGATGGCGTAGACTTCATGTTGTTATGCACATTAGTTCTGGATCTTTTGTCATGTTTGCTTCATCTCGATGCAGTCAAATAGGACAGATATTCTTGGGTGAAAGTCGTTTTTATTGAGTTATTCAATTTTCCGATTTTAGTCATGTAAAAATACTATTTCCCCAATAACTAAAAATTATTTATTCTTGACCACGTAAACAAGTAAGGCGTTAGCCTCTCAATAAAACCTCAATCATGGAGACAATGATGAGCTTAATTAATACTGAAGTTAAACCATTTAAAGCAACTGCGTACCACAACGGTCAATTTGTTGACGTATCTGAAGCTGATCTTAAAGGCAAATGGTCTGTTGTATTCTTCTACCCAGCTGACTTCACTTTCGTATGTCCAACTGAGTTAGGCGACCTTGCTGACAACTATGCTGAATTCCAAAAATTAGGCGTTGAAATCTATGGCGTGTCTACTGACACTCACTTCACGCACAAAGCTTGGCACGACACTTCAGAAGTTATTGGTAAAATCCAATACCCATTGATCGGTGACCCAACTTGGACACTTTCTAAAAACTTCGACGTATTAATCGAAGCTGCTGGTCTTGCTGACCGTGGTACTTTCGTAATCGATCCAGAAGGCAAAATCCAAATCGTTGAAATCAACGCTGGTGGTATCGGTCGTGATGCTTCTGAACTTCTTCGTAAAGTTAAAGCTGCTCAATATGTTCACGCTCACCCAGGTGAAGTTTGCCCAGCTAAATGGAAAGAAGGCGAAGCTACGCTTGCTCCATCTATCGACTTAGTTGGTAAAATCTAATTATTTAGATTAGACCAATTGGTTTGAAACCACCCTTTTTAGGGTGGTTTTTTATTGATTATTTTTATCAATCCAAGCCCTATTTCACACCCAAAATTTATAGCTATTTTTTTACAATTCTTATACTTATAAATTTATAGCAAGCTTCATTTATGAATTGTCAGACGGTTACAGTTGGAGTACTGTCAAAGAATAGAACACCAGAGTTATTAACCATGTACTAAAAGATCAAATCAAAATGGGGACAAATATATGGAAAAACCAGTTGTTGTAACCTCTTGGAAATATGATGTTTCTTCACGCTATTTAAAAATTTTCTATAGCAATGGCTCAGGTGAGCTTTATCATCCCGTTCCAGAGTTTATCTACAATAATTTACTTCGCACCAATGATAAAACTGCCTTTGTGCATAAATATCTAGAATTTGATCTGCATTTTAAACGACTCTGTATTTCAGCTTAAAAAACAAAAAATCAGCCCGATTGGGCTGATTTTCGTTGTATCTCACTTCAGCTTTAAGCAGCATCTTGCTGTTCAGCATATTTCTCTAACATCTTCTGTTTGGCTTCAGGATGGACATTTATTCTGTCCAAATTACCTTTATAGTGTTGCACCACTCGATCATCCATAATTTTTGACCACCAAGATGGAATAAATGCTGGCAGAATCATGGCACCATAACCTGCGGGTAACTGCGGCGCATCTTGAAAGTGACGTAAGGTTTGAAAGCTTCGAGTCGGATTGGCGTGATGATCCGAATGACGTTGTAATTGATACAAGAACAAATTGGTCACGACATTATTATTATTCCAGCTATGTTCTGGCAAAGTCCGTTCATATTGGCCATTTTCTTTCTTTGCACGCTTTAAACCATAATGTTCAATATAATTTACTGATTCAAACAAGGTAATCGCATAAGCTGCTTGCGTGACTTGGAACGGGACTGAATGCATACCAAACTTGCTAAACATGGCGGCATGATATACAGCAGACATCGCCCAGCCATGAATTAACTCATTTTCCTTACAGAGGAAAGGCAGTTTCTTACGTTCTAAACGGTTTTTCTCAATTTCGATCGCCGATTTAAAGCTGCCAATCACAGTACGCGGTAAAAACCTCCAAAAGCTTTCGCCAAATTGTGAAGATGCTGGATCTTCAGGTGTTGCAACGCGACGGTGGTGTCCATACGGGTGTTCAATACGGAAATGGTTATAACCCGAGGGTGCTAAAGCCAAATGCGAAAGATAATGCTCTAAACGTCCGCTCTTATGGCTCAGTTCATGTGCAGTATTAATGGCAATTCCATTGACCATGCCCACCAAAGTTCCCAATAACACTTGATCTGCAACTGGGGTGTCTTTACGACTGGCTAAATAGGCCCCATAAATATTGGTCGCGTATTGTAAAGGAATAAAAAGTTTAACAATTCTAGCGTAATAGGGATCAGCTTCTAAATCTGCGATTGCATCTAATGGCGGGTTTTCGGTGTCTTCACCAATCAATTTATCTAATGTTGGAATCACGCCATGAATAAATAATGGCCCAAATGAAGCGAAGAACTTTTTCGTTTTTTTAGGGCCAAATTGATAACCCGCCAAACCACCCATTGCAATGGTCGGTACAGCCAAACCCAATAGCCATAAATGACGTTTCTTATCCTTAAATGTTGTTGTCGCTTGCTCGACATCCAGTTGAGTATGCATATTCATTAGAAATTCCTCAATCAAACACAAAATGTTTTGCTTGAATTGATTGTGCCCCTTCACCGGTCCTCTATATTATCATTTTAAGACTTGCTATTATCATTTTAAGACTTTACTGAGTTTTTCTTGTGCAAAAGCAGCAGATCCCAGTTATTCCATCACGTTATTATTTACGACTGATTGAAATTTTAATCGGTACGCATCAATACGATAATGATTTGTTGATAGCTGTGCAGCGAGAACTGGCAAAAACAGAATTATTATCGATTCGGCAAATTGAACAATTCATTGAGATTGGTTTAAGTCTGCCCAATACCCAAGACTTGGCCTTTGAACTGGGTAAAAATATAAAGCTCAGCTCACATAGTCTCGTCGGCTATGCACTGATGACCAGTCCTAATCTAGAACATGCACTTAGGCTGATTGCACAATATTTTAGACTGATTATGCCCAGTTTTAAGCTGAGTATTCAGTTTCCAACAGGCTCACAAAAAGTTGAACTGTTATTTGAACCAATTTTGCAGATGAATAAGCAATGTTTGGCCTTTCATATTGAAGCGATTGCCGTAGCGTTCTACTACAGCCTATTAGAATTGGCAGGCCAGCAATTACAACGCTACCAAGTCTATTTGAGTGTTCCAGAGCCGAGCTATCAAGAGCGTTATTTATCCTTGGTGAAAGCCAATTTCCATTTTAACTATACCTGGCTTGCAGGTATCCGCGTAGTGATTGATCAGCAACAATTAGCACTACCCTTACCTTTGGCAGATGCACATAGTTTAAAAATAGTTGAACAACGCTGTCAGGAACAAATCCAGAAGATCTATCATCAAGGAGAAATTGTTGAATGGGTCAGCATGATGTTACGACAAGCCAATCAAGTCCCAACACTCATGGAATGTGCCAAAGTCTTAAATATTTCCACTAAAACCTTGCAACGCTATTTGCAGCAACAAGGGGTTGAATTTCAAGCGTTAAAACAGCTGATCAGCACTGAACGTGCGATTGAGTTATTAGAAAATTCTAGCTTTACCATTACCCATATTGCCTATGAGCTGGGTTATTCTAATCCTGCCAATTTCACCCGTGCATTTAATAAAGTGATTGGCTGTAGCCCTCAAGCATATCGACTACACCATCACAGTAAAATCAATTCACTTCAACACCACCATACATAAACCTGCACCAATCGGCAGAATGGTACTCATGTAATCTTCATCATCTTTAATCAGTTCGAGGAATTCCTTCACCTCTGCTGCATGAGAAATGACATTATCAACAATTAAAGTACTTCCCGAAGACTGCAATAAACGCTTTAAGTCTTGCCAGTAGCTCACATAACTACCACGTTCAGCATCCAGTAGAATCAAATCATAAGGTTCAACCGCTTGGGCCAGATAATCAGCAGCATCTCCCACCCAAAAATCAATAAACGGCTCCAAGCCAAATTCTTCCGCATATTTTTTTGCTTGCGCACTGCGAAAGGCATTAATTTCTAGGGTTTGTACAGCCCCACCGACGCTTTTACCTGCTTCCGCCAGCCAAAGTGTTGAATAGCCTGTAGATGTCCCAATTTCTAGAATCCGTTTTGATCGTTGAGTACGAACCAACATCGCAAGTAGCTTAGCTGACTCAGCTTCAATATTTCGGTAGCGTCTTAAACGATCAGACTGTCGAGCATCATGTTGTTTAAACTCATCATATAAATCAGAGATACGTTTTAAAAATACAGTGCTGGTCATATCTGATCCCCCAACTACGCTTATGCAAAGTGTATTTAATTTAAGTCGTTTGTATTAGTTTAAAGCGTGGCAGAATTTGACCATCATCGAGCTGAACGGTTTCGCTAAACATTGCCAATGGACGTACCCACATTGAGTAATCACCATATAAGCATTGATAGACCACCAATTCCTCTTCGGTTTCACTATGACGAGCCACATTAAACACTTGATACAGCTGACCTTTATAGTGTTGATAAATGCCACGTTGTAAGGTCATATTACTTACCCTTAATTTATGCCACGAAATGATTGCAGTTATATAACAACTTTGATTGTACTCAAATTTTTTGTGAAAGAAATGTTCAAAAAATAGTAAATTTATTAAAAATTCAAAAAACCGATCAAACTCATAAAAACATACTGTTTTACCTATTCAGTACTTTTGCGTACTATAGCCTCATTGAATGAATTTAGCTGATTTAAAAGTCTTAGCGTTTGGAGAAATACATGTTAGATCAAAATATTAAAACTCAATTAAAAGCTTACTTAGAACGTTTAGAAAGTCCAATCGAGTTGGTTGCTGCTTTAGATGACTCCGACAAAGCAGAAAAAATTAAAGAACTCGTGACTGAAATTGCTGAACTTTCTGACCAAGTTACGGCGCGTTTTGACGGTTCAAACGCTCGCCGTCCTAGTTTCGGTGTGGCCAAAGCTGGTGAACAACCACGTGTGTTCTTTGCTGGCTTACCGATGGGACATGAGTTTACTTCTTTGATCTTGGCATTATTACAAGTATCAGGTTATGCGCCTAAAGTCTCTGATGAAGTACTCACTCAGATCAAAGGCTTAAACTTAACAGCGAACTTTGATGTGTTTGTATCGCTCAGCTGCCATAACTGTCCAGATGTGGTTCAAGCTTTAAACTTGATTGCGATTAACAATCCAAATACTACAGCAACCATGATTGATGGTGCTTTCTTCCAAGACGAAGTTGAAGAACGCAAAATCTTAGCTGTACCTATGGTGTTCCAAGACAACCAACATATTGGTCAAGGTCGTATGACTTTGGAAGAAATCGTTGCCAAGTTGGATAGCAATTCAGCTGAGAAAGATGCAGCCGCAATCAATGCCAAAGATGCATTTGATGTGTTGGTGATTGGTGGTGGGCCTGCAGGTGGTACAGCGGCGATCTATGCAGCACGTAAAGGCATCAAAACGGGTATCGTGGCTGAACGTTTTGGCGGTCAAGTGATGGATACCATGGACATTGAGAACTTCACCACAGTACAAAAAACTGTAGGTCCTCAGTTCGCTCAAGACATGGAAGCCCATGTCCGTGAATACGGTGTCGATATCATGAACTTGCAACGTGTCAGCAAGATCACTGGTGCAGATCAAACTGCTAATGGTTTGGTTGAGGTTGAACTGGAAAATGGTGCCAAGCTTGAATCGAAAACCATCATCCTGTCTACAGGTGCACGTTGGAGAGAAATGAATGTACCAGGTGAAGCTGAATACCGTACTCGTGGTGTGGCTTACTGCCCACACTGTGATGGTCCATTATTCAAAGGCAAACGCGTTGCGGTGATTGGTGGAGGTAACTCTGGTGTCGAAGCAGCGATTGACCTTGCAGGGATTGTTGAGCATGTGACTTTGGTTGAATTTGATATCAAACTTCGTGCAGACCAAGTATTGCAAGACAAATTAAATAGCTTGCCAAATACCACTGTCATCTTAAATGCACTCAGTACTGAAGTAGTGGGTGATGGTGCTCAAGTGACAGCATTGAAATATAAAGATCGTACCACTGATGTTGAACACACCGTTGAACTTGCAGGGATCTTCGTACAAATTGGTTTATTGCCAAACACGGATTTCTTAAAGAACAGCGCAGTTGAACTCAGCAACCGTGGTGAGATTGTGATTAATGATCGCAACGAAACCAATGTCAAAGGTGTCTTTGCCGCAGGTGACTGTACGACAGTACCGTACAAGCAAATCATCATTGCCACAGGTGAAGGCGCCAAAGCATCGCTGTCTGCTTTTGATTATATGATCCGTTCTGGCGTATAAGTCTACTCAGAACATGTGCACGCACTTACATTTTCCGATGTAAGTGCGTGTTTTTACAAGTTATCAACAAATTTTCAACTTTATTATTCATCAAGTTTATGTTTATATTTTCGGTATCCATATCCGATTGGATGCCACAAAGAAAAGGAAATAGACAATGAATAAATTACTTGTTGCATTAGGTCTTGCTGCTACTGTTGCGCTTGTAGGCTGTAATAAAGATAAAGCACCTGAAACTGGTGCAACCACGGGTGAGCATTTAGAGCATGCTGCTGATCAAGCTGGCGCTGACGTTCAAAATGCGGCTGATGCGGCTGCGAGCAATGTTGCAACTGCTGTAGATACTGCTGGTGATCAAATTGATGCTGCTGCTGATCACACTGCAACTGCAACGGCTGAAGCTGCTGCTAAAACTGAGGCTGCGGCACGTGATGCAACAGCTAAAGTTGCAGGCGCTGTAGAATCAACTGCTGCTGATGTGAAAGAAAAAGCTCAGCAATAATTGAGTTGAAATAAAAAAGCCTCTGTTTACAGAGGCTTTTTTATTGGTCTGAATTAACTTAATAAACCTTCATCACGCATCGCAATTTGTACAGACTGACGTTCAGCCACTTTATTACGCAATGCAATAATATTGATATAAGGCGTTAAGTCATGCTCAATGTGATTTGACCAGTTAGTGAGCACGAATAAATACGCATCCGCAGGACCAAAGTTATCATCGACCAAATAATCACAATCCGATTCAGCTAAATAGTTGTCGATATACTTAAGCAAACGATCAACTTCTGCATAGGCTTTGGTTTTCTCATCATCAGTGAGTTTACCGCTAAAGAATACAGAATAAGCATCATGCAATTCTGAGTTCAAATAGCCTAACCACTCTAGGACTTTAGCACGCCCCATCCCCGATGGTGGGATTAAATCCTGTTTTGGATCATGCTGTGCTAAAAACGGTAAAATTGCCACATTTTCAGTTAAAATTAAACCTGGATTAATTTCCAAAGCAGGTACATAGCCTTTTGGATTAATCTCGTAATAATCTGCACCTTTTGAAGTTTTATGTGTTTTTAGATCAACTCGTTCTAAATCAAAATCGACATTTATTTCATTTAAAATAATATGGGCTGCCAATGAGCATGCACCAGGTGAATAATACAACTTCATAATTGATCCTTGTTATCTAACAACTTATGCCCTAGAACGTTCCTACGAAACTCGAGAACAGAAATAACCAAAATTTATAATAGCTTTCATGCTAAGAACATCTACACCACTACTATTAATGAATTTTTTTCTGCCTTGCAAGTTATATTCCGTGACGATTGATTAATTTATGAAAAAACAAACCAAACAATATCACGGAAATCAGATTACGCTCGACCAAAAAGTTTGCCTAACCATTCAAATAATGAGTTTAAAAATTCAACGATGATATTCTTCGGATTATTTGGTTCAAGTTGAGAATCCGAACTTTTCATATCCAAATCAACAATCACAGGGTCATGATCTGAAGAACGATAAGCATCTGCCGAGAAGAACAAGGCCTTTTGCTCATCGGTTTTATATTCTTCGTTATAGTCCAATACTGTTGGCTCATCGGCATTGATATGCCATGCAAAAGTCTTGATTACACGTTTATACAGATTGGCATCGGCAATGGCATGATCAAGGTTACCTGCACCACCATAACCATCTGCATCACTCGCCACACCAAAGACATAGCTATAAGCTTTATTACCCTCACCGACTTTGCTGTCATTGAGCAAAACTTTATAGTTGGCTTTCTCAAAACTTAAGATTGGATCTTCTTTGGCATAACTGTTCATATCACCTAACAGTAAGATATTCGGATTCTTCACTTGGGTTGGATTCTTGGCAATCCATTGGGTGAGTTGCTCAACCGCTTTCACTCGGGTCGGGTTCCAGCAGCCCTGACCATCGCGTTGATCTGCATCCAGAGAGTTTTCATCGACACCTCGACAGCTCTTCGATTTAAGATGATTTGGAATCACTGTAAAGATTTGTCCGCCCTGTACAGGTTTGAAGGATTGTGCGATGGTCGAACGGCTTTTATCCCCTAAATCCAATACCGCAGGCTTATTCACTGGCTGAACACGTTTACTGTTATAGATAATGGCAACCGCAATCACATCAGTACCGAGCTGATTGAGTCCTTCTGGAATCACATATTTCCAGTCTGGCCCTAAAGCTTTAGTCAAGTTAGCAACTGCACTATCACTGCCATAACCATTATTGGCAATTTCCATCAAACCATACACATCTGCATCGATTGATTTTAATGCATTGACGATTTTGGCATGTTGCTTATCAAATTCAGCCTGACTGTTGGCACCACGTTCCGTTGGGAAACCATTCTTGCCATTGTCATAGTTCAGCACGTTAAATGCCGCAGCACGAATATGTTTGCTTTGTTTAGCGGTAATTGTTGGACGCGGATTGGTCGTAGTCACTACTTCTGGCAAGTTTGCCCCTGCAATCGGTTGTACACGCCAAGCATTAAAACGATATTCTAAAATACCTTGTGCGTTCTTTAACTGATAGCCCGAACGTAGCGTATTCAACGCACTAAAGTTTTGTGGCAACCACGGTGCACGGTTTTGATTGTTATAACCATCATCAAAGATAATCTTAGAAAGTAGATTTTGTTGCGCTAAAGCCTTGGCTTCATTTGAAAGTGCAGGATAAAGATTGGTCGGAATAAATAAACGGCCAAGGCTTAGAGAAAGTTCGCCATAACGACCAAAATTATAGTTTTCACTTACCGTCAACGTTTGCGGTAATTTCACCAACATCCCTTGGTAACGCTTAGGTGAATTCCCTGCGGTATCGGTCAAACTGCTAAATGGCAAGTTCAAGTCCAGTGGTTGGATCAGCGATGCCATGTTCTGGTTACAGGTCTTAATATCCTGCTGCAATTGATCCAATTGAAGTTGGTTTTGATAACTGGTTAAACGACCACGTAGGATGACTTCATCACCAACCTGCCCACCTTTGACTACACTGCTTGCAGGAATATAGACAAAAATCGCATTGCTGACATTTGGCGTAGCTTTGCTATCAGGGGTTTGTACATAGAAACCTGAGAAACCATTGCTATAACGATAGTCCGCCGTGATTACACCACGAATAGTATAATTTTGATTTTGAGTCGATTGCGTAAGACTGGCAATCGGTGTATCGCTACTGCTACAGCTGACTGCATCTACAGGCGGTGTGGTCGTTGAACCTGTTAAATTCGAAAAATCATTTCGATCTGTCCATGCCTGCCAAGATTGGTCGAGATCAAATGGACTGGTCGGATCAACACTCACTACAGGATTATCTGTTTGAATGCGTTTAAAGCTATTCGCAGTACTGAATACCGTTGTACCCCAACCTGCCGTTGGACGCTCACCAATACGACCAAAACGATCTACTGACGTACCGCGATAAAGCAACACAATCGCATCGTCACCATTAAAAGATAATCCTGCTACTTGATTAACTTTATCCCCCAATTGCGCTTGTAATTCTGAACGACCAATCAGGAATCTTTGTTTACTGGCCAAGCTACCTTGTAAAGGAAAAGCCGCGGTTTTAACTGTACCGCCATTGTTGAACTGCTGGATTTCATAATCGGCTAAATTCACCGTTGTGGCATCGGGGTTATAAATTTCCAGTCCCTTTTTATTGCTGCTGCCATCGACATACTGGCTAAACATCAGTTGTGCATGTGCAGCAGAAAAGAGTGAAGATGCACCTAACAGGCCTAAACAAATGGCGATCGAATGGTATTTAAAATTGTTCATGGTTTTTTACTTAGTGTTAAAATTGTAATTAGGCTATGCAATTTCTGTGACAGCTACATGAAGATTTTTTGACAAATTTTAAGCAATTTTAGAAATGATCGGCTAAATAAAATCACTTAAAGTTTGACTTGACCACCTGAACACTTAAAATACGGCATTTCTATATTTATATCTCCAGAATCATGTCAAACGATCAGTTAGAAACGCAAATTACGGAACTCGACAATTTGCCTGAGCACCGTGAAATTGTGACGTTTATGCGTCGTTCAGCTCCGCTCAATACTTCACAACGTACTGCTTTAGAAGATTATCGTGATTTAATTTTGGAATACCCTGTTGGTGATTTACGCCAGCATTTTGAACATCCTGAACGCCCATTAACCGTTGAAATCGGTTTTGGTATGGGTCGCTCTTTGGTGTTAATGGCGAAAGCTAATCCTGAACGTAACTTTGTCGGTATCGAAGTGCACGTACCTGGTATTGCACAGTGTGTTTACGAAGCCGGTATGGCGGGCTTAAAGAACCTGTTTGTACTGGATGCTGATGCAATCCAAGTATTACGTGAAATGCCAGACAACAGCATTAACTGTGTACAGCTTTATTTCCCAGATCCTTGGCAGAAGAAGCGTCACTTTAAACGCCGTTTCGTGATTCATGAACGTATGCAGCTGGTTGAACAGAAGCTTGAGCTTGGTGGTACATTCCACTCAGCAACTGACTGGGAACCATATGCAGAATGGATGCTTGATATCCTAGATAACCGTCCAGATATGGAAAACTTGGCAGGTAAAGGTAATAGCTACCCTCGCCCAGAATGGCGTCCAGTCACCAAATTCGAGCGTCGCGGTCTTGAATCTGGTCATAAAATTAATGACTTTATCTTTAAGAAAATTAAATAAGTTGATTTAGTTTCACAAAAGCCACTAATTTTTTAGTGGCTTTTTACTTCTTCTCATTTATTTATAGATTTTATATGACTCAATTAGTCTTTACATCTACTAGTGGCTGAGGATCGTAATCTAAAAACTGGGTGTAATCATGTATATCCTTACATAACTGTCTATTCTCAACATCATGATAAGCTAATGTAAGATCCCTTTTCTCAAATACTTTTAAGTCTTTTACTCCTAACAACTTATAAATTTGATCCGATATGAGAGCATAACGGAGTAACTCTTTTTTCGCACTCGCCCCTATCCCAAATATCACAACAAATGGTAAAACTAAAATACATGCATATAAAAAGACATAATCCATTATGTCTACATTAATAGTGCCGTTATCAGTCAAGAACAATGATATTATAAGCATGAATATTGACATTCCCGATGCAACAACAGCCAAATTCTTGGGGCTGTGGCTATTTGTTACCATTTCCACCGTTTCTCCAAAAGGCAAAGATATGCCTAATAAATTATTATTTTTATTCATAACTGCTAAGACATTAATGTCACCTTCCACATTTTCATCATAAACGACATATACGTCTTCATCTTCTTTAAAGAAGACAGAAGTAAGCGCGGCATAAAAATTGATATGATCAATACAGAAATAAATATAATAACCTGGTTCGCCATTTGCTCCACCCAAGGTAGCAGCAGCACCCATCCCTCCAGACTCAGAAAAAATCGATACCAATGCTGTAGCTCCAGCTTGTGCTCTAACTTTTTTTGGTTTAGGGAGCTCACTTATAATTGCATCAACATACTGAAGATTTTTAATTTTACCGTAAACAACTTTCATCTAAATCCATCACATTATTGCATTAAAAAAAATCAATTAGATAACAACATATTGAAAAATAAGTCTTTTATATGTGTAAGACCAAATATTAAAAATAAAAAGCCAAAGCATAAACAACAAAAATAACTTTCTATCCAATTAACATATTACTTACATCAAAATCACTTCCAAATTTAAAAATAAAAACATGGCTCAATTACAAAAAAATTTAGACATCAGAAAAGAAATAAAATATTAATTATTTCAAATTTTATTTCTTTATATCTACATCTACTAGCGGCTGAGGATCATAATTTAAAAATTCAGTATAATTATGAACATCATCATAGATACGATCAGTTTCTTTATCTTTGTATGGCTTCAGATGATTCTTATTAATCTCTGCATTTAAAGCATCAACATCATTAATACCTAATACTTTATAAATTCGTTCAGATTCCTCTGCATAGCCTCTAAATTGTTTTTTAACGCTATGTCCAATTAACAACATCATAACTAGAGAAATAATAATAGTAATTGTATATATATAGATTTCTCTTGCTCCTAGGGAAAAGAAGACAATTGACATTCCTATTGCTGTAATCCCTCCCATCATTAATGCATTCTTATTATGGGCTTTATCTGACATTTCGGTAGTATGCCCAAAAGGAACGACCATACCCAATAAATGATTATTCTTATTCAGAATCGCCAGAACATTAAAATTCTGTTTAACATCCTCGTCATAAACTACATAGATATCTTCTCCCTCTTGGAAAAAGATGCCTGTAAATGCCGCATAAAACTCAACATCATCAATATAGAAATGAATATAGTAACCTGGAAATCCATTCACCCCAGCTAAAGTTGCTGCTGCACCCATTCCTCCAGATTCAGCAAAAATTGATACTAGTGCCGTAGTTGCCTGTGATCTCAGTTTAGGTAATTGGCCAATAATTGCGTCAACACATTGGAGTTTTTGGACTTTACCGTAGATGACTTTCATCAGTTCTTACATCTACTAGTGGCTGAGGATCATAGTTTAAAAATTCAGTATAATTATGAACATCATCATAGATACGATTAGTTTCTTTATCTTCGTATGGCTTCAGATGATTCTTATTAATTTCTGCATTTAAAGCATCAATATCATTAATACCTAATATTTTATAAATTCGTTCTGACTCCTCTGCATACCCTCTAAATTTTTTCTTAACAGCATAACCAATAAACGATATTACTGTTATTGAGCAAAATATTATATACATATATATATCTATGTCTTTTGCGCCTAAAAGAAAAATTATAATTATACTAATTAAAGCAGTTAGTATTGCCATTATTAAATTGCTTTTATTATGAGCCTTATTCGACATTGCTACTGTATGACCAAAAGGAACAACCATGCCTAATAAATGGTTATTTTTATTCATAATCGCTAAAACATTAAAATTTTGTTTAACTCCTTCATCATAAACAACATAAATGCTTTCACCTTCGTTAAAAAAGATGCCCGTAAAGGCTGCGTAAAATTCAATATCATCAATATAAAAATGAATATAGTAACCTGGAAATCCATTTACCCCGGCTAAAGTTGCTGCTGCACCCATTCCTCCAGATTCAGCAAACATTGACACTAAAGCTGTGGTAGTTGCTTGTGATCTCAGCTTTGGTAATTCACCAACAATTGCATCAATACATTGGAGTTTTTGAACTTTACCGTAGATGACTTTCATCAGATCTTACATCTACTAATGGCTGAGGATCGTAATCTAAAAACTGTGTATAATTATAAACATCGTCATACATACGGTTATTTGAGTCTATATAAGCCTGCATGCCTGTTTTTTCCAAGGCGGTTAAATCTGTAACACCTAATATTTTATAAATCCGTTCTGATTCTTCTGCATAACCTCTAAATTGTTTTTTAATGCTTTGACCCATTAACCAAATCACGCCACCCCATATTATCGATATTACTACCATAAAAAATAAAATGAACAATCTTCGATATCAAAAAAAAGTGAAGTAATAAAAAACAATGTAATACTACCAACTGCCATAAAAATTGTATTTCGATTATGGGCTTTATCTGACATAACCACAGTATGTCCAAATGGAACTACCATACCTAGCAAATGATTATTTTTATTCATAATCGCTAAAACATTAAAATTCTGTTTAACCACTTCATCATAAACTACATAAACGTTTTCGCCCTCTTGAAAAAAAACCCCTGTAAAAGCTGCATAAAATTCATTATCATCAATATAGAAATGAAGATAATATCCAGGTAGACCATTTACACCTGCCAATGTTGCTGCTGCACCCATTCCCCCAGATTCAGCGAACATCGACACTAAAGCTGTTGCTTGCGATCTCAACTTTGGTAACTCACCAACTATTGCATCAACAAATTGGAGCTCTCTTACTATGCCATATTTCACTTTCATATTTATAATCCAACAACCTCTACAAATGCCTGATTAAAAACTTCTAGCTCTTTTGCTTCATTCTCAAAATTCACTACATCAATACCAAAAGATGATTTTCTACACCAACTCTCTAAGGCATTATCTGAAAAGTATGCTTTATAAATAATTTCAACTGCCGTTAAACCTAAAATAGCAATATTGAATCGAGCTAACCAAACTACAGTACCGAAAAATGCTAAAAAACGATAAACTGGTAGACGTACAAGTACTCCTGAAAAACGAATCAAGGCAGCCCGATTTGTTAATGTTCCAATTTTCTGTAAGAAATCTATAGAAATTTTAGTGTAATTAAGCGCTAAACCAAAATATGCCAGACTACGTCCACCATAAATAAAGGCTAGAAATTTATCTTTTTTCCAATTTTCAAATGCTCATTTAAAATCATAAATTGCAAATAAAACACTCCCTACAATTGCAAAACTGTTAGCAGCGAATTTGATTGCGTGATGTGTTGCATTTTTCGTTGTTGCAGTAACAACGCCAACCAATTCCAAACTGGCAGTGATTAAGCCACATGCTCCTCCCCATATTTGTAGCTTCTGATCTAAAGTTGTCATTGGTTTGCTGAGCTGGAACATTAAATTAATTGCTTCGAGTGCCATGACAAAAGAAGCAACCCGTGCTGTTCCTTTATTTTTTTTGTCATTTAAAATTTAATCTGAAAGCAGTCTTTTAAAAAAAATCAATCTTTTAAATGTATATTCCCACAATATTAAAAGTAAAAGAACTAAAGCATATACAATAAAGCCAACCTTCCACCCCATTACAATATTATCCACATCAAAATAATTTTTAAATTTAAAAATAAAGAAGTATGGTCCAACCACGAACATATATATGACATAAACTATAGTAAACATTCCAAGCCCCACACCCCAAACCTTTCCATGCTTAAGTTCAAAGTCACTTGAAAAATCATCATAATTATTATCAGAAACCAAACAATCCTCCTTTAAAAAGTCCATTAAAATTTTTTTCAGTTTAATTTCAAAGAAAATGTAATCCAAAATAAAATATACAAACAAAGGGAGAAAAATAAATATTGCATAATTTTTCAAAGACAAAATAAGCGTAAAGACACAGAAAAACAGCAAGACAGCTGCATTCAATATGACATACATAAAGTATTCCTGCCCACTCCTATCTAAAGAAGCTCTTCCTAAAAAAGTAAAAACCACTCCAAAAAACAAGAAGAAAAATAAATAAAAAATTGAATTAGAGGAAATATAAATCAAACTTAAAGGGACAATAAATATTAATAAAGCAAGGAAAGACTTGTTAATTAATTCATATTTTTTCATTTAACACCTAGTTTAAAATCCAACTTGGAACTGTATAATTTATGCCACTAGCCTTACTAATTGCTTCAATCAAAAACTTAGCACAGTTTGAAATATTATTCTGAACTCTATTAAATACATCTTTTATCGTCCCCGTCATATTCAAATAATATGAGTCCAACGAATCTAGCATAAAACCTATCACAAACCCTATCACTAGTCCTACTCCGACCACAGCAAGAAATGGAGCTGTTGCACCAACAAAGAATGCTAATGCTGCTGATGTTAATAAAGTCGTTATAACAGTCCCAACAATTGCTTTAATTGCAATGCCTGTCAAAGTAGCTAACAAATTTGTAAAATCTCGATGCATACTATCTGTAGAAAAATATTCTATTATTTCTGAAGTTGAAGTAATGACTACTCCAACTATAGCACCTGCCTTAATTGATTTCCAAGTTATGGGTTCTTTAACAGGAATACTATTCATTACAATTTTTTTATTAAACTGTCTTATTGCAGTCATATTCATTTGATATCTTAAATGAGCTAAACCCAAGAAAAAAATCATTACACTGCCATTTCTTATTTTAATTGCTATTAAAATATCTTTTGCTGCCACACCTATATTTCTAAAAAATGGGATGAGATATTTATCAATGTATTGATCTCTCATTGCTTGTGAATAAACATTATTTGCTATATCTTTTGATCCTGAACTTATTGAAGCAAAAATTGGAACGACCCCATTATCCCAAACAAAATTTGTAAAGATAGCATTTACGATGATAGAAAATTCCCGATCAGAACACTTCCTTAAATCGTCTAAATCATAGTTGTTTTTAAAAACTTGATCTTTACAATTTGTTGAAATCATATAAGTAAAGAATTCTTCCTTCTGTCGTCCTATATCGTTAGCACCTTGCTTTGCGTCTTCTTTCAGTTTTTTAGTACCAGATGCCTCACTCTTTTTAGGTAATGCAAATTTATTGATTCCAAAAATAATTGGCTCATTCTCATTACCAAACTTACCAACATTTATTTTCCCAATCAAATTTTTATTTTTAAGATTTCTGATTATTAATGTTCCTTTAAATTTTTTAGGAATCTGAATTGTAACCTCTCTGCCATCTTGCCATGTAATTGCATTTTGAGGTTGTAAAGAGGGTGCTATTATTTCACCTTTATCCAATCGCTCAACCACATAAGTAACACCAGCTTGTTTTATAATGTTAAGAACAACCTTTCTATAATCTTTCAGTCTGTTTGCTATAGTTTGGCTATTTTTACTTGCATCTTGTGTTTTGTCTTCCCAAAAAACCTTCCCTAAATCTATTTCTCTATGTTCAAATTTTGAACCAAGTGGAATCACTCTTTGAGAAAAAGATGTAGCGACTTTATCTCCTGCTTTATTCACAGTTAGATGTATTCTTACCAACGGATTTGTATCTTCGAATAATTTTTTAAAATGGCTTTTTATTAATCTTGGATATCCCCCTTCTAGCATTCCTGGCCCATCCGTATCGTAAGATTTAGTCAATCCATTGTTTAGTCCCCACAAAGAAGTAGATACAGATTTATATCCAGTTGGTTTAAATTCGAAAGAATATTTTATATTTTTTTCTAAATTAATCCCATGAGGTGATTTAAATTTAACTTGAAAGTATCCTTTAACAACATTAACCACTCCTGTTGCCATTCTTTCTTTTGTTTCAACTGAACAATTCCTAACCTCATCTGCTGGTAATTCATATTCATTTTTCTTTAGGTTGAATAACTCTATTCGTATAAGTTCTTTTTTAAAGGTTTGAACTACAATAGTCTCCCCATCTGAGTTCGTTGTTAAGCCATCATGTAAAACTTTTCCATTACTAGACACTATTCTATATTTAGCACCATCAAAATTTGCCCAATGACCAGATTGGTGTCTATATCTAACAATAAATTTAGCTGAATAACTCATATCTACTATTCTTCTCTAAAGTCTACGTTTGAATCAAAATCTGTATCAAAATGTATATAAATTTTTTGTTGGGTTTCAGTCTGAAATACTTTCGTTTCACCCTTACTATTTGTTTGGCCCAGCTCAATATTGCCATCTTCAAAAAATGCCATATATTTTATATTCGACATTGGGGAACCTACCTCATTTCTTGCGACAAATTTTTTTGTAAATTTTTTTGTAATTGCTTCAGGAAAACTGATAATTTCAGAATTAACCTTCGCTCCTCCCATAAATAAATGCTGCCCTGCCTTCACTTCAAACTTGCCACCTGTGGTTGGAAAAATACCCGAACCATCCAGCTTAATTTGAGAACCACCCGCAGTAATCACAATCTCTTTCGGACTGCTGATCTCAATACGATCTTCAGTTGAAATAATCTGAATCCCTTGCTTGGCAAGTAAATCCATGCCATCCGACTGTGCCTGCACCTCATACTTGCCTTTGGCCGCCACCTGTTTAATCCCATTCTGTGCGGCAAAAAGACTGATTCTGTCTTGAGCATGACTAATCATGTTCTTTTGCGTACTCAGATTGATACTGTCACCTGCAAACTGATTGATTTGCCCATCGGCAGATAAATGAATATCTTCATTGGTACTCAGAGCAATGCCCTCTGGCGAACTGAGTAACAACATTGCCTTATTAAACTTGGCAATATCAGATTCAATTTCTTCTGCAAAAGCTTTCAACTGATCCAGCGATTCTATTTCATCAGTCTGCTGATTCTTAGCCACTTCACTTAAGGCTTTGGCATTGTTTTGATTGCCCTCTAGCTGCTGTTTAGCAACTTGGGCATCCAGATGTTCACCTTGGGCTTGATCCTGTTTATGCGTGGAAAATAGTAAACCTTCGCCAGCACGCACGGCTCCCCATTGGTCAGTACGCAGTTCAAAGCCTTCACCCCGATCTTCACTTTCTGCGGTTGCTTTAGGGTGACTCAGTTTGCCGAGATTGAGTTGACTGGCTGCATGACTGCTTTGCAACTGGGCACTGATCTGACCTGTGGTGTCATCAAAGCGTAGTTGGTTAAAACCTTCGCCCTGATATTCTTTCGATTTGATCCCTGCTAGTTTCTTGGTGTCAGGCAGCTTGCCTGCATGGTCGAATTTGGTTGGGCTACGATGGCCTTCATGAATTCTTCCCACCACAAATGGACGGTCGATATTGCCATCAAAGAAGTCGATGACTACGATTTCATCAATACGCGGCAGGAAGCGTGCGCCATAGCCTTCACCTGCCCAAGGGGTCAGTACATCCACCCAAGCAGAATCGGTGTCGTTGTCATTGGCACCTGCACCACCATCATGGCTATGGTCGTCATTGCGGGTAAACAGGAAACGGACTTTAATTCGTCCCCATTCATCCACATAGATTTCTTCGCCGCTTGGCCCAACCACTTTGGCACGTTGTGGTGACGCTGTTGAGCGGTGTTGTAATGGGTTAAATTCAGGAACGGTTTTAATGCTGCGGCGTTGCAATGTCAGTTGATTGGCTTGGCGTTCGTCACTCTCTTTTACTTGCCAGTTACTTTGTGCTAATAGCTGTTGGATCTGTTGCTGCAAATCTTTAGGCAAATTATTTTGGTTATAGAAGTTTTTACCTGTGATCAAGAATTCTTTGTCTGCGCCATCGTGTTGATCAATTTCAGGATGTTCAGCCAATTCAAACCAGTAACCGACATGGGTATCTCGCACGGTGCTATGGGCTGTAAATTGTTTGGATTGTAAGTCGTAGTATTGACCCAAGTTCCGATTCAGTTTTTCGATCTGTGTATTGCCCGATGGGGTTGCACCATCTTCCCCATTCAGGTCTTGCATCCATGCGGGTGAAAAGTGCCATGCCTGTTCTAGACCAAGACTGGCATTGTCATGTTGTTCGCTGTGTTTATGCGTGCTCTGTACACTGCCTGCTCCATCTTCTTGTTCCAGTGCATCGGCTTGCCAGCGTTGTACATGCACGCTGCTCGGTTGTAATGAACGTTGTCCGACCAAACTGGTCATGCTGTCGTATTGTTCCGTGGCACTGCTACGGTGGTAACGGATCTGTCGACGCTCTAAAGCTTGGTATTGGCTATTATCATCAATCAGACGCAGTTTTTGCGGCTGAATCGCGGCACTGCTTTGCGGAACTGTTCGTTCAGCTTCATCAATGAGCCAGTTAATCGATTCACTACGTAGCAAACGCGTCAGGAAGTCGTAATCAACTTCCGAATGTTGCATGATAAAGGGACGAACATCGTAATCTTGGCTCAATCCGCTTAAATCAAGCGTTAAGCTGGAGGCAAATAAGGGACTTTTTTGTTGCCACTCTTTGAAGATGATTTCCACCACATCACGCACGCTCTTGTTCATAAACACGCGGCTGTTACGGCGTTGCTTCCACAGTGCAGTTGGATCTTCTAAGGTTAGCTTATATACGGTCAGGCTACCGTCTGATTGCCCTTGTAAGGCTTGAGTAATAATCCCTGTGACGCGAGTGAGTTGACCTTGATCGGTCACGCTATCAATTGCTGCTTGGCTACCAATAAATTGTTTCAGAGGAATGGTCGCATTGGTCGACAGGCAAATCAGTTCTGCCTTAAATCCGTCATTCAGTTGATGCTGACCATCAATACGTTGTAGAAAGACTTGAGTATTTAAATTTTGATTGGAAAATTGAATATGAATTGCACGTTTTTGTGCAGTCAAACCTAAATTGTCTAAAGCTTGAAATATATTAACCAACATCTTTTTATATAAAATTAAATCAAATTTTAGCCATGGTATACAAAACAGACTGATTTGTCTATTTTGTATAATTATTGTTAAATCGATTTAATGATGGCGTTTTAAAATAGATTGACTGATAAGACCATAGATATTCTGCAAGTCTGAGCGATTAGAATCTGCCAATAATTGGCTATGCATACTTAATATATTTTGGTCACCGCGCATCGCTGGGCCTGTCTGCATATCCTTGGGATGATTGGCTGTGGCTTTATTTGCGGTCTCTAAAATCAGTGGGTAGAGCAAACTAAAATCAACCTGCTCTGCATCAACGATCTGCTTCGCCATGTCATAACAATAATTACTAAAATTGCAAGCAAATACCGCCGCTAAATGCAAGGTCAAACGTTGTGTAGAACTATATTGGTAGACACGTTGGCTTAAACTGTTGGCTAATTCGGTTAATAAGGTTAAGTCCTGTTGCTGTACTGCCTCCACAAATAAAGGGGTATCTGCCCAATTCACATCCCTTTCCATACTAAAGGTTTGCAGAGGATAGAACACACCCACGCGTGGATGTCTTTGTTCCAGTATCGATAAAGCAGTACTTCCCGAAGTATGTACAATCAGATTTTCAGCAAGATGGGGCGCAATCGAATCAATCACGTTGCGAATCGCCTGATCACTGACTGCAATAATCACCAAATCGGTTTGCGCATCCAACTGTTGCACATCGTCAATTGCTTGGGCATTGACTTGGTCTGCAAGGGTCTGAGCATGTTGTAGATTCCGACTAAAGATTTGTACAACCTGATGCTGCAACTGCAATACTTTGGCCAAATGGGTTGCAACACGACCTGCTCCAATCAATGTAATTCGCATAATATTTATCTTAAAACCATCGCTGTGCTAAGCATGCCAATAAAAAAAGGACGAATCAATTCGTCCTTCTTGCTGTTGCTTACTTAATTGACATTATTGAGATAGACAATGCGCTCAATGGTACGTTGGGTGAAGCACTTGGTGTACTGCATATCTTGATCTTGTTGACGCATTGCATCATTCCAATAGCGTGATTGCTTTTGATAAGTTTCCAAGTCTTTTTCAGGAATATCAGATACATGCTTTTGAGCAAGTACCTTACAATCAACATCACGTTTTTCAAACCAATCAGACTGGTCTTGCTGCAACTGTGCTTTTTGCTCTGGACTAAACTTGTCCCAAGTTTGATTTAAGCGTTCAACCTGCTGTGCTTTTTCAGCATCCAACTCTTTCTTGCGAATATCCATTGCTTTTTGAGCCAAGCCCATTTGTGCCGACTCTTCTGCATCATATTGCTGCTGAGCTTGCTCATTGCTTTGTTCAATCAAGCGGTTTTCTTTTAAATAAGCCACATATTGCACAGCTTTGGTCGCCATAAAGACCACACCATCAATCACTGCATTTTGATCAGGAATATTAAACACTAAACCATCTTTGTCGGTCTTGGTGATGTCATAGAAAAAGCTACCTTTGAGCTTGTCATCTTCTAAAGTCAGAGAATATTCATTATCGGCAAAATAATCACCTAAAGTACTGGCGCTATAATCGCCTTCACACTCTTCACAATTTTTTTGCTGCTCAGCATAAGCATTCTCCGCACGCTTTTGTAAGCCTTTCGGGAATTGAACAATTAACTGACTTTCACAGCTCAATTGTGTTTTTGATGCTTGCTCGCCTTCTGCTGCATCTAAGGTACGCACATTTTTAATTTCGAATTTCAGACCTTTATTGATTTTGTCCAGAACATCATAGTCTGCCTGATACTGACTTTCTCTTAGACTACGCTCGATTTGTTTTAAATAATCTTTTTTGAGTGCCGCTTGAATATTATTCAAGTTATCTTGATTAGTACAACTCCACTCAGCGACTGCCGCATCCGTATTTTCAACTTTATCTTTCGGTTTGAACTTATCACACCCTGTTAATAACACTGCTGCGGTTAATGTTGTGAATATAAAAAACTTATTCATATTAGTGCTCTGTTATCTTGTTTTTCGCGCGTATTCTACTCAATTTAAATCCATACTTTCGAGTCTTTTATTTGACTTTATTTAGGTGTTCGCATTTAAAATCATATTCACTCAAATAAACAATTAAAATAAAAGGAGTTATTTTCTCAATAACTCCTTTAGAACTTCAACAAACCATCAATTAAGGAGTAATTGAAAACTCAATACGACGATTTTTAAAACGCCCTTCCTCAGTTGTATTATCTGCAACAGGGTTATCTGCACCATGTCCCACTGCTGTGAGTTGTGCCACATCCACGCCTTGACTAACTAAATAATCAACCACCGCCTGTGCACGTTTTTGTGATAGCGTTTTATTGCTATTGGCATTACCTGTTGAATCGGTATAACCCGCAACGGTCAGTTTTGCATCTTTGGTATTTTTCATTAAGCCAGCGGCTTTATCCAAGATTGCTTTGTTTTCATCTGGAATCTGGTTGGATCCCGTTGAGAAATTAATAATCTGTAGATTGAGTGCTTTAATCACGGCGTTAATATCAACCTGGTTGGCATCAATGCTTGCCAATGCATCCTGTGCTGCATTTAGACTATTACTTACCGAATCAGCAGCACTAACAGGTGCTTCGACAACCACCTCGGTATTTGGTACTAATCCTTTAATCTTGCCAAGCAGCTCATTGAGTTTAGCTGCATCTGCACCTTTTAAGGTGATCTTATCACCTACCCATTCCAAGGAAACATTTGGAACCCCTTTAAGTAATCCCAAAACACCTGCCAGTCCTGCTTGATCAGTAAACGAGCCTGCATGTGTTGCAGCCGTACCTGCTGTATCTACCGTACAGTCCTGATTAGAAGAAAAAACTTCTTTGACTTTGGCCTGAATACTGGCAAGGAACCCTTGATCACCAACCATGACCTGACACTGTGCAACATGACCATTAGCATCGGTGGTTAATGCCAAGCTCGCCGGCGCAATCATCGTACCGACTTGTGATGCCGGTGAATCCTCATTACTTACAGGTACTTCCATTTGTTTATGTTGACATGACTTCCACAACCATGCGACCAACAATGCCAAAATAATCAGTGCGACAATCGGTAGCCAAGCACGTGACTTACTTCCTGTCGTCGCGGTCGCACTGGCTAAGCTCGTTGTGGAGGCTGTAGCACTCGAAACGAGACCTAAAGGTGCAAGCAAACCTACCGCCCATGCAGGTAACAGCGCACGAATTGAATCAGCATGCTGTTTTAAATAATTAACAATGCTTTGGGTATCATTACCCGCTTCACTGGTTAAAGCAGCAAGGCTGACTGGAAGCGCTTGGTTTAATGTTTGCTCTGCTTCAGCTATGGGAAGCTGACCACCTGCGAGGTTGGATAATAATGCATTTTTAACTTGATCATTATGACCAAATAAATCGAATAAGGAAGGTGAAATTGACTCTTTTAGTTTCTGAATTAATTCAGGTTTTGCAGCTAAAATCGAAAGAAAAATCGGGTAAAACTTAGATAACAGCGCACTTTTTTCGTTCGCCAATCCATCTTGACCACTCACAAGCACAGAGGTCACTTTCTGCTTTAACAGTTCTATTGGGTTTATTGACATTGTTATTCTCTCCAACACATTAAATTTATAATATTCAGATCGCTTAAGAAAAATGCGAAGTACAAGCAAACTGAAGCTTTTTCATTCTAATCATTTGTGTGTTTTTTATTCGTTTTTATATCATTTAAATACAATACTTACATCACACTTTACAAAACCGAGAAAAAGCCAAATCGCTTTAGATCATCATTCAGTTGAGTTATAAATTGTGCGATAAGGAATAATTTCATCTTCATAATAAGGCATTTTACTTGCTTAATTGATATAGAAACAGCAAGGAAAAACTCGCAAAAATGAGTGTAAGAAACGGAAATAAACGATAAGATTTCTTTTCAGGCGCTATCTCAACCGGCTCAGTAATTTCTTCTAATGACACTGCTACGCTTGGAACTTCATCTAATAGAGCAAGCACCTCCTCCGACCAATTTGGCAACAGTCCATTTATCGATTCTTGATGTTCACGAAGGTAATGAATAATGCTAATTGCATCATTTCCGATTTCATTTGAAAGTACTGCTAGACTCTTCGGGATCGCTCGATTTAATGTGATTTCTACCTCTGCAACCGAAACTTTACCTGCTGCCAACCTTAACAGTAATGCATTTTTTACTTTTTCATTTTCTTCCATCAGGTCAAAAACAGAAGGTGTCAGCTTCTCTTTTAACTGATCAACAAGTTCTGGTTTCTGTAAAAAACGATGCAAAAAAATAGGATAAAATCTTGATAAAACATCATTTTTTTCATTTACTAGACATGTTTGATCATTGACAATAATAGAGGATACTTTTTGCTTAAGCAGCTCCATTGGGTGAATAGCCATATGATTTAGCTCCAATTATTTCAATTGTTTAATTCTCATTTTTTATAATTTTATGTAAAGCACATCTCATTTATTTTCTTACTTTAATCTAATTTTTTTATTTTTATCAGCTTTGTAAAATTTAAATACAATATCTACATCACACTTTACAAAGCAGAATAAGACTTGATCGCCCTATTCTGCCGTTTGCATATCATTTATGCGAAGGTCGTCATCACCTTACCTGTCAGCTGTTGACCAAGTAATGGCGTATTTTTACCTTGAGACAGGATGCTGTCTTTAGACACCGTCCACTGTAGTTCTGGATCAATCAAAACCCAACCGGCTTCTTGCAACCAACGATCCGTCATATTGGCCACTTGTGCTGGAATAGAGGTGACTTTCTCCACCCATTCCAAAGGTTCAAACACACCTTCTTGAATCAACTGCACACCTAAACCGACATAGGTATCAAAAGCAGTAATCCCTGGCTGTGTTTCAGCAAATGGAGCCATTTTCGCTGAGCTACTAAGGGGTTCATGATGGGTACAGATTGCATCAATCACGCCTTCTTTCACACCTTGGCGCAATAATGCTTTATCTTGCTCAGAACGTAACGGTGGGCGTACATGGGCAAGTGAGTTAAAACCATCGGTCAGTTGCTCAGTTAGATGTAACTGATGCATTGCAACATCGGCAGTGACAGGTAAACCTTTGGCTTTTGCTGCACGGATCAAATCAACCGAAGCACCACAAGACAACAAACCAAAGTGTGCTTTCACGCCAGTTGCTTCAATCATGATCAAGTATTTGGCAATCGCAACAGTTTCAGCAATCGCAGGAATCATGGGTAAACCTTGACGAGAAGCAATAAAGCCTTCGTGTGCACAGCCATCTTTGGCAATTTGTGGTTCTTCTGCATAGAACACGACCGTCAAGCCCAAACCTGCTGCATATTCCAGAGTACGAATGACCACATCATCATTTTCAAAGCTTGCATTGGCATTTGAAACCGCTGTACATCCACCCTTCTTCAATCCCGCCATATTGGCAGGTTGTTTGCCATTCAGACCTTGAGTCTGCGCACCGATAATTTGTAGATAAATGCCGCCATCCAATTGTGCTTTTTCAATCAAGCCATGAATTAAAGCGCCATTATCTTGAACAATTGGTTTTGAATCAGGTGGTGTTATCACATGCAAAATACCATTGGCACGCGCCGCTTTACCTTCTGACTTTAAGGTTCCATGCTGTTGTTGCCCTGGTTCACGTAGACGTGCACAAAGATCAACCATGGTTGGCATTAACCATTTGCCTTGGCCATCAATCGTTTCATCGACTTGATCTATTGCATCAACCAACTTACCGTTTTCGATATATACCGTTTTGACTTGATCAGTTTTTTGAATTGGATCGAGCACACGGACATTTTCAATTTTTACAATACTCATGTGATCTATCCTTTACAGCGCAACCGCTTCAATTAAACCTTGTTCTTGTAACTGCCCTTGCATCGCAAGTGCCAACACTGCCATACGAACTGCAATACCATTGGTGACTTGCTTCAAAATAACAGATTGATCACCATCAGCAACGCTTGAATCAATTTCAACTCCACGGTTCATTGGCCCCGGATGCATCACGATGCAATCAGGCTTAGCCAAAGCTAAACGCTCTTTGTTTAAGCCGTACATTTTATAGAATTCAGCTTGTGAAGATAATGCAGGTGAATCAATACGTTCATTTTGAATACGTAAGGCAATAATCACATCACAGTCTTTTACGCCTTCATCCATTTTGTTAAACAGACGTACATGTTCGCCATATTCATCAAAGGCCACTGGCAATAAGGTATTTGGCGCAATCACACGAATGTCTTTACAACCCAATGTTTGCAATGCCGCCACATTCGAGCGCGCAACACGCGAATGTTTAATGTCCCCAATAATCGCAACCGTTAATTCTTCAAAAGGCTTTTTGGTCTCACGACGGATGGTCAACATATCCAGCATGGCTTGGGTAGGATGCGCATGACGACCATCACCTGCATTGATAATGGCAACTTTAGGGCACACATCTTTGGCAATAAAGTGTGCTGCACCAGAAGATGAATGACGTACCACGAAGATATCTGCTGCCATCGCTTCCAAATTCCAAAGCGTATCACGTAGCGTTTCACCTTTAGAGGTGCTTGAACGTGCAATATCAATATTTAAGACATTGGCAGACAAACGCTTTGCTGCAGCCTCAAACGTAGTACGGGTACGAGTGGAGTTTTCAAAGAAAAGATTCATCACCGTCAGTCCTTCAAGCAACGGACGATTGATCAAGTTATTATTTTCATCTAAAAAGCTTTGCGCTGTATCTAGAATCTTGGTTAAGGTTTCTTTAGAAAGACCTTCAATTGTTAAAAAGTGCTTGAGATTTCCTTGTTGATTGAGCTGGATCTGACTCAAAGTATGCAATGCCGCCAAGTGCATAAGAGATTCCTAACACGTTAAGTTAACGCATTATACAGACTTTGGATTTCATTCGCAGTTGAACTTTTCAGCACTTAAGTAAAAATCTTTTAGATCTTTTCCATGATCTTATTTTTATTCAATATCAGAACATAGATTCTGAATATTGATCCAATACAAATACTCCAAAATAAAGATAAGGATGTAAGCATCATCTCTACATCCTTTTAATATTCTATTTTTTAATGACTTATAATTTACCTTAATGCACCAATATAGTGATGATGTACCTGTGCTTGATAAATTTCTTCATCGGTAACTTCCATGGAATAAGTTTCCAAAATCTCAGCCGGTTGTTTCTCAGTCGCAGTTTTTGTCTCCACCACCAATGGATTTGGCTCAGGATATAAATCAATCAATGGGCTTAAACGATGTACAAAACGTTCCAACTCTGGGTCCTGAGTTGTTAAGGCGATATCCAGCACATGCTTGGCATAATCTTTATTGTTAACGAGATACATTACATCGATCACACGACCACAGACACGTCTTAAACGGACATACATTTGAGTTGCAATCGTAAAAGCTTCAGCATTGACCAATACTTCGTTATTCATGCTTTCTTTCATAAAGTCCTCACATCATTGGGAGAAATATTTACTGATAATTCATCAAGAGAAAAGCAAAAGCTGTACCAACTATTAAAATAAAAAATAAAAATGCACTTGATCACATTTTTGAATCACCCAAACACAGATAAAATTATTCAAAAAATATCGATTAATGCAGAATAAAGCTGACAATCACACAAATATGCACCGACAGAGCAAGCAAAAATCAGTTAAAATATGCGATTGCTAAAAATGTTTTTGGAAATTTGAATGAATGCTAAACAACGTCTAACAGACTATTGGGTGACCTGTGCAGACGGGCTTGAAACCTTATTACAACAAGAGCTTGAAGATTTAGGCATTCAAAATATCCAACGTTTTGCTGGGCGTTTAGTGTTTAAAGGCACACTTGAAAATGCATATCGGGTTTGTATGTGGTCACGCCTTGCCTCTCGCGTGCTTTTACCGATTCATACCCATGAACTTGAACATACCCATGATGCACGTGATGTAGCTGAAGAACTCTATGAAGGCGCGATTAGCTTTGACTGGTCACTGATTTTTGCACCACAAAGTACCTTTGCAGTCCGCTTACATGTTGAACGTGAAATCAAGGTCAATACACAGTTCGCGACCCTACGAGTTAAAGATGGTGTAGTGGATTCCTTTATGGAAGCCGTTGGTAAGCGTCCGAGCATTGATATCAAGCAGCCTGAAATTACCCTATACGCTCTAGCAGGTAAAACTGAACATACTTATTGCTTAGACTTATCTGGTGATTCTTTACATAAGCGCGGCTACCGACGCTATATGACCGATGCACCCATTAAAGAAAACTTGGCAGCAGCGATTCTACAAAAAGCCCAATTATCAAAATACCAACCAGATATTATTCTTGACCCAATGTGTGGTTCAGGCACATTTATTATCGAATCTCTACTCATTTTAACAGACCGTGCACCAGGCTTAGTGCGTCGTTTTGGCTTTAATGGTTGGCATGGTCATGACCATGAACTTTGGTTAAGATTAAAAGCTGAAGCTGCTGAACGTCATGAAAAGGCTTTAGAACAGCCACTACCTAAATTCTATGCTTATGATGCTGATTGGGAAGCCGTAAAAGCAACGCGTCAAAACATCATTGCGGCTGGTTTCGAAAAATTACTTGATCAAATTCAGATTGAAGAACGTACCTTGGCCGATTGGGATAACTTCCATGCCGAAGGTAAAAAAGCATTTATCGTTACAAATCCTCCTTATGGCGAACGTTTAGGTGATAAAGCCTCTAGTCGTGCATTTTATCTAGGTTTATCTGGACTGTTACAAAAGAATTTCCCAAATCAGTCTGTGGCTGTCATTGCGGCACAAATTGAACAAGCAGATGTACTTGCTATTAACGATCCTCAAACCTTACGTTTAATGAATGGTAAATTACCAATTTATATCCGTTTTGGTACCGTTAAACCTGCAACAGTGACACAACCTTTCCTTGCCACTTGGCAGCCACAACAGTTTGAAAAAATTGAAGGTGCCGAAGACTTTACCAATCGCTTGCAAAAAAATATGCAAACATTGAAAAAATGGGCAGTCAAAGAAAATGTCTTCTGTTTACGTTTATATGATGCCGATTTGCCTGACTTTAACGTCGCAGTCGACTTATATGGCGATCGTTTGCATGTTCAAGAATACGCGCCACCAAAAACCATTGATCCAGAAAAAGCAAAAAAACGTTTCAACCTTGCTCTTGCTGCCATCCGTGCTGTGACCGGTTTAGGTCGTGATGCCATCTTTATTAAAACACGTGCAAAACAAGCAGGTGCAAACCAATACACGAAACAGAGTACTGCCTCTAAACGTTTTATCGTTCAGGAAGGCAAAGCACGTATCTTGGTAAATTTGACTGATTATTTGGATACGGGGTTATTCTTGGACCATCGTCAGATGCGTTTAAGAATTGCCAAAGAAGCGCGAGGCAAGCATTTCTTAAATCTTTATAGCTACACTTCTACAGCAAGTCTACATGCCGCTTTAGGTGGTGCAGCAAGTACGACCAGTGTCGATTTATCCAATACTTACTTAAATTGGTCGAAAGAAAACTTTGTACTCAATGGTTTGACTGTCGATCATGCAGATGAACAGCATATGTTCTTTGCAAGTGATTGCTTTGAATGGCTAAAAGAAGGTCATGAGCAATATGACTTGATTTTCATTGACCCACCAACCTTCTCGAACTCAAAGAAGTTCTATGGAACCTTCGACGTACAACGTGACCACGTTTCACTTCTTAAACGTGCCATGAATCGCTTAACCAGTGATGGAACCCTATACTTCTCAAATAACTATCGTGGATTTGAGTTAGATGAAGAAATTGAGGCGATGTATCAGGTTGAAGAAATCACCTCTGAAACGATTGGTCCAGATTTTAAACGGAATCAAAAAATTCATCGTGCTTGGAAAATTCAACACCCTGCTATTTAATCACTAGCTCGGCTTTTACGTCATCGTTATAAGTCACATGAACATTGCCTGACTCGAACTCATAAATCATGTAGCGATCAGGTGGCTGTTCATGTGGTTTGATGGTCGCAGCCCGCTTATCTCGATTATCAACAGCCAACACTTTCTTCTGCTCTTCATGAGGTGATAAAACGCCTCCTAAGATCGTACTGACACGAATATCACCCAAGTATTTATCACTCAAGATCCGTTGTGAACGCCAACGTTCTTCTTCAGGCTTTAAGGCATCTTGTTGCGCTTTAATGAGAATACTGGGAAGTGCATTATTCAGCATAGCAGTTTGTAAGGCGAGCGTCCCTTCACTCAATGGTTGTGCGGCATGCACCATTGAAGATAAGGCAGTCATCAACAAAATTACACAAGCATTTGTGCAATGATGTCTGTTCTTTTCCATTGCAATTCATCCTGAATTTTTTTCTTATTTGTTCCGAAACTATCAAGTTTTTCACAAAGTCGCAATGTTATTGGTAATATTCCTGCAAAAATCTGACCAGTTGCACTGATACAAAAAAAGATGGTGATTTTCATCACCATCTTTTTAGCCAAACGTTCAAATTTCGCTTAACTCAGTTTCATTTTATCAAAGACCAGATGACCACTTTCACCTTTGATTAAAATGTTATCCCCCGGCTGGAATTCCCCAGATAAGATTTTCTGAGCCAAGTTATTCTCCACTTGTTGCTGAATCGCACGTTTTAATGGACGTGCACCGTATACAGGGTCAAAACCAGCATCGATCAATAGATCAAAAGCGCTATCATCCACAGTTAAGCCCATATCACGATCGCTCAAACGTGAACGTAAACGATCTAACTGAATATCCGCAATACCACGAATTTGTGCCTTTTGCAGTGAATGGAAAACCACCAACTCATCAATACGGTTAATAAACTCTGGACGGAAATGCTGTGTAACAGCATTCATAACCACAGCACGAACCTCGTCATCGGTTGCGCCTTCACCCAGTTCACGCACATCTTGTGAACCAAGGTTCGAGGTCATCACAATCACCGTATTTTTAAAGTCGATCACACGACCTTGCGAGTCGGTTAAGCGCCCATCATCTAACACCTGTAGCAGGATGTTAAATACATCTGGATGCGCTTTTTCCACCTCATCAAATAACACCACACTGTAAGGTTTACGGCGTACAGCTTCAGTGAGCACACCACCTTCTTCATAACCAACATAGCCCGGAGGCGCACCGACCAAACGACTGACCGAATGTTTTTCCATGAACTCAGACATATCAATACGGATCATCGCGTCATCACTGTCAAACAAGAAGTTTGCCAATGCTTTAGTCAACTCAGTTTTACCCACACCTGTTGGTCCAAGGAACAAGAATGAGCCACTTGGACGATTCGGGTCAGATAAGCCCGCACGTGAACGACGGACCGCATTGGAAACAGCAACCACTGCTTCATCTTGTCCAACCACACGGTTATGCAAGAACTCTTCCATATTCAGCAGTTTTTCACGTTCACCCTGCAACATTTTCGCCACTGGGATACCAGTTGCCGCACTGACCACTTCAGCAATTTCATTCTCAGTCACTTTGGTACGAATCAGTTTCGGCTCTTCATTTTCCTCAGCAACCTCGGCTTGTTCCAAGCGTTTCTGTAACTCTGGAATCACGCCATATTGCAAACGTGCAGCTTCCGCCAAATCACCTTCTCGTTTTGCTTTTTCTAAAGCAACACGTGCTTGATCCAGTTCAACTTGTGCTTTTTTATCACCTTCAACCAGCGTTTTTTCAGCTTTCCAGATCTCTTCTAGATCGTTGTACTCTTTTTGCTTTTCAGCAATTTGATGTTCAAGATGATTGACCTCGGCTTTACTACCAGCATCTTCATCTTTTTTCACCGCTTCCAATTGCATTTTCAGTTGGATTAATCGACGATCAAGTTTATCCAGAGCTTCAGGTTTGGAGTCGATTTCCATTTTGATCCGCGATGCCGCTTCATCAATCAGATCAATAGCCTTGTCAGGTAATTGACGATCCGTGATATAACGATGTGACATTTTCGCCGCAGCAATAATGGCTGAGTCTAAAATTTGCACCCCATGATGGGTTGCATATTTTTCTTTTAGACCACGTAAGATCGCAATAGTATCTTCTACACTCGGCTCATCAACGAGCACTTTTTGGAAACGGCGTTCAAGTGCGGCATCTTTCTCGATGTATTGACGATATTCATCCAATGTTGTTGCACCCACACAGCGCAATTCACCACGCGCTAAAGCAGGTTTCAACATATTACCTGCATCCATTGCGCCATCACCCTTACCAGCACCGACGAGAGTATGTAACTCATCAATAAACAGGATGATCTCACCTTCATGTTTAGCAAGGTCTTTGAGAACCGCTTTTAAACGCTCTTCAAACTCACCACGATATTTTGCACCTGCAAGCAATGAGCCCAAGTCTAATGACAGTACACGCTTATTCTTCAAGCCTTCAGGCACTTCACCATTGACGATACGTTGTGCTAAACCTTCCACAATTGCGGTTTTACCTACCCCTGGTTCACCAATCAGGACAGGATTGTTTTTGGTACGACGTGATAAAACCTGAATGGTACGACGAATTTCATCATCACGACCAATCACAGGATCGAGCTTGCCCGCTAAAGCACGCTCAGTTAAGTCAATGGTATATTTATTGAGTGAGTCACGTTGATCTTCGTGATTATTGCTCATAACTTTGTCATTTCCTCGAATATTTTCAATTACTTTGCGTAAGCTTTCTGGTGTTACACCAACACTATTTAAAATGCTTTTGGTTTCACCTGTTTCTGTCAGCCCCAACAACACCCAATCGGTTGATAAAAATTCATCACCTGCTTTTTGTGCATAGCGGTCAGCTAAATTCAGTGCCTTTACCGCTTCAGGATTCAAATTGATATCACCAGTAGGATTCGCCAACGTTGGTGCATTCTCTAACGCTTGTTCAAGTTTTTGCTTTAACTCTGGTAAACGTGCGCCCGCTTGTTGCAATAAACTCAGATTGGCAGGTTCTTTCAAAAGAGTCGACAAAATATGAATCCCTGCAATCGCAGTATGATCCTGACCCATTGCCAATGATTGCGCGTCTGAGAGTGCTTGCTGTAAACGGTTTGTAAATTTTTCAAATCGCATTCTTGTTATTCCTCACAACAAATTCTTAACTTATCACTTAGATGGGAACGCTTTTTAAAATTTCAAATAAAATTTATATATTTTTCAATATTTTATAAAAAATTAAAGAAATAAAACTCAGTATTAATATGGGTGTATAAACGATCCATTTCAAGTATATTTTGTATAATTTTTCTGTCTATTCGGTTTTGCACAAAATCCTTATTGTGATTTTAAGGTGAACCTTTTAGTTTAACCCTTTGCTTCAATTAAAAATGCCCATCATGTCTCTAAAAACAATTTTGCTCAGTGTTGCTTCCCTGCTTCCACTTCATGCTACTTTTGCACAACTACCACAGGACTCAAGACGTGCTGGTGGTGTTGCTGTGATCCCGCTTCCAGCAAACACCACACAAGTTTTTTATGAACAAAAACCCGTCTTGATTACACAACAAGGGACACAACGCTATGCCGTGTTTGGCATTCCACTTTCCGCTCCCTTAGGTGGCTTGACCTTAACAAGCAATACCACACCAATTCAAATCGAAGTAAAGCCTTATCAATATGCCGAACAACGTTTAACGGTTAAAAACCAAGACTATGTCAATCCTAGTCAAGATCAACTCGACCGTTATGCTCAAGAAGCAAAAGAGCAAAATGATATTTATAGCTCTTTTTCCCAAAGCCACTGGACCCAGTTTCCTAACTTTATTCGACCTACGGCAGGTAAATTTAGTAATTCATTTGGCAGAAAACGCTTTTTCAATGGCGAAGAACGAGCTCCTCACTCCGGTTTAGACATTCCTGCGCCTGTTGGACAAAAAGTAGTAGCGCCTGCTGATGGGGTCGTCGTACAAACAGGAAACTATTTCTTTAATGGCAATACGGTACTGATTGATCATGGCCAAGGCTTAATCAGTATGTTCTGTCATTTGAGTAAAATTAATGTCGTAAAGGGACAGCAGATTCATCAGGGTGAAACACTGGGATTGGTTGGTAAAACCGGTCGAGTCACTGGACCACATTTACACTGGGGAATGAGCCTGAATAATGCGCGAGTAGATCCACAATTATTTCTAAAATAAAAAGAAAAGCTTATAAAGAAAAGTGATCTATAAAAATAGATCACTTTTTAGAAAAACTTAATAATTTATTGTTTAAGCAGCTTCAACAATTTCAAAATCATGAGTAATTTCAACACCGCCATCTGAAAGCATTTTACTGGCTGAACAATATTTTTCTGCAGAGAGTTCAACAGCTTTTTCAACTTGCTTACTTTTCACTGCTTTACCTGTCACCACGAAATGCAAATGGATTTTAGTGAACACTGCAGGAATGGAGTCTGCTCTTTCAGCTTTGAGCTGACATACAACATCCGTCACATCTTGGCGAGATTTCTTTAAAATGGTCACAATATCAAACGAAGCACACCCACCAAGTCCCATTAAAATCAATTCCATAGGACGTGGACCACGGTTTTCACCCCCATATTCAGCAGAACCATCCATCACCAAAGTGTGGCCACTTTCTGATTTTGCCTCAAAAGCAACATTCTCTAACCAATGTACACTTGTTTGCATTGCAACTACCCGAAAAACGTTATAAATTTACTCTGTTCTTGTACACTAACATAAAATGAGTTGATAAGGAATTTCATCTCTTCTGTGTAGAAAAGGCTCTACCAAGGGCCTGTGCGATCGGTTTTATCCAAATTCGGAAATTTTAAGCATGACTTCAAATTTTTCACAACTTAGCACTGATGCTTTATCTCCAGGTCAACTACCTGAATCAGTTAAAGCTTTGCTAAAACGTGCTCATATTAATAGATACCCTAAACGCACCACGATTGTTGACGCTGGAACGGAATCAAAATCACTGTATTTAATATTAAAAGGTTCAGTGTCAATTATCTTACGTGAAGATGACGAACGTGAAATTGTAGTTGCCTACCTAAACCCAGGCGATTTTTTTGGTGAAATGGGGCTTTTTGAAAAGAACCCTCAACGTACTGCAGAAGTACGTACACGAGATGTCTGTGAAATTGCAGAAATCTCTTACGACAATTTCCACGAGTTAAGTAAACAATACCCAGATCTAAGTTACGCTGTGTTTGCTCAACTGGTCCGTCGTCTTAAAAATACAACACGTAAAGTCACTGATCTAGCCTTCATTGATGTATCAGGTCGTATTGCGCGTTGTTTAATTGACTTATCGGCTCAACCTGAAGCAATGATTTTGCCAAATGGTCGTCAGATTCGTATCACCCGCCAAGAGATTGGTCGTATCGTGGGTTGCTCTCGCGAAATGGTTGGACGTGTCCTCAAGACACTTGAAGATCAAGGTATGATTCAAACTGATGGTAAAGCTATCTTAATTTTTGATGCTTCTTTAGAAGAAAATAATTTTACAGAAGAAGAATACGATGACGAAGACTAATTTGATCTAAGATCGAATTAACTCTTAAACAAAGCCAGTGCTCGTCACTGGCTTTCATTTTTTAACAAAGAATAAGCCTTACTGATTACATAATTACAATGATTATAGAGATATTCAGAATATTAACTGCTGCCAACATTTTCTATAATCCACCCTAATCAAGACTATATTCATAAGATACTGATTTGGAGAGAATAAGTATGAAGAAATTAGCTTTAAGCCTTTGTGCTATGACCGTAATGACAATTTCTGGCTGCGCATCTTTCGCGGACATGGCTGGCGCAGATAGCGCAACTTTAAATGCTCAATCTGCACAGAGCTTCGCAAAAATGACGCAAGAAGCACGTGCTAAGAACCAACTGGATAGTAGTTCAAGTACTTATCAGCGTATCAATACTGTATTTAATCGCTTAAAACCGTATGCTGATCAAATGAACCAGACTGGTCAACGTTTTCAATGGCAACTTGCAGTACTCAAATCGGATACTGTTAATGCCTATGTAGCACCAGGTGGTAAAGTTGTTTTCTATACAGGGATTGTGAACAAGCTTAATTTAACCAATGATGAAATTGCTGCGGTAATGGGCCATGAAATGACCCATGCGCTCGAAGAACATGCCAAAAGTAAAATTGGTGCTCAAGCTTTAACAAATCTTGCGATTGGCATTGGTAAATCGTATGCAGGTAGCAGCATAGGTGATCTAGGCAGCGCAGCAATCGATTTAGGCAGTCAAGTGGGGATCGGCTTACCATACTCACGTAATTTAGAGAGCCGTGCCGATTATGGTGGTTTAATGCTCATGGCGAAAGCAGGCTATAACCCGAATGCAGCAATTAGTCTATGGGAAAAAATGAATCGTTTAGATGGCGCTGGTGGTGGTTCATTCTTATCAACTCACCCATCAAATACTCAACGTATTGGTGATATGCGTAAAAACTTACCTGCAGCTTTGGCTGTTTATAACCAACGCCGTTAATCAACAGCCCCTTAAATTCTTAAGTTCGGATTTAAGGGGTTTTTCGTATCAACTCATTTATTACTGAACCAAGCTCACATTAATCGCAAGTGCAGCATATGCGTTGCAACAGTATGGCGGATATGATCTGACCGTGCATGAAAATAACGATCACTTAAACCATCACCTGATAAATCCTCAGTAACGATATACCCCATTTGTTCTACTGCCTGATGCAGTGTCTTTGGTCTAAATTGCCCTTTTAAGGGTTCTTTTAAAAACCGAGTAAATTGCGACACAAACAAGGTGCCTAAACGCTCTATGCCCTCCAACTCTCGATAGTCAACCGAGTAATCCAAGACCACTTCACTTCCCTCTGCTGCTATCTGACAAATACTTGCCAAAGTATTTAAGGTCGTTGCTGGTTCTAGATAATGAGTCGTCCCTAACCATGAGAAAAATGCAGCTTGATCCTGCTTAAAGGTACTTCTTGTTAAAGCATCTGCAATCGATTCTTTTTCAAAATCGATTGCAACAAATTCAACATTCGCTGGAAGTGTGCCATATTGGCGTAATTTGCGTTGTTTTGCTGCTTGGGTATCTGGATGGTCAACTTCATAAATCTTCAGCTGCGGATACTGCTGTGATTGTCGCAGGATAAATGAATCTAATCCTGCCCCGATCAATACATATTGTGTTACGCCCCGCTCAATCGCTGCCTGGAGCTGATCTTCGGCGTAGCGTGAACGCCCAACCACCTGTCCAGTCAATAAGCCAAAAGTACGGTTAAACACCGATGAATTTATCACTTTCACAGTTAACGAAGTGGTTAACAGTTTCTTCCAGCCCGTACTGGTTAACTCAAAAGCAAAAGGGTCGGAAAAGACTGGATTTTCAGCATTTTGAAAATGATTGGCACGTAATGCTGCAGCTGCTTCAGCCGTACGACTCGATTGTCCTTCTTTCATTTTGATTCCCCATTTTTATTACTATCTTGCAAAAAATAAGCAGCAAATTCCATCGCTAGACAAAATTTACTGCTTATTAATGACCAAATTAAAAATTATTTAGTTTTTTCAGTTTGATACGTCACTTGATAATCATTTAAGTCCATACGTTTCAAACGTTGCTTTAACTTTTTCAATGACCACGGCCATGCAGCAAAGTTACGGCCATTGGCATCTAAGTAGTAACTCTTACATCCACCGGCATTAAACACGGTAGTTTTAAGATGTTTTTGCACGAGCTCATTATGATGCTTGATCACTTCAGGCTTGATGTTCAGCTTGGCGATGCCTTTGTCTCTAATTTTGAGTAGACCATCCACAATATAATCAAGTTGTGCTTCAGCCAAACCAATGAAGGAGTCATACACCAAGACATTTGGTCCTAAAACCAAGAAAGCATTCGGGACATTTTCAATGCTGGTACCCAAATAAGCTTCTGGTGAACTACTTTTCCAAAGATCATTCAGACATTCACCTTTCTCATTTGATACGCGTTTACCAATCGGTGGATGCGATACTTCGAAGCCTGTTCCCCAAATAATCACATCGACTTCATGACGTTCACCATTCGCAGACACCACAGTATTACCTTCTACTTTCACCAATCCATGTGGAATCAGTTTGGTATTCGGCTGCTGTAAGGCTGGATAGTAGTTGTTAGCGAATAAAAGACGTTTACAACCAATAGTAAAGTTCGGAGTTACGTTTTTACGTAATTCAGGATCTTCAATTTGGAAACGTAAAATCAATTTCGCCAACTCTCCAACAGGCTTGAGTACTGCTGGGTTACGTAAACCAAAATTGATCGCATTTAAAGACTGAGCAACCGTTTGACGCCATGTCTTTTGAATCAATGGGAATTTTTCAATCAAGGCTTTACTAACATCACCTAAATCAGTGTCGGGCTTTGGTACCACCCAAGGAGCTGTACGTTGATAGACATACAATTCTTTCGCCAAAGGCTGAATCTGAGGAACAAACTGAATCGCAGAAGCTCCTGTTCCAATCACAGCAATACGCTTGCCAGTTAGATCGTAATCATGGTTCCATTTCGCAGAATGGAACATTTCACCTTTAAAGGTTTCCAACCCTTCAAGTTTTGGAATTTGCGCCTCGGTAATTGGACCCGTTGCAAAAACCACAGTTCTGGATAAGTTTTGACCTTTATTGGTATCAATCACCCATAGATTACACTCTTTATCCCATGCTGCATTCAATAGCTCTGTACCAAATTCAATTTTTGAGCTGATGTTAAAGTTTTCGCTCACTTCTTCTAAATAGCTCAGAATCTCTGGCTGACGAGCGAACAAATGACTCCATTTTGCACTTGGTGCAAATGAATATGAATACAACGCCGATGGTACATCACAGCCACAACCTGGATAGGTATTTTCGCGCCAAGTTCCCCCTACGCGTGTCGCTTTCTCAATGATCTTGTAGTTGCTATAACCCACTTGATCAAGACGAATTGCAGTTGCAATACCCGAAATCCCCGCGCCTACGATAAAACTATCATAGATGTGTTGTGGTAAAGCCTTTCCTTCAGCTGAGTTTAATTTTTTTGCTTGAGCTGTCATTTAAAAATATCCTTTATTCATACAACTGAAATAAGCCTACTGCTAATCGAATTTCATCTTATTTCAGTATTTAAAATCTTTTATCCGAGGCAATTACTTCATAAATCGGTACGATGTGCCTAAGAATTTTGCATACAAATTCGGCGCAGTACGTTTCATTAGCCAAAATAACTTGGCATCGATTTGTGGAATGGTATAAAGCTCACCTTTATCCAAACGATCCAAGGTCAGTTTGGCCACCTTGTCACTGGTGGTAAAAGCCAAATTAGTTAAGGCATAATCCAAAAGCCCTTTATGCGGGACTTTGCCATTTTTAATGATATTGGTCGGTACTAAGGTTGGACAAAGCACATTGACCTTGATATTCGATTTTCGCAGTTCAGCCGAAAGTGTTTCTGACAAGGCGCGAACACCTGCTTTAGATACGTTATAGACGGTCATTTCTGGTGCTGCAGTATAAGATGCAGCGGAAGCCACATTAATAATGGCACCATGTCCAAGTTGTTTAAACTTCGGTACAAAAGCACGGCAGCCGTGGATCACACCCCATAAATTAATATTCATGCACCAATGCCAATCTTCAGAAGACATTTCATCAAACTTGCCGCCTAGACCAATCCCTGCATTATTAATCACCAAGGTGACTGGATTCTGCATCAATTGTTCGGCCTGTTCTGCCAATTGATTAACTTGCTCTTCTTTGGCCACATCACATTGCACAGCAAAGGCTTTGGCTCCAAGGGCCTCAACTAAACTAACCGTTTCTTTTGCTGCATCAAGGTTAATGTCCGAACACACCACTGTGCCGCCACGTTTTGCCAGTTCAAGTGCAAAACTACGACCAATCCCACTTCCTGCACCAGTTACCACAGCAAATGCTTTTTGGCTTGGCTTGGATTTTTTCCCGAATAATTTCATCTTTGTTTTCCAATTTTTCGTATTGATATGGACCAAGTTATGCAGTTGCTACACGTACAGGGGGTACAAACTCTTTAAGGAAATAAGGACTTAATAAACCTGTTTCAGGGTTTAATAAACGTTCTTTGTAATACGCCATATACGCAGTGGTATCATGGTCATTGGGATGAAAACTTGGACGTAAATATTCAAGAATGTGCATAAAGCTACTTCCAAATACGCCACGCTCGCTACCGAACAGTAAAGCTGTGCTTTCCACAATATCTTTCATATAACGAGGATTAATCAGGTTACTTGGCTTACGTACAAACGGCATTAGATAACCACCCAATGACACCCCGCCAAGAATCGTTAAGCTTGCCAACAAGAAGCCTGTGATTCTGAGCCAGTAATTGCCTGAAAGTTCAAGGAAGACATCGTACGCAATATCTTTATGCTCAGACTCTTCTAACATGTGCCACATCCACATGGCACGCTGTCTTTCGTCTTGAGAACCCAACAGGTATTCTTCGTGCTGCATCATGAATTCGGCAAGTACAGCGGTGTAATGTTCAATGCCTGCCATCAATGAAAGCTGTAACGACTGTGGAAGTTTATAGATGCCGTATTCGAAAACTTTCCCTGCGATAGCACGCAGCAACTCAACTGGATAACCATTTTCTTTCAAGACTTCATCATTAAACTGATTGTGGATTTTTGAATGAATCGCTTCTTGTCCAATCAAAGATGTGAGTCGTTGTTTTAAAATCGGATCTTCAATAAAATCACGATGATGACGTGCAGTATCAATTACTACATCTTCACCAAAAGTGAGAAAGATGGATAAAGCATGAAAATAAGAGGTGGCAAGCTCTTTATTTAAAAAGAATCTTTCATCCAATTCTGCTGGGTTGAATTTGAAATCAAAATGGCGAATTGGAATCGGTGACTTATTCGCAAGATTTTGAATAATGCCCTGATATTTGGTACTGAGTTTGTCTGAGAAGACATTTCGAAGAACTTGAGCGACCATGTCTTAATTCCCATAGAGAGAGTAAAAATAAAATCAGACAGCAATGCATCCATCAAAAATCGTAAAGTTGTCTATAAGATTATTTCTGCAACTTTAACAACTTCAATTCTTCAACTTTAAGTTGGGATGCCCCCATACACGGGTCAGCTGAGAATAGTTATTTGCATAGTGCATGAGCAAAATAACGGCAACAAGAACCAAACTGCTCATAAGACATTGAGCTTTTTTGCCAACTTATTAGCTTTATTTCACAACATATTGCTTACCTATGATTCAACAATTAAGCCGCTTGTACCTTAGGCGTAAACTCTTTCACAAAGAATGGATGCAATGCACCGCCCTCGGATAAAAGTTTCTTTTCGTAGTATTCAAAATAAGCTGTCGCATCATGATCATTTGGATGAAAATCAGTGCGTAAATAATCAAAAATACGACCCTGAGTACTTCCAAAAACGCCATCATTCGGACTAAAGATCAGCTTGACACCACGTCGTGCATCTTTCCAGAATTTCGAAGTCAACATTTCTTGTGGCTTACGTAAGATAGGTACCATGGTTGCCGAAAATGGGATCAATCCAAGAATGGTGAAATAAGCAAGCAAGAAACCTGATATCCGTAAGGCATAGTTACCATTCAGTGTTTGATAGACATCATAGGCAACATCTTTATGCTCTGATTCTTCAAGCATATGCCACATCCATAGTGCACGTGTTTTCGCATCATCAGAGAAATAGAAATTCTGCTCATGCGCCATCATGTACTCTGCCAGTACAGCGGTAAAATGCTCAATCCCAGCCATCAATGACAGCTTCAAAGGTTGAGGGAATTTCAAGAAAATGTGATCAAAAAATTGTTCACCCAAGAAACGATAGAGTCTTACTGGATAATCCAGTTCAACAATTGCATCATTAAACTCATTATGTAGTTTGGAGTGAATTGCTTCCTGACCAATTAATGAAGTCACACGCTGTCTTAAGATCGGGTCTTTCAATTGATCACGGTGGTGACGTGCTGTTTCAATCACCAAGTCTTCGCCATAAGTTAAAAATACTGACAGGGTCGCGAAGAAAATCGTAGCGAATTGATTATTCATATAGAATGAGAGATCAACTTGTTTCCCTTCAAATCCGATGGCCAAGTGACGAATTGGAATACTTTTTTTACTCGCAAAATCAATTTGCTCAGTTATTGGGTTAGATTTAAATAAACTTAAACCTTTCTTTAATGTGCTGCTAATCATGGCTACACCTACCTACTTCACTTGAGCGTCATTTGCCCTTTGACATGCGTTGCATCGGGTTCATCTCTTTTCATCCTTCTCCTCATTTGAGAAGTCTGAAAAAATATTCGGGAGATTTTTTTGAACCTGATCCTGATATGAAATTACTTTAAACCGATCTTATGTTCGGATTCAATTCGGGTAATTTATGCAACTATTTTTTAACTTTAAGAGATCAATACAAGATCAATTTTCTTATTTTTAAGTGTGTATCAATACCACTTTTTAATTAAATTTAACCATATATATCAAAAACATAAATAAATTAAATTCTTAATAAATGCCTTGTTTATATATAAAACATCTGCCTGATAAGTAGAATTATTACAAATCAAAAAAGAATATGACGACGAGAGTAATTTTATTTGTTCGGATTAATTTATTGCCACTTTCCTCACTTTCAGTGACATGCTAATCTGACGTTATGTTCGGATTTTAATAATAAAGCATTATGGCAACTCGCAAACCACGTCAGTCACGTTCTAAAGTGACTGTAGATACGATTATTGAAGCAGGCTTTATTGCCGTTGCAACCAACGGGACCAGCGGCACCACCACTCGGCATATTGCAGATATTGCAGGGGTCAGTGTTGGCTCTTTATATGAGTATTTTAAAAATAAAGAAGAAATTTATGACGCCATGGCAAGAACCTTCGTCAAAGAAGTTTTGGACATGGTAAAAGAACTGACACCAATCATGATCGAACAAGAGCTAGAGCCCTTATTTGAGATGATTTTCTATACCTTCCGTGATCTGCTTACACGTGATGATGACCGCTATCTGATCTGCCTACGCTATGCGACAGAACTCAAATATGAAAAATATATAGGCCAAATTGAGATGGCACTGATGGAAGTCTTGATGAAGTATATGATTCGCCACCCTCGTTACCTAAAGGTCAATAATCTTAGCGTGACAGCTTATATCAGTATTAATAGTAGTATTTTCAATGTCGCTCGTCATTTGATCTTACCCAATCCACAAATTAGCTTTGATGAAATGGTTAAAGGTTTAAGTACCATGATTATTAGTTATATTGAAGCCGAGTTGGCCAAAGCAGAGCCATAAAAAAGCCAGCGTATGCTGGCTGCTCAAATCTTAAAAGGGTCTTGCACCCGCTAGACTGACTCGTTTCAATAAACGACGCTGTTCTGCAGGAAATGCAGTACGTGAGTGCAAGGTCAACTGATTGTCCCAATAGACAATATCCCCAATTTCCCACTGATGTTCATAACGATATTGAGGTTGCACAATGTGCGCTCTTAAGCGTTCAATCAGTGCAGCACCCTTTTGATCGTCATAGCCTACAACTTCAACTTCAGTCTGTGCATCCAGATAAATACCACGACGGCCACTTTCAGAATGGGTACGAACTAATGGATGCGGGAATGCAGCGCCTAATATCGGTTGATCAGAAAAGCGATATTTTGGAATCGGGCTTTTATCCTTTAAGCGTAAAAATGGATTATACGTAATCAGTTGCAGCCCTTCGATCTCATCTTTAGTTTCCTGATCAAGGTCTTCATAGGCTTGTACCGTATTATACCAACTGGTTGCACCGCCATCTTTTGGAAGTTCAATTGCGTAAAGCAAGGATCCACTAGAAGGCTGTGGTGTCCAGTGATGGTCACTATGCGGGGTGAGTTCGCCATGACCGGTATAATCACCTTCTCCAACCGCATTGGATACCGGCACTATATCAGGTGGTGCATTGGTATCGTTGCGCGTTGCCAATACAGGTACATCTGTTGGTGGACGGAAAATTCCACCAAAGTAACTGGCAAAAGCAAGTAAGTCATTGTCTTGCAAGTCTTGCGCCTTGAAAACCAGAATTAAATGTTCATGCAACGCTTTTTTCAGCTTGAGAATCACTTCTCCACTTTGTGGCTTGCTAGCATCTAATCCAGTCACAATTGCTCCCAATGCGCCTTCGATTGGTGTGATTTGCACGGTATCTAAACTATGTTTCTTGTATTCATGCCAACGTGGTGCATTTTCGATCGCGGCTGAAAGCTGTGTGAGTACGGTCATTTTCTTTCCTATAGATCATTCATTATATTTTTCAAAGCATCAAGCTTTATTCATGATTCCCCAATCACAAAAATTAGTGATCTAGTTAAATATATGCAAACCGTGAAATATAAGAACCAATATTTTTATATTAATTTATTTATTTTTATGATTATAAAATTCAGCTTTCCTGGGATTACCAAGCAAACTGAAACTGATTAAAATCGTTAACAACAGGAATAACTAAATGATCTTCGACTGCATGACTAAAATCAGTCAAAATATCATTTCTAATCGCAGCAAGTCGGACATCTTCACGAACACGTGGGTGTGGTAAATGAACAGGAACAATTCGTTTGATTCGACCTGGATTCGGTTGCATCACCACAACACGATCACCGAGGAAAACCGCCTCTTCCACATCATGCGTCACGATAATCATGGTAATTTTTTCGGTTTGCCAGATCCGTTGTAATTCCTTTTGTAGATTGGCACGTGTCAGTGCATCTAGTGCGCCAAAAGGTTCATCTAGCAACAAAATTTTAGGTCGATTAATCAGACTTCTCGCAATCGCAACACGTTGACTCATGCCCCCTGAAAGCTGTGCTGGATAAGCGTCTTTAAACTTAGTCAAACCGACCAATTCAATATGTTCATCAATCAACTGATTCTGTTCAGCAACCGTTAATTTACGATTTAACAATGCAACCCGAATGTTATCTTGTACGTTCAACCAAGGAAATAATCGATGATCTTGAAAGACAATACCTCGCTCTAGACTGGTGCCTTGAATCGGTTGTCCATCGACTAGAATCTTACCTTCAAATTGATCATCCAAGCCGACGAGTAAACGTAATAAAGTTGATTTCCCGCAGCCACTACTGCCAACGATACTGACAAATTCCCCCGCTTTAATCTCTAAAGAAATATCATCCAATACGGTTAAGGCATGTTCTTGGTACTGTCCATATGATTTATTGAGATGATTAATTTTTACTGAACCAACATTTAATGATGTCATTTTAGCCCCCTAAAATAGAAATCAAAAATATAATAAGATCAATCTTTACTATATTTTCGATATAACTTCCTATAGTTTTGCCAAAGCAACTTCTGTAGACTTAATTAAAACAATGACTTCACTACCTAATTCTAAATTTAGATTTTTCACTGATCGTGTCGTAATCACTGAAGTAAAAACTCCCGCAGGTGTTTCTACATCCACCTCAGAAACTACACTTCCTTCAATAATCTCTTTAACCACACCACGAAATTGATTACGCACATTAATTTGAGGAATACTCATCTTTCACCACTTTGCATCTGTTTATTAAATTGTGTACCACCATATTAGGCAAAGCATAAATATTTAGAACTATTATTTTTGAATATTTTTTGATTAAAAAATTATATTTATTTTCAATCATTGATTATTATTTTTTTAGAAAAGTAATTTCCAACCAATAAAAAGGTGAACTTCTGTCACCTGATTATTGAATACAACTAGCCCAATAACTCTTCCAACATAATATTGACTACTTTATCGTTTCCCACTAAGCCGTATTTGACCAATCGTGCACGCACGATATTGCGACTAATCCCTAAAAGCTTTGCCGTTTGCACCTGATTACGATGGCAATATTCATAAGCAATACGAATCGTGGCTTCCTCAATCAAGCGATCAAGATTTTCATTTTTCAAGGCATGGGAGGACTCAAATAAATTCAGAAGTGCATGCTGCAACATTTGTTTAGGCAATAAATCTGTTCGTGGAATGGTTTGCGTACTTTTTTCCAAGTCAGAAATTTGTCGTAAATTCAGGCTACTGGATAAGGATGCAAAGCAGAAATCCGTAGGTTGAATTTGATGGTTCTTGCAGACCAGTAAGGCATGATGAATAGCATTTTCCAATTCTCGAATATTACCGGGATAGCCATAGGTCAATAGTTTCTGAACTGCGCTTGGACTCAGTGTCGCAATGGGATAACCCAAACGCTTGCAATATTGGGCAATAAAAAAATTAGCCAACGGCAGAATGTCCCCTGGACGTTCTGCCAAGGGTGACACTTTCAGCAATGCCACATTCAGACGATAGAATAAATCTTCACGAAACTTACCAGCTTGAACTGCCTCATCGAGATGGACATTGGTTGCGGCAATGACACGTACATTCAGCTTAATTGGCTTGAGTGAACCGACGCGAACAATTTCACGCTCTTGCAAGACCCGTAACAATTTCACCTGCATCGCAGGAGATAAATCACCGACTTCATCCAAAAACAATGTGCCGTGATTCGCCGCTTCAAACCAACCCGCCTTGCTATTGATCGCACCAGTAAATGCACCTTTTTCATGTCCGAAAAGTTCACTTTCCGCCAATGATTCTGTAAATGCACCACAATTTACTGCCACAAAAGGACCACGACTACGCTGGCTCATCATATGCACCTGACGGGCAACCAGTTCTTTCCCCGTCCCAGTATTGCCAATAATCAGGACGCTGGCCTCGCTTGGTGCAATCTGTTCAATACGATCCAGCAAATCTCTTGATTTTTGATCTTCAAAAACCATTGCTGTGGCACGCTCAGTACGCGTTAAAGTCTGATTTTGTGGATAAGTAATGAATGACATGCATTTACTTCCCTATTGTTCTAAAAGAGAAGTTATCTTGCATGACTATTTGCTCAAATAGAAATCAGTAATTCACCTTTGTTATTTCCATTTATTAAAATAGAAACAAACGTCAGTTAATCAAACCACAAAGATAATTAATTTTGGCTATATTCATTATATTGATTGCTATATATCTTTTTATAATCAATCTGATTTTGTTTTAACTGACCTTCTTCAATTAAATTATCCACCCATATTTTAAAATCATCATTTTTAAATTTTCCAGCAGTACTTGGAATTCCCCACTGTGTCCAATATTTTAACATGGCATTATTTTCAGGGCGTTTACGCCTCTCCAAAATCTGCTCGAAGCGTGCGATCACCTGATCCCTCGGTTGTTGCCTAGACCATTCAATCGCTTTGGCAATGCCTGTGACCACTTTACGGGTAGTATTCGGATGTTCAGCTACATAGCGATTTGCCATAACATAAGTTCCAGTCGTCAGATCGCAAACGAGGTCATAATCACGATAAAGACGACGTACACCACCTCGTTCAATTGATGGGCCTGTCAATGGTGCTAAATCTACATGACCATTTCTTAGTGCTTGCTCTGAAGAACCTGGAGGCAATACCACCAGCGTGACCTGATTGATTTCCTCAGGGCTGAGTCCTCCTTTTTTTAAGTACGTCTTGAGCATATATTCCACTTGTGCGCCTAGAATATTAGTGCCGACCTTTTTACCAATTAAGTCTCTGGCTGAATGAATTGGACTATTTTCAAGAACATAATAGCCAGCAAAAGGATCATCGAAAGTACCATAGGCAGCAATCACAACAGTGCCGGGCACGCCACTGGCGACCATTTTAACGGCGGAGCCTGCAAAACTTGGACTACTAATATCACTATCACCTGACAAAGCAGATTGAATGCCCTGCGGCCCGCCTGTAGAAACGCCCTGATAGCTCAATTTAATTGGCTCAAGATAACCCAAATCTTCGGCCAGCTCTAAGGGAGTAACGATGCCTGGCGAACCGAGGTATTTAAACTCTAAAGATTCGAGTCCATCCACTGTAGTCAGTTTCGATGCTGGTTTTGTACATCCCAATAAGATGAGTGACATTGTCACCATACAACTCAGATCACATAGATGCTTTCCCCAGCCTTGCTTCAACATGTCAATGTACTCCTGACTAGCGTTCGATTTTCCACGCGGTTAAACGTTTTTCAATCGCAAGCAGGCTGTAATTAAACAGCAAGCCAATGGTGGTAATACTAATGATGCCAAAGAACATTTCGGGGATCTGGAAGTTATATTGCGCATAATTAATCAGATAACCCAGACCTGCTTTTGCCCCAACCATTTCTGCGGCAATTAACATCAGCACCGAGAATGAACCTGCCAAACGTACACCTACAAAAATCGTTGGAATCGCTGCGGGTAAAATCACTTTACGGAATAACTGAATCGAACTCAGCCCCATGGTTCGTGCAGACTTGATCAACAATGGATCGACATTTCGAACACCACTAATCGTGTTCAGCAAAATTGGCCATGTGCAGGCATAGGTCACCAATGCAATTTTCGAACTTTCACCAATCCCAAGAAAAAGAATAAACACAGGCAATAAAGCTAATGCAGCCGTGTTGCGGAACACTTCCAATAAAGGGCTCAGAAATTCGGAAAAGCGTGTGTACCAACCAATTGCCAGCCCCAAAGGAATCGCGACAATGATCGCAAAAATAAAGCCACTGAGTGAACGAATCAAACTGGCTTGCAAATGTGTTAATAATTGACCATTTTGAATCAAGCCCCAACCACTGAGCAACACGGTAGAAAATGCTGGCAAGAAAGCGGAATCGACCAAACCAATCCGCGGTACGATTTCCCAGATGGCTAAAAAGAGTAAAATCGCAGCTGATCGTTTAAAACTTGTGGAAAGCCAACTTAGATTAAAACCATCCCCCAAAGAACTGATCTTAGGTGGAGAAGAAATTGAACTAGACTGAATTGTTTTTGGAAACGTTAATGTCTCTTTTGTACTCGACATAATCACCTCTACTTCTTGTTAATTTTTAAAATACACTGTGCTTAAGCAACCAACTGCTTCTGTTTTTCCTGCTCTTGGGCTTTCAATACTTCTTCACGTAACAAGCTCCAAATCTGATGACGCAGTTGGCTGAATTCTGGGCTGGAACGTACATCCTCCTGATCGCTTCGTAGCTCAGCAGGAACTTCAATCACCTGTTTGATTCGCCCCGGACGTGAGGTCATGATGGCAATGCGCTGCCCCAAATAAATGGCTTCATCAATACTATGGGTGATAAAAATGATGGTCTTCTGAGTCTGTTGCCAGATTTTGACCAATTCAGCCTGTAAGGTTTCACGGGTCTGTGCATCGAGTGCGGCAAAAGGTTCATCCATCAATAGAATGTCTGGGTCATAGGCCAGACTACGTGCAATTGCGACCCGCTGCTTCATGCCACCTGAAAGTTCATTGGGATAATGATGTTCAAACTCCGCAAGCCCCACTAAATTTAGGAAATACTTTGCCGTTTGATAACGCTGTTGTTTATCAACACCTTTTGCATCCAAGCCAAACTCAATATTTTCTAGGGCCGTTAACCACGGAAATAAAGCGTATTGCTGAAAGACGATACCGCGATCCAACCCCGGTTTTTTAATCGCTTGCCCATCAATAGTGATTTGACCTGAACTTGGTGTAGTTAAACCGGCCAAAAGATCCAGCAAAGTTGATTTGCCGCATCCACTAGGACCAACAATGGCGACAAACTCACCCGCCTTCACGTCTAAAGACAGATTTTCAACCGCTACAAAATCTTCTGCTTGGACTTTTGCTCCTTTGACTTTTTTGGCAGCAAAAGACTTATAAACATTTTCAATTTTTAATTTTGTGCTCATTGGCTATGCTCCTTACTGCGCTGATCGTCAGCTAGATTTTTATTTTCACTGGCGTAGGGATTAAATTGGTTGGTAAATAAGGCATCTGCCTTGACCTGATTAGGTTTGAACTCTCCACGTTTCTCAAATAGGTCAATCCAACGTTGATATTGCGCTGCGTTTAACAATCCACTTTGGCTCACTACGCCATAGCTGCGCCAGTACTGCATCAATACATCGCTTTCATTGCGTTTTCTTTTTTCAATAATGCTTTTAAAGCGGGCTAAGATTTGTTCACGAGGTGTTTGCTTAGTCCATTCCACAGCTTTGGCAACACCTGTGACAAATTGCTTGACCACTTCAGGATGTTGTTGAATAAATTTCTCGGTAAAGACATAACTGCCTGCGGTAAAACTGCCATACAGATCCGTATCTGAGACCAGTTTTCTGAGACCACCGCGTTCCAAGGCCTTGTCTTGGAAAATAGAAACCAGTGCTGCAGCATCTACCTGTCCAGCACGTAAAGCCTGTTCGGTATTGGTGGGAGGCAACACTACGAATTCAACTTGATTGATTTCATCATTACTTAAACCTTGGCGAGCTAAATAGTCTTTTAAAACAAATTCATAATGTGCACCCAAAGTGTTTACTGCCACTTTTTTGCCGATCAAATCACGCGCTGAATGAATCTGACTATTATTCGGGACGTAATAGCCCACCCAGCTTTTGTCATCACTGCCATAGGAGGCAACCACTGCTTTGATCTTAATCCCTGCCGCAGCAAGCTTAATGATTGCACCATCAAAAGCAGTTGCCACATCTACATCACCCGTGGTTAATGCTTGTAAGTCCTGCGGACCACCTTGCACGCTCCCCACATATTTCAACTTTAAGTCACCTAAATAACCCAAGTCTTCAGCCAGCTCAGGCAATGACACCACACTGGTTAAGGATTGATAGCGGAGTTCATGTACCTGATTGGCTGGAGTGTCAGATTGTTTACTACATGCAATGAGACTGAGTGCCATTAAACTGAATACACTGAGCTGCCCAAGCGATTTAAAGCGACGTTTGAAAAACTGCCGAAAATTCTGTTGTTTCATTTTATTATTCTCCTAACGTCGCCAAACCAAAATACGACGCTCAGCTAAATTGGCTAAGCTATTCCACGCCACACCGATAAAACCAATCACAATTAAACCAAATACAATCAGACCAACATCTAAAGCAGCCCGCCCACGAATCACAATATTTCCTAGTCCAACACCATAGTTAGCTAACAGAAACTCTGCCCCGATGGTCGCCACCCAAGCGAAAATCAACCCCAGTTGTAATCCTAAAAAGATTTGGCTGGCTGCCGCAGGTAAAATCAATTTGCTCAAGGTCTGCCAAGCATTGAATTGATAGACTTTGGCAACTTCGTATTGATGCAATGGAATTTGTCTTACCCCATCGATGGTATGTAAGGCCACTGTATAAAAGACGGAAAGCACAATAAATAAGATTTTTGCGCTATTGCCATAATCTAAAAAGGTGGTGATTAACGGTAACCAAGCAAACAAAGAAACCTGTCGTAATACATTAAAACTAGGTAAAAATAAATAATTGGCCCAGCGTGAGACCCCTACGATAATGCCAAAAGTAATGGCTAGAATACTGCCCAAGACAAAACCCGTCAGATCACGTAACAGACTTGCACCTAAACCTGTCCAAAACTCTTGCTGCTGAAATTGATGAATTGCAATCTGCACCACCTCAAATGGTGCTGGAATGAGTTTAGGATTGACCCAATTCAACTTGGATGCGATCGCCCACAATACAATGAACGCAATCGGGAGCACCAAGCCGTAAACGTTTAAATAATTAAAATTAAATCTTGGTTTTGATGTAGACCTAGTAGACATATTCAATCCCCCTTTAAAATGCACTGCGTTGCCAATGGCTAAACCAGCGTTCAACCCAGCCCAAAATATGATCTAAAACAAAACCAACAATCCCGATCACAATGACAGCCATGAAAATAATATCGGGTTGGATCAACTGCCGTCCCCACACAATCAAGTAACCAATCCCTTCACTACTGGCTAATAGCTCGACAAAAACCAGTGACAGCCATGCCTGCATAATCCCTTGGCGTAAACCACTGACAATATTGGGCAAAGCAGAAGGCAAAATGACACGGCGAAATCGCTGCCACGCACTAAAGCGATACACCTGAGAGACTTCTAATAAATGCGGAGGTACATTCAAGACACTGCGATAGGTCGCAACGAGCACAGGAACAAATACCGCCAGTGAAATCGCTGCAATTTTTAGACTTTCATCAATCCCCAGAAAAATCATCAGTAATGGAATCCAGCCGATCACTGGAAATTGCGCAATCAGATTAAAAGTGGGGTAAATAAACTTGTGTGCTATACGTGATAATCCGATCAGGAAACCTAAGAACAAACCGATGCTGCCCCCGACCAAGACACTCCAAGCAACCCGTTTTAAGCTGATCCATAAATTATCCTGTAACTCATGCGTATCTATGAGCTCCAACGTGGTTTGCCAAACTAAGGCTGGGCTAGGCAAAATTTGTTCAGGTAACCATTGCTTCTGAAAGGCATAATGCCAAACCGCCAATGCAATCGCAGGTAAAACCAAAGCCAATACAATACGAACTGCCCATAGGCCAATTTGCTTGAAATAAGGGGCTAAATTGATTCGCTGCCAAGTGTGTTCATTTTCTAATTGAGTTTCGATACTACTCATTTTATTGACCCTCTATTTCCGAATACATTTCAATCTCTAGCGGCGGTGCTATAAAAACTTGTGTAAGTTTCTGAGAAAAACCGATCAGCCCGCCAAATAAAACCGCTGAAATAAGAAACATCGACTGTAAGCCCCAATAGTGACCAAACCAGCCTCCCACAATACTTCCCAATAACGCACCTGCGGGTCCTGCCATCGCGGTTAATCCTGAAACCTTTGCCATTCCCAAGCGTTCACCCACATTGGCAAACATGGTGAAATTGACGATATGCAGCATCGCGAGACCCAAGCCCAGAATCACAGCACCCACCCAAAGCAGCACGGAAATTTTAGGTATGCCCAGCATCACAGATGCCACCGCAACAAAAGCAAAACCCGTTTGATAAAAGCGTTTTATTCCCCATCGTGTCAGCAAAGCTCCCGTCGTAAATAAGGCTACGACAAACACAGCTCCTTGTAGCGTTACCAAACTGGCAGCAATCGTTTCACTCAAGCCAAAATCCTTGATTGCAATAACAATAATGAAAAAGCCGTAGTACGCCATCACCGCATTGCTCGCCATTTCAATCAAACTGGTGCGGCGTAAAGCCTGATCTTGCTTTAATAAAACCAATTGCTTGGCAATAACAGCAAGGCTAAATGCCTCATCTTGCTCTGCCTGACTAATTCCTGTTGGGCTTGCGCCAAAGGCCAAGGGTGCAAACAATATCGGTAAAAGAAAAAGTCCAGCAATCCACCAAAACGCACCTGAGAATCCCACCGCAGTTACTAAGCTCACTGCCAGTAAAGGGCCAACCAGAAAGAACCCCATCATATGCGTGCCTCTAAACCATCCCGCCCGAGCAGCCCCTATGCTTTTTAAATGCTGCATATAGACTGTATTGAGTGAAACAAACCGCATCGGCATGCATAACCCAACCAAGAAAGTAGCTAAAATCAGAGACCAAACCGCTGGATAAAATGGCACCGTGACATACACCAGCGCTGCGAGAAAACTTCCTAATACAAACATTGTCTTAGGTCCATAGCGTTGTACTAACAGGCCAATTGGCAATCCGATCAGCAAAATACCTAAACTCTGTACTGCGGCAATCAGTCCCATTTCAAACTCATTCGCAGCTAGCTGCACCGCATATAAAGAAGTGACGATTTTCGCAATTCCAATGCCCAAGCCTGCACACAATGCCAAGCCAATAAAGCCCCATACAAAGTGCCCTTGACCCAGTTCAACCTGAGCAACCGATTCCTGACGCATAGGTCATTCCTAAAATGGTGGACAAATAAACTGGCTTGCCAAAGGCATACACGCCCTTGGCCTAACCCAAATCACAATTACTTTTTACGGTTGCCATTTACATCAAATTTTGGCCAGAAGTTTTCTAGTTTGAGTTCTTGAATCGCGGTGTTCAGATACTTCGGTTCAATCCAAGAATCCACATCCACTGGACGGCGAATCAGCTTGTAATCAATTGATTGCTGAACCGATTTCTTTAAAGAATTCACTGCATAATCATCAAAATATGGTGAGTTACGGTCTTTCAGCGAGTAATCATCCCAGTCTTTTTTATAGTCTAGATAAGGCACGCCACTTTGAGCCCATAACTTGTACTGGGTATCACGATTCTTTTCATCGGAACTCCACACGTTATCTTTAATAAATGTGGTCACAACGCGTTGCACAATTTGTGGGTATTTCTTCTCAAAATCCTCGCTCACCCATGCCACCAATGGGCCATTCAGATTTGGATCTTTACGTACTTCTAAAATACGCTTTGCCACACCACGTGCTTCTAATGTCCAAGGACTGGTAATCAAACCATCAATATCACCTGTAGACAGTGAGGTTTGAGCTGAATAAAAGTCCTGACTAATCACACGGAAATCTTTTTCAGTGAAACCATATTTCCGTAATAAACGGCCGAGGATTAGCTGTTGGTTAGTGCCCTTAAAGACAGAAATGGTTTTGCCTTTTAAATCCGCCAGACTTTTCGCACCTGAATCAGATGGAACTGCAAAATACACAGGTCCAAAACGCCCAGTCACAAATAAAAGTTTGGATTTCAAACCCGTTGAACGTCCGACAATCGAAGGTAGATCACCATGTCCAATCCCAAAATCGACCTTTTTATTGGCTAAAGCTTCATTTAGCGCGGGTCCTGCACCCGGAAAAAATGACCATTTCACCTTGATGCCATCTTTGGCAAATTCTTTTTCCAAAATGCCGCGTAGATTGGCACTTGCATAAGCACTTCCTCCGACTTTAGGTTTTCCGCCTACGCCTGCACCGGGAACTCCCAGTCGGATTTCTGTGGGATTGGTTTCAGCAAAAGCTGAGAAACTGGTGGCAACCAGCAAACCTGCCGCTGCACCAATAAATAAATGTTTCGTCAAAAATTTCATTGTGTCATTACTCATATTGGAAAATTAAAAGGTGTATTGGAATTGCGCTTGTACTTCCGAGAAGTCTTTCTGCGCAGTTGTCTCGTGGTCATAGCTCCAGCGATTCAGCCCTAATTGGAATTTGGTGGTTTGTGCGAAGAAGAAATTTAGCCCCAAGGTATGAATATCGACTTTGCCTAAGCCATGACCTGAAATCCAAACGACATCTGCGCCTTTATTTGGGTTGTAGCTGTCATAGCGATAGAAGCTCTGAATTGATTTCGGCCAGAAATCATCAAACTTGGCGACGGATTTCACGCTGTTATAAAATTGATCACCAAAGGTATAAAACAAGGTTGCGGTATGCCCTTCAGACTTTACTTCTGAGGTTGAACCTGTTGCAGTTGCATAATCACTGAGTCCTTTGACATATTCATAAGTCACGCCAAACGGTGCGTGGTTATAGTAGATATCGAAGCCCAGACGATCATTGCGACCGTTACCATCGAGAACATTACTGCCTGCGATAACGTTTTTACTGCCTTTGAGATAGGAAGCACCAAATTTCAACTCACGGAACCAACTGGCATAATCAACAGGTAAGGTAAATGCGACCCGTCCGATATAATCTTTCTTGTCATTGTCATCGACTTTATTGGTGCCATTGCCATTGACCACACCCAAAGCATACTCAAATAACGGTGCACGATAGTTTGATGAATAATCAACAAATGGTTTGACATCACCACGCACAATCAGACCAGTCTGGCGATTGAATAGACCCAATTGCGCCAATCCTGTTGCAACATTAATGGTCGGTCGTAAATCCTCAGGTGATTGCGGATCTAGACCAAATGGAATCAATTGCTGACCAAAAGTCACATTCAAACGCGGAACTTCTGGTCCCCCATTGGTCGAGGTGAAGTTATAGCGCAAGAATGCATCTGCCAGATTCAGATCACTGGCACTGCCTGCTGTCCCGACACGTTTGCCATAACTAAAAGAAAGTTGGTAATCGAGATTTTTCCCCTCCTTATAGTCTTTATATAAATTTCCTCTGACCCCGAATAAAGCGGTTGGTACATCAAAAGTATTGCGACGTGGGGTAACGGGCGCTGGATTTCCAGAAGCCGTGTCTTGACTCTGAGCCTGTGCCCGAACTTGCACAGTTCCATATAAAGTTGCATCTCGTGTCGACTTCACCGAAGTCCGCTCATATTGGCGTGATTGATCATATTTATAGTTTTCTAAATCACTTCGGAAACCTGCCAGCTCACTTTGAGTCGCAAAACTATGCTCCGTATTTTCTTCCTGAGCCTCTGCCGATGCATCATCTTGGGCTGTAAGTTGCGCTGTCTCACTCAGCTCCGTTGAAGCTTGCTTCTTTTGCTTTAATGCATTGAGCTGCTGCTGTAGAGCAGTCAATTGCGCCTGTAATTGCGCTAATGTTGTATCAATATCTTCTGCTGCTTGAGCTGTGCCGCTTCCCAACAGTGTTGCAATGCTCAAAGCAATCGATAAAGAGAGATAATGTTTTTTCACCAATAAAACCCCTAAAACTAAAACCATAAAATTTGAGTAAAAAAATCCTATGTGTGACTGAATAAGCAATCACACCGAAAAAGATTCGAACTAAATGAATTAAAAAATGAGAGAGAAATTAACTTTCCATACAACAACGCAACATCTTCATCCTGTGCTCCTCAGCCTGCATAAAATCAATCTTTGATTTATATACTTTGATCTTTGCAAGCAGCATGCCAATTATTAAGCAATTGTTTTATATTGATATTTATAAAAACACATCCACTTCTCTCTGTTGAAGCACTGTTGATTTTCCAACACCCTGCTTATACCAAAACAGCACATTTCAAGGTTTCTATTTCTTATTTTTTGATATAGAGACTCAGTCGCTTTGTTCTAAAAATAAAAAAAGACAGTTGGATTGACTCAACTGTCCTGAACAAAACCAAAGTTAAATTATAGGAGATTATCTATGCCTTAAGGTGCGGGATTAGGATGGGCTTGATGGATTTGCTCAATTCCCTGAATGACCTCATCAGTTAACTGTAGGTCAATACTTTCAATATTGGTTTTAAGCTGAGTTAAATTGGTCGCCCCAATAATATTACTGGTGACAAAACGGCGACTATTTACATAGGCTAAAGCCAATTGGGCAGGATCTAAATCATATTGTTTGGCCAATGCTACATAACGACGAATTGCATCTTCAGAGGCTTGCCCTTTATAACGGGCAAAGCGTTCCCATAAGCTTAAACGTGCGCCTGCTGGTTGTGCACCATCTAAGTATTTACCGGTCAAAGCACCAAAAGCCAAAGGTGAGTAAGCCAGTAATCCGACCTGTTCTCGTATGGCGATTTCGGCATTGCCAATTTCAAAACTACGGTTCAATAAGTTATATGGATTTTGGATGGAAACAACCCGCGCTAAGTCCAATGTTTCGGAATACTTTAAAAACTGACTCACGCCCCAGGGTGTTTCATTGGATAAGCCAATATGTCGGATCTTGCCTGCTCGAATCAAATCGGACAAAACTGTCAAGGTTTCTACAATTGGAACCGTTTCTTCATTTTCAACATGCGTATAGCCCAATTCACCAAAATGATTGGTACTGCGATCAGGCCAATGAAGCTGATATAGATCAACATAATCCGTCTGTAAACGTTTCAGACTATCATGTAGTGCAGTTTCAATATTGGCTCGATCTAACTTAGTTTGACCTGAACGAAAATGCGAGGCTTGGGTTAATTTCCCTGAACGGCCTACCACTTTGGTTGCGATCAGCACTTGGTCTCGTTTCTGTGACTGCTTTAACCATGTCCCAATATATTGTTCAGTTAAGCCTTGGGTTTCTGGTTTCGGTGGTACAGGATACATTTCAGCCGTATCAATCAGATTTACGCCACACTCCACTGCATAATCCAACTGCTCATGCGCTTCGGATTCAGAATTCTGCTCGCCCCAAGTCATGGTGCCGAGGGCGATGACACTAACATCAATATCAGTTTGACCTAATTTTCTATATTGCATTTTTCACTCAATTCAATTTTGATGACACAAGAGTGACCGCTTAAAAGTCACTCTTGTTACTTTGATTCATGATTTAGTTTTAACATGATTTTAACTGGCTTTGTTTTTTTCAGCCTGTCGAGCAATGACATATTGATTTTCTGGACGTGCCAAACCTAGGTTTTCACGTAAGGTCGTGCCTTCATATTCAGTACGGAACAGGCCACGGCGTTGTAGCTCTGGCACAATCAATTCAACAAAATCGTTTAACCCAGCAGGTGTACTTGGTGGCAAAATATTAAAACCATCCGCGGCTTCATTTTCAAACCATTGTTGTAATTGATCTACAATCTGTTCAGGTGTGCCAATCAGTTGCCAATGGCCACGTGCACCCGCCACCCATTCATACAGTTGACGGATACTGAAATTGTTTTTCTTGGCAATATCTGCAATTAGAGCAGGACGACTCACCATGCCTTGGCCTTCACCCAATTCAGGAAATGGACCATCCAAATCATAGCCTGAAAAATCAAAGCCGCCACTTAAGCCACTCAACAAGGCAAGCCCTGCTTCTGGATGAATCAAATCCGTAAGCTGTTGGTATTTGGCACGCGCTTCTTCTTCAGTACGACCTACAAACGCAGAAACGCCTGGTAAAATTAAAAGTTCATCGGCTGAACGTCCATATTTGGCCAAACGACTTTTTACATCACGATAAAACTCTTGCGCATCTTCCAGCTTTTGATTGGCGGTAAAAATGACTTCGGCATAACGCGCTGCAAGATCACGTCCTGGCCCTGACTGTCCCGCTTGTACAATCACTGGATAACCTTGTGGTGTACGAGGTACATTCAAGGCACCTTTCACCGCATAGTATTTACCTTTGTGATTCGGATTATGAACTTTCTCAGGATCATAAAATACACCTGATGCCTTATCATGAATAAAAGCATCATCTTCCCAGCTGTCCCACAGTTTTTTAATCAGATCAACATATTCCTGTGCGCGCTCATAACGCTCTGCATGTGGAATTTGTTGTTCATAACCGAAGTTAGCCGCGGCAGCTTCCGAAGCAGAGGTCACCACATTCCATCCTGCTCGACCATGGCTGAGATGGTCCAAAGAAGCAAATTTACGCGCCAATAAATACGGTTCTTCATAGGTGGTTGATGCAGTTGCAATAAAACCAATATGTTTGGTCACCGTTGATAAAGCTGCGAACAAGGTGACAGGTTCAAAGCCCGCTACTTTATCGCTATAGCCTGTTTTCTCAGCTTGTCCGAAATTAACGGCGAGACCATCTGCCAAGAAATAGGCATCAAATAAGCCTTTTTCAGCAAGTTGTACCTGCTCTTTAATAAAATCAAAATCCACTGCTTTGGTCGGTTGCGATTCAGGATGTCGCCATGCAGCGACATGTTGTCCAGTAGCGGGAATAAATGCACCTAATCGAATTTTTCTACTCATGTTTTGCTCCAAATTTGTTGTTAAACACAATTTATCTTTCACTGTGGTTAATACAAATTGAATGCCATGTTTTTTATTTATAAATATCAATCAATTAAAAATTATTAATTTTATCAATGTTTCAGCAACAGCACGATTCTGTTGAGCAGGTGGTGCTAAATCAACACCTCTTCTTTTATTCATAGCAGATATTTATGAGCATAGTCGAACACTAACAATCGCCTAAATCACTTAGATTAAACGTGAACAGGCAGATAAATCGTAAACACACTATTGTGATTCGGGTTGCTATATTCGATTGCACCTTTATGCGCAATGACAATCGCATGTACAACTGCCAAACCTAAGCCAGTCCCACCAAACTCTTTATTTCTAGACTGTTCCAATCTAAAGAAAGGATTGAATAAATCCTGTTGATATTCTTCAGCAATACCTGGGCCTTCATCCTCGATTTGTAAGATCCATTCATCCGAGACTTGCTTTGAGGAAATTTTTAATGTGCCTGCATTGGCATAGCGAATTGCATTTTCAATCAAGGCAATCAGAACCTGCTCGATACGCCGACGATCACAATTTATAAATGTGGCGCTGACCTCCAATACAGGAATAAGTTGAGCTTTTGCCAAGCGATCTTCGAACAGCTTTAAAACTTTCTCCGCATGCAATTTAAAATCAATCTTTTCATAATTTAATCTCAGCTGCTGATTTTCCACCAAACTGAGTGTCCGCAGGTCTTCAACCAAATGTGATAATCCCTCCACCTGATTGAGCAAGCTTTTAAACAATGCTTCATCAGGTTGAAACACCCCATCTAAAACGCCTTGTAAGCGGCCTTGCAAAATCGTGATTGGTGTTCTCAATTCATGTGCAATTGCGGCATTCCAGACCTGTGCATTTTCAACCGAGCTTTCTAGTTGCTGCGCCATATGATTAAAATTCTGCATCAACTCAGCGATTTCAGTGGAGTGAATTTGACTATCATCTGCCCGTGCGGACAGATCACCCTGACTGATTTTCTTTGCTGCATCTGCCAAGAAATTAATCGGCTTAATAAAACGCTGGGCCAAATGCATTCCGATAATAATGGAAATGACACCCCCACAAAAAATCACTGTAGATAGCCAAATCCAGTCGACAAAATGAAATTCGGTCCAATCTTCCTGCAAGGAACTCAACGTGATCCAACCCACATCAATCGCATAGTTATAAATAAAATAGCCAAGCAAAATAGAAAACAGCGTCACACTTAAGTTCACGATACTTAATGCGATAAACAACTGTTTACTAATACCTGACTTATTCTTCATTGGATTTTTCCAATCAATTAACCTAAATTTTTCACATGATACGCTGATTTTTTTAGTGATTTACACACTTTTTCCACACATTCAAGATCATTCATCATCAAACCTTTCCAAAAATAGCAGCATCAAAATTTTATTGATGTGACCAAAATGCAAAAACCAAAACTCAATCTACGTAAAAAAATTGGCTTCGTTCTGTTGAGCATTGTCATCGCTTACTGGCTTGCCTTTCCCATTATTCCATTCTTAGACATTCCCCATAAAGCGTTGATCATGACAGCAATGGCGATTGGGGGTGAAATTCTGCTGTTAATCGTAATTGCCTTATTGGGTAAAGAATATTGGACAAAGATTAAAAATGGATTCAAACATTTATTTACTTCCTTCAGATCACAGAAGAGCAAATCTGATAACTTAAATTAAAGCCATCAACATTCAAAACATGCTCATTCCACAGGATGATCGAGGCGATAACCGACCCCACGCACGTTAATCAACATCTGTTGCAAGCCGTGTTCTTCCAGTTTTTTTCTCAGCTTACTGACATGACTATCAACGGTGCGCTCCAAGGCATCACTATCAGGTAGGCAATGATTCAGCAGTTCACTTCGGGTAAAGACTTTATGAGGATGATCAATCATTTGTAGCAAGATTTTATATTCAGTCAGGGTTAAATTCACCATCACCTTCTTATGCTGCTGATGAATATAGACACTATGAATATCGGTATTAATTTCAATATTTTTATAACTTAGATTTTTATTGGGTGCCTGCTGGCTTTGCTGAGCGCGTCGCAGCACCGCTTGAACACGCGCCACCACCTCATTCGGATTGAATGGTTTGACGACAAAATCATCGGCACCGATCCGTAATGCCATGACTTTATCAATTTCCTGATCCAATGCGGTGAGCATAATCACGGGGGTTTGCGCCTTTTGCCGAATTTTGCTTAATACTTCCCAGCCATTCAGTTCAGGTAATTTAATATCCAACACTATCAGATCGATTGTTTGTGTAGCATGGATTTCAATCGCCTGTTTACCATTCATTGCCCGAATCACGCGCATCCCTTCACGCTTAAGATAGTGCTCAATGATGTCCCCAATATCATACTCATCCTCTACCACAAGAATAAGTTTGTCATGGCAATCGAAAGAAAAAGAGTGCTCAAACATAAGGATTTAGATCAATAAAACAATCGATTCATCATACGATGATTTATCTGTTGATCTCCACACTTTTTCCACACTTCAGCGATGATCGTTACACAAAGTTCGAAAATAATGCCAGCATCAAAAACTCCCAAGGTTTGGACAGAATGCAAAAGCATCTATTACTTCCATTATTTTTATCTATCGGACTTGTGCTACAAGGCTGTGGTTCTGAGGAGGCAAAGCCAGCAGAAACACCCCCTGCTAAAGTGAGCGTTTTAAATATTCAGCCGCAATCGGTGAACTTTAGCGAAAATTTGCCAGCACGGGTACAGGCTTTCCGAACTGCTGAAATTCGCCCACAAGTCGGTGGCATTATTGAAAAAGTGCTATTTAAACAAGGCAGTGAAGTTAAAGCAGGTCAAGCACTTTATAAAATTAACGCGGAAACTTTTCAGGCTGATGTGAATAGTAATCAGGCCTCCCTCAATAAGGCCGAAGCTGAAGTGGTTCGTTTAAAAGTTCAGCTAGAGCGCTATGAGCAATTACTTCCAAGTAATGCGATCAGTAAGCAAGAAGTCAGTAATGCACAAGCTCAATATCGTCAGGCCTTAGCAGATGTTGCGCAAATGAAAGCCTTACTTACCCGTCAAAACCTGAACCTTCAATATGCCACTGTTCGTGCCCCGATTTCGGGCCGTATTGGGCAATCTTTTGTGACTGAAGGTGCATTGGTCAGCCAAGGTGATGCCAATACTATGGCAACGGTACAGCAGATCGATAAAGTCTATGTTGATGTAAAACAGTCGATTAGTGAATACGAACGTTTGCAAGCTGCGCTACAAAGTGGTGAGTTGTCTGCCAATAATGAAAAAACTGTACGTATTTCTAATAGCCATGGTCAAGCGTATAACGTCACTGCCAAAATGCTATTTGAGGACATTAATGTTGACCCTGAAACAGGTGATGTCACCATCCGTATCGAAGTTCAGAATCCTGAACGAAAACTTCTCCCAGGCATGTATGTCCGCGTCAATATCGACCGGGCTTCAGTACCTCAAGCTTTGCTTGTCCCTGCTCAAGCAATTCAACGCAATATCAATGGCGACCCGCAAGTCTATGTGATCAATGCCAAAGGTTCCGCTGATATTCGCCCGATTGAACTGGGACAACAATATGATCAGTTCTACATCGCCAATAAAGGCCTTAAAACAGGCGACAAAATCGTTGTGGAAGGTGTTGATCGTATTCAGCCCAATCAAAAACTTGAAATAAGCACGTGGAAAGTACCTGCACCACAAGGAGCTCAATGATGATGTCACAATTCTTCATTCGCCGCCCTGTTTTCGCATGGGTGATTGCGATTTTCATTATTTTATTTGGGGTACTCAGTATTCCGAAATTGCCGATTGCCCGCTTTCCAAGTGTTGCACCACCACAAGTCAATATTAGTGCGACTTATCCAGGTGCTACACCCAAGACCATTAATGACAGCGTAGTTACCTTAATTGAGCGTGAAATGTCAGGGGTAAAAAACCTGCTGTATTATAGCTCAACTACAGATACCTCAGGTACTGCGGAGATTTCTGCGACCTTTAAACCGGGTACAGATGTGGATATGGCACAGGTTGATGTACAAAACAAAATCAAAGCCATTGAAGCACGGTTACCGCAAGTGGTTCGTCAACAAGGCTTGCAAGTTGAGGCATCGTCATCGGGATTCTTGATGTTGGTCGGAATCAATTCACCCAATGGACAGTATTCCGAAGTTGATCTCAGTGATTATCTAGTTCGTAACGTAGTCGAAGAACTTAAACGTGTTGAAGGCGTTGGTAAAGTTCAATCCTTCGGTGCTGAAAAAGCCATGCGTATTTGGGTTGATCCCAATAAATTGGTGTCATATGGTTTATCGATCAGTGACGTTAATAATGCCATCCGTGAAAATAACGTCGAGATCGCACCAGGACGATTAGGTGATCTCCCTGCAGCAAAAGGTCAATTGATTACCGTCCCACTATCGGCACAAGGTCAATTAGGCGATGTTGAACAATTTAAAAATATCAGCCTAAAAAGTAAAACCAGCGGTAGCGTGATTAAACTTTCTGATGTGGCTGAAGTTGAAATGGGTTCACAGGCCTATAACTTTGCCATTTTAGAAGATGGCAAACCTGCAACGGCTGCTGCGATTCAGCTCAGTCCTGGTGCCAATGCTGTCAAAACAGCGGAAGGTGTCAGAGCCAAGATTGAAGAATTAAAACTCAATTTACCTGAAGGTATGCAGTTCAGTATTCCTTATGACACCGCACCTTTTGTAAAAATTTCGATTGAAAAAGTGATTCATACCTTACTTGAAGCCATGGTACTGGTTTTCATTGTGATGTATTTATTCTTGCATAATGTTCGTTATACCCTGATTCCAGCCATTGTTGCACCGATTGCACTACTCGGTACATTTGCGGTGATGCTACTGGCAGGTTTCTCGATTAACGTACTGACCATGTTTGGTATGGTGCTTGCGATTGGTATCATCGTCGATGATGCAATTGTGGTGGTCGAAAACGTTGAACGAATTATGGCGACTGAAGGACTGTCTCCAAAAGAAGCAACGTCCAAGGCAATGAAGGAAATTACCAGTCCGATTATTGGGATTACCTTAGTCTTGGCAGCAGTGTTCTTACCGATGGCCTTTGCCAGTGGTTCGGTCGGTATTATCTATCAACAATTTACCTTAACCATGTCAGTCTCAATTCTGTTCTCAGCATTATTGGCATTAATCTTAACGCCTGCATTGTGTGCCACGATTCTTAAACCAATTGATGGCCACCATCAGAAGAAAGGCTTTTTTGCATGGTTTGATCGCAGCTTCGATAAAGTCACTAAAAAGTATGAATTGATCCTGCTTAAAGTGATTAAACATAGTATTCCAATGATGGTGATCTTTGTGGTCATTACAGGTCTTACTTTTGCAGGCATGAAATACTGGCCAACCGCCTTTATGCCAGAAGAAGACCAAGGCTGGTTCCTGACTTCGTTCCAGTTGCCTTCTGATGCCACGGCTGAAAGAACGCGAGGCGTCGTCAATGAGTTTGAAAGCAGTCTAAAAGACAATCCAAATGTTAAAAGTAACACGACCATCATGGGTTGGGGCTTTAGTGGCGCGGGCCAAAACGTAGCTGTTGCTTTTACCACATTAACCGACTTTAAAGACCGTACGTCAACAGCAACTGAAATGACCAATGCCGTTAATGCCAGCATGGCGCACAGTAAAGAAGGTGCAACAATGGCGGTATTACCACCTGCCATTGATGAACTTGGGACTTTTTCTGGCTTTAGCTTACGCTTGCAAGACCGTGCCAACTTGGGCATGCCTGCACTTTTAGCTGCACAAGACCAGCTCATGGAAATGGCTGCCAAGAACAAAAAGTTCTATATGGTTTGGAATGAAGGCTTACCGCAAGGTGACAATATTTCTTTAAAAATTGACCGTGCGAAATTGAATGTTCTTGGTGTGAAATTCTCTGACGTTTCTGACATCATTTCAACGTCAATGGGTTCGATGTATATCAATGACTTCCCAAATCAGGGACGTATGCAACAAGTCATTGTACAGGTCGATGCCAAATCACGAATGCAACTCAAAGATATTTTGAATCTGAAAGTGATGGGCTCAAATGGTCAATTGGTCTCGCTATCTGAAGTGGTCACACCGCAGTGGAATAAAGCGCCACAGCAATATAACCGCTATAACGGTCGCCCATCGTTGAGTATTGCAGGTATCCCAAACTTCGATACGTCATCAGGCGATGCCATGCGCGAAATGGAAAACCTGATTGCCAAATTGCCAAAAGGCATCGGCTATGAATGGACGGGTATTTCCTTACAGGAAAAGCAATCTGAATCACAAATGGCCTTCCTGCTGGCGCTATCAATGCTCGTGGTATTCCTTGTTCTGGCTGCACTTTATGAAAGTTGGGCAATTCCGCTTTCAGTGATGCTGGTCGTCCCTTTAGGTATTTTTGGCGCAGTGGTTGCGATTATGTCTCGAGGCTTGATGAATGATGTGTTCTTTAAAATTGGTCTGATTACCATTATTGGTTTATCTGCCAAGAACGCGATTCTGATTGTTGAATTTGCCAAGATGCTGAAAGAAGAAGGCATGAGTTTAGTCGAGGCCACCGTTGCCGCAGCAAAACTTCGTTTACGCCCGATTCTGATGACCTCCTTAGCCTTTACTTGTGGTGTCATTCCATTGGTCATCGCCTCAGGGGCAAGTTCAGAAACACAGCATGCCTTAGGTACAGGTGTATTTGGCGGCATGATTTCAGCGACGATTCTGGCAATTTTCTTTGTCCCAGTGTTCTTTATTTTCATTCTGGGTACAGTTGAAAAGCTGTTTTCATCGAAACAAAAAAATCCATCTTAAATGACATAGAGCAGAGGGAATCAATGGGTTTCCTCTGACTCCTCCTCAGTATCTATCCTCATCTTATTTGGAGAAGACCATGTCTAAAGCGACTGTCTTATCTCGTGGCCTGCTTGTCTCTACGCTTTCGATTGCCTTAACTGCATGTATGAATCTGCAGGCACCAAAACCTGTGATCAAATCGGATATTCCACAAAATTTTTCTCAAACCACAACTGGAAATTCGATTGCCAATCAAGGTTATCAACAATTTTTTTCTGACCCACGTTTATTACAAGTGATTGAAATCAGCTTAAATAACAACCGTGATTTACGTACTGCAACACTCAATATTCAGCGTGCCCAACAGCAATATCAGATCAGTAAAAATGACCAGTTACCTACTATTGGAGCAAATGGCAGTGCTGTTCGACAGGTGAATCCATCTGCGAACCCAAACAATCCTTATTCAACTTTTCAAGTTGGACTAGGAATGACGGCTTATGAACTGGATTTTTGGGGCCGAGTCAAAAGCTTAAAAGATGTGGCCTTAAATAATTACTTTGCGACCCAAAGTGCCAGAGAAGCCACACAGATCAGTTTAGTCAGTCAAGTCTCACAAGCTTGGTTAGATTATGCCTTTGCTCAGGCCAACCTTAATCTTGCAGAACAAACCTTAAAAGCACAACTTGATTCCTATAACCTGAACAAAAAACGTTTTGATGTCGGTATTGATAGCGAGGTTCCACTGCGTCAGGCACAAATTTCAGTTGAGACTGCACGAAATGATGTTGCCGCCTATAAAACTCAAGTGGCACAAGCACAAAACTTACTGGATCTATTGGCTGGTCAATCAGTTCCTCAAAATCTCTTGCCGAATCAAGCCGTAAAAATGATTAGTACTGAAACCACATTTGCAACTGGCTTAAGCAGTGACTTACTGAATAACCGCCCCGACCTCAAAGCGACTGAATATCAATTACGTGCTGCTGGAGCCAATATTGGCGCAGCCAAAGCACGTATGTTCCCTACGATTAGCCTGACAGGTTCAGCTGGCTATGCCTCAACCGAACTTAAAGATTTATTTAAATCAGGTGGCTTTGCTTGGTCAGTTGGACCAAGTATCGACCTGCCTATTTTCGATTGGGGGACGCGTAAAGCCAATATTAAAATTTCAGAAACTGAACAACAAATTGCACTGGCAGATTATGAAAAAGCCATTCAATCCGCTTTTCGTGAGGTCAATGATGCGTTGGCTGCACATGCCCATATTGACGAGCGTTTAGCGGCACAACGCCGTTTGGTTGCTGCAACCGATACCACTTATAAATTATCCACCGCCCGATTTAGAGCAGGGATTGACAGTTATCTAACCGTGTTGGATGCACAACGTTCTGCTTATGCAGCCCAACAAGGCTTACTGATGCTTGAACAAAGCAAGTTAAATAATCAGATTGAATTGTATAAAGCTTTAGGCGGTGGGCTATCCCAGCATTCATAAACGCTTAAGTCTGTTATTGGGGCTGATTTTTACATATTCAGCCCTTATAGTATTGAGCTTTAAATGAAAAATAACAGTTGATCTATGTTTACACTTTCGATTACACCCAGATTCTATGAAACCGATGCTTTTGGACATATCAACAATACTGTCATTACAGGCTGGTTTGAAACTGCACGTGAACCTGTTTTTCGCTTATTCAACCCAAGTATGGAAATCAAAAATCTACCTTTGATTCTCGCTCGGGTTGAAGTTGATTTTGTTGCACAAATCTATTACGGCGCGGATATCGAAATCAAAACATGGATTGAACATATCGGCAATTCTTCTTTTATTGTGGCGCATGAAGCTTGGCAAAATGAGCACTGCGTTGCACGTGGCAAAGCGGTTCAGGTGTATTTTGATTTCAGCACGCAAAAATCAGGTCGTATTCCAGATCAATTCCGTGACCCGTTGCAACAATATCTGATAAGCCAATAAAGATTTTCCGCTGAAATAAACCGATTGATTTCAGCGGATTAAACTTATTCGCCTAAATCTTCGAGAAAATCAAAGGTCGGTACAAAGAATAGGCTACCTGAAACAGCGGTACTAAAATCAAGTAGGCGGTCGACATGACCATTTTCCTTGCCAAGGAACATATTTTCAAGCATGGTTTTGGTGATATTAAAAGAGCGTGAATAACCGATAAAGAAGGTACCGTATTCCCCCTCAGACGGATTTGAAAACGGCATATTGGCTCTGAGAATTTTCAACTCATTGCCCTCTGCATCATGGGCTTTACTGACAACGTTATGGGCATTGAGCGGCTTGACATCATCCCCTAGCTCCACATCATCATACTTTTTACGACCAATCACTTTCTCCTGCTGTTCTGTGGTCAGCCCTTTCCACATCTCCATGTTATGCAGGTATTTTTGGATAAACACATAACTGCCGCCAAGAAATTCAGCATCTTCCGAACCAACATAGGCGATTTCTTTGGCAATTTCATGCTCAGGATTCTCTGTACCATCCACAAAACCAAGAATGGCACGACCATCAAAGTAACGAAAGCCTTTGGTCTCGCTAATTGGATAGGTATCCTCTTTGAGTTGCTCATGCAAAATCGAGGCAAGTTCATAGCAGATCGCCATTTGATTGGCGCGAATATGAAAAAACAAATCCCCAGCTGTTGCAACGGCGGTATATTTTGGCCCTTTGATTTCCTGAAATGGCGCAAGCTCTTTCGGTTTATTTAACTCAGGAAACAGTAAGTCCCAGGCATTCGAACCAATCCCTACAGAGGCACTAAAATTACTATTCGGAAAACGATTGGTCAGACTGCGTACCAATGCGGAAAAATTCGCAAGAAAATCAATTACCCCTGAATGATCAGGATTACTATTGATTCCGAGTACGATAAATAAAGCATTTTCACCTGAAAGATTATTGATCACAGGCTGAGGTCTTAAAGGTGTATTCATAATATTTGGGAATAAAAAAACTTAATGCTCATATCCTACACAAATCAATGCATTAGAGATCAGCCAAATCACAAATTTTTACCATTATTCAGTATATAAAACAAAGCTCTCACCGCGGCAAAAACTGGCTAAGGTGAGATTTAATTGTTTTGCCATTTCAATCGCCATACTGGTGGGTGCAGAAATGGTCGCCAATAGAGCAATATTGGATTGCACACATTTGCGGATCAACTCATAACTGGCACGACTGGTCATCACCACAAAACCCTCCGCAACATCCATTTTCTGTTCAGCCAAGTACCCCAATAATTTATCTAGAGCATTATGCCGACCAACATCTTCAAATAACGCTACGATCTGACCTTTCACGACCCATGCTGCGGCGTGTGCTCCACCGGTCAGTTCAGTAATTTTTTGTCTGACTTTTAATTGTGCAATTGCATTTGGAATTTGGCTTAACCATGTTGAAGAAACATGGGTACTGACCGCAGGTAGATTTGCATAGAGTTGCTTTAGACTTTCAATACCACATAAACCACAACCTGTACGCCCGACCATCATACGTCGATGCGCTTTTAAAGCCATGAAAGCACGGGATGAAATGGTCATGTCCACTTCAACCCCCAATTCATTTTGACGAATATCGAGTGAATACAACTCGCTTAAATTTTGTAATATTCCTTCCGAGAGACTAAAGCCTTTGGCAAAGACCTCTAGATCCGATGGTGTTGCCATCATGACGGCATGCGAAATACCATTATAAATTAAGGCAACAGGATACTCCTGAACAATATAATCCAGTTCATTTTCAGAAATCTCGCGATGGAAACGATGCACTTGCATCGTTTCATAACCTCGTGTTTTTGTGTCCACACTTACCTCATTTGCATCACTGATTCGAAAAAATAGATTTCCAATCAGCTATGCGTTACTCACGCGTTCATTGGCATGCTCAGGGTCAACTTCAACATTCAAATTAAAATGTGCTGGTGCATTACCTGCATGCAAAATCACAGGGATGCTTTTAGACGCTGGAATTTTGGCGTATTTGTCATGGCTACCCAAAGCCACTAAGGGATTGGTTTCTGGATAATAAGCCGCCAGACTACCTTGTGGAATGTTATACGGTACGATACGGAAACTATGTACAATCCGTTTCACACCATCCGAGAATACACTCTCAATATCAACCCATTGGTCTGCTTCAAAGCCTGCTGCATCAATATCGGTTTGATTCATAAACAACACACGGCGTTGCCCGAATACACCGCGATAACGGTCATCCAAACCATATAACGTGGTGTTGTACTGGTCATGCGAACGAGTGGTCATCAAGGTATACACCTGCTGTTCACTATAAGCAGCCGCATATTGATTTTCTTTATCTTCGTAAACTTCGGCCAGTGGTGTAATCAAAAACTGGGCTTTACCACTTGGTGTATTCCAGACATGCTGATTGGCAGGATGCTCCAAATGGAAACCACTTGGTTGATAGACCCGTTGATTGAAATCATGAAATTCATCAAAAACATCGGCAATCGAATCACGGATACGGTCATAACTTTCGATATACCAACGCCATTTCACCTTACTTTCAGGCAATGCTGCTTCTGCCATACGCGCCACAATATCGGGTTCAGACAAGATATTTTCAGAGATCGGTGGATTACGTCCTGCTGAAAGATGCACATTCGACATCGAATCTTCCACCGAAATTGCTTGTGCGCCATGCACTTGCATATCTATTTCGGTACGCCCTAAGCAAGGTAGCATCAACGCATCTTTGCCACAGACCAGATGGCTACGATTCAACTTGGTAGTAATGTTAACGGTTAAGTTACAACGGCGTAATGCTTCTTGGGTATAAGGTGTATCAGGCGTTGCGACCGCAAAGTTTCCGCCCAAACCAATAAAGACTTTTACATCACCTTCATACATAGCCTTAATGGTATCGACCACACCAAAACCATGTTTACGCGGTGACTTGATGCCAAATACCCGATCAATACTATCTAGCAAGGCATCACTTGGGTTTTCATTAATTCCCATGGTTCGGTCGCCTTGCACATTACTGTGCCCACGCACTGGACAAAGACCAGCCCCTGGACGACCAATATGTCCTCGTGCCAGCATCAAGTTCGCCAACATATGAATATTGGCTGTACCATGACGGTGTTGGGTAATACCCATCCCCCAACAAAAAATAGCAGTTTTTGCATCCATATACATCTTGGCAATCGATTCTAAATGCTCAGGTGAAAGTCCAGTATGTTTATGAATTTCAGACCATTCAGTACGATCTATCTCCGCCAGCATCTCATCAAAACCAATGGTATTCATTTCAATGAAGCTACGATCAAAAACGCTTGCTTTTCCTTTCGCAAGCGCCTTTTTATCCCATTCCAGTAAATGCTTCATCACCCCAAACATCAGCGCATAGTCCCCCCCAATTTTGGGCTGGAAATAATAACGGCTGATTGGAGTACTGCCATTGGTCATCATTTCTAGCGGCGCTTGTGGGTCTTGAAAACGCTCTAAACCACGCTCTTTAATAGGATTAATGGCAACAATATTACCACCACGACGCGAAACCTCTCTTAAGGTTGCCAACATCCGTGGATGGTTGGTGCCTGGATTATGCCCAAAGCTAAAAATGGCATCTGCCTGATCGAAATCATCCAAAATGACCGTGCCCTTACCTAAACCAATCGCATCTTTTAAGCCAACACTGGTGGTTTCGTGGCACATATTGGAACAGTCTGGAAAATTATTGGTCCCGAAGCTGCGGACAAATAATTGGTACAAAAAAGCCGCTTCATTGCTGGCACGACCAGAGGTATAAAATGCAGCTTGATCAGGATGATCAAGCGCCTGTAGATGTTTGGCAATTAACTGAAAAGCTTCATCCCAAGAAATCGGTACATATTTATCCGAGACTGGGTCATAACGCATCGGGTCAGTTAAACGACCCAAATCTTCCAGATAGAAATCATTCTGTTCAGCGAGCCAGCTCACGGTATGCTGTGCAAAAAATTCAGGTGTTACCGTTTTACTGGTTGCTTCGAAAGCCACAGCCTTGGCACCGTTTTCACAGAAGTTAAAGGCATGCGCATCTTTCTTCTCAGGCCATGCACAGCCCGGACAGTCAAAACCAGTCGGCTGATTAATATTGAGTAAGGTGATTGAACCTTTTTTTAAAATATCTTGTCTTTTTAGGTTTCGGGCGACACTCAGTAATGCGCCCCATCCACCTGCGGGTTGGGTATAGGGTTCAATTCTGGCAAAACTGGTATTTTCTTGCTTATGAATGGTTTGTTCTGAGTTATCCATCATGTTGCCCTCATCTGAGCTATTTTTTAACATTTGCTACAGATAGGATTAACATGAATTGTGCTTCTTTTCTATTCTTGATTTGTCTCATTCGATCAATTAGAGCGTTAAAATCTCTCTTGATTTTAACAATTACAACCAAGCCCAAAACAAAAAAAACTTACTGGCAAGTGCTCAAAATCACCAGTAAGAGAGAAAAAACAAGCTTCGGATTAAAAAATAGTTATTTATTTGATTGAACTGTTGATTGTACATGAGCAGCATTTTGCTTCTGTTGCGATGGCATATAATCAGGTTGGTTGCTCACAGCCAGAAAGAAAAAGACTAAGAATAAACAACCCAATAAAATACTGATTCCAACCGCAAGGTATGGGAATTTTGATTGCTGTTGAGACATGAGCTCTGCTCCTATTGAAAGACTAAAACTTAATTCATAACAATTACATGGTGGATAAAGCCTTAAAACTAGCGCCATTTTGAATACGGGTTTGCATGTATTCGGCATAGACCGATAACTTTTCAAAAATATGTTCCGAATAGAACATATCCTCGATTAAATGAGCCGCTTGGGCTGGGCTAAACTGACCAATCTTCGCGACTAGATTTGCATTAAGACTGGAAAACAAAGTACACAGGTTTTTATGTGCTTCATCTTTGTTTTTAAATAGCAGTTTGCGCGTATTAATCAATTCATCATTGAGCATGCTTGGCCTACGATCAGCATCAATCACATCAATTTTTACATCAAAATACTCTTCTAGGATCTGAATCTGTTGCTGATCTAAGGATAAATGCGTGACCAAAAAAATATGAAAAACATCTGTACGACACAGTGCCTTGACTAAACAACGGAACAGAAAATCTTGCTCTGCTTTTGCATCATCGACCAGCTCGATATACAGTTTTAGGCTATGAATCACATCTTCGATTTTAAGATTGACGCTTTTATCGGCTTGATAGTATTGATTCAATATCTTAAGTACAGAGGACGAGACTGGCGTGGTATAAATCACCGGCTGATTTAAATTGGCAATCATAAATGGTGCAAATAAATAGGCGAGATTATTGTCATTTTCCACTATTTCAGCTTGAGCAATATAAGCGACCTTCTCCTTAGAAAAATCTCTCAGTACCTTGCCTCTTAATAAGGTTGCTTCAAGATTTACATATTCAAGACTTAGCTGTTGTTGTACTGCTTGCGAAGGCACTTTGCTTTGAAAAAGCTGAGTCAACGCATTAAGTTCTTTAGTGATAAACATAGTCATACGCCATTCAGTCCGAATTAGTGTCATTCAAACGACTTACAATGCTTGATCAATATTTAACACACTGCATCGTTGCTTGATGCTATTTTGAATCAGGTACAAACAACTGAATAGCTACAGAGTTTCGCTAAAAAAATATAACAGATCATTTATGGACACCCCATCTGTTATAAAAAAACAAAAAGAAATTGTACCTACTCATATACAACAGAATATTGGATGATGAATAAAACTTAAATCGCTTTTAAATATCCAAGCCACAGCTTTTTCAGGTTCTGCTTATTTTCAAACATTTAAGTCCGTTCTTTCACATTTTCCTAGCGACTGCTTTTGCTGGTCTGTTATAGGAGAGGATATATGGATCTCGGTCTCACTGCTTTAGAATTAGCCCGAATACAGTTTGCGTTTACTGTTTCATTTCACATTATCTTTCCCGCCACCTCGATTGGTCTCGCCTGTTTTCTTGCCATGTTGGAATGGAAATGGCTGCGTACTCAAAACCCCATTTATAAAGATTTATTCAAATTCTGGATCAAAATCTTTGCGGTTGCCTTTGGGATGGGTGTGGTATCTGGCGTAGTGATGAGCTACCAGTTTGGTACCAACTGGAGTGAATTTTCCCGTATTGCGGGAAGCGTGACTGGCCCTTTGCTCACTTATGAAGTATTGAGTGCTTTCTTCTTGGAAGCGGGCTTCTTGGGCATCATGCTGTTTGGTTGGGGACGAGTTAGCCCCAAAGCCCATTTCTTTGCCACCTTGATGGTTGCCATCGGCACCTGTATTTCCATGTTCTGGATTCTCTCCTCCAACAGTTGGATGCAGACACCGCAAGGTTTTACGATCGAGAATGGCATCATTATTCCAACCGATTGGTGGGCGATCGTATTTAATCCCTCCTTCCCTTATCGCTTTGCCCATATGGCCGCTGCTGCATTTTTAGTGTCTTCCTTACTTGTGGTGGGTACTGCAGCATGGCATCTGATCAAAGGCCGTCGTGATGAACTGATCAAAAAATCATTTTCAATGGGGCTTTGGATGGTGCTGGTCACTTCCTGCTTGCAAGTGGTGATTGGTGATAATCATGGCTTAAATACCTTGAAGCATCAGCCGGCAAAATTGGCCGCAATGGAAGGTCATTGGGAGACCAATTATGATGAAGGAATGCCACTGTACTTATTTGGCATTCCAGATATGCAAGAAGAACGTACCAAATATGCAATTGCGATTCCAAATCTAGGCAGTCTGATTTTGACTCATTCTATGGATGGTACAGTCAAAGGCTTAAAAGACTTCGCCCCAGAAGACCGACCAAACTCAACCATTGTGTTTTGGAGTTTCCGTGTCATGGTCGGACTTGGCATGTTAATGGTGCTGCTCTCTTTCGTTGCCTTATGGCTGCGTAAAAAAGGCAAGCTTTATGGATCATCTTGGTTTCATAAATTCGCTTTTGTCATGGGGCCTACAGGCTATATTGCCTTACTGGCGGGATGGGTGACGACTGAAGTTGGCCGTCAACCTTGGGTGATTTATGGGGTGATGCGTACCAAAGATGGTTTGTCGCATACCGTGACTGCCGATCAAGTCGGTATCAGTTTGATCATTTTCGTGGTGGTCTATGCCATCGTGTTTGGTAGCGGTATTTACTACATGCTGAAACTATTGAAAAAAGGTCCTGAATTTATTGAAGCGATTGATCTTGAGCCAGCTGGCCATGGTCACTTCAAGACCCCAATGCGTCCATTAAGTGCGGTCGATGAAAGCATTGACCAACAAGACCAGACCAAAGAGGAGAACCGCCATGATTGATTTATCTCTGATTTGGGTCGGCATTATCGGTCTTGGTGTATTGATCTATGTCATTTTGGATGGTTTTGATCTCGGTATTGGCATTCTGTTCCCTTTCATCAAAAGCCGTGAAGAACGTGATGTGATGATGAATACTGTCGCACCGGTCTGGGATGGTAATGAAACATGGATGGTGCTTGGTGGTGCAGGTTTGTTTGCGGCCTTCCCATTGGTCTATTCAACCGTTCTTTCAGCCTTATATATGCCGATTACCTTGATGGTGATTGCATTGATTTTCCGTGGCGTTGCCTTTGAATTCCGTTTTAAGGCCAATCGCACCAAACATTTATGGGATCAAGCCTTTATCTGGGGTTCAATTCTATCCAGCTTCCTGCAAGGCGTAATTTTAGGCGCTTATATTCAGGGCATCCAAACCACCAATGGTATTTTCTCAGGTTCAGGTTTAGATTGGTTCACTCCTTTCGCCTTATTTACCGGACTGGGTGTGGTTGCCATGTATGCAGCGCTCGGTTGTGGCTGGTTGATTATGAAAACCGACCATGAGCTACGAGATCAGATGTATGCACTGATGCCTAAACTGATCATGCTGCTATTTGTGGTTTTTGCAGGTGTCAGTCTCTATACCCCACTGACCCATCCTGAAATTGCAGCGCGTTGGTTTGCTTTGCCGAATCTGCTGTATTTTAGCCCTGTACCCATCTTAGTACTGCTATTTACATTCTTGATTTTAAAAGCATGTAAAGAGCGTCAGGACTTTAAACCTTTTATTTATACCTTGGCACTCGTGTTCTTGGCCTTTACTGGATTTGTGATCAGCCTCTGGCCGAATATCATTCCACCATCGGTCACGATTTGGGAAGCAGCGGCACCGCATTCTAGTCAGAAATTTGCATTGGTTGGTGCGGTAATTCTGATCCCAATCATTATCGCCTATACCATCCTGTCGTACTGGGTATTTCGAGATAAAGTACGGGTTGGAGATACGGGTTATCACTAAGGAGCAGCTTGGCATGAAAATTAAATCTCTGCATTTAAGCCAAACGCAATGGTTTATAATACTGTGGTTACTTGGATTTTTTGCACTCGCCATCATTGCAGGTCTCTTTAGACTGCTATTGATGTTTGCTTATTAAAAAAGAGATGGAACAGCTTGCATACCAAGCTGTTCCATCAAGATGGATTCACTTTACTTTATGTATAAATCAGAACAATTAGCGCACAACCTGAAACTTCTCATTGAAAATGGATCATGGCAGCCGCACAGCAAACTTCCTTCTTTACGTGAGCAAGTGCAACGATCAGGGTTTAGCTTAATTACCGTAATGAACGCTTACCAAGAACTGGAAGCGCAAGGATTGATTTATTCAAAAGAAAAGTCAGGTTATTTTGTAGCAGAGCAAAATAATATCCAAATTCCACAAGCTTATTCGGTGGTCTCATTAAACCCCAAAATTGAAATTAACTCTTTGGTGTTTAAATACCTGAAATCGATCCAATCCAAACAGGTCAGCCCACTAGGCTCTGCATTTCCAGATAGTCAGTTACTCTATCCGCCCAAACTGATTCAGATCATGGGGCAACTTTCCCGTAATCGTCATAGTTATGATCAGACCACCAACCTACCGCCTGGGAATTTAGCACTCAGGAAACTCATCGCGCAACGCTATTGTATGCAAGGGATTCCAACCGATGCAAATGACATTGTCATTACATCTGGTGGTTTAGAAGCGTTGAATCTTTCCCTGCAAGCGATTACTCAACCGGGCGATTATATTTTATTGCAGCAAACCATCTTCTATGGCGCATGGCAGGCAGCTGAACGTTTGGGACTCAAGGTGATTACCCTCCCAGAACATCCACAACATGGCTTTGATATTGAAGCTTTTGAACAGGTCATTAAAAACTATCCGATCAAAGTGTGCTGGTTTATGTTAAATGCACATAACCCGATTGGCTTTACCGTCAGCGATGAGATCAAATATAAAATTGCCAAGCTGTTGCATGAACATCAAATTCATTTGATCGAAGATGATGTTTATGAAGAACTGTTTTATGGCAATCAAAAGCCGCTGCCCATGAAGTATTTCGATCAGCAGAATCTGGTGTTGCACTGCTCTTCTTTTTCCAAAACCTTGGGTTCAGGGTTCCGTATGGGATGGGTCTATGCTGGCAAATTTTCCGAACATATTCAGCATTTGCAATTGATGAGTACCATTTCAGCCAATGCGCTGATCCAGAATGCACTGGTTGAGTTTCTCTCCCATCATCATTATGAAAAGCATTTAAGAACGCTTAGACGGGCTTTGGAAAAGAATAAAAAACAATTCTTTCAATATCTCAAACAACATCTACCGAAAGACTGTAAGGTATATAACTATCCAAGTGGCTATTTTCTCTGGATTCAACTGCCTGATAAAGTCAGTAGTATGCAAGTCTATGAACAGCTGATTCAACAACAAGTAGGTGTTGCGCCAAGCCCTTTATTTAATGTGTTGCCCTCACATCAACATTTTATTCGTATGAATTGTTCCTTCGAATGGACAGAACAGATTCAGCATTCGTTAAAACGCTTTATTGAAACGGTTCAGTTGGCGATGTCGGATGAATCGGCCTTGGACAAATAGCTTTTCCGATACTGACTCGGTGTTTCCCCAAACATCTTTTTAAAAGCGCGAATAAAATTAGTGGCTTCTTCATACCCCACCAGAGTTGCAACATCTTGAATACTATATTGTGGTTGTTGCAGTAACTTCTTGGCTTGACTAAAACGAACCTCAGCCAAAATCTGCAAGAACGTCGTTCCTTGTGCCTGCAAATGTCGCTTGATGGTTCGTTCAGACATATTCAATCGCTGTGCAATCAACGCTAATGTCGGATAAGTATTGCCAGCTTTATACAACAACTCAGAACGAATGCTTTTCTGCAGGTCACGCGTCGATTCTTTGAGTAATTTCAATTTGTCATTTTCGCAATACAATAATGCCTGCTGGAATGCGACTTGATCAGCATTTGGATTTTTACAATGCAGATATTGCTTGGGGAAGCGCAGGCCATTGCGTTGCTGATTAAAATGAATCTTGATCTGAGATAAATCGATACGTTTATAATTTTGTGCATCGGCCCAATCAACAAAGACCTCACAACGTTCAACAATGTTTTCAGAAAACAAAGCTAAAAAATGTATTGCGCCAAATAACAAACTTTCAATCATAAACTGCCGTAATTGATCAGATTGCTGCTCATTGCCAAATTTAACAGGATGTACACCATCCAAATAGACATAGACAAAGTCTTCATCAATATACGATTCAGGGGTAAAGTTCTGGATTCGTGTACAGAAATACTGTTGGCACAGCGTTAATGCAGTTTCAACATCAGTGCAGCTCAAAAATGCAAAACCTAAGGCTCCATGCGAAGTGGGGCGTAATTTAAAGCCATATTCAATGCCCAAACGCGGATTTCCCGTCAGCCTTAAAGCATTGACCACCAGTTTTGACCATTGATGTGCACTCATTTTGGCATCGGCTTGTTTCATTTCTGCCAGCACTAATCCTGTGCCAGATAAAACTATTTCAATATCAATCGCATAATTATGCACAATTTCTAATAATAGATGTGCATAAGAAACCGAGATGGTTTCTTGAAACAATCCAAAAGGATCTCGCATCGCACATCCACTGTCCTAAAATGATCATCAATATGGCATAGTCACACCTATTGTGCGAGTGTTTTATTCGAAATAATGACTGCAATCAATCAACCATCGCAGAATGAGGAAGCGCTTCAATGACCACCATGACGCTTGATCAACAGCAGTCTATTTATGTTCTCACCTTAACCAATGGCGATCAGGACAATGTCTTAAATCAAGATGTACTGAATGAATATATCGAGATCTTTGATGAGATCGAGCGCCCTTCGCATAATGCTTGCCTAGTCATTCAAAGCGACCATCCTAAAACATTTTGCAATGGCTTAGACCTTGCTTGGTTAATGCAGCAATCCATGCAAGATAAAAAAGCTTTTACCACACAACTAGAAAATATGCTGCTACGCTTGGCCTTGCTTAACCTCCCTGTCATTGCGGAAATTAATGGCAATGCTTATGCAGGTGGTGCAATTTTGGCATCTGCATGTGATTTTCGCTTGATGCGGGCAGACAAAGGACGTTTTTGCTTTCCAGAAGTCAAACTGACTATTCCTTTTACCGACTGTATTGCAGAAATTGTGCAACTCCTTCCCAATCAACATGCGATCTGGGAAATGTCCTTAACAGGTAAATCCATGACAGGAATCGAGTGCTTAGACGCACATGTGGTTCATCAGATTCATCCTGCTGAATCATTAAATGCTGAAGTCTTTAAGCTTGCAGAAGAAATGTCACAAAAGCATCGCCTAACCTATGCCGTAATCAAACGTCAATTGCGCCATCGCATTGTTGAGATTGCCAAACAACGACAGCTCTACAATCCAGAAAAATTTGCACATCCTTTTATGATTTAACGACATATTGATAAAAATTAAATATAGGACATCGACATGAGTAATATGCAAGGAAAAACCATTTTTATTACTGGTGGCAGTCGCGGAATTGGCCGAGCCATTGCGCTGAAAGCAGCACAAGCTGGGGCAAATGTTGTCATTGCTGCAAAAACTGAAGTGGAAACAGCCAAATTAACAGGCACAATTTATAGCGTCGCCGAAGAGATTGAAGCTGCTGGTGGCAAAGCACTGCCCTTACTTTTAGATGTACGAGATGAACAGCAGATCCTTGCTGCCATGCAACAAGCAGCCAAGAACTTTGGTGGTATTGATGTACTGATTAATAATGCGGGGGCGATTGCGCTCACGGGTGTCGAAGCCACTTCATTAAAACAATATGACCTGATCCAAAGCATTAATCACCGTGCAACCTTTATTTGTACGCAGGCTGTCTTACCCTATCTCAAACAAGCTGAACATCCGCATATTTTAAGCTTATCGCCACCTGTGAATATGTCACCAAAATGGTTGGGGATGCTCTCGCCTTATGCCTTGTCTAAATATGGTATGACAATCCTAACTTTGGGTATGGCAGAAGAATTTCGTCACTATGGTATTTCATGTAATACGCTATGGCCTGAAACCTATATCGCTACAGCAGCAGTGTCGAAGAACTTAGGTGAGGAAAATACGCGTCAATTGAGTCGTAAACCGGAGATCATGGCGGACGCTGCTTTTGCAATTTACAGTACGGTCAAAGGTGAACTAACGGGACAAAGCCTCACAGATGAACAAGCACTGGCACGGATCGGGATCACTGATTTCGCTCAGTATGCCTGTGTCAGTGGCAACACCCAGCTACAAAAAGATTTCTTTCTGGATTGATTCAGCAATAAAAAACGACCTTAAAGTTTACACCTTAAGGTCGTTTCAAAAGCACAGCTAAAATTAGCCTGGGAAAATACCACGCTCTTTACGTGCTTTTAAGATACGCTCACAACCTAAAATGAAGGCTGCTGTACGTAAAGTACATTCTTTTTCGCTTGATTTGTGCCATACATCGTTAATGGCTTGAATCATCAACTTGTCCAGTCTTTCATTAATTTCTTCTTCAGACCAGAAGTAGCTCGACATATCTTGAACCCATTCAAAGTAAGATACGGTTACACCACCTGCGTTACAGATTACATCAGGAACAACCGTAATACCACGTTGAACCAAAACATCATCTGCTTCAGGGAATGTTGGGCCGTTCGCACCTTCAAGCACTAACTTTGCAGTTAATTTTTGAGCACGTTCAACTGTGATTTGGCTTTCCAATGCAGCAGGAATCAAAATATCCATCTCTACATTCCAGAACTCTTCATCACTAATCACTTGCGCACCAGCAAAGCCACCCACACCTTGGTGAGTTTCCATGTGAGTTTTTAATGCAGCAAGATCGATCCCTTCAGGGTTGAAAATCGTACCTGTGTGATCTTGAATCGTCACGATGATCGATTTCGAGTCTGCAAACAAATATGCAGCTTCGCTACCGACGTTACCAAAACCTTGAACCGCAATTTTCGCACCGTCTAAAGGTAATTTGATTTTTTCAGCAACTTGTTGACCTGTGATAAATACACCACGGCCTGTTGCTTTAATACGACCAAGAGAACCACCGAGGTGTACCGGTTTACCTGTTACAACACCCGTCACCGTATGACCTTGACCAGATGAATAAGTATCCATGATCCAACCCATCACGTTTGGATTGGTACCCACGTCTGGTGCAGGAATATCTTTTTGTGGGCCAATGATATGGCTGATTTCGCTGGTATAGCGACGTGTTAAACGTTCTAATTCACGTGGTGAAAGTTGACGCGGATCAACACGAATGCCACCTTTTGCACCGCCGAATGGTAAATTTACCACCGCAGTTTTAATTGTCATCCATGCTGAAAGAGCCATTACTTCATTTAAATCTACATCTGGGTGATAGCGAATACCGCCTTTACCCGGACCACGTGACAAGTTGTGTTGTACACGATAACCTTCAAAATGACGAATTGTGCCATCGTCCATAACAATTGGCACGTCGACAATCAAAGCACGTTTTGGGCGCTTCAATGTGTCCACATAGTCTTCTAAACCATCTAGATATGGAGCAACACGCTCGATCTGTTCAAGATAAGTTGCCCATGGACCGTCATTTTGAGAGACATAAGATAAATTAGACATGTTTTAACCTTTTGATGAATTCACATGATCCATCAATCAAATATGTAGTTAAAAATTATATAAGCGGCTAATTTGGCAGTTCTACTATCCAAATCAAACCGTGGATTACATTCCGCCACATCAAAAACTTTAATCTTTCCGGTTTCCTTAATGGCCTCTAGTAATGGGTCAAAGACGGATAAATCAATCCCTTTAACCGCAGGTGCGCTTACACCTGGCGCAATGCTAGCACTAAATACATCAAGATCAACTGTAATATACAAATAGTCAACTTTTCCGGTAAAAGCTGTCAACTTTTCGATTAAAGTTTCAACATTTTGTTGCTGCAACTCATAATCGTAAATATAAGTACAATTCAGCCGATCTGCGGTTTCAAATAAAACCTTGGTGTTTGAATGTTTCGCTACGCCAATGCACAAATAATTAAATTCTTGTTGATGCTGTTCAGACAGTTTTGCTGCATTTAAAAAAGGTGTGCCAGAAGTCACCTGTTCAGCTTCACGCAAGTCGAAATGTGCATCGAAATTGATGATGCCGATCTTCTTATTCGGCTCATGATTTTGCAGATATTGAAACAGACCTGAGAAGCTACCAAAAGCCACCTCATGGCCACCGCCTAACACAATCGGCTTCATGCCCTGTTTGAGGCTTCTTTCAACTTGTTCAGCCAATTCAGCCTGTGCTTGTTCCAGTTTGGAGCCGTCACATACCACAGTGCCAATATCGGTAATCGTGACTGGTTGATGCACAGGTAAATTAGCCAATTGCGCACGAATACTGTCAGGTGCATCTGCTGCACCCAAGCGCCCTTTGTTACGCTTAACGCCCTCATCCGAGCTAAAGCCAATCAAGGCATAATCAGCTCGTGGTGTGGTATTGACGACTTGGTGAATCCTTAAGTGTTCAGCACCCTCACCATCTTTACGCCCCTGCCATGTAAATGAATGATTCATTATGTCTAGCGTCCTTTAAAAATGAGCTTCGCTGTTAGATTGAGATTTCATTGCCATGCTGAATAATCCGCTTCGGTAAATCGCCACCCAACCAGTAAACAATCTCGGATGGATGCTCAATATCCCACGCAATAAAGTCTGCAACTTTACCAGTCTCTAAAGTGCCGTGAGTCTCTTGTAAACCCAATGCATGTGCCGCATGCGTCGTCACACCCGCCAAAGTCTGTTCAGGTGTTAGACGGAATAAGGTACTCCCCATATTCATCATTAACCGTAAAGATAAGGCTGGTGATGTGCCTGGATTTAAGTCACTGGATAGCGCAATGCGTACGCCATGTTGATGCAAACTGTCTAAAGGTGGATATTTGGTTTCTCTCAAGAAATAGAATGCGCCCGGTAATAACACCGCCACCGTTCCAGCAGCGGCCATCGCCTTGACATCATCCTCAGTCATAAACTCTAAATGATCTGCCGATAAGGCATGATAACGTGCCGCCAAACTCGATCCACCCAATGCAGATAGCTGCTCAGCATGTAACTTGATCGGAAGATTTAAAGACTGGGCTGTTTTAAATAGACGTTCGACTTGAGCTGGCGAAAATGCCAAATATTCACAAAAGGCATCCACTGCATCAACTAAACCTTCTTGATGCAGTTTAGGCAGCATCTCATTGCAGATATGCTCGATATAAGCATCACTTTGATCTTTGTACTCAGGCGGCAAAGCATGCGCTGCCAAGCAAGTACTACGAACGGTCATTGGCAAGGTATCTGAAATTTGACGAATCACACGCAGCATTTTTCGTTCATTGGCATAATCCAGACCGTAACCTGACTTAATCTCAATGGTAGTGACACCATCTTTAAGCAAGCAGCGAACTCGTTTCAATGCTGATGCAAGCAACTCTTGTTCACTGGCTTCACGCGTGGCACGAACCGTACTGGCGATCCCACCACCGCTGGCTGCGATCTCAGCATAGCTGACACCTTGCAGGCGTTTTTCAAACTCAACACTACGGTTGCCACCAAATACACTATGGGTATGACAATCAATCAAACCTGGTGTGACCCATGCGCCATTCAAATCAATGGTTTCGGAATAAGCATCGGCAGGAAGATCTTCAAATGTTCCAATCCAGTGGATATGCTGCCCTGAAGTGACCATCGCAGCATGTTCAATACTGGAATATTGCCCATTTTGCATGGTGGCGATATGACAGTTTTTCCAAAGCTTTTTCATTCACAGTTCCTCTCACTGCTCAGGCGGAATAACACCTGAGCAGCTTGATATTTAACTTTCCATTTCGATATTTTGTTGCATGCTTTGATTTTCTTTTACCGTGTTTTGCTTGGGCTTCACCCAAATGGTATAAGCAATCCAAAGTAAAACTAACCAGGTTGCGCCAACATAAATTGCAGGTCGTGAGTCTGGGAAATAGCCCATCATCGCCAAAATAAACAACATGAATGCAATTGCAAATGCAGGGGCATATGGCCAGCCAATCACTGGAAAATCGAGGGCTTTGATTTCTGCTTTAGACAACTTACGACGCATCGCAACTTGAGCAAGTAAAATCATCAACCACACCCAAACCGTAGCAAAGGTCGCAATTGAAGCAATGATAATGAATACATTTTCAGGAATCAGATAGTTCAGCAATACGCCGATCAATAACACCCCTGCCATCACCACAACCGTCATCCAAGGCACACCATTTTTGGAGATTTTTTGGAATACTTGCGGCGCTTGTCCACGATTCGACATACCATACAGCATACGCCCAGCACCAAATACATCACTATTGATCGCAGAGATCGCCGCAGTAATCACTACGATATTGAGAACAGTCGCCGCAGATCCAATCCCAAGATTTTCAAAGATCTGTACAAATGGGCTACCTTGGCTACCAATTTGATTCCATGGGAAAATCGACATCAGTACAAAAATCGTCATTACATAGAACAACAGAATACGTACTGGCACCGCATTAATTGCTTTAGGAATCGAGGTTTTCGGGTCTTGTGACTCACCTGCGGTAATCCCGATAATTTCAATCCCACCAAACGCGAATACCACCACAGATAAACAAGCAACTAAACCGGCAATACCATTTGGCATAAAGCCATCGTGAATCCATAAGTTTTGAATGCCTGTGGTAAAACCACTATGATCCGCATGGAAGCCATAGAACATTAAACCTAAACCACCGACAATCATCGCAACAATCGCCGTCACTTTGACAATCGAAAGCCAGAATTCCAGTTCACCAAAGACTTTGACATGAATCAGGTTAATTGCCCCAAGGAACATGATCAGTGACAGAATCCAGATCCAGCGCGGCACATCGGGGTACCAAAACCCCATATAAATCCCGAAAGCAGTGACGTCGGCCAAAGCTACAATGATCATTTCAAAAACGTAGGTCCACCCTGTAGTAAAACCTGCAAGTGGACCAATATATTGTGAGGCATAGTGACTGAATGAACCCGATACTGGATTATGTACAGCCATCTCACCCAATGCGCGCATCACGATATAAATTGCAATCCCTGCAACGATATATGCGATTAATACAGACGGACCTGCCATTTTGATGGCTGTTGCCGAACCGTAAAAGAGTCCTGTCCCAATGGCTGAACCCAATGCCAAAAAACGAATATGGCGGGTGTTTAACCCCCGCTGTAATGTGGAGTGTTGTGACATTATAATCTCCAATCCTTGAGGAAATTTAGTTAGATTCGGCCACTCCATGTGACCGATTTATTGATCACACTTCAGACAAACTCGGTAATAGCTGTGGAATGAGTAATTCGTTCAAGCAGCCACTTGCAAGCAATTCACTCGCTTGCTCAATATCTGGCGCAAAGAAACGATCTTCACTGTAATAAGGCACTTGGTCACGCAGCACTTTACGCGCACGCTCAAGTTTTGGAGAACTCTTCAAACCTTCACGGAAATCAAGACCCTGACATGCCCCTAACCACTCAACTGCAAGAATGCCGCGAACGTTGTCAGCCATATACCACAAACGTTTGCCCGCATTCGGCGCCATAGAAACATGGTCTTCCTGATTTGCAGAGGTCGGTAAACTATCAACACTGGCAGGATGTGCAAGTGCTTTATTGTCACTTGCTAACGCAGCGGCTGTTACTTGAGCAATCATGAAGCCTGAGTTGACTCCACCATTGGCGACCAAGAATGGCGGCAGCTGTGACATATGACGGTCCATCATCATCGAAATACGGCGTTCTGACAGTGAACCAATTTCGGCAATTGCCAATGCAAGGTTGTCCGCAGCCATTGCCACTGGTTCAGCGTGGAAGTTACCACCTGAAATCACATCACCTTCAGCAGCAAAGACCAATGGGTTATCAGATACCGCATTTGATTCAATTGCTAATACTTCGGCAGCTTGACGAATTTGAGTCAAGCAAGCACCCATCACCTGTGGTTGGCAACGCAGTGAGTATGGGTCTTGAACCTTGCTACAGTCCTCATGTGAATGTGAAATTTCACTCGATTCAGTCAGTAAGTCACGATATGCAGCAGCAACATCAATTTGGCCACGTTGACCACGAACTTCATGAATACGTGCATCGAATGGTGCCCGAGAACCCAGCATGGCTTCAACACTTAAACCACCACACACCGTTGCAGCAGCAAATAAATCTTCTGCCTCAAACAAACCACGTAATGCGTATGCTGTAGAAACTTGTGTCCCGTTTAAAAGTGCTAAACCTTCTTTCGCAGCTAAAGAAATTGGCTCTAAACCCGCAATTTTAAGTGCTTCAACCGCTGGTAACCATTCACCTTTATAACGCGCTTTGCTTTCGCCTAATAACACCAAAGACATGTGTGCCAGTGGTGCCAAGTCACCTGAAGCACCAACAGAACCTTTTAATGGAATATGCGGATAAACTTCTGCATTGATCAACGCCAAAATGGCATCAATTACTTTACGGCGAATCCCCGAAAAGCCACGTGCCAAACTATTTGCTTTGAGCAACATAATCAGACGAACCATCGCATCGTCAAGCGGCTCGCCCACGCCAGCAGCGTGTGATAGCACCAAAGAACGCTGTAATTGCTCTAGGTCTTCTGGTGCAATTTTAGTTGATGCAAGTAAACCAAAACCCGTATTGATCCCGTAAGCAGTACGGCCTTCGTTGACGATTTGTTCGACACAAGCAACACTCGCATTGATGCCAGCAGAAGCGCTGTCATCGAGTTTCACTTTGATTGGATTTAAATAAGCGTGGCGCAGATCTGCTAAGCTAAGTTTGCCGGGTTGAATTAGAAGTTCCATTATTGGCGTCCTGTTTTGCACTCTATTGTTCGCTTACGATGCCGCTTACACAATTGCAAAAAGCATCGTAATGTCCTTGTCTGTTTATTGTGTGATCATCGGCAAGTTCAAGCCTTGCTCTTTGGCACAATCAATCGCAATGTCATAACCTGCATCAGCATGACGCATTACCCCTGTTGCCGGGTCATTGGTCAATACACGTGCAATACGTGCTGCTGCCTCATCTGTACCATCACACACGATCACTACACCTGAGTGTTGAGAGAAGCCCATACCTACACCACCACCGTGATGTAATGACACCCAAGTCGCACCGCCAGCAGTATTCAACAAGGCATTCAATAACGGCCAGTCAGATACGGCATCTGAACCATCTTTCATCGATTCTGTTTCACGGTTTGGACTAGACACTGAACCTGAATCCAGATGGTCACGACCAATCACGATAGGTGCTGAAAGTTCACCACTACGCACCATTTCATTAAATGCCAAACCGAGTTTTGCACGTAAACCTAAGCCGACCCAGCAAATACGCGCTGGTAAACCTTGGAAGCTAATACGTTCACGCGCCATATCTAACCAGCGATGTAAATGTTCATCATCTGGAATGAGTTCTTTTACTTTGGCATCTGTCTTATAGATATCTTCTGGATCACCTGAAAGTGCAGCCCAACGGAATGGACCAACACCACGACAGAACAATGGACGGATATAGGCAGGAACGAAGCCAGGGAAATCAAAGGCATTTGCTACGCCTTCATCTTGTGCCATTTGACGGATGTTGTTGCCATAGTCAAAGGTTGGAACACCCATTTTTTGGAAATCCAACATCGCTTGAACGTGCTGTGCCATCGATTGTTTAGCCGCTTTAACTACAACTTCTGGCTCAGTTTTAGCGCGCTGACGGTACTCTTCCCATGTCCAGCCAATTGGTAAATAACCATTTAATGGGTCATGTGCGCTGGTTTGGTCAGTCACCATATCTGGATGTACACCGCGACGAACCAATTCAGGTAAAATTTCAGCTGCATTGCCATGTAGTGCAATCGAAACCGCCTTACCTTCTTTGGTATATTTTTCAATACGCGCCAAAGCATCATCTAAATCAGTTGCTTGCTCATCGACATAACGCGTACGTAAACGGAAATCGATACTGGTTTGTTGGCATTCGATATTGAGTGAGCATGCGCCTGCAAGTGTTGCAGCTAAAGGTTGTGCACCGCCCATACCACCTAAACCAGCAGTCAACACCCAACGACCTGTCAAATCACCGTTATAGTGTTGGCGACCTGCTTCTACAAACGTTTCATAGGTACCTTGTACAATGCCTTGGCTACCAATATAAATCCAAGAACCCGCTGTCATCTGACCATACATTGCCAAACCTTTCGCATCCAATTCATTGAAATGCTCCCACGTTCCCCAATGTGGAACAAGATTCGAGTTTGCAATCAAAACACGCGGTGCGTCTTTATGGGTTTTAAATACACCCACTGGCTTACCAGATTGAACCAACAAGGTTTCATCAGTTTCTAAATTCTTTAGCGTTTCAACGATCTTGTCAAAACATTCCCAGTTACGTGCAGCACGACCAATGCCACCGTAAACAACAAGCTCTTTTGGATTCTCTGCAACATCAGGGTCAAGATTGTTCATCAGCATGCGTAAAGGCGCTTCTGTTAACCAGCTTTTTGCATTGAGCTTTGTACCACGTGGTGCGCGAATTTCTACATCACGAAATTTTGTTGTCGTTGTTGTCACAATCGGACTCCTTCCATTGAGTTTGAATCAGCAAATTAACCTGCTTTACTGTATAGCAATGTATTAACTTGTATATACATCCATATACTACACAAAACTTTTATATTGAAAAGATGCTTTTCAATTCTTTTATGAAAATAAATTACAAACTTATGAAATAAATAGATTTATTTTTTGATCGGCAATAAAAAACACATACAACCTGAAGTCATATGTGTTTCGTGAAATTTGCAAAAAATTAGATTTTTGTGAGTTCGATCAGACAAGCTTGCTTAAAACGCTCAGATTTTAAAACCAGTTTTTTCAATGCTTTTTGCTGCTCGATTTTAAGACTTTGCTGGTGTGCTAAACAAAAAACCTGCCGATCCACTTCAATTTCTAATGGTTCTGGACTCTGATTAAAAATAAAAATCAGATTGGCTGAACTAAAAATCTCAGTACTAGTCGGCTCACACACCCATTGATAGTGAGAACACCATTTTTCAGGATGATAAATCAGATTAAAGTCCCGAATCGGCCCATCACTTAGTTCACAACTGGTTGTGCTATCCCCACTGAATTGAGCGGATTCTAAGGTTTTTAGATGCTCGGAATCATCATCAATATTCAATACGATGCCAGCACCTTCCAATACCGTGAGGATGCGTTGCATGCCATTAAACTTGGAAAAATCCCCCGAAGTTTTGACATCCGCCATGGATATACGCCAATCAAACGTATCCAAACTGTCACCGTCACTTCGGGCAAGCTCAATGGTATAACCTGCACCATTCTTCCACAGCATCTGTTTATAGTCAGCCATGTCTAAGTGTTGAATCATTGAGTAAACTTACCTTCCAGATAATAACGACTACCCGGATAAATCAAACGTGCACTTGAAATGAGTTGTTTATTCGACCATGTCCTGCGACGAATCAATAGACATGGTTCGGTCTTATTGATTTTCAGCCATTTGCATTCTTGTGCTGATGCAAGAATTGCTGTCACCACATGTTCCCCTTCAGTCACCGGTGCTTTAGACATTAAATATGCATTGGGTGTAATGCTTTTAAAGTCTTGTGCCAAGTAATCTGGGATCAACATCGGATCGACCAGTCGATCTTCAATCTGAACAGGTACATCATTTTCATAATGCACGATGATTGAGTGAAATAGCTTTTGCCCTTCTCGAATCTGCATCAGCATACTTTGTTCAGCATTGGCCTCAATCTGTTCCAGTACCAAAACTTCGGCATGATGTTTATGATTTCGGGCAATGATTTCTTCGGCAATATTATTGACATGAAACAAAGCAGTACGCCCTTGTCCTTCTGCAACAAAAGAACCAACACCTTGGATACGCACCAACAGACCTTCACTGGTGAGTTCGCGCAAGGCACGATTCACGGTCATGCGGCTGCAGCCGAGTAAATTGACCAATTCACTTTCTGATGGAATTTTTTTATTGACGGTCCATGTTCCTTCATAGATTTTTTGCGAAATCATTTGTTTCACACGCAAATACAAAGGAACAGGACTATCTTCTTCTAGGGACAAATCTAAATCGTTTTGCTTTGTCGCTCTTGACATTGGCTAAAACTCATACTAAATACTATAAGTCATTGTATATTGAATTTAGCGCAATTGTATATACAAGCCTATACAAATAAACAATTTAGGCTTAATAGAAGATAAATAACTCTGATTTAATCTCTTAAATATCCCAAATTGATTCAAGCTAAACCGTATAGCGTTTGCTTAAACCCCATTCAGCCAAGATACGGCGATACATGGTCGAAGAACGATCTGCTTCAAAATGTGCTTCCATACTAATATCTAAAGGTAATTCTTCTGGCTTTTGCGCCTCTACCATCTCTTGATCTTCGGCAAAAATCTGCGCATTAAAATCATACACAGCCTGTAAATCGCCAGTGGTGTCAAAATTACGAGTTAACGGTACAAATAAACGGGTCTTATTATGCGAGATGGGACAACAGGCATTTAAAATCTTGAGCACACCGTCATTCGGAAAATGAATGGTCAGTATTGCTGAAAATGGCGGATAAACATCAAAGATCCGCTCCCATAAAAAATCATCAGGTGCTAAATGCTGCATGCCATGCGGGTAGTTGCTGACATTACTGGTGTAGTTTGTATGCAAACCATAATCGGTACGTTCAGTCGAATATTTAGGTACAACAGGATTATCTCGATCGGCAAAGGCCTGATGATGTACCCAAGCAAAGTGTGCCACATCAATAAAACCTTCCAGTTGACGACCGCTTGAACCGGCAATATCCACAGAAGGCGGTAAAATGGCTTGATGTGCCTTACTCTCCCATGTGTCTAATACAGGGAAGTTTGCCATACTTTCATCTCTGCCCAAAATGCTGGTCCAGACCAGTCCATATTTTAAAACCACGGGAAACTTGGTCAGCGAAAAGCGCTCTGAGATTTTAGTTAAATCAGGCTGAGCTGGGATTTTAGAGCATTTGCCATCTTCATTAAAATGAAGTCCATGATAAGGACAAATCAAAGTATCTCCCTCAACCCAGCCTTTACTCAAAGGCACACCGCGATGCGGGCAAATATCCCGAGCTAAATGAATCTGCCCTGTTTCGGTCTTATACAAAGCTAGATTCATATCCAATAAGGTGACTTGCTGCGGTTTACTGCTCACATCTTCAATACGTGCCACGGGATACCAATGTTGTGCAAGAATCTGCCAATCCTGATCATCAAATTGGCTATGACATGGCTTATTTGGAAGATTGATGAATGGAATTGCGTTCATATCCTGTGCTCATTTTTAAGATTTTTCTCTTCATGAGCAGTGTGGAATAGATCAATATTCTCGTCTATTAGAATGATTTATATGCATCATTCTAAAAATTAGAACAGCCTAGGCACTAAAATTGCTTTTGTATTAAAACCTGCTTTATCTCAAGTGAGTTTGCAATGGCCTTGCCATTTTCACGTTTTGCCGATTATTTTATTGCCGTTGCCAAAACAGGCAGTTTAAGAAAAGCAGCCGATCAACTGTTTATTTCTGTCTCCGCGGTACATCGGCAGATTGTTTTGGCAGAAGAAGAACTCGGTGTGGCTTTATTTGAACGTTTGCCCAGTGGACTCAAGCTGACCTTGGCTGGTGAATTACTCTATGCCGATCTACGCAGCTGGCAAAAAGAGTTTCAAATCACACAGAAACGTTTGAATGAAATCCAAGGCATACAACGCGGTTCAATTGATTTTGGGATGATTGCAGCACTCAATGAAAGCTTTGTCAGTGCCGTGATGCAGTCTATTGTTCAGCAATATCCGTGGATTAATTTTAAGGTTCGTGTCTTGGACAGTGATCGTATCGCTGATCTGGTGATCAATGCTGAACTCGACTTTGGCTTGATTCTGAATCCCAAACATCAGCATCAATTGCAGATCAGCGCCTTTATTGAAATGCCCTTGGGTTTCGTGATTCCCAAACAGCATCCTTTAGCCCATAAAGAAAAAATCTACTTCTCCGATACACTGGAATTCAATCATATTATTCCTGCCGAGCCTTTGGTTATTCATGACCATGTTACGGCCTTATATAAAAAGCAGGACTTTCACCCACGCCATACCATCGAATGCAACGATATCCATATGATGATTTCATTGCTTAGGCAAAACTTAGGTATCAGCATCATGAGTTATCTGGATGCAGCCCCTTATATTGAAAATGCTGAATTTGAATTTAGAGCGATCAATGACCATGGCCTACATCCAATTACGGTCGCACTTTGTGTTGCACCAAAACGGCAACTTTCTCGGATTGCTCAAATCATGATGAATCAAATCATTATCGAGATGGAAGCACTAAAATCGCGCATGCTAATGAATATTCATCAATAACATGGTATTTTTGCACCAAAACAAAACACACAAGCTATTGATTTAAATCAATATAATATTTGACACCCAAAGATTTAATCGGGTAAGTTGATGTGAAGATTCACCTTTTTCACGATTTAGGTATTGCTATGGTTTGGCCCAATACAGACACTCATTTAACAGCAGATTATCCACGAGATATGGTCGGTTATGCCGATCAACCGCCCCATGCCCAATGGCCCAATCAAGCAAAAATCGCGGTTCAATTTGTGCTGAATTATGAAGAAGGTGGAGAAAAACATATCCTGCATGGCGACGAAGGGTCAGAGCAGTTTTTGTCTGAAATTAGTGGCGCAGAAAGTTATCCTGCACGCCATCTTTCGATGGACTCGATTTATGAATATGGCTCACGGGTCGGTTTTTGGCGCATTCAGCAGGAATTTGCCAAACGCCAATTGCCCATGACCATTTTTGCTGTGGCGATGGCTTTGCAACGGAATCCATTGGTGGTCGAAGCGATCAAACAACACCATTACGATGTGGTCTCGCATGGCTTACGCTGGATTCATTATCAAAATATGGATGTTGAAACCGAAAAGCAGCATATGGCTGAAGCCATGCAGATCCTTAAAGATTTATTTGGTGAAATGCCGACAGGTTGGTACACAGGCCGCGATAGCCCCAATACCCGTCAATTATTGGCGGAATACGGTCAGGTGCAATATGACAGCGATTATTACGGTGATGACTTACCTTTTTGGACAACACTCCGCAATGCAGCGGGTGCAACCCGTCCGCATTTAATTATCCCCTATACACTTGATACCAATGATATGAAATTTGCCTCACCAACTGGTTTTAATCGCAGTGAGGATTTTTTTGAATATTTAAAAGATGCTTTTGATGTCCTCTATGCAGAGGGAGCAACCTCACCCAAGATGCTTTCGATTGGCATGCATTGCCGAATTTTAGGACGTCCTGCCCGCTTTAAGGCATTACAACGTTTCCTAGATTATGTGCAAAATCATGATCGGGTCTGGATTTGTACTCGTCAGCAGATTGCAGAGCATTGGTATACACATCATCCTTTTCAAGCTTAGCTTTATTAAAGCGTCATCATGTGTCGTATATCCGATTTAAACAATTTATCCAAACAAAATAAGCTTTAAGCTACTCCTTTAGAATAAGGAGATGATCAGGATGAAAGTACAATATTTTGCAGCGAGTACACTAGATGGATTTATTGCGACCGAAGACGATTCTTTGGAATGGTTATTTGCATTAGGCGAACTAGATAACTCAAGTTATCCCACGTTTATTGCAAATGTTGGTGCTTTGGTGATGGGATCGGCAACTTATGAATGGATATTGAATAACGCAGATCAAGTTGCAGCCGAAACAGGTTCCCCTTGGCCTTATACTCAGCCAACTTGGGTATTTTCCAGCCGTAAACTGCCCTTGATTGAAGGTGCAAATATCCATTTTGTACAAGGAGACATCGCTCCTGTTTATGCTGAAATACAATCCATCATTGGGGATAAGAATATTTGGATTGTAGGCGGTGGCGAATTAGCGGGTCAGTTCTATGATGCAAATTTGCTTGATGAACTCATTATACAAATTGGTTCGGTTACTCTTGCAAAAGGAAAAGCGCTTTTCCCCCGAAGAGTACTTGCTCCAACACTTAAATTGATCTCCGCTTATCAAATGGGTGAAGGTATGGTTGAATTACATTATAGCGTTGAACGTAAAAAAATTAGTAAAATGTTGAATGCCTTATCTAGCCTGTAAATACTGGTAAAACAATTAAAGAACTCCCCCAACTCAATCGAATTAGCCCATTCTGTCAAATAAAATGGGTTATTCGGAAGAATTTTCCAATCGTTGAACTGATACAATTTTATGACCTGATTGCGAATCGAGGAGATGCGTTTATACGACATTTCTTAATGCCCAAATAGGAAAAATTAAAAAGGAAGAATGCTTATGGCGCTTATTTCATGCCCCGAATGCAGCCGTCAGGTTTCGACCCAAGCCAACTCCTGCCCGCATTGCGGTTATCCTCTGCAGACGCAACATAACACACCCGAGCCAAGAGCATTGCAATCACCGCATGTGTTAAGCCGCGCCATCATGGCACTCGGCGCTTGGCTGATCACGCCCTGGATTGCGCGACTCCTCTTCGGACTAGCGGTGCTGGTATTTGCCTATCTTTCACTCAAGAGCGAATGAATAAGCTTAATTAAAGAACTACATAGCCTTGTTAGTTGTACACGTGTTTTTTGCAGCCAAAGATAGGTATTCGAAGGACTTAACGCGACTCAATTAAAACAAAATGCGGTCAACATATAAGTAGAGTGATTAGACATGTTTTCAATGAACAGATTCATGGTGCTTGGAATAGCATTGCTCGCGTGCTCCTGCACGAAGTCACCCTCGGCTGACGAGGAAAAGGCCAATGCGACGACGAAAACAACCAAAGTCGCAGCAAAGTCCGCTGGGGATGTCGACTTCCCAGTAATCCCACAGATCGTCGTGCCAGAGATCATCGGTATTGGCCCAGCCCAGCGAGCGCTGGAAACATCGATGCAAGATATCATTGACCCAGTGGCTGGCATCAGTGTCAAGCCCGCCAACTGTGCCACCGACGGCGCATTAGTCAACGATGCGGGTATTACCAGCATGGATGTGCAAGGCAATCTGTCGCGCAACGGTGATGAAGGCATCTTCCATATCGACGCAGACGGCAGTGGTACCGCCAACTACGAAGGCGGCGTCATCGTCGTCAACGCAGATGGCAGTGGCACAATCAACGGCAATGGCGACGGTGGCGCTGACGATGGAATCATCTCGGTCGAGGCCGACGGTTCGGGCACGTATAACGGCAAGTACGGCATCATCGTGCTGGACGGCAAAGGTGGTGGCACTTGGAACGGCGACCACGGGGTGATTCGCAACCAAGGTGATGGTTCAGGTAGTTGGAATGGTCCGCAAGGCATCGTCACCATCAACGCCGACGGCAGCGGTACATGGAACGGTCCGCACGGGTTGGTGAGCAACGACGGTAAAGGCAATGGCAGCATTGGCACACCAGCACGTCAAGTGAAAATGGCACCAATTCCCAAGGTCACTCCAGCTGGCAAGTTCCCGCCGTTAAAAAAATTCGCTCCATCCGGTGTGCCATGTGGGTTCATCATCACTCTCAATGATCAGGTATTGTTCGATTTCGACAAGTCGGATATCCGTCCTGATGCAGCCAAGGTACTGGACACCTTAGCCATGGCCTTGCAGAAAGTGCCAGCCAAGGCAATCGAAATTCGTGGTCATACCGATGCCAAGGGCAGTGACGCCTACAATCTGAATTTGTCCGAGCATCGTGCCAAATCAGTGGGTATGGCCTTGCGCCAGCGTGGCGCTGCAGCCAACGCCAGCACGCGTGGTTACGGCGAGTCGCAGCCAGTAGCGCCCAACGAGGTCAGCGGCCAAGACAACCCTGCTGGCCGGCAGTTGAACCGGCGGGTGGAAATCTTCGTGCGCACTTGATGATGCGAGCGGGTCAACGATGGCCGCGTTTATTGGCAATATGTTGAATGCCCTATCTAGCCGGTAAATACTGGTAAAGCAATTAAAGGACTCCTCAACTCAATCTAAATAACCCATTCTGTTGAACAAAATGGGTTATTCGGAATAATTTTCCCATCTTTGAACTGATACAATTTTATGACCTGATTACGAATCGACGAGATGCGTTTATTGGACATTTCTTAATGTCCAAACGGAAAATAACTAACTACGATAAAACTAAAATTTAAATCAGTGTAATTATTTAAATGGTGAGTAATGACTCAGTTTTTGGAGATATGAATCATGAAATACGATGATGCTTCTTGGCATTATGGAGGTGACTTCCCTACCGACCTTCCACAAGAGGCAGGAGCAACCCATATTGGAATGTTTTTAACATGGATGCTTCTTCACAACTTTGCTAGTGAAGAATTAACTGAAGATTCACAAGATGCAATTGAGCATCTAAAGACAAAACAAATTACAGGAGCACATTTTCTCATTGATGAACTTGATGAGAAGCTCACCGACAATGATTTTACCGAAGAAGGTAATGCTTTTGCTTTGGCGTATTACGAAGGATTAAATAATGATAGTCGATATATTGATGACTACTTGCTTAGCTTTTCAGTAGATACGAATAACGTGTATAGAGTCACTGATACTTGGGAAAATTACGACAAATTGGCAAGCCATATTGATGAAAGGTATCGTCGATGGATCATGGATGGTAGACCCCAATATATTGCTTAAACTCATAAAAAATTGTTCAGTATAAATTTAACTGTCGAATTAAATAATAAAGGAGATGGGCAATGATCCAAATAATTACAATACGTGATTTATACGAGACAGTAATTAGAGCAAAGGAAAATGAATGGATTTATGTCAATCTAATATCTTGGAATAAATCACCTAAAGAAAGTATTTTTTTCATTATTTCGGAGGAAGAAGTCGATAATCTGCCAGATGAAAAAGTTTATGAATCAGATAGTGGAGCATTTTTGCCTATAGAGTTAGAAGAGTTATATCTATCACCATGGATGGAAATAGGTACTTTAAAAGGTGTTATCGAAAACCTTAAATTAATGTCTCACAATTTTAACGATGAATCTTTCATTCAAGGCATCAATTATTATCGTGAATACGATACTTTTTTGGATGCCTGAAAGTTAAGCATTAATTTCATCCTATATCTGACAATGCATTTTTAAAAATAAACCACTATCAGATATTCGTGAACTAATATGGCTTAGGCTATTTTTGCCATTTCCATACTCCGCTGTTGTAACAGCTTTACCGCTTGCTTGGCTTGCCAAGCCAACTCCATCATATCCAGATCAGGAATCTGATCATTTTCCATCACCATTTTCCCTGCTACAAACATGGCCTTAATATGCGCTCGCCCGCCGCTAGCCACAGGCCCAATCGCCATATCATGCAAGCCAAAATAACGTGGATCATCTAACTGATAAATAACCAAGTCAGCCTGTTGCCCCACCTCAATTGTACCGACTTGATCAAGTCCCAAGATTTTCGCACCACCCACTGTTCCCCAACGGATCACATCCTCAATACTGGCAGCATCTGCACCACCTTCAAATTGCCCCCCCTCATATTGTGGTGTCGCCAACATCCCCTTTCTGGCGCGTTGTAACAACCAAGTGGCATGAGTTTCAGACAACATATCTGCGGCTTCATTGGAACCTGCACCATCAACGCCAATCGAAATGGTCATGCCTGCCTGTTCCAGAGCAACAAGATCGGCAATGCCACTGCCCAAACGTGCATTACTCTGCGGACAGTGCGCGATTCCTGTTTGAGTTTGGCCCAACAACTGAATTTCTTCGGGTAATAATTTCACTAAATGCGCAAACCAAACATCACTGCCAATCCAATCCTGCTCGGCACAGAACTGGACTGGGGTCATACCAAACTTGGCTTTAGCTGCATCCAAATAATCCACCGTTTCAGATAAATGACTATGCATCCGAATCCCCAATTCTCTGGCGATTCTGGCACTTTCGCGTAATTGCTGCGCTGTGGTCGAATGCAAGGTTGAAGTCGGTGCCATCACGATTTTTCGGAAAGCATTTGAATCTGGTTGATGATAGTGCTGCACCAAACGCTCAATATCCGCCATATAGTCTTCAAATTTTTCTGGACGCAAGGCTTGAGGTAACTCATTTTCCAAGCCTCGTGTTAAGGTTGCGCCGCCACGACATAGCACAAAGCGCATACCCAGTTTTTCGGCTTCATCAAATAAAATTGCAGCACCATCAAACGGCATTTGTGGCCAATATAAATAATGATGATCTGCTACCGTTGCACAACCTGAACGTAATAATTCAATCAAGCCAATACGTACAGCAATCCGAAAAGTGCGTTCATCAAATGCGCCACGAAACCGATACGGTGTACTGGCAAGCCACGAGGTCAGGTTTTGATTTAAACCTTGTGGCTCGCCCTTTAATAAAGACTGAAATAAATGGTGATGGGTATTTACCCATGCTGGGTAGATCACACAATCTTTGGCATCGACAATCTGTTCATTCGGCTGAGCACTTAACCGCCCTATTTCAGTAATTTTACCTGATTGGATACGGATATCAGTGGATGAACAACGTGCTGCATTCCCAGTTAAGCCTGTCAAAATGGCATGCGCATTTTGAATTAAATAGCTTTGATTTATTTGCTTTGAACTCATACTTGCTCACTCTCATGCCATTTGCTTAAAAAGAACTGACTTAATAAAGACATCAGAACAAATAAGCCCAAACCCGTACAGGTAATCAGAAATAATGCAGCAAACATCAAGGGTAAATCCAACTGAAAACCTGCTTGTAAGATTTGATAAGCCAAGCCCGCACTGGTGCCACCCGCGCCTGCAACAAACTCGGAAACCACAGCACCAATCAGCGCTAAGCCACAGGAAATTCGTAAGCCACCAAAGAAATAAGGCAAAGCATTCGGCACACGTAAACGCATCAAAATCTGCCAGCGACTGGCTTTATTGATTTGAAAAAGATTAAGCAAACCTTTATTGACGCTCCGCAGACCCAAGGTGGTATTGGTCAATATTGGAAAAACTGCAACCAACATGGCACACACCACCAACGCCAAAGTGGTATTTTGAATCCAGATGATGACCAGAGGTGCGATTGCAACAATCGGTGTGACCTGAAACAAAATGGCATACGGCATAAAACAGGCTGCGAGCACGCGACTTTGTACAAATACAAAAGCGATCAATGTGCCAATCATTACGGCGCAGACAAAAGCCAATAAGGTGATTTTTAAAGTTACCCATAAACTACCAAATAACACACTGGACTGATTAATCAGCGCCATGACAATATCACTGGGCTTCGGCACGACATAAACAGGGACTTCAAGTTGTTGAAAACTCAATTGCCAAAACAACAGAAAGATCAAACCAAGTCCGAGTGGAGCGGCAATACGTTGTACCGTTGGATGTTGTAGAAATGGTTTAATCATGAGCATGCACTCCACTCGCCTCAGCCAATAATTGCGATAGATGCGAACATTGTTGAATAAAAATGTCTGAGCTTCGGAAAGACTCATCACGTTGATAAGGCCCTTTAATATTTAGGTCCGCCACTACGCGTCCTGGTCGTGCACCCATCACAATTACCCGTGAAGACAGATACACCGCTTCATAAATACTATGCGTGACAAACACCACCGTTAAATCTCGTTCTGACCATAATTGACGGATATCACTATCCAGTTTATGGCGGGTAAACTCATCCAATGCGCCAAAAGGTTCATCCATCAACAATAGATCAGGTTCTGTCACTAAGGCTCTGGCCAAAGAGGCACGCATTTGCATCCCCCCAGAAAGTTCACGCGGATAAGCGGTGCCGAATTTTTCTAAGCCAACGGCTTTTAAAGCAGCTTGGACTTTGGGCATACTGGTTGATTTGGCAATATGCTGTAAATCCAGAGGTAAACGTACATTGTCTTCGATATTGGCCCACGGCATCAGTGTTGCCTCCTGAAATACCATGGCCATTTTGCATTGAGATTGCATTTCAGCCTTGCCATTCCAGCGTACCAAACCTGCTGAAGGCTGTTCTAGATCGGCAAACATTTTTAGCAAGGTACTTTTACCGCAGCCTGACGGTCCCAGTAATGAAACAATTTCACCACGGGCAATATTTAAATCCAGTCGTTGTAAGGCATTGGTCCCATTGGGATAGGTTTTTTCAACCCCTCTAGCCATAATCATCGGCGTGATAAAGGTTGAAGATTCATGTATTGGCGTATCAACTGGTAAAGCAGAATTCATGTGGTTTCCCCTTCGTGCGAGTGCCCTATTTTGTTAACCTTTTCACCATGACTTCCTTCTAAGGAAAGTATCTCAGGCTATTTGGCAGCTTTAACAAACTGCGTGGTATAAGCGGTTTTCCAATTGGTTTGAGCTTTGAGTAAACCTGCGTTCACCATAAAATCTCGCGTTGCTTTCCAACGTGCATCTGTCATGACGCCAATGCCTTGGGTCTTGGCATCTCCACCATCAATCAATTTCAATTTACGCATTTGCCCGACAGCAAAAGTCAGTAATTCATCATTCATATTCGGATTTTCTTTTTTAATGATGCTATTGCCCAAACGTGGATCGGCTAAATAGTTTTTCCATCCCTCCATTGAAGCTTGGACAAAACGGCGCAGCACATCAGGTTTGTTTTGAATCACATCATTGCGGGTCACTAAAATGCCGCCATAAGCGGGATAACCCGCATCAGCAAATAAAAAGAAATTACTCGATGGTTCTGCTTTTTTCGCCTGAAAAACTTCTGAGGTGGCATAGGCTTGCTGGACTACATTTTTGCCTGCTAAAAATGGTTGCATATTGAAGGTATAAGGACGTGCCTGTGCGGCATCTAATTTATATTTACCTTTTAACCAAGGCCACCAGCTTGCTTGTCCGCTGGTCGAGACCAAAATGGTTTTGCCTTTGAGATCGGCCAAAGACTTTACATCGCTGTGAGTAAGCACGCCTTGTGGATCAAACTGGAATGGTGCTGCTACCGCTTTGATGGGAAAGTTGCTTTCGATGCCTTTTAAGACCTGTAGGTCATAATTAATAATAATGTCGGCACGTTTTGATAATAATAAGGTCATGTTATTGACTTGTGGCCCACCGATTTTAATATCGACATCAAGCCCGTATTTTTTATAAATTCCTTGTGCCAGTGCTTGGTAATAGCCGCCTTGCTCGGCTTGTGCAAACCAAGTGGTTTGTAAAACCAGTTTATCGGCTGCAAAACTGGTTGAGCTGAGCACTGTGCCTAGTCCCAATAACGCGCCCGAGATAACAGTACGTCGCCCTTTGCCCACATAGTGCTGAATATTCATATTAAGACCCCTAAATCTGTATGGATTCATCTTGCTATTCTTTTAAGGGGGTCAATCAATGTATAAGCTACACATTTCTCTCAAAACCAAATCAATTGGCTTTGTCCCCAAAAGAGGAACAGCAAACGCTGTAGAGCAATGTCCCGTATGTTTGCAACATACTGACCGCTTATACTCAATCATGATTTAGCAAGCTCTGTGCCAAGATTGATTTGATCCTGATTTTTATAGTAATTTTCTAGGTTGGATTTATTATTAGTTGTTTTTAGATGAATCAACTGCATTGAGTCTTTGGTTTTGTATGCAGTTTAATGGTGCGTTAAGTAAGTGCAGATGCACTTTATAAGAGCTTTCCAGATTCGAACTCGACTAATGTATCTGTCTTTGAGAATATAGCCAACAACCAATCCTTAATACGCCCATAATCCTTTATTAATTGTATATCAATCTGTATAAAGGACAATTCACCACACCATTTTGCGTCCTCTTCGAATTCAATTTTCAAAGTCCCAGCCAAAAAAGAAACTAACCTAATTCCTCCGTATCCTGCACTACCATCTGCACAGACCTCCACAAAATATGTGTCCTGACCTAACTTTCGATCCTGCTCATCAAACTCTATACTACGTTCAAAGATGACATACTCTTGTGGTTCGTTCGCATTATCCGCAAATCCAAGAATATGAATGCCATCTTCAAAAAAATAATTCACATCATTTGCGATAAATTCAAGTTTCATAGTACCTCTTTCCTTTAGGAACGTTATTTATCTACAAAATTCAGCTCCAAACCTAAGCTGATTAGAGCCTGTCGGGTTTTAAAGTTCAAGGTTTTTGCAATATACTCATCCCGAATACCCTTTGATTTCCTATAAAAATAAAGCACGACCCTCAGAACAATTAATGTGACTGCAAAAATCCCCACAGACAGCCATGTTTCACTAAAAAAGTGCTCAAGAATTTTATAATAAAAATAGATTAGTATAAAAATTACTATATACTTCAAAAGTTAATCATTCTAACTCTTTTTTAACCTCTCCAAAAATAGTGCGTTAAACTAACGCTAATGCACTTTCGCAGTGCTGATATTTTTTAATCTTATTTCTCTGCCCACCAGTCATTTGGCAATTGTTTGAGAATAGAAAGATTAGAAATCACGACCCAAACACAATTCGTTGGGAGCACTCGAAGACGATGATCGTTATATTCGAAAATATCATTATTGTTTGATATTCGGGGTTCACCCAGTTGTTGCTTAAATTGAGCAGAATACTCAGCAGCGATTTTTCCAATTTTCCGACGATCTTTTTTATAGAGTTCTTCCGTCAAGTTTTTGGGTTCATTACCAATAAAAAGACGAATTTCCTCAATGAAATTATCAACAATCTTGGCCTGACCAGTAAGATGTTTTTTTCCTGAAAAACTGAAATAACCTTCACGACTAGCAACTCTACTGAAGCCGCATTTCTTTGCTGCCTCTTTAAAAGTTTCTGGATTCCATAATTCAGATGTTTGGATCATACGCTGATAAAGTTCCCATAGTTCATCTGAAGAGAGTACATCTCTGCCATAAATCTGCATTTATTCACACTCCCAACGAGGCTTGCAAGTTAACTCAGGAAAATCTGATGTAGAAAACTTTTCCTTTAGCTCTGTCAGCAGGCTTTCAAGCGCCAATGCCAAATCAATATCATCATCTAAAACCGATGCCTGCTGCTCTTCTCTATCTGAATAATTAACAGCAGTTAGACATGTTCTCAGCGTTTTCAAACTATCTGCTAACTCATAAGACAGCACCTTGGACACATTCGACATATCTGCCAATATACATTGATTGGCCTCTGCCTCAGAAAAGCCATCTTCTAATAACTGTTCATGATCTGCACATGCTTCGACCAGCATCATATAAACAAATTCGGCGAATGATCGCGCGTACCAAGTTACGCTTCCTGAATCATGAGCAATCAAGGCAACAGCTAATGTATCGTGAGCAAGCGGAATCAACGCATAGCAATCACCTGCACCAGTACAAGCAAACGGTAAAAAGCGAATACCCTGTTGATACTTAGGATTCAACCAATCAGTTTGAATATCTCTCGCATTCTCCGCACCTATCCACTCAAAATCATAAGCACTGATCAAAGGTGGAGGTGCGTTCAACATGCGTTCACGCCAAGTTTCGGCCCAATTGTCATAACGTGTTGATCCGTCTTCCAACCAATTGGCAAGCATCGCTGGCAAAATGATCCCTATATGATCTGCAAGCTGCTGAAAATTGCTCATATGACAACATTCCTTCTGAAAGTCATTTAATTCAGTGCCATCTTTAGACAGATTAAAGTCCACTGTTGTTTGAATTTCAATATTTTCACAAGAAATTGCAGTGTTTCTCCTCATATTGACCTATTTCACTTTATAAACTGGCACAAAAAGTGCTTCATTCTTTCTGTCAGAGTAGAAGCGTTCAGCATAGTCAGTCACATCGACTGTTATGTGGGTCATTGCTCAGAAATCAGCTCACTTTTTTTTATAAGCTTTCTCCTATGGAAAAAGTGCAGCTCTTTTTTGAATGTGACCCCGTCTCTTTCAATCTATTTGATTGGGTCACGGTTTATCCAAAAGATGAGGTTGAAAATATGAATAGCGCCAATATGACGGCATTAGCTGAACAAGACTACAGCTTAGAAGAACTGCAAAAAGAAGCTCGTATGGGAGCTTTGGGTCAAGAAACATTTGAACGCGAAGTTCGGGTGATTGATTTATCAGACTTTGAACAACGTAAATATGAAATCGCGGAGCAGCTTTGGGCCGCTGCTACTGATATCGGTTTTTTTCAGGTCTCGCATCATGGTATTCCACTTGAGCAAATCCAAACTGCATTTGACATGACACAACAGTTTTTTGCTCTACCTGAACCAGTCAAAGCACGTTACCCACTTAATCGAAATGCAGGTTGGGAAAGTAAGGCCCAAGTTCGTCCATCAACCAGTACCCCAGACCAGAAAGAATCCTACCAAATTACTCGTCCACGTATGGATGGGCTTTATCCAACCGAGCAAGAGCTACCTGATTTTAAAAATACCATGCTTGAATTTGAACAGGCATGTTGGCACGTGGGTATGAAAATACTCTCCTGCTTTGCTTATAAACTGGGTTTTGCCGATAATTTCTTTAGTCTTGCCCACGATCCTGAACAAGACAGCTATCAAAGTACTTTAAGAATGTTGCATTACTATGCTATTGATCCTGCTCTGAAAGATCAATTAGGTCTATGGCGTGCAGGTGCACATACCGATTTTGATTGTTTAACCTTATTGTTTCAACGTAACGGTCAAGGTGGTCTGCAAGTCTGTCCAGGTAAAGATATGGAACAGCAACAATGGACCAGTATCGAACCACGAGATGATGTGATCACTTGTAATATCGGCGATATGTTAATGCGTTGGAGTGATGATCAATTACCTTCTAATTTCCATCGAGTCAAAAATCCAGAAGCAGATGAATACCAAGGAGCACGTTATAGCCTCGCTTTCTTCTGTCAAGCCAATGAAGATGTGCTAATTGAAAGCCCACAAAAGAAATATCCAGCAATTACAGCCAAGGAATATTTAAAACAACGCATCAGTGCGAATTTTAAAGGGAAATACTAATCGTTGATTCATTGTAGACAGAGGTAAATCGTCTCTGTCTACTCTTAAAAAATATCGATTTATTTTTTCCGTTTATGATCTTTTCCGTGATCTCTTCTTGGTTCTTTTAGGTACCGCTTTTTGAGGAATATTGATTTTTCCCGTACCTAAACCTCTGAAAAAATAGTTAACAAGATAAATGAATAAAAAACCAAAATAGAAAAATGGAAAGATCGTAATAGTGCTAATACATGCTTCCCAAAAAATTACGCCAATTCGATAATTATAACTTAACTGGATGAGTGCACCTCTACGGCTACCATCCTGAAAGGAAATTTCATCATGTAGAAAATGTAGGATGCCGATTAAGAGGAATAAGAAAAATATACCTGAAACTATTGTTTTTTTAATTAATGGTTTTTCCAACCATGGATATTTCTCCGATGCTTTAAACTCGGCCTGAAAAAATTTACTATAAATTTTTTCCTGAAACGCCTTGCTCACGCCGACTCTCTTAATGAATAAGAAGCACAAATAACCTCCGAAAACAGAGGTTACAATCGTATAATAAATACTTGAAAGAATAGTAAAAAATGGCAATGGACCTTTAGTCCCTACCGTAATCAACATCTGCTCTGTGATATAACGATAAATCTCATACTGCCACTGATTGCGTGGATATGCTGGAAATAAAAATAACGGTAAAATAAATACAATAATCAAAAGGCTAATATGTATTTTCGCCTGTCTTTTTTCTTTAGCTCGTTGTTCGTGCGCCAAACGTCTTTGTTCTAATTTTTCTTGCTTCTTTTGCTTTGTGTGCTGCTCAAGCAATTCTCTTGCTACATAACGTTTTGTTGACATAGAAAATCAATATTTATGTTTTATATAAAAATCTTAATTAGAAAATAATAAAGATACGCGAATATTCATAGGATCGAGAATTCTAAATTAAAATGAGCAACCTTCCAAGTGATGATGTGATCACCTGTAATATTGGCAATATGTTGATGCGTTGGAGTGATGATCAGTTACCTTCTAATTTCCACCGAGTCAAAAATCCAGAAGCAGATGAATACCAAGGAGCACGTTATAGCTTCGCCTTCTTCTGCCAAGCCAATGAAGATGTGCTAATTGCAAGCCCACAAAAAAAATATCCAGCAATTACAACGAAGGAATATCTAAAACAACGCATCAGTGCAAATTTTAAAGGGAAATACTGATTATTTAGATAGGGTTTGAAGTAATTTTCAAACCCTATCTAGTCGTCAACATACTTGAACTATGGTTTGGCATTGTTGAGTTACTGGATCGTGGAAGACGTATGCAGCAGCCTCATCATGAAAATAATCTGGAATTGTAATTTGCCCTAGAAAGACTAATGGTTTTTTCTCTACCATCGGCCAAGCTGGTGCTTGGAGCCATTTAGGGGGTTTCTTTGCATAGCGAAAGAGTTCCAATATTCTGCATTGTAGCCATTTTTTTAATTCATCTTTTGATAGTTTTTCTGGGGCTTCTTGCATAAGTTGTTGTACATAACTTGGATCAAGATCCAACCACTTTGGTTGAACTACAACAATAAGCTTAACCATATCAGCCCTATCACTAGACACTTGCACGTTAATCTCTTGTTGTTCTTTTAAATATTTTACAATCACGGATTCGGCATTCAACACATCAATCGGATTGCGATAATTTAGAGTGATCAAATAATGATAAAGCGTGTGGGCAGCAAGTGCGTATTGTGGAGCTAGCTCAGCAGATAATAATTTTTCAATATCAGGATCATTGTATAAAGCATCTTCGAATAAGCGCGTTTCCATATGGCCTTCGACAAATTGCACTAATATATTAACTGTAGATAACATAATATTTATCAATCCTTTGCCAATTTAACCCTTAAGCATTAACTTTTACCACCATAGCGACTACTACACTGGTCGTATAAGCTTAATGCGTTTCCCTGCAATGGTCACGCCACGCAAAAAAGCAGCCTCCAAACCACGAATGACATTCGTAGCTAGACACGTCTGCAAATCGGAATAATCAGCGAATTTAGCATTAACAGGGTCATGGAACTCGGCTCGTCGATCAACGCTAGTACGAACGAAATGTTTTTCTTCCAGACCATAAGCGGCTTGTTTCAGGTCAGGAACAGGAATGCCAATCGACCAGCTTTTTTCTTTGTCTGACGGATAGGTGACGCAACACTTGCCAAGCCCAATAACATCGCCGTGGTTAAACACCAAATACATCAAGAGTCGCCACTCACCCAAATCTTCAGTGTTTATCGACGGCGTGAGTGTCTCAATGTATTTGTTAGCCAACGCCTCAATCGCATTTATATCTACGACATCATTCAGCTTCATCACTCCAATGTATGAAAGAACTCTGATCTTCGGATAATTGTGCATTTTTTCCCTATAAATTTGTATATCGTAAACTGTAATAGCTCAAATCTGAATTGTTCTTTATCATGGTAAAAGAGTACTTAAGCGCAAATCGATACGAATTTGAAAAAAAAAGTCCGCCTTTCTAAAAATAGTTTTATCGGGTCTGAGCACGTTTGAGAATAGCATCCCAATCTATCTGCATGAGATTCGACAATTCAGTTTTGAAGTAACTGTCATGGTGCCCGATATATGCGGGAAAATTTATTAATGGATGATTATTCCATTGTTGCGCAAACCAATGTTCTATCAATGTTGACGCAGTTGCCCAAGGATCAACTTCATCCCATTCTTCATCATTAGCATAATTATCGTAATCATATATCTCCACAGGAATTGCAATCGTATTATCAATTAGAAAGTCATGTTTATTAGAATTAATAGAATTACCGTACTCATCCATCGCCCATAAGCTCACAGAAAACTGACTATCAAACTGTGATGAATCGTATTCTATAAGCAAGAACTTTGTTGTGTCATGCCATGATCGATTAGACAACATGGCTAACTCTGTGTTTAATTGATGTTCTATAGATTTTAAATGTGCTTGTGCAACTTTAATGAACTGCTTTTTATCAATACTCATTATGATCGCTCGACATCAATTCAATATCTTTCAAATATTAAGATTTATAAAAACAGGCAAAACTCTTGATTCAAAAACTACTTCATATTCCAATCAAGAACACAAGGCTTCTCTTGCAGGGTATCTTCTGGTTCTATTTCGTAAACCTTATAAGAAATAAAATTATATCAAGAAAAGAATCTAAAAAAGCTTCTGAATGCACTAGATTACTGAACAGAATAGGCCATTTAAAAGAAAATATAAAAGCATGGTTTAATGGTTACAAATTCACGATCTCTGACTGTACTAAAGCCTCAGTGATCCAGCACGGTTGAGATAAATGATGGACATCACAATTACTGCCACCACCAATGCGATCTACGACCAGAAAATCACTATTTGCTTCCAAAGTAATTAAAGGATGATGCCATACCCCTTGATGGTAGGTAATTCCCTGCTGCCCATTGCTGATAAAAGCTTGAATCCGTTGCTCATCAGGTCGCGTTTGATCAAAAGGCAACGCCACAACAACAATAAACTTCTGTTGCTGTAATGGAATAAAAGACTGTGAACCATACGGATGTCGTTCCAACATCTCAATCTGAAATGGAATGGGAGTTGCAAACAGATTATGAAAAATACTCATCCCTACCGCGACCTGATCGCCTGACACCTGTGCAAGAGATAAGGCGTGATAGCGTTCAGTGAGTCCCTGATTAATCGGAATAAAGTCTTTGTTGCTCTTTTCAATCACATCCCCAAAATCAGCAAAACTGTCTTGAGTTAAAGGCCGAATTTCAATATTTTTTTCATGCATAGGTTGATTCTCTTTAGATCAGTTGCATCGCGTGAGCAACACTGTCGCGCAAGACAACTTTTGCGCTGTTGCTTTATTTGCTTAAAAATAACTACAGGTTATGCAATCAAATTAAAATCAAAAGCTCAAAAACCAATGGCTGCGCCATTGGTTTTTGAGGGTGTGCTAAGGGGCTTCGCCCCTTAAATCCCTGAAAAATCATTTTGCAACCAGTGCCGCTTTCCCCCATAAACGAATCCGACTAATCCCGCCATCAGGAATCATATTGACGCGGATATAATTCACTTTTTGATGTTGAAGCACTTCTGCAACATACTCATGAATATTGTCCATGCTCAAAGGTTGCTGTTCCAATAAAAAAGGCCAGAACATACTCTGCGGAATAAGTTGCGCATCGGTTGCATCTTCAATATAAGCAGCTTGAATCGAACAAAACGCAGGAAAATTCCCTTTAAAATACGCGGTATCTACATCAATTTTTTCAATCTGGCCTGTTTGTCCCAAAGCAATAATGCACCAATCAAAACCAGGGGCACGGCGACGTTTGGTCTCCCAACCATCACCCATATTTATGCCGCGATCAGGACTGAGCAGATTATTCGGATGGCCGAAATGCGCATCGCTAAAGGCCACAATACGCCCGCCATTTTTCAAACCAATCAAATCCATCTGCTGGGTTGTATCGACATTTTCGAGCAGCACACGGCCATACACTCTTAAACGTGCAATACCGCCATCAGGGAAAATATTAATGCGGATATGGGTAATTTTCTGAGCGGCACAGTCGAAAAAATGATGCTGATCTGGAGATAAAACTGAATTTTCTAATAGAGCAGTCCATGTCGTGCCCTCGAGTTGATTGTCTGGTGCATAGCAGCCTTCAATGGAAGCAGATGCTGGATAATTACCTGTAAAAAATGAGGTATCAATATCAAATCCAGATATAAGCCCTGTCACCCCTAAACGAACAATACACCAATCATAACCAGACTCACGCTTACGTCGCGTTTCCCATCCATCCATCCATTTGCCATTGTCATCATATTTTCCTTCAATGAATTGAGCGGGTGTGCTTTGCAGCATTCTTGCAGCTTCTGCAAAAAACTCATCGGAACAACTTATGATAGTTGCACCAATTCTGGCATCAGCAAGATTGGTTAACGCCTGCAAATGGGTCGGTAAAGCTACGGTTTTAGCAACATGCACTGTCATTGATCATTCCTGAAGGTTTCATTTCTATTCTATTATGCAAGATCCAGTCCAACTGGTCTGACCTGTTGTTAAAAATATAGCTATTTTTAATTAACAGCGCCAACAAAAAGATAAATTTTGTGTAGAATCAAACTGTTTATTTTTATATTTAAGGTGCGTTGCTGATGAGTCCACAGGCTATGCTCAATGGAAAATCCTCTCAGGTGACTGAGCAAGCGGTGGAAGTGATTCATCAGCGCATTCAACAAAATACTTATGCAGTCGGTTCTGCCTTACCCTCACAACGTGATCTTGCCCTCCAGTTGGGAATCAGCCGCGCTTCTTTACGTGAGGCATTAACCCGCCTTGCCGCTTTAGGATTGTTGGAAATCAAGGCGGGTAAAGGGGTTTATGTGATTTCACAGCATAGCCAAGCCGCTGAACAATGGGATGGCGAACACCGTGTTTCGCTTAAAGATTTCTATCAATTACGTTATGTATTGGAAGGTTTCTGTGCCCTGCTTGCATGTGAATACTTAACCGAAGAGGATAAGTCGACCCTCCAGCAACACTACCAATCACTTGCCAGTGCAATCAAACAGCAGAACTGGCAAGCAGCCTCTGAATTTGATTATGCTTTTCATCAGCACATTATTGAACTTAGTCATAATCAATCAATTATTCAAACACTTAAAATGCATACTGAATGGATTAAAAAAAGCCAGATACTGCCATTTGTTCAACCTAATCTGGCATTTAAAACCATTCAAGAACATGAATTAATTCTACAAGCCTTATTTAATCAGGATGCAGCTGCGGCTGAAAAAGCCATGCAAGCGCATATTATTGGTGCTGCTCAACGGGCGGGTGTGTACTTTTCTCGGCATAACAGCTCAATCTAAGCACGAAAATTAAATCTGCACCACTTTGCCCCATGCTTTGAACCACATCAATGCAACCTTTCTATTTTTGCTTTTTAATAAAGCAAATTATCTGGTATGACCAGTAAAACCAGTTGCTAAAATTGGCACACTTCTCGCTTAGAACTGTTTAGAAACTTATTTATATATTTAGGGTCTGAACGATGAATATTGCGATTGTAGGTGCAGGTATGGGCGGTTTGACTGCTGGTATCGCTTTAAAAAAATTTGGTCATCAGGTCACAATCTATGAACAAGCTGCCGAAATCTTACCTGTTGGGGCCGCTATTTCACTTTGGTCAAATGGGGTTAAGTGCCTCAATTATCTGGGCTTAACCGATCAAATTCAGGCGCTTGGTGGGCAAATGGAATCTTTGGCCTATGTAGATGGTCTGAGCCAACAAACCATGACTCAATTTAGCTTATCACCTTTATATAAAGAAGTCGGGCAACGGGCCTACCCTGTCGCCCGAGCCGATCTACAACAATTATTAATGCAGCAATTTGGTCTGGAAGATATCAGACTGGGCATGAAAATGACGGCGATTGAAAGCCATCAAGATGATGTCACCCTTCATTTTCAGGATGGCTCACAAATTACAGCTGATTTACTGATTGGTGCAGATGGTACACATTCCCTCACCCGACAATTTGTCCTCGGTTATCAAGTTGAACGTCGCTATGCAGGTTATGTAAATTGGAATGGTTTGGTTGATATTGATGAAGCGATTGCACCTGCCATGCAATGGACGACGTATATCGGTGAAGGTAAACGTGTCTCACTGATGCCTGTTGCCCAAAATCGTTTTTATTTTTTCTTTGATGTTCCGTTAGCGGCTGGGCTGGCCAATCAACGTGAACAATATAAGCAAGACCTCAAATCCCATTTCAGCGGCTGGTGTGAACCTGTACAAAAACTGATTGAAGCTTTAGATGAACAAAAAGCCAATCGTGTCGAAATTCATGACATTGAACCTTTCATGGATTTTTATAAAGGACGTGTGGTGCTGCTCGGTGATGCAGCCCATAGCACCACCCCAGATATCGGTCAAGGCGGCTGCCAAGCCATGGAAGATGCGATTTATCTTGCTCGTGCCTTGCAAATCAATACCTTTGGTTTAGAGGATGCATTGGCACGTTATCAAAATAAGCGCAATGATCGTACTAAAGAAATGGTACTTCGAGCACGTAAGCGTTGCGATATCACCCATATGAAAGATCCACAAGTGACTGAAGAATGGTATCAATCGCTGTATCAGGAACAAGGCTCACATATCATGCAAGGCATCATCAGTAATATTATTGGCAATCCACTGGATTGAGCTTTCTCTCCAAAGCACGCTTGTATTTTGGGTTCTTGAAACGACATATCCAATTGCTTACTATCTTAATGAGTTGAGATAAAATTGGAGTTCATTCATGCGGAACTTCCGGCGAATTTTCGCTGACTCCCTTATAGGCGCTTTTCCTTCTTTGGTGCTGCTTGTCATGAGTTCAGACCTCGCTGGTATAGTCTTATTGTTCGGGTTTTTAGTGGCATGGTGTACGCACTTTCTTGCTAAACGGGCAAATATATCCCGCGGACTGAGCCCTAGCAATTCATTCACGCATTAGTAATGCGTAGCGTGGGTTAGTGATAACGTAACCCATTCTACGCCTATTATCGCAAAACCGCTTGTTAGCCTTAGTTTTTCATTTTCCATTCGTTTAATATTTTAATGAAATCTTCGAGCATTAAGTCAAAATCATAATGGAGCTTTTTCTTTTTTAATTTATCAATAATTGTGTTCAGTGCTGTTAGAGTATATTCACTCAATTTTTCTTTTTGCTCTTTATGGTTCAACTCGCTGAAAGATTTTTCAAAGTGAATAGTTGCTTGCACTTTACCTGTATCAGCTCTGAACGGACCATATTCGAATCTGTTTCGTAAATAATATCCGTTTTCTGTTATTTCTTCTTTCGGATATATTTTATGTAATTCTTCCCACGCATTTTGATTTGATATTTTTTTGTCGCTTTCTAAAATAACGTAATTGGTTTTGCAGTGAGCATGGTCGAAATAACTATAAGCATGCTTTATAACGATACGATTTACGGCATTTCCGTATTTTTCAGGTTGCATTTTAAGGTTCAATGCAGGTTGTAAGTCATTAACGACACTTTCAATAACTGCTTTTGAATTTTCATAACAATTGCTAATTCCACGTTCTATCCAAATCGGGTTTTTCGGCACCCAATTTCTTTGGCTTTCAATTTTTAAATCCTGTATATCTTCCTTTGTTTCGTATTCCCAAAGTATCGTTTGTTTTTCGTCCTTCTGGTCTGGGCTAAAATGGTAGGTTGTTCTGCCTTGCTCCATTGTAAAGCCCGTTTTTCTTTTTGACCAAATTGCATCCACAAATCGACATTCCCCAAATTTGTTGCAGAAAAAAGTCATTGGGTTCCCATTAAAATATATTCCTTTCAATGCTTCAAGCGGCTCATAATCTCCCCAACCTATAATGGCAAGACTTTCACAAAGTTTTACTGCTTTATTCCATTCGGTTACATTTTTGTAGTCTGCATATTTCAAAAACTCCGTATAAAGTGTTTCACGAAGTTTATTCTTGTCCATTTGGCTTTCTAAAAATTCTTCAATTTTTTTTAAGTCATCGATTTTATAAATTTCTATCATTTCAAGTTTTTTTCCTTGTAGTACCGTTTTACATAATTACGGCTAACGTGTTGGCGACTTTGCGATGGTACAGAAATCCCATGTTCAACAGTGAAGTGCTTCAGTGAATTTAAATCAAAGTAGCAACTGAGCTTAGTCCGTTGTTGCACCCTTGTCATTGTTAAAAGGCTGCTTAAGCCGCCAATAAGGCTTTTGCTGCGGCACGATGTTTTGCTTTCAGTTCCTCTAAATCAAGCCCCTGAATCTCGCCATGTTTGACTTGCCACTGACCTGCAACCATCACATGTTCTGCTTTATCTGCACCACACAAGAGTAAGGCTGCAATCGGGTCATGACTACCTGAGAATTTCAATTCATCGAGTTTATAACAGGCTAAATCGGCCTGATAATCAGGTGCAAATTGTCCTAAATGCTGTCCACGCCCTAATAGTTGCGCAGAACCATGGGTTCCCCAATGCAAGGCCAACTCAGGGGTAATCCTTTCGGCACCGTATTTTAAACGCTGTAAATACATGGCCTGACGAACTTCCAGAATTAAATTTGAAGCATCTCCAGAGGCAGAACCATCAACTCCTAAACCGACCTTGGCACCTGCCTGCATTAAATCGAGGGTTGGACAAATCCCTGAGGCGAGGCGCATATTGGAATGGGGACAATGACAAATCCCTACACCCGCCTGCCCTAAACGCTGAATTTCATCCGCATTAAAATGAATACCGTGTGCCAACCAAGTCCGTTCATTCAGCCAACCCACGTGTTCTAAATAATCCACCGTACGCATGCCAAACTTTTCCAGACAGAAGCTTTCCTCATCCAAGGTTTCTGCAAGGTGTGTATGCAATCGAACATCCAGTGTCTGAGCAAGTTGCGCACTTTCTCGCATAATCTCCTGTGTGACCGAAAAGGGGGAGCATGGAGCCAAAGCAATATTGACCATGCCATTATCCCCCCGTTGATGATATGTCTGCACCAAGCGTTCACTGTCCCTTAAAATGACCTCCATACTTTGCACAGTATGCTGTGGCGGTAAACCACCCTGTTCTTGTCCGAGACTCATCGAACCACGGGTTAACATCACCCGCATTCCCAATTGCTGTGCGGCATTGACTTGAATATCAATCGCATCGGTCAATTGTTGCGGGAATAAATAATGATGATCCGCAGCAAAGGTACAGCCCGATAACAACAACTCGGCCAAAGCCACTTGAGTCGCCACATGTAACTGTTCTGGATTTAGACGTGCCCATACCGGGTACAGATTAACCAACCATGGAAATAAAGGTAGATTAACCACAGGTGCCCAAGCCCGAGTCAAGGTTTGATAAAAATGATGGTGGCTATTCACCAACCCAGGAATCACCACCAAGTCATTGGCATCGAATATGTCATCACATGGCAGACTCGGTTGCTGATCCTTTGCCAAAACCTCGATGATTTTATTATTTTCAATCACCAAGCCATTACTCGCATCGAGTTGATTCGCGGTATAAATTGCAAGTGGTTGTTTAATCCAGATTCTTGAACGGCTATTTAAGCTGGCCATCATTGTCATTGCCTCGTCCTTTAAAATTTGTAGCTCAGTGCAAAACGGTTTTGTAAAAAATTCTTGTCATAGCGCGGAGAAGTCTGAATCCCTGCAAAATTACTGACACTAAAACCTTTCAAAGCACCCGTGAAGTTATAAATGCCGAACAGCATGTATTCAGATTGGTTTCGACTGGCGACATTTTCAGCCTCTTTTAAATCCATAAATGAATAACGTGCTCCTGCAATCACTTGATCTGTCAGTTTGCCCTCCAAAGACACCATCAAGGCATTGCCCGCACCTAAATCTTGGGTACTGGTAAAAAAAGGTTGTGCAAAAATTTCACCAGACGAGGTCTGACTGGCATAAGGCATAAGCAGCGCACCATTTAAATAGCTGTTTTGATCGGGCTTAATATAGTTATAGGCCAGCTTCAAAGTGGCAGCGGGTAAAACTTTCAACGCAGCTTGGACACCCCAAACCTGACTATTGACCTCACCTGCAAGTGCCTTGCCCTGATCCTTGCCAGACATATATTGCAGTGAAAACTCAGGAGCATAATTCAATTTTGGAAATGCCAGATCCGCTTGGGTATAGATCAAACGCAGATAATCATCATAATCCTGATACCACAGTTGTGTTTTCAGGGTCTTATCATCCGCTAGTGCAAAGCGTTTCCCAGCACCAATCGACCAAACTCCATCGGTTTCCAAGTTTGAATTTTGACGTGAGCTTTTGGTGAACTCATCTTCCGCATAACTTTTATATTTATTCACTTTGGTTAGGCGCAGAAAATTATTGTTATTCCCGATCTGTACATCCGCAGCTTGATATAAGAACATCAAAACACGGCGGTCCGCATAATCCCCCATAAACGGCAAATTGAGACGTTGATTCCCGACGGTCACCCGAGCCAAATCATTTTTCCATGTCAGATAAGCTTCTGCTAAACCATCACGATCTTCTTTTAATTCAGAGACTTCATCATTTTTGTTTTTTTCATCTAAACGACGCTGAATATCATAGCCAATTCCTGCCTGCACCCCATAAAAAGGCGCTGTTTCATATTTGATATAGCCGCCAATCACCGTGGTATCTTGATTTAAATTATTCACAAAATAACCATTATTGAGTGAATAATACGTAGACTTGACCACGCCATGCACACTACCACAGGCAAATACAGCGGAAATCGATTCAATTGAATTGTCCTGACGCTGACAATCTTGTTGCAGATTAAATAAAGCATTTAAGCTGGTATCAGCAGCCCACGCAGGTAGTGTTGTACCCATAGCGACTGCGAAAGCAACCGATGTTAAGTGAATTTTTTGCATCGTTATCCCCTAGATCTTTGATCTAAAAATTGATTTAAAACGTTTAAAACTGACTTGCTGATACTTTAAAAATCGTGCTTTACACTTTTTAAAGCCACAACTCCCCCAGACCTATTCAAAATTGAATAAGCGACTTTTAACGATGTGCAGGTAAAAAGCAGGATTCAGTTTGAACATTCAAGCCTGAATCCGTGATGATCAATGCCCTGAATTTAAGGGCAAGCTTGCCACTTCCACTGATTTTTTAGTGAATGGAAGATGATTGAAAATGATGTTGAGTAGAATTGCGGTAATACAGGTCGAACTGATCCCAGAGTGTAATAACATCTGCACAGAAACAGGGAATTGTGCATAAAACTCATGATTTACAATCGGAATCATGCCAATCGCCAATGAGGTTGCGACTATAATCAGGTTCTTATGCTCGTTATAATCCACTTTCGCTAAAGTGCGAATTCCACTGGCAGCGACCGTTCCAAACAGGACAATCCCCGCTCCGCCTAATACCGGCATCGGAATGGATGCGACTAAACGCCCCACAATCGGCAGCAAACCTAAAACAATCAGAATTCCTCCAGCAGTTGCCACTACGAATCGGCTCTTAATGCCGGTTATCGCAACCAGTCCAACATTCTGTGCAAATGCCGTTTGCATAAATGAGCCGAAGATCGGTGAGATTGCACTGGATAACATGTCAGCACGTAATCCATCTCCAATACGTTTGGAATCAACTTTGCTGCCTACGATTTCACCAATCGCAATAATATCTGCGGTGGTTTCCGTCATCACCACCAATGTCACAATCACCATGGAAAGAATGGCAGAAAACTCAAAGACAGGAGAACCGAAGTGGAAAAAGCTCGGCAAAGCAAAGATAGAGCCTGAACCCACATTAGAAAAATCAGTGAATCCTGCAAAATAAGCCAGTATTGTTCCCAACACAATCGCAATCAAAATCGCAAGCCGTCGCAAGATTTGACTGCGTAACATACTAAAAATAATCACAATCGCTAAGGTCATTAATGCCAAACCGACATTGGCTGGATCCCCCCAGTTTTCAGCTTTTGGGTTGCCGCCCATAATCCAGCGGATTGCCACAGGTGTCAGCGAAATACCGATCATGGTAATCACACAACCCGTCACCACGGGTGGAAAGAAACGGATAATTTTTGCGAAAAATGGGGTGAGCAACAGGCCAATAATCGACGCCACAATCACAGCGCCAAACGCCGAAGCTAAGCCACCACCTGTGGTCACAATAGCAAGAATGGTGGCGACCCCTGCAAAAGATACACCCTGAACAATCGGCAACTTCGCACCAAAATGCTTGAAACCAACGGTTTGCAAAACTGTGGCAATTCCCCCAACAAATAATGCAGCCGCCACCAACAATCCAATTTCAGAGGCTTGCAAACCTGCCGCAGCGCCAATAATTAACGGTGGTGCAATGATGCCGCCATACATGGTTAAGACATGCTGCAAACCATAAATGAGGTTTTTGTTCATGCCTAAATACTGATGTTCTGCTGATCCGTGAGCCTCACGGTCTAAGTTGTCTTGCTGCATGGGTTAATTCCTCAAATTAAATTCATAATGTCCACATTGCTTGAGTTGGTTTAGCTGCCACGATAGGTTGAATATGAAAACGGACTGATTAATAACGGCACGTGATAGTGCTGTTGAATATCGGCTACCTTAAAATCAATACACACACGTGGATAAAAACTGTCGGTATTCAAAGCTTGAAAATAATCGGCAACTTCAAAAATTAATTGGTAATTGCTCTGCACAAATACATCGATGTTGAATGTTTTAATACGACCATCGGTATCGGTAACTTGTTGATCTAATAACACATAGCCTTGATCCACTTGCTGCAATAATTTCACCAGAACCTTTGACGCAGGCTGACCCAGTGATGCATTTAAAATATGTGTGCTGATACCCGCCATTATTGAATCTCCTGATTTAAACGAAGCAGTGCAATTTCCCCTAATTGCTGCTTCACTTCGGCTTGCTCTTGTTCTGCTGTGTTTTTGAGTCTGCGTTGCAGCTCAGACAGTATCTGTTGCCCTGAACGACCTGCTGCACGAATCAGATAGATATGCCCAAATTTGTGCTCATAATCTAAATTGCCCTGATAAAGTGCCAGTTGCAGCACTGCATCGGTTTGGATCTGCCCTTGTTCTTGCTGAGAAAACTGCTGCTCTTTTTCAGACAACACCGCTGCCGCTTTTTTCTCGCCTATACGTGGATGTTGCGCCAAGGCCGCAGAAATTTCAGGCCATTGCCAGGTTTGAGCTTGTGCAAGCGCAGTTTGATAAAGCTGTTCTTTAGAGCTGTAAGGACGTTGCTGTAGCAGTTCAGAAATCCAAGTTGGAATGTGCACACAACCTTGCAAGACCCGTTGGGCCTCACCTGAATCGAGCTGATTGAATGTTTCAAGTTGCATCGCTGCTCCAATTTAACGCATTGTCTGACTGGTCAGACCAGATATCATAAATTAAGCAATGAATATGCCAATTTTTGTGCTTAGACCACAAACATCATCAATAAGCTATAAGGTTCAGATTGAAATAAAAAAAACGGCAACCACAAGGGTCACCGTTTTTATCTTAAAAACTTAAAAGAACTTAGTTCAAGCTATATGCAATCACATAATCACCATGATCAGGCGATTGACGTGCACCGCCCGCGGTAATCAGCACATACTGCTTGCCATTTTTTGGAGACACATAGCTAATCGGTGTCGCTTGGCTGCCTACAGGTAAACGCGCTTTCCACAACTCCTTACCAGAAGATGAATCTAATGCACGTAAGTAATAGTCTTGCGTCGCAGCAAAGAATACCACCCCACCTTGAGTTGCCATTGGCCCACCAATGGTTGGCATTCCAATCGGTGCTTTAAGCCCCATTTTGATGCCCATCGGGCCCGTATCTTGCACGGTTCCCATTGGAACCTGCCAAGCAATTTGACGGGTTTTCATATCAATTGCGGTCATAGTGCCATACGGTGGTTTTTGGCATGGGATATTCAACTTTGACCAGAAACGATCTTTGTTGACTTTATAGGGTGTACCCTTCATCGGCACTGCACCCATCCCGGTATTGACTTTCTCTCCGCCATTGGCTTGAACAGCCAAGTCTTCTGGCGTTTGTTCAATCAATTGAATCCACAGTCCTAAACGCATGTCATTGACGAACATATATTGATGGCTTGGATCAAAGGCAATACTGCCCCAGTTCATACCGCCTAGAGAACCCGGGAAGCTCAATGATTTATCCGTGCCCGGTGCAGTGAATAAACCTTCATAACGCATCGATTTAAAGTTAATTCGGCACATCAACTGGTCAAATGGCGTAGCACCCCACATATCCGATTCAGTTAAGGTTTGATTGCCAATTTGCGGCATTTCCACCGAACGTGGTTGAGTTGGGCTATATTGCTCACCTTTGATATCGGCAGGTTTAACTGGCTGCTCAATCACTTTGGTCAGTGGTTGGCCCGTTACACGATCCAATACAAAGAACTGGCCTGATTTAGTACCAATCACCACAGCGGGTTTATTGCTACCATCTTGCATTGGGAAATCCACCAAGCTTGGCTGCATTGGTAAGTCAAAATCCCATAGGTCATTATGAACGGTCTGATAGACCCACTTTTCCTTGCCAGTGGTTGCATCCAAAGCCAGAACGGATGAGTTGTATTTGTGGTCCAATGGTTGACGATTACCACCCCATACATCGACCGATGAGCTGCCCATTGGCAAAAATACCGTGTTCATCTGAGGATCATAAGACATCGCTGCCCATGAGTTTGCTGAACTACGTTTATAGGTTTCTCCATCCTTCAACACATAGTTTGGATCAGGGTTGCGAGGATCAAAAGCCCAACGTAATTCACCTGTAATGACATCGTATGCACGAATTACACCACCCGGCATATCGGCAGCAAAGTTATCGGCAATACGGCTACCCACCACAATTACCGTACCCGCAATAGTTGGCGCAGAAGTCACCTCAAAACGTGGTGCTGTTGTGCCCTCACCTAAACCTTTGAGTAGGTCAACCGTACCTTCCACACCAAAGTCTTTACAACGTTCGCCCGTGTCTGCATTGACTGCAATTAAGCGACCGTCCGGTGTATTGGTATAGACTCGACGTAAGCATGAAGTATTATTTGCCACCGCTTTTACCTGTGTCGCTCCAGCCAGAGTCGGCTGAACCAAGGCTTGGGTAGAATCAAAATAAGCAACCCCTCTACATCGCTCCCATGCATCTGACTTCGAGTTGACTTCGGCTTTCCAGAGTTGTTTACCTGAGTCTGCTTCCAACGCGAAAATATTATTATGCGGAGTACATAGGAAAATCTTATTGCCCACTTGTAGCGGCGTCATTTGATCTTCTGCACCATTTCCCGAACCTGTGGTGAAATCACCCGTCCGAAAACGCCAAACCTCTTTTAATTGATGTACATTGTCCCTTGTGATCTGATCCAGTGCAGCAAAACGGCTCCCTCCTGAATCCTGACCATAATGCGCCCAGTTGGTCTGCTTCATATCCGTTTTTACAGGAATCAGTGGTAATACCTCACCAGAAGCCGTCACGGTTGGATGAGGTTGGAACATCTGATAGAGACCAATCACCATACCAATAACCGTCAATATACCTAGACCATAAGCAGGTAAATCTGTGCTCGGTTGAAATTGATAACGACGGATGGCAGGTAAAGTAAACATCAGCGCGGCAAATAAGCCTGCTGGAAACATCAGTCTTGAAAATAAAGGCCAGAACTCCCAACCTGCATCAATCAATGACCAGATGATCGTTCCTGCAAAAACCAGACTGAATAACCATACGCCCAATGCTTTTTTCTTAAAAATAAAAACAGCAGAGATGAGTGTGAGTACACCCGAGATCACGAAATACCATGATCCGCCTAAGGTCGCCAGCTTTACGCCACCGACTGTAAAAAACAGTCCTGTAAGCAATAAAACCAACGCTAAAATAAAGCACCATATTTTCAGTATGGTATGTGAGCTTGAAGATTCAGACATCTGTCATACTCCTGTATTAGAAATTCAGCCCAACTGAAATACCAGCTACCCAGACATTATCACGAGATGGAATGCCCCGTGGCTGATAAACATACTGGATATTGGGACGTAACATTACGGCTGGGGAATAGTTGTAAACATAGTTCAGTTCAACATTCATCTCATCATCACGATCGCGATTGGCTGGCACCTGATCATTAAATTTATAACGGCCCACCCCAAAACCGATCTGGTCGGTTGGTCGTGATGGCAAGGCTCCCTTGTACCAGAAGGCGATTTGCTGGGTATCAGAAATATTGGCGGTTTTATCATTGTTCCAGACCAGATTCACTGCGCCATATAAACCACCCTTTGAATCTGTGGTATTGCTGCTCAACTGTTGCTGGGTATTCAGCCAGATTGCCGACTTTGGATCTTGTCCTGCTTGTGCATCAACCCGATCATAGTCATGACTACTCCAAAAACCGCCAACTTTATACTCGCCCGCCAAACCATTCAATTTCTTGGTTTTCCAAGCCAATTCGACTGGAATCAAGACACCTTTTGCCCGATCCGTAGACAGGTTGAAATTGGCATTGTCCTTCACTTCAGTATTTTCGGGATTATTTTCATAAACGCCCACACCAAACGTCCATTCAGGCATAAACTGGTATTTAATATTTGCAGCCCAACCACTCACCGGACCGTTATACCAGACATCGCCCTGACTCTTGCCCACTTGGCCACCACATAAAATTAGACTCTGGAAATTACAGTGTGAGCCATTAAAGTCCTCAGACATTCCCATACGCCCAAGCTTAAACTGCAGGGTATTATCCAGAAATCCTGTTTTAATCCATGCTTGCGTCAAGCGCCAGATATTACCGCGCCCATAGATTTCCGTTGGACTACCGTTCATGCCTATATTGCTGGCAATATTACGTCCATCTCGTTTGGTCACGGTTAGAGCGGCTGTCGTGTTGGGTAATCCAGCAATTTTAGCCAAATCAAAATTTGCGCCTAATGCCACCTGATTGGCATTTTTGGTGGGATGATGTTCCAGACCGTCCAGCACTGTTGCTGTCTGGTTCATGACATTGAGGTTAAATTTATAGCCCTCTTTTTCCAGTTGCTGACGCTGACCATTCCAATCACCGAGTAACCATTGGCGGTCCTGTGACCATGGCTGATCCGCAAAACTAGATTGAGCAGCACATACCGCCACTACCAGACAGCTCATTTTGAGCAATAATGCATTCGACTTCATATTCGGCCTCCTTGCCGTTTATTTCAGTTTCACAGCTGAACTGAGTTCAGACGTTGCACCCAAACGATCCGTAATATTTGCGGTCACTGAAGCAGCTTGTGCTGTTGGTTTCCAAGTCAGCGTTGCAGTTCCTTGTGCATTGGTTGCAGCCACCGCTGAACCTAAATAAAGCTCTGCTTCATTTGACTGTGCTGATGAGTTGCCAAAAAACTCGACCTGATAACGTTGGTTCGGCTGACCTTTGACTTCGACCGCAATTTGTCCTTTGGACAAGGTTAATTTCGGTGCCTGAATATTCTGATTCGGTTGTGCATTACAGCCTTGCTCATCTGGTTTGTTGCAGGTCTTTTGCAAGTTGGCAGGATCAATCTTGACGCCATGACCACGTGAACCCACAAAATGTGCATGCTCCAGTCCTGGAATATCAAAGATAATCGCGCCGACACGTTGATTCGGTACGCAACTTCCACCCGCCTCACAACGTTTAATGTCTTTGCCGTTATTCCAGATTAAGTTTTTGGTCAGGGTAATATGTGCATTGGCATCTTTTTCAGAACGGATCGCGATGCCGACCCGATTGCCATGTACTTTATTGCTGTCAAAAATGTTGCCATCACCGGTCAGGTTAAAACCATTGGAGTTGTTAGTCAGTTCGTTATAGGCAATGTAGTTGCGCTTGCCCCAGTTGATCTGTAAGCCATCTGAATAGTTTTCAAATTTATTGCCGACAACCGCATTGTCATTACCCCACAGAATTTCAATCCCTTGTGATGGTTCAGGATTTGCTGCTGTAGAAATAAAATGGTTATTGGCAACTAAGTTAAATGCTGCGCCACGAGTCAGTTCAAGCCCGTCACCATTGTCCTGAAAATAGTTGCTCAATACTTTGTTGTTATTGGTGGTGGTCGCTGTTGGATTGCCCTTGCCATCATCACCCGTCAGCATCACACCAGCACCGCCGTAGTTATGCATGATACGGTTATTTTGAATCAGGTTATTGCTGGCACGGTTCATCAAGATACCAATACAGAAATGACGAATTTCCAAGCCTTGAATGGTCACCCCATTGATGTCGCGTAATACGATGCCCGGTAAAGTCGTAGTCCGAACATTGGTCCCGAATTGCCCTTCAACTGCACCAGGACAGGCTTCAACACCAGTTCCTTTAATATAGTTCGATCCATCGACTGCAATAAACTCACCTGTTTTTGCCCATTGCGTCCCAATGATTTTTACAGGCGCTTTGATCTCAGGTAATGGACTATTCACCTTAATGGCATAAGGCGCTTTACCTACTGCCTGAATCAGAATCTCGCTGGCTTCAGTCGGCTTGCTGTTGGCTTGTTCAATTGCCCAGCGCAAAGAACCTTTATCAGCATCATCCTGATAACGATCTACGATATAAGTTTCTGCTGCCGCCCAACTCGAAACTGCCATAGCGATGGCTAAAGTACTTAAACGTAAGTAAATTGTTTTCATATCTAAAAATCCTTTTTAAATTATTGTGTTGGTTGCACTGTTTTTAAAAACTGTTTCAGTTGGGTCACATCAATCTGGCCGGGTGCCGATGCTTCACCAATCATGCCAAAGCTAAAGCTCCCCCCCATATTGGCCGTGGCGATGCGGGAAATCGTGCCAAGTTTGCCCATCGACATGGTCAGTAATGGTTTTTTAGACTGTTGACTCACTTTCAATGTCGCATTCATGAGAGTAAATACGTCTTGTTTGTTTTGCGGCATGACTGCAATTTTAAGTATATCGGCACCTAACTCATCCTGTTTAAGTAAACGTTTGATGATTTCGGCCTCAGGTGGTGTTTTTTGAAAATCATGATTCGACATGACGATCAGCACTTTTTTCGCATGCGCCAATTTGACTGTATTCTCCACAATCTGCTGATCACGGAACATTTCCACATCGAGCATGTCCATAAATGGCTGCTGTAAATACGCTTGATAGGTCTTACCATAATCTGCATCGCTAATTGTTAATTGCCCGCCTTCGTTATGCGTACGAATGGTGGCAATCATCGGCTTAGCGCCGAGAATCTGTTTTAATTCATGCCCCAATGCAATCACTTGCTTTGTATCATTGGCAAAGTTCAGTAAATCAATCCGAAACTCCGCGAGATCTGCATCGGCATTCGCTGCAATCACTTTTGCCTGAGCAATCGCCTGCTCTCTGGTTTTGGCAGTAATGGGCACAATAGTTTTCACAGGCAGCTTTGCCAGTTCAGCTAACTCAACCTGCTTTTGCTTATGATCTTGCGCTTGTACGCTTTGAACCATCAATAAGGGGCTAACAAGCAGCATCACTGCTGCCAGTATTTTCATTTTCATCGGTATCGTCCTTAATAAATTTTTTGCAACTCTGCGACGTCTTGCCGAGTTCTCATTTCATTTTTTGATTGCTCCTCACCGATCAAAAGTGAGGAGTATTTTCAATTTCAGGATATAAGTGGTTCCATAATCAGCCCATCCCTGAAACGAAGACATTTAAAGAAATATCTAAATATCAAAGAACACAGTTTCATCATCACCCTGAATGCGAATATCAAAGCGATAAATCACTTCACCATCCACTTCACTGCGTTTGGCGATTAAAGTCTGACGACGTACTGCCCATTCAATGCTGTTTAAAACAGGATCATTGGTATTGGCGTCCACTTCATCTTCAAAATAAATACGGGTATGCAAACCAATATTTATACCGCGGGCAAAAACTGCGACAGCAATATGTGGTGCTTGAATTGAACCTTTACGCCCAGCAACAGCACCCGGTTTTACCGTATTAAAGCTCCAGAAGCCTGTTTCAAAATTGGCTCCTGTACGGCCCCATCCCAGAAAATGTGGATCGGCAGTTTTACCTTGAGTATCTGCCTGACTTGGATAAACACCATTGGCATCCGCCTGCCAGATTTCCAGCAATACATCTCTTAATGGCAAACCCAGCCCGTCAAAGACTTGACCTTCCAGACGAATACGTTGCCCCTGCGTTTGCTCATTGACTAACTGATGATTGAAATTATGCTCAAATACTTCAATATTGGCTTGTTGCGGTAGTAAACCGATATGTACATAAGGACCACCCGTTTGTGATGGGGTTTCCTTTAATTCCTGAAAATTCCATGCATTCATCGTTGGTCTCCCTTAAGTCAAATCATTTTCAAAATAAGTCGCACGACGACCACGAAGATGAATATCAAAGCGGTAACAACGACTGTCTGCTTCAATGAAGTTGTTTTTATCTTCCAGTGCGATCAAAGCACGACGCTGATCTTCAGATGGAATAGTTTTTAAAATCGGGCACGTATCAATCAAGGTATCGCCTTCAAAATAGAACTGCGAAATCAGACGCTGTGCCCAACCATCTGCGATTAAGGAGAAATGAATATGCGCTGGGCGCCACTCATTAATCCTGTTGCGCCACGGATACGGACCTGGTTTAATGGTACGGAAAATATAAAAACCATTTTCATCGGTTAAGGTACGGCCACAACCACCGAAATTAGGGTCCATTGCACCAATAAATTTGTCATTTGGATGACGATAACGACCTGATGCATTGGCTTGCCACACTTCTAATAAGGCATTTTTCACAGGACGACCAAACTGATCACGCACATAACCATGCACAATGATACGTTCACCCACAGGTAGACCTTCTTTGGCATAGTTCAGGATCAAGTCATTATCTTTAGGACCAAAAATACTCGGTGAAAAATGCGGTGAAGTGACTTCAGTCAAGGTTTCATTAATTGAGATCAATGCATTCTTTGGCGAGCGTAATACACTGGTCTTATAACCGGGTGTATATGCTGGCGGATGATCATCGGTATTACGTTGTGGGTATGCACCTAATGTATGCTTTAACATACCAGTCTCCTTAATCCTGTAGTTGTGCTGCAATGGGCTGCACGTCGATGCCAAGTTCCTTAAAGACTTCTTCGGCCATATGCATGGCTGCATTTGCTGCTGGCAAACCTGCATATAAAGAACTATGCAAGATCAGTTCTTTCAGTTCATCCTTAGTGACACCATTGTTGAAGCAAGCACGCAAATGCATTCTCAGTTCATCTTCTCGCCCCAAAGCCAATAAGATGGCAATAGTGACCAGACTGCGGGTATGGCGTGGTAAACCTTCACGTGACCACACTTCCCCCCAAGCGAAGCGACTAATAAAATTCTGGAAGTCCTGATTGAAATCATTCAGGTTCTCTAAAGAGCGGCCGACATGTTTTTCGCCCAGTACTTCGGTACGAACTTTCAGTCCCTGTTGATAACGCTGCTCATCATTCATTGACTTTTTCCTCGATTAGGTTGCATCGGTATGGGCAACGATAGATTTAACAAAAATGGCGACTGCGGCTGCGGCGGCAGGAATCATTAGCAGGCTCAGAATGGCGGTAAATGACCAGTTATTTCCAAGCAGGATCGCCCCGATCCATGCACCAAATACCGCACCAAAACGTCCAATTCCCATCATCCATGCAATCCCTGTTGCACGACATTGAGTTGGGTAGAAACGAGCACTTAATGCAGGCATGGAAGACTGGGCACCATTGATCGCAACACCGGCACAAAGCACTAGAATGGCCAATAAGGTCGGGCTATTCAGGCTTTGACCAACGGCTACAGCGAAAACACCTGCAACGACATAGAACACTGCCAATACTCGGTTTGGATTGAATTTATCCATTGCCCAGCCAATCACCAATGCACTGAGTACACCACCAAACTGGAACAATCCGCCGATAAATGCCGCACGCTCCATGCTCGCACCGGTTTCACGCATCAAAGTCGGTAACCAACTGGTCAATAGATAAATGATGACCAAACCCATAAAATAGGTGAGCCACAATAAAACCGTACCTTTGGCATATTTCCGGGAAAACAACATCTTGAATACATTGCCTTTTGGTGCAACATTGGATTCTTCTTCAGGAATATGAAACTGGGTAATACCTTGGACTTGCGAAGGGGCAATATGGTTTAAAATTTTACGTACTTTTTCAGGGCTCTTATTTTTTACAATCAGGAAGCGATAAGACTCCGGCAAGAACACAATCACCAGAAGCATCAATATCAAAGGAATAATTCCACCAAACAGGAATAAGCTGTGCCAACCAAAAGCAGGAATAAGCCAACTACTGATAAAGCCACCAATCGCCATCCCTAGGTTAAAACCGCAGAACATACACACCACTAAAATAGAGCGTACGCGTTTCGGGCAATATTCCGAGAACAAGGTTGTTGCATTCGGCATGGCTGCACCCAAACCAATACCTGTTAAAAAGCGTAATACCACCAATTGATCTAGACCTGATGCATAGGCAGAAGCAAAGGTAAAACCACCAAAAATCAGCATGGCCACTGTCAAAACGATCTTACGGCCAAAACGGTCAGCAGTTGGTCCCGAGACTAAAGCTCCAATAATCATACCGCCCAAAGCGGCACTCATCACTGGTCCTAACTGGGAGCGGTCAATGCCCCAGTCCTGTGTGAGGGCTGGTGCAATAAAACCCATTGCAGCAGTATCCACACCATCAAAAAAAACAATTAAAAAACAGATGATTGCAATCATCCATTGATACTTGCTAATCGGCGCATTATCAATTAATTCCTGTGCATCCATGCTGTTATTTTTTGCAGCGTAATCCTGAAACGCCATAGTAGTCTCCTTGAGGCGAAATCCTTTTAACAAACCTAAGTGTTTATATTCTTTGGATAAACTTTGTCAGTTCCTGAGTAAATACTTGTGGTTGCTCAATATTCGATAAATGTGAAGCCAGCAAAATTTCAAGCTGACTGTTTGCAATGTGATGATGCATAAACTCTGCATCTTGAACCGTTGTGACAGGATCGTATTGCCCTGCGATAATTAAAGTGGGAATTTGAATCTGACCAAATTGCGCCCGAACATCAGCATCAGCTAAAGCACGACACGCATTGGCATAACCTTGTGCAGGTGTCACTGCAAGACTTTGAATGGTCTTTTGTGCCAGCACATCATGCGCATAATCAAAATGTTCACTAAACCAACGTGTATGCGTGGTTTTTACAATTTCAGCCAAACCGTTTTGTTCAACACTCTCCGCACGGGTATTCCATGCTTCGGCAGTGCCAATTTTTGCTGCGGAATTTGCAACAGTAATGCTGTGACAACGTTCAGCATGATAGATGGCTAAAGCCAATGCAGTAATCCCTCCCATTGAAATGCCACAGAAATGAACTTTTTCAATGGCTAAGGCATCCAGAATATCGACCACATCTTCAACTAGATTTTGCAATGTACTATTGGCAATGACTGCGCTTGCACCATGCCCACGTGTGTCATAGCTAATAACTTGATAATGATCAGCCAAAGCTGCAACTTGGGCCTGCCACATACCGTAGTCGGTTCCCAAAGAGTTGGAGAACATGATGACTGGCGCATCTTTTAGACCTTGCACTTGAACTGCAACTGGATATCCTTGACGATTATTGATATGCGTGATCATGTGCTTACTCTCCTTTTGCTGCGTGTAGCACGGCATCAATTTGCGCCTGAATATTGCCGAGGTAAGTTGCTGGCTGGAACAACTCATCCAAAGCCTGATCATTAAAATGAGTGTTGACTTCATCCATCGCTGACAAAATGATTTTTAGATGTTGCTGTTGAGCAACTGCTTGTTGGCAAGCCTGCTCAACCAGATGATGTGCGTTCAAACGGCCAAGCTTTGGTGCCAACGCCATCATCACCGCTTCGGCCATGATCAAACCCTGTGTACATTCAAGATTGCGTTGCATCGCCTCTGCATTGACTTGCATATGTTCGAGCACATCACAACTACGTTCTAAAGCACCCGCACATAACTGGAAAATTTCTGGGATTGCCAACCATTCTGCATGCCAAGCGCCTAAAGCTCTCTCATGTTCTTGCACCATGCTTTGATAGACGCTCGCCATTAAGGCAGGTACACGATTGGCTGCGGCAAGAATTGAAGCTGCTGCCACAGGATTATGCTTATGTGGCATAGTCGATGAACCACCACGCCCTTTTGCTACGGGTTCAAAAACTTCTGCGATTTCAGTTTGCATCAGCAATGACCAGTCTTTCGCCATCTTGCCAACATTGCCAACAATCAAAGCAAGGGTACTGGCAATCTCAACCATACGGTCGCGCTCGCCATGCCATGTACATTCAGGCGCTGTTAACTTGAGTTGTGCTGCAAAAGCTTCGACCACCGCTGAACCTTGATCTTGTAAAGATGCCAGTGAGCCTGCTGCACCACCGAGTTGTGCAGTCAATACGCGAGTTTTCATTGCCTGTAAGCGATCAAGATCACGTTTCAAGGCTGCTGCCCAACGGGCAAATTTATGTCCTAAAGTAATCGGCAAAGCTTGCTGTAACCACGTCCGCCCAATCATGACCTGATCGCAATATTGCTGCGCTTGCTTTAAGCAAATTTGATATGCCTGGTGCAGTTGCTTTTCGATCAAAACCAAGGCATCACGGCACTGTAAAATCGTTGCTGTATCAATAATATCCTGACTGGTCGCGCCCCAATGCACATAGCGTGAAGCATCTTCATCCTGCTGTTTCACCAAAGCGGTGAATTGTTTGACCAATGGAATCGCAACATTACCTGCCAACCCTGCTGCTGTAGCCAGTGCATCTAGATCGATTTGCGCTACAGCATTTTGACCCACCTGCTCTATGATGCTGGCGGCAGAATCAGGAATCACTTTGACCTGTGCCTGAGCTTTGGCTAAAGCCACTTCAGTCTGGATCATATATTTCAATAAAGCTTGGTCACTAAAAATGGCCGTGACTTCAGGCTGATAAAATAAGCTGGCGTATAACTGGCTCATGACAGACCTCACTCAACACGTTGAATAATCAAGGCGATGCCTTGACCAACACCAATACACATCGAACACAAGGCATACTGACCTTTGATTTGTTCAAGCTGGTTTAAGGCGGTGGTGACTAGACGCGCACCTGAAGCACCCAAAGGATGACCCAAGGCAATTGCGCCACCATTCGGGTTGACTCGTGCGTCGTCATCAGCCAAACCTAAATCGCGAGTCACTGCTAAAGCTTGCGCTGCAAAAGCTTCGTTTAGTTCAATCACATCCATCTGCGCTAAAGAGAGATTGGCTTGTTTCAGCAGTTTCTTGATCGCAGGTGCAGGTGCAAAGCCCATAATTCTTGGTTCAACACCAACGGTAGTCGCAGCAATAATTTTGGCGCGTGGCTTGAGCTGATATTTTTCCACTGCTTCATCCGAAGCAATCAACACCGCTGCTGCACCATCATTAATCCCAGAGGCATTACCTGCCGTGACCGTCCCTTCGGCTTTTACTACACCCTTGAGTTTGGTTAATGCTTCCAATGTGGTTGATGCACGTGGATGCTCATCCGTATCCACCACAAGTGCATCACCCTTACGCTGTGGAATCGTCACAGGAATGATTTCGTTGGCGAAGAAGCCTTTGGCTTGTGCGGTTGCAGTACGTTGTTGGCTATTGAGGGCAAACTGGTCTTGATCGGCACGATTAATGTTGAATTGTTCCGCCACATTTTCCGCGGTTTGTGGCATGGTGTCCACGCCATACATTTCTTTGAGCTTTGGATTGATAAAACGCCAGCCCATGGTGGTATCTTCAATCTTTTGACTACGTCCAAAGGCGCTGTCAGATTTGCCCATCACATAGGGCGCACGGCTCATACTTTCGACGCCACCGGCAATAATCAGGTCAGCTTCGTTGGCTTTAATGGCACGGGCAGCCATGGCAATGGCATCCAGTGATGAACCACATAAACGATTCACTGTGGTGGCTGGCACCTGATACGGTAAACCTGCCAATAAGGCTGACATGCGTCCCACATTACGGTTATCTTCACCCGCTTGATTTGCACAGCCATAGATCACATCATCCACTTGTTGCCAATCCACAGTTGGGTTACGTTGCATGAGTGCTTGGATTGGAACTGCCCCCAGATCGTCAGCACGTACTGGGGCAAGACCGCCTGCATAGCGACCAAATGGGGTACGGATGGCATCAATGATATAAGCGTTTTTCATGTGTTTTTCCCTTAAAAATCTCCCCTAACCCCTCTTTACAAAGAGGGGAACTCCTCCCTTTTAAAAAGGGTGAGGAACGATTAAAGTTCCGCAAGGGAGGGATTCATTATCCTTGAGTCGCATCAATCAACTGAGCACCTGTCAAAGCCTGCAACTCCTCAAAGCTCAAACCATCCACTTTCTCAATCACTTTTAAACCGTCTACGGTCACATCAATTACACACAGGTCGGTATAAATACGATCGACACATTTCAACCCTGTTGCTGGATATGAAAGCGTTTCAACAATCTTGGGTTCACCTTGCTTGGTATTATGATCGGTGGTGATAAATACTTTCTTGGCACCTACCGCTAAATCCATCGCACCACCCACCGCAGGAATCGCATCTGCCGCACCGGTATGCCAATTGGCTAGATCACCATTGGCTGCTACTTGGAAAGCACCCAATACCGCGATATCTAAATGCCCGCCACGCATCATGGCAAAGGAGTCACCATGATGGAAAAAACTGCCACCAGTGAGCATGGTGACGTATTCTTTACCCGCATTGATCAGTTCAGGGTCTTCCTCACCTTTGGCTGGTGGTGGACCGAATGCCAACAGGCCATTTTCCGAATGTAGGAATACATCTTTATCCGCAGGAAGATAATTGGAAATCTTGGTTGGCAGGCCTATGCCGAGATTGACATAAGCACCATCAGGAATATCTTGTGCGACACGTTCAGCAATTTGGTCACGGCTTAATTTTTGATAGCTCATTGTTCTACTCCTGTGCCATTGGCTGTATCAACAGCGACCACATGCTGTACAAAAATCCCAGGGGTAATGATGTGTTCAGGATCAAGCTGACCGAGTTCGACCAGTTCAGACACTTGTGCAATGGTGACATCCGCTGCCATCGCCATGATTGGGCCAAAGTTACGTGCAGATTTGTTATAGACCAGATTGCCCCAGCGATCGCCTTGATGTGCTTTGATTAAGGCAAAGTCGGCTTTGATTGGATATTCAAGTACATAGTCTTTGCCATCGATATGACGGGTTTCTTTACCTTCCGCCAAGAGTGTTCCAAAGCCAGTTGGGGTAAAAACTGCACCGAGGCCCATGCCCGCAGCTTGAATACGGCATGCCAGATTACCTTGCGGCACCAGTTCCAATTCAATCTTGCCAGCACGATACAGTTCATCGAATACCCATGAATCGGACTGACGTGGGAAAGAACAGATGATTTTACGTACTGCCCCTGTTTTAAGCAGTTTGGCCAAGCCATAATCACCATTGCCAGCATTGTTATTGACGATGACAAGGTCTTTGATACCAAGTTCGATCAATCCATCAATCAATTCAGCGGGTTGTCCTGCGGTGCCGAAACCACCAATCATGATGGTTGCGCCATCCTTGATCTGTGACAGTGCCTCAGTCAATGTGAGCGTACTTTTATCAATCATCTACCTACTTCCTGTACGATGCATCACTCGTATTTTCATCCTGAAAACCGATGAAATTAAGTCGAGTGCTTTGTTCGGATTTCTTCTATTCATTCTTGATAAATTCTGCGCTCACTTCTAGACGTTGAAGTGCATTTTGTTCGATGATTATTTTTTATGTTCGATCATCGAACATTATCCAAGTAAAATAGTCATCTTTCGCTTAGAATGTTTTTATAAAGAACCCGTTTTAGCAAGGATGTCTAAATTATGGAAAATGATCAGGAAAAGAATCCGCGTTTGATTCATCATAACGAAAATAAAAAGACCATTCGGCATGAAGACTTTATTGCAGGAATCGCGAAAGGCTTGGCAATTTTAGAATGCTTCGGTCCCGAACGGCATCGCTTGAATATGAGTACCGCCGCTGAAAAAACAGGCATGACCCGCGCGGCTGCACGACGCCATTTACTCACTTTAGAATACTTAGGCTATTTAGATTTTGATGGACATTATTATTATTTATCACCCAAGATTCTAAAATTTTCAGGGGCTTATCTCGATGGTTCCACACTTCCAAAAATATGTCAGCCCTTATTAAATCTTTTAACCAATCAAACCTCGTTGATTTATTCGGTGATGGTCTTAGATGGTTATGAAGCAATTACCATTGCCCGTAGTGCAGCTCACCAACAAACCGATCGGGTCAATCCTTATGGCTTACATTTAGGCAATCGGCTCCCTGCCCATGCGACTTCTGCTGGCAAAATTCTGCTGGCACATTTAACACCTGAACAACAAAAACGATGGTTAGAAAAATACCCGTTAAAACGTCTAACCAAATATACCCATACCGAAACTGATCAATTTTTAGAATTACTGCATGAAATCAAAGAACAAGACTGGTGCTATTCCTGTGAAGAACATGAATTGGGGGTGCATGCTGTGGCTGTACCTATATATGATTCCAATGCAGCCGTTGTTGCTGCCTTAAATATCGTGTCTCCAACCATGCGTACCACCAAAGATTATTTAATTGCCCATATTTTACCTTTACTACAAGAAACGGCTCGCGATTTACGCCAAATCATTTAATCAGATAAAAAAAAGCCACATCTGGAAATGTGGCGAAAGGTGTATTGCTGCTACGGCTTATGTCCGTATCTTTAAATTAACCACCCTTGCTTAAATGAACATTAAAGTTTTTAACGATCATTATGTTTTGTGTCTCTGTGTGTAAACAGAAATCAAGAAAATTGCTTTAACCAAACCCATAATTACCAACTCACATTGACACGTCGATTGGGTGCAAGACAACCGATCAATTGTTGATTATGCTGATCGCCTGTACATTGCTGATATACATCAGTTTTACTATTGGCCTGTATTTGAATACGATTTCCATCAATACCATGAGCAACCAATAACTTCGCAACTGTATTGGCCCGCTGCGAAGACAAACGATAGTTGTAGGCGAACTTACCCAAAGGATCGGTAAAACCTGCGACAATAATCGGAGTATTTGAACTTTCTGCTTTTATTCTTTGAGCAATATCCGCAATCGAGGTCGTACCCGTCTCAATCGCGGTTTCATCAAAGCGATCAAAAGCAAAGAAGATACTGGCTGCCTTCGTTGCAGCTACAGGAGCAACGACAGGTTTCTCAGGTAATTGATTATTCTCCCCCCATGCAATCAAACCCTCACATGCTTCTCCTTTCCACGAGAGTCTTTCGGCAATATAGTGTTTATCAAAATCAACTCTTAGCTGACAACGTTGATATTTTTGTGTTTTGGGGATACGGATATCAAGTACATAATTCCATGTTTTAACATAAAAAATCCCTTCACTAAATTGTGGATTTCCCAATAGATGACGAATTTGATCTTTGGTTAAACCCGTATCTAAACGTGCAACGCTGTCATATTCATAACGTTTCACTTGCTTTAGATAGCTTTTATCGACATTGGGAAAAGTGACTTCCTCCTGCTGAACCTGTTTCATATCATCGGCTTGTGCCTGGATTGAAGAAAACCCTATCACCAACATGCTGATCATCAATAATGTATTTTTTCTCATTTCTTGCTCCAAATTCTTATAAATTTATGTTGGGAGAGTTTAGCTCTCCCTTTGTTCATTATTTTAATCAAGCACAGTGCTCACGCCGACACGTACCAATGCCCCACCTTGACTGCCAAGCGCAGCACCGCTGGTGAGTGACCAACGACCATTGTCTGCTGTTTTTCTTAGAGTCACACCTACTGCATTCTGATTATTATAATAACCAGCACCAACGGCTAAGGTAACTTTACCAGCTACATATGGGGCTTGTTCCAGTGCCGCATTTGCAGCGATACCCGCAGACATTTTTTCTTCTAAATTGTCAATGCGCCCATTGGTTTCATAAAAGACTTGCTCAATTCGATCACCCAAGTTATTAATTTGATTACCCATATTAATATTAGCTTGATTCAATGCGCCAAGCGCATCTCCTACATTGTTATAGGATCCATTATTTACATTGTAGGTTGGTTCAGTAAATTTGCCATTTTCATACTTCGCACCGCCACCAAGTGACTTGGTAATATATTGGTTCGATGTATTCAATTGTGAACCATTCACCGCCTCTTTCGACGTGCTATTGACTGCTCCATCTGCAACATTGCTAATAACTTTGTTGCCCGCATTAATACCTGCTTTAGTAATCTGAACATCACCAACGGTTACATTATCCGCAGTTACTTTTTGCGAAGTAACGGTTTTAAAAGTGACATCATCAGTCGTTGCAACTTTGAACTCTTTACCACCGGAACTATTTACAGTTTCTGTTACCGTCATATTTTGACCTGCAACTACAGTAGAATGCTGTCCCGCTTTTTGGTTAATTGAGCTAATGGCATCATTGATGTTGGTCGCACCTGTTCCACCAATATTGGTAATGGTATTTCCATCGCCGCCAACAAATGCACCATCTCCCAACATGTCATGCAATTGACTACCATTCACAGCATCTTTACTGTTCTTAGCGATGCTACCCTCTGCAACGTTGGTAATTTTTTTATTACCAGCATCAATTCCACTTTGGGTGACACTCGGCCCATCTTTAATGGTAAGACCGTTGTTATTGAGCGTGGTATTTCCTGCTTGAACACTATCCACCTTAATGTCTTTAGCCAAATCAACTGTGACATTATTGCCGCTATTATTGACCTTAATATTTCCATCTTTATTTGCAAAATCAACCGTATCTGTTGGTTTTACTTGGCTTGAATTTTGCCCATTGGTGGTTAAATTCCAACCTTTGCTCACCGTTTGCACAGTATTATTCACTGATTTAATCGCATCATGGATGGTACTTTCACCAGTGTTCCCGATATTGTTATTGATAAATGTGCCTGTGTTTGGATCATAAGTGGTTGTGCCACCAATGATGTTTTTCACGCCATCTCCAACTGCAAATAATTGACTGCCATTCACAGCATCAGTCGAACTCGCATTTACATCACCTTTGGCGACATTGGTGATCTTTTGATTGCCTGCACTGATTCCATTCTTGCTAATACTTGGGCTATTTGCGATTGCATTGCCACTGCCATCGACAAAGCTAAGACCATTACTATTGATCAATGTTCCTGCTGCGTTGACACTATTCACTGCCAAGTCTTTGGAGAGTTCAATCGCAAGCTTACCTTGATCCACCTTCGTGGTGATGTTGCTGTCGGCGCCAACCACATCCACCGT
>NZ_KB850072.1:1814817-1815338 GCF_000369525.1 Acinetobacter higginsii
ACATCCACCGTTTGTCCCAGTTTCTTCTGAACTGAATTACCATCTGCCGCAGTTAAACCAAAGCCACTGTCGGTTAAGCCTGTCTGGATTTGTTTCAATTGTTCTTCTGTCGCTGCACGACCTTGAGTGGCAAAGTCCGCACTACTGATATCTTTATTGCTTAGACCTTCAAGCGTGCCTTTACCTGCATCTAAAGTCAGCGTATTCGCTGTGTTCTTAACAACCACCTTACCTGCTTCGAGTTGCGTTTGAGTCGTTCCATTGTCAATATTCACGCCCGTCTGACTCAGCACGGTTTTATTTGTTCCCGTACCCGCAGTGACTGTATCAATATTCAAATCCTTGCTTAAACTAAAATCAATCGTGGTCGTGCCTTTACCATCATTCACCGCAGTCGATTTAAGATTAGTTTCGCCTGTAGCTAAACCAATATCGACTGTATCCGTTGGCTTCACTTGTGTCGCAGCTAAGTTACTGTCTGATTTTACATTCCAGCCCTTGTTGGCATTCTGTGCAACATC
>NZ_KB850072.1:1816624-2069476 GCF_000369525.1 Acinetobacter higginsii
CGGATATCCACATTATTGCCTTGGTTGCTGATCACAAGGTTACTGTCTGCATTGGAAATATCTACAGTACCGTCAGGTGCAACATTGCTCTTGCTGGCCGCATTATTATTGGTGGTGAGATTCCAACCCTTATTGGCAATTTGCTGAACTTCATTCAATTGACTGCCATTCACCGCATCAGTCGAAGTGGCATTCACATCACCTTTGGCGACATTGGTGATCTTTTGATTGCCTGCACTAATTCCGTTCTTGCTAATACTTGGACTATTCGCGATCGCATTGCCACTACCATCTACAAAGCTAAGACCATTGCTATTGATCAATGTGCCTGCTGCATTGACGCTATCGACTTTCACATCTTTGGCTAATTTAACCGTGAGCTTGTTATTTCCATCAGCCACAACACCAATATTGTTATCTGTCAATTTGCTCGCATCTGTTACACCACCAACGACATTTAGCGTTTCTCCAAGTTTACGCTGTACATTGGCACCGCTATCTGCTTGAAAGGTCAGTGCTGTATTGGCTAAATCTTCAATTGCAGTATTGGTTTGATGCAATTGACTACCATTAATCGCATCCGTACTGGTTGAGCTGATTCGACCTGCTGCGACATTGACGATGGTACGTTCATTCCCTGCACTACCCACACTTACACTTGAAGAATTGGTAGGCGTACCCGCAAAATTATAGGTCTTGCCATTAATTACCGTACTGGTTGTTTGTACATAATCGGCAGATTGCGAACCATTACCAAGGGCAACAGCATTGTTATGATTAACAACTGTATTTGAACCTATGGCAGTCGCACCTTCGGCTGTTGCCTGTGCATTGGTACCTTGTGAAATTGCTGCGCTGCCTGTCGCCAAAGCATTTGCACCAATTGCAGTTGCATTATCTGCAATAGCTTGTGCATTGTTCCCTTGTGCAATGGAGTTAAGGTTTAATGCCTTAGCTGAAACACCTTGAGCCAACGCATTTTCCCCGTCTGCTTTGGCTTGTTTACCTAAAGCAATTCCATTTGCTCCAGTCGTCTGTGCATCTAGACCAATCGCAATTGCATCTTTCGCCTCAACTTTGCTGTTTTTACCCACGGCAATGGTATTTTCCTCAGTCGCTCGAGCCGTATTCCCTAGAGCAATTGCACTTTGAATTTGAGCAAAACTATCTGTACCAATGGCAATCGTATTTGAATTGAGATTGTTGTCAATTTCATCTTTGGTCGGATTGGCTTTCCCTGAAATAGAGTTATTTCCTAGTGCAATTGCATTGGTTGCATAACTTGTGGCTTGTGTTCCTGTTGCAATTGAGTCACGAGCATTAGCATTGGCTTGTTTACCAGTCGCCAGCGCATTGGTTCCAGATGCCGATGCTTGCGTACCTAAAGCCAGTGCATCTGTGCTTGAGGAACGACTGCTGACCCCAACGGCAAGCGCCCGATCGGCACTGGCTCGAGCATCATAGCCTTGCGCAATACTTTCCTCTCCTCGTGCAATGGTTTCTTTACCAATCGCAATCCCTTTACTGTTAGTCACCAGTGCATTTGTCCCTATTGCAACCGCATCATTGACTTTATCATTGCTGGTTTGTGGCTCTGATTTCGCATCTTTACCAATGACAATACTATTTTCACCACGGCTGATCGCATGCTGACCAATCGCAACACCTGCTGCATCATATGCAATCGTTCCTGTTGAACCAATCGTGGTCGCATTATCACCAAGAGCATAGACCTGCGAACCTATTGCCGTACTATTTTTATTCTGGGCAATGGCTTCAGGCCCAATTGCAACCGCATCTACCCCAGAAGCACCTTCATTATTTTTGTTACCAATCGCCTCAGATTTAACACTGATATATTTGACTCGGCTTGCCTCAACGGCTTCTTGCATTTGAGCCAGATTCACCGCATCTGTACCCACTTTACCTGGTGCCAAACCACTAATTACCGTATTGGGTCTTAGATTAATTTGCTTAGAGGTTGCATCTGTATAAGTCACAGCATTATCAATACTTGGCAGTACAGCGCCACTTGAGATTGCACCTAAAGCATCGACCACTGTATTGTATTTATATTCCTTGCCATTATTATCTTTTAAGGTAATTTGCGAATAATTACCGTTGTTATCTACGCTAACATCGCCACCAATTAAATTACCTACTTTCTCTTGAGCAATTTTCAACTGTCTCACGTTAACTGCATCATAACCATCTGCACCATCATCCACATGGGCGATTCGACGGTTAAATGCAGCTACGCCGCCTGAACCATCCGAACCCACTGAGATGACACCCTGATTACTGGTTTTAGATGAGGTCAAATAACCTGTTTGTGTTTCGGCTAACTCTTTTGAAGCGACTGAGTTAGAACCTAATGCGATACTATTGTCTTTAGACCACGCATTAATCCCGACAGCAACACCATTATCTGCATTTTTCTTGGTTCCTGTACCTGAGCCGTCATCAATCCCTTCTACTTTTGAAGCAGCCCCAATTGCAACCGCACCTTGATTGTCTGCACTTGCTAAATAACCAACAGCAACAGCCGCTTGACCTGAAATGGAACGTCCACCAATCGCTGTGGTATGGTCCGTTTCTTTGGCATTTTGATTGGATAAATAACCAATACTGACATTTTCCTCGCCCGCGGAAGCCTGACCCGATTTCGAACCAATCGCAATATTATAATTTCCCGATGTACCATTGGATGCTTCTAAACCAATGGCGATATTTTCATTGCCTTTGATGTTTTGTCCTGCATTGGTACCAATTGCAATATGGTTTTGATTGCTATTTCCTGCATTATTGACCGTACCCACACCTGCATTTGCACCTAAAGAAATGGCGCTGGTACTATTCGCCTGAGCGCCTGAACCCAGTGCAGTAGAATTTGCTCCACTCGCAATTGCACTATCTCCCAAGGCTATTGCTGAACCTGAAGCTGCTTTAGCTCCTTGACCAATAGCGGTGGCATTCGATGCAGAAGCTTCTGCACCAGCCCCTAATGCAGTCGCATTCTCGGCACTTGAAATTGAGTTAGAACCTATAGAAACGGCATTTTTGGTGCTGGTACCACTAATTTTTGCAGCATCACCAATCGCAATCGAACTGGTAATTTCCATCGTATCCGTCGTCGCTGCCTGCCCAATCACGGTATTTTTATTGCCTAGTGCTTTAGTGTCTTTACCAATCGCAATTGACTCTATGCCATCGATAGCAGGTGTACCCGCAACGGTTGCTGTTCCGACAACGGCATTATTACCAATCGCCACCGCATCTTTAGCCGCTATATTGGTCACAGCCTTTGGCCCTACCGCCACTGAGTCGGTACCATCAGCAACAGAATCATCTAAAACTGAAGTTGCATGGAAATATTTAGCGCGTTCAATCCCTGCATTTAATAAGTCTTGTTCAACTTTATACAGTTGATCACCAGTCACAACTTCCTTAGATCCAGAACCGACAGTGGCATTTTTAGTCACTGTAATTTGGCCATTATCGATCACAACCCCATCGACTGTAACTTTGTCAAAACTAACCTCTGGCTTTGTCGCAACAGTCAGATTATTTCCTGATCGGGTAATCGCAATATTTGCACCATCTGAAAACTGAACTGTATCAGAAGATTTTACTGATGTTGCAGCATCACCATTTGCTTGAATTTTCCAGGTTTGATTCGATATTCCTCCAACTGATGACTGTAAATTTGCAATATCTCCTTCATTCACCGTGACTCGATTAGCTAGTGAGGAAATATCACCTGTGTTTTTAGATACACTCGAGTTTATTGACGAAATATCACCTGTATTTTTCGAAACACTAGAATTTAATGATGAAATATCTGAGCTATTTTGACTGACTTTATTATCAACAGTTTTTAATTGCCCAAAGGTTGCAGCATCATCATTATTCACCCCATCACTCAATCCAGAGATTTTATTGCTTGTACTATCAACCACCACCGTCCCCACGGTGACATTCTTAAAAGCAACATTATCCGATGTAGAAATTGTGTGCTTTATATTCAACGGATCACTATTATCTGTAACGACTTGTATATTATTTCCCTGAATTACCTCATCTGCATAACTTGCGCCAATCCCTACACTAAAATTAACCAGTATGACAGCAGCTGAAACCTTAATTGTCTTTGATTTTACTCTGGATTTAGCCAGCTCAGATACCGCTACCCAAACACCAGTTGAAGCATTCCACACCAGCTTATAGACTTTATTCATGATTATTTCACCTTATCGTTTATGTATGTTTTTAAAGTGTTTATTTTGAATAAAATATAAACGGAAACTTATTCAAGCCTTGGTAACTTAGAGTAACTCTTTATTTATACTTTGTTTTTTAAATGTAATTTACAAAAATACAACTTACTTTAATATTATTTTAAATCTGATTAATAGTTACATTTTAAAATCACACTTTTCATTAAAAATCATAATATTAAATATTTATTATAAAAAATTAATTATTATTTAAAATTTATTAAAAAAATATAAAACACTAGTAAATACTTAGATTCCAATTTGTTTATTTGTGTAACTTTATTTTTATCTTTAGTTAAAATATATTTTTATATAACAACACTTTGAAAAAAAATTTAGCTTTTATAACAACTTAGACTTTGAAAATATAAAAATACAATAAAATCAATAGATTTGCACAGAATCGCTCTGAGGCGTATTTTAAAAAAACATGAAAAATAAATAAATTTCAAACCTAAAGATAGATCGAATAAGAAAAGTGAGATCGAAAAATGATTGAATGGTTACAAGGCGAATTAAAACATAGCCCAGAAATACTATTGTTCTTATCCTTAGCAATAGGTTTCTGGATCGGTCAGTTTCAATTCGGAAAATTTCAGTTCGGTGGTGTAGCAGGTTCCCTACTTGTTGCAGTCGTACTCAGTCTCATCGGTGTTCCCGTCGATAATGGGGTCAAAGCCATTCTATTTGCATTATTTATTTATGCAGTTGGTTTTGAAAGTGGCCCACAGTTCTTCAAATCATTGGGTCCACAATCGATAAAAGAAATCCTATTAGCAGTCTTCATGGCGGTCAGCGGCTTAATCACAGTCTTGGTCATGGCAAAGTTATTCCATTTAGACAAAGGTTTAGCCGCAGGACTTGCTGCTGGTGGAATGACCCAATCTGCAATTATTGGGACTGCAGGTGATGCAATTTCTCGACTCGACCTGCCCTTGGCTGAGATTCAAAAGCTACAGGCCAATGTCGCCATCGGATATGCGGTGACTTATATTTTTGGTTCATTGGGTGCCATCATTGTCTGTGTGAATATTCTGCCTAAATTTATGGGCAAAGAAATTCACGATGATGCTTTGAAAGCACAATCCGAACGTCTGAAAGGTGCTTTTGAATTAGCACCAGGTCAAGAGCTTGCAATGCCTGAAATTGTCGGACGTATTTATAAAGTCAAACAAGCCAATGGACAAACTGTTGCAGAACTTGAATCCAAACAAAGTAGCATTACCATCGAGCGCTTAAAGCGTAAAGATCAATTGATTGATGTGGCACCAGAACTAACTTTACAAACAGATGATGTGATATTGCTGGTCGGCCGTCGTGCCAGTGTTGTTGCTATTTCAGACCAAATTGGTACTGAACTACAGTCTTCACAAGGTATGGAAATGATTATGGATACGACCGATGTCATCCTAAGAAATTCCAAGTATATCAATCGCAGTCTCGGCGATATCAAAGGCAATACGCCTGCCTATTTAAAGCATGGGATTTACGTGCTGGCGATTAAACGTAACGATGAAACGCAGAGCTTGAGTGATGACACCGTTTTACATCAAGGGGATGTCATCACCGTGTATGGGACTAAAAGTGATCTTGATCGTTTAGTCAAAGAAGCAGGCACAGCACTGCCAGAAAGCTTAAAAACCGATTGGATTTTCCACGGCGCAGGCTTGGTCGTTGGTTTATTGATTGGTCTGTTTGTAGTCCGTATTGGTGATGTCCCTCTAACACTTGGTGCAGGTGGTGGTGCGTTACTGTCAGGTCTTCTGTTTGGTTGGTTGCGCAGCCGCAATCAAGTCCATGGCAATATGCCTTTAGCTGCATCGCAACTCCTGAAAGATCTAGGTCTTGCAGGATTCGTTGCTGCGGTTGGCTTGCAATCTGGTTTACAGGCGATTCAAACCATTAAAGACAGTGGTCTTTCACTCTTTATGATTGGTGTTGTGGTCACATTGGTACCACTAATTCTGTCCATGCTTTTTGCACGTTATGTGCTGCGTTATGACAACGTTGCCGTTATGGCAGGCGCCTTGTCTGGCTCGCGTAGTGCCAACCCTGCCTTTGGTGCAATTTTAGATAAAGCTGGAAACTCGATTCCGACCGTACCTTTCGCAATTACCTATGCCTTGGCAAACGTATTCTTAACTCTGCTTGGCCCACTGATTGTTGGCCTTGCTTAAATCCATATTCAAAATTTTATTGCCGTCACTATAATTAAGGAGACTTCCCATGGGGAACGTTGATTATTCAAAATACTCAAAACTTAGCCCATTCGAACTAAAAGACAATTTAATTGAGCTTGCCCAAAGCAAAACAGACAGGATGATGCTGAATGCAGGCCGCGGAAATCCGAACTTTTTAGCCACGATTCCGCGTCGGGCATTCTTCCAATTGGGGCTATTTTCAACAACGGAATCAGAGTTTTCGTTCTCTTATATGCCAGAAGGCTTAGGCGGCTTCCCTCGCCCAGTTGGTCTGCAATCTCGCTTCGATAACTTCATTATGCACAATCGGGATAAACCCGGTGTAGTATTTTTAGGCAAAGCCATTTCCTATGTCCGAGATCAGCTCGGTTTAGATCCAGATGCTTTTTTACTGGAAATGGTTGAGGGAATTTTAGGTTGTAACTACCCTGTCCCTGACCGCATGCTACGTATCAGTGAATCGATTATCAAAGAATATATCCTACGTGAAATGGGCGTCCAAGGCATGCCGAAAGAAGGCTTAGACTTGTTTGCGGTCGAAGGTGGAACCGCAGCAATGGCCTATATTTTTAACTCCTTAAAAGAGAATAAAATTATTGCCAATGGCGATCGTATCGCGATTGGTGCACCTATTTTCACACCATATTTGGAAATTCCAAAACTGAATGACTATCAACTTGAAGAAGTCCTGATCGAGGCCGATCCAAAACTCGGATGGCAATACCCTGAATCTGAATTGCGGAAACTGGAAGACCCATCGATTAAAGCCTTCTTTCTGGTGAATCCAAGTAACCCGCCCTCAGTAAAACTCAGCGATGAAGGTTTGGCGATATTGGCTGATATCGTGAAAAAACGACCTGACCTGATTATTTTAACCGATGATGTGTACGGTACATTTGCAGACAATTTCAAATCACTGTTTGCGATCTGCCCAGACAATACCATCTTGGTGTATTCATTCTCGAAATATTTTGGAGCAACTGGATGGAGACTCGGGGTAATCGCTCTCTCCAACAATAATATTCTGGATCAAAAACTGGCTGCGCTGTCGAAAAAAGACAAAAAAGAATTGGAGGAAAGATATTCTTCTTTAACCACCGATCCAGCCAAGATTAAATTTATAGATCGTCTGGTCGCGGATAGTCGCAATGTGGCACTCAATCACACGGCTGGTCTTTCTACACCACAACAAGTGCAAATGGTACTGTTTGCCCTATTCAATATGATGGATTCGCAACAGAACTATAAGAAGGCGGTTAAATCTGTGGTACGTGAGCGTGATGCTGCGCTGTATCGCCAATTAGGGGTTGAAGTTCCTGCTGATCCAAACTCAGTCGATTACTACACTTTAGTAAACTTGGAAAATACCTCTCGAACACTGTATGGGAATGAGTTTGCAGATTGGGTCATGAAGAATAAGAACCCAACCGAATTATTATTCCGCGTTGCTGATGAAACGGGTGTGGTGCTTTTACCAGGTTCAGGCTTTGGAGTACAGCATCCTTCTGCCCGTGCATCATTGGCCAACCTGAATGAATACCAATATGCTGCTATTGGGGATTCCTTAAGACGCTTTGCCGAAGAATCTTATCAAGAATATCTAAAAACCAAGAAAGGCAAAAAATAAATCTGAATTAATGTTCCTGATCAATAAAAAAGCAGCTTAGGCTGCTTTTTTATATTTTTAAACTCAAAACTTTAAATTAAAGATCAAGTACCAGTTTTTTGCCTTTGGCACGCGACACACAAATCATCATCGACTGCTGTGAAGCTTTTTCATCATCACTCAGATATTGATCGAAATGCTCTGCCTCACCTTCTAGAATCATGGTTTCACACGTGCCACACACACCTTCACGACATAAACATTCCACATCAATATTGAGCAATTCAATCGCTTGCAAAATGGTTTGATTGCCTTGCACTTCCACTTCTTGATTGGATTTCGCCAATACAACCGTAAATGCTTCACCCTCTTCAGGTACCGTAGATGCAAACTGTTCCCAGTGAATATATTCATCACGGTAACGATGGTAATTACAACAATCGATCACTGCATCAATCATTGGCTTTGGGCCACACACATACACATGCGTACCTTTGGGTTGAGCGCCAATCAACTGATCCAGATCCAAACATTTTCCATCTGAGTCAACATAGCTAAATATATGTTCGCCATGTTTCTGTTTGAGTTCTTCCAACAGTGCTGCATGCTCTGGGGAACGGTAGGCATAATGCAATTCAAAGTCGGCACCACGTGCAGCCAACTCATCCATTTGTGGTACAAACGGTGTAATCCCAATCCCGCCTGCAATTAAAATATGTTTCTCACCATCTGCCGCCAATGGAAACAAATTCTTCGGTTCAGAAATCAGAATTTCACAGCCTTCATTGCACTGATCATGCATAAAGACTGAACCACCTTTACCTTCAATATCTTTACGGACACAGACTTGGTAAGTCGATAGATCATGAGCACAGCTCATCAATGAATAGGCATTGGACAGTTGATCATTCATTTTCACAATGATATGACTGCCACCATTGAATTGAGGGAAATTTTGTCCGTCCTGACGTTTAAATGTAAACCGTTTGATCAGTGGAGTCAGTTGCTCTACGCGTGTGACCACCGATGCAAACATTTCATAATGACTAGCCATGTCTAAATCCTCTTTACCGCATGCTGCTCATCTAAGCATTTTCTAATTTTAACTGCATATTGCCTGTTGACCCTCGATGAAGAGAGTCCCAACAGGCATTGTTGCTATAATCCTAAACACATATATTTAATAGTCATAAATTCTTCCAAACCATATTTAGAACCTTCACGACCTACACCCGATTGTTTAACACCGCCAAATGGCACCACTTCATTTGAAATAGCAGTTGAGTTCATCCCGACCATGCCATATTCCAGTTGTTCAGCCACACGCCAAATCCGTGAAATGTTTTCGCTATACACATAGGCTGCCAAACCAAAAATGGTATCGTTGGCTTGCGCCACCACATCCTCTTCCTCAGTAAAACGAATTAAAGGTGCTACTGGGCCAAAAATTTCTTCCTGAACAATTTCCATATCACGCGAAACATCGGTTAACACGGTCGGTTCAAAGAAGGTTTGTCCAAGTGCATGTTGTTGACCACCACACGCCACTTGGGCACCTTTGCCACAAGCATCATCAATCAACTGTTTTGCTTTCAGTACTGCCTTGTCATTGATTAACGGCCCGATCTGTACATTCGGTTCCAAACCATTGCCGATTTTGAATTTCTGTACTTCTTGCACAAATTTATCGCTAAATGCCTGATAAATCTTGTCATGTACATAGATTCGATTGGCACAAACACAGGTTTGACCTGCATTACGGAACTTGGCAAAGATTGCGCCTTGAACCGCTTTATCTAGATCAGCATCATCAAACACGATCAATGGTGCATTGCCACCCAGTTCCAGTGCCAACTTTTTAATCGTGCCTGAACATTGCTGCATCAATAAACGACCGACAGGTGTAGAACCAGTAAAGGTCAGTTTTTTGACTTTTTCATGGCTGGTAAATACCGAACCAATCTCTTGCGATTTGCCTGTCACCACATTAATGACACTCGCTGGAATGCCCGCCATTTCTGCCAGTTTTGCAAGCGCAAGTGCGCAATACGGGGTTTCATTGGCAGGCTTGATTACGATGCTACAGCCTGCCGCCAAAGCAGGTGCCGCTTTACGGGTAATCATCGCAATCGGGAAATTCCACGGCGTAATTGCTGCAACCACACCCACAGGTTCTTTGGTCACAATAAAACGCTGCTGGCTATTGGTGGTTGGAATCACATCGCCATAAACGCGTTTGCCTTCTTCCGCAAACCATTGAATAAATGAAGCTGCATATTTCACTTCACCCAAAGCTTCGGCTAAGGGTTTACCCTGCTCAATGGTCATGATCCGTGCCAGCTCATCAGCATGACTCAAAACCAGTTGATACCACGCTAATAGTAGGTCTGCACGTTTTTGTGCGGTTAATCCTTTCCATGCAGCTAAAGCCTGATACGCCACTTCGACTGCTTCGGTGGCTTCTACTGCACCCATATTGGGAATGACGCCAATTTCCTCACCTGTCGCAGGATTAGTGACAGGAATGGTGGCATTAGATTGTGCACTCACCCATTGACCATTGATCAGTCCGTGTTGTTGAAATAACGAACTTGCTTGCAAACTTGACATGTCATGTTCCTATCGATTGAAGCGAGGTGTGGCTTTATCGTTTGCCACACCTCGCTGATCTAATACCTGAGACAAAATTATTGATGGTGTTGCGCAACAAGATTCTGGAAATAAGCGATCCCATGTTCACTGATTCCTGAACGTTGCTTGTCGGTCATGATACGCCCTTGACCACGATAACCCCGTGATTTTAAACCACGTTGCACGCTTTCAACCAGTTCGAGGTCTTCAGGGCGGAAGACATTGCGATACCATTCAATCAGGTCTTTCTGATCTTGGGTCAATTCTTCATTGGTGAAGAAAATGTCATAGTGCTGCAAGGTGGTTTCCGCATCCATCGGGAACTCATAAATCACGGTCATGAAGTTTGCACCTGGTGGTACGTTAAACATGGTACAAGGCCAAGTCCAGAAACCACTAAAAGTTGGATCCTTCACCGATGGGTCAAGCTTGAATGATTTTTCTGAAGAACGTGCATAACCATATTGCAGCGTCCAGTTTTGATGGGTGGTGTGCCAGTATTTATCCACCTGTACCGAGTCAGCAAAACCAGGATGTGCTGGACCACAGTGATAGCATTCTAAATAGTTATCCACGATTACTTTCCAGTTGGCAGGTGTTTCCGTGACGAAACGTGCCGCCAGTTTCAAGTCTTTGATTACCGCACAGGCCTCATTCAGTTTTTGTGCAAATTCAGGCAACTGATCTTCAACACAGGTGGCATTTTCATCCATATTGATAAACACAAAACCGCCATATTCTTCAACTTTTAACGGCACCATGCTGGAATTTTGCTTGTCAAAAGACTCAACATGATCACAGTTACGTGCCAGTGCCAAACTACCATCCAGCTTGAATGTCCATGCATGATAGGGACAGGTAATCACGTTTTTGGCTTTACCGCTGCCGCTTAACAGCTCATGACCACGATGCGGGCAGACATTATAAAAGGCACGTAATACGCTGTCTTTGCCGCGAATCACGATGATGTTTTCACCAATCACCTTACGGGTAATATAGTCATTGGCTTGGGCAACTTCACTGCCATGTGCTACGCAAATCCAGCTTTTCGCAAAAATTTCTTCTTTTTCGCGCTCAAACACCTGAGATGAGGTATAGAACACTTTTGGAAATGTCCATGCCACATCTGGGTTTGAACAGAAATCTTCTGGTAATTTTTCAACTGCATTCATGGTTTTACTCCATTAAACTGTTTTGTCCTAACGACCGTTTTATCAAAATTGGCTGATGTTCAAATCACTTGAACATTTGCTTTAACGAACTCAGCATGTGCTGATATAAATCCTGCACCACAGGACAATCCCGTACTAAACGTAAACTGCCATGTAGTAATCCTTTGCCGAGATAAAACTCGGCGGTAATATTGGCTTGTTTTAACTTGTCCACGAAAATACGCCCGTCATCACTCAGTGGATCGTATTCAGCCACCGCAACAAAGCTACGTGGCATGTCAGAAAAATCCTGTGCATTTAGTGGCGCTAAACGTGTATCTTCCCAGTCATTTGCATTCGGCGCATATTCCTTCAGGTAATAATGCATTTCCTCGAGCGTCAATAACGGCGCCTGTGCGTGCTGCTGACAAGACGCGGTATCAAAACTAATGCCCAAACATGGATAGATCAAAGCCAAACCACATGCCTGATTGCCTGTATGTTGTAATTGAACCGCCAGTGCCGCGGCTAAATTGCCGCCTGCACTGTCGCCTGCTAAGGCAATCTGCGTTGGATCAATGTTCCAGTCTGCGCCATGCGCACGTAGCCAGTGATAGACCATTTCACAATCCTCATAAGCGGCTGGAAAATGATGTTCTGGCGCCAAACGATAATCCACACTCAGTACCGCAACATTCAGATCACGACATAAATAACGGGTAATAAATTCATGTGAATCCAGATTGCCCAGCATCCAGCCACCACCATGGATAAACAACACGCAAGGCCAACCTTGCGCAGGTGCTTGGCCCAAGGGTGAATACAACCGAACATTGACGCGATGAGTGGCATGCGCAACGGTTTTATCTTCAATATTGACCGTACCATCACGTGGCAAGGTGTAGTGCAGGCACATCGCATCATAGGCTGCACGAATTGAATCAATATCGTTATCCGCTGCTGAATAAATGCTGCTCCAGTACACCAGACTTTGCATTTCTTCGCTTAACCCATAGTGCATGTTCGGTTGTGCTGTCATGACAATTCCTTTTGACTGCTTTTATGTGCCAGTGCGGTTGCCGCAATATCAATCTGCATCTGTTGATTTGGGTCAGTATGCTCAAGCGCGTCCAAGTCACTAAAGCTGCTCTGTTCAATCAAATGCGATGGCACTTTGGAATAATCCTCAATCAACCATTTCACCAAGCCATAGGTCTGTACCAGAATAATCACAATAAACGGCAAGGCAGTCACAATGGTGGCCGTTTTCATGGTGTCTAACGGCGCCTTAGAGAAAATCATCGCAATCGGTACCAGGGTTAACATCAGACACCAAAACAAACGCGCATTCGGAGATGGATCTTGCCCTTCACTTAAACCACGGGTACAGGTTGCAGAAACCGCATAGCCCACCGCATCCATATGTGCTGCGAGGAAAATCACCATAATGCCAAGGAACAACCACATCATCAGCTTGCCTGCCGGCAATAAACCGAGCAGTTGACCAATCGCCACTTCACCGCCCTGTTGACTCAAGATTTGCGGCACATTGACCATGCCGTGAATAAAGCTATGAACGCTGTAATTTTCAAATACCCCAAAGATGAACCATAAACCAACGCTACCGCCGATGACCATGGCAAGAATCACTTCTTTAATGGTGCGTCCTTTAGATACACGGGTCACAAACAACGCTACACCCGGTGCATAAGAAATCCACCATAACCAATAGAACACCGTCCATTCACGGGTAAATTTTCCATCGCCCATCGGGTCGGTAAACAGACTCATATCGACAAAGTTAGTCGCCATCAGACCAAAACTCATCAATGAATTATTCATAATGAATTGGGTTGGTCCAAAGCACAGCACATAGATCGCAAACAGCACCACGCCCAAACACACCATATGACTCAAACGTTGCATGCCTTTATCCATACCGACATAAGAGCTCAGTGCGAATAGAATGGATACCGCCAAGATAATAATCACCTTGGTCATAAAGGTATTGGGAATACCCGTCAGCTGCGACAGAATGTTAGTAAAGGTGACCGCAGTCAAAACCAGTGAAATGGTTAAAGCACCAAACATACACAGTAAGAACATCAGGTCGACCACACGTCCAACGGGTCCTGTCGCTTTAAAGCCAGTGACCGCTTCCACCATTGACGCTAGGCTCAGCCCTTTATTCTTTCTGACATGGTAGCTATAGCACAGTGAAATCGATGCCAAAGCATAGATCGACCATGCACTCAAACCAGAGTGAAAGAAGGAATAAGCCACGCTGTATTTAAGAGCTTCAGCTGATTCAGGAGCTAAATTCAAACCCGGCGTTTGATAATAATAGGCCCAGTCTAGAAAGCCCCAGTACAAGGTAGATGACCCAATCCCCGACAATATGAACATGAAAATCCATGACATGGTGCTGTATTGGGGCTTACCTTCGCCGAGCTTGATTTTGCCATATTTACTAAAGGCCAAACCGAAGGTAAAAATAATTGATAAAAAAGCAAATAACAGGACTGGCGTGGTAAACACCGACGTAGTCCACTGCATCCATTTTGCAGCCAGTTGTATTGATTCAGATGAGTAGATTGCCAGACCAGCCACCGAAGTAAATACAACGGCAAGACTGGTGATTGCAAGCGTCTTATCTGTATAAGGCTTTGTAATTTGATTATCCATATCTATTCAATCCATCTCGGATAGTGACTATTCCCTCAGAGGTACTTACTCCATCGCGAATAAATCCATTTTTTGCTGAGTCACACAGGATGCAATCGCATCACCCACTTCATAGGTTTTTGCCGTTCCACCGACATCAGGTGTTTTCGGGCCATGCACCAACACATGCTCAATCGCCTGCATGATTTCCTGCCCTGCCTGAATGACTTGTTCATCACCATCTGCCAAGAAATCTAGCATCATCGCACCCGACCAGATCGCCGCAATCGGATTGGCAATTTGCTGACCGTAAATATCGGGTGCTGAACCATGCACAGGTTCAAACAAGGATGGAAACTTGCGTTCAGGGTTGAGGTTTGCCGAAGCAGCCAAACCAATGGTACCCGTACATGCAGGGCCTAAATCCGACAAGATATCACCAAATAAATTCGATGCCACCACCACATCAAAACGCTCAGGCTGTAGAACAAAACGTGCCGCTAAAATATCGACATGCTGTTTATCTGCCTTGATTTGCGGATAGTGTTTTGCCATTTCATCGACACGTTCATCCCAGTACGGCATGCTGACTGCAATGCCATTCGATTTGGTTGCAGCCGTGATTTTCTTAGCCTCACGCTGATCCGCAAATTCAAAGGCATATTTCAAAATGCGATCGACGCCATGACGGGTAAACACCGCTTCCTGCAAGACAAACTCACGATCAGTGCCTTCAAAGGCTTTACCACCAATCGCTGAATACTCACCTTCACTGTTTTCACGCACCACATAAAAATCGATATCGCCTGGTTGTTTGCCTGCCAGTGGACATTTCACTCCAGGCATTAACCGAACCGGACGTAAATTCACATACTGATCAAAACGACGACGGAACTGCAGCAATGATCCCCATAGTGAAATGTGATCAGGCACCTTTTCAGGCCAACCCACCGCACCAAAGAAAATTGCATCATACTGCTGCAGTATCTCAAACCAGTTATCCGGCATCATTTTGCCGTGTTCAAGGTAGTAATCGCAGCTGGCCCAATCGAAGCTATCCATTTGAACTTGAATGCCATATTTGTCTGCTGCTGCCTTTACAACCTTGATGCCTTCTGGTAGAACTTCTAAACCAATCCCATCACCCGCAATCGTGGCAACTTTATACTTTTTTGCCATAACGCTCCCTTACACCTTTGGTTAATATCCTTAGCTGTAAACATGCTGTTTTCGGCTGCAATGATCAATAAGAAAACTATCACCCCAATGGACACGGATCGTGAATAATCTACCTAACCTATCGGATTTAAAGGTTTTTTGCACAGTCGCCAAACGCAAGAGTTTTGTCGATTCAGCTGAGGAGCTGGGTGCTTCACCTGCATTTATCAGTAAACGCGTCAATATTTTAGAAACCAACCTGAACTGCAAACTGTTCCATCGCAGTACCCGTCATGTCAGTTTGACTGAAGATGGCAAACTGATTCTGGATCGGGTCTCCAATATTCTGGATGAATTTGATGAAATCAGTGAGCTGGTGAATAACCCCCTAAGCACGCCCACAGGTCATCTCGACATTGTCAGCAGCTTCGGTTTTGGCCGTAAACATGTTGCGCCAATTCTGTCTAAATTAATGACCATGTATCCCAAACTGGAAATTCAGTTTGATACCATCGACAACACTAAAGACCTGATTCAACACAGCATTGATCTGGATATTCGCATCGGCAATGACATTGCCCCGAATATGATTGCCAAAAAACTGATGTCGAATTTCCGAATTTTCTGCGCTGCACCCAGCTATTTACTGCAGCAAGGCATGCCTGAAAGTCTGGAAGATTTACGCAACCACGATTGCCTCACCATCAGTGAGCGTGACCAATCCTCAGTCTTATGGAAATTGCGTCATCTCTCGGAAGATCGGTCGGTACATGTCACGCCACGCTTCATTTCCAATAATGGCGAGATTATTCATCAATTGGCGATTGAAGGGCGTGGCATTATCTTACGTTCGATTTGGGATGTGGCAGATGAATTGATCAGTGGTCAGTTACAGCATATCTTGCCTGAATACTGGCAAGATGCCGATGTCTGGGCAGTCTATCCTTCACGTTTAAAAAGCTCGTCTAAATTACAGACCTGTATCCTGTTTATTCAAAATGAACTGATCAACCGTTTACAGCATATCCAGAATCTAAGCCGTGGTCAGTTGATCCAACCGATTGAACCGATCAATCCCAATATGGAGAAAGTATTTCTATAATTGCGATAAGCTGCCGGCTTTCTTTTTTCAACCCTTTCATGCACATTAGCAAGATCATAAATCAGCAGGCAGCGTATGAGCACGGCAATATTTGGCCTTATTTTACTTGCAGCGACATGTCACGCCACATGGAATGCCATTGTAAAAGCGGGTACAAATAAATTTTTAACTACCGTATTGGTCACTGCATCCGCAGCAGTTTTAGCCGCACTACTGCTGCCCTTTTTTCCAATACCGCAACGCGAGAGCTGGCCTTATATTCTGGCCTCAACGGCAATACAAATTCTGTATTTTGGCATGGTGGCTAAAATCTATCGCGTTGCCGATATGGGCCTGACTTATCCCTTAATGCGTGGCACAGCACCACTGATTGTGGCTGTTTTAGGCACTTTGTTATTGCATGAACAACTGCAATTTAATGCATGGCTAGGCATCATCACCATTTCCGTTGGTATTTTATCGATGATTCTGGCTGCGCCCAAAACGGGACGCAAAGGTATCGGTCTGGCTTTACTCAACGCTGTCCTGATTGCGGGCTATACCTTGCTAGATGGTCATGGCATTCGCCTTGCAGGATCAGCCATTGCCTATATCCTATGGAGTTTCGTACTCTCAGGACTGATCTTTTTTATCTTTGCCCTGAAAATGCAGTATCGTCAGATGGGTGAGTATTTTCGACATAATTGGCATTTAGGTTTAATCGGTGGGATCGGTTCATTTTTCTCTTATGGTTTGGCACTGTGGGCAATGACACTTGCACCTGTTGCGATTGTTGCCGCACTAAGGGAAACCTCGATTTTATTTGCCACGCTGATTTCAATCTTTATTCTAAAAGAACGTATCAATGCGGTACGGATTATCTCCTCATGCATCATTTTAATTGGTGCTTTGATCTTAAGAACTGCCTAAAGCAAAAAAGCCAGTCTATCGCAAACAGACTGGCTCATTTTCAACGCCGAATTTAGAAATAATAACCTAGCGATAAATAGAACAATTTATTCCATTGATTGCTCTCACCTTGTGCAAGGCCATCTGCACCACTGCCCGTCATTGGGTCATTGCGACTCCAGATATATTCCCCCTGTATGCCGACTTTTTTATAGTTAAAATATAGACCTGCGATTAAGCGATCCGAATCTTGATAGCCTGATTCATCTTTATAAAAACGACTATACGACACATAAGGTTTAATATTTTCTAACTGATGGAAAGGTTTGGCAAAGGTGTAGTTAATTTCATTGGCCATATATTTACCTTTGTTGGCCACTTGGTAAGGATAGTCAAATGCGCCAATGGTCGAACTTTTTGGTAAAAGATCGTCTGCATTTTTAATGTCCTGCTCTCCTGTCAAGAACAACCATTGCCATGCCTGATAATTGGTGGTGCTAAAAATGCTCCATGTACTACGATGCCCATCTTTATTGGTACGGTTATTTTCCAGTTCCGAATACCAGTAAGAGCCACCAATTTCCGTGGAGAAATTCTGCGATTGATCGATATCAAACTTTCGGGATAAGCGTGTCACCCACATATTCTTTTCATCAATATCGGTGCCTTGGGTCAAATCATCTGCCCGCACAAAGTTACCGCTATAGCGACTGGAATCCTTGGAGGTACCTTTGTAGTTGCCACCATCAGTGGGGTAAAAACCGAGAATGAAGTTATACAGATTGTCCTTAAACTGGTATTTCACCCCAAGGTTTTGAATGTCTTCCAGCCCAACAGTATTCAACAAAGTTTCATAATAACTATTGCCCCAGAGTCGTCCAAAGCCGAAATCAACCGATTGAAAACCGACTGTCAGTCGTTGCTGATCCGAGAATTTGTAGCCTGCCCAAGCATCTTTTAAAAATAATGCATCACATAAGCGGTCATACTGGTAGCAACGTACATCCATCGATGCAATCCAGTTCGGGTTTTCATAACTCAAGACCGCCTTGATATCGGCCAATCGCCAGTCATCATTTTTGGAGCCTTCATTGGCTTCGACAATATAGTCTTTATGGATATAGCGGGTACGGATTGCGCCCGTCAATTTCAGTTCACCCGCTTGGGTTTTCGGATCACCGATACTGAAATCGGCGGCCAAGACTGGCGTATTTGCCAAGATACCCATTGAACTCAAGAGAAGCAGTGCTTTTTTCATTGTTGTACGTCCTTGTTTAACCTCATATGAAAATGAAGAAATTCACGCTGACAAACAACGCTTAAACTATAAAGTTGGTCTTTACGGAGTGTGTTTAATGAGACAGGATTAAGCTCAGACAAGTATGGAATATCCTTTGTAGATAGATAAAATCATCAATAATTGATTACAGCCAAAAGAGCATAACTGAGCTTATAACTATCGTAGAACCAAAAAAAATAGATAACTTAATATAAAACCATAACTTTTTATGCTGCTGTACCACACTTATAGCCGAGTTGAAATCCAAGCCATAGAATAGCTTTCTTTTTTCAAAAAAATTTTTTAAGCTCTTCTCAGAAAATAAGGAAATTATATTAACAAAAATAACACTTAAAATTACTGCTTCAATATTAGCAACGTCCATTGATTTGTTCTTATACAAGTTACCGTAAAATATACTTTTTAAAGACTCATTACGATTCACATACCTTGCAGCTAATTGGTGAAAAATAGCCCACAACACAACCGACAATAATAAATAAATCACCAATAAATCTTTAATTAACATATATTTAATTCAATTGAACAACTGAAATTTCGTCTTTAACACAATGCTTAACCCCTGCTTCGCTGTATGACAATCCAACTGACCATTCATCTATATTTTCATATTTTATTTCCTCACCATCATAACCATAGTGTTTTGAATTTATTGGATACAACACTCCCATATATATCTTTTTACCCAAACAATATTCAAAAAAACTATCATGGCTTGATATTAGCACCCAACCATCATCTTGCAATTTTTTTTGTATACTTTCAAAATCACCAAATGACATTTTTGATTTTTTCACCTCTGCTGTTGCATACTTATTCACAGGCTTATTAATCCAAACTTTCTCTTTTGGGCCATAGTTTCCAAAGTAGTTATCAATTACTTTATTAAAATATTGATCTTGGTGTTTTTCATCAGCATTTGAACATGCAGTCAGCAAAAAAGATAAAAATAATATTGAAATAAATTTCATAAATTTACTCTTAATATTTAACCTACAGTTAAAAATGAAATACTAATCGAAGCACCAGCATCTATTTCTTAGCCAAAATCTATTTCTATTGTTTTATAGATGCTGATATTATCTCCAAAAAATATTAAGAATACGTCTAAAGACAGTATTTCAAAACTTGTTCAAATTATCTTTTTAAATTAATCTAATTTAATTACGGGTATCTCATCTTTTCTACATTGATTCACTCCACTTTCTCCATAAGACAACCCTACTAGCCAGTCATTAATATCTGTATATTTAATTTCACGCCCTTCAGGGTTGTAATGATGTGGTCGTATTGGATAAAGTATACCTATATGTATTTTCTCACCCAAACAATACTCATAGTAGCTATCTTGATCAGAAATAAGTTTCCAACCATCAACTTCCAATTTCTTACGAATATGAGAAAAATCATTTAAAGAAAGATTTGATTTTTTTTATTTTAGTAATTGAATATTTACTTTCTGGCTTATCAACCCAATTTTTTTCATTTGGTTGATATTCCCCAAAGTATTGATTAATGATATGTGTAAAATACCTACCTTGTTGATTTTCTTCAATACTAGTACAAGAACAAAGATATACTATAAAAACTAAAAATTTAGTTTTCTTTAATATTTCTTTATTTACAAAAGAACGTAAAATCAAAATAATTGACACACCTATCTCTATTTATAATTATGACATATATATGAAGTTGTATTATTAGCTTTATAAAATATTACATGCCAATCATCATTTAATTGCATTGCAACAGAGCCTTCAACTAATTCTTTATTACCCACAATAACTCGCGGTGCAATAATTTCAAGTTGTCTTTTATCTCTACAAAATATATAACTTTGATTATATTTTTTATAATATTCCCACCCCATTTCTTTTAATTTTTTATCTTTCTTATTTAAGAAATTATTGATATCAAATTCATCTGCTTTAATTTTATATGAAACCCTATTAGCACTATAAGATGAGTAACCTTTTAGATCGCCAGCTTTAACATCAAAAAGGACATTAGCCTCATTTACAAAGTCCTGATTTACTTTATCTATATAGGGTTTTCGTTCTACCTCCTTATCACATCCGACTAACAGAAATGAGAGGATTAAAATAATTTTTTTCATACAAGCCAAATCAAAGTAAAAAATTAAAAATAATTACTTACTATAATACTCCATACAATTATTAACGCCTAGCTTATTGTAATAAATTGCAAAGTACCAATAATCTTTGCTTTTAAAATTAACTTCTTCACCGTCTCGTGTATAATGCTTATCATAAATCGGATTTAATATGTCTATCGAATAATGGTTGGTTTTACAAAAATTATAATAACTATTATAAGAGTCTACCAAATCCCATTTCCTCTTTAGTAGATCATTTTTTACACCCTCATAATCTTTGCTAGAAAAATCTTGTTTTTTTATTTTCACTACTAAAAGTTGAGTTGAGCTCTTTTCCCTATCAGTATCATATTCGTACTCATATTTACCAAACAACTCATTGGAGAACCTCTTCAAATCCAGTACTTCACTATCATCACATCCAAATAAACCAATACTAAAAGTAAAGATAGACATCAGTTTTATAAATCTTATCATCAACTTAAAACCGAATTTAAACAATATTAACTATCAATATTACACACATAGCGTTTCTGTCTGGAGTGAATAAAACCCACATTCCAATACCCAACCAACTGGTTTAATGACTGTCCTTCACCAGTAGAACTATAAGTATCTAATTTAACTGGAGGTACTAGTTCTAGTTGATTAGTGTTTTTATCACAGTAAATATAAGCTTCTTTATATTTTTCTTTATACAACCATCCTTTTTCTTTAAGACTAAGTTCAATATTGTTTAAAAATTCCCTTTCGCCAATACCACCATCACTCTGAATTTGAAATATTAATCTACCCGCATTATAAGATGAGAATGAATGTCTATCTAAGATGCGATCACCAAAAACATAGTTAGCATCACTTTCAAATTTTTTAATTATTGTCTTATTATTAAGACTTTTGATCTCTGATTTATCAGCACGTGAACAAGCCATCATAAGAAGAATTAGAGGAAATATTAAAATAAATTTCATAACTTTTTCCTAATATTTAATCGCTGTTTGTAGAAGTGAAATACTAATCGAAGCATCAGCTTTGTCTCTACTTAAACCAATTTATACAGCTTTGGGTAATTTTAAATTAAATCATTCACTTGATAGTATGATAATGTCTAGCCGAACATTACGAACATGTTGCTCCTACACAAGCTGCACCACCTTCTAAAAACCCATCACTTTCTATCTATATAATTAAAAAAACTTCAACCATTAAAATACCAATGCTTATTATTACTCTACCTACAACAATTATCACCAATGCTAACCCAATTGAACTTTTTTCACCACTTGAAATATTTTAAAAAACCATCAACAAAAACATTACTACAGAAATTAAAAAAATAAGCTAAAATTACTTTTTAAGCTTACACCCACAACTCGTACACTTTTTAGTATAAATACTAAACCCAAGATTAGATAAACTACCTTCTTTTTTAAAAAAACTTTTATTACAATTTGGGCAAATATTTTCATCAAAAATCAATATTTTTAATATATACATACTATATATAGCCACAATAAAAAAACCTAGGAACACTAAAAAATTGAGATCAAACTCACTACCAACCACTGTAAAAAATGTAAGTATTATTATAGAAAAAAACTGGTAAGCAACAACTTTTTTGGCTACACCTCTTAGTCTCTCATTAACATTTCCATTCATTATTTTTTGCCCCAGTATTAATTAATTTAATAAACGTATAGCAAAGAATTGTACCTCCTACAAAACATATAAACACTTCACAAACTTCCTTTAAAGGAATAACATCACATCCAATTAAAAAATAAAATTATATATGAGATAAAAGCTCAACTCCCTATTTAATAAAAAATTTATTTTACTACATTCATATCATCTGGTTTTCTGTGGGTGGCAAAATAAACTAGAAAAATTATCTCTCACAACTATTCACACCATTTTTGTTATAGTACAACCCTATATTCCAAGAGTTTATATCCTCATAAGTAATTTCCTCACCTTTCTTGTTTCTCTCAATCAAATCATTAGGATACAAAATCCCAATAAGCTGATAATTGCCAAGACAATACAAGGTATAGTTTTCCGAACTTTCCATTTCAACCCACCCATCTGATTTTATTTTATTTTTTATCTCATCCATTTCTACATTTGATAATTTTTTCTTATCAATTAAAATTGTTCCAGCATGATTTCCAGGGCGTTTAATAGATGACTCAAAAATAGGATCATAAGATTCAAAATACTTAGATATGATATCTTCAAAACTCATCATTTCAGATTTTCCGCGTTCGCCTGTACAAGATAAAATAGACAAAACAAAAACAAACAAAAGATTTATTTTAAAAAATTTTCTCATCCAAGCAATTATCATATAAAAAACATTTAATCCAACTTAATTACTGGAATTTCATCCTTAATACAATGCTTAACCCCTGCTTCACTATATGACAATCCAACTGACCATTCATTTATATTTTCATATTTTATTTCCTCACCATCATAACCATAGTGTTTTGCATTTATTGGATACAACACTCCCATATATATTTTTTTATCAAAACAATATTCAAAAAAACTATCATGACTTGATATTAGTACCCAACCATCATCTTGCAATTTTTTTTGTATAATTTCAAAATCACCAAATGACATTTTTGATTTTTCCACCTCTGCTGTTGCATATTTATTCACAGGCTTATTAACCCAAACTTTCTCTCTTGGGCCGTACTCTCCAAAGTAGTTATCAATTACTTTATTAAAATATATACCTTTTTCTGTTGTTTCAGAATCCCGACAAGAAGATGTAAATAAAAAGGATGATATTAAAAAAATCTTTAAAATCAATTTATTCATTTATTAACAACCTTAGGTAATTGTAGTTTAAATTTTAAATCTATCGTTTCAGTCTCTGAGTAATCAAAGATTGTTGTACCAAATCCTCTTTCCAAACCAACTTGACTCTTCGTAGAAAATAGCTTTTGCCCATTAGGAACCGTTACTCCTCCAGTTAAGCCTAATAATCCACCTGTAATAGTATAACCTCTACCAGGTAACCATTCATTTACAAAATCTGATGTTCTTTGAGTTTTAGGCTTGTTAGTGATATAGCCAAAACTACAACCACCACCTTTTGCTGTAAAACTCTTTAATATCGATTTTCCAAATTCAAATGGTTTTTTATTTTGATTGTCTATTATTCCAGTAATTCCTGTGGCAACAGTTGAAAGGCTTACTCCTTTGGCTTTATAAACACTTCCATCATGAAGATTAATTACAACGCCACCGGCCAATGGACCAACACCACCTGAACAAATCGCATAATCAACACTTGGTGGGCAAACATAAGGAGTGTAAGCATTTTTTCCCAATACGGCTCTTGAGCGTAATCCACCTGGTTGTCTAGATTTAGGGGTAATTTCACAGACTGTGTTCCTATAGAACTCTTCTGCACTTTTTGCCCTCGCCTCATCTGCTAACTTCTTCTGTCTTTCTTTTTCCGCTGCTTTTTGTTTTGCTTGCTCATTTGCAAGTTTAGCCTGCTCAGTTGCTTTACGTTGACGCTCTAAAATCGGAGCATTCCTACGGTTAAAGTCTTGAGAATAACGTTCATAGTTTGACTGATTAGAATTCTTATTTTTCTCTGCCATCAAGCCCATTGGATCGACCCATTGAGTGGGATCATTTACATAGGCAGAAGTGTTATATCCACCGAATAACCCTATCGGATCTTTACTCATATACCTTGCACTATACGGCTCATAATAACGATAACGGTTATAATGCAGTCCTGTTTCATTATCGTAATACTGGCCTTGGAATCTGAGATTACTCTGCTCAAATGGATTGTCCTTATTAAGCATTTGGATCTCGAGTGCAGTCCCCCACGTATCCTGAGTAATTTCCCAAACACATTCACCTGCGGCATTGCTCAGTGTTTGCGGTGTTCCAACTTGATCACAATGATAAAAAGCGGTTTGCTCTAAAGCCACACGGTTTTTACGTGTATCGCTGCTCCAAATCGGATCTTTATAAACCGAATAAGGCTTGTTGAGATATTCACTATAATCAGGTGTTTCTATCAGTTGAATAAAACCCTGATAACCCGCCTGCATTAACGGTACAAAGCTATCAGGCTCATAAACATAATGTTTGGTATAGCTATGCTCAGGATGGTTCGAATTTTGGCTTGATTCCCAAATCATCAAATCTCCATCCCAACCAAATAAGGTGAAGTCTTGATTTGATGATTTCTTATATAAACGACGTCCAAAGACATCATAACCATACTGAGTCACTTTCCCATTCAAGTTACTTTGAATCAAACGGTTATGATTGTCCCAAGTCAGCTTTAAGACCTTACCATTTTGCGTGGTTTCAATCACATTGCCTTGTACATCATATTGATAATGCTTGCCTTGATACTGCTTGATTAAATTGTTTTTGGCATGTGTTGTCTGGTTGATTGGGTCAATCAGATTCCCCGCTGGATCGAACTTAAAACTCTCGTTTTTATGCTGACTCTGCGTTGAAATCAAACGTCCAATCGGATCATATTGATAATTAAGCTGTCCTAAACGACTGTCTTCAACTTGGGTGAGCAAATAATTTTTATCGTATTGATAATGTCTATGCGCTTGGTAACGGAGTCGATCTGATGTTTCTTGCTCAGGCTCAATCTGTTGAGAAATCAGTAACCCGACATCATTATAATACTTGGTTTGCACCAAACCATTTGCCAAGAAACGTACCGTTTCACGATGCAAATCATCACGTTGGAAAGAAACAACATCCTGCTGGTTAAACGCAATTCCGTAGATATGTCCTGAACCATAACTCAGATTGGTCTGTTGCTGTCCGTCTGGACGAATGGTTTTAACCAGATTTCCCAGTTCATCATATTCATAACGCAGTACAGCCGTTAGATTCAACATCTTATAATGCTGGTGTTCACGCACCAATTGTCCAAGCTGATTACGATACAGTTGAACTTGGCTCTCAGCATTACTGGCTGAGCTTAATTGTTGATTTAAATTATATTCAAATTGCTCTGTCTGGCTTTGGTGAGTATGCAGATTGGTATATGTTTTAGAAGCAATCTGTCCATCATCATAATAGCTAAATTCGGTCAGAATATTGGGTTGGCGAATCTGGAACAATAGCCCATTTTCACTATAGCTATAGTGCTTTTCTTCACCATCAAAGGCTTGTTCACTGACCAACTGACCAAACTTGTTATAGCCAAACTGGTATTCCGCCTGATTCTGGTTAATAAGCTTTTGGATACGACCCTGCTTATCCCATTGATAACCCACACGATGCTGATTGGCATCAATGCGTTGTTCTAACAGGCCGACTGTATTGTATTGATATTGAGTGATTAAGCCGTTGGTGTCGGTGTGATTAAGCAGGCGACCTTCTTGATCATGCTCAAATAGCTCTTTCAAGCCATCTGGATACACGATGGCTTGAAGCTGACCTTTATCTTTGCCTTGCATACTATACAGATATTGAACTTTCTGTTCATTCGCCGCTTGTTGGGCACTTAAATCACCTTCTTCATCATATTCCCATGTACTGCTTTTGCCTGAACAATCGGTATAAGACAGCATTTGCCCTTGATCATTGTACTGGATTTTCTTGATACCTCCTTTGGCATCAACCACTTCCACCACCTGATTATTGCTGTTGTATTTATATTGAGTGACATGACCTAAAGGATTAATCTCTTTGCTGACATTGCCCTGTGTATCATATTCACGTTTCCAGATATTACCTTCTGGATCTTTGGTCTCGGTTAAATTGCCTTGTTCATCATAAGCAAAGCGAATCACACCACCATTCGGCTGTACAATTTTCGCCAGTTGCCCTTGATCATTATATTCTTGCTGAGTTTCCCGACCTTCAAAGTCAATTTGTCGAGTAATGCGTTTTTCACCGTCACGAGAATACCAAGACTCTCGACCATCGGCTAAACGAGTCCGATAGGTAAAACCATCCAAATCGAAATAATAATAGGTTGGTACATCATAGGCATCGTAAACTGCAACTTGACGTAAACGCGGATGCCATTTCAGTTTGGTATGGAAACTGCCGTCATCCGCCCATTCTTCAATGGCTTTGGCATTTGACAACGTCGATTCATAACGAATATTTTGTCCACGTCCTGTACGATCGGTATAGCGCGTTAATTGGTGAGCCTGATTATATTCGTATTGACGTGCATACCCATTTTGATCAAAAGCTGTAATCAGATTACCTTGTGCATCATAGTGATAGCGTGCCCAAGGCTCAATTTGATCATCCACAAATACCGCAATAATCTTAACTTGCTCATTAAAGGCAAATTTTAGTTGGTGCTGAGCCTGTTCAAACTGAAAATCAATAGCTTGAAGATAAGCAACACCATCTGCCAAAAGATAACTTAGGCTAATTTTTTCATTGGAATTTTCATTGAATTGTTGAATTAAATGATAGGGCTGACCAAGACCAAATTGATGAAAATGGAAACTCCAGTCACCGCCAAAATCTAATAGCAAATCACCATTTCCAATTGGATGAACTGTCATTCCTTCATAAGGAACGGTATAAGCCTGCTGCAAAATCGTGGATGGTAAGGCATGTTTACGCCCTTTCGCATCAATAAAGACGTAACCTTGTTCTTTTGGCAAAATCACATTGGAAAAAGGCATCATCCAACGGGCGCCAATCATCCCCTGATCAAACTCATCCATTTGCGAGTTATATTGGCGACTAAATACAAAACCAACTTTCGGTAAATAGAAATCAGCATGCTGAACCCGCTCTGCGCCAATTGAATAACTGATACTCTTACCCGTCTCTGAACCATTACCTTCACAAGGTGGTGCATTCAATGCATCCGCCTGTAAGCTCACAAACTCCAAGGTATCACCTTTGGTATGGCGCTCATATTCTCCCGTCTGATTAATCGGCACACTGGCATTGCCTTTATTTTCGCTGGCCTGAATCGCAGTTAAAGTTTGTTGTAATAACCAAGCCAAGCTGTATTTCTGCCCTGCATTGGCTTGCTGCTGTAAAGTCTGGCTTAAAGTTGCAATTGCTTGTGTTGCTTCTTGTTGCAGGCGTGTTTGAATATTTGGTTGTAGTTTAGGGGTTAAATCTGCCTGACTCGGTTTACCGATTAAATCAATGAGAGGTGCAGCCCAATTGCTAAATTTGAGTTTGGGGTCTCTTTTCTCTGCTGTTGCACCTACCGACGTTGCAGCCATGCTCGCACTTATTGCTGTCGCAGGCACAGACAAGCTCGTCAGAATACTGCTGCCTAAGATCGTTGCCTGTGAGAGTAAGGTCGCTAATTTGGCTTGTGTTTCTTGTAAAAACTTTTCTAAATCACCTGCGACCATCGCATTCAGATGCAGGCCCAAGCGTTTAATATCCGCTTCTTTAATCTTTCCATTTTCTGGATATAAACATTGCGACATTAGACCAAACATCGGACGTAATGCCATACGCGCATGTGCTTCATTGCTTGGTTCTGCAAATAAACCAATTAAATTTGCAGCGAGCAATGCACCCTGTTGTACCGCAGCATCCTCTGTCTTACTGTCGGTCGCATATAAAATTAAATCCAGCACACTGCCTGTTAAAGCAAAAATATTGGCTACCGTTCCAGTATTCGCACTCCCTTGTAATTGTTCTAAACTGGTATTCCCACATACCTGTAAATAGAGCTGGATTTGCTTGGCAATCATTTGCAGGTCAGTTACCGTGTGTACGCTGTCCAAATTAAAAACAGCAAGTTCAACCTTCGACGCTTTTTGATCTGTTACCTGTTGTGTTTTTTCCGTAGCCATCAATCTCAAACCCTTAATTTATTTCAATACATCTATTTTTTTAAATTGCTGCGCGTGAATTAAAATCTGTCCTAACCATTGTTCTGACCATGAAAACGATCAACGATGCCTTGTTGAAGAATCGAATCCATTTGGGTGGCCTCCGCCAATTTTGTAGCTGCCTGATCTTTTACAAAACCCACACCCTGTGCTTTGATCATGTCAACCGACTGGCTCGGATTCATGGCGAGTTGCGCCAAGCTTTTCATTTGATCTGGAGAAATATTAAGGTTCAGTTGCTTTGAAACAGCACTTAAAGCGGTATTGCTGACTTGATCCTTGATTTGCCCAACCGTCTGCTCAACCAAACCATTTAAGGTATTTTTACCTATATTTTTAAGGCTATTTTTATCCATCGAAACTAAACTGCTGCTCAGCTGTTGCTTCATGTTCTGTCCCAATGCACTGCTTAATGAGGCGGCAACTTTTTCTACTGGCTCTGCCCAAGTATAATCACGTTTAAAGTCACTACTTGATGCCCATGCACTGGTCTCATCTTTTTCAAAAATGACCTTGGCTGCGCCTGGTGCAATGCCTGTCACTTGCGCAAAACCATTTCCATCCAGTTTGCCAGTCAGTTGCTTACCCAGAGAATCAATCACTTTATAGCTGTTCTGCTTAAAGAAATTATCTCCCCCATAACTTCTTAATAACTGTAGTGCGCCTTTCAGTGATTTTGCTTGTGGTAACTGGGGTGCATTGCTACTTGCACTCGCGCCTGAGGCGAGTAAATGCTGACCTGCTTTTGCTTCAAACTTACCACTGGTCACAGGAAAAATACCCGAACCATTCAGCTTAATCTGAGAACCACCCGCAGTAATCACAATCTCTTTCGGACTACTGATCTCAATACGATCTTCAGTCGAAATAATCTGAATCCCTTGCTTGGCAAGTAAATCCATACCATCCGACTGCGCTTGGACTTCAAACTTACCTTTGGCAGCAACTTGTTTAATCCCATTCTGCGCTGCAAACACACTAATTCTGTTTTGCGCATGCGTAACCAGATTTTTCTGTGTGCTTAGATTAATACTGTCGCCCGCAAACTGATTGATCTGCCCATCCGCGGATAAATGAATATCTTCATTGGTACTTAGGCCAATCCCTGCTGGTGAGTTCAGCAATAGCAATGATTTTTTAAACTGAGCGATCTTCTCTTGAATCTGCTCAGCAAATTCTTTGAGTTGATCCAGCGATTCTATTTCATCCGTCTGCTGATTCTTGGCCACTTCACTTAGAGCTTTGGCATTGTTTTGATTGCCCTCTAGCTGTTGTTTAGCAACTTGGGCATCCAGATGTTCACCTTGCGCTTGATCCTGTTTATGCGTGGAAAGCAGTAAACCCTCGCCTGCACGGACTGCACCCCATTGATCAGTGCGCAGTTCAAAACCTTCACCGCGGTCTTCACTTTCTGCTGTTGATTTAGGGTGACTCAGTTTGCCGAGATTGAGTTGACTGGCTGCATGACTGCTTTGCAACTGAGTACTGATCTGACCTGTGGTGTCATCAAAGCGCAGTTGGTTAAAACCTTCGCCTTGGTATTCTTTGGACTTGATCCCTGCCAATTTCTTAGTGTCAGGCAGTTTGCCCGCATTATCAAACTTGGTTGGGCTACGATGGCCTTCATGGATACGTCCCACTACAAATGGACGGTCGATATTGCCATCAAAGAAGTCGATCACTACGATTTCATCAATACGTGGCAAGAAGCGTGCACCATAGCCTTCACCTGCCCAAGGGGTCAGTACATCCACCCAAGCAGAATCAGTGTCGTTGTCATTGGCACCTGCTCCACCATCATGGCTATGGTCATCATTGCGAGTAAACAGGAAACGAACTTTAATCCGTCCCCATTCATCTACATAGATTTCTTCGCCGCTTGGCCCAACCACTTTGGCACGTTGTGGTGAGGCAGTTGGACGGTGTTGTAATGGGTTAAATTCAGGAACGGTTTTGATATTGCGACGTTGCAGAATCAGCTGGTTGGCTTGGCGTTCTTCATTATTAGATTGAGTCGATTGCCAGTTGCTTTGAGCCAATAGTTGGTTGATCTGTTGATGCAGATCTTTAGGCAAATTATTTTGGTTATAGAAGTTTTTGCCTGTAATCAGGAATTCTTTATCGCTGCCATTATGCTGATCAATTTCAGGGTGTTCGGCCAATTCAAACCAGTAACCGACATGGGTATCGCGGACGGTGCTATGGGCGGTAAATTGTTTGGATTGTAAGTCGTAGTATTGACCCAAGTTCCGATTCAGTTTTTCAATTTGAGTATTGCCCGATGGGGTTGCGCCATCTTCCCCATTCAGGTCTTGCATCCATGCAGGTGAAAAGTGCCATGCCTGCTCTAGTCCTAGGCTGGCATTGTCATATTGTTCGCTGTGTTGATGTGTGCTCTGTACACTGCCTGCACCATCTTCTTGTTCCAGTGCATCCGCTTGCCAGCGTTGTACATGTACGCTGCTCGGCTGTAGAGAGCGTTGTCCGACCAGACTGGTCATGCTGTCGTATTGTTCGGTGGCACTACTACGGTGGTAACGAATCTGACGACGATCGAGTGCTTGGTATTGGCTATTGTCATCAATCAGACGGAGTTTTTGCGGCTGAATCGCGGCACTGCTTTGCGCGACGGTTCGTTCAGCTTCATCAATTAGCCAGTTAATCGATTCGCTCCGTAGCAAACGCGTCAGGAAGTCGTAATCAACTTCCGAATGTTGCATGATAAAGGGACGAACATCGTAATCTTGGCTCAGTCCGCTTAAATCAAGCGTTAAGCTTGATGCAAATAAGGGGCTTTTTTGTTGCCACTCTTTGAAGATAATTTCCACCACATCACGCACGCTCTTGTTCATAAATACGCGGCTGTTACGGCGTTGTTTCCACAGTGCAGTTGGATCTTCTAAAGTCAGCTTATAGACAGTGAGGCTACCGTCTGATTGTCCTTGTAAGGCTTGAGTAATAATGCCTGTGACGCGGGTGAGTTGACCTTGATCGGTCACCGTATCAATTGCCGCTTGGCTACCAATAAATTGTTTGAGTGGAATGGTCGCATTGGTCGACAGGCAAATCAGTTCTGCCTTAAATCCATCATTCAGTTGATGCTGACCATCAATACGCTGTAGGAAGACTTGAGTATTTAAGTTTTGATTAGAAAATTGAATATGGATTGCACGTTTTTGTGCAGTAAGGCCCAAACTGTCCAAGGCCTGAAATATATTACTCAACATTATTTTATAAAATATTAACTAAAATTTACGCTATTTTATAAACAGCATACAAATCTGTCTATATTTTTAATGTTACGTTCTTGCAACAAAGCCTGCAATAAACTGCAGATTTTAGTCTAAGCACTTAAAATAATGATTAATAATTTTTTTTACAGGATTAAATAAAAATACATATAAACCAAAATGTTTTATCAAATAAGGCCAATTCTCCCTATTTGATAAAACAGCAATCATTCAGCCTTAGACCGTGGCCTTAAAATAATCTTCTTTCGGCATATCAATCACTTCAACACACAACTGAATTGGATAGCTGAGCTCAGACTGGATATAGCTTTTTTGCTGCAGTCGCTGCAACAATGCCGCACCAACGGCTTGTTTTTGAGCCTGCGTTCGGCCACTCAATAAATACAGTTTTAAATGAATATAGGCTTCTTCTGTTTCATTCAAACCAATTAAAAATATCTCGTCTTTAAATGCACGAGATTTAATATCATGTGCGACAAATAAATCCGTTTCAATTAATGCAATATTCACATCTTTTAATAATTGATGCGGATTTAACTCTGTTAAATTAGCCGAATAGTTTGCAATTAAATGCGGCATTTTTATGATTCCTATTCTACAAATAATAAAGCTAAACGGACTTGGTCATAAGCCATTCGCGGACTAGTGGCTTCAACAATGGGACGCAATTTAATCGAACCATCATCAGTAAAATGTTCAGGATTTTTACGTTTATGCAAACGCTTATAAATCTTACGCACTTCTTCAATCACTTCATCACCTGGACTGGCAACTGAAATATCCAAACCCTGCTCTTTATGCAAACGTGCCAGATGATTGATGATCGTTGCGGGGGTTAAACCACGCTCATGTGCAATGTCTTCAATTTCATAGCCTTCTTCAAATAAAGTACGGGTTTCATCCAAGGTCGCTGCAGCATAATTCTGTTTTGCACCTTTGGCGATTTTCTTTTCATTACGGGCAATTTCAGTCGCATTCAGTGTGCCACCACAATGCCGAATAAAGGCATTATGCTGTGTGCTTAAATCAATATTTTCAAAGTTGGCTTCCGCTTCACTCGATAATTCCTGAAAACGGCGATCTGCTTTGATTGCGAGACTATCCAGCTCAAGTGCCTGCTCATTAAAGCCGAGCAATTTCAGCCCTGTCAGAGATTTTAAACGTGATAAAGCCACATAGCCCTGGCCTTTTTCAAAGGTATTACTGAGATTGATCTCTGCGGCTTCCAAAGTCATCCCTTGGCTTTTATGAATAGTGATTGCCCATGCCAAACGCAACGGAATCTGTTGGAAACTGGCAATTGCCTTACCCGCTTCATTTTCAATCGACCATGTTTCAGGTTCAACCAAGAAGGTTGTGCCATCAGTCAACTTTACTTTAGGCAAAATGCCCTGCTTATCGTCTTCTTCAAAACCAATCACTTCACCCAAACTGCCGTTGATATAGCCCATATCAAAGTTGTTTTTAACAAACATGACTTTGGCATTTTTCTTTAGGGTGAGTTCTTCAGGCGCACGCACTGATGATTTTAAAGTTTCCATCAACTTTTCGTTGCCATCGACAACCGCATTGAATTGATGGCTTTCATTGTCAATTTCATTCAGGTGCTGATAATTAATATTATCGACATCCATATTATGCGTATATAAACGGGTAAAGGTCTCGCCAATATCGTGCTGACGCGATTGTTGCAAAGCACTAATATGGTTGCCTTGAATATTCTGTGCCCGAATTGCATTGAGAATCTGATTGAGGATTTCATCATCCTGACGATGCTGTTCCGTTAAATAACAGACACGGAATTTGGCTTCGACCCAAGCCTCTGACATAAAGCAGAATTTATCGCGATTGCTTTCATCCTTTTTACCGACTGGCGGTAACTGGAAGAAATCCCCTGCAACAATGACTTGAATCCCACCAAAGGCTTCGTCACTTTCTTTAAAGTATTTTAATACCTGATTAACCAAATTCAATTGCTTGGCATGCAGCATTGAAATCTCATCAATAATCAACACTTGGGCATTTTCTAAATGCTCTTTTAAATATTTACGCTCTTTCATCCGTTTCAGATCATCATCACTTAGACGGTCTTTAATCCCGATCCCTGCCCAAGTATGGATGGTCATGCCATTCATATGCGTCGCCGCAATCCCTGTGGATGCAGTGATCGCCACAGGCACTTTACGTGCTTTGAGATAATGAATGTACTGATTAAGCGTATAGGTTTTTCCTGCACCTGCTGAGCCCGTTAAAAAAACATTTTCCCCAGCTTTAAGTAACTTGAGTGCAGTCTCTTGTTTCATAATTTCTTCAGTCAAAAACAACAGTGCATAGCTTAACGATTTTTTAGCAAAAATAAAAACGCAAATCCAATTCGCGAACGCTAGGTGTCGTATAATTACATTGACATCCAAGGGTTTTCATTTAATGTGTTTGTTAATGAATTCAGACTTGATCTATAAAAATGACTACTTCAAATCTTTATGAATATCAAACAGATATGCTCGGCGAAGATTATCAGCAACTGACTTTAAATTTCGCTGATGATTATGATGGAAAAGTTGTTGCGACCTTAGTCCGCAAGAAGGCCGCTGAAGCAACCAAAAAAGCAGTTTTATATATCCATGGTTTTGCAGACTATTTTTTTCAAAAAGAAATGGCTGAACAATTCAATCAGCATGGTTACGATTTTTACGCACTCGACCTCAGAAAATATGGCCGCTCAAAACTTCCTCATCAAAAACTCTACTACGTTTTAGATTTGCGCGAATACGATGCCGAAATCAGTAAAGCACTCGAAGTGATCAGTCAAGAAAACCACAATCAAGTTGTACTGGCAGGACATTCTACTGGTGGTCTAATTGCTACTTTGTATGCTGCACATTATCCAGATCATCGTTTAATTAAAGCGGTGTGGAACAACAGCCCCTTTTATGACTTCTATAAAAGTGTTATTGAGAAAAAAGTCGGGATTCCCTTGCTCAGTGAAGTGGGTAAACGCTTACCCAACGCAAAATTTCCAAGTGGCTTAAATCCATGGTACACACCAAGCTTGCATAAAGATTTTTACGGCGAATGGGATTTCAATTTGGATTGGAAACCAAAAACCATGCCTTTTGTGCACCTCTCTTTTGTCACGGCAATTCATGAAGCACAAAAAGAAATCCATCGAGGTGTGAGTTTAAATGTGCCGACCTTGATCATGCATTCACATCAATCCAAATTCCCTAAAAAATGGGGTATTGATGCACAGCAAAGTGATGTGATTTTGGATGTTAATGATATGACTCAAAATGCCAAGAAAATGAAAGGTGATGTGCAAACCCTGTCTATTCAAAATGGTTTGCATGATTTGGTTTTATCTGCACCGCCTGTTCGTGCACAGGTCTATAAAGATCTGTTTGCTTGGTTGGCTGAAAAAATCCAGTAATACCGACGACCGTTTTAAATATCTTGATGCTCAGTGGTCTTGGTACTTACTGAGCATATTTTTAGCGGGATGCGAGGCTGGTAATAACTCCAATAAGCGTTCAGCCGCATCCACTGCTTCCGGACAATAAGCCAAATGCTTCAATAAAGCGTCGCTGCCCTCTGATTGAAAAATGGCGTGACTCAAACGGGATTCCAAGCAATCTCGCCAAGCACATAAAAATGGGCTTTCAGTTTTCGCTAAAAAAATCCCAGTATAAGCTTGTAGTGCGGTGTTGATATAACCCGCATCCAATGCTTGTTCCAGTTGCAGGAAATCCGCCTCAACAGGCACATTCAGGCGATAAGGACGAGAACCAAGTAAATCGCCCAAGTGCTCTCTTAAATGCGACATCTCTGCTTTTAGGGTTCCAAGACTAACTTTGCGTTCCCCATACAAGGCCTGATGTAAATTCTCTAAATTCAGCCCTTGTGGGCATAAAGCCAAAATCACCAGAATTTCAACTTGTCTCGGGCTTAAGCTTAAGTGCTTGCCATTGATCAAGACCTGCGCTGTATTAAAAGTACGGAGATACACATGTTGTTGCTGTAATTGTTGCACCGCCATTTGAATAATTGCGGCGCATCGTTCGACCGCCAATAAACCTAAACTATTGTGGTTTTCCCATGTGGTGGATAAATCCACTACGCCTAAGACTTGTTTGGAGTATGGGTCTAGGATCGGAGCAGCATAGCAAACCCAATCATGCACCGACGCCATATAGTGTTCATTGGAAAATACACAACTTGATTTCTGCGTCTTCAGCGAAAGTGCCAGTGCATTGGTGCCGACCAGTTCTTCCTGCCATTGCCCACCTGCAACAAAATGGACACGTTCAGCAGCATTACGCATTTGGGTACAGGATGCTGTCCAAATAATAGTACTGCCGACATCGCCAACCGCAAGCACCATCGCTGACTGCTCTGCAACATGCTTGAGGTCTTGTTGGCAAGCCTGTAATGCCAAGGCCAAAGAACCTGTCTGAGTCGAAACTTGATCGAGCAACGGTGCAGCTAAACGTTCTTTAGGAATATCAGCGAGTGTAGAACGCTCCCATGAACTGGCGATACTCTGTTCCATTTTTTCGGCATGCTGTGGATTGAGGCTACTTTGTGATCTGAGTTGCTCAACCAATGCCCGCTGTTGCTGTAATTCCCTTTTTGTATGCATTTGTAATTTCCCTATTCCCTTACATGCAATTCCAACCTTTTTCCAACCTTCAACGCGATAACGTCATTCTCAATAACGTACCCAGTACTTTATTTAAAAATATCACAACACATAAAGGAGTATGTATATGCGCTATGTTGATCCGAATCAATCTGGTTCAAAAATCCATTTTAAAGACCAATATGAAAACTTTATTGGTGGACAGTGGGTTGCCCCTGTTAAAGGAGTCTACTTCGACAATATTTCTCCTGTCGATGGCAAAAGTTTTACTCGTATTCCACGCTCGAGTGCAGAAGATATTGAATTGGCGCTAGATGCCGCCCACAAAGCCAAGAAAGAATGGAATAAATCGTCTCCAACCACACGATCTAATTTATTACTTAAAATTGCTGACCGTATGGAAGCCAATTTGGAAATGTTGGCGGTTGCTGAAACTTGGGATAATGGTAAACCGGTCCGTGAAACGCTAGCGGCGGATATCCCTTTGGCCATAGATCATTTCCGTTATTTTGCAGGCTGTATTCGCGCACAGGAAGGTGGTATTTCTGAGATAGACGAAGATACCATTGCCTATCATTTTCATGAACCACTCGGCGTGGTTGGACAAATCATCCCTTGGAACTTCCCGATTTTGATGGCGGCATGGAAACTGGCACCGGTATTGGCAGCGGGCAACTGCGTCGTGATCAAACCTGCGGAGCAAACACCTGTTGGGATCTTATTGGTGGCTGAACTGATACAGGACCTATTACCTGCGGGTGTACTCAATATCGTCAATGGTTACGGTGCCGAAGTTGGCCGCCCACTGGCAACCAGTCCACGTATTGCCAAAATTGCGTTTACCGGTTCAACCCAAGTTGGGCAATTGATCATGCAATATGCCACCGAAAACATCATTCCAGTGACTTTGGAGCTCGGCGGGAAATCACCAAATGTGTTCTTTGCCGATGTGATGGATCATGACGATGATTTTCTGGATAAAACCCTTGAAGGTTTTGCCATGTTTGCGCTGAATCAAGGTGAAGTCTGCACCTGCCCATCGCGTGCCTTGATTCAGGAAAGTATTGCTGATCAGTTTATGGAAAAAGCCATTGAACGGGTCAAGCGAATTAAACTCGGACATCCCCTCGATACTGACACCATGGTCGGTGCGCAAGCATCTTTAGAACAACAAGAGAAAATCCTGCGTTGTATTGATACAGGCCGACAAGAAGGTGCTGAAGTGCTATTGGGTGGGCATGGTCGCCAAGAGGTCGGCAATGGATACTACATCGAACCGACCATCTTTAAAGGTCATAACAACATGCAAGTGTTTCAGGAAGAAATCTTTGGCCCTGTGCTGTCGGTAACCACATTCAAGGACTTTGATGAAGCCATTCAGATTGCCAATGACACCATGTATGGCTTAGGTGCTGGGGTCTGGTCACGTTCAACCCATACCGCCTATCGTGCAGGTCGTGCCATTGAAGCGGGTCGTGTTTGGACCAATTGTTACCACATCTACCCTGCTCATGCTGCATTTGGAGGCTATAAAAAGTCAGGTGTCGGTCGTGAAAACCATAAAATGATGCTCGATCATTATCAACAAACCAAAAACTTGTTGGTGAGCTATTCAACCAAAGCCATGGGCTTTTTCTAAGTCTATAGAAGAATCAAATAATGTATAAGCCTTGCGACATAGGCTTATACAGCCTTAAACCCTAATGTGTTGATGACTCAATAAACACCGTATTTTCTCAATCAAACTGGATCAAGCAATCAAATAAAAAATTAATTTTGGCACAAGGTGTGCAACATCGGCATTGCTTTTGCATCTTGCTGATGAGACCCATACACGGAGCTTTGTATGAACAATCAAGAACCTATTTCTGCACTTTCAGCATCTGCAACCTCTTCTGAAGATTATTTTGCCCAAAGAAAACTCAAGCAAGGTGCCGTGGGCTGGTTATTACTGATCGGCTTAGGGGTCGCCTATGTCATTTCAGGTGATTTCGCTGGCTGGAATTTTGGTATCGCTCAAGGGGGTTGGGGCGGTATGTTTGTTGCCACCGCAGTCGTTGCCGTGATGTATCTCTGCCTATGTCTTGCCATGTCTGAAATGGCGACCATGCTACCAACAGCAGGTGGTGGCTATAGTTTTGCGCGTATCGCATTTGGTCCACTCGGTGGTTATTTAACAGGTACCGCGATTCTGATTGAATACGCGATTGCCCCTGCCGCCATTGCGGTCTTTATTGGGGCCTATTGTGAATCGTTATTTGGTATTGGCGGCTGGCAAGTTTATTTAGCTTGTTATCTCATTTTTATGGGGATTCACCTAAAAGGTGCTGGCGAAGCCCTTAAAATTATGTTTGCCATCACATTGGTTGCGGCGATTGCACTGGCTGTTTTTATCGTTGCGATGTTGCCTCATTTTAATTCACAGAACCTGTTTGATATTCCTGCAGGGCAACAATTTGGCGCAAGCAGCTTTTTACCCTATGGCTATTTAGGCATTTGGGCAGCGGTTCCCTATGCAATTTGGTTTTTCTTGGCGGTTGAAGGTGTGCCCTTAGCTGCTGAAGAAGCCAAAGACCCTGCCAAATCACTGCCACGCGGATTGATTGGTGCGATGTTAATTTTAACCGCCTTTGCCCTACTGATTCTATTTTTAGGCGCAGGTGCAGCCGGTGCCAGTACCTTACAAAACTCCAGTGCGCCCTTGGTCGATGCGCTCGTCAAAGTCTATGGTCAAGGTACATGGCTGGCGAACTTTGTCAATTTTGTCGGTCTTGCGGGGCTCATCGCCAGTTTCTTTTCAATTATCTATGCCTATTCACGCCAGATTTTTGCACTCTCTCGTGCGGGCTATTTACCTACATCGCTGTCATTGACCAATAAAAATCACGCCCCTTATTTAGCCATTATTATTCCTGGCATCATTGGCTTCTTCTTGTCCTTAAGCAAAGAAGGCGATTTGCTTATTTTAATTGCAGTCTTCGGGGCAACCATTTCTTATGTCTTGATGATGCTTTCACATATTAAGCTGCGAGTATCTCGTCCCTTGATGTACCGCCCCTATAAAACACCAGGTGGTATCTTCACCTCTAGCATTGCCTTAATTTTGGCTGCCATCGCAGTTGTTGCAGGCTTTCTGGTCAACCCTAAAGTGTGGTGTATTGCAGCAGGTATTTATATGGTCTTTATTGCCTATTTTATCTTTTATAGTCGTCACCAACTCATACAAGGGACGCCAGAAGAAGAATTTGCACAGATCACGGCAGATGAAAAGCAATAATCAGAAAGATTAAGGAGAACCGCATGCGTTACCGTCAAATCGTGGCACAACAACACTATCAATTTGCCGATCTTAAAACATTGATGGCAAAAGCCACCCCTTTACGTTCTGGCGATCAACTGGCGGGTGTTGCTGCGCAGGATGCTACTGAACGTGTTGCTGCACAAATTACGCTTGCAGATGTGCCTTTAAAAAACTTTTTAAATGAAACCGTAGTGGATTACGAGACCGATGAAATTACCCGTCTGATTATTGATGAACATCGCGCTGATCTGTTTGCACCGATTGCGCATTTTACTGTGGGCGATTTTCGTAACTGGTTACTCAGCGAAGATGCCACAACAGAGAAGCTACAACAGCTTACAGCGGGTTTAACCCCAGAAATGGTTGCCGCTGTGAGTAAAATCATGCGTAATCAAGATCTGATTTATGTCGCAAGCAAATGTGAGGTCATTACCCAATTTCGCAATACCATCGGCTTAAAAGGACATTTATCCACGCGTTTACAACCCAATCATCCGACCGATGATGTACTCGGTATTTCCGCCAGTATTTTAGATGGTCTGATGTATGGCAATGGCGATGCAGTGATTGGGATTAATCCAGCAACAGACAATCTGCATAATCTCTCTGAGCTGTTAAAGCTGATCGACCATGTCATTCAAGAATATCAAATCCCGACCCAGTCTTGTGTTCTGACCCATATTAGTTCAGGCATTCAACTGGCAGAAAAAAATGTTCCGATTGACCTGATGTTTCAATCTATCGCAGGTACACAAAAAGCCAATGAAGGTTTTGGTATTTCACTTGCCATGTTGCAGGAAGGTTATGAAGCGACACTGGCGTTAAATCGAGGTACGCTTGGAAACAATGTAATGTACTTTGAAACGGGTCAAGGTAGTGCCCTGTCCAGCAATGCACATCACGGCGTTGATCAGCAAACCATCGAAGCACGTGCCTATGCTGTGGCGCGCAAATACAAGCCTTTATTGGTCAATACCGTGGTCGGCTTTATTGGCCCTGAATATCTCTACGACGGAAAACAAATTATTCGCGCAGGTTTAGAAGATCATTTCTGTGGCAAATTGCTTGGTCTGCCAATGGGCTGTGATATTTGCTATACCAATCATGCAGATGCCGATCAGAACGATATGGATGTACTTCTGACCTTATTTGGTACAGCAGGCATTAATTTTATTATGGGCATTCCAGGTTCGGATGATGTGATGTTGAATTATCAAACCACCTCTTTTCATGATGCACTGTATCTCAGACAACTACTTGGGTTACAACCTGCCCCTGAGTTTTCACTCTGGTTGGAACAACAAGGCATTTTAAAACAACAGCAGCAACAGATTCATTGGGCAGAACAAATGCCCGCTCAATTCTCCAGATTATTGATGCATTAAGGAGAATCTCATGAAGCTTTCCAAGGACATTCAATTTCCTGCACAGGCGCATCAAGACCAGTGGGAAACACTAAAACAGTTTACCGATGCCCGTATTGCCATTGGACGTGCAGGGTGCAGCATTCCAACCCATGCATTACTTGATTTCCAACTCAGCCATGCCCAAGCCAAAGATGCGGTTTTTCAATCACTGAATGTCACGCATCTGCAAGAACAGCTACAGAAACTAGGTCTAAACCCGATCCATGTACAAAGTCAGGCTGAACATAAAGAGCTGTATTTGAAGCGACCTGATTTAGGGCGTTTACTTTCAACCGATTCGACGCAACTGCTTCAGCAGATGCAAAAAGATTCGCAGGGTTGTGATGTCTGTATTGTGATTGGTGATGGTTTATCAGCTCGTGCCATTGAAGAAAATGCACTGCCTTTTATACAGGCACTGATCCAGCCTTTTGCAGAACAACAGTGGTCCTTAGCTCCTGTAGTGATTGCCACAGGCAGCCGGGTTGCTTTGGGCGACGAAATTGCTGAAATTTTTCAGGCTCGTATGTTGATTATGCTGATCGGTGAACGTCCCGGACTCAGTTCACCTGACAGTATGGGACTCTACTACACATGGAAAGCGCAAAGTGGTTGCCTAGATTCACAACGTAACTGTATTTCCAATATTCGTCCTGCAGGATTAAGTACGCCGATTGCCACACAACGCTTATTGGCTTTAATGCATAACTCCAAACGACTGGGCTTATCTGGTGTCGATTTAAAGGATGAACATGTGGTTCCAACTGTTGAAGAACATCATCAACGCAGATTGCTTTTTTAACTGCGCAATTGGACAGCCCTATTTTCCAGCGCTGTCCAACACGCATAAGGTCAACACATCGGTCTTAAAAATGATTTAAGATACAACATAATTTTTATTCATTGGTACTCGGTCATGCCCCTCGCTTCTCACCTAAAAACCGTTTACGCCATTCAGCATCTTGCTTTTGAAGACCTTGGTTCATTAGAAGATATTTTTTATCAATTGGGTTTTCGCGTCCGTTATTTTGAAGCGGGTGTGGATAATCTGAGTCCCGCACTTAATTATGAGGGCTTAACGATAATTCTCGGTGGCCCAATCGGCGTCTATGAAACCGAGGACTATCCGTTTTTAGTGGATGAAATTGAGGGTTTAAAACAACGCTTAAAAGCCAATAAACCCACCATTGGCATTTGTTTGGGCGCACAGCTGATTGCACATGCACTGGGGGCAAAAGTCTATGCTGGACATCAAAAAGAGATTGGTTGGAGCAAATTAGACATTAAAGTTCTTGAGACGAATCCCTTAGCCGCATTAGAAAATGTCGAAGTGCTGCACTGGCACGGCGACACTTTTGATTTACCTGAACATAGTAGCTTATTGGCAAGTTCGGCGATCTATCCAAATCAAGCTTTTTCTGTCGGCAATAACATCTTGGCCTTGCAGTTCCATCTTGAAATCGCTGAAGAAAACTTTGAAAAATGGCTCATTGGCCATACCTGTGAAATACGTCATGCGGGTTTATCCATTCCTCAATTACGCCAAGATAATCAGGCTTATGCAGCACAGTTGGAACAACAGTGCCGACTGGTCATTCAAACGTTCTTAGACCATCTGAATGTTTAAAGCTTGCTATTTTAGAACTGTAAAAAAAGCCCAACATTAAATCGCTGGGCTTTTTCGATGGTTCATCCATAAGCTCTGTTGCACCAATGTTAAAGCTGTGTTGTTGCCTGCATTGGCAGTAATCGAGAATCTTGAATTGCTGCAATACGATGTCCATTTCCCTTCATGCATTCTGGATTCTGTGCAAACGACATAAAGCTGTCAATGGATGTTTGTTTTACCAACATCACTATGTCCCAATACTCATCAGAGGGGCCGATAAAAAATTCACCCGCATTGGCAAGCAGTAAGATATCGCCACCCGTTTGCTGTAGAAATGGACGTGTATGGTCGATATAGCGCTGAAAAGCCTCTCGTCCTGTAATTGGGGTTGCTGGTGCTAAATCTGGATAATCTGAATAATCCGCCACTTGCTTCAATCGAAGTAAGTTCAACATGACGACCTCCCCTTGAAGATGTCGCTTAAATAAACGAATTCCATCCTCTTGTGTTGGGAAAATATACGCGTCTTTCATTTTTCCTCCCCTTTAAACTTTTAATTTATTTAACAAAAGCTGTAACGTCTTGATTTCCTCTTGATTGAATAATGCAAAGATAGAATCAACCGTATGCTCGACCGTCGTGATCGCATTGCTAAGAAGTTCTTGACCACTTGCACTCAGTACAACAAAGCTTTGTCTCGCATCACGTGGATGGACCGTCTTTACGATCAGTCCAGTTTTTTCCATAGGTTGCAACACTCTGGTGACACCAGAAGCCGTTAGTGCAACTTTATGGGCCAATGAGATTCGATTTAATCCCACCTCAGGCACCAGACCAAGGTGATACATTAGTATGAATTCCGTCAGATTAATTCCGTGTACGCTAAGCGCCAGATCAAGTTTTTTACTCAATAAAGAACCAACAAGGTGTTGATCCAGTAATAATTCAAGCTTATTCATAACCAATTTCAATGCAGATACAATGCTTGCAATATAATTGATAACTCAAGTATATTGCAAGCATTGTATCTTACTTTTTTGAGATGAAGCATGAATGAGGTCTCTACAAACAATCTCTATCTCCACTACGATATCTTTGGCGCTGAGCATGAAAATACCATTCTATTAATTTCAGGATTAGGTACTCAGATGATTCATTGGCGTGATTTATTCTGTCAAATGCTTGCTCAAAGAGGCTTTCGAGTCATTCGGTTTGATAATCGAGATGTTGGTTTGTCAACACATTTGCATGATCAACCCGCTCCAGAATTGAATGATCTGATCCATGCTAGCCAAAATGGCGAGAACATCAAGATTGCTTATACGCTTCACGATATGGTTGAAGATACAGTGGGATTACTTGATGCTTTAGCAATTGATCAAGTCCACATTATTGGACGCTCTATGGGTGGGATGATTGCCCAACTGATGGCAAGTACTTACCCTAAAAGAGTCAAGAGCTTGATATCCATTATGTCGAGTACAGGAAACCCAGCGCTTCCAAGTGCCCAAGCTGATGTTATGGCGCTGCTCACCCGCCCCAGTCCAGATCCACATTTGAATAAAACTGATTTTTTTCTGCATAAACTGCATTTTGCAAAATATATTTCGAGCCCTCGATTTAGTTTTGACGAAAATGCGTATTTAAAACTTATTTCACAGGAATATGACCGCAATTACGATCCAGATGGGCTAAAAAGGCAAATTGCTGCAATTGCTGCAACCGGTGATATTCGCTCATACCTCGCCCGCATCGTTGCCCCGGCACTGGTGATTCATGGCACAGAGGATTTATTAATCCCGATTGCATGCGGCCAAGATAGCGCAAAGTCTATTTCTGGTGCAAAGCTATTAAAAATTGAGGGTATGGGACATGATTTGCCAACAGATCTCTATCAATTCATCATCGATGCGATTGCTGCCCACATCCAACAAGCAAGGCATCACCAAGATCAGTAACAAACCGACCGACCAACAATCGCACAATGCGATACACCGATTTAAAATAAAATGCTTAAAAAACCCATTAGCAGCAGAAATAAAAAGCCGATTTGAAAACAAATCGGCTTTTTAAGATCAAGACAATAAATTCAAAACTTATTTCTTGTCAGCTTTAAAGCTATCTTTCAGATCCAGAATACGGTTAAACACTGGCTTTTCAGCTTGATGATCATGTTGATCCGCAACAAAATAACCTTCACGTTCAAACTGGAAACGATCTTCAGGTTTTGCTTGTGCTAAAGCTGGCTCAATCACCGCTTGAACCACTTGCAATGATTCTGGGTTTAAATGTGCAAGGAAATCATCATCTGCATCTGGTGCTGCTTCGTTAAACAAACGATCGTAAATACGCACTTCCGCAGGTACACCTTTGGTCGCAGAGACCCAATGAACAACCCCTTTCACCTTGCGGCCTTCAGGGTTTTTACCTAAAGTTTCAGGGTCAATTGAACATTTAAGTTCGATCACTTCACCATTGGCATCTTTAATTACTTCATCACACTTAATCACATAAGCATGACGTAAACGCACTTCACCATCAGGAATCAGACGTTTAAAGCCTTTCGGTGGTACTTCTTCAAAATCTTTACGATCAATATAAAGTTCACGTGTTAACGGAATAATACGTTCGCCCATATCCACGTTTGGATGACGTGCATGAGTGAGATCCAATTCTTCAGGTAAATTGGTCAATGTCACTTTCAATGGATTGAGTACTGCCATACCGCGTGCTGCGGTATTTTCCAAAGACTGGCGAATACAGAACTCAAGCATTGCCACATCAACAATACCGTCCGTTTTCGATACACCAACACGCTTACAGAAATCGCGTAAACCTTCTGCGGTAAAACCACGGCGACGCATCCCAACGACTGTTGGCATACGTGGATCGTCCCAGCCCTGTACATGCTGACCTTCAACCAATTTACGTAATTTACGTTTAGAGGTAATGGTGTAATCGATATTTAAGCGTGAAGACTCGTACTGACGTGGTACAGCTTGCGAGTGAACTTTTTCTACAATCCAGTCATAGAATGGACGATGATCTTGGAATTCTAAAGTACAGAGTGAATGGGTAATACCTTCAATCGCATCAGACAATGGATGAGCGTAGTCATACATTGGGTACATTTTCCATTTATCACCAGTTTGATGATGTTCTGAATGCAGTACACGATAAAGAATCGGATCACGCATATGCACATTCGGGCTTGCCATGTCGATTTTGGCACGAAGTACAGCACCGCCCTCTTGAATTTCACCATTACGCATTTGTTCAAAACGCGCAAGATTTTCTGCAACAGTCGCATCACGATAAGGTGAGTTTTTACCTGGCTCAACGAAATTACCACGGTTCAACTTAATTTCTTCTGGGGTTTGTAGATCAACATAAGCATCACCTTGTTCAATCAACTGAACAGCCCATGCATAAAGTTGGTCAAAATAACCAGAAGCATAGCGAGGCTCGCCATTCCAGTTAAAACCTAACCATTTCACATCATTGGCAATACCATCAACATATTCTTGTTCTTCGGCATCTGGGTTAGTATCGTCAAAACGTAAATTACATAAACCTTCAAATTCTTCGGCAATACCAAAATTCAAACAAATTGCTTTGACATGACCAATGTGTAGGTAACCATTTGGCTCAGGCGGGAAACGAGTTACAACTTTTTGGGTACGACCTTCTTTTAAATCATCGGTAATGACTTGACGTACAAAGTCTAAGCCTGCCTGTTGTTCTTGCTGCGCGGCATCGACAGAGGCATGGGTATTCGGCGTCGGGGTCTTTGGCAGTTCAGAAACAACATCATTTGGCTTCATAGGGTGTAAATCACTTCTTACAGTTAAAAATGGGAAATAAAAACGCAATCTTTGCTATTTATGAAAGATTTTAACGTTTTTTACTTGCCTTGTAGTTTACAGTTTGCTTATGCTTCTCTCAACCAAAAACCCATGGTCAATTTGCCCATGTTTAGGAGATTAATGTAATGAGTTTTCCTCAAGTCGAATTAAACACCAACAAAGGTCGTATTGTTCTTGAGCTTAACGCTGAAAAAGCACCAAAAACGGTTGCAAATTTCTTAGAATATGTACGTGACGGTTTCTATGACGGCGTAATTTTCCACCGCGTGATTGATGGTTTTATGATCCAAGGCGGTGGCATGGATGAAAACTTCAAAGAAAAAGCAACACGTGACTCAATCGAAAACGAAGCTGACAACGGCTTAAGCAACGATGAAGGCACAATTGCAATGGCGCGTACTCAAGCTCCGCACTCTGCATCTGCTCAATTCTTTATCAATGTTAAAAACAACTCTTTCTTAAACCACACTGGTAAAACAGCACAAGGCTGGGGTTATGCAGTATTTGGTAAAGTCGTTGAAGGTCTTGATATCGTAGAAGCGATCAAAGGCGTACGTACAGGTAACCGTGGTTATCACGCAGACGTTCCTTTAGAGAACGTTGTAATTGAATCTGCTAAAATTATTTCTGAATAAGAATCTCCCCTAACCCCTCTTTTAAAAGAGGGGAAACTCCTCCCTTTACAAAGGGAGGCTGGGAGGGATTATAAAATAGGATAAAAGTGTGACCTACCTGTTTATCTCAGATCTACATTTGTCACCTGATCACCCTCGACTCGTTCGAGGGTTTTTAGCTTTATTGAAACAATATCAGGATAAAAACACGCAACTCTATATTTTGGGTGATTGGTTTAATGCTTGGATTGGTGATGATTACACTGCCCCATGGTTAGATGAAATTGTCAGTGCTCTGCAAAAATTCACCGCAGCGAACAACCAAATTTATTTCCAAGTCGGTAATCGTGATTTTGCTTTAGGTCAAAAGTTCTTAAAACAATTTAATGGGATTTTGCTCCCTGACATATATACCTTAAATATTCAGCAGCATACCTTCCGTTTAGAACACGGCGATGCGCTCTGTACTGATGATGTTGCTTACCAACGTTTTCGTAAAGTGATTCGAAACCCTTTATTACTGGGCTTTCTGAAAAGCTTGCCACTTAGCTTTAGACAAAAGCTTGCCAATGGTTTCCGTAAAAAAAGTAGCGAAACCAAACAACTGAAAAGTTATGACATTATGGATGTTAATGCTCAAGCAGTAGAATCCGTGATTGAACACGTTGATTATTTAATTCACGGCCATACCCATCGTCCAGAGATTCACCATGTCCTTAACAAACAACGTATTGTGTTAGGAGATTGGCGAGCAGATTCAGCTTGGATTTTAGAGCTCAATGAGCAAGAAAATTATCAATTAGATTTTAAACAGTGGTTCTATTAGTTAATCACTCTTTAACTGATCTTAACGACTTCTTTTATCTCTTCATATTTTTATCTCAGCCATTCATTAATAAATTATTGCCTTACACTTGGATAAGAACTTTAGTCACTTTAAGCATCTTGCACTTTGCTAAACCTTCAATCGGTCATCTCCTTACGCTTGATCAGAACTTTAATCGCTCTAACCCACTCATATACGACTTAAATCTATATAGAAATCACATTTAGCTACTTTTCGTGAAATTTAGATCAAGTAAAATAAATTAAATTTTAAAATCGAGTGAATGACGGATGGATACTTTAGCTACAGCAAAAACACGTTACGCCACAAAAGCTTATGATGCAGAGAAAAAAATTCCTCAAGCACAATTTGAAAAACTACTCGAAATTTTACGTTTCAGCCCTTCTTCGGTAAATATTCAACCTTGGCACTTTTTGGTTGCTGAATCTGATCAAGCAAAGCAGCGTATTGCATCGGCATTGACTGGCAATTATGTGTATAACGCGGCCAAAGTTCTCAATTCTTCACATACCTTAGTATTTTGCACGCGTACCGATATTTCTGCTGAATACTTAGAACAATTATTACAGCAAGATGATGTCAGTGGTCGCTTTAAAGACGAAACTGCCAAACAAGGACAACGTGCCACCCGTTCTGGTTATGTTGAATTCTATCGTAATGAACTGAAAAATCTTCCGGCATGGATGGAAAACCAGACCTACCTTGCACTTGGGCAACTGCTTTTTGCTGCGGGTCTAGAAGGAATCGACGCAACACCTATGGAAGGGTTTGATAGAGAACTCATAAATAAAGAATTTGGTTTGGCTGAAAAAGGCTTCAAAGCCTCTGTAATTGTTGCACTCGGTTATCGCAGCGACAGTGATTTCAATGCCAAACTGCCAAAATCACGACTACCAGATGAAGTGGTTTTTACTCGCCTATAACAGCACTTATTGAATGAACGCCCTAATAATAACTAGTTAAACCTTATTATTAGGGCTTAGCATTACGCATTCGTATTGATTTGAGATTGACTTAAAACCGTCTGGTCTAATTCTTCAAAGAAGACCTTCAGATCATCAGCCTGAATAAAATCTGCTTTAAATAGCATTGAGGTTTGGACATCATCAATCCCACAATAGGCAAAAATACCTTCCACGATTTGTTTGTGAATCGCTTGTGTATAACCGTGCCGATCATACCCAGATTGCGTCCCTGTTGCAGTCCCAATCAGTTTGACTGGAATATTTTTTAGAGTACCCAATAGATTCCCCTGTTCATCGTATTTGTAGGCCCAGTCCTGACTAAATACACGTTCAAACCAGCCCTTTAAGAAAGCTGGAACCGACCACCAATACACAGGAAAAATAAAATAAACAATATCCGCACGATCAAAGCGCGCTTGTTCAAATTGGACCTCTGCATCCAAAGCTTGACGACCACGATAAGCTTCAATATCAGAAAGCGTCATCACAGCTTGAAAACCTTCCTTATATAAATCGGCAATTTCTACTGAAACACCCTTTCCAGTTAAATCATGAGAAATATGCTGTGCAATCTGATGAGAAAGTGATTGGGTATCTGGATGCGTTATAACAATCAAAGCATGCTGGAATTTATTTGAATTAGACATAGATCCATTCCGAATAGATGATCTACACAAGTTACCAATAGTAACTTATGCTGTCAACTCGGTTTATGATGCCTGTAATTAGGTCGCTGAATAATCTTGTAAAATAACTAAAAGTGAATTTTCCATCACCTGCTGTGCAGTCAGTGCATCAATTTGATTTTTACTTGCTGCTGTCGATACCGTTTCAATCAAGCCCATGATCGCGATCGCGATCGCCTCACCCTCTTTTCCATCCAATTGAATAAATGGATGGATGCTTTGTTTAAAAATTTCTGTGAATTTTTGCTGACATTGCTGAAAATAGTTTTGCAAGATATCACTACCAGACAAAGCAGCAATCACCAATCCAACCTCTGGACCCGTTGAGATAAAACAACTTAAATAAGCGTCGCAAAAAATATGGATGGTTTGCTGTAAGGTTTTTGCTTCAGCAGCTAAAGACCGATTAAGCTCTGCAGTCTGTTTATCATCAAACTCCTGATAAATCGAAATCAGTAACCCTTCGCGGTCAATAAAATGTCGATAAGCAATTGGTTTAGTAATACCAGCTTGCTCTGCTAAATATCCCAGAGTTAGGGCTTCTACACCCTGAGTTCGAATAATTGAACGGGCCACCTGCAACAATTGTTGTCTGCGCTCTTCCTTACTTAGTCTCTTACCAGTCATAATTTTACTTCCATCAAATTTAACCAAATCGCTTTACATCATTGCTTTGGCTAAACACAGAACTGCAACCACACCACAGATCAATCCAATCCAGGTATAAGCTTTTAACCGTTCTTTAAATAATACGACGCCACTAAGAACACCAAGTACCACGACAAGAATATTCATCCCAGCAAAAACAATGGCAGGGGTTTCTTTGAAAATCATATGTGCTTTGACATATAAGGCAATATTGGCAAAATTGAGTACACCTAAAAATAAACCTGTAAAAATATTTTTAGGCTGCCAATTGGGTTGAGTAATTGCGATATAAGCGATGGATAAAATAAAGGCTGCAATAAACGTTAAATTCAGTGTGACTGCAAACTGTAAACCTAAACTACTACTATATTTAAGTAATATATCGACAGCAGCATAACCCGCCCAAACACTAAACAAAAACAAGGCTGATTTTAAATTCATGCCTTTACTAGCCTGCTCTGTGGCCTGTCCGATAATAATCGCTAAAATCGCAATGATGCCCAGTACGACACCAATTAATTTTAATTGGCTAAACTGCTCCCCAAAAATAAAATAGGCAGCTAATAACGACAGTATGACTGCAAGCCGCTGAGCAATTTCCGTTTTCAGGATACCTGCAAATTGCAAAGACTTCGCCAAACATAAAAATATGCTGGGTAATAACACAGCTAAAATAAGAATTAACCACCAAGGGGTATGATTCAAAGAGATATGCGTAATATCGGTTTTAAACCAATAAAAACATAAAAGGCTTGCGCTCAAATAATTCCACGCAATCATTTGAAAAACATCAAATCCCTTTGCCTTTAAGTATTTCAGCAAAATTGAGACCAATACACTACAACATGCCGCAGCAACAATCATTTCCATAGTATTTATTCTAGCTTTTTAATAGACAAAAAAATGCCAGTCTAGCGTGAGACTGGCATTTTCTTAAAGATCTTCAATCAATTAACGATTGTTTTCGTCTTCTTGACCATCTTCGAATTTAGTTTCGCCATCGAAGCCACCTTGATGACCAAAGCCACCTTGACCACCGAAGCCACCTTGACCACCGAAGCCACCTTGACCACCGAAGCCGCCGCCTTGACCGCCGAAGCCGCCTTGACCGCCGAAGCCACCACCTTGACCACCGAAGCCGCCTTGACCGCCGAAGCCGCCACCTTGACCACCGAAGCCACCAGCAGCGCCTTGACCACCGAAGCCACCAGTAGCGCCTTGTGCAGGGAAGCCACCAGCAGTACCTTGAGCACCAGCAGGACGTGGGTTACGCGCAGGAACAACTGTAGAAATCGCGTGTTTATAAACCATTTGACTTACAGTGTTTTTCAACAAAACAACATATTGGTCAAATGACTCAATATGACCCTGCAATTTGATACCGTTTACAAGGAAAATAGAAACTGGAATACGTTCTTTACGGAGAGAATTTAAGAACGGATCTTGTAAAGTTTGACCTTTAGACATTTTTAACTCCAAAAAATTTTTAAATCAGCGCAAAAAAACTATCTTTATTTTTCAACTAAAAATTATAAAAAGACAGCCTGCGAATTTTGCTTTATCCAAAGAAGTTTCGCAAGTCTTCTTTCGCCTGCTTTATCGTCACGTAAGTTTTAAAATCGTGTATTTCTTGCAAAGAACGTAACCATGTGTATTGACGTTTAGCTAATTGCCTCGTCGCAAAAAGGGCTTTGTTCTCCATTTCTACTTTATTTTTGAGACTTAAGTCACTTTTTAGTAAAAAATCTAAAGCTTGACGATAACCAACAGACCGCATAGACGGTAAATCATCATTTAAATCGTATTTTTTAATCAAGTCCTCTACTTCATTCAAAAAACCAATATTCCACATTTTGCTCAATCTTTGCTCAATGCGTTGATGTAATTCTAAACGATCTGGCATTAATGCGTAGTTATGAAATATGTAACGATATGGTTGATTTTTAGGTTGTTCAGCTTGTAGTTTTGTTATCGGTTCACCCGTGATTCGAAACACTTCAAGCGCACGAATGATGCGCTGCTTATCCGATACTTTAAACTTTTCTCCTGCAACAGGATCTACCTCAACCAACTCTTCGTAGACAGATTGCCACCCCTGTTGTTCAGCTTTCTGGAGAATGGCATCACGTATCGTTTGATCCGCATTGGGTAAATTACTTGCCAGACCTTCAAGCAAGGCTTTAAAGTACAACATGGTTCCGCCCACCAAGATTGGGGTTTTGCCACGGGCATGCATATCATCAATCAATGGGCAAACATCTTCAACAAATTGTGCTGCCGAATACACCTCTAAAGGTGTAATAATATCAATCAAATGATGTGGATATTGCTCTTGTTCTGCTTTGGTTGGTTTCGCTGTGCCGATATCCATATCTTTATAAACTAAAGCTGAATCGACTGAAATCAGTTCGCAATTTCCACGCTCATAAAGTTCACATGCCAATGCTGTTTTACCGCTTGCGGTAGGCCCCATTAAATTGATGACGGGCAATTGATTTGACATGTAAAACTACTCTCCTCGAGCAAATAATTTATCTAATTGATGGAGTGGAAACGCACGCCAAGTTGGACGCCCATGATTACATTGGCTGGCAAACTCGGTTTGTTCCATTTGACGCAATAAAGCATTCATTTCCGATAAACTTAACTGACGATGCGCACGCACAGCACCGTGGCAAGCCATCCCAGCGAGCAATTCATCACGTTTTTGCAATAAACCTCTCGCTTCATCATTTGGATCAAGATCATTCAGTAGTTCTGGAATAAGATTGCCAAAATCAGCCTTATGCAAAATCGCAGGGACACCACGCACAATCACTTGATCATCACCATATTGATCGACTTCTAAGCCGAGCCGTTGCAATTGTGATTGTAAATCTTCGATACGTGTCGCTTGCATGCGTGTGATAGATACAATTTTTGGGATCAATAACTGCTGAGACGTCCAAAACTCAGGTTTATCCCATGCTGACTTCATTTGCTGCAGCAAGATACGCTCATGTGCCGCATGCATATCGACAATAATCAGGCCTTCAGTATTTTGCGCCAGAATATAAATCCCATGCAGTTGTGCGATTGCAATCCCTAAAGGAAACTCATCTACACGTGATGGAGCTTGATCATTTCCATCTTCTGCATCTTCACGTAAAGGCGCCAAATAACTTTTAAGTGCATTATTCAACTGTGCAGAACCGTTATAACGTGGTTCTTGTGGTGTTGAATTGTAGTGCACTGCTTGTGGACGACTTTGATTAAACTCAGTCAATAAATCAGTCGACACAGCCACTTGCTGATTGACTTGAGGTTCTGCTTCTACCGTCGCACGATGTAAATTGAATTGTTCTTGGTATTTTGGCTGTGGTTGATAATTAAAATGATCATCCGCCGCATCTGTTTTCATTGCCTGTGCTAAATCTGCACTTGCAGTCTGAAATTGAGACAAGGTTGCTTTGGCATAGTGACGTACAAATTCATGCACTTCACGCTGGTTTAAAAAGCGGATTTCATGCTTGGTCGGATGCACATTCACATCAATATTTTCAGGATCAACTTCTAAAAATAACAAATAGGATGAATGTTGATGACCATGCAAAATTCCGTCATAGGCCATACGCAACGCGTGTGAAATGGTTTTATCTTTAACAATACGACCATTCACATACACATATTGCATGTCAGCTTGTGCACGTGCATCCGAAGGATGTCCCAACCAGCCAGATAAGCGCATATTGATACTGTCTGAATCAATCCAGTACGCATTTTGGATAAATTGCTGACCCAATAACTGTTGCACGCGCTGATAGCGTAATTCACCACTGTCAGCGACAGGTAGGTTTAAACGAATATTATCGTTATGTTCTAGTACAAAACGAATATCGAAATGGGTTAAAGCCAGACGGCGAACAATTTCTTCAATATGATTAAATTCAGTGGTTGGTTTTTTTAAGAATTTACGACGTGCAGGTACATTAAAAAATAAATCCTGTACACGAATGTGTGTGCCTTTTTGTGCAGCGACCGCTTGAATTTGTTGATGATCAAAAGCCGTACCATTCACTTCAACTTGATAGCCCACACCTTGCTCATCTTGACTACTGGTCAGAGTTAAGCGCGATACGGCTGCAATTGACGCTAAAGCCTCTCCTCGGAATCCCAGACTCACAATCGCATGTAAGTCATCAGCAGTTTGGATTTTGCTGGTGGCATGACGCATCACCGCTAAAGGTAAATCTTCTGAATGAATACCATTACCGTTATCAATGATTTCAATCAGCGTTGAACCACCTTGCGCAACACGGATAATTAGCTCCGTTGCACCCGCATCAATTGAGTTTTCTAATAGTTCTTTGACCACAGATGATGGGCGTTCAATTACTTCACCCGCCGCAATCTGGTTAGCTAAGGCAGCATCAAGGGTATGAATACGACGAGTTGAATCATGCGCCATTCAATTGTTCCTGCAAAATTTGAGATAAAGATTCGGATTCAGTGGTCAAGGTGACAAACCGTGTCAACTCATCATCCGATTTTTGAATATCAATCACCACATCAGGTTTCGGAATTTCATCACCACCTTTCGATGGCCATTCAAACAAAAATAAAGCATCAGGCGTTTCTAAATAATCACGGATGCCCATTAACTCAAGTTCATAGGGATCATTCAAACGATACAGGTCAAAATGGAAGATCTCTTTACCTTGAATAGTATAAGGTTCAACCAAGGTATAAGTCGGACTTTTGACCGAACCTTGATGCCCTAACTTTTGTAGAAAGTAACGGGTAAACGTGGTTTTTCCTGCACCCAAATCACCAATTAAATAAATAATGCCAGAGCGCACCTGTTCAGAAAGGATATGTGCAAAACGCTGAGTGTCTTGTTCATGATTTAAAGTAAATTTCACTGAAGATGACATGGCAAATAAAACAAAATTGGGATGGTGGCTATGATAACATTGCCCTGCTTTAAAGCCTAATCCATAGAAAGAAGTTGATTCTTTTTAAAACAACTCCTAAATTATTTTCTGAGGAAACTGTTGTGGACGAACATCGGAAACTCATTTCGAAATTTACGCATCAGCTTTTTTTATCCATCGAAAAACCTTTTGAGACAACAACTGAGCTAGAACGGCAAATTCTTGCAAGTTTTAGTTTTGGTACAATTCATGCCCAATGTTTTTTAAACCAACTCCCTGCTTTAGAGATTCATAAACTTGCAATTTTTATTTTTACTGCAGAATTTAAATATGCACCTCAACAAGCACAAGATTTTGTAGAACATCTCATTGAAGTTGCAAGTGATAAAGAGCTTCATCCGACCACGCATGCAATCATTCATAGAGGAATTGATGGGCACAGGCAATTCATCAACTCGGATTATGTTAATCTAAGCAAAAACATCAACGAGATACTTAATCTCATTTGTTCTTAAAATGCCGGACCTTAATTTTAGTGGCATCATTTATCTCTATGAATCAATTCTCAAATAAAGATTTTACTCCTCCACTCATAAATGGTGTCAGTGCCAGTAAAGTCTTTTTACCTCACGATGTTTCTGCACTTACTATTTTTGATTATCTCTGCCAACACTTCCCACATATTCAGATCAGCGAATGGCAACAGCGTTTTGCCGATGAGCTGATTTATGCAGCAGATGGCAGCAAACTCACATTGGATAGCCCCTATACACCCAATACCCATATTTTTTATTATCGTTTCCTTGCGCATGAAGTGCATGTTCCGTTTCAGCATGAAATTTTATTTGAAAATGATGATCTGCTTGTCGTCGATAAACCACACTTTTTGACCATGACACCAACGGGGCAATATGTACAAGAAACCCTCTTGGTCAGACTGAAAAAACAAACAGGCTACGAAGATCTCACCCCCATCCATCGACTTGATCGAGAAACAGCCGGTGTGGTTTTATTCTGTAAAAAAGCCACCTCAAGAGGTGCGTATCAGCAGCTTTTTGCCGAACGAAAAGTGCAAAAAACCTATCATGCCATTGCAAAATATCGACCTGAACTGGATTTTCCGCAAATTTTGCAACTACATTTAGAAAAAGGTCAGCCTTTTTATACGATGCAAATTAATCCTGAAAAACCGAATAATACTGAGACTTTAATTGAACTGTTAATGCATGATCAGCAGCATGCCAAATATAAACTCAGTCCTAAAACAGGAAAACAGCACCAATTACGCGTGCATTTAAATTATCTGAATATTCCGATACTTAACGATTCTTTTTACCCTCATATTGAGCATAAAGCAGAGGATGATTTTAGTCAGCCATTGCAGCTACTTGCCAAAGAAATTTGGTTTATTGATCCGATTCTAAATCAAGAAATGCAGTTTAGCTCTAAGCTTGAACTCACATTGTAAATACACCGTAATGACAAAAATTCTATTTTTTCACTTCAAAAATATTGAAATTACATTGCAATGGTTTAAAATACATGACGATAACTAAAAATATTTGGTCTCATTCTTCATGCGAAAAACAGAAGTTTATCAGGTTCGCCTCGATTCACAGGAAAAGAAGCAAGCTTTTGCCGTGTTTAAACAGTTGGGTATCTCCCCTGCTCAAGCCGTTCGCCTTTTCTTTAAACAAGTGGTACTCACCAAGTCGATTCCATTTGCAATTGAAAACCAGAACATCAACATGGAACAGTTATTAAAACTGCGTAAATCAAAAGCAGCAGCCAATACTGAAAACCCATCTTCTGTCGAAATTGAAGATGATCATGAAGACTTATTTGAAGAGTTGAACGCCCTTCTTGGTGAAAGTGACAAAACTTAACAATGTTGCATTTATAAACAAGTTTTTATTTTTTAAGCTGAATTTTTTTCGCTATTCTGACAGTCCTAATAAAATTATAAGTGTAAGGATGGGCAGGAATGATAGTTAAGCGAGCAACAAAGGAAGATCTTCATCAACTTGCTGTCTTGTTTGACGAATACCGTCAGTTCTACGGTGCATCATCAAATATTGATCAATCTTATCAATTTTTAAAACATCGCTTTGACAACAAAGACAGTGTCATTTTCATTCATGTTAAAGATGACGTATTTACAGGCTTTGTACTACTCTACCTTGCTTTTTCTTCGGTGGCTTGCGAAACCTACTATATTCTCGATGATGTCTATGTCACTCCCTCTTATCGAAAACAAGGTTCCGCTAAACAACTGATTGATACAGCGATCTTATTCGCACGGCATGAAAATGCACAACGTATCAGCCTAGAAACGCAAAAAAATAATTATCAATCTCACCGTCTTTACGAACAAATGGGCTTTATCCAAGACAGCGAGTTCAAAACCTTCCATTGTTTTTTAAAGTAATTATTCCTCTAAGGCGACGTTCTGACTTAACTGTTTTTGCGAAGGAGTTAAATAGACCCATTCACCTTCCTCCAGCTCAGGAAGTTCGAGTAAACCCACTTGATGTCGATGTAAGACCTCAACTTTATTTCCAACAGCTGCCAGCATACGTTTGACTTGATGGTAAACACCTTGGTGAATGGTCATTGCAATTTGATGTTCTGAGAATAATCGCACATCGGTGGCGGCATAGATGCCTTTTTCATTACGCAGTTCGACACCTTGCTCTAAGCCGTATTGCTGTTCAGCTGTAACTGGATCTGCTGTGGTCACATGATAAACTTTGGGTACATGTTTACGGGGATGTGTTAATGCCTGTAGATATTGCCCATCATCGGTCAGCAATAATAGGCCTGTAGTATCTTGGTCTAGACGGCCCACGCATTGAATCCCACGATGCAGCAAAATTTCAGGAAAAAGACTAAATACACTTTTGTGATGTGTCGCCTGATGCGAACATTCATAGCCTTGCGGTTTATTTAAAACAATATAGACATGCTCTCGATATTGGTATTCTTCACCAAATACCTGAAAGACCAGTTGATCGGTATTGAAATTCTGTTTCGGGTTATCACAGACCTGATTATCAATCTGAACAGAACCATTTTTAATTAACTGCTGACAATACTTACGTGAACCAAAGCCTTGTGATTGCAAAATTTTTTCCAGCAGCATAAATAAATCCTAAGCTAAACTACGGCCATTGTACTCGATTACAACGCTAGCTGTTGCTCGTTGCCTATTCATTCTTTATTTTTATAATTTATTCACAATCTCTTCACTTGTAATACAACCCATACAAAACCCTCGTCAAACACTCTCAATCTAGATATTGCGCTCCATATTTTCAGCCACAAGTTTTGTTACATTTGTCACAAGCAAAAAGAATATTGTCCAAAAGAATGGATAAGGAGTTTCACCATGAAATCGAATATGTGGTTATGTAGCGTTATCTTAGCAGCATCTTCAATGATGACCGTTGCACATGCAGATAATACCACTCGTGTTGCCGCAACCTCTGCCCTAGGAAGTGTAGTTGGTACCGCCTTAGGAAAACAACTTGGTGGTGATACTGGTGCAATGATTGGCTCTGCAATCGGTGGTGCTGGCGGTGCAGCTGCATCGAGTAATCGACGTGACCGTACTGAAGCTGCTATTGGTGGTGGTTTAGGTGGTGTGGGTGGTTATACCGTTGGCCGTAATATGGGCGGAAGCAATGGTGGTTATATTGGTGCGGCACTCGGTGCAGCTGGTGGTGCAGCTTTAGGTCAAAAAGTGGGTCAGGACCGCGATGCTGATCGACGTTATGATGATCGTCGCTATGACCGCCGTTATGATAACCGTCGTTCTTACGATGACCGTCGCTATTACAATTCTCGTGAAAGCTACCGTCATGACAATGGCCGCCATCGTGGCTGGTACAAACACCGTTAATCAGATCAAAACGTTTTACCCCTTTAGCGCCCTCGGGCGCTTTTTTTGTTTGATCAAAACTATATATCGATCTAAAACGATATACAAAACCAAACTTATATCGTATTATTTCGATATATAGTTTTGAGACACCATGATGAAATCACTACAAGATATAAAATTCTCTATCCTAGAACTCGCTCCTGTTCGAGATGACAAGAGTATCGAGTTTTCTCTCCGTCATGCATTAGAACTCGCGCAACATGCGGAAAAATTAGGTTATGAGCGTTTTTGGTTGGCTGAACATCATAATATGGACGGGATTGCCAGTTCAGCAACAGCAGTTTTATTAGGATTTATTGCCGCAAATACGCAGCACATCCGTTTGGGCTCTGGCGGTATCATGCTGCCAAACCATGCACCATTGGTGGTTGCAGAGCAGTTTGGAACACTAGCCACACTCTATCCAGACCGTTTTGAACTCGGCTTGGGTCGTGCACCAGGCACAGATCAAATGACCATGCGCGCCTTACGTCGTGGCCGTCAGGAAACTGAAGACCAATTCCCTCAAGATGTGATGGAGATTCTGCAATACTTTAAAGCACCGCAACCGAATCAGAGAATTATCGCCACACCAGGTCAAAATACCCATGTGCCTGTTTGGTTACTCGGCTCAAGTTTATTTAGCGCACAATTGGCCGCAAAACTTGGACTGCCTTATTCTTTTGCGTCTCATTTTGCACCAAGAATGTTAGGTCAAGCTATTGAGATCTATCGTGATAACTTCCAAGCTTCGGAATACCTCGATAAACCTTATGTTTCAATGGGTGTCCCAACAGTCGTTGCTGCAACAGATGAGGAAGCTCAATATCTGGCGACCAGTTCATATCAACGTATTTTGAATCTGATCCGCGGTCATAGCTTAAAGCTTAAACCACCGATTGATTCAACTGAAGGTCTTGCATCTAGCGCTGAACAAGTGGCAATTCAGAATTTTTATGCCATGGCACAAATTGGTTCTCAAGAAACTGTTAAAGCTGGATTAAATAAAATTGCAGCGCAATATGATGTCGATGAATTCATCTTTACTTGTGATATCTACGATACGCAAAAACGCTTAGATAATTTTAGTTTATTGATGGATATTAAAAACAGCTAAATCTTTGGCTTAAGTCTACAAGGTTCATTTCCCAATCAGCCTTGTAGATTCACCATCCATTTAAATTCCAGCTTGGAGCATCTCTGTTGCTTGTTCTACATTCACAGCTCGGCTAAATAAATAGCCCTGTCCGATTGAGCATCCAGAAGATTTTAAGAGTTCTAATTGTTCGGTGTTCTCAATACCTTCTGCAACAATATCCAATGATAGTTTTGGTCCCAAAGCGATGATCGCCTGTACAATGGCTAAAATCGCCTCATCATCATTCATTTGACGAATAAAATCACAGTCAATTTTTAAACAATCTACTGGATAATCCCGTAAACGGGTTAAAGAGGAATGTCCTGTACCGAAGTCATCCAATGATATTTTAACGCCTTGTTGTTTCAATAAATTTAATGCTCGAATCACATAGTCAGAACCACGATCATCCAAGATATGTTCAGTAATTTCTATTTCTACTAAATGATGTGGAATGTTGTAAGCGTTTAAACGGTGAAGTAAACGCTCAGCATAATTGTCTTTTAGAAACTCGACTGGTGCTGCATTGATTGAAACAGGAACAACATCCAACCCTTGCGCTATCCACGCTGCAATATTTTTAAAAACTTTATTCTGCATTGCATCGCTAATTTTTGTCGCCAGAATATAGTCTTGAAATGCTTGTTCAATATTACAAGGTGAATGTATATGCTGATCTTCCGTCTGCCAACGCAATAACGCCTCGAAACCAACCACCTTCGCATCTGCTAAACGCACTTTCGGCTGGTAAAATGGGACGATAAGATCATCACGAATAATATGGCGCGCATCATTTAATTGAATTGCAATGTTTTGAGCCGCAACTTGCATCTGCTGGTTAAACATACGAAAACCACCACGTCCCGTCGCTTTCAAATCATTGAGCGCAGTATCTGCGCATTTCATTAAATTAGCTGAGTCTTTTGCATCTCGTGGATAAATCGCACAACCGATACTCATACTGCCATTAATCAAATTGCCAGCATAAGTAATCGGGGCTTCTAACTGTCGACTCACATCCACAGCTATTTTTTCAAGCTCTACTTGTGTCTCAATTCCATTGACGACAATAGCAAACTCATCACCGCCTAAACGAGCGACAAAAGTGTTTTCAGGCAAAATGTTTTCTATTCGCTTAGACAGAACACGGAGTAGATGATCTCCAGCTGCATGGCCAAGCGTATCATTGACATGTTTAAAGTAATCTAAATCCAGCAACATCAAGCCGAGTAACTTCTTGCCTTTTTTATGTCGATGTAATGCACGCTTAAGTTGTAATTTGAAGAAACGACGGTTATATAATCCTGTTAAATCGTCTAACTCACTTGAAAGCTGTAATTGGATTTCAGTTTGTCGTTGTGTGGTCACATCGCGAGACAGACACAAAACCTGCACGATCTGGCCCTTATCATTTAATATCGGCGTGAGTAAATTATCCCAATATTGTCTTTCAGTCCCTTCTCCACTCATCCCACGGAAACGCGCAGCCTTCCCTTTAAGTGCCGTTTTTAAGGCATAACTTGCCTTGGTTCTTATTTCCACAGGTAACAGCTCGGCCCACTTCATGCCAAAGCTATTTTGGCTTTGAGGAAGATTAAGTGCGATACATCCCGTTTTATTGACATGCAGTAAAGAGCCATCTGCTTCTAATAATTTTATGCAATCAATACTATTATCCAGCATGTTGGTTTGGGCATTAATACACTGAACTAAGTTTTGTTGATACTGCTTGGTTTCATGGATATCAACGCTATTGATAAACCAATGTGCTTTTTCTTCTGAATTCGCCGCTATAAATTTTGCTGACAATAAAAACCAGCGATATGCACCAGACTGATGTTTTAATCGGCATTCAATTTGAAATGAGGATTTATCGGTAAATGCCTGCTGCCACTCATTTTGGAAGATTGCTCTATCCTCAGAATGGATTAAATCGACCCAGTCTTTTGCAAAATGTTCTAGGTCATTAAAACCAATATACTCTTGACCTAAACTATTAAAAAAATACGCATCTCCGGACTCAGAGAGTAGCCAGACCAGACTCGGAATACGGTTAAAAATATTTTGTTGGGCCTCACTCAGTTGATGGTTAGAGTGAAAAGGAATAGCCAAGTTCACAGACTTCTGTTCCAAACAGAACTCTCTCTATCAAGATATTCAGTTGCAATAAAAGCCATAGACCACCAACAATAAAAAGTGAGATTTAAATCACAGTATTGTAGCAGAAATGCAATAAAATTATCACCAATTGCAGACCGATCAGTTAGATTTACTTTATTATTTAATATCAATTATTTATTTTAAATTCACGATATTTGTCAAACTTTCTTTAAGAAAATGATCTAAAAAATTACAGACTACCTCATCTTGAGGACTGAGGTAGTCAGGCATGATTAGCCAATACGACGTTTTAAACCCGTCATTTGTAAGACACGTGTTGAGATTTCCTCAATCGACATTTCCGTGACATTTAAATATTTAATCCCTTCAGAAATATAAATCCCTTCAATCGCACGTAATTCCATCTGACACTGGCTGAAACTTGAATAGCGGCTATTCGCTTTACGTTCGTTACGGATTGCCACCAAACGTTCGGCATCAATCATCAAACCAAATAGCTTGTTTTTATGTTCGCGCAGTACTTTTGGCAAACGATTGTCATCCAAATCTTCTTCAGTCAATGGATAATTCGCTACACGAATACCAAATTGTAATGACAAATAAATTGAGGTCGGGGTTTTTCCTGAACGTGATACGCCAATTAAAATAATGTCGGCTTTGTCATAATGGCGTGTTCTCGCCCCATCATCATTGTCCAGTGCGAAATGTACCGCATCGATACGTGCTTTATAATATTCAGAATCAGTCACCGCATGAGTTTGTCCAACCAAAGTGGTCGGTGGCGTACCTAGTTCTTGTTCTAATTTACTAATCAAGCCTTCAAAAACGTCTAAGTTGACTGCCTTAGCAGTATTGATAATTTCACGGACATGCGGGTCAACTAAAGTATCAAAAACTAGCGGCAAAGAACCATCACGACTTTGACATGCATTGATCTCTACAGCGACATTCATAGCCGCCTCTTCAGTCGTAATATACGGTATAATATGGATGTCAAAATCAACGTTTGGAAATTGCGCAAGTAGTGAATGTCCAAGGGTTTCTGCGGTAATTGCGGTACCATCTGAAATAAAAAAAACGCTCCGTTTAATTTCTTTACTTACGGGCATCAAAATTCTCCTTAAACATTTGTCTTAGTGCTCTATAATCTTTATAGTAAACTCATCTAACATGACTGTCGCTTAGTAAAACACTAAATCTAAGCACTTTTGTATAATTTCATACCAATGATGGTCATTCATACTGCAAAAAAAGTGGAGTAAATACTTTGGAAGCGCGCGTAATCGGTCTGGAAAAATTAGGAAAACACGATGTCGAACTCGTAGGTGGGAAAAACTCATCTTTGGGTGAAATGATCAGCCATTTATCCAATGCTGGTGTATCGGTACCTGGTGGCTTTGCAACTACTGCTGCTGCCTATCGTGAGTTCTTGGATCAAAGCGGCTTAAACGCTCGTATTCAGGCTGAACTTGTTCAGCTAAATGTAGAAGATGTAAATGCACTTGCTGAAACTGGTGCAAAAATCCGTAACTGGATTGTTGAAACTCCGCTTACTGCGACATTAGAACAAGAAATTCGTGAAGCTTTTGCTGCACTTTCAAACGGCAACCCAGACATTGCTGTTGCGGTACGTTCTTCTGCAACGGCTGAAGACTTACCTGATGCGTCTTTCGCAGGTCAACAAGAAACATTCCTCAACATTCGCGGTATTGATAATATTCTTATCGCGATTAAAGAAGTTTTTGCATCACTTTATAATGACCGTGCGATTGCTTACCGTGTACACCAAGGCTTTGAACATAGTGTTGTTGCCCTTTCTGCTGGTGTACAACGTATGGTTCGCTCTGAAACTGGTGCTGCGGGCGTTATGTTTACGCTTGATACAGAATCAGGTTTCCGTGATGTGGTCTTTATTACTGCATCTTACGGTTTAGGCGAAATGGTCGTTCAAGGTGCTGTAAACCCAGATGAATTCTATTTATCTAAACCGCTTTTAAATGCAGGTAAACACTCTGTTTTACGTCGTAACCTCGGTTCTAAACACCAGAAAATGATTTATGGTGAAGAAGGTTCTGCGGGTAAATCAGTGGTTGTGGTTGACGTTGAAAAACCAGAACGCCAACAATTCGCATTAAATGATCACGAATTACACGAATTAGCAAAGCAAGCTTTAATCATCGAACAACACTACGGCTCGCCGATGGATATCGAATGGGCAAAAGATGGCGATGATGGTCAAATCTATATCGTTCAAGCACGTCCTGAAACAGTAAAAAGCCGTCAAAATGTCGGTACCATGGAACGTTATTTGTTAAAACAACGCGGTACTGTCATCTGTGAAGGTCGTTCAATCGGTCAACGCATTGGTTCAGGTAAAGTGCGTGTTGTAACATCTATTAAAGAAATGGATAAGGTTCAGGACGGTGACGTACTTGTATCTGACATGACTGACCCAGATTGGGAACCAGTGATGAAGCGTGCTGCTGCAATCGTTACCAACCGTGGTGGTCGTACTTGTCACGCAGCAATTATTGCACGTGAATTAGGTGTTCCAGCAATCGTGGGTTGTGGTAATGCAACAGAAGTACTGACTGATGGTCAAGAAGTAACAGTTTCATGTGCTGAAGGTGATACTGGCTTCATCTACGAAGGTGCATTAGATTTCGAAGTACAACGTAATTCGATTAATTCAATGCCTTCATTACCATTCAAAATCATGATGAACGTTGGTAACCCTGACCGTGCATTTGACTTCGCTCAAATCCCGAATGAAGGGATTGGCCTTGCACGTCTTGAGTTCATCATTAACCGTATGATCGGTGTGCATCCAAAAGCATTATTAAACATTGATAGTTTGCCACGTGAAACTCGTGCGGCTGTTATGGCACGTACTTCAGGCTACTCTTCTCCAATCGAATTTTATGTCGAGAAGTTAGTTGAAGGTATTTCGACACTTGCTGCTGCATTTGCAGAAAAACCAGTCATCGTACGTATGTCTGATTTTAAATCGAATGAATATGCAAACTTGATCGGCGGTAAGCTCTACGAGCCGGAAGAAGAAAACCCAATGCTGGGCTTCCGTGGTGCGAGTCGTTATGTATCTGATAACTTCCGTGATTGTTTTGAACTTGAATGTCGTGCCTTGAAAAAAGCACGTGATGAAATGGGTTTAACCAATATCCAAATCATGATTCCATTCGTTCGTACTGTTTCTGAAGCAAAACGTGTGATTGAACTACTTGCTCAAAACGGTTTGAAACGTGGTGAGAATGGCCTCAAAGTCATCATGATGTGTGAATTACCAACCAATGCCCTATTGGCTGAGCAATTCCTTGAACACTTCGATGGTTTCTCTATCGGTTCAAACGACTTAACACAATTAACACTCGGTCTTGACCGTGATTCTGGTATCGTATCTCACTTATTCGATGAGCGTGATCCAGCAGTTAAAGCGCTCCTTTCTATGGCAATTCATGCTTGCCGCAAAGCAGGAAAATACGTTGGTATTTGTGGTCAAGGTCCTTCGGATCACCCTGACCTTGCGAAGTGGCTCATGGAACAAGGTATTGAATCTGTGTCACTTAACCCTGACTCAGTACTTGATACTTGGTTCTTCCTTGCTGAAGAACAAATCAAGAAAGCCTAGTCTTTTTTAGAAAAAGGCCCTCTTTCGTAGGGTCTTTTTTCATCTTTCGTAATTGAGATTTTAAAATTATGCAAATTTACTTGGCTCGTAACAATCAACAAGCAGGACCTTACAGTTTAGAACAAGTGAACCAAATGCTTGCCAGTCAACAAGTTTTATTGACCGATTTAGCTTGGCATGAAGGTATGGCTGAATGGAAAACACTTGGTGAACTGACACAAGGTAAGCTTGTCTACGAACCTGTAGGTTACTCTCCTTTTAGTGCTCAAATTAAAACTGAAACGAACGAACCAACTTACAAAATCAAAGTCGAACAAAAAGTACCTGAACTCGCACCTTTTCATTCACGTGCGCTAGCGAAAGTTTTTGATCTCATCCTTTGGCTACCGATGGCTTCTATCCCATCTTTCTTTTTTAATGAAAGCCAATACCAAGAGTTGTTTGAAATTCAAAAACAGATGCAAGCCACCCAAATTGCATCTGATAAAGCAGTAGAATTACAGCATCAATTGATGCAGCTAATTCCAAATGAAGCATGGATAATGATCTTTGCTTACCTCATTGTCATGCTCATGATTCAGGCATTCTTTATTGCAAAATCAGGCCAGAGTATTGGTAAAAAAATCGCCAAGATTAAAATTGTGGATATCGAAACATCAGAAAAAGTCAGCACAATTCGGGCCTTTTGGTTGAGAAGCGTGTTCTTTATTATTCTCAATTTGATCCTTGTGCCAATCATTACCGTGATTGATTATGCTTTATTCGCATTTACCAAAAATCGTCAAACTTTGCACGATAAAATGGCAAAAACTAAGGTCATTAAGCAGTAATCACAAATCGATAAACAAAAGAGGATTTATTCCTCTTTTTTTATGTATTAAGCTGATATCTATATAAAAAACACAGATGCAAATAACAATCCCTACAAAATAAATCGGGTTTTAAAACAAGTATTTCACACGACTTTATGAGTAGCTTAGTTTTTCAATATAAGGCATAATGCCCAACAACGTTGCGGTGTCGCGTGATTGCTAAGCATTTTTTAACCAATCCTTATCAATCACGCGACACTTTAATCGCTATCCCATAATTTTAATTAGGGAATGGGACTCTTCACCGAGGTTGTAAAATGAGACAAACGATTTTAGCTGTATTGTCTTTATCAACGATGGCTGCGCTCTTGACTGGGTGCGGCGGTGATATGGTACTTCTAAACAATAAAGGTCCAGTTGGTCAAGGTCAAAGTAACCTGATGATGACTGCGATCTATTTAATGCTATTGGTGGTGATTCCATCAATCATTATGGCATTATGGTTTGGTTGGAAATATCGCGCATCGAATAAAGATGCAGACTATAAACCTACTTGGGCACACTCAACGACAATTGAGATCGTTGTATGGGGTGTACCTGTCATTATTATTGGTATTTTAGCTTGGTTAACTTGGTGGGGTTCCCACAAGTACGACCCTTACCGTCCGTTAGAATCAGATAAAGCACCATTGACTATTCAAGCTGTCGCTGAACAGTTCAAGTGGATTTTTATCTATCCTGAGCAAAACATTGCAACGGTAAACGAAGTACGCTTCCCAGAACAAACACCAGTAAGCTTTAAGATCACTTCTAACTTCACGATGAACTCGTTCTTCATCCCACAGTTAGGCGGTCAGATTTACGCAATGGCTGGTATGCAAACTCACCTTCACCTATTAGCCGACGAACCAGGTATCTTCCGTGGTTTCTCAGCAAATTATTCAGGTTACGGTTTCTCACAAATGCGCTTTAAAGCACATAGCGTGACTGAGCCAGAATTTGCACAATGGGTAGAAGCAGTTAAAGCTGGTAATGGTACAAGTATTAACCCTGAAGCAATTCAAAAAGGCACACTTGACCAAGCTGAGTTAGCAACGCTTAAAGATGGCGATCGTTCTAAGCATCAGATCGAGCATTTAGTGAATCGTGCTAAAGCTGCTGGTGATGAAGAAGCACTTGCAAAAGCTGAAGCGATGAAACCGTTCCCGACTAAGCCACACCCAGTGACTTATTACTCATCAGTTGAGCCAAAATTGTTTGAAACAATCATCAACCACTACATGAGTAACTATCACGGTGCTGACCATTCTGCTGGACATGATGCAACAGCAGAAACTCATGCTGCAGCAGAACACGCTGCTCAAGGGGAATAAGACATGGATATGATTTTTGGTAAATTGGGGTGGGATTCTATCCCGACTGAACCCCTTGTACTTGTCACCATGGTCTTTATGGCACTTGGTGCAATTGCTGTATTAGGTGGTATTACCTATTTCAAGAAATGGGGATATTTGTGGAACGAATGGTTTATCACTGTAGACCATAAAAAGATTGGTATCATGTATATCATCGTATCTGTAGTCATGCTGTTGCGTGGCTTCGCCGATGCAATCATGATGCGTCTACAACTTTTCCTCGCGAAAGGCGGCGGCGAAGGTTACTTACATCCTGACCACTACGACCAGATCTTCACCGCACACGGTGTAATCATGATCTTCTTCGTAGCAATGGGTCTCGTTGTTGGTATGATGAACATCTCTGTACCTTTACAGATTGGTGCTCGTGACGTTGCCTTCCCATTATTGAACTCTTTAAGCTTCTGGTTATTCGCTGGTGCTGCTGGTTTAATGATGCTTTCACTTGTATTAGGTGAATTTGCTGCGACTGGTTGGATGGCTTACCCTCCTCTATCTGGCATTCAATATTCTCCTGGTGTTGGTGTTGACTACTATATCTGGGCACTTCAAGTTTCTGGTCTAGGTACGCTTTTATCTGGTGTTAACTTCTTTGTTACCATCATCAAAATGCGTGCACCTGGCATGAAATTAATGGACATGCCTATTTTCACGTGGACTTCACTTTGTACGGCTGTATTAATCATTGCATCATTCCCTGTATTAACAGGTACGCTTGCAATGCTGACGCTTGACCGTTACTTCGGCTTCCATTTCTTCACAAATGAGCTTGGCGGTAGCCCAATGCTTTATGTGAACTTGATTTGGACATGGGGTCACCCTGAAGTATATATCTTAGTATTACCAGCATTTGGTTTATACTCAGAAATCGTTGCAACCTTCTCTCGTAAAGCGTTGTTCGGTTATAAGTCTATGGTGTATGCGACGATTGCGATTACTGTACTTGCGTTCGTTGTATGGCTTCACCACTTCTTCACCATGGGTGCTGGTGCGAACGTTAACGCGTTCTTCGGTATCATGACCATGGTTATTGCGATTCCTACAGGTGTGAAAATCTTCTCTTGGTTATTCACAATGTATAAAGGTCGCATCACCTATACTACTCCTATGTTATGGACGCTTGGCTTCCTTGTAACATTCGGTATCGGTGGTTTAACTGGTGTACTTATGGCTGTTCCACCTGCGGACTTCCTTGTACACAACTCATTATTCTTGATCGCTCACTTCCATAACGTAATTATCGGTGGTGTGGTGTTTGGTATGTTTGCCGGCATCATCTTCTACTGGCCGAAAATGTTTGGTTGGAAGCTCAACGAAGCATGGGGTAAAGCTGCGTTCTGGTTCTGGTTCATTGGTTTCTATTTTGCATTCATGCCACTTTATATCCTTGGTTTCATGGGTATGACGCGTCGTTTGAATACATATGACAACCCTGAGTGGGATCCATACTTAGCAATTGCATTGTTTGGTGCTGTTCTTATCGCGATCGGTATTGCATGTTTCTTAATGCAAATCATCGTTGGTTTCTTACAACGTAAGGACAACATGGACCATACAGGCGATCCATGGGATAGCCGTACCCTTGAATGGGCAACGTCATCTCCTGCTCCGTTCTATAACTTTGCGCATGAACCAGATGCTAGCGGTGTAGACCGTTTCTGGACTGACAAAGAAAATGGTGTAGCATACGCACGTAACACTAAATATGAAGACATCCACATGCCGACTGATCGTGCTGCTGGTTTTGTCATTGCAATGTTCATTACAATTCTTGGCTTTGCACTCATCTGGCATATTTGGTGGCTCGCTGTTGTTTCATTCGTTTCAGCTATTGTTAGCTTGATCGTAAGCTCATTCACGAAGAATGTTGATTACTACGTTCCTGCTGCTGAAGTTGAGCGTATTGAAAACGAACGCTATGCTTTACTTGAAAAACACTTGAAGAAGGACTAAGGAAATGGCTGAAGTACTTCATCACGACAACCACGGCCACGATGGTCATCATGAACATGATGATACTGACTTAACGGTCTTTGGTTTCTGGACATACTTGATGAGTGACTTGATTCTTTTCGGATCACTCTTCATTGCGTTCGCTGTATTAAGCAGTCATATCCCGCCAGGAACCCCAAGTGCATATGACCTATTCCATGATTCATTAGGCTTCGTGTTAACTGAAACATTTGCCTTATTGATTTCATCGGTAACATTTGGTTTTGCTGTACTTGCATCTTATAAAAAGAATGTAAATCAAGTGATCACTTGGTTGTTTGTTACATTCCTTTTTGGTGCATCGTTCATTGGTATGGAAATCTATGAGTTCCATCACCTTGTACACGAAGGCCATGGTCCAACTCACAGTGCATTCTTATCTGCATTCTTTACTTTGGTTGGTACACACGGTATCCACGTAACTTCTGGTTTAGTGTGGATGCTGGTATTAATCTACCAAATTAAAAAGAATGGTTTGACTTTACCGAATACACGTCGTCTTGCTTGCTTAAGCTTGTTCTGGCACTTCCTTGACATCGTTTGGATCTGTGTATTCAGCGTCGTTTACTTACTGGGAGTTCTCTAATGAGTAGTCATGACCATAATGCGGCAGGTGCGTCACACGGTAACTTTAAACAATACACGATTGGATTTATCCTTTCTGTCATCCTTACCATCATCCCTTTCGGGATGGTGATGGCTGGCGGTTTTAGTCGTGGCATTTTAGTTACAGTAATTGCAATCACTGCTGTTGCTCAGGTACTTGTACAACTTGTGTATTTCTTGCACATGAATACATCATCTGACCAACGTTGGAACCTTATTGCATTTATCTACACAATCTTATGTATCGCTGTACTTTTAGTCGGCTCTGTGTGGATTATGAATTACCTACACTACAACATGATGATCTAAACTGATCGTCATGTGGAAAAAGTACTTATTCCTGACTAAACCAGGAATTCTCTTCGGTAATTTTATTACCACCTTGGGCGGCTTCTTCTTAGCCGCCCAAGGCTCTATAGACTGCCTCTTATTATTACTTACTCTTCTCGGAACAACATTAGTGGTTGCTTCTGGTTGTGTAGTTAATAACGTAATTGATCAAGACATCGATCAGAAAATGCAACGCACCATGAACCGTGCACTTGTGACCAAAACCATTTCCCCTACTGTTGCCATGTGCTATGCGCTGGTTTTAGGTGTGATTGGCTTTAGCATGCTCTGGTTTTATGTTAATGCTTATGCTTTTTTATTCGCTGTCATTGGTTTTGTCGTCTATGTCGGTTTTTATAGTTTGTGGAGCAAACGCACCACAATCCATCAAACCGTGATCGGTAGTATTTCTGGAGCGAGTCCACCTGTTATTGGTTATGTGGCTGTAAGTCATCAGTTCGATATAGCGGCCCTATTGATCTTTGTTGCATATGCTTTATGGCAAATGCCGCATTCATGGGCGATCGCAATTTATCGTTTTGACGACTATAAAAATGCAGGCGTTCCTATTTTACCTGTAGCCCGTTCAATCCTTAGAACAAAAATCGAATCACTGATTTATGTGGTTTTATTTACTCTAGCGATGAATGCATTATATGTATATGGATACACCAATATCGTGTTCTTGGTCATCTGTAATATACTTTGCATTTACTGGTTCTACATTGCTATTTTAGGATTCAAGGCCGAAGATGATCAGCTTTGGGCCAAACGCTTTTTCCTTTTCTCAGTAATCCTCATTACTGTTATCAGTTTAAGCTTCAGCTTCACCTTTAAAAGCCCTGCACCATTCTTTCCTATTTTTTAAAAAGATAGAGAATGCTCTATCTTTTTATGCTCTCCCAATTTTTATCATTTCGTGCAATAAAAACATTTCGTTCTTTATTGCCTAAATGAAACAAGCCTAGACTAAATTCCAAACCAGTCGTTACATACAACCTTTAAAGATTAACCTGCAACACGACTCTAGCCAAAAAACTCACTGTCTGGCTCAAAACGTCTAAAAAATTGATTAATATTATGGGGATATTTTTGATCTAATTTTTGCCATACCTCTTGAGGTAACGGAATGAACTCCAAGGTATCGGACCCATCGGAAGCCACACAAAAACGGATTTCATAATCAGGCTGCAAAATTTGATTGAGTGCTTTTAAGGTGGTATCTCGATCTGCACCCTCACCTTGATAAGGAATAATCAAAGTTTGATTCTGATAATAAACAGTAATGGTAAATCCTTGCAGGTTATCCGCATTTTGTATCTCAGCCCGCAAACTCCCCGTTTGTAAAATATTTTCGCAATACTCAATAATCGCCTCGTCCTCTTCACGCCAATCGACAATCATCAAGATTTGGTAAATGTTACCTTGGTATTGCTCAAAAGCATCTAAATATGCCTCCTCAGTATTCAACTGCAAAATCGACTCAAGTAGGGCGACTGTCTTTATAAATTGTGGTTCCATTTTTATTGCCTATTTTTATTTAAAAAATATATCACAAAGACTATGGCAAATTTGCTTTATAGCGTCAATTTGCATATAATCCCCGCTTCGCAATTTGCGACATAACTTTTTAGTTATGACTCCTTGCTTCTAATTTTTTAATTAGGGGCTGCTTAAACCGTAAGGAGCTGACAATGCGTCACTACGAAATCGTACTATTGGTACATCCAGACCAAAGCGATCAAGTTGTAGGTATGGTTGAACGCTATATCTCTCAGATCAAAGAAGCTGAAGGTCAAATTCACCGTTTAGAAGATTGGGGCCGCCGCCAATTGGCTTACCCGATTAACAAAATTCACAAAGCACACTACATTCTTATGAATGTTGAATGTGGTCAAACGACTCTTGATGAGTTAGAAGAATTGTTCCGTTATAACGATGCAATTATTCGTAACATCATTATCCGTCGTGAAAACGCAATTACTGAAGAATCTTTGCTTGCTAAAAGTGCTGAAGAAAAACGTGCGCGTAAAGCTCAACGTGAAGAAGCACAACAAGCAGTTCCAGAAGCTGAATAAGGAGAACATCAATGGCACGTTTTTACCGTCGTCGCAAGTTCTGCCGCTTTACAGCTGAGAATGTTGCGTACATCGACTACAAAGATATCGACACATTAAAACAGTACATCACTGAAAACGGCAAGATTGTTCCTAGCCGTATTACAGGTACTAAAGCTCGTTATCAACGTCAATTAGCGTTAGCTATTAAACAAGCTCGCTATTTGTCTTTGATTCCGTACACTGACAACCATAAGTAAGTGAGGTGAGCTGTGGACGTTATCTTATTACAACGCATTAAAAACCTTGGTAAATTAGGCGACAAAGTATCAGTTAAAGCTGGTTACGGTCGTAACTTCTTGATCCCTCAAGGTAAAGCTGTAGCTGCAACAGAAGCAAACACTGCTGCTTTTGAAGCTCGTCGTGCTGAACTTGAGAAGCAAGAAGCTGAAGTATTAGCTGCTGCGAATGCACGTGCTGAACAATTGAACGAAGTTAACATCGTAATCACTGCGAAAGCTGGTGACGAAGGTAAACTATTCGGTTCTATCGGTACTCGTGACATCGCTGATGCTTTAACTAATGCTGGTCTTGTTGTAGACCGTGCAGAAGTTCGTTTACCAAACGGTGCGCTTCGTCACACTGGTGAATTCAACATCGCAATCCAATTGCACCATGATGTTGTTGCTGAAGTTCTCGTTACTATCGTATCTGAGTAATTTCTGCAAAGAAAAAGAGCATGTTTTACATGCTCTTTTTTTATGTCTATTGTTTTTGTTTTCTTAAATACTCCTATTCATTGAAAATGCAGTTAGCGCATCTCTAATAAATATTTCACATAATTCACTGCACTCTGATTGATTTCATTCCCCGTAGGTTGAGCCTCTCCTTGTTCTGGATTGGTATCCATTCCATAAAAAGCATACATTGGTTGGTAATCTGCCTTTACATAACGGGCTGTCAATTCAAATGGTAAACACAATTCTTTTAAACTAAATTGATATCGTCCATCAGTTGAATAGTCTTTCTCTTTGATCCCCGCCGAGACCGCAAGCGTAATTTTCTTGTCTCTTAATTGATTTCCTGCTGAACCATAGGCCCAACCATAAGTCAGCACATCATCTAACCATTGCTTTAATAACGGTGGGCAGTTAAACCAATAGATCGGGAATTGAAAGACCAGATTTTGATGTGCTTCTACCAAAGCTTGTTCTCTTGTGACATCAATAACACCATCTGGGTAGTGTTGATAAAGTTGATGGATCGTGAATTCATCAGGATATTGGCTCAACTCCTCAATCCAACGTTTATTAATAACAGCGTTATCAATATCTGGGTGAGCAACAATCACGAGTGTTTTCTTCATTTCAAAGCATCCCGTCAGACATCTGAGTCTTTCCGCAATCAATATAAAATGATTATAAAAGTATGCTGGAGATAATATAAGTACGGTCATTATGGTTATATACTAGACCAAAAGTGAGTGTCGGAAAAATTATGGAAACCTGTGCCCCGCCCCAAATTGACTTAGAGCAAACCGATTTTGGATATACACTTTCCCTGATCAATGGCAAATACAAAATGATTATCATGTATTGGCTTTATCAGCATAAATCCATCATGCGATTCAATGAGTTAAAACGCTCCATTGCTAATATTTCTTTTAAAACCTTGAGTCTGACCTTGAAAGAAATGGAACGAGACCAATTAATTATTCGTAAGGAATATCCACAAATTCCCCCCAAAGTCGAATACAGCTTATCTGAACGCGGACTTTCCTTAATTCCATTATTAGACATGATGTGCCAATGGGGCGCATCTAATCGGCTCTAAGCGCTAAACCACACTTTTTCGCCACTTACACAATTTTCACTGAATTAAATTGTGCCGATGAGCTCCATTTGGATTAAGATAGTCATTCGGTACCGTTTCATCTTTTTATTAGGTCTTGTTATGTCACAGGCGAATGCCAATTTTACAAAAAATTCTCCAAACACAGAGAGTAAAGTGAGTGACTCAGGTCAGCTAAAAGAATTCCGTACCCCACCGCACAATCTTGCCATCGAGCAAGCCGTTTTGGCAGCCTTAATGACGGTTGCAGAATCTTTTGAGCAAGTCAGTGACTTACTCAAAGAAAATGATTTTTATGCAACACGTCACAAATATATTTATCGTGCCATTGAGAAACTGGCACAAGAAAACTCGCCTTATGATGCCGTTTTGGTCAATGATTGGTTGCTCAAACAAAACCTGTTAGATGCCATTGGTGGTGAAGAATATTTAATGCAACTGATGGCAGATTCACCATCAAGTTTCTATAACCTTGAAATTTATGCAAATAAAATCAAGGAATTTTCAACACTGCGTAACATGATCAAGATCAGCAGCGATATTTTACAAAATGCCTATGACACCAAAGGTCGTCCAGTCAGCGAAATTCTTGATTTAGCAGAAACCAGTATTTTCTCTTTGGCAGAACAGCACAACAACAATAAAAAAGATTCTGGGCCAAAATCAATCAGCTCTGTGACTGCTGACGTTATCACCAAATTAGATGAACTGTCTAAACTAGATGGCAACATTACCGGTTTAACCACGGGCTTCTTGGAACTCGATAACAAAACCTCGGGGATGCAAGCCGGAGATTTGATTATTGTTGCAGCACGTCCATCGATGGGTAAAACCACGTTCGCCATGAACTTAGTTGAAAGTGTACTGCAATATAACCGCCTACCTGCTTTGGTATTCTCAATGGAGATGCCCGCAGACTCGATTGCCATGCGTTTGATTTCAGCAATGGGTAAAGTCCATCAAGGACATTTACGTTCAGGGAATCTCGATGCAGATGAATGGACCAAAGTCACAGGCACCATTCTGCAATTACAAGAAATGCATCTCTATATCGATGACTCATCTGCCCTGCCACCCACCGAACTTCGTGCCCGTGCGCGTCGCGTTGCTAAAATGCATGATGGTAAAATCGGCTGTATCATGGTCGACTACTTACAGCTGATGAAAGTACCGGGTATGGGCGATAACCGTGTTGGTGAGATCTCGGAAATTTCACGAAGCTTAAAAGCCTTAGCCAAAGAAATGCAATGTCCTGTGATTGCACTGTCGCAGCTGAACCGTAGTTTGGAGAACCGACCAAACAAACGCCCGGTTATGTCAGACTTGCGTGAATCGGGTGCGATCGAGCAGGATGCCGACTTAATCATGTTCATTTACCGTGATGAAGTCTATAACAAAGAATCTAAAGAAGCAGGTACTGCCGAGATTATCATCGGTAAACAGCGTAACGGTCCAATTGGTAGCGTTCGTCTTGCCTTCGAAGGCCAATATACCCGTTTTAGTAACCTCTCGCCTGAGTTCTATGCTCAATATGAGGATGAGGAATAAGCCCTTCGCAATCCAAATTGCATTATCTCGTTTCCTAGCCGACCCAAAGGAGAAATCAGGGTGCGCCAAGCAACAGTTTATATTGACAGTGCAGCACTGCAATATAATTTAAACCGTGTTAAACAACTTGCTCCACATTCAAAAATCGTCAGTATGGTCAAAGCCAATGCCTATGGACATGGAGTTAAGCACTGTTTAGCCGCCCTAGAGGCCACGGACGCTTTTGGTGTCGCCTGTTTAGAAGAAGCTTTGGAGATCAGGCAACTGGGATATACTCAACCCATTACCCTGATCGAAGGTGTATTTGCTGAAGATGAAATGACACACGTCATTGAACAGAAACTTGAATGCATCGTACATCACAATCAACAAGTAGAATGGTTAATTCAACATAAAACTGCTTACAACGCATTAGGCTTGAAAGTTTGGGTCAAACTAAATAGCGGCATGAACCGCCTTGGTTTTAAAATCCATGAAATCATAGACGTGATTCAACGTTTAAAAGCCGAAGGTTTCACCTGTGTACTCGCCATGCATTTTGCCAATGCTGACGTAGACCACCCCTTAAATGAGCAACAAAAGCAACAATTCTTACAGGTAAAACAAGCCTGTGAACCGATCTTGGTATCATGCTGTAATTCTGCTGCGATTTATAAATACCCTGAACTTCATTTTGATTTTGTTCGTCCGGGCATCATGCTTTACGGCGCATCACCCTTCGCGGATCGCAATGTACATGAACTCGATCTAAAGCCAGTAATGACTTTTAGTGCCGAAATTATTGCCCTCAATCAGATTCAACAAGGTGAGTTTGTCGGTTATGGCTCGACCTACTCAGCGTCATGTACGTCACAAATTGCCATTGTTTCGATTGGCTATGGTGACGGCTATCCACGCGCGTATATCGAGCAAAACTTTGTTGCCATCGATCAGCAACTTGTTCCTGTAGTCGGCCGTGTCAGCATGGATATGATCGCCATTGATATCAGCAATGTTAAAGCAGAAATTGGCACAAAAGTTGAGCTTTGGGGCCAATCTCGCTTGGTTGATGATGTTGCAGCAGCAAACGGAACTATCGGCTACGAGCTACTTTGCCGCCTCACCCAACGCCCAATACGTCAATTAGATAACTAAACATTACTTGATCAATTTTTGTGTTTTATCTCTAATAAGGTTTTAACCATTCAGATCCAGAATGCTCAAACTGATTTATGATAATCCGCTGTATAAAATGCCGATCCAGCAATTCGTGCTCTTTTTGATCCGAATTTCGATCGGCATTTTTTTCTTCACCACAGGCTTCAATAAACTTTTCGTTGAAAAAAATAAACTGATTATGCTGGAAACAATCATCGATGCAGGTATTCCATTTCCAGCAATCATGAGTACTTTTGTTTCAGCGACTGAAATGCTTGCAGGTTTATTTCTGATTTTGGGCTTATTTACTCAGATCAGTAGTATTTTCTTGTTTATGATCTGCCTGACAGCACTATACACGGTTGGGATTCATACGATTCCAAGTGGCTTAGATCCGATAAGCTGGCTCAGTTGGTTCTTCTACATCCATGACCTATTGTATATGTTCATTCTGGCGATATTGATTACATCTCGGCCAAGCATACTGTCGCTAGATCGTATTCTAAGCAAAAATATAACAACATCTTAGGATGATTCTCCCTCAAAAAGATCTATGCTTTTGAGGGAGTTTAAGGAAGTTATAAACCATAGTCCGCTGTTGGCTTTGGTAACTCTTGTAAACCACGGCGCAAGGTCTCAGACCACTGTCGACTAATCTGAGTAAAATAAGGATCATCCTCACCAATCCGCTTACCTTCTGGAATTTTAAAACTATCTTTATGGTAAACCAGTGCATCTAAAGGCAAACCCACTGAAACATTCGAGCGCAAAGTCGAATCAAAAGAAATGAGCGAACAGCGCAGTGCATCATCCAAAGGCATATCATAGTGTAAAGCACGATCTAGAATCGGTTTTCCGTACTTGCTTTCACCAATTTGGAAATACGGCGTATCGGTCGTTGCACAAATAAAGTTCCCTTGTGGATACACATTATAAAGCTGTATCTCCTCGCCTTGAATTTGCCCACCGACCAATATGCTACATGAATAATTCATCTGTTCTTGGGTGTCACTGGTAATATCTTCAAGCACTTTGCGTAGAGTTTTTCCAACCAATTCAGCCACTTCAAACATGGTATTGGCACTATACAAATTCGGCTCTTGATGCAAAGCCAAAGCATTCTGCAAATGCCCGATCACGGCTTGTGTCGTCGCCAAATTACCTGCTGTTTGCAAAGCAATAAAACGTTCACCTTCAACACCAAAGGTATGCAACTTACGAAATACAGAAATATGATCGACCCCTGCATTGGTTCGGGTATCACTAATCAATACCAAACCCTGCTCTAATCTTAATGCGCAACAATAGGTCATCTTTCTCTCTTTACATTCAACACGCTAAAACCTGCACCACAGACATCATACTTTCTACCCCGCCTTGCTCACGAATACCACGAACAGGCGCCACATCTAAATAATCACGTCCAACTGCAACGTATATATGGTTTTGGGGTGTAAATATCTGGTTACTTACATCGAAACAATACCACTCATTATCCACAAAAACTTCTGCCCATGCATGACTGGCGAGGTGTGGCTGATTTTCATCGTAGATATAGCCCGAAACGTAACGTGCAGGTAATTGTAACGCACGACACATGGCAATTAATATATGTGCGTGGTCTTGGCACACTCCTTGACCCGCATAAAAGGCATCAATAGCTGAGGTCGTAACCGAGGTGCTTTCAGGTTGATATGGAACTTGTTGTAAGATTTTTTCTGATAAAACAATCAAATGGTGGCGGTCTTTTACAGTAACAATCGAATGCGCAAAATCCGTCATGGTCAGGTCACAGCAGGTCATTGCCGTGCGTTGTAAAAACAGTAATGCTGAAACATCTGTCTCAAAATAACCCAACTCAGTCGCATGCAAATCCACCACTCCCTGCGCCATGATGGTCAAATAACGATAATCATGGCGTTGCGTTGCGGTAATCCATAGGTTATTAAACGCATCACGTTGACACGAATACTGTCCCGGCACACTAATATGCCAATTCTCTACACTCTGATGCCGTGAACTTTGTGGCATCATTTTGATGGATTGGACACTGTTCCGCGCAATCTCAGTATATTGATAATGCGTTTGGTGATTCACCATGAGTTTCATGAGGATACCTCAAATTGATTTTCCAATTTATAGGTAAATGCATAAAACTGATTTAAATATGGCTGTTCTTTTAATGTCTCCCAACACGGTTGTAAGTCTTGCCATCCCAAATGATATAACCGCTCAATGGTTGGATCAATCGCATCAAAAACAGCATGTGTATTGTGTTGAAATCTGAAATAGGTATCAATTTGCTCAATACATTGCCCAATATGAAAAAATAGAAAAATATCTTCTTGTTCAGCTTTCAGAATGTCGCAACAGCTTTGCACCACATCTTGAATGGCCAATCCATCTGCTGCCACATTTTTGATCAGATAATTGAGTTCGGCATACGCCTGTGCGGTTAATAATCCCCTCAACTCCTGAATATTATCCCGCGCAATCTCAAGCTGACTCAATAAAGAATAAGGCTGCTGACGATCTAACATAAATTGATTCAAGTTTTCTGCATCATCAATATGCAAACAAAGTGCCTGTGCAAATTCTGATGCCTGAACATTATCAACAAAAGGTAAATGTCCTGCCACATGACCAATACGGAATAAATAACGTCCTAACCAATAAATATGTTGAGCGCTTGAGCTAAGTAAAAGCATAAATCTCCTCCCTTTTCTTAATATTCAGTCACACAGCCCGCGTTGTTATCATCTTCAGGCTGTGGATATGGTTCAGGAACGTAATGTTTCAACCACCCATGTATCTTTAATTCCACCACCTTGAGAAGAGTTCACCACGAGAGAGCCTGCTTGCATGGCAACACGTGTTAAGCCACCCGGCACAATTTCAGTGCGATAAGGTGAGCTGAGTACAAAAGGTCTTAAATCAATATGTCGCTCAGCAACGCCTTCTGCTGTCATGGTTGGAGCAACGGAAAGTGCCAAAGTCGGTTGTGCAATATATAGGTGTGGCGTCTCAATCAGTTTCTGTCTGAAACAATCAATCTGTTGCTGATCGGCTTGAGGACCAATCAACATGCCATAACCACCTGAGCCTTGTGCTTTTTTCACCACTAATTTTTCTAAATTACTAAGTACGTAATCCAGTTGCTCCGCTTCTCGACATTGATAAGTGGGCACATTATTCAAAATAGGTACTTCACCTAAATAAAACTGAATCATCTGATCGACATAAGGATAAATCGACTTGTCATCCGCCACCCCTGTTCCCGGTGCATTGGCAATCACAACATTATGCTGTAGATAGGCAGACATCAGTCCAGGCACACCCAAAGTGCTGTCAGGTCTGAAACTAAGAGGATCTAAGAATTCATCATCAACACGGCGATAGATGACGTCTACCTGCTGCCGACCACGAATAGTTTTGACGAAAACCTTATCATCTTCTACATACAGATCTCGGCTGGTCACCAACGGTACATCCATTTCACGCGCTAGAAATGAATGTTCATAATAAGCACTGTTAAAACGCCCAGGTGTTAGCACCACAATTAATGGTTGATCGACATAAGCATTTTCTTCGAGAATTGCTCTTAACAGGCTTGGATATTGCTCAATCCCCTGTAAATTATTACTACTACACAGATCTGGCATCAATTTCTGGCTAATTTTGCGACTTTCCAACATATAAGACACACCTGATGGTGTGCGTAGGTTATCTTCCAACACAAAGAAATCACCTTGCCCGTCACGGATGATATCGATACCACTAATTTGTGAATAAACCTTGCCTTTCAACTGGTGCTTTAGCATATGCGGCTGGAACGCTTCGTGCGCAATCACCTGTTCTGCAGGAATCAAACCTTCTTTTAAAATATGCTGTCCATGATAAATATCATCTAGAAATAAATTTAATGCTTTGACTCGTTGTGCGCAGCCCGTCGCGATCTTTTCCCATTGCTTCTTTTCAATCACACGCGGTATCAAATCATAAGGAATGGTACGCTCAGCACCCTCCTGATCACCATAAACATTAAAAGTAATGCCTTGATATAAGAAATGCTGTTTTGCTTGTGCTTCTAGTGTTTTTAAATCATCAAGACTACGAATACTCAACCATTGCTCAATTTTTTTGGACGCTTCACCGTTAAAACTTTTGTCATCTAACATTTCATTAAAAAATTGTGATTTAAGTTGCTCAAATAAATTGGTGGTCACATTGAGCTGTGAAATAAATGTAGAGGTATCAACGGACGCCGCTGGATTGGGTTCTGGTGCGTAATAATCTGTGCTGATATGTAGGTTGTGTTCTTGTTCTGACATAGAAACCTCGTCTCATCATTTATTTATATCTAAAGGAAGCAATTTCAATGCCACTTATATAAAATGATCAATTTTCAACCAGACTTAGAATATTTAAGCAAAACTAGGGTCATTTCAGTCGTAAATACGTAATCTAGATAGGATGGACTTGATAATTAAGTATAGTTTTTTTATTGTGTCTGCTTTAGACCATTGAATTACGTATTTCGCTTATGTCATCCATACAAGAAAAAGAAACATCCAATAGCCTTTATCGCCAATGGCAAATCTTATCCCGCCTTTCTACTGGGAAATGGATGGGCACCCGCGAATTACAAGAAATATTAGAACGCGAAGGCATTGATATCAGTCTGCGTACCATTCAGCGTGATTTAAATCAAATTGCTCAGCGTTTCCCAATCGAGAGTAATAAAACCGTACCACAAGGCTGGCGTTGGCGTTCAGATGCACCAATTCAAAGCTTGCCCCACATGACCAGCTCGCAAGCGGTTACATTTATGATGGTCGAAGAGCATTTACGTCACTTGCTTCCACCAAGCTTATTAGAAGAAATGACACCTTGGTTTGATTTGGCCAAACGTAGCCTATCGACACAAAATAATGTTCGACAATGGATCAACCGTGTTCGTATTGTACCGGCGACACAACCCTTGATTCCGCCTGTTGTCGACAAACATGCACAACAAGCGATTTATGAAGGTTTATTACAAGACAAACAGATCGAATGTATTTATCGCGCTCGTACCCATCAAGGCGAAGATAAGACCTACATCCTTAATCCGCTGGCTTTGGTTCAAAAAGGTGCAGTGATTTATTTAATCTGTACCCGAAATGATAAAACCGAAGTACAAACCTTCGCTTTGCACCGCTTTAAAGCAGCAACCGTATTGGAAAGTCGTGCCTTACATCCTGTGAACTTTGAAATTGATAATTATATTGAATCAGGCGCATTGGGTTTCCGTGTTGACTACAGCAAGCCAACCGAACAAATTCATTTAAAACTGACCATGACCGAGAGTACGGCCAAGAGTTTCTATGAAAGCCAGCTGAGTAAGGATCAAATCATCCAACATCTGGAAGAAAATATTGTTGAAGTCTCTGCAACTGTCCCATTTACCTCACAACTGGTGTGGTGGCTGAGAAGTTTTGGTAAGAAAATGCTGAATATTGAGCCCGCTGCCGTTTATAACGCAGTGAAAGAGATTGAAGAACAAGCCCAATAAAAAAGAGAACCTTTCGGTTCTCTTCGATTTTTTATAAATTTTATTATCAAACACTCAGTATTATTTTTATTGTTTAAATGTTCAAACCAACCTCTCTCCCCGCCTTGATCAAAATTGGTTTGTACCTTTTTAAGCGCTTAGATTTAAATTAACATCGGCACGCTAATTCATAGCCATTGTAGCGGATTCTCTTTTTGGTCATGGTTAAACCCTCTTTGTTTGAACGTAGAATCACTATAACGAGGATTTTTTAGACTGTGAAATAACAAAGATTGGAATCAAAATCTAATTTTTTGCTATCGCTGATCTGTGCGTCAAGATCAATTTATCCATCTTCTTTTTTATCAGATAATAAAACTTCGAAGCGATGCAGATGCGCAAAACGCCCAGCCTGTATTTGATATTGATCAATCTGAGGCACTAATTGCTGGAAATGCTCCGACTGTACATGTAAATCCAGTGCTTCACGATCAACCCATTCTTCGATAAAAACAAAATGTCCTTTCTGTTTATGGTCATGATAAAGATCATAGGCAATGCATCCTGCCTCAGCTTTAGTTTTCTCTACCAGCGCTTGATAAAGTGGTAATACCTCATCAATTTTGTCTGGCTGAATATAGTCTTCAGCAATCAGTTTTAAGGTCATTTACCTCGCTCTCCCTAAATATTTCCCATAAAAAAAGCTCTCAAATTCATGAGAGCTTTTTTGTCATCGATTCAGCTTATGCTGAAAATGGATGACGTAATACGATTGTTTCTGCACGGTCAGGACCTGTTGAAACGATATCAATTGGGCAACCAATTAAAGTTTCAATACGACGTACATAGGCCAATGCATTTGCAGGAAGTTGATCAATTTGAGTCAAACCGACAGTAGACTCGCTCCAACCCGGCATCGTTTCATAGATTGGTTTCAAGCTTTCGAATGAAATCGCATCAGAAGAACCTGCACAGCCAGAATCTACATCTTCATAACCCACACAGATTTTTACTTCTTCTAAACCATCTAATACATCAAGTTTAGTTAGGCAGATACCCGATAATGAGTTTACGTCAACCGAACGACGTAAAATCTCAGCATCGAACCAACCACAACGACGTTGACGGCCAGTAGAGGCACCAAACTCATGACCAACTGTACCTAAGTGACGACCAATCGCATCACCTGTATCTGTTGCTGCATCATAATGCAACTCAGTTGGGAACGGACCTGCACCTACACGTGTTGTATATGCTTTGGTAATACCCAATACATAGTCTAAATGCAATGGACCCATACCTGAACCAGAGCTTACGCCACCAGCAGTTGTATTCGAACTTGTTACAAATGGATAGGTACCATGATCGATGTCAAGCAATGAACCTTGCGCACCTTCGAACATGATTGCCTTACCTTCTTTGCGGTAATTATGTAACACAGTCGTTACATCAATCACTAATGGAGCAAGAACTTCGCGCCATGCATCACAAAGTGCAAGTACATCTTCAAACTTAACTTCTTCAACGCCATAGAATTGAGTAAGTTGAAAGTTATGAAGCTCGAGCATTTCCTTGAGTTTTTCTTCAAGTAAAGCACCGCCACGAATCAAATCTGCTACGCGTACAGCACGACGTGCAACTTTGTCTTCGTAAGCTGGGCCAATACCGCGGCCAGTTGTACCAATTTTCGCGTTACCACGTTTTTTCTCACGTGCTTGGTCAAGTGCGATGTGGTTTGGCAAAATAAGTGGACAGTTTGGAGAAATACGTAACCGCTCTTTAACAGGTACGCCTTCTTGTTCCAAAATCGCCATTTCTTTAATCAAGGCTTCAGGAGAAAGAACAACACCATTCCCGATTAAGCACAATACGTTTTCACGTAAAATACCTGATGGAATGAGGTGTAATACAGTCTTCTTACCACCTACCACAAGCGTATGACCTGCGTTGTGTCCGCCTTGGTAGCGAACTACCGCAGCCGCTTGATCTGTGAGCAGGTCGACGATTTTACCTTTTCCTTCGTCGCCCCATTGGGTACCAAGTACCACAACATTTTTGCCCATAATAGCCTCATTACATCATGCTGTTAAAATTGGAAACCAAGTCTTAAAACTTGGCAATTAAATTTTTTCAATCACCCACTGCCCGTTTTGAGACACCAACTGATGGGTCGCATAAGGCACTGAGCTTAAATCATCATTACCCAACAACTGCACCACACGTGAACCTTTGCCACGTACATCTGCAATTGCATTTAATAAATCTTGATCATGGCCTTTCGGTGCAACCACAGTTTCAATTTCTACAAACTGAGTCGCGCCTAAAGCATATAAGTCACAACTAAATCCAGTTGCTGGACGCGCACGCCCAAAATGCTCACCAATACCATCATAACGACCACCTTGAGCCAGTGGTGCGGCACGATTCGGTGCATAAATGGCATACATCAAACCTGTATGATAGTGATAGCTGCGTAACTCAACCACATCTATCCCAATGTTCAGATTCGACCAACGTGACTGGATTTGCGCTAATGTAGATTTCAATGCAGCTAATGCATTTTTGAAATCCGCATCATTTAAAATATCTTGGCTTAAATGCGTTTCTAGTGCATCAAGGTCGCTTGCATAACGCCCTAAAGCATAAAAGTCCGCACCCATCGCTAAATCTTGCGTGAATTCTTCTAACTCTGGGAAAGCTTTACGCTGATATAAGTCAGAAAGTTCACTTTCGGTATTTTTATTTAAGCCAGCGCGTTTAACCAGACTACGGAATAAACCAACATGACCTAAATCTAAATGAGCGCCCTCTAAAGTATGAGTATGCTCAATTAACGCCAACATAACGTTGATCATTTCAACATCTGCTTCGATGCTGTCATGACCATACAACTCTGCACCTAACTGCAAAGGTGCACGGGTTGCATTGAAATTCTGTGGTTTGGTATGCAATACTGAACCTGCATAGCAATAACGTGCTACACCTTCAATTGGTCGAACATGCGCATCTATACGCGCAACTTGCGGCGTCATATCCGCACGCACACCGAGTAAACGGCCAGACAGTTGATCAATAACTTTGAAGGTAACTAAATCTAAATCTTGATTAGATTCTGAAAGTAGCGAGAGCGATTCGATGTATTCAATAAATGGCGTATACACCAATTGATAACCTCGAACTGCGAGGAAATCTAACGCTTCTCGACGCAAGGTTTCAACCACTTGCGCTTGTTCTGGCAATACATCTGCTACCCCGTCAGGGAGCAACCATGTCTCTGAAATGGCCATGTTCCAAACCTAAAATCTGTTCAATGTGGAAGCATCCACACAAAAAGCAACCACATAAAAAAATCGGGTGAATGCCCGATTCAGCGTAGTGTAGCACGAAGATTTATGTGATGCACCTTCGAATTTGAATAAATCTTTCGGGTTTATTGATCAAACAACTTCACTAAGTAAGAAAAATTAACGAGTAGATTCAATAGATTGAAACTAATCACTGAGAGTATAAGTCCATGTTCTTGTCCCTAAGAACTGCCTAACATCTGAACTATTGCCATGCTTGCAATTGATCAAGTTTGATTTTTACAACATTGATTGCTTGGGAGTCACATGCAAGACTGCCTGTCCGAAATTCCGAGCCTCTTAAGCAGCGATTACCCCAAATAAATGAAACACCTTAAGGTCTTGTTCTTAGTTTATATTAAAAAACACATTCCATTTTTTGATTTCTTTCACCTGAACTCAGGGCTAAAGATTCCCATTCAGGTATAAACACAAAATTGTGCCTAGAATATAAACAGACTGCTCGCTCATTTTTTGGAGATACACTCAATACAATCCTAGAATGGCCTTTAGAAACGGCTAAATTCTTAATCGCGGAAATCAGCAGATCAGCTATACCACTGCCACGAAACATAGGATTAACCCACATCGCGATCACATTAAATTCACGTACAGCATTTTGAGTTCCACCAATAATCCCAATTGCCAGCCCCCCTTTAATTGCTAAAACATATTGAAATTTAGTCTGTTGTGAGGCACGGTCACGCCATTCTGACTCACTATATTTCTCTGTAGTCACATAATTAGCAGCGAAAACATCAGGACTATCCAGTAGAGACTCTAAACGAACGGTTTTAAGGATTTTCCAATCCTCCTCGGTGGTGAGACGAACCACCAATTCATCCAAGTCTGGACTCATTCAATACCTCGAACTTATCGCGAATCCGAATTTTTATAAAAGATTCTCAAAAATTAGCTTCTATTTATTCAGTTCCTTTCCCGCCTTTTACTACGATTTCTAGCAAATTCACCATTTCAACATTTTGTTTTTCTAAGGCAGCAATATTTGCCACAGTTCGATCTAGAACCTCTTGTTGCACATGCATCTTCTTGGCCAGATCTTGCATGATTTCCAAACTCTTTTTCAGATGCAACTCTAAATGCACAACTTTTTCTTCAAGTTGCATAACTTGAACATCTTGGTTTGGTACATCTACATTTTTAAACTGCAGCCAGAATAAAAACACAACCGCCGCCAATAAAACAGCAATAAATCCCCAAATCAACATCAATGTCATTCACTACTCCGAATTAATTTTTATATTATTTAAATCATTAATCACAAAAAGTTTCACACAAATCCAGCAAGCGATTTGCATATCCCCATTCATTATCATACCACGCAAAAACTTTTGCTTGATGCCCCACCACCATGGTTTGGGTTAAATCCACAATCAGTGAATATGGCGAATGATTAAAATCACTTGAAACCAGGTCTTCATCTGTCACTTGCATAATCTGTGCATAATCATATTGCGCCGCTTTGCTCAAAACTTCATTGATTTTATGCACGGTAATCGGTGAGTGCGAAACAAAACTAAGATCAATGGCAGCCACATTAATGGTCGGTACACGAATGGAATAGCCATTAATCCGATCTTCCATTTTCGGCATCACCTGCTTCAATGCACCCAAGGCACTTGATGTGGTTGGAATAATATTTTGCCCAGACGCTCGTGCGCGACGTAAATCCCGATGGGCATGGTCCAAAACCGATTGATCTGCTGTGACCGCATGAATTTCTGTCATTAATGCGGTATCAATACCAAAGGCATCATCAATAATTTTGACCAATGGCACTAAGGCCTGTGTGGTACATGAGACACTAGAAATGATTTGATCTGTGGCCTTTACGTCATTGTGATTGACACCATAGACAATCGCTGCATCGACAGAATCAAAAGGCGCAGCACCAATAATCACACGCTTTGCACCTGCCTCAACATGACGTGTGGCATCAGCACGTGAACGAAATAAGCCTGTACACTCAAGCACCACATCAATATCTAAGTCGGCCCAAGGCAATAATTCTGGCTGAGCCTGCTTAAAAACTTGTAGTTTTAACTGACGTTGATTGGACTGAATATTCAAAAAAATATGTTGATTTTCAATTTGAATTTCAACTTGACCTGCAAAACGACCATGGGTGGTATCGTATTTGAACAAATGCACCAAGGTCTGCACATCTGCGATGTCATTAATGGCAACAATATCAAACTGAAATTGCTTAGGACTCTCAAACCACGCACGTAATACATTCCGACCAATTCGACCAAATCCATTGATAGCGATACGTTGCATGTAGGGTCCTTATTCATCAAAACATCATCTTTTCTATGCTATATGGTAAAACATCAAGCGCATTGTTGAATATAGATTTTTAGCTTAAACACAGTTTTATATGATATTGCTTGTAAAATCGTTGGTGAGGCAGGTATTTTCCGTTATAATTTAGCACTTTTAAAATCTATGCCACGCACTGGGTTCGATTGTAGAACGTTAGACACAACGTACCTTGTTGCATATAGCCAAATTCAAAATTATGGAGTGTCTTGGTTGTGAGTACTCGCTTTATGACATCAGCTGAAATCCGTGAAGCATTTTTGCGTTATTTCGAATCGCAAGGGCATACACGTGTCGCTTCGAGTTCTCTCGTTCCCGCCAACGACCCAACTTTGCTGTTTACCAATGCTGGTATGAACCAGTTTAAAGATTGTTTCTTAGGTTTAGAAAAGCGCGACTATGTTCGTGCTGTTTCATCTCAAAAATGTGTCCGTGCCGGCGGTAAACACAATGACCTCGACAACGTCGGTTATACAGCGCGTCACCACACATTCTTTGAAATGTTAGGCAACTTCTCTTTCGGTGATTATTTCAAACAAAATGCACTGAAATTTGCTTGGGAATTTTTGACCAGCGAACAGTGGTTAGGCTTACCGAAAGATCGTTTATATGTCACGGTTTATCATACCGATGATGAAGCATTTGATATCTGGAATAAAGAAATCGGGATCGATGCTGAACGTATTATCCGTATTGGCGATAACAAAGGTGGCCAATACGCATCAGATAACTTCTGGGCAATGGGTGACACAGGTCCTTGTGGTCCATGTTCTGAAATTTTCTATGACCATGGTGACCATATCTGGGGTGGCTTACCAGGTACTCCAGAAGAAGATGGTGATCGTTTCATCGAAATCTGGAACAACGTTTTCATGCAGTTCAATCGTACTGCGGATGGTGTCATGCACCCTCTTCCAGCACCTTCTGTTGATACAGGTATGGGCTTGGAGCGTATTTCGGCTGTACTGCAACATGTCAATTCAAACTATGAAATTGACCTGTTCCAACACTTATTAAAAGCTGCTGCTGAAATCATTGGTTTAGATACCACTGCAATTGAGGCTGAAGCAAAAGCACAAAATAAACCCGTTGAATATCCAGCATCATTAAAAGTGATTGCTGACCATGCACGTTCATGTTCATTCTTAATTGCTGACGGTGTTAACCCTTCAAATGAAGGTCGTGGTTATGTATTGCGTCGTATCATTCGTCGTGCAGTTCGTCATGGTAACAAGTTAGGTGCGACGGGTTCATTCTTCTATAAGATGTTGCAACCTCTGATTGAGGTGATGGGTGATGCCTATCCAGAACTTGCAGCACAGCAAGCACGCATCGAAGCGCAACTGCTTAAAGAAGAAGAGCAATTCGCGAAAACACTTGAGCAAGGCTTGAAGTTGTTAGAAGGTGAATTAGCACAACTGAAAGGCAATGTGATTGCTGGTGAAACCGTATTTAAACTATACGATACTTACGGCTTCCCAACAGATTTAACAGCTGATATCGCACGTGAACGTGACCTGACCATTGACGAAGCTGGCTTCGAAGTGGAAATGGCTGCACAACGCCAACGCGCACGTGATGCAGGTAAGTTTGCAGTTGACTACAACAGCATTGTCAAAGTTGAAGGCGAAACTCAATTTGATGGTTATGAAGCGACTCAAGGCCAAGGTCAAATCGTTGCGATCTATAAAGATGGCGTTCAGGTTGATGAAATCAACGAGGGTGACGAAGCGCTTATCGTATTGAACCAAACCCCTTTCTATGCAGAAAGCGGTGGTCAAATCGGTGACACAGGTATCTTCAAAAACGATACAGGTATTTTCGAAGTTCAAGATACTAAAAAGTCTGGTGGTGCTTTTGTCCATCAAGGTATCGTGACCATGGGTAGCCTCAAAGCCACTCAAAATGTTGAAGCTACCGTTAAAGCGGACATTCGTGCAGCAACAGCGCGTAATCACTCAGCGACTCACCTTCTCCATGCTGCTTTACGTCAAATTCTTGGTGAGCATGTACAGCAAAAAGGTTCTTTGGTTGCAAGCGACATTTTACGTTTTGACTTTGCCAATGACCAACCTGTTTCGTTTGAGCAATTGCAACAGATTGAACGTTTAGTCAATGCCGAAGTCATTGCGAACAGTCCTGTAACGACTGAATTACTTGATATTGAATCAGCAAAAGCCAAAGGCGCAATGATGCTATTTGGTGAGAAGTATGGCGAGGAAGTTCGCGTACTGTCTATGGGTTCTATTATTGAAGAGAAAAACTTCTCTATCGAACTTTGTGGTGGTATTCACGTTAAGCGCACAGGTGATATTGGTTTATTTAAAATCACTTCTGAAGGTGGTGTAGCTGCGGGTGTTCGTCGTATTGAAGCCGTGACTGGCACTAAAGCGCTTGAAGTGGTTCAAAAAGCAGAAACAGATATCCAAATCATTAACGGTTTGTTGAAAGCGCAAAAAGACCAAACTGTAGAGAAAGTTGAAGCAATTGTTGAAACTGCTTCTAGCCTACAAAAGCAAATCGAACAATTGAATCAAAAATTAGCCAGCTTCCAAGCGGCTGAGCTTTTAGATCAAGTGAAAGAAATTGCGGGTCGTCAAACGCTTATCACATCGGTAAAAGGTTTAGATGCCAAATCATTACGCAATCTTCATGACAGCGTAAAATCAAAATTAGAAGATGCAGTCATTATTTTAGCTGGTGTTGAAGGTGATAAAGTGAGTTTAATCGCTTCCGTCGCTAAACAATACGCTGCAACTCTAAAAGCAGGTGACATCATCAAACACTTGGCTCAAGAGCTGGGTGGTAAAGGTGGTGGTAAACCTGACTTAGCACAAGGTGGCGCGCCACTTAACGAGAAGTTTGATCAAGTCATCGCAGCATTACCTGCTTGGCTTGCGCAATAATAAAGACTTCACTTTTGTGTAACTGACCCTGATGCCTCTCAGGGTCATGGCTTATATGGAACAACTATGGCTTTAATCGTTCAAAAATATGGCGGTACCTCTATGGGTACTCCTGAGCGCATTTTAAATGTTGCTCATCGTGTCAAGCGTTGGCATGATCATGGTCACAAGGTGGTCGTGGTTGTATCAGCAATGAGTGGTGAAACTAACCGCTTACTTGCGCTTGCCAAAGCCATTACTAGCACCCCTGACCCACGCGAATTAGATCAAATGGTGTCAACGGGTGAACAAGTAACGATTTCCATGTTAGCTATGGCACTTAATTCAATTGGTGTAGAAGCTAAATCATATACAGGTCGTCAAGTTGGTATCAAAACTGACAGCGCGTTTACCAAAGCACGTATTGAATCCATTGATACTGATGTAATGACCGCTGATCTAGATGCTGGTCGTGTCATCGTCGTTGCCGGTTTCCAAGGTTATGATGCCAATGGCAATATCACAACTTTAGGTCGTGGTGGTTCAGATACTTCAGGCGTTGCACTTGCAGCAGCACTAAAAGCAGATGAATGTCAGATTTATACCGATGTAGATGGTGTTTATACCACTGACCCTCGTGTAGCGCCTAAAGCGAAGAAAGTTGACCGTATTTCTTTTGAAGAAATGCTAGAAATGGCATCTTTAGGTTCGAAAGTTTTACAAATTCGCTCTGTTGAATTCGCAGGCAAATATCAGGTGCCATTACGTGTATTATCAAGCTTTGATAACGACAATGATGGCGCATTTGATGAAGATTTCAAACAAAACGTAGGTACACTAATTACGACTGAGGCGGAAGACGATATGGAACAACCAATCATCGCAGGTATTGCATTTAACCGTGACGAAGCAAAACTCACTATTTTAGGTGTTCCTGACGAACCAGGTATCGCATCTAAAATCTTATCACCGATCAGCAATGCCAACATCGAAGTGGATATGATTATCCAGAATGTTGAAGAAGACGGTACAACAGATTTTACTTTTACCGTGAATCGTAACGACTTGGCGAAAGCAAAAGCAATTTTAGAACAAACTGCAAACAGCATCGAAGGTTGTGAAGTTGTGACGCGTGATGACATCGTAAAAGTGTCAATCGTAGGTGTTGGTATGCGTTCTCACGCAGGTGTAGCGAGCAAAATGTTTACTGCATTAGCTGAAGAAAGCATTAATATTCTCATGATTTCTACATCAGAAATCAAAGTTTCTGTGATCATCGAAGAAAACTATTTAGAATTGGCAGTTCGTTGTTTACATACAGCTTTTGGCCTAGATCGTGAACACGGCGAAAGCAGTGCACGTGCTTAATTAATAGCTGCTTAAACATATTTACTCGCAAGTAAATAAGAAAAAAAACAGAGCCACTATAGTTTTTCTTATAGTGGCTCTGTTATATTAGCCTTGAGGTTTTTAAAAAGACTCTCACAGAACTTACGAAAAAAAATGTTTTTTACATATTTCTGTTAGAGTTTTCTGTATATTAGGCTGTGCTTTCAAACAATGAATTCCCTGTCGCAAGTTTAAGCGTTTAGCAAGGAGATAAACATGCTGATTCTGACCCGTCGTGTCGGAGAAACATTAATGATTGGGGATCAAGTCAGTGTTACTGTGCTTGGCGTAAAAGGCAATCAGGTGCGTATTGGTGTAAATGCTCCAAAAGAAGTTTCTGTGCATCGTGAGGAAATTTACCAACGTATCCAACATGAACGTGCCATGCATGAGCATCTGCAACATCTTGATCAAGATTATCAACATTCTTATGAAGAAGAGAATAATGATTTTTCTCAACATAATAACTTCAATCGTTAATATGCCGCATTCTTCTCGAATGATTAAAGCGACTAAAATTAGTCGCTTTAATTGTTTTTACAGCCCTAAAACTTTCTTGACAGGCGCATAACTACGGCGGTGTTGATCAATGACACCATGAGCCGCAATCGCTTCAAAATGTGCTTTAGTTGGATAACCTTTGTGTTTAGCAAAGCCATAGTCAGGATATTGCTGATCTAACTCATGCATCTGACGGTCACGGGTCACTTTCGCTAGAATACTGGCCGCACTAATTTCTGCATGGCTAGCATCCCCCCCCACAATCGCCTCACACGGAATGGTAATTCCTTTTGGAATCTGGTTACCATCTACAATTACTTTTGCAGGAGAAGCCGCTAATCCCTCTACTGCACGACGCATTGCAAGAAAAGTGGCTTGCAAAATATTCAATTCATCAATTTCTGCATGGCTTGCTTCAGCAATTGACCAAGCTAAAGCTTTTTCTTGAATCTCCAAGAACAGCTTTTCCCGTTTTTTTTCGGTTAACTTTTTAGAATCATTTAAACCCTCAATCGGATTATTCGGATCTAAAATGACTGCGGCAGCAACAACAGAACCCACTAATGGTCCTCGCCCAGCCTCATCTACACCAGCAACTCTCATATAAAATCTCTAAAGGCCGATGACTCAGCCTTATCTTATTAACCCGCTTTCTTGAAAGTTTCAGCCACACATGCATTTACAGTTTGAGAAACCACTTGAGTCACAATCGTCGCGCGTGCTGTTGGATCAATAGCTGCGGTAGCCAATTCTACTGCTGTTACGCTATTTGGTGCTTTTTCACTAACACAGCCACAAACTTCAGTTTGAATATTTTCACGTTGTTCTGCGGTCATTACACGTGTCGCTGTTTTCCACGCTGGCAGCGTATTAATTTCATTAATACATTTCGCATTTACAGCAACTTTCAATGCAGCCATGCCTAACTGTTGTGAAGTTGTACCCACTGAGTTATTTCCATCTGGAGTAACACAGCCTGTTAAAGCTAAAACAGCAGGAGCTACAATAAGTACCAACTTTTTCATGATTTCTATTCCGTATCTAAATTTTGGCAGGCGTATTGTGCCTAAATGACACGTTTTATGATATGACCCTGTGCTATCTTTACATAATATAACAATGATAAATGATTTATAAGTACTACAACGTTCCACTCATAAAACGCTCCGTTACATTTACACTGTATGAGTAGGAAAAAGCGCTATTTAAAATCAAAGAACTCATATCACAGCTAGGATGTTGCGATGCCAACCTCAGCACAATATTACACACGCACTGCGCAAGTTTTACATTGGCTCATGGCTGCTATTTTTATCATTGCGTGGCTTATCGGTTTTTATAGTGGTAATTTTCTTAGCTACGATGCCGATGGGAGTTTCAAAGGAACCGTCATTACCCTACATAAAAATATAGCAACCACCATTATCTTCTTAGTCGTTATCCGTATTTTTTGGCGCTATACCCACCCTGTACCTGAACTACCAAACACCATGTCGCCGCTGATGAAAATGTTGGCGCATGTTGGACATTTATTCCTTTATTTAATGTTATTAGCGTTGCCAATTACTGGCTGTTTATTTAGTTGGAGTGCTGGCCACCCTGCTCCAGTTTTATATTTATTCGAAATTCCACGTTTAGTACAAGACAATCCAGAATTACTAGCAATTGTTAAACCGCTACATATTTATCTTTCATGGTTCGCTGGCCTACTCGTTGCCGGACATGCTTTGGCCGCCATCAAACATCATCTGATTGATAAAGATAATGTCTTGCTCAGTATGCTACGCCAGCCCAAATAATTCTTCAGATATAAAAAAACCGCTTTACGCGGTTTTTTTTTATGTGAACTATTATAACTATTATCGTTCCAATTTTGCACGTTTAGCAAGTTTGATGCCTTGCTATCATAGTACAAGTGAACTAATAAATATTTTAACGTTCCTATATTGCACGTTTACATATTAAATAGTAAAATCGTGCATATGAAGAACGTATTGAGCATTCAGAGAACGACCAATAGTTCACATTCGGTAGATTCTACCAAAGTGAAGGTCTATAACTTTTCTTACTTAAGAGGAGATGAACAGACTTATGCTATTAATTTGTTCAAAGATTGGATTGCTCAAGTAAAACATATTCAAGGTTTGAAACAGAATACAATAAATAATCATAGAGATAATTTGATCCGATTATTTAACTTTAGCCAAGTTGCTCCTTGGAAGTTGAAGCCTCATCATGTAGTCGCTTTTTTTGAATCTAAATTTGATGAAAAAACAGGCTCATCAATTTCACCAAGCACATATGCAGCTTATTGTTCATCATGGCGTTCATTTCAGGGTTACATGTGTGATCCTGAACGTGCAAATGAAATTCAGAGAGTGTTCAATATACGTCCATCGAAGTTTGTTAACGATGAGAATAGTATTGCAGTAAAAAGATCTAAAGCTAACAATTGTCCTAAAGCTCAGGCATTAACTCCTGAAGAAATTTCATCAATGGATGAAACATTTAAAGCACTTATTTTGGAAGCTTATAAATCAAGGAGTAAATCATTACTCCCTTTGCAAAGAGACCGTGTGATGTTTCATATAGCAATACATTTTGCATTGCGTATATCGGAGTTAGTTAGCTTGCAAAAGCAACAATTTTCAGCTCACCATGATCAACGTATGAAACATTTTCATAATCATGCATTACTTACTATCACAGGTAAAAACAGTGTGACTGGTACAGTTCCAATGAGAGAACCTGAAATTTATAATTTACTCATTTGGTATTTGGAAAATATTCGTCCCAAAATTTTGATGAGACGAAAAGACCAAAAAGATGGGGTATGTCTTTTTGAGGGAACAGAATATTTAATCTCTAATTTGGTTTTTCCAAGTGAACGTGGTGGTGTGATTACTCCAAATACTTTTAGAAAGAGATTAGAGCAAGTTGCTCTTCTTTCTGGAAATGTTGGATTTAAACCCACACCTCATACGTTACGTCATACAGGCTGTACATTGATGCTACCATTATATTCGCCAGATATAGCACAAAAATACATGCGACATAAAAATCTATTTACCACTTTAGGGTATTATCATCCTACTGTTTTAGATGCAGCTACACAGCCTAATCTTCCTATTGATTTATTTGGCGATGAATCCTAGTGAGGATGATTAAAGGAACATTGTATGAAAGTTAAGTTGAGAAACCGTTTAGAAGTCTTGATGAAAGATAATGGTGTTTCTACATTTGAAGAAATGGCAGAACGTATGACTAATAACCAAAATTGGGAAATTACTCGTTCAGCTCTGAGTCGAAAGTTTAGAAATCCTAACCCCCCTTTGACACTTGAAATTATTGCAGCCATCTGTAATGAATTACAGTGTCTACCTAATGATCTATTTGAGATAGAGATTTCAGATGCTAGTGAAGAAGATATAAGTGACCTACAAAATAGAGTATTACCGTTTCGTTATGGTCAAGTGAAAAAACTACCTAGCAAAGAGGTTGGGCATGAGAATAAAATAGTGGTATCACCACAACAAAAAAGAAAGCATAAAGTTGATACTACCGTTTTAGAAGATGTTCTTGGCCCAAATGTAAGCCATCTACATAAAGGTAAGATTGACAATGGTTGACAAAGCAATGGGATCATGTGTTCTGTGCAATCAAATCCTTTGTAAAGCAAAAAGTGGTTTGATAGGGACACATTGTTCTAAAGCTAAAATTTCGAAGAGAAAAATTAAAAGCGATGAGATATGTTGGGCCGATAGTCATGGACTAAAAAAGTCATGCTCTGATCTGCTGAAAAAAAATTCTAGATTACATCCTCCAAAATTTATTAAACTTGGAGAACTCCTTAAATCATTGGTTGAAAAATCCGAGAAAGGTGAAGCTTCCTTAGAAAAATTTGTAATTGATCTTTCTGATAATGAACGCCATTTTTTAATGCAATATGCAAATGGTGAAATTAAACTTCTTATGGCTGAAATATTTAACAAGTATAATTTGGTTATTAAGCAAGATTTAATTGATTTAAAAATTCCTGAAGATTTACCAGATGACTTTATTTTATTACTAGAAAGTTATAAGCATTTTTTTATACGAAGATATAATGTTTTGATGAGTAAAAATCATTATAGAACTCCGCAATATATGAGGAGAAATCTAACAAAATCTATATCATTAATTCGTTATCTTAGTTCAATTGGAATGACAGACTGGTATCAAGTAAAAGATAAACATATTGTGAGTTATCTAGAAAGTACAAGAAAAAATCTTCATATAGAATTAAAAAGATTTATTAATTATGCCAATAATGATCGAAAACCATTTAAAAAAACTAGGTTAGATAAAAAAAGATCTGGCTCTGCCTTAAAATCATCTGTAAAAGTAAAAACTTATACAGAGTCAACTATTGATAGTTTTTTGGAAGAAATATATGCAAAACATAGTCATGCTGAATATTTGATTGCATGGTTAGTCTGCAAGTTAGGGCTTACCGTGGAATTTTCTTACAACTTAAATATGTCACAAATTGTTTTAAATAAAGAAAATAAATATATTTTTAAGCCTTATCAAGTATGGTTAAAATTACCTAAGAATATAGGCGACCTTTTTTATGAGATATTTGATCAAACTTTTCCAGATTGGAGAAGCTATGATCAAGAAAAATTAATTTTTTTGAAACCTTTTCATTCTCTATTTACTGATGCTAGTAGAGCAAGTAAGGTTCTATTAAAAGGGAAAGCCAGAGAACTACGAACTACTGCTATTATAAATTTAATGAAAAGTGGCTTTCTTGATCGAGTGACTTTACATCAATCTATTGGCGTTTCTATGCCCTCTATCACTAAGTATGAAAATATATTCTCTGTTGACCTTCATTCGACAATACAACCTCATATTATTAAAGATCGAAATAAAGTGATTCAGGGTGAATTCAATGAATCTAAGCCTTTAATTAAAGAAGTCGATAAGAAAAACATAGATATTACTTCTGGAAAGGTTATATGGTATGTATATTTATTAGAATGTGAGAATAATAAAATTTATACAGGTGTAACACCTGATATAAATAATAGAATATTTCTTCACTATGAGGGTAAAGGTGCATTAATGACCAAATTGAATAAACCAAAAGCTTTATTGGCCTATAAGGCGTTTTCATCAAAAAGTGATGCTTTAAGCATGGAGCAACGAGTTAAAAAAATGCCTAAAATTGGAAAACTACTACTTGTAAAAGAATGGAATAAAAATTCATCAAATTTCGTAGATGTAAATTAAATGACCATTTTCTTTACACTCATAAAACCATCCTAAAAATTACATTTTTCCTTTCATGAAATGTAAAGAAATTGAGATAATAAATCTATGTAAAGTTTAGGTACGTTTTATTATGATTATTGGATATGCTCGGGTCAGTACACATGACCAAAATCTAGATTCACAATTAGATGCACTCCAAAAGGCAGACTGTGAACAAATTTTTCAGGAAAAGATAACAGGAAAAACTAAGGATCGTCCTGAACTGATAAGTTGCTTGAAAGCCCTAAGAAAAGGTGATGTTCTGATTGTTTGGAAACTTGATCGCCTTGCCCGTTCATTAAAAGATTTAGTCGAGATTATTACTGACTTAAATCAGCGTGAGATAGGCTTTAAATCGCTTACAGAGGCTATTGATACCACCTCTGCTACTGGCAGGCTAGTGTTCCATATTTTTGGAGCATTAGCTGAGTTTGAGCATAGTTTAATTCGTGAACGTACCATAGCAGGTTTAGATGCAGCGAGAGCAAGAGGACGTAAAGGTGGGCGCAAACCATCCATGTCTGAAAAAGATATTAAAAAGGCCCAAGCTATGTTACGAGATCCTCAAATTACTAAAACAGAGGTAGCAAAACATTTTGGAGTAAGCCGAGTCACGCTGAATAACTCACTGAATAAATCTTAGAATTGTTCTTAGTTGCTATCTAACAAGAATTTCATATATTGGGGATGTATTTTCTTAATATCTATTCCTAACCCTTGGAATAGTAAACTAATTGCATCTTCCTTTTCTTTTTGCAGTCTATTATTAAAATCTTTTAAATTTTTGGAATCAGCATCACTATAACAATGCTGATAGCCTGAAACTATCTGCTCCATCCTAGTTATAGTTTTACTAAAGTTTAGCTTCATTTTAATATTACTATTGATATTCGTTAGATGACTTAGATTATCTCTAACATTTTCAATAACATGAGGTGGAATATACCAATCATATTTTGAATTCTCATATCGTAAGTCTAATCCTAAAAAATTTACTGTTTCATTTTCAGAAATAATCTGTGTTTTTGACTTTTCATCAATTTCAGGAAGTGTTAAACCTAAGTTACTCAATTCTTGGAAAACTAATTCAAATACCTCTTTACACTGCTGTTCGGAATCAAGAAAAAATATCAGATCATCCGCATAACGGACATGTTTATATTTTTGCTTAATAAGCCAATTATCAAAATCATTTAAGTAAAATGATGCCAGTAAAGGTGATAGAGGCATCCCTTGTCTGACACCTTTCCCAATCTTAGACTCAATTAGCTTTTTATGCGTCTTTGCATATTCATGAGGAATACTTGGATCGCAGCAAATTATGGATTCAAACAAATAGAGTATGTCAGTTGGTATATTTTCTCGTATTTCCTTTAGCAAAGTTGCCCGAACTAAATTATCAAAAAACGATGCAATATCTGTTTTTAAAACAAAGGGCTTTGTATTTCTTAAATCTTTTGCCTTTTGTCTTGCTCGAAATATACCTACACCTGAAACAGAAAAATCGTTAGATTTAAGTACAGCTAACTCATGTTTTAAGTTCTGGGCAATGTAATCAATTAAAATCATCTGCACTAGACGATCTCTAACGGTTGGTATGCAAATTAAACGTGGCTTTTTACTAGGATTCTTTTTATTCTCTATAATTACAGGATACAGTTTTTGAAATCTGTAGCTTTGAGTTTCAATTAATTTTATTAAAGACTCTAATTGAACATTTAAATTATTCTCAAATTCTTTAATTGAAACATAGTTGGTATGATATTTTTTATCATAATTTTTAATATTTTTTTGTTTGAAAATTTTAAATTTTTCATCAAAATTTTCTTTAATAAAGTCTTTAAAAAACATGATTGTATAACTCTTTCTTCTCCATTGCGTCCTTGTAAAGCTATCTCGCAACGGTTAAAAAGGGACACATCCATTCAAATGGTAATAGCTCTTCTCATCGGTGATAAGACTAGCCAGTCCATCCTCATGGTTCTGTTCTGATGCACATTTCTGTGTTGTCGAGCGAACCAATGGTTTACAACAGTGTGAGCAATTTATTGCCATCTTTTTTCTTGAAATGCTACTATCAGTATAACATAAAACAACATCAAGAATCAACACGAAAAACTCCACAATTACCAACATAACCACCTGATTTTCCTGATAATTTTTTGACAAAAATATCAAAACCAACTGAAACAACCACTTGACAATATAGAGAATATCGGTTCTCCAAACCGCCCGTAGCCCCACGCCCACCATCTTGAAAAAGCCAAGTACCCCCCAAGTAATGATAGCAAGGGGACTGTTACATCCATTCAAATGGTAATAGCTCTTCTCATCGGTGATAAGACTAGCCAGTCCATCCTCATGGTTCTGTTCTGATGCACATTTCTGTGTTGTCGAGCGAACCAATGGTTTACAACAGTGTGAGCAATAGTAGGGTTTTAACCGACCATTTAGATATTTGAAATATATAAGAGTATTTGTATATCAGCAACATACAATAAACAATCAACTGTAATAAATAGTAAAAAAGCCATTTAGATAAATCTAAATGGCTTTATATTTCTAAATATCCAACTTCGGTAAACTTCTCACAATTTTCATTGTTTCCAAGCTGACTGTAATCACACGCAAGAACAAATCCAATGGGTATCTAGCATCACCCATAGTTTCAATTGCCCAATCATTTGCATCGTTTACAATACCACTGTCTTTGTGTGTAGAAACACCTTGACGCTCCATAACCCATTCGAGTGCTGACTTACCATTAACCACATAGTCATACGCCTCTACAGGGATTCCACGAATAGTGATCGCATTGTTATAAACCACTGTATCTTTTTGGTCTTTTTTCGGGAATTTCATTTTAGTCACATAGAAGTCTTTATCTTCTAAATGCTTCAATGATTTATTACCCAAGTCCAATTTGGCTTTGTACGGCTCAACAGTTTCGTAGTTTAAATGCCAATGTGCTAAGTCACGCCCCGCTTTAGAAAACGCCCAAAAATCTTCGGCTTTGTTCACACAAGGGATACGAGGTAATTCTTTAGTAAGATTGTCAGCATAACGACTACGATAATCTTCACTGTGCAATAAACCATACACATAGTAGAAAATATCTTCCTTGCTAATCGTTTCAGTCGGGTAAGCATCTGTGAAATGCTTTAAGCCTGCATCACTAATTGCATCTTTACGATTATATTGACCATCTGAGTTTTGAGCATCGGCTTGGCTAAACAAGTCAGAATCATTAGCTTTTACGGTGTTTTCTTCATAAAGGTAGAGTGGGAAGCATTGACCTTTTTCGATTGTATCTAAGCTTAAGATATTATTGCTGATTATCGTTGAAAATCCTGATCTAGCTCCAATTCCTGAAAGTTGAATTATTAAATTATTCGCATCTGCTGTTGGAAAAATTTGAGGCATCTGTAAAACCATTTCATTTAATCTACGATTAAAATACATCCATGATTTGATAAATGGTCTATATGTAGCACTATAAATCGACTTTCTTTCAAAAGATAATCTTTTATCTTTTTTAAGGTCATTTTTTAAAGCTCTAGTCCAACTAATTTTTGTTGAATCAATATTGATTAACTCACCTACATCCTTATTAGGATTAGCTTTTAGTAGTGGTTGGATACGATTGTTTTCAGCATTATAAAATTCAATTAATTTATGAACATTAGCTTCTAATTTTTGTTGTGAATATTGATAAACCCAAGCATCACGATTGGTTGCTACACCCAGTGAAAAATTATTAAACAAACTAATTGCTGTTTTAACTTTCTTATTTCCAATTTCAATAAATTCATTAAAACTATCATCACGTTGGTTTACCCAATCATTATGTGTATCAGGTGTAATGGTCACCCAACCATCAATCGTTGAGATACCATTGATACTAACTAGGTCGGAAATTTTTTCTAATTTTTCATTCCGTGTGAGATCATTACCTATGCTGTGATAATAGATTTGACCTTGCAGCTTAGAATTTGGATTCTTTACAAGAATTGAAATAGCTATACCAGCCATACTTCCACTACCAAAAACATTTTGCCCTTCCTGAGCAAGCCCTTTACTGAGCATATTTTTTCTAATATCACCCTTCAAATTAAATATATGTAGAGAAGAAAACTCATTCATTAGACTTTTTCTAAAACCATCCATAGCTGATTTTTCAATAAATCCACCATTGGTTACAAATCCGATTACACCACGGTCTTTAATACGATCACTTGCCCATCTGAATGCTCGAATATACGAATCATATAAACCTTTGGATAAAGTTGCTTTTGAATATTTTGCGTAAGTTTCTTCGATACGATTATCTAGGAAAGGATATTTTACATTGGCATTATCATCATTTGCGCTGGATTGCCCAATTGAATATGGTGGATTTCCAATTATCACCCGAATATCCAATTCTTTTTGGCGTTTACGTCTTGCACTGTTATCTACCAAAACCTTACTGACTAAATCCTCTTTTTCGTACATTTCAAAGGTGTCGGTTAAGCAAATCCCTTCGAATGGTGCATATTCAAGATCGGGATTAACTGTTTTCATCTGATCGTGATATACGGTTTCAATGTTGATTGAAGCAATGTAATACGCCAATAAAACAATCTCATTGGCATGAATTTCATTCTTATACTTATACGTTAAACGATCAGCAGGGATTAAACCTGATTGAAGCAAACGGTTGATAAACGTACCTGTACCCGTAAATGGATCAAGTACATGTACATTGTCATCAGCAAAGGTTTTACCAAACTCACTTTTGAGTACGTCATTCACACTATGAATAATAAAATCTACGACTTCAACAGGGGTATAAACAATCCCTAGTTTTTCAGTCATGCGTGGGAAAGCATTTTTAAAGAATGAATCGTATAGCGTTAAAATAATGCTTTGCTTACCTTCGGCAGTATTAATGCCTTCTGCTCGCATACGGACTGATTCATAGAAGGAATTAAGAGTATCCGCTTCTTTCTCTAAGTGATGCTCATTAAGGGCATCAAGTACCTTTTGCATTGCAAAGCTCATTGGGTTGTGTTCAGCAAAGCTATGGTCTTTAAAGAGTGCATCAAATACAGGTTTAGTAATTAAATGCTGTGCCAACATTTCAATGATTTCAGCATCAGATACGCTGTTATTCAAATCATCTCGTAATTCATGAGCAAATTCATTAAATGCTGCAATTTCATTTGTATTAGCAGGATTCTCAAGAATGGCTTGAATACGGTCAATATGTGTTTTGGCAATTTTTGCGACATCACTTGCCCAATCTTCCCAATGATGGCGATTACCGCATTTTTTTACGATCTTGGCATATAAAGCACGTTCAATCTCGCCGACTTCAAATACCATTTCCTCTTGAACTGGTATTGGAGTTGCGGCTGTTCCAATAGACGAACCGCCTCTGGCTTGTGCTGTACCCCTTCGTTTTTTACCTTCACTTAAACCTGTTGTGTTTGTTTCACCTTCATCACCTTTGGGTTTGGCTTTTTTAGCCTTTTTAACAACCTTATCAGCAACCGCAATGACTTCCATACGAGATACATCTTTGCCATTAAACTCAAGTTTGTTAATCATGGCATCAAAGCGGTCATCATGCGCTCGTAGGGCATTTAATACTTGCCACACTACACGATAGGCTTCGTTATTATTTAATGCTTGTTCAGGCTCTACACCCGCAGGGATAACGACAGGTAAAATTACATAGCCCAACTCTTTGTTTGGAGCTTTACGCATGACACGACCCACAGACTGAACGACATCTACCTGAGAGTTACGAGGTGTAAGGAAAAGCACTGCATCAAGTGATGGAACATCAACACCTTCTGATAAACAGCGTACATTTGATAAAATACGGCATGTGTTTTCAGGTGCTTGTTCTTTTAACCAAGTGATTTTTTCTTTCTTTTCTGTTGCATTCATTCCACCATCAACATGTTTTACTTGGCAGTTCAATTTCAATGATAGGTCAATGTATGGGTCTTCTTCTGTTCTGTACAAATGATCCATTTCTGCTTGTTGGTAGGCTTCAACAACAGCACTAAACATTTCAGTAATTTGTTTTGAACTTACCTTATGTTTTTTACCTTTGTATTCTTTTTCAATGACCTGACAGAAAGCAACTGCACGTTCCATTGGCTTTGCAACTGTACCATCTGGATTATATAAACCTTGTTTAGCTAGTGCTTTCCAACAGCCAACAATTTTTGCAGCATCATCAACTTTTAGAGAGTTATTTTCAGCTTTTAATAAGCTCTGTAATTGACGATTAATATGACTTTCTTCAACAGCAAGTACAATTACCTTGTAGTCACATAAAATGTCCATTTTTACTGCTTGTGAGAATGTGATGACATATAAATCATCACCATACAGTGATTTATCATCCATAGAGCAAAGGGTCACACCCTCTGTTTCTTTAGCGGTATCTCCATAAATACGAGGTGTAGCGGTCATGTATAGACGCTTCTTACCTTGTACATAGCTATTATCGTGAATCCGCACAAACTTGGATTCATCATCTCCCTCAAAAGTTGCACCTGTGGTACGGTGTGCTTCATCACAAATAATTAAATCAAATTCAGGGAATCCTGCTTTTTGAGCTTCTGCAATGACATCAATGGAATGATAGGTTGAGAACACAACATTCATGTCCTCATTGGCTTCATTCGGTTTAAATAAATCTCTTGCCTTAAATGCCTTAACTAAACTTTGGGGGTTGGTTGTAGCAGGGAATTTTAAGTCACTAATCCCAACTACAATATTGTCATCATCTTTTTTCTTACCAACATCACTATCAGAACACACTGCAAAGCTACGAATACCAATCATGGTATCCTGTGTCCATTCATCAAGTGTTTGGCTCAACAACGCAAGGCTTGGCACAAGGAATAAGACATTTTTACCACGGCCCGCTAATTCTTCTGCAATACGCAAAGAAGTAAAAGTCTTACCCGTACCACATGCCATAATGAGCTTGCCACGATCAGCCGCCGCTAAGCCGTGTTTAACAGCTTGAAGTGCAGGACGTTGATGTTTGCGTAATTGTTTTTTGTCACGAAAAATAGGCTTCACATTTGGATCAAAATCAAACTGTGTCCAGTCAATTAAGCTGCCTTCCAAATCTAATAAGGAAATAGTCGCAACAGGGGGATGTGCATCTAATAAAGATGATTTTGCGTTATCAGTCCAATCATCCGTTGAAGCCACGATATAACGATATGAAAAATAGGATTTACCAGAGCCACCTAAAAAGCTATCAATATCTTTCTTCTGAATTTTTGTAGTGTTGTAATTTTTACACTGGATTGGATGAAATTCGCCATCCATCGTTACCGCAACTAGGTCAATACCATAGTCTCGTTTATCCGTAATATTTAATTTTTCACCGTACTTTTCCACCCAATCTGCATAAGACAAAACTTCTGTGTAAAGTTCAGCATATTTAGGCTCATTCAAAAAATATTGAACCATCAAATTTTCAAATGAAGTGCCTTTATCTCTATTTGTAAGTGTAATTTTTTCGATAGATTGAAGTAAATTAGTTAAAGCTGACATTCTGAATAAGCTCCAAAAATTTTAAGTGTTTTTTACACTAAAATTTAAAAAATATATTGATGTGAAATTTAACATATTTATAAAAAAGGCATTAGGAAATATAAGGTTTTTGAATTTTTTTACTAATAAAAATAAGAACAGTATGTGAAAAAGAAGAATTATTAAATACACATATTATCTAGGCTTTAGACTGTACATTTTACCGCCTGAGCCATGTATAAGATTACATCATGGGCAGTAACGACAAAAGTTGATGTCATTTGTAGGCAAGCTTTTTAAGTTCAACTAGATGCTTACTTATTACACGATTAGCGGCATGCATCATTACACGCATTGAAGCTTCATCATCTCCAGATTGCATTGGCATAACCTGACTCATCGAAGGAGGACGAGGCTTGCGATTTTCAGTCATAAAGTCTTTAAGACGTTTAACCATGCTGCATCTCACAGAGTTTCTTAACAATAGAATTAAATTCTAATACACATAATCTCTTTATTGAAATCACATTTTCACTCGAACTGAGTCAACAAAATGTAGCACTGTGGTCAAGCCACTAGTGGCGGTGTGACAGTCCATGTTAGTGGGCTGCAAGCTATTTTTGCATGGAAATAAATGTGGTTAGCACTTCCAATAGGCTTATAAAATGGATAACCATTGAAAATATTTATATATTTAGGGTGTAAATAAATATTTTTAAATAAAATTTTTTATTTTTTCTCGCAAAAATTTTCTTCGATACCTTAAACTTTCAAACAATGCATACTGATCAGCTATTGTTACATTTCCAATGTTTTCATCAAAGATTGTGGCTGACTCTAATGCCCAATCTGGGATTCCATTAATACGTTCAATCATTTCTCCAACAAAAAGAGGACTAAGTAACTTTTGAAAGGGATGAATACTAGGATATTCAGTATTTTTTAATGCTTCAAATGATGCATCTATGGTGCTTTTACAAGCAAGTAGCGATGAACCTTGATCTAAAGCAAAAATCAAACCTCGTCCATCTTTCTGCAATTCAGCTTTAAAGTTTAATGGTCTATCCTGATTCCCAATCCAATAATCAAAAACTGCTATGTAAGAAATTTGCTTTGGATAAAATTTTATTAATTTAAGTAATTCTGGAAGGTGATCAATATCTGCCATTATACCTTTTTTTAATTTATTGGGTTGTTCATAACTCCTATTATCTAGTGAAGTAAAATCATAAATCTTTCGATCCTCTTCATAAGCCATCAAAGCAACAAAATTGATGGTATCTTGGGTTGAATTATGTTTTGCAGGAACGCCTAAAGCAACAGGTATCCCTAAAATATTTGCTAATCTATTTGCTACAATTTCGGAATATACTTGTGCCTGAGCGATCTCATGATCACTTTTGATCAATACTGATAATGAACCTTGTCTGGAATCAGTCGTACTTGATGGATTAGGTTCAAAAACTTCTAATATTTTATAATTCAATAAAGACATTTTAAAAAAGCCTTGATTGCCAACTATTGGTAAACACATCCGCTAAGTTTATAATTTGATCAATAATAAAATTATTTTCACTGACAGGGTAATGATAGTTTTTTAAAATAATTTGTACCATTAAAATGATTCTTGCCTTATATGTCTGATTATTTTGCCAATCAGGAATTATAGATTTTTTTAGCTTGTCTGTTAGTTCTACTGCCATAGAAATCAATACACGTTCATCTATGTCATGTTCTAGCATAGGATTACTTTTCAACAATTGGTAGAATGTATATTCATCATGAAACAATTCACGTTTAGTAATCTTATCATCAACCAAATATTCTAATGCTGTTAGCTCATCAAGTTCTGGTAAGATTTGACCATCATTTTTTCTGTTCATCAACTTTGATAAGATTCACTAAATTGATACAAGCATATCAAATCTAGTCTAAAAATAGAGTAAAAATTTACACTAAAATTAATAGGTATTCGAGTTCGGCATCAGTAGAACTTATCCACTCATTCCAATAGCAAAGAACAATATGATTGGATACAAACTATTAATCCCAACTTATGTTAAGGATTTACAGATTACTCTTATAATAGCGAATAATGATCTGAGTACTTCAATATGAATAAATCTTTAGGTATGAATGAACTATTCTCAAGAAGAAAAGCAATAGTTCACCTTTCCTTAAGTAATAGTTCACCTATCCTGTTAATTTAGATCTTTTTCACTTCTGCAATCCACTTTTGCTTTTCTTCATCCGAAATGAATGAAGCTTCAAAAGAGTTGATTGCCAGTTGCTTTAATTCATCATTGCTTAAATCCAAAGCTTGCTGAATCGCCACAAAGTTATCATTCATATAACCACCGAAATATGAAGGATCATCTGAGTTCACAGTAACATGTACGCCCTGCTGCAATAAACGGCGGATGTTGTGCTCACCCATGTCTTTTACAACACAAAGCTTTAAGTTACTTAAAGGACAAACTGTTAAAGGCATTTTCTCAGCGATTAAACGCGCCATTAAGCGCTCATCTTCTTCAGAACGCACACCATGATCAATACGGTTTACTTTTAACAAGTCTAAAGCTTCCCAAATATATTCTGGTGGGCCTTCTTCACCCGCATGTGCCACGATCAAGAAACCAGCTTCACGGGCTTTAGCAAATACACGCTCAAATTTTGCTGGAGGATGTCCAACTTCGCTTGAGTCTAAACCGATCGCAATAATGTCATCTTTGAATGGCAATGCTTGCTCAAGCGTTTCAAATGCTTTTTCTTCACTTAAATGACGCAAGAAACACATGATCAACTGAGAACTAATTCCTAGCTTTGCTTGTGCATCTGTACAGGCACGTTTTAAGCCAGCCAACACAGTTGCAAATTCAACCCCACGTTCAGTATGCGTTTGTGGGTCGAAGAACATTTCGGTATGTACCACACGATCTTCAGCACATTTCTCGAAATATGCCCAAGCAAGATCATAAAAATCTTGTTCAAGCACCAGCACATTTGCGCCCGCATAATAAATATCTAAGAAAGATTGAAGATTATGGAAGTTATACGCTTGCTTCACTTCTTCAACCGACTGATAGGGAATCTGAATCTGATTACGCTGTGCAATTGCAAACATCAGTTCTGGTTCAAAAGTCCCTTCAATATGCACATGCAATTCGGCTTTGGGTAAAGCACGAATCAGCTCGATTTGATTCATATTAACTCCACGTCTAAAGAAAAAAGGGTGTTATCGAAATAACGCCCTTTTAGGCTCTCTTCACAGAAAGAGCTGTTATTCAAACAGCTCACAAAGAGAATGATAAAATAATAATAACGATTTGCTTAGCCGCCAAATGCAACAAATTTAAACACCCACAGTGCCGCAATAATCCAAACCATATAAGGAACTGTCTTTGCTTTTCCTGTCAGTAGTTTCACCAATGCATAGCTGATAAAGCCCATCGCGATACCATCTGCAATTGAATAGGTAAATGGCATAAATACGATGGTTAAAAAGGCAGGAACAGCTTCAGTAATATCATCCCAATCGATATGTGTGATCCCTTGGATCATCAACACACCAATAAATAACAATGCGGGTGCTGTTGCAAAACCTGGAACTGATTGAGCCAATGGTGCCAAGAACAAGCAACCAATAAATAGGAATGCAACAACGACTGCGGTTAAACCCGTACGTCCACCTGCCGCAACACCTGAAGCTGATTCAATATAAGGTGTAGTTGACGATGTACCTAAAGCAGCACCCGCTACGATTGCAGTTGAATCTGCAAATAATGCCTTCTTCAAACGTGGTAATTTACCATCTTGAAGCAGGCCTGCGCGATGTGACACACCAACTAAGGTACCTGTACTGTCAAATAAATCGACAATAAAGAAGACGAAAATCACCCCAACCATACTGGCGGTAAATAGACCTTCGAAGTCCATTTGCATAAAGGTAGGTGCTAGAGAAGGAACTTGACCGACAACACCCTTGAACTCATTCAAGCCCATTGCAGTTGCAATCGCAGTCACAACCAGAATACTAAGAATGATCGCACCACGTACTTTAAACTGATGCAAAACTACAATCATTAAAAAACCAAATAAGGCCAATAAGACTGTTGGCTGTTTGATATCGCCTAGACCAACCAAGGTCGCTGGATTATCAACAATAATGCCTGCATTTTTCAGTGCAATTAAAGCAAGGAATAAACCAATACCACCACCAATTGCAAATTTCAGAGACATTGGAATTGCATTGACAATTGCTTCACGAATTTTAAAGAAGCTAATTGCAAGGAAAACCAACCCTGACACAAAAACTGCAGCTAAAGCAGTTTGCCAAGGCACGCCCATGCCTAAACAAACAGAATAGGTAAAATAAGCATTTAAGCCCATTCCAGGTGCAAGTGCGATTGGATAGTTCGCAATAATCCCCATGACCAAACACCCAATTGCCGCAGCCAAACAGGTTGCAACAAACACAGCACCATGATCCATGCCAGTTTCAGAAAGAATGAGTGGGTTTACAATGATGATGTAACACATCGTCAAGAATGTAGTTACACCTGCTAGAACTTCCGTTCTAAAGTTGGTTTTGTTTTCGCTCAGCTTAAATAAGCGTTCTAACAAACCAGCCGAAGCATTAGGCGTTGTCATAACATAGCACCTGTTGAAATCTAAGATCGTAGAATATGAAATCTATACGTTTGTGTTTGCAATCTTTTTTGAATGTACACAAAAAGGTATACAAGGCTAAAAGCAATCTATATGCCAGCTTTGCGCTTGTTACACAGAAGATATGTATAAATTCGATTCCGATATCAAAACGTAAAAAGCCGCATATCAACATGCAGCTTTTTATTTAATGGTAAATATTTTAACAGATTCTACTCAAAACTTGAGTATCACAATACAAAAAAAGCGTATTTCACGCTCAAACTCAGACGATTGAATCAGCAATGCTCTTTATTGGCACATAAAACTACTGATTACGCTGATAAGAGGACAAATGCGTATGTTGGTTATGCTGTATCGTATTCAAGCTGTTTTCGGCATCTTGAACAATTTTCATTAGCTCTTGGCGTTTCTTGGTTTGGGCATCAACATAGGTGACATAACCCAAAATAAATACAGAAAAAGCCAAAGCGATCGCAATCTTAATCTTCATTATTATTATCTCTATTATAAAGTTTTCTTTAATGCTAACAAAAAAGACTGAAAAGGAGAACAAAAACGCATATTAAAATCACAAATGATAACCACGTCACAATTATACAGTTATTCTAATAAGTTTTTTGCTTAATTTTCACTCAATCAAATATTAGAATATTCCAGTTTTTTTAGCAATGACATTTTATATAATTCAATAAGATAGATATAAACTATATCTTTATAACAGAAAAAACTGTTCATTTTCAGCAGCTAAAAACAAGAAAGCACTTTTGTCTAGACAAAAGTGCTTAAAGTCACATTAACGTGTTTAGATTAGAACTGGTAGTTCAAACGCACCAAGAAGTTGCGTGGTGTACCTGGCATAGACGGATCTCTCCAGTATTCCTTATCCGTAATATTGTTCACAGCAACAGTTGCTCCCCAACGCTCATCTTTATAACCAATAGCGGCATCTAAACGAGTCCAACCTTCAATTTTTGCTGTGTTCGCATCATTTGTATAGAAAGATCCAACATATGTTGCACCAAGCTCTCCATAAACTTTTTCAGTTGGTAAATAGCGAACAAATAAATTACCAGTATTCTCAGATACCCTCGCCAACTGGTTGTCTTTCAAACGAGATGCTTCTGGAACATTACTACGAACATCCTTTGTCCATTTAGCATCCGTATAACCATAGCCACCACGAACAAATAGATTATCCATTACACGACCAATAAAACTAAGTTCTAACCCTTTTGAGCGTTGCTGCTGACCGACTTCCCAATTTTCAGGAAAATTAGTCGCGTCTGGTCGATAACGAATATTGTTTTTTGTAATGTCATAAATAGAGAATTGAGTATTTAATCGGTCATTTAACCAATCACTTTTGACCCCAATTTCATACTGTTCATTGTATTGAGGTTCAGCATCGTAAACACTTGGATTTAGAGTTGGATCAATACTGATCATTCCGCGACCACCATACGGTGCAAAACTCTTACTATAAGAAGCGTAAAAACTTTGACTCTCTACAGGTTGCCACACAAATCCCATATTTGGACTAAATGTTTCACCATCATATGACTGTTTCTTATCAGTCATCATGTTGTGCGTTTTAAACTCAAATTGATCATAGCGAGCTCCAAGCATCATTTTAATTGTTGGAGTTAAACTCACTAAGTCTTGAATAAAAATAGCTCTATTTTCTGCATTATGTTGACTATAAGACGTCATAGGTGTCCGGCCTGTCGTCTGACTAAATAACGGAGATGCATAATTATCATTAGGATTATATGGGTTAATATATCCGTAATATTTACCTGCATATTCTCCACTAGAATAGTTGCCTAGTTTTGGATCACGGTCTTCATGCGTCCAATCACTCCCCACCATGATGTTATGTTCAAATGACCCCGTTTTGAATTTACCAGTAATATCAAAAGTATTCATTACAGTTTTATTCATAGTTTCTTGCCAAGCATAGCTTTGACGAAGGTAGCCATTCCAATCACATTTCGCAGGCTTACTTTCTAAAGTCAAATTATTATCGCAATAGGTTCCACCAAAGAAATTATCAAAGTTTTGATACGCTTGACGATAACTCGCAGCCCAATGGAACTTCCAATCTGGTGCAAATTCATATTTCACATCAGTACGAATTGTTTGTAATTCATCCTCAATAAAATCTGAACTACGCGCAAAGGCATTTTTAATAGAAACACCCTTTGGTAAGTTTTCATATGACGGACCACGATCAGGTGTGCGATCTAATTTGTCATAAGTATATTGAGTTGTCCAAAGTAACTTCTCATCATCACTACGATAGGTCACACTTGGAGAAATCATTTCAATTTGTGAACCAATACCTGAACGAAAGCTATTGGTATCAGCTTTTTCGCCAGTTAGACGAATAGCCCAATTATCTGTAAGAACCTGATTAAAATCTAAGGTGCCGCCGATATTTTCATATGAACCAGCATAGACTCCAACTGAACTTTTAGAATCAAAATTGGCAAACTTGGTCACCATATTAATCACACCACCACCAGCACCACGCCCATAAAGTACAGAAGCGGGTCCTTTTAAAATCTCGATACGTTCTACATTGGCAGTACTACGACGTAATTGCCCACTCTCACGAACACCATCACGATAGATATCACCTTCATCAACTTTAAAACCACGCAAGCTGATACCATCGCCACGCGTATCGTAATTTGTAGATACGCCTGGTGTTCCCTGTAGCATGACGCTTAGGTCATTTGCACCATAGATTTTGTATTTTTGCACATCTATCGTATCGATAGTCTGTGGAATATCTTTTTTCTTAAGACCATTTCGGGTCACACTTGCCTGATCATAATCGATATAACTTTTGATCGGATCAAGCTCGCTCATTGCTTCGATCTTAATGGTCGGCATCACTGCTGTTGGTGTTGGAGCCTCATTGGCAAAAGCATACTGTGCTTGCAACAGCATCATGCTTAACAAGCTAAATTTGAAAATAGGCTTGTGATGCATATTTAAGGGTAAAGAACGCATAAAATTTCTCAAAAAAACTCAGACAAAAATTAAAAAAATATTAAAAACAAAAAAAACGCTACAATTTTAATAAAAATCATTCTCATTTTCATCATTTTTTGCATTAATTTTTAACTAAACAGGCCATTTATTATTCATTTAAAATTTATGCTTCATTTTCACCTTCAAAGACAATTCTGAAAATAATTTTTAAATCTTTGAGTTCTTAGGAATAAATTCCATTTTTCTACACAATTTTACATTAGGCTACACAGAAAATAATTTGATCGTTTTTGGGGTCTAGAATGAAATATGCTGTTTATTGTGGAAAACTCAGTGTGCTTAGCTCAGCTTTACTCAGTATAAGTGCATCAATTTATGCTGCCGAACCCCAAAGTGAGACTCCCGCTTCCACGGTATCTGAATCAAGTACTCAGGTTCTACCTACCCTTTCATTCAAAGCTTCAGCAGAACCTCAAAAAGCCAAAGATGATGATATTAGTGCTGTACCTAAAACCATCATTACTCAAGAAGAAATGCTGCAATATGGCGACCAGTCGGTTATGGATGCTTTACGACGCGCTGCTGGTTTTCAGATCCCTGCTTTTGGTCAAGGGCCACGCGGTGGTGGTGGCGCTTCGGGCATGCGTTTCCGTGGTGGCGGCGCACCCACATTTTTGGTCAATGGCGAGCCCGTGCAAGGTGGCCCACGTGGTGGTATGTCAGTTATTGATACCATTACACCTGAAATGATTGAACGTATTGAAGTGGTCAAACAACCCAGCGTTGCCCAAGCTTCTGTTGCATCCTCAGCGGTTATTAATATTATTTTAAAAGAACCTCTGGATACCCGCTTAAATGGCTCAGTGAAGCTCGGCTATGGCTTACGCGATAGCGGTGAACAACAATCTGAACGCAAGCAAATCAATATTCAAGCAGACGGTCGTGAAAACCAGTGGTCATATAGCGTTTCAGCCAATCAGATGTGGATGGACAACACGTCAATCACTAAAACTGAAACAGCAACGGGAACACGCGAACAACTTCGTACTACCAACCGTACCATGCAGATGTTCTCCCCACGTTTGCAATACGATCTGGATGATCAGCAAAAGTTGATTGCAGAATTGTTCTACCGAAATATCAAAATGGATGGTTATTCATCTAATCAAACTCAAGATGACAAGAACGATAGTATTCGCTTAAACACCCGTTATGAACGTAAAGACAAAGATCTAAGTGATAAAATCCGCTTGTCTGTCGAACGTCAGACAGAAACACAGCTCACCCGCTCGCCACAAAATACAATTTATACCGATGAAACAGTAAATGAATATGGGCTTGCCTATGATGGCGTTCGTAAATTAGATAAAGACCGTCAAATTAAATTTGGTTTTGATACTCGCAGTAATGAACTCGATAGCAATGTCAGCAAAAGTCTGGATGAGCAACGTTATGCTGTTTATGGTGAGGGTAGCTGGCGTTTTACAGACCGCCAAACAGTGACTTTAGGTGCGCGTCAGGAATGGCTGAATCGTTCAGGCTTGGTTGATTATCAAGATCAACATTTAAGTCCAGTTTTGGCTTATCGTTTTGATCTCACTGAGCAATGGTCAATTCAAACTAACTTGAGCCAAGCTTTTAAGAGTCCTAATACCGATCGGCTGATTCCGAATGTGACTGTCTCTACAGATAGTGATGCAGGTAGCTTAAATAATCCTGATCGTGGCGGCAATCCAAACCTAAAACCAGAAAAAATCCGTGCAGCTGAATCCACCCTCGCCTATGATTCAGCGAGTGGTGGTGTGAGTGTCACGGCCTATCATCGTGAAATTAAAGATTACATCGAGAAAGTCATCGCACTTGAAGGCACACGTTATGTGGAACGCCCACAAAACCAAGATCAAGCGACCACTTATGGTGTTGAGTTGTCTGGACGCTATGCACTCAAACAAACCGAAGCTGGACATGCGTTTATGCTCAATGGGCAAGTGTCAACAGTTCGTGCCAAAATCGAAGATGGGCAACACCGTGAACGCTTAGCCAGTGATGTTGCACCTTATAATACTAGTGCGGGCTTATCCTATAGCTATAAACCATGGCAACTCTCAACCAGCGTGAACGTCAGTTACACGCCTGAATTTACCCGCGCCTTAGATGGTCAACCCTATGATCGCACCACCAATGAACGTTTTAGTTTAGATTTGAGCGCAACCAAACGCTTTAGTCATGGCTGGGCAGCGAGTCTTAACCTGAATAACGTCTTGAGTACCCATTATAAGGAACGCCTCACCAACCAAACAGATGGCAGCTTATATCAGGCGAGAACCAATGAAAGCATTCCATCATTACAGTTCAGTCTTGAGAAAAAATTCTAATTTTCTTGCGCTTTAAAATGATTGAAGTACCGAAAGTCAGCTTAGCTCAAGCTGACTTTTTTAATTTCAAAACAAATATTAAAACTAAATGATGACAATCACTTAGGTAGAGGATGCTATGATCTGCAGCTAACTCTGATTAACCACTTAAAAACAAGATGAAAACCGAATTAAAAGCGGAGATCGTTCATATCTGCGATGAAAAAATGGCCAAGAAAGGCAACAATGTCGGACTTTCATTTTATGCATTCTTTGCCAATAAAATGGAAGCTGCACATTGGTGGATCATGGAGCATCGACTGGATCATTTTGAAAAAGCCAGCAAGATTAAAGCACTGGTTCTAGCTGAATCCGATTAATACACATCGCGTTGATAACGCTGTTGTTGTTTAAGCTGCTCCAGCAAATCAAGACCTAAAATCTCTTTTAAGGCATGATCAACGCCACCCGCCATACCCTTAAGGCTACCACAGACATAAATTGCTGCGCCCTGTGCAACCCAAGTCTGTAATCGAGTGGATTGTGCTTTTAAACAATCTTGTACATAGATTTTTTCGGCTTGATCACGGGAAAATGCATAGTCAACTTGATCAAGAAAACCATGCTGTTGCCAATAATGAATTTCCGTCTGATAAAGATGATCAAATTGCTGCTGTCGTTCACCAAAAATCAGCCAGTTTTGTTTATAACCCCAATGCTCTCTCTGACGTAGATGTGCCAGCAAACCCGCAATCCCCGTACCATTACCAATCAAGATCAAAGGTCGTGCATCATGCGGCAAATGAAAACTTGGATTATGACGAATATGAGCTTGTAAGATTTGGTCTTGCTGCAAGCCTTGTGTCAACCAGCCCGAACCCAAGCCTAAACCTGTTGCCGTACGTTGCTGTCTGACCACCAATTCAATAAAGCCGTTTTCAGCCAAGCTGGCAATCGAATACTCACGCTTAGGTAAGCGCTCAAATTGTGTTAACCATTGCTGAAAAGACTGCTCTGCTTTGCTCGGTAATTTTCTTAAATTCAGCGTGCTTAATTGAGCGATCAACTTAGCATTGATGGGCTGTTGCTGTGATTGCAAAAATGCCTCAACATCATCCAAATTGTTTTCGCATTGAATCTCTAAAATATCACCTGATGACCAAACCAAGTCCTCATCACCAATCAATTGAACTTTATAAATGGGTTCACCGATACTACCTTTATTTAAGCACTGTCGATGCGCAAATTTTAATTGCAGCCTCTGTTCAGAATGGGTTAAATCACTGAACTGCGTTGAAGTTAGCTGCTCTAACCCATTCAACCATTGTTCTAAATCAAGGCTATTCATTTGATCTACTAAAACCGTATTAAATAAAGCCTGCGCCTGTTGTTGAACTAACCATTGTTCCAGTCGCTGCCCAAACTGACAGAAGTGAGCATAGCGCCGATCTCCCAATGCCAAGATTGCAAAAGATAGATGGGATAAATCTAGGCCTTGAGTAAAAGCTTTATTGATAAAGGATTGTGCACTATCCGGCGCATCCCCTTCACCATAGGTACTGACCACCCATAGAATCCGTTGTTGCTCGCTTAAATCATGGAGACTTAGATCTTGAATATTTCTGACCGCAATCTGATCATCAACTAAACGTAATTGCTCAGCGGTGTGTCTCGCCCAGATTTCGGCATGTCCAGACTGACTGGCATAGACCACCAAATAAGCAGGATGCGATTGCAGCAGTGATTTTGAATTTCTTTGCTGCCAATATAGCCACACAATCACAAAAAGATGCAGACTCAATAATATTGCCAATATAGCAATAACGATCAGCACAGCCTGAGTCATGATGTCACCTTAAATGGCAAACCAAATGAGTAAAATAATTGCCGCCAAACTGCCTGCTGTGAGCAGCAAATGCGTAATTAAACGGGTTTTAATGGTTAAAAATAAAATATAGCCCGCCAAGGACAATAAAATGATGATGATCGCACTAATATCAATGAGCCAATGCCATGTTGCACCGACATTTTTACCGCGATGTAAATCATTGAGCAATGAAACGGTCGTTGCTGGTTTTTGGGTAATTTCGACTTGACCTTCATCCATCAACACCCAGAGATCTGTTGAACCCGCAGGACTCTCTAAACGAATCATCACCTCCCCATCCATGACCTCACTGCTTTTATAACGCCCAATCAACGGCTGCTTGTCTCGAACAAAATCTAGAATCGCCGGAGTTGGATTCTCTTGTTTTTGGATGGCACTGACAAAAGCAGCGGGTAAAGTGAGTTTTACAATTTGTTCATCGTTGGATGATTTAAACCAATCGGGATTATTCAGTAATAGTCCTGTTGCAGCAAAAAAAATCAGTACGATGAAAGCAAAAGCAGATAACCAACCATGCACATAACGTGCATGGCGGTAAAAATCACGGCGTTGATACAAGAGATAAGCCTCGTCAATAAGTAGGGGCTTTTAATTAAGCACCACGTTGGAAGTTTAGTTTCAGCGTACCAATTTCTGCCTGTGCAGGAAGTGTTTTTGTTACCGCTTTTGGCCCGACTTCTAATTCAAAACTTTGGTATGAATGATCACCATGCTCACGAGAGGTTTCAATATGGATTAAATATTTACCTGCATCGACAGCTTTACCAGCTTCATCTTTACCATCCCAAGCTAAACGGTACTGTCCTGGTTGGCGTGATGGCTTAGCCACCGCATCCAAGTTTGGCATTTGACGACCATAACGGCGCCACCAGACATAGTTTGAATTGATCCATTTCTCATCTTTACCCCAAACCGCAAGGGTACGCACTAATTTTTTATCGCTATCCGTCACCCATACTGAAACATAAGGCGCGCGATAATTATCAACAGCGAGCTTAGGAATATTCACTTCAACTTGTGCCTGATAACCTTTAGGCCAAGCCGTTGCAGCACCATTAGCTGCCACATGTCGCATGATCGCAGGTTGATTGGCATCTAAAAGTGTAGACCAACCTGAGCTTTGATAACGACTGCCATCAGTCGCCACCAATTGCGCTTCAAAACCAACCAATTCCTCAATCAGCTGCATGCCTTCCTGAGGCGACATTGCGGTTAAAGCCGTTGCCAAAGCATCCGCATCTGCAGCGCACTGTCCTACGACGACACATTGCTCTACGGTTTGAATTGGCATGCCTGTCTGTGGATTAAGCAAATGCGACTGGCCGGCCAATGAACGATAACCTTGTCCACTAAAAGCAACAGCTTGGTCTTTAATATTTAACACTTGTGTTGGTGCTGTATTATCAAAGCGTTCATTTGGATTCTGAATGCCAATTTTCCAGCCCGCTTGTTGCGGTGATTGGCCCCACACCCGCATATCACCACCAATATCGATCAAAATCCCCTGTAAATGTGGTACAGCTTGTTTAGCTGCAATTAAGGCACGATCAATGACATAGCCTTTGGCATAGGCATCGGGTGCGATTTTAATGGCTGAATCGAGTTTAATCTGTTTGGTTTTTGGATTTAGCTCAATACTTTGAGTTTTTAATTGGCTTAATAAAGCTTCTTGCGTTTGATCATCCAGATTATGTACCTGATGACTTTGTTCCCATAACTGCATCAATTGGCCTAAACGTGCATCAAAACCACCACAGCTCGCACTGCGCCATTGTTCACACGCAGCGATTACCTCATACAGTTCAGAGGAAGCTTCGATCTGTTGTTCACGATTGAGTTGACTGATTTCACTGTCATCACGCCATACCGATAAAATCTTATCCAAACGTGCCACTTCATTCTGAATGGCCTGTAATGCCTTTTCTGCATCTTTTTGATGTGCAGTGGTCACAACCACATCCAAAGACGTTCCTAAAATATGATCTTGATGAAAGCTATAACTTGGTGTTTGAATAGGTGCTTGTAATGTCTGAGCATCTTTTACAGTAGTTTCATTGGCCTGAACTATCGTGACTGGAGACATAAATACAGCAATGGCTGCCATCAACGGAGATAAACGAAATATGAGTTGAACGGGGCGAAAAATTTGTTGCGTTGATGACATCGTTAAGCTTCCATTTTCTAAGATTTAACTCGGCCAACCTACTGACTTTATGCACAGTCAATCGCTCGGCCTCTCACATGAATTACAGCCAAAAGAACATGAAAATGAAATGATTTTATTCTGAATAAAATCAAAAACATTTGATTCATTTGCGACACGCATTTGGGAGATAAAAAGCTTCTTAATCTTTGTCTGCCCAATGGCATAAAAACGATTAAAAATTTATCGAAATAATATTGCAACTGATACTCGTTATCAAGTAGATTGTAGCAATTCTTTTGCATTTTTGTTTATTTCTCTTTTAAGGAATTCTTCATGCGTCATCTACTTACTGTTGCCTTATTCTCTGCATTACCAACATTCAGTTTTGCTCACACGGCAAGCCCTTTTTTATTGCCAGAAGTATTTGACAGCAAAGCAGATAACGTCAGCTTTCAAAGTGGAATTACTGTAGAAAAATTCTTTGTTCCAAGCCGTAACTTTAAAACAGATTATCAGGTCACAACGCCAGAAGGAAAAACTGAAACTATTAAAGCAGCCGCAGAATTAAAAAAATTCAATATCGCTGAAGTCAATTTAACCACGGATGGCACCTATCGTCTTCGTACGCAAAATGCGACAGGCAACCCAACCAAATATGCATTGATTGATGGTCGTTGGTTACGTGTTCGCCCTCAACGCCCTGCTAATGCAAACCCGATGCCACCACAAGGTAATAATGCAGAGCAAAAAGCGCCTCAAACACCAGCAAATCAGCCACCTCGTTTTATTGCTGAAGACCAAATTCCTGCAAATGCAAAAACGGCTCAAACCATCAACACCTATATTGCTGAAAGCTTTATCACTAAAGGCAAACCAAGTGCTGTGCCTGCTGCGAGCAACAAAGGTTTCGAATTGAAGTTCCTCACTCATCCAAATGAGTTATTTGCAGGTGAATCCTTTAAAGCGCAAGTTTTAATGGATGGTAAGCCTGTTCCAAATCTAGAAGTAGATGTGTTTAAAGGCGCCAGCAGCTATCAACCCAATGCAAAACGTGAACAACCGCATGTTAAAACCAACACCAAAGGTGAGGTTGAAGTGAAGTTTAGTGAAGCTGGTATTTACCTCATTACCACCGCTTATCCTGAAGCGAATACTGACAACACCAAACCACCCATCACTCAATCTTATACTTACAGCGTGACCGTTGAAGTGACTGAATAAACCTTTTGACTAAGGTACTTATCAGCGTATAAGTACCTTTCCCCTTTTGATTTAGTTGCAATCCATTTCTATCTTAAAAATAACAGCGTATATTGTTTTAAAACTCGTATTTGCCCTGTTTTATGACTTCAAAAAAAACCAGTGATGCAGGCATCTTTTTATGGATGGTTTATCAAACTATGCAAAAGATGAATCTAGATGCCGCTGCCATATTTGCGCGTGTTCATTTACCCGATCAGCCACCTGATAAGTTTGTCCGTCGTGACAACGCCACACAGCAACGCTTTTGGCAAGCAGCAGAACAAATTAGTCATGATCCCGATATTGGTTTACATGTTGGACACAATGTTCCACCCTTTCGCGGGCAAGTGATTGAATATCTTTTTTTGAGTAGCGCAACATTTGGTGAAGGCCTCAAACGAACCATTCGATATCAGGCCTTACTCACCGATGCCATGTCATTTAACTTAGAAATGATAAATGAACATAGAGTGATGATTTCAGGGCTCAATCATCCTGTTCGACACTATTTGGAATGTGCCATCGGCATTTTACTTAACTTCTTTAAATATATTAGTGACGAAACATTTACACCACTTGAAATCGGTTTGCCGTATCTAAACGGAGCAGATCAAGAGGAATATCAGGAAATATGGGGATGTCCTGTCAAATTCGGTCAAGATAATGGCTACATTTGCTTTGATTCAGCACAATTAACGACGCCCTCTGCTGCTCATGAACCTGAACTGTTAAAAGTACATGAACATCATGCTGCATCACAACTTGAGCTATTAAACAAACATCAACTTATAAACGAAATCGAAAAAATTTTGGCCAGTGGTTTATTAGAGTCTGGTGAATTTGATCAGAACATCATATCTAGGCATTTAGGACGTAGTACTCGGAGCTTAAGAGCGGATTTACAACTATTAAATACCGGCTATGAAAAAGTCATTGCCCATTATCGTGAGCGCCTTGCGCGTCGCTTACTTTCTCAAACCAAAGAAAGCATCGACCAAATTGTTTATCTGACGGGTTTTTCTGAACCTTCAGCATTTTCCAGAGCATTTAAACGCTGGACTGGAGAAACACCTACTGCATATCGACAACGTAAACAGACTTAAATTGATTGGATAGGCAGCTTAAAACTGTCAGATCAGTCAAAACTTTTTGCTCTTCTCTTTTTAAAATCCGATCTATGTTAAACGAGGTAATCCAAGCATGATCGGTTTTCCAGTAGGCGTTTTTGTCGCAAATGGTATGGAGTGGTATTTCCACAAAGTCTGGTTACACGAATTTCCAAGCAAAAATAGAAACAGTCCGTTCTTTACCCATATTGCACATCACAAACGTGCTCGCTTAAATGGCTTTCATGATGCAGGCTATGCGGAGTCGATGTTTAAAAATTCTGAGATGTACAATGAAAAATCGGCACTCATCGGCCTAGCAGCTGCATCCACCATTTTTCTACCCGTTGCACCGTTCTTTACCGCAGGTTTGTACTATAGCATTTGGAATTATTGGAAAGTGCATGCCAAATCACACCTTGATCCAGAGTTCGCTAAAAAACGAATTCCTTGGCATTATGATCATCACATGACCAGCAATCAAAATGCCAATTGGTGTGTGACTAAACCATGGTTTGATTACATTATGGGAACGCGAGTGATGACTGATGTATCGGTCACAGAAACTAATCCATTGGCGATCAACATGCCGAAATGGCTGGAAAAAAGAGTGAATCTCGTAGCACGCCGCCTCTTACCAAAAGCCTATGCCCAAATTGATGCCAATACACAATTTGATCAGCAGAATTTACGCCAAGGGATTGAGGTCGCGTTATAAATACGTTGAAGTAGAAGATTAATTCAAACCGAGTTATGCATGACTCGGTTTTATTGTGACAAAGTTAATGCGAGCTGGTTTTAGACAGTAAATTGAGAATCAACACACCACTCATAATCAAGACAATCCCAATAATTCCCCAAATATCTAGTTTTTGGTCAAATACAAACCAAGCCACGGTCGTAATCAAAACGATCCCAACACCAGACCAAATCGCATAAGCAACGCCTACAGGAATCGTTTTTAAGGTTAGAGACAAGCAATAGAATGCAATCACATAACCCACTACAACCACGATGGAAGCAACTGGTTTGGTAAAACCTTCACTACTTTTTAAGGCAGAGGTCGCGATCACTTCTGCAGTAATCGCAATGAATAAAATTATCCAATTGTTCATTTACTCATCGCCTTCAATTAAACAGAATTTGCTTAGCAGAAAAAAACACCCTTCTACAAAGGGTGTTTTTAACATTAACGACAATAGACGAAGGAGGCAATTATGCCGACTTTTTCGCCATATTGTTTTTACGGATCGTGATCATCAGCAACTGAACTGCTGCTGGTGTAACACCAGGAATACGACTTGCTTGCGCTAAGGTTTCAGGGCGAACTGTTTTTAATTTCAAAGTAATTTCACGCGACAAACCTGAAATACCATCATATTCAAAATCAGTAGGAATGCGGGTTTCTTCAAGACGTTTTAATTGAGCAACATCTTCATGCTGACGATTAATATAGCCTTCGTATTTCACGGCGATTTCAATCTGCTCACCCACATGCTCAGACACCTCTGAACCTGTTAATTCAGCAATTTGGCTAAAATTGATATTTGGACGTTTCAGCAAATCGATCGCACTACATTCTTTACTGAGATCTGCACCCGTCATTTCAACGAATTTTTTACCCATTGGGTTATTCGGTGCCGCCCACAAATGTTGTAAACGAGACGTTTCACGCTCAACCGCTTCCATTTTTTCGCTATATGCAGCCCAACGCTCATCGTCAACTAGGCCAAGTTCACGACCAATTGATGTTAAACGCTGATCGGCATTGTCTTCACGTAACATCAAACGGTATTCCGCACGTGAAGTAAACATACGATACGGTTCTTTGGTACCGAGTGTAATCAAGTCATCAACCAAAACACCCATATAAGCTTGATCACGTTTTGGTGTCCACTCTTCTTGTTCCCAAGCACGACGTGCAGCATTGAGTCCTGCGAGTAAACCTTGCGCACCCGCTTCTTCATAACCTGTAGTACCGTTGATTTGACCCGCAAAGTACAGATTTTGAATCGCTTTGGTTTCAAGTGTAAATTTCAATGCTTGTGGATTGAAATAGTCATATTCAATCGCATAGCCTGGACGCAAGATATGCGCATTTTCCATACCACGAATTGAACGAACCAAATTGAACTGCACGTCAAATGGCAATGAAGTCGAAATGCCGTTTGGATAAAGCTCATGGGTATCTAAGCCTTCTGGCTCCAAGAACACTTGATGTGAATCTTTATCGGCAAAACGATGGATCTTATCTTCAATTGATGGGCAATACCGTGGGCCAACACCTTCGATCACACCGGTATACATTGGTGAACGATCTAAACCGCCACGAATAATTTCATGGGTTTTTTCACTGGTATGCGTGATATAGCAATTCACTTGTTCAGGGTGCATAGATGCATCACCCATAAACGACATCACTGGCGATGGGAAATCACCCGGTTGTGGTGTCATGACAGAAAAATCAACTGTGCGTGCATCAATACGAGGCGGAGTACCTGTCTTTAAACGCCCAACGGGTAATTTAAGTTCACGTAACCGATGCGCTAAAGCAATTGATGGTGGATCACCTGCACGACCACCACTTGAATTTTGTAAGCCGACATGAATCACCCCACCCAAGAAAGTTCCTGTCGTCAATACTACCGTCTTGGTATCAAAACGGATACCCATTTGGGTCACAACACCTTTAACAGTATCGCCTTCAACAATTAAGTCGTCTGCAGCTTGCTGGAAAATATCCAAGTTCGCTTGATTTTCTAAAGTATCGCGAATCGCTGCTTTATAACGTACACGGTCCGCTTGCGCACGTGTTGCACGCACAGCTGCACCTTTACGAGAATTTAGAATACGGAATTGAATACCACCTTTATCCGCTGCGAGTGCCATTGCACCACCGAGTGCATCGATCTCGCGGACAAGATGTGATTTACCAATACCACCAATCGCTGGGTTACAGCTCATCTGCCCCAAAGTTTCAATGTTATGCGTTAACAATAATGTTTGTCTTCCCATACGTGCCGCAGCAAGTGCTGCTTCCGTACCAGCGTGACCGCCGCCAATTACGATAACGTCGTAAACTTTAGGATAGTGCATAGTGGTAAATGTGTATTCAAAAAATGACAGAGCATTATACAGGAGTTTTGCATTAAATTGCCAAAAACAGTCAAGATTGTTGAGGCTTGCAAGCCCCTGTTCTGACTACAGAACATACAAAAAGAAACCTTATGTTGCATTTTCCTCTTAGACTGCACACAGCGATTCATCACTATTAACTTGAACACCACTGTTTTATCTGCCCAGTTTCTTATCCTAAAAAGTGTATAAAAAATACTTTAGGACAATGATATGAACTCAAAGCTTTTATTTTCATCTCTAATTTGTAGTCTATGTTTTAGCGTAGCTGCGCATGCAGATACCAAAGCAAGCCAAGACCAACAGGCCAAGAAATATCAACAGGTCTGTAAAGGCAAAAAACAAGGTGATCCAGTTTCATTTGCATTTAAAGGCGTTGTTTTCAATGGTTCATGTGAGCCTAATGAAGCTGGTAAGTTAGCATTCCAACCACCAACACCTGCATCTAATGCTGCCGTTGAGACTCAAAGTCGTCTCTCAGAAACGCAATCGGCACCTCGCCCAGTCAGTAGTGCACCAGCAGACAATAGCACTGCACCTATGGAATCACCCGCTATCGCTCCTGCACCACCAGTAGCACCTGATGTCGAACAGACTGCACCTTAATGCATAAATGACATAAAAGAAGGCCTAATTTGGCCTTCTTTTATATAAAAACAATATAATAGATTGCATGAGGACAAAATATTTCATCTTAAAATTGTAATCTGTCTACTTTATAATCCCTTTAACAAGCACGAATCCATTACAATAAGCACAAATACATTTATTTAGGTTTTCCTGTGAACTGGCTACAAATTCATATTACTGTTGATCAAAACCAAGTCGAACTGACCGAAACATTACTCCTGTCATTAGGCGCGGTGAGCGTAACTTTAGATGATGCTGAAGACCAAGCCTTACTTGAACCATTGCCAGGTGAAACACCACTTTGGAATAAAGTCATCGTCACAGGGATTTATCAACAAGAAGAAGATGACCCAATTGATGTCGATACTTTAGAAGCCTTCTTAAAAGCACAACTTCCAGATGTACCAATGCGCCATGAATACTTGGAAAACCAAGTGTGGGAACGTGCATGGATGGATTATTATGAACCGATTCAAATTGGTGAAAAATACTGGATCGTACCAGAATGGTTAGAACCACCTGAAGCTGATGCAACCAATATTAAGCTAGATCCAGGTCTTGCTTTCGGTACTGGAAACCATGCAAGTACCTTCTTATGCTTACAATGGCTAGGTAAAACTGATGTTAAAGACAAAGTTGTGATCGACTATGGTTGTGGCTCAGGCATCTTAGGTGTTGCGGCTTTATTACTCGGCGCTAAAAAAGTTTATGCGACTGATATTGATCCACAAGCGGTACTTGCGACCAAACAAAATGCAGAATTAAATGGTGTACTGGATCGTCTTTCTGTAGGATTACCCGAAGAGTTTGATCAAGAATTTAAACCACAACAAGCAGATGTCCTTGTCGCCAATATTTTAGCGGCACCATTAATGGCACTTGCGCCTGAATTCTCAACTTTAATAAAAAATGAGGGCGAGTTCGCACTTGCAGGTGTAATCGAAGAGCAAGTTGCTGATGTTTCTAGTGTTTACTCACAGTTTTTTGATATATTAGAGATCGAAAAGCGTGAAGAAAACTGGTGTCGCATTTCAGGAAAACGTAAAACAACAATTTGAGAACATTGTTACTTATGAGTGAAAAACAAACCCGCTGCCCTAAATGTTCAACTGTGTACAAAGTGACCCTTTCACAACTCAGTGTTGCACAGGGTATGGTTTGTTGTCCGAAATGTGTCATTAACTTTAATGCATTAACCAACTTATTAGAAACAGATAGTGAAGCGATTCCGACACCTGTCAATCGCTCACTTTTTTCTTCAATTCAACCTGACAGCTCGTTTGCAGAAAAACAAATGCAGATTTTGAGCATCTTTGATCAGAAAATTGAAAACTCAAATATTGATTTATTGACCTATCTCAACAACCTCAATTATTTCAATACCGAGCCTGTTACTGCCTTACCTAATTTAAATCTGTCTGAAGATACTTTACAAATTGACCATGAGAATAATGATAAACAACATGGTTGGCTGTATTACACGCTTTGGGGGCTCGGTAATATTGCTTTAATTTTAGTATTTGCTTTTCAGATTTTATGGTTCAACCCAAAACTGATGCATGAAAGCCCAGCCTTGAATCAGATGTTTAATTATGCTTGCGGCATTTTTTCGTGCAAAACCAGTGATGAACAATATAAATATCTTAGTTTTGAAAAAGTAAAAATTAAGCGTGGAGAAAAAGATGCTACTGTTTTTTCAGGTGTGCTTCTAAATCATAATGAGAACAGCGTGGCACTGCCTCCTATTAAAGTCGTGCTCAAACAAAACGACGAAGCCGTTTTTAACGTAATGCTCAAACCACAAGATTATTTAGTTGACAGTTTAAAAACGATTCAACGCATTCCAACCAACAGCCCTTTTCGCTTCGAATTTACCCTTCCAAAAAGTAAAAATAGCTTCAATGACTATAGTTTAGAATTTGTACAGCCCTAAAAGCTCAAAAAAGTGACAAAAAAACAAAAAAAAGTGCAGTTAATTTGCTCACTTTTTCGCTGACAGTGGTATGATACGCGCCACGAATGCTTGACCTACTTACTCCTCGTAATTTATAGACAATAAAATCGTTAAACGAACTGTGCTTTTACCCAATAAGCGCATTGTTGGTTTTTTTGTTTTTAAAAGTAGGCGGTAACAAATATTTAACTATTGTTACGCTTATTTTTTACACAGCTCGAGGATTTGTGGCAAGCTAATAGTCCTTTTGTTTTAGAGTCACTGTTTTAGGATCTAAAACGGGGCTCAGTAATTTAGACCACATTTATATCACTTTACCCAAGTGATATTTTGATATTTCGGATTAACACGCATGAATAGCAAATCTCCTATTTTTACGGCTCAATCTGATGTCGCTCTTCGCATCCATGTAGATCGCGCAGTTCGTCATTATTTTGCACAATTGCAAGGTGAGCAACCATCTCAAGTTTATGACATGGTTTTAGCAGAAATGGAGAAACCTCTTTTATCTGTGGTCTTAGAATATACTCGCGGTAATCAAACACGTGCCGCTGAGATTTTAGGCCTTAACCGCGGAACTTTACGCAAAAAGTTAAAAGCTCACGGTTTAATGAGTGAATAATTGATAAAATGCTCACGTTCTCGTGGGCATTTTTTTTGCCTTTTATTTTTAATCTGTAGACTTCAAACTGTTGACTAAAATCATGACTATCAAACGTGCTTTAATCTCTGTATCTGATAAAACCGGAATCGTTGAATTCGCTCAAAATCTTGTAGCTCTAGGGGTAGAAATTTTATCTACGGGCGGTACATATAAGTTGCTTAAAGACAACAATATCGCCGTAGTAGAGGTTTCTGAACATACAGGTTTTCCTGAAATGATGGATGGTCGTGTAAAAACATTACATCCTAAAATTCATGGAGGCATCTTAGCGCGTCGTGGTCTGGACGAAGCAGTGATGCAAGAACACAACATCGATCCGATTGATCTAGTGATTGTAAACCTGTATCCATTTGCAGCCACAGTAGCAAAACCAAACTGTTCACTTGCAGATGCAATCGAGAATATCGACATCGGTGGTCCAACGATGGTTCGTGCCGCTGCGAAGAACCATGCTTCAGTAGGCATTATCGTGAATGCAGCTGACTACGACACAGTCGTTGCTGAATTAAAAGCAAATGGTGCGCTTTCTTACGAAACTCGTTTCGACTTAGCGGTAAAAGCATTTGAGCACACTGCACAATACGATGGCATGATCGCCTCTTATTTAGGCGCGCGCGTTGGCAAAACTGAAGGCGAAGCGGATCTGTTCCCGCGTACCTTCAATACCCAACTGAATAAAGCACAAGATTTACGTTATGGTGAAAACCCTCATCAAAATGCGGCTTTTTATGTTGAAGCAACAGCTCAAGAAGCATCTGTTTCTACTGCGAAGCAATTACAAGGCAAAGAACTTTCTTATAACAATATTGCAGATACCGATGCAGCGCTTGAATGTGTGAAATCATTTGCGAAGCCTGCTTGTGTCATCGTTAAACATGCCAACCCTTGTGGCGTTGCAGTTTCATTGGATGGTATCAAAGCAGCTTATGATCTTGCTTATGCAACTGATCCTGAATCAGCATTTGGTGGCATCATTGCATTCAACCGTGAATTGGACACTGCGACTGCACAAGCGATTGTAGATCGTCAATTCGTTGAAGTGATTATTGCACCAAGCATTGCGGATGGCGTACTTGAAATCACCGGTGCGAAAAAGAATGTACGTGTGTTGGTGTGTGGTGAGCTCCCAGCAATTGACGCTCGTGCAGCACAACTTGACTATAAGCGTGTGAATGGCGGCTTATTGGTTCAAGACCAAGACCTAGGCATGATCACCAAAGATGATCTTAAAGTTGTGACCAAACGTGCACCAACTGAGCAAGAAATTGATGATTTGATCTTTGCTTGGAAAGTTGCGAAATATGTGAAATCAAATGCAATCGTTTATGCCAAAAACCGTCAAACGATTGGTGTAGGTGCTGGTCAAATGAGCCGCGTCAACTCAGCACGTATTGCAGCGATTAAAGCGGAGCATGCTGGTCTAGTGGTTGAAGGTGCGGTAATGGCATCTGATGCATTCTTCCCTTTCCGTGATGGTATTGATAATGCAGCTAAGGCTGGTATTAAATGTATTATCCAACCAGGTGGTTCAATGCGCGACGAAGAAACCATTGCAGCAGCGGATGAAGCTGGTATTGCCATGGTGTTCACAGGCATGCGTCACTTCCGTCACTAAATGATTTGAGTCTCAAACGCAATCCCCCTAAATCCCCCTTTATAAAAAGGGGGACTTACTTTTTTACTAAAATTAAAAAGTATGCTCCCCTCTTTATCAAAGAGAGGTCTGGGGGAGATTCAGAGGGACTTTTTTATTCTGAACAGGTATATTCTTAGATACTGAAAAAGGGAAATAACTTAATAATGAATATTTTAGTTTTGGGTAGCGGTGGCCGTGAACATGCACTTGCATGGAAAATCGCACAAGATGCAAAAGTCACTCAAGTTTTCGTTGCACCGGGTAATGCAGGCACGGCAACAGAAGACAAATGTACAAACGTAGAGCTTAATATTCTAGACAATCCAGCAATCATCGCATTTGCAAAAGCAAATGATATTGCATTGGTGATTGTTGGTCCTGAAGCACCATTAGTCAATGGTGTGGTAGATGCAGCACGTGAAGCAGGTTTAAAAATCTGGGGCCCAACCCAGTACGCTGCACAGCTTGAAGGCTCTAAAGCATTTGCCAAACATTTCTTAAAACGCCACAACATTCCTACCGCTTTTTATGACGTTTTCACTGAAGTGGATGCGGCAAAAGCATACGTTGAAAAAAATGGCGCACCTATTGTAATTAAAGCGGACGGTCTAGCTGCAGGTAAAGGCGTAATCGTGGCAATGACCAACGAAGAAGCTTTTGCTGCGATTGACGATATGCTTGCGGGTAACAAGTTTGGTGATGCAGGTTCACGTGTTGTTATCGAACAGTTCCTTGCTGGTGAAGAAGCAAGCTTCATTTGTATGATCGATGGCAACAACATTTTGCCAATGGCCACTTCACAAGATCACAAACGTATTTTTGAAGGTGATGAAGGCCCAAATACGGGTGGTATGGGTGCTTACTCTCCCGCTCCTGTGGTAACGGCAGAAGTGTTTGAACGTGTCATGAACGAAGTAATGCGCCCTACTGTTGACGGTATGGCTGCAGATGGTCATGTTTATACTGGCTTCTTATATGCTGGCTTGATGATTGATGAACAAGGTCAACCGCGTGTGATCGAGTTCAACTGCCGCTTCGGCGATCCTGAAACTCAACCAATTATGATGCGTTTAAAATCATCTTTGGTTGATTTAGTGGAAGCAGGTATTGCAGGTAATTTACCAAGCGAAGCTGAATGGGATGAACGTAAATCGATTGGTATCGTGCTGGCCGCTGGCGGTTATCCTGAAACGGTTCGCAAAGGCGATGTGATTTCAGGTCTTGGTCAATCTCCAGAAGACACCAAGATTTTCCATGCAGGTACGGCAATGAGCACAGATGGTCATGTCATTACTGCTGGTGGTCGCGTACTTTGTGTGACTGCACTGGGTGATACTGTGCTAGAAGCGCAAATCAATGCCTTAGAAGTTTGTGGTCAAGTCACATTTACGGGGATGCAATACCGTAGTGACATCGGTTACCGTGCCATTGCACGAGAAAAAGCTGAATAAGCTTTGTTGAGCAAAAAAGCCTTCTTCGGAAGGCTTTTTTATTCCATAAACCGCATAAATATGAATTCTATATTCATTATTTAAATATAAAATTCAGAAAAATATATATTTATTATTCAATTGATTCCTCTCTCTATATTTTTGGAAAAATTCATAAAACTATCATTTATTTATATTTACTTAGACCATAATTATCTTCTAGCAAGTAGGTTATTAAGCTTCAAAGTACAAGCTGTTCCACTATAACCGCCCATAAATTGTTGCTATGATTGCCGAAATTTTAGATGTTGTTTTTATGTTAACTGTATATTCTTTTTCATTATTTTTAAATGTCTAGAATATTGAACCTAACAAAACAAATTGCAGCTAAATCCAAATTTGATTTGAAAATGAGATGAACAGTTGGTTCCTATCTGTATATACTGAATCGGAACATGAATATTCATCTACTTTTCGGATGTTGTAGATCTATCACACTTGTTCAAACTTTAAGAATAATTCAGGGATTGTTTTAAGTGCGATGTCAATTTACAACATACAAACCTATTGCAATCATTAATGCTAGAGAAATGATGATTTTCTCGACATTTTTCCGATTAGGATTTATACATGAAAAAGCTGATTAGTCTTTTTTTAAGTGTATCTGTGTTATTACTTGCGGCATGCAGTAAACAACCAGATACCGCATCTACCGAACAAAAAGGTGATGCTGCTGCATTACAAACCGTTGTAATCGCTTCTACAGGTTCAGACGCTGATATTTGGCGTTATATCGCAACATTACCAGAAACTAAAGCCGCTGGACTTAAACTCGAAATCAAGAACTTCACAGACTACGTTGCAATGAACACTGCAGCCGCAAATAAAGAAGTTGATTTGAATGCATTCCAATCTTACGCTTACCTTGTCGCATTCAATGCTGCAAATAAAGACAAGATTGCTCCTGTTTCAACCACTTACTTAGAACCAATGGGTATCTACTCAAGCAAAGTAAAGAAAGTTGAAGAGTTTGCTGAAGGCGCAACCATTGCGATTCCAAATGACGGTGCCAATGAATCACGTGCTTTATTACTTTTACAAAGTGCTGGCTTAATCAAATTAAAAGCTGACTTCGACCCTGTAAAAGGCACGCCTGCTGACATTATCGAAAACAGCAAGAAAATCGTGATTAAACCTATCCAAATGGCGACAGCTGTACGTGTTAAAGACGAAGTTGATGCGATTCTATTGGGTAATACACTTGCAATGGAAGGCGGTTTAAACGTTCTTAAAGATGCAATCTACTATGAACCAGTTGATCAAAGCACCAAATTAAATGTCAATGTATTGGCAACTGCTGAATCTCGTAAAGATGATGCAGTATTGCAAAAAGTTGGCGCGCTTTATCATACGGAAGCAGTGAAGAAATATGTTCAAGAACACTTTGCTGGTACTAAAGTTGACGTAAATAAACCAACAAGCTACCTCACAGAAGCGAATTCGTAATATAATACCCCCAAATAAAACAGGCAAAGTGATTTTGCCTGTTTTTTCTTTTCTGCCATAGTACTGACGAACATGATCCAATTTAAAAACATTTCGAAACACTATCAGTTGAAAGGTCAAACGATCAATGCGTTGGATCAGATCAATTTAGAGATCCCTGACGGTAGTATCTTTGGCATTATCGGCTATAGTGGTGCAGGTAAAAGTACACTTATCCGTTTGATTAATTTGCTTGAGCGCCCGACGCAGGGGCAAGTCATTATCAATCAAAAAGACTTTACTGCTATGGATGCGCGAACACTTCGTCAAGAACGTGCAAATATTGGCATGATCTTTCAGCACTTCAATTTACTTCAGACCAAAACCGTGTCTGAAAATATTGAAATGCCACTTAAATTACTTGGGCATAGCAAAGCTGAACGTGAAAAACGTCTGGCTGAACTACTTGAGTTTATCGATCTTAAACATAAAAAAGATGCCTACCCTGATGAGCTTTCAGGGGGGCAAAAACAACGTGTTGGTATCGCACGTGCGCTGGCGAATCATCCCAAGATTTTACTCTGCGATGAAGCAACTTCTGCCCTTGATCCACAGACCACAAAATCTGTTTTAGCACTATTAAAAAAGATTAATAAAGAACAGAACATTACTATTGTGATGGTCACCCATGAAATGGATGTCATCGAATCAGTATGTGATTATGTAGCGGTCATGGAGTCAGGTCATGTGATTGAAACTGGCCCGACGCTGGATATTTTCAGTCAGCCACAGCATCCAACCACCAAGACTTTTATTCAAACGGTATTGCAACAGCAGTTACCTGTAAATATTTTAAGTAATCTTGAACATCAACATCATAATAGTATCTATAGCTTGCAGTTTCTCGGCACTTCAGCACAGGAAACCGTGATTCAGGCTGCGATTAAACAGTTTGATGTCAGCTTAAATATTCTGTTTGCTAACATGACCGAGATTAATGGTACCGTGATCGGACAAATGTTTATCCAGCTTTTGGGTGATCCGTCGATCATACAGGAAACCGTAAAATTCCTTGAGCTTCAAGGCGTGAAAGTCGAACAATCTGGACTGGTAACCCAATGAGAGATTTAATTGTACAATGGCTGACACAAGTCACTGCTCCATTTTGGCACAGTTCCCTTTCGATCGACCAGTTTGTGACAGCACTGCAAGAAACCTTTCAAATGGTGTTCTTTTCTCTGCTGTTTGGTTGCATTTGGGGATTGATTCAAGGTATTACGCTAGTCGTTACCCGCTCAGGCGGTATCTTGCAAAATCGTGCGATTTATTATTTCCTGAACCCGATTGTAAATGCACTGCGTTCCCTTCCCTTCATTATTCTGCTGATTGCCGTTATTCCACTGACTAAAATGCTGGTTGGCACTTCAATTGGAACATGGGCAGCGATTGTGCCTTTGACTATTTATGTGGGCCCATACTTAGGTCGTTTAATTGAAACTTCGTTACTTGAAGTGAATGAAGGCATTGTCGAATCCGCTCAGGCAATGGGTGCTTCGCCTTGGCAAATTATCTTTAAATTTATTATCCCTGAAGCGCGTAGCTCTCTGATTCTGAATTTAACTACGGGTACGATCTCGCTCATCGGTGCGACAGCGATGGCGGGTGCCGTAGGCGCAGGTGGTATTGGTGACTTGGCGATTTCTTATGGTTACCAACGTTTCGACACCAGTGTGGTGATTTTAACCGTGATTGTTTTGTTGCTATTGGTTCAAATGGTACAAATGCTCGGTGATTGGTTGGCAAAACTGCGATAGTAAAAAATAGAAAAAACGCTCAGCTGAGCGTTTTTTTATGTCTTGTATTTTACCTAGGGAAAATAGATTTCATTCGCTGCCTTAAAGGTATTGACATGCAATGGCACTAAATCGTCCAGTGCTTGATACCCCCCTGCCAAAACGAACAGCATTGGAATTTTCATTTTCTTGGCCATCTCAAAGACAATTCGGTCACGTTCAAATAATAATTCAGTGCTAAACCATTTAGAGCCGTATTTATCATGTTGATGGCAGTCCATGCCTGCTTGATAAATAATTAAATCTGTATCCCAACGCGAAGCATATTGGAATGCCTCAAAGATCGCTTCACGATATAAATCGAAATTACCTTGTTTGGGGTGAATATAACGGGTCAAACTGCGCTCACTAGCCTTACAGCCAAAACGAATGCCAAAAATTCCAAAATTAATCAGATTGGTCATACGATTAGTGAAAATAGCTGTGCCATCTCCACCATGTTGATCACAATCCAAAACAAAGATTCGTTTTTCAGGATATTGCTTAGCAACCAGCGCTAGGCCATTAAAGGTACAATAGGCTGCACCAGATTCATAACTGGCATGGTGAAATCCTTGGGCAATATTTGCAGCAATCCCCTCATTCAAAGCAATTTCAGCTCCAACTAACTGTCCAGCCTGAACCGATAAAATCGCATCTCTCAGTTGTTCATTCCACGGCTTAAACCCTTGTATGGTGGCAAATGCTGACTGTCCCGATAAAAAAGCTTCCACATACTGTGGATTGTGCAATTTCTTTAACAGCTCAACATCAATACTGCCTGGATCGATCAGTTCAACCATCCGTTGGGCACGTAACACATCAGCGACAGCGGTGAGTTTTTCCATACTATTGGTATGCGTTTGCGCATAATAGCGTGGTGAATAACAGGCTTTTAGCATGGATGTCCTACATAAATTTGATCTTGGGCAATCTCCATGAGTTGACTTAATTCGGTGCTATCAGGTCTAAATAATCCATTATCGACCTGTTGTTTAAAGTGATAACCAAAGGCACGCGCACGATTTCCAGGTGACACAGCCAACGTGGTTAAACGTAAAAACCAAAAACCATTCATTTCAGTGATTGGAATCACATAGCCCTTATATTGTTTATTTTTATGTTTAGGCAGCTGTTCAATGTCATAGCTAGCTGAAAATAAACTGCCCGCAGGTAGCCGCACGCCATTCATCATTAAAGGTACTAAACTGATACAGGAATGATTATCCCCCATATTTAACTTTTCCATCATGATCGGTTGTTGCTGCGCATCGACAAAAATATTGATTTCACCCTGTCTTAATAAACGATGATGAGCGATACGTAAGAAGAATTTCTCTGCCATCGGACAAGAACCGACTTTAGGCTTTTCCTCTAAGGACTGACAATCAATCATACTCTGCCCTGATGCATCCTGAGGCAGAAGAATATCACTCAGTAACTGGCAAATCAGTTTGCTTTCTTCAAGTTGGGCATATTGATGAATATTTCTGAGTTTGGCTTGAAACTCAACTTCCTGCTGTAAGCTCTGTGCAAAACTTTCTTGTGGGTTTATACGCTGCAAGCATTGTTGGACGTTTAAATTGGTATCCAAATTACGCCATGTTTCTAACTCTAAACCATAAGATGAGCTTTGATTAAGAATATTACGCAAAGCTTTGGTCTCGTATTCTTCAAAAATACGCAAATCCTGAAACCCGATTGGATCCCGAACTTGAGAAACAAACTCTGCAATAACACGCGTCGCCTGCGTATAACCGCAACCCCGACGTTCAGTCTGATGACTAAAATGCTCATTCAGCATTTCTGTAAGTTTGGCAGAGAGCGGATATAAATACTTTTTAAAGATAACGACCACTTCATGATCGATCAGCTCAGACATAACGCCCCCTCTTATTCTTCAGATTTATCACTTTTCACCCATCGTAAAAGATCTTTATTTCTCTTTTTAAATTTAATCATTGAAATTATTTAGCTTTACTTCAATATTTTTATACAACTAAAGATAAATCATTAACTTATAAAACTTTTATCTCATCTTTATTGAAAATATAACACTTGTCAACGATAAAGATATCTATTGAAAGTGGCTGTCAAAATCTGCCCGACAAAGTCATTATTCAGCGCTATAAATCAGTAGGAATTTTGCACTGAACTGCATTTGCACTTACACTACAAATAGGCACTTATATGAGTACCCAAACCGTAATAACCTCACGAAACAAAGCTTTAGGATTCGGCTATGCATTATAAGATTCATGCAATTGACGTAAAAAATGCCTTAAAAAACTATATTTGGTTATTGGAAGATACAGATACACAAGAAGTCGTTGCCATTGACCCCACTGAAGCTGGTTTAGTTACTGATTTCTGTGAGCAGCATGGTCTACAACTTAAACAAATCTGGCTGACGCATTGGCACCGTGATCACACTGGCGGTGTTGAAGGTTTACTCGCCGATCAGAATATAATGGTCTACGGTCCACGCGATGAATTGAGTAAAATTTCACTCATCTCTAACCCTTTGCAAAATGACGATCATTTTCATTTTAATGACCTCAAAGTTGAAATTATTGCGACGCCTGGTCATACCCTTGGCCATATTACTTATTTTATTGAAAAAATTGAGACGCTGTTTAGCGGTGACACCTTATTTGCAATGGGCTGTGGTCGTCTATTTGAAGGGACAGCGGAGCAAATGTATCACTCATTGAATCGGTTGGCTGCGTTACCTATTCAGACCAAAGTATACTGCACCCATGAATACACACTTGCCAATGCTGAATTCGCTTTAACTGTTGAACCAAATAATGTCGCGCTGCAAGAGCGCATGCAACAAGTCAAAGCGCTAAGAGAAGCAGATCAAATTACCCTTCCAAGTACGATCGAATTAGAGCTTGAAACCAATCCCTTCCTGCGGACTGAAAGTGCAGAAGAGTTTGCCCGAATTCGTAGTCTGAAAGATCAATTTTGATTAAATCCCATCGCTTCGACTGATTCATTTTCTACTTTCACAGCAAAGTAGAAAATGAAATCATTTTTTACATTTGCTTCAAGAATATTTCCCCTAAAACTTGATTTTCACCACATTTATAAAAAATATTTTTTATAGTAAATTCAACAAACTAACAAAAACACAGATAAGATTCTATCTATAAAAATTACGCTAAATTTACATTACTTACATGTGGAAAAATAAATCTATGCAATCCCCCTTTAAAAAAATTTAACTGACCCTTATTAATAAATACATGTTCACAAGGAGATCTGTCATGAAAAACAGAGTTGTTAAAGCAAAAAACGTATTGGCTTTCCGTATTTGGTTAGAAAAATTAGGATATTCGGTTAAAAATCTGACAGATAACCGCGGTTTCACATTTAGCTTCAAAAAAGAATATGGTTTAGTCACAGGCGATTTATCTGGCAATGCTTTAGCAATGCAACTGGGTGAAGAGTTTGAAGATCATTTAAAAGCCTAATGGCAAATTTCCCTAGATATCAGGGTTTCAAAGGGATTTGGAATCCTTGATTGATGCTCATAAAAATAATTAAAACGTATCACTCATTTAATCCTTCATTTTCTAACCATTTCAAACAAAATTTCATTGGAACAAACGCAATTTCCAAGTATCATTATGCCCAGTCGAGGGATGCTGCGACAATTGATCGGCACTAAAGATCAATTTGCCAGGCTCGACGATCGGTTAGACACTCGTTTTAACCAACAACGGCATCCGCGAACAGAATGATCCATACTATTTTTTCTAGGAGATCCTGATGAACGCGGTGAATGCTTCATTTACAGATTATAAAGTTGCTGATATTTCCCTTGCTGACTATGGTCGTAAAGAGATCAAACTTGCTGAAGCAGAAATGCCAGCTTTGATCGGTTTACGTAAACGTTATTCAGCAGCTAAACCACTTGCTGGCGCAAAAATCTTGGGTTGTATCCATATGACAATCCAAACCGCTGTTTTAATCGAAACTTTGGTTGAACTCGGTGCAGAGGTGCGTTGGACCTCTTGCAATATCTTCTCTACTCAAGACCATGCTGCTGCTGCAATTGCTGCAAGCGGTGTTCCTGTGTTCGCTTGGAAAGGCGAAACTGAAGAAGAATATGTGTGGTGCTTAGAACAGCAAATCAATGTCAACGGTCAGCCTTGGGATGCCAACATGATCTTGGACGATGGCGGTGACTTAACTGCTCTTGTTCATGACAAATACCCTGCGCTTTTAGAACGTATCCACGGTATTACTGAAGAAACAACAACAGGTGTACAACGTCTGTTGGAAATGTGGAAAGACGGTTCGCTTAAAGTACCAGCGATCAACGTGAATGATTCGATCACTAAATCGAAGAATGACAACAAATACGGTTGCCGCCATTCATTAAATGATGCCATCAAACGTGCAACTGACATGTTACTTTCTGGCCGTCGTGCACTAGTCATTGGTTATGGCGATGTTGGTAAAGGTTCTGCGCAATCTTTACGTCAAGAAGGCATGATCGTTCGTGTCACTGAAGTTGATCCAATCTGTGCAATGCAAGCATGTATGGATGGATACGAAGTTGTATCTCCATATAAAAATGGCGTACAAACTGGCAAAAAAGAAGATATTAACCAAGACTTATTGGGCAATACTGATCTTGTTGTCACGACAACTGGTAACTACCATGTATGTGATTCTGCAATGTTAGATAGCTTAAAAGCCGGTGCTGTAGTGTGTAACATCGGTCACTTTGATACAGAGATCGACACTGCATACTTACGTGGTTACAAGTGGGTTGAAGTTAAGCCACAAGTACACCAAGTGTATCGTTCAGAAGACGAAAACAACTACCTCATCCTTCTTTCTGAAGGTCGTTTAGTGAATCTTGGTAATGCAACAGGCCACCCATCACGCGTGATGGACGGTTCTTTCGCTAACCAAGTGTTAGGTCAAATGCATTTATTTGCTGAAAAATTTGCTGACTTACCTGCTGAGCAAAAACAAGCAGCGATTCGCGTAGAAGTTCTTCCTAAGAAATTAGATGAAGAAGTTGCTGCTGCAATGGTCCTTGGCTTTGGTGGTGTGTTAACACAATTAACGCAAGTACAAGCAGATTACCTTGGCGTTCCTGTAGAAGGTCCGTTCAAATCTGACGCTTATAAATACTAAGAAAATCAGGGCAGACGTTTTACGGACTGCCCTTTTTTCTAAAATTCCAAGCGATTTTAAAAAGGATTTGAAATGACAAAACGTGTTCCTATTTCTTTTGAATTTTTCCCACCAAAAACTGATGCAGGCGCGGAAAAATTAAAAACTGTTCATCAAGAATTACAACAATTAAATCCAGAGTTTTTCTCGATTACCTATGGTGCGGGTGGCTCTACACGTGAACGTACTTTAGCTGCGATTAGTGACTTTAACGGCAAAGGTACACCAGTTGCGCCTCACCTCTCTTGTATTGGTGATGACAAAGCACGTATTGCTGAGCTCTTAGATTTATATAAATCTCAAGGGATTGATCGTATTGTCGCTTTACGTGGCGATTTGCCTTCAGGTCAGGTCGGTCTAGGTGAACTCCCTTATGCCCAAGACTTAGTTCGCTTTATCCGTGAACATTCAGGCGATCATTTCCACATTGAAGTGGCCGCCTATCCTGAAATGCATCCACAAGCTGATACCTTTGATGGTGATATTCAACGTTTTGTGGAAAAAGTAAATGCGGGGGCCAATGCAGGCATTACCCAATTTTTCTTCAATCCAGATGCGTATTTCTATTTTATTGAGCGTATTGCCAAAGCTGGCGTGAATATTCCAGTTGCACCAGGTATCATGCCAATTACCAATGCAAGCAACCTGATCCGCTTTGCTGACGGAACAGGTGCAGAAATTCCACGTTGGATCCGCAAACAACTCGCAGCTTATGGCGATGACAGTGCAAGTATCAAAGCATTCGGTCACGAAGTGATTGTGAAACTTTGTGAACGTCTGATCGCAGGTGGCGCACCAACGCTGCATTTTTATTCAATGAACCAAACTGAACCGACTCGACAACTGGTTGTCGATCTTGGTTTAAACTAATTTGTACGAGCACAACCCAAGCATGAATCGTTTTTATATCGAAACCGAATTAAATACTGGCAACACCGTTGAATTAACCGAATCGGTATTTCATCACTGGGTACGTGTGCTACGTGCAAAAGAACAAGAACAAGCCATCTTTTTCAATGGAAAAGGTGGCGAATATATCGTAACACTGACTCAAATCAATAAGAAAAATGCCTTGGTTTCTGTTGATCAATTTGATCCAGCCGATCGTACAGCACCTTTCAACGTTGTTTTAGGTCAAGTGATGAGTAAAGGTGATCGCATGGATTATGCGATTCAAAAAGCCACTGAACTTGGTGTTACAACGATTCAACTCTTGACCAGTGAACGCTGTGAAATGCGTTTAAAATACGATCGTGACCAGAAAAAATTAGACCATTGGCAATCTGTGGCAATCGCCGCCTGTGAGCAATGTGGCATGAATCGAGTTCCTCAAGTTTTGCCACCCATCAGCTTAACTGAGTGGCTAAACTCGGAGTTACCGTCATCACGCTTTGTGCTGGCTCCAAACAAAGACCAAACGAATGTCCTACTTAACAGCCTACCAGACATTGCCCTACTGATAGGTCCAGAAGGTGGCCTGAGTGAAGCAGAAATTAATACTGCCAATCAACATCAATTTAAAAATTGGTGTATCGGAGACCGTGTTCTAAGAACTGAAACAGCCCCAGTAGTTGCTTTATCTATTTTAAATTATCACTTTGCATAGAAGTAATGTCGTGACATTGCTTTCTGCTATGTTTAGCGTTAATTTAAAATAAAACGTTGCTGTGTTTACAAAAAAACAAAGACTGTGAATATAGATAAAAAATGAAAAGGATTATTCTTTGTATGTTAGGGGCTCAGGAAAAAAATTTGCCACAGTTTATCTACACAGATCAAATCGATTATCCAAATCATGTACGCTTATTTGTATTAAGTGTCTTCTGCATTTGTCTGTTAGATTACGCCCTATTTGGTATTTTTTATTCATTTGAATCAAATATTTTCACGACTTGGATGAGCATTACCCTCATCCTTTTATTTAGCTTTACCTGTATCTGTCATTTTTTACTCAAACGCTACTCTTCAGTTCGTTATAGCAACCAGACCAACATCATTTTTCAAGTGATCTGTTTTTTTACTGGTTTACTGATTGGAGTCAATACGATTGTCATTAATCACTACTTGGCTGTCGATATTCCTCATTTGATTGGGTCACATATTTTGACCCTAACTGCGTTACTACTCACTGCATCTCATATCATTGCACTGACCTTTTTAACCCAACATATTCGCTATTTCTTCTTATTTTTTATTCCAAGTATTGCACCTTTAATCGCATCTCAGCTTTTACATCGAGATCATGATCACACCCTATTCTACCTTGCATATTACTCTTCATTTTTCGCAACCGTACTCTGTGCTCAAGTCACCTATAAAATTCATAAACGCTTGGCCTTAGTTTTAGATAAAAATAAACAACTGATTGATGTCGCTGAGCAGCACAACCAATGGACTGAAGAATTGTGTCAGCAATTACAGCGTGAAGTGAATAAATCCAAAGATATTGAAGCGCAACTGCAATTTAATAATCACCTATTGGAACAAAAAGTGCGTGAGCGTACATTCGACTTGACGCAAATGAATGAAAGCTTAGAAGAACATCGTCAGAACTTAAGTTTTGCCCATGAAACCGCAGGCATTCGCCCTTGGGACTGGAATCTTGAAAACCATACTGTTGGAGTCACCAATGCACATAGTCAAGCAGTCACGCGCAATTCTGAAAACCATTACACCCTCCTGCATAAAATCATTCATCCAGATGATATCGAGCGGGTAAAAAACACCTTATATAATCATTTATGTGGCCAAACCAAGCGTTATGAAGAAACCTTCAGAATTAAACGCCACAATGGTGAATGGACCTGGATTCATGATGTTGGTCAGGTGATTTTAAGGGATCCAAAAGATGACACCCCTTTACGAATGGTCGGTATTCACCGTGATATTAATCAGGAAAAGAAAGATCAAGAACGTTTAAAGCTTGCTGCCAGCGTATTTGAGCAGGCCTCAGAAGGTATTTTCATTTTAGATGAAAACTTTAACTATGTTGAAGTCAATCCTAAATATGAACAGCTCACAGGCCTTGATAAACAAGCAATCGTGAGTAAACAGTTATTTGAAATTACCAAACAAAATAAGCAGCATCATCATAATTTTCATTTATCAATTCTTGATACACTGCGTGAAGAACAGGAATATGAGGGTGAATTTCAAGAAACTTATATTTCTGAAAAATCTTGTTTTTTGTGGATTCATATCAATGCAGTGAAAGATGAACAAGAGCGTGTCATCAACTATATCGGTATTGTTTCAGATCAGACTGAACGTAAGCATCAAGAACAACGCTTATCCTATTTGACTAATTACGATACGCTCACCGATCTCCCTAACCGCTTTTATTATCAACAGCAGTTGCATCAATATTTGATCAATGAAGCGTCGATTCAGCATCTGGCTGTCATCCGTTTAAATATCGACCGCTTCCGTGCCTTGAATGAAATCATTAGCAATCAAGCGGGTAATGAGCTCCTCAAACAAGTGGCACAACGCTTACGTATTAGTAATATTGATGCCCTACTAGTCGCCCATTTAAGTGCAGATGACTTTGCGATTATTTATGAAATTTCACCACTACATCCACCGATTCACCAATTGTGTAACAACATCGTTGAAGCCTTTAGCAAACCTTTTTATCTGGCAGAGCAAGAATACTTTGTCAGTATCTCGATCGGTGTCGCCATTTATCCAGAACATGGCCGCCAAGTCGATAATTTAAATACCCATGCAGAACAGGCATTGACCGAAGCCAAGCGCTTAGGTGGCAACACCATTCGCTACTACTCCAATGAAAGAGCCAATTTTGTAGCCAAATACACTGATCTAGAACTTGATCTCAGAAAAGCCATTCAGAATAACGAGCTGGTTGTGTACTATCAGCCAAAAATTAATGCACATAATCACCAAATTAATGGTTTTGAAGCCCTAATCCGTTGGAAGCATCCAACGAAAGGTCTAATCATGCCAAGCATTTTCATTCCTTTAGCGGAAAGTACCAGTCTGATTTCTGATATTGGACAGCTAGTTTTACATGAAGCGGCTAAGCAACTGCAAACATGGCAAAAGCTTGGTTTTAACAATATCAATATTGCAGTCAATATCGTGGCACAGCAAATTTTACGCGGCCAACTACTGCATGATATTGATGCTGTGTTAAATACGTATGAGATCTCAGGAAAAAATCTCGAACTCGAAATTACTGAATCGGCCTTTATTGAAAACACTGACAGTGTCAAAACCGTGTTGTACGCCATTAAAGAACGTCAGATTTCAATCGCACTGGATGATTTCGGTACAGGCTACTCCTCTCTTGCTTACCTCACCGAATATCCAATTGACATTTTAAAAATTGATCGAGCTTTTATCTCGAAAATTGGCAATGCCAAACAAGATGCGATCGTTAATGCCATGATCGCTATGGGCAAGACCATTGGCCTAAAAGTTGTGGCTGAAGGCGTTGAAACCGAACAGCAATATGAGTATTTAAAACGACAAAATTGCGACATATTACAGGGTTACTTATTTTCACAACCGCTTACTGCCGCACATGCGACAGAATATCTGCAAAAACAAAAGCGGCAGTCAACTGCAAGATATTCCATTTAAACGTGAATTTTAACCTTTTTTGCTGTTTATTTTTCACGGTATAGCAACTGTCAATAGGTATGCAGTTCAGTGAAAATAAGCTTTTTTGACTGTGCGAAAGCATGAACTAGTGCTATATTCTTGTGCACTTATCTTAATATCGTAATTAGACAGCTATATGTCTGATTATTATCGGAACAAACGAGACTCAGATGGACGATCAATCTTTAAAACAAGCCGCTTTGTATTACCATGAATTTCCAACCCCAGGAAAAATCAGTGTGACACCTAGCAAGCAGCTCGTTAACCAACGAGATTTAGCGCTTGCCTACTCACCTGGTGTTGCTGCGCCATGTTTGGAAATCGAACGTGACCCTTCTGCCGCTGCCAAATATACAGCGCGCGGTAATCTGGTTGCCGTCGTGAGTAATGGTACAGCCGTGCTTGGTTTGGGAAATATTGGTCCGCTCGCGTCTAAACCTGTAATGGAAGGTAAAGGCGTTCTGTTCAAAAAGTTCGCTGGTGTTGATGTCTTTGATATCGAGATTGATGAAAATGATCCAGACAAGATCGTAGATATCGTTGCTGCATTAGAACCGACTTTTGGCGGTATCAACTTAGAAGATATCAAGGCGCCAGAATGTTTCTACATCGAGAAGAAACTTCGCGAACGCATGAAAATTCCTGTATTCCATGATGACCAACATGGTACCAGTATTATTGTCGGTTCAGCATTGCTCAATGCTTTGCAACTGGTAAATAAAAAAATTGACGAAATTAAAATCGTTGCCTCAGGTGCCGGTGCAGCAGCACTTTCGTGCTTAGACTTGCTTTGCGCTTTAGGCGTGAATAAAGCCAATATCGTTGTTGCCGATTCTCGCGGTCTGCTCACTACATCACGTGAAGGTTTAGATGAATCGAAAAAGCGTTATGTACAAGACATTCAAGCAACACAATTACATGAAGTAATGGCTGGTGCAGACATGTTCTTGGGTCTTTCAGCAGCAGGTATCTTAACCAAAGAAATGGTTAAGGAAATGGCTGAAAATCCAATTATTTTTGCACTTGCAAACCCAGATCCTGAAATTCTACCTGAACATGCGCACGAAGTACGTCCAGATGCAATCATGGCAACGGGTCGTTCAGACTATCCTAACCAAGTGAACAACGCACTTTGCTTCCCTTATATCTTCCGTGGTGCACTCGATGTTGGTGCAACCACCATTAATGAAGAAATGAAGATTGCCTGTGTACATGCAATTGCACGCATGGCACATGTTGAAGCGGATGCTGCAACTTATGGTGAAAAATCTGCGTCATTTGGCCGCGACTATTTGATCCCTCGTCCACTCGATCAACGCTTGATTTTGGAAATCGCACCAGCTGTTGCCAAAGCAGCAATGGACTCTGGCGTTGCGACACGTCCAATTGAAGATTTCTCTGCATACCGTCAACGTCTTTCTGAGTTTGTGTATAACTCAGCATTCTTGATGAAACCAATCTTCTCTCAAGCGAAGACTGATCCGAAGCGTATTGCGTATGCTGAAGGTGAAGATCAACGTGTATTACGTGCTGTTCAAATTGTTGTTGATGAAGGCTTAGCGAAACCAATTCTAATTGGTCGTACTGCTGTGATTGAAGACAATATTCGAAAATTAGGTTTACGCTTACAGCATGGCGTGAACATTGAGATCGTCGATCAGGAAAAGAATCCTTCGTATGATGATTTCTGGAAAGAATACCATCAAATCATGCAACGCAAAGGCGTAACAGTTGAATATGCGCAACGTGAAGCACGTCGCCGCTCAACACTCATCGCAGCAATGTTGGTTAAATTTGGCAAAGCCGATGGTATGTTATGTGGTACCTACTCAAGCTATGACATTCATTTAGATTTCGTGAAAAACGTCATTGGGTTAAAAGAAGGTCGCAGCACGTTCTTTACGCTGAATGCATTGATGCTTGAAGATCGCAATTTATTTATTGCAGATACTTATGTAAATACCAATCCAACTGCGACTCAACTTGCTGAAATGACGATTTTAGCGGCCGAAGAAGTTCGTCGTTTTGGTATTACGCCACGCGTAGCGCTGCTTTCTCATTCAAGCTTCGGTAGTGACCAAACCGATGCAAGCGCTCAAAAAATGCGTGAAGTCTATCGCCTACTTTCAGAGCAAGCACCTGAGCTAGAAGTTGAAGGGGAAATGCATGGTGATGCGGCGTTGGATGAAAATATTCGTCATTTTGCATTCCCGAACTCACGCTTCAAAGGTTCAGCAAACTTGTTGATTATGCCTAACTTAGATTCAGCCAATATTTCATTCAACTTGTTAAAAGCAACTTCAGGTAATAATGTGACCATTGGTCCTATTTTATTAGGTGCTGCAAAACCTGTTCATATTCTGACACCTACAGCAACGACGCGTCGTTTGGTGAATATGACTGCATTAACGGTTGCCGAAATTCAGCAAAGTCAAAACTAAGTTCACTTAAGCCCTGCTTTTCTTGAAAAGCTTCGCTTAACCCTTGAGAAAACCTCTATTCTGTAGCATGATTGTGTGAAGAATAGAGGTTTTTTCATGCAAGTTTATTTAGTAGGCGGTGCTGTTCGAGATCATTTACTCGGCCATCCCTATCACGAAAAAGATTATGTGGTGGTTGGAGCAACGCCCGAGCAATTACTCGCCGAAGGCTATCAACCCGTGGGAAAAGATTTCCCGGTATTTCTACATCCAATAACAAAAGAAGAATATGCACTTGCACGTACTGAACGTAAATCTGGTGTGGGTTATCACGGTTTTCAATTTTTTACCGATACCACGGTTAAGTTAGAAGAAGATCTGATCCGCCGTGATTTAACCATTAATGCAATGGCAATGGATGATGCAGGTACCATCTATGACCCCTATGGTGGGCAGGATGATTTAGATCAAAAAATTCTACGCCATGTTTCAGATGCATTTACCGAAGATCCTCTGCGCGTACTTCGTGTAGCGCGTTTTGCTGCTCGTTATGCAAATTATGGCTTTAAAATCGCAGACGAAACCCTAGAATTAATGCAGGAAATTGCCAAATCTGGTGAGCTTGATGCATTAACGCCTGAACGTGTCTGGAAAGAAACTTCACGTGCATTGCTGGAAGATCATGCTGATGTCTACTTTCAAACACTCAAAGCGTGTGATGCCTTGAAAATCTTGTTTCCAGAGATTGATGCGTTATTTGGTGTACCACAGCGTCCTGAATACCATCCTGAGATTGATTGTGGTATTCACACCCTCATGGCGCTTAAACAAGCCTGTTTAGCAAAATATGCGCTTGATGTGCGTTTTGCTGTGCTTGTGCATGATCTTGGCAAGGCACTCACCCCTGTGGACGAACTACCACGCCATATCATGCATGAAGAACGTGGTCTTCAGCCTGTAACGGATCTGTGTGATCGTTTAAGAGTACCCACCCATTTAAAAAGCTTAGCTTTAATTGTGTGTAAAGAACATTTGAAGTGCCATCAAGTCAAGAATCTGAAACCAGGCACTTTATGGCGTCTTTTACAACGCTTAGATGTATTGCGTCGACCTGAAAAAGTGGAAGCTTTTGTTCAGGCCTGTGAGTGTGATGCCAAAGGTCGTTTAGGCTTAGAGCAACGCCCGTACCCACAAGCGCAATACATGTTAGATGCGATGCAAATTGTCAGAAATATTCGTGCGCAAGATTTACCTGAACATGTCACTGGTCCAGAAATTGGTGAAATGCTGATTCAGTATCGCATTGAAGCACTAGCTAAGTTTAAAGAGTTGCACAATAACTGATTAATTTTTAAGTAAATTAAGTCTTTTTTGTACAGATTCGCTTATCTATACGCCAAAAAGATTATTAATCAAGCAAACGATTAATTTTATTTACTATTGTTGTTGACGCATCTGCTTTTCATGCCTAAAATGCGCATCAGATTCTCCAATAGCTCAGTCGGTAGAGCGACGGACTGTTAATCCGCAGGTCCCTGGTTCGAGCCCAGGTTGGAGAGCCAATCTACTAATCTCCCATAGCTCAGTCGGTAGAGCGACGGACTGTTAATCCGCAGGTCCCTGGTTCGAGCCCAGGTGGGAGAGCCAAGATTCTAAAAAGCCCTGATCAATGATCAGGGCTTTTTTTATTCCGTAATTAATAAAATACCCAATAAAAAAGACCCGTGATGAACACAGGCCCTTTCGCTTCTACTTTAAACTAAGCAGCAACTTCTGCTGGCACGCCACTATGAAAGCGGAACGTATCATCTGGACTTAAAATCAGATTTTTTTCCACTTCACGAATATGCTCGATGCGTTGCTGGATCGTCTCTTCTGGATCTTTAAGTTTCGCCGTTTTTGCAACATCCAAAGCTAAAGCCAGATAGTCCTCAAAATGACGAGATTCAGACTTAAGCAAGTAGCGGTAGTAACGCCCCAGCTCATCGTCCACAATCGGTGCTAGCGCATAGAAACGCTCACACGAGCGTGCTTCGACAAATGCACCAATAATCATCACATCAATTAGAGCCTCAGGCTCATAAGTACGAATTTCTTTACGTAATCCGCCTGCATAACGCCCTGCACTCAAACCCTTCCATTCTTGGCCACGTTTGTTCATGAATTCCAAAACCTGCTCATAATGCAGCATTTCTTCACGCACCAATTGTGCCAATTTCACTTGCAGGTCCGTAAAGAAACTATAGCGGAACATCAAGTTCATTGCTGTACTCGCTGCTTTTTTCTCACAGTTAGCATGGTCTTGCATTAAGATGTCCAGATTATTAATGGCTTCATCCAACCACGCCTGAGGAGTCGTACAACCCAAAAATGCGATGACAGGTTGCATTAACTCATCATAATTTACACTACTCATCAACTTATCTCGCAGCAGCCTGAATCGCTGCTTTCATATCTATTACTGCTTGAGCCAAACCAACGAATACGCTATCGGCAATAATTGAATGCCCGATGTTTAATTCATGAATTTGTGGAATTGCTGCAATCGCGGCAACGTTATCCAGATTCAAACCATGCCCTGCATTCACAACCAAACCTTTTGCCGCTGCATATTCAGCACCTTTAATAATACGAGCTAATTCAGCTTGTTGCTGCTCATCTGTCTCAGCATCAGCATAAGCACCCGTATGGATTTCAATGGTCGGCGCACCACATGCCACTGCGGCATCAATCTGTGCCAAATCTGCATCGATAAATAAAGAAACATCACTGCCAATGGCTTTGAGTGCTTGGGTTGCTGCTTTGACTTTTTCAAAATGACCAACCACATCCAAGCCACCTTCGGTTGTCACTTCTTGACGACGCTCAGGTACAAAGCACACATGTTGCGGCTGAATCTCTTTGGCAAATGCAACCATTTCATCTGTTACGGCCAATTCAAGATTCATACGTGTTTTTAACAATGGACGCATACGACGTACATCATCATCCTGTATATGGCGGCGATCTTCACGCAAATGCAAAGTAATGCCCTCAGCACCTGCCTGTTCACAGACCAGAGCCGCCTGAACTGGATCAGGGTAAGTTGTACCACGTGCCTGTCTTAACGTCGCAACATGATCAATGTTTACACCCAAGATTGCAGCCATAAAAATATCCTATCGGTTTAGCCCTGAATCATTATTTTCAATACATCAGGAATATCAATTTTGTGTACTTTGAATCCAAAGTTGCCGACTCTTCAGCGGCCGATCGCCCAGCAAAGAGCTAATCATTTGACGGTATAGTTTACCCAATAATTGCAATTGTTCGTGAGAAAAATCCTGCCCATCTTCGTAACTTTGCATGGATGTAATCAATGCACCATCAAGTGTTGAACGCGAAGCTTGTGAAACTGGTAAAAAGCCATCATTGAGTTGAAATTGATAATGCTGAGTGACCTGAATGTCTTTTTGGCTCGCATCTACTGAAAAATCAATGGCATAACCAAGTTCAGGCAATAATACATGCTCAAATTGACGTAAAATTTGTCGAAGAAACAAAGCCGCTTGCTCATGTGTAGCCAATTGCTGTAACAGTGCGAGAATCAACTGATATTGTTCGAAGGTTTGTGGCATCATCTCTTCTAAAGGACACAGTCGCAATAGAATTTCATTTAAATAAAAACCGGCAAAAAATGCATCACCATGAAAAAACACAGGTTGATTCAGGATTTCTAATTTTGTGAAATTTTTAAGTTCTGACTTACCTGAAGCTTGCAAACGAATAGGTTGGTATTGTGGCGGTGGGACCTGTCTTAAAATCCCATCCACCCGACCATATTCTTGTGTAAATAAATGCACAATATGGCTTTTTTCACGATATTTACGATGATGAATCAAATAGCCATGCAGGACTTCATTACGCATCATAGAACGATACTAGTCCTTCTTTTTCTCATCCTTTTCTTCATCATCGCCATCAGGAATGACTGCACCTACAACCGCAGCCGTCCCTTTAACAACACCTTTAGTGGTCTTATAGGCAACTTTCACAGGTACAGTTACAAGCTTATGAATACAGCCCTGCAACATGAATACACATGTCACGATTGCGAGTACACGGATTGTTATTTTCATACCTGTTTCCATTGTCAACAAGACAGTTAAATATCGCTATAACCCAAGCTTTTTAGTGCACGTTCATCATCAGACCAGCCACCTTTGACTTTCACCCAAAGCGTCAGCATGATTTTTTGTTCAAACATCTTTTCCATGTCTGCACGTGCATCCATACCGATACTTTTCAGCTTCGCGCCTTTGTCGCCAATTACAATGGCTTTTTGGCCTTGACGTTCCACAAAGATGGTCGCATCAATATACGTACAAGGTGGCTTTAAACGGCCTGTTTTTTCGTTTACAGCCGCTTCTTCAGTTTTGAATGATTCAATCTGAACCGTTAAATCGTACGGAAGCTCTTCACCCAACTGACGCATAATTTTCTCACGAATGATTTCACTCGCAAGGAAACGTTCAGAACGATCGGTAATCTGATCTAATGAATACAAAGGTGGTTGATACGGCAGATATTTTTCAATCGTGTCACGTAAATGATCTAGGTTCGCACCACGTAACGCTGAAACTGGAACAATTTCAGCAAAACTCATTAACTTGGCACGCTCTCGAATCAGCGGTAAAGCTTCATTTTTATTTTCGAAGGTATCTAGCTTATTGATCACGAGGATCACAGGCATATCTGCATTTTTAAGCTTTTCCAAAACCAATTCGTCGTTTTGAGTCCACTTTTGTGCATCAACCACAAATAAAACCAGATTCACATCGCGCAATGCTGAGTGTGCTGCACGGTTCATCATCTTATTGATGGCACGTACTTCTTTTTTATGCATCCCAGGAGTATCTACGAATACGGCCTGTGATTTCTCACGTGAATCAATCCCCACGATCTTATGACGTGTGGTTTGTGGCTTACGTGAAGTAATCGATAGTTTTTGACCGAGGATGTGATTCATCAAAGTTGACTTGCCCACATTTGGACGGCCAACGATTGCAACAAAACCGCTTTTGAAATCTGAAGGAATTGTACTTCCTTGAGAACTAAAAAATTGATCAACTACATTATTGCCATCTTGCTGTTCAGTTGCTTCTGGCTTATTTTCTTCTGAATGAGACATCAGGTTATTGCTCCAATAATTTTAAAATCTCTGCCGCTGCCGTTTGTTCGGCAAAACGACGACTTGAGCCCTCGCCTATAATTTTTGGCAATCCCGCTACATCACATTCCACTTTGAAATGTTGATTCGGGGCATCACCCTGAATATCTACAACCTCGTAAACTGGGAGAGGTTTTTTACGTGCTTGTAAATACTCTTGCAAACGTGATTTAGGGTCTTTCAGTTGATCTGTCGGTTCGATATGATCAAGATATGGTTCATACCATTTTAACACAATGCGTTCGAGCAAGTTGAGATCATTACTGTCTAAATAAATAGCACCAATAATGGCTTCAACTGTATCAGCCAAAATCGATTCACGGTGATGCCCACCCGATTTTAACTCACCTGTGCTTAAAATTAATGACCGACTCAATTGTAAGTCATTTGCAATTTTCCCCAACGCTTCCTGTCGAACCAAAGTCGCACGCATACGTGTTAAGCGACCTTCATTTTCTAGGGGATAGGCATTGTACAAATAATTTGCAACGATCATCCCTAATAATGCATCGCCTAGAAATTCTAGGCGTTCATAATTATGTTTATGGCTAACCGAGCGATGGGTCAAAGCCAGCTTTAACAAGTCAAACTGTTTAAACTGGTGACCTATTCGCCCTTGCAGCCGTGTATCATTGAGCTTGTTTTGCAGATTTTTGGTCAAAAGTCTTCTCAAAGGTCATCACTAAACTGATATTCAGCATGAAAGGCTTACGTATTTCATACTTCTTCATCACCACAAGATCATCTTTATAAGTCACTTGCGCAATATCTTTAAAATGTAGATCGCGAATCCCGTTCATATCGAAACGTTGATCCATCTGAGATGCAAACTTACTCGGTGTGATATTTGCAGGACTATCTTTTAATAGCCCCTCAATTTGAGTATTAATCAGTTTGTCATCCCAGTATGCTGGCCAGATCGCAATTGCTGCTTTCACAGCAATTGCAAACAAGACCACCCCAAATAAAATTGCAATATACGAAGTCCCTTGTTGAGATTTACGCATCTGTCTATTTCCTATATATTTTTATTAGTCAATCTTACCATTTCGGTTGAAACTTGGAAGATTAAAACCAGGTTCTTTATGCATCCATACATAAAAAGCACGACCTGTTAGGTTCGCTTCAGGTACAAAGCCCCAAAAACGACTATCTGCACTTTGATCACGGTTATCACCCATTGCGAAGTATTGCCCCTTTGGCACTGTTACTTCCCAATCTTGACCGTTACTTTGGATAAATACATCATTCTCTTTTGCGACAAATGGCACCAAAGCTTCAGCACCTCTCAATTGCGCAAACTGGAATTGTTCAACAAGCGGATTGCGTCCTTCCAAGTAACGGATTAAGTGCTGATGTTCACCCAAAGTTTCCTTGAAATAAAGTGCTGTAGGTGTATCTTGCTGGTCTTTCTCACGCGAGTATTGAGTTTCTACCTTTGCAACTTGCTGGCCATTAATCATTAATTGACCATTTCTAAATTGAACATGGTCACCTGGTACACCAACGACACGTTTAATATAGCTAATGGTTGGTTGTGGTGGATAACGGAATACAATCACTTCACCACGTTTCGGTTCACCAACGTTAATGATTTTCGAATTTACAATCGGTAAACGAACACCATAATCAAACTTATTCACCAGAATAAAATCACCGGTTTCTAAGGTCGGAACCATAGAATCTGATGGAATATTAAATGGTTCATATAAGAAAGAACGTAGCACCAGCACAACAGCCAACACAGGCCAAAAGTCATATGCCCAAGTAATGACAAAGTTCTCTTGATTACGCCCACGTGTTGCACGCTGTTTCAATACCAACTTATCCAGTAACCACACTAAAAAGAAAATTAGTGTTGCTGGTACCAGAATCAAGTTAAAATCAAAATCCACAAACCCTCTCTTGCAGTTTCACTGCCCGTCATTCGACTGGGTAAAGCGGCATGCTTCCCCAGCCTGATCTTTTTTATCGATCAACTTTCAATACAGCTAAGAACGCTTCTTGTGGAATCTCAACACTTCCCACTTGCTTCATACGTTTCTTACCTTCTTTTTGTTTCGAAAGAAGTTTCTTCTTACGCGAAACGTCACCACCATAACATTTTGCCAATACGTTTTTACGCATCGCTTTTACGGTAGAACGTGCAATGATTTGGGCGCCAATCGCGGCTTGAATCGCAACATCATACATTTGGCGAGGAATCAGATCTTTCATCTTCTCAACCAATGCAATACCACGATGACGTGCATCTTGACGGTGACAGATCATTGCCAAGGCATCAACCTTTTCGCTATTAATTAGAACATCAACCTTAACCAGTGCTGAACTCTCGAAACGAACGAAGTTATAATCTAGTGAAGCAAAACCACGCGAACATGATTTTAATTTATCAAAGAAATCCATGACCACTTCAGCCATTGGAATTTCAAACGTGATTGATACTTGGTTACCCAAGAATTTCATATCTTTTTGAATACCACGACGTTCGATACATAAGGTCATGACATTGCCTAAATACTCTTGCGGTACAAGGATATGACATTCAGCAATCGGTTCACGTAAATCTTCAACTGTTGAGCCATCTGGCATTTTTGAAGGGCTGTCGATATAAATGATATCGCCTTTCTTGGTTAATGCTTCGTAAATAACAGTCGGTGCAGAACTGATCAAATCAAGATCATACTCACGCTCTAAACGCTCTTGCACGATTTCCATGTGCAGCATACCCAAGAAGCCACAACGAAAACCAAAGCCTAACGCATCTGAACTCTCAGGTTCAAAGAATAAAGCAGAGTCATTGATCTGTAGTTTTTGCAGCGCTTCACGGAATGGTTCAAAGTCACTTGAGTCAATCGGGAACAGACCTGCATAGACCTGTGGTTTAACCTTTTTAAATCCTGGTAAAGTCGCAACATCAGGTGTATTCGAAAGTGTAATGGTATCACCGACTGGCGCACCAAAAATGTCTTTAATCCCTGCAATTACAAAGCCAACTTCACCTGCTTCGAGGATGTCAGTTTCTGTATGCTTTGGATTGAACACACCAACTGAAGTCACAGGATGTGTTTGGCCGGTTGATTTCACCAACATCTTGTCGCCCTTGCGGATACGACCTTGTTTAATACGAACAAGCGATACCACACCAAGGTAGTTATCGAACCATGAGTCAATAATTAAGGCTTGTAACGGTGCATCACGATCACCTTCTGGTGCAGGAATCACGTCAACCAGACGCTCTAGAACACCTTCAACACCTAAACCAGTTTTGGCAGAACAAGTAGGTGCATCTGTCGCTTCAATCCCGATAATTTCTTCAATCTCGTGAATGACACGCTCAGGCTCTGCTTGGGGTAAATCAATCTTGTTCAAGATTGGTAAAACTTCTAAGCCCTGCTCAATCGCGGTATAACAGTTTGCAACTGACTGTGCTTCTACACCTTGAGCAGCATCAACCACCAACAGCGCACCTTCACAGGCAGCTAGAGAGCGCGATACCTCATAAGAAAAGTCAACGTGCCCTGGAGTATCAATGAAGTTCAATTGATATTCTTGACCATTTGGATGTGTGTAATACAAGGTTACCGATGCAGCTTTAATGGTAATCCCACGCTCACGCTCAAGCTCCATAGAGTCTAATACTTGAGCCTGCATCTCACGATCTTGTAAACCGCCGCACATTTGAATAAAACGGTCCGCCAAAGTCGACTTACCATGGTCAATATGAGCAATGATCGAGAAATTGCGTATATTTTTGATATCTACGGATTTTTTAGCTTGCGCCATGGGTTACCTTAACAAAATAGAACGCCCTATACTTTCAAAAAGTAGTGAGCCAAATGGTTTAATAAAATTGCCCGCGATTATAACAGAAGCTCGGTATGAAGACGAAAGAAATTTATGCCTAGACGTTTTATGCGGTATAGCATTAGGCTCAAATAGCTCAATATCAAAATAACGACAATCGGAATTGCAAGAAAGTTCGCCCCATTTCGACCACAGGTTCAATTTGATGAAATTCTAATTTCTGTAACAGTCGTTGTGATTTAAGGTTTTGCTGCATGACTTGTGCATCTACATGGCGAATTTTTCGATCAAACAACAACTCGGTTCGAATCAAATTTAACATCGCTGTAATCGCCTCAAACATATAACCATTTCCCCAATAGTTCGGATGTAAGTCATAACCAATAATCGCACGATGATCACCCTCCTCCTCAACAATACGATTAACACCACAACCACCTATCATTTCGCCGGTCTTTAAACGTATCGCATAACGAAAGCCCGATGCTGAACAATAACGATGATGCATTCGATGAATCAGCGCTTCCGCCTGTTCAATCTCAGAGAAAGCATCTAAATCATAAAATTCGAGTACTTGAGCATTTGAAAACATATCGAGAACGAATGCAGTATCATCTAAATGTAGGCTATTTAAAATCAAACGTTCTGTTGCTAAAGTCTTCAATGGTTGCATCAAATACTCTCTCATCTGGTCGAAACTTAATGCTTTCTATTCAAAATAGGTCACACTAAAGTCCATTGGATTTAAACTGGTTGCAATTGGCTGATAAGCTTGGGTAAAACTCGGCGACATTCGCTTTGGACGACCTGTCTCAATTTCAATACATGCCCATTTGGTATTACCAACAAATAAGATGCTCTGATCTTTAGGACGATAGAAGGCGTACTGACGGAACGAGTAAAGTGCATTAATATCATCTAGCCATGTCCGCAAGATGACTTCTTCACCTTCCAGTGCAGCCTTACGGTATTGAACATGATGTTCAACCGCGACCATAGCGTGTTTCAGTTCTAAATATTGTGCCAAACCTAAACCCAATGCTTCGATGTGCGCTGAAGCAACGTCTTGCATCCACTGGATGTACATCACATTGTTCACATGACCCAATACATCGATATGCTTGGGCTGGACTTGTATTTTTAAATCAAAAATCGTACTCATAATTTTGTATAGTTCATCAAACAATGTGCCGCTAGCTACACTAGTCTAAACACGAAAGTATTTCAAAATAAAAACCACCCTAATCTAGAGTGGTTTTAGCAACATAACCTTCATGCCATCATTAAGGTAAACGTAATCCAAGGATTGCACGTTGACCTTGGCGAATAATCGTTACACGCGCAACACTATTTTTTGGTAAGGCAGAAACAGTTTTTGCAAACTGTTGGCTATTGGTAATCGCTGTACCATTCACCTGTACTATCACATCACCCGCAACCAGATTTGATAACGACGCAGTACCACCACGCTTCACATCTTGTATCAAGATACCACCACGCACATCTAAACGCGCTTGCTCAGCTGCCGTTAGATCACGGATACTCATGCCTAAACCACTGGTTGGGTTATTTTTCTCAGCATCAGCAGCAGTGTCATCTGGTGCAGTGCCCAATGTTGCTGAAATTGTACGTGTTTTATCATCACGTAGAATTTCCAGTTGAACAGTTTGGTTCGGCGCAATACGGTTAAGTGAATAAAGCAAATCGCTAGTACGCGAAATTGGCGCACCATTGGCTTTTAAAATCACATCACCAGATTTTAGACCTGCTTTTTCAGCTGGGGACTTTGGCGCAACCTGAGTAATCAACGAGCCTTCTGGCTTCGGTAACTTATAGGCTTCTGCCAAGTTACGATCAATATCCTGCATCATAATACCAAGATAAGAACGGGTGACTTTACCAGTTGTTTTCAATTGTTGTACGACATCCATCGCCACATCAATTGGGATCGAGAATGATAAGCCCATATAACCACCCGTACCACTAAAGATACGTGAGTTGACTCCCACTACTTCACCACGCTGGTTAAACAATGGACCACCTGAGTTACCTGGGTTTAAAGCCGCATCAGTTTGAATAAATGGAACCGAAGTTTCTCCACTCATATTTCTTGATTTTGCACTGACGATCCCTGCCGAAGCCGAATAATCAAAACCAAATGGCGAACCAATTGCGAGTACAGGTTCGCCTACTCGGAGTTGGTCTACATTACCAATTCTTAATTCTGGAAAATTATTGCCATTCACTTTAAGCAATGCAATATCGGTACGCTCATCACTTCCTACAAGTGTCGCATCCAATTCACGACGATCATTTAAGGTAATACTGATACGTGAAGCATCTGCAATTACATGACGGTTCGTGAGTAAGTAGCCATCTTTCCCGATAAAGAAGGCACTACCATATGCCGTTTTTTCTTGAGGTCCCTGCTGTTGAGGGATAATCACTTGGTTACCAAAAAAACGACGTAGAATTTCAGGGACTTGTTGCTGTAATAACTCTTCCTGAGTCATTTTCTTAACAACATTGACACTCACGACCGCAGGACTGACCTGCTCAACGAGATTTGAAAAATCTACTGGCGATGCAGCATTGACTTGAGATGCTGCTATCGTAAATACCGCAGCATACATTCCTTGTTGTAAATAGCGACTTTTCATGAAGCAAGAACCTACATACTGATAATTAAAATGAAATTTAGGTCTATATTTCTAGCACACACCCATCATTCTTTTCGTAAAAATATGTTTATATTTTCAATGCATACAACGATCTAGAATGATGAAATGTGAATAAACTATGGAGAAACACACCATAATTTACCCGATAGAAATGGTTTTATCTTGGAGAGCTTAACGATAGATTAAAACAATGTACTGAAACGTAATCATTTTCTCATTCATATAGATCAGGCAAAAAATAATCGGCAATAAATCGCATTCGCTAAAAATTCACTCAATTCTAGGCAGATTAGCCCTTGCCTTTTTGATAAAAAAGCGGTGTCATTAGCAAACGTTTAAAACTGAAGCAGATTGACATGCCTGATTTAAAAACAATTCACCATTTTGATGTGATTATTGTGGGCAGTGGCGGTGCAGGTTTAAGTCTTGCACTCTCTTTACCAAGTCATTACAACATTGCAATTTTAGCCAAGGCGGCGCTGACGGAAGCCAGTACCTTCTATGCGCAAGGCGGTGTTGCTGCAGTATTAGACGAAACAGATTCTATTCAACAACATATTAATGACACGATGATTGCAGGCGGTCATCTTTGTGAATTAGATGCTGTCAAACACACCGTCGAAGGTGGTAAACCTTCCGTTGATTTCCTGCTCAAGCAAGGCGTGCAATTTACGCTAGATGATGATGAACAATTGCACCTCACCCGTGAAGGTGGCCATTCACAACGTCGTATCATTCACTCTGCCGATGCAACCGGCAAAGCCATTTCAACCACCTTGGTTGAACGTGCTAAAGAACGAAATAACATTACGATTTTTGAAAATTATATTGCAATTGATCTGATTACCCTACACAAGCTTGGGCATCTAAATCAAACCAATCGTTCAATTGGTCTTTATGCTTTAGATGAAGCTAATGAACAGGTGCATACTTTCCTCGCGCCATTTACTGCACTGGCTTGTGGCGGTGCAATGAAAGCGTATCTATATACTTCAAACCCTGATATTGCCACAGGTGATGGTATTGCCATGGCCTATCGTGCAGGTTGTCGTGTAGCCAATATGGAATTTAACCAATTCCATCCGACCTGTTTATATCATCCGAAAGCGCGTTCGTTCTTGATCACCGAAGCGATGCGTGGTGAAGGTGCTTATTTACGCCTACCAGACGGCGAACGTTTTATGCTGCGTTTTGATGAACGTGCTGAACTTGCTCCACGTGACATTGTGGCACGTACCATCGACCACGAAATCAAACGTTTAGGTATTCGTCATGTCTGGTTAGACATCACCCATAAATCACCCGAATTTATTACCGAACACTTCCCGACACTATATGCGCGCTTACTTGAACTCGGCATTGATATCACTAAAGATATGATTCCTGTTGTTCCAGCAGCACATTACACCTGCGGCGGTGTGGTGGTAGATGAACATAGCCAAACTGATTTAGACGGTTTATATGCCATTGGTGAGACCTCTTATACAGGTCTACACGGCGCTAATCGTATGGCGAGTAACTCACTACTTGAATGTTTCGTTTATGGCATGAGTGCAGCAGAAGATATCGAACAGAAATTTGATGCTGAGTTTCAATTCCCTGATGTTCCAACATGGGATGAAACGCAAGTTACAGATGCAGATGAAGATGTCGTGATCCTACAAAACTGGGATGAGCTTCGTTCTACCATGTGGAACTATGTGGGTATTGTCCGTACCACCAAACGCTTACAACGTGCCTTGCACCGTATTGAAATGTTGAAACGTGAAATCACTGAGTATTATCAGGATTATCGTGTCAGTAAGAATCTGATTGAATTGCGTAACCTGGTTTTAGTTTCGGAAATGATTGTACGTTGTGCGATGGAGCGTAAAGAATCGCGTGGTTTGCATTACACACTGGATTATCCAGAACTCTCCAATGAAATTCGCAAGACGGTGCTCACGCCACCGAATTTTAAAGTGGAACAACCGTTAGTGAATGAGTGATACTTTAAAGAAGACTCTTAGTTAATATCTACTATCGCGGTAGGCGACAGGGATGTCGCCCGTTGAGCTGCGGTATCAAGGATGTACCGTCAGCTCAACAAAGGATTTTTGTTACTTTTCATCCCTGAAAAGTAAGGCATAAGAAATAAAACCAAAGCATCACACAAACTTTTTAGATGATGCAGATTGAGTATATAGCTGCTTTTATTTCAAATATTGCAGCGCCTCTTCAAACACTACATCCGCATTCTGTGTCGCATCTAAACGCTTCATCCGTTCAGGCTCTGCTTGCCATAAGGTCTCATAACCCGCACGTACTTTAGCGAAGAAACTTAATTTCTCTTGCTCAAAATGGTCCAATGCACCACGCTTTCGCGCACGGGTCATGCCCCAATTCAATTGGGGCATCAAACTCTTTTAAATATTAGCTTTTTATTATTTAATTCTAGTTAATCTCAAGTTCATATCAGACGGTAATAAGATTCGATATTCTGCTTCCGCATTTGGCTTTAATGTCGTCTCTTGCGAAGTAGCAATATTTGGGCATATGCCACCACCAGTTTCTAATCTAAAAATGTAATAATCTGGTTTCAGATAAATAACGCCCTTTTCGTTAGGACGAATGGAGAATACTTTAGTATTATTTACATAAATATCATGAGAACAACCACCACCAGTAAACCCCTTATCTCTTAAAAAGGTTACTTTTGCTTGATCTTGTGATTGTTTTGAAAAATATTCAGGATTATAAATTCGATCCATTGGAAGATTTTTAGCTGAATCAGTCGTTACAGGTACCGTTGAACAACCAACTAAAGCAACAGCAAAACTTAAAAAAAATATTTTTTTCATTAATATCGACCCTTTACTATTTGTCGCTGTAAATTAACAAAGAGTCAAATACTTCGCAACATTCATTTAAATTAAAAAACTTCTTATTAAAATTCCAAGTTAAATATATAAAAGTCTGTGAACTACAATTAGGTTTAAATCTTATTTATGGCAGCGCATATTCACTTATTACCTCTCACCTTAGAAAAAAGACAAGAACAATATGACCTAATGCACTGCCCCAAAAAACTATGAGGCAATGCAAATTTAGAATAAAAATCTTTATTTTAAATATTGCAAAGCATCTTCAAACACAACATCTGCATTCTGTGTTGCATCCAAACGCTTCATCCGTTCAGGTTCCGCTTGCCATAAGGTCTCATAACCCGCACGCACCTTAGCAAAGAAACTTAATTTCTCTTGCTCAAAACGATCCAATGCACCACGCTCTCGCGCACGGGTCATGCCCAATTCAATCGGTGCATCTAACCAAAAGGTAATATTCGGCATTCTCGCCACAAAAGTTTGATTTAACAGTTGCAACTTATCCTGACTTAAACCACGTCCAGAACACTGATAAGCAAAGCTAGCATCGGTAAAACGATCACTCAGCACAATTTTACCAGCCTCTAAGGCGGGTAAAATCACTTGCTGTAAATGCTGTGCACGCGCTGCATAAATTAATAACAGCTCGGTATCATGACTCATTTGCTCTTCATGATTCACCGCCAATAATAAGGAGCGAATCTGTTCCGCCAATGGTGTTCCACCTGGTTCACGGGTCAACACCACTTCTTTACCTTGCTGTTCAAAGTACTGATGAATTTTACGAATCAGCGTAGTTTTTCCTACACCTTCCGTCCCTTCAAAACTAATAAACATTATTCGCCCTGCTTTTTCTTTGAACGTAGCACAGTTAAATATTCTTGCACTGCACGATTATGGTCTTCTAAAGACGCGGTAAATTTATGCCCACCATTGCCCGTGGCAACGAAGTAAATATTTTTGGCATCATCAGGATGCATCGCTGCTTCAATTGCTTTCTTACTTGGCAAAGCAATTGGCGTTGGTGGCAAACCATTAATGGTATAGGTGTTATAAGCCGTTGGCGTACGCAGGTCATTACGGGTGATATTGCCTTTATAGTTATCGCCCATACCATAAATCACAGTTGGATCTGTTTGTAAGCGCATACCCATTTTCAAACGACGGACAAATACACCTGAAACTTGTTCTAACTCGCTATCAAGGCTAGTTTCTTTCTCAATAATCGAAGCCATGATCAACGCTTCATACTTATCTTTATACGGTAAGTTCGGTGCTTTCTTGGCCCAAGCCTCATCCAAAGATTTCATTTGACGGCGATACAAATCGGTTAAGATTTTTTTATCGGTCTCGCCTTTGGCAAAGAAGTAAGTATCAGGCGCAAATAGGCCTTCTGGATGCGTATATGAGATATTTAATTGTTTTAATAATTCACTGTGCGGAAGATCAAGCAAAGTATTGGTGACATTTGGGTCTTTTCTTAGACTCTGAATCAACTGTGAAAAAGTTGTTCCTTCAATCACTAGAATACGGTTCATCTGTGCATTATCTGCATCAGACAACATATCCATCACCTGACGAATACTCATGCCTTCTATAATTTCATAAACGCCCGCTTTCATGGTGTCATGAATCATAAACTTCTGATACAGCTTTAAAACTATTGGAAAATTCACCTTATTTTCTTTGGCTAAACGATCAATAAAGCGTGAATAGGTATCACCAGAAGAAATCACCAAAAGCTGTTTTTTACTGTCTACAGGGTAATTTTTAAATAAACTCGACCATATAACGCCAAAGATCGCCAATACAAAAATAACAATGGCGATCAAAAAGGCTTTAAAAAAAGAAAATCTAGATTTCGGTTTCGCTTTGGGCTTTTTCTTACTTTTGCTGGAATTTGGCGGCTTTGGCATATTAATCAATCTGGCTAAGTTTTAAAGTTTCAAATAAATCAAGATAGGGTTGCTGCGCTAAGGCCTGATCATTAAATCGAACAACCGCTTTCATTGGATGTAACGCATTGCAAAAAAATAAACTTTGGATATGGCCAATCTCATTCATATCGATACACCGCTGCTCACATTCAATCTGATATTGCTGCATTCTCGACAAGATTTTGGCTCTCATCACACCGTGGACGCCATTATAACGAAGTTCAGGCGTAATCCATCGATCATTTATACGAATAAAACAATTACTGCTCACCCCTTCAACAATATAACCTTGTACATCACTAACAAGGGCTTCTAACCAACCACGCTGATCAGCTTCTTGCTTGAGTAAGACCTGTTCTAATCTATTCAGCGTTTTTAAACCTACTAAATGCGGCATATTCAAACCCAAAGCATGATTTAACATGCCACTTTCAATCCACTCAGGCTGAAAAGCCTGTGTCACTCTTGGGTAATACCAGACATACACATCAGCCGCATGTAATGGCAGACTATAACCACGATCGCCTTCACCACGGCTAATCACGACTTTTAATGTGCCATTGAGATTTGAATATTGCTGCTGTAATTGTACAAGTGACTTTTCTACACAAGATAAATCTGCATCCAGCTGTAATGACTGACATGCCAATTTTAAACGTGCAAAGTGTAGTTCTTTTAGTTCAAAAATTCCGTGAAAAATACGTGCTGTGGTAAAGCAGCCATCGCCATAATGAAAAGCTCGGTCTAATAAAGGGATGGAATCAATTAATTGTCCATTTTTATAACACTGCATAATCTAGATACCTTTCCACTTTATAAGCCAGCATCACCAAAACCAATAAGCTATTGATTTTAAATAAGTATAACAATTAAAGCCTAAAATTAAAAATCACTTATATATCAATAATTCAGCAAAGCTTATCTGTTTTATCTATTTCTATTTTTTTCATAACAAATTCGATTTTAATTATTTTTTTTGCAAAAAAACTGGCGTTATGCTGCGTACATATTCCAAACAGTGATTTAGATTTTAAGGGGTTTTCCATGCGTTTTTCTCAAGTTAAAGTCGGCGTCATTGCCGCATTACTCTCAGTTTCTTCATTCGCGGCACAAGAATTCTTAAACGTTTCTTATGACCCAACGCGTGAGCTGTATACAGATTTCAATAAACAATTCGGTACGTTCTGGAAACAACGTACAGGTCAGGACATCGACTTTAAACAATCACACGGCGGTTCAGGTAAACAAGCCCGCGCCGTGATTGATGGCTTAAATGCCGATGTAGTCACACTTGCACTTGCAGCAGATATCGATGAGATCGCTGAAAATGCAAAACTCCTTCCAGCAGACTGGCAAAAGAAATTACCGAACAACTCTACGCCATATACCTCAACAATTGTATTCCTTGTTCGTAAAGGCAACCCAAAACAAATCAAAGATTGGGGTGATCTGGTTAAGCCAGGTGTAGAAATCATTACACCAAACCCAAAAACATCGGGTGGTGCACGTTGGAACTACTTAGGTGCTTGGGCTTGGGCGAAACACCAGAAAGGCGGTAATGATGCCAAAGCTCAAGAATTTGTTCGTCAAATTTATAAACAAACTAAAGTGCTAGATTCAGGTGCACGTGGTGCAACCACAACCTTTGCTGAACGCGGTATCGGTGATGTATTGCTAGCTTGGGAAAATGAAGCCTACCTAGCCGTACGTGAACAACCAGGCAAATTCGAAATCGTTACCCCTTCTCTATCGATTCTCGCTGAACCACCAGTGGCTGTTGTAGAAAAGAATGCTGAGAAAAAAGGCAATTTGCAAATCGCTCGTGGTTACTTGAACTACCTGTATTCACCAGCAGGTCAAGAAATTGCTGCACGTAACTTTTACCGTCCACGTAATGCGGCCGTATTAAAGAAATACAGCAACGTATTTAAACCACTTAAATTAGTGACGATTGATCAAGAATTTGGTGGCTGGACCAAGGTACAAAAAACACACTTTGATAACGGCGGTATCTTTGACCAAATCGTCAAGATCAACAGCACAACGAAATAATTTACTCAACGGGTAAATAGGGAGAGCGGACATGATTCATACCGTAATTGTTCCAGGTGTAGGTGGTAGCGAAGCGCAGCATTGGCAATCTTGGTTACAACAGCAACTCATGTCTAGCTCTCGCGTTCAACAGCAACATTGGGATCGACCTGTATTAAGTGAATGGGTTGCTCAATTTGTTAAAACTGTTTCAGCCGCTCCAGCGCCTGTTCAAATCGTTGCACATAGCTTTGGCTGTTTAACCAGTGTTGCTGCGCTGGCTGAACACCCAGAACTCAGAGCAAAAGTTAAAAATCTGATTTTGGTTGCACCTGCGAACCCGGCACGATTTGGTGAAGCAGGTTTTGCGCGTCATAGCTTGACTGACTATAAGCAGTATTTTCAACAGCTGAAAATCGAAGTACCAACCACATTATTGATTAGTGAAAATGACCCTTGGTTAGGTTATGTCGATGCACTGCAACTCGCGCAAGCATGGAAATTAACACCAATCAATTTAGGTCAAGTTGGTCATATCAATGTTGCTTCTGGATTTGGTCCTTTCCCTGAGATCCTGAACTACCTGCTACCTGAAAAAAAGATGCAGCCTATCGTCCGAATGAGTCAGGCAAATTTTAATTTGAAATTTGCCTAACCCCAGCTTTCCGTAATTCTAGTATTCGCATTATTTATTTGCTTGTTTTAGCAAACATTTCTCTTTGAGGAAATATCATGTCGCAGCGTTCCCGAGTGCTGCCTGGGTTTGGTCTCTCATTAGGCTTCACCCTCGCTTACGTGTCTTTGATTGTGCTTATTCCTTTATCTGCTGTATTTATCAAATCTTTAGGGATTGGGTGGGATGGCTTATGGGAAATCTTAACCTCAGAACGAATTTTAAAATCCTTACAGCTTAGCTTTAGTGCCGCACTGATTGCCGCTTTAGTTAACGTTATTTTTGGTTTGTTATTGGCTTGGTGTCTTGTGCGTTATAACTTCCCAGGCAAACGCATTGTCGATGCTTTGGTGGATTTACCCTTTGCCCTACCGACGGCTGTTGCAGGTATTGCCTTAACCTCTTTATATGCCCCAACAGGCTGGATTGGACAATATCTTTCTCCACTTGGGATTGAAGTGGCTTATACCCCGATTGGGATCACACTTGCTTTAATCTTTATTGGTCTTCCATTCGTGGTTCGTACCGTACAACCTGTACTCAGCGATATTGAAACTGAATTGGAAGAAGCCGCTTCAGCATTAGGAGCGAATCGTTGGCAAACCATTACCAAAATCATTTTGCCGATTTTATTCCCCGCTTTGCTAACAGGTTTTGCCTTAGCTTTTGCACGCGGTGTTGGCGAATATGGCTCTGTTATCTTCATTGCAGGCAACCAACCGTATAAAACAGAAATTGCACCGTTGATGATCATCTCTCGCTTAGAAGAATATGATTACGCAGGCGCAACCACCATCGCTGTGGTTATGCTCATCCTCTCTTTCGGCATCTTATTTTTAATTAACTTGGTGCAAGCATGGGCTAGCCGTCGCACAGGGAGAGTTGCACAATGAGCTTAAATACCAATAGCAACGCTTTAGCAATCAAATTACAAGCCCGAGATGCAACCCGAGAACCAACTTGGGTTCGCTATACCTTGATTGGTGTTGCACTGATCTTTTTCCTGAGCTGCTTAATCCTACCGCTGATTTTGGTTTTTGTTGAAGCATTTAAACAAGGTCTGACTGTTTATATCAATGCCTTAACCGATTCAGATACGTTGTCAGCCGTCAAACTGACCTTACTCACTGCCGCGATTGCAGTACCCATTAATGTGGTGTTTGGTGTTGCAGCAGCATGGGCGGTTGCAAAGTTTCAGTTCCGAGGCAAAGCCATCTTAACCACCATTATTGATATGCCTTTCTCGGTATCGCCAGTCATTGCAGGTTTAATGTTGGTTCTGATTTTTGGTACACAAGGCTGGATGGGCAGTTGGTTAATGGATCATGACATCAAAATCTTGTATGCCGTACCTGCGATTGTACTCGCCACCATTTTCATTACTGTTCCATTCGTTGCTCGTGAGTTAATTCCGTTAATGGAAGCACAAGGGACTGAGGAAGAAGAAGCTGCGATTGTACTCGGTGCTTCAGGTTGGCAAACCTTCTGGAGAGTGACTTTACCGAATATCAAATGGGGTCTGATTTACGGCGTGATTCTGTGTAATGCCCGTGCAATGGGTGAGTTCGGTGCGGTATCTGTGGTTTCAGGTCATATTCGCGGTCAAACCAATACCTTACCGTTACACGTCGAGATTCTTTATAACGAATATACCTTTAGTGCTGCATTTGCTGTGTCTTCATTACTGGCATTTTTAGCGATCATCACTTTGATTTTGAAAACATGGCTAGAAATACGTCAAGAGCAAGCAAATAAACATCAGCCGAATCACTAAGGAATAAACACATGAGTATTCAAGTTAAAAATATTGAAAAACACTTTGGTGCATTCCATGCGCTGAAAAATATCTCTTTAGACTTTCCTGAAGGTGAATTGGTTGCCCTACTTGGTCCTTCAGGCTGCGGAAAAACTACCTTATTACGCATCATTGCAGGCTTAGAATCTGCAGATGGCGGTCAGGTTTTACTTGAAGGTGAAGATGCAACAGACATCCACGTGCGTGAACGTCAGGTCGGTTTTGTTTTCCAGCACTATGCCCTGTTCCGCCACATGACTGTTTTCGACAATATTGCCTTTGGCTTACGTGTTCGCCCACGTGCAACACGCCCTTCGGAAGCTGACATCAAAAAACGTGTGACACGCTTACTTGATCTGGTGCAACTTGGTTTCTTGGCAGATCGTTACCCTGCTCAGCTTTCCGGTGGTCAACGCCAACGTATTGCTTTAGCCCGTGCACTCGCAGTTGAACCACGTGTTCTGCTCTTAGATGAACCATTTGGTGCACTTGATGCCAAAGTACGTAAAGAATTACGCCGTTGGTTACGTACCTTACATGATGAGCTGCATATTACTTCGATCTTCGTGACTCACGATCAAGAAGAAGCTTTAGAAGTGGCTGACCAGATCATCGTGATGAACAAAGGTGACGTTGAACAGATTGGTTCACCACGTGAAGTGTATGAAAAACCTGCTACCCCATTTGTTTTTGATTTCCTTGGTCAAGCAAATCGTTTTGAAGGTGAGCATACTGGCGGTATTATCCGTATCGGCGATGACCGTATTCAGCTACCGACTCTATTAGATGCGCCACAAGGGAAAGTCATTGCATTTGCACGACCAAATGAATTACATATTCATACCCAACCTCAAGCCAATACCCTTGAGGCAACGTTCTTACGTGAAGTGTGGATTGCAGGTCGAGTTGTGGCGGAATTACAAGATCGTAGTGGACGTACTATCGAAATTTTATTAAGTGTAGAAGAAGCGAACTTACATCAATTCAAACCAAATCAAACCGTTTGGATCAGTGCAGCTCAACTTCATTTATTCGCAGATCAAACAACGCAAGTTGCTTAAAATAATATTGATGGGGTAAAACACGCCCCATCCTCTTATGAGGAAAAACTTTTATGAACTTCCAACAACTCAGAATTATTCGAGAAACTGTTCGCCAAAACTTTAATTTAACTGAAGCATCTGCGGCACTTTATACCTCCCAATCTGGTGTCAGTAAACACATTAAAGATTTAGAAGATGAATTAGGTGTACAACTTTTTGTACGTAAAGGTAAACGCTTATTAGGCCTCACCGAACCAGGACAATCCTTATTAAGCATTGTAGAGCGCATGTTGGTCGATGCTGACAATATTAAACGTCTAGCCGATGATTTTAATAAAGTGGATGAAGGCACACTGACCATTGCAACCACGCATACTCAGGCACGTTATGTGCTGCCACCGATTGTGAATCAGTTTAAAAAATTATTTCCAAAAGTCCATTTGGTTTTACAACAGGCCAGCCCAGTTGAAATTGCAGAAATGCTGCTACAAGGTGAAGCAGATATTGGTATTGCAACCGAATCATTAACAACAGAAGATAATTTAGCCAGCGTACCTTATTATGAATGGCACCATAGCATAATCACCCCAAAAGACCACCCTCTAGCGAAACTAGATAAAATCAGCTTGGACGTCTTAGCCGAATATCCGTTGATTACCTATCATGGCGGTTTTACAGGCCGTTCTAAAATTGACAAAGCCTTTGAAGATGCACAATTGCATGCCGACATTGTAATGTCAGCCCTCGATGCCGATGTCATCAAAACCTATGTTGAACTGAATATGGGGGTCGGGATTGTCAACGATGTCGCTTATGATGCGGAGCGTGATTATCGTTTACAACAAATTAAAACAGATATATTTGGTGTTAATACCACTTGGATTGCGGTACGAAAAGGGCATCTGCTCCGTGGCTATGGTTATGAATTTATTTCGCTCTGCTCACCAGAAACAGATATTAAAGCACTGAAAAAAGTAGCTTATCCAGAAGAATAAATTATCAAAAAAAACAAAAGGCTCATATGAGCCTTTTGTTTTGCTTATTAAAGCGCATAAAAAAACGAGCATTGAGCTCGTTTTTTTATGCTGAATGCATGGATTAGAACTTGAAGCTCACACCCACTTTTGCAACTGGCATCCACTCATATTTACTTTTGTTTTCAATATTGCGTTCTTCTTTCGCAATTTCATCATTCAAGCTAGCACCGCTACCATTAGTAGCTGTACCACCATTTACGTTTTGTAAAGTTGCTGTTGGATTACCAGTATAGTAAGCACCAACCTCACCAAACACACCAATGTTTTTATACACTTGCGGCGCAATACCAACACCTACATATGGTGCGATATCGTCTTTATAACGCATTTTACCTGCAATATGAACGTCAGAAGTTGCATTAAAATCAGTGTTGTTTACACTGAAGTTGCGACCTTGACCTACACGGCGATCAAGTGCGTAATCATTATCTAAGTAACCTACACCAGTAGCTACGTATAATGAGTTTGCAAACATATTTGCACTTGTACCCCAAGGACGAATCTCAGCATTTAAATAAGCTGTTTTATTGTCCATATCTAGGTCATATTTAGAGCCATTTACTTTAAGATCATCAGACCAAGAAATGTCACCACCATTATAACCAAGGCTTAAGCTCACGTATGGATTGACTCGATATGAAATTGCACCACCGTAGCCTGTAGTACCTACCTCAGCACGAACTGAAACCGGATCTAAGTATGAAGGGAACGCATAAACTGATTCCTTCACCACTTGTTCATCTGCTGCAAATGCAGTACCTGCAATCGCTGTTAATGCACCTGCTGCTAACATAACACGCAAAGCTTTCATTGAAGTCTCCTCAAAAAAACGCTTTTATTTAAATAAATGTATAATTGTTGCTTGTGGAATAAGCATAAAAGAATGATCGCTAACTTTTTATACAGAAACTGATTACTTTTTGTTATTTTTTGATACAAATTCGAATGAATTATGTATTCCTAAATTATAGATAAAAAACAATGGTCTCCATTTTTATTACAGTTTTGTTGCTTAAATTTAAAACAATATATTGTAACTACTTTTTTCAAAGATTCTTGCTGCAAATTAGTGTAAAATCTTCAAAATTTTTTTGGAAGAACGAAGATCATGTCTCAGCTTTCTACAATCATTGAGCAAGCATTTGAAGACCGTGCCAACTATAGCGCAACGGACTGCCCAACAGAAATCCGTCAAGCTGTAGAAGAAGCATTGACTGCTTTAGACAACGGTACACTTCGTGTAGCGGAAAAAATCGATGGTGAGTGGGTTGTTCACCAATGGTTAAAAAAAGCAGTTTTACTGTCATTCAAACTCAATGACAACAAGCCAATTGAAGCTTGTGATCTTCGTTTCTATGACAAAGTAGATACTAAATACGCAGGTTGGACTGAAGAACAGTTCAAAGCTGCGGGTGTACGTGTTGTACCGCCTGCTGTAGCTCGTCGTGGTAGTTTCCAAGCGAAAAATGTGATTTTGATGCCTTCATATGTCAACATCGGTGCTTATGTAGACGAAGGTACGATGGTTGATACATGGGCTACTGTAGGTTCATGTGCGCAAATCGGTAAAAATGTTCACTTATCTGGTGGCGTTGGTATCGGTGGTGTTTTAGAACCATTACAAGCAAACCCAACCATTATTGAAGACAACTGCTTCATCGGTGCACGTTCTGAAATCGTTGAAGGCGTGATTGTTGAAGAAGGTTCTGTCATCTCAATGGGCGTTTTCATTGGTCAATCAACCAAGATCTTCGATCGTGAGACTGGTGAAGTTCATTATGGCCGCGTACCAGCAGGTTCTGTGGTTGTTGCGGGTAGCCTTCCATCTAAATGCGGTACTTACAGCCTTTACGCTGCAATCATCGTGAAAAAAGTAGATGCGAAAACTCGCGCTAAAACCAGCTTGAACGATTTATTACGCGAAGACTAATTTGTAATATTTATTGCGGAACTTGATCGTTCCCCATCTCTACGATCAGTCATGGTCGTAGAGATTTTGTTTTTTATGTAGCATGCTGCTTGTGTAGCAACTGTTTGTGGTAACTGTTTATGGCTTCCTTACGTTCTTCTGCAATTCCTGTCTCCGATCCTGCGGCGGGTTTACGCATCACGGAGATCTTTTACTCTTTGCAAGGCGAAGCGAATACCTTTGGTCTACCGACCGTTTTTATTCGTTTAACAGGTTGCCCTTTACGCTGTAGTTATTGTGATACGACCTACTCCTTTGAAGGTGGTGAGCGTTTATCGCTTGAACAAATTATCGAAACTGCAAGCCAACATAAAACACCCTATATTTGCGTCACAGGCGGCGAGCCACTTGCTCAGCCGAATTGCCTGATTTTATTACAGCGCCTATGTGACCTCGGTTTTGAAGTATCTCTAGAAACCAGTGGTGCCTTAGATGTGTCTAAAGTTGATCCACGTGTTTCCAAAGTACTGGATTTAAAAACACCGACCTCTAAAGAAGATCATCGGAACCTATACAGCAATCTTGACTATTTAACGCCACATGATCAGATTAAATTTGTGATCTGTAATCGTGCGGACTATGAGTGGTCGAAACAACAACTTGAACAATTCCAGTTGCAAGATAAAGTGAGTACAGTATGGTTCTCGCCAGCTTTTGCAGTTGAAAAAGGTGCTGTTGCCCTGCCTGCTTTGGCGCGTGACTTAGCCCAATGGATTTTAGAAGACCATCTCCCTGTTCGTTTCCAATTACAGTTGCATAAGCTGTTATGGAATGATGAATCTGGTCGTTAAAATACTCACCATATCCGTTCTGCAAAATAGATCGGCTTTTCTCAAATTTATTTTTAGGTTGAATCATGGAAAATAATATGCGTTCTCGTGCCATCGTATTATTGTCTGGCGGCTTAGACTCAACAACGTGTCTTGCTTGGGCACAGGCAAATTATGAATGTATCGCCCTAAGCTTTATGTATGGTCAACGTTCGACGACTGAACTTGATGCAGCAAAAGCACTTGCACAACGTGCAGGCGTAGAACACCGTGTCATTAATATTGATTTGGGCAATTTAGGCGGCTCTGCGCTTACAGATCATAACATTGAAGTCCCAGAACAATTACAAGAAGGCATTCCTGTAACTTATGTTCCAGCACGTAACACTATTTTCTTATCTTATGCACTTGCTGCAGCCGAGGTTTTTGACGCTGCTGCCATCGTTATTGGGATCAATGCTGTTGATTATTCAGGATATCCTGACTGTCGCCCTGAATTTATTGATGCTTTTGCCAATTTGGCTCGTCTGGCGACAAAAGCTGGCGTGGAAGGAAAACCCCTTAAAATTGAAACACCTTTGTTACATTTATCCAAAGCGAATATTATACGCTTAGGCATCGAACATGGCGTAGACTATAGTCAAACGGTATCCTGCTATCAGGCAGATGCTCAAGGACGTGCATGTGGCAAATGCGACAGCTGTCGTTTACGTCAACAAGGTTTTATCGAAGCAGGTATTGCGGATCCAACGCGTTACGCTGAATAACCGATATAGGGTAAAAATTAGGTACATTATATGAAGTTTTCTAAATCAAATCTTATTCTTTCTACAATGATGTCAGCTGCAGCATTATTTGCAACGGCAACTCACGCAGCTGATAATCCATTACAAACTGCGTATAAAAGTACCAATGTAAAAGCAGCGTTGGTCAATGTATGTAAAGACCAAACTGCGAAAGGCGGCAAATTAACAGCAGCAGAAGTAACTAAATTCTGTGGTTGTCAAATTGACGCGCAAGGTAAAGTAACTGAAGCACAAAAATGGGAAATCCAAAGCGCAATCAATGCGAAGAAAAGCCCAAGTACTTTAGGTTTTGTACAACAGCAAAATAAAGATTTACAAGCTTGCTTAGGTGCACCGCTTGTGAGCAAGTTAGAAAAGCTCACTGAAGAAGCAATGAAAGCTGCTCAGCAACAGCAGCAACAAGCGCCGAAAAAATAAGCTTATCTTGCTCAGAACAAAGCCTGCATTTATGCAGGCTTTTTTTATCGAGTTTGTTAAAATCTCATTTATTTTGAATCAATTGAATAAGATCATGCAGGATCAATGGAAAAGCAATGCCGAACGACGAAAATCAATCGTCTCTTTTAGTGGTGGCAAAGACAGTTCTCTCGCCCTATATCACGCCATGCAAACAGGCACAGTGATCGGGTTAATTATGATGTTAGAAGAACAAGGACAACGCTCCCGTTCACATGCAATGCCACTCGAAATTATCCGTGCACAAGCAGAGGCCATTGGTTTGCCAGTGTATATGGCATCTTCCAGTTGGGCTGATTATGAAAGTAAATTTATTGCCCTACTCGATCAAGCCAAACAACACGGTGCCGAAGTACTAGTGACCGGTGATCTAGATATGCCTCAACATGGCTGTTGGCATGATCGTGTTACCCAACAAGTGGGATTAAAATTGGGTATGCCACTGTGGTTACGCCCACATAAAGAAGTGGTAGAAGAGTTTATCAATCTGGGATTTAAAAGTGTCATTGTAACGGTCAATCTTAAACTCGGTATGAAAGTGGAAGATCTAGGTAAAATTTTAACCCTAGACTATATTCAGAAATTAGAAAGTCGTGGCATTGACCCATGTGGTGAAGGTGGTGAATTCCACACCACCGTGATTGATGGACCAATTTTTAACAAAGCTATTCCTGTACGTCGTGGCGATATTGTTTATCATGAGGAATATGCTTTTTTACCCCTTAAGCTTGAACAAAATTAATTTTATCGAAGGATAAACAATGTCTGAGAATATTCAATTACCGAATCACACTTTCCCCACCACACAAGGTGAAATCAATTTGGCTGAGACTAGCAGTGAATGGTTGGTACTCTATTTCTATCCTAAAGACTCAACCCCTGGTTGTACTACTCAGGCGGTAGGTTTTTCTTGCTTAAAAGATCAATTTGATGCATTAAACTGCCAAATTATTGGTGTATCACGCGATTCGGTTAAAGCACATCAGAACTTCACTGAAAAACAAGCACTGACAATTGATCTAATCAGTGACAAAGAAGAAGTCCTGTGCAAGCATTTCGATGTGATCAAAGAAAAAAATATGTATGGCAAACAAGTGATGGGCATTGAACGCTCAACGTTTATTTTCCATAACCAGAAATTGGTCAAAAGCTATCGTAAGGTCAAGGCTGCTGGACATGCAGAACAAGTGCTTGAAGACTTAAAAGTATTACAAACCGCATAATCATGTTAAGTAACAAAAAAGCGAGTTAAAGACTCGCTTTTTTTATTCAAGCAAATTGCCCTCAGCTTTGCGATTGACGTATGATAAATAGATTAAAAGAATTAAATTAAAGACATTTAAAATGACTCACCCCAATGCTTTTTTGCCCCTATCCTTGTTATTTTTTCTAGCGGCATGTAACTCCAATGCACCGACGACTTCTCAAGATTCTGCCTCCTTAGTCGCACAAATTCAAAAACCAGCGATCGAAATACGCTGCCAAGACCTACAAAACCCGGCTTATCAACAAGTGCTTCTTGATGCAATTAATGAAATTCGGCAACATCCACGTCAATGTGGTGGACAGCATTTTCCCGCAGTTGCACCACTTAGATGGAACAATCACTTATATCAAAGTGCCTTGGCACATGCCGAAGATATGGCGCAGTACAGTGTGCTTGGACATGTCAGTAGCACAGGTCAAGATTTTAGAACCCGTCTAAAACAAACACAATTTAAAGGTCGAGGCGGTGGTGAAAACGTAGCACGTGGACAAAAAAATTTAAATGATGTGATGGCTACATGGCTTGCCAGTCCAGTGCATTGTCATAATTTAATGCATCCAAAATTTACAGATTATGCGCTAGCCTGTACAGTCGACGCATCAGCCAAGCAAAAGAGTTATTGGACTCAACAGTTTGGTGTTCGCTAAGAGGAATAAGCATGCAATCTGGATCAATTACCCCGATTTTTCGTATTTTTGATATTGAACTTGCGCAAGCATTTTATCTTGAGTATTTGGGCTTCCAATTGGACTGGCAACATACTTTTGGGGATAACTTCCCTGTTTATCTACAGATTTCCAAAGATGATTGTATCATTCATTTATCTGAGCATTTCGGTGATGCCAGCCCGCATAGTGCGATTCGCATTTATTGGGAAAATCTCAGTTTACTTCATGCAGAATTGGATGCAAAAGACTATAAATTTGCAAAGCCTCAAGTAGAGAAAACCGATTGGGAAACATTGGAGCTGAGTATTACCGATCCATTTTCAAATCGAATTATCTTTTGGGAAGATGCTTAAGCAATATAAACTCAAGCAGCTTTCCGTTTAGACTTAAAGGATTTATAGCTATAGAATTTCATATTGAAAAACTTTGCTTATAATTTTCCATTGTTGATGTTCATATATCAATGTTAATGCGTCATAAAAGTATTTTGGCTGAATTGCACATTCAACATGCACAATTGCCAATCGCTCATGAATCAGGTTGATGGAAACCACTTTATCTTGTCTTAGCGCATTTTGAGAAGCGGGTGAAATACGCTTCTCCACAATAGAAAAATAGCTTGCCATCTCCAGTTTTAACAAAGGATGATCCGTTGCATTGATATAAATGGCATCAGGGTGAAATACTTGTTGCAAACGGTTCACATCACAAAAATATAAAGCATCAAAATATTGATGCAGTTGCGAATGGATCGCTGAAATTACATCGTTAACCATAATTACCCCGTCGCCTCATCATTATGGACGAGTTGCTTTCGTCGCAGCATTGATACTGTCTCTCCCGCCACTCCCCAATTATCTGTATTCACCTCATCAATCACCACAAATGTGGTTGCAGGGTCCTTATCCAGTACCCGAACTACAAGCTCTGTCGCCTCCTTAATCAATTGCTGCTTTTGCTGTACTGAAACATTCTCTTTGGTAATTTGAATCAAAATATAAGGCATGATTTTTCTCTTCTAGAATAATTTTATTGAGATCAATACGCTAAGCGGCTTCGACTGCAATCGCATTTTTGACGGTCTCACGATTGGCAACTCGCTGCATAAATTTGGTCAAATGTATGCAATCTGTTAGATCCAATTCAATGAATGCTGCCCAGCGTGTCACCACAAACAGATAAATATCCGCAATCGTAAAATCCGGTCCAGTTAAGTAATGCTGCTCAGCTAATTGCTGATCTATCCATCTATAATGCTTATTTAATATTGAGCTAAATACTGCTTTACGCTGATCAGCATAGCTGTCATGAAAAAAAGGCGTATATGCCTTATGAATTTCTGAGGCAATAAAATTCATCCACGCCAGTACCTGATAACGTTGAGGTGTATTGATTTCTGGTAATAGATCTTTTCGCCCAGCCTGATCCACTAAAAACTGGCTAATCACACTGCCTTCAGATAAAAATGATTCATCATTCAACTGGAGTAAAGGAACTTGCCCTTTGGAATTAAGCTGATAAAAATCGTCGCCTAATACCGTCAAATGCTGCTGTAAATCGACTTTGATCAATTCAAATGGAATTCCAAGCTCTCTTAAAACAATATGCGGGGCTAAAGAACAAGCGTTTGGTGAATAAAATAGTTTCATACAATCACTCCATCACAAGGGATGAAGCTATCTTATTATTTACATTTATGTGCTTAAATAGCATACAACTCAAATCATTTTTTACATGGTGTAATGAATGTCACAGCAACTTAGACGAATGATGTTTAGCAGCGTCGAACTGTTTTGTTTAGTTGCTGAATACGAAAGCTTTTCTAAAGCGGCGCTACATGCAGGTGTTAGTCCAGCGGCTGTGAGTCGTTCAATCGCACGCCTTGAAAAGCATTTAACCCTTCCATTGTTTATCCGAACGACACGCCAAGTCCGTTTAACCCCACAAGGAAAAATCTATTTTGATGAATGTAAACAAGCATTAAATCAAATTCTTGAGGCAGAACAACAATTAAAGAATCAAAATCAGCAACCGACAGGTCTCATCAGACTCAGTGTTCCCACACCTTATGGGCATTATCGAATATTGCCTTTACTGGCAAAATTCTCACAACAATATCCAAAAATTGAAATTGATGTACAACTCACCAATAAAAATGTGGACTTTATAGCAGAAGGGTATGATTTAGCGATTCGTGGCCGGCAATTCGCTGATTCGAATCTGATTGCACGTCAACTTGAACAAGCTGAGTTGATCGTAGTTGCATCACCAGAATATCTAAAGCAATTTGGTACCCCTCAATACCTTGAGGATTTACAGCATCATCAATGTATTCAGTTTGTATTACCTAGCACAGGCAAAAATGTTCCTTGGCTATTCAATCTAAATCGCCAAATTGTAGAATATGTAACGACTGCAAAAATACGTTGTTTGGATGATATCTTAGGCACGGTTACCCTGGCCAAGCATGGTGCAGGTTTATTACAGACCTATCGTTTTATTGTTGAAAAGGAAATCGAAAATCATACGCTTGTTGAAGTATTAACTGAATTTTCTGGTGCATCCCGCCCTTTTTCTTTGGTTTATCCATCTAAAAAACACGAATCTTTTCATCTCCGTGTTTTGATTGATTTCCTGATCAACGAGTTAAAAAACGTCAATTAAATTATTCAATATTACTGCGATCATCCGTCAAATATTTTTTCTGTAATTCAGCGTAGATCGATGACTTTTGAAATTCACTCAGAAACCGGATTGTACCTTCAGGAAAAAATTCAGTTTGAATCTCGCCACGATAATAAGCTTCACGCATTGGCGTAGCTGAAATTGAATCTTTTAAACTATCCAGTTCCACCATCTGCCACTCAGGAAATAAGCGTAAATAATACGAAGATTCATCCTTAAAGTGACCAATCAACCCCACTTTCGCATTGGGTTGAATGACCGCATTGACCAAATCTTTAACTTGTTTAACCCATTTTTCATCGTTATAGACATCGACCACATGGACAAAATGAATTCGCTTTTGATCTTGCTCAGAAAAGTTCGACAAAATCATTTGCTCACGCTCAATCGCCAGAAAAGGATTTTTGATATTCCGTTCAGATTGAGCCGAACCCAAAGCCAAGATCACGTTTTGACTTTGCTGTAATGCAATTTCAATGGTTTGCATATGTGCAAAATGAAATGGCTGGAAGCGTCCAATAAAAACAAGATAGTCAAATGTGTACATAGGCTTAATTTCACTTTTTTGTGAACTCATCAGTTGCGCCATTCTAATAAATATGCGACATAATGAGGGCACTTAAAATCAATCTGGATTAAAGCAAGGATAGTACGATGACACTTAGCTGTATTCAACAACCTCATCAACATTTGCAAGCAAATTTAGAAGATGGCGTACTCACCTTAGCCATTAACCGTTCAGAAGCAAAAAATGCACTCTATGGCGAACTTTATCTTTGGATCGCAAAAGCTTTGGATGAAGCAGATGCGGATAAAGACGTTCGTGTGGTGATCTTCCGTGGTGCAGAACAAGACTTTACCGCGGGTAATGACATGAAAGACTTTATGGGCTTTATCCAAAAGCCACATGAAGGTAAAGCTGGCGATCAACCTCCATTTGTATTGTTAAAAGCTGCTGCACGTTTTTCTAAGCCATTGATCATTGCGGTCAAAGGTGTAGCAATTGGTATTGGTGTAACGCTGCTATTACATGCTGACCTCGTTTTCGCAGATAATACCGCCCTGTTCCAAATTCCATTTGTCAGCCTTGGCCTGTCTCCTGAAGGTGCTGCAAGTCGTTTATTAGTCAAACAAGCGGGCTACCAGAAAGCAGCTGAGTTGCTATTTACTGCGAAGAAGTTTGATGCAGCAACTGCGGTGAAAGCCAATCTGGTAAATGACGTGGTTGAAAATGTCTATGCTACCGCACAGCAAACAGCTCAACATTTAGCTGCATTGCCATTGGCGTCGATCAAACAAAGTAAGGCACTAATGAAGCAAGACTTGGCTGAAATCATTCAGTGTGTTGATGATGAAGCTGAAATCTTTATGCAACGTGTTCGCTCACCTGAAATGATGGAAGCAGTACAAGCCTTTATGCAAAAACGTAAACCTGATTTTTCTCAGTTTAATTAATGCAATAGTCGTTGATTAAACTCAGCCACTTTGTTGCTCAACTTAGTGGCTTTTTTATTTTCGTCATTTATCTAGATATTCAACATCGGACAGACTAAGCTCAAGTTAGATTAAAATTTGATTGCAAAGAATTTATGAAAGTTGTGATTGCCCCTGATTCATTTAAAGATAGCCTATCTGCACACGATATTGCTCAAGCAATTTCTTTAGCTTGGCAACAAGTCTTTCCTGATGCAGAAATCATTCAATGCCCAATGGCAGATGGTGGTGAAGGCTCTATCGTGGCTGTCTTAGAGGTTTGTTCAGGGCAATGGCGTGAGCAAATGGTACAAGGCCCTCTTGGTGAACCTGTACTGGCAAAATGGGGCTGGTTAGATGCTAAAAAGATCGCCATCATTGAAATGGCACAAGCCAGTGGTATTCAACTGCTTCAACCATCACAACGCGATGCATGTCATAGCAGTACATATGGTACTGGACAACTGATTCTCGCTGCATTAGATGCAGGTGCTAAGGAAATCATTCTAACGATTGGCGGCAGTGCAACCAATGATGCAGGTACAGGTTTACTCAATGCATTAGGTGCCAAATTTCTAGATGCAGATCATCAGATATTACCTGCTGGTGGTCTTGCCCTGCAAAACTTAGCTGAAATCAATTTAGATCAGTTTGATCCACGGATTAAACAAACCCAATTCCTATTAGCTGCAGATGTGACCAATCCTTTATGTGGGCCAAATGGTGCTTCACATATTTTTGGACCACAAAAAGGCGCTTCACCTCATCAAGTATTGGAGCTAGATCAAGCCCTCGCCCATTTTGCCGATGTCACAGCACAATCGCTTGGCGTCGATCAACGTAATGAAGCTGGTGCAGGAGCCGCAGGCGGACTTGGTTTTGCTGCTAAAACATTCTTAAAGGCTGAGTTTCGATCTGGAGTTGAAGTCATTGCAGAACTGAATCAACTTGCTGCCAAAATCCAAGGAGCTGATTGGGTGATTACAGGTGAAGGAAAGTTTGATGAACAGACTTTAAACGGCAAAACACCTTTTGGCGTCGCTAAAATTGCACAAGCCGCCAATATCCCTGTGATTGTGATTGCCGGAACACTTGGGCAAAACTATCAAGCTTTATATGAACATGGCATTACGGCTGCATTTTCATTAACCTCAGGCCCAATCAGTCTAGAAGATGCTTGTCATAATGCAGCAGAACTGATTCGCGCACGAACAACAGATATCGCTCGGTTGATTCAAAGCAGTATGCTTAGAAAAGAATAAAGTTTATTGAATATCTAAAATCTGAATAAACTCAAAAGCAGGTTCTTCATAGGGATGACTTGCCTTTAAAGCTTTTGCCACAGCACTGGCCTTTTCTTCAGAGACAATAGTTTCAACTCGCCATTCTTCGAGCTGCTCTAATTCATCTAATTGCCCTAAGAAAGGATTTGCACCTTTTACGGGCTTAAATTGTCCAATGCCTTTGACTTGCCAAGCACAATGTTCGTAATTACCAATACCGCCTGCTCCTGCTTCAAAAACCGCTTGTTTGGTAGCTTCCAGATGAGATTCTGGCACGTAATAAATCAGTTTTAGCATCGTTTAATTAGCTCAAATACACGTAGATCAGACTTCAATCATAACGTTATAAAAGCTGAACAATCAAAGTGAAATATTGATGATGAGATAACTCACGACGATAAAAAGCAATTGGATAAACACAGTTAAGCCAAACCAGAACCAACCCTTATCTTTTGTATGCAATGTTCTTAAATAATTTTCATGTTTCATTATCCGATTTCTCATATTTTGTTCATTTTCAAAATATAAGAAGCAAGAATTGGGCCACTGAAAATTGATCTTGAAGCTTAAAAATGCTGATTATTCATCATTTATTTATTCTTATAGAAATAATTTTTCAAAAAATGCATGGCACTCGGTGAGATCGTGTCAGATAAACCACATTTTTCGCGATCCCACATCAAGTGAGGAAAACAATAACCATAACGTTCTTGTTTATAGATTCGATCATAAATGGTCATGATCTTCACCTCGACACTGTAAAAATCTCCATACAATACATTTCTTTGCGAAAGATCATACTCAATTATGATTTTTACAGACTTTAACTGCTCTAAATTTAAATTATTTTTATCTAAATAGAACATCAGCATTTTTATTAAATTATTCAAAAGATGAATCGAATATTTGGTTTCTAAACTAGACGTTTGATTGAGTAAATCTAATTCGACTCTCATCGTCTTGTACAGTAAACAATCCGAATAAAGAACACCTATACCCCAAAACCCATCATAATCATGGTGGCGATTTGTGATTTTTTCGGCCAATACATAGACAACATTTTTTAATTTTTTCACTAAATTATATTTCTCCTGCAATGTGATTATTTATGAAATTCAATGCCTCTCTGAAAGTTTCATGCCAATGATCATCTGGTTGTTGATCTAAAGAATACCAAAAGAACCTAAAGTCTAAACCACCATCATCCTGACAATGATGTAGCCACGTTTCAGCCAACTCACTCTTTAGCTCACATAAATAGAAATACCAATCTTGCTGATTAAAGCTAAGTATGAGATTGCCCATAAACTTAGAATTAGGCTGAGCAATCAATCCCGATTCTTCAAACAACTCACGAATTGCAGCCTGTTCATATTGCTCATCTTGTTCGATTGTTCCCTTAATTAGTTGAGTCCCAGCAAGCGGATGATGAAAAGCCAGTATTTCTACACCATGATTTTTATGTCTTAAAACCACAGGGACAACTTTTTTCATAACTTTGTCATTTTAAATAAAAGCAACATGAATCAAAAACCATCCTCTATAACATATCAGCGTTCAATAATTAACATCATAGGACAATTTTAACTATTGATCATCTTATGATCTTTTAACCAAGGTTAAAAAAATATATAACCGATCAATCAGGATATATAACGCTCAGTCAAATATCCCATGATTCGCTCAATTAGATTTTAAAGCGAATCAATAAAATTTAAAAAAACTAGAATCCAAAGCAAAGAGTACTTATATGCCTCATAAACCTCTGATGACCTTAATTTTCACTTTTAGTGCGTTAACAAAATCTACTCTTCTCTATGCAAATGAAATAGCACACCTTAAACAAATGGAGTCAAATCCGCATCATTCATCTTCGACACCAAGAAACATGAAACAAATTTATCAAGGTGAACATGGAATATGGTTTCTTTCTAAACATCGTGGCAGAAAAGGAGGATGCGCTGTTACTTATAATTCTGATTTAAGCCAACTCACCCTGTTCGGTCCTACAGAAAAAAGTACTGGAGCATTGGTATTTACAGGCCCTCATATACCAACAACAACCAATAATCAACAACTCGACATTGTGATGCGTACGGATCAATCTGAAACTTTAACTGAGGCAACACTCATTCCTAGCCACACGAAAGGGATCTTACTTGTCCCAGTCACTATGGTACAAACAGCATCTAATCTGGATGATGTTGGTGCAATGGAAATTCTACTGAAAGGGAAAACAATCTACGCATCATCTATTAGCGGTGGTTTCAGGGCACGTGATGCATTAATGAGTTGCATCAAAAGCTAAATATAAAAAGCCATCTCATGATGGCTTTTTATATTTCAGTCCAAAAATAGAACTATAAGATTTAACTTGCTAATTTAGTTAACTGTCGTTTTTCATATATGGTCAGCGCAAATGCCAAACCACATAAAATCACAAAACCACAGGTCATTGGAATTAAAGTTCCGTTATATAACTGACCAATAATAGAGGCGAGAATAAGCGATAATACCGAAGACGATGCACCAATAATTGCAGAAGCCATACCGGCCACATGCCCCATCGGTTCCATTGCAATCGCATTTAGATTGCCAAATAGTGTTCCAAACAATAAGAACAAGATGCAGGCATACAGCATAAACATCCAAAAAGAAATTGTTACGCCAGAAAGTTGAATGATGAGGAACAGCAATGAAATTAAACATAGGCCGAGAAAGCCATAAATACAAATCGGACGCATCCCAAACTTCATGACAATTCTAGAATTGGTAAAAGACGCAATCCCCATCACACCTGCTAATAGCGCAAAATAAGCACTAAACTCCTGCCCTGTTTTACCAAATTGTTGCATAAAAATTTGTTGTGACGTTCCAAGATAGCCAATAAATCCACCAAAACAAAAGCCTGCACACAACAAATAGCTCATGGTAGTTTTATTGCTCACCACTTCCTTAAAACCATCCTTAAAAGCTTGTACTCGCATTGGCAGACGATTCTCAGGCACTAAGGTCTCTTCCAAGCGCAAAGCAACCCATGCTCCAACAGCGATGGCATAGACCATATACAACACAAAAATATCGCGCCAGCCAAAGAAATGGATGATCAACTGTCCCAAGCTCGGTGCAACTGCAGGCGCGACCATAAACACCATCATGATCAGAGACATGATGCGGGCCATTTGGGCACCGCTATATTTATCACGCACAATCGAAATCGAAGCGACATAAGGTCCAGAAACACCTACACCCTGAATAAAACGTCCGACCAAGAACCATTCAAAGCTTTGAGTGGAATAGCACAATAAGCTTCCTAAAAAGTAGATGACAATACCTGTAAATAAAATCCGTTTCCGTCCAATTGCATCGGACAATGGTCCTGCAATCAGTTGCCCGATGGTCATGCCTGAAAAAATACTGATAATGACCCATTGCGCCTGATTACTATTTTGCAAAGTAAAAACACGACCAATTTCACCGAGTGCGGGTAAAACAGCATCAATTGAGAATGAGACGATGGACATCAGTAATGCCATCAGCAGTGCAAATTCGCGGAAATGGATTTTTGATTTCATTTTTCTTGTCCATTGATGATTATTTTATACGGAATGAAATAAGCCACCTGACGGTGGCTTATTTCATGACTTTAATTAACCAATAAATTTACGTGCGTTACGGAACATACGTAACCAAGCACCATCTTCTGCCCAATCTTCAGGCTTCCAAGAATGCTGTAAAGCACGGAAGTTACGTTCTGGATGCGGCATCATCACGGTTGCACGACCATCTTTAGAGGTTAAACCTGTAATCGCCTCAGGTGAACCATTCGGGTTCAATGGATAGTGTTGAGTTGGATTACCCAAACTATCCACATAGCGTAAGATCACTTGGTTCTCAGCATTTAAAGCAGCAATTTGCTGTTCAGTTGCAACCAGACGACCTTCACCATGCGCAACAGCGATTGGTAAAATCGAACCTTGCATATCTTCAAGTAATACAGAAACTGATTTTTCTACACGAACGTTCACGGCACGCGCTTCAAATACTTCTGAAGTGTTACGGTGGAAACGGCCCCAATGCTCTGCACCTGGAATCAGTGGTGCAAGTTGCGACATCATTTGACAACCATTACATACGCCTAAGCTGAATGTATTTTGACGATGGAAGAACTGCTCAAACTGGTCACGTAATTTCGCATTGAACAAGACTGATTTCGCCCAGCCACCACCAGCACCCATCACGTCACCGTATGAGAAACCACCACACGCCACTAAACCTTCGAAGTCGCTCAAGCTGACACGACCTGCTAGTAAGTCACTCATGTGTACGTCAATGGTATTGAAGCCAACTTTGTCAAAAGCAGCGGCCATTTCAACATGACCGTTAACACCCTGCTCACGCAAGATGGCCATATTAGGACGACGTGTATTGATAAACGGCGCTTCAACAGGTTCATTCAAGTCATAAGTTGCTTGTGCAATCAAACCTTTGTGGTTTTTGTCTGCGATTAATGCAAACTCTTGATCAGCAGTCTCAACGTTATCACGTAAGCGTTGGATCTGATGCGATACTTCTGCCCATGCTTGTTGCAATTCAGCACGCTCTAAAGTTAAACCATTCACAGCCAATTGATCGGTTGTATTAACACGACCCACGACTGCAATTGCATCTTTCAGGCTAGATGCTGCAACTTCAACTTCTAACTGTGCCCAATCAGCTGCTGTGATTTGCAGTACAGCACCAATTTCTTCAGCAAATAAACTTTCAGTCTTTTGATTTTCTAATGCAACACCTAAGCGTGAAGCAAACATCATTTCAGCAACAGTCGCCAATAAACCGCCATCACCGATATCATGGTAAGCCTTAATCACACCACGATTGTTCCAGTCTTGAATCAAGGCAAAGAATGCTTTGAAGTCATCAAAACTATCCACATCAGGTGTCACTGAACCAATGGCTTTATACACTTGCGCAAGGATCGAACCACCTAGGCGGAACTGACCTTTAGACAAATCAATACGAACTAATACTGAATCAGCTAAATTTTTCAATTCAGGCGTTAATGTTTTACGAACATCTAGAACTGGTGCGAATGCTGTGATCACACCTGTCATTGGCGAAGTCACGGCCTTGTCTTCACCATCATTCCACGTCGTACGCATTGAAAGTGAATCTTTACCCACTGGAATTGCGATACCTAATGCAGGACACATTTCCATACCAATCGCTTTTACACCTTCAAACAAGGCTTGGTCTTCACCTTTTTGACCTGCCGCTGCCATCCAGTTTGCAGAAAGTTTGATATCACTGATTTGTTCGATGTTGGCACAAGCAATATTGGTGATTGCTTCTGCAACCGCTAAACGTGCAGATGCAGCAGGATTCAATAATGCGACTGGTGGACGTTCACCCATTGCCATTGCTTCACCTGTGAAGCCTTGCAAGCTAGTGGTGGTTACTGCTGCATCTGCAACAGGAACCTGCCAGCGACCCACCATCTGATCACGTGCAACCATACCGGTAATCGAACGGTCGCCAATGGTGATCAAGAATGATTTAGAAGCAACTGTTGGATTTTTCAATACGCGGAAAATCGCATCTTTTAAATCAACTTTCGCAGCATCAAAGTCGTTACCTGTACGCTCAATCGTTTCATACGAACGTTGCATACGCGGTGTACCGCCTAAGATCACCTGCATTGGGATATCGACAGGCTTGTTCTCAAACAAAGGATCTTCAACCGTTAAGTGACGCGCTTCAGTCGCTTCACCAAGTACTGCAAACGGACAACGCTCACGTGCACAAATTTCTTCAAACTGTTCTAAAGACTCTGGGCGAATGGCAAGTACATAACGTTCTTGCGCTTCATTTGACCAGATTTCCATCGGGCTCATACCTGGCTCTAATGATGGAATTTTACGCAGGTTAAGCACAGCACCCAGCTCATGATCATTCACAAGTTCTGGCATGGCGTTAGATACACCACCCGCACCCACATCATGTACAGACACGATTGGGTTAAAGTCTTCTAAGCGCCAGCAGGTATCGATGACTTCTTGGCAACGGCGTTCCATTTCCGGGTTTTCACGTTGCACCGAAGCAAAGTCCAAGCTCTCGCCCATGGTACCGCTGTCTACAGAAGACGCTGCGCCACCGCCAAGACCGATCAACATTGCAGGGCCGCCCAATACAATCAGCAAGTCACCCGGTTGAATCGCATCTTTTTCAACATGGTCAGGACGAATGTTACCGTAACCACCAGCGATCATGATTGGCTTATGGAAGCCTTTCACTTCACCATTGACATTCTGTTCGAAAGTACGGAAATAACCATTTAATGCTGGGCGACCGAATTCGTTGTTAAACGCAGCACCACCCAATGGACCTTCGATCATGATTTGTAATGGCGATGCCATACGTGAAGGTTTACCGTAGTTATCTTCCCAAGGTTGTTCAAAACCAGGAATATTTAAGTTTGAAACCGTAAAGCCAGTTAAACCTGCTTTTGGTTTACCACCACGACCTGTTGCACCTTCATCACGGATTTCACCGCCCGAACCTGTTGCAGCACCTGCAAATGGAGCAATTGCAGTTGGATGGTTGTGTGTTTCAACCTTCATTAAAATATGAGCAGCTTGGCTCTTATATTTATAAACGAAGTGACCATTTTCATCCGCTTTCGGATAAAAACGCATGGTGTCATAACCCACGATCACAGACGCGTTATCTTTATAGGCTGATAACACATCAGTTGGTGATTCTTTATAAGTATTCTTGATCATTTGGAACAATGATAATGGTTGTTTTTCACCATCAATTGTCCATTCAGAACCAAAGATTTTATGACGACAGTGTTCAGAGTTTGCTTGTGCAAACATCATCAACTCGATGTCGTTTGGATTACGACCAAGCTTGGTAAATGCTTCGGTTAAGTAATCAATTTCTTGCTCAGATAAAGCAAAGCCAAACTCATTGTTGGCTTTGACTAGTGCTTCTTTTCCTTGACCCAAGATATCAATTGAGTTCAATGGCTTCGGCGCTGTTTCTGAGAATAGAGCTTTTGCATCATCAATTTGAGCAAAAACACTCTCTGTCATCCGGTCATGTAAGGCCAATTTCACTTCGTTCGAAATCTCTTTCACACCTTTAAGTGTAAATAACAGACCACGCTCTAAACGGTGAATAGGTGTATTACAGTTTTGGAAAATATCGGTTGCTTTAGATGACCACGGCGAGATTGTCCCCACACGCGGTGTCACTAAAATCTGGATTTCATCACTTGCAGCTTGGCGAAGTTCGAAAGATTGACCATCGTTTAAAAGTTGTAATGCCGATTGATGTTGCTGCTCGTTGAGCGCTTGATCAAACAAATAAACCCACTGGCTGTCAAAAGATTGAACAGAACTCATTGACGTTAATCGGTTTAAGAGTTGAGCTTTCTTGAAAGAAGAATGTGCTGATGCACCGGCCACGATAAACATGTTGACTTTGGCTCCACGGGTGGGTCTAACGAACCTACCACAATGTGACTTATGAAAGAGCGCATATTCTACTGTGAAAGGCTCATTTCAGCTAGCTATATCCATCTTAAAAATCAGAGTTTTCTACTGCAAATGGCTTAATTTCTTGTAGCTTTATCTATTTTACTTTATTCGTAACAATTCATTTAGCCTGCTGTATAAATCATATTTCTTGTTTGCAATTCTTCTTTTGTGGAAATACCAAACTAAAAAAAGAATTGCTCATTGCTTGCAAGTGACTCTTTTACCCCACCATCAACACCTTTAAAAGCCATATATGTGAGCAAATAAATGCCTTAAATTATGATTGAATACAAAACTATAAACGACAACATACTGATCCAAGACAACTTATGTCGCCCTACTCTAGTGCTTTAATCTTTTTTTTGGCATGATGATCCTGAACTCGTAGTGAATAATGATGAATGGAACAAATGCGTTGGGTAGAATTGCTTTCTGCAATTCGTTTAGGTAGTAAAAAAAGTAGTACTGAATTGGCTCGAAGCCCATTCCACAAAGATTATGACAGAATTATATTTTCTCAAAGTTTCCGTCAATTAAATAGAAAAACACAGGTTCACCCACTGACTCAACATGATGGGATTCATACCCGCCTCACACACTCGCTAGAAGTGTCTTGTATTGGGCGTTCACTCGGCATGTTGGCCGCAGAAAAAATCAAAGATGAATTACCGATGTGGATCTCCCCAGCAGATGTGGGTGCGATTATCCAAGCAGCCTGTCTGGCACATGATATTGGTAATCCACCTTTTGGTCATGCTGGCGAATATGCGATTCGTGAATGGTTTGATGATGCATCGCATCGTGACTTCTTGACCAGACTTACACCTGAAGAAGCAGCCGATGTACGCCAGTTTGAAGGCAATGCACAAGGACTTCGCCTACTCAGCCGTATTGATTACCATCCCGATGATGGTGGTATGCGCTTAACCTGTGCAACACTCGGTGCTTACTTAAAATATCCGTGGTTATCTAAAACCATCGAAGAACAAGGTGATATGCCCTCACATCAACGGGCAAAGTTTGGTTGCTATCAATCTGAAAAAGAAATTTTAAAACAGCTGGCAGAACAACTCGGTCTGATTCAGCTTGGTGACTATCACTATTGCCGTCATCCACTGACCTATTTATTAGAAGCTGCCGATGATATTTGTTATGCGCTAATCGACTTAGAAGATGGCATCATTCTCAATATGCTCAACTATGCCGAAGTTGAACCGATTTTTCTAAATCTGATTGCCGATTATGGTTATCCAGAAGAACTCCATTTACCACATACCACTTGGCAGCAAAAAATTGCAGCTTTACGCGGTCGTGTGATGAAGCGCTTAGTCGATGAGGTGACCACGGCTTTTGCCAAACATCATTATGAGATTTTAACCGGTCAGCTCAAAGGCAGCCTATTACAATATTGCTCACCGGATATTGAAGCAGGCATTCAAACGGCAAAAAATCTGGCCAGAGACCGTATTTTTGAGCATCCTCAAAAATCTGGCTTAGAAATTATTGCCCATCAAAGTCTACAAACGATTTTGGACGCTTTTATCCCATTGACCATGCCGCATAAGACCTTAAGCTTCAAAGAACAGCGGTTGATGTCAATTTTGCAACATTCAGGGGTAAATCTGCAAAACAACCACTATAATAATATTATGCAAGTTCTCGATATTATTAGTAAGTTTTCGGATCATCAGGCTTATAGCTTGGCGCAAGAGCTGCAAGGCAATAAGATAGGGTTCTTTTAGCCACTAGATGAGTTGGCACCCTTGCCTTTTATACCCAAACTAAATTGTTTTTAAAAATAGTGAAATTTAACTCATGATCGGATGTTTAATTGGCGAAGTGTTTGCCCTAGAAGCCCCAACCGTATTACTCAATGTAAATGGCGTTGGCTATGAAATTGACACACCACTTTCGACATTTTGCCAATTACAAAAGGGACAGAAAGTCACTTTATGGACGCATTTGGTTGTTCGTGAAGATGCTCAGCAACTGTATGGCTTTAGCGATGCTCAGGAAAAAACCATTTTCCGTACCCTACTCAAAGTGAATGGCGTTGGCCCCAAAATGGCTTTGGGCATTCTATCGACATTAAGTGTTGAACTGCTCATCCACACAATTGAACATGATGATATTAATACGCTAATTAAAGTTCCGGGTGTAGGCAAAAAAACTGCTGAACGATTAATGATTGAATTACGCGATCGTTTCAAAGCCTTAGCACATTCAACTGGCAGTACGACAAATGCTGCTGCTCAAATTCAATTTATGGCAAATTCACCAGTTGCCGAAGCTGAAGCTGCTTTGCAATCCTTAGGTTATAAACCAGCAGAAGCACAAAAAGCAGTGGCAGCAGTTAAAGCAGAATATACTGAATCTGCTGACATTATCCGTGCTGCGCTTAAATCCATGATGAAGTAATAGATATATGCAAGATCGTCTTATTAGCGGAACAGAAAAACCTGAAGATCATTTTGATCGTGCCATTCGTCCGACCTCATTGGCTGACTATATTGGTCAGCCTGTGGTTCGTGAGCAAATGGAAATCTTCATTGGTGCAGCGCGTGGTCGTGGTGAAGCCCTAGATCATACTTTGATCTTTGGCCCTCCAGGTTTAGGGAAAACCACGTTGGCGAATATTATCGCAAGAGAAATGGGCGGTAATTTAAAATCAACTTCTGGCCCTGTATTAGAACGTGCTGGTGATTTAGCTGCCATGCTGACCAATCTGGAAGAAGGTGATGTGCTATTTATTGACGAGATTCATCGTCTTTCACCCGTGATCGAAGAGATTCTCTATCCAGCCATGGAAGACTATCAACTCGATATTATGATTGGTGAAGGCCCTGCTGCTCGTTCAATCAAGCTCGATCTACCCGCCTTCACTTTAGTTGCTGCCACAACACGTGCAGGTCTACTCACCTCTCCGTTACGTGACCGTTTTGGGATTGTACAGCGTTTAGAGTTCTATTCAGTTGAAGACCTGACCCATATCGTGACGCGTTCAGCTAACTTGATGGATGTCCCGATTACCAAAGAAGGCTCAACAGAGATTGCCCGTCGTGCCCGCGGCACCCCACGTATTGCCAACCGTTTATTACGTCGTGTGCGTGATTATGCGCAAGTGAAAGGTACAGGCGAAGTGACTCAAGATATGGCACAACGTGCTTTAGACATGCTTAATGTCGATAAAGCTGGTTTAGATACACTCGATCGTCGTTATCTCAGTATGTTATTGGAACGTTTTGAAGGCAGACCAACAGGTGTGGAAGCTTTGGCCGCAGCCATGGCTGAAGATAGTGGAACGCTTGAAGATGTGATTGAACCCTATTTAATCCAGCAAGGTTATGTGATGCGTACTGCACGTGGCCGTATTGCAACCAATATGGCGTATTTACAATTTGGGATGACGCCACCTGAGTCATAGTCGGATAAATAATGAATCCAACTGCTGATGAGTTACAACTTATAGAAAGAATCAAAGCATCGTATCATGATGTTATTTCTGATTTACCGCCTATCGAAGTATTACCTCGATATATTAAGTTCTCGGAATATAGCCAAGAGCAAAGACATTGTTTAGATGCGCTTATTAAAGCTCACTCTGCATTGTCACTCTCTTACCAACTTATCGATTCAAAACAACAGGCTGTTTCCCTTTCGAGTGAGCAGCTTGAACAATTCAACATCACTTCACATCTGGACTGGTCACTCACAACGCTTTCCTTTGACCTTACGAACGCTGCAATCTTTATTTCTTTATGCTTTCAAGATGATCTAAAGTAGATTGTCGAGACACACCGCCCACCTCGCAAACCTATATTGACCTTTAAAAACTTGGCAATTTTATTGATCAGTTGGTGTATGCTCGGCATTTCCTTTTACTTATTTAACCAAGCTCCTGAATGGTTAGTATTTATCATTTTTGCAGTTGGTTTTTTAGGTTTATGCATGCTATACGACAGCGTGAAAGATTATATTCAATACAACAAAGTAAAAGATGATCCGCTAAAAACCTTGATTGTTGCAGGTTATTTTGCCGAACATTTAGAAGATTACGCAACGCGGACTTTAATCTTAGATAAAAACTCAAGCAAATAGCTTGCTTGATCTGTTGTGCCATTTGCCCCAAAAATCAATATGCTAAACTGCGACATTCATCAACACCTCGTTTCAAGAATGGATTTTTATCATGGCAAATCATTTTGAGTTCAACATTCGCGTTTATATCGAAGATACAGATGCAGGCGGTATCGTTTACCATGCCAATCATATCCGTTTTATGGAGCGTGCCCGTACCGAATGGCTACGTGCAGCTGGTGTTGATCACTACTGGCACCAAAAAGATTACAGCTTCGTTGTACATCAAATCGCTGTTAAATATGTACGCCCAATATTAATGGATGATTTAATTACCGTTACAGCACGTGTTATTTCGTGTAAAGCCGCATCTTTTGTGTTGCAACAAAATATTTATCGTGGTGAAATCTTGCTGGCTTCAGGTGAGGTTGTGTTGGCATGTTTAAACAAAGAGTTAATGCCACGTAGACTTCCTGATGAAATTCGTGATCTGATTCAAAAAGAATTAGCACAGGACTAAAATAAACTTTCGGCACAGCAACTTATGGCAACTAACTTAGAATCTTCCCTGCATATTTCTGACCTAATTTTACAAGCAAGTCCTGTTGTACAACTGGTCATGCTGATCCTGCTACTCTCTTCAATTTATAGCTGGTATCTGATTGCCAAATTATATATGGGCTTTAAAAAAGCAGGACAAGAGGATGAGCATTTTCAAAAAATGTTCTGGTCAGGTGCCGAATTAAACACGCTTTATAATAATGCACAATTGAACTCTAAACGTCGTGGTCTAGAAGATATTTTCTACCAAGGCCTAGGTGAGTTCTTTAAGTTGCAAAAACGTAAAGCAGACACCAATCAAACCATCGAAGGAACTGAACGTATCCTGCGTGTTGGTTTAAGCCGTGACCAAGGTGGTTTAGAAGTCGGCTTGGGTGCACTTGCTAGTATTGGTTCAGTTGCACCTTATATCGGCTTATTTGGTACGGTATGGGGGATTATGAATGCCTTTATCGGCCTTGCTGCCGTTGACCAAGTGACTTTGGCAACAGTTGCACCTGGTATTGCAGAAGCCCTCATTGCAACTGCGATTGGTTTATTTGCAGCAATTCCTGCGGTACTTGCGTTTAACCACTTTACCGCTAAAGGTGAATCAATCTATTCAGATCGTGCTTTATTTGCAGAAGAAATGGTTGCCCTTTTACAGCGTCAAGCGATTGGAACGACACAGGAAGATGCATAATGGCGATTCAACGATCTGGACGTTTTGAGCGGATTAAAAAACCGCTCAAAAGCGATATGAATGTGGTTCCTTATATCGACGTCATGTTGGTGCTCTTGGTCATTTTCATGGTGACTGCACCCATGATTACCAGCGGCATTAAAGTAGATTTGCCACAAGCCAATAATCATCCAATTGAATCAAAAGATATGCCAGCGATGGTCACCATTGGTAAAGATGGTAATATCTTTTTGCAATATCAAGAACACAAAGGCAGTGATCCTCTTTCTCTAGAACAGCTTGAAGCTGTACTAAGTGAAGCTCAGACCCAAGCCGAGCAGGACAATAAACAACTGACTGTATTGGTGAATGGTGATAAATCGCGCCCTTATGGTGAAGTCGTCTCACTGATGGCAAGTCTACAAGAAGCTGGTCTTACTCAAGTTGGTTTACTGACAGAGCCGTTAAAATAAGCTATGAAAAAATTTCAAGAGCCACCTTTTAAGCAAAATGCGATTGCGCTGGGTTTTACCCTCGGTGTTCATGCAATCGCAATTGTTGGCTTGTTGTTTTTAGGCTTGAGTAAACCCCCTGAAGAACCTAAAAAACTGACCACTATTTTGGTGAAGCCAGAAGATTTACCACAGTCATTACAACAACCCGAACAACAAGTCTCTGCTGAACATCAGGCAGAAGAAGTGCAAAGCCCTATCGTGGATACAACACTTCCTGAAAATATTCCTGTAACACCTCCGCCACCAACTGCACAACAACTTGCGGCTGAAAAGCAAAAAGCTGAACAGGCACAGCAAGCCAAACTTGCTGAGCAAAAACGCAAAGCAGATGAAGCTGCTCGTGCACAGCAAGTTGAAGAACAACGTAAACTTGCAGATGCTCAAGCACAGAAACAACGTGCGGACGCTGAAGCGAAACGCAAAGCAGAAGCAGATGCGAAGCGTAGAGCTGAACAAAATGCCAAAGCCGAGGCTGAAGCCAAAGCACGCCAAAAAGCGGAACAAGATGCGAAATTAAGACAGCAAAAAGCTGCTGAAAATGCAAAACTTCAAGCGCAACAGGATGCCAAGCGCAAAGCTGAGGCAGATGCCAAGGCGCGTGCTGAAGCAGATGCAAAACGTAAAGCTGAGGCTGACGCGAGAGCAAAAGCCAACGCAGATACGAAGCGTAAAGCCGAAGCTGATGCCAAGGCACGTGCTGAAGCAGATGCAAAACGTAAAGCTGAGGCCGACGCGCGAGCAAAAGCCAACGCAGATGCGAAGCGTAAAGCCGAAGCTGATGCCAAGGCTAAAGCTGAGGCCGACGCGAAACGCAAAGCAAATGCTGATGCCAAAGCAAAAGCTGACGCAGATGCGAAACGTAAAGCCGAGGCCGATGCGAAGGCAAAAGCTGACGCAGATGCGAAACGTAAAGCAAATGCAGATGCCAAGGCAAAAGCTGATGCAGATGCGAAACGTAAAGCAAATGCAGATGCCAAGGCAAAAGCTGATGCAGATGCGAAACGTAAAGCCGAGGCCGATGCGAAGGCAAAAGCTGACGCAGATGCGAAACGTAAAGCTGAGGCTGAAGCAGATGCCAAAGCTGCAGCCGCTAAAAAAGCTGAGCAGGAAGCTGCCCAGAAAAAAGCGGATGCAAAACGTGTTGCTTCAACTGCGAAACGTGATTTCGAACAAAAAATCTATCGTGCGTGGAATATGCCATCTGGCTCATCGGGTCAGCGTGCGAGTGCTCGTGTGACTTTAAGCGATAGCGGTGCGGTACTTTCTGTCGTTGTAACAGCGAGTGACCCAGACGTTAAGGCGAGTGTCGAAGCTGCGGTAAGAGCTGCTGCTCCTTACCCGATGCCAGATGATCCAACCGCCCGTCGTGAAGCAAGAAGCTTTACTTCAAGTTTTACTGCAAAATAGTAATGAATAGTTAACGTTACATGCTTTTAATAGCACAAAGCATGTAACTATGTTAAATAATCAACAGCCACAAAAATACGAACGCAAGTAATTGTAACTATGGACAAGACTCGTAAACACCTCCTCTCTTTAGCAGTATTTGCTGCGATTAGTACAGTTGTTCCAACAGCAACTTTCGCACAATTACACCTCGAAATTGCTAAAGCACCTGAACAAGCACCTAAAATCGCGATCATCCCATTTGCAAATGACAATGCGATCTATCCAATTGTGGAAAGCGACTTGAATCGTTCAGGTCGTTTTACCAGCGCATCTCAAAATTTGCCGGCTACTGCAAGCCTTAATCAGGTTCAAGCGGGTGATTGGCAGAATGCCGGTGTGCCGTATGTTGTCGTTGGACAACTTAAGGCGGTTGATGCCAATACTTTTGAGATTCATTACCAGTTATATGATGTACAGAAACAACAATACTTACTCAATGAAGTACTGACTGTACCAAGCTCACGTGTACGCCAAGCAGGCCACCTGATCAGTGATACCATCTATCAAGCTTTAACAGGTATTGCTGGTGACTTTAGTGGTCGTATTGCTTATGTATTGCGTAATCAAGCGACACCTGCCCAACGCTATACATTACAAATCGCCGACACAGATGGTGAGCAACCTAAAACAGTATTGTCATCACGTGATCCTATCTTATCTCCAGCTTGGACACCTGATGCTAAGAAAATTGCTTATGTATCATTTGAAACCAAACGCCCTGCAATTTACTTACAAGACTTAGCCACGGGCCAACGTGAAGTTTTAGCGAGCTTCCGCGGTCTAAATGGCGCTCCAAGCTTCTCTCCAGACGGAAAATCGATGTTATTCACTGCATCAATGCATGGTAACCCAGAAGTTTATCAAATGGATTTAAGCACACGTCAAGTACAGCGCATGACCAATGACTCTGCGATTGATACTGAAGCACGTTATTCTCCAGATGGTAAATCATTTATCTTTACTTCTGATCGTGGTGGTTCACCACAGATTTATCGCTATAGCTTTGATGATAGTTCTGTAAAACGCTTGACCTTCAAAGGTGCGTTTAATGCACGCGGTACTTTGAGTACTGATGGTAAAAAGATTGCTTTAGTACATCGTCCAAGTGGCAGTAACTACAAAGTTGCAATCCAAGATATCAATACTGGTATCACCAATATTCTGACACCGACAAGTTTAGATGAATCACCGAGCTTCTCACCAAATGGACAGATGGTGGTTTATGCAACACGTGAAGGTAGTCGTGGATTGTTATCCGTCATGTCGACTGATGGCCGTTTCCGCATGAATTTACCAAGCGAGCAAGGTGAAGTTCGTGAACCAGCTTGGGCACCAAAATAAGTTTAATCGATTGGAGAATCATATGAACATTAAATATCTAACGCTTCCACTGATTGCTGCAACACTTGTATTTACAGGCTGTGCAAGCCGTAAGCCTGCTGCTGAAATTACTACTGGCACAAATCCAAATGGCTCAACCACAGTCAGCACAGATGGTTTAAGTGAAGATGCGGCATTAAATGCGCAAAACTTGGCTGGTGCATCTTCTAAAGGTGTCACTGCTGCAAATAAAGCATTCTTGGCAAAACGCGTGGTGCACTTTAACTTTGATAGCAGTGATTTATCGAATGAAGATTATCAAACCCTACAAGCACATGCTCAATTCCTAGTTGCTAACGCTAACTCTCGTGTTGCTCTGACAGGCCATACGGATGAACGTGGTACGCGTGAATACAATATGGCACTTGGCGAACGCCGTGCAAAAGCAGTTGAAAGCTTTTTGATTACCAACGGTGTAAACCCACAGCAACTTGAAGCAGTTAGCTACGGTAAAGAATCACCGGTGAATGCAGGTCATGATGAAGCGGCATGGAAAGAAAACCGCCGCGTAGAAATTAACTACGAAGCAGTTCCACCACTATTAAAATAATTGTGGTTTCGCTGTAAATAAAAATGCTCACTTCATGTGAGCATTTTTATTTCATTTATTAAGACGAAGATTGAGCATCAGGCTTGTTTTGCATTGATTCAATCAAATCGTGCTTATTAAACTCTTTATATTCTGGCTTAGCTTCATACTCTTTCCATGCATCCTTCACATTTTCTTTGGAAATCGTATCTAAGCTAATCGGCTCACTCGGCGTGGGCGTTGCCTCAAAATTCTTGGTTGACATCGGTAGCCTCCAAACATCCTGTTTAGTATCTATGCAACATAGCATGTAATGCTGCACTTGTAATCATAAAAGCAACATAAATAAAGTAAGATAATTTTTATTTTCGGACGATCTCATCTAGAATACCCACATTCTTTTTTTATCAATTTTTGACACGGCCAAATCGGAGCTATTCAATATGTCAAACCTTACTTTGACCCAATACCTAGAACAACAAAATGGGAATTTGACTCCAGAGTTGGCACAAGTCATCGAAACAATTGCGGCTACATGCCAAACCATTGATCAGGCACTTCAAAAAGGTGCTTTAGCTGGTATTTTGGGCAGTGCAGGCAACGAGAACGTTCAAGGCGAAACACAAAAGAAATTAGATGTTATTTCTAATGATTACCTGATTGATGCTTTAAAAGCACACCCACAAGTGGGTGGTTTGGCCTCAGAAGAGCTAGATGACTTCACCCCTGCCCAAGAAAATGGTAAATATCTAGTTTTGTTTGATCCACTCGATGGTTCAAGCAATATCGACATTAACATGTGTGTCGGTACAATTTTCTCTATTCTTCCTGCAAAGAATTCTGTCACTCAATCTGCAGACTTTATGCAAGCTGGTACAGCGCAAGTTGCCGCAGGTTATGTGCTTTATGGCCCGTCAACCATGTTAGCACTTACAGTGGGTGCAGGTGTTGCGTTCTTTACTTTTGACCCAACAACACAAAACTTCTTGCTAACGACAGAACAAGTGCAAGTCACAGCAGATACACAAGAGTTTGCAATTAACTCGTCGAATCAACGTCACTGGGAAAACCCTGTAAAACGTTATATTGACGAACTTTTAGCGGGTAAAACATCAGTCCGTGAAAAAGATTTTAATATGCGTTGGGTTGCATGTATGGTAGGTGATATTCACCGTATCTTATGTCGTGGCGGTATTTTCCTTTACCCTTACGATTTAAAAGACCCAAAAAAAGCAGGTCGCTTACGTTTGATGTATGAAGCAAATCCAATGAGTATGTTGATCGAACAAGCTGGTGGTGCGTCTACGACAGGTCGTGTTCGTATTATGGACATCCAACCAACAGAACTACACCAACGTGTCCCTGTGATTATTGGCTCTAAAAACGAAGTGGAACGCGTAACAAGCTACCACTAATTAATTTTATAATCAGGGCATTATAAAATTATGATGCCCTTTTGGATGTTTATCTTATGGCGGTTATTTTCCTAGAATCAAAAGACAATGCAAAAATTAAACATTTGCGTGGTCTGATCGAGCTTAACAGTGCTCGAAAAAAACATCAGCAAACCGTTCTAGAAGGTACACATCTGTGCTTGGCTTGGTTGCAACAGCAGAAAAAAATCTTTTCTTTATTTACCACCGAACAAGCCTTAGAACATCCAGATTTACAAGAAGTGATTGAACTCCATCAAGCTCACATCTTTGTTATTAGTGAAGTCCTGTATAAGGATTTAAGTACCTTAGGCACAACCCTGCCTTGTCTCGCGATTGTTGATTTACCCAAAACTGCCGCCACGATTGATTTTAAGGCGGATACTTTAATTCTAGAAAATGTTCAAGATCCTGGAAATGTAGGGACACTACTCCGCTCTGCTGCCGCTGCAAACATCAAACAGGTGATTTGTACACAAGGCTCAGCTGCACTTTGGTCTCCACGTGTGCTTCGAGCAGGTATGGGCGCACATTTTAGTCTTCAATGTTTTGAAAACTTCCAGCTCACAGATATTCTTCCAAAATTTCAAATTCCAGTTTTTGTGACTAGCTCACATCGCTCGACCAGTTTATATAGCCAAGATTTAACTCAAGCCTGCGTCTGGATTTTAGGTAACGAAGGCCAAGGTGCAAGTGACTATGCGCTTGAGCATGCTCAAGCAGTGGCGATCCCTCAACCTGGTGGACAAGAGTCACTCAATGTCGCCATTGCAGGTTCAGTATGCTTCTTTGAAATGGTTCGCCAACGTCAGTAAAAACGTTAAATTATTTTAAATACGATTTTTTTACTGAGAAAATCAATTACACTACTAAAAATAATTGCTTAAGTTGTCAACGCGCCCATCATTTTCAACGTTATATGATTAATGAATTGGAATTAATGGTGGGTATCCATGACAGGATTTTCCATCTCTATGGATTTAGCACCGAAACAGGCTCGAACTGAAAACAGTACTGATCGTAGTACCGTTGAACAACGTCTGCGTTTTTTTATGCAAGACGTTACAGGTCGTGCCTTGGTTATGATGGAAAGTGCAACGCAAGGACAACAAGGCATTGCGATGGATTTGGTGCAAGAAGCATTTATTTCATTGCACAAGTCATATGCAGATAAAAGTACTGAAGAATGGTATCCCCTGTTCTACACCATATTAAATAACAAACTTCAGGATTGGCGACGTAAAGAAGCTCGCCGTGCGAGTCCATTTTCATTATTTAAAAAAATTAGTTTAGATGATGACGAAGAAATCATTGATGTTGTGGATGAATCGACCCCTAATCCGTTTGAATTTCTTGATCAAGAAGTCACGATGGAGGAAATTCAAGCTGCAGTCAATCAACTACCCGTCCGTCAACAACAAGCATTTATGCTAAGAGCGTGGGAAGGTTTTGATACGATGACCACAGCACAAATTATGGATTGCAGTGAAGGCAGTGTGAAAACACATTACCACCGTGCAATTCAGGGACTCCGAATTGCTTTAGAGCATTTAAACCCGCATACGGGAGGATCATCAGATGAAAAAAGATGAGTTCACTAAACATGTGACTTCCAAACTCGACCAACTTGCGAAAGAACAGCACCACAATAAAATGATGGTGATGAATCATGTTCTCGATACTGTACAAAAGAAACCAACCTCTTATTACAGTATTTGGAAAATGACTGGTTTTGCGTTTGCTGCTGCCCTCATGGGGATTGTGGTTCTGCCTAGCTCGTTGCAATTGGCAGATCAACCACAAAACCAAGTTGTCGTGAATCCAAAACTTTCACCGCAAATGGTTGAAGATATGGAAATGTTATTGGTCTTAGGCGAGGATAAAGTTCCACATGGCAGCTAAAAAATTAGCACTTGTTGTGTGTACGCTCGGCTTATTACAAACCAGTTTTGCAGGTTCAGAACGTTTTTGGGTGTTTTCCAAACCGAACAAACCAGTAACTGAGGAAGCTTGGGATGACTTATCACCTGAGGAGCAGCGTGTTTTAATTAAACGTTATCAGACTTTGAAGGAAATTCCGACCAATCAAAGCTCACAGCTTCAACAACGAATGGAGTGGTTCACGCAATTACCTGAAGAAGAAAAACAGAAAATGCGTGATGTATGGCAAAAAATGAGTATGCAAGAACGTAACATTCTTCGTAAACGCATGCTAAATGCCAGTAGCGAAGAGCGTGTAAATATCAGAGAAGAATACCTTAGTAAATACGCCGAACATTGAGTTTTAAATTTATAAGAATAAAAAAATAGCGCCTATTTAGGCGCTATTTTTACCTTTAGTCTACTTATTTTTAAAGCGGCGATAGGCCAATAGCCCCAATAAACCAAATACTGCATAGAAACTCATGCTCCCCCCGCCACTGCTCGCAGAACGAGTATCATCAGTCGTGGTAGCTGTACTAATGGTTCGCACAGTCGCTGAATTTGATGATATACCATCAGCATCATAAACTTGATAGTTAAATGAGAAGTTAAATGGGTTAAATGCATTGACTTCCTGAACGTAAATATTCCCACCGTAGCAAGTCTCTTTTTCATCTGGCGCAGGGCAAGCACCTTTACGATCAGCGGTAATACTTAAATCTTTGGTCGGAACATTCGTCAAACGAATTGGTAACTCAACCCCTTCTTCATTTTTCCAAAACTGAGATTTATTTGGATTCTTTTCTGGTCCAGCACCACCTTCACCCATATCACCATTGTCATTGGCAAAGTTTAATAAATTCAGGCTGAGTTTTTGCTTTTCTTTATATTTAAAAGTCAAGGATGTATCTGCTGCAACTGGTGCAATATTTGCAAAAGCTGCTTTCAATAAACCCGATGACGTAACATTAGAATTCACTTTAGAAGTAATTGTGTATTTACAGAAGTTTTTATCACCCGCCTGTGTAATCTCATCATCTTTGCGATAAATAAGGATCTGTTGCAGATCTGAATTCCAATTACATACTAGACCTTCATCTTGTTGAATATTCTCCACTGAATCACTAATTTGTCCAGTTCCCAAAGCCTCCACCTTAATAATATAATCATCTTGATTAAAGAACTTTAATATATGAGATCCATCAGCTTGCTCTATTTCTTCTGGTAATGGTAATTTATAGTTGCTTAGATCAACATAAATAGCACGATACTTTAAATTTCCTTTAGTCCCATCCAACAACCTCTTATATTGGGCTAAACGAGATTGATAGTAAGTTAAAAAATCAGGATCATTAGGATTTTTTACTAGATCATTAAAGAAATCATATTGTGCTTGATAACCTGAAATCAATTTACTAAGAGAAGTGTTAGTCAAATCTTCTATGTCACCCGCTGTAAATTTCATTAACTCTATAGAGCCAATATCACAGCTATTGCGCGCATCAGGATCGTAATAGAGCGTTCCATCTGTAATTCTAGCCAAACCACGCTGATCTGTAGAAGTACACCCTGTTTTGTCTATATCTACTAAATCTGTCTTTGTGCGATTATCTTTAGGATAATATATTGGTAAAAAAACTGTATATGCTGATGGGGCCTGAAGCGGACCTAATAAAGTACTAAAAGAAACCCCTCCCACATCAATATTAGTAGTATTTTCCTTTAATGACTCCTCAGGTAAATCACATTTATTACTACCTGTTCGCGAAATAGCATTATTTTGGATAGTTAACTTAACCTTTTCCTGCTTTTCTGCATCACCTAACAAATAACGACAAGCATAAGAATTATTATCACCATTATATGCAAGAATATTAAAATTTAATCTTTTAGTGCCTATTTTATCATACAAAAAAGTGGTAAATGATTGATTTTCAACAATTGTATTGCTAGTTAATATCAGACTACTTAAATTACTTAAAATACTTGAATCAATATTAGACTCAGTACCCGCTCTAGTATCACCAGAAAACTTAATTAAATTACCGATAGCCATATTGGCACTATTCTTAGCAATGGTATTTGCACTCATAGTAACATCAGGCTCTCCACAGAACTCCAGCATACTTCTTGAGCCATCAGAACCGTTACCAATAAGACTGTTCGCTGTAATATTTATCTCGCGTTTAGAATAACCTAAATCATTCTTACAACTCATTGATAGTACACTACCAATTTCTGCTTGGTTTCCTTGAATCAAACTATTGGTTAATGTCAATGATGCGGAAGGTCCAGCCAAGAAAATTGCGCCACCTTCTTTTGCTTTTGAGCCTAATATCTGTGCATTCTGTAATAATAAATTCGCCCCAGCATAAATTGCTCCACCGCGTTCTGCAGTGTTTCCGCCAGACAAAATCAAACTATTCAAAGATAAGTTCTTTGCTCCCAAAGTCGTATTAAAAATACGAGAGTTTTCCGCTTTAATTGTCGTTTTTAATGCTGTCTGTGCAGGATATTGATTCACAATATCATTTGTTAAAACATTCTTTTCCTGCCAATTTACTGGATTTGCTCCTAAAATAGAGACATTCACATTAGGTGTTAACTCTCTTTTCAGATTATAAACACCTGCCTCCAATTGAATAACTTTTTGTGTTGTTGATAGAGTATCTGTAACAATACATCCACCATAAGATTTACGGGTTTCTGCAGTTACTAAAGCTTCTCGTAGCGAACAAGCATTCATATTTTCATTATCTTCATCAGCAAACGTTGTAACCTTAATCGGTGTACTGCTCGTTGCAGCAAGTAATGGCATTGTCGCCATGACCATTGTTGCCAATAATGTTTTTTTATAATTTTTCATCTCATCATCCCTGATTATGATTTAAAACGACGCAATCTAATTAAACCCAATAATACAAAAATTGATCCTACACCAAAGGCTCCACCACTTACATTAACTGTTTTGCTTTGGAAGTTGTTTGGTGGATCTTGTACAACGGTAGCAGGAATATCAATATAATAATTAGATTCATCGTTGAAGCGAGTTGTTGTCGTCATTATTCGAAGATTAAATTTGTCAGCACCATGCCAATCGCTATCTGGTACGTAAGTTACATTGCCGTCCTGATCAATGGTTAACTTACCTTTTGATGGTGTCTGAGTTTGGACTACTTCCAAACAACCTGACTGCCATGGTTGCCCTTTTGAATTTGTTTCTCTTTTAAAAATAAGTTTACAAGATTCAGGATCTAACAACTCCCCATCCTGTAAATTATTAGCAATACTAAACTTTGCAACTTGTCCGTATAGAATATCCTGACCTACAATTTGAATATCACTGCGATCTACCATGAGCTCCAATGCCCCTAAATCACACAACTCATCATAGCCACTCCGGCTCTTTCCTCGTTGATCAGCAGACTCACAACTTGCTGAACTAAACGTTGAGCCATCACTATAAATTCGCCCTTTGTTTACAATCAAAGAATCAGATAGTTTATTATAGGACATCAATAAACGGGGTTTAAAAAAGCCTAACATTTGATCTTTTGGTGTATAGTAAGGACACAATAAGCCTTCTACAGATGGAATATCACAGGTCTGCTTCTCATCTACATCACCAGCTATTAATTTATTATTTCCTAACATGAAGTTAGGTAGTGAATCTTTCGCATTCCGATCACATTCAGTTTCTGTTAAATTACTTTGTACGACAGTTTCATCATTTGTAGCAGCACTACAATTATTTTTCCCATTCGCAACAATAATACTATTTGAAATATAAGAACTTGCCGCCTCAGTTGTTGTTGTCTCACCATTACTAGTCGTTGTTGACTTCCATTTAGGAGATTGTAAATATAATCCAGCAGCATTTTTGATCATCGTTACATTATTAAAAAACATCCCTTCGCGAATATTTGCTACATAGCCACCTTTATTATGAAAAATTGTACTATTCTTAATCCCAGCAATACCACTTTTCAAGATATTTGAACCAATTGTTGGATCTTGGAAGCCAGTTTGAACATAAAACAATGCACCAGTTTCACCAGCCATGCCTTCATTATCACGAATAACAGATTGTGTAATGTTGTATAATGGCATCTCAGTATAAATAACAGCTCCTTGGTCAGCTTTATTATTTTGCAAAATACTATTATTAATCGTCACCGCACTCGCTGTTTGCTGATTATTAGAAATTAAACCAGCATTATAAATTGCCCCACCTTTACTCGCCAATCCACCCGCTAAACGAGAATATTGTATTGTTAAAGCTTCGCGATTTAAAATTAGCCCACCATCATTTATTTTAGCTGAAGCGCCTTGCAAATTTAACTCTACTAAGCTTACAGAAATTAAAGCATTCTCAACACTACCATCATCAATTACCAAAAGACGATCTGAGCCAAGCATTTTAATCGTAGCGTTATTTAAGCCTTTTTTAGTGTCATTAAATTCATCACTATTTGCACTTCGAATTGTGGTTGCTGCTTTGATATTTAACGCTGAATTAAGATTATAAGTCTGATCACGTTGTAAAATGATATTACTGGTTGCATCTTTATTACCACACCCGTGGTAACCATTTTCAAATTCTTTTTGACTTCTTTTATTTAAAAACTCGACGGCTTCTCGTAATGAACAAACGCCATCATCCTTATCTTCATCAACTAATGTTGTGACTTGAATATCGGCAGAATATGCATGTCCAGTAATCGCAAATAAAGCGCAGGCAAGCGTCCGTTTGAGCATACCAATCTCCTTCTATTTTTTCATTTTTCTTCGTATTACAAACTTAGTGTTTGCAACCACATTCCTTTGTGCGTACTTTGTCATAGCTCTCGAAATTACTCAAGAAATTTTATGCTATTGGCGATATTCATCAATCAAAGCATAAATCTGCTTAAGTGTTGTATTTGAAAGCTTAGTTTTTTCGCCCTTTAGCATTTTTTCCAGCTGAGCCAGTGTTTGTAATAAAATTGATGCCTGATGCGGACCATTGCTTAACAAGTAATCTACGATCTGTTGATCAAAATGAATACCTCGTCGGGTCATAACCGATTGTAGTAAAGCATGCCGATCAATATAGGAACTGCCATTCGGCACTTTTACACTGACAGCCTGAGTCAACCTTGACTGTAAATCTGGTAATTCAAGCTTTAGCTCAATTGGCGCAACACGAGAAGAAAAAACCAACTGCCCTTCATGATTATTCATTAAATGAAAAACGGCTTTCTGCCAATGCGGAACGCCACTAATCGAATCAATATCATCTAATGCAACTAAGTCATAAAATTCTAAAGACGTGATTGCTTCAATCGGTGCATCTAATAATTCTAATAATGAAACTTTTATTGCAGGTCGACCTAACTCTAAATATGAATCACAGATCGCAGAAAGCAAATGGCTCTTACCTGTTCCAGCACCGCCATAAACATAAAAGCGGTTCACCAACCCAGCATGTAGCTGTCGAACCGCATCAACCACAGGTCCCCAACCCGGCCCCGAAAAATCACTGATTCGAGCATCGAGTTGAGGTTCTATATCCAGTTGTAGTTGACGCATATACTTAATTTGTTCCTCAATTACTTTAAGTCATTCGAGTTTGAAGTCTCTGTATCTTGAGAGTTTTTAATTTGAATATCAAGCTCTACATCACCTGATTCAATATTTATATGTTGAGTTTCGCCTTCTACCAACACAACTTCTGTTGGTAATCCATATAAGCGGCTTTTTTCATAATTATCACGGGCATGTTTTAACAGCACAACGATGACAGCAGCCACAGGTAAGGCAATTAACATTCCAAGAAAACCACCCAGTTGTGCACCAGCCAATACAGCAAAAACAACGGCTACAGGAGATAAACCAATTTTATCTCCCAACAAGAATGGCTGAAGAATATAGCCTTCGACCATCTGTCCAATCATAAACACAACACCAACTAGAAGTAACTGCGTCCAGTCCAAACCAAACTGAAACAGTGTTGCGATTACGGCAGCAATAATCCCGACACCAAAGCCTAAATAAGGAATAATGCTTGCTAAACCAGCAATCATTCCAATAATCAAGCCAACCTCAAGACCAATCAGTTGTAGCCCAACAGCATAAACAATGCCTAACAGAAGCATGACAAGGAATTGGCCTTTGACAAAAGCACCTAATACACTATGACATTCACGAACGATGGTTAACGTGGAAGCTTCATAAGGACGTGGAATTAAACGTCTAAAGCTTTGCAGCATTCTTTCCCAATCAAGCAAAAAGTAGAATGAGATAATGGGAATTAAAATCACCACACCACCCAACTGAATAAAGTTCAATCCAGATTGGGCAACTCTTAATGCCATGGTTTGAATACTGTCAGCACTGTAGTTGGTCTGGATATAATCCATAAAAGCTTTAGTAATCTGCTCAGTATCAATTTCCATCGGCACCACATTAAAAGTATGTGATACCCAAGGTAAGAAGGTCGCATTAATCCAATGAATTCCCGCAGGAATACTATCCCGCGCATACATCAATTGCTTCCAAATCAATGGTACTAGGAACCATAAAACCATGGTCAAAGTCACACCAATACCAATAAATACGATGCTGATTGCGAGCCAACGGGGCAATTTAATTTTGACAAGAACATCCACAAGCGGGCTAAACAAGTAGGCAATGAAAAAAGCACCTACAAAAGGAATCACAATGGGCTTTAATAGATAGAGCACCCAAAGGAGTAATGCGAGCCCAACGAGGATAAAGATACGACGTAGTACCTGATCTTGCATAAAATCTAGCCTTTTTTCGTGTAATCGTTATAAATGGAAAAAAATTTTAATTAAAGATAGCATTTTCGAGCATAAATAACATAAGAGTTTCGTATATTCAGGTTATAATCTGCCGCCACTGCGGAGACTTCACTATGAGCAACTCAACTTCTACCCCAAATACTGGTTTAAGCTATAAAGATGCTGGCGTCGACATTGAAGCGGGAGACGCATTGGTCGATCGTATCAAATCTGTCGCTAAACGCACCACTCGTCCTGAAGTAATGGGCGGTCTTGGTGGTTTCGGTGCCCTATGCAAAATTCCAAAAGGTTATGAAGAACCTGTTTTAGTATCAGGAACAGATGGTGTAGGGACTAAATTACGTTTAGCACTAAACCTCAACCGTCATGACACGATTGGTCAAGATCTCGTTGCAATGTGTGTAAACGACTTACTTGTTTGTGGTGCTGAGCCATTATTCTTCCTCGACTACTATGCGACTGGTCATTTAAATGTTGATGTTGCAGCAGATGTCGTAACAGGTATTGGTAAAGGTTGCGAACTTGCTGGTTGTGCATTGGTCGGTGGTGAAACTGCTGAAATGCCAGGTATGTATGAAGGTGAAGATTACGATCTTGCTGGTTTTGCTGTTGGTGTGGTTGAGCACAGCAAAATTATCGATGGAACTAAAGTGAAATCTGGTGACGTACTTCTTGGTGTAGCATCTAGTGGTGCACACTCAAATGGTTACTCATTATTGCGTAAAATTTTAGATGTTAAGAATGTAGACTTAACTCAAATCGTCGATGGTCGTCCACTTGCCGACGTAGCAATGGAACCAACACGCATCTATGTAAAACCAGTACTTGAACTTTGCAAACAAGTTGATGTTCATGCAATGGCACATATCACTGGCGGTGGCTTACCGGGTAACTTACCACGTGTACTTCCAAATGGTGCTCAAGCTGTCATTGATGAATCAAGCTGGGAATGGTCTGAATTATTCCAGTTGTTACAACGTGAAGGCAACGTAGAACGCTTTGAAATGTACCGCACATTTAACTGTGGCGTAGGTATGGTGATTGCAGTTGATGCAAGCGAGGCGGACAAAGCCATTGATCTCTTAAATGCTCAAGGCGAAAAAGCATGGAAAATTGGTTATATCCAAGAAAATGCTGAATCAGTTGAAGGCGCAGACGAAAAAATTCGCGTGATCTTTGCATAATGAGAATTGCTGTCCTTGTCTCTGGCAACGGTAGCAACTTACAGGCCCTGATCGATGCAAATCTTTCAGGGCAAATCATTGGTGTCTTATCCAACAAAGCTGATGCTTATGCATTACAACGTGCCAAAGATGCCAATATTGCGACCGCTGTTATTTCACATAAAGATTATCCAAATCGCGAAAGCTTCGATGACGCCATGCATCAGCAATTGTTGGCATGGCAAGTTGACCTCGTGATCCTTGCTGGTTTTATGCGGATTTTAACACCAAGTTTTGTTAGCAAATGGCAAGGCAAAATGTTAAATATCCATCCTTCTCTGCTGCCTTTCTACAAAGGTGTGAATACACATCAACGTGTATTAAATACAGGTGATCGTTTGCATGGTTGTACCGTCCATTTTGTCACAGCCGAACTAGATGCTGGACAAAGTATTGCGCAATCGGCAATTCAAGTTGGTTTGCAGGATTCGGTAACAAGCTTGGCGCAACGTGTGCATGAACTTGAGCATTTTATCTATCCTCAAGTTGCACAATGGTTCTGTACAGGTCAACTGACCTGGCAAAATGGTCAAGCCTATTTCAATCAGAAACCTTTAGAACGGCCAATTCAGTTTGCACAATTCTAAAAAAAACAAAAACGCATCCTAGGATGCGTTTTTATTGATTTAAACCACTAAACTTTTAATTTTCTCTACTGTTTCCATCGGATGCTCTAATGGGAACATATGTCCACCATCGACAACAGAAAAAGGAATACCCAATTTCTTTTTCGCCACTTGCGGAAACTTTTCTTTTAAGAAAATACTGTCTTGCCCCACAACCAAATGTACAGGTACAGGAGGTTTTGGCATCGGTAACCACCACATGGATGGCGTAGTCCTAAACATTGCCACTTCATCCTCTTTCGCAATAGTCAATGTGACACCACCATTTTGTGGATCATCGGTCAGGGCATAGTCGATATAAGCTTGAAAGCAATCTGGATCAAAGTGCTGATAAAAACCTCTCGAACCTAGCAACTCCGCTGCTTGCTCACGCGACTCCCAATGATCACGACGACGCACAGACAAACCAGCTGGGGTGATTTTATCCACTAATTTAGGTTTAAAGATTTTAGCAAGATGAAAAACAAAAGAGGCCTTACCAATAATGAGTGGTGGATCAAGCATGATGACTTGTGAAAACAACTCTGGACGACGATAAGCAGCCATCAGTGTCAAAACTGAACCCAAGGAATGTCCCAAGCCAATCACTTTACGCCCTTGCGCTTGCTGTACAATGCTATCAATAATCTGATCGACCAAGTGTGTCCAGCCATGGGTAATTGGATAGCGCTTGTCATTTCCTATCTCGGCAACATAAATAATGTCGTATTGATCTTTTAATTGATCAAACAGCTTTTGATAAACTTTAGATGGAACACCATTAGCATGGGCAAAATGAATCAAAGGTTTCATAAGCTTGTCTTTTATTTTCACTGATTGGTCAATTATCCTGCTCTACATATGTATTGCAAATTAAAAGGATAACTGTCCAGTTATTTTTAGCATAAAAAAGGCTGTGGTATACACAGCCTCCTTAAAATCAACATAGCGCTTTGATCAAAGCCTATCAACTATTATTGTATTTTCGCGTTTTGCTGAGTTTCTAGCTGTGCCGCAAGAGAACTACTAATGCCTGCACCAAGCTGTGCCCCCATACGCCCTAGAATTGATTCTAACGGATTACGTTGTACCGTATAATCCACTTTTTGCTCAATCTTCAGATCACGCATCAATGTCGTCAAACTACCACTACGGTCAGCAACACCTAAAGCAACAGCCTGTTCACCTGTCCAGAACAATCCAGAGAAAATAGCTGGATCATTTGACTTCAAACGTTTACCACGCCCTTCTTTCACTGCATTGATAAAGTGAGTATGCACATTATCAAGCACCGACTGCACATGCTGTTTCTGTGCTGGATCAAGTGGCTTGGTCATACTTAAAATATCTTTATTACTACCCGCAGTCAGAGTACGGTCTTCGATGCCTAACTTCTGCGCCAATCCACTCAAACCATAATTCGGCATAATCACACCGATCGAACCCACTAAGCTAGATGGATTGACAATGATTTCATCTGCTGCTGAGGCAATATAATATGCACCTGATGCACCCATATCACCAATCACCGCATAAACTTTTTTATCTGGATGCTGTTTTTTCAAGTAACGGATTTCTTGCCAAATTTCATCAGACTGTACTGGTGAACCACCAGGTGAATTAATATTCAAAGCAATGGCCTTACTTCCACTCGCCTCAAATGCACGTTTTAATGCTTTGTTGGTATCCTCACTATTCACAGTAGACTGGCCAGCAGATGAATCGATGGTTCCCACAATATCAACAACAGCCAAGTGATTGCTGCTGATACTGGTGGTTGCTTTATCTGATGACGAGGTACAGCTCTTGGTCATTGCCAATAATACAATCAGCAAATATGCAAAACCCAAGCATTTAAAAAAGATGCTCCAACGGCGGCTACGACGTTGTTCTTCCACAGAAGCAAGAACAGCTTTTTCTAAAATTTGCCATTCTTTGCCTGTCACATTATTACTATTTGTAGATTCATTTTGTGGTTTTGGTGGCCAATCGGACATAAGATTCCAATCCAATATATTTTAAAAAGTGACTTTATTATATACGCGGATTTGAGTAAAACTGTTTAAATAACTTGTCTTAACTTATAATTATTTTTTGCTTTATACTTTCCTTTGTAATTTTTCTAATTTTGAATACATGACCCAGCCCAAATCAAACAATTCAAGTTATCGTCTTATCAAGCTTGTTAGTCATCAGCCACTCCAATTGGGACGGTTTTTTGCACGCTTGGTTGCAGCCTTAGTCAATACATTCCCGCTGTCTAAGCTTTCAAAAATTATCAGCTTGAATATACAAATTGCTTTTCCTGAAATGGAACAACAACAAAGACAAAAACTCACCAAACAAGCAATACAAAACGAACTGACCTCTTATTTCGAGTTTTTGAGTATTTGGGGTTCAACAAATGAAAAAAATATCAAGAGCATCCATCGCATTCAGGGTGAACATTATTTCCATGAAGCTGTTGCAGAAAAGAAAGGGTTGGTATTAGTCGTTCCTCATTTTGGTACATGGGAAGTCATGAACGCATGGTTATCACAATACACCCAAATGACGATCCTCTATAAACCAGTTAAAAATCCCGATGCTGACCAGTTTGTCCGTGATGCACGTAGTCGTGAACAAGCCCATTTAGTTCCTACCGATGAAAGTGGCGTCAGACAGATTTTTAAGGCCTTGAAACAAGGCGGAACTACAGCGATTTTACCTGACCACACCCCTGATCACGGCGGGGACATGATCAACTATTTTGGTATTCCGCTTGCCTCCAGTAGCCTCAGTGCCAAACTGATTCAAAAAACCAAGGCCAAGGCCCTCCTCATCTATACAAAAAGAAATGATCAAGATGGCTTTGATATGTATGTCGAACCGATCAATCCTCAAATCTATGAAGGTAATGCCGAAGATGGCACGTTAATTATCCATCAAACTTTAGAACAACTGATTCGACGTTATCCAGAACATTATCACTGGAGCTACAAACGTTTTCGCGCTAATCCCGCTTTAAAAAAAATCTACGATATTGATGAAACTGAAGCGTTGCTAAAAGTGGCTGAAGTTCGTCAACAAACGCAGCAAAATAAAGAAGCTTAGACTATTCTCGCTGTAGCCACTTCCATTGCTGTCTTTGTTGCTTTAATTCAGTAACACCATTATTAAATATAAAACTTAAACTGCCTGACTGTGCTGTATTCAGCAAAGGAATATTTAAGGATTGAAGACGACTTTGTAATTCTTGGCTTGGATGGCCATAACGATTATCGAACCCAGCTGAGGCAATCGCTAATTTAGGGTTTAATGTCGCTAAAAAATCATAGGCAGAGCTATGCTTACTGCCATGATGCCCTAAAACTAGAACATCTACTTTTAAATCAGGATAGTGCTGCAATAGCTTATATTCGGTTTCCCACCCCGCATCCCCCATAATCAGAAAATTTTGATACGGTTGTGCATTCAGGAATTGTAAATAAACGACACAAGACTGCTCATTTTGCTGGTATGTGGCAACAGCCAAGCCCTCTTGATCGGGTGATAAAATTTCTATTTTTAGATTTGAATATGACCAAGTCTGACCTTGTTGGCACAATGAGAAATTATTTTTAAATGGCATTTTTTCATTGCGGTCATTGGACTGCACTTGAGTGATTGCAAAAGCATTTTGAATTGCTGTAAATGCACCGCTATGATCTTGATCCAGATGAGACAAAATCACATGATCCAATGCCCGTATCCCTTGCTGCCTTAAAAAAGGAATGATGACGCGCTCGCCCAAACTAAACCTAGTTTCATCATATGACCCACCCGTATCAATCATTAGACTCAGTTCTGGATGCTGTAAAAATATGGCCTGTCCCTGTCCGACATCAAGAATAGTAAATACCGTTGATTGGACTTTTATCCCAAGAAAAATCGGTAAAAAGCACACCAGCGACCAGATCTTGGGGACTGTGCCTCTTGGCAGAAATAGAATGACGATACCAATAATAAAACCCAACATCATCAAGGGAGTGTAACTGACACCATATAACTCAGGTGAAATGCGCTGTAGGCTATTGAGTAGCCATAACAAAATAGCCAGTAATCCATCACTCAACTGAAATAGTAGTTGCCCAAGCGTAGGAATCAACAACCAAATACATGCTGCGATAATCCCTAAAGGCACCACTACGCCACTAAGCAATGGGATGGCAATCAAATTACTGATCGGCACAAGCCATGAAATCTGCTGAAAGAAAATAAGTACCAAAGGCAGTAATGCAATGAAGATTTTCCATTGCGACTCAATCAGAAGCTTCACCGCTAGAAGTAGTTTTTGAGTCGTTGTGATGACTTGTTCTTGAGGTACATCCCTAATCGTTTGATAGATGCGCAGCAGAATAAAGCACGCCCCATAGGACAACCAAAATGCAGCAGACAAAATACTGAATGGATCAAAGATCAGCAATAAACTTGCGCTATAAATCAATAATGCAAATGGTTGAATCGACTGTCTAAACCTTAGAAAAATGCTGGCAATAATTACGGTTAATAAAGTTCGCAATGCAGGAATTTCAAAACCGACAAAGGCCACATACAACAGTACACTGAATCCAAAAGGCAACAGTACTAACACCTGTCGTGGTTGCCATAAATATAATTTTGGCGCATAACGCTGAACCATGCACTTTAATACCCAAGTCAGCATCAGCGCAAAAACCAAGACATGTGGCCCAGAGATTGCCAATAAATGTGAAAGACCTAATTGTTGGAATTGTTGCTTTAAACGATTTGATAACAAGCTTTCGTCACCAGTCAGCAAAGCCAATAACAACCCTTTGTGCTGTAGCGTACTCGCTTGTAACATTTCACGGAATGACAAGCGCAGTATTTCAACATTGAGCAAAAATTTTTCTTGTAGGGTCTGTTGTTGCTTAAGATGCTGGTGGTAGCCCAAACGATAGATCTGATCCTGACTTAAAGACTGGATGTCGCTGACCTGATAAGCAGACATGATATTTTGTTGTAAAAACCATTTTTCCTGATCAAATGCACCTGCGACAGCATAGCTATGTGCAGGTTTTATCCTCCCAGATAGACGATAATAATGACCTAATTGCAACTCTTGCTGCTGAACAATTAGATTATTTTGTTGTTTTATATAAAGTACCCAATCAACGGGCTGTGTGTGCCGATTAAGTACTTCTGCGATTTGTTTCTGCCCATCGTCGCTTAACTCGTCAATCTTTTTGATATATATAATGGCTTCAAAAGGCTGCACTTCAATTTCTTTGAGTTTTAGCCGTTGCTGCAAGGCTGAATCTGCATAATAAAAACCTGTACAGAACAAGGCCCAACTGACACTACATAAGAGTAACAACCTATAGGCAAGAGATTCAGAATATAACGTTCTTTTATATAGACCCAGACCAAATATCACGGCTGCTAATGTTAGCCAAATCCACCAAGTTTGTGCGGCAAAGCTAAAATCATGTCCCATCAGGGCAATACCAGCAATCCAGCTGATTAAAACAATTTTCAACATTTCTTAAAATTAGATTTAGTTTTTCTAAAGACAAAATTAAAGCCCGTTTTCAGGGCTTTAACAAGAGGTCTAATTCAATATTTATGCACTATTCATAACGTAATGCTTCCGCAGGTTGAACTTTAGCTGCACGTAATGCCGGATAAATTGTAGCGAGTAGGCTTAACAGGAGTGAGACACTCACAACAAGTAAGACATCTTGCCAGCGTAAATAGGAAGGCAGATAATGCACAAAATACGCATCGAGTAGATTCAAGCCAAAGGTGGTATTGATCCATGACACAATATTACCAATGCTTAAAGATAAAATAATGCCTAAAACAGTCCCTAAACCCGTTCCAATCACACCAATAATCGTACCCTGCACCATAAAAATTTGGGTAATCAATAAGGGGGACGCCCCTAAAGTACGTAAGATTGCGATATCTGACTTTTTATCCGTGACCAGCATCATCAAAGATGAAATGATATTAAAAGTCGCCACGATAATAATCAGTAAAAGCAATAATCCCACCATATTTTTTGCCATTTGAATGGCGCTAAATAAATTACCTTGGGTATATGTCCAATTGGAAGCATAAAAATTACTTGGTAATTTTTTGATAATGCTCTCAGAAATTTCTGGTGCGGCAAAAATATCATCCAGCTTTAAACGTATGCCCTGCGCACCATCTGGTAAGCGTAATAAAGTTGATGCATCATTGAGTGCGATATATCCCACCATCGAATCGACTTGAGTCCCGATTTTGAATATTCCAACCACTTCAAAACGTTTAAATCGCGGCACAACCCCTGCCGATGAACTGGTCGCCTCTGGTAAAACCAGGGTCACAGGATCGTTAAGTTTAAGTCCCAAACTATCTGCTAAATCTTGTCCCAATACGATTCCATATTTCCCTTTTTTCAGCGCATCTAGACTGCCTGCTTTCATATAGTCATGAACAATAGAGACTTGTTTTTCATATGCTGGCTCAATCCCCGAGATCGAAATCCCAGTCACTTGACCATGTGCAGTTAGCATCCCTTGTAACTGGGTATAAGGCGCAACTGCAACAACATGAGGCTGTTTAGCGATATCTTTCGCCAGACCATCCCAATTGGTCATAATTTGTGTTGAGGCAATGGTCGCTTGTGGCACAATGCCTAAAATACGGTTTTTTAATTCCCGGTCAAAACCATTAATCACAGATAAAACTGTAATCAGTACCGCCACACCCAAAGTGAGACCAATCATGGTCATCAACGAAATAAAAGACACCAGACGGCTTTTTTTTCTCGCTTGTGTATATTTCAGCCCAATATAAAATGAAATGGGTTTAAACATGCTCACCCACCCATATACCATCTTGCATATGCAAAATTGAATCTGCTGACTGTGCCAATTGCTCATCATGGGTCACGATCAACATCGCCATGTTGAGCTCTTTTTTCAAATCGGTGAGCAATTCAAAAATATTGAGTGCTGTTTTACGATCCAGATTTCCTGTTGGTTCATCTGCCAACACCACAGCGGGCTTGGTCACCAATGCACGAGCCAACGCCACACGTTGGCGTTCACCACCCGACAATTCGCCTGGTTTATGATCCATACGATGGGATAGACCTACTCGATCCAGTAAATATTCAGCCTGCTTTTTCACGTCCTTAAAGTTGCTTTCTCTGCGCAACATTAATGGCATAGCCACATTTTCTAGAGCTGAAAATTCAGGGAGTAAATGATGGAACTGATAAACGAAACCAAGGTATTGATTACGCTTGTAGCCACGCTCCGCCTCGCCTAAATTATCAAAGCGTTGGCCTTGTAAAAATACTTGTCCTTGTGAAGGTTGCTCCAAGCCACCTAACACATGCAATAAGGTACTTTTACCTGAACCACTTGAACCCACAATTGAAACAAACTCGCCCGCATTGACTTGAAGAGATAAGCCTTTGATCACTTCAACTTTACTTTTGCCATCATCGAAATGCTTAAAGATATTTTTTGATTCTAGAACGATCTTACTCATAACGTAATGCCTCAGCTGGTTGCGTTTTCGCTGCACGAATAGCGGGGTAAATTGTTGCTAAAAAACTGATAGATAAAGATGCTGTCACAACAATCAGTACATCTTGCCAGCGTAAATAGGAAGGCAAATAGCCAATCACATAACCACTAAATAAATTCAGTCCAAAGGTATGATTTAACCAGCTCACCAAATCGCTGATGGTTAATGCAAAACTGCTACCTAAAATCACCCCGATCACAGTACCCACAACACCAATGATGGTGCCCTGTACAATAAAAACAGACGTGATAAATCTTGGAGAGGCGCCTAAAGTACGCAGAATTGCGATATCCGCCTTTTTATCGGTGACCACCATCACCAATGAAGATACGATATTAAATGCTGCCACCACAATAATCAGAAATAACAGCAAACCGACTAGGTTCTTTTCCATTTTTACTGCGCTGAATAAACTCCCATGCGTTTCCTTCCAGCTTGTTGCATAAAAATTATCAGGTAATTGTTTAACAATCTGGTTAACTACTTCGGGAGCAGCAAAAATATCATCCACTTTAAGGCGTACACCTTGTGCACCATCAGGTAAACGCAATAAAGTAGAAGCATCATTCAAGGCGATATAACCGACCATTGAATCTACTTCTGCACCGACACTAAAAATCCCCACGATTTTAAAACGTTTAAAACGAGGTACCACACCTGCGGGTGACGGTGTCGCTTCAGGCAACACCAAAGTCACACTGTCATTTAAGCCAAGGCCGAGTGCATCGGTCATATCCTTGCCGAGGACAATCCCAAACTCGCCTTTTTTTAATGCATTTAAATCACCTGAAACCATGTGGTTCTGGATAATCGAAACCTTCTTTTCATATTCAGGATCAATCCCCGTCACCATAATGCCTGCAACTTGACCTTGCCCAGTTAACATCCCTTGCAATTGAGTAAAAGGTGCAGCACCAGTGACATGCGGATGCTTCTCAACTTTTTTTACAAGCTCAGGCCAATCTGTTAGAATTTGAGTAGAAGAAACAGTGGCTTGTGGAACCATTCCAAGGACACGATTTTTTAATTCACGATCGAAACCATTCATAACAGATAGCACTGTAATGAGGACAGCGACACCAAGCGTCAAGCCGATCATGGAAACTAAAGCGACAAAAGAAATAAAATGATTACTCCGCTGAGCACGAGTGTATCTCAACCCTATATACAGCGAAATTGGCTTAAACATACCATCTAGTCCGAGGTGATTTATTATGGAAAATTCACAACATCATCTTGTTGACGACAACACTGAACGTCGAGTGATGTCTCGTATTGATGCTGTGTTGAGAATCAACTATCAAATCATTCCAGATGATGTTGCGTTGAATGACCCGTATGATTCCCATTTCGTTTTGCCACGCTATTTTCTACTACTTGCAGAATTAGATCAATTTGATCATGCGTTTCGCTACGAATTAGAACAATTAAATGAAAAAGATCAACAAATTGCTCGCATCTTATCCCTTTTTAACCAAAAATTGAATCTGATTACAGGCTCTTTTTATGACAATATCGTGCAATCCTTATTGCCCGTTCCTGAACAAGTAAATTTTTCGGAGAATGGTTTAAGTTTTTATAGTTCGCAAGATATTATTGAAGGCACATATATCCATATCACCCTGAGCCACCCAGAAAATTTCTTCCATATTGCGGCAACAGCACAAGTGGCACATAGCACAGCAGACGAACAAGGCAAGTTCCGTATAGGCGCGTATTTCATTACTTTAAATCCACAAGATCGCGCTAAATTAGCGGCCAGTATTCAACAAACACAACAAACGGAAAGTAATTAATTCCCACATTTTTTAGATTTTTAAACGGCGATATGCTCTTAAATCTTTAAAGAAATACAGGAGTAGCCCAAATAGAATAATACTCGCTCCAATAAAGACCTGAGCAGACAATTGTTCGTGATTCAGGTATGCCCCGATCAAGATCGCCAACATTGGTGTCATCACCGTTGTTAATGACAATGTGGTTGCTTTTAGATTTTGCACCAATTTAAAGTAGCAGAACATGGCGATCAACGATGCCATAATCACCGTATAAGCCAATGCCAATAACGATTTGGCTGATGGGAAATGTGTTGGGACATATTGCCAGATCCACGGGATTAACATGGTTGCCAATATTGTTGAAACCAGAATTGAACCCGTTGCCTGTGCCATGACAGGCAAATCTGCATTAATCTTCTTCACTAGAAAAATTGACAATGAATAAGAAAAAACACTGATCAGCATTAAAATAATACCAATCGGCTGCACATGTTGCTGACTGCCACTTAAGCAAATCATGGCTAAGCCCACAATTGACGTTGCCATGCCCAACCACTGCAATCCCGCCAGTTTTTGCTGAAAGCCAAAACACCCAATCAATCCCGCCATAATCGGTGCCAAACCAAACATCAAGGCAATCAAACCTGAACTCAAATATGCCGTTGCGGCATAGGTAAAGATCTGTGAACCAATCAGACTCAATGCTCCGGCACTATAACTCAACCAAGCTGTTTTATGCGTCGGAAACTCAACCTTTAAAAGCAGAACAAAGGTGACAGCCAAGGGTAAGGCAATAAAAAAGCGGATCACCAATGCCCACATCGGATGTAGGTCGGAGACGCTCCATACAATCGCTAAAGGTGTAGTTGCCCAAATAAAGACTAATAGCCCATAAGTAAGCATGAGGTTAATACGTGATGGCATAACCGACTCAAGAAGCTGTCTTACGTTTCTGTTTTAAAATGGTCTGATCCAGTGAACTTGAGAACTCTCGCTTGTCTCGTTCTGAGATCGGAGGTGGCCCACCGGTTTGAACTCCTGCACCACGTAAAGTATCCATAAAATCTCGCAAATGCAGACGCGCTTTCACATTGGCTGTGGTATAGATTTCACCACGTGGATGAATCGCAATCCCACCCTTTTCAATCACTTGTGCTGCAAGAGGTATGTCCTGTGTAATGACAATGTCATTTTCTTGCATCCGATCTACAATCTCTTGGTCGGCCTTATCGGCGCCACTCATCACTTGAATGGATTTAATCCGCAGTGACGGCGTAATCCCAACATTTTGATTGGCAACAAAAACAACCTCAAGTTGATAACGATCAGATGCACGTAGAATCACTTCACGTAAAATTTTAGGCAAAGCATCAGCATCTACCCACAATTTGAATGGCAGCACGTTGGCAAAAGCTCATCAAAGTAAAAAAATATAGTGTAACAGATTACTGGAAAAGTAGAATTAAGATCATCTAACTATTCACATCGCTAATTCTGGGCCGACACACTGAAGCAGCATATTGATATTTCGAGCTAAAAATTAAATTAATTGTAGAGAATTACAGATTCAGACTTGAAATATGACAGTTACCCTCGATTTAATAGAGTAAGTTCAATCTTTTTAGCATTACGCTTTATGAAAAATCAAAACAGTCCAGAAATCATTAAAATTCAAGATCAAAATTTCGGTAATCATGTCGAGCATTGGAACTTACTGACAGATACTCCCGAAACAGATGTTCCCAAATGGTTAGGATTGGCTCTTGATGCACCAGTAATGCCGATGGGCCTCTGTCAGGACGAGCATGAGATGGATCAATCATTCTGGTTGATTCAGGGTCCGAGTGGCGAAGCTGTTTCGATTAATCAAATTATTGCGGTTGAAGATCAAAAACCTCGTGCATTGAAAACAGCATTTCCAAGTTTTGATAGCCCATATAAATATGATGCACAAATCGAGCGAATTATTACCTGCGATTCTTCAACTCAGGCAGTATTACGTTTGAACTTAAATAAAAATACCATTATTTATGCATTCGATAATTTATTCAGTGTAAATAGCTGTCAATATGACAAGAATCAAACCTATCAAGTTCAATTTAATGCTTGGGCATATGAATTAGAAACGGTTTCGGCTGATGAGAAAATCATTGTTGATGACCCTGCTTCAATTAAGCATCACCGCGCATTAAATGCGATTTTGACAGAGCATAATGGAATTGCCCCAGATAATTTACAAGAATTGATTAATGACTGGCAACCAAAAACACCAGAAGATCAAGAACCTGTCACTGTCGACTTTTCTAAAATGGTAGCTTACTTATTTGGTGAAACATTAGGTCAAGAAGATGAGGCTTGGTTCCAAGGTAATATTGTCGGCAAAACTTCTATGCAGTTTATGCAAGAACAATATACCCTTTATGATGTGACACTGGTATTAGAAGATGATTTACCTGCAATCTTGATTCGTATTGCAACCAAGAATGAATTGTATAAAAACTTTAACATTGGACAATATATTCGCGGTAACCTATGGATTCAGGCCAATATTTATGCTAAAACCCCTAGTGTTTAGATGTTTATGGATTAAATATCAATGCTTTATAAAAAATTAAAACATACTGAAATCCAAATATGTACACACTTATGTACACGGTAGATAAAAGCCCTCATTGGGCTTCTACTTTTTGGAGATTCTAAAATGCGCTACTTCTACATAAAGAAAGGCAAGCAATATTTGCATATACAGCAATCACTTTTTGAAGATTATCAAGACTATTCAGATATCAATGCAATGGTAACTCAGCAGTATGTCTTTTTAGATACCAAAGATGATGCAAAAAAGTTTTTAGAAAAAAGAGAAGCCAATAGATTTTTAGTGACGCTTGGAAGAAAGCTGAAAGGCGTTGAGGTTGTGAGGGAGTGAGCTTGCTAATGCTGTACACACTGCAAGCAAACCGAGATACTGACATTTGTTTTAATGGTGTGGGCTGCGCAGCTGGGCAAAACACAAGCAATAAAAACGCTCAGAATCAAAGTAGATAATGAGCGCTTACAATTGAATGTTACTTTTTTAGAAATAATTCAGCCTCCGCTGCACGGCGGTGAACCAAGCCTTTTAAAACCCTGCCTCCACCAATATTCCAAACTTTAAACTGATCAGCGGCTCCCGAATAATCACCAGCATTCAGCTTTTTAACCAATGTTGAAGTTTTAAAAGCTTTCTCGCCGATGTTATAGGCCAGTGATACAAGAGCATCAAACTGGTTTTGATTCACCACAACAGTTAAAGCACTGTTAACGGCATTTTCAAAGCGCTTTAAATCATGTGCAAAAAATGTCTTAGCTTGTTCCATAGTGCACACATCGCCCTTTTTGACTTTGACGCCGTTTGGATAAACTGTTGTACCTTTGCCAATGGTCCAAACACCAACCCCATCGTCATAGGCATTCAATCTTAAATCTTCAAAACTGGTAATTAGGTTAATACCTATTTGGCTGGTTGTCATGCTTGATCTAGTCACAAGATCATCTGCGGCCTTGTTTAACTGGTCAACTTGAGCTTGTGTAAGTTTACCGCCAGCCAATACGCGAGCAGCATCAAAAAATGGTTTACGATTCATGGTTTCCACCTTTTCCGCTGATAATGGCAACAAATGCAGATTTAACCTCTGCAATAACTTCAGATAGTGTTTTCCCTTTCAATAAAGCAATAGACTGATAAGCAATACCAATGAACAACAAGCCGAACACTGCAAACATCAGCATGATGAAGCCTTGAAACATTGTTGATGTGCTCAAATAGCCTTGATGCTCTATAAAAGCCGATCCACCATACAAGCTCACTGTGACACTACACACAAACTTTGTAATTACCCCAGCCGAAACCTGAATCTTACCGTTCTTATCAATATCGCCACTTAATACCAGCGCCAATATTGCCCCAATAACTGCTGGAAAAATCTTTAACACCCACGGGATAGCGTTCTCTTGCATAACAACCTCAATTTAATAGTAATAAAAAACCCTGACTCTATTAAAAATCAGGGTTAGTTCGGGTTGATTGGGTATTATTGATTGGCTTCAATATAGATCAAAATAGGGTCTTCATCTAATCCGCATATCACTTGGTATTCCGCAAGGCCGTCAGTGATCCAACAGATCTTCTGTTTTCTTGTGCCTAAATCCTGAATATATTCAGAAAGGATAGTAAAATCTTCGTACTTCACAGGATGTTCCCCTTCAGTAATGTTGAGATAGTTACAGCGCCGCCTGTTTGATTTGCAACATAGATATTGCCATCTGTATGCGTTGATACAATTAAATTACCTGGGGTTCCGTTTGATCCATCTAGCACCCCTGTAGTCACTGAAAAATTTGCATGCCCACTTATTTTAGAAGTGCTCGCGCTTGAGCCCGCTCGCAAATAAGCCTTGCCTGCAATTGCATTTACTGAAGAGCCAAAAACCTCTATTTCACCGAATACATAACCGTAAGCCGCATTCTTTTGATATGTGATTACCCCACCGTTCGCAAGAGTTGTATATGTTGTTGCAATTGCGCCATTTACTTGAGCTGATTGCCCGGATCCGAAACCATTACCCGAACTGCCAGTTGCAATGACTACGTTATTCGGTCCATAGTTACCTTCAGTGTAAGAGCCGTTTGCTACAACAGTTGAGAGGTTTTGAATATTTACACCATTTGTTCCATTCTTGGATGCATAGCAATTTCGTGTAGAAATGTGTGCATTATCTAAAGCATAAAGTCCAATTACGGAATTACCTGTAGTACAGGCTGCGAATAAATAAGCCTGTGATGCACTTACCACAATTCCAGAACGCCCCGCTTTTGCTCCAGTTGCCCAAGCCTGACCTGCTTCAACCATTGAGCCAGTAAATGACATTTGGTGGTTTTTATTACAAGCTGTTAAATTTCGAGAATAACGGCCACTACCACCATTTTGAGTATTAATGCCATTTCCACCATTAGAAATTGTGAAGCCGTCAGCGAATTGCCCACCAGAGTTGTTAACAATCATCAAACCATGACTTGCGTTACCATAAGCAAAACCAGAATCACAATAAAACCCGGCCCCCGAATCAGTACGCATTCCCTGAAGTCTATTACCAATCAAGCGTACTTCAGATAATCTGCAATAATTACCTGACAGCATAAGTCCAATGCCATTTGATCCAGCAACAATTGAGCCTCGAAGATACCCGGAACCACCGTCGCCAAAGTTTAATGCGTGTGAAGTAGAACCAATGAAGTGTGCATAAGGTGCATGTAGATGTGAGCCATTAAAACCCCAAGCACAATTATTAAAACCGGTCACTGAAAAGTTCTGACCGCAAATTAATCTAGACTGTATTGCTTCGTATCCTGCATTAGTACCTTTTAGCAATAAGCCCGTTCCGCCCGAACCACCTTCAATTACAAGGTTGTCTAGTAGTTTGATATTTCCATCTTGCTCGCCAATCAAACCGCTGCCTGACGGATTGTTCTGCTTCAATACGGTTTTCATTACTTTTACAGTAGCACCCAACCAACCCTTAATTGGTGGTGCATATCCTTTGAAATATGGAGTAGTGATGTTCCCTAAAGAATCCCGAACCTCTGCTTGATACATATTCCAATTTTTAAGACGTACTGTGACGTTATTCCCTGCTTTAGCTAATACTTTCCAAGTCCCTTCATGTTGAATCATTGAGACTTTTAAAGCTGTATATTTTAGATTTGAAAGATTATGTGTTGTTACATCGATTGTTAGAGATGTATCACTGTTTATTGCGGTTACTTGAGCCATACAACCATTAAAAAGCAACACATCCCCTAAATTCACATCGCTTAAAAATACTGTACCTATGCCTGTTACAACACCATTTGAAATACTAATACTGCCCGAGCTTGCCTTGGTGAAATACCACCATTGGTATCGATTAGCGTCGGCATCGAAATCATCGCTACCCGACCCTGATTCAAATGCAGAAGCAATTGTGATGGTTCTTAGTGTGTCGTCAACTGATACTACTGCTCTAGTTTGACCTTTGTAGTGAATTAAATCGCCAATATCCAACCAATTACTTGGACGTGCATTATCGCTTGTACCGCTTAATGTAATAGTTGTGCCTGAAACAGAAGCATTACCCATCTTATTAAAGCCAACTGCTAACTCCCCCAATTGTGCTTTACGAATTGGAAGGGCTTCAAACCAAGTAGCTCCGCATATAACTTTATCTATTTTAAGATAATCGCCAACGCTTACATTACTTGCATCAGCTAATGCATAGGTCACATTCCACACTCCATCCCCTCCATTAGCACTAACAACACTATTGATAGTCGCTTGAATCGGGTCTGCACCTTTGACAGTTAATAAAGCATGGTCTTTTGTGTATTTAGCAATGTAATCTGAATTAAAAGTATATGTCGATGTCGGGATGTTTATTGTCGTGGGCGCACTAACAATTAGATTTTCCATTTTTGCTAAAAATGTTTGTACTTCTGAATTGCTAACAAGGCTGATTGCTGTAGGTTCACGAATCTCAATAATCTTATTCGTTAAAAGTCCGGCGATTAATGCATCTTTGAGCGTTGTTACTGTTGAGCTTAGAAATTCTTTAATAGTGATGTATTGGTCACTTAAATAGAACTTACCGTCATTATTGCGGCGCACAAGAGCTTCTATATATGCGCGTAATGCATCATCTCTAGCTTGACTTAAATGATCAAAATACAAATCAGCAGCAATTCTTTCTAAAATCTCTTTTGTGATTTTTAGATCAGCAAGCCAATCAGTCACCCCAAGTTCTTGAAGTTTTAACCAAATATTATCAAAATCATTATTTACTGCATCTGGCTTAAAACTATTATTAAATGTTTGATATTCAGTAGTTCTTTCTGTCTTGGTGTTTCTTAAAATTCTTACCACGTAATTATTTAATGGTGCGACCAAAAAGACCACTGAATTATCTACAAGCGACCATGAGCCGTATAGCGAATCATCATTCACAGTTACCAATAAATCACTTTGTTTTTCACACAAAAAATTCAATGGAAATACAGTGGTAGTTCCATTAGCTATATATTCCTTGAACGGTATCTGTTCTGGCACTGACATTGGGCCACTCCTAATTAAAATCCAAAGTGGCTTCAAAAACGCCACTGTCTGGCCTCCAATTAGGTGACTCAATAGATTCTATTCCGTTGTGTATCTTACCTACGCGCTCAGGTGCGGATACAATTGCACCAGAAAGCGAGTCCAAATAGTCATCTGGTTGACTCGATATAGCTGGATTCCATTCACGCATCTGTTTTACTTGCGCCGTGTCCTCTGTCTCCCCACCTTCTTTCTCAACCCAAAGAACAGATACATGTGCCCACAACATGCCCGATAACAAAGGCGACTCGATACCCTCTAAAATTCGCTTATTCTTATTCTCTGTGCTGTGTTTTTCTTCTACCACACATCTAATACGGCGTTTCTTCAATGCTCCTTTCAGCGAATCAGGCGCAAAGCCGCCGATCCCGTTTGTCTCGATAACAACTTTTGGTAGTTTAAATTCTTCGATAATGTCGCAAAGCTGCCAAACTTGACCACCTACAATCTCCCCACCTTCATTGGTAACTGTTACAGGGCCAGTAAGCGGAATTGCTCTATGCCAGTACTTATTGCCATATTCATCATGGAAAATAAGCGCCGTGGATGATATGTCGGATTTGAGCTTGCCTGAAGATGGGTCCCATCGGAACGATGCGCCTACAAGTCGGCGGTCGCCAAGAGTTAAAACATATTCTTTGTTTGCTCGTTTCAGCACTGGTTCACAGTCATAAGGGATAATTTTGTCAGGGTCTAAACGCACATCCCCAACAGGTTTAGCATGCATTTGATACTGTGAATCCCATTCATTTAGGGTTTTACACTCTCCGCGCCTAAACTCCATTTCCTCTTTTGTGAAACGTTCAGACCAAATACCTTCTGAATAAAAGTCTGTGATGTAGTGATCTTCAAGCAACGTAACTTGCCATTGATCACCAATCTTTTTACATAAATAATGGACGCCTTTTTCAAGGTACTTGGATCCAATTCCAATTCCGCAAAATGAATGAATCGGTTCAAAATCTAAATTAACAATTTGACCAGCTACACCGTTCTCTATGCGGCGCTCATGCTCAAACATTTTTAAAATAAACTTAACCACACCCCTTTCTTTTTTGATTTTTTCATAAAGGGAGTCGTATGTATGAGGTGTACCAATCCATAGCTTTCTGCCACCCGGTATTGCAATGTGTGTTTGTTCGCTAAGCTTCTTCGGAAGCTTCTCGCGTTGCTCTGGATTTGATGTTGTTTGCGGTGTCTCTACATCGTCGTTTTCAATAAGGTGTGCACGGTGGCCTGTTACACCCGACAAGATGCCTTTCGCCAACATTGTGCCGTAACGCACGTCCTTTGTTCCATTTACAAACCAGCGCTCAACCTCTCCTTGTTTGATCGCAACTGCATGGTTATTTGCACACAATGGATGACGAAGCAAAACATCACGGGTTCCTTTACTGCTTTTGTATGCATCTGCATCGGTTGTGCCTTGATGTAAGATTTGAGTACTAGGCCAGCAATAAATCACCCAAGCATTAAACACATCCAGAATTGTGGATTTAGAATGTCCACGCGGCATCATGAGCAATGCTGTGCGCCCATTCAAATAGAATTTCTCTAGGAAGATACAAACTTGAACGTGAAAGCCTGGTACTTTCCAGCCTTGCAGTTCTGCCCAAAGAATAAAAAATGCTAAAAAGCTTATCTTTGGTTTAGTCATTAACTGTATTTAGCTGCCAGTTTCGCGGCTTCTTCTTCGGCCTTTCTAATTAAATTCTGTTCGTGTTTTTCTTGGGTTTCTGGTGTAGCGCTGATTGGTAAAGTCTTACCCTCCTTGATTGCGATAATGCGCTCAAGTGCTGCCATTACAGCGGCTTGGTCTTTCACAATCTTGTACATAAACCCTTTATCGCCACGCTCTACTTTACTTTCTGTGCCGATTTTTAAGGCTACGCCTGCGGTTCCAATCATGTCGTCCGCTATTTTTTCGGATAGTTTCTTAATTCGTTCCGCTTGATCATCACGCATAAAAAAGCCCTCGCATAATTTTTAATAATGCAAAGGCTTAGGTATTGGTGGGTTGAGTGTTATTTATTATTGAACAACCCTTTCAAAATCTGGCGCTTGGATATCGTCAATATCATCTCCCCACCATTGGGTGCGCCCTTGTTGTCGTTGTGCTTTTCTTAAAAGTTTCTCTCTGTAACCCGGTGCGATACTATCTTGGATTTCGTCAAAGAATAACTTGTTTACAGCGGCTTTTGTGTACCATAAATTTTGTGCTGGAACTTTATTCTTAATCACCTTGAAAGCTTCGTTTGCTGCATTTGTGTCTTTACCGTCATACCACTGATTTAGATTTCCCACAGTCAAGCCTAAGGCGGTTTGTGCATCACCGCCAGCTGGGCCAGTCAGAAAATTAGCCACACCTTTTCCAGTTGGGTCTACACCAGCCGCAACAATATCCCCTAGAACCGACAAGCCACCACCTTGTACAACTGAGCGAGTAAAAAACTTAGTCGTGTTGCTTTGGTTGTCACTATCCCACATAACTTGAGGATCATTACCATTTGCCAATTCTTTGAGCTGTACAACCAAAGCACCGAGGATTGTAGTCATAAAGAATAACGACATTCCATAGGCCGCTTTTCCTTTCAGCCCATCTTGTGCCATTGTACGGCTACCATGACGCATAAGGAACGCCGCTGGGAATGACTTAAATTGAGTCATTGAACGCCAGATTTCTCCCATTGCTGTACCTTTCTTTGTACCAGCTGTAAGCCATGTGCGTTCTCGCAACCCAGCTTCAACAACTGCCATGCCTTGTTCATCTAAAATGTGGGTCTGGAACTGTGTTGCCACTTCGTCACGCACTTTTTTAGGATCACCAAAAGCAACCAGCTTGCTATCTGGTATTTCATAAATTGATCTGGCTGACATAAGCTTGTTTCCTTTCGGATCAACCACTGGAACAGCAAGACGCATCACCTCCCATGCACGTTCGCTTAACCCTGTGGCTTCCATGACCTCCCGATCTCGAATATCTAAATCATTCCATGCTTTTGATCGGCTAAGCTCGCCATATTTGGACATTAAAATTTTAGAAAAACCCGTTTTTGATGCAGCAGTTAAAGCATTCAAAAGTGAAATTCTCATGACTTGAGCTGCTATGCCATTTGAAACCTTAGCTATTTTTTCTGATTTTCCGTAAACCGAAGTCAGTCCATCGTCAGACCAGCGGTTAATAGAGCCCAGCATTTCTTCAGTTGCTAAACCTAAGCTTCGTGCTAGCTCTCTATCTTCTTTATTTTTCGGGTTAAATTGTGTGACCAACTCGCCAAAGGTTTTCCAGTATGAAATGCCATGCACTGAAGCCGTTTTAGCAATCATTGCTTGATCTGTAATAGAAGTTATAGTTGTGCCGCCAAGCATAGCTGCCACATTGATAGAGCGATATGCAAGCCCGAGATTTGCTAGCACTTGAGATTGCGGTGTATTGCCATTGGCAAACTCATCAAACATCATTGCAGCACGTTTTAAACTCTTATCAGCATCACTTGCCAAAATTCCGTTAGCTGTGTCTTTGTGCTTTGCTGCATCAGAAAGCACTTTCATAGCCATTCTAGGGTTACTTCCCAGCGATTCGACCATGGCAATGTCTTTTGACATTGATGTGATATGCGCCTCAATTAAGTCTGTAAATTGCATACCGCCATATTTGCCTTGATAGTCCATCCATGTGTCAGCATCTTTAAAATGCAAAACACGGCTTTCACTATGTTTGTTAGTTGTTTTTGATGTGCCTTGATGTGAAGCCTTTCCAACTTGGGTTTTATTAGCGCCGTCAGTAACAATCGTATCAAAGGCATAATTTAATAAATCTCTCACTTGATCATCTGTATAGAGCGAACCATCCTCATTGACGTACTTGTTACGATCAATACTTTGGGTTGCATCATCCACCCATTGTTGCTTCCCTGCTACCGCCATTTTTTCAGCGCTATGAGTTTGCGGAATCCCCCAATCATCTAGCTTTCCAATGTCGCCGCCGTTGCGATTGAACCGTTGACGCATTCCTTCAAAAACATCACCCATCTTGTCAGATATTTTTTTCGCAAGAGCATCACCAGAACTTTGACCAAAACGCTCTTGCACAACGTTACGCACTAAATTTTGATCTACAAATAACCCCAAACCGCCTTTAACATTTGTGAAAAAATCAACTAACTCACCACGGTAAATTGCTGCTATTGATCTGGCCTTAGAGCTTACAGATTGAACGCCAGACATATCGCCGTGTGCTGCAACCATACGGTCTACAACCTCACTTGCTGATAATGTCGGGTGATCTAGTGCAGCAATATTTTTATTCTGAGTTAGAACATCACTCACGGCTATTTCTTTCTTGCGTTGCAGCTGGGCCTTTATATCAATGGCAACTTGCGCGGCTGCTTCACGTAGTTTTTCAGCATCACTTAAATTGTGCCAACGTGCCCGATCTTTACGCGCAATATTCTTTTTAGCTTCAATCACGCGCTGTTCAATATTGCGGATTTCTTGCTGGTTTAATGTTGCTTTGCCTAATGCCTGCGCTACCGCTTGAATGCATTGCTGTTTCATTCATTATTCTCCAAACTGTAATGCACAGCTAATTGCCGCTTGTGTTGCTGTATTGTCTAACTCGGCTTGTCTTGCTTCCATTTCCAGTTCCGACACAAGCTGATGTAATGGGATTTCTGTTTCTACTTCCACGCCTTCTTCAGTAATGCGCTTTACGGGAACCATTTGATTAGGGTTATCGTTCAGCACATTCATAAAAGCTATATCATCTGGTGTGTCTCCAAATAAAGAGCCTTGGCGCGGATCACCCATTGCGTCCACTTCATCAATTTTATTCTTGATGTAATCATTAATCGCTTTCGAGCTTCTATTGTTCTGGTCGAATACTTGTAAAAACTCTCTTGCACCTGGTGATAAACCATCATCAATTAACTGACCTTGGCTTAGGTAATCATCAACACGCAAGCCATTTGCTTTTAAATCACTAAGCTTTTGTGCTGCTTGAGCTAGGTCCTTTGCAATTGTATTTGCATGGCGACCACCTTGATTCACCAAGCTTGCCAGTTGCGACAAACGGGGTGCAGAACGTAAAAGCGCGTTCAGTACAGTTTTTCCCTCTTCGCCAATATTCTCAGATAGTCGAGCAACTAGATTTGAGTCACCGTACGCTTGGCTGGTGAGTGCTGTCTCAATGCGATTCTTGCCTTCTTGGGATAGTCTACCTTCAGGCGTAATTGCTGCACCACGCTCCGACTGTGGCAACTGGTCCACGAAAGCACGTACATAATCCATGCTCCCATCAAGGTTGATATTGCCGTCAGAATTTAGGCGCAATAAGCCTGCATCTGGCAAGCGACTTACATCACTTTTTGCGCGCTCAGAAGCGCTCATTTGCGCCACATCACTTTCATTTGCAAGCCTTGCGAAGCTTGCACGATCTACATCACTTAGCCGCGTACGGACTAAAACAGGATTATTAATTCCTGAAATATCCCATTCTCGAGTATTCGCAAAATCATTCACATAGCGGCGGTATACTTCAGCTTTACCATCTGCATAAGCTTTATTTAAAGCAAGTGTACGACCATTGCCAGACTCTACAACGTTGTCTAGTCCAACGATTGGCGCACCATCCGAAAGCCTTGGAGATTCACCCAACCAATCTGGTCTTAAATCATCAGCCATACTTTCAATCTGTTGGCGTGATGCTTCGCGTGTTCTGTCGCGTGGTTGTAGTTCGGCTGGATATCGGGGATTGACAGCATAAAGCGCATCATTAGAGGTAATAAGGTCATTTAAATCTTTAATCTCATAAGTAAAATCATAGCTTGAACCATCCGTTCCAGTAGCAGTTGTTCTATTTTCACCGCCGTATTTTGAACTTACTGTATTCCATTTTCTGCGCCATTTATCCACGGCCTGTTCAACGGTCATCCCTGCCATGCCGTTATTGTTTACAATGTCTGCGGCATTTTTTTTATCGTACTGGCTAACAATGTCTATCAGCTTGGCTTTAGGATCAGCACTCAAAACCTTTACTGCACCAGCTGGTCCAAGTAGATGACCAAGGTATTGCTCATGTGCGACAGGTGCACGACCTAACTGTTGTTTAATATAGCCGTTGGCCTGTTTGATGTGCTTTAAACCTATTCGGATTTGCTCATCAATATTATTCTTATCACCACCACCTAGACTTTTCCAAGTCCCATCAAGTGGCTGGAATAAACCATAAGCACTTGACAACCTCTTACCATTTTTACCAATAGGGGGCTGTGCAGTGTGGCTAAAGTTACTTTCTAATTGTGCGATTGTGAGCGCTACAACTGGGTCTACACCATCGGCTTGAGCTTTACGTGCAATTGTTTTTGCATTACTTGGAAGAGCTGAGGTTTCAAAATCAACTGTACGCTGTCTTGGTGTGCCTGCTGGATTGTTAGGCACATTAACAGGCTGGCCCATTTGAACTTGCTGAGTTGCAATATCAAGATTCTGGATGTGTTGATTTTGTTGTATTGGATCAGCTGTGTGTACTGGCGAAACGGAATTATCGAAATCCATCTCATTGCGGACCAAGGTTTCATTTATCACATCCGAACGTGCTTCTGGATCATTCGAAATTCTTTGCACTTCTGCATTAATATCTTCTGATAATTTGCTGTTACGGTATTGAATACCCCTTGCAGCGCCAAACATAACTGAGTTAAGAATCAAGTCTGTTAGTACTGTTTCCTTGGTTACTTCAAATTGCTTAGCCTCTTTTTCATAGCCCGCATCTTTCAGCACTTCGCCGCTTGTAAATTGCATACCAGCAAGCAAACCCGTAGCCCCACCGATAGACAGCACACCATCTTTTACAATACCGCCAGCCCCTTTAAAACCATAGCTTAGAGGTAATGCGGTTGCCACTGCATCACCAACTGCATTTACGCCAGCAACTTGCAAAGCCGTGTAGCTATCCACCCCATCGCGGCGCTGTTTGTTGTATTGATAGTTACCCGTCGAACCACCTGTGAGTACTGCCGCACCACCGACACCGCCAGCGATACCACCAGCCACACCGCGCCATAGGTAATCACCAAGCGCTACGCCAATATTTCCTACAAGCCCTGTATTCTCCTTGTTTTCCAATGCTTCAATGGACTGGAACACAAGTTCATCACGCTGCTGTACAGCCTTTTGTCGATAGTCAGAGAACGACGGCAAATCATTGCCTTGTGCGTAATCTACTGCATAGCTAACCGCATCCCCTGCAAAATCCAGCGGCTTAGCGAGTGTATCTGCGACTTTGATAAAGCCAACACCAGCACCACGAATTGGAGAATCCGCCGCACCAGCGAATAAACCAACCTCTTTCTGTTGTTGTGTCGGTTTGCCTGTAATGCCTTTATTTCGCAGCTCTTCAATAGATTGCTGCTCATCATCTGAAAAAGTATCTAACCAGCTCATTATTTGGTTACCCCTGCAAATTTGATACGCCATACAGCGTTATTTGAGATCAGTGGTTTTTCTTGAAGATCGACAAGGTCATATTGAATCTCACCTGTCTGTTGGTTTGGATTCTTAGTTTGCTTTAAGCGTAATTGTTTTAGATAAGCAACCTTTAACCCTGTTTGCTGCGCGATTGTTGCGTAGCCTTTTTCAAGCCGCGCCTCAAAAGCTTGATCTGTCATGCCGTATGGCTTGGTAACTTTCCATGCTTGATATTTACCTCTCATGTAGTTGTCAAAGCTGCCATCTTGGTCATAAATCCCCCCAGTTGTAAAACCAAGTGCAAACTTGGTGATTTCGCTGTTTGGCACATCATCGGCCTTAGCATGAGATGCACCGCGAGCAAACATGGTGTCTGCGTAGACAGCTTTAAAAACTTCGTAAGCATCATTTGCGCTTGTTCCCGTAATTGTCTGCCCAACATAATCATTAAATGCAGCCCTCAAGTCGGCTTCTTTCGGCATTGTGAATTGCTTATTTTTTAATAACTGTGTTCCTGAAATAATTGAAGTAGCGAGCTCACGCCCTTCAGTAGAACGAAAGTCATTAAGGCGCGCCGTGCCTGCTTTTACATAATTTAATGAGCCACCGCCAAGCTGCTTTAAAGTCTCTTGCCAGATTTGCTTACCACCAGTGATGCCCTTGGCTTGGCCTAAAAGATTGCTAATAAAATTAAGCTTCTGGTCTGCACTGGATTTATCAAAATCCTCAATTGCTTGTGGTAGTTGATCAGTAGAAATCGGCTTGATTGCAATGTTTGCATCATCCTTTTTCATTGCTAGCTGATATGTCCCGACTGTGACCAGATTCTTTGCTAAGCCTTGTGGATTCACCTTAATTAAACTTGTATTAATTTCGGGTAATTGAATGCCATTTTCAGCCAAGATTTGACTTGGGTTATCCTTGGCTAATTTTATTTTTTCGTCATAAATTGATTGATAGACATTCAAGACTTTTTCTTCGCGTACTGGATCAGCTGATGAGGTGTTTTTTAATAACGCCTTTTGATCATTGAGCATTTTTAATTGCTCAGTTGTGCTTAACTTTGAAAACTTTTGAAAGTTTCCAGAATGACCAACATAGAAATCGAAATCAGCTTGGTTCGCTGTGCCACTAACCGCCGTACGAACATTATCTACAAAAGAAGGATCAAGGTTTCGACCAGTTAAAACCGCTTGTTTAAAGTCTGTGAATACCTTGTTCGACTCAGTAACGCGCTTGTTCTCTTCAATCTGTTGGCGGCTTTGCAGTGTGTGAATCTTGCTTGAGATTGACGCCTTATAATCTTGAGCTTGACCACCACTTAGATAGCCGTATGCACCCTTATCTAAGTCAGTTGTTAATGCGTTTAAATCTTCGATATTGTTAGAGTTGATTGCTGATGTAATACGGCCCTCAATATCAATTTTATTAGACTCTGTACGCAGCTTTTGCATATATTGCGACTTATCAGCTTCGGAGATAGGCGCATTATCCAGATAAGTTTTAAAGTATGTTTCGCGCTCTTGTGTAGGCAGTCGTGTAGAAATGCCAAAGGCTCTATCGACCAGCTCTACACCTTTTTGCTCATCTGCTTTTAATTGCAGTGGGAAGAATGCACCGCGCTGGTTGTTTACTGATTGCGCCCAATAGTTTTTTAATTGCGGCTTGGCATGTTGCGGCAACCCCTCCTCAAGTTGAGAATAACGCTCATTAGACCATGTTGTTAAATCCTGATTGGCTTGCTCTGCTGATAATGCACCGTTGCCAACTTGGTTTTTAAGATCAGTAACCTTGTTGCTAAAGTCAGTGGTTAGTACATCATCAAGCTGAAGCTTTGCGCTGTTTTCTTCTTGGGCGCGTTCTTTTTGCCAGACTTGTTGCTGTCTACCCATGATTGCAGAAAACACGCCCATAGCGGCATTATCTGGACGATATCCACCCGGATTAGCTGCATCACCTACTCTTTGAGTTGTTCCAGTCATTACGCCTTGGCTAACAGGTATCTTCATTATTTCCATCCCTTTTTAGCTAGACCCTTTAACGGCCCTAAATCACTGAAAGTACGATCAAGAGAATCACTTGCTTCTGCTCGCATTTGACTTGCTGCATAGTTTGCCTGTGATTTGGTGATATAAGCATTTGCGGCTGAATCACCTGCAATCTGATCCTGAATAGCAGCGGCACTGCCTACATCCACATTTACGCCATTTTCTGCGGCTGCTGCTCGCGCACTGCTTTGCATCTTCTGCCCTTGGTTTAAAATGCTTTGTGCTTCAACACGGCCTTGCGCCTCAGTTGTTTCGGCTTGATTACGAAGTGTTGTAGCGTTATTAATTGTGTTTTTAGCGCCATCAACTTTCTCTTTAATTGCCTGAATTAATGCCATCCACCACATATTTAGAACTCCATAGCAAAGCAAAAGCCAGTGCGTGTAAATCCTTGGCTTTCGTAGAGTTTAGAAACTTCGATAGAGCTAATTCCTGTTGTAGTACCAGCATGAATTGCATCTACTTCTTTTGATTGTGCCCAGCTCTTAAAATGATTGATCAACTCGGCGCCAGCTTTGGTATTGCGATACTCAGGAAGTACATACAAACAAAGTTCATAAGCTATTTTCTTTGCACTAAACCACTCGACACCTATAGTTGAAACCATTGTTCCAATTGGTCTTTGATGTGAATTGGTCGCAAGAAATACAGACTTATTACTAATGATTAGCTCGCCTAAAAATGAACGAGTTGATGTACTATCAAATTGATTAAAATTAGGCGCTTCTTTGACAATGCGCTCGCCAAAATCAACAAGCGCATCAAGATCATTTAACGTTGCTTCTCTGACAAGCATATCTATTTCTCATTGATTGAAATCCGTGATGAAATAGCTTGCACATAGAAAGGTAGTGGTTTGTCGTGTGTTATCTTAATTTTGAAGTTATAAACCTCTTCCCAGCCCTTTAGCGTGATTTCAGCATGCCCTGTGAATGGTCTGTTTTGAAATACAGATTGATCAAAGTTTTTGTATTGCAAAGCCTCTGCCGGCTGATCGCAGTTAGTTACAAAACCGCCTAAGCTTTTATATAAAAATACATAAACACTATTCACCTGAAGCTTGTCATGCAGAACGTTGGCTGGCGCTTGTGCTAAGTTTGGTGGAAATAATTCCGCTCTGCTTTCGAACTGGTTTCCTAAATGCACTAGTTGATTTAATTCTGTACCCAGCTTAACAGTGGTCCCATTTACGGTGACTTCTGTATAAAAATATCCATCTGCATTACTGAAACTTGCAATCGGTGATGATAGCAATGCGATATTTTCAACTGTTGCGGTATTACCGGAATACATAACATCAAGCTCGCAATCGCTCAATGCCTCCTCTGAATGCTCTTCAAGAATATTAAAACCGTTACGTTCCACCAGCATGAAACACTGATCATCACCTAAATTTGTTGGCATAGAGCAAACAGAAATTACTCGCCCCCCAAAATCGTGGTGTGACCATGCAGCCATTGACTGTGCTTTGTTGTAGGTTAAAGCCGCCACTTTTCCACTATTCAACACACACCAAATAATAGAATCTGGCGTTTGCTGGTATGTTATTTCGGCAAAACCACCATGATCTTTGGCAATATGAGGCGCAATCGCCGTTAGATCGTCAGAAATCAATCCGTCCGTAGTATAGTCGTATGACATAGCTCTTAATCGACTTCCACCGCGCTGGACATACAAAACCTCATTACCAACACGGCAAGGTCGCACATCTGGGTGACAACCATAAGCTGTCTGTTCATCAATTTGTGCTGTGCTTGGAGTGAATGCACCTGTAGAAGTAACAAGGAACTCTGCGCCGCCAGTAAGGACGGCAACGCCGCCACGCTGAACAAGGAATAAAATGTTGTCTGATTGCGCTGAAGATGAAGCCATACTTACAGCATCCGCATCATCCGAAGTTGTTAGAAAGTTCCCATCATCTGCAATGGCTGAGAACCATATTAGGTTTGGTGATGTGTCCGTATTAGCAAATACTAAACGCTGCTTAAAAAATGTGACTGTGCGCGGATATCCCTTTTCGTCAGAAAATGCACCAGATGAAATATGCCAAGACTTGGCAATAGCTTGAATTGCACTTGTAAGCTTTACCATGACAATGCCACGGGCCACAGATGCACTATCAATTGATTCAATTTGAACCTGTCCCCCATTGATCGTGACAATAGAATCAATATCCTCGACGGTGAAGATATTAGCGGCTGATCCTGTTACCTCTTCCCAAAATGTTGAACCCACATCACTTGGGATATTCCCTTTTGTCTCAGTCAAAGCTTTATAAGTCTTTACACCATGAATCACGCGGTCATTAGTGACGTATGTTGTCTCTGCATCCCATGTCGGATATGACGCGGCTGTGAGCGTTACGGTTGCCCCAACATCTACACCAGAAGGTGTAAGCGCTACATTTGGATAGCGCCCCTCATCATCTAGCGGCGCGATATTGAAAACAAATTTAGTGAATTGCCAGCTATCAAAAACCTTTGAAGTGACGAGTCGATAAACTGGTGTATCACCTTGCACAAAGAACATGCGGTAGCGTGTGTGTGCCACTTGCACTTCTTTTACCTTATCTGTTGTGTCGTATGGCGTATCAAACTCGGCCTCAACACGATGTACTCTTGGATTGTAAATCCACATTTTCCCAATACCCAATAATATTAGAAATGGATTTTTAGATTTTGGTATGAATGGGATTAGTCGAATTGCTTCCGTGATAATTCGAAATTTAGTGCCAGGTCTTTTTTTAAATCCACCTTCAATTAATGGCACAACATTAAACAACTCTTTAGCGCCGTTGCTGTACTGTTGAATGTCTGTGCGTGTTGAAAGCAAAGGGCTAAGCTCGCCAGCACTGAAGTTATTTTTTAAAGTGAATTGTTTCATTAGTAGCGCGCTCCTAATAAAACAGAATCTTCAATTTGCATTGATTCACTTTGTGTTTCTTGTGCGCTGATCCGTCTTGCTTCTTCCAAGCGTCTAGTTAAGAGTGATAGTGCTGTTTGTCCTGCTGCATCGCTTCCAGTGATCGGCTTACATAGTTTAGATGCAAGCTGCAATTCCATGCACTCAACAAGCATAGAATCCCAAGTGTCCTCGTTATTGTTATCAAAGATGTAAATCAGATTAATCACATCGGCATCAGCCAAAATTTCCCGACCTTCTACCTCGAACCGCTGACACCCAGCATCAAACAAGCGTATAAAGTCGCTAGGCAACGGGAAAGCATGTTTATAGCCGAATGATGGATGTGTACTTAACGGCGCTAATCGTGCGCGTTTCTTGGCACACGACCACGGATATTGACGTAATAAAGCTTTTCGCTGTGACTCATAGAAATTTCGGCAGTATTCTGCCTCTTTTGTAGCATCATCAAAAGAGTGTATTGACCGAGCACCAATCATTCCAAGTGCCGCATTGCAGATATTAACCTTTGTATTACTCATAAAAAAACCTCAACCATTTTTCGCTATCGTGGTTGAGGTTTGGTATTGCTTGGTTAGGTATTAAACAATGAAGTCGATGCCGACTACTTTCTTCTCATTGGCACGACCTGCACCATAAGAAGCAATACCGCCGATTTGCTTGACGTTCTTTTTATCTGGACGTACAGCAATATCAAAGTTACTGATTGGCACACGGGCAAAATGCACAGCTTTTTGAGCAAAAGCGAAAGTGGTTTGTGTTGTCACCGCAGGCGAACCAGCTGTTACAGATTTAAGGTCTTCGTATGGAAGCCATAAGAATCCAGCCCATTTCTTTGCAACATCACCATCCTGAATTGCTTGAATGGTGTCCTTATCCCATTTAGTAAGCTCATCATCGGTTAGAATTTGTTCTAAAATTTCAGCGTTATACATCATGTATAAAATATCTGAATCCGCATGATTCGCACGAAACAGTTTACGCGCACGTACGATTTTTGCCTTGTTCATAGGTGCAGCTGAAGCACCAATTAATTGTGCAGCTGGTAATGGTGTTGGAGTGTAAGTTTCACCATCTGCCGTTTTACGGTTAATTGCAGCACCAAAAGCATTATAAATAGTGCGGTCACGTTGACGCATTTCAGCCGCTAAACATGCTTGCATGTATTCGCTGGTTGGATTCGCTGCAAGCTTTGGCTCGTCTCGTGGCTCAATTGGAACGAATAAATCATAATCCGCCATGAGTGCTAATCGAGTACCAGCTTCTGGTACAGACCAAACAGTATTGCCAAAGCGATCCCCTGAAGGCTGCATCTCAACTGTTCCAAGATCGTTAATGGTGAATGATGAACCTTGAATCGGCCCACGATCATGTACACCAACCTGTAGAACAGATTTCTTTTGTTGACATTGAACTTCGAACGCATCATGAAACTCGCGCTTAAACGCCGCCGTGATCATTCCACCGTTTGTCGCCATATCTTGAGGCATGTTTTATTCCCCTTATTCCTGATATTTTTTCGCGTAAAAATTGCTGACTTTTGAGGTGACAGTCTTGTGATCTGGATGATCTGAGTTGCTGTACGCCTCGCTTGCCATCAATTGTTCGATGGACTCACCACTGTTTGGTTGTGTGTTTGATGATGGCGGCGCATCTTCGTGAAGTTGAGCGCCAAAGAATGCGGCCAATTTAATAAACTGCTCGTTTGAACCTATGCGCGGATCATCTAATTGCTCTTGTGTGATGCCTGCCGCCAACGCTGCTTTTTTTGCATGACCAACATTTTCGGCAAACTTATCACCCCACTCTTTTTGTAGATTCCCTGTGGTTTCTGCTGAGTGGGTCTCAAATAGCTTTTCTACCTGACCGGTGATCTTGTCCATTTGGGTGCCAATCAAAAACTCCATTTGTTTCGGATTAATGCCCAGCTCATGCGCTGCTTTTAAAAAATCACCACTTTCAGCTTTGAAGTTTTCAAAATCAAAGCCTTCACGCTCCATTTTGTAATCATCAACATTAAACGGTGTTGGTGTGGTTGGTGGTGGTTGATCTGCTGGCGGTGTTGTTGGTGGCACATCACTACCGCCGCCCAAGGTTGTGGTGTCAGCTGGTGGAGTGGCAGGCGGTGTATCTGATGCTGGTGGTGTCGGGGTATCTTGTTCGATTGACATAAAAAAGCCTCCTAAGGTTTGGAGGCTAGTTTCGTGCGCTGCTTATTATGGTTCGTCGTGTGTTTCTGGTTCTAAGGCTCTGGAAAGCTGCATGCATATAAAATCAGGCACCGACTTACGACCAGCTCTAAAGCACTGTTCTCGGTCTGCTTCTGTGCCTCCTTTAACATACGTTCCACCGCCAAAGCGTTCAACAAGATCATTCAAAACACTTCGCCCAATGTGTGAGGCTTCAAACAGTGCATGATAGTCCAGTGGTGTGGGTTTGCTTTTAAGGCGCTTAGAAATGCGAAATACTCCCATTTCCGCTTCATTATCTGGACTATTTGATTGCGATTGACGTAATGACCAGTTTTCAGACTTCAAGATTTCATTTAAATCATGCTGCTGACCAAGTTTTGTATATGTACGCCACCAGCCGCAGGCCATTGCAATAATCAAAGCAATCAAAATTGGAGTTAAATAAATCACGATGGTCTTTGCTCCTCTATCATGGATTGACCTACTCCCTTGGCAACCTCTTTACCTAAATTGTCTGTAAAACTAGCCTCTTGCGCCTGATCCATTTGCTGTTGCTGTGCTTGAGCTTTTGCATTGCGAACAGCCTCAATTTGCTTCTTGGTGCGCAATACTTCAGCTGGTACGCCCAAGCTAGAGGCTGTTACCTGTGCAATTGCATCAGGATCAATGTTGTCTAGCATTTCTGGATATGTTTGCGCGTATGTTTGTAATGCTGTCATAAAACGCTCAATTGCGCTTACATCCTCCAATTGCTGTGAACGCGCCAACGGCGAAACAAACTTAAATGAAAGATTGCTACCCTGTAGCTCTTCTGGTGGCTCACCTAATACACCTTCACGATAAGCAAGGCCGAAACAACGCTCAAGCAATGGAATTAAAAATTCAGCTTGCCAACGACCATACAGTGGCCCTAATTGCTGACGGATTAAATCAACACGGACATGCACCTCTGTAGCGGTCATTGCTGGACCATCGGCTGGCTGTAACTGATCAGCCATTAATGCTTTACGGATATTGGTTTGCAGATAAGTAATCATATATTCAGCTACTTGGAAGTTTGTTCCGTCATCCAGCCGCTTAATATCCTCAACATTATCAACCGCAATGATCTTGCGCGGCCCTAGTCGAAGGGTTCGCACATTCATTACACCGCTATCTTTAGCCGCCCACATACCACCAATTGCAAGCTCACCAGACTGGATTACCAATTCTTGTAATTTATTGAGCTGCTTGGCATCAGGTAAAGCAATAGACATTTGACCATTGCCATATACAGAATTTGGAATTTTTCTATAGCGTGGACATGCACAAGGGAACTCGTTATAACCTGAATTGCGCACAATCTTTTTAGACTGGGTTTCAATATGCACAGACTCAAAAGGCATTTGCTTTGGGTGTAGTGGTCGATTGTCTTTAGGCTCTTTATAACCTTCACGCGGCTGAATAACCCAAAGGATTGTAAACTTTCGATCTGGTTCATCTTGAGAAGCTCTTAGAACTTCAGCACTAACATTATTCTCGCCATATTCAGCAACGATAGCCGCAGCGCTTAACTCATATTCACGATAAATTGTATCTACAATTTGATCTTGTCGAGTCGAAGCGATATAACATTCTCCAATAGGCCATGATTGAAACGTAAAACCACCACCCTCTTTTCTGTCTATATCGGTGTATAGCACAGCCCAACCAGCAACAACGCCGTCTAGCACACTATCATGCGCCTCATTGTCGAAGTTTGAACCGTGAATATTACGCCAGATAAATTTACAAGCTTGGTCTAACCACTTTTCACCTTCAGTAATTTCAGATAAATCATCAATACCATCCGGCACGGCGCGAAACCATAAAGAGTTTGCAGGCGTAGTTCCAGAAATTAAAGAGGCTACAAGCTGCTGAATAGACCAGCTTGCAGTTGAGTCTAACAAAGCGGCTCGCTCAGTTCTGCGTGTACTATCCACTGTCTCGCCGCTAAATGATTGCTGGCGCTCAGGTGCACCAAATTTATAGCACTCACGCCAATGGGGTTCGTGCACAGCTCGACAAGATTTAAGTTGACCAAGCCGCTTAACTAATTGCGCCGCTTTATCCACATTAACCCCCTAAAGTTGTTTTAGTTTGAGTTGGTGTGTTTTCTTGGCTGGAAAGAACAGTTGATGCTTTGCGTTTGTTACGTGCTGCAATAGCTTCATTACTTGCCTGTGCACTCTCGTCACTAGCTTTTTTTTGCTCTGCTTCAGCGTCATAAGGCTTGGTTGTGTTCTGCCCTGTATCAAAGCCAAAAAGCTTAGCTGTATTTCGAATAAATCCACCTCCACACATGGTTTATCCCTCCACCCAAACGTGGCCTTTGCCCTCGATAAATTTAAAGCGACCTTTCTTTGGTTTTGCTGCAACTGGTGTACTAAGTGAACCAGTTGCAATCAATTCTTCAATGCGGTGAAGTGATTCAAGAATTGCCGGAATGATTAAGGCTAGGTCAATGGGCTCGCCATCTAACGGCGGCTCTTCGACTTGCTGAACTTGTTCGGCTGCTAATGGCTGCTCTACAACTTCGCTTTGTTGTGATTCAGGTGATGCATCAACATCCACAACAACTTCTGATATTGATGCTTCAGGTTGAACTTGTTCGGCTGTTTTACCGGGTGTTTGTACTTGACGACGTGTATTAGACATTAAAAAAGCCCTCACTGGTTTGTAAGGGCTAGTTTGTGATTCTAGTTATTATGTTTGGTTGTGTGATTGCTTGATGGGTTGAATGTCTAAATCATATTTATTAACTTTCTGCCAATATGGGTAAACCTTAGATTGTACAAACCTTTCCTCACCTTTATCTAAAATGTAAAAAAGCACTCCTCCTAGAAATATGTATCCTGTTGATTCGATTGGAGCATGCTTTATAATTTCATCAACATTCATTTTGTTTTACTCAAATATATTGGAACAAGTGACTTTCTGAATGATGAAAAAACATCATCTGACTTAGTGTGTGCGCATACAAAATAATCACGAAAATATCGCTTATTATTCAAGTCGGTATATGCGGTCTGCTTGTGGTAGGTGATAAATCTCATTCTAGGAATAAGCAATATATGATCACGCGCATATTGACTTCTATGACGATCAGCATCAAATCGATTAGATTTACACACGACTAAATCACCATCGCGTGGTCCACCTACAACCTCGGTTGCAATCGCAATAATATTCATTGTCTCTCCTTCACAACCTTATCCGCTGCCTGTGCAACTTTGTATTTCACATAATTATCATATGTGCACTGCGCCATACCAAATAAACAAAACACTGGAAGAATTAAAACTATACACCATTCTTTGATATTCATTCCCCACCACCCTTGAGCGCTTGCTCTAACTTCTCGTACACACGTGGCATCGCCTTATCTAGATCATTCATTTCGAAATGTTCTTTAACAAAGCGAAGATTCATTTCGAGAAATTCCACCTGCTTTTGCAGCTCCTCCACCTCGGTCTGGCGGTGTTGCCAGCCGTAGTAACAGGAGTTCACATAGTCTTGATCTGAGAGAGATTGAAAATCCGTTGCATGCGTCCAATAAAAACCATTCTCTTGTAATTCCAAGTTTGAACGTTTAATTCTCTCAGCAACTACTGGCACATTTTCAAAATTAATCATTGTTGATCACCTTACAATTGTGGCTAATGTGGTTTTCTATGTGACTGTCGTCACCGAGATCGTTATCAATACGGTGGCCTGCCGCGATTTCTTCGTTGGTAGCCAATCTGAATAACTTCTTATCCCAGACATATCCTCGTATATCTTTGTATTTACCTAGGCCAGTAACAGAAAGATTTGTATCCCATCCTGCAAAATCAACAACAAAGATTCGACTATCTTCACCTTCAATTAAAACAACCTTATCCCCGACCTTAAACATGCTCACCTCCATAAATGGATTCGTAGTCTGCGATGGCTTTTTCCAGATACTTGTAGTGCTTGCCCATCTTCACTACGGCCTTCGCATCTTCTAAACCACCAAATGAGTTGACCTTATCGACGCTCTCAACGAGGCGCTTGAGGTCTTCCAACCAGATTTGATCTTCATACAAATCCAAATCCATGCCTCTATCCATGCTCTCCCATTCAGATAAGTCAAAGTCATAGAGGCGGCTTGGGCTACTGAAGTATGTTTTAGTGATACCAACGTAAATTTCTGCACCTTCAGGCGCACCATCAACAACTTCCCTTGCTTGCTCAACACCGTGCTGCTGAATGAATTTGATCGCGTTCATTGGCTTTGCTCCTCAAATCTGACAAAACATGCAAAGTTGGGCTTCGTTATTTCTTTGAGAAGCGCCTTTGCTTGTGAAAACTGATTTACCTATTTTCTTTTCAACTTCACGAACTTTCTTGAGTTGTGATTGTCCAAATGAATCGAATTGAAATGCCTTTTCTTTTGATTTATCTCCACCAGCTAAGCAAGGGAAGCAACCAACACGATCAAAGCCATGCGAATAAAGCGGATTAACTTTGTTGCCAAGGAATTCGAAAACGTCTTTTTCTGACCAGTTGATAATTGGCAATCGCATCATCACACCAAGTTTTTCTAAATACTTTGGGTATTTGCTTGGCATGATTTCATGTGGTGCATACAGCTCACCATCTATCTTGCTGCCATAACGCTTCTCACGATGCTGGCTTTCTGCTGAGCGCAACCCGTACCAAACCTCAAAGCCGCAACCTTGCTGCTCAGCCAATTGCTTGTAAAACTCTTTACCCACATTGATCTTGAGATAGTTCGTACAGAAATTAACGTTGTCACTTGGGAATCGTCCCCATTTCATGCATTGATCAAGAACATTGCCATCGTTACGAGTGATGATTTCAACCTCATACAGATCACGCATGTTTTCTATATGCTCATAAGTCATTGGATGCTCGAACTGTGTGTCGCAGAACAAGCCAATCACATTCTCTTTACCAAAGTGCTCAATCGCTAAAGCAAGACAGGTCTGTGAATCTTTCCCACCTGACACTGGGACAACACATTTCACAATATTCATCGCCCTTCTCCGTCATGCTTGGTCACGCTTGTACGTCTGTTGCGGCCTTTCTCAGCCAAGCCAAGGTATAAGCCGTGCGCCTTTTCTGTTTGTGCCGTTAAGATGCCTGCGCCATATTCAGCGTTTAATCTCAAAATATCTTCATAAGACATTTCAGCTTCAAGTTGCTCTGTCACATCATCCAGAATTGAATCGAAAATCGAAGTGCTAAAATCACGTTCTGCGAGTGTTTTTTCCGCCGTGTTGCGCTCATGGATGGCTTTAACGTCATAACGGTAAGTGAGATGCTCACCGATGCGCGGAACACGTTCTAAACCAGTTTGATCGCGCCAAAGAGAAATCAAATGTTCACCGTTTTCAAAGAATGGGCGTGTGCCAGTTGCCCACGCTGAAACCGTTGAAGCACACTTGAGGTCCAGAACGTGCGCTATACGTAAATGCGACCACTTCAAGTTGCGTAAATCTAAGATCATTCTTGGGAAGTCTGGCTTTTTGTAATTCATTTTTTCTTTAAGAAAATCCTTAGCTTGCGTTCTGGCTTCAACAAAACACGTGCGCGCGCGCGAAGAGTTAGACCAGACTAGATAATCAATATGCATATTCACCCTCTCATACCTCACTCACGGTTAGTTTTAATAATCCGCCTTTGATGATTTCTCCGCGTTTTACAACGAGTACATCGAACTGCTCGTCATCCACACAAAAATCACATTTCACTAGACTGTCGATAGTTGCCTTCAGATAGTTGTCTATGTCACGGCGTTGTTTGTTTTGAAAATGGAAAGTAACTTCAAGTTTTAGTCTTGCTCTTGTTTGAAGTGCTGGAACGACTACACGAACAAGATCATGAAAATCACGCGCTTTGTTCGATAAGCGACAAGCTCGCCCTGATCTTTCCCAGTAGTGATTTACTGACGGCGGTATCATTCCGATTTCACAATTCAAAAGCTGTTTTAAATCACTTTCATAAAACGCTCTTATTTCGTCTGTATGCGCTGTATTTAATATTTCAGCTACATCGGTATGGTTTTTCTCTTTTCGTTTCGTCACGGCTGTTTTATCTCGGTTCTCGCGATTGTTTTGATGGTGCTTGAGCTGTTGTTCTGTCCATCTCATATTTTTATGCTCCTAACTCATGTAGTTTTTTCAAAAAGTTTTGATCTGCTTTGCCAACGTATGGAAACCATTTTTTAAAAGGCTTGTTGTAGTGAAACCATGTGCCGTTGTGTTTCATCCAAAACGTACCGTCATTTTCGATGTGTGTGCTTCCTTCTGGTCTCATGCCAAGCCCTCCAAGTTGCCAACGAATCCAACATCACGAAGGTATGAAGCCCAATGTTTTAGGCTTTCTGGATCACGAAGTTTTGTAGCGATACGGGATTCGAAGCTTTTCTGTGATTCGCCTGTGTTGGCGTAGGTACAAGCAAAGTCACTCAACGAGCAAAGTTTTTTGCTGAACATGTCGATTTGAGAATCACTAAAATTTTTTGAAGGTGTTCTGGTTCTACGGTTTTGGCTTTTAGCCTTCGGCTTGTTGGAAAGATTTTGAATTCTGTAAATCCAGTAATTCATCCAGCCTTGCGCCGTTGTTGGTTCCCGACCTGTTGACCATTGGGCGAAGTTTTTTAATTCTTCGATAATCGATTCATCGGTGAGTTCAGGTTTTTGGGTTTTAGCCTGTTCCGAGAAATCCGATTTGATCATGTACACGTTTGCCAGTTCTCGAAGTGAGTAACGTGTGTTGTCGTTTTGCTGGTACTGAACCGAGTTGCTAAACATTTCCGATTCTGGGTTATCCACAGCAGATTTATTTTTTTTAATATCTATAAAATTCTTATTATCTATTGTGAGTTCACTTACGACACTAGTTTCGGTTCCCTTAGTGAACCGATCTTGGTTTCCTTTGTGAACTAGTTCCCCTAGTGAACTAGTTCCATTAGTGAACCGATCTATCAAGGAAATCTCATTCAAACGATAAGATTTCATGCCCTGTTTTCCGCTGGAAATCGTGGTAATAACACCCAAATTCAGAAGCTCTTTTAGTCCAGCAGATACAGTTTTTCGCCCCATCTGGCGCGAACCTTTCAACTCACCTCCTTGTAGTTGCGTGTAGCTAACAAAATCAGATTCTTTGTTATGACCGTTAATTCGCATTTCTAATTCAGCGTAAACGTTACGTGCAGCATCGCTTAGGAACGGCCACACCTCCTTTCTGTACAATCGGCTAGACATTACATAGCCATTATCAAACTTCTCGCTATACATGCTCTTTCCAGCCTCTTGCGTGGGCTGCGGATCAGTTTGTTTTGGAAACTGGATTACTTTCGCTGCATTCATTTCTTCACAGCCTCCGCAATACGTGTTAAATTCTGCATCTCAAATCTCGTTTACATATCTGTGTGAACGGCGAGAAAGTCCATCTGTTCGAGCAGTTGGACTTTTTTTGTGCCTGTTGTTTTTCTTGGGGTTATGTCAATAAATGGCTGGGGTGATGCCAGCTCAAATGAATCTCTTGTATCTGTGGTAAGAGCGAATGCGTTTTGGAGAGAATTAATCATCTCTTCAACTTCTCGAATTTCTCTCATGCAGCAAGAACGAACCAATTCAGAAAGACTTAAATTGCGTGATAGCGCTATGGCTTCAAGCTTCCGCTTTTCTTCATCTGGACATTTATGCGTAATGCTTGCGATTAGTTTTTCAGACATATGTGCCACCATCACACACGCAATTCAGGCCAAATTTCCCGATATGAATCTGGAAAAAGGTCTTTTCTTGTGCATATCCCCCTGTCTTCAGCAATCACGGCTAAACGAATCTTTCTGTAAATTGGTATTGCCTTCCAGCCACTCACGGAAGGAGGTTCAATTCCGAGAAGCTTGGCAACTGCACCAGTTCCGCCCAGCGAATTAATAAGCTGATCATCAGTCATTTTTTAAAGTCCTCCTTATAACCTACCCAATTATTAGGCATTCCTTATTTTTAATCAATAGGAATACCTAATTTTATTTATGTTAGGATTTCCTAATGAAAACACTTGCAGAAAGACTTAAATACGCAATGGAGATAATCCCACCTAAAAAGGTGAAAGGCGTAGAACTTGCCCGTGCCGTTGGAGTTAAACCCCCATCGGTAAGCGACTGGCTATCTGGAAAATCTAAAACAATGGAAGGGCCAAACCTAATTAGGGCAGCTAAGTTCCTGAAGGTGAATTCTACTTGGTTAGGAACAGGCGCAGGCTCTCCTACTGATTTAGAAAAAGAAACTGAATTCAAAAATGCAGAATTCATGCACTTGGAATTAAGGAAGATACCTATATTTGATCATGTACAAGCAGGGTTGTTTAACAATATTAATTATGACGGTTTAATCCCCCTGAGTTATTCATATACAGACTATATTGGGTCTGATCCGTTATTAATCTTCGGCTTAATTCTTGAGGGGTTGAGCATGTCACCAGACTTTTTGCCTGGTGATAAAATTATTGTTGATGGCGCTTTATCGCCTAAGCCGGGCAGCTTTGTTGTTGCTCAAAATGGTAATAACGAAGCCACATTTAAAAAATATAGAGTCACTGGATATGATGAACATGGTAGAGAGGAATTTGAGTTAGTTCCTTTAAATCCTGACTTTCCAGTTATTTCATCTAAAGACCATATGATTACTATTATTGGTGTAATGGTCCGCCACATGAGAGATTATAAATATTAGTTCGGATACCATCATGAAAATAGCTTTGTATTTGATTTTAATTATTTTTATTTTAGTGGTGATCACGGTTAGTGTGATCATCATAAGAAAATTTCTTCTTCTAAAAGCAGCAAAAAATGGCAAGCCTCTAAATTTTAAAAATGCTGTGGAATTAATGCAATTTATTAGGTTGTATTTTGACTGCAAAAAACAAAGTTATGTTGCTTTATATGGTTTTGTTGAATTTGTGGTTCTGGATGATGCTACTGCTAGAATGGGCCTAGAAGAAGAGCCTCACCTATCAGTTGATGTGCATTTAATCTCAGACAAAGGGCATGAAAAAATTACAGCCATCTGCTTGAACACTGATGCAAACCTAAAAAGGGGGGATTTTGTTGCCGTTCTTCCAGTTTATAATGAAAGACACAACATTTGGGCTTTTACATTAGTCTCAAAACTAAAACCCCTGTTCTTAGGTGGTGATAATGGATTTCTAATAGAAGAGAAATACATATAGAGCTTAATAGTGTTCACCTAATTTTTAAACTCCCATGTGGGAGTTTTTTATTGGATAACAAAAAAATATTAGGAATACCTATTGATTAATTTATTAGGTATGCCTAATATTACCTCGTAAACATAAAAAAAGCACACCGACTCTCTTAACTTCCGATGTGCTTCTATACAACGAGGCAATTATGAAACAGAAATCTATTCAGAGTCAAACGACTCGCCCATGTTGCACCCAGCCTACTGCAAAGGATACGCAAATTCCGTTGTGGGAGCACTTTGTAGCTAATCTCATCGACACTTTGAAACTAGGTGCATTTCTCGGCACTGGTCTAGTGCTTTGGTATCTCTTCACTTTCTTTATTCACAGCATTTTCTGGGGGAATTAATCGTGGCCAAATCTAAGAAAAAAGTAGTTGAGCAAACTCCTGTAGCTACTCCAGTAGAAACCATCACAACATACAAGGGCTTCAATCAGGATTTTACTTGCCGTGGCTTCCAGTACGAAATCGGTAAAACCTACACCCATGATGGCGCTGTGAAAGCTTGTGGTTCTGGCTTCCATGCATGTGAACATCCTTTAGATGTATTGGGTTATTACCCACCAAGCCAAAGCCGTTATGCGGTTGTGGAACAGTCAGGCGACCTTAGCCGTGAAGATGGTGGGGATACTAAAGTGGCTAGTCGTTCAATTTCCTTGAAATTTGAAATTAGTATTGCTGATCTGGTTAAGTTTGCGATTGATTATACATTTAATAAATGTACTCCAATCGATCCTAAATCCCCTGCCTTTAG
>NZ_KB850072.1:2070186-2102550 GCF_000369525.1 Acinetobacter higginsii
GTGGCTTGTGGTCTAGGCTGGAAAAACGAAGCAAAAGCATGTGAAACAGGCGCAATTGTTCTCACATATCGTAATGATGAAGATGAAATTATTCATATTCGCGCTTCAAAAGTAGGCGAAAACGGAATCAAGGCTAATACGTGGTATCAGCTTGATGAAAATGGTGAATTTGTGGAAGTTAATGGTGAATAATATGCATACCATACCCCAACTTTTACAATCTTCTGATCAGCTTATCCAAGGTATGAGCAATGATGAATATCACGCTCGCCCTGAGTACAGTTCAAGCCAGCTTAAAGACCTGTTGCGTAGTGCTGCACACTTCTACTCGTTCAATATTGCTAAAGAGCATGAGAAGGAATCAAAAAAACACTTGGATTTTGGAACTTTGGCACATGCCTTGTTCCTTGAACCAGATGTGTTTGCAGATGAATTTAGCGTGTTGCCAGCTGATGCACCAAAGCCACCAACTGACGTTATGCGTAATGCTAAAAACCCGTCTGCCGATTCACTTGCTCGCATTGAATGGTGGGATGCATGGGAAGCTGAAAACGGTAATAAAATTACCATTACAGAGCAGCAACTTGCTGGCGCAAACCGTATCGTTTTAAACCTTAAATGTCTGAGCATATATGGCGTTATGTTGAAACATGCTGGTATGGCTGAAGCAAGTATCTTCTTCACCGATCCAATCTATGACTTGCAGCTTCGCATTCGTCCTGATTATCACATTATCCCGTGTGATGCCTTTCCCAATGGCCTGATCATTGATGTTAAAACGGCGAATGATGCTCGCCCAATGGCTTTCTCTAAAGCCTGTGGCAACTTTGCCTATGACTTATCAGCTGTGATGTATCAAGAAGGCTTCCAGCAGTACTACCAGACTGAAAACAAGCCTGATTTTATCTATCTTGTTGCTGAAAATGATGCGCCTTTTGTAGCCAAGCAATACAAAGCCTCAGACCTATTTTTAAGTGTTGGTGAAGTACGCTATCGCAAAGCTAAAGAGCTACTCGCCGAATCTCAATTAATGAATCAATGGGGAGGTTATTCACTCGAATTAGAAGAAATATTCCTCCCTTCTTACATGACCAAACTCGCTTTACAAAACGATTTTAACTAATAGGAATTTTAATTATGAACGCTCAAGCAAATGCAGTTGCACAACAAACCAATTCTTCTAACCAGTTTGTAGGCTTATTAAACCTTGAAGCTTTCGAGTTGTCGCAACGTGTTGCGAAAATGCTATCAAGCTCAACTTTGGTTCCTGAACAGTACCGCGCCGTTACCAAGGTTAAAGCTGGTAAAGACAATAATGGTAATTGGCAGTTCCGAGATGAACCAAACCCGTCTGGCCTTTCCAACTGTGTTATCGCGTTAAATATTGCTAACCGCTTAAATGCAGATGCATTAATGGTGATGCAGAACCTTTACATTATTGAGGGTCGCCCTGCTTGGTCATCTCAATTCATCATGGCGGCAATTAATAGCTGTGGTCGCTTTTCATCTTTACGATTTGAATTAAAAGATTTGGGCGAAAAGGAAGTCGAATATCAAGAAACTCAATGGAACAACGGGCGCAAAAACATTGTTAACAAGACAGTTAAAATTCAGGATATGTCTTGCTTTGCATGGGTTGAGGAAAAAGGTTCCGTTGATCTGGATGGTAAACCTGTAATTCTCAAATCATCAGTTATCACTGTTGAAATGGCAGTTAAGGAAGGCTGGTATCAGAAGAATGGTAGCAAATGGCAAACCATGCCTGAGCAAATGCTCCGCTACCGTGCTGCATCGTTCTTTGGTCGCGTGTATGCACCAGAGCTACTAATGGGTCTTAAATCTGAGGAAGAGGAACGCGATTTAATTGACGTTACACCTGAACAAGAAGTCGTTAAAAACACTGCTGGTCAAGTACGCGCACTCAAGCAAAAAATTCTTGCTGCTAAATTATTATCTGATCTGGACAAGTTGGAAGGTGAAATTGCTGAATTGTCTGAGGCTGATTGGGATAGCATCAATAATATTTTTGTGGCTCAACGTGGAAAGTTTTTAGAAGATGCACAAGTTGTAGATGCTGAAGTTACTGAAGATAAGCGCCCTGTTTCTGAATCCCAAAAACAAAAAAAAACTGAAGATGAGCAGATTGAAGAATACAAGCAGCTTGTAAAAGATATAGAAAACACGCCGCTTAACCAACCAGAAGAACCAGTAAACCGCCGCCAGCCTAAGGATGTGGAAAAAGTCTCATCAATGGCGCTTCGTAAAGAATACCTGGTGCGAATGAACAAGGTTGAGACTTTAGTTGAACTTACAAAAATTCATGATGAGTTTTTAGCTAATGATGGCTTAACAGGTCAGCATGTGTCTTATCTAAAAGATATGTACATGCACCACAAAGAAAAATTGCAACCTTCAGCTGAAGCACAAGAAACGAAAGTTGATGCAGTGGACCCAATCAAAAGTAATTCTGTGAAATCAGGCCTAGAACGAATGATTGCCGATGCAAATGATGTTATTTCACTTGAAGCTGAGGTGGCAAGAGCTATCAAAGGCAGTGAATCGAAAATGACTCAGGCACACAATCAAGCTGTGTTAATGGCCTACGCACAGCGTAAAGAAATATTGGCACAGCAAGACATTTTTGATGATGCACCAGTAAATCCAGTGGATGCAACGATCCAAAAAATCAAAGCGGCAAAGTCACAAGATGAGATCAATACGATCTTTGCTGACCCAGCATTAGAATCATTCTCAGAAGATGACATGGCCCTTCTCAATCAAGCGGCTGACATGCGCGAAGCTGAGCTTCAAAGTTAAACAGGTTATGCCCTGCTTAACTGTAGGGCTATTTAGAAAAAATATGGTGGCAGCATGAACGACTGGCAGATTTTAAGAAGCAGATATGGCAGTAATCGAAGCTATAAGAATCGCAAAGCCCTTCCCATTTCAAAGCTTGAGGATTTCAAGAACTGGTTGGTTGATATTGGCGCTGATGTTTATAGCAAAACAGAACAAAACGAGATTTTAAGATTTAGACATAAAGGCATTTTAGGCATCTGGTACGAATCAGGATCAGGCAACTTATTAATGCATGACTTGGCAGCAGAATTTGAGGTGGCAGTATGAATATTGAAAATGAACGCGAGGCTTTTGAGAAAAAACAGCACGTAAAAATATGGAATTGGTTTTATTACGATGAGAGTACAGGGAAGTACAAAATGAAAATCGTCACAACCAATATGGATAAGTTTGTAGCTCTTAATGAACTGAATTACGGTTGGTCAATGTGGCAAGCCTCTGCCCTACATGCCGAAGAAAAGCTTGAAGGCTGCGTGGTGGTGCCAAAATCTGAAATCACAAATTGGTATCTTGATGAAGATGAATCTATATACATTGACGAACCAGACAGCTTTTTATGTGATTTGGAACCGGGTGATGTTTTAGAGGTCAAGCGCCAGCAATGCTGGACTGTAGAAAATCAATTTGCAGCCAAAGTTTATACAGATGAGGATAACATTTTTTGGGAATTTTTTGATTCTGAAAAAGAAGCTGAAAAAGCGGCAGCACATTGTAAAGCAATGCTAGAAGCAGCAAGGAGCGGAAATGAGTAATTTTAATGAACTACGAATCCATTTTCATATGTCCATAGGTGTTGTAAATGCTTCACAAGAAGATAGTTTCAAACTATCTGATTACATAGACGAAGATGAGTGGAATGCTTTAAGCAGCGATGAAAAAGAAAACATGATTTCAGAGTGGGCCAACGACTGGAGCATAAATTATCTGGATCTTGGAGGGCATGTTAAATGAAGAAAGAAGCAAAAGCGGATGCGGAGGACGCAACGAATGGCTAAATATATTACTTCCGATCAAGTATGCGAGATGTTCGGAATCACAAAAGTAAGCTTATGGCGCTGGGAGAAAAACACACAATGGGGAATGCCATTCCCTGCGCCAGCATTTCCCTCTGTTGGTGGTGCGCCTAAACGCTACCTCTTATCTGATGTTCGGAATTGGGAGAAACACTGTATTGGTAAAAAGGCGGTCGCATGACCGCTTTACCCCTTTAACCTTTCTAATTTTTCAATCCATTTTTCATAGACTTCTGCCTGTTCCAAAACATACCCATACAAGTCATATACCTCTTGGTTATTGGGGAGTACATGCCCAATCATAATCTCGTGAATATCCCTATTTTTTGAAAATGCACTAAAGTTTGTACGTGCTGTTCTGCGTAGATCGTGAAGTGACCAATGCTCCATCGTTTCTTTTTTGAATCGCTTCACCCAGCCGATCACACTATTTGGCAATGCGGTAGATGCTGGATCGGTTAGATACTCGTCAATATTTTTACCATTGCTGAATAAATACTTACCCTCGCTTAACTCCATAGCCTCTCTAATCAAATCTTCCATATACGGCAAAATAGGACGTATCAGCGTTTTATCATTCTTGTATCCAGTTTTGTGGTTAGATGGAGGTACTTTCCAAATCTTACGCTTTAGATCAAAGTGTTTCTTTTCCGCCCTTCTAAGTTCGCCATTACGACACGCAAAGATCAGGCATAATTCTAGAAAGATTTTATTTTTAGTAGTCAATCTCGACCATTTTAAGCATTCATAGAAAACCACAATTTCATCGTCAGTTAAAACACGCTTTGTTGGTATCGATGTAATATTAAGATCGGCTTTAGGGTAAACGTCAGCAAGAATATTGGTTTGAATATATTTGCGTTTAGCGGCCCATTTCAGCATTTGTTTTGTGTTCGATAAAAGGTTTTTTGCTGTGCCGGGTATACGCCCTGCTAATTCCTCAAAAATCCCTAACCAATCACTAATATCGATTCGATCTATAGGGTGATTACCCAGCTTATTAAATAGATGATTCTCAAACATGCGCTTAATGCTTTCATGTTCTTTTTTATTTTTAGAGCAATATGATTCATACCACATTAAAAAAACTTCTTTGAATGTGACGGGGTTTATATTCTTTTCCTTCTCTACCAACAGTTCCAACTTTGGATTTTTATTTTGATCTAACAATCCACGAAGCCGTGTAGCCTCCAAGCGAGCATCTTTGAGGCTTATGTGGGGATAGGTGCCAAGATCAACCCTTTCTTGCTTATTATTGAATCTGTATCGCAACTGGAAGACAATCTTGCCTTTCGGTGATATTCTAACGCTCATAGAGTCACGGTCGGCAACTACTTCAACCGCTTCTCGCTCTTTACCATTATTTGCTTTTAGCCAAGCTTCAGATAATGCCATTTCAAACTCTAAAAATAATATGTACACACAACCGATTTAAAAATCGTAATAAGCCATTATGTACACGAATATGTACACAAACGGCATGAAATAGAGTGTTGTATTATGAAATGGTTGTTAACGGTGAAACAAGCTGATAATTGAAGTTTATATGTTTTTTGTGAAATGGTATGTAATAAAGTTAAATTGATCTTTATTCACACTAATATTTATGCTAAAACTGCACATAAGTGACAAAAAATCACATAAATGGCATTTTAGGCGTTCTAATGAAAATTATACCAGAACAAACGACCACCAGTCTGATTCATTCGAGTGATCAAGGTCTTAAACTTGATGTTGGTGCTTTTTGCTTTTTTTTACTTGGTATGTTTTTAGCAGCACTCATGTTTCATCGAATTGGCTTTTTTTAAACTTTTTGACCACTACCCTATTCGCACATAAAAGCCCTCAATATTGAGGGCTTTTATTTTAGCAACACCTTATGGCTTAACCATGACGTTTCGCAAACTCATCCATAAAGTTCACCAATGCTTGAACACCTTCTAAAGGTACAGCATTGTAAATACTTGCACGCATACCGCCCACTGAACGGTGGCCTGCCAAGTTCAATAAGTGATTTTGTTCAGCTTCTTGCAAGAATGTCTTTTCAAGTGCTTCGTCAGCTAAAGTAAATGGTACGTTCATCATTGAACGGTTTGGAATGGCAATGGGGTTGTTATAGAAGTCGCTTGAATCAATATAACCATAAAGCAGTTTTGCTTTCTCTTGATTGACTTTATAGATCGCATCTACCCCACCCTGCTCAAGCAACCATTCAAACACGAGACCAGATAAATACCACGCATAAGTCGCAGGCGTATTCACCATTGAACCATTCTTGGCTTGATCGGCATATTTTAAGATGCTTGGAATCTCAGGTTTTGCTTGATCTAACAAGTCATCACGAATAATGACGATAGTTAAGCCTGCTGGACCAATATTCTTTTGCGCACCCGCATAGATCAGACCAAACTTGCTGACATCCAATGGCGCAGACAAAATGCTAGATGAATAATCACAAACCAACGGTGCGTTTACATCTGGAATAGCCGCGAATTGCAAACCACCAATAGTCTCATTATCCGCATAATGTACATAAGCAGCATCATTTGAAAGGTTCCAAGTACTTTGTTCAGTAATTGCATGTTTACCATCAATTAAAGTCCCTGCTTCAACGATATTAATATCGCCATAACGCTTGGCTTCTTTGAGCGCTTTTTCAGACCAAATACCCGTATGGATATAATCAGCCTTGTTGTTTTTACCCAATAAATTCAGTGGGATCGCTGAAAACTGCAGCGACGCACCACCTTGTAAAAACAAGACTTTATAATTTTCAGGAATGTTCATGAGCTTACGTAAATCAGCTTCAGCCTTCTCTGCCACAGCAACATAGTCATTGCTACGATGACTCATTTCCATGATCGACAGGCCTTTGCCCTGCCAATTCAACAATTCTTGTTGAGCTTTTTCTAAAACGGCAGTAGGTAATGCAGCAGGACCAGCGCAGAAATTATAAGCACGCATGAGTTTTTCCCTTGTTAAAGTGGAACAAATTGGAATGGGAATTTAACCATAGATTGGCGAAGCTTGCAGCAGCTTATCACCTAAATATTTCAATTTAACCGAGAAAATAATATTAATTTTTCAATCCTGTTGGGTTCATAAATGATATTTTAGGCCAAGTCTCAACAGTCGATTTAAACAGCTCATTTTCATGTTTTTTCTGAGATTTTTTTAGATTAAAAACTCTACTTTTTACAATTTCACTACACCAAAAGTGTCGATATAACTATTTAATTAAAAACATATTATTTCAATTTTATAAAAAGAATTTAGACTTACTCAGGATATTATTAAATTGCGACATAACCAAATGTTGAAACGACATGATCGACCGAGTTTTAAGGTCCAGCGCTTTCCTAAAATGTTAAGCTTCAGTATAGGCTTAATCAGCTGTGCCCTATTTCCTACGGCCCTATTTGCACAAACATTTAGTTATAGTGAAGCTGAACAATATGTTGTGGAAAATGCCTATTCAACACAAGCCCAGCAGGCCCTACAACAAGCCTCCCAACTTGAAATGGAAGCTGTCAAACACCTCGGTCTACCCCGTATTGATTTAAATGCTCGCGCCTATTCATTTCATAGCGAAACCAGTGTGCCCTTAGAGTCGAGTAAACGTCGACTCGAAAACTCACTCACTCGTGGATTTGACGACAAATTATCACAATGGGGTAATGTGCTTCCGCCAGAAGTGATTGATCAAGTCAGCCAAGGTTTTGATCAGACGGTCAATGAAGGCTTAAATCAGGTACCCAATAATCTGGATGTTACGGTGAAAGACCATGATGTGCGCACTTCAATTTCAATGGTGATGCCACTCTATACTGGCGGTAAAATTAACAGTGCCAAACAGATTGCCACCATTCAAGCACAACGCTCAAATATCAGCGAAAAACAACAACAAGATTCACAACGTTTTGAGATGATTCAATCCTATTTTAATGTGCAATTACAACAACAGTTACTCAACGCTAGCCTGTTTAATTTAAATGCCATGCAAGAACACTATAACAATGCACTTAAATTAGAGAAACAAGGTTTTATTAATAAAGGCCAGCGCATGCAGTTTGAAGTGGCGCGCAATAATGCAGAACGCACCTATCAAAATGCGCAGTCGAATCTGCAAGCGAGCCAGTTTAGCCTAAAAAATCTATTACAGACTAAAGAAAGCTTAAACCTCACCACCCCACTATTTGTAAATAATGCACAAAATCATTCTTTGGATAAACTGCTGGCAAATTACGATCAAAACTCCAGTTTGATTAAAAAGCTGCAAATGGACACCCAGCTTGCCAATGAAAATATCAAAGTACAACAATCTGCGAAAAAACCAAGCCTGTTTGCCTTTGGTGAATATGGGTTGGACAATAAAGAGAATTGGATTGTCGGTGTGATGGCCAAATACAATCTATTCTCGGGCATTGATAACAATAAAAATATCCGTGCTGCCGAACTGAAAAAATACGCTGCTGAGCTCATGACCGAACGCACCAAGCAAGAAGTCGAAAACGTGCTGTACAAATCTTATAGCGAATTAAACGCGTCTCAGACTAGCCATCAACTATTAACCCAAAACACCAAAGCTGCGCAAGAAAACTTACGTATCCAACAGCTTTCATTTAAAGAAGGTATGGGCACGGCGACTCAAGTGATTGATGCACAAAATGCCTTCAGTGCATTAAGAAGTGAGATGGCGATAAATTCATATAAATACATCTTATCTTTAGCCACTTTATTACAAAGCTATGGTTCGATTGATGAATTCAAGCTTTATGTTAATCAACCACGTACAGACTATATCCGTTAATTGGAGAATTTTATGAGCCAAGATCAATCATCATCCAATTCAGAACGCGATACAGATGAAGTGGAAAATAAGACTGAGACTCAAGCTTCTGAACCATCTCAAGCACAAGTGACCTCTATAGAAAAAGTAGAACAGCCGAGACCTGAGACCTCGAACTCAAATATACAACAACCACCCACCGAGCCAGCCAAAAAAGGCAAGGCAAAAATCATCGGCTTAATTATTTTAATTCTGCTGTTAGGTCTGATTGCATTTGGTTTATGGAAAGCCTACCAGCCACAAGCGATTGAATTGCAAGGTCGGGTTGAGTCGGAAACGGTACATATCAGCACCAAAGTCCCGAGTCGTATTGAAGAGTTTTATGTGTCTGAAGGTCAAGCTGTTAAAAAAGGTCAAGCACTGGTTCGTTTTGTCAGCCCAGAATTAGAAGCGAAAAAGGAACAGGCTCAAGCGGCATTACAAAGCGCGACTGCTTTCCATTCAACCGTGTATCGTGGTGCGCAGCAAGAAAATATCGAGACGCTCTATGCCAACTGGCAAGCAATGAAAACCCAAGCAGAGTTAGCAGCAACAACTTACAAGCGTGGTGAAACCTTATTTCAACAAGGTGTAATTTCCCGTCAACGCCGTGACGAAATGCTTGCAGCACAAACCTCTGCACGTGAAACAGCCGAGGCAGCCTATCAACAATATGCACGTGCCAAACGTGGTAGTACTGAACAGCAAAAATCAACTGCCGATGCGCAAGTTGCGATGGCGCAAGCGGCAGTAAAAGAAGCCAATGCCTTAACTGAAGAAACTAAACTGTATTCACCAACAGATGGAACCGTATCTAAGACCTATGGTAAACCAACAGAATTAGTCGCAACTGCGGTTCCTGTGGTCAGTATTATCGAAGATCATGATTTGTGGGTTAGCTTAAATGTCCGCGAAGACATGTATAGCTCTGTTTATAAAATGAAAACGATTGAAGGCTTTATACCCGCCCTCAACAAAAAAGCCACGTTTAAAGTCAAAAATATCGATGCAGAAGGTGACTTTGCGACCATCAAAACCACACGCCAAACAGGCGGTTATGATATTCGCAGTTTTAAGTTTCATTTAGTCCCAGAGCAAAGTATTCCAGATTTAAAAGTCGGTATGAGTGTATTGTTTAAAATTGAAGAGGCAAAATAAGCGATGTTTGCAGTGATGCTGCGGGAATTGCGCTATTTAAAACGCCATAAAGTTGATTTGTTTATGGCGGTCATTGCCCCTTTGCTGGTGATTCTATTATTTGGCAGTATGTTTTCCGCGGGTAAAGCGGAACATTTACCCATTGTGGTGATTGATCAAGATCAAAGTGAAATGAGTCGTAAAGTGATTCATGCACTTAGCATCAATCACACCTTGAAGGTTAAAACGATTACCGCTAGCCAAGATGAAGCCGAACGACTGATCAATAAAACCGAAGCTTGGGGATTCGTGATGATCCCTGAGGGGGCTGAGCAACGTCTGGTCAAAGCCCAAGATGCGCAGATCAGTATCGCCTATAACCAGTCTTTTTTTAGTATCGGTAATACCATTTCTTCAGCCATGTTGATCAGCACCTTGAATGGGATGGCGGATTATATGGGGCAAAGCTATTTAGCCAATACTATTCCCTATTTAGACATGCCAACACCGCATATCAAGATCTCAACTCTATATAACCCAAGCATGAGTTATGAACTGTTTCTGGAACCTTTTATGGTGCCAGCAGTCTTACATTTATTACTATGCTGTTGCGTGGCTTTTGCTATCGGGCAGGAATTTAAACGCAAGACTGTCGGTGAATGGGTCCAATCAAAACAAATTATCTCTAGCCTACTTGGTAAAGTCCTGCTCTATGTCTTTATTTTTTGCGCTTGGACTTGGTGCTGGATGTTCTGGCTCGCACATATTCGTGGTTACTTTATCGCAGGTTCACTTATACTGATCCTTGTTGCACAGTTTTTGCTGTATTTTGCTTATGCCGTGATTAGCAGTACTGTGGTTTTGGCAACACAGAATTTACCTAAAACCTTTGGTTTTATCGCACTCTACGGTGGATCATCGCCAAGCTTTTCAGGGATTACCCTGCCCTTAAATAATGCACCCGCATTTACTCAATTTTGGTCGATGATTATTCCTTACACGCCTTATGCTAAATTGCAGACAGAGCAATGGATTATTGGCAGTGATATTTATGTTTCATTGGTTCCATTTGGTATATTACTGATCTTTGCAGGTTTATTCTTTGCGTTAAGCGTGCGTCTGTTAAAGAAAAATACTCAGGAGCTATGCTCATGAAGTCATTTTTCAGTTATTACTTACAGACCTTTAAAAATATTTTTGCCAATAGCTCGGTGTTTACCACGCTCATTGCCGCAATCCTGCTCTATAGTTTTTTCTATCCAACTGCCTATAAAGCACAAACCGCTGAAGATATTCCAATTGTGATTGTGGATGAAGAACAGAGCATTTTGACCTCAAAAATCATTAGCCAAGCGTCTAATAGTCCTCACATCAAAATCATCACCGTGACAGATAACTTTCTTGAAGCACAGCGCATGGTGAAAAACCAGCAAGCTGAAGGTATTTTGTTATTACCAGAAAACCTGACCAATAGCTTAAAACGTGGTGAAATGGGCGGCATTGGCCTGTACTTGAGCACGGCTTATTTCATTCGAACCAAAGAAGTCGGAGTCGGTTTAGCAGGTTCTATTGAATATACGTTAAAAGAGCACTTAGAAAAGTTCGGCAATGCCTCTGCTTTTGAGCCTGAACTTTCGATCCACCAAATTCCATTGTTTAACACAATGTCTGGTTATGGCAGTTATATCTTCCCTGCTGTGGCTAGTTTAATTATTCATCAGACTATTCTGCTCGGTCTGGCGATGCTGATTGCCAGTTACCGTGAACAAGGCTGGGTGGCAAAACCCGTAGAGTTCTGGGCCACTTTTGCAGCGATCTTTACCACAGGTTGTTTAGGCTGCCTGTATTTATTTGGCTTTACTTTCTGGTTATATGAATATCCACATGGTGGTAATTTCTGGGGCATGCTACTTGCCGTGCCGATCTATGTCAGTTGCGTGATTGGATTAGGGATGTTGGTCGGTTCACTGGTCGATATGCCAGAACGCGTTGGTCATTTGATTGTAGTCACTTCAGTACCCTTGTTCTTGCTGACAGGTACCGCATGGCCACATGAAGCCATGCCACATTGGATGCAATACTTTGCATGGACACTACCTTCAACCCATGGGGTACAACTCTTTGTACAACTCAATCAGATGGGTGTGCCAACATCCATTGTTGTGCCAAAACTGATTTATCTTGCAACAGTCGCTGCAATATTATTGGCGATTTCTTATTATCGTCTGGTTAAAAAATAGTATTTTTCGCTTTAAGTTGATATTAAGGATCTCTTGGCATATTGCTTCAATCGTAGACATTAAAAGGTAAGGCTAAATTGGGCTTACCTTTTAATCCATCTGAATTGAGGCATGGATATGGCTAAAGTATGCTATTGCGCTGATGACTTCGCAATGAATCCTGAGATTTCAGATGCGATTTTATTGCTCATCAAAACAGGTGCTTTACATGCAACTTCTTGCATGACACAAGCGGAGCATTGGCCCATTGCAGCACAACAGCTCAAGCCAATCTCTAATAGTATTCATGTCGGTTTACACCTAAATTTCACCCATAAATTTAGCTCAGCAACCACAATATTCTCATTGCCAATATTAATGCTTAAAGCATGGAGTCGACAGCTAGACAGCAAACTCATTCAACAAAGTATTGAACAACAGTGGAATGCATTTGTTGAAGCAATGGGAAAGCAGCCTGATTTTATCGATGGACATCAACATATTCACCAATTCCCCATCATTCGGGATGTTTTGGTTAGTTTCCTTAAGCAACAAAATTTTCAAGGCTGGGTTAGGAACCTACAACACCCAATCACAGCCCCGCACTATTTGATCAAAACTCACTTACTGTCACGACTAGGCGCAGCTACGCTAGCCTCAATATGCCAGCAACAGAACATTCGGCAAAATCGATATTTTGCAGGGATCTATAATTTTGAATCTAGCAACTATGCCCTTTTAAATCAACAGTGGTTGCAGCAGGCTCAAGATAATTTACTGATCATGTGCCACCCTGCCACGCAAACAATTGACCAGCAGGATCCCATTGCTCAAGCACGCGTTCGAGAATTCCAATACCTCAGCTCATCTCAATTTCGTGATGATTGTCAAATCTATCAAATTTCGCTGACCTCAATGGATACATTATTATGATAAACAGTCCATTTCTTTCTTGCGTAGTCCCTGCCTACAACGAAGCAGAAAACCTTAAAAAGTTTATCCCAGCTTTGGCGCAGCAGTTAGAACAACAAAATTTACGCTATGAAATCATCATTATTGACGATGGGAGTAAAGATAATAGTATCGCGGTCTTACAGCAAATGCTCGATGACTATCCATTGCACATCCTTACTCTATCACGGAATTTTGGCAAAGAAGCAGCCTTAAGTGCAGGTCTGGACTACGTTACAGGCGATGCGACCTTATTGATCGATGCCGATTTTCAGCATCCGCTAAATGCAATTCCGACTATGATTCAACTCTGGAAAGATGGCTATGACATGGTGTATGGCATTCGGGATCGAAGCACAGAATCATGGCTTAAAAAAATCTTTACCCAAGGCTATTACCACATTTTGAATTTAAGTTCTTCGGTCGACATCCCTGAAAATGCGGGTGATTTTCGCCTATTAGATGCAAAAGTCGTTGAGGCAGTAAGAAAACTTCCTGAAAAGAATCGTTATATGAAAGGGCTATATGCATGGGTTGGTTTTAAGAATATTGGGATTCACTTTACTGAACAACAGCGTCAATTTGGCCAATCAAGTTTTAATTTTAAGGCCCTGTTTCAACTGGCAATGTCAGGATTGACAGGCTTTTCCGATTTACCACTACGCTTATGTATTTATCTCGGTGCACTGCTTGCACTCTTTGCAATGAGTTACGGTATCTGGATCATTATTGAAACGATGATTGAAGGTATCCGTATCCCTGGTTGGGCCACGTTAGCCGCTGGAATGACGCTCTTAGGTGGTATCCAACTGCTCTGTATTGGGATTTTAGGTGAATATATTGGGCGTATTTATGCGGAAGTTAAAAACCGACCAAAATATATTGTTGCTGCTGAGTATTCACATAACCACGCTAAACCATTGGTTCATGACAAGCAAAACAATGTAGTTTCTCTCTAATGCAAACTCATGTCCTACAGTTTTTTCGTTTTGGTATTGTTGGCTTAATTGCAGCACTTACACACTACTTTCTTGTGATATTGCTGATTCAACCTCAATACCAAGTCTCACTAAAATATGCAAACCTCCTCGCCTTTCTCATGGCTTTCTGGGTCAGTTACTTTGGTCATCGTATTTTTACTTTTCAAGCCACACATCTGCAGCACAGAGAAACACTGAAGAAGTTTATCGTCGTGGCTGGGCTGGGGTTCATGTTGAATGAATCTGTTTTATTAGTCAGTCACCATTACCTTGATATCCCGATTTCCATGCTGGTTATTTTTAGTATTGGCATTACCTCAATTTTTACTTTTTTACTCAACCGTTATTTTGCATTTCAATAATAGGGATTCGATATATGCAACAATGGCTGCGATCGTCTAAATTTTTACTTGTCTTTTTACCCGTTTGGTTATTGATTAGCTCATGGATTCGTCCACTTTCTGTGCCTGATGAAGGACGATATGGGGATATTAGTCGTGCGATGTTTGAATCAGGAGACTGGCTGATTCCACGGATCAATGGCTTACCTTTTATGCACAAGCCACCTTTATTGCATTGGCTCTCTAAAGCATTTATGGAGGTATTTGGCCTTCACGCTTGGGTACTACGGCTTATTCCTACCTTAGCAGGCTGTATGATGCTGATCAGTCTTTTTGTTTTTTTAAAAAAGTACGTTTCAGAACAAATAGCGCAACTGACCATCATTATTCTGGCAACCAGCTTATTGTTCTATGGCAGTAGTGAATATATCAACCATGATCTATTAGTCGCTTCATGGATGACCGTTTGTATTCTGAGCTTTGTTGACTTTAGCCTTTCAGGCAAAAAAACCGTTCTATTTTTAGGCTATTTCGCAGCGGCAGCAGGCTTTCTCAGCAAAGGACTCATCGGTGTCTTGATCCCAGGACTGGTACTATTGCCTTGGCTACTCTACACGCGACAATGGAAAAAAATTCCAACCCTGCTCAACCCTTTCGGGATTCTCTTTTTCCTCGCCTTAACAGCCCCTTGGGTTTATCTGGTTCAATTAAAATATCCACAGTTTTTGCATTATTTTTTCATTGATCAACAATTTAGTCGTTTTAGTTCGAATGAATTTAATAATAAACAACCTTGGTTTTTTTATTATCTCATTCTGTTTGTGAGCTTTTTACCGTGGTTCTTTGTGAGTCGTTTTAGATTCTCAAAACGTATTTTTCAAGCATCACTTTCTTCTTCTTTGCTCGCCCTCTGCCTTTGGTGGTTTATATCGGTGAGTATTTTCTTTTCCATTCCACCTTCAAAACTAGCTGGTTATATCCTCCCTGCTGTACCACCTTTAACCATTTTACTAGCTGTCACAGTACGCCCTATTCTAGATAATTTTGCTAAGAGCAAACTTCAAATCTGGGGTCCTGCTACCTTTATCTTTATTTTAGGGCTTGGGATCATTTTAGCGCCACATTTCATAAAGAATAATCATGCTTTTTATACAAGTCACGCTATTCAAATTTACATGATTGGCACGATTTTGTGCATTGTTCCTTTTAGCTTAATGCTGTTATTTAAACTGAAGAAAATAGATTATTTAAGCGCAATTTTCTTAAGCTTAATTCTATTTTGTACCTCTATTTCAGCTGCAGTCCGCGTTCTCGATACCAAGAACAATGCTGACCAAGTCGATTTTGCAAAATCGATGAATCCCAAATCAGATGTGGTCTTTTATTACAATTACTTCTATGACCTGCCTTTTTTATTGGACTTTAAAAAACCAGTTTATATTGTCAATGATTGGGATAGTGTGAAAACAGATAACTCATCTTTAGAACTTAAAGATGGCTTACTATTTGAACCTGAGCGTAAACAATATTTATGGAATAAGCAGCAGCTCCAAGACATGTTAAAACAGAACCAGCCCGTAGTTGTTGTGAGTAACCCTGGAGGTTACAAACCAGATCATCCAAACTTCAAAGTTCTACATTACCGCAACTATGATGTATTTCTAATCAATCAAAATTAATAAAAAAAGGAAGCTGATAAGCTTCCTTTTTTATGATCAGAATATTTACGCTTCAGGCGTATCATCTTTCGGTTCAACAACGACTTCTTCAGAAGTGATTACTTCTGCCTCAGTGTTTTCTAGTTCTTCTGTCGAATCTAATAACTCTTCATCATCTTCTACAGCTTCAATAGATACAACACCAACCAATGTCTCAGCATCACTTAAACGAATCAAACGAACACCTTGTGCATTACGACCCGTGGTTGCAACTTCAGCTGCACGGGTACGTACTAATGTACCACCATCTGAAATCAGCATGAGTTCTTTACTTTCATCAATAGATACTGCACCAACAAGCTCACCATTACGTTCACTAGTCTTGATTGCAATTACACCCTTACCACCACGTTTCTTCGTCGGGAAGTCATCGACTGGCGTACGTTTACCATAACCGTTGGCACATGCACACAGCACTTCACCTGTTTCAGGGACAACAACCAGTGAAACAATACGGCTAAGCACATTTGAATCTGACGAATCATCATTATCATCCGAATCATCATTTTCAACGTCAGCATCATCAGCTTCAATGGTATTGCTTGCAAAGCTCACACGCATACCACGGACACCTTTGGCAGTACGCCCCATGGCACGAACATCAGTTTCAGCAAAACGAATTGCCTTACCTTCATTCGAGAACAACATGATCTGCTGATTACCATCGGTAATCGCAACGCCAATCAAGGTATCTTCTTCATTTAACTCAATTGCTCGTAAACCATTTGAACGAACATTGCTAAATTGTTCAAGTTCAACACGTTTGACTGTACCTGATGCAGTTGCCATGAAGACATAATGGTTTTCAGGGAATTCAGTCAAAGGTAAAATTGCGGTCACAGTTTCATTCGCATCCAATGGAAGCAAATTAATAATTGGACGACCTTTTGCACCACGAGACGCCTGAGGTACTTCAAATACGCGTAAGCGATAGACTTTACCTACATTGGTAAAGCACAGTACTGTTGCATGGTTCGAGGCAACAATTAAATGCTGGATGATGTCATCATCTTTCATTGCTGTTGCAGACTTACCGCGACCACCACGACGTTGCGCTTGATAATCAGAAAGTGGTTGAGTTTTTGCATAACCTGTTTGAGACACAGTCAATACAACTTGCTCTTCAGGAATCAAGTCTTCACGGCAGAAATCAACACCAGACTCTACAATTTCGGTACGACGACCATCACCATATTGCTGCAAGATCAACGCAAGTTCTTCACGAATCACATTCATCAACAAGTTAAAGTCATTCAGAATTGCAGTTAATTCAGCAATTTGACCTAAGATTTCAGTATATTCTGCGTGTAACTTGTCTTGTTCTAAGCCCGTTAAACGGTGTAGACGCAACTCTAAGATCGCGCCTACTTGTGTAGGTGACAAACGATAGACATCACCAGACAAACCAAATGGACGCGCCGGGTCTTCGCCTTCGATCTCATCTGGACGAACAGAAATCGCACCTGCTTTTTCAAGCAATGCAACCACACCACCGCCTGACCACTCACCTGCTTGTAATCGCTCACGCGCTTCAGCTGGGTTGGCAGAAGTTTTGATAGTTTCAATAATGGCATCAATATTGGCTAATGCAACCGTTAAACCTTCTAAGATATGACCACGTTCACGCGCTTTACGCAATTCGTACATGGTACGGCGCGTCACCACTTCTTGGCGGTGACGAATAAATGCCGCAATAATATCTTTCAGGTTCATCAACTTTGGCTGACCATTGTCTAGGCAGACCATGTTGATGCTGAACGAGTTTTGCAATTGCGTATGCAAGAATAAATTATTTACCGCTACTTCAGCGTTTTCACCACGCTTCAAGTCAATCGCGATACGCATACCGTCTTTATCAGACTCGTCACGTAGCTCAGAAATACCTTCAAGTTTCTTTTCTTTGACTAACTCAGCAATACGCTCAATGGTTTTTGCTTTGTTGACTTGATATGGAATTTCAGTAAAGACGATCGTGGTACGACCAGTTTTCTGGTCTTCTTCGAAGTGATACTTACCACGAATATGCAAACGACCTTTACCCGTACGGTAAGCATCTACAATGCCAGATTTACCGTAAATAATACCGCCTGTAGGGAAATCTGGGCCCGTAATGTGCTCCATCAAACCTTCAATCGAAATATTCGGGTTATTGGCATAGGCCAAACATGCATTGACTACTTCAGTCATGTTGTGTGGCGCCATATTGGTCGCCATACCTACCGCAATACCTGTCGTACCATTAATCAAAAGATTTGGAATACGCGTTGGCATCACCTGAGGAATACGCTCAGAACCGTCGTAGTTATCTTCCCAATCAACCGTATCTTTTTCTAGATCAGCCAAGATTTCATGGGTTAATTTTTGCATACGAACTTCGGTATAACGCATTGCTGCTGCGCTATCCCCATCGACTGAACCGAAGTTACCCTGACCATCAACCAACATGTAACGCAAGCTGAAGTCCTGCGCCATACGAACAATTGTTTCGTATACTGCACTGTCACCATGAGGGTGATATTTACCGATCACGTCACCGACAACACGAGCAGACTTTTTGTACGCTTTGTTATAATCATTGCCCAATTCGTGCATCGCATATAATACGCGACGATGAACAGGTTTTAGACCGTCTCTAACATCTGGCAATGCACGAGATACGATTACGCTCATCGCGTAATCTAGATATGAATGCTTGAGTTCGTCCTCAATGGCAATCGGTCTGATTTCCGATACGCTCATGCATACTCCTTGTTTACAGGTAGAGAGTTGTACCTGTTTTTATGTCTTCAATCTTGCAAAAATTTAGCTCAAGGGCTTGAACTAAAAATAAAAAATACAGCGAAAAATTATAGCACAAAGCACTCACTAACTGTGAGTTTACGCATCTAAAAATAGCATTTTTTTACAATAAAAAGATTATATAAATTAATAACTTAAAATTATCAAATCAAAACTCAATAGATAAAAGTTGAATCTTTCTTGTTTTGGGTAAAAGATCGTCAAGTAATAGAATAAAAGTGTTGAATTAAATGAGATTTATCTTTTTCTTAAGATCAACGTCATGACCACCCATAAATATAGAAATAAGGATTCCTATTCAGAGAATGCGTTGAAGATCCCGCGGTTTAGTCCGAGGAAAAAAATATCAAATAGAGTAAAGCACTTCCACTAAAAGAAAAATATAGTACATCTTTAATAAAAATCCTACGCACCCATAAGTCATCCCCCGAATATTCACAACTATTTATTATATCCCCCATATAAGGCCATTCCTTTTCATCTGCTAATGATTTTGACTATGTCAGCGGTGGCGCGTATAGGAAGCCCTGTATCGCTCGTATAACTTCAATGCAATACACATGAGAGTCTATATGCACCCTCTTCAATGAAGACAAGAACAAAACTAGATAGGTGTGCCAAGTGAATACAACTTAGCTTTTTAAGATCTCCAGATATTAATAAAGCAAAAGTGGTGTCTTATATTAAATCAACTATCTCAATCTTTTTTAATCGTATAAAAAAACGCCCCTTTCGGAGCGTTTTTCAAACTTCATTCACAAAGAATTAAAGTTTAGATACCAATTCAGGTACAACAGTGTTCAAATCACCAACTAACCAGTAGTCAGCAACACTGTTGATTGGCGCTTCTTCGTCTTTGTTGATTGCAACAATAACTTTAGAATCTTTCATACCTGCCAAGTGCTGAATCGCACCAGAGATACCAATCGCCATATAAAGATCTGGAGCAACGATTTTACCAGTTTGACCCACTTGGAAATCGTTTGGTACGAAGCCAGCATCTACCGCAGCACGTGAAGCACCTTGAGCAGCACCAAGCTTGTCTGCTAATGGGTCAAGTACTTTGTGATAGTTCTCACCAGAACCTACACCACGACCACCAGAAACAACGATACGTGCAGCAGTTAACTCTGGACGATCAAGTTTCACGATTTCTTCGTTTACAAAGGTAGAAATACCAGCGTCTTTCGCTTCTGCAACAGCTTCAACCGCAGCAGAACCACCTTCAGCAGCAACTGCATCAAATGCTGTACCACGAACTGTACCAACGATGATTGCTTCGTCAGATTGAACAGTTGCAATCGCGTTACCCGCATAGATTGGGCGTTTGAAAGTATTTGCAGATTCAACAGCAATGATGTCTGAAATCATGCTTACGTCAAGAAGTGCAGCAACACGTGGAAGAATGTTCTTACCTGTCGTTGTAGAAGCAGCTAATACGTATTTGTAACCGCCTTTCGCGATGTCAGCAACTAAGCCAGCAACGTTTTCAGCCAATTGGTTTGCATAAGCAGCATTGTCAGCAAGTAATACTTTGCTCACACCAGCAACTTTAGCAGCAGCGTCAGCAACTGCTTGAGCGCCAGAACCAGCAACTAATACAGTAATATCACCACCGATTTTTTGAGCTGCCGCAACAACGTTTAAAGTTGCACCGTTAAGTGTCTGGTTGTTGTGATCAGCGATAACTAAAATACTCATGATTTTATCCTTCTGTATTAGATCACTTTCGCTTCGTTTTTCAATTTTTCAACAAGCTCGTCTACAGACTTCACTTGTACGCCAGCTTTACGTTCAGCAGGAGCTTCAACTTTAATTGTTTTAAGCTTAGTGCCTGTTGCAACGCCATAATCAGCAGGTGACTTCGTATCAAGCGGTTTTTTACGCGCTTTCATGATGTTTGGAAGAGCAGCATAGCGTGGCTCATTCAAACGTAAGTCAGTAGTGATGATTGCAGGAAGTGCAAGCTCAACAGTTTGTAGACCGCCGTCAACTTCACGAGTTACTTGAACTTTACCGCCATCGACTTTAACTTCAGATGCGAAAGTACCTTGACCAGCACCGAGTAAAGCACCAAGCATTTGACCTACTTGGTTAGAGTCATCATCAATTGCTTGTTTACCAAGAAGGATAAGTTCTGGTTTTTCAGCATCAACAACGCCTTTCAAGATTTTAGCAACTTCTAAAGCGCCAACTTCATCAGCAGTTTCAACTAAAATACCGCGATCAGCACCTAAAGCCATTGCAGAACGAATTTGTTCTTGAGCGTCTTTAGAACCCACTGAAACAACAACGATTTCAGAAACTGTTCCTTTTTCTTTTAAGCGAACCGCTTCTTCCACTGCGATTTCACAGAATGGGTTGATTGACATCTTAACGTTGGTAAGGTCAACCCCACTATTGTCCGGCTTAACACGAACTTTTACGTTGGCATCAACCACACGTTTTACAGCGACAAGAGCCTTCATGTAATCCTCGGCTGTTCTAAGCAAGTAAATGTAATGAAGAGCATTCTAACTCTTCGATTGAAACTTTTTAGGTGCCCTATCTTGCAATGTATTTGGCATTTCGGTCAAGTCACAATTTCCGCTATGGCAATAAAAAAGATGAAACGCTCAGTTCACATATTGAAAATAATTATTGGTGCTACAAATTTAGTTTATAAATGTGATGAATATTAAACTTTGATTTTTTTAATATTTTATAAAATTCAATGATCTAAAACAGGCATTTTGATTTAAATAAGGATGATCTGTAACGGATCGTTTCTAGCAAAATTACAAGTGTTTTGGATTTTGCAAAAACGTGGCAATTAAGTAAGAACAGCAATTAAACGAATACCAGAAATAAACGGGAAAAGTAGTCGACCATTAAACGCTCAATTTTGCAACATAATATATCAAGATTTAGCTTTTTTGCGCACGTGGATGGGTTTGATCATACACTTTTGCCAGTTGTTCAAAGTCAACATGGGTATAAATCTGAGTAGTCGACAAATTACTGTGTCCAAGCATTTCTTGTACAGAACGCAAATCACCACTGGCAGATAGCATATGACTAGCAAAACAATGTCTTAATAAATGTGGATGCAAATCGACATTCACACCTGCACGTTGAGCTTGTAACTTGACCCGATTTTCAATTTGACGCGGTGTTAAGGCATTACCACGTTGTGAGATAAAAACAGCTGAGTCGGCATTAAAATTACCTTGCCAAATTCGATAGATTTTAAACCACTCCACTAAACTGTCTTTGGCTTTAGTACCAAATGGAACAATACGCGTTTTATTGCCTTTACCTGTAATACGTAAAAGCTGTCGGTTAAAATCAATATCTTTAACTGTTAAACCTTGTAGTTCGGCTAAACGCAAACCACTGGAATAGAGCAATTCAAGCATGGCTTTATCACGTAACCATAGCTGTTGTTCAAGAGGTTTCTCAGGAGCTACTTGATCTAATATCTGATGTACAGTCTCAATATCTATCATGCCCGGTAAAGGTCGTGGTTGACGCTTTAATTTAAAATCCTCGGATGGATTTTGCTCCAGATATTGACCTTGTTCTGCCCACTTCATAAATTGGCGAATTGAAGTCAAATGACGTTGTAAACTACTGGAGCTTAATTGGTCTCGTTCGACACGGGCTGCCAGATACTCCCTTAAATCCGATGCTTCAATATCTTGCAGTTGTAATTGTTTATACTCGCAAAACTTAAAAAAATCGGTTAAATCACGTTGATACGCCGAGATTGTATGTTCAGATTGATTTTGAATCATCCGTTCTTTTAACCACATGGATAGCAGTTTTTCAGGGCTTTCCAAGTTGCTCTCCAGTGTTATGCCTATACCTACGGCTACAGTCTAGCAAATTTTACTGCGATTTTTCGCTAAAGCAATATCGAAGAATTCATGCCTGTGTAATACAATCAATTTCAAGTTTTGAGTGGCGCTACTATGATGACAACAATGCTTATTCCCTATCTCATCGCAATCACCCTCTTGACCATTACTCCCGGTCTAGATACCACACTGATTATTCGCACTGCGACCTTGGAAGGTAAAGCCAAAGCATTCCAAGCTGCTTTGGGGATTAATCTTGGCTGTATTGTATGGGGAATGATTGTGGCCTGTGGTTTAGGTGCATTGTTGATGGCATCTGATCTGGCTTTCAATGCCTTAAAATGGATGGGGGCAATTTACCTCACGTGGTTAGGACTTAATCTTATTCTAAAGCCTCGTAGCCAACTCGCAGGTTTAAATGATTCTACAACGACTCAAAACTGGTTTATTAAAGGCTTCTGGGGCAATTTGCTCAATCCCAAAGTCGGTATTTTTTATATTTCTTTCCTTCCCCAGTTCATTCCACAGTCTTCATCTCCAGTCATCTGGACCATGGGACTGGTGATGATTCATGTCATGATTGGATTTATTTGGTCAATCTTCCTGATCTCCGCGATGCAGTCCATTTCTGCTTATTTAAAGCAACCCAAGTTTATTCGCTATATGGATCGTATCACAGGAAGTATTTTCATTTTATTTGCGCTAAAACTCGCATTCAGCAAACGATAAACAGTAAAAAAGCGCGTTTCAATCAACGCGCTTTTTTTAATCTTAGATTATCAGCCTTGAAAATATCTAAGATCCAAACGGGCATCATAAACATGCGTGGTTGGACCCGTCATCCAAACTACATCACCTTCACGCCAAGCAATATGTAACTTACCACCTGCAAGCTGAACTTCAACCTCATTAGCAAGTAAACCACGGCGCATACCACTGACTGCTGCTGCACAAGCCCCTGTACCACAGGCTAAAGTCTCACCTACACCACGCTCAAACACACGTAAACGAATATGCTTTTCATCCAGAATTTGCATAAATCCAGCATTCACACGTGCAGGAAAACGCGCATGTGATTCCACTTGTGGACCAATACGCTCAACATCAGCGGTTAGCACATCTGGTACGATAGTCACAGCATGCGGATTACCCATATTCACAACATCAATATTAATGCTCTGATTATCTGCAAGTTCCAGTGCGTATAAACCTTCAATATCTTCATGCTCTTGCGTAACAAACGGAATTTCTTCTGGAAGAAATTTCGGGGGCCCCATATTGACGCGAACCCAACCATTGGCACCCAATTCAGGTTCGACAATCCCTGCTTTGGTTTGCACACGGATTTTGGTTTTGGTCGTGAGTTGACGCTCATGTACAAAACGAGCAAAACAACGTACCCCATTACCACACTGCTCGACTTCAGAACCATCGGCATTAAAAATTCGATATTTAAAATCGACATCTGGAAAATCAGGTGGTTCAACAATCAATAGTTGATCAAAACCCACGCCAAAATGACGATCGGCTAAACGCTGAATCGTCACTGTATCTAAATAAGCACGCTGGGTCACAAGGTCAACGACCATAAAATCATTGCCCAACCCATGCATTTTGGTAAATTCTAAATACATCTTAATTTACTCCTCAGGCAACAAATGCTCTTTTTCCCAGAGTGATTCTATGGTTTCACGCTCACGAATTAAATAGGCTTGATCACCACTGACCATAACTTCGGCAGCACGACCACGGCTATTATAATTAGAGCTCATTACGAAACCATAAGCACCTGCACCCAACACTGCTAAGACATCATTTTCCTGAAGTGCCAACTCACGTTCTTTACCCAAGAAATCACCAGTTTCGCAAATGGCACCGACTAAATCCCAAGTTTTAACTTCAACATCAGGATTTGGATTGACCGACTGAATATCCATCCACGCTTCATATAGAGCAGGACGAATAAGGTCATTCATCGCGGCATCAATAATGGCAAAGTTGCGATGATTGGTCGGTTTGAGTAAATCTACCTTGGTGACTAATGCACCTGCATTGGCAGAAATACTACGCCCCGGTTCCATATATACTTTGAGACCCAACTTTTCTAAAGCTGGACGCATTGAATTGGCATACTCTTCAACACTTGGTGGCGTTTCATCTTTATAACGCACACCCAAACCACCACCAATATCAATATGTTTGAGGTTGATACCCAAGCTTTTCAATTGCTCAATCATTAAAATGACACGATCAAGTGCATCCACAAAAGGTTTAGTTTCAGTCAATTGTGAACCGATATGACAATCAATCCCGACAATCTCAAGATTCGGTAACGATGCTGCATATTGATAAGTTTCATCAACCGTATCACTTGGAATACCAAACTTATTTTCTTTCAAACCCGTAGAGATATAAGGATGGGTTTTAGCATCTACATCTGGATTCACACGTAACGAAATCGGTGCTTTTTTTCCAAGTTTTGCTGCAACTTTTTGAATGCGATCTAGCTCGGCATGTGACTCGACATTAAAACAAGCAATCCCAACATTTAGGGCTTTTTCGATATCTGCTTCAGATTTACCTAAACCAGAAAATACGATTTTCGAAGGCTCACCGCCAGCTGCCAGTACACGAGCCAGTTCCCCACCGGTCACGATATCAAAACCCGCACCGACTTTTGCCAATACACTCAGAACAGCCAAATTTGAGTTTGACTTCACCGCAAAACAGATTTGATGATCAATAAAATCAAAAGCACGGTGCATATCCAAGTAATGCTTTTCAAAAGTTGCTTTTGAATAAACATATAAAGGCGTGCCGTATTGCTGTGCGAGCTGATCCAGTGAACATTGCTCAGCGTGCAATACTCCATTAATGCGAGTGAAACTCATGAAGATGTCCTTATTTACAAACTTAAGGTGAGATGGTCTGTGATTGAGTCGTTGACGATGTTGCTTGGCGTTCTACCTCTGCTTGATCTGCTTTTGCATCAGATGAAGCCTTAGCCTGAGGTGCTTCATTTTTATAAAGCAGATATTTTGCGCGCTTATCCTGATTTTGATCAGACGGTAATTGCAATGCACCTGACTGACCACATGCAGTTAAAACGACACTGCTGAGCAATAAACTGATTGAACAAATGACTTTAAGCATCTGAGCACCTAACTTTTACAATTCGGAGCAGTATAGCGTGATCATTAGATCGGCTAAAGTCTAAACTTGAATGAATCAAACAATAACCATAAAAAAACGCCGACTTTGAGGTCGGCGTTTTGTGTTAAATCGGCTAAAGAATTACTTTTTCTTATAGAAGAAATAACCAATTGCCAAGATAACAAACCAGATCGGGCTGACTTTGAGTGATTCCAACGTCGTTTCATCCAAAGCAAGGAAGTAGATCGTTGCAAGGAAGAAAATAATCACCACCCAACAAGTAAACACACCGCCAGGTAATTTAAATGTTGATTGCGCATGTAGTTCAGGACGATTTTTGCGGTAGTTGATATAACTCCACATAATGATCATCCATACACAGATGAACAGAATCGTAGAGAGCGTTGTTGCTAAAGTAAATGCAGTCACTTCATCATTGGTGCCCGTTTGTAATTTATAAACAAACTGAACGAATGCGCCAATAAAGATACAGATTGATGAGAAAATCAAAGCTTTTGCAGGAACTGCAGACTTCGATAATTTACCAAACAACTTCGGTGCTTGCTCATCCGTTGATAAACCAAACAACATACGGCTAGTTGAGAATACACCACTGTTCATGGATGACATCACTGACGATAACACCACCAGGTTCATGATAATCGCCGCAGAAGCAATACCAGCTTGTGAGAAGATGTTAACGAATGGGCTGACTTTAGGATTGATCTGATCCCACGGTGTTACACACATCACCACGAACAATGCCAATACATAGAAAATAATGATACGGATTGGAATCGAGTTAATCGCTTTTGGTAAGTTACGCTTCGGATCTTGTGTTTCAGCAGCCGTGGTTCCGACCAATTCCACCCCAACAAAGGCGAAAATCGCAATCTGGAAGCCTGCCAAGAAGCCATCTAAACCTTTCGGGAACATGCCACCATGTGTCCAAAGATTGGAAACGCTTGCAACCGTACCAGAAGCATTGGTAAATCCAGTAAAGATCATCCATAAACCAACAGCAATCAGGACAATAATCGCGGTGATCTTCACCATCGCAAACCAGAACTCCATTTCACCGAATAGTTTTACGGTGACCAAGTTCAAGCCCAGTACAAAAGCAATCGCAACAGTACTAATCAGTAAACCGCCCAATGGTGTAAATGACTCACCACCATTAAAGAATTCCAGATAGTAAATAATGGCCGATAAATCTGCAATACCAATGGTGACCCAACAGAGCCAGTAGGTCCAACCAACAAAATAACCAGCCCAAGGGCCAATTAAATCAGTCGATAAATCGATAAAAGATTTGTAGTTAAGGTTGGATAGTAATAGCTCCCCTAATGCACGCATTACGAAGAACACCATCAAACCAATGGTCATGTAAATAAATAGAATTGATGGTCCAGCTAAACTAATGGTTTTACCAGATCCCATGAACAACCCTGTTCCAATGGCACCGCCAATCGCAATCAACTGCAGATGTCGATTAGATAGACTACGGTGAAGTCCGCTTTGTTCAGCAGCCTCACTCAGATTTTGATTCGACATTTTACAAAAACTCTCCAGTGTTTTAGTTCATTAGCTGAAACAACGCCGAACAACGATTCGTACCATTTTCAGTATCTTTTCTCGTTATTCATGAGTTGGCTTGCTTTAGCTAAGAAATGTTTTACCTGTATTTTTTTCAAGTGAAATACAATCGAATTCGATCATACGCACAAGGCCAAAACAATACAATGAACTTATGAGGACAACTCGTCAGTCATAAAAAGGCACTTCAAAATTAAAGAGTAGCGATTTAAGCCACTCTTTTTCTACTCGAGAAAATATTGATTTATAATTCAATCATTAGAAGTTTGCTTCTGTTTATTTTTGAGACGCTCCTCCCAAAACGTTGCATTACGAATACCCAATTTAATTGGATCAAATGTAAACTCCTTAACTCCTGCTTTTTGTTGTTCTTCATAGTCACGTAAAGCCTTAATGGTTGGTTTCCATACAAAATAGGTCACGATAATACCGATGATATTAATCCATGCCATCAGACCGACCCCAATATCACCAATCCCCCAAATATAACCTGTTGCGCTGAGTACGCCATACGCCACAGAAATCATAATGAAACATTTGGTGATGAATAAAAGAGATGGTGTTTTGGTGATGTAGCTCAGATAAGTGATGTTTGTTTCAGCAATATAGTAATAGGCCACAATCGTGGTAAAGGCAAAGAAGAATACCGCCAAGGCAACAAAGATCTGACCAAAACCACCAAACACGGTGCTAACCGCCATTTGTGTAAATGCTGGTGAACCTATCTCAGTGCCAGGCGCAACATTCTGTACGATAAACTGCCCAGCTTCTAAAGTACCCTGTACGTTATACATACCAGTAATCAAAATCATAAAAGCTGTTGCAGAACACACAAATAGCGTATCAACATAAATGGAGAAGGCTTGCACAAAACCTTGTTGTGCTGGATGCTGAACTTCTGCGGCTGCAGCAGCGTGCGGTCCTGTACCTTGTCCTGCCTCATTAGAGTAAACACCGCGTTTTACCCCCCAACCAATGGCGGCACCAATCCCTGCCATTGGCGAAAATGCATCTTCAAAAATGAGTTTGATCACGCCAGGCAATTCTTGGATATTCATCGCCACAATAATCACGGCCATCAAGATATAACCCAAGGCCATAAATGGAACAACGAACTCTGCGAAGCGTGCAATACGTTTAATTCCACCAAAAATAATGATTGCCAATAAAGAAACAATCACGATTAAGGCCAATAATTTATAAGTACCGACATTACCAAATACGATGGCGCCCTGACCTGTAATTTGGGTAAACGCATTACCGACCGCATTGGCTTGAATACCGGGTAGGAATAAACCACAGGAAATAATTGCAGCAATCGCAAAGAGAATGCCTAACCAACGCTGGCCTAAGCCACGGTCAAAATAAAATGCAGGTCCACCACGATATTCACCTTGATATTCGACCTTATAAATTTGACCGAGAGTTGACTCAACATAAGCGGTACTTGCACCCAAAAATGCAACCAACCACATCCAAAACACAGCACCTGGACCACCGAATCCAATTGCTGCCGCCACCCCTGCAATATTCCCCACTCCGACACGTCCAGATAAGGAGACTGCCAGCGCTTGGAATGAGGAAATTCCTTGCGCGGAGGATGAACCATTAATTAACAGCTTTGCCATTTCCTTAATTTGGCGAACCTGTACAAACCGAGTTAAAATAGAAAAAAACAAACCAGCACCTAGGCATAAATAGATCAGCGCTGGACTCCAGATAATTCCATTTACCCAATTTACAATTTCTGCTGCACTCATAGACATCAACCTTTATTATATATTTTGAAAAAATAGCCACTGCTAAATTCCCATTCGTCTGAGCATGAGCAATATCTATGCCATTCGATCAAAATCTCATGACAACAAATAAGCGAACACACCTATACCATCCTTGGAAAAAGTGAATTGAACAAAAAAATGAATGCTAAAAACACACTGTCTATAAGTTGTATATCATGTTATTTTCCTGAGCACTTCCCTTTAACCAACCAGTGACGAAACCGTACTGTCTTCTTGTTTTATCCTTATAAAGAACGATCAGCGTTGTTAGAAATTTTCGTCCTGACTCTTTTTTATCTAATTTTAAGAAAGTTTTCAATTTTATCTTATGGCAAAAATTAAATCCGTTTACAGATGTGAACAATGTGGTGCAGATCATCCCAAATGGGCTGGGCAATGTTCTGAATGCGGCGAATGGAATAGTTTACTGGAAGTCCGTGTCGAACCAGTGGTTACCCATCGTGGTCAACCTAAAATAGGTGGCTATGCAGGGCAAGCAGCCAGTATTACCACGCTCAATCAAGTCACCGTCTCCAATGAAACCCGTGTTCCGACAGGCATTAGCGAATTCGATCGTGTGCTTGGTGGTGGCCTAGTCATTGGTTCAGTTGTATTGATCGGTGGTGATCCTGGGATTGGCAAATCCACCATCCTGTTGCAAACCGCCACCCATATGGCCAGTAAAAAAAGTTCGGCGCTTTATGTGACGGGTGAAGAATCACTTTCACAGGTTGCCTTACGAGCTCAACGTTTAGATCTACCCACAGACTCACTTAAGGTAATGGCGGAAACCTGTGTCGAACGCATTTGCGAAGTGTTGGCACAAGAACGCCCTGCTGTTGCAATTTTGGACTCAATTCAAACCTTATATACCGAAACACTGCAATCAGCACCTGGTGGTGTCTCACAAATCCGTGAATCTGCTGCCCTACTGACTCGATTTGCAAAGAATAGTGGCACTGCTTTATTCCTGGTGGGTCATGTCACCAAAGAAGGCGCCTTAGCAGGCCCACGTGTTTTAGAACATATGGTGGATTGTGTGCTTTATTTTGAAGGGCAATCTGACTCTCGTTACCGCATGATACGTGCTGTAAAGAACCGTTTTGGTGCAGTCAATGAACTCGGTGTATTTGCGATGACCGATAAAGGCCTACGTGAAGTGGCCAATCCATCAGCTATTTTCTTGAGCCGCTATGATGAAGCCATTCCGGGCTCTATTGTAATGATTAGCCGTGAAGGAACACGCCCACTACTGGTTGAAGTTCAAGCTCTCGTTGATGATGCGCATGGGCAACCCCGTCGAGTTGCTCTCGGCTTGGAACAAAACCGTTTAAATATGCTGCTGGCAGTCATGCATCGACATGGTGGCGTACAAACCTCAGGACAAGATGTCTATGTCAATGTGGTCGGTGGTTTAAAAATTACCGAGACGGGTTCTGACTTAGCGGTACTACTGGCATGTGCTTCAAGTTTAAGAGGCAAAGCCTTGCCACAGCAATTGGCAGTCTTTGGCGAAGTCGGGCTCTCGGGTGAAATTCGTCCTGTACCAAATGGTCAAGAACGCTTAAAAGAAGCAGCAAAACATGGCTTTAAGTATGTGATCTTACCTCGAGGAAATGCACCACAGAAGTCGATTGATGGTGTACAAATCATTGCGGTAGCGCGTTTGCATGAAGCCCTGACTGAAGCCATGCAGCTAAGTGATGAGCTGGGCTAATCGCTTGACATAAAAAAACATACTTTTGTTATTGAAATTCCATCGAAATACATGCATAAATACATTTACAAATTGGATTTAAATAGGAATTTTCGATGCAAGTACACCAGCGTGGCTTGATGGCAGCTCTTTTAATGGCAACTTTGGTTGCTGCACCGCTTGCGGAAGCAAAACGTGCAGGTGGTGGTAAAAGCCACGGTATGAGCAGATCTAGTTCATCTAGCCAATCTTACCAGCCATCTCGTCAAGCAGCTCCAGCACCTCAACAACAAACTGCACCACAGAAATCTGGTCCAGGCGTAGGTACAATGGTTGCTGCGGGTGTAGCTGGTGCTGCAGTGGGTGCAGTTGCTGCCAATGCATTAGCAGATGACAAGCAACAAAATCCAACAGCAACTGAGCAACAGGCTAATGCTCAAGCACAGCAACAGGAAGAAAAAGGTGGCATTCCTAGCTGGCTTTGGGTTCTTCTTGCTGCAGCGATCGCCTTCTTTGTTTTCCGCAAATTAGGCGCAAAAAAAAAATTAGCAGCCAATAACCCATACGCACCAAACAATGGCGGTCAAAATAACTTTGGCCGTCAAACTCCACCTCAGCCTGCAGCTCGCCAAACAGGTGATAACACCAACATCTTTGGTCAATCTGTAGCTGGTGGCGCTGCTGCTCCACAAGCGCCATTTGGTGCTGCATCAATGAGTAGTGGTAACCAATTACCAGATGGTACTGAACCTGCTGCATTCTTGCGTATCGCACGTCAACGTTTTAACCATATTCAGTCAGTGAACAGCGCAAGTAATGTCGAAGAAATTCGTCGTTACTTGACACCTGAACTTTATAATTCAATGTACAGCGACATTATGGCGAACCAGGACCAAGACGTTGCTGAATTTAGCAACCTCAATGCAATGGTTGTTGAAAGCACTACTGAAAATGGTCAATATCTTGTTAGCGTACGTTTTACCGGTACAGTCAGTGAAGACTTAAACAGCTTACCTCAACCCTTTGCTGAAATCTGGCATTTTGTGAAGCCTGCTGGCTCACAACAAGATTGGGTTGTTGCGGGTATCCAGCAAGCTTAATTGCTTTGATTGGAAAAAAAAAGAGCTGTTCCGACAGCTCTTTTTTATTGCCTCTGCTTTATCCGCATAAAAAAAGCCACTCTCTATATCGGAGAATGGCGGAGTGTAAATAGAACCAACATTACTTATTATTAGAATAAAAAACACAACCTAGCACGATCTGTCTATTGATACTAACGGATAAGCTCAAAGAAAAACCATTCCTCTTTTGGGGAATAAAAGCAATTTTATTGCGATCATTTATCCCAAGCTAACACCGCATTCAGCCATTCAGCCATTCAGCCATTCAGCCATTCAGCCATTCAGCCATTCAGCCATTCAGCCATTCAGCCATTCAGCCATTCAGCCATTCAG
>NZ_KB850072.1:2102605-2413376 GCF_000369525.1 Acinetobacter higginsii
CATTCAGCCATTCAGCCATTCAGCCATTCAGCCATTCAGCCATTCAGCCATTCAGCCATTCAGCCATTCAGCCATTCAGCCATTCAGCCATTCAGGGCATCATAAATTAACAGGAGTATGCTGACCCACTTTAAAAAGACAACTCACACCTAAAATCAGACAATCTTGAAGAAAACGAAAGTAATAGACATAAAAAAGCTTTGCCGAAGCAAAGCCTTTAAATTCTATCTTAAACTTAAGAATTCAAAATTATGAAACGAACTGCAAGAACAACCAGTATAAACCGCCAGATAAGGCAATCGTTGCAGGCAAAGTAAAGATCCACGCAGAAAGAATCGTTCTAACTGTTGCGAAGTTTAAACCTGATTTATTGGCAACCATGGTACCTGCAACCGCACTGTTTAACACGTGTGTGGTTGATACTGGCATACCCAAGCCATCTGCCGCAGCAATGGTACTCATCGCCACAAGCTCAGCAGACATGCCCTGACCATAAGTCATATGGTTCTTACCAATACGCTCACCAACAGTCACAACAATACGCTTCCAGCCCACCATGGTACCTAGACCAAGCGCCAGTGCAACTGCAACTTTCACCCAGTTTGGAATGTATTGAAGGAATGAATCCAGGCTACTACGGTATTCTTTCACAACTTTAGCTTGGTCTTTATCCATTTCTGGCAAAGCTTCAGCTTTATCTAAACGCTTAAACGTTGTGGTGCTTAAATACATGTCATTGCGGATTTCGCTAACAGCAGCCTCAGGAATTGCCTTAAGATCGCCATAGCCAGCAACACGTGTACCCAAGTGTTCTGTCATACTTGCTAGCGCAGGCACAACTTCAGCAGTTTGTTCTTTGGTTTGGATATATTTAGTTAATACTTCACGCGCTTTCTCATCTGTCAGCTCGTTTTGATTAACGTTTAAAACAGTTGCTGTTTTTGAAGAAAGCTGTTCAAAAGACTGTAAATGCTGCGCGTCTAAATTTTTGTTCAATGAATAAGCCAATGGAACTAACCCGATCAAGATCAACATGATTAAACCCATGCCTTTTTGACCATCGTTTGAACCGTGTGCAAAACTCACACCTGTACAAGTAAAAATGAGAATTGCGCGAATCACTGGTGGTGGTGGCTTGTTACCTTCTGGTGGCTGAAACAGCTCCATTTGGCGTTTAAATACTTTCTTCACCAACAAGAATAGAATTGCTGCAAATGCAAAACCAATTAATGGAGAGAATAATAATGCCTTACCAACTTTAATCACCTGATCCATATCAATACCACTACTGGTCGCACCAGCAGACGCATTTAAAATATGGTTCATGATGCCCACACCCAAAATCGAACCGATTAAGGTATGTGAACTTGATGCAGGAATCCCCAAAAACCACGTTCCTAAATTCCATAGGATTGCCGCGATTAATAATGCAAAAACCATCGCAAAGCCAGCGCCGCTGCCGACATTCATGATCATTTCTACAGGGAGTAATGCAATAATACCGTATGCAACCGCACCACTCGCCACCATAACCCCAAGGAAGTTACAGAAGCCAGCCCACATCACTGCTGCTGGAGCAGGTAATGCATTGGTATAAATAACCGTCGCTACAGCATTCGCCGTATCGTGAAAACCATTTACAAATTCAAAGCCTAAAGCAATGAAAAGTGCCGTCGATAAAAGAATAACTGAATATAAACTTAAAGGCGGTACATGTGCCAAATCAGCACTGAGCTGAAAACCGATATAAATCAGTGTTGCAACAATAATTGTCAAAAACACCGGCATAAAGAATTTCGGTGTTGGTACATGTACATTCGTCGATTTTGCCTGAGAGCTGGCAAGCGGTGAATCCGAAACAGGAGGAAGATTAGAATTCATGTAGACGGTTAGAGGATAATAAAATCCCCTGTATTGTTTAATTAAATTATGACAATTATATGACAAAGGACTGTCACATAAAGCCAAAATTTCATGTTTTCATCACATTTTTTTGTATTTTCTTGCGATAAACCCGCTCCGACATTTACTTTAATCAATAAAAAACAATGCATTATAAAACTAAAAACAGCGATAGAACTGTTTGTCTGATTTTGCAACAAACGCTACGAAATATGACATTAGACTGTCACATTTCGAACTGGATGTTTTCTTTTTAAGCATTATTCAATTCAATTGTGACAACTTCATGAACATTTTATGACATTTTCTAAGTGACCCGATGAATCACTGTTCAAGCTTGCTGAAAATACGCGCTTTGACCTAGCTTCTGTTACAATGCCCCTGCTTTTTATCTTGATCATCAACTGGGGTTTCTGAATGTCCACGCTTACCACCCTACAATCACTTCTTACCCAACGCATCCTGATTATTGATGGTGCAATGGGAACCATGATTCAACGCCATAAACTAGAAGAAGAAGATTATCGTGGTGAACGTTTTGCAGATTGGGCATCAGACCTTAAAGGCAATAATGACTTATTGGTTTTAACCCAACCACAGATTATTCAAGGCATCCATGAAGCTTATTTGGATGCAGGCGCAGATATTATTGAAACCAACAGCTTTAACGGCACCCGTGTTTCAATGTCGGATTATCACATGGAAGACCTTGTTCCAGAGATTAACCGTGAAGCGGCGCGCTTAGCCAAAGCAGCATGTGAAAAATATTCAACCCCAGAGAAACCGCGTTTTGTTGCAGGCGTACTTGGCCCTACCTCACGTACCTGTTCGATTTCACCGAATGTGAACGACCCTGCATTCCGTAATATTACATTTGATGAATTAAAAGAAAATTATATTGAAGCTGCCCACGCCTTGATTGAAGGTGGTGCAGACATTCTCCTGATCGAAACCGTATTTGATACTTTGAACTGTAAAGCTGCGATCTTCGCAGTCAAAGAAGTATTCAAGCAAATTGGTCATGAGCTGCCATTGATGATTTCAGGTACCATTACCGATGCGTCTGGTCGTACTTTAACGGGCCAAACTGCAGAAGCGTTCTGGAACTCGGTGCGTCACGGTGATTTACTCTCAATCGGTTTTAACTGTGCCTTGGGTGCAGACGCGATGCGTCCACACGTGAAAACCATTGCGGATGTTGCAGATACCTATGTTTCTGCCCATCCAAACGCAGGTTTACCAAATGCCTTTGGTGAATATGATGAAACCCCTGAACAAACTGCAGCTTTCATTAAAGAATTTGCTGAAAGTGGTTTAATCAATATTACCGGTGGTTGCTGTGGTACCACACCTGACCATATCCGTGCCATTTATAATGCCGTTAAAGATATTCAGCCACGCCAAGTACCTGAAACTGTTCCTGCTTGTCGTTTAAGTGGTTTAGAACCATTTAACATTGATGAAAACTCTCTATTCGTTAACGTCGGTGAACGTACCAACGTCACGGGTTCAAAAAAATTCCTGCGTCTTATCCGTGAAGAAAAGTTTGCCGAAGCTTTGGAAGTAGCTCAGCAACAGGTTGAAGCGGGTGCACAGATCATCGATATCAACATGGATGAAGGCATGCTGGATTCGCAAAATGCGATGGTGCATTTCCTGAATCTAGTGACATCTGAGCCAGATATCTCTCGTGTGCCAATCATGATTGACTCGTCAAAATGGGAAATCATTGAAGCAGGTTTAAAGTGTGTACAAGGTAAACCTGTTGTTAACTCAATTTCATTGAAAGAGGGTTATGACGAGTTTGTTGAAAAAGCTCGCCTATGCCGTCAGTACGGTGCTGCGATTATTGTGATGGCCTTTGATGAAACAGGTCAGGCCGATACTGCTGCACGTAAACGTGAAATCTGTAAACGTTCTTATGATGTTTTAGTCAATGAAGTGGGCTTCCCTGCTGAAGATATTATTTTTGACCCGAACGTATTTGCCGTGGCAACAGGGATCGAAGAACACAACAACTATGGCGTCGACTTTATTGAAGCTACGGGCTGGATCAAACAGAACTTGCCACATGCCATGATTTCAGGCGGTGTCTCTAACGTATCCTTCTCCTTCCGTGGTAATGAGCCTGTCCGTGAAGCGATTCACTCAGTATTCCTTTACCATGCCATCAAACAAGGCATGACTATGGGGATCGTGAACGCTGGTCAAATGGCGATTTACGACGATATTCCAAAAGAACTAAAAGATGCGGTTGAAGATGTTGTTCTGAACCAAAACCAAGGTGAATCAGGTCAAAACGCCACAGAAAAACTGCTTGAAGTGGCAGAGAAGTTCCGTGGTCATAGTGGCGCGCAACGTGAAGCTGAAAACCTTGAATGGCGCAACGAGTCGGTAGAAAAACGTCTCGAATATGCCTTAGTTAAAGGTATCACTACCTATATTGATGAAGATACCGAAGAAGCACGTTTAAAAGCCAAGCGTCCACTCGATGTAATTGAAGGTGCATTGATGGATGGCATGAACGTGGTCGGTGACCTATTTGGTTCAGGTAAAATGTTCCTGCCACAAGTGGTGAAATCTGCACGTGTGATGAAACAAGCTGTAGCTTGGCTAAATCCATACATCGAAGCTGAAAAAACCGGTAGCCAGTCTAAAGGTAAAGTATTGATGGCGACCGTAAAAGGTGACGTACACGATATTGGTAAAAATATCGTGGGCGTGGTCTTGGGTTGTAATGGTTATGACATCGTTGACCTTGGCGTGATGGTACCAGCAGAAAAAATCCTGCAAACTGCGATTGATGAGAAATGCGACATCATCGGTTTGTCAGGTTTGATCACTCCATCTTTGGATGAAATGGTGTTTGTTGCGAAAGAAATGCAACGTAAAGGCTTTGACATTCCGCTGTTAATTGGTGGTGCAACCACATCGAAAGCCCATACTGCGGTGAAGATTGATCCTCAGTATCAAAATGATGCAGTGATCTATGTGGCTGATGCTTCCCGTGCGGTTGGTGTTGCAACCACCCTACTCTCGAAAGAAATGCGTGGCAACTTTATTGCAGAACATCGTGCTGAATATGCCAAGATTCGTGAGCGTTTAGCCAATAAGCAACCGAAAGCAGCCAAGCTCAGCTATGCCGAATCAATTGAAAATGGTTTCAAGGTGGATGATAACTATGTGCCACCGATTCCAAATAGTTTAGGTACGCAAGTCATTACCAATTATCCATTGGCGACCTTGGTTGAGTACTTTGACTGGACACCATTCTTTATCTCTTGGAGCTTGGCGGGTAAATTCCCGAAAATCCTAACAGATGAAGTGGTCGGTGAAGCAGCCACTGATTTATATAACCAAGCACAAGCGATGCTAAAAGACATTATCGAGAATAATCGTTTTGATGCACGTGCTGTTTTTGGTTTATACCCTGCACAGCGTACCGGTGCGGATACCGTGAGTGTGTTTGATGAATCTGGTCAAAAGGTTACGCATACCTTTGAGCATATTCGTCAGCAATCTGACAAAGTCACAGGCAAACCGAATTTATCTTTAGCGGACTTTATTAGCACTTCTAAAGACAATACCGATTATCTCGGTGGTTTCACTGTATCGATCTTTGGTGCTGAAGAATTGGCAAATGAATATAAAGCTAAAGGCGATGATTACTCAGCAATCTTGGTTCAGTCTTTGGCCGATCGTTTTGCCGAAGCTTTTGCTGAGCATTTGCATGAGCGTATCCGTAAAGAATTCTGGGGTTATAAAGCCGATGAAACTTTGGGTAATGAAGAATTAATCAAAGAGAAGTATGTCGGTATTCGTCCTGCACCAGGTTATCCTGCTTGCCCAGAGCATTCTGAAAAGGCTGTGTTATTTGATTGGTTAGGTTCAGAAGCGAAAATCGGTACCAAATTGACTGAACACTTTGCGATGATGCCACCTTCTTCTGTGAGTGGTTTCTATTATTCTCATCCTGAAAGTGAATACTTCAACGTAGGCAAGATTTCTCAAGATCAGCTTGAGGATTATGCAAAGCGTAAAGGTTGGACATTGGATGAAGCGAAGCGTTGGTTAGCGCCGAATTTAGATGATTCGATTGCGTAAGTGATCAAAAGAATCCCCTCAATTGAGGGGATTTTTATATGATCCAAAAGCAAAGATTGTTTACCAAAGACATCCGTTTCTACATAGATCTTGCTCGCGAATAAAACTATTTTTTGAAATTAATCCTATCAATGCTTAATTTCTAGATTTCAAAAAGTTGTAGTAAAATTTAATATAAATAGAATTGACCAGCATCAAATTTCAAATGACTATAGGTTTTAGATTAAATGAAAAAAAGAAAAGGAATTTAGCAACAATCATTGCTTTAATCTTTACAGCATTCCTTCTTCTTATATTAGCTTTAAGTGTTTATGAACTTCTCACACCAAAGAAGATAATTAAAGTAATGCCTTATCAGCATCTGGAAACAGATAAAAGCATGAATTATGAATTCAGCATTAAAAAGTTTAATAAGTTAGATACGATATTTATCACTGAAAATCAAAAAAGAATTTATCTTTTTGACTGTTCAAATTATTTGGAAACTATCTGCAGCCATGATCAAGACCAAGTTTTCAACTATCAAATCAAAACGGCAGATATTATAAAAATAAACGATAGGTTTATGATCAAAGATATGACTTGGGTCGACGCTGTAAATAAAAAGCAATTTCAACATACATTGGCAGACCACCAGCTCATGAAATTATATGAAGCTAAAAGCAACGTCTCCTATGTAGCTATAGCTGTCTTCTTATTGTTGAGTTGCGGAGGGCTTTTTATGATCTTTTGGGGCCATATTTATCAATTTATTTTAAAAAAAATTTAACTCTCTCTAACTTGCTTTTCCAGCCCCTAAAATACATTTTAAATTGGCTAAACTGCTATATTTCAGCGACTGGTTTATTTTTATACTTACTCTTGTCAAAACTAACAATCATCAAAGAACAATTTATATTTTAAAAGTTTTCCATTTTTAAAGACAAACGTTATTGAATCATTTCCACTTTCGGCAAGCCCACTATAAACAACATTCTTGTTTTCAGCGTCCATCCACAATTCATATTTTTTAAATTGTTGCATAAAAGTCTTTTGATCTATCCCACCACGAATTTTTTGTCCATGAAACACTAGCGCATTGTTCTGACTTAAATAAACCTCTTTAATGACACCCGTGTCTAAAAGTTTAAAACTGCCATAATCATATTCATCAGGAAAATAGCCACCATTACACTCATCTGGTTTTCCTTTAATGACGCTTTTCGGCTTAGCTAATGAGCGTATTGGTACTTCCCAATTATTGTAAGTTTTACCCTGAATAACAGGTTGAACAAATGGGGCTGCAAACAATGACTGTGAAGCCATAAACGTCAATACAAAACCCAATATTTTATTTTTCATTTTAGATATTCTTCAAAAACTAATCGGCTCATTATAAATACAATTTAAATTAAATTCCCCCCCATAAAATAAAATTCATCCGACTATATTGAGCACAATCTATAAATGCTATTTAGAACCTATATCATTTCAATATAGGCTCTCTACACCTACAGCTCTTTATGTTTCTCAATCAAATCTTCAAGATTCTGATAAACATGCAAGACTCGATCTTTATGCGTTCGCGCATGATCCAAACGCTGCTCAGGGTCAACTAAAAGCAAAGTGTGCCCATCATCGATCAAACGATCAATGCCTTCCAGAAACATCCGTTTCCCGACATCATGAATCAAGGAAATCTGAGTTAAATCAATCACAATAGAACTTTTATTGACAGGCTCACATTGCAAGGTCCGTAACAACATTTCCGCTTCAGTAAATTTCAATACACCGCGAAGTACATAGACACTCAAAGAAGCATCTTTTCCAGTGCGATAATGACTCTGCACAATGGTTTGTGCGGAAGGTGTGCCTTCCATCAAATGCAAGCCCATATCACGAGAGAGTCGCTCCAAGATATCTATGCCGCGTACACTATTGCCATGTTCATCGAGTCGAGGAGAAAAAGCCGCTATGCTGACCTGACCGGGTAACACGCCCAAGATTCCGCCAGCGACACCACTTTTGGCAGGAATACCAACCGTTGTGAGCCAATCCCCCGCGGCATCGTACATACCGCAGCTCATCATCACGCTCAGAACTTGACGTACCACAGCACGATTCAATAAGCGTTTTCCAGTTTTAGGATCAACCCCACCATTGGCAAAAACACTGCCCATCCGCACCAAATCTTTAACCGTCACCAAGATCGCGCACTGGCGAATATAGCCATTCACAATATCAACAGGATCAGTTTCCAAAATCCCAACCGTACGTAACATATAACCAATTGAGAGATTGCGATAAGCCGTTTTCACCTCGGATTCATATACAGCATCATCAAATTGCAGTTCACGTCCTGCCAACTCGCTCATAAATCGACGTAAAATTTCTACGCCTGATAAGTCTTCTTTGACAGGAATCAATGAATGCGTAGTGATGGCACCCGAATTAATCATCGGATTTTTAGGACGGCGATCTTTACCCAGTGAAATTTCATTAAACGCCTCGCCCGATGGTTCAACACCGACTTTTTCTAATACCGCATCAATACCAAGCTGTTGCAGCACATAGGCATAAGTAAACGGTTTAGACATCGACTGAATGGTGAATTCAATTTCATCATCCCCAACGGAATAAATTTCACCATCAACAGTTGACAAGGCCAGCGCTAATCGGTTGGGATTGGCGTTGGCTAACTCAGGAATATAATCAGCGAGATGTCCACTGTTATCGATATCACAGGCATCAATCACATGCGCCAAATAATCAGGAAGTGGAGTTTTCATGGTCATCTAGCCTTTAAATGTTTCAAGTTTTAATTTAGATAAGCGCTTATAGTACAGAGGACTGATCCTATTAAAATTATAGCTTTTGTAATGATTTTATGAGCTTACATGCACAACTAACTCAAACGTTCAACAAATAATATTCCATCCAGATGATCCACCTCATGCTGAACAATTCGTGCAGGGAAACCCTCAAAAGCGGTTTCAATCACTTCACCTTGTAAGGTGTAGTAACGTACTTTTATCGCTTGCGCCCGTTCGACCTGTCCACGCTCATCTGGCACACTTAAACAGCCTTCCTCACCTAAGCAAGACTCTTGAGAAAATGCCAAAATCTCTGGATTGACCATGACCACGGCATCCATTTCAGGTGCATCGGGATAACGTGGATTCGGACGAGATGCCACAATAATTAAGCGTTTAGAAATATAAACTTGTGGTGCTGCAATCCCAACCCCATTGCGCTCCAACATGGTCGCATGCATGGCAGATGCCAATTGCAATAACCACTCACTATTAAATTCCCCGTTTGCGACAGCTGCCGCTTTAATTTTTAAAACTTCTTCACCACGTTGTGCTACAGGTAGAATTACACTCATCCCACGCCCTTATCATTGTTTTGACCAATTAGTGAATATTATCGTATTGGATATTTTATCGCGTTACCATAATTTTCATTTAAGAATCTTGTCATAATATATTCGCGAAAAAAATAACGCATGGCAAAGCACATGAATGCAACTCAACTGTTTCTAGGTGTCATCTTTAGCTCAATTGGCTTAGGCTATTTCATGTATGGAAAAAAGCAGAAAATGACCGTGCCTTTGGTCTGTGGTTTAGTCTTGATGCTCTTTACCTATTTTATCGATAGTACGGCGATAATCAGTGTGATTGGTATCATCCTTTCAATCCTCCCCTATTTTCTGCGCTTCTAAAAACAAAAAACTCCCCAAATGGAGAGCTTTCTTTTCTACAAAAATTAAAGATGTTTCTTTAATTCATCGGCTACGATCTCGATTTCAAGCGTGCTGAATTTACGAATTTCACCTTCCGCATGTTTCTCTAACATACCGCCAATCAATGGCACTTTAACTTTCACTGTCCACGTTAAAGAGATATTCACTTTTTCGCTGTCACCAGTGACACTACGTTCACCCTTCGCTTCCAAAGGCAGGTTTGCGCCCAGTTCAACTGTTGAGGTTAAGTTTTTCAAATGGGTAATATCAGCACGTTTTAAACGGAAAGCATTTTTTAATAATTTTTTCGCCACCTCTGGAATATTGACATCCAGATTATATTCACGGCGTAGTGTATAAATATCACCCTGAATATTCGATTCGATAATTTCCAAATTTTCACCCGGAATACGCTTACACACTGCTTCATGCAATGAAGTATCCGCGACCAGTCTTGAAAAGTCCTCAATTGAAACACCATGAATTGTTTCATTAACCGTAAATTGATGTGCCATTTTTAAATGTCCATTTCGTTTATTAGGATTTCATCATTGCGCAAAAGTATAGCATTCTCATTTGCATCTCTAAATCTGATCAGACAAAAATGGATGACTGCTCGGATTAGTTATTTCTATTGTAATGATGCCGTATGCCTAATTTGACCGTGACCCGTTCCATACGACTGATATACAGATAATGATCCCCATATTCAATCACCGCATAAAACTGCTCAGCACCATCATCCAAACCTGTGGCTGACCACGTCGTCCCTTGCGGAAATTCATCTAACCAAGCCGCTTTATAAAAGTCTGAAACTGAATCAAAAATTAGGTAATGCTCTGGATCGGCCATAATTTTAGCCGCCATTTGATCAAATTTTTTTTGTTTAAACGCCTCTAAACTCAGTAACACAAATATTCCTTATTCATTTAAATGCAGCTTAAATTTTGTGCTTCGATCTAAAGTTAATCTTAAGCTGAATTACAAAAATACAGTGATTTTCTTATGCCTCTATTTTGCTAGGGAATGTGCTGTTTTTCTACATTATTTTCAGCTTTATCATATATTTTGTGCTGCTGCTGATTTGCTAGACCCATCTCAATATGTTATCAACTTATTATGCTTTATATTTTTTTACAACGATAAACTATAAGGAGTAAACATGTCTTATCAAAATATTTTAGTCCCTGTTGATGACTCTCCAATCTCTTATGCTGCAGTCGAACATGCGCTTTCTCTAGCAAAATTATCAGGGGCAAAAGTCACCATTTTAAGTGTGGTTGCAGTTGATCCATTTGTTGGCGTGGATTTTTATCAAGTTGCCCCTGCGATTACTGATCATTTTATGCAGGCCGAAGCACATGCCAAAACACAGCTTCAAGATATTGCCCAATCTTTTGTACGTGATGGTATTCAGGTGACAACCAAAATTCATCATGGCGTAGCCAGTGAAGGCATTATCTTTGTTGCCGATGAAGTTGGTGCAGACCTGATTGTGATGGGTTCACATGGCCGCACAGGCGTCAAACGTTTATTGCTAGGTAGTGTGGCGCGTGCCGTTTTAACAGAATCACATATTCCAGTGCTGATTGTGAAGCAATAACAGTTTGCTTTAATTGAAAAAACCTTGTGTCTCGATACAAGGTTTTTTTATTTTCTAGAATACCTCGATCTGACCGATTCGCCCCCCATATTGATCATTTACAACCCTGTTCTGCGATTTAAAAAGATGCTTCACTAGCAGTTGGGCATTTATTTTCAAGTCAAAATAGTGAGTTGAATCAGCTGACTATCGCCAGAAAAAATGACCGTCAATAAAAACAGCACGTTTAAGAATAAGACACGGTTTTACAAGGATGATCAATATGAAACTCAATCCAATGGTGATTGGCCTCTGTGGGATATGTATCAGTACATTGAATCACGCAGCAGCACTGGACCAATCAGGACAATCCATTCTTCCTTTTCTGGAAAATGGTAACTATGTTGAAGTCAATGCCACAGCCGTTGATGCTGACATTTCGGGGAAAATCCGTAATCATCCTGGACTGGTCAATGATCCACAGAATCTTAACTCAGGCAATATGGGCAATAGCTTTCAATATTATAGTGCCGCGCTCAAACTTCAACTGACTGATCGAATCAGCTTTGGTCTACTCTATGATCAGCCTTTTGGTGCCGATATTCGCTATCCGATGCAATCGAATAACACCTTCTCGGACAATGAATTTACCCAGCAAGGTACATCGGTCAATGTTGATACTGAAAGCATTAGCATGATTTTGGGTGTCAGTCCTTTTAGCAATGTTCAACTCTATGGCGGCGCTGTCTATCAATCAGTCAAAGGTGATGTCGCGCTGCGTGGTAATTCATACAGTGAAGCCTTTAATGGCTATGATGCCAAATTTAAACAGGATCATGCAGTCGGTTGGCTGGCAGGCCTGAGTTATCAAATCCCAGAGATTGCCTTAAAAGCTGCGCTGACCTATCGCTCCAAGATCGACCACGATATGCAAGTGACTGAGACCATGTTCGGTCAGCCTTTAGAAGTGACTACGCCAAGTAAAACCAAAATTTCGACACCACAATCGGTGAATGTTGATTTTCAAACAGGTGTGTATAAAGATACCCTGCTCTATACCAATCTACGTTGGGTCAACTGGAAAGATTTTCATATCCGCCCTACTCAATTTGGTGCAGTGACGGAATATCTCACTGGCGTAATCAGTGATGGTGCATATACAGGTGGTTTTGATTTAGACAGCTACCAAAAGGATCAATGGACAGTCAATGTCGGACTTGGACATCAGTTTACTGAAAAATGGAGTGCATCGACGGAAGTCAGTTGGGATTCAGGTACAGGCGATCCTGCATCTACATTAAATCCTACCAAAGGGTCTTGGGGGATTGGTCTAGGCGCTCAGTTTAATCCGGCCCCGAACTACTTTATTGCGGCAGGAGTTAAATACTTCTGGTTAGGTGATGTGGTTGCCGAAGACGGCACCTATTACATTCCTGTGCCGGGGATCAAACCTATTGCTGAACAAGCCGATTTTAAAGATAACAGCGCGATCGCTTATGGCTTAAAAATAGGCTATCGTTTTTAGTCACAAAAAACTCATCATGCTAAGTAGGAACAGATCTGCTTCTGGTGTTGCTCCTACTTGGCTATTTTCTGGCATTCAATCAGCGGATTAGCTTAGAATATCAAAGCATTATTTTAATAATGAATGCCATCTCTAGGAAAAATCCAATGAAAAAAATCGCTCTTGTCTTTTCAATATTTATATCTAGCTTCGTTTTTCCGTTTACCACTTTTGCCAATTCACCTGATCCCAAAGAAAGCATGGATATTTTTATTGGCACCCTAACCATTCAGGATAACAAAGCCATTTTAACGCGCTGCGATATTGCGCAGAATGAATATGTGTTGAAAGATGCGGACTGGTCTAAGCAAAAGGCCGTATCAGGTTTTCTCTCCAAAGCCACAAAACTAAAACAGCCGATTTATGCAGAAGTGATCGCAGCGTATAAAAGCGAAAAAGATATTAATATTCTATTGGTCGATTCCATTGAAAATCTGACTGAAGCCAAAAGCTGCCATTTGAGTGATTTATTTTAAAGCTCACCATACACGGCATACTTTTAGATCAAATATTGGTAATCCTAAATACCGTTATTCACTAAACGTTTGCCATGTCTCAAAAGCATGTTTGCGATATAGCTTCAACTTGGAAAACTGAGGAATAATTGCTTCACTCTGCGTTGGCCTTAAAAATACAAAATCATCGACCTGAATATCACAATCCTTCGGTACATTGACCAATTCCTGATTACTGCTACGCCCGTACAATGCATGGGTATGTGCTTGATCAGGATAGACATAATCAGCCAGCCAATAGCCACCATAAATAAACAGGGCCTTACATTTATGTGGCAATTTATCTAATAAAGACATAGAAGGAAGCTGAGTAAATGGCAGTATTTTTAATACAGGCGCAGCAATCCATAACGCAGGTTGTAATGCCCTTAAAAAATCACTGTCAAAATCACTTGGTTTTAAGAGCATTGAACCAAAGGACAAATCATTGCAGACACTTTCAGTGGTATGAAAGCTAAAGGTTGGGCTACCACCGCCATTAAAACACAGCGCATCACTCCACAGCGATGGAAACTGCTTTTGAATCAATTGTTGATAATGGGCATAGGTCTGCTGTGAACTGTGATAAGCCAATTCAGGTTTTTTAATGATGGCTGGAATTTTAGTGACATGCGCATCATAGCCCATCAAACCAGAAAGTTTTAAATACTGCGGATACTGTTGAATCAACTTTAAGATTTCGGTTAGTTGCTGTGTCGACTGTACCCCACCACGATGTAAGCCGACATCAATTTCAATATTCACATCCAAGCAAAGAGAATAGAGCTGGGCAATCTCGAGATATTGCTGTAAGCGTTGCTTAGTATCAATCAGCCACTGAATTTTGGCATTCGACCATTCTGCATACTGATCAAAAAAATGACGCACTGCTTGAGCAGGCATTGGTTTACCCAACAGAATATCCGCTTCAGCAAAATTTTCTAGGATCGAAACAATATGTGGTTGATGAAATACCATAAAGCGTTGCGTATTAAGTTGTTCAGATAACAACTTAAGTAGGTCTAGGCTTGCTAATGACTTGACCACCAAGCGTGCTTTTAAATGTTTGGCATGAGCAAGACGAATCTGAACATGCTGGATATTTTGTTTTACCGCTGCTTCATCGATGATCAGTTGCGGAGTCGCAATCCCCTGCTTTTTTAGGTCGAGATTGAGTTGTTTAAAATAATGATCCAACATGGCTATACCTTTCTCAATAAATTAAATAAACATTTAAGTCGAACCCAAGTTAAAACTAACCTAAAAACAGCTTTTCCAGATAGGGATTTAAAAACTTGGCTTTTGGGTCAAGCTGCTGACGCAACGCCATAAAATCATCCCACTTTGGATATAAAGCCCGAAGCTGTGTGCTGGTCATATGATGCATTTTCCCCCAATGCGGACGCCCTCGATATTTCTGCAAAATCGGCTCAACCACATCAAAAATCAACTTCGGGTCTTGCTTATGATATTGATGCACCGAGATCGAAATCGAGTCCTGCTGATAAAACGGACTAAGCCAAATATCATCACCCTTCACAAAGCGGAATTCGAGCGGAAAAAAGGTGGCCACTTTATACTTTCTTAAGGCATGCAATATTTCATCCAAACACTCAATTCCACGATCAACAGGAATCTGATACTCCATTTCATTGAACTTGGTATTACGCGGTGTTGGAAATATCTTGCTCGACCAATCGATATAGGTGGTCGGTTTGACAAAGATGCCTAATAGTTTCTGTAAATAAGGATTCAGCGAAGGAAAGTTTTTGGTCAGTTCTGAACATAAAGTCAGCAAGGTATCATCCGATGGAAAGTTTTCCTTCCGTGGCAAAATCGCTTCATCGGTCTCATCCAAGGTTTTCAGCATCAACTGCTTTTCATGAGAAAATACAAAGCACTCGATATGTCGATGCTGATGCTTCCATTGGTGAATATGCTGCATCATGTCTTCTACTGGACAAAGTTCTATATGTTCTTTGAGTTTATAGCGCGGGCGATTCTGCATGGTGATCTTAGTCAAGATTCCCAAACTGCCCAGAGAAACCCGTCCTGCGGTAAAGATTTCAGGATGCTCTGTACGACTACATTTTAGAATTTCACCTGAAGCCGTCAATAACTCAAAAGCTTCAACATAGGCTGAAATACAATGTAAATCTGCTCCTGTCCCATGTGTGCCTGTAGAGACAGCCCCTGCAAGACTTTGCTGATCAATATCGCCCTGATTCATCAAAGCCTGATTGATGGATTGCTGTTGCAGATGCTGATCTAAATCATATAAACGTGTACCCGCATAAATACTGCTCTGACATCGTTCAAGATCTGTCGATGCAATGCCTGCAATATGATCCAAAGACAACAAGGTTGCATCAGTACAGACTAAGGGCGTAAATGAATGTCCTGCACCGACTACCCTTATTTTTTGTTGCGCTTTAACAATGGACTGTAGTTCTTGCACGTTGGCTGGTTGTAAAATCTGCTGCGGCTTGGCTTTTTGAAAGCCAGACCAGTTCGACCAAATGCCTTGTGTTAAATCACTCATACTGCCTCTCCTTGGCTAACGGCAGTTTTTACATTGCCATGGTTGCTGCGTTTTGCGAGTTCCTGTGCTGGAATCGGTTGTGGTCGTGTCATTTCATCGTAATGACGTTTATTTTTTTCTAATAACAATTGTTCTGTTAGATCTTTGAACTTGCTCTGGCAGGCTGCCAATGTCCATTGCCCGAATAAGGTATGCCCACCTTCATAGGCTTGCGCTTGATATTCTTCATAGGTCGTGACATAACCCATATAATCATTGCAGTAGGATGCAAACCAAACACTTTCAATCGAAGCCTGCGCGGCAAGTGTCTGTTTAACAGTGCCGACCACTCGTCGCCCTGCGATGGTGGTAAATTCTCCTGGACAGCAAATCAAAGCCAATTGACCTAATCGCACAATCTGTAACGGAACAACGCTTGGAACTAAAGGACTGTGCTGAATCGCCCCCGCTTTCACTTGTCGGTTCATTTCTGCAATCAACGGATCAAGAATACTCGGTGGAAAACCAATCGGCTGTCCTAAAATCTTTTTGGCACCCGCTTCCAGTAATATCTGTTTCGGCCCTTGAGAGGCATATAACTGTTGATAGTGTGCAAAATCAGCAGCTTTGGGATGCTTGGTTTTTTGTTTGCGAAGTTGATCCGCTAAAAATTGCATCCCCATAATTAAGGGTTTGGGTGCACCTAAACCATCGACAGGTGTGCCTGCAAAAAATGCGGTGCCATGACAAGGCTGACTGGTCTTTGCATGCTTTTGACCCGCTGCAAACTCATCTGGAATCTCAATATTACTCAGATCGACATAGGACAAAACAGCATCGATCTTGCCTTCGACTTTATGTAAATTTTTAGGAATATTTGACTGTAAAGCCGTGAAAGCCAGTTCACTTTGATAACGCCCATTTTGTTGTGCGTATTGATATTCCTGCTCGCCTTTAATCTTATTGCGAATCTTGAGCTGATCTTTGCCATGAAAATGCGGTGATACGTCCCCTGCGGTTGCTTGAGCAAAAATCGTGACTGGATTTTGAACCCCTTGCTCAGTTAAAACCTGCTCAGAGAATGTGGCTGCGTAGCCTTTATTATCACCATCATAAGCGTTTAAAGAATTTCCCAAACAGGTTGCATGTACCCCAAATAAGGAAATAAAGGACTGTAGTTTTTGCTCACGATAGAAACCGATCAACTGCATTTCTCGGTTCAAGGCTAAATGCGTTTCAGCTTCGGTACGCGGCAAAACCTCTGGATTCCGATTATAGGCGTTGATTGAACGATTCCATGCGACAGGCGTCTGTTCTGGAAAATGCTGTGTACTGATAAAAATCTCGGTGTCCTGTTCAGATGCAATCGCATTTTGAATACTCTGTACAATCGCCTCTACTATTGCCTTTAAATGTTCAGGTACAAAACCAGGGGTCGGCATATTGTATAAAGCTTCATAGCCACAACCGCCAGGTCCTGAGTGAGTATGGGTTGCCATGAGGACCAATTGATTTTCATCAAATTGTGAATCTAGAATTTGTGTGAGTTGCACTACTGTTTGGCTGCGTATGGCATGGGTAATACAACCTACGTCCAAACAACAGATGAGTAATCGGTTATGTTGTTGATCGACAATACTCACGCTACGTGCAAATAAAGCTGTGCGCTGTTCATAGGCCCGATGTGACCATTGCCCATAACCAAACATGGCATAGCCTTTCGGTGTAATTTTGATTTGCTGCTTGTCCCAACCCACCTGATACATCACGATTTCCTTTCAATTCTTTTTCTAACTGTGTTAAAGCATGTTGAAAGTTAATCAAAATTATGCGATACCCAACAGGGTTAAAGACACTTTTCTTTGGGGGGCAAAACGGACTTATGCCTATACGTAGCAGCGCTAAAAATGATCAACAGCAATTTATTCCACCCACCATTCTGGCGAGCCTGATCCATTATGCAGAGCAGCAACAGTGGGATTATGCTGCATGGTTTCAGAATTCAGGTTTAGACATTGCACAAATACAGCAAACCCAAGCTGTGGTTCGTTTTAGCCAACTCTGTGATGTGGTTGGTCAAGCCATGGCCACCTATCAACAACCGAACTTAGGCTTAAAGCTTGGCAGTAGCGAAGGTCTGATTTCGATGGGGATTTTGGGTTTTGCCATGCAATCGTGTAAAACAGTTGCAGATGCTCTAGACATTGCACTGCGCTACCATCGGATTTCTGGCAGTGTCTTGAATATCGACTTTTCCATCCACGCTGATCTTTGTGAATTGGAAGTCACTGAACCCTATCCCTGCAATGAACTGAAAGCCTTTTTTTATGATGAATTATTTAGCAGCATCATCACCTGTTTAAACGCCATGTTGGGCGATCATGATGATGTGATCAGTCTTGAGCTCAGCTATTTACCACACGAATATCAACAACAATATAACGAACTCTTTGGCTGCCCAATTCAATTTAACTGTGATAAAAATATCATGCGTTTTAGCAATAGCCTGTTGCAGCGCAGCTTAAAAAATTATAGTCCAGCCAACTATGCAACTGCACTACACATCTGTGAACAAGCCCTAAAAGAAATAGACCAGCTCAACCAAGTGGGTTATGTGCATCTACTCGATCATTTGATTGAACAGCATTTACCTGAACGTTTTGAGATGCAGCAAGCTGCTGAACATTTAGGTATCAGCGAACGCCATTTAAGACGGCAATTATTATTGGAAGGTCTGAGTTTTCAACAAATTCGGCAAAATGTCTTAGAACGTAAAGCCAAGCAACTCCTCGAACAGAACCTATCCATGAGTGAGATTAGCCTGCAATTGGGTTTTAGCGAATTACGTGAATTCCGACGTGCCTTTAAACGCTGGACAGGGCAAGCGCCTTCTATTTATAAACAAGAGACTCACCTTACTTAAATGATTAGTTCGTAATGCCTACTCATATAAAATGAACATATCTCAGGAATTACTGGTGCTACAGGTCATCCACAACCTGCGTGAGATTAATCAGATGCTATTTCTGCGATTAATTTAAAGAGATACCGGAAGAAGACAGGTTTTGTGGATGACAATGGTTTTGGTTACTTTTGCCGAAACAAAAGTAACTCCAGCTGAAGGCTTATCCAAGAATAAGATGAGATCTCTATAAGATTCCACCGAAGCAAAAAATTAAAACTAAATTTTAACTCGCTGCTTGATAAAACGGTACATCACCATTAATCGTGGCACGATGCATAATCCGATGCGCCTCACCATAATCAAATAAAGCCTTATGCTGTGTACAACGATTATCCCAAATTGCTACATCACCTGCCTGCCACTGCCAACGCAAATGGAACTGCTCATTGGTGGCATGCGCAAATAAATACTGTAGCAATTCAGCGCTTTCAGTTTCATCCAGTTCATTAATACGCGTAGTAAACCCTTCACTCACGAACAAAATCGGCTGACCCGTTACCGGATGCGTTCTCACCACAGGATGAACAACAGGTGGATTACGCTTAAAGGTTTCTTCCAGTTTTTTACGCTCAACATCATTATGCGCGAAACGCTCAATCGGGAAAGACTGACGAATATCATGCGTTGCGGTTAAGCCTTTTAACTTTTGCTGTAAACCTTGATCCAAGGCAGCAAATGCAGCTGCCCCGCTTGACCAAAGTGTATCACCACCGACAGGTGGAATCTTGATGGCTTGCAATACACAACCCAATGGCGGTTTCTGACTGAAAGTCACATCGGTGTGCCATAGTTCATTGTCACGTAAGTCTTGTTTCCAGCTATCCAGTACAATGATTTCAGGCACATTATCAATAGATGGATAGATCGGATGGATGTGCAAAGAACCAAAACCACGCGCAAGCTCAGCTTGTGCCTGAGGTGCAAGCTGCTGGTTGCGGAAGAAAATCACATGATGATCCAGCAAAGCCTGTTGAATTTGTTGCGTCGTATTTTCATCAGCCGTGTTTAAGTCAACATCGTGAATAATTGCACCGATTGTTGGTTTAATAACTTCAATATTTAAGGTCATCTTCTACTACTCACACTTATAACTGTTGGCCATACCAAGGAGATAATTGCTTCTGTAACCAACGCAAAAACAATTCAAAACTAACGGCGACAATCGCAATCACAATAATGCCCAGAACTACTGTATCGGTGATCAGGAACTGTGCCGCAGACTGCACCATAAAACCGATACCGCGATCTGCTGCGACTAATTCCGAAGCCACTAGAGTCGACCAGCCCACACCTAAACCAATACGAACACCCGTTAAAATATGCGGTAAGGCCGTCGGCAGAATCACATGCCAAAACACTTGTGATTGGCTTGCTCCTAAAGATAAAGCAGCACGTTCACGATTGAGCTGATGGCTCAGCACACCATGGGTACTACTGATAATCACAGGTGCAAGGATCGAAAAGAAAATCAAAAGTACTTTGGTGGTTTCACCAATCCCAAACCAGATCACCAATAGTGGCAAATAAGCCAAAGGTGGAATCGGACGCAATAACTCAACCAATGGATCAAGCACTGCGCGCACCCATTTATTCAGTCCCATCCATAAACCTAAAGGCACACCAATCGCAATCGCAGCAACCAAGGCCAATAGGACACGAGAAATACTCGCGGCCAGATGCTGCCATAAGGTGGCTTTCATAAAACCTTGCTGACTGACTTCAAGGAACTTCTGCCATACTGCTTGTGGACTCGGCAAAAACAGGCTTGGGACAATTTTTAATGCAGTGATCAAATACCAAATCACCAGTACGCTCAAGACACTGGAAAGACTGAGCGCTAAACTGCGATGGCGAGTAAAAAAGGCGCCAATTGCACTAAAAACCGAACCTGACTGTGCTTGATTCGTCGATTGCAGTTCCTCGGCCTTGCTCACCTCATAGGCTGTATTTTTTGCTTGCCCCGTCATACAGCCACCTCATGCCCTGCTTGTTTCTGCACACGTAGGCGTTCAAACAATTGCTCACGTAATTGAATAAATTTTGGATCCGATTTAATCGCACGAATCGATTCGCCTTGCTTATAACGCTCTGCAAAATCCAGTTTTAAAGTTTCGACAATCTTACCTGGACGAGCCGTCATCAACACCAATTGATTACTCAGCAATAGTGCTTCTTCAATGTCATGTGTGATCAGGAAGAAGGATTTATTTTGTTCAATCCATAAGTCCAGCACCAACTGCTGCATGGTTTCACGAGTAAAAGCATCAAGCGCAGCAAAAGGCTCATCCAGTAAAATGAATGCAGCATGGCTGATCAAAGCACGAGCAATCCCAACCCGTTGTTTCATGCCACCTGACAACTCCCAAATATTGGCTTTAGCCACATGACTCAAGCCGACAATTTTAAGAATTGCATCGACTTGCTGTTGAATTTCTTGCTCTTTTAAACCTTTGAGCTGCAAAGCAAAACCGATATTTTCAGAGACATTTAACCAAGGTAATAGCGCATGATCCTGAAACACCACCGCACGACGTGCATCTGGTGCAGTGACAACTTCATGATCCAGTGTAATCTGCCCGGAACTTGGCTTTTGAAAACCCGCCAAAATATTCAGTAATGTTGTTTTACCACAACCAGACTCACCCAAAATCACAGTCAAAGTGCCTTCTTCAATCTTCAGATTGATATCTTGTAATACAGGCACGGTCTGTTTTGGAAAGGTTAAATGAAGATGCTCGGCAGCTAATACGCTCATTTAGATCTCCTATGGCTGTAAGAATTGGGTGGTGACATTACCTTGATAATCAGGTTTTACTTGATCTACCTTGCCTTGGCTTTTGAGGAAGGTTGCTGTATCGAAAATATTGTTGGCAAACTCACCCGCTAAAGTTGCTTGTTGTTGCTGACCATTCAGATAAATATTGCCTGACAACAGTAAAGGAATATCTTTCACATCAGAGCCTGTCAGCTGAGCAATTTTCTGGATATTGTCCGCATTTTGTTCAAATGCTTTTGGATCCTGCTGATACGCTTCAACTTGTTTCAAGCTGGTTTTTACGAATGCTTTTAAGAACTCTGGATTTTTTTCAGCGAAATCTTTACGAACCACCCATAAATCATAGGTTGGTGCACCCCACTCGCCGACTTGTTTCGAGTCTGTTAATACATGACCACTGGCTTTGACTTTACTTAATGCAGGTTCCCAAACATAAGTTGCATCGATATCACCACGCTCCCAAGCTGCTGTGATTTCTGGTGGACGTAAGTTAATAATCTTGACTTGATTATCCGCAATATTCCAATGCTTGAGCGCTGACAATAAGCTGTAATGCGTGGTTGAGACGAATGGTACGGCAATGGTTTTGCCAATCAAATCTTGAGGTTTTTGAATGCCTGATTTGTTACTCACCACCAATGCCTCTGAACCGCCTAATTTAGCCGTCACCAGAAAGACTTCAATCGGTAAATCACGGCTTGCAGCAGCAGCTAGAGGACTAGAACCGATATTGCCGATCACCACATCACCCGAAGCCAATGCATTAACCACATCTGAACCTGCATCAAATTTGCGCCATTGAATTGCTTGATTACTATCACGTTCATAATCACCATTGGCTTGTGCAACCTTGGTTGGATCCACACCAGTCTGATAGGCAATTACCACAGCCTTGTTGTTTTTAGACTGAACAGGTGCAGCATCTTTTTGATTTTGATAGACAATAAAAGCAACAATCGCCACAAGGACGATCGCTGTAACAATTAGCGGCTTTGAGTTCTTGATGCCCATAATTAGATGATCTTTCAACAATATAGGCTTATGGTATGCGGCATGCTTTATGATTAAAAATAAGAAAAAGTGAGTTGCTTATTCCTTTATGAGATAAGAATAAGACTTAGGCAATTTTTGCTGTTTTTATATTCAACTGGTTTATTTTTAGTGTTGTTTCATTTAATTTCCCAACTAAGCCTTTTAAATATTTATCCCTCTGTTTAATTGAAAAGTAAAATATTTAATCCTGATAATTTCATCTTTAAATTAAATAAGCATTTTCATTTTAAAATATAGCTCCAAACTATATTCCGAATAAGTTAATAAAAACCTATTATTTATCAAAAATAGATATATAAATAAATTTTGCTTATTTTCCTGAATATAAAAACAGTCCTAAGATAAAAACATCATCCCGCTGATGTATGAAAGGTTATAAAAATGAATGCTCAATTTGATTCTACTGATCTAGCAGAATCGACATCTACGATTCACGGTTTATCAAAAAATCCACAAGATATCTTAGCGCGTGCGCAACATTATGCTGAAGAAAATGAACTCGATTTCACTGGCAGCGTTCCCCCACCTGAAGCTTGGTATTTGGTTGAACAAGGCCTAGCGGTATTGGTCGATGTACGTACCAATGAAGAACGCAAATTTGTCGGCTATGTCCCTGAAAGTATCCACGTCGCATGGGCAACGGGCACATCTTTTAACCGAAACCCACGCTTTCTAAAAGAACTGGATAGCAAAGTTGGCAAAGACAAAACCATTTTGCTGCTCTGCCGTAGTGGTAAACGCTCTGCTTTAGCAGCTGCAGCAGCATTTAGTGCAGGTTTTGCCCAAGTTTATAACGTGCAAGAAGGCTTTGAAGGTGATTTAAACGAGCAACAACAACGTAATCAAAGCAATGGCTGGCGTACACATCAGTTACCTTGGTTACAAGACTAATGCTGCTTTTTTAAGCAATTATTTTACGATTTATTTAAGATCTCGTTTTGCAAGGAACTCGCGTGAGTCAATGGAAAATACAGCCTGTCGTCGAAGGCCTACAACAAGCACGACATGAATGGAGAGAGCGTCAACATCGCATCAAAGAATTTGGTGGACGTGAATTGCCATCTAAGGATGCGCTGAAGTCAATTTTAGATGATCTGTGTGGGATCTTATTTCCAATGCGACTTGGGCCGAGCAATCTACGCCAAGAAACTGAGGATTACTATATTGCCTATACCCTTGACCGTGTCTTGAATGAACTGTTTGCACAGGTCAAGTTGGCTTTAAATTACGAAGCCAAAAGTCGAGTCAAACCGATCCCTGTTTCAAGCAATGAACGTCTGCTGTATGAACAGCAAGTCGCTTTGGCTCAAACCATCGTACAGGATTTTGCCAATACCTTGCCTGACATTCGCCGCTTATTGGATGCCGATGTCTGTGCAGCATATGAAGGTGATCCCGCAGCGCATAGCGTCGATGAAGTCCTCCTCTGCTATCCAGGTATTTTAGCGATTATTCATCATCGGGTAGCACATCAGCTCTATCACAGTGTACCGCTGCTCTCACGGATTATTTCTGAATTGGCTCATTCTGCAACGGGTATTGATATTCATCCGGGTGCGCAAATTGGGAAAGGCTTCTTTATCGATCACGGCACAGGTGTGGTGATTGGAGAAACCTCAGTGATTGGTGAATATGTGCGTATCTATCAAGCAGTGACACTCGGTGCAAAACGGTTCGAACTGAATGAAGATGGTGCACTGAAAAAAGATTATGCCCGTCATCCGATCGTGGAAGACCATGTGGTGATTTATGCAGGTGCAACAATTTTAGGCTGTATCACCATCGGTAAAGGGTCAATTATTGGCGGCAATGTGTGGCTTACCCATAGTGTTGCAGCAGGCAGTCAGATTTTACAGTCACCAAGTGAGTCATTACACAATAGTAAAGTTTAATTTAATGAGGTATTTAACCAAGTAAATAAAAAGGCGTAAGAATAAATAACGTATATTCAATACTTATATTTATTTTTCATAATTATATTCTTATGAGTAATAAGCAGATAATTCACGATTATTTATCTCATAATAATATTTTTAAAAAAACTAAATAGCCTCTAGTCTAACGAAATAAATCATTAAATATTATTGCAATAAAACCAATTTTTATTAACAAAGCCAAAGACAACAGGAAAACTTATTCATGGCAAAAACCACAGATAAAGTCCAACTTGCGCTTGGAGATCATGCAGCTAGACAGCTTGCCAATGCCACCAAGACCGTTCCACAACTTTCGACCATTACCCCACGTTGGCTCACACATTTATTGCAATGGATTCCTGTTGAAGCAGGTATTTATCGCGTTAACCGTGTCAGCAACACCGATGATATCCAAGTGGCCTGTACACAACGTGATGAAGCGACTTTGCCGCAAACCTTTGTTGATTATGATGCGCAACCGCGTGAATATTTCTTAAATGGTGTGTCTACCGTCTTGGATATTCATACTCGCGTTGCCGATCTTTACAGCAGCCCACATGATCAAATTAAAGAACAATTACGCTTAACCATTGAAACCATTAAAGAACGCCAAGAAAGCGAGCTGATCAACAACCCTGAATATGGTTTATTGGCCAGTGTCGCAGATGAACAGCGTATCTCAACTTTAAATGGTCCCCCAACACCAGATGACTTTGATGATTTACTGCGTAAAGTCTGGAAAGAACCCGGTTTCTTCTTGGCACATCCAGATGCGATTGCCGCATTTGGCCGTGAATGTACCCGTCGTGGCGTGCCACCACCAACCGTCAGTTTATTCGGTTCGCAGTTCATCACATGGCGTGGTGTCCCACTGATTCCATCGAATAAAATTCCGGTGGAAGATGGTAAAACCAAAATCTTGTTACTGCGTGTGGGTGAAAAACGCCAAGGTGTGGTGGGCTTATTCCAACCGGGCTTGGCAGGTGAGCAATCTCCTGGGCTTTCTGTACGCTTCATGGGCATCAACCGCAATGCGATTGCGTCTTATCTAATCTCACTGTACTGCTCATTGGCGGTGTTGACTGAGGATGCGTTGGCTGTGCTCGAAGATGTGGAGGTGGACAAATATCATGACTACCCAGTTAACTACAAGTAAGCTATCTTCTACAGGTACTGGGCAAGGTGGTACAACGGGTTCAGAAGTGGTCGGTGTTAGCCCACCGTCCAACTTCCCAGATGAAGCAACACTTTCAAGGCTTGCCTCTGAATTTTTTGCTGCGCTGCCAAGCTCAGGCAGTGGTCACCCTTCTGGTTTGAATTTGGACTTGCCCAATGTCGGTACACCACCACATCAACCCCAGCCTGCCGAACCTTTAGCAGCGTTAAGTGGACGTGCGCCCAATATTGCTTATGAAAAAAGTTTGAATCCTGAATATCCTGAGCATATTCCAAACTATCCCGATTATCCTGAACGTCGTGCTATTGCCTCTGCACCCGTAGTCGGTGGGGCGAATTTACCTCGCCCGCCGATTGAACCAAATTTTCCACAAGCCATTCATAGCGCACCGAATGTGCCTTTGGTTGAACCTTCTCGTCCATCTGCAAGTGAGGCTTCGCCATTTTATTTTTTAAATGATTTTGCAGCACCCGGTACATCAAGTTCTGAATTTGATGCTGCCAGTTTTGCGACTGCACAATCATTTCAATTACCACACGGCGATGCGCTAAAAAGCTTGTTGCAGCAAGACCAACCAAGTTTAGCTCAACCTAAAAGTACCGCTTCTACAGGTTTCTATTTTTTGGATTTGCCACAAAGCAATGCGAGTTATGGCAATTACCAAGCTTCACAACCACAGTTTGTTGCCCATGCAGCGCAACCTTTGGATATTCAAGCGATCCGTCGTGATTTTCCCATTCTGCAAGAACGCGTCAATGGTCGTCCTCTGGTCTGGTTTGATAATGCAGCGACCACACAGAAACCACAAAGCGTGATTGATCGTATAGCCTATTTTTATCAGCACGAAAATTCCAATATTCATCGTGCCGCACATGAACTGGCAGCACGCGCAACTGATGCTTATGAACATGCACGCAATGTGGTGGCACGTTTTATTGGGGCAAAATCATCAAAAGAAATCATTTTTGTTCGCGGCACCACTGAAGGCATTAACCTGATTGCCAAGACCTGGGGTGAGCAGAATATTGGTGAAGGTGATGAAATTATTGTTTCGCATCTTGAACATCACGCCAATATCGTACCATGGTTTCAACTCACCAAAAAAGTCGGTGCCAAACTCCGCGTCCTTCCTGTGGATGATACCGGTCAAATCATTTTGGAAGAATTGCCAAAATTGATCAATGAACGGACTAAACTGATCTCAATTACTCAAGTATCCAACGCCTTAGGTACAGTGACACCTGTGGCTGAGGTGATCAAAATCGCGCATGCCAAAGGTGTACGAGTCTTGGTCGATGGTGCCCAATCGGTTTCACATATGCCAACCGATGTTCAAGCGATTGATGCCGATTTCTTTGTATTCTCAGGGCATAAAGTTTTTGGGCCAACAGGTATTGGAGCTGTCTATGCCAAGCCTGAAATCCTAGAGACGATGCCTGTGTGGGAAGGCGGCGGTAATATGATTCAGGATGTGAGCTTTGAACAAGTGGTTTACCAACCTGCTCCAAATAAATTTGAAGCAGGCACAGGCAATATTGCCGATGCCGTGGGTTTAGGTGCAGCACTGGAATATGTGGAACGCCTTGGTATTCATAATATTGCCCGCTATGAACATGACTTACTGGAATATGGCCAGCATGCATTGAGTACGGTTTCAGGTTTAAGACCAATTGGTACGGCAAGAAACAAAGCCAGCGTGATGTCTTTTACACTTGAAGGTTATTCGACTGAGCAAGTAGGTAAAGCACTGAATCAACATGGCATTGCAGTGCGTTCAGGGCATCATTGTGCTCAACCGATCTTGCGTCGTTTTGGTGTAGAACAAACTGTGCGCCCTTCTTTGGCATTTTACAACACCACGGAAGAAATTGATTTGCTGGTGTCGGTATTACATCAACTGACCAGAAGCAAACGCAGTGCCTAACCCCTCTCCAATAAAAAAGACTGTCTCAGTGCAGTCTTTTTTATGTTCAGGCAAAGGCAACACTCCAAATCAATCGTATTGCAACTACACCGAGAATAACCCCCATTACCCGTTCAAAATACACCCCAAACTCTAAAAAGCGTTTCCGTACAACAGGCTGAGCAAACATAATGCTGACCAAGATAAACCACACTGCATTGACCAGACACATCCAGACGCCATAACCAATTTGAACCTTTAACGGTGTGGTCGGGCTAACAATGGTGGTAAAAATTGCCAGAAAGAAAACGGTCGCTTTGGGATTCAAGGCATTGGTTAGAAATCCCATATTAAAGGCTTGGATTAAACTTGGTTTACCCATCACCTCACCAGCCAAAATGTCTAGATTATTATTCGGTTGACTACGTAAACATTGCCAGCCCAAATAAATCAAATAAGCCGCCCCAGCTATGCGCAATACCGACATTAACCAGACACTTTGCTGAATCAGCACGCCAACACCCACCAAGGTATAAAACACATGCACTGAAATTCCAACGCCAATGCCGATTGCAGTGATACAGCCAATTAAATAGCCATATCGAACACTTTGTCGTACTGTAATAATAAAATCAGGACCCGGTAAAACAACTGCCATAAAATGGATCAATGCCAAGGCCAGAAACTCATGTCCATACAACTGCCACATTTGATTTATCTCCATCATGACTACAGGAAAAAGATTGTATTGCGATTTTTAAAGCGCGATAATCCAATCAAAATCCAAATAACTTTTGCTTCATGAGCACAAATCAAAGTCTGGTTCTGTTAAATGAAATGGCAACCTTTGTCAAAGTTGTCGAAACGGAAAGCTTTTCTGAAACGGCACGGCAGCTCGGCTCAACCCCATCTGCCGTGAGCCGCGCCATTGCCCGTTTAGAACGGGCTTTAGGTACACGCTTATTGCATCGCACCACACGTAAACTGCGCTTAAGTGAAAGTGGTCAACAGGTGTATGAACGCTGTGTCGACATGGTCAATGCCGCACAGGCGGTAATGGAAAGCTCGGGACAGTTTCATATTGAACCACAGGGCATTATTCGGATCAGTGTGCCCAAAGCCGTTGGGCATTTTATGCTGCATCCACATTTACCCGAATTCTTGGCACTGTATCCAAAGATTGATATTCAACTGCTATTGGAAGACCGTTACATTGACTTGATTGATGATGGTGTCGATCTGGCGATTCGTATTACTGAACAACCACCGGGTGGCTTGATGGGACGGAAACTGATTGATATTGATCATTTAATCTGTGCCACACCCGAATATTTACAGCAACATGGCATACCGCAACATCCACATGATTTAAAGCAGCACCAATGTATTTATTTGGGTGAACAACCGAATGACTCGAAATGGAAGTTCCAGCAAGAACAGAAATCGATTACGGTGCCAGTCCGTGGTCGTTATGCAGCGAATCATACTGGCGTGCGCCTCAGTGCCGCTTTACAACACTTAGGCATAGCCAGTTTGCCTTACTTCGTAGCACGCCATGCCTTAGAACAAGGGAATTTGGTTCAGGTTTTACCTGATTGGCATTTTAAAACCCATTACAGTGGTGGCGCATGGTTGCTCTATCCACCTACCCGTCATGTGCCACCTAAATTGAGTGTGTTCATTCAATATCTGGCGGAAAAATTAGCCGCAGAACCAATTTTAGTTCATCAGAACGCTCCAATAAAAAATAATGATTAACCCATCTAAATTTAATAATTTCATCATTCTGAATTATTAACTCACTAAAATTTATAAACTCAATGCTCAATTTTATTTATCATCTAGAAATAAAAAGAAAACTCTTTGGAATACATCATGCAATCAGCGGATTATACAAATCCAACGCCAGCAATTCCTTTCTGGCAAGCTTTTTTGTTCTGGCTTAAATTGGGATTTATTAGCTTTGGCGGACCCGCTGGACAAATTGCAGTGATGCATCAAGAGTTGGTGGAAAATAAACGTTGGATCTCTGAAAAAAGATTCTTACATGCACTGAACTACTGCATGCTACTCCCTGGTCCTGAGGCACAACAGCTCGCCACATATATTGGTTGGCTGATGCATCGAACTACGGGTGGGCTTGTAGCAGGCATTCTGTTTGTTCTCCCCTCGTTATTTATCCTGATTACCCTGTCATGGATTTATGTGCAGTTTGGTGATATCCCCATCATTGCAGGCTTGTTTTATGGGATTAAACCTGCGGTCACGGCAATTGTCTTTCATGCGACTTATCGTATTGGCAGTCGCTCATTAAAGCATCCGTTTTTATGGGGCATTGCTGCTGCCGCATTTATTGCCATTTTCGTGTTTAACGTCCCTTTTCCCCTGATCGTGTTAGCAGCTGCCATTTCAGGCTATGTGCTGAGTAAGCAAAAACCAGATTTATTTACGGCTCAGGCTTCCCATCAGAATAGTCATAAAAGTTATGGGGCCGCCCTGATTGATGATGATACACCGACACCTGCCCATGCAGTTTTTCGTTGGGGCAATCTTTTAAAAATCCTGATCATTGCTGCGTTCCTATGGTTTGTGCCGATGCTGCTTTTGACTCTAGGATTAGGATGGCAACATGCTTATACTCAAATGGCGTGGTTCTTTAGCAAAGCAGCCTTACTGACCTTCGGCGGTGCTTATGCAGTTCTGCCCTACGTGTACCAAGGTGCAGTCAATCATTATGCATGGCTAAGTCCAACCCAAATGATTGATGGTCTGGCACTCGGTGAAAGTACTCCTGGTCCATTGATTATGGTGGTGGCATTTGTTGGTTTTTTGGGTGCTTATAACCATGCTGTATTGGGTGCTGATCAACTATTTTTAGCAGGCGCAATGGGTGCGGTGATCGTGACTTGGTTTACCTTCTTATTTTCCTTTGTGTTTATTCTGGCAGGTGCACCAATTATCGAATCTACGCATAATGAACTGAAATTTACCGCACCACTTACTGCGATTACCGCTGCTGTGGTCGGGGTAATTTTAAATCTGGCCTTATTCTTTAGCTATCATGTGCTCTGGCCAAATGGTTTTGATCATGCTTTTAATTATGAAGCGGCCTTTATTACCATTGCAGCATTGATTGCTTTATTCAAATTTCAGCTCAATGTGTTATATGTGATTTTTGCATCGGCCTTTTGCGGTCTCATTTTATATATTGGTGCATAATTAAATATATCGAGTAGCTCAAAACGCTACTCGATGACGTTCTAGCTTAAATATGATGAATTTCGACTGAGGCATGCACAATTTCCTCATGAATCGCCAATTCCGCTTTAACCTGATCAGGATTGAGATCCGTCATGGTGGTTTCCAATCCTAAAATACAAGAGAACTTGCCTTTCCCGACCTTCCATACATGTAGATCAGTAATTTCAACCTGTGCAAACTGGGCAATCACCTCACGTATTTCTTCAACCACAGGATGCCCCATTTCAGCATCCAATAGAGTTTTTCCCGTTTCCTGCATCAGCCCCCAAGACCATTTTGCAACCAGTAATGCGCCGACGATCCCAAGCAAAGCATCTAGGAAATTCCAGCCAAAATATTTGGCCGCAAATAAGGCAATAATCGCGAGCACCGAAGTGACAGCATCAGCAACCACATGTAAAAAAGCTGCTTTTTGATTCAAATCATGATGATGATCATGGCCGTGATGATCTGCGTCACCATGAGAGTGATGATGTGAATGATGGTGATGATGCTCATGTCCCCCATCATGTAGTAACCATGCACAAATTAGATTGACGATCAGCCCCACAATCGCAATGGGAATCGCCTCATTAAAATGAATGGTGACAGGATTAAATAAACGCTCAAGTGACTGAATCCCCATCAACAGTGCCACCACCATCAGTAAAATCGCACTGCTATACCCAGCCAAGATTTCAATTTTCCATGTACCGAAGCTAAAGCGTTGATCCTGTGCATAATGTCGCGCCATACGATAGGCAAAATAAGCCAGTCCCAAGGCCAGCATATGCGAACTCATGTGCCAGCCATCGGCAAGTAAAGCCATGGAATTAAAAAACCAGCCGCCCAGAATTTCCAAGACCATCATCACTGCGGTCAGAATGGTGGCAATTAAAATTCTTTTTTGAGCCAAGGGATTTCCTTGATCAAACTGGTGAGAATGACGTCGTTCTAGGTTACTATGCTGCATTTATTTTAGTCTTCCAATATACCCCCCCTAGTATATATTTTTTTAGGAAAAAAAGTATGTCTCACCTCCATCAAGATAAGAAAATTTTAAATCGTCTTAAGCGGATTCAAGGGCAGTTCGCAGCAGTCGAGAAATCAATCACAAATCCTGACAGTTCTTGCATAGAAGTTCTACAGCAGGTAGCAGCAGTCAAAGGTGCGGTAAATGGTTTAATGAACCAATTGATCGAACAACACCTAAAAGAACATGTATTAAAAGGTGCTGATCATGTCGATGAGGAAGAAGTCGAAAAGTTTTTCACCTTATTACAACGCTATCTATAAATACCAAATGGTGTCACTCAATTGTTCAAGCTCGGAATGATCATGACTCACATACAACATTGGGATCTTGATTTCCTGTTTAACGCGTTGAAAAAATGGAATGATCTCGGCTTTATGCGCGGTATCCAGTGCAGACAGTGGCTCATCTAAAAGCAGCAATTGTGGCGAGTACAGTAAGGCTCGTCCCAAAGCCACTCGCTGTTTTTCTCCCCCAGAGAGCTTAATCGGCATACGTTCCAGCAAATGCGCCAATTTCAGCAACTCTACAATATAGTCCACTTCGAACTGACGTTGTTGTGGCGTAATATGCTTAAAACCAAACAGTAAATTCTGTTTGACGTTTTTATGTGGGAACAATTGCGCATCCTGAAAGACTAAACCGACACGGCGTTGTTGCGTACTGAGATGAATATTCTGACCTTGATCGAACCAAGTCTGATTCTGAATTTTAATCCAGCCCGATTGAGGTCGGATTAAGCCTGCAATGCTGTGTAATATGGTGGTTTTCCCCGAACCTGAAGCCCCAAATAACCCAATTACCATCTGATCAGACTGAAAGCGTTGATCCAGACAAAATTGCCCTTGCTGTAGCTGTATATGACAATCAATCATGTTGAATATCCACGCTTATTTTTCTGATAACGATTGAACCACTGTGCAAACCATAAGGCAAAGAATGCCACCGATAAAGACAGGATAATCAATCGCCATACTGCGGCTTCGGTATCGGGTTGCTGCATCAAACTATACATTGCCAACGGTAAAGTGCGGGTTTCGCCAGCAATATTGCCAACAAAGGTAATCGTTGCACCAAACTCACCTAAACTTCGGCAAAAACATAAAATAGCACCGACCAAAATACCACTACTGGCGAGCGGTAATGTCACCTGCATAAACGCCCCAAAGGAAGATGCACCCAAGGTTTTCGCTGCCAGCTCCAAGCGTTGATCAACCAGTTCAATCGCCAGCCGAATCGATTGTACCAATAAAGGAAAGCCCATCACCGCGGATGCCAATACCGCGCCTTTCCAGTTAAAAGCAAATTCTAAACCCAACGGTGCAAGATATTGCCCCAACAGTCCCCGATTACCAAACAATTGCAGCAATAAGTAGCCAGGCACGACAGGTGGCAAAACCAAAGGTAAGAACACCAAGGTCTCAAATAGTGACTTTCCCCAAAACTCTTTGCGGGCCAATACCCAAGCCACTAAAGTTGCAGGAATTAAGCTAAACACCAGACATGCTGCTGCCACTTTGCAGGACAGCTTGAGGACTTCAATTTCTTCAGGGCTTAAGATCATCATTTAGTTACTGCAACACGCTAAACCCATATTTTTTAAATATTGTTTTTGCCTGTCCGCTTTGTAGAAATTTATAGAATTTAACCGATTCCGCATTTTTCTTAGTTAAACCCACTGGATAAATAATCGGTGGATGCGTATTTTCGGGGAAGATGCCCGCCACAACCACATCTTTACTGATGGCAGCATCCGTCGCATACACAATACCGACCTGACATTCACCACGGGCCACGAAGTTTAAAGCGGCACGGACATCTTCCGTTTCAACTAATCGTGGTTGAACTTTGTCCCACCAACCTAATGAAGTCAACGCCTGCTTAGCATATTTCCCGACTGGTACACTCTTGGTATCCCCTGTACATAGCTTGCCTTGGATGACTTTACTTGGATCAAAACTTTTATCCATTTTTAATTTAATCGGATGATCTTTGGGGGTAATCACAACCAAGCGGTTGCCCAATAAATTAATCCGATCAGTTGGCGCAACCAGCTGTTTATTCTGTAAATAGTCCATCCATTGCACATCAGCTGACATAAACACATCCGCAGGTGCGCCAGCTTCAATTTGCTTGGCTAAGGTTGAAGACCCTGCATACGAAGTTTTGACCTCAGTCTTATTCTTTTGCTCATAGATTGCATCGAGTTCATTCACTGCATTGGTTAAACTTGCCGCTGCGTACACTGTAATTGCGTCCGCGGCTACTGCATGGGTCTGCATCAATAAACTCGCCCCGAAAGCGACAGCACAGAGATAGGTTTTTTTCATCATTGTTGGCATTGTTTTGTCCTCGATTTTCGATATGTTTTTAAAAATATATCGCTTAATAAAGATACACTAAAAATAACAATTCGCCAGTGTTGTTATCCTTAATCCATCATCTGCGTATTTAGAACCTCAATGATCTAATCATAGGTACCATGAACATCATTTGGTGCAAAAAATCAGTGTTTCACCAATTTAGTGCATCTCCATATAAATTCCGACATAAGCAATCAATCAAACATTCACTCAATCGTTATTTACTGAAAAATATAGTGATTAGCCATATTTTGCTTTCCAAAATAAAAAGGCACCTATTCAAACGCCAACTTAATGATGCTGAATAGACGCCTTTGTCTATTTCTAAAGATAGCCTAGATCACTATCCTATTTCTGTTTTAGCAAAAGATGTGCCAAATGATTTTAAGCTTTTACGAGATTCGAAGCTTAAATCATGCCTTAACCTCTGACGGCTAAATTCTGTTTCGGCAATAATTTACAGCCGCAAGAAAGTGGGTCATTCACTCTAGCAGCGGCTTTACCCATGACTTGCATATTCGGATCACCAGCGACTATCGTCGCCACAGTTTTATGTTTTGGACAAGTAGCTTTATCCCCAACACAAGCAATCGGAATACCTTCTATGAGAAAGCTGCTATTTCCACTGATGACCTGCCCACCACCTGTGGTTGGGCAACCAACAACAATATACGGTGTTGCCATAATCACATCCCTCACATTTGGATTTATGAATGATTAAAGTACTTCAAATTCAATGCGGCGGTTTTTCTTACGACCGTCTGCAGTTGCATTATCTGCAACAGGTTGGCTAGAACCTTTACCTTCGGTACTTAAACGATCCGCAGCAATACTTTTACCCACCAGATAACTTTGTACCGCTGCAGCACGTTGCTGACTTAATACCGTATTCTTATTGGCATCACCAGAGCTGTCGGTATGCCCAATGATTTTGACTTTTTTGCCACCAACCTTATTTAACGCCACAGCCATTTCATCCAGAATCTGTTGTCCTGCTGCAGTCAGAATGGCACTCCCTGATTCAAATTCAATGATTCGGTTCTTCAAAGCATCATCAATGATTTTTTGCTCAGCCTGATTCACTGAAAGTTGGGCATTGAATCGATAAGGTTGTTGGACCAAAGCCTGAAAATTATTGGTGGTCGGTTGAATCTGATTTGGGTCGGTCATTTTACCAGTTAAATCGACCTGAGTTCCTTTCACTCTTAGTTGCCCTTGTGAAATCTTCTTCAGATCAGGAGTGATGACACGGGTCACTGAATCACTCCAGCCGCTCGGCGCTGAAACTGGGCGCACCTGAATTTTGTCCACGACTTGATCTGCACCATATACAGACTGCATTTTGACCAAAATTGCCTGCTTGCTCTCCTCATTGGGCACCACGCCCTCTACCACAATCGGCGCAGCGTGGAGCAGATGGCTTTGGCCTATAACACATAAGCCAAACAGTAAACTTGCACAGATAGATTTCGGATTATTTCTCATATTCATTCATCTAAAAAAGTTTGTCTGAACAGCTTCAAACCTTGGTTAAGGCTCAACTGACGCTGACAAAGTGATTGTTCGAGTGTGGCAAGGCCTGCATTCTGCTCCAGATAGGCATCAATCCATTGTGCTTGGATTAAGGATACCCAATGCTCGCTCTGCATGTTTTGAGTAAAAATATCGCTGAGCGCCATGATATCCGCGCCTTGAAAACCAATGAATAAAATTGGTTCCTCACGATGCAAAATGCCAATCAGGATTTCAGTATTATTGATGCCTAAGAAGCGTCCAATCATCCCAACCCAAAATGCTGCGATTTCATAGCAGTACATCGCGTTATTGATCGGTAGGATCAGCACCTTATTTAAACGACTGGTACCATTTTTTAAGATTGGTTGCAGCAAAAGTCCCAATCCAATCATGCTCTGTGCCAGTTCATAGACATTGATTTTCATCAATTGGGCAAAGGAATGCATGGTATGATTTTCATAAAAACCATTGCATTCTTCGGCAGTGAAAATCTGAACCACATTCGGTAGGTTGTTGAGCTTTTCCAGCATAATATTGGTATCACGAATACTACGTAATACCCGATTGCGCTGAAATAAATCGACCAAAACTGACTTATAGTAAAACGGCGCCAATAATAAATTTTGATAAGGCTGCTCAACTTCAAGCAATTGACTCAGTACCATCGGAAATGCGCGCCCAGAGCTGTCTTGGCTGGCAATTAAATTGGCAGCCAAAAACATTGGCTCAGCAGGATTGGCAATAAAAAAATCCAATGAAGGCAAAGACTCATAACGCTGCTTGAACTCAGGGCTACGCATGGCATGTTCAAGTGCTTCTGTAATCCACTGATCAAGTACCTGGATTAATGCGTATTGCCCTTTGGATTTCAGAAAGTCACCACGAGCGGGCGTCTTTCCGTAGTACAAAGCTGTCGTTTTTACTTGTTGCATCCAAGCACCTCCTGCTGTTCCCTGATCACCCCTAACATTACGGCGTTACTCCTGACGGTGCAGGCACTGGCGCTTGTGGCTTCGGAGCAGCTCCCGCAGGTGTCGCTTGCGCAGAGACCACACGTACCGCTTTCTCTGTCACTACTTTATCCACCAGTTGCAAGCCTGCATAACCACGGCTAGAGCCAATACTGCCTGAGCTATTACCACTAATGAGTCGGAAATTCACTTTCAACACTAAAGATGGTTCAGTTTTGCTGGTCCATGTCATTTCAAAACTACCATTTTGCTCTTTACGCTGCGCCGCATCGATCAAACGGTTAATCCCATATTCACCTGGCTCTTCAAAAATCGTATGGGTTTTACCTTCCAAATCGACTGCTGTGATGCGTGCGCCTGGAATTGCACCTTGATTCGGCCATACGAAGTTCACCCATTGCTGAATGCCGTTTTCAAACACCATGCGCTGACCATCAATATCAATGGTATACGATAGGTATTGCGGGTTCGGTAATGGATAGAACTGGAAGTTGGACTGATTGGATACAGGTGCAGCCGCAGGTTGATCGAGGCTACCTGTCGCCATGCCATTGATCGGTGCCACATATTGTTGAAATGCCACCACAAATTGTGGATTTAGGCTAATGCCTAAGTCTTTCCATGTTTTCGAGGTCAAGACATAACCACGGCGGATCACAAATGGATCTAAAGCTTCTTTTACAAAGCGTGCAATGCTACCGGTCTCACCAAAGATTTGACCAATTTCACTACTGGTGGCCTGTAAAGTCACACCCGAATTAAATGGATATTTCTGGCTCAAATTGGTTTTAAATGGCTGATACGCTTGAATACCCCATAATTTATTCAACTCATCCTGAGTCGGTACAATCAAGCTAGCAAAAGATTGTGTCAGTGGCGTCATCAACAATTTTTGTAATACCTGTTGATCGGTGTCTTTCAGACCCACCATCATCTTTTCATCCACATATTTCTGTGTGGTATTAAAGACTGAAGTTTGATCATTGATGGTCTGTTTCACCAAAGCCATGGCACTTGGACCGATCTCACCTGCTGTTTTCAGATCATTGAATTTACTACGCACTTGGGCAAGATTATTCATGTACTCATCGAATAAGGACTTATCTTGTAAATCATCGCGCTTGCGTACCAATTGATAGAACATTTGATATTCTTGCGAAATTGCACCTTGGGCACGGTCCATCGCTTGAGCCGCTGCTTTATCATCTGAATTGTTTAGAACTTTACGTTTAAACCAAGCGACAAAGCCTTTTTCAGGAACAGCCAGTTCAGCTTGTACAATTGGATTGTCCCAGTTGGTTTCGATTGCAATACGTTGTAATAAAGTACGAATTGGTGAATTTTGTGGTTCGCCTAAAACATCAATACTCTTCACTTGCTGAGCGAATTGATCGTTTTTGGCATAATAAATACCGTTCAGGAATTTTTTCCATTCCGTCACATATTCTTGCTTATACAGCGCGACCAATTGTTTGCGGATTTGTTCTGGGCTACCAGAGAAGGTTAAATCATCCGATTGACGACTATTCAATACCCAATCTTTGCTGTCTGTTGGCTTATTCGCAGCTTCATCAATTGCCTTTTCAACATACTCATCCCATGCCTTTTGCGTAAACACACCCGGTAATGCATAACTACCTAAAACAATGGCACGGTTTTGTTCACCTACAATTTGCCCAACCGTGACTGCCGGGAAGCGTACCGCTGCGCGCATTTTAATCTCGTTATAGACACGGTCACGTGCTGGCATACCACGAATCACTGACAATAAAACCTGACGGGTTTGATCGACCACTTGGGCATCGGTTTCAAGTACAGGGAAGCCGTCTTGATTGGCCAAAGTCATGGCATAAGAGAGAATCTTCTCTGCATCCTGAATCATCTCACCACGCGGCATTTGTCCACGATTGGCATCCAGCCAAGAACGCCAGAAACGAGACACTTGATCACTTAAATGACTGGTATCCATATATTCATGGTTACTCATCATCAAATAGGCTTTTAATGCGTTATAAGCATCTTGTGGATTGCTATCCGAAGGCTCTAAATACTGCTGTGTTTTCGCAACTTGCTTGATTTCGACATTGACGTGATTGGCTTTTAAAGTCGCCTCGTTGTTTTTAACACGCTGTAAATATTGCGCAATATTTTGCTGTGTCGGGGTCAGAACAATTTGCTTGATCCCTTTTAAATACTCAGCTTTTAAGCTCTCGCGTAATTGATTCCCTTGGTAAAGGCCAAAGCTGAACTTAAGCGGACGATGCTCATCAAACTCATCGAGCTGTTGCAAGCGTTCTTGCAGAATCAATAAGGCTTCGAGTTGAGTGGATAATTGCTGCCCAGAAGTTTTTTCCAGATGCACCACTTTATCTAAGTCAGCCTGTACATCCGCAATCAGTTGCTGGTTATTGCGATATGACCAGACCCAAACGCCCAAGACCAAAGAAACCCCAACCAATGCTGCAATAAAGCCAATATAACGCTGACGTTTTTTGGCAGGATTGATGTGCTGTTTCACCAGATCTTTATCTCGTAAAATCACATTAGAGAATAGACCTTGTAAGAAATAACCATGGTTGGGTGCAAGCGAAGCATTTACGCTGTCTTGGCTATTGCCCTGAACTTGCTGCAGTTGAAACTCTTGCGCAATGTTCTCCGTCATTGGGCTTTCAATCACACCTTCTTGTAAGGCACTGGTAAAATAGAAACCACGGAAAATCGGTTGGAACTGGTATGGGTTATCTTCAAATAATGTACCAACAAAACTTTTTAGCGCAGGTTTGAGTGTTTTAAATTCCAATGGGAAGGTCATGACACTTGGCGAAATATTCTGCGAATGGCGACGACTTAAATGCGTGGTACTTACACTCTTTAAACCGTCATAAAGAATGCTGTAATGTTTTTCGAATAATTCCACTGCATTCTGAGACGAGTTCTGCTCATAAGGTAATGTTGCACCCCACGCCTGATTATATTCTTGTGACTCATAGCAATCAAAGAACTCCGTAAAGCCTGCAATCAAGTCCATTTTAGAAAAGACCAGATAAACAGGAACCACGACCTCAAGTTTTTCCGTTAAGTCTTGAATTCGAGCGCGCAGATTTTTGGCTAATTTTATTGAGTTCTCAGGACTCTGACTGATCAATTCAGCAATACTGACAATCAGGACCAAACCATTAACAGGCGCTTTAGAACGATTTTTCTTTAAAATATTTAAAAAGCCCAACCATTCAGAATGATCTTCGGAATAAACTGAATAACGCCCTGCGGTATCCAGCAAAATCCCTTCTGTAGAAAAAAACCAGTCACAGTTCCGTGTTCCACTTAAACCCGCTGAAACCATTTTCTGATGGGTTTCTTCAAAGGGAAACTTCAAACCAGAATTATAGATCGCAGAACTTTTACCCGCAGCTGGATTACCAATCACCATATACCAAGGCAATTCGTACAATGCGGCATTGCCCTTTTTATCACCCAATTTAGATTTACGAATCAATTGAATTGATTCTTTCATCTGCTGCTGAATTAACTGTAGCTCGGCCTTGTCTTTATGTTGACCATATTCAGCTTGGCTATCTTGCTCAATCGCATTGGCCAGTTCTTCACCTTGTTCAGCGTGGCGTTTTCTTTGAATCAGCCAATAGATACCATAGACGATTAAACCCAATGCATAGGTCGCTGCCAATGCCCAAAAGATATGCCGAGGAATAGACGAGTATGAAGAAATCAGTGCCACGAATAAGGATAAAGCAATAATAGCTTTAGGATTCGTGATGTACTGCCACAGATAACCTAAAATGATATACATTGAGTTCTCGAATTCTTAATAAAGTTAATTAATCAGCAATTGCTACACTTTCCTGATCTGGTGTGATCTCAGGAACAGCTTGGATAAATGCTTGTAAATTTTGTCCATAAACAAAGGCAACCTGTGACTCAGAAAAATGCGCCCCCAACATTAATCCAAACAGTTTTGCCACGTTTTGGGTGTGTCCAAAAATCGGTTTGCAGTACAAGTAATGGTGTGCCTCGACTGGACTTTGCTTAAAAAACTGTTCCAATTTTTTGGACACCTTGACATCAGCACCATCCTCAACCACCAATACAAAAGGTTCTTCAGCTTGATACTGAGGTAAATCATCAATCCCCAGCTCTTTGAAAATTTGATCGATATTATTTTGATTACTGACCAGCTTAAAGGTCTTCTCGGGTTGTAACTGTTCTAGCTCCACCTCAGGATTCGCCAGACAACTACTGCTCACAAATTCCGCAGGGATATAAGCACGTGCTCCCCAAGATTTTTCATCAATAATTTCTTGATCAATTTCTGAATCTGCCGCAATGATCAATGAAATTTCATGGGCTTGGTTTTGAATCCGATCAAGCAACTCCAGCAGATGTTGCTCAGTCGATGCCGCACTGAGGTAGTGATATTCAATATGGAACTTTTGTGGAATGATGCCAAGATCGTAAAAAATGGCCTGAATACTTTCATTGCTACTCAAGTCATTCCAGGTATGCACCACATCTTCAGACAATAAAATGTGCAGATTTAATTTATCCAAACGATAGACCTGCTCTACCTGAATGGACTCATGCGCCTCATCACCCGAAAAACTTGGATCAATCCATGCAGGGTGCATCCGGTATTCATGCAGGTTTTGGCTTTCATAAAACAAACTAGACCGCTTTAAGTGGTCTGAAATCGAAGCCAAAAGTTCAGTGTGTTGTTCAATTTGATGGTGGATCAAAGCCATGATGCGTTGCTGTCGAACCGACAAGAACTGCAATTCCTCATCATCCTCGCTTTGGACCTGTTGATCTAAGTCTGCAATGCGATAAGAAAGAATAGGGATGCCATGAAAATTCACCAGATCCTGATCTAACTGGGGACTGGTAAACTGCTTGATTCCATCCAGAATCGAATCATTTTCACCCAGTGCACTATATGCGCCTGCCGCATACAGATTCAGTGTTAACCACTTACTCTCCAGCACAATCGGCTGTGACTCGGTTGAGCTCTGCTCTGCATTTTGTTCAGCCTGCAAAGCGTGTTGCTTTTTTTCTTTATGATGTTGATAAGCCTTATAGATCAGCCAAGGTGACAGTAACACCAAGGTCATCACGACGGGCAAGATCAGGAAATAATTAATTAAATCAGCAGATTCTGGCTGATATTGAATATCACGCCAATAATAAACCACCACTAAACCGACCAAGATAAAGCAACTGATGAGTGTGGCTAAAATTTTCTTCACCATTATGCGGCTCCTAAAAGTGCATAACGTGTTTCCGTGTTATGTTGTAATTGTTCGGATGGCATTAAAAATGCCCCTTGGCCCAGACCTACCTGATGCCCAGAATTTAAACAGATTGGATTAATTTCACGTTTATCCAAAATCAAACGTACATCAATAAACAGTGTTGGGCTGCACCATGTCTGGATCAGATGTTTTAATTTTTTATTCAAAGGCTGCTCAGGCAGGAAAGCTAAATACTGTTCTCGAGATAATGGCCCAATTTGAATCTCGATTTTGCCATCAATTTGCTGAACCGTATCGCCACAAAAGGTATTCACACCCAGTAGGCTTGGATTGCTGCCGCCTAAGCGGGTCTTCTGCACATCAGCCAGATGAAAGGTTTCTTTGACAAATTCTTGGATCTGAACCTGTTGATTAAACACACATGACAACACTGTTTTTAGCGCATGCGCAGTGTTGTTTTGCCCCTGCATCAAACCAGAAAATTCTGCAAAATACTCATCTAGATCTTGTTGTTGATGCTGAGAACGAATATAGCCATTTAAGGCATGCAGTATGTCTAGATAATGATTGTCTTGTTCAATCTCATAACGCACTGCCAAGTTATACGCTAAGCTGGCATCAACATATTTGGCTGTCAGCTTATGATTGAACAGACCTAAAAATTCTTTAATCTCGAGCCGCTGCTGTCGGCTACTTTGTTTTAATTTATTGGTATAAGTATAAGGCAGCGCCCCTTGTGTTCCTGTGAGTCCTACTACCAGATTGGTTAAATAGACACGCTGATCTTGATAACTGAGTTCTTCAATTTCAGTTGCAGGGAAACTTAAACTAAATGAGGTGCCAAATTTAAAATCTTCAGACCACCCCTGTGCTTGTAATGCCTGTGGATGATGGCGTAACAAGCGTGTAGATTGAATAAATTCAAATGAACCTGACTTTTTAAAAACTTGGTCGACTACAGAAGAGTCTTGCCACCAACGTTCTGCACGCATTGGTATATCTCCTGCTGGTTAAGACTGTCTTTGACGACCACATCAACAAAACTATTGATTTGAACCTTTAAATTAAAAATATGGCTTAATAACTGGCTGAAAATATAGAGACTATGTCCACGGAAAACGCTCTTATTCACCGAGAGCTCAGCCTTAACCCCACGAATAAACATCGGGAAAGGTTTTGCATTCATCAATTTATTGGTGGTTGAGAAGTTGAGCTGTTTCAATGCATCAATCAACAAAATATTTTCTTTGGAATGCGGTAAGTTATATAAAGCTAAAAGCTCCTTCACATGACTCAGTGCATCCCCTTTCATCAATGCCAAGGTATTCAACGAAAGATGCGAAATAATGCGCCATTGCTCATTACTGTTTTTATCAAAATGATAAGGCGATGTCGGACGCTTTAAAATCAAGGCTCGTCTTGCCAAACTACTGTCATTTAAATTCAGAATATTATTGCTCTGACTTAATGCTTCATGCGGCAAATCACCATTGGAGCACAGCAAACGCGTACTAATAAAATCGGATTTGATTTCATAAGGTTTCAAATGCTTGGAAACAATCGAATAACCCATTTGCATGATTTTGGTCTGCGAAGGCAGATAATTTAAAGAATAGAAAAATTGAACCTTATCATTGTGATAATGACTCATTGCAAAAAAAGGCAATACAGGAAGATGCGTTTGCTCTTGATTGGTCTTTTCACGCACCATATTCATTTCAAGGATAGAATAGACTTGATACAACTCAGGATGATGCGCATCCGTGACCAATGGATATTGTAATTGGGTATGTGAAATCTTTTGCGGTTCGGCCTGCTTTTCAAACAGATTAATTGCCGGTGTGGTAAATAATTTAAAGTTGGCTATATTGAGCTCGGAATAATTACGGACCACGGCTTGATCATTCAAATTAAGTTTGAGATGGATCAAAATTTCAAAGCTGTTGTGCTGCTGCAATAATCCTTTGAGGACACTCAAATCCAAATTTAAGTAATTAAACTTCTCAGGGAAACAAAAATATTCCATCAATAAACGATAGGCATGATGGGTATGCTGATCAATCGGCAATAAACTTTCTTGTTCACTAAAGCCCATCACCTCAAAAGGATTACTTACCTCAATGACGCGCTGCCCTACCCGAATTGCAAAACCCGTATCTTTACGGAAAATACTATCCAAAACTTGCAGTGGAAAATTTGAAATAGCATCTAAATAGATCGGTAATTTTTCATCCAAAATCCATTGTTGGGCATCATTAAAGATTTCAAATTTCAAACTCAAGGTCGCATTTTGATTCAAATGCATATGCGTGCTAGGCGAAGTTTGAAACTCCAAATGCGTCAATGCGATCGGTAATAATCGAACCTCATTACTGGTGTTAAACTCGCATTGCACGCCTTTAAAACTGCGTGACTTCAACGCTGTTTTTTGTGGAATCAAATGTGCTGCAGTTAATTGTTTAAGTTTATTGGTATCTTCAAAACTGACCACAGTACAGGCTGGGAAATGACGCAAATATTGCGGGAACATCACTTCAAATAAAGAATGAGTAAACAGCTCATAGCTATCGGCTAATTTTTTATCAATCCGTGCAGCAATCAGGGAAAAGGCCTGAATTAAGCGTTCAATATGCGGGTCATCAATTTGTTCTTGGTTAAGCGATAGACGTTGCGCAATCTTCGGATATTTCTGCGCGAACTCTCGAGATTGTTGACCGAATTCTTGTAGTTGTTTTTCATAATACGGTAAAAGTTGCTCTATCACTGTTCGCTCACACTAAGTTCTGGCAGAAATAACATATTGTTGTGTTGTTGGTTTGAGTAAAGCATCGAAAAAAACAGGTTCATATAAGGGGTGGATATTTAAGTAAGCCTGAATACTTAAACATAGCGATCCCATATTATGCCCATCTAATAGCATCTCAACTTTGATCTGCCGCAATCTTGGCTCATGTGCTGCAATGGACTGCTCAATCGATTGACAAATTTTATCTCGATCCAATGGATTGGCCGTCGACAAGCCTACGAAATCGATAATTCCAAACTGCAAAATTGATTTTTTTGCCAGCGGAAATTCATCCATATCTCGATCAAATTGTGCGATCCGACTATTCAACAAGTCTTCCAAATCACGAGCAACAGACTCTCGTAACTGCTGAATCGACATCCCTCTTAAATAATCTTCTTGCTCTGGTACTAAACGATCAAATAATGTTGATCTGAATCCGTAAGGATATAGATGATCTAAATTCATTTTTATAAGAACAGCATCTTGGAAAAATAGAGGCTAATAGGCACCTATTAACCTCTATCAGAAAATCACGATACTGATTACGCAGCGTATGAAGCTGTGTTATTAGAAAGTGACCATTTCTTAGTAACAGCACCTTTCGCAGTACCGTTAATGTCTTGTTGGTTATAAGTCCACTCAACAGCAGCGTATTTCAAACCAAATGTTTCTGTTGGAACACCTTCTTCATTTACAGTCGGCGTTACGCTAGAAACAAGAACGTGTTTCAATTTGATTTGTAAGTATTTGATGCGCTTATCACCATTTGCACGGTAGTAATCGATCTGTACTTCATCAAATGTATAACCTGCAGAACAAGCTTCCCAAAGTTTAGGACTAGTTGCATCCAAATCTTTAACGAAGATCATGTCTGAGTGCTCAACACGTTCAGCAGTATGGCCACCTACGCTACTAGAAGTCGCAGATTTAGGTTGACGAATGTTATGAGACCAAGAGTGGCGGCGAAAATCACCTCATCACCATCAATATGTCTGAATATCAGGAAGCGCATACGGTCTCATCGTTAAAGGGTGCCCCTCCTGGCTATGTCGGCTATGGTCAAGGCGGTGTTCTCACCGAAGCCGTTCGTCGCAATCCTTATAGTGTCGTGCTATTAGATGAGATTGAAAAAGCACATAGTGATGTTCAAGAATTATTCTATCAAGTCTTCGACAAGGGAATGCTTGAAGATGGCGAAGGTCGTGTGATTGACTTTAAAAACACCACAATCATTCTGACCTCAAATACAGGCTCAAGTGCAATTATGCAGGCATGCTTAAATCAACCTGTAGAAGAATGGCCACATGCCGAAGACTTAATCGAACATCTAAAACCAAGTTTATATAAGCAGTTTAAACCAGCCTTTATTGGTCGTATGCGCATTGTGCCTTACTTCCCACTGCATGATGAGTTATTGGTTCGGATTATTAAACACAAGCTTGGAAAAATTGTTGATCGTATTGAAAAGCAGTATGCAACCAAGGTTCAGTATTCTGATGATTTAATCGAGTTGCTGTTAAGCCGTTGTACTGAAGTGGATAGTGGTGCGCGAAATGTAGATAACATCCTCAACTCAACCGTCCTTCCTGCATTGGCAACTGAAATTTTAGTGGCTTTAGCTGAACATAAGTTACCAAAACTGATCGTGATTGATAGCAAAGATGATGAAATTACCTATCAGTTAGATCCTGCTGAAAAAGCAACCAAGAAACGTTCGAGTAAAAAAACCAAAGCTGAAGTGTAAATTTTAAGATTGAGCCAAATTTGTGATGCATATGGATATTTTATCTTTACTAACGCCAATTAATGAGCAGTCACCTTGCGGTGAAGATTACTCATTTTCAAATGAGTTCCATGCGATTAAAAAAGCAAAGACCCAAGATGATGTACTGCTTGATCAGGGTGATTGGGTCACTGAACCTAAACAGGCCGATTGGGACTTTGTCTCAATGACATCTATAGATTTACTCCAATCGAAAAGTAAAGATATCCGTTTACTCACTTGGCTCTCAGAAGCTTGGGCAAACCTTTATGGTTTTGAAGGGATTTCCAAAAGTCTCGAGCTTAGCCATCGCTTATTAGAACAATATTGGTTAACCCTACACCCTGAAGTTGAAGATGAGGATCTAGATCAACGTATTGGCTTATTACAGGGCTTGATTAACCAACTGCCGCTATTGATCAAAAAAGTTTCTTTGATCAATCATGCGCCTTATTACCATTTGCTCGACTACGACAACTTTCTTTATCACGAGAATATCCGTCGTAAACAAAGCGATGATTATGAGGGTTCAAGTGGTTCGACAGAATTAGAGCAATTCGAACAAGCCTTATCAAATACAGATAAAAATTTTCAGCGTCAAAACTATAAAAGTTTTAATGAGATCCTACAACAATGGGCAACATTGAAGCAGGTTTTAGATGGTCTGCTTGGTTTAGACTCGCCGAGTTTTGCGGCAATCGACTCAAGTTTAGATACCATTCATATCACACTGAAAAAGATTTATAAAAGCGACCTGTTTGAGCAAAGTACTCAGACGGTCATTACAGAAATCGAAACATCGACAACACCGATGGTACAACACGTGACGACTCAATCTGCTGCACCTCAAAATCAGCTGTCTTTTCAGCCGCAAGTTCAATCGCATGTTGAAAACCGTGAACAGGCGATGCGGGTATTGCAAGAAATTGCCACTTATTTTCAAAAGAATGAGCCGCATAGTCCTGTCAGCTATATGCTGCAGAAAACCATCAAGTGGAGTCAAATGCCGTTGCATGAATGGCTAACCCAAGTGATTAAGGATGAACATCCTTTACAAATGCTACAGGACACCCTTGGTGTTCAGCCAAAGAATGAATACGAATAATTGTTGGTAAATAAATATGTTTAAAGCAGAAAAGATTCTTTGGGGTGAAGGCTTATTTTTACGTCCTCAGCATTTCCAGATTCAAGACACCTACCATGAGCAACGCTTGAATCATACGATTCGAGCAATGATTCCACATGCCTACGGTGTGCAGAAATTAAAGTTCGATGAAGTTCAACTTTCTACTCATATTCTAGCTTTGCAAGAAGTCGAAATCATTTGGCAAGATGGTGAAATTTATCATGCGCCTGCACAAGACTTATTGCCAGAACCATTGTTATTAGATGACCTTAATCTACAAGGTGAAATGACGGTTTATCTGGCACTACCAATTTTGCAGGCCAATAAGAAAAACATTGCTGATGAAACACGTTCAGTTTCTAGTCGTTATCATAACTATTTGACAGAAACCCATGATCTGTTTACCGATGCCAGCCCTGCTGAACTGAATCTGTTGCGTCGTCGTGCAGAATTTAAGTTATTAGAGCAACATATTCAGCCGAGCCAAAATTTAGATGGTTTCTTATATATCCCTGTCGCTAAAATTAAGCGTCAAAGCTCAGGTCATTTTGAGCTGGATAATAAATTTATTCCACCTATTTTACATATCGCGGCTTCTGAATCTTTAATTAATAATTTAAAGCGTACGCTCAACGTTATTAAGGCAAAAATTAAAACCATTCAAAGCAACAATCGTGAAAATGAACAGAAACTCATTGAATTCCGTTCGGGTGATATCGTTTCGTTCTGGTTAATCAATGCTTTAAATACGGCTTATGCAGGCTTGAATCACCTGTTGCAATATCCATTGATCCATCCTGAGCGTTTATTTTCAGAATTATTGCGTTTAACTGGATCTTTACTGACCTTTTCGACTGCGTATGATGTGGATCATTTGCCACAGTATAAGCATCACCAATTACAAGACAGTTTCCAACAGCTTGATCTGATTCTAAGAGATTTATTAGACACCATTATTTCGAGCCGTTATTTCAGCATTGCTTTAAAAGAAACACGACCATCGTATTGGGTTGGTAGTCTTGAGTCTGACAAAATTACCCGTGACACTCGTCTCTATATTGCGGTTTCAAGCAGCATGATGCAAACCCATGAATTGATCCAGATCGTTCCATTGCGCTTTAAAGTGGGTAGTACAATTGATGTAGAACAACGTGTTATTGCCGCTCTTCCAGCGGTTCCACTCCATCATTTAATGCAGGTGCCAACTGCAATTCCAGTACGTTCTGGTGTCAGCTATTTTGAAATCGAACCACATCACGAATTGTATCAACGTATGCTTGAGTCAGAATCTATCTGTGTCTATGTACCAGCTGGATTCCAAGATATCAGTATTGAACTCATTGCCGTAATGAATAGTTAAGAGAATCACAATGACTCAACCAACAGGCATCCCCTCTTTATTTGATGATGGAAAAATTGGTTCAGGCTTCCCTACGTCTGACCAACCACAAAATAAAGTGCAAGCGACTAACTTGATTGATCTATTACATGATGGGTTCTATCTGGTTTTTTTACTTCGCAATCGCTATATACCTGCAAATCCAACTGATTTTCGTGAAAAAATTGTCGATTTATTGAACCGATTTGAGCAACAAGCCAAACGCTTACAATTTTCTGCTGATGATATTCACGACGCCAAATATGCATTTTGTGCCTTGATTGATGAAACCATTGCGACGCAACAGGATGCTGCCTATTTTAACTTACAGAATTCATGGCTTATCAGCCCATTGCAATTGAGCCTGTTTGGCTCTCAACTGGCGGGTTATCGTTTTTTTGAAATCTTGGAACAACTGCGCAGTCGTGGCAAAGACCGCCTAGCATCACTTGAGGTTTTCCACTACTGTCTCTTACTCGGTTTTCAGGGCAAATACCGTCTGGAATCTGTAGAAAGTCTAAATCACCTCGTGGCTCGTGTTGGAGATGAAATTGATTATCTCAAAGGGAAAAAAGCAGCTTTTTCTCCATTTGCAGCAATTCCAGATCAAATTAAACACATTATTCATCACGAGTTACCCTTTTTCTGGATTCTAATCTTCTTGCTCATGTTTGCTGCACTCACTTTTGCAGGCTTAAAGTTCATGCTATCCAAACAGAATCAGAGTGCTTTAGCTCCTTATCAGAATGTGATTTCAGCACCTGCCGAAGAAGCACATATCACCATCCATTTGCCTTAGTTGATAACGTATGACTCAGGAAAGAACAACTTCTTTACGCATATTACAGACCAATAAGAAAAAAACCTTATCGCCTGTCATTTATTTACTGATTGGATTTGTTTCAGGAATCATCTTTGCTGCACTGTTTTTTTTCATCTTTGCAAGCGACGCCAACAGCCCAGCACCGAGTGCGCCACAAACGGTTGAAGAAAATGAGCCGGTTCAAACTGCCACAAAAGCAACAGCACAAAGTCATGAAGTAGAAGTGACTACTCCAAATCATCATGAAACAACCGAATCGGTGGAAGACAATAATTTTGCTCAACCCGGAAGCAATGATTTAAACAAATTTTTCCAACGCACACCGCCGCCTGCTGCACCCGCTCCGAATGGACAGCATGTTTCTCCATTTGCCAATGAACCAAATACAAAACCAACAACAGTAACATCAGTAAAAGGGCCACATAGCAAAAATGAAACCGTTGCTCCGGCAACGAATAAAATAGTCGCTAAACCTGCTCCTCCTGCGACCAAGGCTGTACCAGCGAAAGCAGCAGAAGTTGAAGCGGAAGCACCCGAAGCAACTGTACAAATTAAAGTGACACAAAAACCTTTTGCTGTGAATGAACTCAAGTAAACAATGATTTTTATCATCTTCTTCTGCTTTGTCGCTGTCGCGATCGGATTAACCCTGCTCATGTCATATGAGCTGCGTTATAAATGCAAGCAGTTGTTGCAATCATTACTTCCAAGTGGCAAAAAGAAAATTGCCAATGCGATGCAGTTTGCAGAGAATATGCATCAAGCGGCCTCGCCAGAAAAATTACAATCGCATTGGCACTTACAACAATGGTGGATTTTAATTGCAGGTTTCTTTTTATTCGCCAGCATCCTGATTTTTGCGTTTACTCGCCCAATCAATTCCACACGAATTGAAGCTGAATATTTAAAAGAAACTGATCCGCAAATTTATACGCTACTTAATGGTGAAATGCTGAGTCCACCACCAGAAGTCGATGCCAACTTGATTGAAGATGCTATTGTCGAAGCAACTCGGCTTGAACAGGCCTATCAAGCCCAGCATCCAACAGATCCGAGTATTAATGCATCTCAAATTGAGATTCCACTTACACATTCACATGGTAGTTTTGATGTATCCATGGTAGATCGTAAATGGGACAAAATTAATCCTCGCTATAAGCAACGCCTACTGATGGTATTCAAAATCATGAAAGAACAGCACGGTTATGAGTTGGTGTTACTTGAAGGTTACCGCAGCCCAAGCCGCCAAAATATGCTTGCAGGGAATCCAAATACAACCCGTGCCAAAGGTTATCAAAGCTATCACCAATTTGGTTTAGCTGCCGATGTTGCTTTTAAACGCAACGGTAAAGTCGTTATCTCAGAACGTGACCCTTGGGCAATGCGTGGTTATCAACTCTATGGGCAAGTTGCTGAATCCGTTGGTTTAACTTGGGGTGGTCGTTGGAAATCTATTCAAGATTATGGTCATACCGAATACCGTATGCCAGGCTTAAGAAAAACCAAAGAAATGGCTGAACAACTCACTGCAGAAGGACAATTAACCGCCCGATCAGATGAGTCTTAAAAACAGATCTAAAGTACAATTAAATTAAATAAAGCCTATCTTTATAAATGGATAGGCTTTATTTTAATATCAAATTAGAATATTTCAATAAAATATAATTCACACTAAAATTAAAAAAATCTTAATCCACAACAGATATGGGAACTGTTTTTTTAACTTTAAAAATAAACTCCTTAAATATTATATTCATTCCTAATACCAGCATAAAAGCAATCACAAATGATCCAAGTACATCGAAAGGGAAATGGACACCAATATAAATTCTGGACCAACCTACAATTAAAGCCAATAGCAATGCTGCACTTCCAATTTTTCGATAACCAGACAGTAGATATGCAAATGCAATCGTTGCTACTGTCAAGGTATGCTGGCTTGGAAATGAAGAAGATGAACCATGTCCTGTCAGGATGTGTCCAATTCCCATGTCAAAAGGACGTGGATGGTAGTAGACCGAATGAATGATCTGAGTCACGAGTAATGAAACAACGATGGTGATAAGCATCTTGATAAACTGTACTCGGTATTTTTTATCCTTAAAAAACAATGAAGCAATTAAAAATACAAATAATACTGCAATTAAATTATGAGATGCGAATAATGCAGCTTTATCTAAAATAGGATTTTGAGTTGCAGCTGAGTTAATCCAATTAAATAAGCTGATATCGATCGTTTCAATTGACATCGTCAATCGTTCCATGATTATTTGACGATGTGAATATAAAAATATCAGCTTAAAATAAAATTAAATACGCTTAAAAACCAAACAAAATTACAATTTAGTTTTAAGTCGCTATTAATAAAAAAATCCTAAATTTGATCTACCCTTCAATTGGAATGAATTATGGATAACAAAAATAGGCTACCCGAAGTATTAAGCAAAGTGCCTGAAGTGACATTGCTGTTCTGGATTATAAAAATTGCAGCAACAACACTCGGTGAAACGGCTGGTGATGCTTTATCAATGTCGCTCAATCTGGGCTATATCTTAAGTACATGTATTTTTTCTATTATTTTTATTGGCTTTGTTTCACTGCAAATGAAAGCCAAAGAGTACAAACCCTTTTTATATTGGGCAACCATTATCTCAACCACAACACTGGGAACCACCATTGCTGATTATGTCGATCGCTCTCTAGGCATAGGCTATCTCGGAGGGAGTATTATTTTACTCACCCTACTGCTTAGCTCACTTGCGATCTGGTATTGGAGCTGTGGCAATATTGCGGTGAACAGTGTGCAGTCTGCAAAGACCGAAGCCTTTTACTGGGTCACCATTATGTTCTCTCAAACCCTAGGAACAGCGCTTGGTGACTGGACAGCAGATACCCAAGGACTAGGTTATACAGGGGCTGCCCTGATCTTTGGTTCATTACTGCTTATCTTGATTGTCTTGTATTATTGGACCAAGATCTCTAGAACATTTTTATTCTGGTCAGCTTTTGTTTTAACCAGACCTCTCGGTGCGGTCTTAGGTGACTTCTTAGATAAACCCCTTGATCACGGCGGATTGGATTTAAGCCGATTCGGTGCTTCTTTTGTATTATTGGCTTTTATCCTTGTTTGTTTAGTGTTGTTTAAATCCAAACCTGCTTCAACAACACATTAAATCTTTCGCTAATCCTCTTCGTTACACATATAGAAAAGGGATAAGAAAAACTATTTTCTTATCCCTTTTAGTGATCACTTATAAATGATTAGCTATGTTTCCAAGGTACTGCAGGTGAGCCAATCCATGCTGATTTTGCAGGAATATTCTCTCCTTTCATTACCAATGTCAGTGGACCCAATACCGCATGGTCAGCCACATTGGCATTGTATAAAATGATACTACGCGAATTCACTACCACATCACTGCCGATATTGACTTGACCAATTTTCATGATGCGGTCTTCAAATAAATGCGTTTGTGGTCCAGAGAAGCTGTTAAATTCTGCACGGTCTCCAATCTTCACACAGTCAAATTCAGTAATATCAGCCGTATCCAGATAGACATCTTTACCAATTTTCACTCCTAATAGGCGTAAAAAGAATGGCAACATCGGAGTCCCTCTCAAGTAATTCAAAAAGTTCGGAATCGCAACAGATTCGTATAAACTGGTAATGCCTTCACTGAGCCAAACGAACATGGTCCACATCGGTGCTGAAAGTGGTTGATAACGTCCAATTAAAGCCCATTTCAATACGGTCACGATGACAAAACAACCGACACCATATAACAGTCCAGCCATAGTTAAAGCCAATAACCCTATCGCAATACTATAGTCATTAATGACATCAATCACTTCTAAAACAATCATATAACCTACACCAATGGCGAGTGCTGTCGGTAATACAATACGTAAACCCTCAATCAAGCCTCGCATGAAACGGCGTTTGATACTTGGTTTAAAGGTAAGATGATCTGGATATTGCGCTGCTGCTTCACGCGCTGGCAACAATAAAGGTGGCGAACCGAACCATGTCTGACCTGAATACATTTCTCGGTTATCTGGCGTTTTTGATTGCACACCAATCAAAACATTATCCGGTAATACCGTACCATCCGCGATATAGGCACTATTCCCAACAAAGCTACGATTGCCAATTTGTGTAGATTTCAACGACATCCAGCCGCCTTTAATCTCTTCATCACCCAACATCACCGCATCTGCAATAAAACTTTCTTCACCTAGAGTCAGCATTTCAGGAATTACACCTGTGGCAGTCGAAATTTCTGTATTTTTACCCACCTTCGCGCCCAACATACGGAACCATGTCGGAGCATATAAGGTTGCAAACAAGCCATGTAAAGTCTGTAAACTGGTTTCTAAAATCTGAGCTGCGAACCATTTACGATAGTAAACACCACCATGTATGGCATAAGTGCCTGTCTCTAAACGTGGTAATACAATCTTACGTATAGCCGATGAAATTAATGCGGTAATGACCATCATCATGGCACTGGCAGGAATGGCAAGGACGAAATAATACAGTGCGGTTTGAACGTGATTATTTGGGTCGATATTAAAGACATTGACATCTAACCAATCCACTAACAAGAAACTTGGGAAAATCGGAATAAAGAACAAACAGGCAATGATTAAAGCACTGACACTATAGTAGCCATATTCAGCAAATTTACGCACTAAGGATAATTTTGGACGTGCTGCCAATGATTCCAACTCATCAATATGGCCTATTTTTTTCGCTGGTGTTCCGTCCCAAATTTCACCTGCGGGTACCGTCATGCCATATTCAATTGAGGTTAAAGCATTGACATGCGCTTGCGGTTCTAGCACGGTATTTTCTTCCAATACTGCATAAGATCCCACATAGCTGTCTTGTTTGAGTTGGATTGAACCCAATACGAGGTGTCCGTGTTCCACCTTGGCATTTTCCAGATTTACATTGGAACCAATACTGACCCCATCTTCAATCTTTAACAACGATGGCATACGGATATGCACGGAACTAATCGTGACATCATGCCCAATTTTTGCCCCAAGTGCTTTGAGATATAAATTCAGTAAGGTTGAACCAGATAAAAGATATACAGGTGAAATACTGCTGATCCGATCAGCTAACCACCAACGGAAATAGGTCATTCCCCATAATGGATAACGACCTGCGCCAACCCCTAACATCAGTAACCGTTTTACTGTAATTGAAACTGCAAAACTGGCAATAATCACACTGATATACACCAGCAAAGACAACGCGATCGCATAAGGAATACTATCTCGTGTGCCGCCTGTGAAATAGTGATAAGTAAAGAATGGTGCCAACCATTGCAGAATATTGATCGAGATCAATACAGGGATCGTCACCGCCGAGCCTGTAAATTATTTTGTGTAAGTTCCATTTTTTATAAATGATCTTTTAATCGATCATCGAACTGAATCGTAAACCAATTCATTGCTAAACGCCAATTTTGAATTGGCATCGTCCATTTCTTCGCAGCATTTGATGTTGCTAAGTAAATGACCTTCTTTACTGAGTCATCAGATGAAAAGATTTTCCTCTTCTTCGTTGAATGGCGTATTACGCTATTCAACGACTCAATCGCATTTGTTGTATAAATTGCATGACGTATTTCGGCTGGATAGCTAAAGATCGTTCGGATATTTTCCCAATTGGCCCGCCAGGATTCTCCAATTTTGGGATACTGGTGATTCCATTGATCACAGAAGATGTCTAGGGACTTTAAAGCATTTTCCTCTGTACTTGCCTGATAAATCGCTTTCAGACCCGAGGTAACAGCCTTGTAGTCTTTCCAGCTTACAAATCTCAGGCTATTGCGTACAACATGCACGATACACAGTTGAATATCAGTATGAGGGTAAACGGAGGCTATCGCGTCAGGAAAGCCTTTTAATCCATCTACACAAGCAACAAGAATGTCCTGTACTCCTCGATTTTTTAGCTCTGTCATGACTGACAGCCAGAATTTGGCACCTTCTGTCTGAGCAATCCACATACCCAGTAATTCTTTTTGTCCATCCATATTGATGCCTAAAGCAAGGTATACGGACTTGTTAATCACATTGGAGTGCTGACGGACTTTGACAACAATACAGTCAAGATAGACAACAGGATAAAGGCTATCTAAGGCTCTATTTTGCCACTCAGTCACTTGCTCAATCACAGCATCGGTAACTTTGCTGATGAGAGATGCTGAGACATCGGCATCGTACATTTCTTTGAAGAAGGCTACAATTTCCCTATTAGTCATTCCTTTTGCATACAGTGAGAGGATTTGGTCATCCATACTGGTGATGCGTGTTTGGTGCTTTTTGATAATTTGTGGCTCAAATGAACCTTCTCGATCACGGGGAATATCTAAAGCCAGTTGTCCATCTTGAGTTGTAATGGTTTTAGAACTAAACCCATTACGGCTATTTGAGCCTTTCCTGGACTGATGCTTTTCATAACCGAGATGGTCTGAAAGTTCAGTATTGAGTGCAGTTTCAATCATGAATTTTTTAAAGACTGCTGTCATTTGGTTTAAGTCTTCTGGTGTTTTTAGACCTTTAGCCAATTCGGCAGCCATACTTTTGATTGTTGCTTCATCCATGTGAAGTACCTTTTGTAATTATCCTCTGAAGGATAAATGAAAATTAAGTACTTACACAAAATTTAGAACAGTCCCTCACCGCCTGTGCAATCCCACACAGCCATTTATAAGCCTGATTACGTGGATTATCTTGTCCAATCTGCCGATCAAATAAGGAGGGTTCAGGTTGTTCTAACATTAAAGCTGCAATCGCGCCTACTTTTCTGGCCTGATATAAGCTTTGAATGGTCAGATGGCTATATTGAGGGTGTTCACGTAAATTTGAGATCAATACCGCAGCGAGTAAGGAATGGCCTCCGAGATCATCAAAGAAATCTGAGTCTAACTTCATTGGGATATTCGGAAATAAACGACCTAGAATCTCAAATAAAATCTGTTCAGCTTCATTCTGTGGCTGGTCAGATTCACTTCGGTCAATCACACTGGTTAATGGGCGAGCCTTCAATGCTTTACGATCAATTTTTCCAGATAATAGTCGTGGTACTTCCTCAATAATTTCAAAACGATTAGGCACCATATATGGCGGTAAGCGTTGGCTCAAATGATGTCGAAGCTGTTTAACCTCTATGCTTTGTTTTGCCTCCAACTCAGGTGCAATGAAGGCAATCAGCTGATCAATACCATCTTCCGCCCTTAGGATGACTGCCGCCGTACCAATTCCATCCAGATCGCATAGCGCTGCTTCAATTTCACCGAGTTCAACTCGGAAGCCTCGGATTTTAACCTGATCATCGGCACGACCTAAACAATGCACCTGACCAAATTCATCAATTTTGGCCAAGTCGCCTGTGCGGTACAAGCTGATTTCATCCTCATTATTTGCCCAAGGATTCTCAATAAATTTATCTGCAGTCAGATCAGGGCGTCCAAGATAGCCTGGAGCTACACTGGGGCCAAAGATACACAGTTCCCCTGTTTCACCTTGTGCCAATAATTCTCTTTCCGCATTAATTACCAACATACCATAGTTGGGTAAGGGCTTGCCGATGGTGACCGGTTTGCCACGCTGCAACAGTTCCAGACTGGCAGTAACCGTGGTTTCGGTCGGTCCATAGGTATTAAACATTTGATGGTGTGGTAAGGCCCAACGTTCCACCAATGAATCAGGGCACATCTCCCCGCCCAGATTGATGATGCGTAAATTCGGAACATCTTCAGGAAATAAAGCCAATAAGGTGGGTACCGCATGTAATACGGTAATCTGTTGCTGTTTCAATGTTTGGCAGAGTCGCTCTGGATCACTGACTAAGGATTTTGGTGCAATCCACAAGCTTGCGCCGACGAGGTAAGACAACCAGATTTCTTCAAAGGACATATCAAAAGCAACCGAGAAACCTTGATAGACCTTATCCTGCTCTTGAATCCCTAAAATACTGTTTTCACTACGTAGGAAATGACAGATATTCTTCTGGGTAATTACAATCCCTTTCGGCTTTCCTGTCGAACCCGAGGTATAAATAATATAGGCAGGCTGTTCAGGTGAGGTTTTGGCTAATTCCACAGTCTCATGCAGTGGTCGCTGCAATTCAGTATTGGTCCATTTCGTTTGTGGGACTTCTTGTAAGTGTTCATACCATTCATCACTGGTAATCATCCCCACTGCAGTAGCATCTTCAAGACAGACGGCAATTCGGTCTGCAGGTGTATCCATATCAAATGGTAGCCAAGCCGCACCACTTAAACAAATGGCTAACTGTGATTTTAATAATTCAATACCACGAGGTAGCCATAAACCAACAATATCACCCGCTTTAATTCCTTTCAGGGTCAGATGCTGTGCCATCAATAAAGCTTGTTGATATAACTCGCCATAGCTCAACGTTCGTTCAGCTTCAATCAGGGCGACTTTTTCAGGAAATGTTTGTGCTGTTTCAATAAAAATATCAGCAAGGACTTCATGCTGTAAAAATTCTGGGTGGTGCTTACCACGAATAATATTTTTTGCGCTCATCACACATTGATTCATTTTTATGCTCTCTTTAATGTTTTGATTTAGCCAAAGACGAAATGAGGTATTCGTTGGTAAATTAAAGAGAGCAACTTAAAACAACATTAAACTGTGATGTCTGAATAAACAATAAAACCTGAACAGAACAAAAGTGATCAATCTGACCACTTTTTATTCAAATTATGAACAAATTACCCCATTTATGTTAGGTGAGGTTTTTGCATCTAAGGACACAATTGACAGCGCCATTGCATCAATAACTCGACTCAATGAACTACTCGCACCACTCACAATATCTTGTATCTGATTGTTCTTACCTGATACTGGCTGAGTAAACGTCATACGGCAGGCCAGCTGCTGATTTTGGGTTGAGTTTTGATCTAAGGTAATATTTGGATCATTACGCTTAATGATCCACGCAACCGAAACTTCAACATTTTTGTTCACGATATCGGATGTATTAATGATATCAAAATGTGAAAAATCAGTTGCGACACGATAAGACACCTTGCCACCCACCATACCGCTGTTATAACGATCAACCGCACCAAGTTTTTGCTGTAGGCCAGCAGACAGGTTATCTCTTAATTCAGCTCCAAGCGTGGACGTCCAACGCTCGTTTTCCATGATTTTAGATTTACCTGCTGCATCCTGTATCACGATAGGCGCACGATTGATACGATCTGGTAATCCAACAGGCAATACTTCAATGACCTTGACTTTTGAACTTGGCAATGGAGAAACTTTGCTTGCCAAGGTGTAATAATTCGGTGTGGGTGAACCCGAACAAGCTGTGAGTAACACCGCAGCAGATAAGATGCTCACGCTACTGAGCACTCCTGCTACAGCAGATGAATGTTTAGCGATGATTGTTCTTATCATTTGTTTGCCTCTGCTTTTTTACCCCGAATCAATGATTCAGGATGCTGTTCAATATAATCAGCCATTAATTGTAAAGATGCTGCAGCTCGAGTCATTTGCTGCAATGCTTTACGGACATCCTGCTGCATCGGTGCATCACTGGATAAAATGGATTCACTCGATTGCATGGTCTTACGCACATCATTCAGCGTCGCTTGTAAACCAGGTGCGACTTTACCATCCAACTGTTTCACCAGTTTGTCTGTCGACTCAATGGTGGTGTTCATATTATTAAGCGTCTTACGAACATCTTGTCCAATTTCTTCGAGTGGAAACTTACTCACTTTATCCGCGATTTGTGACACTTGTGCCTGTAAGCCACTCAACTCTGTTGCCGTGGTTGGTACTTCAACACGCCCATCTGGTCTCGTGATTAAAGACGCGGCTTTGGCTTTTGGAAACTTATCAAAGGCAATATAGTTCTGGCCTGTTAATAAATTACCTGTCCGCATCTGCGCACGCCAGCCTCTCTCAATAAAGTATTTAAAAATTTCGCCATCTGGATCAAGCTCTTTGCCATGCGCTAAACGTGATGGATAAATCACTGCATCCACGCGCATTCTTAAATGCGTATAAGACTGATCAAATTCGACATTAATTGCTTTGACATTACCAATCTCAATGCCCATAAAGTCAATTGGTGCACCTGCAGTTAAACCACGAAGCGAATGATCAAAGTACATAATAATTGGACGCGGCTTACCATCAGGCTCTTTCATCGCCTCTTTGCGAGAGTCTGATAAAGTAAAATAACTATTGTCTGGTGCAATTGCTCCAGCAGAATTTTCTGGATAACCAAAGGCAATACCACCCGCAATAATACTGGCAAGCGACTGTGTATCCAGATTAAATCCTGATGCATTTAAGGTCACATCGACCCCACTGGCCTGCCAAAAACGCGCATCTGTGGTTACGAACTTATCGTAAGGAGATTGGATAAAGGTTTGTAGTTCAACACTTTTCCCATCAGCTGCTAATTTATACGCTGTAATCTGCCCGACATTAATTCTGCGATAGTAAATCGGCACGCCAACATCAAGTGACCCCAAGTCCTGTGCTTTTAAGAAAAAGACCTTGCCTGGTATATCCGATGACACTACAGGTGGAACTTCAAGCCCAGTAAAATTCTCTTGCTTCTGTTCAGCCTTCCCACCATCGACTTCAATGTATGCCCCTGAGAGTAAGGTATCAATACCCGAAATACCACCCGTTCCTACTCGCGGTCTCACCACCCAAAAACGCGAATCTTTGGCAGCAAAATTACTGGCATCTTTACGTAATTCGATTTTGGCAATGACATGAGATCGGTCATCCGAAAGATCAATTTGTCGAACCAAACCAATATCAACCTGCTTATAACGTACCGTGGTTTTCCCTGCAACCAAGCCTTCTGCTGTTCGGAAAGACACTTCAATGGTTGGACCTGTATCCAAAACCGCTTTTGCTGCAAGCGAAAGTGCGATTAAAAGCGCAACAAATGGAACCAGCCAAATCAGCGCAGGTCTCCAACGTCCCTTCTTTTTTTCAGGCTCGTCGAAGATTGCATCGTTCTGCGTTACCACCGTAGTGTTTTCTTCAGAATCTTGGCTATTCGGGGTATTTTCTGACATAGTGATCTTTCTTTTATAGGTCAAAAATAAGGCTCATCGTCAATCTTAACTTTTTAATTGATGAATCGCCGTTCCTTTCAAATGATTTGATTGTTGAGCATTCACGTGACGCGCCTTGAAATAATTGTCCCAAATAATTCTGGGGTCGAAACTGAGTGAAGCAAACATGGTCAAAACCACTACAGCACCAAAAGCAACTGCGCCAGGCCCTGCCAAAATAGTTGCCAATGACTGAATTTGAATCAATGCAGTCAGCAATGCAACCACAAAGACATCAATCATGGACCAACGCCCAATAAATTCAACAATGCGATACATCAGCGCACATTGTTCAGGGGTAAAATGCCATCTTGAGGAAGATTGCATATAGACTGAAATTAATAAAAAAATCAGAATCAATAATTTTAAAATCGGGATAAAAATACTGGCCATAAAAATAACCACAGACACCAGATAATCACTATTTTGCCAGAAATAGATCACACCACTAATAATGGTATCTTGCTGACGCCCCAACAAAGAATCTGTTACCGTCATGGGGAGTACATTGGCAGGTATATATAAAATTGCTGCAGCGACCACCAAAGCAAAAGTACGATTTAAACTTTGTGGTTTACGTGAGTGCAAGGTACTTTTGCATCTTGAACATTGAGCATGATTTTGCTGATCTGCGTGACTTGCTACAGCATTCAGTAATCCACAGCAATGACATTGAATGAGCCCAACCTGTTTTGCCCTGACATAGTTTTTGATCTGTAAATCAACATCGGAAAGCTGTTCTACAATTGAACCAATCTCGGTGTCATGGTCGTGTTTTTGCTTCATCCAAGACTCCGATCAACTTCATCCCAGATATCTTTAATCTTGACCGAAGCAATATAGACCAAAAGCACGCTCAATAATGTAAATGCCCAGAGTGCAACACCAGGAATAACGGTGACCATGCCCACAAGTTTGACCAAGGTTACCAGTACACCAATTAAAAAAACCTCAACCATGCCCCATGTCCGAAACAGAAATAAGGCTCTCAGTGCCAAAGTCAAAAATTGAGGCCTGACCTTCAACACACTAATAAAGAAAAGCACATAGCTCAGCAATAACAGCTCAACCAAAGGCACAATAAAAGTTGTAATCAGAATCAAAACACCGACCAATGCACGATCAATATGAAACATGGTCCATGCAGCACCGATTAAAGTGGTCTGAGAGGTATTGCCTTGTAGCTCCACAATGACGATGGGAAAACTATTAGCAATCACAAAAACAATCAAAGCGGTAATGACCAAGGCAAGCAAAGATGAAAAAGATCGACTTCGACGATATAACTCCGCACCACAACAGGTGCAATATGCCCGTTCACCTGATGCAAGCTCAACCCTGCGATATATTGCATCGCATTCTTCACAACCCGCCAGTTCAGTGAGTCTGACTTGCTGACCAATCACTACGGATGGATTATTTTTATTCGCCATAAAGTCAAACTCATCACACAGATTCTTTGTTGTTTAAGAAATCGACTTAACCCATTTATACCTTTTATTTTTGCAATCACAACCACGGACTGTATTTCTTACACAATATGTAAACAAATCATCATCTAAAAGCATTCTTAATCATATCAATTGATGGCTTATTTAATCTTTATCAGAAAGAACAAAGCTCAAGTACGGGTTAGTCTATCACCAAGCGCACAGCAGCCCTATTATCCTACATAAAAAAGACGAATAGGTTGCAGATCACGCCTACAACCTATTCGTCTATATACTTATTTTAAATAAAAGTTTTACTTAAACGGCTTTATTTTTATAAAAAATATTGTAGCTCGCATAGCATGCGATAATAAACAGGACACAACAGACGAAGCCCACTTGCATCGATGGATCGGTCACCATACTAATACAGGTGATCACACAGAATACACCACCTAAAATCGGGGTGAGTGGGAATAATGGTGCAGCAAATTTTAAGTCTTTGACTGTTTTACCCGATTTGATCCATTGTCTGCGGAAGTTAAATTGGGAAACACAAATCGAAATCCATACCACTACCATGGTAAAAGCGGCAACACCCAATAAATTTTTGAAAATCGTTTCAGGTGCAAAATGTTCCGATAGCAAACCTGGAATCGCGCCAAACATGGTCACAATAATCGCAATAATTGGCGTCCCTGAACGGGTTAATTTTGAAAACACCTTCGGCAACTGATTCTTTGCAGACAATGACCACATCATCCGCGATGCAGCAAATAAACCTGAGTTTGCAGCAGATAAAAGTGCCGTAATAATCACAAAACGGATAATATCTTCCGCATATGGAATACCAATATAATTAAATACGGTAACGAATGGGCTATTACTGACACTGTTGGCATTTATACCTGCCATTTCATAAGGCAGTAATGCACAAATCACCACAATGGTACCCACAAAGAAAATCAATAAACGCCAGATCGCGGCATTGATGGCTTTAGGTACTGTTTTCGCAGGTTCTTCTGCTTCACCTGCCGCGACACCAATCAACTCTGTGCCAGAGAATGCAAAGTTCACGATCAACATGGTCGCGAAAATTGGGAAAATACCATTTGGAAACCAGCCATGTTCCGTCAACTTACTGAACAGCGGTGCAGACTCATGCCCATGATAAGAAATAAAGCCAAAGATAGCGGCTAAACCCAACCCAATAAAACAGATAATAGTCAGAACTTTAACCAAAGACAGCCAGAACTCTGACTCAGCAAATAGCCGTGTCGAACTGACATTCAAGCTAAACACCAGCCCTGCAAATAATAAGGTCCACGTCCACATGGAAATAGACGGAAACCATTCCTGCATCAGTAGAGCCGCAGCGGTAAATTCAGTCCCCAAAGTTGCAGTCCACGTTAGCCAATACAACCACGTGATCATATAGCCTGTGCCTGGGCCAATATAAGTTCTGGCATATTCACCAAAAGAACCTGAAACTGGCATTTGTACAGCGAGTTCACCTAAACACAACATCACCATGTATGCAATTACACCACCCAATAGGTAAGAGAGAATCGCACCGACTGGACCAGCCTGAGAAATGACATCGCCAGAGCCTAAAAACAGCCCTGTTCCAATTGCACCACCTAAAGAAATCATCACCAAATGACGTTTGGTCATGGCACGTTTCAATGGTTTACCCACTTCAATCTCTGCGCTCGAAGTTTCCGATAAACTGGCAACATCCTGCTGTGGTACATATTGTCCACTCAGGGCTTGGCCTGAGGGAAATGTCTTTTCGTTATTGTTACTCATACACGGTCACTCCAACTGTATTCTTATGACAACCTGTCCTTGCTGTTTCACTTTCATAAAAACGAATATCTAAACGATATTCTTTGACACGCTTTGTTCTATTGAACATCCATATTCAAACTCCATTTCATCTATTCCTTGCCGACAGTTAAACTGTTAAAGCGGCGACTGTTTATTCAATTTCTTTTAAAATCAGTCCAGCCCGAAGCCCTGTTTTTACCTTAGGGTTTGGAAATAAAATCCAGATTTGTTGATCATGTGCGACATAATCCCCAGCCTGCTGTGTTGCAATCAACTCGCCTTTCTGAAAAGTAGAAAAGTTTGGTGCGTCAGCACTCAATTTGAGTTGAAAATCTTCACTTTGTTTTAAAATTGAATCCACCACCTTAAACTGGCGAATGTCGGATTTCTGTCTGATCGGCAATGCTTGATCTGCAAGAACTGCGCGCAGCATCTGGTCAGTACTGGAAAATTGGGCTAAATCATTGGCTCCAAAAGGTTTGGCCTTGCCTAGCTCCAAAGTACTACTCGCTGCTTGAAATTTTTCAGCCGTAAAGTGAGTAAAGGTTTTGCCTGCGGCATTGTGATAGACCAAAGCATCCAAATCAGCAGCCTCTAGACTTTGAATGAGGAACTCATCATAAGGCTTGCTTTGATATGGAAATAGGGCAAAAACAGGCAGCAATGAGGCACGAATTGCCGTATGCAGGTCATAATGATAGCGCTGTGCTTGCGGCTGACTTTGTTCAAAAAACTGTGCTGTTACTTGCTCTAAGTGAGCAGCCCGTTCGGTTTCCTGATCTTGGGCTAAGTGCTGATAGGCACCACAAAACATGCGGTTCATATCATTTTCAAGATAGCGCATCCCATGTCGAATCGCTTCAGGATTCCCCAACACAAACAGTACCCGTACTGCAAGCGTTAAACGCTCGGCAAATAGGTCATGAATAATTTGGTCCAATAGCTCGATCGGTGCAGTTTCATTGCCATGAATCCCAGCAGAAAGCAGCATGGTCTTTCCATAGTTTGTCTTCGGTGTACATTGCAATAGCCCTTCACCCAACCACTGCCATGTAAATCCCGTCGTCTCACCTTGCATCTGCACAGGCATTCGTTGCGTTAAAGTCAACGTTAATAGATCAACCATGTACTTTCATCCTTAAAAGCCGTTGTTTACTGTTTATCTTTGGAAGTGATAAACCGAACCTAAAGCTAAAATTTTGGTTAACTCATCTAATGCGGTACGGCTCTCGATCAATAAACTTGGATCGGCCAAATCGTCTTGTGTTAACTCATCACGATAATGCTGATCCACCCACTGATTCAGCGTTTTGAATAATGCATCATTCATAAACAGGTTTGGGTTCACCGCATTCAGTTCCGCTTCATTCACGGCAACACGTAATCTCAAACATGCAGGTCCACCGCCATTACGCATACTTTCACGTAGATCAAACACCTTGATGTCATCAATTGGCGTACCCATTTGAATCATGTCATTCAAGTAGCTCCATACCGCCTTGTTGTGACGTGATTCCTCTGGTACCACAATGCTCATGCCACCATCTGCACGGGTCAAAATCTGGCTGTTGAACAAATAAGTCGAGACTGCATCTTCAACACTGACACGATTGTCAGGGACTTCAATCGAGATAAAATCTTGTTCGATCCCCGCCATCTTGTGACGAATTTCATTCAATGCATCAGCTTGATTTAAAAAGGCTTGCTGATGATGGAACAAGACCTGTTGATTACTCACCGCAATCACATCGTTATGAAATACACCTTGATCAATCACATCTGGATTTTGCTGAATGAACACGGTTCGTTTCGCATCCAGACGATGCAAACGGGCAATCGCTTCACTTGCCTCGCGAGTTTGACGCGCAGGGAATTTCTGCGGTGCAACCGTTCCACCGAGTTGTTGCTGTCCATAAACAAAAACCTGCACACCCGCCTGATCATATCCACCACCAAGGCGATTATGATTGGCTGCGCCTTCATCTCCAAACAAGGCGGCTTCTGGCAGTGCTTCGTGGTGCGCGAAATATACATCATTATTGAACATCGCTTGAAGAATACGCGTGGTCGTATGATGCTCAATTGATCGATGGAACTTATTATTTAAGTTTGCAGCGGTAAAATGCATGCGTTTATCAGCACTATCTGCCGATGGCGACACCGTACATGAGTTGGCCGTCCACATCGAAGAAGCAGAACTCAGCGAAGATAATAAAGCTGGCGCAGTACGCATCGCTTGGGTAATGACATCAATATCACTGCCCGTAAAACCCAAACGGCGTAACGTTGGTACATGCGGACGCTCTTGTGGGGCAAACACACCCTGCTTCAAGCCTAAGTCCGCGAGGGCTTTCATTTTCTTCAAGCCTTGTTTTGCAGCCAACTTAGGATTTGACGCGTTATTACGGTTCTTGGTTGATGCAACATTACCAAATGATAAGCCTGCATAATGATGCGTCGGCCCCACTAAACCATCAAAATTAATTTCATAACCTGACATTTTATTCTCCCTGTGTCCCGATACGAGCCGACTTACAGCACAATGCCCGGTGATAATTTTGAAGGTAAAGTAATGCTGTCACTTTCCAGTGAAGCCATAGGCCATGCACTATAGTCTGCTGCATAGAAGGCACTGGCACGATGATTACCCGACGCCCCAACACCGCCAAATGGTGCGGCACTTGATGCACCTGTTAATGGTTTATTCCAGTTCACAATGCCTGCACGCGCTTCAATCAGTACACGATCAAATAAATTACGCTCTGGTGAAACCAAGCCCACTGCCAAACCAAAGCGCGTGTTATTGGCAATATTCAAGGCTTCATCGAAACTGTTATAGCGATAAATCGTGGTGAGTGGACCAAAGTATTCATCATCAGGAATATCGGTCACCTGAGTAACATCTAAAATACCCGCCGTGAGTAATGAACTATCGGCTTGTGGACGAGTCATTTCTAATAATGGTTTTGCACCCAAAGCAATCAGTTTACTTTGCGCTACCAACATTTGTTCTGCTGCATGAGCAGAAATCACCCCACCCATAAAGGGTTGCGGTTCAGCATTCCAGCTTCCCACGACTAAGTTCTTCGCGACTTCAACAAAACGTTGAATGAAAGCATCACCATTGGCACCCTGCTTGACAATAATACGGCGTGCACAAGTACAACGTTGCCCTGCGGAAACAAAAGCGGATTGAATCGCGAGATTCACTACAGCATCAATATCGCTGGCTTCATCAATGATCAGGGCATTATTACCACCCATTTCCAAAGCAAGGATTTTTTCAGGAGCACCTGCCATTTGTTTATGCAAGTGATAGCCCGTATTGGCACTGCCTGTGAACAACAAACCGTCAATTTGTTCAGCTGCTGCGAGTGCCTCACCCGTGCTGCGTCCACCTTGTACGATATTCAGCACACCGTTTGGTAGACCGGCTTGCTGCCATAATTTTGCAGTTTCTTCAGCCGTCCAAGGCGTGAGTTCACTTGGTTTAAACACCACGGTATTACCCGCAATCAATGCAGGCACAATATGACCGTTTGGCAAATGACCCGGGAAGTTATACGGGCCAAATACGGCGAGAACACCATGTGGACGATGACGTAGTGAAGCAACACCATCTGGCATTTCAGTTTCGCTAAAACCTGTCCGTTGATGATAAGCACGAATCGAAATCGCTACTTTACCAATCATCGATTGTACTTCGGTCAAAGTTTCCCAAAGTGGTTTACTGGTTTCTTGGCTAATCACTTCGGCCAATTGGGTTTTATTTTGTTCTAATAATCCAGCAAAGCTTTCAATTGTCGCGATACGCTGTTCTAGTGGCAAACGTGCCCATGCAGGAAATGCCTGACGCGCTGCATCGCATGCCTGTTCAACATCGGCTGGGCTTGCTTCATGCCCCGCCCAAATTTGCTGATTGCTAACCGGATTGGTTTTTTCGAATGCGCTTCCTTGTCCTTGAACCCAAGCACCATCAATTAATAATGCACCTTGTGACATTAGTTATTCTCCATTTTTTCTAATGCTAAGACACGGACTTGATCGTGTTCAGCAATATTCAGTGCCTGTGCTTGTGCTGCTGTCATATGCAAAGTCTCACTTTCATCAACTTTGTTATTGATCAACAACACGGCGTAATCTTGGTATTGGTCATTGGCAACCAAAAAGTGTGTCTCAGTACTTTCGACTTGCTCAGTAAGTTTGACTTTAAGCAAACGACTCTCTTTCACCGCACGTAACTCAGCAGTATTGGCTTCCAGTGTTGGCCCAGCATCGAAAATATCAACATAACCTTGATATTTAAGCCCTTCTGACATCAACACTTTTGCCGCAGGCAGCGTATGTGGGTGTACTTCTGCAATCACCTCGCGTGCCTCTGAGCTCAGCAGATCTACGTAGACTGGAAATCTCGGCATTAGCTCTGCAATAAAGGCTTTTTGCCCCACACCACTGAGATAATCTGCGGCAGCAAAATCCATATTGAAGAATAAATAGCCCAAGGAATCCCAAAACGGTGACTGTCCGTTTTGATCCGAGAAACCACGCATTTCAGCAATCAATCTTTCTTCAAAAAAAGAGCGGAATGCGGCAATAAACAGAAAACGAACTTTGGATAAAAATTTGCCGTTTTGGTTTTTGCGATATTCAGGATCAAGGAACAAAGTGCAGAGTTCGCTACAACCGGTATGGTCATTACTTAAAAACAAGGTGTCTAAAGTCTTATACACATTTAAGGCTTTAGAGGCATGCACCTGTTTTGCCACACGAAAGTTGTAGAACGGTTCATTCAACCCGACCGCAACTTCAATTGCACTCACACCCACAATTTTGTGAATGCTGGTGTCTTCCAATACAAATAGATAACTTGCCTCGCATTTTTCGGATAAACCTTCTAAAGTGCGAGTGGTACGTGTAATACGTTCAGCCAAGATTTCTTTATTTTGTGGTAAGGAAGTCAGGCCAATGCCAGACTCCCCCGCTCGTTGCGCTAAACGATAAATATCATCTAAGTCCCGATGCGCTGCATGTCGAACAATCATCATGGGCAGATGCTCACGGCAGACTTAGAGGCGTGCTAATGCACGAACAAAACGGCTTAGACCTTCATCAATATCGTGTTGAGGAATGATCAATGAAGGGGTAAAACGAACAACATCTGCACCTGCGACTAAGGCCAATAGTCCTTCTTCACCCGCTAAGGTCACGATATTCTTCGCTTTGCCAGCATGTTCATCTTTCAATACACAGCCGATTAACAAACCTTGACCACGGATTTCTTTGAACAATCCATACTCAGCATTGATTTTGTTTAAGGCATCGATGAAATATTGATGACGTTGTTTAACGCCGTCTAATACTTCTGGTGTATTGATAAATTCAAATACCGCGCCAGCAACCGCACAAGCCAATGGGTTCCCGCCATAAGTGGTACCGTGATCGCCAACTGCATACATGTTGGCATAATGATCTGTCGTAATCATTGCACCAATCGGGAAACCACCACCCAATGCTTTTGCTGTGGTCAAAATGTCAGGTGTTACCCCTGTATTCATATAGGCATACAATGAACCTGTACGACCCACACCCGTTTGTACTTCATCAAAAATCAGCACCGCACCTTTTTCATCACATAGTGCACGCAAGCCTTTTAAGAATTCGATATCTGCTGGCAGAACGCCACCTTCGCCTTGAATCGGCTCGACAATGACTGCACAAGTATTTTCAGTGATCGCTGCTTTTGCTGCTTCAAGGTCATTAAATGCAGTGTGTTCAATACCGCCTGGTAATGGTGCAAAGTCTTGAGAATACTTTGGCTGACCACCTGCTGTTACGGTAAACAAAGTACGACCGTGGAAAGCATTTTTAAAAGCAACAATCTGGTTCTTATTTGCATTACCACTCAGCAAACCGACTTTACGCGCCAGTTTTAATGCTGCTTCGTTGGCTTCTGCACCAGAGTTACAGAAAAATACTTTGTCTGCAAAGGTGCTATCCACCAATTGTTTCGCAAGGCGTAATACAGGCTCGTTGGTATAACCATTCCCAATGTGCCATAGCTTTTGTGCTTGTTCAGTTAAGGCTTTTACTGCAACAGGATGTGCATGACCCAAGGCATTTACCGCGATCCCACCTGCAAAATCAATATATTCTTTATCGTTTTGATCCCAAAGACGTGACCCTTCGCCGCGCACTAAAATGAAATTTGCTGGGGCAAAAACGGGAACCATCCAATCATTAAAATTGCTACGTGTAATTGCGACTTCGCTCATTTTATTTACTCACTTCCTGTTTAATCTTCAGGCTTGTTAAATGCTCAACAAGCCCTTCACTTTAATTTTATAAATGACTTAACCTGGGAAAATACCGCGTTCTTTACGCGCTTTCAGAATACGTTCACATGCCAAAATATAAGCTGCGGTGCGTAAGCTACATTCCTTCTGTGCTGCCGTGTTCCAAACATCCGCAATGGCTTGGATCATCAACTTATCAAGACGTTCATTGATTTCATCCTCGGTCCAGAAGTAACTCGCCATATCTTGAACCCATTCAAAATAACTGACAGTTACACCACCCGCGTTACAAATCACGTCAGGCACAACAGTAATGTCGCGACTGACAAATACATCATCTGCTTCTGGATAGGTTGGACCATTCGCACCTTCAAGTACGATTTTCGCTTTCAGCTTTTGTGCACGTTCAACCGTAATCTGACCTTCCAATGCTGCTGGAATCAGAATGTCCATATCAACCGTCCAGAATTCTTCGTCTGAGATCACAGTTGAATCAACAAAGCCCATCACGCCACCAGTTTCAACCACATGCTTTTGCAATGCTTTAACATCTAAGCCTTCTGCATTGAAAATGGTACCGGTATGGTCTTGTACAGCAACGATTTTTGCGCCTGCATGACTAAACAAATAAGCCGCTTCATTACCAACATTACCAAAGCCTTGCACAGCAACTTTGCTGCCCTCAATCGGTAATTTAATGCGCTCAGCAACCTGCATACCCGTTACGAATACACCGCGGCCTGTTGCACGAACACGACCCAATGAACCGCCTAGATGTACAGGTTTGCCTGTGACCACACCTGTTACGGTATGACCTTTGATACTTGAATAGGTATCCATCATCCAGCCCATAATATTGGCGTTGGTACCGACATCTGGTGCAGGAATATCAATTTGAGGGCCAATGATTGGACTGATTTCACTGGTGAAACGACGGGTTAAACGTTCTAATTCACGCGCTGAAAGTTCTTTCGGATTCACGCGAATACCGCCTTTGGCACCACCGAACGGCAGATTCAATACTGCAGTTTTAATGGTCATCCATGCAGACAAAGCCATCACTTCATTCAGTTCGACATCTTGGTGATAGCGGATACCGCCTTTACCCGGACCACGTGATAAATTGTGCTGTACACGGTAACCTTCAAAATGGCGAATTGAACCATCGTCCATCACGATTGGAACATCAACGATAAGCGTACGCTTTGGGGTTTTCAGTGTGTTGACAAAGTTACTGAGGTCCGCATCCAAATAAGGTGCTACCCGATCAACTTGAGTGAGAAAAGTTTGCCAAGCACTGCCATTTTGAGCCGCATATGATAAAGACATCATCTATTCCTTAATTAATCAATTGTCCCTGTTATTCACAGATTCCCTTTGTTTAAGGGCGTCCTACCCCCATCCTCCCTGATGCGCATTCAGCTTCTTTCGTGCCGAAGTGAAAATGCTTGGGGTGTTGTATTGTTATTATTATTAAGAATCAAATTGATTCACAAAATTCGTTATAATGATTAAAATGAATTATTTTTTATCAATTTGCTAATAGAAAGAATCAAAATGAACAATATCGATCATATTATATTAGGCTTACTCAAAGACAATGCACGGATGTCGATTACCGACTTGGCAGCAAAAACACGGGTGTCTCGTGCTACCGTGCAGAAACGAATTGAATATATGGAATCAACGGGGATTATCACGGGCTATACCGTGCGTTTTCGTCCCAATGCTGAAAAAAATATTATTCGGGCATGGATGAATATTATGGTGGAAGGTACACGAGCACAGGCGGTAATTCGAGAGTTACGTTTAGAATCGGCCGTTGAACGACTGCATACCACCAATGGTAAATGGGATATTCTGGTTGAGTTGCAATCTGACAGTTTAGAAAACTTTGATAAAGCGCTAGAGCGAATCCGAAATATTTCAGGGATTTACAATAGTGAAACCAGTATTTTACTTTCCACTTATAAGACCTAAAAAAAGGGACTCTAGCTAGAGTCCCTTTTTAAATGAAATGGCTTAATAACTAACACGGCGATAGTTACGATATTCTGGTGTCCAGAAATTATCTTCAATCGCTTGTTTCAATACATCATTACTTAATGGCACAGCCAAACCATCGGCCATAGCTGCTTTTGCCACTTTAAAGGCAATGAATTTAGACACCTGTTGAATATCATTGATATTTGGTAATAAATCCGCTGCGGCATTTTTCAAACGTGGTGAACAATCTGCCAACGCTGTACTTGCAGCCATTAACATCGAGTCACTGATATGGGTTGCACCACAAGCAATCACACCTAAGCCAATCCCAGGGAAAATATAGGAGTTATTACACTGTGCAATGCTATACACCTTGCCTTGATAATAGATCGGTGCAAAAGGACTCCCTGTTGCCACAATTGCTGCACCTTGCGTCCACTCAATAATATCTTTAGGTTGTGCTTCAACTTGTGAAGTCGGGTTCGATAATGGCAATACAATCGGATGCTTATAATATTTAGCTAAGGTTTTGATGACTTCTTCACTAAACAAACCTGCCTGCCCAGAAACCCCAATCAAGATACTTGGTTTGGCATTCTTGACCACGTCCAACAAAGCAACATTGTCACCTGTATATTCCCAAGTGCTGATTGCATTGACGGGTGTAGCAAGTTTTTGCTGAAAATCGAGTAAGTTTGGTTGTTGATCGGTCATCAAACCGAAACGATCCACCATAAAGATACGCGAACGTGCTTCATGGTCACTCAGACCTTCATCCATCATCTGTCTAACGATCTGTTCAGCAATACCACAACCTGCTGAGCCTGCGCCAACAAAAGTAACCGTTTGGTCTTTCAGTTGTTTGCCTTGTGCCCTTGAGGCAGCAATTAGGGTCGCAACAGTGACTGCTGCCGTGCCTTGAATATCATCATTAAAACAGCAAATTTTATCGCGGTACTGAGTCAATAAAGGCATGGCATTGGTTTGCGCAAAATCTTCAAATTGAATCAGCACATCTGGCCAACGCTGACGTACTGCCTTAATAATTTGCTCAACAAATTCATAATATTGCTCACCACGGATACGCGGCTGTTTCCAACCCATATAAATTGGATCATCAAGCAATTCTTGGTTATTGGTACCGACATCAATGGTGATCGGCAAAGTATAAGCAGGACTAATCCCACCACATGCGGTATAGAGTGACAATTTGCCAATTGGAATACCCATGCCACCAATACCCTGATCGCCAAGACCTAAGATACGTTCACCGTCAGTAATCACAATCACTTTCACGTTTTTCTTGTTGACGTTATGGATAATTTGATCGATGTATTGGCGCTCTGGATAAGAGATAAAAATACCACGGTGACGGCGGTAAATATCCGAAAAGCGCTGACAAGCCTCACCAACTGTTGGGGTATAAATGATCGGCAGCATTTCATCTAAATGCTGACTCAATAAGTTATAGAACAGGGTTTCATTGGTGTCTTGAATATTTCGCAAATAAATATGCTTATTCAAGTCACTATCGAAGGAAAGGTACTGCTGATACGAACGCTGAGTCTGCTCTTCAATATTCTCAATATTGTACGGAACTAGACCATGCAAGTTAAAATTCTCTCGTTCTTCTTCCGAAAAAGCAGAGCCTTTATTTAACAAAGGGAGTTCTAAAAGAGCGTTTCCAGCATAGTGAATATATAAAGGTTTTTTGATTTTACTAAGGTTCACAGACATACTTTACTCTTTAGACTCTCTCTCGAATGTACAAAAAATGGATTTGCTGACGTACTTTAAAAAAGTGCTTTGGCATGGGCAATAATTTACACCAATCGGAGCACAAAACCGAATAAACTGACGGTATGTAAACCAATTCAACATTTAGTAAATAAATAGTAAACCCTGTTTTGGATCACTTTTTAAGCTTCTTGCAACATTTTGAATTATTTTTGCACCAACATCGCTTTAGAATTGTAGTGATATCGTTTTACAAGCTTTGCAATAGACATCTATCTCAAATAAGGAGCGGCTACTGCAAGGTATAACAATCTATCTTAAGCAGTGAAGATTTACTTTTTTAAAATCGCATGACACCCGATCATCTGAGTTTAGTTTTCAAATCTTTTTTCTTCTTATCGTTCACCACACTACGACTAAACCCTTTAAAACCGACAAGATGGGACAATTTTGCCCTATCTCTTGCAAATGATCACCAGTTTTATATGATCTAAGTGAAAGCATTGCTCACCTTATAACGCTCCTTGTTTGATCATGAGCAATGCCTTCATCCATAAAAATTAAACCAAGATGGTGATACCCCCAAAATCAATTTCACCCAACCCAGAAACGAATAGACAGTTAAAATATAAAGGTTGTTTATATGAAAAAATTAGGCCTTATTCTTCTTTTTACGTTCTTTGTGTCAGCTTGTTCAGAAAAGATGCCTGAGGTTAATGATGAAAACTGTAAACGTGAAAACATTGCAAAGATCAAGGATGATTTCGCCCGAGCAAATTTCAGCGATAAGTGCTTTAGTCGCGGTACAGTGCAAGATACTGGCTCTAATAAAGAATATTAATTGCGTTTTATAAGTCCACATAAGACCTTTCTTAAATCAAAGAATTTAATATGATGCTGATGTAATGGTCCGTATTGTAGAAAGTCTGGATTAAATGCAATATGCATAAAAGAAAGTTCAGTTAAACCTTCTTTTATACCCGTTCAAATCATTCAATTGTCTTGTTAAAACTGAATCTAATCTCAATGATTTCAATACCCATCTGAATGCTTTAAGCCTTATTTTTCTTGGATTTCTTGCTAAAAAAACTTAAGGCATGCGAATAATGCGTCGGTGTAATCCGCTGAATCAGATCCAGTACTTTGGCATCATTGCCAATCAAGATCCGTGCTTTATCCGCTTTCACCGCATCTAGAATGACTTTGGCCGCCTGCTCTGGTGGTGTTTTTAAAACCTTATTAAATGCCTGACTGGCTTTGGCTGGATTCATGCCTAGGCTCCGAATACTGTCACTCATCCGTGCACTATTGGCAATATTGGTGCGGATTCCTCCTGGATGTACACAGGTTGCACTGAGACCATCATTTTGAAGTTTTAATTCTTGTCGTAAGGCTTCGGTAAAACCACGAACTGCAAATTTAGTCGCGTTGTAGGCACTTTGGGTTGGTTGTGCAGTTAAGCCAAACAGACTGGAAATATTAATAACATGCCCTTCTCCACTTTGCTTGAGATAAGGCAAGAACTCTTTAGTACCGTAGACCACGCCCCAAAAATTAATCTTGAAAATCCACTCCAGTTCATCATAGCTCATACCCTCAACGGTACTAGCGAGCGCTACACCTGCATTATTAAAAATCAGGTTGATCTTGCCATGTACCTTAAAGCTGTCTTCTGCCCAGTCACGAACGGCTTGTTGATCAGAGACATCCAGTTTCGCCACAGTGACTTTAACTGGATACCGTTGTAACAATGCCTGTGTTTCTGCCAAACCTTTTTCATTGACATCACTCAGTGCTAAATCTGCGCCTTGCTGTGCCAATAAAATCGCCAGTTGTTGTCCAATACCAGATCCCGCGCCCGTAATTGCAGCGACTTTTTGATTAAAACTTTTCATATCATGACTCTATTTGAAGTTGATAAAAATTGGCAGCGTTTTGTCTAAACATGGCATGCAAAGCCTGATCACCATAAGGACTCAGCATTTGAATATAGGCATGGATTAAGTCATTTAAACGGGCATTTGGCTTATCCATGGGAAAATTAGATGCAAACATGATCCGCTCTGTACCAAATACCGCAATTGCATGTTGAATCATGGGGCTCAGTAAATGCACCATCTCTGCGATGCTTGCTGTTCGATCTTGCTGATAAAAACGGTGTCCTAATACGGGCATCATCAAACCAGAGATTTTGGTATGGACATTTTTCTGCTCCGCCAGTCGTGCCAAATCCTGTTGCCACTGTTTAAAAATGACATCACGCTGCGATTGTGTAATCCCCGTTTTCTTACCCACGGCTCCAAATAAACCAACAGGCGTCGCCAAATGGTCAAGCACAATACGTGTTTCAGGGAATTGTTTCGCCAAGCTGGTGATTTCTGCTAATTCCGTGGAATAGCACCAAGCATCAAAAGACAAATCCAGTTTTGCAAGTTGTTCAAAACCTTTGAGAAAGCTCTTGTTCTGATATAAATGTGGCTGATCACACCAACGATAAACACCACTATCCTGATGCCAAGCCGCCATTTTACGAATGCCACGGAATATCGGGCTCGCCTGCTGATGAGCTTGAAGAATATCTTTGAATTTGCGATCTCTTGGATCGGCGGTTGCAACAATTGCGCCTAATTTTAGCCCCTGTGCTTTAAAATCTAATTGCTGAATCCAATCCGTTTCTTCAACCACGCCAAAGCCTTTGTGATGATGCCAGTTGGCTTCGACATGAACCACACTCTCGACTGAAAATGGCGAAGTGTCTGCCTGATAATGCTCTGGTAAATAGGGATTCAACGCATATTCAGTTAAACCTAAACTATCTAACAAGGGTTTGGGTTTAACCAAACGCACCATCCGATCCATCACCCGAGGATATTTCCCCAAAGCTTTGACTAACAGTGCTGCGGAATGCGGTGTATGGTAAGGATCCCATTGATGGATATGCGGATCAATAATTGCAAAATCTAATCTTGTCATTGTTATACTCAAAATAAGATAAAGACATAAAGTTTTAAATACTGCTCATCCATAGCGATCTCTAATTGTTCTAAATAGCTTTGTTGTTTTAGCCTACTGAACAAATGATTATGAATAAAATGATTTATTTAAATATTCCGATATGAATACGATTCATTTAACCCAAGCAACTTAATCCCCTGAATTTAGCCCAATCAAGATTGTATCAATCGCCTCCTAAATACCTTCGGAGCACACCCAAAGCTTTGCGCAAAAGCACGACTAAAAGCGGCTTGAGAGGAATAGCCGACGCATTCAGCAACTTGTGCAATATTTTTATCGGTTTCTTGGAGCAATTGGCTGGCCAATTTCATCCGCCAATTTTTTAAATACAGCATAGGGGGTACCCCAACCAACTCAACAAATTTTTTGGAAAAACTGGAGCGAGATTGTTTGGTCAGTTGAGCAAGCGACGCAACATCCCATTCATAAGCAGGTTGTGCATGTATCAATGATAATGCCTTACTCATGATTGGATCGCGTAATGCAGAAATCCAACTTTGATGTTCAATCTTCTCCGTTGCTAACCAAAACCGTATCGACCAGACCAACAATAAATCAATGATTCGAGACAGCATGACTCGACTGCCAAGTGCTGGGTGTTCAAGCTCAAGCTTGATTGCAGCAACGGTCATGGGTACCCATTCCGCGACTTTTTCAGCATTATGATGTGACGGTACATGAATGTAACTCGGCAATCCTTCTGCAATCGCCTCGCCATAAATACCGTTCAATTCAAAAGTACAGCTAATCACAGATGCTTCCGTTGTTTGTCCACTTACGATTTCAATCGAATGCTCAAGCTTCGTTGGCAAGACAACAATGTCTCCAGCTTTTAAGATCAGCTCAAGATTAAGTCGTTTAATTTTAATTCTGCAACTTGCATTTTGAATAATATGGATATAAGCATATCGGGCAGGAAAGCACAGTTTGTTGTCTGCTAAGAGATTTTCTACGCCATAGATTTCACCCGAGATATCGGCAAAGCGATAAATATCAAAGAAGATATCGGTTAACACCTGCGGATCATACTCATCACTCATTTTATGCTTTTGTCCTTAAAAGTGTTTCTGCAAAAACATTGGCGTTTCAGTTATTGTGAAAGCATAACAAAACACCAATAATCTTTTGAGAAGATTTCGTTAGTATAAAAAACACCCACCACCTCATATCTCTTTATACCGTAAAGCTTCCACTATTAAATACTGAAAATTCAATACAATAGCATTTATCTAGGAGATAAATATGAGTACTCAACCGACCATTATTCTCGTACACGGTTTTTGGGGCGGTGCAGCCCATTGGACCAAAGTGATTACTGAATTGTCCCATCAAGGTTATAAGGCCTTACGTGCCGTGGAACTTCCATTAACCTCTCTCGCAGATGACGTTGAACGAACTCAAAAAATGATTGCCCAAGTTGATGGTGATGTGCTTTTGGTGGGTCATTCTTACGGCGGAGCAGTCATTACCGAAGCAGGTAATCATCCAAATGTCGTAGGTTTGGTTTATATTGCCGCCTTTGCACCAGATAGCAATGAAAGCCCAGGGGCAATTACCCAACAACATTTACCTGTTGCAGCGCCGAATCTAGAACCAGATAGTGATGGTTATCTTTGGCTTAAAGTCGATAAATTTCACGAAAGTTTCTGTCAGGATCTCACCCAAGATGAAGGCTTTGCCATGGGTGTCACTCAAAAGGCGCCTTTAGCCAGTACCTTTGGCGATAACATTAGCAACCCTGCTTGGAAAACCAAACCCTCTTGGTATCAAATCTCGACCCAAGACCGCATGATCAGCCCAGAAAACCAAGCCGTGATGTCTGATCGTTTAAATGCCAAAAAAGTAATTTCTTTAAACGCAAGTCATGCTTCATTGGCTTCACAACCGAAAGAAGTGACTGCCTTAATTACTGAAGCTGCTACATTTTTGGCAAAATAAATATAATGCTCTAGCAAATAGGGAATAATATTATTCCCTATTTGCCTGTCTTAACCCAGCTTCAACAACACACAGAAATTGCTGCTTATAAAACATATTCCCAGATAATGTAGCCTAGACCAAATCCGAGGAATGCATACAGTGTAATGATGAAGAATACAAAACTGGCATTATTCTTTTTTTTCAAAAAACTCATATCGGCACCTTTGGCTTTGCTCAACTCATGTTGTTATAGTGCAATAAGATACAGACAAAAAAAAGACACAGAATTTTCTAAAAAAAATATAACAGATAAGCATGGAAAAATTGGAACTGTTATGAAAACAGTCCCAAATATTATTAAAACGTGGACAATACCATCATCAATATATTCAGGACTGTTCGATCTTAATTTCTAGATACTAAAAACAATCAGGTTTTAAGATGCGGATTATCCAGCGGCAACTCCTTGTCTAAATGTGCATCAAAAATATCCGTCAACATACTGTCATAACGTTTAGCGTTATATTGTACAAGTGACTCTGCTTCAGCAGTGGTAATGAAACCTGTCTCAATCGCATCAGCAATATGTTCCTCAAAGGTCAAACCACTAAACTGATCTTTCGATTCTGCCTTTTTAAACTTATTCCACAACGGTTGTAGTGGTAATAATGCCTGAAAAGTTGATTCCATACGCCCCATCACATCGTTAGCATCGGTGTTGTAATAAACATGTTGCTTTAACTGATCTCGGAACGCATGTTCTTGCATGATTAGCTGAGCCACCTCTTGCTTCAACTGATCTGATGGAGCTGCAATTGGACGACCAAATGGGAAGCACAGCAATTTGACCATACACGCAGCAAGCTTCATTGGGAAATTGTCATAGAAGCCAAAGAACGCTTCTTGCACTTGATATAAAGCTTTATTGAGGGCCAATTCTGCATGTTTTTGTTCAGCTTCAGTTCTTTGACCATGCTCGTAGTATTTCAAAATTGCCGTAGCAATAAATAAGTTGGAATGGATATCGGCCAATCGACCAGACAGCATTTCTTTACGTTTTAAATCACCGGCTAAAATTCCAAGTGCCATATCCGCCGTTAATGCAAAATCGGCGCTGAAACGGTTGATCTTACTGTAATATGCTTTGGAAAAATCGTCTGCTTGTTGAGAGCCTTGATTTGAACCACCCGTAATCGAATAGGCTGCTGCCTTGGCAGCGCGATTAAAGGTATAAGCCAGATGCTTAAACAGTAAAGGAGAGAATGCCTTGAAAGCAGATGCCTTATCTTCCGATTGCAATAACTGTAGTTCTTCGAATAAATAAGGATGACAACGCATTGAACCTTGACCAAAAATCATCAAGGAACGCGTCAGAATATTGGCACCTTCCACCGTAATCGCCACAGGAATGGATTGATAAGTCAGCGCAAGAAAGTTACGTGGCCCTAATTGAATCGCTCGCCCACCGACCACATCCATACCGTGATTGACCACTTTACGCATGGTTTCAGTAGCATAGTATTTGGCCATTGCAGTCATCACCGCAGGCGTTCCACCTTGGTTTAAACCACAAGTCACTAGATAACGAAATGATTCCAACATATAGGCATCGCTGGCGATATCACTGGTCGCCTCTTGTACGCCTTCAAAATGCCCAACCGAGATTTTGAATTGTTGGCGAACACTGGCAAATGCACCGACCAACAGATAGCTCATTTCTCCTCCGGCAGTTGCCAAAGCAGGCAGTGAAATACCGCGCCCCACGCCTAGGCACTCCATCAGCATACGCCAACCTTTACCTGCATTTTGCTGCCCACCAATAATCCAGTCCAATGGAATAAAGACATCACTGCCCTCAACCGTACCATTCATAAACGGTGCGCCTGGATTATGTCGAGGGCCGATCTGAATACCTTCATGGTCAGCAGGAATCAAGGCACAGGTAATGCCATATTCCACTTTGCTTTTATCACCAAGCAAACCTTCTGGATCATAGAGCTTAAACGCCAGACCAATCACGGTGGCAATCGGTGCAAGGGTAATCCAGCGCTTTGAGAAATTCATTTTTAGGCCTAGAACTTCCTGCCCTTGGTACTGCCCATAACAGACCACTCCTGTATCAGGAATCGCCCCTGCATCTGACCCTGCTTCAGGGCTGGTCAAACCAAAACAAGGCACTTCTGTCCCTTTTGCCAATCCGGGTAAATAGCGTTGCTTTTGCTCTTCTGTACCATAGTGCAGCAGTAACTCACCTGGCCCAAGCGAATTTGGTACCATACAACTGACCGCAGCAGTTAAGGAACGAGACGCAATTTTGCTCATAATTCGACTTTGTGCAAACGGGGTAAATTGCTTACCACCGAATGATTTAGGAATGATCAAACCTAAAAAGCCATTATCTTTAATAAATTGCCAAACCTCAGGCGGTAGGTCTTTTTCTTGGTGATGAATCTGCCATTCATCTAACATGGAACAGAGCTGTTGTACTTCATGATCTAAAAATGCCTGTTCTTCTGCGGATAAAGTTGGATAAGGATATTGATCAAACTTTTCCCAATCAGGCGCCCCCATAAATAGTTCTTTTTCCCACCAACTGGTCCCCGCTTCCAAAGCTTCTCTTTCGGTGATACTCATACTCGGCATTGCTTTTGAGAGAATATTAAACGCAGGTCGACTCACCAAAGCATCGCGCAAAGGTGCAATTAAAACAATCACACTCGCGAGAATAATCGGGATGCCCAGTAACAGACTCCACGGTGTGATCAACACACTACACAGAATGGCAGCAACAATGGAAACAAGACAGCCAACAGTTCGATTGGCTTCAAAATAAAAAACAGCCCATACCACAACTAACTGAATCAATAGGCCAAGCAATATCAATAATACAATCATATTTGCTCCGTTATCTCAGATTGGGATGAAGATGAAATAAGAAAGATCTAAATTAATTTATGATGAACGTCTTTCTCTAATAAAATGGCTATTTTTTATTCTACATATCGAAGCGCTATTTGCTTGATTAACTACTAAAATTTACACAAAGGCATTCAGATGATACTGAAAAATAAAAATCATGAGCTGAATAGAATACCGCTCTAAAAAATTGGAATCCTTCCCCTCAAAAATCCAAAAATAAAATCATCAATCACGATTTTTTTTCATGTTATAAAGCAAAAAAATAATAATCCAAGCAGTAACTTTCGAATTTAATAAATAAATTGCAGCTGTCCAAATGCCATTCAAATTGAATATGAATAGCTGCAATGATTGATAATGCCACTCGATTTAAGATGAAGAATTCATCCCACCACCCAATGCAGCCACCAATTGCGCTGAATTTTTGAGATGCAATTGCTGTAATTCCAATAAACGTTCTTCTGCACTCAAACGCAGATTCTGTGCAGTCGCGACTTCTAGATAACTGACCAAACCAGCTTGATAACGCTGCTTGGCAACCCGTTCATTTTCAATCGACAGCTTAAGCAGTTGCTGTTGCGCTACGATCTGCTGCTGGAAATGACCTGTTTGTAGCAAACCATCCTCCACCTCTTTCCAGCCTGTTAAAACTGAATGTTTATAAGCGGCAAGCTTTTCATCGTAATTGGCTTGCGCCTGTTGAATATCAGCCTGTCGTTTCCCCCCATCAAACAATGTGCCTAAGACTTTTGCCCCCATTGACCATGCGGTATTAGGTGATTGCAATAAGGTATGAAAGACCTGACTATTCGCACTGCTCTCCAAGCTGATGGTCAAATCAGGTAACCAAGCCGTTTGCGCTAGGCCTAATTGCGCATGTGTGAATGCCAATTCGCGTTCGCTACGAATCACATCGGGACGTTGTGCCAACAGCCGACTTGGAATTTGGGTTGGAATTTGAGGGGTACTAAATTGATAGCGATTTTTATTTAAATTAAAGTCCGCCACATTGCGCCCAACTAAGACTGCCAACACATTTTCTTGCAAATCACGACTACGTTTTAGCTCTAATAATTGCAGCCCGACTTGTTTCAGCTGAGTTTCGGCCTGAATCACATCAGCCCGCGCAATCATGCCTGCTTGGTATTGCTGCTGTAAAATACGCACAGATCGTTGATCACTTTGCTGGGTCTGATTTAACACATCCATTTTGGCGTCGAATAAACGAATGCTCCAATAGGCCTCTGCTGCAAGCAGTTGCTGACTCAGTTGAATGGCAGCCAAATCTGCAGCAGATGCTTGCAAGTTGGCCTGTTGCCCTTCCACCGCTTTTGCAACTCTCCCCCAAAGATCGGGAATCCAACTCACTGCGACATTGGCACCGAATTGACGACTCTTGCCAGCGTTTTTAGTCTCGGTCTGATTGGCATTGCCGCCCATGCTGATGCTCGGAAGCGCATTATCACGTTGCCCATCCAACAGTGCCATAGCATGGCGATACTTGGCTTGGGCCTGTTGGATGCTCAGGTTGTCCTGATCCAATTGCTGTATCAGTTTGGATAAGATCGGATCTTGATACATCTCCCACCATTGCTGCGGTGTCGCTGCTATCTTGGAAGCTTCAATCCACTGCAAATCTGCATATTTATATTGTGCAGCACTCTGAATCACCGGCTGCTGATAGGCTGCAGGCTTAAAAGTACTGGACTGACATGCCGTGAGTAGCGTCATCGCTGTGATACTGATAGAAAGTGTAAAAACTGTTTTTTTCATAGCGACTTCCTATTTACTCCAACGCAAGATATTCAATCGCAGTTTGAAGCGATTCAGGAATTGAGCGAATTTTTCAAATATGAGATACATCACAGGGGTGGTATATAAGGTTAATAATTGACCCAGCGCCAATCCGCCAACAATGGCAATCCCAAGTGGTTGCCGCATTTCCGAGCCCTCACCCCAACCGAGTGCCAAAGGAATTGCACCCAATAAAGCTGCGGTATTGGTCATTAAAATCGGTCTAAAACGCAATGTTGCCGCAGCGATAATGCTGTCTAAATCGGTGTGACCTTGACGTCGTTGCTGCAAAGTAAAATCAATCAGCAAGATCGCATTTTTCACCACAATCCCAATGAGCAAGAATATGCCTAACAAGGCTATCAGGCTAAACGGAATCTGAAACAACCATAAGCTGAGTAAAGCACCCAGAGCTGCTGTCGGAATGGTGGATAAAATGGTAAAAGGATGCACAATACTTTCATAAGTGATCCCTAAGACGATAAAAATCAGCACGATCACAGCCGCAATCAAAGCAGGCGTACTTAAACCAGCTTGAAGGCTTTCAGTTTCGACATCGCGATCTGTCATCACAAAGATTTCTTTTGGCAGCATGATCTTTGGCAAGACCTGACGAATCGCAGCATCTGCCTGTTCATAGCTATATCCTTTCTTCACCACATAGCCAACACCCATGGCAGCAAATTGATTACGGCGATAAACCCGATCATTGCTAATGCCATAACTCCACGTGGCAAAATTGCTTAAGGGCACATAGATGCCTTGTTGATTTGGCACTTTCACATCCGCCAAGGCTTCAGGATGTTCGGTAAAACGTTGGTCAACTTCCATCACCACATAGAACTGATCATTGCGATCATAAATTGTGGAAATCTGCCGTTGCGAAAAGGAGTTATTGAGAACACTGGAAATACTTTCAATATCAATGCCCAATCGTTTTGCAGCTTCACGGTCGATATCCAAAGTAACATGCTGCGCGCCTTCATCACCCTGTGTTTCCACCTCTTCAAACTCAGGCAGTTTACGCATAGCCTCTGCAACTTTGGGTGCCCATTCACGTAATAAGCTCACATTGTCAGATTGCAGTAACAGCAAATATTCTTGTGCATTGCCACTGGAAAAAGGATCATCCAATTCCAAATCTTGTTCGACATCTGCGGAGAATACTGCCCCCGCCTGCCAAGGTGCATTTTTCTTTAAACGCTCGACCACTTGTTTGGAGCTTAAACCATCCCGTTCAGCTTTTGGTTTGAGACTGACCATTAAAAATGAGTTGGTCATACCACCACCGCCACCAGAAGTACCCACCACATCCTGTACTGCAGGATCTTTGAGTAAGGCTTGGTTAAATGCGGCAATCTTCGGCTGCATAATCTGAAAAGAAAAGCCATCATCTCCACGAATAAAAGCACCAACTCGCCCCGTGTCTTGTTCAGGCAAAACGCGTTTAGGCAATAAATTGTAGAGATAAACTGAAGCAATGATTGCGACTATCCACAGCACTACAATCAGATAAGCATGTTTGAGTACCCAATGAAGAGAGCGAATATAAGATTGGGTCAAGCCTTGAATCAGATCATGGCTATAACGATACAGTCGTGGGGGGTGATTAAGAGATAGAGGTTTTAAACAGCGTGCTGATAAGCTTGGGGTTAAAATCAAGGACACAAAGACCGATAAAACCACCACAAATACCAATGTTAGCGAAAACTCTCTAAACAAGCGTTCAATCACACCACCCATAAACAAGACTGAGAGAAAAATCACCATCAATGCCAGATTCATGGCAATCAAGGTAAAGCCAACCTCTTGGATGCCTTTTACCGCCGCTTGTGCAGGCGAATCGCCTTGTTCGATATAGCGTTCAATATTTTCGAGTACCACAATGGCATCATCAACCACCAAGCCAATCGCCACGATGATCGCCATAATCGACAGGTTATTCAGTGAAAATCCAGCCAAATAAATCAGACTGCATACGCCAATTAAAGTGACCAGCAATGCCATTGCGGGAATCACCGCACTTTGCAGTCGACCCAACATCAGCACCACAACGATGACTACCAGCAACATGGATAAAAACAAGGTATCCCTTGCTTCCTCTAAACTGTTACGGACAATAGTTGAGCCATCCATTACCACAGTCAATCGCGCATCACGTGGCATCAGTTCTCTTAGAACGGGCAATTTGGCTTTAATCAAGTCAATGGTCGCCACGGTATTGGCATTAGGTTGTCTGCTAATCTTTAAAATCACAGCAGGCTGTCCATTGTGAAAACCACTGACATAACGGTTTTCAACCGAATCACGCACTTCTGCAATATCTTTTAAGCGAACAACACCTTGATCAGTATGTCTGATGATTAAATCGGCAAAATCTTGGGCGGTCTTTAATTCTGTAGAAAGTGCCACTTGCCAGCGTAATTGCTGTTGTTCCACCACGCCCAATGCCTGCACCACATTACTTTTCGCAACGGCTTGTCTCACCTGCTCGAGAGAAATGCCCGTTGAAACTAAAGCAGTTGGATTAATGGTGATACGCACGGCAGGCATGGAAGCCCCATCTATCGACACTTCACCGACCCCACTGATCTGGGCCAAATTCGGTTGCAATTGATTGGAGGCAATTTCGTATAGCTTTGCCGCTGAAAGTTGTTTTGAGCTGAGAGCCAAATAAAAAATCGGACTTTGACTCGGATTGATTTTAAAATACTCAGGCGGACTCGGCATGCCCGCAGGTAGCTGTGACATCGCCGCATTGATGGCAGCCTGAACCTCGCGCGCTGCTTCATTAATATCGGTATTTAAATCAAAGTGTAAAACCACCTGTGTCGAACTTTGATTACTGGATGAATTAATCGCTTTAACCCCAGATACCCCCATCATGGCACGTTCCAATGGGGTTGCTACTGTTGCAGACATACTTTCTGGACTGGCACCGGGCAGATTGGCACGCACCACAATGGTCGGAATATCTGCTTGTGGCAATGCCGCAACAGGCAAACGCAAATAGGCCAATATACCGAGTAAAACAATCGCAATACCCAACAACACACTGGCCACTGGACGTTGTACAAACACAGACAGCAACGTCATTGCGATACTCCTGTCTGATCTGAAAGCATGTTTGCATCAGTTTGCTTGGCTTGCAGACGATCAAAAAACAGATACACCACCGGTGTGGTAAATAAGGTGAGCACCTGACTGACCAATAGGCCACCGACCATCACCAACCCAAGTGGCTGACGAAGTTCAGCGCCAGAACCCGAAGCCAGCATCAATGGAATTGCGCCTACTACAGCTGCAAGTGTGGTCATCAAAATCGGACGGAAACGTAATAAAGCAGCCTGATAAATGGCCTGCTCAGCCGTCAAACCCTGATGACGTTGTGCCGCAAGTGCAAAATCCACCATCATGATGCCGTTTTTCTTGACCAAACCAATCAATAAAATAATCCCGATCAGCGCAATCATGTCCAATGGCTGACCCACCATGAACAAAGCCAGTAATGCGCCAATCGCGGCAGAAGGTAAGGTTGAAAGAATGGTCACAGGATGAATAAAGCTTTCATACAGCATACCGAGCACAATATACATGGTCACAATCGCGGCAATCACCAACCAAAAGGTATGTTGCTGTGAATTTTCAAAAGCAGCTGCTGCGCCTTGCAGTTGAACCTGTAGCTCTGGCGGTAGCTCAAGACTTTGTTTAACCTGCTCAATCGCCTTAATCGCTTCGCCTAAAGAGACATCCTTGGCTAAATTAAAGGAAATGCCGACAGCAGGAAATTGAGACTGTTGCTGTAAAAGAATAGGCGCATGTTTTTCGACAATCGTAGCAACAGAACTCAATAAAATTGGCTGTCCTTGATTGTTGTGAATATAGGTCTGGTTTAAAGCCTCAATACCTTGGGTGAGTTTTGGGTCTAATTCTAAAACAATGCGGTACTGATTAGACTGTGTGTATAAAGTTGCAATTTGCCGTTGTGCAAATAAATTCTGCAAAGCCAAACTAATGTCTTCAACACTTAAACCCAACCGTGCTGCCGCATCACGGTTAACCTCGATATAGGCTTGTAAACCTTGCCCTGCATCTTCACTGGTCACTTCTGCAAATGCAGCCTGCTGACGTAATGCCTGAACCAGTTTAGGCGTCCACTCCTCAACCAATTGATTTTTTGGTGCTGTCACACTGAGCTGATATTGGGTTCGGCTAATTTTGTCTTCTATACTGAGTTCTTGTACGGGTTGCATCCAACCTTTAATGCCATGTACCTGTGCAAAATTTTCATTCAGTCGTGCCATCACTTCCGCAGCAGGTGCACGTTCAGCATGTGGTTTTAAATTCACCAAAATACGTCCATTGCTTAACTTCGGATTATTGGCATCCACACCAATAAAGGAAGATAAGTTGGCAACTGCTGGATCTTTTAAAATTACTTCGGCCAAAGCCTGTTGCCGTTCACTCATGGCTTGAAATGAAATCTGGTCAGGGGCCTCAGTCACCACCTGAATCACACCATTGTCCTGTACTGGGAAAAAGCCTTTAGGAATCGACCAATACAACAGTCCTGCCAGTAGCACTGTGGCTAACATCACCATCAAAGTCAGCAGTTGGTGTCGAAGTACCCATTGCAACAACTTGGCATAGTGCTGAATGACTCGATCCAGACTCCATCGACTCGGCTGCTGGGCATGCTTCGGTGCATCTTTGAGTAAATAGGCACACATCATCGGGGTTAAAGTCAGTGAAACAAGCAATGAAAGTGCAATCGCAGCTGCCAGTGTCACCGCAAACTCATGGAATAAGCGTCCGACCACATCGCCCATGAAGAGCAAGGGGATCAAAACAGCAATCAGTGAAATCGTCAAAGAAATTAGGGTAAAGCCAATTTCTTTTGATCCTTTCAGGGCTGCTTGCAACATGCTTTCACCTGACTCACGGTGTCGTGCAATATTTTCAAGCATCACGATGGCATCATCTACCACGAAGCCTGTGGCGATGGTTAATGCCATTAAAGTCAGGTTATTCACCGAGAAGCCAAGAAAATACATCAGTACAAAAGTGCCGATAATCGACAGCGGTACGGCGATACTCGGAATCAAAGTTGCTGCAAAGTTACGCAAAAACAGGAAGGTGACCAACACCACCAAACACACGGCGAAGACCAGTTCTTTTTGCACATCTTTAATCGAGCTACGAATACTTTCCGTTCGGTCAGTCAGGACGCGAATATGAACATTGTCAGGTAGGTTTTGTTGTAATTCAGGTAGGATTTTTTTGATCTGATCGGCCACCTCAATTACATTGGCATTGGGCTGACGCTGGATATTCACCAAAATAGCCGATTGGCTGTCTGCCCATGCGGCCATATAGCGATCTTCACTGCCCTCAAGCACCTGTGCGACATCTTTTAAGCGAATCGGTGCGCCATTGTTCCAACGTAAAATAAGGTTTTCATAATCGGCAATCGAACGCATCTGATCATTGGCATCCAGCATGGTCGATCGAAAAGGCCCATCAAAACTTCCTTTCGGCTGATTGGCATTGGCGGCAGAAATAGCCGCACGCACATTTTCAGCACTGAGCTTAAACGCTGCCAAAGCAGCTGGATTCATCTGCACACGGATCGCAGGACGTTGCCCGCCTGCAAGACTGACCATCCCCACCCCAGAGAGCTGCGACAGCTTTTGTGCCACTCGGGTATCGACCATGTCATAGACCGTGGTCAGTGGCAAACTGTCAGAACTAATCGCAAGCGTAATCACCGGCACATCGGCAGGATTCACTTTGCGATAGATTGGCGGTGTGGGTAAATCATTGGGCAATTTACTACTTGCGGTACTTAAGGCCGACTGTACTTCTTGCTCGACAATGCCCAGCTCGGCAGATAACTCGAATTGCAGAGTGATCACTGATGCGCCCACTGAGCTATTTGAAGACATTTGCTTCAAGCCTGCGATCTTGCCCATCTCCCTTTCCAACGGTGAGCTGATGGTTCGCTGTACCGTGTCTGGATTTGCACCCGGCTGAAAGGTGTATATCTGAATAATCGGATAATCAACTTGTGGCAATGCTGAGACAGGTAATAAACGCCAAACCAACAGGCCACTAAAAAATAGCGCCAACATCAATAGAGTGGTGGCAACGGGTCTTACAATAAAGAATCTAGAAATATTCATGCGCTTACCCAGCTACAGTTTTTGCTGGTATTGGCTTAGAAACATCATCCTGAATGATTTGTACTTCTTGCCCTTCGGAAAGTCGATCAATGCCCTCTAGAACAACGCGCTCATTGCCTTGTAAGCCTTCAATGATCTCAGTCTGTCCTTGTGAAACTGAACCTAGCTTTAACATACGCACTTCGGCTTTATGTTCTTTATTCACAATATAAACATAAGTGCCTTTTGCCCCATGTTGGATGGCGTCACTCGGTAGATGCACTGCATTTTGCAAAGTCTTGGCATTTAAACGAACATTGACAAATTGATTTGGAAATAACGCATCATCCAGATTGGCAAAAACAGCTTTAACTTTAAGTGTGCCAGTATTTAGATCAATCTGATTATCCAGTGCCTGAACTGAACCTGTGGCCAATTGCTTTTGTTCTGCACGATCCCAAGCACTGACTTGAATGCTTTGCTTATTTTTTGTGGCTTGGCGTATTGTATCTAAGTAATTTTCCGCAATCGCAAACTGAATATACACAGGATGGATTTGGGTAATGCTCAATAAACCTGTTGCTTCATTGGCTTGGATTAAATTACCCGCATCTTTTAAGCGAAAGCCAACACGACCATCTATCGGCGCATATATTTTGGTATAAGACAGTTGCAACTTTGCCGCATCCACCTGTGCCTGATTGGCTTGCATCTGTCCCTTGAGCTGATTGACTAGGGCTTGTTGTTGGTCGACCTGTTGCTTGGCAATCGAATCTTGCTTATATAGCAACTGATAACGATTCAATTCCGTTTGTGCATTTTGCAACTGCGCTAAATTTTGTTGCTGTGTCCCCTGTGCTTGTGCCAATGTGACCTGAAATGGGGTCGGGTCAATTTGTGCTAACAATTGCCCTTTCTTGATGTATTGTCCCTCTTGGAAATATAATTTTTGCAATACACCTGACACCTGACTTTGAACATTCACGGTATTAGCTGGAACCACTGTACCAATCGCCTTAATTTGTAATTGCAAGTCGCCACGTTGTACTCCGACCACGCGCACAGGCACGGGTTTACTCCATTGGCTAAACGACTCTTGTTTATTGGCTTGGGATTTTTTCCAATAATTCCAACCCCATGCCATCAGCAATAAAAGCACCGTCAATGCAATCAACCATTTGATTTTATTTGATCGAGAATGCTGTTGTAGTTTTAAATCAATTTGTTGTTCACTCATGGCATGCTCTACTTAATCAAACAAAATTCATTAGAAATATGGAAGATGACGAAAACAAAAAATGTTTCCCTACATTGGTTTAGTCGAACGAAAATCAAAATCAGCTCAATTTTTTCTGTAAAAGTATGTATACAATTTTATTGATATTAATAACAATTATCATTACTATTTGAAAATATTTTTCCCATCCTCCTTTAATTGTGCATCTCCCTGCTCATTTGTGGACTCCTTGCTATGAACCTGAATGTAGAAAAACAGTTATGGTTTAGCCACGTTTATCAATCACAACAAAGCTCGCTGTTGTCTTGGTTTAAGCACAAACTACAGCACCACCATCAATCAGAAGACTTGAGTCAGGAAGTGTTCTATCGTGCCTTAAAAAGCGACTATTGCTTTGAAAAGATTAAAGAACCTCAGGCATGGTTAATGGGCATCGCCAAGCATGTGATTATTGATTATTGGCGGCATCAGCATGTAGAACACCTGTATTTAGATGCCCTTGCACAGCTACCAGAAGAATACTATCCCTCGGCTGAATACGAAGTCTGTATTCGTGAAACACTTTATCAAGTGCATTTGATGCTGGAAAAGCTACCTCAACGCACTGCACAGGTGTTTTTATTATCGCAATTGGATGGGCTGACCTATCGTGCGATTAGTGAGAAACTGGATATTTCAGAAGCAACGGTCAAAAGAGATATGAAACAGGCTTTCTTGGCCTGCATAAGTCTTTATAATCAGACCGATTAATTGCTGAATTTGCTTTGCTGCTATGTCTCAAGCTCCTAAAATCCCTGATCATGTTTTGGACCAAGCCGCAGACTGGCTAGTGCTATTACATTCAGGTGAAATGACTGCGTTACAGCAACAACAATTTGAACATTGGCAAGCAGAAAAGCAAGAACACGCCCTAGCCATTCAGCAAGTCAATAAATTTACCTATGGCTTAACAGGTTTATCCAGCCACTTTCCCTCAGATTCTTTAGTCCAGTCCAAGCAAAAATTTAATCTGACTGCAAAACGAAATATGCTGTTAAGCCTTTCAGGATTGTTGGTTATCGGCTGCGGAATGTATTTGTTGCCTTGGGCAAAATGGCAATCTGATGATCATACTGAGGTCGGTGAAATTAAAACTATTGCACTACAAGATGGTTCAACCTTGATCTTGGCCAGTGACAGTTATATCAACGTGAATTTCTCCGAACAGACTCGACAGATTCAGCTGATCGAAGGTGAAATTTATGTCCAGACCGCAAAAGATCCGCAACATCGCCCCTTTATGGTGAAGACCAAAGATGGTGCAATTGAGGCCTTGGGTACTCAGTTTACGGTAAGACAAGAGCATCATGATCAAACTCGGGTCAAAGTGTATCAACATGCAGTCGCTTTACAGCCGCAGGATTCTGGACAACGGCAAATTTTACAGCAAGGTCAACGTGCGTATTTCAACAGTCAACAGGTCTCTAAACCCCTGCCACTAAACAATGAGCAACCCTACTGGACCCAACAATTACTGGTGGTAGAACAATGGCCACTCGAAAAAGTCATTGGTGAACTATATCGTTATAAAAAAGGCACTTATTTTATCGAACCAGCCTTAAAAGACCTTCGTATTTCAGGCGTTTTTTCATTAAAGAATCCTCAACAAAGCCTAGAAACACTGGCCTATACCCATCAACTTGAGCTGGGTTATTACAGTCCATATATATTAAAAATAAAAAAAAGATAAAAAGATGATCCTTTTTTTAATCTTGTTCGACTTATAGAGAAATACACTCCCAGTCGAGAAGACCACATGAAGGATTATCAGGCGAAAACTACCTTGGCGTTGGCTGTACGCGCCATTTTATGGGGCATGCCACTCAGCGTTATCAGTATTGCAACGACTTCTGCCTATGCTGCCAATGTTTATCAGATTTCGATTAGCTCAACCACGCTCGATCAAGCACTTAAACAGCTCGCGATTCAAACAGGCACCACCATCAGCTATGACTCGACCACACTCTCTAAAATAAAAAGCGCCTCACTAAAAGGAAATTATTCAGTAGAAACTGCTTTAGAGACTTTGCTTAAACCGCATGCATTTGAAGCCATCAAAGTTGCCAATGCGGGATACAGTATTCAAGCCAAAGCAACTGTAGCAGCGGTTGAACCTAAAGTCGTTAAATTAGAAGCGATTCACACACGAGCAGATCAAACTCGAAATAGCAACGCTCAGCAAGAAAGCAATTCAACACAGCTTCCAACAATTTCGATCAAAGCCGCCAGCCAAAATATGACAAATGTTGGCAAACAAGCTCAGAATATTAAAGACGTACCACAATCTGTAACAGTTATGTCTCGTCAGCGTCTTGATGAACAAGGCCTAAAAACCCTTGATGATGTCATGGTACAAACAACAGGGGTAACACGCGAACAGCTCTGGTTAAATAATAACTATAGTGCACGTGGTCTAAAGATTGAAAATATCCGTTATGACGGCGGCAGTACTTCAAGTCTAGAAGATCGAAGTAACAGTGCTGATATGGCACAATATGACGCAGTTGAGGTGTTGCGTGGTGCAGATGGTTTATTCGGTGCTGGTGAAGCTGGCGGTGTGATTAATCTCACCTCTAAACGACCAAAAGCAGAAACCGAAATCAATGGATCAATTTCAGCAGGTAGCTGGAATAATTATCGTGGTGAATTTGATGCGACAGGTTCTTTAACAGAAGATCAAAGTGTTAAGGGACGTTTGGTCACTGTTTTTCAAGATCGAGACTTCTTCTATAAACCAACACAAAGCCGCCGTGAAATGGTCTACGGTGCATTAAGCTTTGACTTATTACCCGAAACAACATTGTTTACGGGTGTGAGTTATCAAAAAGATAAAGTGGATGCTTTTAATGCCAGCTTACCTCGTTGGGAAGATGGCGCAGATCTGCATTTACCCCGCAGTACAACGATGGGTGCACCATGGGGTTGGATCGAACGTAAAAACACATCCTTCTTTGCCAATCTCCAACATCAAATTAATGATGACTGGAAAACACAACTGAATGTGCGTCACAACATTGGTAATGATGCGATTAACAGCGCTGAAATGGAAGGTGCTGTCAGTTATGACACTCACCAAAGTCAATGGTGGCGCTATCAGGATGATACGCGCTTTAAAGAAACAACAATGGATTTAAACCTACAAGGCAGCTTTAATTTATTTGAACAAAAGCATGATGTAATTTTGGGCATCGATCACAGCAATAATCAAAAAGATTATCGCCTAAATTGGACTTCTTATGCTAATGGTGATGCATTCAATCGCGTTGCACCACCAGAATGGGACTACCCAGCGATCTCTTGGGAAAACAATTCGACCAATAAGAATAATAAATCTGCACTTTATGGTTCTTTAAAATTACGTCCTGTTGATGATTTAGCCCTCATTCTTGGTGGCCGCTACACCTTTAAAGATGAATTAACCATCAATAATCATAATATCAATATTGAAAACACCTATACAGAAGACAAAAAATTTGTGCCTTATTATGGGATTACTTATGATATTTCACCATCTACAACAACCTATGCAAGCTTTGCGGAAATTTATAAAAATCAGCGTAACTATTTAACAGCAGCCGATGGCCCTGGACTCGAACCATTAACAGGTCGAAATATTGAATTTGGTATCAAACATCAAATTAATGCAAACCTACTCGCATCAATTGCTTACTTCGATATCAAAAAAGAAAAAGAGAAAGTCTATAACGCTTATACCAGCATTCCAAATAGTAACTCCTTATGCTGTTATATCGGTACAGGTTCTATGGAAAGTAAAGGGATTGATGTTGAACTGAATGGCAATATTAGCCCTGACTGGAATTTATCTGTAGGTTATACCTACAATAAAAATGAGAAAAAGGATAATACAGATACCCCATACAACTCTTACACCCCTAAAAATTTGTTAAAAATTTGGACAACCTATCAGCTTGATCAAATTGTCAATGGTTTAGAAATAGGAGCTGGTGTAATTGCACAAAGTAAAAACTATAATAAAGGATGGGTCAGAGAATTTAATCCAGTAACACAAAAGTTTGATGGTACATTAAAAAATATTGAATTAGTTCAACCCAATTATGCTATTTGGTCAGCGCGTGTCGCTTATGATATTAATCCACAATGGAATATCGCACTTAACCTAAACAATATTTTTGACAAAACCTATTACAGCACGATTGGCTACCCGGGTTATGGTAATTTTTATGGCGAACCGCGTAACTTTCTTCTAACTTTAAAAGCAAGTTACTAAAGCTTTATAAATCAATTCATAACCAAAATAAAAAGAGGAAACTTATGTTTCCTCTTTTTATTTCACTTCGATACAAGCAAAGCTTAAATCAAGGTCACAATCAGCAGCAGCCCAAATAAAACAGTCACGATCACATTTGCTTGCCATAGTTTTTTAGGGTGATAAGTCAATAACAACCCCACAGCCAAAGCAGCGAAGCTAATACAACCCAACCACTCAGACAAACCGACCGAAGCCCCCTTAATATAAATCATGACCAGCGCAGAGAGGAGCAAAACCACCCAGCCTACAATTTCAAAACGGCGACTATTTTGCGCTGAAATCTGAGCACTAAAAATATCGCGCTGATGCTTACTCATCCCACTGGCAAGTGCTGATAACGCCACCACAGCAACACACCACAACATCAATGCTGCCATTATGCTTGCTCCTGCACAGTCTGAACCTTAGGCTTTTTTTTCTGCTTCACCGCCAAACCTTGATAACGCTTTAACTTGTAATAAGAATAGATAAAAATCAGACCCAAAATAATGCACACCAGATCAAAACTGGCGATCATCCACTGCCCATGATAGATACTCATCCACAGCGCCTGCCCGCCTGTTAAGAAATTTAGGATTGGCATAAACAAAAACAGCACAGCGGCTAAAGCCAGTTGCTCCAACCATGCGGGACGATGTGCCCGAATAGCTGCATGAATTAAACACAGCAACCATGCAATAAAGAACACATTAATCTCTAGCGGAGAACGTTCGGCCAATTGAGCGGGGATAAAGCGATTGGCAATAAAATAAGCTGCACAGGCAATCGGTAGGCCTGTGATTGCAGTAATATTCAGCACTTCAACCAGACGATGACCAAAAGGCTTATAACCCAATTTCTGTACATCTGGAATACGTTTCACCACCCACAAGATCAGGCCAGAAGCCACCATCATGGTGCCTAATATGCCCGATAAGAATAACAACCAACGCAACACTGAATCCACACCACGTGCCATATGCAACCATGTCACCAAGGTATAAATGGCTTTTGATGCCGAGTTTACAGGCTTAGCTTCATCAATCAGTTGTCCTGTCACCGCATTAAACTTCATGGAAGGAATGCTTTCTCGATCAAGCAATGTGGTGGTACGGGTTGCATTAAATTCAACATCAGCTTCAACCGTATTCGGTTTATTCACTCGAATTGAAGCAATCGGGTTATCTTCCCAACCTTGTTGAACGTAATGACTCAATGTGACTAAATTCACCATCGGTGCTGCTGTAAGTACAGGTGCTGCTTGTTCGGCTTCACCACGACGGCCACCACCCCGATTGCCACGCCCTTCCTCTGCTGCTTCTTTTTGTTTTTGCTCTGCCAATAACCGTGCTTGCTCAGGTGTTTTGGCAACAGGTTCATTCAACATTTGATAGAAATTTTGCCCACTTCCATAATGGCTGTTCATCGCCCAAGGCATAAACATGAACATTAACAACAGCAAACCACTAAAGGTGATCATGATATGAAAAGGTAAGGCAAACACAGCCGTTGCATTATGAGCATCGAGCCACGAACGCTGCCCTTTGGCTGGACGGAAAGTAAAGAAATCCTTGAAAATCTTTTTATGGGTGATAATACCGCTGATAATCGCCACAAACATAAATAAGGTTGCAATACCGACGATCCAGCGTCCCCAAATACGCGGCATGCCATAGAGTTCAAAATGGAAACGATATAAGAAACCACCACCGCGCGTTTCACGTGCTTTAATCTCTTGTCCAGTTTGTGCATCTAAGTAGATTTCTCCCCCACGACGGCGACCTTCACCCGGCTTACGGATATTCAGCATAATGGCGGGTTGGCGTTCATTGGCAAAACGGATATTCCAACTTTCAGCAGGCTGTCCGTTTTGCTGCAAATACTGTAATGCATAACCCAATTGTTGCTGCTGTGAAGTATTATTCACAGACTGATGCAATTCAGGTTTCATCCACACCGTAATTTCATTTTGGAAAAAACTGAGCGTACCCGTAAGAAAAACTGCGTAAAGCAGCCATCCCAAGAGCAGGCTTGTCCATGTATGTAACCATGACATCGACTGGCGAGGGCCTTCATTTTTACCATCAACACGCATGACTTTACCCTTTTAAAAACCAATAGATCAACGTCATCAATACACTGGGAATAATGACTCCCAACCAGACTTTCATGGTTGAGTTAACCAGAAACACCCAAATGAACACGGCACAATGAATCACAAATGCCAGCATGGTCGCCCCAAACACGGCATTGGCTTTTAAAGGCTCGGTTGTAAACAGAGCCCCCATTAACATTGCAGCAATCGCAGCAAAGTAATAACCACCAAAAATAGCCAAGACAAAACGTGAAAAAATCATCAATCGATATTTAATCAATGATGATTGTTCAACCTTCTTTTTTGTGACCCTTTTGGCGGAGGCCAAGGGCACAGACGCTTCAATATTCATAAAAGACACCCAGTCAGGTGACGATGATGCAAAATAATCGCCACCTGCATTTCAGGAAGATTAGAAAGAAAACTTAAGGTTTAGATAATATTGGCGACCACGGACATCACTATATTTGCTGAGGTATGATTGCGTTCCAGACATATCGACCGTGTAATCGTTAAATAAATTTTGAATACCGAAGCTCAGTTCGCTTGAGCTGTGTTTTAGCAACTTACTGCTCGGCAATTTCACTTTGGCAAAAATGTCATGGTAAATTTGATCTTCGATTTTTAATTTTTGATCGGCACGACCCGTTTGATTCAAAATCGCAGTCGCATTAACCATGTCATAAGAACCATAATATTGGCTTGCCCAACCAAAGCCCCAATTGTCATTGGCTTGTAGATAAATAGAGGCATTGGCACGATGTTTTAGCGGTGCATCGGAGACCGCGCCACCCACCACACTGACAAAATTCTTCTCTGGGTCAATCAAATTATGTTGTTGGCGATATTCATTAACATGGGTATAGCCCAAATTAAAGGTGGTTTCTCCAATCACGCTATCAAAGCGATAATTTAAATTGGTATCAATCCCACTGGTTTTAAGGTTTAAAGCGTTGAATGGCGTGATATCAATTGAAACCACATCGCCAGCTTGATTGCGTTGAATGCGGCTAGCATATTTGCTTTGATTGTCTAAAATATATTGCGCGCTGATCGAACTAATATTATTGGTTTTTTTGATGTTGTAATAATCAATCGATAATCGTAAATCAGGAATCGCCTCTGGGGTTAACACAATCCCAGCATTAATACTTTTTGAACTTTCTGGCGTCAGATCTGGATTGCCCCCAGAAATGCTTTCATAGGTGCTAATGATTTTACCCGTTGCTGGATCAGTTAATGTCGCTCCCGTCACTTGGGTCGAAGTCGCTTGAGAAATCTGAGAGACTGATGGTGTAACAAAGCCTTCACTATAAGACGCACGGAACATCAATTGGTCATTCGGTGCGAAGCGGAAACCTACTGTTGGCGTGATCGCATCAAATTTTGATTTACCCGAATCACTATAATTTAAGAACTTGGAACGATAGCCTGTAGCAGGATCAATTTTACTGTCATATTGCGGTATCTTGGCTTGGACATTGAAATCTTCATAACGTGCAGCCAGTTGCACATCCAGTAATTTGGCGAAAGGTAAATTCAGCTCAGGGGAAATCAGGGGAATATTAAATTCCGTGTAAACACTGGATGCATTGCTCTTACGCTCGGTAGGTTTTACCCAAGGATTGTCGACATGTTGATGTTCCGCAAAGCCTTCACTTTCATAACGGCGATGCTCAATCCCCGTTGCCAATCGAATATCGCCTGCATACCATTTTGCAATTGGACCTGTGGCTCGAATCGAGAAATCATTTAAGGTCTGCTGTGTATTATTTTTTGGATAGTTCCAGTATTTTGAAATTAAGTCCGTTGGTATGGTGGTGAAATCTTGCAGAAAATCAATTGCATTATTGGCAGTGTCTTTGTTCCATGCACTGGCTTTCGGATTTTTGCTGCCTTGACGCGTATAACGTTGACGAATATCCGATTTACTCCACGCATAATCGACCGAGAGTATCCATTCTGGTGTCAGGTCAAAGGTAAAGCCCGTTGCTACTTTCTTCTGAGTAGTTTCAAAGGTGTCCTTGGCAAAGCCACCTAGGCTATCCAAACGCATTGGATAATTCACCAGAATATCCTTGCCAAAAGGATTATGCGGACTATCTTTGCTCACTGTTACCACATTATAACCGTGCGGTGAGGTATTAAATGACCAACCCTCTTCTTTTTCATAGCCCGCCTCAAGAAACACATTCAGACGATCAGTAAAATCACGATTTAAAGAAAGACCAAAGGCTTCGGTCTTGGTATCGTAAAGTAATCCCTCTTTACCCGACCAGCCACTCACTCCATCAGACAAACCCAATGCATAGCCTTGACCCAGTTTGCTCAGATCGCCATTCCAACCTTTTGGAAGATGTGCCATAGATGAGCCCCATCCTGGCACTAATTCAGAACCATCTTTACTACGAATATTAGTTAAATTGCCCGCAGGCGGGTTGACCTTGTCCCCAATAAGACTATTTGGATTATTTTTTAAAATATTTTGGCGTGATTTACTTTTCCAGTCACGTTCGCTCGCTAGCAAACTATCTTGATCTTTTTTGGAAGCCGTCAACATCACATGGGTACGGCCATCTTCCAGAGAAAAACCTGAAACCAAATTAAAAGATTTGGCGGGTTGTTGATTATCCACGGTATCGCTATACCGCACGTTCACTTCGGTGCCAACATAGTCTTTCCGCAAAATTACATTAATGACACCACCAATCGCCCCACTGCCATAAATCGCAGCAGCTGATGTCGGTAATACTTCAATCCGTTCAATTGCAGCCAAAGGAATATTATTTAAATTGGGTTGATCGGTGGATTCAGAAGTACCACGACTGCCTGTTCCTGCACTACGGCGGCCATTAATCAACACTAGAGTTTGACTGGCACCAAGTCCACGTAAATTAATTTGACTTGATGTGCCAGAGAAATAACTGGAATTGTTGGTTGAGGTTGCCATTGGCAATACTTTAGACAACAACTCGGTGACTGTGGTAGTACCTGAGCGCTCAATCTCGTCCCTCTCGATCATAGTATAGGCTTGGACATCGTCTTCGCTACGTGGAATATCCATATTGCCCGATTTATAGGCAACATCGGCCTTACTTGCCGTCACTGCAATGGTCGGCAGCGTCGAGGCTTTATCTGCACTGTCCTGTGCAAATACATGCGGACACGACAACACCAATAAAACAGAAATGCAGAGTGTTGTTCTAATAAATTGAGATGATTTGAGAGAGTTATTTTGTTCTAACACGTAAGAACCTTAATTCATTCTTAAAAATTTCGTGAATAATACACAAAGCAAACAAAAATGACAATAATAATGATAATTATTATCAATAATAACATTGGCACCTCATATCCCTCCATATTTAAAGTTATCAATAACAACAAAAGCTTATGAGGTGGGGGAACGTGATCAATCAATCTTCATAACGAATAGAAGGTCCAATTTTAGAAAAATGTGGAGCTAAGTGTTTGCAGGTTTTTGTGATTATGATTAAAAAAAAGCCCATCTTATTCGCGAATTTGAATAAGATAGGCTGTTCAATTCTTGATTGAATCGACAATTAAAATTTATGTGTATACGTCGTCATAATTCGATTTTCGACAAAATCTGTGCCTGGATTATTGCCTGCACCATATTTAATATCGGCTCGGATATGTCGCCATTCAAAGCCTAAACCTTTAAGTTTACCTTCAGGTACGGTGTAATTGACGATCACATTCTTCTCAGTTTCTTTATTATCTTTAAAGCCTTCCCGATAGATTTCACTACCATTTAAATAGCGTAATGTCAGTTTTAACCCAGGGATACCTTGCTCTTTAAAGTCATAACTATATAAAACATGCCAAGTGAACTCTTTGGCTTTGTAGAAAGCAATTGCAGACCAGCTCTGTAAATAGGCTTGTGGCACATAACCATTCAATAAGGGAATATTGTCCTCACCCATATGCTTTTGCAGACCGGTCAAAATGGTATGTGGTCCATTTTGCACACTGGCCTGTAGACCGATTGACTGGACATCAATATCACCAAAATAAGCATCACCATCTTCTTTATAGTTAAAATAGCGGGCATCCACTTTAAGCTTGCTTTTGTTGACCGTTTCCGTAAAGGCCGCACTCAAATATTGTTGTTGATAAATATCTTCGAGCTGCCCAAACCAATAAGAACCCGTTAACTGAGGGGTAAAATTATAATCGAGGCCCAGAAAATTCAGCCCGTCACTTCTTTTGTTTGGGTCTGTCGAGTTGCCTAAGGTAAATTTTCGATATTCATCGTCATCTCGAGCATTCACATGGGTAAACCGCCCTGCCGACACTTTTAAATTTTTAATGTCTTTGCTTTCGAGCATTGCACCCGCGTAGGTGGTGACCAATTGTCGAGAATCATCAATAAACAGTACCGGTGTTTTTGGGAAAAGCTCACCGACTTTCAATTCAGTATTGTGATATTTAAATTTTAAAGTTACACCTAATTTTAAATAATCACGCTCCTGCCGACCTTCGTGCTGATCATATTTAAATACGGTATCCAGACGTTCATCATAGCGATCGGTTAAACGCAATGCATATTGAAACCCCAAATCCAAACCGACTTGAAGCGGTGTATCGGTATAGCCAGATTCAAAACGTCCTGTCATCGCCTGAGACCAACTGCCCAGATCTTTATTGGTGTTTTCGAAATCGCGTTCTAAATAAAAATTACGTAGATAAATGCTTTTTTCACTGTCTTCTAAAAAATCTGCATAAGCCACATTGATATTTAGACAGCCAAAGAGTGTATACAATGCTACGCGCTGTGCTTTATACAGCGTATCTGGTTTTAACATGGGAAATCCTTTCCTGAGTATTTGAAATTCTTATTCATTCACGCTGAGAGTTAAGACCGTCCTCACAACTGAAACCATGCTTGCCGATACCTTTAAAACTGACATAAATTCAGAAAGATATATTTGAGCAAATATTGGCCACACCTTATTATTTGAATTATTAATGTAATTTTCCATAGATAATGAAGTATATAGTTATACCTTTTAAGTCTAATTTTAGGTTATTTTCACAACAATTAAAAAAGCGGTCTTCTTGACCGCCTCTAAATTCATGAATCATTTCAATCCACTTAGTCACCTTCAAGTTGAATTGGAATGCCCTCTTCTTCAAATACCTGCTTAATACATTCCAAAATCTGCGGTAGATACGGACTCTGATCCATATTGCGCACTGCCAATGAAATTGGGGTATAGGCTTCTAAATCTAAGATTGGGATATACACCAGATTCTTCATACCAATATCACTGGCACTTTCTGGAATCAGGCAAATCCCCTCACCTGATGACACCAAACCAAGCGCCATATGAATTTCACGTACCTCGACCATATCTTTAGGCACCAGCCCCAAGTCAGTAAAAATCGATTGAATCAAGGTGGAAAAATTCGGTTTTTGGGTGGCGGGATAAGAAAAAATAGGTTCATCAATAATCTGGGACAGATAAATGCCCTGATCGATAAAGCGAGTTAAATGATGGTTTTTATGAATGGCTAATTTGAGTTTTTCTTTGCGTAATAAAATCCGTTTAATTGCAGGATCACTAATTCTTAAACGTCCAAAGCCTAAATCAATTTTACCCAGCTTTAACGCTTCGATCTGATCCTTGGTGCCATGTTCAATCAACTCCACCTGAATATCAGGATGATTTTGACGGAATAAATAAATCACTTGGGGTAATAGCGCATAAAGTAATGAACTGACATAGCCAATACGTACGATCTTATTCACCGTGCTAATGCGTTTTGCCATGGAAGCTGCTTGGGCGGTATGGGTCAAAATCTGCACCGCATGCTGATAAAAGAACTGCCCCGCCTCTGTGGTTTTTACAGGTCGCGAACCACGTTCAAATAGCAGGATTCCGAGTTCTTCTTCCAATTTTTGGATCTGACGGCTTAATGGTGGTTGCGCAATGCATAACTTTTCTGCGGCTTTGGTAATGCTCTGTTCCTCGACCACCGTCACGAAATAACGAAGATGTCTTAATTCCATTTAATATACCTTTTAAGTATCTAAAAATACCAAATTCAGCCTAGTTATAGATATTACATTAATTTAGGGTATGTAAATAGCTTAGGACGAAAGAAATACCAAAGATGTATAAATCCATAGAAACCCTACTTGTCGAGATCCCAACCATCCGCCCACATAAGATGGCGGTTGCAACCATGCAAACCCAAACCTTAGTCCTCATTAAAGTGACAACAGCAGATGGTTTGATTGGTTGGGGTGAAGCAACGACTATTGGTGGCTTGGGTTATGGAGATGAAAGTCCTGAAAGTGTCAAAACCAATATTGAGCATTACTTTTCGCCATTGTTAAAAACTTTGGACAGTTTTAATGTGGCTCAGACCCTACAGGCCATTCAACACAGTATCAATGGGAACCGCTTTGCTAAATGTGCCATTCAAACTGCACTACTGGATATTCAGGCACAACGTTTAGGTCTACCACTCAGTGAAGTGTTAGGTGGGCGCCTACGTGATAGCGTTCCTGTACTTTGGGTGTTAGCTTCGGGAAATACTGAAAAAGACATTGCTGAAGCAGAAAAAATGGTTGCGTTAAAACGCCACAATGTGTTCAAGCTCAAAATCGGCTCTCGCCCCGTTGAGCAGGATGTTGAACATGTTCTGGCAATTAAACAAGCATTGGGTGCAGAAGTTTCGATCCGTGTCGATGTCAACCGTGCATGGTCTGAGTTGAATGCGATTAAAGGGATTCAAATGCTTCAGGATGGCGGTGTTGATCTGATTGAGCAACCGTGTGCGATTCATAATATTGATGCCATGCAACGTTTGACCCGTAAATTCGATATAGCCATTATGGCGGATGAATCTTTAACCGGTCCGCAAAGTGCTTATCAACTGGCAAAAAGCAATGCCGCCTCAGTGTTTGCAGTAAAAATTGCCCAATCAGGTGGTCTGATTGAAGCCTGTGAAGTCGGGAAAATTGCCAATCTGGCAGGGATCGATCTTTACGGTGGTACCATGTTGGAAGGTCCAGTTGGCACCATTGCTTCCGCACATGCCTTCTCTACTTTTAGCAATTTAGCCGCTGGTACGGAACTGTTTGGTCCACTGTTACTCACGGAAGAAATTTTAAAAACACCGCTTCAATATGGCAATTTTGAACTCAAAATTCCAACTGGCCCTGGTCTCGGTATTGAACTGGACGAAGACAAAATCGACAACTTACGTCGTCAATAATTTAAGGAGTTGCCATGCTTTTTCATGTACGAATGGATGTAAATATCCCGCTCGATATGCCAGTTGAACAAGCCAATCAAATTAAAGCAGTTGAAAAGGCCTATTCACAAGATTTACAGCGTCAAGGTAAATGGCGTCATATCTGGCGCATTACCGGACAATACTCAAATATCAGTATCTTTGATGTGGAAACCAATGAAGAGCTGCACAATATTTTACAGGGGTTGCCATTGTATCCCTACATGAATATTGAAGTGATGGCGATGAACCGTCACCCATCAGCCATTCGTGAAGATGACAGCTAAACGCGCATAGTAGATAAAGTTAAAAACAGAATTTGAACAAGGAATGTGGCAAGCCAAGCAAGCAGCAAAACAGCAAGTCCGCGAGCCACCAAAAACTATCATACTTCAGGAGAATATGTATGAACCGTCAAGAAATCGATGCACTGGTTAAAAAAATGAATGTGGATACCGCGACAGGTGAAGTCAATCCACGTGTACAACAAATTGTGGTTCGTCTGCTCGGTGATCTTTTTCAGGCGATTGAAGATTTGGACATCTCGCAAAGCGAGCTGTGGAAAGGTCTGGAATACTTTACCGATGCAGGTCAAGCCAATGAACTGGGCTTATTGGCAGCAGGTTTAGGTCTTGAGCATTATCTAGATTTACGTGCTGATGAAGCAGATGCCAAAGCAGGTATTACTGGCGGTACACCACGTACCATTGAAGGTCCACTCTATGTGGCTGGTGCCCCAGAATCTGTCGGTTTTGCTCGTATGGATGATGGTTCTGAATCGGACAAAGTGGATACCTTATTCATCGAAGGAACTGTCACTGATCCTGAAGGTCATATTATCGAAGGTGCTAAAGTCGAAGTTTGGCATGCCAACAGCCTCGGTAACTATTCATTCTTTGATAAGTCACAATCTGACTTTAACTTACGCCGTACTATTTTATCTGATGCCAATGGTCACTATGTGGCACAGACTACTATGCCTGTCGGTTATGGCTGCCCACCAGAAGGGACCACACAAGCTGTGTTGAACTTGCTTGGCCGTCATGGCAACCGCCCTTCTCATGTACATTATTTTGTGTCTGCACCAGGCTATCGCAAATTAACCACGCAGTTCAATATTGAAGGTGATCAATACCTATGGGATGACTTTGCATTTGCAACGCGTGAAGGCTTGGTCGCAACTGCTGTTGATGTGACTGATGAAGCTGAACTTGCTCGTCGTGGTGTGAATAAGCCATTCAAACACATTACCTTTAATGTTGAATTGGTTGCAGAAAAAACAGGTGCGCCAACTACCGAAGTTGACCGTCGTCGTGTCGGTGCTTAACACCACAAATTTACTGTGAGCTAGACCTTAGCTCACAGTTTTTAAATTTCTATGCATACCCGTTTATACAGCAATTCGTATGTATAGAAATTTGAAAACATGGATAAAAGGTTGGCCTTATGATTGATAAAAGTACCCTCACATTGACTGAGGCACTGTCACAGATCAAGGATGGCGCAACCATCATGATTGGTGGCTTTGGCACCGCAGGACAACCCGCTGAACTGATTGATGGATTGATCGAACTTGGTATTAAAGACCTTGTCATCGTCAATAACAATGCTGGCAATGGTGATTATGGCTTGGCCAAACTGCTTAAAACAGGGGCAGTACGTAAAATCATCTGTTCTTTCCCACGTCAGTCTGATTCATGGGTATTCGATGAACTGTATCGTGCAGGCAAGATTGAGCTTGAACTGGTGCCACAAGGCAATCTGGCCTGTCGTATTCAGGCTGCTGGAATGGGCTTAGGTGCGGTATTTACCCCAACAAGTTTCGGTACGCTTTTGGCTGAAGGCAAGGAAACCCGCCATATCGATGGTAAAGACTACGTGCTTGAATACCCAATCAAAGCAGACTTCGCACTGATCAAGGCACACAAAGGCGATCGCTGGGGCAATCTGGTTTATAACAAATCAGCCCGTAACTTTGGTCCGATCATGGCGATGGCAGCGGATGTCACCATTGCACAGGTTTCTGAACTGGCTGAACTCGGTCAGCTTGATCCTGAACACATTATTACCCCTGGGATTTTTGTACAGCATGTGGTTGCAGTTGATGCGACGACTGGCGCAGGAGCATAAACATGAGCTATCAAAAATTAAGCCGTGACCAGATTGCTGAACGTGTCGCACAAGATATTCCAGATGGCGCTTATGTCAATCTCGGTATTGGCCTGCCGACCAAGATTTCCAATTATCTTCCTTCTGATAAAGATGTGTTCCTGCATTCGGAAAATGGCTTACTCGCATTCGGGCCGCCACCTGCCAAAGGTGAAGAAGATCCTGAGTTAATTAATGCGGGTAAAGAATTCGTCACCATGCTCACTGGTGGCAGCTTTTTCCATCATGGTGATTCCTTTGCCATGATGCGTGGCGGACATCTGGATATTGCGGTACTCGGTGCCTTTCAAGTGGCAGCCAATGGTGATCTCGCCAACTGGCATACTGGTGCAGCAGATGCGATTCCTGCGGTGGGTGGTGCGATGGATTTGGCAGTCGGTGCAAAAAAAGTATTTATCACCACCGATCACAATACCAAGCAAGGTGAACCCAAGATTGTTGAAACGCTTTCATATCCAGCAACGGGATTGAAATGTGTCGATCGTATTTATACCGACCTGTGTGTGATTGATGTGACCACGGACGGCTTAAAAGTGATTGAGAAAGTGGATGGTTTGAGCTTTGAGGAGTTACAGGCGTTGACGGGTGCTCAGCTGATTGATGCAACGCAAGGATAATGTTTACACAGCCACTAATTACCGGTTAAAGCAGAGGCTTTTTTGTATAGGCATTGCCTTACTTTTTAAGGATAAAAAGTAACAAAAATCCTTTGTTGGACTGATGGTATATCCATATACCACAGCCCAACAGGCGGCATCCATGCCGCCGCCGCGAAATGCTTATGGGAAAGTCTCAGATCGAGATTTTCACATAGTCGAATATAAATTGAGAGTTGCTATCGTGATTGGCGACAAGGATGTCGCCCCGTTACTCAGCACAACAAGGAAGTTGTGTCTGAGTAACAAAGGTTTTTGGTCACTTTTTTAAAAAAGTTACAAGAATGAGCTACTGGCATTTGATTTAAGACGATAAGACTCCGTCGTGTTCACTCATAACTGAGTAATGACGATCAACTATCGATAAATGCTCAAAAAGACTTTAACGATATGGCAGTGCTCACAACAGATTTAGAAATGGAAATGTAAGACTATGAAAAATGCTTATATCATCGATGCCATCCGTACCCCATTTGGTCGCTATGCCGGCGGTCTTGCACCAGTACGTGCAGATGACTTGGGAGCCATTCCAATTCAGGCACTTATACAACGCAATCCAAGTATCGACTGGCAACAAGTGGATGATGTGATCTATGGCTGTGCCAATCAAGCGGGTGAAGATAACCGTAATGTGGGGCGTATGTCAGCCTTATTGGCGGGATTACCTTATCAAGTGCCAGCCACCACCGTGAATCGTTTATGTGGTTCATCACTGGATGCGATTGCCATGGCTGCACGTGCCATTAAAGCCAATGAAGCTGATTTGATTATTGCAGGTGGCGTCGAAAGTATGAGCCGTGCACCCTAAGTGATGGGCAAATCAGACAGCGCCTTTGGCCGTAGTCAAAAGATTGAAGACACCACCATGGGCTGGCGTTTTATCAATCCAAAACTCAAAGAAATGTATGGCGTGGACAGCATGCCACAAACCGCGGAAAATGTGGCAGAACAATTCAATATTAACCGTGCCGATCAAGATCAGTTTGCTTTAAACAGCCAGCAACGTACTGCAACTGCACAAGCTAAGGGCTTCTTTGCTCGTGAAATCATCCCAGTGACGATTCCACAGCGTAAAGGTGATGCAGTTGTGGTGGATACGGATGAGCATCCACGTGCATCAACCACTTTAGAAGCGTTGACTAAACTTAAAGGGGTGGTGAAGGCCGAAGGGACGGTCACGGCAGGTAATGCCTCTGGAATTAATGATGGCGCAGCAGCGTTGTTGATTGCTTCAGACGAGGCGGTTGAAAAATATCAGCTCAAACCGCGTGCCAAAATCATTGCGGCAACCACAGTTGGGGTTGAACCACGGATTATGGGCTTTGCACCTGCACCTGCGATTAAGAAATTACTAAAACAGGCCAATCTCACGCTAGAACAAATGGAGGTGATTGAACTAAATGAAGCCTTTGCCGCACAAGCTTTAGCAGTGACCCGTGATTTAGGTTTGAGTGATGACGATGCACGTATCAACCCAAATGGGGGTGCGATTGCTTTGGGTCATCCTTTAGGTGCCTCGGGTGCGCGTCTAGTCACCACCGCATTGAATCAACTTGAACAGATCAAAGGCCAGTATGCCTTGTGTTCAATGTGTATCGGTGTTGGTCAAGGGATTGCCTTGATTATTCAACGTATCGAACAAAATTAAGGAAGAGTGAATGTCAGTTTTTCAATCCGCCGATGCACAGATCAACTATCAAACTTTTGGCGATCCCAGCTCCCCTGCACTGCTGTTTTCCAACTCTTTGGGCACTAACTATGGTATGTGGCAAAAGCAGTTCAATTATTTTAAAGAACACTTTTATGTGATTTGTTATGACACACGCGGTCATGGTTCATCTTCAACACCAACAGGCCCATATACGCTGCAACAATTGGGGGAAGATGTAATTGGTCTGCTCGATCATTTAAAGATCGAAAAAGCCAATTTCTGTGGTATTTCCATGGGGGGAATAACAGGTCAATGGCTTGCCATCCATTATCCAGAACGTTTTCAGCGTGTAGTTGTGAGTAATACCGCTGCGAAGATTGGACAGGAACAAGCATGGCTGGATCGTGCCCAACTGGTTCGAAAGCAGGGTTTAGTTCCAATCGCTACCACAGCAGCTTCACGCTGGTTTACAGATCCCTTTATCCAAAGTCATCCTTCAGTTGTCAATAATCTGTGTAACGACTTAAGTGCTGGCAGCGCAAATGGTTATGCCAATTGTTGTGAGGCTTTGGCTAAGGCGGATGTCCGTGATCAACTCAAAGACATCCACATTCCAGTTTTGGTGATTGCAGGGACGCAAGACCCTGTCACTACAGTGGCAGATGGTCAATTTATGCAACAACAGATACCACAATCGAAACTGGTCGAAATCAATGCCTCACATATTTCAAATATTGAGCAGGCAGAAAGCTTCAATCAGATTTTAAAGGACTTTCTGACGGATTAACTGATAAAGTCAATTATTAAAAAATGGCCTGAAACGGCCATTTTTTAATGTTCTTCATAAAGTTAGTACCGAATCATTACTGATTTAAGCTCCGTATAATCATCAATGAATGCATCAGAAAACTCTCGACCAAGACCAGAAGCTTTCACCCCGCCAAATGGTACAGATGGATCTAGGAAGGTATGCATATTGACCCATAATGTTCCTGCTTCAATTTTAGGAATTAAACGCAAAGCTTTAGACAAGTCATTTGTCCAAATACTTGCGGTTAAACCAAAACGTGACTGATTCATCATTGAAATCAACTCTTCATCACTTTCAAAAGGAATCACATCGACCACAGGACCAAAGGTTTCTTCAATAAATAAAGGATCATCCATCCCCTGCACTTTTAGTAATGTCGGTTCTACAAAATACCCAATACCTTGGATGGCTTGACCACCACAAATCACTTGATCCTTTTGCTGTGCAAGGTCGAGATAATGTTTAACCTTTTCAAAGTGTGGTTTATTGGAAAGTGGCCCAAACATGCTAGATTCATCCAGAGGCGAACCAATTTTTATCTGTTGAATTGCTCCTGTTACCTTTTCTACAAATTCATCATATTTGGACTGATGCACAAAGAAGCGCTCTGGTGCTGCACAGACCTGCCCCTGATGTACAAAAGTTGCCTGTAACAAGGTTGGTAGGATTTCATCAAGATTGGCATCCGCTAAAATGGCTGCGGCATTTTTCCCACCGAGCTCCAGACTGACCCGAGTAAGATCATTCTTCATCGCTTGTTGACCAATCGCAATGCCTGTCGGAACCGAGCCCGTAAACGAGACTTTTTTCACCAAAGGTGAATTCATTAAATATTGTCCTGTCTCCCCCTTACCTGTGACCACATTAATCACTCCTGCTGGAATTCCCGCTTCAATTGCAAGTTCAGCCAAACGTAATAATGACAAAGTGGTGAATTCACTTGGTTTCAGTACGATGCTGCAACCTGTGGTTAATGCTGAACCTATTTTCCAGCATCCAATCATCAGTGAAAAATTCCATGGCACAATTCCTGCCACCACGCCAACAGGTTGCCGTAAGGTATAGGCTGTATATTTTTCTCCATTCATGCAGGGAATTGAGGGTTGCATGGTTTGCCCATGAATTTTGGTTGCCCAGCCCGCAAAATACCTTAAAAACACCACTGTTTGAGCCACTTCCAAATGCCGAGCCAGAGTAATCAACTTCCCCGTAGTCAAAGTTTCCAACTGCGCCAACTCTTCAGCATGTAATTCCACTAAATCAGCTAATTTATTTAACTTTAAACCACGTTCATAAGGTGACGTATTGGCCCAAGCATGATGAAAGGCCTCATGCGCACTCTGAACCGCTTTTTCAACTTCGTTTTGAGTCGCGATAGCAATGGTTGAAACCACCTGTTCTGTGGCAGGGTTAATCAACTCAATCCGTTCTGATGTTTCTGCGGGAATGGTTTGACCATCAATAAAGTGACCATGCTGACGAGCCATAAATTGCTGTACACTTGCTAGAATCTGTACTTCACTCATTATTTTTTCCTCTTGAATATCTAAATATTGCAATCACAGCAATTAAGCGACCTGATTTAAAATGAATTCAGCACCACGCTCGCCAATCATGATGGCAATTGCGTTGGTATTTCCGCTTGGAACTTGTGGGCAAATCGAACAGTCAATGACGCGTAAATTTTGGAAGCCATGTACTTTAAGCGTCTGGTCTGTGACTGAATCTTTTGGTGTATTGCCCATTTTGCAACTGCCCGCAGGGTGATAAACCGTTTTAATGTTCTGGCGCATCCATGCATCAATCGCGGCAACATTCTCAGGATCAATATTTGCAGGCTCAATAATGTCTTGGACAATAGCTTTTAAGGCAGATTGTTGTAATAAGCGCAGCCCAGCCTGTACCGCACGAATGTTGGCCTCAATATCGTCTTGATGGCCTAAATAGTTTGGATCAATAATCGGCATTGCATTCGGATCTTTACTGCTTAAACGTAAAGTCCCACGTGCTTTTGGCTGTATATGTCCGACTTTAATCGTCAGTCCATGTGCTTGAGCTGTGTCTTTTTCACCAGGGGTATTATCGAAATTATCCAGCACAGGTAAAAAGTGAAATTGGACATCAGGTCGACCATTGTTATTGGTGTCAATAAAACCACCACCTTCTAGAATGTTGGTGGTTAACAATCCTGAACGTGTAAAACACCACTGTAAAAAGTGTCGTACCGCAGTTAAACCTTGGTCTTCACCGAGCAGACTATTATTGGTTGTTACTGTCGCATTAACCGACATATGCAAATGGTCGTGAAAATTCTCACCTACAGGTAAGTCACTTATACATTCGATGCCGAGTTCATCTAAATGCTGTTTTGGACCAATTCCCGAAAGTAATAAAACCTTAGGACTGCCAATTGCACCAGCACTCAGAATGACTTCTTTTTGAGCCTGTACAGTAATGGGGGATTTTCCGCCAACACTATAAGTCACCCCAGTAACCTGATCACCTTGAGTTTCAATTTTATGGACTAAAGCATCCGTAATCACTGTAAGGTCTGGGTGGTTTTCGACTGACTTTAAATAAGTTTTTGAGGTACTCGCCCGAGAACCGTTTTGAGTAGTCGTTTGATAAAACCCTACACCCGCCTGATCCCAACCATTCATATCATTGACGTAATTCATGCCCATTTGCTGACCTGCTTTAATACAAGCAAGCGTCAAAGGATGCCGATAACGGTTTTCACTGACAGGTAAAATGCCATCTTGTCCGTGATATTCATCAGCAAGACTTTCATTTTTTTCTGCCTTTTTAAAAAAAGGCAGTACATGTTGATAAGACCACTGATTACATCCCCATTCCGAGGCCCATAAATCATAATCCTGACGTTGACCTCGACAATAGATCATCCCGTTGACCGAGCTTCCACCTCCCAACACTTTGCCTTGTGCAAGGATCATCTCTCGCTGATTACAATACTTTTGTGGGACGGTCATGTATTGCCATGATTTCTGCTGGAATACTTTAACCACCGTGGCAGGTATGGTATGAAACATACTGCTATCTCGACTTCCTGCCTCTAGAACGAGAACACGCCCAGCCTTGGCTTCTAATAGTCGTGCTGCAACCACACAGCCTGCCGAGCCAGCACCAATCACGATATAGTCATATTGTGTATTCATCTGATTTCACCCTCATTTTATTTCTATGAATGCACCGCCAATAAATACGGTCTGCTTCGCACTGATTTAATAGATGTATTGCAGAATCAACTGGGCATATAAATTGGTTTTGTCATCATAATTTTGAGTGCCACCACTGTGGATATCATGCTTTGGCTTATATAGTCCGATCAGCGGAATAACGGTGAGCTTGTTATTGACTGACCAGACTGAAAACACATCCAGCTCATGCCCATCCACATTTGCCAATAACTTATTTACGGTTTGAAACTTATAAGCCAATGCACCCAGCATAAAATTTTCTTTTAAATTAATACTGTAAGAAACTTGGTGAATATCGGCATTTTTATTGAATGGCCCTGCATAGTTTCCAGCGACTTCTCCCTGAAACCATGTTCCAAATCCAACCGTATTGCCGTAAAACATGGGGTCGTACTGATCGGAAAAATGGCTGAAACGATAACCTAGGGACGGCGTATATTTTGTAGATAAGAAGTTATAGTTCAGTCCCAGATAGCCTGCATTTTCCGTGCTGTCCTGTTTATCCTGAACCACCCATTCAGACTTCAGTTGCAGTTCAGGCAAGACTTGATAATTCAAACGTAAAGCATAGTTTTTAAGATCTTCGCGCCCCGAAACCTGTTCAGCATCTTCAAGATCTAATACATCTAAATAAGTAAACCCAACACCTTTATCTTTAAGCTGATACATCAGATCCGTCACAAACAGTTCTGATGAAAATTGTGCTTTGTTATTCGACTTTAAATACGCCAGTTTTAGCGTTGTATCTTGTTGCGGTTTGTATTGAAGCAGACTTGTAAAATCAAAGCTGCGACGAGCTGCCAAATAATAAGCCCCACCTCGATCGAGTGCCCCATCCGCAGGTGCTTTACCCAGATTTAAGGCATCACCCGCAACAAAAAAACCATCACCGATCATGATATTTTGCCGACCGATACTGAAATTATAGGTCGTCAATTCATCTTTATGGCTACCATCTTTAAAACCAATCACCCATTCATTCACATCGGTTTTATGTTCTTGACCATTACTGTTTTGACCAGCATCACCATCACCCCATGTTGCTGAGCTGATCCCGCTTAAACTGGCATAGAACTGATGGTTTTGAAAAGTTTGCTGCCCTTTGGCACCATATTTAAGATGGCCTTCTTGCCAATTGATCCGCTGGTCATCGATGTTTTCACCGTTATAGCTTTTAGCACTACTAAAAGCACCAAAAGTGGCTTCAAAAATCGGTTTAATTTCAAGCTCACCTGCATATGCAGTTGAAAAACATGAGACAAGCAGCGTCCCTCTCACGATTTGAGAAAGTAAGGTTTTCATACAAAATTCCTTTTTTGTCAGCGATCTACTTAACGCTCAGTTCTGGGTAATCTTGGATTACCCATGTCACTTGATCTGCGTTTTAGTGATGCTCGTGCTGAGCGTGTTCCTGTTCATCACCCAAGTTCAACGTTGGGGTGTTGTCAAAGAAATTCCAAGGTTTGATCAAGGTATAAACCCATTCCGTCGGCATGATTGGCCATTCTTCAGCGCGTGCCACATGGGTGGTTCCTGTGGTCATCCAGACCACAAGGTCTTTATTTTCAATATTTTCATTGTTCTGAATAAACTGACCTAAACCTGTGTCATGAGTTGAACGATTCGAATATTTCCCTTCTGGATAGCGTTCATCTGGATTGTATTGTGTCACCCAAATTTGTTTATCCATAAAGTTAAGGCGTTTAAATAGCCATTCATCCGGGGCAAAATTAGCACCCTTCGCCACTGGGTGAGTTCCGCCCGCAAACGGAATCAATTGGTAAGAAACCGGATTGCCTAATTTATTTTCCTTGTTGAAATTGGTGAGTAAACGAATAGTCGATGGATCAAATTTTTCAGCCGCGTTTTGCTCATTGCTAATCACTTTACTGTCAATTTGCATCGAACTTGTACGAACACCACCTCGGTCATTGGCCTTCACCACAGGGTCCATATGCATAAAGCTATTATTTTCTCCATCTACATCCATATCTAAGCGGAAGTTATAGATATGTTGATGCGTGGTTCCGACAATATTATGGTCAATCAAGGTGCCATATTTGGTGTCTTCTTTAGCGGTACTGTCATGCATAGTTCGTGCTTTAACGCCTTTCACCGCTTCAATACCCGTTGCACCTGCATTAATGCCAATCACGCCATTTTGGGCAAAGACCCAGTCAAACATGTAATCGTAATTACCCACTGTGCTAATCCAACGCACGACAAGTTCACGGCGTGCTTCACTTGCGTCTTGATCACCAAAAATTTCTTGGTGTTTGTACTCAGGTCCTGCATAACGCTCAAAAATGGCGATGGCATTTGGAATAATTTGTGGCTGGCCTTTGTAGTCGGCAATCACTGCATCCAGTAACACCGCATTTTCTGGTGCATCGGTACCCAGTTGAATATTTGAGGTTAGGGTTCCCATGCCATACTCGCCTGAATCCAGATAAGATTTAAAGTACCAGCCCATATCTGGGTCGCCATAAGGAACCACCATGCCGCCCAGATTACCTTCATACATGACCTTGCGTTTTACACCTTTATCTTTATAGGTCACGGTTGAAAGTTGCAGGCCAACACGAGAGTCTAGTGCGACATGGAAACACCAATTCCCCCAATGTACGGTTTGTCCTGTAATGGTAAAGTTCTTGCCTTCAGGTTCACTGATATCGAGAGGTTTGATTTTCGGTGGCTGGGTATTCTTGGTGGCATAAGGCCGATCTGTCATCGGTACAGGAATCATCGCTCCTTCTTCAATTTTAATAATTTTTTCTTTATCTAAATCCACCACTGCGACCAAATTCTCAATCGGATGCGCCCAATAGTTACCATCTCCTGTATCCAGATAAGATACGACTTTTAAGACATTCAGTTGTTTATCTAAACCATCTTTACCGCCAAAATAGCCGACAGTTAATGGATTGGTAATCACTTTCTTCACATCGGTGATACCACGTTTACGCAAAGCGTCCTGATATTCTTTGCTGGCCTCAATCACACGCTGTACGGTCTCAAAGTTGTCCAGTAACACCATGCCATGCGTGTCTTTTAATACATTCCATTTGCTAACCTGTTGCGTCGTCAGGTTCACTTCACCTTCAATTGCCTGATTGCCTTTCAATAAAATGAATGACGCCACACGGTCATCTTTATACTCTTTATGATTAATAAAGAAATCCCAGACTTTGGCCTTTTCTGGCTCTTTCAGCTTCAACTCGGCAAAACGCATATTTTTATAGGCATATTTTGAGCGATTAATGACGTCAAAGGTCTTTTTGATTTCTGCCATATTTAGGCTATTGAGCGGATGAAAGGTATTTTCAATTTTAAAGGTTTGATCTAAACCCGACTGGAATACTTCATTGAAAAAATCTTTCCCAATAACAGGTTTACCGTCTTGGATTAATACTGGGACGCTCAGCTTTAAGGGTTTTCCATTCACCAAGACCTGATCTGAATTGGGTTTGGCTCTGACCACTATAGAACCTTTGGAGATGGTATAGCTATTAGTGAAGTCATCCTTGACCACTTTGGCACCCTGCTCACTCATGTTTTGATAGAGTGGCACCAATTCGGCAGCCTCACCATGCGCATAAGCGGCGCTATGAACACCACATAAACTCGCAGCGATGGATAGGTTAAACGCCAGTATTTTTTGTATCTCTTTGAATAATCTTTGTTTACGCATCACGTTGATCCTTTTTTATCTATCCCTGAGCGATCTGTATCAGATCGTTAAAATGCTCTTTGCTCTGTGTGCAGCGGCTAAAATCAACTTCATATTTCAAGCCGATTGAAGCGCTTTAATCTTCCCTTATTGGTTTAATTTCAACACAGTTGCATGGGTCTAGCTTGTCCAAGAATGACGCGGAACTTGTCTAAAAATGACATCTAAAATGTTTAAGCCAACATCGTTTCTCTAAATTCTTTCGGAGAGATGCCATAGGTTTTTTTGAAGATCTTTGAAAAATGAGCACCATCCCAAAAGCCCCATTTCAGCGCGATTTGAGTGATCGAACTCTGCTTGTTTCTTTTATCCAACAGATCTGTTTTGACCTTCTCGAGTCGTTTGATCTGTATGTATTTATTAATTGATAGGTTTTCTTGCACAAATAATCGATACAGATGCCGTAACGATACCCCGATATGTGCAGCAATCAACTTTGGAGAGAGATCAGGTTTTGTCAGATTTTCAATAATATAGCGCTCGGCTTTTTCCAAAAGATGATTCTGATTATTATTGATGTTTTTATAATTAATGGTCGGTTTGATGAGGGCAATCAACGCATCTTCAAAGGCATTACCATCTTCCGATGCATACCAAAGCTTGATATTTTCAGGCGACATATTTTTCAAAATATTCTTAAGCAAAAAACCACTCATATTTTGGGTGATCAACTTACCAAAATATTCAGAACTAATATTCTCTTTCAGCAACTTTTCCCGTGACAGATGCACTGAAATTTGACTGACTAAACCTTGTGGAAACATCGAAATGGTTTCGACGGGATCAACCAAGACAATATCACCCTCATTTAAGGTCAAAGTTTCATTTTTATATTGCAGCAACATCTTGCCCGAATTCTGCAAAATCAAAAAACAGAAACGATTATTGACCCGATCGATTTCATCCGCCTTTCGGACGATTTTATTGGCATTATTTTTAATAAAGGCAATCTCGGTATCACCCAGTAAAAAACATTGCACTTCACCAATAAATAAATTCCGTGTGCCATCAAAATCTGTTTCAAAATTGCCGCACACATTCTTGATATGATGTGTCCACATTAACAGTGCATCACTCACATATTGGTTCATCCCTTCGCTCCCCTGTGCTGCACAATTGCTAAAGTTTGTTGTTTAGCACTGCTGCTCTGTTTTGGCTTGTATGCAATCATGTTTGATCAATAAACAAGTTGCGTGCCAAAAATTCCTCATCCTTGGAATTCTTTTTTGATTAGAATCAGCTCGGTCCAAAGCTGATAAATGGAACTCAATTTATCAGCTTCACTCCGCTTATGCTACACCAGCAAAGTCTCTCAGCATGGTGATAAAGGTCTCCTTTTGCTCATCAGAATATTTTTCAAACACCTCATTTTGATGGCTATCCGCGATATCAAATAGATAATGCGCAGTTTTCTTGCCTTTTTCGGTGAGTTTGAAAAAGCCGTCACTCTCAATCAGCAAACCATCTTTTTTCAGAATGGTCGCTGCCTGCTCCACTTCACGCATCGGCATGGCAATATCACGCGGCAAATCTGCTTTATTCGACGCAGTACCACTGCCCAGTACCAATAATAAACGTGCTTCACTGGTGCGGAATCCTGTCACTAGCTGCTTGGGAATATAATCAGTTTGATAGAATTTAAAAGCCCGACTCATCAGATAACAGACATTGCTATATAAATGCCCTTGATGCATTTCACCAATATCTTCAGCTTCAACGGTGTCTTTTAACTGCAATAACGGATGTGGAATCACGCCCGAATAAGCCCCTTGGTGATACACCAGCGGACTGCGTCCTTCATCACGAAAACGTACCACTTTACCAATAATAATCCAGTGATCTCCACCTTCAATAATCTCATGGCGTTCACATTCAAATACCGCAGAACAGTGGTCTAAAATAGGCGCTTGACCCGAACCCGTCTGATAACTGGTGCCTTCATACTTATCGATATTACGGCGTGAAAATTTATTGGATAACTCAATCTGCGAGCCCGATAGAATATTCACTGCAAAATGTGAGGCCTGTTCAAACACAGGAAAACTGGATGAGTTTTTATCAATACTCCATAAAATTAGCGGTGGATCTAAAGACACTGAATTAAAACTATTGGCAGTCACGCCCACCTTTTCACCTTGTTCATTTTGCGCGGTCACAATGGTGACACCTGTGGCAAAATTGCCCAAAGCACGTCTGAACTGCATTGGATCTATTGTGATTTCATCCATTGATTTTAGTGAATTCATTATTCTCTCCTGAATCTTTTATCCTATTGAGGCCAATCACCAGACTGGCCTGCTGCTCGAATCAATTAAATATCAAGCACCAACCGTGCAGACTTGGAACGTGAACAGCACACCAGAATCTGCTCATTACTGGCCTTTTCTTCATCGGTAAAATAGACATCGCGATGGTCTGGTTCCCCCTCAATCACATCGCACATGCAAGTACCACACACGCCTTGTTCACACGACATTTCAATCTCAATGCCTTCACGTGCCAAGGCCTGCAAAATGGTTTCTTCGGCATTGACCAGAATGATCTTGCCACTTTGCTGTGCCACCACTTCAAATGCATCACCACCTGTTTCAACTTCAACCTGAAAATATTCCTTATGAATCTGCTGTTCAGGAAAGTTTTGAGTCAGGGCTAGATTGATCACCCAATCCATAAATCCATTCGGGCCACAGGTATAGATATGGCTGTCTTGATCAATGTCTTGAATAGCGGATTGGAAAAACTCACGGTGACTCGCCCCTTCCGATTTAAAATGAAAGGTCGTGAAAGGCGCCAAGATGCCATTTTTGATTTCATCGACAAAAGCACAGCGTTCTGGGCTTGCACCGCAGTAATGCAGTTCAAAAGAAGTGCCTTCCTGTGCCAATTGATAGGCCATGGTAATTAGGGGGGTAATTCCAATACCACCACCCACCAGTACCGCATGTTTGGATTTGACTAAAGGAAACAGGTTTTTCGGTTCACTGACCTGAATCTGCATGCCATCCTTTAACTCATCAAAGGCCGATACTGAACCACCACGTGATTCGGGATCACGTAGAATGCCGAGTCGAAACTTACCGACATCATTCGGGTTCTGGCACAATGAGTACTGACGCACCATGCCATTCGGAAGGTGCACATCAATATGCGCACCTGCTTCAATTTTGGGTAATACGGTCGAATTTGCAGATTCAAACTCCATGACTGCAACATTCCCACCTTCGACATGACGGTTTTTTACCACCACGTTATACAGTATCGTCATGATTTCTCTCCCTGATATGCATCTCGCCTAAGGCTTAACGCATAAATAATCCACCGTTAATATCCCATGTTGCCCCTGTTACGAAAGCTGCACTTGGACTGGCCAATAACGCACAGGTTTCGGCAATAAATTCCATGCTGCCCAAAGCTTTGACGGGGATATTTTGAATAAATTGCGCCATTTTTTCGTTAGACACGACGCTGTGTACAATTGGTGATTCCATTGGCCCAGGCGCAATCGCATTCACCGTCACGCCTTTGGCTGCAAACTCTTTGGCAAAGATTTTGGTTAGGGTAATAATTGCGCCTTTGGTGGACGCATAATGTGCACCCGTTGCAGTACCGCCATTTTGTCCCGCTAAAGATGCCATATTGACGATACGGCCATAACCTTGATCAGCCATATATTTACCAATGATCTGGCAAGACTGAAACGTGCCACGCTGATTCACTTGCGTGATCATGTCAAAATCCGCTGCGCTAATCTCTAAGACAGGCGTTGCTTTGGTCATGGTGGCATTGTTGATTAACACATCCAGTTTTGAGAATGTCTGCTGAATCCACTGCACAGCGGCATGAAAATCAGCCTCAACCGAGATATCCAATTTCAGTGGAAATAGATTCTCTGCATATGCACTGCGTGCTTTGGCTTGCTCTGCTTTCTCTAAAGTACTGGCAGACAAGATCACCTGATGCCCTTGTGCTGCAAAATATTCGGCAATGACATTTCCTAGACCCGAAGCGGCACCTGTGACTAAAACAACCTGTTGCATTTTTTCGCTCCTAGAGAATGTAGCTGATACCCGCCAAGGTATCGGTTGAGTTAACTAAATTGATAATTTTACGATTGATCTTAAAGCCTTGTTCCGCATCACGAACCAAATGGAAAGTCACATCAGCGGTATAATGCTTGAGGTTTTCTTTACGGAATTCACGCAAGTTCTGCGCACAACGCAAAATGATTTCACCCTCTTGATCTTGAACGATACGGATACGCGAAACACTACGCACGGTATTGGCTTTAGGTGCAGTTGAAATCGCCTCACCATTTTCCAGACGCTGTACCCGTAACTTACGCATATGATGGTCGTCATAGGCATAGTTCAAATTATTTTCATAATCGGTCAGTTTCGGATCAATCGGGATGATATACACACCTTTTTCATTCCAAAGGTCCAACCAAGTATCATGCTCAGAATGGTCCAGCATATCGGCTTCTGCCCAGATAAAAGCGGTCACTTCATTCAGTAAATTTAAATCGATTTTCATGGCGCTCTCCTTAAGCCGTCATCATCTTTTTCCACTGCTGATAGGCAGCGCGCATCCCTGTTTCAGCACTGACATCACTCTTTAGGCCATCTTCAGTTTTGACTTCACCTGGCAGACCGCGATTCAGCATGATCCATAAATCATTACCAGCATTGGCACCATGTTGTACACGCTCCCATGCTTCTGAATCATCTGGTGTACCGAAGCCAAACGGCCCTTGGAAATGTTCATGCAAACGTAAACGATATTGGTTGGCAATTTGTGGACCGCCATCCATAGTAATGACGGAATGATGAATCTCTGTTTCATTGACAGAAATCGGTTGCATCACGCGGAAGAACGCCATTGAACAGGCAATGTTCGGGAACAGGTTCAGGTTGAAACCAGAACCACCCACTGCACGCACAATACGGCGCACTTCCAGTTCTTCATGTCCTTCATCACGCAAGGCTTGAGCCAAGTCTTCAAAACGTTCCTGAATTGGACGTTCCATCAACTCTTCATCTAAATCAACCAGTTCAGGAATCATCACCATCACACTGTGACCATTGCCTAAGTCTTCGACATAGCCCGGCTGATTTTCAAAGTTAAACAGTTCTTCGGTTTTTTCATCGACTGAACTTAAGAATGACTTGTGCACCAATGGGAAGTGGTAAGCATCGGTCGTATTTTCCAATTGGATTTTCCAGTTACCCGGAAAACGGAAACGATGTTCACCCAAGACCTTGATTGGATAACCAGCCCCTTGTTTCATAAACAAGTCGATCCATTTTTTCGCAGCACCCAAGAAATCTTCTAAAGGCTCAATGTCCTGTTTAAAGGTGGCGAAAATCATGCCGTTGTATTCTTCAACGCGCAGGCTAATCAATGGAAACTCAGATTTATCTAAACATTCGCCATAGCTTTCAGGTGAAGGCACACCACGTAATGAGCCATCTAATGCATAGCTCCAACCATGGTATGGACAGACAAAACTGTTGGTTTTACCTTTTTTATGTTCGCAGACCGTTGCAGCACGATGACGACAACGGTTCAGCAGAACATGCACTTTTTTCTTACGATCACGCACCACAACCACAGGTTGCTTGCCAATATTGATGGTCTTATAGCTACCACCATCTGGAATCTCGCTAGCATGTGCTACCCACACCCATGTGCTGTAATAAATCTTTTCCATCTCATCTTCAAAGATTTTTTCGTCCTTATACAATGAGGTATGGGCACGATCACTTTGCACCAATTCGTTGTAATCCATCTCAATGTTGTGCATTGGAATAATACTGTTCATATCCACGATCCTTTTCGGTTTATCCATTGGTTATTGCTGAGACGGCACTGGCAATGCGGCTATGCTGTCCCAGTGAGATACGGGGCGACTGAAAACATTTTCAGTCTGAAAATGTTTGATCTTCCAGCGACCATCGGGTTGCTGTTTAAACTGCACCGTGAGTTTGGCGGCATTTAAATGGCTACGACCATCACGGAAGGTTGAGGTTTGCAACATCAACCAGCTGGCATTGGCCTGATCTGCTTCGATATAAATTTGCTCTGAGCTGACAAAATGCGCATTCATGACAAAATGCGACTGCTTTTGGGTATAGCTTTTGAACATGTCATAAATGGCTTGCCAAGACGCATAGCGACCAAAAGACTGAGCATATTTCTCGCCAATCCCTTCCCAAATGCTGTTCGGATCAAATAAATCCATCAATTCATTCAGGTCAGTATCGGCATTCAAGGCATCACAAATTTCCATATAACGATTGATACAGTTACGGATCGCATTTTGGGCTTCAAGCTGTTGCAGGCGTTGTAACAGTTCCGTTAAATCCATTGGCGCATTCATGTCATTCATCCTTGCCATTCCAATCTTTAATCCAATCAGACTTATAAATAACCGGGTGCTGGTTTCATGCCAAAGCTGACCAAACCTGCATTCTGTAAAGTGGCATCGCCCATAAAGGCATGCTGCGTCACCACATTGGTGTCATTGACAAAGCGGCTAAATGGATTGTGGGTATAAATCGCAGTCATGCCTGCCAGCATCTGGATTTTGCGAGTGACACGGGCACAAACTCGTGCCACATGAGTACAAGACAAACGCATGTCACTGATTTGTTCTGCAGTTGGCGTACGTCCTGCAAGCACTTCATTCCAGACAATCTGCATGGTGTCGTAGAACCACACACGTGCAGCCTTAAACTCTGCTTCGACTTGGGCAAATTCATATTGGGTTACAGGTCGGCTGGCAATTTCCGCACCACCAGTAATTGAAGACTTGCCCGGTGCCAGTTTTTGAAATTCTTCGATCGCTGCGGCAGCAACACCAATCCCGACCACGGTTAAGACCTGAGTGGCTAAAGACAAAGATGGATATTTAAAAAATGGCTCAGGCAGTTTAGAAGGTTCACCACGAACAAAAGTCCACTCCTTCGCGACTAGCACATCTTTCACCACCAAATCATGGCTGCCTGTACCTTTCAGACCGACCGTGTCCCAGGTCATGTCGATTTGAGCTTTATTGGCTGGCATCACTGCCATGCGCGGTAAACCTTGGGCTTCGTTGTCCTTTTGTGGTGAAATCCCGACACCGACAATATCTGCGCCCATACAACCACTGGAAAACTTCCAACGTCCACTCACCACCACACCATCATCCGTAATTTCCGCAGGTTGTGGAGGGAAAATGCCACCAGCGAACACAATGTCTGGACTGTCTTTATACAGTTGCGCAAGCGTTGCTTCAGGCAAACTGCCCAAATAGGCCGGACTCATACCAAAACTTGCCACCCAACCGACTGAGCCATCTGCTTTAGAGAGTTGTTCAATCAATTCACAAAACTGTTTCGGTGACCATTCATTGCCACCAAAACGTTTCGGCACCAAAGCACGGTAAACGCCAATCTGTTTGAGTTTTTCAATGATATCCTGACTGACATAAGCTTGGTTATCGAACTCCCCTGTGCAGGCACGTTCACGAATTTCTTGACACAAGCGCTCTAATTCCGTTGTGGTTGTGCCCATGACAAATTCCTTTATCGATAAGTTATTCATTCCCTCATTCCTTTTCGGTTATTGCGCTGCACTCACGATATATTTCGCAACAGCACATAAATATTCATCGGCATTGTGTTTCGCCACGATTTGTAAGCCCATAGGTAATCCTTCACTCGTTTGTAGTGGGATTGAAATCGCAGGGTGTCCAGAAAGATTAAAAGGTCGAACCAGACCAGTAAGATTTAAAAAAGCCACAGTATTTTCAGCATCAGCAACTTTAGGTGGAATCTGCGGTAAGGTTGGTAAGATCAAGGCATCGTAATGAGTCAGTAAGGCATCAAGCTCGGCGGTAAAATCTGCTTTCACCTGCTCCGCCTGTTTGACTTGGGCCAATGTGGTGTCGGCTGCTTTCAGCAAGCGCCCATTGACGTCAGTACCCAGCAAGCCTGTTTCAGTCAACTCACCGTAGGCTTGCCAATTTTCGTAATTAATGATCTGCATCCCTGCATTAAAAGCAGCTTCAAAGCCTTTCAAAGTCACAGCTGATACTGTCAGATTGGCTTGAGTCAGAAAATGCTGGATCGTATCAATGACGACTGAATCAGCAACGACATTGAGCCACGCCAGTTTCGGTACCTGAGTCAATTCAGTAGATTGATGGAAAGTGGGATCAATGATTTGCATGGCGGTTTCAATCATCTTGACTGAATTTGCAAAAGGGCCAACGCAATCCAATGAACTTGTTGCTGGATGTACACCTGCACGGCTGACACGGCCAAAGGTCGGTTTTAAACCGTAAACCCCACAACATGCTGCGGGCATACGAATCGAACCACCGGTATCCGTGCCTAAAGTAAAATCAGCTAGGCCTGCCGCAACTGCTGCTGCTGAACCACTTGAAGAACCGCCTGGAATAAGCTCAGGATATTTCGGATTAAGTGCCGTACCAAAGGCATGGTTAATCCCTGTGATCCCAAAAGCCAATTCATGCAGATTGGTCTTTGCCGTAATTTGGCAATCCGCAGCGAGAATACGATTTACCACTTCCGCGTTTGTACTTGCAGGTTGGCTGTGCATTAAGGCTTTGCTGCCTGCCATGGTCTGCATACCTTGAATATCAATGGAATCTTTCACCATGACTTTCAAAGCACCTGCTCCTTTTTGTACCTCTTGTACAATAATATTCATTCACTTTTCCATGTATTTTTATACTTATTACAAATATCGGAAAAAGTAATGTAATTGTCAAGTATTTTTCATGATTAAGAACAAAGAAAATGTTTCTAATTTTTGTATAATGCTGAATGTCCATTTTTATAAAAGTAATGACTTGGCTATGCTTACTCATTTAGAACAATTTCTACCCAACAATGAACCGAGCAGCTTACAGAGCTATCCTTTTTTCTGGATCTCTCAAGTGAATGGTAAATACACACAACTTATTGAAAAATCAATTAAAAAACTAGGTATCGACAATACACGTCGTAAAATTATTTTAAGCACCAATGCGCTTGAACAAGCCAGTATTACCGAGATTGCCAACCTCTCTACCCTCAAGCTGACCACGGCAACCAAAGCCGTTTATCGCTTGGTTGAAGATGATATTGTGCAGGTGTTTTCATCCGAATCGGATGAACGTATCTCCATGGTGAAACTGACCGATAAAGGTAAAGAAATGGTTGAACAAATTAACCAGATCAGTCAGGTCACCCTATCTGGGATTCTGAATGCCTTTGATGATGCTGAACTGCATCAGTTGAATGGTCAATTAAAAAAGCTGTTTGATTTAATGCCCTCAAGCTAAAGCAACGACAAAAGCCCATGTCTATGCAGAGATGGGCAAAAGTGTGGACCAAGCTGATTACTGATTTAAAATATTAAACGGCGGTTTAAGCTGATTTGCGGTAATCCGATCTGAAAATGTCTGTAAAACCCGTTGTTTATAAGCAGCAATATCGATCTGCTGATAATTATAAAAACCCTGCTGCTCGCGTAAGCCATTGCGTTGCTGTCGCATATTCTCGGCAATAATTTCAGGCGTGCGATAACGTTCGCCTAGCTCCTTTTGTAAATATTGTGAAGCGTAATACAAAATATCGCCACCACCCCAGTCAATAAATTCCAGCAAGCCCAACACCGAAAAACGTAAACCAAACCCAGTCCGAATCGCGATATCAATATCTTCTGCGGAAGCCACACCTTCTTCTACCATCCGTGCCGCTTCATTCATTGCCAAGGCCTGAATCCGTGGCACGATATAACCCGCTTTGGCATGACACACCACAGGAACTTTGCCAATTGCCTGTAAGAAGCTTTTCAAGGTATTTACTGCCTCATCTGAAGTTTGCTCAGAACGACTTAACTCAACCAGCGGAATCAGATAGGCAGGATTGAGCCAATGCGCATTCACCACCCGTTCTGGGTGAGAAATCATGTGCGCAATATCAGTGACCAGAAAGGTTGACGTCGTCGATGCAACAATACAAGTCGGCGTAATATATTGATCCAGCCAAGTAAAAATATCTTCTTTGGCTTGCCTGAGCTCGGGTACACCTTCCATAACTAGATCACAATGGGCTAAGACTGATATTGAAGCCGTGCGACTTAGAACCTTAACCAGATCCAAAATAAAAGCTGTTTGTTCAGATTGAATAAACTGGATACTTTCCAGCAATTGCAATTCTTGTTTTAAGTCAGTTTGGACCTGAGCCTGATATTGCTCAAACTCAGCCTCCGTGCGTTGTCGGGCATCGATTAAAGCCACTTTGAGTCCAGCATAAGCAAAGGCAAGCGCAATGGCTTTACCCATACGACCAGCACCCAGTACCGTAACTTGTTGAATTGGATTCATCTTAGACTCCTTGCTGCAAGATCGCTTGCAACTCAGCCTTACTTTTATCGGCTAGCCCTAGGTTCTCAAAAGTCCGTCCTTCCTGATACAAATCCTTTCCTGTCACCGCAGAAGCAATATTCAGTAGCCCTTCTGCCACAGGTGTCGCGACACCCACCCAACGACCGACCGAAACCAGAAAGGATAATCCTAGACGCGTATCTTCCAGCATATAACGATGCGTCTGTAAGTCGATATCTTCACGCCAGTCTCCACTATCGGTTAATTTGCCATGTGCCCCACGGCCATACATCCATTCATCACCCTCACCGTCTTTATTGTAATGATCAGCTAGAGGAAAATGCGGTGCAGCATAGCCCAATGCTTCCCTTACACGCATACGCTCTGCGTCAAGCTGATTGGTGACACGGCGAATTGACGATTGTGTCCCTTCATTATGAATATCCCACGCTTCGAAATGTTCGAGTGGTCCCGCATTCATCAAAATCAACGGTGGATGAATAATCGGTCCCGCATTCATTAATGCACCACTTAAACTGTCCTCAATTGGCTCAACACTTGGGTACGCCTGTTTTAAAATTTGAAATGCATGCTCGGACAAGCTGCTTGGCAAAACCCCAGTCGGTAAACGAGTCGCATAACCACTGACCACGATCTGATTGACCCCATGCTTACGCACCAGATAAGGCAGTGTGCCTGTTTCGGCAAAAGCCACTTGAGCTGTGTTACCTGCTTCGCGCATGGCTTTGGCAAAGACAAAGCTACCGAAGGTTGCAGGCGGTAAATACACCACCTGACCCGCTTGAAAGAAAGGCGCGGCCTGCTGAGCCAAATCCAGATGCGTGGTTGCGGGTAAAGGAATAATAATCAACTGGGCATGCCGGATGGCTTTTTCTAAATGATCCGAAAGATTAATCTGGCTGTTTTTAAAGCCAACACTCACTGTGCGCTCACCCTGATAATCTTTGATTTTAAGCTCACCTGTAGCAGCCAACTGTTGCAAGGCTTCATGGTCACGACGCCATAACACTACATCGTGGCCTTTTTCCGCCATCTCTGCTGCTGCGGCATAACATCCGTGTCCGCCACCGAGTACTGTAATTTTCATTTGCTTTCCTGCTGATTAATTTTCAATTCAGCATAAAAGAGAGCACGACCTGTGGCTTATCCAAATACGCAAGCGTTATTCCATTTACGCACGCATTTGATGAACTGGCACGGCATCTTTTTTTAAAGTATGCGAAGGCAAGCAGCCATAACGTTTTTTATATAGGCTGGAAAAATGCCCAAAACTTTGGATGCCATGATCTAGTAAAATATCGGTGACAGTTTCATGAGATAGTGCTTGTTGTAAAGCCAAATGCACCCGTTCCAAGCGCTGCTCACGGATATATTCCACTGGGGTTTGCTGTAAATACTGGCTAAAACCTTTTTGCAAGGTTCGTATCGACACATCGCAATACTGGCTTAAATCAGCTAAGGAAATGGTCAGTTGTACATGTTTCTGAATGTATTGCTGTGCTCTTTTCATATAGCTTGGCAGTAGTTGTTGCCGTTGAGCATTCAACCGTTCGGTATAATTATTCGGGATTTTAAGCAAAATCAGCTCGATCAAATACTGGCTAAAACTGGCTGAAATAAAGCTCCAGTTGTGAATATTATAATAAGCATGACACAGATAATTCAGTGTTTCAATAATCGCATCGATCCCTTCCAAACTACAGGATAATGAAGAATTAAAGCGCAACGGTTCTTGGCTACGACATCCCAACATGTTGAATAATTGAGTTTCGATATCCTGTTGCGCCAATTTTAAAATAATATTACGGCAATGCTGATTGGTGATGATCTGCTGTCGGGTATGCGGATGGGTGACCGACATGATTCCTGCAGATTGCACGATCTGCTGCCGATCAAATTTGAGCTCACATTGTCCTTCCAGCGTGATTCTAAATAAATAAAAGTCAGCACTATCCTCAATGTTAATCATGACTGGCGCACTATATTTCAGATCGTACAGCGCGCCATTACCAAAGCTAAAGCCATTCAAACGCGTATTTAGAGGTTCTCGTACTTCGACATCAAAACGATGCGGGCAGAGATAGTGACTGATTTGATCTTTAATGGTTTGATAATCATTAGATTTAAATAATAAAAATTCATCCAGATAATGCAAATGATCCAGTTTAAAACTCGCTTGCATCACGTCACTCCCTTGCTAAAGATTTCACTGACAAAGCACAAAGCCCATTACGAAGAATGGGCCTGCGACATCCTCAGTGCAACATCAAATCAAGATCCATGTTCCTGCTGCATACTGTCACTAAATGCCTGACAGCCTTTTTTCAATAGGATAAAAGCCAATACACAGGAAATCGTACCCACGATCGACAAAGACATTCCGACCATCAGTGGATTTTCAAAAACTTTATCGGTAATCAAAGCCACCAATGTCGTCCCAATCCCAACCGCAACCAGATTACTGATCAATAAAAACACCGCTGAGATTTGTGCGCGTAACTGATTCGGTGCCAACATTTGCATAGCAGTCGTTGAAATCGGCATCGGGAATGAAGCAAAGAACATTGCAGGCACTAAGAACACCACGGATAACCATAACTCATTCACTTGCGTAAATACCATCATCGGAATGATCAAACCCACAATCCCAATCACACCTGTAATCATCGGCGCATCTTTACGACCTTTTTGAATAAACCAGTCATTCAGCCAACCCGCACAAAATACGCCTAGGATATTCGCCACCAGTAACACACTGCCCAGCATATAGCCCGCTTCAGTTGGGGTAAGACCAAACTTGCGCATATAGAATGCAGGCGACCAACTGATCAAGCAATACAAAGCCATTGCATAAAAAGTAAAACCTAAATAGTGACATTTGAAGGTACGACCATGCTTTTTAATAAACTTGAATGCATCCTTCATACTGGTTTTTTCTACTTGCCCCTGTGCATTGAGACGCTGACCCTTACGCTGAGGTTCTCTCACGGTGAGTAAAACCAATAGACCAATAAAGACACCAGGTAGCCCGACAATAATAAATGCCGCTTGCCATGCCTTAAGTGCACCAAAAACTGGAACCATGATGCTATCCATATTTTTGAGTAAGCCAATCACATAGCCACCGACCAGAAAAGCAATCCCGCCACCGACAAAAGAACCAATCGAATAAACCGCAACAGCACGTCCTAATTTATCCTTACTAAACATATCGCTAAACATCGAGTAAGCTGCGGGTGACAAAGCAGCTTCGCCCACACCCACGCCCATACGACTCAAAAACAGTTGCAGAAAGTTTTTACTTAACCCACAAAATGCCGTCGCAATACTCCAAAATACCACCCCGATGGCAATAATTTTTGGACGGGAGAAACGATCTGCCAGATATGCCAAGGGTAAGCCCATAAAGGCATAAAACAGAGAAAAGGCTAAACCGTGTAATAAACTAAATTGCGTGTCTGAAAGCCCGAGATCCGCTTTAATCGGCTCGATCATCAGCGCCAGTATTTGTCGATCAATAAATGAAAAGATATAGGCCAACATGCACAGTAGTACCACATACCATGCATAAAGATTTGATTGAGCTTGTTTGGGCTCAGTAGATTGCGTATCCATTTTGCTTCCTTGTCCATGCCATTTTTCTAATGCGTCTTCTTATTAGAGACAATATGAGCAGAATCCGTTTCTGCTCTGTCTTCAATAAGGTAAATCATCCTTCTCTATATTTATTATTTTTACATGGAATTTTCCATAATATTTCAGGTATAAAGTTATACCTTTTTTGCGATCTTGGCGACTTAAACGTTTGGCTAAATGATTACTTATGGTTTAAATGTTTGATATAATATAATTTTTAAAATATTGCATCAAAGTTTCCTGAATCGTGAAAAATACTGATGCTTATTTTATTTTAAAATTATATTGAATTTTACATTTATTTTTGGTTTAAAATAAAGCGAGATACTCGATTTTCAATGGAAATGAATATGGCACTTATCAAAGAACAAGCAATCGAAAGCATTCATAGCATGCATGTCCTGATTGAGAAAATTTTTAATGGAAAACATGCTGAACAAGACCTTCCCCTACTGATTAATTATTTTGCTGATCATTTTGAAATGGTCGGTGCAGCAGGAAAACGTTTTTCACTTGAAGATGTCAAAGGCTTATTTAGCAACAATCAAGGGAAAATGCCTGATATCAAAATTGAAATCTATGACGAGCAAGTCTTAATGCAAAAACAAGATGCAATTGTTCTGACCTATACCGAAAAGCACACCAAAGACACAGGTATTTTAATTCGACGCTCATGCGCTTTAATTGAAGAAATTAACGGAAAAATGGTCTGGAGCTATTTGCAAGAAACATTTTTAGCCTAAATAAATCATGTAAAAATTCTTGTAAAAACAAGAGTTTTTACATACCAAACAGATCTAAAATCGACTATAACAATGCTCTCCCTTCAAGTTTAACCCTTAGCTTAAAATCAATGAATCAGGTGCGCAGCAAATGCTGCTCTGCCCTGATATCCTGACTTCGATATCTGGATAATTATTAAAGTACAAGTATTTACATGAACCATAAATACTTATGCCATTGTTCCGCTAAAATCAAAACTGAAAAAGTGATGTCGCTGATTTCTCTCATCAGAACATATCTTCTTCCAAAGTATGATATTGACTCACTCATGTTATTGAGCAAAATCGACTGTGCGACTCAATAAAGAAATACAGGATAAATCGTTTTATGGAAAAACCTATCGAATGCCCTAAATGTGGTTCGACTGAAATTGAAACACGTAATCATGACAAATTATTGAGAACTACGGGCGGTGTATTACTGACGGCCGCAGGTACGACTGCGGGTACAGTCGGTGGTGCTGCAGGTGGTGCATCCATAGGTGCAGCAATTGGTACGGTTGCTGGACCTCTTGGTGTGATTGTCGGTGGTACGGTAGGCACTTTTGTCGGTGCAATCAGTGCAGGTGTTACGGGGGGCGTCGTTGGTAATATTTTTGGAAAAAAAGCGGGTGTGATGGTCGATAAGAATATTTTTCAGGATTATCGTTGCTTAAAGTGCAAATATCGTTTTAAACAAAAGAAATAAGCCCCCATTTATTATTCCAAATCAATTGGGGAACAGATTTTAAATCAGTTCTCCAAATGCATCTAAATCAAATCCTTGTTCAATAAGGCTGATCGGCTGTTTTACAACCTCCATTTCATGTCTAAATATAATTGATCTATATTTTTCAAACAAAAAAAATCTCAAACCCTTGGGGAAGAGAATGAGATTACGATATAGACATTCCACAGAGAAGCTTATCGCGAATGCGTTATTTATATCACCAAATACAATAAAAATGCATAACTAATCACAAAAACAATACATAACTGTCTATCTAAGACTTTCAACACCCAGCTTCAAACTAAAGCTTTAAGCATATTTTTATTTTAAACATTTACTATTTTAAATGACTGCTTTTAGGCTCTTGCATGGGACTTTCGTACGTGGTTTGAGCGATAGGCGATACACGCCAAATCACATCCCCAACATCATCAGCCACTAAAAGTGCGCCAGAAAAATCAATCGCAACGCCAACAGGTCTTCCATATGCCTCACCTTTGTCATTTAAGAAGCCAGTCAATACATCTTGTGGTTGCCCATACGGCTGACCACTTCTAAACGGCACAAAAATCACTTTATAACCACTATGCGGTTTACGATTCCATGAACCATGCTGACCAATGAATGCGCCACCTCGATACTGTGGCATTAATTCCGTTGCATAAAAGGCCAATCCTAAAGATGCAGTATGATTTCCCAAAGCATAATCAGGTTTAAGTGCACGGGCCACCATCTCAGGATTTTGTGGTTTTACTCGCGTATCGACGTGCTGACCGTAATAGCTATAGGGCCAACCATAAAATGCCCCGTCTTTGACTGAGGTCATATAGTCAGGCACTAAATCACTACCTAACTCATCACGCTCATTTACGACCGTCCAGAGCTGACCACCTTGTGGTTGCCAACCCATTCCGTTCGGATTCCGCAGTCCTGTCGCAAAAGGTCTGGCTTTGCCAGTGGCAATATCAAACTCTAAAATCTGCGCTCGACCAACTTCCTTATCCAGTCCATTCTCAGCCACATTACTATTCGACCCAACAGAGAGATATAGTTTGGTACCCTCTGGATTTGCAATCACATTCTTCGTCCAATGATGATTGAGTTTTCCTGCGGGTAGTTCCAAAACTTTCGTTCCCTGCGCCGTAATTTTTGTCGCACCATCCTGATAAGGAAAACGCATCAAGGCATCCGTATTGGCGACATAAAGTGTATTCCCCACCAAAGTCATACCAAACGGCGAATTTAAGTTTTCGAGGAAAACCGTATTTTTATCAGCAATCCCATCGCCATTGGTATCACGCAGTAAACGAATACGATTGGCACTTGGAAAAGATGCCCCTGCACGTTGCATCACCTTTTTCGCAATTTTTCCACGAATCCCTTTGCTATCATCGGGCTTAGGTGGTGCATCGGTTTCAGCTACCAACACATCACCATTTGGTAATACATAGAGCCATCTTGGATGGTCTAGCCCTTGCGCGTATGCCTGAACTTTTAAACCTTCTGCTGGCGTCGGCATCACTCCCTTCGGCCAACCTTTAGCAGGAGCAATATTAACAGTAGGCACTAAACTCGATTGAGGTTTGGGCAATACGGGTTGAGGGCCATAACTTGCTGAAATCGGATATTTAGATGCGGCGCTACAGCCTGCAAGTACGAGAACAATACTGGTTCCGAACATGAACCATTTTAGTTGAGTCGACATCGCTTACCTTATGTTTTATTTTTTCATTATCAAAAGCATAATCCGATGCAGCATTGGAATACAACGTGTTTAATCGATGAGTATTCAGGTGAAATCATCGTTTAAATAAACAATTCATCAAAACAAGAGGTCGAAACCTCTTGTTTTATCAACGCATTCTTGTTTTGAATACTAGTGATTATAGCGCAACCATGGGGTGCTATTATTCTCATCAATTACCCACGTCGAAGTTGAATTTGGATCTGAAACATCAGCAATATCCCAACCTGCAAAAGTCTGAATTTGTTGCAGTTCAGCCGTGGTTTTTCCATACCCGCCAGCACTTTGGCTTTGTCCAGAGGTCTCTTTATTCCAATAGCTATTTACATCAATCGTGATTCCGTTGGTATTGCCAATCAGTCCGCCTGTATTCGTTACGCCACTGACAGAACCAGAAGAAAAGCTATTTTCAACTTTTGGTAAGTAATTCGTTGTTCTACCTCCAAGTAATCCACCAGTAGAGTTTTGCCCAATAACATTACCCAAAGCATAGGTATTGAGAAGATGCCCTCCTTGCGTATTCCCAACTAAGCCACCCGTATATTGATATCCCTTCACATTGCCAGTTGCATAACTTGAGGACACAAGCCCTAAATTATTCAGGCCAATTAAACCGCCGACACTGGTACTTCCGTTAATCGAACCAGTGGCATAACTACGAAAAATTACACCCTCTTCAGCATTTGCCCACTTTTCATTATAGCCGACGAGGCCACCAACATTCTCGGTTCCAGTTACATTGCCTGTCGCAAAGCTATTGTTTACCCCCTGTAAATTTTTCCCGACTAAACCACCCACATCTTTTTCCCCAGTGACATGCCCCTGAGCTGAACTATTCAAAATTTCTGTGGCATTAAATCCAACTAAACCACCTACACTGTTTGTTCCCTGAACATCGCCTTGAGCAGAGCTATTTTTGATAATACTTTCAGATAAATTAAAGCCGACCAAACCGCCTGTATACTCGGTTCCAGTGACTTTCCCTGTTGCATAGCTATTTTCAATTTCAGTCTTATTCTGCAAACTTGGGAAACTATTACTGATTGAACCAACGAGACCTCCAGTTTTAGATGTCCCAATCACCTCTCCAGTAGAGTAACTATTTTTAACTTTGACAACACCATTAACTGAAGCAATTAACCCTCCTGCTGATGACAGATAGCTATCATCAGTAGCTGTTACTTTACCTGCGGCAAAGCTGTCCTCAATGGAAGCAATCGCATTGATATCACGCGTCGGATTATTGTAAACAGCCTCAAGACCAATCGAACCTACTAAGCCACCGACCGCAGATTTTCCATTCAAGTTTCCTGTGGCATTACTTTGCAAAATTTTGGTATTTCCTTGAGAAAATAATAACGAACCCACTAGACCGCCTAAGCTGTCAATGTTTCCAGAAATATTGCCTGTTGCATAACTCTGAATAATGTCATTATTTATTTGCTGCCCAACCAGTCCACCAACTGTTGAGGAGTTGCTTTGTTCTGAATGAATATTTCCCGTCGCATAACTCTCTTTAATTAAACTATAGCTTTTACCGACCAATCCACCAGCATTGGTTCCAATAAGCGGATCAGGGAGACTTAACAGGGTAATTTCACCCGTCGCATAAGAGTTCAAAATAGAAGCTGTGCTTTGTTGATGATTTTCATCTCGGTAGCCACTTACACCGATGAGTCCACCTATTCCTGAGGTTCCTTGCACTGCATTGGAACTAAATACATGTTTAACGACACCAGATTTTTGGAACCCGATCAAGCTCCCCACATTACTAGTACCGCTTACCATTCCTTCAATCGTTCCAACATCCCTCAGCGTATTTGTCGTTGCACCAAATAAACCCACTGAATAAGCATCAAAAATTGCTGGTAGCTGTGTCGGAATTTCATACAGTAGTGGACTAGGCCTGTTTATATAGAGTCCATTAACCGTATGCCCAAGTCCATGAAACTCCCCTGTAAAAGGTTTATCAATCGTTGTTTGAGTTGCAGTTATTCCACCTGGATTATTTGGATCATTCAATATCGTAACGATGATGCCAAAACTACCAATGGGATCAAAGCCTTTCCCATCATTCCAATTCACCGTATCTGATGCATCAATATTACTTCCCAGGACATAATTCCCAGTCAGGTTATTGTTCATCCCCTGCAAGGTATTGATATTGGCATCACCTTCTTCGCCTAGGTCATTGATCACAATGTAAGAACTTCCATTGATCAACAACGTCGGGGATGAACCACTAATATTAATCTTGGCACCATTATTTAAGTTGTAATCCGAGCCTGCACCATAGTTCATGGCAAGCTTGGCTTTATCTCCACTTAAGTCCAAATCACTATTAAAGTTAATATCTTTAGTTGCGGTTAGTGTCAGTGCAGTATTGGCATTCCAACTGGTTGCGTCATTGATATTAATATTGCCTTGACCTTCTGCTGTACCCATCGCATTCAAAGTGACATTGCCTTTATTTAAAGCATCACCCAAAGTGGTACTGCTGACACTACCACCAAAGAAATCGACATCGATATTTTTAGCTTTCAGTTCCCAGCCACTGGTGGTCGGCGGTAAGCTGCTGGTACTATTTCGCTGTGTCGTGATATTCGTACCAGAATTGATATTAACCTCTGCCGCAGAAGTTTTAATCTGCCCACCATTACCACCATTTGGGGCTGATGCATCTAAGGTACCGCTCACATTCACGGTACCACTGCTTAAATCACTGCCAAGCTCAATCACGCCACGAACATTATTCACCGTTTGTGCTTGGATCACCCCAACACTATTCACCACCGCATTACTTAATTCATCAATCCCTTTTGCAGTAAGGATCACTTTACCGCCATCGGCCTGAATCATTCCACCTGAGTTAATCAAGGCCTGTGCTTTACCTTGATTAATGGTGTAACCCAACAAACTACCATTATTTAAATTCAGGGTAATATCACCGCCTGCTGCCAATAATACATTACCCTGCAGTGCTTTGATCGTACCTGTCTGTTTTACTGTTGGCGCAATTAAGGCAACCGTACCGCCTGTAGGTACCGTGATTTTGCCGCGGTTCTCAACAGTTTTGTTATTGGTAGGGTTGTTAAAATTAAATAGATTGTTATTAAAATCAGCATTACTCAAGTTTAAGGTCGATGCCACTAAACCCGCGGTATTCACCTGTGAGGTACTGCCAAATAGCACCCCATTCGGGTTAATAATAAACACTTGTCCATTGGCATTTAACTGACCGTTTAAGTTGGATGCACTTGTACCTGTGACGCGGTTTAAGGTAATCGAGCTGCTATTCGGTTGCACGAAATTCACAATTTCATTGCTATTGGTCGAAAAGCTGCTCCAGTCAATTGCAGCTTTTGCGGTGGACTGGTTAATCGTGGTGGTGGTACCTGCGGTTGAAATGCTCGCTGTTCCAGAGCTAACCACGCCACCTGTTGGTCCTGCAAATACAATACTTGCACTCAGTACATTCATCGCAAAGAATGCTGCTAGTTTTGCTGTATGAGCAACTGCGGTTTTAGATTTGATTTTTGTTGTTGATTGCGTTGCAACAACGCCACCTTTGGCCTTCTCACTCACGGCTTGCCAGCAAAGATGTGTCGCATTCCAAACAATTCTATAAATTTTATTCACTTATATTTCCCCTTTGATTTTTAATATTATTTCAACTTTTTGTTGAGCGTTTTTTTTACCATATATTTTATTTTTTTGATTATCTTTTATCATTTTTCGGATAAAGCGCATGCAGAAGATCGTCGCATTTTGATCTCCTTTTTACGCATTTTTATAGATTCAGTGATGACTAAGTTCGTAACTGCATCACTGAACTTTAAGTCTTTAAAGCACGTGCCTCAGCAATATTATGCTGCTCCACCAAAGTCCGAATGGTATATTCATGATTGGTTTTTTGGTCACAGGCAAACTCACATTTCTGATCCAACGGCAAAGCACTACCGCCTAATAATGGACATCCTGCAAACAGTTCAGCCACCCAGTCGACAAAGACTCTAACTTTGTGGGATAGATGCCGACTTTGCAAATACACCACCGAAATTGGCATCGGTGCAGGCGTCCATTGTGGTAACACTTCCTTTAAAGTTCCCGCTTCAAAATGATTGGTCAACATATAGCGTGGTCCTTGAATCAGGCCAAAGCCTTGCAAGGCCAAATCGATATAAGCATCGCCATCATTAACAGAAACCTGTCCATTTACACTGACACTCTGAATCAGGTCATCAACCACAAAATCCCAGTCAAAATTACGTCCTGTACGACTGGAGAAAAAATGAATGGCTTGATGATTTTTTTGTAAATCTTCAAGTGTCTTCGGTTCACCATATTTTTCTAAATAGCATGCCGATGCTGCTGTTGCACACTGAAACGTCCCAATACGGCGAGCAATCAAGCTCGAGTCTTGTAGCTCTCCCACCCGAATCGCACAATCCACCGCCTCGCCTACCAAGTCCACAGGCCGATCATTCATGCCAATCACCAAATCAATATCGGGATAACGATGATGAAACTCTCTTAACCTTGGAATTAAAATCAAGCGACCAATCGACACAGGCACATCAATCCGTAAACGGCCTCGTGGCCCTCGTTCCTCGTCATGAAAAGAGGCCTCGATATCTTCAACATCCGCCAAAATTCTCAAGCTACGGTCATAATACACCGCACCATCGGGCGTTAAACTTAGTTTACGCGTGGTACGATTCAGTAAACGAACCTGTAAATGTTTTTCTAAACCCTGAATGGTCGTGGTCACCGAAGCACGCGGTAGCCCAAGACTGTCTGCAGCCAGACTAAAGCTGTTGGTTTCAACCACTTTATTAAAGACTCTCATTGCATGAAATAGATCCACAGGCCCACTCCCATTGTTGTATTTTTCCAGTTTCACACAACAATTATTATAAAAATACGAATAGTGTTATCAAATTTAGTATATTTATTCGTAATTGACAAACTTTTATGCTCCTTTCATTCCATAAACCTGTTTCTCCCATACAGACCACAACAAAAAGTCTGAAAACAGGGATTCAAATAACCAGGAGCATCCCATGTCACTTTCTCGCAAACAGCTAACGCTGTCTGCCGTCATTCTTGCTATTTTTGCAACGGGTGGCAGTTTTATTCTCTTCCAAGAAAATGCAGATGCGAAAGCCACTCCAACAGCAAGTGCAGCACCTGCTGCAACCGTTGATGTCGCCAGTGTGGTCAGTCAGACCATTACCGACTGGCAAGAATATTCAGGACGTCTCGAAGCGATTGATCAGGTTGATGTTCGCCCTCAAGTCTCAGGAAAACTGATTGCCGTGCATTTTAAAGATGGCAGTTTAGTTAACAAAGGCGACCTGCTGTTTACCATTGACCCTCGGCCTTTTGAAGCAGAACTGAATCGCGCCAAAGCACAACTGGCTTCGGCTGAAGCGCAAGTGACTTACTCTTCAGCTAACTTAGGCCGCAACCAGAGTTTAATCCAAAGTAATGCGATTGCCCATCAAGAACTCGATCAAGCGGAAAATGAAGCCCGCTCAGCCAATGCCAACTTGCAAGCCGCTAAAGCCGCAGTGGAAACCGCCCGTTTGAATCTGGAATATACCCGTATTACTGCCCCTGTCAGTGGGCGTATTTCCCGTGCAGAAGTCACGGTTGGTAACGTGGTCTCCGCAGGCAATGGCGCACAGGTGCTGACCAGTTTGGTTTCGGTGTCACGTCTATATGCTTCTTTCGATGTCGATGAACAGACTTATTTAAAATACATCAGCAATCAACGCAATTCGGCTCAAGTTCCTGTCTATTTAGGTCTTGCCAATGAATCTGGTTTTAGCCGTGAAGGTTATATCAGCTCGATCGACAATAATTTAAATACCACCTCAGGCACCATCCGGGTTCGTGCCACCTTTGATAATCCCAAAGGTGTGATGCTCCCTGGACTGTATGCCCGCATTCGTCTGGGCGGTGGACAACCTCGCGCAGCGATTCTGATTAGCCCAACGGCAATTGGTGTCGATCAGGACAAACGCTTTGTCGTGGTAGTCGATGCGAAAAACCAAACTGCATACCGTGAAGTAAAACTCGGCGCACAACAAGACGGCCTACAAATCATCAATAGCGGCCTGCAAGTCGGTGACCGCATCGTGGTGAATGGTTTACAACGTATCCGTCCGGGTGATCCTGTCAAACCTCAACTCGTTCCTATGCCGAATCCTCAAATCATCACCGATAACACAGCACAACAACCTCAGCCTACAGATAAAACCCCAACTTCGGCAAAAGGTTAATCCTCATGAATATTTCTAAATTTTTTATTGATCGTCCGATCTTTGCTGGGGTGCTGTCCGTCCTGATTCTACTGGCGGGCTTACTCTCCCTTTTCCAACTGCCCATTTCTGAATATCCAGAAGTGGTGCCACCCTCTGTCGTGGTGCGTGCCCAATATCCGGGTGCTAACCCCAAAGTCATTGCTGAAACCGTTGCTTCTCCACTGGAAGAATCCATCAACGGCGTAGAGAACATGCTGTATATGCAGTCTCAAGCCAACAGCGATGGCAACCTGACCATTACCGTCAATTTCAAGCTCGGAATTGATCCCGATAAAGCCCAGCAACTGGTTCAGAACCGAGTTTCTCAAGCCCTGCCGCGTTTGCCAGAAGATGTACAACGTCTCGGTGTGACCACGCTAAAAAGCTCACCAACCTTAACCATGGTGGTGCATCTGACCTCACCGGATAATCGCTATGATATGACCTACTTGCGTAACTATGCCGTACTCAATGTCAAAGACCGTCTGGCACGCCTACAGGGTGTAGGTGAAGTTGGTCTGTTTGGTTCGGGTGATTACGCCATGCGTGTATGGTTAGATCCACAAAAAGTGGCTCAACGTAATCTCACGGCCACTGAAATCGTCAATGCCATCCGTGAGCAAAATATTCAAGTTGCCGCAGGAACCATCGGTGCAGCGCCAAACAATTCACCTTTACAGCTCTCGGTGAATGCACAAGGCCGTTTAAGTACCGAACAGGAATTTGCCGATATTATTTTAAAAACAGCAGCAGATGGTGCAGTAACGCGCTTGGGTGATGTGGCCCGTGTTGAACTGGCCGCTTCACAATATGGCTTACGTTCATTACTGGACAATAAACAGGCGGTGGCGATTCCAATTTTCCAAGCACCGGGTGCCAATGCCTTACAGGTCTCGGACCAAGTGCGTAGCACCATGGCGGAACTGTCCAAAGATTTTCCAGCATCCATTAAATACGATATCGTTTACGACCCAACCCAATTCGTACGCTCAAGTATCAAAGCGGTGATTCATACCTTGCTTGAAGCGATTGCACTGGTGGTTGTGGTGGTGATCCTGTTCTTACAAACATGGCGTGCCTCGATTATTCCTCTACTGGCAGTGCCTGTTTCAATCATTGGTACCTTCGCCTTAATGCTGGCCTTTGGTTATTCCATCAATGCGCTATCCCTGTTCGGGATGGTGCTCGCCATCGGGATCGTGGTCGATGATGCCATCGTGGTGGTGGAGAATGTCGAGCGGAATATTGAAGCAGGACTCAGTCCAAGAGATGCCACCTACCGTGCCATGCGTGAAGTCAGTGGACCGATTATCGCGATTGCATTGACACTGGTTGCCGTGTTCGTCCCTCTCGCTTTTATGACCGGCTTAACAGGCCAATTCTATAAACAATTTGCCATGACCATTGCCATCTCCACCGTGATTTCGGCATTCAACTCACTCACCCTGTCTCCAGCTTTGGCCGCCATGTTACTCAAAGGTCATGATGCCAAACCTGACTTCCTGACCCGCGTGATGAACCGTGTCTTCGGACGCTTCTTTGCCCTGTTTAACCGCGTATTCTCACGCGCATCGGATCAATATGGTCGTGGCGTTAGTCGGGTGATTTCGCATAAAACCTCAGCGATGGGTGTCTATGCAGTACTACTCGGTCTGACCATTGGGATTTCTTATATCGTTCCGGGTGGTTTTGTGCCTGCACAAGATAAGCAATACCTGATCAGCTTTGCCCAATTACCGAATGGTGCCTCACTGGATCGAACCGAAACCGTGATTCGTAAAATGAGCGATGCCGCGCTGAAACAACCCGGCGTAGAAAGTGCAGTGGCTTTCCCCGGCTTATCGATTAATGGCTTTACCAACAGCTCTAGCGCAGGGATTGTATTTGTCACCTTAAAACCTTTCGCTGAACGTAAAGCAGCCGATCTTTCTGCCAATGCCATTGCAGGTGCTTTAAATCAGAAATACGCCGCGATTCAAGATGCTTATATTGCAGTATTCCCGCCACCACCGGTGATGGGTCTCGGCACCATGGGTGGCTTTAAACTCCAGCTCGAAGATCGCGGTGCTTTAGGCTATGCCGAGTTAAATAACGCAGCCCAATCCTTTATGAAAGCGGCACAATCTGCACCTGAATTGGGGCCAATGTTCTCCAGTTATCAAATCAATGTACCTCAACTAAATGTTGATCTGGATCGAGTCAAAGCCAAACAACAAGGCGTTGCTGTGACCGATGTATTTAATACCATGCAGATTTATCTCGGTTCACAATACGTGAATGACTTTAACCGTTTTGGTCGTGTCTATCAGGTACGTGCCCAAGCCGATGCGCCGTTCCGTGCCAATCCTGAAGATATTTTACAGCTTAAAACCCGTAACAATGCAGGGCAAATGGTGCCGCTGTCTTCGCTGGTCAATGTGACTCAAACCTATGGCCCAGAAATGGTGGTGCGCTATAACGGCTATACCGCTGCCGATATTAATGGTGGTCCTGCACCGGGTTATTCATCCAGCCAAGCCGAAGCTGCGGTTGAGCGCATTGCCGCTGAAACCTTGCCACGTGGGGTAAAATTTGAATGGACCGATCTGACCTATCAAAAGATCTTGGCAGGTAATGCCGGATTGTGGGTGTTCCCGATCAGTGTGCTGTTGGTGTTCTTGGTCTTGGCGGCGCAATATGAAAGCCTGACCTTGCCATTAGCCGTGATTCTGATTGTGCCAATGGGTATCTTGGCGGCACTGACCGGGGTTTGGCTCACAGGCGGTGATAACAACATCTTTACCCAAATCGGCTTGATGGTACTGGTCGGGCTGGCCTGTAAGAATGCCATCTTGATCGTCGAATTTGCTCGAGAACTGGAAATGCAAGGCGCGACCGCATTCAATGCTGCGGTTGAAGCCAGCCGTTTACGTTTGCGTCCGATCTTGATGACTTCAATCGCCTTCATTATGGGTGTGGTTCCACTGGTCACATCTACAGGTGCTGGTGCTGAAATGCGCCATGCCATGGGCGTTGCGGTGTTCTTTGGTATGATCGGAGTAACCTTCTTTGGTTTGTTCCTGACGCCTGCCTTCTATGTATTGATTCGTACCCTGAACAGCAAACATAAACTGCATTCAGCAGCGGTACATGAAGCACCACTGCACAGTTCACACGATCACTAAGGAGCAGGACATGACAGGATTCAAACCCCACTGGATACTCTCCTCACTGATGGGAAGCCTGCTGCTTGCAGGCTGCTCATTGGCACCTGAATATCAGCCTGCCAAGCTGGTTATTCCACTGCAATTTAAGGAAGCCGATGCTAAGTTGAACGATCCCAATTGGACCATTGCGCAACCTGCCGATGCGCAGTCTCGCGGTGAATGGTGGCGTATTTTTAATGATCCGCAACTGAATGATCTGGAACAGCAGGCCATTGCTGGTAACCAAAATCTAAAGGCGGCAGCAGCCAATATTCAGGCCTCAAGAGCTTTAAGGTCTGCTACACAAGCTGAACGTTTACCCAGTATTGGTGCAGGTTTTGGGCCAACCCGTCAAAAGCCCTCACCCGCTTCTTTAGGACTTGATTCGGATGCATCCACATCTGCACGTACCTTATGGCGGGCACAAGCCAATGCCTCTTATGAACTGGACCTATTTGGACGGATTGCTAGCAGTGTCAATGCAGCAACCGCAGATGTGCAGCAACAGGAAGCGTTGTATCATTCTGCACTGCTAGCCTTACAAGCTGACGTGGCACAGGCTTACTTTCTGATTCGCCAATTCGATGCTGAACAAGCCATCTATGCGCAAAACATCAAATTACTGACTGAGAATCAAAATTTGATTCAAGCACGTTATCGCAATGGCCTCGTCAGTGATCTGGATGTTTCACGTGCGCAAACTGAACTCTCGACCGCCCAAAGCACTGCACTCAGCATTACACGGAATCGAGCCAATACCGAACATGCATTGGCAGTATTACTCGGGAAAGCGCCTGCTGAATTTAGCTTAGCCATTCAACCCTTGTCTGCTACTGCGATTCGCCTGCCTGCGGGTTTGCCTTCGAGCTTGCTTGAACGTCGTCCCGATATCGCTGCTGCTGAACGGGCTATGGCCGCTGATAATGCACGCATCGGTATTGCCCGTGCTGCCTTTTTCCCAAAACTGGATCTCACTGGTGCGCTAGGTTATGAATCAGCAAGTTTAGGCGATTTGGGTAAATGGTCGAGTCGAACTTTTTTACTCGGCCCTGTTGCGGGCACAATTTTGTCTTTACCGTTATTTGATGGTGGGCAACGTAAGGCAGGCGTTGCTCAGGCACGTGCAGGCTATGAGCAGAGTGTGGCTAATTATCGGCAGACCGTGCTGAATGCGTTCCGTGAAGTTGAAAATGGTTTGTCTGATCAGCGTATTCTGGATCAGCAAATACAGGCACAGGGGCAAGCACTTGCGTCATCCCGACATGCCAATCAGCTTTCACATTTGTGTTATCGTGAAGGCAGCATTAGTTATCTGGATGTGATTGATTCGGATCGGAGCATTTTGCAGCAAGAGCAATTGGCTGCACAGCTTCATGGCAGTCGAATGATTGCTAGTGTAGATCTTATTCGGGCTTTAGGTGGTGGTTGGCATACTGGGCAAGTGGAGCTGGTAAGGCAATAAAGTTTAAATTGGGAAAATATACATGGATGTAGATTTTCTCGGTTATATTGGGCAAGTTAAATTTTATCTCAACCTTCCTCAATCCGCATCTACTCAAGAAAATGATTTGTTAGAAATATTTGAATGGATACAAAGCATATAAATCTTTAGATATCGTACTCATTGTTTGCTTAAATTTTTCTTGTTCGTCTTTGCTTAAACTTTCATTTTTATCTAGTTCTTGTTCAAGTGCTTGATAGTGAAACGCCATTGTCAAAAAATCTTTAAAGTTGATATTCAAACTTAAAAATTGATCAATACTCTGATACTCCCCTTGATTGTGATCATAAAACAATACTGTTGGACTTTCTTCTTTATCTAAGAACCACTTGTCACCTTGACCAGTGCAACCTATCCCCCACAGCTGTTGGGCAATTTTTGGATATTTTTCTTGGAGATGGTGATTCTCTTTTAAAGATTCTTCATATCCCCAAATGATAATATCGGGAATAATTTCATTGTTTTTAAACTTCTCCAAAAACTCAATATAGTCTTTATCGAGCGTTAAGACATGATTCATTCTTTTTATGATTTGATTTCTTTTTTCCAAATTTTCTTCAATCGCTTGACCTAAACTCATCGTCAATAGCCTTGCTTCGCCTTTCAACATAGCTTACCAATTTTTTAAGTGTTTAAACTTTTAACAAAACAGTATTCATCACTACCCTCCAACAATTCTGGATGAAAACCAACAAAATAGTCCATCGTATCTGTTAATATTGCATAAAAAATGGATTCTTGCTCTATCTCTTTAGACAATCCTAAAAGAATATTGTACAAACCATTTTTATCTAAAAAATTATCATCTTTTACTTCTATTAAAAAAATAAAAAAAAGCGTTATATTTTCGTATTCGTTCAAACTTTTCAAATAACTTTCTATATATTTTTTGATCTTAAAGTTCATTCTTCGGAATCCAATACTCTATATCTTCACAAGCTCTTTCTAAATCATCCATATCATCTTCTCCTAAACTAGTATCAAATTTGCTAGACAAAATTTTTCTAATACCTGATAGTCTTTCACAAATATTATTATCATCTATAAATTTAGTAGTTTCATTTGCATACTCAACATAAGAGTCAGGTAAGGTTTCAGCATAATGGGACCCCATCTTATGCAGTGAAATTAGTATATACTCTATCTCTTTTAAGACCTCTACCATTTCATCACCTGAATAAGTTAAGGTTTTATTAACTTTCAACATAATACCTCCTTTAAAGAAAGTTCTACTCTTCATATCGGCAAAAAACCCAACCTTTATATGAAAGCAACTTGCCTATTGGCGTTTCTGACTTTTCTAAAGAAATTTTTTGTTTTAAAAACTGTGGATAAGCTGCCATTATTTCTGTAACAGCAATATCAATTATTTCATAATCTTCATCTTTGGGTTCTACATCTAAATAGCCATAAATAAATATAGTTTCATTATTAAAGTCGAATGCTACTGCTCTTACATTATTTGCAATAGCACCTAGAAAGCTTGTAAACACGATCAACTTTAGGTTATTAGCATTCATTTCAAAAAATCAATCATAAATAAAAACCTTTAAAATCAAAAAACATCATTTTCATATATTTTTTATTATTAAATTCTCAATTATTTCTTCGCATGCTTCTTTGATACTACTTATATTACTATCCTTCCCTATCATGAGCAGTCTTTCTATTAAATCCTTCCTCTCAAATCTAACCAACAACTCATACAAATAATTAAATGTATAGTAGTCAAGAAAACATTTACCTCCAGAGTTTTCAACAAAACCAACCAAAATACGATCAACTTCTTTTTTATAAAAATTCACTACTTCTTTAGTTAGTATCGTATTAACTATCACTCTTTCCTCATCACTACCATCAACAGAAATATTTAAAATACACTCCATCAAACTTACATTAGAATCATACAATGTAAAACTATCCCTAATAAGAGTCAAAACAGAACACCTTACGTCTTTACTTTTATCATTTAAAAGAGAAAGATAATTATCACAAGTTAATCTATTCGCTAATATTTTAGAATTTTCATAATACTTTCCTATTCTATGCGAAAATATAGAATAACCTTCAGAAAGAATATTATCATCACCATTTAAAATTGCATATTGAAGCTCACTGTATTCACATATATTTTTATCAATTAAGTGCAGAATTCCCTTCTCGCCGACCTCCACTACAATCCTCCTTAAAATAAAAAAGAATTTATTTTTTAATTAACCAACAATTAAATAGCCGTATTTATAAAAAATTGTATAAAAATCAACTTAAACTTTTAACCACCATCACCTCATTTCGATCGACCATCAAATACTTTGCATAAAAATCAATCCCTAGCATCTTTCCTGTTCCATTCAAATATTCCTTTTTAATTAGAAAACCATCAACCCTTTTAACTAGGTTACAATTATCCAAGAAATTCTCAGGGAAATTAAGATATATATTTCCGTAATAATTATTTACAAAATCCAAAGGAAAAACATATTTAACCTTATCACCAACCATTTTATCTGAAAAAAAACAAAAACCAGAAAAACCACTTCTGAATAAATTTAGGTTTTCATCAAAAAAATCTTCATACTTTGAAACATCATAATAATAAAGACTCTTATCAATATAAAACTTTTCACTGTAAAATTTACTTTTATTGTAATTCAAATATTTATTTTGACCAAAAGCACCTTTAAAATCCAAAATTTTTTCCAAAAAATCAAAATCACTAATTTTTACAGAATAATTAACTAAAAAATTTTCTTTCAAAAAATATTCATTAATTTCTAAATCAAAAAAATTAAACAAATCATCCTTCTCACCAATAATAATAACTCCAGAGTTACTTCTAAAATTATCGGGTATATCGATAAAATCTGGAACAGTATCAAAATAAAATTTTAGCATTCACATTCATCTCAAAAATTAATCCAACACTATAAAGTTATTTATTTTCTAAAAATACTCCAAGCCAGTTTATCAAATTTAAGTTACAGCTCCTCATCACTTACCATTAAACTACAAAAAGCTAATTATTCAAAAAATTCACTGATTAAAAATTTATAACTAACACTTTTTATCCCACAAATCCAGTAATGTTTCATCATCAAAATCTTCATAATTTTTATAAATATTAGTAAAAGCCCAGTTATTACCTGATATTTCACTGAATTTTACAAAAAAACTATTTACTCTTTGGATACCTTGAGTTGAGGAAACAGTAATAGCCATATTATTCCCACTCAAACCATCTATAGTTCCTTCTAAATAGTCTAAAAGTTCATTCTTAAAATCTTCATAATCCTCAAGAGTTAAATTCGCCTCATAAATATGTATATTAAAATTCCCACCTCGATGTATAACCTTTACGGGTTCTTCGCTATTAAAAAATTTAAAAATATCACCTTTTGCTAAATTTAGAGCTAAGCCTGGGGCAGATAGTAGCTTATAAGTGTTTACATCTATATCTTCTACAAGAACTTCCTCTGCTTTAGTATTACCAGAGCTAGTTTTTCCTGCATAAACATTTAATAATTTCAAGCTATCCCTCACTTATCAAACACCTTCAACCACACAATTAAAATAATAAAATATTTCAGTAATTTTCAATATATAAGAGTATCTAAAAATGAATTTCTATTAATATCAACTAGACTAAGATTACTACTCGATTCTAAACAATCAAATTCCTCTATTCCATTTTTCAATATAAAATCTGCTTCATCCTTATAGACTGGGATTACCCATCGCAAAGCAACGTTATTAAATTTTTCTGCTATAAAGATATCAGCAAGTTCTTCTGCTTCTCCTCTTGCCTCATCAACAAGAATTGATTTTTGCAAAAAACAATTCGGTGCAACATTAATCTCTGAAATAACTCTAATATCACTTTCTGCCTCTGACTTAGAAAGATGCAGCGCTATATCTAATAAGTATTTCACAATCATCTCTTCATTTTTCTCTACAAAACCATATGGTAAGGCAAAAAGATACTCAAAATTAAATTTTTGCTTCTTGAATTGACTAATAAGCCCTATACCAATTGTTGCTATACGAGATATAGAATCATTATCTTTCCTAGGGAAAAAATATATTTCTAATGGAATATCATTTTCTTTTTTAAAAATCCATCTATTCTCTGGCTGCCCCCACTCTTTAATATACAAAGATAAAATTTGGGAACGATATATATCTAATATCAAGCTTTCTTTGCTATCAAACTTCATTTTTTCCCTCTTGGCTTTTACCTCATAGTTTAAACCAATGTCTGCTCGATATGTTTGAGTATGACTTAATTGACCGCCTTCTGATCTCTGGCACTCTAAAAATTAATTTCCGTTGTCATTAAGTTATACAGTTAATTTCTACTTTTTGATCAGTGTTATAGCCTATAATTTCTTTGACAAGTATAAATATCTCACTACCCGATACTTCATTGTAATATTTAAGGGTAATTTACTCTACAAGATCATAAACGATATCTATGTTGTATTAAACAAAAACCCAGTAACTTATTCTGAGTTTTTGCTTTTTAAGATCAAGACCTAAATAATGGCAATGTAAATTTCAATATTCCATCCTCGTATTCAAGATAACCTTGCAAAATTAAATCAGTTATTTTTGATTTGTTGTATATATTACACTCAACAATAAACTCGCCATCCTCATCGGTATCCTCTATTTCAAAAATAGGTCTATTAGGAGATTTTACTTTTACACTTTCTATTTCGCTAAAGGGTATCAACGATAAAACATACGAATTATTATCAAAGTTCCGTTCTAATTCCTCAATAATTTCTTCATACATTGCTGATGACAACTCAAACTTTTCTTCAAGTTGATGCTGATCCTTTTGATTTAAATAATCTAAGAACTGATTTATCAACTGATATACATCTAACAATTTTTTCTCATTTATACTCATTTTTCAATATTTAACACAACCTGCATCCCATAATCTTACACATATATAGTTTCTCTTCAATAGTTACCACTCATGGAAATTTTCTTCTATTACATCACCCAAAGAATCCCCCAACTTATTATACTCACCATTATCTACATAATAAATATATACTTCTCCATTTACATTTATAAAAATAGGGTTACCTGCACCATCATCCGAAACTACTACTGATTTTAAAATATAGTTATCAACTTTCAAATCATCTAAAAGTTTTCTTGCTCTATTAGTTAATTCAATAACAGTTTCATCCCCCATCATCTCAGCATTTTTCAAACCATATATAGCTAAACCTGCGTATGAACCACCATATGTACTAACAAATAGCTTATAGTCCTCTGGAAGCTTTATTTTTAAGATATTTTCCACATTATTAATATCATCCAAAGTTAATGGAACCCCTTTCATTTCTTGGTTATCTTTATAGAACTTTGATAATCTATCCAATAAATAGGCGTCCACCACAGCCCCCTCTTCGATTACAGGCTATTTATCACTAAACCTCAATTAAGCAAACTTTTAAAATTATTAAATATCAAATAAAATTTCTTCTAAAATTTCTTTAGATTCTTGATCTAATTTATCGTTACCACTCAACTCCAGATAATGTTTAATCAGTTCTTTCTTATCTATAGAAAAACCTATATTCACAGCATAAATATAAACATCATAAATAACAGATAGAGCATCCGATCTATTTTCCTTCAGTGGATTATTAATATATATATATATACTAAAACATCCCATAATTTGATTAAAACATCATTTTCAAATATTTTCTCATTCAAATAAGGAGAAAACAGATCTGAAATCTCACCTAGTTCCTCAAATAAAGAAGCTGTACTTAAAGAATCTCCCATAAGCCTATTTAACTTATCAAGGATATTAAACTTCACCTCACCCCCTAAAACACCAACTTATTTAATGGAATTTTTATACACCCCAACTCAAATTAATTAAATCATTCAACACCATCAAAATAAACAGACAATTCTTGAAATATCAAACCTTCTATTTCAATAGAAAAAACAAAATCATCTTTATGCACTTTTAAAACAAAATACTTCCCTTTATCTTCAAAAACCAACTCACCAAAACTATTTTTAATCCAATTTTCAATATATATACTCCCCACCAATCGTCCTTTAAGCTTTATAATAACAGTATTATAACCCCCCCCATAAACCATATTTTTTAATATCTATACCTGGTCGTTCACTAACATGAAAATCGATATCACAATACCCAGATAGATCAACACTAAAGCGACCTATTCTTACAGGAAAAACAATACCAGAAGGATAAAGTTTTTTTAAAAAAATGTTATTATTTATCATTCACATACCATTTTAAACCTTCCATTTTTCACCTCGAACACAACTTAAAAAATCCTCCATATTAGTGGTAGGTTCATTTTTAAATTTTACAATAGAATTAGGTGAACAATATCCTGTGATTGTTGTTTGTAACTCACCCAAATAATCGAATTGATCTTGTAATTTTATATTTTTTTGAATCATACTTTCTTCCATCAAAAAAATTTAATTTAAAGATTTATAAACTTCATTTCACGTCCCCCTTCATTAATGTAGTCATTTAATACATTATCAACATCCTCATCACTACCATTATTTTCTAATAGCCAAACTATTTTATTTTTAAAATTTAATACACTCATATTTACTTCTAATCAAGCAATATCAATAACATTCAAACTATAAGAAGTATTGAAAAAGACAACCTTATTCCACGCACCATCGTCATTAAAGCCCTCTAACTCAACCTTATCATCAGAGATATTTACAACCTGAATTAAAGTAAATAAATCTTTACCTTTATTCATTTCAAGTAAATCAAGTTGTTTGTATTCTTCAATACTACTATCATACATTTCAACATTGAATGAAGTCCAATTAAAAAAAACCAACTCTACATTTTCCACATATTGTTTTAAACATATATCATAAACTGCTGAAAATAAAATATAAAACTTATCACCATAAATCTTTATACTTTTTATATCCATATCTGCAGTTTCAATTTGTTCCAGCTTCATTACTTACAACCTCCAATAGGAATATGTGCATCAGGGGATTCACGAGGAACTATATTTCCATCTTTATCTAATGGATTTCCATTTTTATCATATAAATGGGCATGATCATATAATGTAACTTTATCTGGTGGATCTAGTCTTACTGCTGTTTCACCGTTATCATTCCATTTCCATTGCATGAATTTTTTATCAGGAGAACCACCTTTATAACTTACCTCACTAGAATTACTTAAAATATTTTCTATTTCACTCCTACTTTTATTTGATAAATCTATTCCTACAAGAGGATTATTATTTATACCGTAAGGATCAATCCAACCTATTGGATTAGGTGCATAGGCATAACCATTAAATCCGCCCAACAACCCAATCGGATCTTTAGAGATAAAACGTCCTACATAAGGCGAATAATATCGATAACGGTTGTAGTGGAGACCAGTTTCCTCATCATAATATTACCTTTACAAGAAAATATTTTGTAATGAGTTCACTATTTTAAAAATATTTAGATTACTCCTTTTGTACTTTGCTACTTCGAGTATAGCTCTCGTCCTGCCCTCCCGAAAAGTATACTTTTTAGGATAATATTATCTAAATCAACATCTCAATATATTTGACCAACCTTGATTACAATAACAAATTATCTACATTCGTTTAAACTTATGGCTTAAATCCAAAAAAAGTTAAAATCTCTTTTTTTTGATTAAAAACAAATACCACATAAGCTTCATTAAACTTTATTGGTATCCATTTTACTTTTACACCCTCCCGCTTCTTGAGATCATTTATACACTCTTTCAAATGAAAATATTCAATTTCTTTCTCATCAAAATTCTTCTTCCTCATTATTAAAATATTCTCCAAATATTCACAATCCAACAAATCATAATATTCAAAAGAATGGACTTCATTTAAATTAATTTGCGAAAATTCAGGAATATTTTTCATTAAAATTCTATTGCTTTCAATATATTCATAAATCTCATTTTTTAAACTCATAAATTAAACACCTCAACACCTTTTCGAGTTCCTTTCATTAAAACCTCTTGTTCTCCCCAAATATCTGGTGAGTATTCTCATTTCCATTTGTCATTTTCTTTCGGAGCCCCAACTGGTACTCTAAGTAAGACCCCACCTTCACCTTTACTCTTACCAAAATCTTCGGCTACTTCCTTAGATCTTGACCAAGAAGTATATGGGCTATTTGATTGTACACCACCAGCATTATGTGCATCTGCACTAGCTGTTCCATCTAATTTTCCAGGGTTAACAATACCTTTTTTAGCATTCTCCAACTCTGGATGTTCCGCATGAACTCCTCGATACAGATATTGTTGCTCTGTAGGCGCACAATTATTATTTGTTAAACCTAATGGGTCGACCCAAATTATGGGGTTAGGAGCATATTGATATATATTATTACCACCCAACAACCCAATCGGATCTTTAGAGATAAAACGTCCTACATAAGGCGAATAATATCGATAACGGTTGTAATGTAAACCTGTTTCTTGATCCTTGCGCTTCCGACAGAGCAATGCTCTGTCTTTGCACATGCACCTTGGAAACGAATATTATTTGAAATAATTTCTGAGTTTTAAATAAATTAGACTTGGCTTTTCAGGTTTATACTCCTCCCCTGAAAGATAATTCACTATTCCAAATAACTCTATGTTTTTGATTGTCTGTTTCAAAAATTAAATCATAATACAAAAATATTAATACAAATAAGAACTTAAAGTTATCCACAATTAAAATAAAGATAACTCCAAATACTTATCTATGATAGTTTAATTATTCATACATAGTTGCTGCTAATAAAATTTTAGCTAAAATTTTCCAATCAAGTTGATTTTTTTTAATTTTTTCTAATGCATCAAAATCTTTCATATTCTCAAAATACCCATCCATATCATCCACCCAACTATTAATACCTTCAAGATAATCTGCTAAATTATTATTCTCCCATTTATTTAATGAAAAGTCCTCTATTAATATTTGTGTAAATTCTAAAAAATCCTCTTTAGTATTGATTTTTTCAACTGTTTCATTCAGCTTGTTCATTATTTCACCACCGTAGATTGACCATTACCTAATTTTAATTTCATTGAAGTCCCACCGTTTTTAGTAGACATTTTCCACATTTGCTGGTCTACTTCTTGAGCAGAAGCCCAAGTAATTGGCATACATTTCTTCGCCAATTTAAAAGCAGCAAGGCGCCTATGATCTAATGTCCAAATTTTACCTGAATTATCTTTCCATACTTTAGCTCTCAATACATTTGCATCTAACGTTCCATTCTTAAGGGATTCAGCATTTCCTAAAACAGTATAATCACCTGTCTGATTCTTAGCACTACTTTGCATAAAATGAACGCTTGAAGGATCTATAGTTCCAGAAGGACAATTCAATGGACAGTTACTACTCAATCCAAGTGGATCAGTCCATCCTGTTGTATTTAGTCCATAAGCATAGACATTAAACCCACCCAACAACCCAATCGGATCTTTAGAAATGAAACGCCCTAAATGAGGTATAGAGTAGCTGGAATGAATTAAACAATTTATTTTGATCATGACTGAGCACCGCTCAGTCTTTTTCTAAATTCTTAAAAACTTATTATTTTTCTAAAATATATCACATAATGCCTCAGATAATTTAGTCTTAATAGTTTCATCAGATATTCCTATTACTTTAAGCAGTGTAAAAGCCCAATCTAAACTATCACCAATCTCACTTGACGGAGGTTTAGTCCATAAAGGCAAAATTGAAAACTTTAACTCTGGCTGAACATTAACATCATATGAAATATTTTTTTCTTTCATACATTTTAGTATCTTAACCCTTCTATCAATTATTTCTGACTCAGCAACATAGCTTTCGCCATAAAACCAAAATAGTTTAGCGTCTTCAATAGATTCAGCGACATAATCTAAATGTACACTATTCAACAAAGGAATTATTTTATAGCAAAACTTTATGTATACAAAATATGCTTTTTCCAACTCCATATCTTCTATTTTTTCTATCAAGCTTGCTATTTCTTGATTACTTTTCACTACTATTAACTCCAAATTGCTTTAAAACATTATTACAACTACTACACGCTGGTTTATGTGTACCATGGCGTTTATCATTACTATTAATATTTACAACATCAATTGTAGCACCTTCAACATTTATACCCTTCTTTAATGCTTTATTAATTGCATCTACCTCCGCACAATTACCATGCCATGGAGCCTGTTCTTCTTCAGGAACGTTATTAAGTGCTTTCTTTAATTGTGGATGAACATTTTTATCTACTCTTCCACTTATACCACTAATATTAATACTTCCAACTTGTAAATCAGCTGCCGCACCTGATGTCTTACCTAGTTCAGATCTAGCTCTATCTGCTGTTAATTGTGCTGGCGTTTTCTTACGGTTTAAACCTAAGGGATCAATCCAACTTACAGGATTTGGCGCGTAAGCATAAACGTTATTACCACCCAACAACCCAATTGGATCTTTAGAGATAAAACGTCCTACATAAGGCGAATAATATCGATAACGGTTGTAATGTAAACCTGTTTCTTCATCAAAATACTGCCCTTGGAAGCGGATATTATTGGTGACGATTTCTGAATTTTCAAAAAAGCTAGATGCTGACTTTGCTGATACACGTTCACCCCACGCCTTATATTCAGCTTTCCAGACCATTTGACCTTGGGCATCGCTCATCTCCTGAGGTGTACCCAAATGATCACAATGATAGAAACAAATATTATCTAAAGATTTTGCTGGTGCAGTCTTACGCCATAAAGGATCTTTGGCAATATGATAAGGCTGATCTGTCCAATCAGGTGTTTGTACAAGCTCAATCGGTTCACGATAGATTGCTTGCAATAGAGGGACAAAACTATCCTTCTCATACACATAATGCTTGGTGATCTGATCATTGGATTCAAAGGCCAAAGTATTGCCATCCCAGCCATAAATCACATTCTGCTCTTCACCTGTATGATGGTGTTTACTACGTTTTTGAATACGCCGCCCTAAAGCATCATAACGAAACTCCGCAGTGTATTCTGTATTACGACTCTTGATTAACCGCCCACAAGCATCCCACTCAAGGTACAAGTCACCTTTAGATGACTTTTGGCGCACCAATTGACCATAAGCATCGTACTGAACAAATTTACACTCTATTCACAGATAAAATTTAATATTCAAGTATTAAAGATATATCTCCCTGCTTGGGATCATAAGTGAATTCAACTTTATTCCATTTCGTTTTATCTTGCTTCAAAGCAACTCTCGCAGGATGAATAACAATAAAATCTTCATCATTAAATTTATACTTCTTCTTAAATCTTTTTAAAATTTTTGAGTGAAGTAAATTAGCCTCAAAGAACTCAGGCGTATTAAATAAAATATAAATAGTTCTTTCTTGTTCACTAAGTATTTTCACATATACTTTATCACTTAAATAGATAAGACTATCTAAAGCATCTTCATTTCCTAAATTAGAACTAATCTTCCCCCTCTCATTTTCAACATCAAAATCAAGGGAAAAATTATCACCTTTTATAATCTTTCGATCAAATAAAATATTTAAATTCAACTTATTACCTATCATATTTAATAATTTTCCCAGTAGAAAGCAAGTTCTTTTTATCTGAGTTTTCGATAAAGTATTGCGTTCCGCCTCCTGCGCCTAAATGAGGATTTGCAGCTGTTCTACCTTTAGCCACACACGTATCTTTAGTAACAATAAAAGCATGTAGTTGTGTTCGCATATCTCTTGCTCTAGGGTCACTCCAATTTCCTTTATGCGCAACTTGAACAGCATCATTATAACCTCTAGCAGTACCTGCTTTTAATACATCAGGTGATGTAGCAAGATAATTTCCTGGAGCATCGCCATGCGGATATAACGTGTACAGTACAGTACCTTTTTTTACTACTACATTTTTATATGCATCAATACCAGTATAAGGTTTTGATCCTTGCCATGATCGAGCTGTTTTTGAAGGATCTTTACCATCACAAGGATCTGTTTTTTTCGGACATGGGTGAGTTTTCTTAGAAGCACCTCCACTTCCCGTAGTTTTACCACTTTTTCTTTTCGTTAATCCTCTCGGATCTACCCATTCCACTGGATTCGGGGCATAAGCATAGACATTATGTCCTCCGAGTAAACCAATAGGATCCTTAGAAATAAATCGGCCTACATAAGGCGAATAGTAACGATGTCGATTGTAGTGGAGACCAGTTTCCTCATCATAATATTGCCCTTGAAAGCGAATATTGTTTGTAATGATTTCACTATTTTCAAAAAAGTTAGATTCTGACTTTTCTGCTTTGCATTCACCCCATGCTTTATATTGAGCTTTCCAGATCATCTGACCTTGTGAATCACTCATCTCCTGAGGGGTACCTAAATGATCACAATGATAAAACCAAATATCATTAAAACCTTGGCTTTGCTGATTACTCGTCCATAGAGGGTCTCGATTAAAACTATATTTATCATTCCACACAGGAGTAGAATGTAATTGAATATCTCCAGTATGCACGGCTTGAATCAGAGGAATAAAACTATCTTTTTCATAAATATAGTGTCGAGTAGCATTTCCATCTGATTCATAAGCAAGTGTGTCTCCATCCCATCCATAAACAATATGTTGTTCATGCCCTGTATGGTGATGTTTACTTTGCTTGGTTAGACGCCTTCCCATCGCATCATAACGATATTCAGCTGTAAACTGTGTATTGCGACTTTTTATTAAACGTCCTAAGACATCCCAAACAAGGCTTAGATCACCTGTTCTTGTTTTTTGTTTAATGAGTTGCCCATAAGCGTCATATTGGTATTGCTGTTCTAAATAATCTTTAACAACATTGTTTACTAAATGATTGTGTCGATAACCGTCTGTCGTTACTTGATATGATCCAGTGAAGTTATCGTCGAATTTCTGATTGAAAGGATTCAGAATATTACTTGCAGGATCAAAACTAAATATTTCTTTACCCAATTTACTTGTTGCTTCAAGCAATCGCCCTAACGGGTCATATTTATAATGAATATCGCCACGTCGTGTATCATGAATTTGAGATAAATGACCAGTTTTATCATACTGATAAATACGACTTAATAACTGCTGAGTTTCTTTCAATGCATTATTTTTTTGACTATCAGATACGCTATAACCATTTTCGTGGTCATTTACAATAATTTGGCTGCTTAACCTTCCTAATTCATCATAATGTTCAGATTGACTTAAACTATTTGCATAATGTCGAGCAATTTCACGGTGTAAATCATCTCGTTCAAAGCTAACAATATCTTTGCCGTTTAAGACTAAGCCATATACATGTCCTGTACCATAAGTTAACCAGCTAATTTTTTGTCCATCTGGCCTAACGGTCTTAACACGATCATTCAACTCGTCATAGCCATGTTTCCATACTGCCGTTTTACCTGTCTTAGAATCTTGAATATGTTCTCTTACCAAATTTCCAGCGAGATCATAGAACCACTCAACTTTACTATCCGAATTTTTTGCTAGTAAAATTTGATCATGGCTATTAAAAGCAAACTCTTCAACCTGAATATCTTCTAATTGTTGACCAACATGCCCGTAGCCAGAAATACGTTGTTCTAATCGCCCCATACGATCCAGCACAAATTGTTGAATACGATCTTTTGAAACCGCTCTATCAGTCAGACTTTGGCCATAACTCATCGCAACTTCAATACTTGTTTTTAACTGACCATTCGTTTCTTCATATTCATAAATAGTTTCTTTTCCATCAAAGTCAATTTCTTTTATCAATCGACCCACAACATCATAGAAAAACTCAAAATGAGCACCATTTTCATTGGTTAAACGTTTAAGACGACCTAATTTATCCCATTGATATTTAATTTTATAATTCTGCGGGTCTATACGTAATGAAATTAAACCGGCAGCATCATACTCATATTTTGTTTGCAGACCATTCGAGTCAATATGAGCCAGTAACCGGCCTTCTGCGTCATGAATAAAATATTCTTCTGAACTATCACTATACTTAATTTTGTCTAACTGGCCAAAAGCATTCAAAGGTAATCCTTTCAGTCTAGGTCGACGCTCTTCAGTTGTAAATTCACTATAAAAGTATTCAACTTTATCCTTTAAAGCATTTTCTACAGACTTCACACGTCCACGCGAATCATATTCCCATTTGGTTTCCTTACCTGAACAGTCTGTATAACTGACTAAATTACCTGAATTGTCATATTTAAGTTTTTTCGTACCACCTTTTGCATCAGTGATTTGAGTTGGTAGGCCCATAGCATTGTAGCTATACGTGGTTTCTCTTTTTAATGGGTCAATTGCTTTGACAATATTACCTTGTCCATCATATTCTCTAAACCACCGTCCCTCTACAGCATCAACCATACCAATCATTTGATCTTTATCATCATAATCATAATAAACAGTTGCTCCATCAGCTTGAGTAACTGTTATTAAATTACCATTATCATCAAATTCGTATTCAGTCGTTGCAGCATCAGTATCGATATGGCGGACAACACGATTACATTCGTCTCTGAAATACCATTCTTCTAAATCATCAGGGTAGACAATTCGATAAGTATACCCTTCAATATCATAATAATATTCGGTCTCATTCCCATAGGCATCAATCACATAGGTCAAACGAATATTTTCATCCCATTCTAAACGTACATCAGAACTACCATCATCTGCCCATTCATGAAAGGCTTTAGAAATAGGTTCTATACCATCATATTCAAGATTCATGCCTCGACCAGTTAAGTCGGTATATCTTGTTAGTAAATGATGATCATATTGATATTTATAAGCTGAACCATTTTCAGTAATTGCCTCTACTAACTCGCCTTTTTCATTATAGTTATAGCTAGCTAATGGTCGCTTTAACTGCCCATTTTCAACAGTCCAAACATCTATAATACGTCCATCAGAATCAACCCCGAAAGCAACATGCAATAACTGTTGATCTTTATGCTTGATTAAAATGTCAGAAATATATGATTTTTCTTCAATTTTATGGTCATAACGGATAGCAGCAGTCACCCCATTTTTATATTCAATTACTGATAATCGATAGCCATCCAGATATTTTTCGAATAAATGTTTTTCATCTAAGCCAAAAGAAATCATTTTTAGATTGTCAGAGATAATACTGTAGTAAAACCCTTCTTGTTGATCGTGAATACTCTCTCCAACTTTAATATCAGGTAATGCAATTGGTCTTGCATCAGTACCAATGTATTGAAATCCTTTTAATTCTTTAATATACCCTTGCTGCTCTTCTGAACCCTCTACATATTCTGTTTTTGGAATAATCCGAGTGGTGAATGGTGTTAGCCATCTAGCACCAAATTCACCATGATCAAGTTGATATAAATTGGAGGCGTAAGTTCTTGATAGTACAAAACTAGATATTGAGGACTCATATGCATCAATATGAGTCAGAAACTCAGTTCCCAAAGCATAAGTAATACTGTTCGACGTTTTGCTTACTTTTTTAGCTGGATTAGCTTTAGCGCCGTTTGTGTTTAATTCACAACTGGTATTTGGATTATTATTTGGCTTTTTCTGATTTTGTATTGTCTCCAGCTCCCCATTTGCTCTTTTTTTCTCTTTACTAGTAACCTGCTTATCTTTAATTGGGACTGTATGCTTTTGCTTTGATTTATATTTTTTTGCAGCAACCATTAAGTTTTGTAATAACCATGAAAAACTCATGGCAGTACTAGGATCTGCTAAAGGGGCAAGTCTAGTTGGTACAGTATTACTAAACTTTCTGAAATTACCGATTTGTTTATTAACCTGATTTTTTGTTTTAGAATCTAAAAATGAGGTGGCAACTTTTGCTCCCATATTTCCATATTCTTTTGCTCCTGCTGAACCTACGCTGGCTAGAAAATCAACGCCATGAGAAAATGCTTTAAATGGATTTCTTAAAGCATTTTCCCCTACTTTAGATAAACTTGATTTTGCATTTTTAATATCTTGACCTGTGCTAAATAGCTTTCCTGTCAATATTTTGCTCATACCATCAGCAAAGTTATTTCCTAACTCTTTGGCTTTATTACCACAGTCATCAACCGTTTTTTTTACAAGAGGCTGTGCTTTTTCAGCAAACTGACTCAATTCCCCTGCTACGCGCTCATTTACATGAATTGTCAGCAATTCAATTATCGTGTCTGGAATCTGCTTAGCTAGATTTTTTGATTTCAAAGTTTTTAACGCAGGTCTTAATGCCATACGAGAAGCGGCTAATCCAGGTGGAAGAGGAATCACTCCAACTAAATCAATCCCTAAATTTAACCAATCTGGAAAACCAGGATTTGCTTTCCCTGTAATCTCGATAACATCATAAACTGCATCTGTAAGTGCAATAATGTTACCAATTACAGGTAATGATCCTGCAACCATTTTAAGTGTATCTAAATCAACCATATCGCCAGTGTTTTTTTTCAGCCATTGGTTGATTTTTTGAGTTCCAGCATTAACGTCAGCTAGCTTAATTGTATTAACAGGAGCAATAGCCACTTTCCCAGTGCCTGTTCTCGTGCTTTTATTCTGTGTAGATGTATTTCCAGTATTTCTAGATGCGGTCGTCATTCTTTGTAATTCTCTAAACTTATTTAAACGTCATATTCATCGTATCTAATTTACGATTTTGATCAGTCTCGGTATCTTTTGCTCGAATATACTGACGTAATGGATTAATAGGTTGTTCTGAAATAGTGTTCTTGAGTCCATTGATTACAGCTTGGCCTGTTTGCTGAGTGTTGCTAAACCCTTTTGAGGTCAGCCCAGTAACTTGATCTATTAACTGCGATTCCACTCCCTGCTGTAGCATTGGCAATAAAGCCTTTGCTCCACCCTCCTTCAACTGCTTTGCAGTCTCAAGCGTTTTTAACACTGAAGAAGGACTGGTAAAGGATTGACCTAAAGCATTCTTGGCGCTGCTAACTGCATTTTTTAGACCTGTTTCTGCTTTGCCCAATAAGGTTTGTGCATCAGGGTCATTTTCATTTGGCCACATTGGCGGGCGTTTAAAGTCACTGGATTCCGCCCACGGATCACGTTTATCATCTTCAAATACAACTTTTGCTGCACCCGTTGCCAGTCCAGAAACCCGTACAAAACCTTTATCATCCAACTGACCAGAAAACTGCTGCCCCAGTGAATCAATGACCTGATAGCCACCCTGTTTCACAAATTCGCCATGTTTGTAATCGTGAAGCAACTCCAGTACCCCTTGTCCACGTTTTGGTGGCGGTGGCAAACTGGATTGAGTACTAACACTTGAGCCGCTCATAAACAAATGCTGCCCCGCCTTCACCTCAAACTTGCCTCCCGTCACAGGAAAAATACCTGAGCCATTCAGCTTGATTTGAGAACCGCCTGCGGTAATCACAATTTCTTTCGGGCTGCTAATTTGAATTTGACTTTCAGTAGAAATGATCTGGATGCCTTGTTTGGCGAGCAAATCCAACCCATCTGACTGAGCCTGAACCTCAAACTTGCCTTTGGCAGCCACTTGCTTAATCCCATTCTGAGCAGCAAACAGGCTGATTCGATTTTGCGCATGGCCAATCAGATTCTTTTGCGTGCTTAGGTTAATACTATCGCCTGCAATCTGATTAATTTGCCCATCTGCAGACACATGAATATCTTCATTGCTGCTTAGACCAATACCTGCTGGCGAATGAAGCAACAACAACGCTTTATTAAATTTGGCAATCTTTGCTTCAATCTGTTCTGCAAATTCTTTTAACTGTTCTAAAGACTCAATTTCATCAGTTTGTTGATTTTTGGCGACTTCACTTAAAGCCTTAGCATTGTTTTGATTGCCTTCTAGCTGTTGCTTGGCAGGTTCGGCATCAAGATGCTCCCCTTGGGCCTGATCCTGCTTTTGGGTACTAAGTAGTAAACCTTTGCCTGCACGCACTGCACCCCATTGATCGGTCCGTAGTTCAAAGCCCTCACCCCGATCTTCGCTTTCAGCTTTATCTTTTGGATGGCTGAGTTTACCCAGATTCAGTTGAGTGGCGGCATGACTACTTTGTAGTTGCGCACTGATTTGTCCCGTGGTGTCATCAAAACGTAGTTGGTTAAAACCGTCACCTTGGTATTCTTTGGATTTAATGCCTGCCAGTTTCTTGGTATCAGGTAACTTGCCTGCGTCATCAAACTTGGTCGGACTACGCTGTGCTTCATGAATCCGCCCAACCACAAAGGGCCGATCAATATCGCCATCAAAGAAATCAATCACTACGATTTCACCAATCCGCGGCAAGAATCGTGCACCGTAGCCTTCACCTGCCCACGGCGTTAATACGTCCACCCATGCAGAGTCAGTATCATTGTCATTGGCACCTGCCCCACTATCATGACTGTGGTCATCTGCTCGGGTAAACAGGAAGCGAACTTTAATCCGCCCCCATTCATCCACATAAATTTCGTCACCGCTTGGCCCCACCACTTTGGCACGTTGTGGATGTGTCACAGGTCGATGTTGTAACGGGTTATACTCAGGAACCAAACCAATATTACGTCGTTGCAATGTCAGTTGATTGGCTTGACGTTCATCAGAGACCGCATGCTGAAAAGGACTACTTTGCCAATTACTTTGTTGAAGCAAAGCTGCAACTTGATCCGTTAAATCTTTAGGTAGATTATTTTGGTTATAGAACGTTTTTGAGCTGATCAGAAACTCTTTGTCTGCGCCATCATGCTGATCAATTTCAGGGTGTTCATTCAGTTCAAACCAATAGCCCACTGGGGTATCGCGAACAGTCGATGTCGCAATAAACTGCTTGGCCTGTGAATCATGATACTGGCTTAAGTTCTGATTCAGTTTTTCAATTTGAGCATTGCCCGATTTGGTGGCGCCATCCTCCCCCTTTAAATCCTGAATCCAAGCAGGGGAAAAATGCCACGCCTGTTCTAATGCAAGCTGTTGGTTATCATGTAGATCGCTATGCTGATGTTTACTCTGAACACTGCCTGCGCCTTCTTCTTGTTCTAAGGCATCGGCTTGCCAACGCTGTACATGTACCGCACTTGGTTGCAGAGAACGCTGTGCCACAAATGCCGTAATGCTGTCCTGTGTTTCGGTTGCACTGCTGCGATGAAAGCGGATATGACGGCGCTCTAGGGCTTTATATTGATTATTGTCATCGATGAGTCTGAGTTTCTGCGGCTGAATCTGTTCACTTGAACTGGATACTTTCAGCTGTGCTTCATCAATTAAAGTACTAATGCCTTCCGAAGCCAAAAGCCTTTGAATAAAGTCAAAATCTCGTTCATTATGTTGCATGATGAACGGCCTGACGTCGTAGTCCTTAGTAAGTCCGCTTTTATCGAGAGTTAGACTGGAAGCAAATAAAGGGCTCCGTTGCTGCCATTCAGAAAAAATAGTCTGCACAACATCCACAACAGATTTCGCCATAAAAACACGGCTATTACGACGCTGCTTCCACAAGGCGGTCGGGTCTTGTACACCTAAACGATAAATAGTCAGCGAACCGTCACTGGCGCCGATATCGGCTTGGGTAATAATCCCTGAGATACGTGTTAACTCTGCTTTATCGGTCACAATATCAATGGCAACCTGACTGCCAATAAAGCTTTTTAAAGGAATGACTGCATTGGTCGAAAGACAGAGTAATTGTAGGTCAAGGCCATGATTGAGCTGATGCAGACCCTCAATACGCTGTAAGAAAACTTGATTATTTAAAGATGTGTTTGAAAATTGAGCGTGAATCGCACGTTTTTGTGCTGTCAGGCCCAAGCTTTCTAAAGCTTGAAAGATATTATTCGCCATCTTTTTTTATAGATTATCTGCTTAAATTTAGCGCATTTTACTCAAAATATCGTTTTACTGTCCATACAGAACCGTCTATTTATGACAATTTACGTCACATTTTTGTTCGCTTTATATTACTGAATCGGAGCGATTAAATTTATACTTTTGAGTTAGATTGTTTTTTACTTAAAATACTTTGATTCACTTTAGCTATTTTTATAATAAGCGTTGCTGCAACTTGCACCTATGGCATCTAAAAAATCTTTTGAATAAAGGCCTATTCTGATCGTTAGGCCTTTATTCACGATTAAAAGTTTATTTTCTGCGGTTTAGAATTTGGCACGTAACGATAAAGTTACGTTACGTGGTTCGCCCCAATAAACACCATTGTAGAAACCGACCTGTTGATAGTATTTTTCATCAAATAAGTTATTCACTTGTAAGTTTGCACTGAATGACTCGTTGAAGGTATAGCCCATATTGGCACTTGCCAAGAAGTAAGCATCTTGTCGTACAAAGCCATCAGAGTTTTTAGGTGCACTGGTCGACTTACTTACTACCTCACTTTGCCAATTCACACCAAAGCCAATATTGAACTTATTGGCGCCGTCCCAGAGCTGTTCAGGGAGTTTGAAATTGGTGTAAATTTTGACTTGATTCTGAGGAAGGGTTGTTGAAGCCTTCACAGTTTCTGAACTAATACTGTTCACATAGGTATAACCTGCCGTAATATTCCAAGTCGGTGTGATTCGACCGATGGCTTCCAGCTCAAAGCCTTCAATTTTTAGGCCTTCACCCGAAGCTTTCATTGGGTCACCGCCATCATCGGTTTTAATACCTGCTGCAATCGCCTCTTCATCACGAACTGCAACATTCTCCTTTTTCGACCAGAACGCAGCAGCGGTTGCCAAAAGTTGGTCATCCAATAAACTGGCTTTTAAACCCACCTCATAACTTTTACCGGTTTCAGGATCTAGGAAACTGTTATTGCGGTCTTTCTGGCTGCTTGGATTAAACATATCGGTATAACTGGCATAGGCAGTGACAATATCGTTAATCGCATAAGTGGTACCAAAGTAAGGTGTGAAAGCATCGGTTTTCACATCACTCTTGGTACCATTCGTTGCCGAATAATCACTATAACGTCCCCCGACAATCAATTTTAGATCATCTGTTAGGTTTAGCTTTAAGGTACTGTATGCACCATAATTACGTTGTTTTGCATCTTTAGTCGAAGGAATAACCGTGTAGCCTGGTTTAGGTGTTGTATTACCATTCCATGTACGCCAATCATTAATCACACAAGTATCACCAATATTATTAGAAGGTAGCGTTACCCCGTTCACTTTCTTGGTACAAGTCAATTGATTACTGGCAATACCGTCAATAGCTCCACCCGGGCTATCTGTAGAACGATCAAAGCCATTTCCACCAATCACCAATTCATGCTCACGATTAAATAATTTAAACGGCCCACTGGCGAATAACTCTAAGCTGGTCTTTTTAGAATCAGATGTTGGATATACTGTTGACCAAACCCCAACGCCAGTTCCATCATTTTGATTAGGAAAACCAGAACCGCCATAAGACATCAACCAAAAACTTTTGGATAATGAATGTGAGGCTGCTGCCTTAATCATCCAGTCATTCTCAAATTTATAGGTCAAATCAGCAAATACGGTTTTGTCACTTTGGCTAATGGTATTCCAGCGATTGGCCAAGCTGAAATTGCGCGGTAAATTGGCCAGCGAACCGTCCTGATTCCAATAGGGAACGGTCCCCCACGTTGAACCACGTGGTTGGTTGTCTTGATATTGAAAACCAATACTGCCTGTTAATTTGTCCGTGATATCGGCTTCAACCATCGCCATCGCCGCCAAGGTTTCCAGAGAGTAATAATCCATATAGGATTCTCCCTCTCGACGTGCGGCCATCACACGGCTGCGCACACTGCCATCAGCCGTCAAAGGGATTGAAACATCCGCCTCATTGCGAATGGTATTCCAGCGACTAAATGAGGTGGCAACCGAGCCTGTCAGTTCCTTTGCAGGACGTTTCCGAATCATATTAATGGTGGCAGATGGATTTCCCGTAGATCCTGTTAAACCTGTTGCCCCCTTCACGACTTCAATACGGTCAAAGAAAAAACTATCGACCCGTGGGCTATTCTCGCCAATTGGCATGCCATCAATTTGACGGTTGCTAATCGCATAGCCTCGCGCAGAATAATTTGAGCGTTCACTATCATTTTTAGTGACTGTGACCCCTGGCGTGGCCGCAAGCACATCATCAATAATATTCAGATTCCGTTGCTCAATCTGTTCCCGCGTAATGACACTGACGGATTGTGGTGTTTCTTTTAAGGAAAGTTTTAGCTTGGATGATGTACGAGATGATTTCGCTTGAAAGCTTTCGCTACCTTCTGTTTTTTCATCCTCGGCTGCAACTTTGATGGTTGGGAGTACGTTTGCGCCCTGTTCTTGCGCCCAAGCGTGATGTGAAAATGCCCCGAAAATCAGAATCGATTTTATCGCAATATTTAAAGCAGATTGTTTAAGCTGATTGTTCATAATGCTGCAATTAATTAAATAAGAATCATTATTATTATCAATATCAATACAAAAATAAATGCAGAATTCACAATTGCTTAATATTTATTTGATTTCAGGTAAAAATTGGCGCAAGCCTCGATGGCTGTCATTGATCATTTTATTGATAGATCAAGAAGTATGCATAAATAGCGTACTTGCATTTTTTCAAGCACGACAACGCGCAACACAAAAGCAGCTTGAAAGTCTTAAATGGAGCTAAGCTTAAATACTATTTATAATTATTATTTTTCAATTACTTAAAATTCTATTATTGAATCATCCTCGCGCTCTAGAATACGTGGACCTGAGCCTTGCTCTGCCAGAATATCTTCTGGATTACGCAAACGACATTGTTCCAAAGACAAACACCCGCAGCCAATGCACCAGTCCATTTCATCTCTTAAACGAGTCAGCTTCTGGATTCGCTCATCCAAGTCCTTACGCCAACAAGTGGATAACTCTGCCCACTGCTCAGCCGTTAACTTGCTGCCTATCGGGTAAACACTCAACGCTTTTTTAATCTCCTCCAACGAAATCCCAACTTTTTGCGCAACCTTAATAATTCCGATATAGCGCAGTACAGCCAAAGGATAACGACGTTGATTGCCATTGGTTCGAATACTTTTAATCAATCCTTTAGACTCATAAAAATGCAAGGTTGAAACCGCGACACCACTTCGCTTGGCAACTTCCCCAACCGTCAGCATCCGATTGATATCAATTTTTCGTTCGAGTGTCATGGTTCAATATCTCAAGATTACTTTAGGTTTTATAGTGTATGGCAACACGATTTGTCAATTTAAAGCCTTGTAGCATGAGTCAAAACAAGCCATTTGCTTAAATCCAGCCTCATAAAAAATACAGAAGTATCGACAGAAATTGTGCTGACACTCCTGCTAAAAATGCCTGTTTCCACACTTTAATTTTCGAGTTCACCCCATTGACCTCAATATAACTTGAGGTTTTAGACTGCTTGGCACTGCATTATCAAATGCAATTAAGCAATTCATTTTTAATGTTTTTCAGCAGTCAGTCTGAATCTACTCAGGAAATACGCCTATGCCGTACTTCATTAAATTAAGTTTAGAAAGCCAATGGTTATGGATCATTAGTCGGTGTTGTCTGGCACTGTTATTTTTTAGCTCGGGTCTGAGCAAAGTGCTGGATGTCGATGCAGGCTTTCAGGAAATGCAAGCTGCAGGCTTAGAACCTGCATGGCTGTTTAATTATGCCTCGGCACTGATTTTACTTGCGGGTGCTTATAGCATTCTGTTTGATCGCTACCTTTGGTTGGGTGCAGCACTGCTCTCTGTTTTTTTAGGGGTTACGATTGTACTGGTACATACTTTTTGGAATATGTCTGGGGGACAAGCACAAATCGCGCTGTATTTTGCACTTGAACACATTTCAGTGATTGGTGGCTTAATCGGTACGGCTATTGCCAGCCATTTTCGTCAACAGCTGCAAGAGGTTGGAGTGATCGCATGAGAACCAAACTGCGTATTTTGCTGATTATCAGTATTTTAATTGTGATTGCTGTAGCCGCTTATGTTTATTTTAAATCCCGCTCCACAGAGAATGCTTCCAGCTACAGTTATCCACCCGTCAAAGTCGCGCTGACAACAGTCAAACAACAAGTCACACCGCGTATTCTGTCCAGTATTGGCGAGTTGGAAGCGATAAGACAAGTTCAAGTCTCTGCTGAAACGACTGGCGTGATTGAACAGATTTATTTTCAATCAGGACAATCCGTCAAAAAGGGACAATTACTGGTTCAACTGAAAACCAATGTCGAGCAAGGCAATTTAGGACGGCTACAAGCCAAGTTAAAACAGGCAGAAATGGCCTATCACCGTACCAAACAACTGATTGATAGCAATGCGATTTCACGCGCTGAAATGGATACAGCCTTGGCCGACCGAGATATGACCCGTGCAGAAATCCAGCAACTGCAAGCACTGATTGAACAGAAATCCATTCGTGCACCCTTCTCTGGCGTGATCGGGATTCGCCAAGTGCATCAAGGGCAATATCTTGAAGCAGGCACCAGTATTGCCAATCTGGTCGATACACAGCAACTGCTTGCCAATTTCACACTGGATGAACAACTGGCGGCGCGCTTAAAAACCGGCCAAGCCGTTCAACTGAAAATAGATGCCTTTCCCGAACAAAGTTTCTCTGCCGTAGTGAATGCGATTGATCCGATGGTGAGTAAATCCAGAACCATGACCGGACAGGCACTGCTCAATAATCAACATCAACAGTTAAAACCAGGCATGTACGCAAAAATAGAAATACAGGAAGCCAATCTACCCAGTTTGGTCATCCCTGAAACTGCAATTACTTATACCGCCTATGGCAACACCGTTTTTCTGGTGAAACATGAGCCACAAAAACAAACGGTACAACGTGTTGCGGTCGAACTCGGCGAACGTCATCAAGGTTGGGTCGAAGTACAATCGGGTATTAAAGCTGGTGACCAAGTGGTGGTTTCAGGTCAAGTTCGACTTAGTGATGGCATGCAAATCGAACCGACGGTGAATAGCCTAGAGCAAACTTCATCTTCCCAAGCCAAAGCCAAGCTTTAGGGAGACACTCAGATGAAATTTACCGATCTTTTTGTAAAACGCCCTGTACTGGCTCTTGTAGTCAGCACCCTGATTTTATTGGCAGGTTTATTCTCACTGAATAAACTGCCGATTCGTCAGTATCCCTTATTAGAAAGTTCAACCATCAGTATCAGTACTGAATATCCGGGTGCATCAGCTGAATTGATGCAAGGTTTTGTCACGCAACCAATTGCCCAAGCGGTCTCTTCGGTTGAAGGTATTGATTACCTCAGTTCGTCCTCAGTACAAGGCCGCAGTGTCATTACCTTACGTATGCAACTCAACCGAGACTCCACTCAAGCCCTGACCGAAGTCATGGCCAAGGTCAATCAAGTTCGCTACAAATTGCCAGAACAGGCATTTGACCCTGTGATTGAACGCTCCTCAGGCGAATCGACCGACGTGGCCTATATCGGCTTTTCCAGTGAACAGCTGTCTATGCCCGAGCTGACCGACTATCTATCACGGGTGGTCGAACCCATGCTATCCACCATTGAAGGCGTGGCAAAAGTTCAGACCTATGGTAGCCAACGCCTTGCCATGCGAATCTGGCTAGATGCAGACCGTTTGGCCAGTCGGGGTGTGACCGCTGCCGATGTTGCCAGTGCGATTCGTCAAAACAACTACCAAGCCGCGCCCGGCCAAATCAAAGGTGAATTGGTGGTTTCCAATGTCAACGTGTCAACCGAGCTAACCAGTATTCAGGACTTTAAAAATCTGGTGATCCGTAATGATGGGCAGAACCTGATTCGCTTGCAGGATGTCGCCACGGTTGAACTCGGTGCAGCATCTACCGAAACCAGTGCCTCGATGGACGGGCAACCCGCAATTTTTATTGGTTTACAGGCGACTCCAACAGGCAATCCACTCGTCATTGTTCAAGGTATTAAGGATAAATTGCCTGAGATACAAAAAAACTTACCGCCGAGTGTCAAAGCCAATCTAGCCTATGAAACGGCACGTTTTATTGATGCTTCGATTGATGAAGTACTACATACCTTTATCGAAGCCCTGATCATTGTCATTGCTGTGATCTATCTGTGCTTAGGTTCACTCCGTAGTGTCTTGATTCCTGTGGTGACAATTCCACTGTCAATGCTGGGCGCTTTAGGCCTGATGCTGATTTTTGGCTTTAGCATTAACTTACTGACCTTATTGGCGATGGTACTGGCCATTGGACTGGTGGTGGATGATGCCATTGTAGTGGTGGAAAATGTACACCGCCATATTGAAGAAGGCTTATCGCCCATCGCTGCTGCGCTGGTCGGTGCACGCGAAGTCGCAGGTCCCGTGATTGCCATGACCATTACCCTTGCTGCGGTCTATGCGCCGATTGGTCTGATGGGCGGACTAACGGGTTCATTATTTAAGGAGTTTGCACTGACCTTGGCGGGTGCAGTTTTGGTCTCAGGGATTATTGCCCTCACCCTCTCCCCTGTAATGAGTTCTTATCTGCTGCAATCCAAGCAGGAAGAAGGCCGAATGGCCAAAGCTGCTGAATGGTTCTTTGAACGTTTAACCCATATCTATCACCGCTTACTGCAATTTTCATTACAGCATCGCTGGATGACGGTGGTCTTTGCCATTGCTGTTTTTGCCAGCCTGCCTTTTCTGTATCAACTCCCACAAAAAGAATTGGCCCCACTGGAAGATCAAGCCAGTGTTCTGACCGCAATTAAGGCACCACAACATGCCAACTTAAACTATGCCGAACACTTCAACTATGAGTTGGATAAAGTGTTCTGGAGGCTGCCTGAAACCAGCACCACATGGATTATTAATGGTACGGATGGCCCAGCAGCCAGTTTCGGGGGCACTACCTTATCCACCTGGGCTGAACGTACGCGCTCTGCCGATGAACTTCAACAGGAGCTGCAAGCCAAGGTCGGTGCTGTTGAAGGTACCAGTATTTTCGTATTCCAAAATCCAGCTTTGCCCGGTTCAACAGGTGGCTTACCTGTACAAATGGTGCTGCGTAGTGCCCAAGACTATGCCACCATTTATCAAACCATGGAAAATATCAAACAAAAAGCTCGTGAAAGTGGCTTGTTTGTGGTGGTAGACAGTGATCTGGATTTCAATAATCCAATGCTGAAAATTGAAGTCGATCGTGCCAAAGCCAATAGCTTGGGTATCCGTATGCAGGACATCGGCGAAGCACTGGCGACCCTCGTAGGTGAAAACTATGTCAATCGTTTTAGTATGTTAGGCCGTGCTTATGATGTGATTCCACAAAGTATCAAAAGCCAGCGTCTGGTCCCACAAGCGTTGACCCAGCAATTTGTACGCACCGATCAGGGAACATTGATTCCATTGTCTACTGTGGTCCGTCTGAATGAACAGGTCGAGCCAAATAAACTCACGCAGTTTAACCAACAGAACGCCGCAACTTTCCAAGCCATTCCTGCGCCTGGTGTTTCTCTCGGCCAAGCTTTAGCGTTCCTTGAACAAGTCACGACTGAGTTACCGACAGGTTTCAGCCATGACTGGCAAGCCGATGCGCGTCAGTATATGCAGGAAGGCAATACGCTGTTGTTTGCATTTTTGGCGGCATTGGTGGTGATTTATCTGGTCTTGGCCGCGCAATATGAAAGTCTGGTCGACCCGTTCATTATCTTAATTACTGTGCCCCTGTCAATTTGCGGCGCCTTGATTCCTCTGGCACTCGGTTATGCCACCGTCAATATCTATACCCAAATTGGTCTGGTGACCCTGATCGGTTTGATTAGTAAGCATGGCATCCTCATGGTTGAATTTGCCAATGAGTTGCAGCTGCATGAAGGACTGAATAAACAGGCCGCCATTCTTAAAGCAGCGCAAATTCGCTTACGCCCGATTCTGATGACCACGGCAGCGATGGTGTTTGGTCTTATTCCACTACTGTTTGCCACAGGTGCGGGCGCACATAGCCGTTTTGGTCTTGGATTGGTGATTGTGTGCGGTATGTTGATTGGCACATTCTTCACCCTGTTTGTATTGCCCACCATTTATAGTCTGCTGGCACGTCAACATAACCAAAGTTCGGCCCGTGTACAGGAACTACAGAAAATTGATGCGATGGAGTCTCAAGCATGAATAACGATCCAGTCTTCACCAAAAGCTCCCAGCATCATTCATACAAGCAGATGATCAGCACTGGACTCATCATGGCAGCTTTGGCCATGTCACTGAGTGGTTGCCAAAACCTTAAACCACAACTACCGATCGTCAGTGTTGATATTCCGAACAGTTATGATCATTCGATTCAAGGCAGTTCCATTGCATCCCAAGGCTATCAGCAGTTTCTTGCTGATCCACGTTTGGTGCAGGTAATTGAACTAGCCCTCAATCATAACCGTGATTTACGCAGCGCCAGCCTGAATATTCAGCGCGCACAGCAATACTATCAAATCAGGAAAAATGATCAGTTTCCAATGATTGCTGGCCGTGCAGAGCTGCTTCGCCAAGTCTCGCCCACCTTAGATCCAAACAACCCCAGTTCAAGCTTGCAAGTTGGTCTCGGCTTGACGGCTTATGAGCTGGATTTTTTGGGACGGGTTCGCAATTTGAAAGATGCAGCACTAGATCGTTATCTGGCGACCCAAAGTGCGCGTGATGCCATGCAAATCAGTTTGGTGAGTCAAGTCAGCCAAGCTTGGTTGGATTATGCCTTTGCCCATGCACAGTTAAAACTTGCCCAACAGACCCTTTCAACACAATTGAATGCCTATCAGCTCAATCAAAAACGTTTCAATGCGGGCACTGACAGTGAAATTCCTCTGCGTCAGGCACAGATCTCGGTCGAAACTGCACGTCATGATGCGGCCAACTACCAAACGCGGGTGATGCAGGCACAAAATTTAGTTAATCTGTTGGTGGGACAACAGCTTCCTGTAGACCTCTTGCCACAACAACCCGTTAAAAACATCAGTACCAACGCAGTTTTAAGCACAGGTTTAAGCAGTGAGTTACTGAATCATCGCCCTGACCTCAAACTCGCTGAATATCAATTGCACGAAGCAGGTGCCAATATTGCGGTTGCCAAAGCGGCCTTATTTCCTAGCATTCGATTAATAGGCTCAGCGGGTTATGCATCGACTCAACTCAGTGATCTGTTTAAATCTGGTCATGCAGTCTGGTCGATTGGCCCGAGTCTGGATCTACCGATCTTTGACTGGGGCACCCGTCAGGCCAATCTTAAGATTTCAAAAATCGAGCAGCAAATCGCACTATCGAATTATGAAAAATCCATTCAATCTGCTTTTAGAGAAGTCAATGACAGCCTTGCCGCACGTGCCTATATGGATGAACGGATTACTGCACAACAACGCTTAGTCGATGCGACCAATCGGAACTATAAACTGTCTAATACCCGCTTTCGTGCAGGGATTGATAGTTATTTAAGTGTCTTGGATGCACAACGCTCTCATTATGCTGCTGAGCAAAGTTTGTTATTACTGGAACAGGCACGGCTCAACAATCAGATTGAGCTATACAAAGTATTGGGTGGAGGCTTAACACAATAATCATCACAGGGGTTTTAAGAATGGCTATGGCTGTTGTTAAAACCTCATCCAACCAAACAAAGATAAACTTGGCGAACAACCAGAACAAAAAAGAGCAGCATATAAACCAATTGAGCTAATGTTTTATTTCTTATACTTGTACGACTGCCTATTTTTAAGATCAATCAGCAATTTATATAAATGTTAAAAATTAAAATGAACCGTTTCAAAAGTCTAGAACGTGAAGCTTATGTCTTTGCCAATGTCGCTTGAATAAAGTCACCAATCTCATCTAATGCCTGTTCAGATTTTTGCACAAAGCGATTAAACATCTGAAAGTTATGCCACATATTTTCATAGACATGCAGATGAACCTGCACACCTGATTGTTGGGCACGCTCAGCCAGATTGATCGCATCATCCACGAGAATCTCTTCGCTGCCTGCTTGAATCAATAGCGGTGGAAGACTATTTAAATCAGCAAAAATAGGTGAAATACGTGGATCATTAGATCGTAATTGCCCGCGATATCCATCCCCACCCCGTTTTAAAGCATAAGCACGAATCATCGGATCTCGTTTGGCATTTTTAAATACCGAAGCTGAACTCAAAGTAATATCCACATAGGGCGAAATCATGATCATCCCAGCAGGTAAAATCTGCCCTGCCTCTCTTAATTCCACCGCGAATGCTAAGGCCAAAGCACATCCACCAGAATCTCCACCCAAAATAATTTGCTCAGGCGTCCAGCCATCACTCAGTAAATGTTGATAGACCGACCTCACATCCTCCAATGCCGCAGGATAAGGATGTTCAGGCGCACGTCGATAATCCAGCATATATACTTTGACCTTGGCCCGTGCAACCAATTCGGTAGACAGTGCGCGATGGGTTCGTGATGAACCTGCAAAAAAAGCGCCTCCATGACAATGCAATAATACCCCTTGCACCTCACCCGCAGGCCTTGCCACTTCGACGGGAACAATACGTTGATCCCGTGCATCTATCAATTTGATCTGTTGTATAGAAACATCGGCTCTGGGTTTAAAAATACGCGAGCCAAGCTCCATTGCGCCACGCAAGATCGGAAAAGGTAAAGCCAAACCACTGGCCAACTTAAAACTCAATCGCAAGCCCAATTTCACGCCTGTTTCGATTATCTGTTGCTGCATCCTGCCCTCCTACTCATGGCATCACCGAGTCATCATTTAACTGGCTTTTTTCTCAGATTCAGACTCAGTAAAACCAAGTACATAATCATTCAGATCGCATTGTGCCAAGCGAGCACGCATCTCAAAGGTGGTCCATGGCCATAAAGTACTGTTACGACCATTCCGATCGATAAAGTAGCTGCTGCATCCACCGGTATTCCACACCGTATTCGTTAATGCCGCTTGGATTTCATCATTGTATTGCTGCAATACCTCAGCACGAATTTCAACAGTTTCAATCTGCTGCGCCTGTACTTTTTTCAGCATATCCAAGATATATGCCAATTGTGCTTCAATGATGATGAGTGCCGATGAGCTGACCGCAATATTAGGACCAAACATGACAAAGGCATTTGGGCAGCTTTCGACCACCGTACCAAGGTAGCCTTGGGCACTGCCTTGCCATACTTCGTCCATGCTTTTACCATGTTTATTACGAATCTGTTTGGCAATTGGCGGATTACTGACTTCAAAGCCTGTACCAAAAATAATCGCATCGACCTCATGTTGCGATCCATCACTGGCGATCAAAGTATTGCCATGCACTTCTTCCACCCCACAACGCAATACCTCTACATTCGACTTTGCCAATGCTGGATACCATTGATTGGACTGTAATACCCGTTTGCAACCGATGGTAAAGTCAGGCAATAGTTTTTCTCGTAGCGCAGGATCTTTCACCCCTAAGCGAATATTCAATTTGGCTAAGCGTTCAATCTGGCTGACCAGTTTTGGATGGTGCATACTGGAATTTAAGGATTCAAATACGCCATAAACGCCATAACGGGTCAAACGCTGAGTGACTGGAAGTACTTTAAACAGTGCCTGAGCAAGTTTTGGTAGGCTTTGATCCATTTTTGGCAATACCCATTGTGGGGTCCGCTGCAGTAAAGTGAGTTTCTCCACTTGGGCTTGAATCTCAGGTACAAATTGAATTGCAGATGCACCTGCACCAACAACGGCAACCTTTTTACCATTTAAGTCAACATCATGATTCCATTCTGCCGAGTGGAACTGAGCCCCTTTAAATGTCTCTAAACCTTTAATCCTAGGCAATACAGGTTGATGCATTGGCCCACCCGCCATAATCGCAAAACGGGCATGAATGAGACCTTGATTGGTTTTCACCACCCAATGTTTGGCCTGATCATCCCAAGCACTTTCCAGCATTTCATAGCCAAAGCGCACATACTTTTTCACATCAAATTGGCGTGCAACATTTTGTATATAGGTCTTAATTTCTTGCTGCTGCGCAAACACCCGACTCCATTGTGGATTCGGTGCAAAAGAATAGGAATATAACGCCGAGGGCACATCACAAGCACACCCCGGATAGGTGTTGGCACGCCAGACACCGCCAATTTCATTGGCTTTTTCCAAGACCACAAAATCCGTGAAACCCGCTTGTTGTAGTTTGATGGCGGCTCCAATCCCTGCAAAGCCAGCCCCGATAATCACCACATGAAATTTTTCAATCTTCGCCATGAGTTTTAATCCTTATTTTGTCTGTGCCAATTGGCTTAAACGTTGGCTATATGCTTTGCGATCATTCTGATCCAAGCCTTTTAAAATACGGTCATCCCCAATCAGTTTTCGGAAGCCGGTATTCAGCCAATGCGGGACCAATCCATAGGCTTTCGGGGTATGGGTTAAATAATTCGGCACCGCAATTTCAGCCAGATTATGTGCGATGGCTTGAATAATCGCATTCGCCACATCTTGGGGTTCTACCGTCGGAATCGGCAAACTGTCTCCAGTTCCAGACGACAACTCAGTCAAGACTTTGGATGGTAGCACTGCCGATAAGCCAATCGGCGTGTCTCTCAGCTCTTGTTGCATCGATGCGGTTAAACCCACCACAGCAAATTTGGTCGCGCAATAAATACTGGCACCCGGAATCGGATATTTACCTGCTAGCGAAGCCACATTGACGATATGCCCTGTTTGTCGCTCCAGCATTTTGGGCAATACCGCTTTCATACCATGAATCACTCCACGTAAATTGATATCAATTTGCGCATCGGTAATGGCTTGGCTTTCCTCGACCATCGCCCCCATTGGCATAATGCCAGCGTTGTTGACCAAGATATCGATGGGACCCAATTGCTTTTCAATCTGCGCAATGAGGTCATGAAATGAGTTCTGTGAACGTACATCCAAATAGCCGCCAAAGCCTTGCACTTTTGTGGCAGCTTGCTGAGCCAACTCCAGATCAATATCGCCAATTGCCACTTTGGCGCCGAGTTTTCTAAAGGCAACGGCAGTGGCTAAACCAATCCCTCGCCCGCCACCTGTAATTAACACCACTTTGTTTAAAAAACTGTATTTTTTTCCCATGTCCAGTTCCTTTCGCCAGTCAAAAAACCATCAATTCGGAACATAATGTCACTTACGGAATGAAGTGTCAATTTTAGTTGATTTTGTTTTATCGTATTTCCGATAAAGTTCTGATAAAATTTTTAGCATGAATGATCAAACAACTCTCTCGCGTGCTGAACGCCAACGTATTCAATTACAAGCAGAAATTATTGAAGCTGCTTTTTTGGAGTTTTCTGAACGCGGTTATCATCAAACTGCGATCTCTGACATTGCCAAAAGACTGGGTATTGGTCATGGCACCTTCTATCGTCATTTTGAGAATAAAAGAGACATTCTGGATAAAGTCATTGTCGATACTATGTTCAAAATAACCGCCTTATTGGCCGATGAAAATGCGCCAGATGCGGTATCCACACTGGAGGCTTATCGCATCCAATGCGAAAGGATTTCCAGTAAATTTCAGGAATTTGCCAAAGACAATCCACGTGCGGTTCGTTTGATTTTGCTTGAAGCGACCTCAATTGATAAAGAAATGACCGCCCAAGTGCATAACCTGCTGCACCTTGGGGGGCTACTCACTGCAGACTATTTAAAAAATGGAGTGAAGTGCGGTTATTTAAAAGCTGATCTGGATACTGAAATGACAGGACATGCCATTGTCGGCATGATTATCGCTGGCGCATTTAAGTTCTTATCTGCACCTGAAGATGCCAATCTGTTAAAAAAATATAGCGATGCTGCAATTCAAATGATGATGGCGGGCATCGCTTAAAACTCAACTTTGGCTTGTGATTTATGCTGGCTTAAATGCTGGCATTTGATTTAAATAGGCCAATGCCTGTTGTGTTGACCCTTCATGTAATGGACTATGTTTGGGATTAAAATAGCGTAAGCAAGCAGCCAAGACATCACCCACACGCGGTACGCGATCCTGTCGGGCAGCACGCAAATAATCTTTAAAACGAAAACGCTGCGGTAATTGTGGATCTTTGGCAACCAAGGTTTCCACAGCCACATAGGCCAATACAATAAATAAAGGAAAGGTAACAGCAGCCGTCGCTGTTCGCAGCAGCATATTATTACTGAGATGCCGAAACATGGCATCGGCGACTTCACGATGCTCTACTTCTTCGGCACCATGCCATTGCAATAGACGTAGCATTTCCTCATCGACAGGTGCTTGTTGTAAACCTTGTGCATTGAGTACCCAATGCCCTAATACGCCCGTGAGATGTTCTGCAGCGGCAACCATGGCAAGACGAGTCTGTAACCATCTCAATTTCAAAGTAGAGTGACGCAGTTCATAACCAAATGGCTTCTGCCCCAGCATGTCATGAAAGATCCAGTTCATCAGTTGACTATATTGACTCAGATCAATCCCCAAGGCCTCAATATGTCGCGTGCCCAAGGTATGGCCATGACTGTGTGCCCCTTCCTGTTTAATAAAAGCCATGACTGCTGCTTTTAACTGTTCATCCTGGATTAGTGGCAGTGCATCTCTGAAGGTCTGACAGAACCAGCGTTCAGGTGCGGGGGTAATTGGGTTGATGACATTAAGAATCTGCGATGCCAAAGGATCATCATAAATCCAATGGCTCGGTGTTTCTGTAAAATCAAATACGGGACGTCGAGGAACAATGTGATGGTTTTGTTTGATGAATCCGCGCATAAAAGAACTCCTTATCTACAAGACCTTGGGTATTAATCCTGCGTCAAAATGTTAAAACCCATCCGTGGTCCAAATGCCACTAATGTTCGAATCAGCCCTTTAATTGCCTTTGGTTTCTGACCACTACTAATGCGGCGGAATTGAGCTGCATGCCAAGCCAATTGCAAATAAGCATCGATAGGCTTATAGCCAACTACAGGAATTTTTGCAGCTTCGGTGACAGATTTCCCAGCCAAGAGCTGTTTGGCTAAATCGGGCTGTAAAGCAAAAGGACGAGCCAAACCGACGACATCCACCGTGCCATCGCTCACCAATCGATTCATCACCTCTACATCGCGTAGCCCACCTGTCAGCATTAGCGGCATTTGACTTTGTTGGCGCAATGCCGTGGCATAATCCAGAAAATAAGCATCGCGCTGAACCTGACGATCAGGGGCATAGCCCAGTTGCGCAGGAGATTCATAATTACCTCCAGACACTTCCAATAAATCTATACCCTCAGCTGCTAATGCTAGAGCAACGTGCAGTGATTCCTCCTGACTCAGCCCACCTTTTTGGAAATCGGCAGAATTCAATTTGACACTGAGGATTTTATTCTTGCCAATTGCCCGTCGCACAGCTCGAACCGTTTCAATCAAGATACGACGACGATTTTCTGGGTTGCCTCCCCATTGATCGGTACGGGTATTGGCCAAAGGCGATAAAAATTGAGATAACAAATAGCCATGTGCCGCATGGACTTGTACACCATCAAAGCCTGCCTGCACCGCCAATGCCGCTGTGCTGGCAAAACGCTGTATTTGTTCTAAAATTTCTGTTTCAGTCATGGACCGCGGGACACGAATCAAATTCATTGCGGGTAAATCTAAGCCTACTGCTGAAGGTGCAATCGGCTTTTTAAATAAAGGTAGCACCGCAACCCGACCTGAATGATTAATTTGCATCATGATCTTGCTGCCATTGGCCTGCGCTGCTTGGGCCCAAAGTTTATGCGCTTGCAAGAATTGTTCATCTTCCAACACCACATTTCGTGGCTCAACAAAGGCACGATGGTCAACCATGACATTGCCTGTTATTAACAAACCCGTACCGCCTCTGGCCCATGCCGCATAGAGTTGCTGTAAATCTGTGGTGGGCGAGCCATGTCGATCAGCCAATTGTTCACTCATGGCAGACTTTGCAATTCGGTTCGGGATAGTGATGCCACATGCCAAAGCTAATGGTTGTTGTAAAGGTGAATTGCTAACATTTGATTGTGTCATTTTTACTGTTCCTCAAACTCTGATCGATATAGATCGATGTCATCTGTTTTATTCATTTTTCTGAGTAAATCTTTAATTCAATCTGGGCTTATCCTCTATAAAACCCGTGGATTAAATTGACGCAATAAAAACAACGGGGTGCGTAATCGAGGAATCTGAATCGGTGGGATCAAGCCACCCGATAAATCCACCCGATGTAAGCGCGCATCCACCACTTTGCCTAAGCCCATTTCATGCAAAGGATCATTTACCGTTCCAGTAAAACGTAATTTCATCTCCACACGACGGACCTCAACAACATGCTCTTTCGGGGTGAATCGAACTTCTCGAGGTAAACCTAACCCCAAACCACCTGTGATATTGCGATGTGGCAAACCTAAAATGGGCGGTGCATCCTGTAGCACCTCACCTAGTTTGGCATCCATTTCAATCAGCACCGTCCCACGACGTGATGCTTGGCTGATGATGTGTGAACCATCATTATCCCAACTGATTTCCCCAATTTTTTTCGGATAACCCAGCAACTCACGCCCAATAATCATGGCGCGATCATCATCCAGTATCATCCACGGGCAAAAGATGCCGGTTTTATTGCCGACCTGAATATGTACAAAGAGTCCCGCTTCGTGATAGGCCCCCGTATACACATTTTCAGGGAAATAGGCACAAAATAAATCCGCTCTGGCTGGTTTCGTCAACTTCATTCCTGCGGGCAACCAACGCGCCATTCGCTTCTCATCGACCTCAACCACCACAGTTAAATATTGGGCATTGTGATAGAGCTTATTCCCGATATTTGCGATACCGATAGGCGTGCGTAAATCTTGGATCAACTGTCTCATGCTTTTAATCTCGAAAACACCTGCTTTAAAATCGGCAATAAAATGATGCGCGGGGTATAACGTCCGCCCAAAGTTTGTGCCTGTGCAATCAAACCTGGAATCACAATACGGCGATTACATTCCATACCTTGAATGGCTTCTTTAGCTACACGTTCTGCAGTTACCCAAACCAAACTGCCACCTACACCATTAATTTTTGTTATGCCAGCAACTTCATTAAAACCTGTGATGGTGGGACCAGGTGCCAATAAGGTACAGCTCACCCCAGTACCGCTCAGTTCACTATGCAGTGATTCGGCAAAAGAATTGGCAAAGGCTTTGCTTGCCGCATAAGTGGCATTGGCTGGTGTGGGTTGATGACCTGAGGTAGATCCAACAATCAGAATGGCACCCCGTCGTTTCTGAATCATATTGGGCAATACTGCCAATGTCAGATCCTGTACAGCCACTACATTTAGCTCGGTCTGTTCACGTTCACGGTCAGCATCTAAGTGCTGCAATCGTCCAAAAGTGGCAAAGCCTGCGTTATTGCATAAAATCGCGACATCCAGCTGCTCGAGTTCCTGACGGAATTGAGTTCTTGCCTCACGATCCGCGAGATCACAAGGACGTAACATCACCTCAACTTGATATTTTTGACCTAAATGCAGCGCCAAAGCCTCAAGCTTATCGACTCGTCGTGCCACCAGAACAAGCGAATAGCCACGTGCAGCGAATTGTTTTGCCAGTTCTTCACCAATACCAGACGATGCGCCAGTAATCACAACGGGGGAATCTTTAATAGGAAGAGGTAAACTCATTACCAATACTCAGATCAATAGAATAAGCCTAGTATCAGAGAGCTAAAACTTGAGCGTGAGCGGTAATTCAGCCATACTGCTAATCATTTTCGGCCAGCATAAAATAAAAAAATGAAAGATCCCTATGGCTTGTCTAAAGCCAGTATCCCGATTTCATATGCACATTTATTATTAGAAATCATGGTTGAAAAAGGTTTTTCTGCTTCCGAAATTCTATACCAAAGCAAAATACCGTCAGCACTTCTGCATCAAGTCGATGCCCGTATTACTCCAATCCAATGGTCAAAATTGGCATGGGTCAGTTTAGGGCTGGCGCAAGACTGTGGTCTGGGATATGAATATGGGCTGAAACTTCGTTTAACTGCGCATGGTCCAATGGGTTATGCCCTAATGAGCAGCCCCTCACTCAAACATGCTATTGCCTTGGCCAGTCAATTTTTTAATATGCGGCTGAAAGATTATCGCATTGATTGTTACCAAGAAAATCTCGTTTCAATTATTGAAATTCAACAAACCCATCCCGTGGTCAGTCAGCAGCTTGTGCAGGCAGAGATACTGAGACGTTTCTTTTATGAATGCCTGATGATTGGCGTGGTTCACACAGCACAGGCCTTAGCTGAGCATGATTTTTCGGATGTTGAACTGCATGTCGACTGGGCTGAACCGCCCTACCATCAAAAATTTCAGCCCCAACTTCCAAGCATTCGCTTTAATCAAACTCACAATCAAATTCGTTATCCTGCTGCCATCCTTAACCTCTGCACCAAAATGGCAGATCCAACGGCTTTTCAACAGGCCTTGGCCCAATGTGAAGCCGAACAAATCCGTTTTTCCGAAACCATTCAAGATATTGGACTCAGGGTCAAAACCGAGTTGCAGCTCACTCCACAAAAAGGCTACCCGAGTTTAGATAGCATTGCCGAACGCTTGCATACCTCCAGCAGAACCCTAAGACGAAAGTTAGATCAAGCAGGTTATTCTTATCTGGGGTTATTAGATGAAGTCAGATATCAACAGGCAAAACAGCTGTTACTCAATCCACACATGGAAGTACAGGATATTGCACTGTACTTAGGCTATCTACAACCGGCCAACTTTGCCCGTGCATTTAAGAAATGGAGTGGGCTTACACCCAGTCAATTTCGTCAAACTCAAACTTAAGCTGCCCAGAATATATTTAGGTCAGGTCGGTGCATCTCGACCTGACGCCAACATAATTATTTTACAGCCGCTTGTATCAAGCCTTTTAACTGCTCAATTTCAGCCCCTGTCGCAGCTTGCAAAGGCGATCTTGGCGAACCAACCGAGAAGCCCAATAAGTTGAGTCCCGATTTTACTGTTTTCGGTAAGCCACCTTTGACAATAAAGCTCAGCACAGGTAATTGCTGATAAAATATCGCCTGCGCTTTTGGCAGATCACCTTGTTGAATCGCTTGATACAATTGCTTTGGCAGATGACCCAACAAATTCGGCGCAGCAGTACACCAACCTGTTGCTCCAGCACAGAAGGCTTCTAGCGCCAATGGATTAGAACCGTTATAAAATGGCAACTTTCCTCGGCTCAATGCATGAAATTTATGCATGCGCTGAATATCACCAGTGCTGTCTTTGACCATGCAAATATTGTCGATCTCATTAAACATCTTCACAATCAATTCAGGTGTCATATCAATACCGCTGGTGGCAGGATTGTTATAGACCATGATCGGCAATTTTACCGATGCGGCAATCTGCTGATAATAATCATAGATTTCCTGATCAGTGAGTTTCCAGTAAGAGACGGGAATCACCATAATCACATCTGCACCCAATTCTTCCGCTTTTTTGGCTTTCTGAATCGCTATGGCAGTGGTCAGCTCAGAAATCCCAACAATCACCGGAACACGCTGATTCACCACTGCAATTGTGGTTTGTGCCACCTGCTGCCATTCTTGCCAAGTTAAATAGGCACTTTCTCCTGCACTGCCTAAAGGTGCAATCGCATCACATTGTGATTCAAGCAGCGCATTTAAACTGATGCTCAGGGCGTCAAGATCAAGCTGTTGGCCGTCTGCTTTAAATGGCGTGACGGGATAAGCAATAATGCCTTCAATTTTCATGTGCTTTACTCCTCGATACACTTTTTATGGTTTTTCAATGCCTTACGTGCATAATAGGCAAAATTGACTTTGTTACGCTTATCTGTAGACAGCCAGTCATGGGCTTCTTTTGCCAGTTCATGCGGAATCGGTTGAATCTGCCCTGCCGACATGGCTAACAGTTGCAAACGTGCGGCACGTTCAATCAGCAGTGCCAAATTACAAGCTTCTTCAATGCTCTTGCCTGCCACCAATTGGCCATGATGAGACAACAATACCGCCCGATTTTTTCCCAAGGCTTCGGAAATAAAAATGCCTTCTTCATTACCTACTGGCACTCCTGGCCATTCACCGACAAAGGAACAATCCTCATACAAGGCACAGGTATCCATTTGCGAGATGGCCAGTGGTACACGTAGCATCGACAAGGCTGCAATATGAGTGGGATGGGTATGGATAATGCAATTCACTTCAGGATGCTGCTGATAAATCCAAGTATGGAAACGGTTGGCTGGATTGGCCATGCCTTGCTGATCTAAAGGTTTGAGGTCTTGATCCACGACCAACAAATTGGCGGCGGTAATTTCATCAAAACCCAAACCAAAACGTTGCGTAATAAAGCTATTTTCTTGCTCGGCACGACAGGTAATTTGCCCTGCCAAGCCTGCATCATGACCATGATCAAATAAAATACGACAGGTCAAAGCCAACTTCTGTCGATCACTGTAATTGACCTCTTGAATCAAATTCATATTCTGCTGCGCAGTTTGCATCAATTGCTGTTTGCTGAGTAATGCGGTTTGCATAAGACCACCTCGCTACGGTTGATTTGTGGATGGGACAGATGCAGAATACGAAGTCAGTGGATGAGTTAAAATATCCAGTTTCTAAAACTTATATGGTCCAGATCAGCATGCAGCAGCCATGGAAGATTCGTCTTCATCTTGAAGACCGAGAGGAAAAAACCATCTTTCTGAAGTTGGCCAATCAGATTATTGAAGAGATTCTGTCTGGGCGGCTCAGTTCAGGTTCGCGCCTGTCTGGCTCGCGCTCGCTTGCCGATGAATTAAGAATTAATCGTAAAACCGTACAGTCGGTTTATGAGGATTTAGAGGCACAAGGTTGGTTGATCTCTAAGCCACGCCAAGGTACTTTTGTGGCGGAGAATCTGCCCGAGTTAAAACATAAAAAGATCGATGCGGCGATAGAACCCAATTCATCGCCGAGTACAACAAGTCCAGTAGCAATTAAGAATGATGGCATTCCAGATACGCGTCTAATCCCTTATGAATTATTTTCCCGCGCCTATCGACACGCCCTGATTCAAGTGACCCGTTCTCAGATCATGGGCTATGGCGATCCACAAGGCAGTATTGAGTTACGTCAGGCATTGCTGCAAATGCTGTCGATGGAACGTTTTATTAAAACCACAATTGACAATATCTGTGTGGTTCGTGGCAGCCAAATGGGGATTTTTTTAGCGGCTCGTGTGCTGGCAAAACAAAGCTCACCACGCAAAGTGATTGTGGTGGAACACTGGTCTTATCCTCCTGCTGTCGAAACCTTTTTATCGCATCATTATCACATCGTTCGGGTTCGACTAGATCAACAGGGTCTTGATATTGAACATCTGGAAAAAATATTAGAAAAGTATGCTGTAGCTGCAATCTATACCACACCACATCATCAATATCCCACTACCGTGACCATGGCCATGGATCGACGCCTAAAACTATTGGAACTGTCGAAAACGTATGATTTTTATATTATTGAAGATGACTATGACCATGAGTTTCACTATGACAGCCGTCCGATTCCACCGCTGATCAGCCTACCGCATGCAGAAAAAGTTATTCATATTGGTTCGCTGTCCAAGGTGTTTGCCCCAAGTCTACGAATTGGTTATGTGGTCGCCAATCGAGACATCATCCATGCCATGAATCAGGATATTTTATTGATCGATAAACAAGGCAATATCATCACTGAATTGGCAATGGCAGAACTGATGCAACAGGGAGAAATCAAACGCCATATCCGCAAGATGCGCAAGGTTTATCAACAACGGCGTGACTTTGCGCTGGGTCACTTGCAAGCGGTATTTAAAGATCAGGTCGAAATCAACTCACCGTTGGGGGGTATGGCCTTATGGGTCAAATTTAAATTTCCCTATCGTGCTGAATATGCCGAGCTACTGAATCAACTACATATTGATGCCGAAGCGCATTTTGCCGAGCAAAGTCAGCAATCCAATGAGCATTTTCATATCCGCTTTGGGTATGCCGCCATTAATGAAACTGAAATTTCAAACATCATCCGCTTGCTCTATGAGGCATTTCAACTCAACGATTGAATGCGCATAATTTTATAATCCTAAGCGCAACTCCTGACTCCATGTTGACTTAGGTTGTTGGTACAGATGCCAGCAAGTCTGTTGCAGTGATTGCATCAATTCATGCTGTGCAGTTTGCCAATGTGGCACTACACAATACACCACATGAATGCCCTTAGGGTGGAACTCTCTGGCTAAGGACTGTGCTAAAGCGCGAATACTGGCAGACATGCTTTGACTGAATAAATCCTGCTCCGATTCGACTGGTTGCTGAGTCCCTAGAAAAATCAAGGTACCTTGCTGTTTAGGCAGCATCTGCCGAATTACGGCCTGGGCAATACTGACCGCCGTTAAACCTGTGTTTTGCCAATAGTCCTCAAGCTGTTCAGCAGACAATACATGGCTATTTTCGGGCAGCACAAAGTCAGGTTGAAAAATACATAAATCGACAAAATGCCCTGCTTTCTGAATCTGCTGTATAACACTTTTTAGCGCAGCAGCATCAAGTAGATTGAGTCGAACAGCGGTCAGCCCTTCCGCTTGAGCCTCGATCTGTGGTTGTATTTTTGTCGCATCATGCTGCAGTTGATAAACAGGCATAGCATCGTAGTGAACTTGCCCAACAAAAAGTTGACTCAGTTGCTGGACATGATTGCCCACGATCACCATACAGCCCTTGGTTTTTTGTTTGGATTTAAACCATTGTGGCAACAACTTACTCATCTTAGAATTTCTCCTGATAAGGACGTAGGTCCAGTTCATGCGTCCATAAATCAACATTTTGCTGATAGAGCATCCAATAATTTTCGGCAATTGCCTCAATATTTAAACCACCTGTGCCACGAGTTAACCGCGCCAGCCGTCCCAAGCCCCATAAGGCTTTATTGACACGATCACCATCGACCATGCCATCCACCACCACATGCGCTACATGGATATTTTGAGGGCGATATAGCGCTGCCAAATTTAAGGCGTAGCTTCTCAGCGCAGACTTACCCATGGTAAATGCAGCAAAAAAAGGTTTCCCGCGCAATGAGGCACTGGCACCAGTAAAAATCAAGGTGCCCTGCTGCTGTTCTTGAAAAATGGGCAAACTACGCTGCGCCACGAGTACCGCAGATAAAAAGGTCGAACGCCACATTTGGCTAAAAAACTTTAAACTGCTCTGTAAAAAGATCGAAGGAATATTGCCACCGACATTATGGATCACGGCTGCCAATGCTTCTGGCTGATCATTTAAATGCTCAAACAAAGCCTGAACCTGTTGCTCATTTTCAGCATCCAGTGCATAGGCCACTGCCTGCCCACCTTGAGCATTAATTGTTGCAGCCACCTTTTCAACTTTATTGAGCGTTCGCCCCACCACGTAGACTTTGAATTGCTCATGGGCAAAACGGCGACACACCGCTGCACCAATGCCCTGTTCTGCCCCAACACCAATCACCACTACGATCGCGGTGGGTTGGTTCGGGGCTTGATTGACCTGACTCATAATTGTTGTATCCAGTGCTGAATATGCGGATAGCTGTTAATTTTTGGCTCCCAGATTTTACTGGTACGTATTACCTCTAATAGTTGAGAACCGACTGCAATATCGGCAATGGTTTTGGCTTCACCGACCAACCAGCCCGTTTGACCTAACACCAATTCAATACGCTCTAAGTGTCGTGTAAATTCTGCTTCGATATCAGCCTTTGCCATACGCCCTGTACCTTGCATCTTCACTTGCATATTCAGAGCTGCCTTGAGCAAAGGTTTCATCAGTACAACCTCATGCTTAGGACGACCTTCCGCACTGATTGCCACCGCATGATTCAAAGCATCAGCATCACTGACCCGAAAATACACTTCATAGAAATATAACAACTCGTCCGACCAGTCTTCCCACAATTCAACATAGGCTTTTTGTAATGGGTCAAATGGATATAAACGTGGCAAATCTGGATACGCTTCATCCAAATAACGGGCAATGCGGGTACTGTCCTGAATGCGTTGTCCGTTGATGTCCAGCACAGGGACTTTGCCCACTTTACTCAACATTGGGACTTTGGCCCCCAATACCCCGTTATAATTCACGGTTTCAAATGGAATGCCTTTAAACGCTAACATCCGTGCGACTTTTTTGCAGAATGGTGAAATTTCCCATTGATGTAAGACCACTGTACTCATTGTTATCTATCCATTTTTATTGAATTCATCTCGGTGATAAGCGAGCAGCTTGGTGCTCACTCAACTTATCTTACAGATATTTGTCCCTTTGGCGATGCATTCATGTAGATGATTTTCTCTACAATTTATTAATGCACGAAAGTCGACTGCTCTGGAGACAAACCAATTTTGATTTTGGTTTTTGCCACAATGTCAGACTCATCGGTATCATTGGGATGGAAGTCACGACGATAATAAGAAAAAAATTGTGGCACCAATTTTCGATAGGCCTGCACAGTAAAGCCTGCAAATTTAGCCCACGATTTTAAATTCAGTAATTGCTTATCTCTGGACATCAATACCACTTGGTAGACATTTGAGAAGGTCGTGATGAGGACCAAACTCAGGCTAAAAATCGCAACCCGTGGGATATAGGCATCGAGACCTTTGCCATAGAGATATTCATACATATCATAGGCAACTGCCTTGTGTTCGGTTTCTTCCACACTGTGCCATAACCATAGATTCCGAATAGTGGTATCAGTCATTAATTCATTGACGTTTTTCATCATCTCCACCACCAGTACTGCGGTGTAATGTTCCAAACCAACTGTCACCAAGAGATTCCACTTTTTCGGAAAAGTTCGTTCAATCGCTTTAAGGATAATACCTGTCACTTTTTCCAGTGATTCGGGGTCTAGGCCATATTGTTGTGCACTGACATGAAAGGCATGATGCTCCTTGGAATGCATGGCTTCCTGACCAATAAATGCACCAATATCACGATCCAATTGCGGGTTGCTTTTGACTTGATCTCGTAAAGCCCTGACTGAACGGACAAAGTAAGACTCTCCTTCTGGAAATAGAGTGGAAAGTCCCGTGAAATAATGGGTAAAGGTTGGTTCATCATTACACCAGTATTTGGGCATATCCTGAAATTCATAATCCATACGGCGGACTGGAAATGATGCAGGTATCTTTTGCTTTGATTTTTCTTTTAACGCTGACGCAGACATAACTCACCTCAAGAATAGATCTCAAAAACATTAAGTTCCAAAAAAGAACTTATATGAAAAATATAGCTGCCTTGATAAGTTGTCAATAAAGCGGATATCTTAATCGTTCAAGTTGTCCTAAAATGACAGCCTGCTTCCTGTAAAGACATATAGATGGTATTGCGATGAAATGGCATGAACTCGGTGAAATGAATTGTCCAATTGCACGGACTTTGTCGATTTTTGGCGACCGTTGGACCCTGCTGATTATTCGTAATGCCTTTATGAAAACCCGTCGTTTTGATGATTTTCAAAAACAGTTGGGCATCACCCGTCATTTGCTGACCGAACGTATTAACCGCTTGGTCGAACACAAGATTTTTGAAAAAGTGCTCTATCATGAAGCACCGAAGCGTTATGAGTATAAGCTGACTGAAAAGGGGTTAGCGCTGTACCCGATTATTGTCACCATGAGTACATGGGGCAATATCTGGCAGAATGAAAATAAGCAGTTTCCCGAATTGCGTTATCTGCACAAAAGCTGTGGGCATGTGACCAGCCCAAGCCTAACTTGTGATTGTTGCAAGCAGCCTCTTGATGCGAGAGAAATGTCGCCTGTTTATGTGACTGATGAGGATGGGGAATAATATATTCCCCCATCTGGAGAATATTCAAATAGCTATTAGATTGTAATCGGTGCAAAATAATAGAAACTTCGACTCTTTTGAAAACCATTTAAAGCTTATTTTGCTGAAGTAACATTCACCCGTCTTATTTTATTGTTAGTGACCAGAATCCCTCTGACATCATGCTCAATCTGAACCAAATGCTTAGATAAATTCATATCTCAAGCGGTTTCGACTAAAGGTAATGTGTCACGCCAAAATCCACAACCCACATCACAAATATGAGCATATTCTTGCAACTTTGCTAAAAAATGGCTAGTACAAGCTTTGCATATCCACATGTAATATGGATTGTATAAATTTATCCGTATATTGGCTGTAATAATCTATCGTTTTCATAAATATATTTAAAAATATAAATCCTAAAAATAAGGGAGCTGAAGCTCCCTTTACAACTCACTAAACAATATTATCATCAGATAGCGTTTTACCCATCACCTTAGAAATAATCTTAAGCAACTGCTGTTGGCGCGCATTAATAAAAGCTTCAAAATCATCAGCTCTTAACAAATCAGGTTCAATAAAATGCGTTGCTAATATCTGGTTCATATTAAAATCGTCCATCAACACAGTCTTATGATTTTGCAAATCATAAAGATACTTCGATGGTGCTTTACCGCCTATCATTCGATTCGCTTTATACGAAATTGGCGTTTTATTCAGAATAGAATCATATATTTTGGAAGGTTTCCCATGATCTTCACACCATTTTTTTGGGAAAATATGGTGAATATCCAAAGCAACTTCTTCGACATCTAAATTTTGAATAGATTCTTTCCAAAAGAAGTCTTGTGCCCCTTCTCTTAATACCAACGTATTTAGGCCCTTATATGCAGCACTCAAACGAGATCTTAGCGTTTTCAGACGTTGCGCCTGAAATGATGCTTCTTGAATTGTTCTAATCTCATGATCTGGCTTTAGAACCCAATTACTAAAGTCCTCCAGATCATTGGCAATACGTGTGTCAACAGCACCACCATAAAGCTCACCAAGCACACCACACCAGAACCATTGACTTAATTTTTCGTAGATTTTGGGCTCTAACCATCTTTCTTTTAGCAAAGTTAAAATTGCGGCAAGAGGTACTAACTGCGTGCGGTATGGTAAATCTTTAGTAAAGAAAAAACACTCTTTACGCAAAAACTTGGCTACCAATAAAAACCCCGCTTCAACATCATTCGACCATTTTTCATAATCATTCAATGACATTCCCAATATTGCTGCACGCTTTGCACTTACTGCGGAAATAAATTTGCCAGTTTTATCGGCAGCAATATCTGCTTTTCTCTGTTCCAATGTACTCAATAAGCTTATGGCTTGTAAGTAATCCGTCGGCTCTACCAGTTTTAATATAGATTCTTTATCACTTAATCTTTTAGCACGACCAATTGGATTGCGCTCAGGATGTCCATACCAATCATCTCGGAGGTTATACCCCTCAGCAGCAAATGTCGCTGTGACAAGTTCAAAGACAGATAAAGGGACACCACCTGTATTTACTTTTTCAAATACTAAACACACCGCTTCTTTAGAGTTTTCTTTATTTAATCTGATAACAGGTACTGCATACTGTCTAAAACTTTCAAGAATTTTTTCTCTAAAGTCCATATATTCTTGAATTCTATTCGTATGATTTCTAAATAGAACAACTTCCCATTCATTGGCATTGAAAATACGATTACATGGAAAAAAGAATGCCTCGCACTCTTTTTCTGTAGTAGAAAAATCTAATGCTATTTCTTTACTGTGCGAATTTACTATTTTCTTAATATCTCGGCCAAAATTTGTTTTAACAATTTTATCTTCATCTACCGATATGAACGCATCCTCTAAATTACCGCTCAATGCCATTTCAATATCAATATAATAATGACGCTTAATCACTCTTCCTTTTTCATCAAATGTCTTAACAGGTTTATCGAGTTTCAATACCTGCGTTAAAGAGGTCAAACGTTGCTGACCATCTAAAATCAACTCTTCAGGTTCTATATCCTTTTTGGCAAGCTCTACATTTTCAATTGGACGTACTTGAAACTTTACATCTCCCCCTGTTTCTAGAAGCATCACAGCACCTACAGGAAACGTCCTTGCAATACTTACTAATAATGATTTGATATGAGCATCATCCCATACCCATCCACGCTGAAAGTCAGGGAGCTGTAATTTACCTTCAACAATTTTTTTTAAAATGTCACTTAAGTTTTCTTTAGTACTGTCAAAATTACTCATTTATAAGAAATCACGTATTATCGATGTTTGAGCTTAAAATACATGACATAAAAAAATTATCAATAAATTACATCGATATATTGCTATTTTTTAACCATACCATGTGTTATACATGTTCTTAGGGTATTTCCTTACTTCGCGTGTCCATATAAATAAAAAAGTAGATCAAAATCTTACTATACCTTCATACATAGGCTGCTTATACGCCAAATAATGCAGCAGTTGACCAAATAAATAACCATATGTTTTATTTATTTTTTTGTTCATGAAGAAATGTAATTTACCCTTTATCTAGACTAAAAATAATTGGGTAAATTTTCCCAATGATTCCCCACTAAAGGCAAAATAAAGTCAAATCAAGTCGGATGATATCGGACAAACAAGCAAATAAAAAAGCCTTTAAGTATTGAACTTAAAGGCTTTTTTATATCGGATCAAACAATCCCGAATAATATTTTGGTGGAGATGGCGTCAGTTGAACCAGATCAATAACCTTATGTTTTATCTATATTTTATTTTTATACAACTCAAATTTACCCAATTTTGACCCATTAGCTTTTTGTACATTTTTTAATGGGTTAAAAATTCTGAACCCAATAAAATGAGAGGGAACACATGTACCCTCTTGAATTTTATTACCTAGGATATATAAAACTGAGTTTAACACTCTACACAGCGATGGTCTTTTTATGATGTAGTCTTGCCTCAGCAACATCTAAATCAGGTACTTCAACAGATGGCAGTATAGAATCCTGTTCAACTTGTTTATTGATACTTAAGTCCTGATTGGCCTTTTCTGATTTAGCCTTAACCTTTTGCTCACGCAATCCTTTAGCTGGTGCCCATTGTAAAATAGGTAAAGCTCGAGCAACAGCAAGTAAGATACGGTCATTCAATGCTTCACTTTTGACTGTATATTCAGGAGTAAAGTCTCGATCTGTTGCATAAACACCTATAGGTAAAGTCTGTGCTTGGAAAAAGCTGAACAAAGGACGAAGTTGATGCTCAAGTACCAAAGCGTGGCGATCACTCCCACCAGATGCAGCAAGTAATACTGGAACATCCACTAAAGCGGTCTGCTCGACAAAATCAAATAAGTGTTTAAACAGCCCCGTAAAAGAAGCACGATAAACTGGCGTACCAACAATCAAGGCATCAGCCGCTTCAATAGCAGCCAAATCATCTTGTACTTGTTTGGGTAACTGACTCCGATAAATTGCACCACCCAATAAAGGACCAATCTCACTGAGTTTTACAAATCTCACATTTATTTCGATTGCTTGCGCTAATTCATCCAAAATCGTTTGAATCAAACTTTCAGTTTTTGATGGGCTGTTAAGCCCACCTGAAACTGCGACAATGTTGAGTGGTTTATCATTTGAATATGACATGACTTGGCCTTTAGAAAAATTAATACTTTGACTTATATGGAACAAACCAAGACTTCTAGTTAAAGTCTTGGTTGAATAGGATTGAGAACGATTCTAAGCAATACGATACTTTGATTCTTCTGGTATACGCTGTAATGCCTGACGTTGGTTTTTAAAATGTGGCAGAACATGTTCACCTAAGCGATAAGCTTCTTCTAAATGCGGATAACCGGCAAGGAAGAACAAGTCGATTCCAATACTGTTATATTCCTTAATGCGTTCAACAATTTGTTGGTAGCTACCCACCAAAGCAACACCTGGAGGGATACCAATGTAGCCAAAGCCAGACCAAACATTAGGATGAATGAAGAAATCATTCACATTTTTGCTACCATCTTTATCCGCATATTCTTTTTCAAAACTGAGTACTCGCGCTGATCTGAGTCCTGCATGAGCAGCTGAAGCATGCAAACGTTGCTTCTCTGCTGCTTCATCTAAATAACGTTGCGCCTCTGCCAAAGCTTCCTGTTCGCTACGTCGAGCAATTGTATCAATGGATAAACCAAACTTAATATTGTCCCGACCATACTTCGTAGCACGTTTACGTACATCTGCAATCAATGCGGCAATCTCACTTGGTTTTTCAGCACGCATTAAATAATAATCTGCGTGCTTTGCGCCAAACTCACGTGCGGCTTCAGAAGAGCCAGCTGTACAAATGATGGGTAACTCAGCTTTATTGAGTGGATACTTTAATCCGCCGCCCTCAGCAGAATAATATTTGCCTTGGTAATGGAATGATTCGTTATACCAATAACCTTTTACAACATCGAGAAACTCAGTTGCGCGGATATAACGGTCATCATGAGGCGTGGCATCTCCAACCTGACGTTGAATCACCTCGGATCCACCATTAATGATATTCCACACCAAGCGATTGCCTGTTGCACGTTGGTAGGTTGCAGCACTTTGTACCGCATTGTATGGACTAAAGTGATAAGGCTGGAATGCCGTCACAAAATTCAGTCGCTTGGTTTCTCTGGCCAATAGCGAACAAACAGTCCAAGGTTCCTCTCCTGTTGGTGCATTGACCATCAATGCACCTGCGAAACCATTGATTTCTGCTGCGCGTGCCACCTGTGCTAAATAGTCAATATAAGTAAAGTCATCACCCACTTGATAGTTGGATGTTGCTCCAGTATTTTCAACGCCAGATACGCGCGCCCAATCACCACGATTACGAGGATCGCCTGCTAAAAATTCAGCTTCACCATGCAAAGGTAGGCGAGTAAAAAATTCAATTCCCATGATGTTCTCCGTATAACAGTTAGAATTTGGCTGTGAGAGAAACACCAACTTGGCGTGGGTTTCCGTAGGTTAAAACATATTGTCCTGCTGGGCCATTTGGACGACCATGTACCTGATATTCTTCATTCAGCAAATTCTTAACATAGGTATTGACCTGATATTTATTATTTGCGCTGTGATAACCAATATTGGCATTCCACAAGGTATAAGATTTTTGGCTTAGGATTGGATCAACTGAATAGTCTTGACGATTCACCAAGAAATATTCACGGTCACGATAGCTTGCGTCAGTACCCACAACGATACGAGCGCCATCATTTAAATTGAAGGTATATTCACCACCAACACCGATGGTATATTTGGGTGAACGGACTAAACTGTTCCCAGTATTGTCGGCATTGACCACATTGGTTACCGGGTTCTTGTCAACGAAGTCAGTATATTCACTATCTAAATAAGCACCTGCAAAACGTAAACGTAGATTTTCAGTGGCTAAATAATCAAGCTCTAACTCTGCACCTTTCACTTCTGCTTTTGGCCCATTGGCTAAAACTGAAGTAACACCGCCCCCTTGCCCCTCTGTTGCAACTAATAAATTGGTCTGGATATCTTTATAGTCGTAATAGAAAATATTGGCATTTGCGACTAAATCCCCACCCAGTAAGCTAGATTTCAAACCGAGCTCGTAACTGTTTAAATATTCAGGGTTAACATCCGCAAGTTGGGTTAGGCTACTAGATAGACCTGTATTAAAACCACCAGAACGGAAACCACGTGCAAATCTGAAATAAGTATTTAAATCAGGGGTAATTTCATATTCTGGTGTAATGTCATAGGTCAACTCATTCCATGTTTTCTTACGACTGGTTGAACCGTTCGCATTTGCAGTTGGGTTATAGACGGCGTTGCTATACCCATCTTTTTTCCACCAACTTCCTTTGGTGTAGTCGCCTGTTGTAATCTGAGTCAGATCGAGATCAATATCTTTTTCTTCACTGGTCCAGCGTAATCCACCCGTCACCTTAAATTTATCTGTAAATTTATAGGTACTATTTCCAAACACGGCAAAGCTTTGTGTAGCCTGATTATAAGTAATGTCTCTAAATGCAGGAGTGGATGCCGTCTGTGCAGGCGCACCATTTGGCAAAGTTTTCTTGACCCGTGCACTCACACCCTTAGAATCTAGATCTTCGTTAAAATAATGTAATCCTGCAATCCAGCTTAAACGTTTGTTCGCATCGGATGAAATTCGAAACTCTTGGCTATATTGACGCCATTCATTATCGCTATAACTTCGCGCAACGTCATAAGGGGTGTAATCACCATCTGAAATTGACTTTTGTGTGGTCTTGTCAAAAGCCGTGATTGAGGTAAAGCTATGGCCCCCTCCTAAATCTCCATTTAAAGTGAATGAAGCACCATCATGCTGAATTTTATTACTTTCATCTAAATCTAAATTGGTATTACGTCCCTCTGGTCTTTCATAAACGCCCCAATATTTCCCAATACTTAAGGAACCATTGTTTCCTAAACCATTGTAGGTCTGGCTATGTAAGTTAACTAATGCATTCCATTGGTCATTCACTTTACCTAAAATCTGGAAACGGAAAGATTTCTTATCAACATCGCCATAATCTTCGCCATTCGCTAAATTCTTTGAATAGCCATCACGATCTTCAGAGTAAAAAGCGCCCCGTACTGCAATATTGTCTGAGACTTTGCCATTGGCAGCCCCCTCGAAAGTACGTAGGTTATGATCACCTACACCTATCGTTGCATAGCCATTTGGTTTTTCTGAGAAAGTTGGTCTTTTGGAAATATAATTAACTGCACCTGCTGTAGTATTTTTACCGTAGAGCGTCCCTTGTGGCCCACGTAAAACCTCGATCCGCTCTAGATCGAATAAGTCTCCTGCACCAGCAACGGGAGCATTCAAATACACACCATCTGCATAAATACCGACTGGAAATACAGTCGATGCAGCAACATCCCCTGTACCCAAACCACGGATATACCAACGTGGTCGGCTATCACCATCTGGATTTTCCGCTGCTGCATTTGGTGTATAGGTTAAAACATCACCAATAAAGGTTGAGCCCTTGGCAGCCAAATCTTTACCAGAAACAGCCGTAATCGCGGTTGGAACTTTTTGAATATTTTGTGCTCGATATTGTGCGGTTACAATCACATCACTTAACTTTTTGACATCTTTTGCATTGACCACCTGCGCCTGTTGCTCAGCTGTGATGCCTGTATCGATCTCTTCATTTGCCAAAGCCAATGTCGAAACACTCGCTGTTACTCCCCACATAGCAGTTAAAATACTCTGCCTAATTTTTGTGACCTTAAACATGGTGACTCCATTTAAATAAATCTATTCTTATATTGGCAACTTCTATGCCACTTAATTTATTTTATAAATTTCAATACCTTAAAAAACAAAAATAAAACTCATGATTAGATTTTGCTGATAGATAAACATTTTTCCCTATGTTGTTGTTGTTATTCCAACATTGTTTGTTTTTGAAAAATGAAAGAAAAAAATAGCCATACAACTGTATGGCTATTTAGAATTAAAAATATTTCATGTATTTAAAATTTATAACTAAATTGTCCCTGTACCGTGAGTGGACGCATTGGTTGTAAGAATTCACTATTTGCACCGGCTAAACCATTCACAAAATTACGTTCATTGGTTAAATTCAGAATATTTAAACCCACAGTCCATTGTGGTTGTCGATAATATAATCCCAAATCTAAATTATAGTTATTTGGAACTTTAACCGTCTGGCTTAAATTGGTATACCAGTCACTTGTCCACCACCCTGAAAGATTTACACCAAAACCTGACTGATGTTGATAATCCACATAAGCACTGGCAGAGTATTTTGGAATACCCGCCGCATCATAACGACCTGCTTTACGCTGGTTTAATCCATTACTGTCCCCCCAGACAGTCGCATTGTCTGCATGGAAGCCAAAGGGAGAAAATCCTGCTGGAATAATTGAGCTATATTCAGCATTCAAATAGGTTAAGTTACCACCTATTGCAATATTTTTTTGTAGCTGCCAGCGTAGTGAAGATTCAATCCCTTTGACTTCAAAGCGTGCCATATTGCCATTTGTATCAGGTGATAAATCTCGCTTCTGCTCAAATCCGCTTAATGTGAGAAATAGTTGATCAATGATCGGCTCATATTTAAATCCTAATTCCTTTAATTCACTTTGACTGTCAAACGCTAAAGGATTCAGTTGATTGCCTGCCCCCCAAATTAAAAATGGGCCAAAAACACCTGTGTTGAGTGCAGTGCTCTTATCATAGGTAAAATACAGTGTAGTTTTTTCTGTTGGCTTGATAAATGTACTGGCTTGATAACTGAGCAAACTATACTTATTACGATCTGAACGGACATCTGTCGGCACTAAGACCAACGGGTTTTCCAGTTTGGCTTTGATTGAACTATGATTAATCCCAAGATTAATGCCAAACACATCATTAAAAGTAAAATTCTGCTGAGTAAACACACTCCACGTATCCCAAGATCCCGTTCCTGTATAAACAGCACCACCACCATTGGGAGGGAAACCACCTTTTTCAGCATATAAGCCATGGCCGACTGGATACATTCTTGGTAGATTTAAATAACCAAAGTACTGAGAATATTGAGGAACACCGGCTTGTCCAATCCAGCCTCCTGTTGAACTGCTATTATTGACCAACCCAAGTAAATCCCCTGGATTTTTTTGAGAAGGATCATTGGTCAGATCATAAGGATTAATATTAAAACTATTATTTGCCGCTAAAGAAGTAAACTCCTCACGGCGATAAGCGCCTCCTGTACTGCCTTTATTATTCACCTTAAGCCCAAACAACTCGAAATCATAATCTGCGAGGAATTCTAGGCGATTATCAAATAACTCATGTTCCAAATCAGTAAAGAAACTTCCAACCGAATCACCTAAATCCTTGCTATTTTGATAAAGCGTACTATTAGAAACAGACCAATGCGTATTCAAATCTTTAACTAATTTTAATTGGGTGCTGAATCGTTTGGCACTATTTTTATCTTCACTTCGACCAGAAATATTATCGTCTAGTTTGACCAATCCATTACCAGGTATAGATGGATCATAGACCCAACCTCGAATCGTTCCAGCCTGATTTGCTGTTGCATTAGGTAAAGGTGTTGTTTGAATTGGGCCTACAGCAATATATTGGTTTTTATCATTCTTTTGTCGATTCTGCCAACCAATTACTTTTGAATTTGCAGCTCCAGATTCAAATACAGGTGACCAGAAAGCTGAACCATTTTGAATAATTGGCGTAGCCCTACCTTTGTAATACTGACGGTTATCAACAGATTGTTGTGTTGCCCTATTCCAACCATGTGTCACGTTAAAATCATAATAATCGTCATAACTTATATTCCAGTCGACACGTAGACTATCATCTGGACGCCAAGCTAATGCACCATAGAATGCATTAAAATTATTTTTCACATTGTCATAATAATCATCAGTTTTTTGGGCTGTTGCACTGACACGAAATGCAAGATCTTTGGAGATCGGGGCGGTATGATCAATACTGACAGAAAAATTAGGTTCTGTACCTTTTCCTGCATAGATTGAACCAACTGAGCCAGAAATCGTTGTTTCTGCTTTATTAAAGTTAGGTTTTTTAGTGAGATAATTAATATATCCACCTGAACCCGAAGTAGGCGCAAAAATTACTCCCGTCGGCCCTGCAACAATATCAGCCGCTTCATAGGCATTTAAATTAGTCGGATGACGGGTACTATAAATTCGTTGGCTATCTTGAAAGACCTCTGAATTTTGCCCCCGTATCTGCGGTGCGAAATTGGCATTTTGTCCCCCGCCTCGGGTAATACTTGGCGCATATTTAACAAGATCATCTGCACTACGAATCACATCTTCACGAAATTGTTGTTCCGATACTTGGGACACTACACGAGGTGTGTCTAATACAGAGCTATCCGTTCCATAGATTGAAGTCACTTTACGTTTGGGAACAACAGTTTGTTTTTTATTTGCACCAGTCACCACGACATCTGCCAAAGTAATCACATCACTTTCAGTATTTGCCGATGTATTTTGGGTTTCTTCGGCAAAAACATGTATGGGTAAAGATGCCCCCGAAAAAGCTAAGGCAATCACTAAAGGTTTTAATTGATAAGGCTGCTTCATATCATACTCAGTAAAGTAAATTTACAGTACGTTACGCAAGGCCTATGCCAATCATTAAACAGCCTCAAAACAACACCCAAGATATTGATTTAATAGTTTTTAATTTTTATATATTTAGATATCAGCTTTATAAATGTTTATATTTTCAACAGATATGTTGAAATAAAGACAGTAAACAAAAACCAAAATAAAATAAGATACTGATAAATATAAATAAATTATTGGCATTTATTCTGCAAGTCCATAAAGATGACTATCCAATATGAGTATCTATAATGACAAGTCGATCAATTCTATTGTCACGTCGAAAGTTTTTAGCACAAAGTCTTACCGCAGTAGGTGGTGTTTCTTTAATCGGGAGCTTGTCTGGCTGCGATCAATCACCACAAACGGGTACTGACGTACAGAGCCCATCTTCACTCACTCCCAAACATGGTGGAACGATTCGATTGGGTCTAATTGGTGGACAACAGTCAGGCAGTTTAGATCCACATCTGTCTACGTCAAGCGCAGGAATTACCCGAGGTTTTGCCATATATAACAAGCTATGGGAATGGGATGAAAATATGCTCCCACGTCTTGCCTTGGCTGAATTTGCTGAACCCAATCATAATGCGAGTGAATGGACCATTCGTCTACGTAAAGGTCTAGAATTCCATCACGGTAAAACAATTACTGCTGATGATGTGATTTTCTCAGTCAAGCGTTTAACTGATCCAAAGCTTGCCTCACCGTTTCGAAATCTGGTGCAATGGATTGATCGGGATCGCATTCAAAAATTAGATGAATATACCGTTCGTATTCCTTTTATCAATTCAATTGCCGGTTTCGTTGCGCTACCTGAAACTTGGGTGAATTTTGGTGGAATCGTACCTACTGACTTTGATCCAATCCATAACCCAGTCGGTGCAGGCCCCTATAAAGTGAAACAGTTTATCCCTGGTCAACGTTCTGTCTTCACCCGTTTTGAAAACTATTTTAAAGCCGATCTACCTTATGCAGACAGTTTTGAGGTGATTGATTTTAAAGATCAAGTCTCGCGTTTAAATGCCTTATTAGCAGGACAAATTGATATCGCCAATGCCATTTCACCTGAATACATTAAAATTCTAGAGCAGGCGAAAAATATTCAAACCATTCGTTCTGAAACGAATACCCATAATGGTTTTGACTTTAATACGCAACAAGCCCCTTTTAATGATCCTAAAGTCCGTCAGGCATTTCGTTTAATTGCCAATCGTGAGGAGCTTGTACAACGTGGGTTAAATGGTCAGGGGCGTATTGCCAATGATCTCTACTCACCACAGGACCCTGCTTTTCTTAACCTCCCCCAACGTCAGCAAAATATCGAGGAAGCAAAAAAATTATTGGCACAAGCTGGTTTTAAAGATGGGTTAAATGTTGAACTTGTTGCGCCTGCTGGCAGCGCCCAACCTGCACTGATCTTTGCAGAACAAGCAAAACATGCCAATGTGAATATACGAGTCAAACAAGTCGATGCCGCAACATTTAATGGACCAGACCGTAATAAATGGCAATTGTCGAGTAACGCAACCAATGTCGGTACGCCCTATTTATCTACTGCTGTTGTCAATGATGCACCGATTTCAACAACCAATAAAATCAATTTTAAAGATCCTGAATATAGTGAGTTGTTTTATAAGGCGCTTGCCGAACCAGATTTAGCAAAGCGAAAAGTGTATTTGACCCAAGCACAAAAAATTCAACACGAACGTGGTGGAATGCTGATCTGGGGATTTAGCCACACCATTGATGCAGCCACAAAAAATATTGGAGGCTTAGCCCCAGAACATACTATTTTTCCAACGTGGCGTTTTGAGAAATTATGGAAGGCTTAAGCACATCCGTTTAACTTTGCTTCCCCTCTTTATGAGGGGATTTTTATTCTGCTGCCAGAATAAATTAAAAAAGCTGCCGAAGCAGCTATTTAAGATGTGGCTAGGATTATTGAGGAACAGTGATCACCGATAATTTATCTACGCCGACTCGTTCAATACTTGCCAATAATTTTACCACTGTCCCATAAGGAACAGTTTCATCCGCATTCAGGTTCAAAGCCAGCTTCGGGTTGCTATTCTTGCGTGACTGAATTTCTTGTTCAAAACTTGCAAGTGACACTTTGTCCTTATCCAAAAATATCTCACCCTGTGGATTAACACTAATCACGACAGCTTTATTCTGATCAGTGGATTGAGTCGGTGCGGCCTTAGGTAAATTGACTTTCACCGTATTGGTCAGCAAAGGTGCTGTGACGATAAAGACAATCAGCAAAACCAACATCACATCCACCAGCGGTGTAATGTTGATTTCACTCACCACATCATCGTCTTGAGAGGTAGAAATTGCCATTATGCAAATACTCCTTTCTCTTTCACTTCTTTTGTTGAAGCATCATTCAGAATCGTACTCTCTGCTGTATTTTTGGTTTTAGCAGTCGGCAATTGAAAACCAGCCTTTTGATTTAAACTGACAAAATCTGTTGCAAAATCATCTAAGTCTGCACCAATCGCTTTAACTTTACGTACAAAGTAGTTATAGGCAAGCACAGCAGGTACAGCAACAGCGATACCAATTCCTGTTGCAATCAATGCCTCTCCAATCGGTCCAGCAACAACATCCATACTTGCATTACCAGAATGGGCAATCGCCTGTAATGCATGAATGATTCCGAATACTGTGCCAAACAAACCAATAAAGGGTGCATTGTTACCAATAGATGCCAATAGCGCTGACCCTTTCTCCAATTGACGACGTTCAGTTAGAATTTGTTTGCGTAAGTGACGTTCCAATAGGTCCTGACGGCTCCAGCTGTTTTGCAAGTCATGGTGTGTTTTTTCATCTGCTTCTATCAGTGTTTTAAAACCCGCATTTGCAACACGTGCTGCTGGTCCTTGACCCGATTCAGATTTAGTTACGGCGTCAGATAAATTTTTTGCTTTCCAAAACGCCTCTACAAAACGTTTATCTTGTTTTGATGCTCTTTGAGTCTGAACTATTTTGATTACAACCAGTGCCCAAGTCACAATTGAGAAAGCAACTAATAACCAGATAGTGCCGTCATGGATCAATGAATTAATGTCAGTCATGTGAATATCCTCTTAATCTATAAAATTAAATTTATTTCGGTAATTGATAATGAATTGGAACATCGACCCAACCTTCTACAGGGGTTTTACCTTTTAAAGCGGGTGAAAATTTCCATTGCTTTACTGTTCTTACAGCAGCGCTATCTAAAAGTTTTTTGCCACTACTTTGCTTGACACTGACCGTATCAGGGCTACCATTTGCTAATACTTTGACCCTTAAAATCACAGAACCCTCCCAACCACGTTCGAGTGCCTGTTCTGGATATTCGGGTGCAGGATTACTCAGATAGCCGGCATATCCTTTCGCTTCCGTCACAGGTAAGTTGTCATCGACCGACTTCACAGGTTCAACCACTTTCTGAACAGGTGCAGGAGCCACCTCTTTGGTCACGACAGCCTCTTCCACTTTTTGTGGCGTAGGCTGAGTAACTGCTTTAGGTTGCTCTACCGCTTTCTGTACAGGTTTGGGTTGTTCAACCTGTTTAACTATTGGTTTTGGCTTTTCCACAACCGGTGGAATTTTAGGTTTCTCTGTGACAGGAGGAATTTTAGGTTCAATCACTTTGGGTGGTTCTTCAGGTTTTACAATTTCAATCACCACGGGTTCTGGCTTATGAATGTCCAAAGTAGGTGTAGGCAAGTGTTTTGCGATATACCAAATTCCTAAATGCGCAGAAGCAACTGCAATAATCGCAATCAACACTTTATTCAAGCGTGGTGGAGATGGTTGCGTAAGCTCCAAGGAATGCCGTGTAAACGGATCTGCTATGTTGTTTGAACTAGCTTCAGGTGCATATTGTTCAAATAGCAACGCCCGTTTATGCGAGTTAAATATTAGTTCACTCATAGGGTTTTAAACGAAAAATAAAATATTGAATAAAAAATTGCACAAGTCATGCCAAAAGAACAAGTATTTGATTTCTATATTTTTAATCACTTTTTTTTAATTAATTGATATTCAACATGTTGGTTTTCAGACAGTGTTATGCTGTTCAAACAACAAGATCCCTTTGATATCTCAAAGGGATCTAAATTTATTATTTTAATTTATATCCAACCAGTGGTAAGACCTCTTCTGCTACCCGATAGGCTTCTTCCAAATGAGGGTTACTGGCTAAAATGAAATGACCAACACCAATATCAATATATTCTTGCAAACGCTCTGCAACCTGTTCATAGCTACCCACTAAAATACAGTTAGGTCCGCCACGTACATTGGACATACCCGCCCAAACGTTCGGACTTACAAATAAGTCTTCGAAACGATTGCCCTGCGCCAAAGCCTGCTGACGTTTTGCACCGACCGACTCAGTATCTTTTCGTTCAAAGGCATGACCATCAACAGCAATGGTTTCATACATCTGTTTAAGCTCCTGAAAAGCTTGCTCTTGTGTAGGCCGTGCCAATATATCAATACGCATACCAAATTTAACTTTACGATCAGGCGAGTTTTGTTCAAAAAATACTCGCGCCTGTTCAATGACTTTTTTCTGCTGCTCAACAGGTTCACCCCAAGTTAAGTGAATATCAGCATGACGTCCTGCGACTTGTAAGGCGGCATCACTCGCACCAGCCAACCATAACCGAGGTACATCATATTGATTCATTGGGTATCTCAACCCACCCTGCTCAACATGAAAAAACTTGCCATCATAGTCAAATGGAGCATGATGTGAATAACCTTTTACAAACTCCAAAAACTCGTTGGTCCGTGCATAGCGCTGGTCATGCTCAATAAAATCACCGTAAGCACGTTGCTGCGCACCGCCTCCACCTGAAATGACATTCCACTCAACTCGCCCCTGACTTAAACGCTGTAAACTGGCAGCCATTTGACTGGCATAGGCTGGATGAATAAACCACGGCTGAATCGCAATCAACAGTCGAAGTCGTTTGGTTTCCCTTGCTAATGCTGAAGCCAATACCCAAGGCTCTTCAGTATGAGGAAAAGCGGGAATCAATGCGCCATGAAAACCAACAATATCAGCCGCTTTTGCCACTTGTTGTACATAATCATAGTAGGCAAACAACTGATCTTCATGCTGCGGTGCCACGCGTTGTGGAGAATTAATTGCTGGATTTAACTGATTCCATTCACCACGGGTATGTAACTGATGTGCTCGACGACCATCCCCATGAACAGGAATTCTCCATAAAAACTCAACTGACATAATAGTTCTCAATAATTAAAAATTTCACGACATCGTGTTCGTTAGCTATGTCATGAGCAGAAATCATGCCGCTTTTTATTCGATATTTTTTTAACATATACTATTGTTTTATTTAAACTTTATAAAAACCTACCAAAACATAGTGTTGAAATTTCAACACTTCTATACATTTAAATGTCTGTTTCACAGCATACATGACTGACTCAAAAACAATAGTCAGCATAAAAAATAATAAATAATTGATTTTTATATATTAATTATTTTGGCTTAGTTCTTGCTCTATTCCTCTATATTTTTTAATTCTTATGATGATATGCGTATTCTTCCTAGCTTATTTTTAAGTTTTAGTCTTTTAGGACTCGTCGCTTGCGATGCAAAACAAAACGAACAAGCATCTGAGAGTAAACCATCTCAGCAACAGTTGCGTATTGCTGTCGTAGCAAATGGCACATCAGGTAGTCTGGACTTTATTGGCGTACCACAACTCATCTCTCAAGACCCTATTTTTCTCAAGGCCTTAAAGCAACAACATATTGAGTTGAAATGGGAGCCAGTAACAACTGCTGCTGTAGCGACTTTAGTCAATGAAAGTTTCCTGAACAATAAAATTGATTTTGCTTTTTATGGCAACCTACCAGCTGTCGTACTAAATGCAACTGGGGTAAAAACACAAATTGTTGTGCCTGGGGGGATTGGTAATAATGTCTATCTGATTGTGCCACCTGATTCACAGGTAAAAAGTATTGAGGACTTAAAAGGTAAAAAAATTGCTTTACATCGTGGCCGTCCTTGGGAAATCAATTTTGGCCAACTGATACAAAGCAAAGGTTTAAACCTCAAAGACTTTCAAATTATTAACCTAAACCCTCAAGCAGGTGCAGCAGCTTTATCTGCCAAAAGTGTGGATGCATTTTTTACTTTAAGTGATGCGCTGACTTTACAAGACCGCCATCTCGGTAAAATTATATGGTCATCTCAATACTTGCCTGCTGACTGGAAAATGCGTGCGGAATTATGGGGACGTAAAAACTATATTGAACAATATCCAGAGACCACTCAATTACTTGCTGATGCAACAGTTAGGGCAATGAACTGGATATCCCAACACAAAGATGAATTTCAGCAGAGTCAAACCAAGTTTGGACAACCTTTGTCTGTGATTCAACGTGAAAGCCAAAATAGTGCAAGTACATGGCAACAGGATTGGTCACCTGAATACAAAGTTGATTTCCTTAAACAACACTATGCCAAAGTCATTAATCATGCTGTGAAAAACCAGTTGATTCAAACGCCTTTAAAAGCAGATGAGCTGTTAAATCCAAAATTTGCCGAGCAAGCAATTCAAAATTTACATGCAAACGATCAGCAGAAGAAACAGGGAGACTAAGCGATGAAAGCGCTCGTGAATCCCCCACTTGAAAAGAATATCGTTGTAGATAGATCGCCGTTATGGAGGAGGATTTCTGCTGAGCAGTTGTATGGGTTGCTCTCGCTGATTTCCCCCATATTGGCTTTACTTACTTGGCAATTTATTTGCTCTTTACAAATTTTTCCAACTCAAATTCTGGTGCCACCCGCAACGGTCTGGAATACATTTATGAGTTTATTGCAAAGTGGTGAACTACAACTGCACTTAAAGGATAGTCTTGCTCGATTATTTTTTGGATTTTCTATTGCAGCACTCAGTGCCATTGCTTTTGGAATTGCCTATGGTTCAATCACCACATTCCGTAATTACACTTATATCTTATTTAATTTGCTTTACCAAATTCCGATCTTTGTTCTTATTCCTATTTTTATTCTCGTTTTTGGGATTGGCGAACTCTTTAAAATTTTACTTATTATCAAAGCCTGTTTTTTCCCAATTGCTTTGGCAACAGCAGATGCAGTGAAAAATATTCCTAAACAATATATTGAACTCGGTCAAATCTACAAACTTAAAACGCGAGCGTGGCTTAGGTACATCGTCATCCCCTCAACATTCCCTCCCTTGATCAGTGGACTACGAATTGCATTAGGCCGAGCATGGTTGATTTTAGTTGCCGTTGAATTACTTGCAGCAGGTACTGGCATTGGTCAGATGATGGAGCTTGGACGGCAAATGCTTCGTCTGGATGTGGTGATGGTCGGGGTATTTATCACAGGCATGATTGGTTTTAGCCTCGATAAACTTTTACGTTTGGTCGAACAACGCTTTATATCACCTGCTCTCAGTTCAAGGGGGAAATAATGTCGTCACTATCACTTACTTTGAAAGGTGCATTACAACAGCCTGTGGTCCTCTTACAAGGTCTCGTACTTCCAGCAATATTACTAGCGTTATGGCAATACAACTCAGGACTAGGCTCTAGTCATGCCTATGCATTTGTCCCTTTACAGAATATTTATTCTGCTTCTCTTCAACTACTGGAAACAGGTGAATTATGGGTGAATACATGGGGTAGTCTGAAGAAAGCGGGATTAGGCTTTTTATTTGGTTCAACAGCTGGACTAATTTTAGGCGCGTTACTCGCCTATTCAAAAGTTTTTAATGCGCTCGTTTCGCCACTGTTTAACAGTATCCGACAAGTTCCACTCCTCGGTCTAACCCCATTAATTGCTTTATGGTTTGGCAATGGTGAAGAAGCCAAGATCTTTATTATTGCACTGGCTTCTTTTTTCCCCTTGGTCATTAATACCTTTCAAGGGCTCAGCCACTATGATGAAAAATACAGTGAAGTCGCACGAATGTATCAGTTTTCATTTTGGCGTGAATTTAAAAGAATCCGCCTGCCACAAGCCTTGTCACATATTTTAACGGGGTTAAATTTAGCGGTCCCTTTTACCTGGATCACCACCACAGCAAGTGAGTTGCTATTCAATGCAGGTGCCGGCTTGGGCAATCTCATGATGAAAGCTGAAATTAATGCCGAAATGGACATCCTATTGGTGTGCGCAATGACCGTCACGATGAGCGGTATTTTGATGACCACATGTATCCACTTCATTTCAAAACGTCTGCTGCAATGGCGAGCTTAGTAGCCTCTAATTTAAAAATACAATCAGGATTTCAAAATGTCTTTTCCTTTACTCTCGATTAAAAAACTCAATAAATCATTCCAACGTGATCAGAACAACTTAACTGTTTTAGACGGTATTCATCTCGACATTGAGCAAGGCGAATTTATCTCCATTGTCGGCAGCAGTGGTTGTGGAAAATCGACGCTACTCCGTCTAATTGCAGGACTAGACTCAGACTATCAGGGTGAAATTTTGCTCAATAAAATTCCTATCCAAGGGACAGATTTAAAACGAGGCTTAATTTTTCAGGAGCATCGCTTACTGCCTTGGCTCACCGTTTCCGAAAACATCCATTTGGCGCTGGAAGAAACGGGGTTAAGCCGTTCAGAAAAAAATGCACGTGTGAAAGAGCATATCGAAATTGTTGGACTTACTGGATTCGAGAATGCCTACCCTCACGAATTGTCTGGTGGTATGGCGCAGCGGGTTGCCATTGCACGTGGGTTGGTCAATAAACCTGATATTTTACTTTTAGATGAACCGTTTGGCGCATTGGATGCTATGACCCGGAGTCATTTACAGGCTGAACTGCAACGTATCTGGCAACATGAAAAAATCACCATGATTCTTGTGACGCATGATATTGAAGAAGCAGTCTATCTTGGAGATCGTGTGATTGTGATGTCAGCTCGACCAGGGAAAATCAAGGAAATTATACCTATTCCTTTAGCCCATCCAAGACATAAAGACAGTGAAAACTTATTCAATTTTCGTAATCAAGCACTTCATCTACTGGATCATACCGCATAATTAAATCGAATATTGATCGATATTAATATGATTTAGAAAACAGACGATGTCGTGATATTAATAGTCTTTATTATATATTAATCAGGAGTTTTAGCATGGGTTTATCAATTTGGCATATTCTATTATTTGCCGTTATCGTTATTTTATTATTTGGCACTTCAAAGCTAAAAAACCTAGGAAAAGATTTGGGTGGTGCAATTAAAGACTTTAAAGACTCTGTTAACCCTGATGATCCAAAATTAATACAGAATCAACAATACAAAGATATTAATTCGTTAGAATCAAATAGCGAGAAGCAGACCAAGCTATAAGTGATATATTGCCATGTTTAATATCAGTTTTGGGGAACTATTTGCTTTTGGCATTATTGCCCTCATCATTTTAGGGCCTGAAAAGCTTCCTCAAACATTAAGAACGGTACTATTCAAATATAGAGCAATTAAAAACCACCTCAATAAAATCCAGAATGATCTAGAAAATGAACTGGAATTGATTGAACTAAAAAGGATCATGCAAGAAGAGCTGCAAAAAATAAAACAAAATGAAGAACAGCTCAAACAACAACTCGCGCTCATGCAACAAGAAATTGAAAATGTACAATCCACTGTTTCTTTGGAACAAAGAACCAAAGCAACATACACCACGGATTATGTCTATATCCAATCACATGACAAGTTAAGGACGCCATTTTTAACTCATTTTAAAACAGTAAATAAATTCAATGAGGATCAAGCCGCATGACTGAACATCTCGTCAGTGAAAACCTCACTGAAATGAAATATAGCGAACACCTGAAAGAGTTAAGAAAGCGTTTGATCTATAGCATTGGTGCGGTTGTTACCATTTTTTTAGTGCTTCTCCCGCTTGCCCAACAAAAGAACTGATCAATCTTATTTCGAGCAAAAGCAGCGAATATGCCTAAACTAGAGCCAATAATTAATGCAACCAAACTGGCAGCCAGTGTCATCCAGATAATAGAAGCCCCACCAGAAAGTACACGCGACCACACATCATGACCAATATAATCATATCCAAGGAACGATTTTCCTTGAGGCGGACCATATGTCATGCCGATTAAAGCAGTGGGCTCAAAGGGAACCAAGACTGGTCCAACCAGTGCAAAAATCAACACTAAGGTCGTGACTACAAATCCAAAACGTACTTGTCTTTCACGAATTAATGTTTGAAAAAAAGTTCTTTGGTACCAATGAAGTGAGCTCATTTCCCACCTCCTTGCTGAATGTTCTTTAACGCATTACGGCGGTCAACAGGTTTTACCGTAATTGGTCGACCCGACTTCCATAAACGTAATGCCTGACGACGGCCTGGCGAACGAGCTTTATGTCTTTTGGCTGTTCGTATTTTTGGTGTGAGTAAGGTCGTGATTAAATCTGCAATTAAATTAACGACTACTACACAAATGGTCAGCAATAAAACAATTGCTTGAATGGTCGGGATATCTCTTAATTCAATTGCAGCATTGAGTGCATTACCAATACCGGGATAACTGAAAACCACTTCAATAATGAGAGCACCGCTCAGCAAAACCCGTATCGTTAATGCTGTTCCCTGCACCACGGGCACCAATGCATTTGGTAAAACATGTTTCCATATGATCCGTCGCTCAGGAATACCACGTAATCGTGCAGAGGTCACATAGTCCGACTCAAGTGCATCAATCATGGAACCACGAACTAAACGCATCAAATATGGAATAAGCGATAAGGCCAAAGTTAAAATCGGTAAAACTAAAAACTCTATTTGGCTAAAAGCTGACTGCTCTGGAATCAACAAGGATGCAGCTGGCAATATGTGCAGGATTGAGGTTGAGAAAAACATCATTAACCAGATTGCAATCACAAATCCTGGAACAGCCTTGAATAGAATAGAGCTAGAAACAATAATACGATCTAGTTTGCTATCTCGACGGAGTGACAACCACACTCCCAGTACCACAGAAAGTGGTACTGTAATGACAATAACTAAGATCGTTAATGCAACGGTGTTACCAAAATAATTCTGAACAATCTGCACAACAGGTACATTTGAATCAATCGAACGGCCAAAATTACCTTGCAATAATTGACTCAGCCAATGCCAGTATTGAATCAATATTGGATCGTTCAGGCCCAATTGTTCACGAAGTATTTGAACCGTCGCTTCCGGTGCTTCTGGGCCCAAAATGACGCGAGCCGGATCAGATGGGAGTGCTTGTGTGGCAATAAATACAATGAGACTAATCACAAATACAACCAATACACCTGACAACAACCGTGTGAAAAACCAAGGTAACCATGCTGGTATTTCAAATGATCTCGTTATTGTTTGATGTGAAATAGCTGTCTCTATATTGCTGGATTGCGTTGTCATAGCGGTCACCCCCTACGCCAAAATTCATCTGTACGCCACGCAGAAAAGCCTGTGCGATCGGGTGTTACTCCACCAATTTGGCCAGAATGTGCATCGAGTACATTATTAAAACCCCAAATGAGCAAACCACCTTGCTCATGTTGAATGTGTTGTGCTTCATGAATGAGAACTTTGCGTTTTTCCAAATCAGGCTGTTGTAATGCTGTATGAACCAATTCAGTAAAACGTTTATTGTTAAATCGAGTTTTATTATTTGCCGCACCAGGCCCATCAATTTGCAAAACGGTTAATAAAAAAGGTCGTGAAACATTTGAACCTGTACTAAATGCCCAATCTTGTTTTACAGCATCAGCAAAGGTGGCAGCTTCAACCTGTTTAACATTAACGATAACACCAGCCTGAGCCGCATGCTGAGCAAAAACCAATGCGGCATTGCTATCTGGACCTGTATACAAATCAACCGCCAAGCTATTGCTAAAACCAGCTTCTTTCAACAATGCCTTAGCTTTATTTAAATCTTGCTTACGCTGTAGAATACTGTGGTCATACACGGGATCACTAAAGGAATAGAGATCATTTGCAACTCGTCCTTGACCAGCTAAAGCCCTTTTAACCAAATCATCTCTATTGGCAATCAATCTAAAAGCTTGACGTACTCGAGGATCATTGAAAGGTGCTTTTGAGATATTCATATCAAAAGATTGCCAAGCATCTGTTTCAGAAGAAACTAGATTCAATCGTTTATTGGCTTGAATTAAAGAAATATGCTCGGCACTTACACCTGAAGCAATGTCAATTTGACCAGATTGCAAAGCAGCAAGACGCCCTGTCTGATCTTTAAAATCAATGATTTCTATTGCATCAGCATAAGGCCTATTTTCTTTCCAGTAATTTTCAAAACGGACAAAGCGTGAACGCTGGCCTGGTGTAAAACTGTCAAGCTTAAAGGGACCTGCTCCTACGACATTTTTAACTGGGTCATAATCTGTAGGAACGATGCCTCCCCAACTCATCCATGCCTCAGGTAAAGCAACCAACCCTTTTCCTTGAGTAAAAGGAATCTCAACTGTGTATTCATCTCGCTTTTTAATCTCATTCCTTTGCAAAGAATAAAGATAGGCTGCAAATGGAGAAGCGAGTTTAGGGTCCGTCAAACGGCGTAAGGAGAAAATAACATCATCAGCAGTAATCGTTTTACCATGATGAAATTCGAGTCCTTTTTTTAAGCGAATGGTCCATTTCGTCCCATCATTATTCGGCTCCGCAAATTCAGCAAGTGCGAGTTTGGGCTGGATATCTCTACCCCATTCCCATAATTTTGCATATAAAGGCCAACCTCTGAATGCACTGGACATACCAATAGGCTTGTGCGCGTCTAAATTACCTGCTTGATTGCCATTGATTACTCCAATTTTGATCACACCGCCTTTTTTCGGAATATCATTTTGAGTATTACTAGGATTAGCACTCTCAGAAGATGGAGAGTCAGTTTTAGAACATCCTATTAGGCTAATTGCAGCAACAGCTCCAACCCCCAATCCAGTCTGCTTAATCAGTTCTCGACGTGTAATTTTGTTCATGTTCTCTCCCTTAAACTACGATTTCTTGATTCAAGAGAGAATCAATGGATGAATTTTTATTGAGCTTAGGTAACTCAAAACCATGATCGAGCTCTAATAACGGGAACAATAAATCAGCTACGCGATAGGCTTCTCCAATTAAAGGGAAACCAGATAAGATAAAGGCAGATACACCATAGCTTTCGTATTCTTTAATCCGTTCAGCAATATTTTCAGCACTACCGACCAAGGCAGTACCTGCTGCTGGGTTTAAAATATCAAAACCAAATAAAGATGGCCCAGTCCAAACATTAGGATAAATTTCAAAGTCTTTTGCACGAGGTAATACCCCATGTCGTAACAAAGTGAGATTCCTTTGAACGATTGGATTTGGGCTTTGATAACTCTCAAAAGTTTCATTGGGAGGAAGCTGCCGTTTAACAGCTTCGATTGCATAATTTAAATCAATCTTGTCGAGTAATGACTGAGCATACTGCCAAGCCTCTTCTTCTGTTTCTCGAACAATAATTTGCAATCGAGTACCAAACTCTAAAGTACGCCCAATTTTTGCCGCCTCAGCGGCAACTTTGCTAAACTTTTCTCCAAGCAGCGGTGGCGTATTCGCAAAACTTAAATACACATCGAGTAATTCAACAGAATGCTGAACGCCTTTGGCAGAAGTTCCAGCTCCCCATAAAGGAACACCCTGCTTTTGAGTTGGACCACTCCATTTGGACATAGGAGATCCACTTTCTAGACGTGGAGCAATTTGAATAAATTCCCCCTCAAATCCAAACCTATCTCCTAAATAGTTTTGCTGAAATGCTGTCCAGTATTCCTTGCTAAAGTCATAACGCTCATCATGAGTATAGTGAATACCTAAAGCTGCCAAACCCTGATCATTTCCATTGACGACATTAAATAACAAACGCCCTTTAGAAAATGCATCAAAAGTTTGCGCATATTTTGCCAATACTGCTGGCTGGACTTCTCCAGGATGTTGGGCAACCAGAAACTTTAAACGTTCAGTAAATGGGATTAAACTTGCAGCAACAGCAAGTGTTTCATACTCGCTGGTACCCATAAGTGAACCGTAAAAACCAAGTCGATCCGCAGTAATCGCAATCTGTTGCAAGTGTTCATAATCGGTATCCCACCGCCCAGATTCCAACCAAGGATATGGTCCATCGGGAGAAGTGAGATACCATAAAAGTTTTACAGCCATAGTATTCTCTATATTTATATTTGAATAAGATTTCTAATGAAGTGGAAGTAATCCAAGCGACTTCGCTTTATCGGTTAAACCACTCATTCGCCACTGCTGGTGTAAAACCCCCTGTCCGTATTCACGGCTTCCCCCAGCTAATTCAGCAAGTAGCTGAATCTGCGCACCTTCCTCAAGTAACAAGATAAATTCAGCTGTTTCTTGTAATCCCTGACGTCCCCATACGGTTGCCCCACCGTTGGCTTCTAAAATTGCTCGATGTTCGATATCAACTTTGAGTTGATCTAAAATGAAATCTACTTCTGCCTGACGGCGATCAATATAAATTGGTAGTTCTTTAAATAAATGAAAGCGCTGAACAGGCACATAACGAATCGGTAAGGTACGATGGGTTTGCGCCCAAGCCCCTAAATTCGGCGCGTGTACATGAGATATTGTGGTGACATCTGCATGCTCGCGAAAAAGTTTGTTATAACGCCCACCTGCATTTTTTCTTCCCAATAAAACTTCACCATCAATTGTCTCCACAAGTACTTTGCTTTTTTTATCTTTAGACCAAGGTCCTGCATAGTTAAAAGTGACTAAGGTATTATCAGGTCCACGCTCAACAAAATTAACCGTTCCATTTGCCGTGATTGTTCTTGTTTCACGGAATACTTCAAAAGCAAATTCAGCTTTTTCACGATTTAATTCGATAAAGTCATTGAGTTCAGGAGACAGTGGAGTTTGAATAAGTGTTGTCATGATCGATATCCTATTAAAATTGCTTATTTTGGCGGCGCTTTAAAACTTCGAGCAAAGGACGGTGGTCGACCCAAGTATTAATATCGACATCACGCTCGAGAAAACCATGTAACCAAAGGAAATCTTTTTGTTGTTTTAAAAGCTCTAAACGTTCTTCACTTAATGATGGATGTAAAGACTTATGAAAATTATTACGGTAGGCTGTCGCGACACTCTCTGCACCTGCAATCGTTTCATCTTCAAGAATAACCAGCACTTCATCTAAATGATCTTGAGCCCAATCTGCGGTATCAAACAGCTCTTCCAGAAAATCAACGACGACATCAAAGTGATCTTTTAACAAATCTTCATGTACGGTAATTGGACGAGGCGTACCATTGTTTACACGGGAGGTCACATCTTCAAATTGATCCAAATCAATCCCAACTTTTAAACCACGTTTTGTCGCTGCTTCAACAGCAGATGCTCCTTTTACATAAACAGCATCAACTTCACCGGTGACTAACGCATCTAATCCAGACCAATAGGTACTGGCATCACGTTGTTGTGTATTCGATTCCGCTCTTTCAGGGACTTCAATAAAATCCACATCACGGAAGGTTAAATTTGCGAGTTGCAAAGCACCGCGAATCCCTTGTAAAGACATCGCTCTAAAAATACTACCAGCCCGCTTGTCTGCATATTCTGGTAAAGCAACTTTTACATTCTTTAAATGTTCTGGCTTGCTGATTTCAGAATCAGGGCGAACAATAATTACCTGCCATTCATCAATCCATGTCAAACCAATGAGTCGACTTGGAGCACCTTCAGAACGAGCAGCTAATGCTGGAACATTTCCACCTTCTCGAAATAATGCTGGCAGCTGATGATCAAAATGATGAACGGATAGACCTTTGCGGGCATCTTGTAAAACAGCAACATCAATACCATGCTGTTCAAACTTTTCAATCAGTGTCCCACGTTTAAGTGAGATCCCTGTTGCCGTTGGGACTGGACATCGAGTGACCCAGATTTCAGATAAAGTGCTTTTCACAAATTCTTTAGAATTTTCTTTTTTATCGATAACAAGTGACATAGGTATTCCTTAGGTTATTTCCAATTTCATATCACTTGTATTGAGCAGCTTTTATGCCAATATTAATTACCAATATATTTCAATAACTTAATAAAAATAGTGATCGATTTATTGTTTATATTTCATCATTTTTTTAAATCAGTGTTGTTTTCACAACACCTAATAAAGAAATGACTTTGCTTAATCATTTTTCAAACTTAGAAATCTATTCTTCGTATATATGTTTTAAGTTTTTATGTGTAATATATTAAACAAATAAGTTGAGTATATAACATGAAAATATCCTTACTCATATCCTCATTGCCTACGCAGAACACAACCACTCGTATGAGAGTCTGGCGATCTCTCAAAGCAAGCGGCGCAGCAATTCTAAGAGATGGCGTCTATTTGCTCCCTATTACTCATAGTGCAAAGTTTGAACCTATTGCTAATGATGTTATTTCAGAACAAGGAACTGCTTATATCTTTCATGCAGAGCAACCCTTAAATCTTGAGCTTGCTCCTTTTTTCAGTCGGAAAGAAGAATACGATGCGCTCTATAAACAACTGTCTGAATTAAGAGATCGGCAAACCAAAGATGAAAAGAAAGAGCTGCTCAAGCAAATCCGGAAATTAAGAAAAAGTATCGATGCGCTTGTAGAAATTGACTACTACCCCGATGAGACTCAAGCACAGGTTTTAAATGAGCTTTCCTCTTTAGAACTTTCAATTGCACGTCTTGGTGAAGTGAATGAGCCTCAAGCAATACAAGCTCACATTCAACTTCTAGATAAAGCTAGTTATCAAAATAGAATTTGGGCAACTCGTAAAAGACCTTGGATTGATCGCTTAGCCTCTGCATGGCTAATAAAGACATTTATTGATACCTCACCTACATTCATTTGGTTAGAAACACCAAGTGACTGCCCAAAAGAAGCATTTGGATTCGATTTTGATGGTGCAACTTTCAGTCATATCAATCATTGGGTGACCTTCGAAGTTCTTTTACATAGTTTTGATCTAGAAACACCCGCATTAAAGAAAATCGCTGAAATTGTTCATTACCTAGATGTAGGTGGAATTGAGCCTCCCGAAGCGATCGGTATTGAAAAAGTTATTCAAGGAATTCGAAGTCAGATCAGTGACGATGATCAATTATTTGCATTATCGAATCACATTTTCGATGGCTTATATGCCAACCTATCAAGAGAATAATCATGGAACAAGAACAAGCCGCTGCACCCGATGAGCCAGCACAGCCAGTTCATTTTTGGCAAGCCTTCTTATTTTGGCTTAAATTGGGATTTATTAGTTTTGGTGGGCCAGCGGGGCAAATCGCTGTCATGCACCAAGAGCTTGTTGAACAAAAACGTTGGATTTCTGAAAAACGTTTCTTACATGCTCTCAACTACTGCATGTTATTACCCGGACCTGAAGCTCAACAATTAGCAACCTACATAGGTTGGTTAATGCATAGGACTATAGGTGGTATTGTTGCGGGTGTCTTATTCGTTTTACCCTCTTTATTTATCCTGATCGCGCTCTCATGGGTCTATGTAAAGTTTGGTGATGTTCCTATTATTGCTGGGCTCTTTTATGGAATTAAACCTGCTGTAGTTGCTATTGTCTTTCATGCAACTTACCGGATTGGCAGCCGATCATTAAAGAATAAGTTTTTATGGGCAATTGCTGCACTTGCATTCGTTGCTATCTTTTTCTTTAACCTTCCGTTTCCTTTAATTGTTCTAAGCGCTGCAATCATTGGATACTTGGCAAGTAAAAAATATCCAAGCTTTTTTTCTGGTGGAAGTTCACATCAGCAAGGTAAAAAAGATTATGGTCCAGCATTAATTGATGATGATACTCCAACCCCAGAACATGCCATATTTAGTTGGAAGCACTTAGGAAAAATTTTATTTATCGGTGCAATTTTATGGTTTACACCCATTATTGGTTTGACTCTTACCTTGGGATGGGATCATGCCTATACACAAATGGCTTGGTTCTTTACTAAAGCGGCACTCCTAACATTTGGTGGAGCTTATGCGGTATTGCCTTATGTGTATCAAGGTGCTGTAAATTTTTATGGTTGGTTGAGCCCAACACAAATGATCGATGGTTTAGCACTAGGTGAAAGTACACCCGGCCCACTGATTATGGTGGTTGCATTTGTCGGATTTCTAGGCGGCTTTAATCATGCACTTTTAGGAAGTGATCATGTATTTTTAGCAGGTGCCTTAGGTGCTGTCATTGTTACTTGGTTCACGTTTCTATTTTCTTTCATTTTCATTCTAGCTGGCGCCCCAGTGATTGAATCTACTCACAATGAGTTAAAGTTGACTGCACCTTTAACAGCAATTACCGCCGCTGTTGTAGGAGTAATATTGAATTTAGCACTCTTCTTCAGTTATCACGTTTTATGGCCTAATGGATACAACCATCCTTTCAACTTTGAAGCTGCATTCATAGCAATTGGAGCATTTGTTGCCTTATTCCATTTTGAAGTCAAAGTCATGTATGTGATTTTTGCTTCTGCATTCTGTGGCTTGATTTTATATATAGGTGCATAAGCTTAGTGTTTTAGCGTTTAAAAGAAAAGGAAGCTAAGCTTCCTTTTTTTGTACCATTAGTGGCAATGACGATCCCCTATCTTGCTATTCGTATGGCAGCCTGAAGAATCAGTACCACCTGAATGAGCAAAAGCATTGGTTACCGCCAGCCCCATTAAACATACTAAAATTAGTTTCTTCATATTATTCAGCTATAAGTTTTATTAAATCTTCTTTACAGTCTAACAATATTTCATCTGACAAACTCGAATTATCGGGGCATGCCCGAGACAATACGACTGCCCCAACCGACGTAGATAAGATATAAATCGCTTTTTTCCGGAGCTCAGCATTTTCATCAGTAGAATGTTTAGCAAGTTCAGCCATAATAAATTGCAGTAAATGTTCGATACCACTTTCAAACTCTTGTTTAACTTCCTCAGGTTGCCTTGCCGCATCACAGGATAAAGCGGCCAAAGTACAGCCCTGATCAGCATGATCTCGATGCTGCTTAGAAACATATAGTTGAATAAATTGTTTCAAGCTTAGCCCATCAATTTGTTTTAAAACTTGTTCAACACCATTTTTTACACTAATTTGAATTAGGTCTAGTTTAGAACTGAAATGCTTATAAAAACCGCCATGTGTGAAACCTGCACTGGACATCAATTCAGCAATTCCAATGCCATCATAACCTTTGCTTTTAAATAGCTCAGTCGCCTTAGTCACAATCTTCTCACGATTTTCTTTAACCTGAGTCTTGGTCACTTTCATTGGCAATGCTCAACATGGATAGCAATAATTCGATTATACATTGATTATGATTGACATCAAAAAAATACAGGTTTAGATTATGATCATAATCTAAAGAGAAGCAATTATGAATAAACATTCTAAAGCACTGGTAACAGGCGCATCTTCAGGTATTGGTGCAGTTTATGCAGATCGTCTGGCAAAACGCGGGTATGATTTAATTCTAGTAGCAAGAGATCAAAGCCGATTGAAACAAATCGCGCAAAAAATCCAACAACAATATGGCGTCCAAGTTGAAGTGATGGCCGTCGATTTATCTAAAAATGAAGATGTAATATCAATTGAAAACCGACTCAAATCCGATCCTCAAATTAATCTACTGGTCAATAACGCAGGAATTAGCGTTAGTGGTCAGTTTTTAGAACAGGATTTAGAACAAATTGAGAAACTGATTTCTTTAAATATCTCAGCGTTAGTCCGCTTATCTCACGCAATTCTACAAAGATTAATCCCTCAAAACACGGGTGCTATTATTAATCTTGGATCAGTAGTTGGTCTTGCCCCAGAGTTTGGTCTGACTGTCTACGGTGCAAGTAAATCATTTGTTGAATTTTTTAGTCAAAGCCTGAGCTTAGAACTCAAAGAAACCAATGTTTATATTCAGGCTGTGCTCCCCTCTGCGACAAAAACCGCAATATGGGAACGTTCAGGTGCCGATATCAGTCAAATGCCTCCAATGATGGATGTGGATCAACTTGTTGATGCAGCGTTGATTGGCTTTGATAAACGAGAAACAATAACAATACCTGTTTTAAAAGATGAAAATTTGTGGAAAACTTATCAAAATTCACGTTTAAAACTTTTACCTAACTTTTCCTCAAGCGAAGTCGCACTTCGTTATCAATCCCAATAATTTTTCCAAAAAATTCAAGGATATAATTTATGAATGTAATCGATGCAATTCAACAACGCCGTGCCATTAAACGCTTCGATCCAGATTTCAAAATCTTGGATGAAGATAAAAAGAAATTATTAAGCAGTGTCATGGAAAATGCACCAAGTGCCTTTAACCTTCAGCACTGGCGGCCTGTGTTGGTTGAGAGTGTTGAATTAAGAAAGCAGATAAGAGCAATTGCCTGGGATCAGCCGCAAGTTACAGAATCATCATTATTGATTGTTTTATGTGCAAAAGTCAGTACGTGGGAAGTTGATGCGAAACATGTATGGGATGGAGCTTCACCAGAAGTTCAAAATATTATGGTTGGCGCAATTGACCAATATTACCGTGACCGCCCGCAAACCCAACGTGACGAAGTTATGCGTAGTGCGGGTATCTTTGCTCAAACTTTGATGTTACTTGCTCAAGAACATGGTTTAGACAGTTGCCCTATGGATGGTTTTGACTTTGATGCGATGGCAAAGCTCATTAACTTACCTGAAGATCATGTAGTGTGTTTAATGATTGCTGTTGGGAAATCAGCATCGCAACCTTACCCGAGAGTTGGGAAATTGCCTTATGATAACCTTATTACGATTGATTCATTCTAGTCTGTTTTAATGATCTTTAGATTATCATTCTGTCTTCAGATTGATCAGATGGTGTTATCAATAAACTCAAATTCTAAAGGATTTGAGTTTATATCTTAATCAAGATATGCATATTAAAAGTCAAAATTTCCAATTCTGCCCCTTAAAAAGCAAAAATGAGGTCAGATTATATCGGATAAACAGGAAAATAAAATTTAAACAATTAAAGTTTAATTATTTTTTATCAACTATGATCGTATGTGATTCAGTTTGATCTAAGTATTTGGTGGGATGGTATTAGTTGAATAAAACAAATAAAATATTGTTTTATTTAGATTTTATTTTTATACAATTTAAATTTATCCAATTTTAACCCTTTGGCTTTCTGAGTATCCTGAGCACGGCTCAGGTCATGCGTTTGCTTGACTCACCTGATCGCCTCTTGCAAATTGATCCCATCTCGTAATATCAAATCCACTTAATAAATATTGGTTTGCGATACGCAGGTCACTTTAGCTGCAAGTTACAAAGCCTTGCCGATAAAGTGCGGATAGTATTAATGCCAAGGGGTATAAAGATAAATAATCCTTAACTCATCCAATTCATCTAAATTGAGGTGAAGTCACCCACTTCCATCCTAAGTCATTGGAAATTAAATAGGGCCCAGAATTTCTACCTTCTGGACCCTTTATTTTATTTAACAATCTTAGAAATTATTTCTTAAATCATTCAGACCATCTGAATAAATTTTTGTAAATAAAGCAATTACTTCTTCATCAGTTACATTTACAGGAGTAAATTGCCCTTTCCACTCTACCAATGAAACATTTGGTCGATCTGTTTCTAGTACAGTGATTGTCGATAGGTAATCCACAATTGGGAAAGGTGCTTTAATAATTGAGTAGCTGTATGTACGTTCTGGTTGGTTAAATGCCTCTAAACGTTCAATTACATTGCCACCATCTGCCAAAATCAAGCTACGAACACGAGCGCCTTCGCTCAATTCACTTTTTGCAACAAATGGAAGCCAGTCAGGCAGACTGTCAAAACCACCTATTAGTTGCCAAACTTGTTCAGGTGAAGCAGGGATTTCTAAAGTAGCTACAGTATGAGCCATGAGTTTTCTCCGTATATTCAGTAAATTAGTTAGTTAACTTAAACAAGTGTATCGACCACACCGCCATCAACGCGTAACGCGGCACCCGAGGTTGCAGAGGAAAGTGGTGAGGCTATATAGACCACCATGTTGGCAACTTCATCCACTTCCGCTGCACGTTGAATAATTGAACTTGGACGAGACTGTTTAACAAACTCATCAGCTTGTTCACGTGTACTACGCCCTGCCTTTTCTGCGGCATCCGCCAGCATATTTTCTAGACCGTCAGTAAAAGTTGGCCCAGGCAAAATGGCATTTACAGTTACTCCTGTGCCTGCTAAACGCTTAGCCAGACCATGTGAAACTGCTAGATTGGCACTTTTGGTCACGCCGTAATTAATCATGTCACCTGGTATGGCTACGCCAGACTCAGATGAAATAAAGATGATTCTGCCCCAACCTTGCTTCACCATTGATGAAGCATAATGTCGGGCTAGGCGTACACCAGACAAGACATTGACTTGGTAAAAGCGCATCCACTCATCATCAGGCACCTCAAAGAAATCAATATCATTAAAGATTCCCAGATTATTCACTACGATGTCCGCCTGAGGTTCAGCTGCAAATAAAGCTGCTGTACCTTGTTCAGTAGTCAAATCTGCTTCAACACCACGTAGACTTGCCTCTGGAATACTTTGACGAATATGTGCAATTGCTTCATCTACACCAGCTTGTTTACGGCCAACAATAACAACCGTAGCACCCGCAGAAGCTAGACCTTTGGCAATACCTAGACCAATCCCAGAAGTTGAACCACTTACGACGGCGACCTTATTTTGAAGATCTAATTTCATGATAAAAACTCACTGTGGAGGGCTATCGCCCTCCTTGATAAATTAACGGATAGGTAAAGGCGCAAATTCAGATACAAGGCCTTGGCGACGCATTTCATCCCAGAATGCAGCAGGAATAAGTAGATCTAACGCAGCTAAATCTTCTGCCATACGTCCTGGACGGCTTGAACCCGGAATCACAGCAGCAACAGCCGGGTTTGCCAAAGAGAACTGGAGTGCAGCAGCTTTAACATCTACACCATAACGTTGTGCAATCTGGTTAATCTTGGCAACTTTATCCAAAATTTCTGATGAAGCTTTTTGATATTCAAAATGTTCACCGCCCGCCAACACACCTGAGCTATAAGGACCACCAACCACAATATCTACATTTTGGTGGAATGCTTCTGGCATCAAACGTTGTAAAGCACGATCATGGTCAAGCAAGCTATAACGACCTGCCAATAAGAATGCATCCGGTTGTGCTTCAGCTAAATCCAGAGTCAATTCACATGGTTCAACACGGTTAACACCTAAACCCCATGCTTTAATGACGCCTTCTTCGCGTAAACGGGTTAGAACTCGGAAAGCACCTGTACGAGCAATGTTGAATTGTTCTAGCCAACTATCACCATAAAAGTCTTGAGCGATATCATGAATCCAGACAATATCAATACGGTCTGTTTTTAAGCGCTTCAAGCTATCTTCAATTGAACGGTAAGTTGCATCGGCTGAATAATCATTCAGGATTTTATTTTTTAAACCATGTTCAAAAATCCCACCTTTATCGCCTAAGTCACGTGATGCCGTATCTTCTTCTTCATCCAACATGATGCGGCCGACTTTGGTACTCAGTACATAGTCATCACGTGAGTATTGAGATAGCGCTTCACCCATACGAATTTCTGAAAGACCTGAACCATAAAGTGGTGCGGTATCAAAATAACGTACACCTAAGTCCCAAGCGGCGTGAACTGTTGCTTGAGCTTCTTCTTCAGGAATATTACGGAACATGTTACCTAGTGGTGCACCACCGAACCCGATTTTTCCTGGAAGTAAGTGTTTAATTGCCATGATATTTTCCTCAATTTATCTATGCTCTCGAACAGTGTTCTTAAGCGAATAGCTGTGGCAGTTTTTCGGACTGCCTTTGCGATGAGGAAAATATAACTTGATCACTTCTGACATGATAGGACATAATTCGACTAACTTGAGTCCCTTAAGGTCTTACATGATTGATTTACGCCAATTGAAGTATTTTGTGGTGGTTGCCGAAGAAGAACACGTTGGCCGTGCTGCTGAGCGCTTGTACATCTCCCAGTCCCCACTAAGCCGTCAGATTGCTCAGTTAGAAGAAAAGCTTGGGCTTATGCTATTTGAACGAAATCAGCAGCGTATTCGTTTAACTTCTGATGGGCAAATTTTCTTGGATGAAGCTCGTGCGTTATTAGCACATGCCAAGCGCTTAGAATCCTTGGGGCGGCGTTTAGGTTGTGGTGAAGATGGGGGTTTGTGCATTGGTTATATTGAAAATGCGATGTATGCCGGTGTGCTGTCAAATACCTTGAAATCATTACGTGATTCTCGACCTGATATACATATTGCACTCTATAATCAAACTAGCTCAACTCAGTTTGAAGGATTAAAGCAACGTAGTTTGGATATTGCGATGGTTAATTACCCACCTGACCAACTTGATGTAGATTTATGCTATACCCAAGTTTTAGATGATCGCATGTTGCTTGCTTTACCCGAACAGCATCCGTTAGTAAATAAAACTGAGCTGGAAGCAAGTGACCTTGATGGTATTGCATGGATTTCTGTCATTCATGAAGAAGATGCCCATTCACGTGATGACTTTATTAGTGCTTGTGCCAAAGCTGGCTTTACCCCAGACATTAAACTTGAAGCGGGGGCGCCTTTAACTGCTTTAGGTCTAGTTGCAGCAGGTTTAGGACTCACCTTAATTCAGCACAGTTTGAGACATCACGTTCCTGATGGTGTGGTACTTCGTGAACTCCCATGGATGTCCTACAACACTCAACTTTGGGCAGTTTGGCATAAAGCTAATTTACGGCCGTTGGTCGTACATTTTAGACAAATGTTGACTGATAAATTAACGATCGAGAACTAAGTTTTTTGAAAGGTGCTTGAATTTGATTAATACGTTTATTGGCTAGAGCAATATAAAGCTCATCTAAAGATGCTCGTACATTACTGATATGTTTGGATGACCAAGTCTCTCTTTGGTTCTCAAACCAGTCTTCAGCCACCTCTTTAAAGAATGGCTTGATGTCCTCGTGCAACACTGAGTTGGAATATTTGTATTTCAGTTCAAGTGCAAGCTCCCTTGCGTTCTTTAAACTCATATCAGGATATGGACCAAGTGACTCTGACTTACGCTCGCCAAGAACAGTAAAGCGTATGTTCCAGTATTTTTGCTCGGATGGTGTCACAAGAAGTGATAGCCCATTCTCATCCGAAAGGCGATATCGTTTTTCTTTTGGCTGTGCTTTTCTGCATTCTGTATCGGTAAGCTTCATCTGTATCTACCCTTTATCGAGACTCAAATAATTGGGTAAATTTTCCCAATAATTACCCACAGAAGGCAAAAATAAGGTCAAATCAAGTCGGATAATATCGGACAAACAGGCAAATAAAAAAGCCTTTAAGTATTGAACTTAAAGGCTTTTTTATATCGGATCGAACAATCCCGAATAATATTTTGGTGGAGATGGCGGGAGTCGAACCCGCGTCCGCCAGCACTACGCCCGAGAATACTACATGCTTAGATATCGTCTACTATTTTAACTCTTTGTGACCCGACGAACAGGGTACAAATCGCGATCCTCTAAGTTTAGTACAAAGCCCCGAGGCTTGGCTTTATACGGACTTGTGTGCGTGCGCTTCAGTCGGACTCTCTAACCACAAGTATTCAGAGAGGCGGACAAGCTGCCCTTAGGCAGCTAGAGCGTATGATTCGTCGTTTGCGACTAAAAAATGCAAATTTGATTTACGAGAGGAAATGCGCTCTCGGCATGCATCTATGAGTTTCATCACCAGCGTCGAAGCCAGGAACATCCCCAAAGTACAGCGCAATCATAGCATAGATGACTAGAATTTAAATCTTAATTTCTAAGCATCGAGCAAAATATGCGCTTATAACCCTATATTGTTGCGGAACTTACTTTTTCAAGGGCTGGTTTTAGAAAGCTGCCACAAGGGCAGCTTCTTAATTTTGGCTTATAAAGCCCCATTACCTAGCACAATGCCTTCACGGCGAGGATCGACCCCACCCGCGTATTTGCTTTGATTATCAATTTTGACTCTCATAATCGTCGCAATACCACTGGTTTGTGCTGTATTGGAAATACCATGGCCTTTTGCCTTTAAACCTTCAATCAGTTCAAGCAAGGATAACTGGTCATTTGAGCTATCAATATTGGTGTTTGGGCTATTGGTCGCACCGAAGTTCACCAATGAAGTCGCCTGCTGTGCATTCAGGTTCCAGTCCAATGCACCAACCAAGGTTTTGACCACATATTGGATAATGGTCCCACCACCCGGTGAACCCGTTGCCATATAAAACTCATCTGCTGTGGTTCCTTTAAACACTAAAGTGGGCGCCATGGTACTGCGTGGGCGTTTGCCACCTTCGACTCGATTCGCCAACAATGCACCTGTTTGATCAACAGGGTTAGCACTAAAATCAGTTAATTGATTTGATAACAAGAAGCCATCCACCATATGGAATGACCCCATACTCGATTCAACTGTCGATGTCATGGAAACCACATTGCCATACGCATCAACAATGGTGAACTGAGTGGTGCCATGCTCTACTGTCGTATCAACACCTGCATTTGAGCCGAATTGACCTGCCTGCGCGACGCCCATACTTTGGTTCGGATTAATCAGTGCAGCGCGTTGTTTTAAATAATTTTTATCAATCAGACTCGCAATACCTTTCGCTGGTAATGGCACAAAATCAGTGTCTGCAACATATTTATCACGGTCTGCATAGGCCAAGCGTTCTGTTTCCGAAACCAAATGCACGCCCATAACATCCGGGATCCCACCCTCATTTTCTGGATTTTGGGGTGGATATTTACTCATCTCAAAATTTTCTAAAATACCCAGCGTTTGAGCAACTGCAATTCCACCTGATGATGGCGGTGGCATGGTACAGACATAGTAACGATCACGGTAAGTGCTACAAATTGGGGTTCGTTTTTTAACTTGATAATTAGATAAGTCCTGTAAAGTCATTAAACTTGGGGTAATTGGTGTACGAGCTGCATCATCCCCAACCGTTTGACCCGCCTTCGCCACAATATTCTGTGCTATCGGCCCACTGTACAAGGCTTTTGCGCCTTGAGTTGCCAGTGCTTCAAGAGTTTTTGCATAGGCTTTATTGGTCATGGTCTCACCGACTTTACGCGGTGTACCATCTGGATAAAAATAGGTTGCGACTGCATTTGCATCGAGTGCCAAATGGCCTGCATTACTTGCAATCGCATCGGCTAGACGTCCAGGAATACGAAAACCATGATCGGCCAAATCAATGGCTTGATTAAACAACTGATCCCATTTCAGTTTGCCATGTTCCTGCTGCGCCTGTTCCAATAAACGCATTACCCCAGGTACCCCAATCGAACGTCCACTACGGCGGGTACTTGGCACAGGTACTGGAGATGCAGGATCATGTATATCTTGTCGGATCAAATAATATTCATTGGCCGCAGCAGGTGCAGTCTCTCGCCCATCATATGCGGTGACGGTTTTGCTTTTCGCATCGTAATACATCATAAAGCCGCTACCCGCGATGGTACTGGATTGTGGTTCTACTAAACCCAATACTGCTTGAACAGCAACTGCGGCATCGACGGCACTTCCACCTGCCCTTAAAATTTCGCAGCCTGCCTTTACTGCCAATGGCGTGTTCGCCACCACCATATATTTATCGGCATATTTCACCGTATTATTTAATCGATAACCCGACGCACCTTCAGGTGCTGCTGGATCACCATTCTGATTGGAACCCACCACGACACTCGAGCCATCCTGTGCCAGTTTGCTACAACTGCTAGGGTCTTGATCAATAATCAGATTGGGTTTTGAATGTTGTCCTGTATTTGAATCTTTGCCTGATTGATCTGATGAGGCGTCATTTTCACATCCCTGTAATACACCAACAGCCAATAAGCTGCTGAAAAGAAATGAATATCTATGATTCACGTGATAACTCCATTATATATACCTGCCTATCCATGCAAATGTCATGCTAGTTTCTTTATTTTCAGGTGTGAAGGTTTTAATATTTGATAAAAATAAACTTTTAATAATATTCAATGATTATAGGCTTTATCTACTATGCCCAGTAATGTTCCTCCTTGTGATTACAATGCAACCTTTATCGCTTTGAACTGGATTCTGGCACGCTTTGTCTGTATAAAAATAGGCAAAATCTATCAATTCCAAGCCAAAACACTATTTTTATACATAAAAAAAGCACCTACTTAGAGGTGCTTTTAGTTCAGATTTTTTAGTGAGTCGGCATACCACCTGTATTGCCTTTTGGCTTTGGACTCATCCAGATCAAAGCACTGGCAAACACAAACACGATCGCCAACAGCATAAATACATGATTGGCAGACATAGTAATCGCCTCTTTATCGACGAGATTGGCAATCGTGGCGAGTGTCGCATCAGAGGAGAATCCATTCTGCAATAAGGTATTTTGCACTTCTTGCGGATGTAAGTTATTCACCATTTCACTACGTGCCACTTTGGCATGATCATCCCAAATGGTGACTGCAATTGAAGCACCAATCGCCCCTGCCATGGTTCTCAAGAAGTTCATCAAACCTGCTGCCGATGCCATTTCCTGTGGTAAAACCGAGCCCATTGCAATATTTGACAATGGAATAAAGAAGAATGGTACAGCAAAGCCTTGCAAGATTTGTGGCCAAGCCAAAGCCATAAAGTCCGCATCAGTCACCCAGAAGGCACGCATTAAGGTCACGACACCGAGCAGAGCCAAACCAAAACTGGCCAAGGCGCGTGGGTCATATTTAGTCGATAGCTTCGCTACAATGGGCGACATGGTCAGACTACCAAAGCCCATGGTGGCGGTGAGATAGCCTGCCCATGTGGCGGTATAACCTAAATTGATTTGCAGCCACTGCGGAATCAGTACAATACTGCCAAAAAAGGAACCAAAGCCAAAGGCCAACGCCAGTACAGACACGGCGAAGCCCCGATGTCGAAACACATACAAATTGACTACAGGATGCTTTTCGGTCAATTCCCAAATCATAAACACGATAAAACCAACTACGGCAATCAAGGCCAGCATGATAATACTGCTGCTATTAAACCAATCACGTTCATGTCCCAGATCGAGCATCAATTGCAGTGCGCCAATCCAAAGCACTAACAGGCCTAAGCCAATCGCATCGATCCGCAGTTTTTCAGTTTTAGTTTCAGCCACAGACAACAAACGTATCGCTGCTAAAACACAGAAAATACCTACAGGAATATTGATAAAGAAAATCCAGTGCCAAGACAGATTGTCACTGATGAGTCCGCCAAGGATCGGGCCAAGAATCGGTCCAATCACCGTGGTCATTGCCCACAATCCCATTGCCTGCGCATGTTTTTCAGGTGGGAAAATCCGCATCAATAGCGTTTGGCTCAGTGGCATCAATGGTCCACCACAGAGACCTTGTCCGATACGGAAAAATACCAGCATTTCTAAGGATGTTGCCAAACCACACAGGAATGAAAAGATGGTAAAGCCAATCAGCCCAAAAACAAACACGCGAACCGTACCAAAGCGCCCTGCCAGCCACCCTGTTAAAGGGACACAGATCGCTTCTGCAACGGCATAAGAGGTAATGACCCATGTCCCTTGAGAACTAGAAACAGCAAGGTTCCCTGTAATATGAGGCACAGACACGTTGGCAATGGTGGTATCTAGGACCACCATAAAATTTGAAAGGGCGATCACAAACGCGGCAAGTAGTAAGCGCCCGCCACTCAGTTCTGCAAATGGATTTTGCGTTTTCATGGCTAGTTACTTCGATGCGAGATCAATATCCGCTTGCATCGACAACCCTACACGCAATGGATGTTCTGCAAGTTCTTTTGGATCAAGGCTGATACGCACAGGTAAACGCTGTACCACTTTAATCCAGTTCCCTGTGGCATTTTGTGCAGGAATCAAGGCAAATGCTGCACCTGTTCCGCCTGAGAAACCTTGTACCACGCCGTGATAAACCACGTCATCACCATATAAATCAGAGCGTAAAGTCACTTTCTGCCCTGCTTTGACTTTCGCCAATTGGCTTTCTTTGAAGTTGGCATCGACATACAGTGCAGAGACAGGCACCACCGACATCATCACGGTTCCAGGCGCAACCCGTTGCCCAATCTGAATATTACGGCGCACGATAACACCATCAACAGGCGCACGAATCACCGTACGCTCTAAATCCAATGCGGCTTGTTCCACATGTGCTTTCGCCACCAATACATCAGGCGTTGAGGCTTCATTCACCCCTTGAATCAAGGCTTCGTTTGCAGCAAAAGTACTTTCAGCCGCTTTACGGCTTGATGTTGCTTGCGCCAAACCTGCTTGAGCCAAATCCAGACTTGCTTTTGCTGTTGAAACCGCACTTTGTGCCTTGCTTAATTCCTCTTTAGAGATTGCACCCGATGCAGCCAGTTCATTACGGCGATTCAATTCCAATGCAGCACGATCATAATCAGCTTGTGCTTTGGTCACTTGTGCCTGTGCGCTGGTGATTTCATCATTACGAACCACAACCTGAGAATTTAAAGAACTGCTATTGGCTTGGCTTTGTTTATATTGACGTTGCGCTTTAGCCAGTTCTGCCTGCGCTTGTGCCAATTGAATCTTGGCATCACGTTCATCAATACGTACCAATACATCGCCTTGTTTGACCTGTTGAGTCTCTTTGACCAAGACTTCAGCCACTTGCCCACTGACCATTGAGGTAATTTGTGCAGTTTCTGCACCGACATAAGCATTATCGGTACTGACCGAATGATTAAAGAATAACGCCCAAATGCCATACAGAATTGCAGCGAGAATGAGAATGAGTGCGAAAAATCCGAGGAATTTTTTACGTTTTGCTTTCATTGCATCATCTGATGCCGAATCTGAAGCAGCATCCTGTAGGTTGGCTTGAGCGTCAGTCATAAGTTATTCCTGAAAATTAAAGAGATTTTTAACTTTTGGTTTAATCAGCCGATCAGTTTAATTTTGAAAACTTAACTGAATGTTAAAAAAACCAAAAATGAAAAATAAGAACAAAAACCATTTCACATTTTAACGATAAAAAATCATATGGCGAGATTAAAAAAAATAACTGATGCGTTCAATTCTTATAAATTGATATTTTAACGATGATAAGAAACTTAAAGTTTGGGTTCTAAGCGAGAGATTTTCGTAATCCTCTCTGATACAGCAATCCTTAACATACCTATAAAGCATGAAGATATATGTGGAATAGGCTTGTGTATTTGGCTGGATTTGTTCTAATGAACTTAGGTGGAATATTGATTTTTGCGCGGCAATTCATTCTTCCACGCGAGAAAAGCACGGTCATTTATGGATCAGAATGGCATTTTTCTTGCTGCTAAAACAACAAACACTTCGCTAGGTGAAAGGACGATGACATCACTCAGCCAAAACATGGATCTTATCCATCACTCGCATCAGGCCGACTTTGCTCAAGATCTGATGTCAATGATCTGTGGTGAACACCGCTTGGATACCCTATGTCGAGAAACACTCGATTTTCATTATGACGGGATTCGTTTACCGCATAAAAAAATGGCGATCGGAACCATTAGTTATGGCGCCAATGTCGCTATCAATATTGCCAACCTGAAAGCTTATAGCATCAGCCTGCCCTTTCATGGCAAACAAACGCTGAGTATCCGTGGCGCAAAATACCAATCCGATGCACAAACTGGTTTAATTGTCTCCAATCAGGACTTACAGGATTTGGTCATCAATCAGGACTGTCAAAAATTTCAGGTGGTGATTCCTGAAAACAGCCTGCAATTGGTATTGTCCGAACTCCTGAATCAACCGATTGAAGAAGCCATCGTCTTTAACCCTGAAATTTCCTTATCGATGACTGGCTTGATGCAGGCATGGTGGCACAATATTGAAAACTTTTTACAGTTAAAATCACACTATGCCGACTTTTCCGGCCTACCCATGTTTTCTGAGGACTATGAAAATTTTGTGATTAAAGCCCTGTTGCTGTCTCAGGAAAATAATTATTCTGCGGCATTACATGAACGCTGCAAGCGAGGCGAGCCAGCTTATCTACGCAAAGTAAAAGACTTTATCATTCAACATGCCCATGAAGCCCTCAATGCCGAAAGCCTTCACATTTTGGCAGGTGTGTCTAAATCCAAACTCTATGCCGAGTTTCAGCAGTATTATGGCCTGAGTCCGATGACCTATCTGCGTAAATATCGCCTACAACAAATTTATAAAATATTGAGTAATACCGCCAAACATCAAAAAATTTCCATCTCCAAACTGGCTTATGACTGGGGCTTTAATCATCTCAGCCGCTTCGCTCAGGAATATAAGGATGAATTTGGGGAGAAGCCGAGCGAAACCCGAAATAAACATGAGTGAATACCCTTAAATAAAAAGCCCAGTCAGCGTACTGGGCTTTTTTATCACTTAACTGGTGCTTAACACGGGTTTGGCTTTGTTGTTCTGACGCATAGCTTTTAAACTCAAGGCAATGAAAGCAATAAAGGTCGGCAAGGCCAGCAAATAGAAAATTCCGCCAAGGCTAATCTCGTAAGTAAAAATATAAGAACCAAAGAATGCCCCAAAGATGGCACCAACGCGACCAATCCCATGCATCCACGATACCCCAACCGCACGACATTGCGACGGATAAAATAATGCTGCCAAAGGTAGCAATGATGATTGAGCCCCTGTCAGCAATGCCCCAATCAGGAAAATACTGATGCCAAGCAATAGGATGCTGGAACTGACGAAGCCTGCAACAATAAACATGATAAATGCAGTCAGGTAAGCATATTTAATCACCAGAGTTGGATTCAGTTTATCCATATACCAGCCCATGATGACAGCACCAATCACCCCACCAAAAGGGAAAATCGCGGCAATTAAACTAAACTGTTGTGTACTGAACCCTGCGGTTTTTAAAATGGTTGGCATCCAGCTGGTTAGCAGATAGAACACCAAAAGGCTCATAAAACAGCACAGCCATAACATCACAGAACCCCACAGATATTTGCCTAAAACTGTTTTGACTGGGCTTTCACTGCGATCTACATCAAGGTGTGGCAACTCGATTTTAACGGTGTTGGTAAATGCATGACCTTGAATCTTTGCCAAAATCTGTTGCGCTTTCGCTTGCTGCTCTCGTTTAATCAGATACGGGACTGATTCTGGCAATTTCAGTAATAACACCACCACGAGGAACAAGGGAATAATGCCACCCAAAATCACCACTTTGGCCCAACCCAGATTTTCCAACAAATAGGCAGACAACAAACCGCCACAGGAAATCCCTAACATAAATCCACAACCCGCCAAACCAGTCAGAAAGGCTTTGCGTTTCGCAGGCATATATTCAGAAACGATGGTACTGATGTTTGGCATCGCTGCACCCAAGCCCACACCGGTAATAAAGCGGTAAATCATCAAGTCCTGCGTGGAAGAAGCAAAACCACACAAGATGGTAAATACGGAAAATAATAAGGTGGTAAACACAATCACCCCTTTACGTCCAAACCGATCTGCCAATGGCCCTGAAATAATTGCACCGATCGACATCCCCACCAGTGCTGCACTGAGTACGGGTGCCAATTCGGGTTTACTGATGCCCCAATCATCCAATAAGGCGGGCGCAATAAAACCAATAATCCCAGTATCTAAACCATCACAAAAAAACACCAAGAAACCCAGTGTAAATACCAGCCATTGCAGCGGCGATAAACTGTCGCGATTGATTACTGTATTAACATCAACTGTCTTCATCTTTATTCCCTTAAAAGCAAATTCTGTTAAAACTTCTGTTTGTTAGATAAATGAAAAAGCTTGAGCCAATCTCTCCTTTAGGATTGTCTTACTTCATACATCCCATATTTAAATTCTGAGGATGGTGTTTTTGATTAGATGAGAAAAAAGGATGGTCATTACGATGTTCCATCCTTTTCTCTGTTAAGCGCTTAGCACAGTACGTACGCTATTGCTTTGTAAAAACTTCTCGCTATAGAGACGGTAATTACTTAATGCTTGATCATCCAGCCAGCTTTTAACTGCTTCGATCATCGGCGGTGGCCCGCATAAATACATATCAAAAGCCTGTTCTGCCAGTTGCTCCCGATTCAGATGCTGATGGATATAACCTGTTTTGCCTGTCCACCTATCAGAAGCTTGGGTGACGATGGGTTGATAGTTAAAATTCGGCATCCTTTCTGCATAGGCCAGTAAACGTGACTGTTCGCATAAGTCGGTTGCCTGATTGACGCCGTAATACAACTGAATCGCGGGTGCATCGGCTTGCTCGGCAATATTGTCTAACATGCCTAAAAAGGCGGATAGACCTGTGCCACCTGCAATAAACACCAGTGGTCGTTGCACTTCACGCAAATAGAAACTACCCAAAGGTGCTTCCATCATGATGGTCTGACCGACTTGGCAGCGTTCACGTAAATAATTACTCATCACCCCATCAGGCAATAAACGAATTAAAAATTGCAGTTGATTGTCAGGATTAGGCCGATTGGCAAAGGAATAAGAACGCCAATCCTCTGTCTCTGGAATCTGCAAACGGGCATATTGACCCGGCAGAAACTCAAGTTGCTTAGCATGGGCACTGGCATCGACATGCAAGATGGCGGTTGTTTCTGAAACCAGTTCAACCTGAGTCACTTTGCTGGCAATTTTTAAGGTTTCACCTGCATGACACATCTCGGAACTATGGTCAAAATAAAAGGCAGCATTGGATTTGACCCGCGTTTGGCAAGCCAGCATTTTACGCTCAGCCAAATCACGTTCACTCAGTGCATCTTCATCCACATATTCCTGTTCATAGCTGCCTGTTTCGCATTGGCCCTGACAGGTCCCGCACACGCCCTCACGACAATCCAAGGGTAAATTAATGCCCTGACGAATTGCAGCATTGAGCAGTAACTCATCCTCTTGAACTGAAATAAAAAAGGTTTTTCCATCGGCAAAATTAAGCGCAACTGAATGTCCCATCATGATGCTCCCTTAAACATGATAAAAATCTAAGACCGAATCAATTTTGTCATTCAGCAAAATCGTGTGCTGACGGCGAATACGGAATCCTTCCGCTGTGGGCCTTAACAGATAAGTGGCATATCCATAGAAACAACCTTCCAGTCCTTGACGGTTATATAAAGTGCTCCAACCGACTTTGGCTTCAACCAAACCCTCTGGCAGGGTTTTCACCTGTACATTTTGAATACTGTGTTGAGTGCGAGGTAAGGGTGTCGCCGATGCCGCTTTGCCGGTACGGATACGAAACACGCGATCTTCCAAACCTGAGCGATCAGCATAATAGATATAAGACAGCCCCTGATTCGGATCTTCGACATATCGATGGTCATCAATCCATTGCGGAATGTGATATTCACTATCTTCATCATAAAGTTCTAGATAGGCATCCCAATCATAACGGTCACATAGCTCTGATTTCTGATAAAGGAATTGTGAAACAGCAAAATGTAATTCAGCAGTCATGGTTTAGACCTCCTCTGTCACAGTATCTAACTGGTAGGTGATATCCTGCATTTTTAAGGCCTTGCGATTTAAGCCATCCAGCATTAAACGCTGCCATTGACCGTGCTGATTGACATATAGGCCTTCATGCGTCAGTTCACGGCCCGTGATCACAGGTTGAATCCCGAGATCCTGTGCATTCTGCGTCAGCTCATAACACCATTTATGCTGTCCACGAGAAATATCACTCCACCGCTCCAAACGTGCTTGGAAGCCTTTTTGCTGCTCACGGAATTCCACCAGATCATCAGGCGTACCTAAGCCAGAGACATTGAAAAAGTCTTCAAACTGGCGAATGCGGTTACGACGTGCCTCAGTCGACTCGCCTTTTACTGCCAGACATTGGCTAATCACTTCGGTTTTATTCCATGCCACTGGACGCACAATTCGCAATTGAGAACTGATCTGATCCATGAAGAATAAGCTTGGATAGAGGTTTAAGTTTCTGAGCCGATGCATCGCCCATTCAGCACGCTTAGCACCATATTTTTCCAGCAGATAAGGCATCACCGTGTCATAGCCAGGACGCACGGCGGGATTTGGCATGTCACTGAATAGAACACTGTGACCGTTTTTAAAACTAAACCAGCCATCATCGGTTTGGTTATCACCCGCACCTAATTTGCTGTAATCCAAGGTATCCAGATCATCGCCTTTGGCCGCATTGACCTGTTGGCGATGCTGTACGGTTGAGACATAGTTATAGTGCACAGTACTGACGTGATAGCCATCCAGACCATTTTCATTTTGCAGTTTCCAGTTTCCTGCAAAGGTATAAGCAGATTTGCCTTGCAAGACTTCCAACTCACCTGTTGGCGACTGTTCCACCATTAAATCGAGGAATACTTTGGCATCCCCCAAAAAGTCTTCAAGGGTATCTGTGGCTTGTGTATCCAGACTGACAAAGACAAAGCCACGATAACTGGCAATGCGTCCTTGTTTGAGACCACGACTCGACTTATCAAAATCTTCACAATATTCGGCAGGCGCTTTGACTTTGACCAGACGACCATCTGATTTATAGCACCACGCATGGAACGGACAGGTAAAGGTGGATTGATTGCCTTTGGCCACACGGGTTAAGGTAGCACCACGATGCTCACAGGCATTGACCATGGCATGCAGTTGACCTTGGCCATCACGGCTAATAATCAACGGTTGACGTCCAATCTGAACAGTTAAAAAATCATGATTATTGGGAATTTCACTTTCGTGACAGGCATAAATCCATACTTTTTCAAAGATCAATTCCATTTCCAAATCGAAAAGCTCAGCCTCTGTGAACATCTCGCGTGCGATACGGAATACACCCTCTTTCGGGCGAAAATCCAAACATCCTGTGATGAAATCTTGCCATTCTGCAATATTACGTGGAGCCATTTTTATCTCCTCCAATCCATAAAAACCTTTTCATGATTGAAGCCTGATTTATGGCTGGACTCTATCCACTTTTTCCAGATCTCTATCCAGTTTGAGAATTATTTTGGGATTGCACTATTGCAAGATAATGAAGCCAATTGAGGTGGAAATATTCGCACCTCAACTAGACTCATCGAATGATGTTTTAGCAAGATAGGCTGTTAATTTTTAATTGCCCGTGTTGCCAAAAAGGTTGGCATAAATTGATCCACCAAAAAGCGTGGTTGTGGTTGATCATCTTCATAAAAGCTTTGAATAAAAAAACCTGCGGCCAGTTGCCCCTGAATTAAATCCGTGAGGCTATGTCCAAACACTACTGCCTCACCCGCTTGCAGCTTGGCATTGATCGCCTCTGCACTTAGATCTTGAAGATCGGAATAAGGTAATTTATAAATCGGGTGAATCAGCCCCTGTTTGGCATATTCAGGATTGCGATCTGCAATAAAAACCACTGGATTATAAAAACTGGCGATTAAAACCCCTTGCGGTTTGAGTACCCGATAGCATTCCCGCCATACCGCTTCAACATCGGCAACATACAGGTTTGAAATCGGTTGGATAATCAGATCAAATTCAGCATCCTGAAATGCCTGCAAATCACACATATCTCCCTGCACGGTCTTGAGCTGAAGCCCTTCCCGTTCAGCAACCATTCGGTCTTGCTGCAATTGTTGATCAGAAAGATCAAAGACCGTGACATTCGCACCCGCAGCCACCAACACAGGTGCTTGTTGACCACCTGCAGAGGCTAAGCACAGGATGTTTTTTCCGACAATATCGCCGAGCCATGCTTTGGATAATGGCTTTGGTGTGATATGTAGCTCCCAATCACCATGACGAGCTGCACGAATCAGTTCATGACTGACAGGACGTGACCAAGCCTGCTGATCTCTCGCCTGCTGATCCCAAGCTGCACGATTATGGCTGAGAAAATCGAAATGATGGATTGGCTTTGCCACAATGAAGCTCCCTTTTCTGACACTTAAATCGTTCAAGATAGAAATACGATATCAATGCGAAAAAAGAAAGCGGTGTTCAGGACAGAAACTACTGCCTAAAAGACAGCTGAGGTCGTGCCATCTAAATTAATAGGCATACGAGGCAATTGCAGTCGCAATCGCTTTACCGTCATCATTGACCATGGTCATACGCATGGTGCAACCTTTACGACCTAAGCGTAAGGTTTCAGCGCGAGCAATAAAATGTTTGCCACGTCCTGGCGCCAGATAATCCACCCGCATATCCACCGTCGCTAAACGGGATACTTTTTTGATGGTATCAGGTAAATCTTCTGGTGTGGCACGGCGATAAAGCTGCTCCATCGCAACCACCCCACCAATACTGTCCAGAATCGTGGCAGCAACGCCACCATGTAAAATCTGAAATGCAACATTCCCCACCAGTTCTGGCTGCATCTCAAAATACGCTTCAATCTGATCATCGACCACTCGCATGACCATGCCACTGTATTTAAAAAATGGACAGGCATTAAATGCCTTGCACAGCTGTTTCAACACCACTTGGTGGTCTGCCTTGGCACCTAGCTGAATATTCCCAGTCCAGTTTCTCTTTACATCATTCATACGCGGCCTACACTCAATGGAAAGAATAACTTTCCATTATTTTGCACAAATCTAAAAATATGGGGCTACAATAGCGGGGTTCTGTAATTGGGTAACAGCACCAAGCTCTCCCTAGCGTGACTTAATACCTCAATTATTCCTATAGTGTAATACTGAACATCGAGATTGTTATGACTTATACGTTCAATCGTCCAGCTTTTCCTGCGACTCGCATGCGCCGTATCCGTAAAAATGACCAACTTCGTGCCATGGTCAGCGAAACTCATTTAACTGCGAATCATTTGATTTATCCAGTGTTTGTATTACCAGGACAGCAACAAACCCAAGACATTCCAAGCATGCCAAATGTGCAGCGCTTATCGGCTGACTTATTACTAAAAAAAGCAGAAACCTTACTTGAACTCGGGGTTTCAAAACTTGCCCTATTCCCTGTCACACCACAACAAGATAAAAGCTTAACAGCGGAAGCCGCTTGGGATGACAATGGCTTGGTTCAGGCGACGTGCCGCCTACTTAAAAAAGAATTACCAGAGATGGTCTTGATTACCGATGGTGCGCTTGATCCTTATACCACGCATGGTCAGGACGGTATTATTGATGACACGGGTTATGTACTCAATGATGAAACCGTTGAATGCCTAGTGAAACAAGCACTTAGTCATGCTGCGGCTGGTGCAGATGTGATTGCGCCAAGTGACATGATGGATGGCCGTATCGGTGCGATTCGCCAAGCACTTGAGCAAAATGATTTTATCTACACCAACATCATGGCCTATTCAGCGAAATATGCCTCAAGCTTCTACGGTCCTTTCCGTGATGCGGTCGGTTCTGCCAGCAACCTGAAAGGTGGCAATAAATACAATTACCAAATGGATATTGGCAACCGTGCCGAAGCACTGCATGAAATTGCGTTAGATCTGCAAGAAGGTGCGGATATGGTGATTGTCAAACCAGGTATGCCTTATCTAGATGTGGTTCGTGAAGTTAAAGATACTTTTGGCGTTCCGACATTCATTTATCAAGTTAGTGGCGAATATGCCATGCTTGCGGGTGCGATTCAAAATGGTTGGCTCTCTGACAGCGTGATTCTAGAATCGTTGATGTGTTGCCGTCGTGCAGGTGCAGATGGGATCTGGACGTATTTTGCTGAAGATGCAGCACGTAAATTAAAAGAGATGAGATAGAAGTTATATTTCATCTATCTGAAAATGATAGTATCTACTCCAGAGTCTTGTTGAGCTCTCATCCTTATTTCTGGATTAGCCTTCGGCTCGACCTACTTTTCTTTCGGGAAAAGTAGGCAAAACCATTGTCATTCGCAAAACCTGTTCACTGCTTACATTTTTCTGATATTGGGGATGTATAACAGGACTTCTCTTAGCGTATATCACGCAGGTTGCGAATGACGTCTTCCGTGTAGCAAATTTCAAGATACGTTTTATCTTCGAAACCACTTAAATTAAAGTTATGCATATTGCCATCATTGGTGCGGGTATTAGTGGCTTAATGTCAGCATTGGAACTTGCTGAACAAGGCTGCTCTGTCGATATTTTTGACCAACAACTTGCAGGTCAAGCTGCCTCATGGGCGGGTGGAGGTATCCTTTCCCCCATGTATCCTTGGCGTTATGCGCCCGAAGTCAATCAGCTAGCCCAATACGGCAGACCGCTCTACCAAACATGGAATGAAAAACTGCTGCCCCTTACTGGCATTGATTTTCAAATCCACGATACGGGCATGCTGATTTTCGATCAGGAAGATTTCGATATCGGTTTGAATTATGCCACGCGACACCAAGAGCCGATGCAACACTGTGAACTGCTTGATCGTACTCAACTCCAGCAAGTTAACGCTCATATTTCAGAAAAGTTCCAACAGGCCATCTATTTTCCACAACTGTCGAATGTCCGCAATCCACGTTTATTACAATCGTTAATTTGCTACTTAAAACAGCACCCTGCCGTGCGCTTCTTTGAACAATGTCCTGTTGAAAAATTAATGATTCAAAATAAAAAAGTTCAAGGGATTGAAACTGAAGATGGTCAGAAATTTAGCGCAGATCATGTCGTGATTACGTCTGGTGCATGGAGTCAGCAATGGGCCGAGCAAATCCAACGTAATATCCCCGTGCATCCCGTACAAGGACAAATGCTGTTATTTAAAACCCCTGAAAATTGGCTACCGACCATGTGTATGAATCAGGTGATGTATCTGATTCCACGTCAAGATGGTCACATTGTCTGTGGCTCAAGTATGGCAGATACAGGCTTTAGTACTGCGGTGGATGAACATACCCAACAGGATATTCTCAGTGCTTGTTTAGAGATGGTGCCTGAATTAGCACAATTCCCGATTGTAAAACGCTGGGCAGGTTTACGTCCAAGTTCTCCACAAGGCATTCCCTATATCGGTGCAATGCCTGAACCGGAAAATCTTTGGGCCAATTTTGGACATTTCCGCAATGGTCTATGCATGGGCTCAGGTTCAGCACGCTTGCTCCGTCAACTCATTTTAGGACAAGAGACGCTGGTTGATCCGAATGCTTATTCACCTTCGCGCTTAAAGCAACAGAATTTAATTTCTTGCTAGAATTTCGGTCAAAGCTCCATTCAAATCTGGATATTGAAATTGAAAGCTCTGTTCCAGCAAGGCCTTGGGCACCACATATTGACCATTTAAAATAAGTTGTGCTTGCTCGCCAAGCATCGATGAAAATACGCACTTAGGCATTCGCATAAAAGGTTTGCGCTTTAAAATGTGAGCGGCCGTTTGAGCAAATTGTTGTTGATTGATTTGTTCAGGTGCGACAAGGTTATACACCTTTTGACTGTGATTGGATTGCAATAGAAAAACCATAGCATTCAGTACATCTTGGATATGAATCCACACCATTGGTTGCTGCCCCGAGCCAATTTTTGCAACCGCATTCAATCGAATCGGTAACAGCATTTGTGGCAAAATCCCACCCTGTCCAAAAACCACACCTAAACGAATGATCTTGGTATTTTGTTGACTAAATTTTAAAGCGGCTTGTTCCCACTTCTGGCAAAGCTCAGACATAAAAATCGCTTGCGGTGGTGTATTTTCATCACAAACAAGCTTCCACTGTTCTTGTGGATCAATACCGTAATAACCAATCGCAGAACCAGAAATAATGCATTTCGGAAAAATTTGCCGTTGTTCCAGCCATTGATACAGTTGCTCTGTCACCGCAACACGGCTATGTATTAATTGCTGCTTACGTTGTTCAGTCCAACGTTTTGCGCCAATATTTTCACCAGCCAGATTAATCACATAATCAATCTGTTGTGTTTCAATTTGATCAAGAGCATTCACCCAACTTAACTCTGAATGCTGAGAAACCCGATTGGGCTGTCTAGTCAGTGCAATGATTTGATATTGTCGTTCTAATAAAAAAGGCAACAAATGTGAGCCAATAAAGCCACTTGCACCTGTGATTAAAACTGTCTGTTTTTGCATTACACCCTCATCCTGCATGATATTGATCAGCTCTATATCTCAGTCTTAGCAGAATGAAAGTGAATTACAAGTGAACTTTGTTCAACTAGTTGAACATTTTATTGGCCATTCTCTGTGCTTGCGGTCCATAAAACCAATAGGTAATTAAGAATAATGGTACAGCAATCACAAACCACATCGCCAATACCGTTAGCAAAAATTGGGGCTGTTTCAGATAGAGTAAAAAGTTCTGCCAAATTTCGGGATCTTTGCGTGCAAAAATAAATAGACCGAGGAGTAAGCCACATGCATTATAGCCCCAAAAGATCAGACTAAAGCCGATGCTTAAACGTTTTCGTTCCTGTGGCGTCGGTGCACGGCGTTGTTGCTTCAAAAATTTGAATAAAATAACAATGATTGCAATTAAATAAGGAACCGCAGTCAACACGCCACCAATACTATTGGGTAAAATAGCTGCCAGTACACCTGCCAACAATGTTGCAGTAAAACAAATTATAAAAAACCAGATATAGTACAAACGCAATGAAATCATAAAGATAAACCTAATTAGACTGGCTTTAGAAAATAATTATAAATTTTTTTCACTTTTTTTTCATTTTTATGTCAACCAATCCTCAACCAGCAGCGTTATATAAGGTACAAGGTCGCAGCAACCGATTGTACATTGCACGGCATCCGCAATGTTTTCGGTGACCTTTCATTATGAATCTCCATCTTTAACAATGGTTGTGTTAGCAGCCAGAACCATTGAAAAAGATTTTGACCGACGATTTATCATCACTCGAATCGTCGGTTTTTATTTGCCTGAAATTTGTATTTTAATTAGACCGTATCGGCAACATACATTTTAATCAGTCCACCCTCATCTTCTGTCACCGTGGTTAAGAATGCCCAGCCACACCTTTCGTAAAAATCATCTAGGTCTGTCACCAGATAGAGCTTTTCAAATCCTAAACTTTTCATTTCTATTCGGGCAAAATCTAGCAGCTGTTTGGCGATATTTTGCTTTCGATAAGTTTCCTCAACAAACAAAGCACATAGGTTTGGACTGAGATCTTTGCGCTCATGGAAATCATTGTCGATCACTCCAGTGCCAGCAATGATGTGCTGATGTTCGTTCAGAATCACATACCATTGCGGAATTCCTTCTGGCTGTTCAATCGAGCTTTGTATGCTGTCTCGATAGGCCTCAACAGGAATCTCCCATTTATCTGAAAACCAGATTGCAGCCTGTTCTCGTAATTCAGGATTATTCGCTAATTTAATAATATTCATCAATACAGGATTAACCTCTTATATCTTACTCAATTGTATTCAACGCGATTTTATGATTAAACACCCAAATGCACACCTGCTTACATAAATCTCTCGTGTTTCAACTCCATATCTCTTTAGAATAATTCTACGACTATAAAAATTAAGGACAGATTGAATGAACAGCATTATTTATTTTGAAATTCAGTCATCAGATCCACAACGTGACATTCACTTTTATCAATCCGTATTTGGCTGGCAATTTGAAAAAGTAGAAGGCCTACCGATTGAATATTATCGTATCGCAACAACAGGAATTCATGGCGGTTTATTACAACGTCCTGTAGCAACACCAGCAACAGGATGTGGAACCAATGCCTTTACCTGTAGTATAGAGGTGGCAAATTTCGATGAAACTGCAGCTAAAATTTTAAGTTTAGGTGGGATTATCGCCATGGATAAATTCGCGATTCCGAACCGCTGCTGGCAAGGCTATTTCATCGACCTCGATCATAATACCTTTGGGATTTGCGAAATCGATGAACAGGCGCAATAACTTGCTAAATTCAAGTTAAATTAAAATGATTACCGCCCCTTAAACTGCGGTGACCGTTTTTCTAACATGGCGCGAACCCCTTCTTGAGCATCTTCGGATACAAACAGCGGCATCAAATAATTGTTCATTTTTTCAAATGCAACTGTTTGGCCTTCCACGACTGCATCGGTAGCAGATGCCAATAAAGCTTGCACCGCCAACGGTGCGGCACTACAAATCTCTTTGGCAATTACCAAGGCACGTTCAAGTTGTTGCCCTGATTCCACCACTTCAGACAAGAGATTCAGCTCATAAGCCGTTTTGCTATTAAAAGTTTTACCCGTCAATAAATAAGGCATCGCTTTTTGCCAACCGGCAGCTTGTACAAAACGTACCGTTGCACCGCCAAAAGGCATAATCCCTCGTTGCACTTCGAGCTGACCAAATACTGTATTTTCACTGGCAATCACCACATCTGCATTCAGCATTAATTCGACTCCAGCGGTATAACAAATCCCTTGGACTGCCACCACCACAGGTTTGGTTCGATGTCGCCCGCCCGTTCCCCACGGATTAATCTGATCCCCCTCAAAATTAAAAATACCTTGTGAAATTTTGGACTGTAATTCCACCAGATCTAAGCCCGCAGTAAAGTGATCACCATGCGCAAAAATCACGGCGCAGCGTAATTCAGGATTGTTTTCATATTCGGTTAAAGCTAAAGATAAATCGGCAATCATATGACTATCAAAAGCATTGCGTTTTTCCACACGATCCAAACCAATCAACATGATCTGATCCATGATTTCACGGCTTACTTTACCTAAGCTCATTTTATCTTCCTCATTGTTAAAATAATGGTATTCAAATCAAACTAGAGGATCGTTGAAAAATGATCAAGGCACATCTTGTAGTGCTTTTCTGCTCATGAAGGCTCTCCCTTGCACCTGAATACGTGCTACCTTATTCTGGTTTATTTTATTTTTAGATTCATTTATGACCGTGCGTTTTTTTCATACGTCTGACTGGCATTTGGGGCAGTTTTTTTATAATCATTCCCGCCACTACGAACATGAACAATTTCTGGCATGGTTACTTGAGCAGATCAAAGCCAAACAACCGCATGCGTTGCTCATTGCAGGTGATATCTTTGATGTAATTAATCCGAGTTCACAAGCACAAAAACAACTGTATCAATTCCTTGCCGATGCGCATGAACTTGCCCCGCACATGCAAACCTTAATGATTGCTGGTAATCATGACTCAGGTTATCGCATTGAACAAGTCGAGCCTTTATTAGAAAAATACAATGCGAAAACGGTTGGTGTGATTCGCTGGAATCAAGATAAAACATTGGATTTAGAACGTTTAATTTTGCCAATTTATAATGAACAAAAACAGATTGTGGCATGGTGTATTGCCCTGCCATTCCTACGTTCTGCTGAAATCACAGGTTTTAATGAGCACACCACCAATAGCCAAAATGCGATTGCTTATCTACACCAACAATTAATTGAAGAAGCTAAACGTCGTAAAACTGATGATCAGGCCCTGATTCTGATGTCACATGCGCATATGCAAGGTGGGGAAACTTCGGATTCAGAACGACCGATTATTATTGGTAATGAAGAAGCCCTATCTACAGCTCTGTTCGACGATAGCATTGATTATGTAGCACTGGGACATTTGCATAAACCACAAAAAGTACAGCATCCACATATTCGTTATAGCGGCTCACCAATTCCGCTGTCATTTAGCGAGATTAATTATAAGCACCAAGTGGTTGAAGTCACCATTGATCCTAAAAAAAGTGAAGACTCGTTTGGCTTTGAAGCTTTAGCGATACCACGAAGTATTCAACTGCATAAAATTAAAGATGAACTCACTGTAGTCATGCAACACCTTCGCAATCTGCCAAATGAACCGATCGAAAATATCGAGCATCGTGAATATGTCGATATCGAATATCACACCACGACGCCACCACAACCTAATCTACGACAACAATTTGAAGATGCTTTGCCGAAAGATCGTTATCGGCTGGTGCGCATTTCCAGACAATATCTACCCAGTGAAAGCAATGCTGAGAGCAAGCAGAGTATTAGCTTAGAACCACCGACACCCGAAAAACTATTTCAGCAAATTTGGGAGAAAAAGGGCTATCACGCCGATGATGAAGTCACTCAGGACTTTATGAGTTTGGTCGCAGAAGCGCAAAAGCAACTTGAAGATGATCAGACTGTTTAAGGACTTGCCATGAAAATTTTATCAATCCGACTGAAAAATTTGGCATCTCTGGCAGATGAGCATTTTATTGATTTTGAAACTGAGCCTTTGGCCAGTGCTGGACTGATTGCCATAGTCGGAAAAACAGGTGCGGGTAAATCTACGATTTTAGATGCCATGTGTCTGGCCTTATTTAATAAAATTCCCCGCCTCAAAGAAAGTGACGGCAAACTATTAGATGTCGATGGTTCGGAACTACTGACCAACTCCCCTTTAACGGTTTTACGTCGCGGCACAGGACATGGTTTTGCCGAACTGTGTTTTGTGGCACAAGACCAAAAGCATTACCTCGCACGTTGGGAGATTAAACGTGCCCGTGAAAATGCCAGTGGTAAACTGCAAAGTGTGCAACGCTCACTCAAATGCCTGACCGATGGCGTGGTGATTGCAGATAAAACCAAAGCGGTTGAAGCGCATATTCAACAGATTACTCAACTGAGTTTTGAGCAATTCACCCGTGCGGTACTGTTGGCACAGTCTGAAGTCACCGCATTTTTAAAAGCGCGTGATAATGAGCGTGGTGAGTTACTCGAATATCTGACCAATTCCAGTATTTTTGCCAAGATTGGACAACTAGCTTATGCAAAGACCAAAGAAATAGCTGATCAGCGCAAGCAACTAGAAAATATGCTCGGTCATATTGAAATCCGTTCAGATGAAGAAGTTGCCGAATTACAGACTCAATTTCAGCAGATACAACAACAGGTTCAACAGTTGGAAGCCGACAAAGTTCAGCTCAATCAACAGCAACAATGGTTTAAACAGCGACAGAAACTCGAAACTGAAATCACACTGAAACAACAACAGCATGACATTCAAATTCAAGCACATCAGGCTTTAGCCGCAGATCGCAATCGACTCAGCCAACTCGAAACCTTTTCAGGCATTCGTCCGATTGTGTTCCAACAGCAACAATTGGAAAAAGCACTGCAACAGCTTGAACCACAGATTCAACAAAAGCAGCAGCACTTTACGGCTTTAAGCACCCAATTTGAGCAAGAAAAAATAGCTTATACGCAGGCTGAAACGGCCTTACATCAATTTCAAAGCTTTGAACAAAACCATCAGCATGAACTCACTCAAGTGCGTAAATATGTACAGGAACGTGAATACATTGCCGATGAATATAAAAAAATCAAAGTTCGCTTAAACCAAAACGAAGCGCAACAACAACCTTTACTTGAGCAACAGCAGCAATTTGAACAAAGTCGCCACAGTCTATCCATACAACAACAGAGCTGTTCTGTACAACTGCAACAGAGTGCACAATTCTCTACTTTAGATAAAGGCTTGAATGCACATATTCAGCAGCTAAAGCAATTTATTCTACAATACCAAAAAGTCGAACAGAATTTAGGTTCGATTCAACAGGCTCAGTCCAAGCTTGAACAAGATCAGATCGTGTTGAATGAGCTCATTCAAAAATTTGGCACACCACAACAGATTGAAAGCCAGCTTGAACAGAAACAAAAACTCAGAGAACAGCAACAAGCCCGACTGAATCAACTGGATCTGATTCAGCAAAAGTTACAGCATTATTTTGAGCTTAAAAAAGAACGTGATGAGCTAGGCGATAAGCTCAGTAGCACACAGCAACAACATCAGCAGCTTGACCAACAACTGCAAACTAGCCAAGGCGCATTCCAATCTGCCAAAAATGAACGGGAAAAGTTGCAGCTAATGTTGCAACAACAACGTTTATTACATGCTGAAAATATTGAACATCTCCGTGCAGAACTCAAACACGGCGAAGCCTGTCTGGTCTGTGGCAGCACCGAACACCCCTACCGTGATGATGCCAGTCAGCTCTCCAAAGCCTTGTATGAGCTGCAACAACAGCAAGAGCAACAGGCCATCCAAAAAGAGCAACAATGCTTTCAACTTTGGCAAAATACACAGCAGCAATTTACCCAGATTCGTACCGAACTGAAGCAATTGCAATCTGCCATGCAACAAGCAGATGACAAATTTAAGCTGCAACATCAGGAATTAGTCAAACATGCAGCACAGTTCGAGATGCTATTAGATTTAACTCAATCGCATGCGGAAATCACTACAGTTCAACAGCAATACATCAATGAGGCAACCCAGTTCAAACAGCAGATTGAAATTGAATTACAGCAACTGCATCAGTCCAATAAAGACCACTATCACCTGACTCAAACGATTCAAAATATCCGCTATCAACTCGAAAGCGTACAGCAGTCACAACAACAGATTCAACATGTTGTAGATTGCCTGAGCAGCGATGAACAAAACTCATGGCAACAGCAAACGCTGGGCTACAGCCAACAGCTAGCACAACGTTTACAGCAACGTGTTCAACAGCTTGAACAAGCTGAAACACTCAGCAAACAACAACAGCAGCTTGAACAGCAACTGAATCTATTAAAGTCCAATTTAACCAGCTTGATCACTCAACATACTGAGTTTAGCCTGCAACTCAAAGACACCGAACTCAAAGGCAAACAAAACACAGAATCAGCGCATCAATTGATTGTGGCAATGACAGGTTTAACCGAACTCAAAGCCAATGAATGGTTAAACCAACACGATCAACAGCGTCAGCAACTCCAAAATCAATATCAGCAGATCAAGCAGCATTTTGAACAGGCTCGTCAAAGCTTTGAACAGCAGAAAAATGAACTGGAACAGCTCAAAGCCCAACAGCAGCAACAACAATCTGCCCTTGCCCAATCTAAGACTGAAATTCGAGCCTGGTTAGACCAGCATCCTGAATTTGAAGAGCATCAATTAGCTGATTTACTTGCTATTCGTGCTGAGCAAGAACAGCAAATACGAACATCGCTACAACATGCAGAACGTTTGCTCAATGAGGCCGCCTCTGCATTGAAAACGCTGCAACAGCAATTACAGACACATCAGCAACAACAGCCCCCCATCGAACACACCCAGTTGCTTGAGCACATCCATCTCAATCATGAAAAATTACAGCAGCAAGCTGAACAACGTGATCAGTTCAAACTGAAACTGGAACTACATCAGCAAAATGTTGCCAAGCAAAAGCAATTTGCAGATCAGATCCAGCAGATTCAGCAACAGGAACATCGCTGGAATAAAATTTCCAGTTTGATTGGTGATTCTAAGGGTAAAGATTTCCGTGATTTAGCCCAGCAATATAATCTGGATATTCTGCTTGAATATGCCAATCAACAACTCAGCATGTTGTCACAGCGTTATACCTTAAAACGTTTAGAGAACTCTCTCAGTCTAGCCATCATTGACCATGATATGGATGGAGAAACCCGTTCAGTGGCTTCTCTGTCTGGTGGTGAGTCCTTCCTCACTGCCCTTGCAATTTCTTTGGCAATTGCCAATATGGCCTCGGGTTCCATGAAAATCGAATCACTGTTTATTGATGAAGGTTTTGGGACGTTGGATGCCTCTTCGTTGCATATGGTGATGAATGCGCTAGATCAGCTGCAAAGCCAAGGCCGTAAAGTCGTATTGATTTCACATATTCAGGAAATGCATGAGCGTATTCCTGTACAGATTCAGGTACAGCCAATTGGATCAGGTTCGAGTCGGATTGAAATTGTCGATTAAAGCATTATGATGATTAAATAATCACAATACTTAAATCACATGAATCAGAATAAGGCGATTATTTTTGACCTCGATCAGACCTTACTAGATCGAACCACATCCTTGATAAAATTTCTCACGTGGCAGGTTAATTTCTTTCAATTGGTGCCTGCCTATGACAGAGAAAAATTTATCCAACGCTTTCTTGAATTGGATGATAATGGCAAAGTTTGGAAAGATCGTGTTTATGAAAATCTGATTCATGAATTTTCAATTCAACATCATTCTAAAGAAATCCTTTTAGCCAGTTATATCAATGATTTTAATAAATTTTCATGCTGCTTTGAACACGTGAAAAACATCATCATCCAATTAAAACAGCAAGGCTATTTAATTGGATTAATCTCTAATGGCAGAACGCCCTTTCAAGAACATAATTTTTATGCACTAGGGCTGACTGAATTCTTTTCGAGCACCATTGTTTCCGAGGCAGTCGGACTTAGAAAACCAGATCCCGCAATTTTTCTATTATCTTGTCAGCAGCTTGGTGTTCACCCAAAAGATTGTATCTTTGTTGGAGATAATGAACTGGCAGACATACAAGGTGCAAAGTCTGTCGGGATGAAAACCATTTTCTTTCATCCCAATCCAGCGATTTCCTCAGCAATAGCTGATCAAAATCTTCATGATTTTAAAAACTTCATAGAAGCATTAAAAGGCTTAGATTAAATCACTTCGAGAATAATAATCCCTTCAAGCTAACCAATCTTTTAGGGATGTTTTCATCCCTTATTCATTCTTATCAGCGGGGAATGCCTTCGGTGGAGGAGCATATTTAGACGGCTTTTCTTCTGCGGCTGCATCAGCGGATTTCAGTGATTCAACTTGATAAATCGCTGTTCCAATAATGCCTGTATTCTGAATTGAACCATTATCCGAGTTTGCAGCATACGCATCTTCAGGCTTACTAAAGGTAAAAGAAGCGACAGCAGAGTCACTCTTACGGAAGCCTTCTATTGTAATTTCACTGTGGGGATGAAGCACATAACCTGCATTATTTCGTGAAGCAGCACTGCCGTCTAACACATCTATCCCATCAACACTTGCTACGACTTCATAGGTATTGTCGGTATGGTTTTCATATTTTAATTGGTAGCTTTGACCATCTTTTGCTGAGAGATAATGGTTTTGACCGTCACGAGATAAGGCAAATGGTTGATCAGCATCATCAACAATAGAAAAACTAATTTTCCCTGCTGCCAACGAAATACTGTTAACGGTCTTGCCTTGATATTGTTTATTGGCATAACGAACTTGTGATTCAGCAATCGGTTGCTCGGTTAAACGGCTTAAATTTACCTCGGTCACATGCGAGCTAATCTCATCGCCCCATTTTGTACCAAGCTTTTCGTCTACAGCTACTTGAGCATTACTATCGCTCGCTTCTGCAGCCACATCATTCTGTTTTTTACTGCAAGCTGCTAAAAATAAACATAAAATAAAAGAGATTAAAAAATACAGTTTTTTCATTCTAAATATGATCCTAAATTCAATTTTTATCTTTGTAAAAAATAATCGTTATTCATTTATACCAATGTTCGATATAAATGAATAAACAGGTTATCTTAATTTATGCCGTTTTTTTCAATAGCAAATATATTTTATATAATTGTAATTTGTTTTCTATTTCTGCGGATCTTTATTCAAACAGTTTTAGATTAATTTGAATAATCCCGCGCGCCAAATAGCGCTGTCCCAACTCTAACCATGGTTGAACCCGCTGCAATCGCAGCTTCCAGATCAGCCGACATCCCCATACTTAAAGTATCCCAATCTTGAAGTTGTGCATGCTGGGATTTCACCTGATCAAATAATGCTTTGGCATCTGCAAATGCAGCATGATTTTCAGGCGCTGGAATGACCATCAAACCACGTAAACGAATATTAGGAAGCTGGCTGATTTGCTGAACCAGTTCAGCGGCTTCTTTTGGCTGGCAACCATCTTTTGAATCTTGCCCATCAATATTCACTTGCAAACAAATATTTAACGGCGCTTGCGATTCTAAACGCTGGCCAGATAAACGCTCGGCAATAATCAAACGGTCAACTCCATGTACCCAATCAAATTTCTCAGCCAGATGCTTGGTTTTATTACGCTGCACATGTCCAATAAAATGCCATTCGATCTCTAATTCTTTTAATTCCTCAATTTTTTCTAGTGCTTCCTGTAAATAGTTTTCACCAAAACTGCGCTGCCCGACTGCATACATTTCGCGAAGGCTAGCACTGGGATGTGTCTTGGAAACCGCCAACAACTGCACTGTTGCAGGATCACGTTGAACACGCTGACAGGCTTGTTCTATTTGATTTAAAACAGATTGGCGGGATTGTTGCGATTGATTCATTGACACAGTTCTCATTTACGAAATCTTTTTTTGCTTTCCATTCTTTAAGGTGTTGGTAAGCCCGAATGAAAGCCTTATATTATTCTACAAAATAATGAGACATTTTAGTTTGTTTCGGGGAAATTATGGATATTACAGAATTACTCGCCTTTTCAGTTAAAAACGGTGCTTCCGATTTACACCTTTCAGCGGGTATGCCTCCTATGATTCGTGTGGATGGTGAAGTTCGTCGTATTAACTTACCAGCACTTGAACATAAAGATGTACATCGCTTGGTGTACGACATTATGAATGATAAACAACGTCGTGACTTTGAAGAAGATTTAGAAACTGACTTTTCATTTGAAGTACCGAATATTGCTCGTTTCCGTGTTAACGCATTCAACCAAAACCGTGGTGCAGGTGCGGTGTTCCGTACCATTCCATCTAAAGTTTTGACCATGGAAGATTTAGGACTCGGCACAATTTTCAAAGAAATCTGTGATTATCCTCGTGGAATCGTACTCGTCACAGGCCCAACGGGTTCGGGTAAATCCACCACACTTGCAGCGATGATCGACTATATTAACGAAAACCGTTATGACCATATTTTAACCGTCGAAGATCCAATTGAATTTGTACACCAATCGAAAAAATGCCTAATCAACCAACGTGAAGTACATCGCGATACACACGGCTTTAATGCAGCACTGCGTTCAGCATTGCGTGAAGACCCTGACATTATTCTGGTCGGTGAGATGCGTGACTTAGAAACCATCCGCTTGGCACTGACCGCTGCGGAAACAGGTCACTTGGTGTTTGGTACACTGCATACCACCTCTGCGGCGAAAACCATTGACCGTGTTATCGACGTATTCCCAGCAGAAGAAAAAGACATGGTACGTGCCATGCTATCTGAATCTCTACAAGCCGTGATTTCTCAAACACTATTGAAAAAGAATGGTGGTGGTCGTGTGGCTGCACATGAAATCATGATCGGTATTCCTGCGATTCGTAACCTTGTGCGTGAAAACAAAGTTGCACAAATGTATTCTGCGATCCAAACAGGTGCCAACTACGGTATGACCACTTTGGATCAAAGCCTGAAAACGCTGGTGTCTAAAGGCTTAATTAGCCCACAAACTGCTCGTACTGTTGCAAAACAACCCGAATCATTCCTATAAGAATAAATGGATTAGAGAAATATCATGGATTTTAATGATTTACTCAACTTGATGATTCAACAAAATGCATCGGACTTATTTGTCACTGCGGATGTTGAACCCTCAATGAAAATTAACGGGCAGATCGTGCCTGTTTCCAAATCGAAACTTTCAGGGGAAATTGTGGGTCAACTGGTTCAATCCATTATGACCGACAAACAGCGTAAAGAATTTGCAGAGACACGTGAATGTAACTTCGCGATCATGAATCGTGAAAAGACAGCGCGTTTCCGTGTCAGTGCTTTTCAACAACGTGATATGCCAGGCATGGTATTGCGTAAGATCGAAACCCATATTCCAAGCATGGATGATCTAAAACTGCCAGAAGTGCTGAAAGAATTGGCGATGACCAAACGTGGCATCATTATCTTTGTTGGTGCAACAGGGACAGGTAAATCGACCTCTCTTGCGTCAATGATTGGTTTCCGTAATCAAAATTCCAAAGGTCATATCATCACCATTGAAGACCCGATCGAATTTGTGCATCAACATGCAGGCTGTATTGTGACGCAGCGTGAAGTCGGGATTGATACCGATTCATTTGAAATTGCACTGAAGAATACACTACGTCAGGCACCAGATGTGATCTTGATTGGTGAGATTCGTTCACGTGAAACCATGGACTATGCCATCGCTTTCGCCGAAACAGGTCACTTGGTCCTCGCTACCCTGCATGCCAACAACGCCAACCAAGCCCTCGATCGTATCATTCACTTCTTTGAAGCAGACCGTCATAGCCAGCTTTATATGGATTTGTCGCTGAACTTAAAAGCACTCGTCGCTCAGCAGTTGATTCCAACACCAGATGGTAATTCACGTCGTGCTGCGATTGAGATTTTGATCAATACACCACTTTTGGCAGATTATATCCGTAAGGGTGAAATTCATGAGATTAAAGATCTGATGAAACGTTCACGTGAGTTGGGTATGCAAACCTTTGACCAAGCCTTATTTGATCTTTATAAAGCGGGGCAAATTACCTATAAAGATGCTTTAAAACATGCGGATTCGCCAAACGACTTACGCCTCACCATCAAACTGTCAGAAGAAGGTGCAGACCAGTTATTGAGTGCCAGCCGCAACATCACCTTTGATGGTCAGTAATTCAAATTAAGCCATTAAAAAAGGGAAGGTTTTTGTAACCTTCCCTTTTTTATTTGTTCAATTTTCGTGAACACTTAGATTTTTTACTCAATACAACTTATTTTTTACGATAAGCCTCTTGGCATTCTGCATCACTACAGTAGCCATATAGATTTAAAGAGTGTCCAGTTAAGGCAAAACCATGTTGGTCTGCAACTGAATGTTGCTCTTTCTCGATAATATCATTTGTAAATTCAATAACTTTATTACAGTTTAAGCAAACAAGGTGATCGTGATGATCTTCCTGCATGATTTCGAAAACAGAGTGATTGTTTTCAAAATGATGACGCTGAATAATGCCCGCAGCTTCGAATTGTGTTAATACACGGTAAACTGTCGCTAAGCCAACATCTTCACCTTGTTCAAGCAAGGTTTTATAAATATCTTCAGCACTTAAATGATGTTGTTTTGAATTTTCTAATAATTCCAAAATCTTAATACGAGGAAGGGTAACTTTAAGTCCAGCTTTGCGTAAGTCTTGATTAGAAATCGGCATAAAAAAAGGTCTCTCAACAAATCTTAAGTTGGAATAGGCAATAGAGTTTAGATGCAGTATGATCTATCCTTGACTCAAATGCATCATCATTTATCAGGATAGTGTAGCAAAATGCAAAAAATCATGCTGGCGTTGTTCGTCACTACAGTACTTAGCGGTTGTTCAGTCTTTGGTGTTTATAAAGTCGATATTCCACAGGGAACACCATTAACCAAAGCACAAGCTTCTCAAGTACAAGTGGGCATGAGCTTTCAGCAAGTCCGTTTCTTGCTTGGTAGTCCAACAGTGACAGATCCACTGAACCCACAACGTTGGGACTACATCTACAACTATATCCCAGGTACTTATGCGAAAAAAGCAAAAATACCTGCGGCACACGGTCAACATTTAAAAGTTTATTTTGATGCGAATGGTAACGTAGAACGCTTAGAAGGTTTAGATACGATTCCAGAATCACAACCTGGTTTACCGGCATCAAAAGAAGCTATTTTGACTGCGCCACCACTATAACGGCTTTCCAGTAAAAAGAAACCCCTCATCGAGTCAATCATGAGGGGTTTTACTTATCAGCTTTATGCCTTAAAGCGATTACCTTTGATAAATCGCCCAACGGGGTTCTTTGCTGCCCGCTTACGCCGAATATCATTCGGGTTAATGGTAAGTGCCCGATAGATTTCAACACGGTCACCTGCTTGCAGGACTGTATCCGCGTCAATTCTGCTACCAAATACACCTAACTGTAAAACTTCTGGTAGTGCCGCCTGTGCTGCTAAGCCACTGGCATCAATTGCCTGTTGGGCCGTCATTCCCTCGCTAAAGCTGACAGCAATATGGAATTGCTGTTCAGGACTTGAGAAAGCGACCCATACTTGTTTAGCCTGCTCCATTACAGCACTTGTCCAATCACAGCAATGATTGCTACGACAATTGAAAGTGGTAACACGATACGGATGGCAATACGCCAAATGTTATAAAACAGCTCATTGCTAAAGCCCATTGCTTTACGCAGATGACTAATCTTCATAATCCAGCCAGCAAATACTGCGTAAATCAAGCAAATCAGTAATCCCCAAAGCATGAGCAGGCTATTAAAGATTTGTTCCACTTGCGGTACAGCCCAAACAGCAATAGCAGCAAGTAAAATCGCCCATTGGATCACGATCGCAAGCTGACGTTGTGCCAACTGTTCTTTTGCAAATTGAATTAAGAGTGCCGCTGACATGATGGCAGCAAACACCCATGCCAATGCAGGTAACTGTGCTTGCACAGAGAAGAAGCCAAAGGCGATCACAGCCAGTAATTGCGCCACCCAAATTGGCAAGGCAGTACTTGTTGCGGCGTCCTGTTTTTTCACTGCGACTAAACTACTTTGCCAGTACAAGCCTAGCCCTAAACCACTTGCAACCAAAGCAAGAACTGTTGCATTGCCCCACTCTTTAAACTCGATTCCTGTCCAATGCCAAGCCGTTAGATGAGTTCCCATGGCATTAGCAAGAATAAATGCAGCAATCACACCAATCGTTGTCAAAGCAATTAAAAATTGGCGAGGGATAAAAGATAATCCAAGTGCAGCTATGGCAAGGATTGCAAAAACAATCTGCTCTGATACAGCAAGCGTAAGCTGCTGACTCACGACATGTGTTACGACAGTCAATATACTGCCTGCAAAGAATGGAACAAATATAACAGCCAACCAGCCCACGATACGCCATCTAGGTGAAGCATCTGCATCCCGTGTTAAGGTTGAAAGTGCTTGTAATGCCGTGGTCTGCGAACGCTTTGCTAAAGCAATTTCAAGATAACCGATGGGTAATGCCAATAGAATCATGGTGCCTAACCACAGCAGCCAGAAATCGAATTGACGGTCAATCTGGATTCCAACGGTGGGTGCCAATGTGGTAATCATGACAAAAGATAGGCAAAACGCCATCACTGGTGCAAGCCAGCGTGACAGAGTTGTGTCCTGCATAATGCATTCCTTGAAAAATCTTTGAACTCATTGCGCTTTATGGAGTTTGCAATGAAATATTCAATCTATTTTGCCTTTCTCACGCCTGAAAATCAAAACAAAAGATATCGAAAGAAAGAAGCAAATCACCTTACGATGATTTGCTGCGCACGAATTATTATATTATTAAGTAGACCCCTTATGTTCACTCATACCACACCTTATTATTTTTTATCATAAGGGGTCTTTTATTATTGTCTTATTATTATGAGAAGAAACGAGAAAACCAGTTTTTCCCTTTTTTCTTTTCATTTTCTTTAATGATTCCGATCATATTTTCTTTTACAGCACCGACATAATCTGCATCATCATGACGGATATGGTTGATCAACCATTTTGATAGTGCTTCATGTAGCTCGCTATCAATTTCTTGCCCCAGCTCAAAACGTTGACGATAAGTCTCTATCTTTTTGATAAATAAGTCATGTACACGCTTATGTGGTACACGATATTTATAGTTTGCTTCTTCTTGTAAGCTTTCTTCAAAGGTAAAATGAGACTGGGTATAATCAATGATATTATCCAAAATACCTTTTAATTTTGCCCGATCATCACCCTCATTTAATTCATCAATTTCATTAATATAATCTAGAATACGACGATGCTGATCATCGATCACCTCGATTCCTGTATTATATTCGACAGACCATTTCATACCCATATCGAACCCCAAACCATATTTGATTTATTGAATAAGGATATAATATCGGCAAAGCAATTAAATAAAAACACAGCGTTTTTGTCAGATTTTAACTATTGATAAAGAAAACAAATTAAACCCTTGTTTTATATTTATTTAAATATTTTAACCGATCAAAACACTCAAGTATTTTTTAACCAACAAGAAAAAATATCTATCTAATTTTTATAAAAAATAATTTTAAAATTAAAAAAATCCAAGCAAAATAGTCTTATTTATTGTTTTGAAATGCTGCTATTAAATTTAAATCAGATAAATCCTTTTTCCTCCCATAATTTCGTTTAAATGCAGCGAGTATAGATAAATGCATAAAATGTATTCCAGCAATCACGTCAGAACTTGCCAATAGGGTTTGAAAACTTTCCTGACTGTCACCACAGTTCACATCTAGATAAGCTTCAAAACAGCCCTGATAAAGTCCTATTTTCCCATTTGGGCGAATTTTCTGGTTCCAGGTCGCTTGTAAATGACAAAACAACTCTGGGCTTACCACAAGATCAATATCTGCTGTATCACGGATACAATGTGCGGCTAATACCCCGCCACCAACAACCACATACTCATCTTTGGGTAAATCTAAAGAAATTAATCGGGAGATGAGTTCACTTTTATCCATTTGAATACGTCAGTACTGATCCGCTTTGGTCACGCGTTTTAAGGCTGGATTTTCTGCTTCGCGGATTAAGCGCTCAACTCGTGTTAAGGCATGCTGAATCGGTTTACCGTGCTGGAATAAAATCATTTCCCCTGCTTGATATGCTGTCCATGCTTCATTATGGGTTAACGGCTCTGTCGTGATCACTGCAACACGATCTTCTGGCGTGGTCACTTGACTAAAATCGACTTCTACATCGAGATCAATTAAATGTGCAGGTTGAAATGGATACTCACGTACGAGCCAATGCAACTTCGTCGTCGCATAGCTAAATAAGGCCTTACCATTGGAAAGACAGAAATTAAAGGTGCCATGCTCTGCAATTTGTGGCGAAATACGTTCCAATAATGAGAAAATTTCTTCTAAACTTGGTTCGGTATAACCAAAAGCTTCAACCATCTGATCCAGTAAATAGCAAAATGCCAATTCACTGTCGGTATTCCCTACCGGTTCGAAACGGCCACTTAACTCAGGTTTGAAATCATGTAAATCGCCATTATGCGCAAAAATCCAATGTCTCCCCCATAGCTCACGCAAAAAGGGATGTGAATTTTCGAGATTGATTTTACCTTGAGTGGCTTTACGAATATGGGCAATGACGTTGCGAGACTTGATCGGATAATTACGAATCAGATCAGCAATAGGAGATTCAACCGCAGATTGATTATCCACAAACAAGCGGCAAGCTTTATCTTCAAAAAAAGCGATCCCAAAACCATCGCAATGATCAGAGGTCACCCCTGCGCGTTGTGAAAACCCACGAAAAGAAAAAGTAATATCTGTCGGGGTGGCGCAATTCATTCCTAATAGCTGGCACATATCTTTAAACTATCAAACATCTACGCCTATTGTGCATGAGGGAGAGATGGCTTGTAAATCTCAATATGTGCTCACTATTAGATTAAGAATGATAAGAGGTTCTGTTGATATTACACAGATGCTTGCGGCAGAGGGTATTTTTGGCTGATACGAGGCAGGGCTTGTAAAATTTAGTGGCTCTAAATGAACAAGACATAACGACGTAGCGGCAAAAAATATCCCTGTCCCGTAGGGTTATGGCTAAAACAGCTCTAAACGTCGGTATGAAACTTGATAAGGACCATCATAGTAGGTATTTCATGCATTGATTATGTTGTTTTAGCTCATAACGCAATGCATGGTTGAAGTATCAACAAAACCTTACTAACGTTGCACCATTTTGTTCATCACAAAAGAGGTCGCAATCTTATTCACTTCAAGGAAAACGAAATAATCCAAGCATTTAAAATCTTCATCATAAAATGCTTGTTTTGACAGTTTCGACTGCATTCCTAGATAGGTCTGAAACAGTTTTGGCATGCGTTCATCTTGCGGGAAACTATAGTCAGGACGTTCTGGTTCAAAGCTACGTTTTGAACGAATATCAATCGTCTGATGCTCACCCAATTGTTGAATCTGACGATGGGTGTAATAAGCACGTGCCAAATTATCTTCTAAATGAATACTAACGCAACCCATCAAATACTTGGCACGCATAGACCACAGTACTTTAGGGGTCAGGTTCAACCAGAGCATTGACAGGGCTTTACCCGAACGAAATTTAGGGTGCACACAAGTACGTCCAATTTCGAGAATACTCGGTAAATGAGAGAATTGTGGAACGATTTCAAATTCTTGAGCACTATAACTCTGTCCAATTTCATGGCCTTGGAACAATTTCAGACGGGTATAAGCGACAATCTCACCGGTCCATTTTTCCCGTAACACCGCGTGTTCACAACCGAAATCATACAGGTCTTGATCTAAACCATCTTCAAAATGCATCCCAAATTGATGGCTAAATTGCGTTGCTCTAAAGCGTTGTACTTCTTGTAATTCTTTTAAATTATCCACCCATTCAAAACGGAATTGATTTTGAGCTGGCTTGTGGCGTAAGGGTAAAGTCAATGTCTGGCGATATTGATTTAATTTTTCTAGCATAATGAAAGCTCCTTATGACTAGACCTACCTTAAATTGCTTAAATGACATTGCGATGACTAAAACATGAACAGGTCATGACAAAAAAAGAGACCTACTTGAGGTCTCTTTTCAAATCAATAGGATGAATTAATGTTTGGCGCGGTTGGTAATCAATGTACCCACACCATGATCAGTGAAGATCTCTAATAAACTTGCATGCGGTACGCGACCATCAACAATATGTGCACTCACTACACCACCTTTAACGGCATCTAATGCACAACCCACTTTTGGAATCATACCGCCATAAATCACGCCTGTTTCAATCAGGCGATCCACTTCTTGTGTGCTTAGACCAGTCAATAAATTTTTATTTTCGTCCAATACACCTGTGATATTGGTGAGTAAAATCAGCTTTTCAGCACCAAGTGCTTCTGCAACTTTACCCGCCACAAGATCCGCATTGATGTTATAGGTATTGCCTTCTTCATCTACACCCAATGGTGCAATTACTGGAATGAAATCACTTTGGGTAAACATTTCAAGTACATCAGTTTTTACGCCAGTCACTTCACCCACCATGCCCAAATCAATTTGCGAAATTGAGCCATCAGCTTCTTGTTTTTCCATCAGCAATTTACGTGCACGCAATAAATTGCCATCTTTACCAGTTAAACCAATAGCACGGCCGCCATGTTTATTAATCAGATTCACGATCGATTTATTGACACTACCACCCAACACCATTTCGACCACTTCCATGGTTGCTTGGTCGGTCACGCGCATGCCATCAATACGATCAGACTCTTGTCCTAAGCGTTTTAGCAATGAATCCACTTGTGGACCACCACCATGCACAACGATTGGATTCAGGCCAACCGTTTTTAACAATACGATGTCACGGGCAAATGAACTTTCCAATTCAGGATCAGTCATCGCATTACCACCATATTTTACAACCAGCGTTTTTCCTGCAAAACGTTGGATATACGGCAAAGCTTCGATCAAAATTTTTGCTTTATCAATGCCGATATGCTCATGTGGCATGCGTCTCTCCTTTTAGGCCTGTGCGAGTTCTTGTGCAATCTTTGGATATTGGTCTTGCAACATAGAAACAAACTTTTGACGAATTTCAATTAATCGGTTCTGATTATCAGCATCAAAACGGACGGTAAAATATTCGCCAGTATTTGATGCTCGAATAATGCCAAATCCATCGTCAAAATCAAGTCTTACACCATCAATTTTACTTAAACGCGCGCCTAAACGATGACTTAAAATTTCAATATCATTTAAAACTTGCTGAGGATTGGCATCATGGGTACTGATATAGGTGTCTTCCGTGCAATAACGTTCTGGGTAAGCGGCCAATAACTCAGACAGGGTTGTTGCTTTGGATTGGGTTAAATATTCCATCACACGCAAAGCTGCGTATAAACCATCGTCATAGCCAAAACCGCGTCCATCATTAAAGACATAGTGACCCGCATATTCACCACCAAAAACAGCCGTGCCCTTTGATTGCGATAAATAAGCACGTAAAAAGCTACTGCCCGTACGAATCATTTTGGCTTGACCTTCCAGCCCCTGTACGGTATCCGCCACCATACGTGAGCACTTCACATCAAAAACGATTTCTTTATGTGGATGCTGCTGTAAGCACATCTGCGCAAATAAAGACAATAAGCGATCAGGACTAATAATATGTGCATTCTCATCGAGTAAAACCACACGATCCCCATCACCATCCAACGCAATACCGAGATCGGCTTTCTCAGCAACAATAGCGGCTTGTAATTGCTTTAAATGCTCAGCATGAGATGGATCTGGCGCATGATCAGGGAAATGTCCATTGGCTTCACAACGTAAAGCAATCACATCACAGCCTAGTTTTTCTAAAACCAATTTGGCACAACGCCCTGCAGAACCATGTAATCCATCGAGAACGATTTTTAATGGTCGCGCTAACTGTATATCACTGATTAAGGAATGCTGATACTGCAAACAATACGGAGCAACAATTTGGTGTGCGGTATTTTCTGAATGCAAGAAATCCTCAATATTGCTCAAAGAGGTCTGTGCATATTGCCCCACCTGTTGAATGGTTTCTGGTGTTGGTGGCTCACCTTTTAAAATCCATTTAATGCCATTATCCGATTTCGGATTATGACTTGCGGTCACCATAATACCATTGCCACCAAAATCACGGGCAATGTAATACATCATCGGTGATGAACAACAACCAATATTAGTGACTTGTAAACCTTGTTTTTCGAATATATTTTGGATGATATTGGCATAAGTCGGACTGGTTAAACGTGCATCATAACCAATCACCACGTGTGTCTGTTCAGCATTTTTATATTGCGAAGCTAAAGCATAAGCAATTAGGCTAATAATATTTGGCGTTAAATTACTTAGCTTTCCGCGAATATCGTAAGCACGGAAAATATTCAGCGGAAATGTATGTTGTATATTCACTGTAAGCCCCTATTTTTATAATCATTTGATCCATAAAAAAAGCAGAAACTATTAAGAAATTAATTAACCCTTATTCAGAAAAATTAAAATAATTAGTCAGCTGCTTTGTAATATATATCAAGGCAACAATCAATATGAAAAATGCAACGTTTTTCAGAAAAACATTGCATTTAAAGTGATAACTACTGAAAAAGCTTATTGTTTTCCAGTATGACCAAAACCACCTGCGCCACGCTCAGTCGCAACGAATTCGCTCACTTGTTCGAACTCAGCCTGTACCACTGGAACCAATACATATTGTGCTAAACGCTCACCAGGTTCTAAACGGAAGCTATTTTGTCCACGATTCCAAACCGATACCATGAGTTCACCTTGGTAATCAGAATCAATCAACCCCACCAAGTTACCTAACACAATACCATGTTTATGGCCTAAACCTGAACGCGGTAGAATTAAACCTGCAAAGTTTGGATCTTCGATATAAATCGCCAAACCTGTTTTCACTAAAACGGTTTCACCCGCAGCAATCTCAATCGCTTCATCTAAACATGCGCGTAAATCTAAACCTGCTGAACCAGTCGTTGCGTAAGAAGGCAAAGCCCACTCTTGACCTAAACGTGCATCTAATACTTTAACTTGAACTTTCATTAAAATTTCCTACTTACAATTTCTTAACGTTTCAACAATGCTTTTAAGTTGGCAAGGTACTGCTGAGCTTGTTCTTTTGGATCAACATTGGGTGCCAGTTTCTTTTTACGACCATGCCACTCCAAATCATCTTGTGGCATCTCGTCCAAGAAGCGGCTTGGCGTCATTTGACGCATTTGTCCACCATTCTTACGCTGCTCAGCAAGGGTCAGTGTTAAGCCTTGACGGGCACGAGTAATGCCTACATACATCAAGCGGCGTTCCTCTTCGACCGTTTCCGATGCAATCGAGTTCTTATGTGGTAATAGCTCTTCTTCCAAGCCAATCATATACACATAAGGGAATTCTAAACCTTTGGCGGCATGCAAGGTTAGTAAGTTCACTTTATCGGTATCTTCTTCTTCCTGCTGCTGCTCAAGCATATCTAGCAGTACCAATTTTCGAATCACACTTTCAATATTTTTCTCATCGACATCATCAGTACGATTCAACAAATTTTGAATACTGCTATACAAGCTTTCAATACTGTCGAGCTTGGTTTTCTCTTGTGCAGGGGTTGCTGCCTGCTCACGGATATAATCGATATAGCCTGCTTCGTTGATCATCTGACGAACTTTCGGCATTGGCTCATCATCATCAAGCAATTCACGGGTAAATGTCGCGATAAAATCAGCAAACTCATGTAATTGTGTTGCTGCTTTCTTCGGTAACACCATGCTTAAACGTTGGTCTGACGATGCAGTTAATAAAGACAAGGTATTTTCTTGAGCAAATAAACCGAGTTTCTCTAACGTCACTGGGCCAATGGCACGCTTAGGCGTATTGATAATACGTAAGAAGGCACTGTCATCTTCAGGGTTAATGATGAGGCGTAAATAGCTCATCACATCCTTAATTTCGGCACGCGCGAAGAAAGACTGTCCACCTGATAACTTATACGGAATTTGCATCTGACGAAGCTGAGTTTCAATCACACGGGCTTGAAAGTTACCGCGATACAGCACTGCATAATCTTTCCAGTTTTTACCATTCATCAGCTTATGCGTGATCAGATCTTTAACCACACGTTCTGCTTCATCATCATCATTTAAACAAGTGATCACACGAATGGTTTCACCGTGACCTTTATCACTCCATAGTTTCTTATCGAAAATATGCGGATTATTTTCAATTACAGCATTGGCCGCTTTTAAGATACGGCTGGTCGAGCGATAGTTCTGCTCCAGCTTAATCACTTTAAGATTGTGGAAATCATCTTTTAACAAGGCCATGTTTTCAGGCTTTGCACCACGCCAAGCGTAAATAGATTGGTCATCATCACCTACAGCGGTAAACTGTCCCATCACCCCAACTAAAAGCTTAACGAGGGTATATTGCGCAGTGTTGGTGTCTTGATATTCATCCACTAATAAATAACGAACACGGTTTTGCCATTTGTCACGCACTTCGGCATTTTCCTGAAGTAAACGTGTTGGCATCACGATCAAGTCATCAAAGTCTACGGCATTATAGGCACGCAAATTACGCTCGTAGAGCTGATACAGATGTGCAAACTGGACATCCTCAACCGTTTCACAAGTTGAGTGAGCTTGTTCAGGGACGATCAGATCATTTTTCCAGTCTGAAATTTTCTTCATCGCCTTGGCGAGCAGCTCTTTGCTCTCCGCACCTGATAAATTGTCACGCTGCATCAAATCCATCAAGATTCGTTTACAGTCATCGGCATCTAAAATCGAAAAATTGTTTTTAAGTGGTAAATGTTTTAATTCGAGGCGGAGTAAATTTAACCCAAAAGTATGGAAGGTCGAGACCGAAAGCCCTTTGGCTTCTTCACGTGAGAGTAACTTACCCACACGCTCTTTCATTTCACGCGCCGCTTTATTGGTAAAAGTCATTGCGGTGATACGATAGGCAGGAATACCACACTGTTGTACCAAGAAAGCAACTTTTCGGGTAATTACAGAGGTTTTACCTGAACCTGCCCCTGCAAGTACCAACAATGGCCCCTGAACATATTTCATGGCCTCAAGTTGCTTGTCATTAAGTTGACTGGCAGATGACATCGGTTATACCTCTCTCGTTTCCGAGCCTGATTTTTCGAGCACAATTATAGACATCTCTGTTTTAGAATCCCAATAGTAAATCTAGGGATATGTATAAATTATGATGCCTTATCCAAATAACACGCCGTAGCTTGTCGTCTATTTTGATCTGCAATAAAAAAACCACCCGAAGGTGGCTTTTTTGAAATCAGTAAAAATTACTGTTTAGCATAAATGCTGATTTCTACACGGCGGTTTTGCTCTTTACCAGCAGCAGTCGCGTTTGAAGCAATCGGGTTCGCTGAACCTAAACCTTGTGCATCGATACGGCTACCAGAAATGCCTTGACCAGCTAAGTAGTTTTTCACTGATTGAGCACGCGCTTGAGATAATGGGATGTTGATTGAGTCATTACCCGTGTTATCTGTATAACCCGTTACAAGGATCGCACTCTTGTTATCTTCACCTAAAGTCTGCGCTACTTTGTTTAAAGTACCGTAGAAGTTCGGTTTGATGTTCGATTTGTTCGTATCAAACGTAATGCTACCAGGCATGATTAATTGTACAGAACCATCTGGGTTACGGCCTACTTCTACACCAGTACCCGCCATTTGCTCACGTAATTTTTTCTCTTTATTATCGAGATACAAACCACCAGCACTACCAAGAATTGCACCAATTGCCGCAGCACGGTTGTTTTGCTTACTCGTATTTGCGTTACCCTTAGAAACACCATAACCTGCAGCAGCACCGATTAATGCACCTAAAGCTGCTTTATCGTATTCTACGCCACCAATGTTATTACCAGTCGTTTGGCAACCAGAAAGTACCAAGCCAGCCCCTACGAGTGTTGAAATTACTAATGCACGCATTGCGTTGCTCCTGTCTATGTATTTTGTTGTCTGGACAAATGATGAATGAGAAAATGGTGCTAGACCATTGATTTTTTGTTAATAATAAACACTTTATTTGTAGTTTTGTAATATTTTGATGCATTTTACTTGATTCAAGCAACACAATTTCTCCATTGTTATACCCATCTCATAACAAACACAAAATGAGAAATAAATCACAAAATAAAAAACATGCAATTTACAAGCAAACTTGACAAGATCATCTCGACCTTTGACCAATAAAAACCGATGTACGCATTTGAATATATAAAAAATGTCAATAACTTAAAATATACAGTTGTATTTCAACATCTGTTGTTTATAGTTGGAACATCTCTTTTTCAAACATATGCACTCAAGGTTCGATTTATGGCTACCGCTAATAAAAAAGCATCCCTATTGCAAAAAGTCAGTAAAGGATTAACCGTTAGTTCTGTGATTACAGGCAGTACCTTCTTTCATGGACCACCAGTACTTGCTTTAGGCCTCACCAAATTATTTAAACAATCTGCAAAAGTAGATGAAACAAATATTCAAATTACCAACAGTTGGTTAGGGGTAAATAACTGGTTAATTGACCATGTTCTGCCAAATTTACAATGGGACATCAGTATTGATGAACAACTTGATCTGAATTTGCAGGGGCGATACTTGATGATGTGTAATCATCAAAGTTGGGTCGATACCACTGTGAATCAGTATTTCGGTTTAACCCGTATGCCACTTACTCGCTTCTTTACCAAGTGGGAACTTATTTTTATTCCCTTTGTAGGACAAGCTTTCAAAATATTGGGTTTCCCAATGATGAAACGGCATAGTAAAGAGCAGATTGCTAAAAATCCAGAGCTAAAATCACGCGATATGCTGGAAGCGCGTAAAGCCTGTGAACAGTTGCTTAGCCAACCTTTTACCTTATTAAATTATTTAGAAGGCACTCGCTTTACTGCTGAAAAACATGCTGCACAGCAATCCCCTTTTCAAAACCTCCTCAAACCCAAAGCGGGTGGTTTGGCCTTGGCGCTCAGTATTCTGGGGGATCAAATTGATGCATTAGTCGATATGACAATTGTGTATCCTGATGGTGCACCCGGTTATGGCGAATTCTGGTTGGGAGATGTGTCACGTATCGCTGTCGATTTGCGTAAAATAGAAATTCCAGACTGGGTACTCGGCGGTAACTATGAGGATGACCCTGTCTATCGTGAACGTTTCCAAAAATGGGTTGATCAAATCTGGACTGAAAAAGACCAGCTGATTTCACAAATGAAAGCAAAATATAATTAATATTCTCATCAGGAATTGAGTAAAGACATGACCCAGCAGGACTCAGGACAAAACTCTAAATATAACTATGTCAATCCGAACAGTGTGTTTTTCAAACTGTTCCTCGTCTATGACATTTTCATGGTGTTTATTATTGTTTTTAACTTGTTCTGCCTAGGTATGAACTTTTTCCTGATGAGTAATATCGGGGCATGGTTTTTTAATTTCATCCATCTCTCCAGTGTGCTGGATTTTTATCGTACCCATTTACACCCTTGGGTGATTACCACTGAAGCATGGTTCATTATCTTTCTGATTGTTGAACTGGTTGTGCGCTGGATCATCTCAATTGCACAAAAACATCATGCCCGTTGGTGGTTTTTCCCCTTTATTCACTGGTATGAAATCTTAGCCATCATTCCGCATTTACGTTTCCTGCGTTTATTCCGTGCAGGAATTATCGCCTACCGACTACATGAACTTGGTTATAAGGTTGTGCCAGATGGCATACGTATCAAAGCTCTATTCTATTATCGCGTGGTGATGGAAGAGCTGTCTGATCGTGTCGTCATTACTGTGATTGATGGCATTCGACACGAATTGCAAACCAGCTCTAGTCATAAAAAAATTATTCATGATCTGGTTGATCATCATCGGCAACTGTTTACTGTGACGCTGACTTCAATGTTGCAAGAATCTTTGGCCACCGCCCTACAACAACAGCAACCGGTGATCACCCAAAAAGTTGGTATTATCGTCAATCAAGCCATAGAAGATACCCCTGAACTGACGCAGTTATTGCGTCTAATCCCGATTGTGGGTGGTCGTATTGAACAACAAATACAAAGTATTGGGCAACGATTAGGGGAAAATATCAGCGCAGGTCTGATTGAACCCTTTACAGCAGGTTCAGTACAAAGACCAAATGAAAACTATCAGTTTATTGCAGAGCAAGTCAGTGAGCTGAATATTGACAATCACTACTTGGAGGAATTAGTCGAATCTGTTGTATTTGAAAGCCTCGAAGCGATTAGAAAACAGGTAAAAGTCAAACAATGGCAGCAAACTTTGCAAGAATCTGATCAATTGGATAAAAAAGCAGAATGATTACAAGAAAAATTACCAATCAAGCTAGAGAATTCGTGTAATTTGTTCTAGCATTTGCTTTTATTTACAACACGCTTCAACACAATAGAGCGCTTAAAAAGCCCTGAAGGATAAATTATGGCTGATATACGGATTACGGGCAGAATGGTGAATTTTAGTCGACTGACTTTCGACACAAATGACCATAATGCAATCCGACAGCAACTTAGCGATACACTGAATGAAGGTTCTTATATCGGTACACTCGTCATTATTGACAGTACCGTTGAACAAGAGCTGATTGCGTTAATTCAGCTTTTAATTGATTTAGGTTTACAACCGATGGCCGTCATTGATGGCATTTTGGGTGATGAAGCTCGGGCGATTCAATTCCCTGTTCTCCCTGCCGACCAGCCCTTACAACGCATCAAGGCATCTAAAGAACAAGTGGTTGATCATGCTCCTGTAAAAACAGCGGATAATGCTGCAATACAAACACCACAAAAAAACACATCGAATGCATATATCACCTCTTATCATGATGAGATTTTGCGTACAGGCCAATGTTTGGTCCAAGATCAAGGCGATATTATCTTAAATGCGGGCATGAATAGTGGATCAGAAGTGATTGCATCTGGAAATATTCACATTTATGGCAATGCTCGTGGTAGAGTCATTGCAGGTGCAGGTGGGCAAGCTGCGGCACGTATTTTCTGCCATTCGCTCGAAGCAGAATTAATCTCTATTGCAGGGACTTATTGTGTAGCAGATGATATTCCCAAAGATATGATCAAAAAGCCTGTACATATTTATTTAAATAACAAGCAAGAACTTGAATTTGAAGCCTTGCAGTTTTAATTTATTGAATTGAGTTTTAAAAGCACCAAATAAGCCCTTTTAGGGGCGTATGACCATAAATAGGAGTGGATTCGGTGGCCAAAATTGTTGTCGTAACGTCAGGCAAAGGTGGTGTAGGTAAAACTACAACAAGCGCATCTTTTGCAACAGGTTTAGCCCTACGTGGTCATAAAACTGTTGTGATTGATTTCGATGTAGGTTTACGTAATCTAGATTTGATCATGGGCTGCGAACGCCGCGTAGTTTATGATTTCGTTAATGTTATTAATAATGAAGCACGTTTACAGCAAGCGCTGATCCGTGATAAAGAGATTGAAAACTTATACATTCTCCCTGCATCACAAACCCGTGATAAAGATGCCTTGAGTGATGAAGGTGTTGCACGTGTGATTGATGAACTTTCTCAAGAGTTTGATTACATTATCTGCGACTCTCCTGCAGGTATTGAACGTGGTGCGATTTTAGCAATGTATCATGCTGATGAAGCCATCATTGTAACTAACCCTGAAATTTCATCTGTACGTGACTCAGATCGTATTATTGGTATGCTGGACAGCAAGACCAAAAAAGTTGAACAAAACGAAGGTCGTATCCGTAAGCACTTATGTATTACACGTTTTAACCCAGAGCGTGCTGATAAACAAGAAATGCTTACAATCGATGATATTTCGAAAGATATTTTACGTGTGCCAACTTTGGGTGTCATCCCTGAGTGTCCGAGCGTACTTCAAGCATCAAACGAAGGTAAACCAGTGATTCTGTATACAGAAGAAAAAGCTGGCCAAGCTTATGATGACTTAGTGGCTCGCTTCCTTGGCGAAGACCGTCCTTATCGACACATTGCAGTACAGCCAAAAGGTTGGTTAGCTAGACTATTTGGAGCGTAATTATGGCAGGATTCTGGAGTAAACTTTTTAGCAGTGATGAAAAGCCATCAAGTGCACAAACTGCCAAAGATCGTTTAAAGGTAATTGTTGCCTCTGAACAAGGTTTAGGCCGTCGCCTAGGCCAGGACAAAATCGACCAGATGAAAAAAGAAATCATGCAGGTGGTGAGTCGTTATGTTCGTGGTGTGGATGAACAGCATATTCAAATGCAGGTTCGTTCAGAAGCAAATATCGAAATGTTAGAAATGAATATCAATTTACCTGAAGATCGATAGAAGTTTTTTCATTAGCGATTTTTCGCAAATAAAGGCAGAATACGCGGGTGGATTTGGAAAGTAGGACTTTCCCCACTTCAAGTATTTTGCCTTTATTATTTTATAAGACTGAGGAGATTGTCATGGCATTATCACAGCCAGCAACTTTCAATGAAGAGTGGTCAGATGAGCGTGTGTTTGCCTACCTTAACCAACTTCCTCCAACTGGCGTAAATGCTGACTTTCATGTGCTTTATCATGCATTCAAACATATGCGTCCAAATGACTATGAGCGCTTGATTACCCAGTTTTTGGCAGATGGTCGTGACTTGAATGCAACCAACCCTGAAGGACAGCGCATTCATGATGTGATTGCACAGTTCCCACGCCAAAAAGATGGTTTCTTGGAAGTCTTGGCAAAATTTGCTTAATTGCTTTCCCCCAATAATGCCATATGATTTATCTGTGCTATTGTTATCAGATCTTAATGATGTGGCATTATGTAAAACCGCCGTGTTACCAATTCGCTGTAATTTATTAAAATAAAACCAAAAACAACTCTATTTTCCAAGAAAGACAATGACAAACACGAACCATCATTTAATTGAATCACCTCCAATAAACCACCATCTTGCTGATCTGAGAATTATCAGTATGAAACGGTTTATCATCTTATCCATCACTTCATTTGGTTTATATCAAATCTGGTGGATGTTTAAAGCATGGCGTTTTTTTGCGATCAAAGATAATTTAAATATTATGCCTGCCGCACGTGCCATTTTTTCAATTTTCTTTTTATATTCGCTGTTTAACAAGATTCAAAACTATGCCCAAGCAAATGGCTATACCCGGTCATTTTCATCAGCATGGATGTTCGTTGGCTATCTACTCATAATATTTGCCTACTATCTGCCTGATCCTTATTGGTTGATTACCCTATTCGATTTCATTTTCTTAATCCCTGCTTTTGTCGCATTGAATTATGCAAAAATCCAATCCACAGACCTCAATGCAATTCGTCAAGAAAAACTCGGGGCTGGACATATCATTGTCGTTGCAATTGGTTCTTTGTTTTGGCTATTCATCTTAATTGGTCTTTTTACTCGGGTCTAATCCCCCCAGTTCTTTTACAAATAAAAAAAGCCTCTATCAATAGAGGCTTTTTTTAGCAGATAATTTTAAACTAGAATATCTCGCTTACCATTGGCGCCCATTGAGCTGACAATGCCATTCTCTTCCATTTGGTCGATAATACGAGCGGCACGGTTATAGCCCAAGCTAAATTTACGCTGTAGCGATGAAGTCGATGCTTTACGTGTCTCTAAAACGAACGATACACATTGATCATACAGCGCATCACGACTTGGATCACCATCCCCATCTTCAAAACCACGTGAGCTTGGCTCCTCATCAAATGGCGTCAGGATTTCATCAACATAATCCGGCTCACCACGTTCACGCCAAGCATCACAAATACGGTTCACTTCATCATCGCTAATAAAGGCACCATGCACACGCTCAGGCTCGATTTTACCTGGCCCTAGGAACAACATATCACCATGACCAAGTAAGTCTTCTGCACCACCTGCATCGAGAATGGTACGTGAGTCAATTTTACTGTTTACACGTAATGCAACACGGGTTGGAATATTGGCTTTAATCAAACCTGTAATTACGTCGACCGACGGACGTTGTGTTGCTAGCAGTAAATGAATTCCTGCTGCACGCGATTTCTGCGCTAAACGAGTAATCATTTCTTCGGCTTTTTTACCGACTTGCATGATCATGTCAGCAAACTCATCGGCGACAATTACAATCGATGGTAATGGCGCTAAACGCGGTGCTCGCTCCCCCACAACTGAATCACTGGCTTTCCATGTTGGATCAATAAGATCTTCACCATTGGCAATCGCTTCTTCGACCTTACGGTTATAGTCACTTAACTTACGAATTTTCAGGAATGACATCAGCTTATAACGGCGTTCCATTTCATTGACACACCAATTTAGCGCGCTGACGGCATCTTTCATATCCGTCACAACAGGTGTTAACAAGTGTGGAATATCATTATAGTTAGCCAATTCAAGCTGTTTTGGATCGATCAAAATCAAGCGTAACTGGTCGGGTGTATATTTCAGTAACATCGATAAAATCATCGAGTTCACTGCAACCGACTTACCAGAACCTGTGGTCCCCGCAACCAACATATGTGGCGCTTTACCGAGGTCAGTAATTACAGGATTACCTGAAATGTCCTTACCCATCGCCATAGAGAGCAAACCCGCAGGGTCTTCAAAAGCTGGCGTTTTCAATAACTCAATCAAGCGTACCATTTCACGGCTACTATTCGGCACTTCAATTCCGATATATGGTTTTCCTGCAATCACTTCAACCACACGAACCGAAGCCATCGACATTGAACGTGCCAAATCGCGTGAAATATTGGTCACTTTAGAGGCTTTTACACCTGGTGCAAGATCCAGTTCAAAGCGTGTTACGACTGGTCCCGGCTGGGCTTCGACCACCTGAGCCTTCACATTAAACTCTTGTAGTTTGATCTCTAACAGCTCAGAAAGACGTGCTAATTGCTCAGCGGTAAAATTGACCTTTTTGTTTGGATCAACTTCATCCAGCAATTCCAGACCCGGTAAAGTCGGTAGATCACGGCGTTTTTGTGCAACTTGCATGGCGCGTGACATTGGACGACCAAATGCATCCGTTAAAGGCGCATCCAGATCAAAATCATCTTCAATATCAAAATCTGCATCTGGGTCAGCTTTACCTGCTGTTTCTTGCCATGCTTCGATAAAGGCTTCTTTAGACAGTGTTTCTTTTTGTGTTGGTGTTGAAACTTCAATCGGTGCTTTTACAAAAGCAGAGGATTGCGCATAACTGGTCGTTCGTGGTGAAGCCTGTTCACGCTCTTCTTCGACCAGAAGATCATTAAAATCATCTACTTGCTGCTCAGCTATGCGATGAACATCCTCTTGGATAGGATGTATTGCATTTTGAATCGGTGCAGTCTCTGGCTGTACAGCTGCTGGTCTTGCAGATTCATTAATCAATGCTTCAATATCTGCCTCAAATTCGACCTCAGCAACCTGAGGGGCTGAATGCGCCAGAGGCTCTTGCGTAAATGGGGTATGTAAATCTGTTGCCGTCTTACTGTTTGGAACAGCAGCCAACAATTCATCAAAGATTTGGTCATCATTCCAATCTAGATTGCTGTGACTGGATGTCTGCGTTGCGGTTGCCACATGTGCGGTAGATGCATACTGTGCTGGAGCATGAGGAGCGTCATCCGCAGCTCTTAATAATGCATCAATTTCTTGCTTATGGCTCGCATCATCACGCTGTAAAGCACGCCATACTTCACCTGTTTGAACCAAACGTTGGCTTTCGGTTTCAAACTGATGGGCACGTTGTAAAGTCTGTTCAAAATCTTCAATCTGCTCAGTTTGTACTGGCTGACTACCTTGCTGCTGTTCTTTTGCAAGCACATCGGCAAACAATTTTTCAGCCATCAACTGATGATGCGAATCATCAATTTTAATCAGTTTTGCTTGAACTTGATTCGCTTTAGCTTCACTCGTATCTGCTACAAGATCAGACTCAGTTTGTACTTTATTCTTAATTGCAGGTGTATCAGCAGCGGCTAATTGCTCAGTCAGATCATATGCAGATTCATTCTGTGGGACATTCTTGTAGAATAAATCTTGTAAATAAGCAGGTGTATTTTTCAGTGTGATCCACGTTTTGTTCCACTGAATGCCAAAGGCTAAAGTCAGCAATAAGATACTAAAAGCCAATAAGAATAAAGTTGCGCCATAGATGGTCAATAATTGGGATAAACTCTGCCCCAACTCATAACCAATAATACCACCCGCTGCATTATCCAAAGTATCTGCAGGTGTATTCCAATGCAGATACAACAAACTAGAAATGGACAGGATCAAGAAAAACTGTGCAGCATAACGAAATGGGCGATTTAAAAAGCTTCTTGGCCACCAGACTTGAATGGCTTCAATAAACAAGAACAGTGGAATCAGCAAACTTGCCCATCCCAAGAAACCAAACAGTAAATCTGCGATCCAAGCGCCTGCTACACCGCTGGCGTTTGAAACCTGCTGGGTATCACTGGAAATATGCATCCAGCCCGGATCAAATGGTGTATAGGTTACTGTGGCAAGAAATAAATAAATGCCAAAAGAAATCAAAAATAATGTCATTAAAAAGCGTTGTGCATAAACACTTGACACCGCAGTCATATACAGTCCTGTAACCCAATTCGTTATTTGTTAGTATCTTTCAAGGCCTAAAATGCCTTAATCAATAAGTTTTATATTATGCACTCGTTCTTACAAAAAAGATGCACGATTGTTTACTGTTGTTGTTAACATCCTGCTCGGATATAGCTCAATTCGATTGAGTTAATCAATATTATCCCGATGGATTTAAACCACTCCGCTCTGGATTCACGTATAATTTTAGCAGTTTTGATATAAAAAGGATGTTCTTTAATGAGCGCTCGTCACTCACGGTTAATTATTTTGGGTTCTGGTCCTGCAGGCTATAGCGCAGCAGTCTATGCTGCACGTGCTAACCTCAAGCCAACACTGATTGCGGGTTTGCAACTCGGTGGTCAATTAACAACGACCACTGAAGTTGACAACTGGCCAGGTGACCCAGAAGGCTTAACTGGTCCTGTACTTATGGAACGTATGCAAGCTCATGCAGAACGTTTTGGTACAGAAATTGTCTACGATCATATCAATGAAGTAGATCTTAAAACTCGTCCATTCGTACTCAAAGGCGATATGGAAGAGTACACGTGTGATGCGTTGATTATTGCAACAGGTGCAACTGCACAGTACCTAGGTCTTGAATCTGAAGCTGCGTTTATGGGTCAAGGTGTAAGCGCATGTGCAACCTGTGATGGTTTCTTCTATAAGAACCAAAATGTCATGGTTGTGGGTGGTGGTAACACAGCAGTCGAAGAAGCACTTTATCTTTCTAATATTGCAGCGCATGTGACCCTTGTTCACCGTCGTGACAGCTTACGTTCTGAAAAGATTTTACAAGACCATCTTTTTGCCAAAGAAAAAGAAGGCAAAATCAGTATTATCTGGAACCATCAAGTGGATGAAGTATTGGGTGACAAAACAGGCGTAACGGCTGTTCGTATTCAATCAACCCAAGATTCAAGCACGCAAGATGTGCAAGTTCAAGGTTTGTTTGTTGCGATCGGACATAAACCGAATACAGGCATGTTTGATGGCCAGTTAAATCTGCGTGATGGCTATATCCAAGTGCATAGCGGCACTGCGGGTAATGCAACTGCTGCCTCTATTGAAGGCGTATTTGCTGCAGGTGATGTGGCAGATAGTATCTATCGCCAAGCGATTACTTCAGCGGGCTCAGGCTGTATGGCAGCATTAGATGCAGAGAAATATCTCGATAATCTAAACTAATTAGGCCAATATTGAAAAACCACCAATCTTTGGTGGTTTTTTTTTGCGAGTATCCATACAATCGAAAAATTGACGGCTTTTTAAACATATCAACAATCAGTCTATAGGATATATCAATGACAACGACCTGGACGAATGGCTACCAAACTGAAGTAAATTATACCTACGGTTATTATCGAGACCTCAGCCCGAATTTCCAAAAGTTTTGCTTACTTTTAAATGGCATCGATAGTCCAGATTTTCAGGAAAATCATAATCATTGTGAACTTGGCTTTGGTCAAGGTGTCAGTATTAATATTCACGCAACCTGTAATGAAGCTGCATTCTACGGTACAGATTTCAATCCAGCACATGCAGCACATGCCAATCAACTGGCTGAGCAGAGCAAAACCGAACATTACTTCTATGATGATAGTTTTGAAGAGTTGCTTAATCGTTCTGATCTTCCGATGTTTGATTCGATCAGCCTACACGGGATTTGGAGCTGGATCAGCTATGAAAATCAGCACATTATTCTCAAATTTATTCGTAAATTCTTAAAACCCAACGGTATTGTCTATATCAGCTATAACTGCGTTACTGGTTGGGCAGCGAATATGCCAATTCGCGAGTTATTTCATAGCCATTTTAAGTTTAATAGCAAAAGTACCAATCCTCTGCAAAAGGTCAATGAAGCCCTCACCTTCAGTGAAGACTTACTTAAGCAAAATCCAATTTTTGCCCAACGCAATCCCAATGCCGTACAAAAAGTCGCTGATTTAAAACAGCAAAATCCAAACTACTTGATTCATGAATATCTCAATCAAGATTGGCAATGTTTTTCCTTCCAGCAAATTGTGCGTATTCTGGATGAAATCAAACTGTCCTATGCAGGTTCAACCGATTTAAATACACACCTCGATAACATCAATTTTTCAGAACAGCACCAAGCTTTTTTGAATGCCATTGAGCACCCTATTTTTAAAGAACAATGCCGCGACTATTTTGCTAACACGCAATTTAGACGAGACTTGTTTATTCGAGGTAAAAATAACTTAACCCCATTACAGGCACAAGAACGGCTGCGCAACACGGCCTTTGTGTTACTGACAGCCAAGGAACAGCTACCAACCAGTATCAGTGGGTTATTAGGCACCTTTAATTTAATTGAAGAAATTTATCTGCCCATTGGCGATAAATTTGCAAAGGAAAACTATCAACCACTGACCATTTTTGAACTGGAACAAAGTTTGCCAGATCTCAACTATGCAAAAATTCTCAATGCTTTAGTCATTCTATCTCACCTCGGTTTAGCTCAACCGTGTCAAAACTTAGACCCGAAGCAACAAACTTTAGAGCAATCCCAACGTTTAAATCACTACTTATTAAAGCAAGCGAGTTTTCATCAAAACTATAATGTCCTGATTAGCCCAATTACAGGAATCGGTATTCCAACTGAGCATTTCCATCAACTGTTCTATCGTGCACATTTCATTGATGGTTTAGCATCAGCAAGTGAATTTGCGCAATATGTACAAGCTGTGATCAGCCAACTCAATTGGCTGGTCTTAGATAAAGATGGCAAAACCGTCTCTGACCAAGCCAAGAGTCTTGAAATTATTCAAACTAAAGCACAATTTTTCCTCGACAGTAAAAAATTAGAAATTGCTAAACATTTACGTTTGTTTGATTAATCTCGTATAGGGAATGGCTCTGCCAATGATTGCCATTCCCTATAACTTCAGTTAGCTTAGAATTAATCTTATTAATTTTTTATGCTATGCAACAACTCCCACCCTCGCAATATATTTTCCCGAATCCAATCGAAGCTGATCCTGAAGGACAAGGATTTATTTGTATTGGTGCAGACCTATCCCCTTCTACTTTATTTGAAGCCTACACACATGGGCTGTTCCCTTGGTTCAATGAAGACGAGCCAATTTGCTGGTGGAGTCCTGAACCGCGATGCATTATCGAGCCACATGCCTACAAACCAAGTAAATCTTTAATTCGAAATATGAAAAAGCATGATTATCGAATTACCATTAACCATGCTTTTGAAGACGTGATTCGTTCTTGTTCATTGCCGCGGAGCTATGCCAATGAAACCTGGATTAGTGAAGATATCATTTCAGGCTATTGCGCCTTATTCCAAGCAGGATATGCGTACAGTGTTGAAGTCTGGCAGCAGCAGGATAACTTGGTTGGCGGACTCTATGGTGTCAGTATCGGTAAAGGCTGTTTTGGAGAATCCATGTTTAGTACTGAAACAGATGTTTCTAAAATGGCTTTCTATACTTTAATGCTGATTGGACAAGAAAATCAGTTGCCATGGATTGATTGCCAATTGGTCAATGATCACCTTTTAAGCCTCGGTGCGAGTACACTTTCTCGCCAAGCCTACCTTAAATCGTTACAAGATGTAATTATTGCCCCCTCTATCAATTGGAAAAGTTATCAAGAACGTGTATTTTCAAGTAAAAGAATAGCAGTTTTTGCAAAATTAGACGGTTAACGGATTAACACCTTGGAGGGACAGATTAATGAAATCATATCAACCCAAGTCCCTTTTAAATGACTTACAGTACTATATTACGCCACCGCACGACTGCAGTTATCTTGATAACAAATCAGCCCGAATGGTGTTCCTAGATCCAATTCACCGTATCGATGTGGTGACGTTGTCAGAACTTTCTCGTGTTGGTTTTCGTCGTAGTGGTGATTTTGTCTATCGCCCTGAATGTCACTTATGTCGCCAATGCTTATCTTGCCGTGTTCCCGTTCAAGAATTTAAAATGAACAGCAGCCAAAAAAAGGCATGGAAACGCAATCAAGATTTGCAAATGAGTATTTTGCCGACCTCGCAAGCCACTCAACAACACTACGACTTATATGAACGTTATATCAATGAACGTCACTCAGATGGTGATATGTACCCTGCCAGTCTAGATCAGTTTGAAAAATTTCTGGTACATAGCTGCACAGAAAGTTTCTTTATTGAACTTTGGAAAGACCAAAAACTGATTGGTGTTTCAACCTGTGATTTGATGGACGATGGGCTGTCAGCAGTCTATACCTTCTTTGATCCAGATGAACAACGCCGTTCTTTAGGTGTGTTTGCGATCCTTAAACAAATCGAATATGTACGTACACTGAATCTGGATTATCTCTATCTCGGTTATTGGGTACCGCATTCATCCAAAATGAATTATAAATCGCAATATACGCCACTCGAATTATTGCTTGATGGGCAATGGCGTCGACTTAATCGTCCACTCTCTGAAAATGAAATCCATCAGCTTGGAAATTCATTGATGAGTACGCTACCTTCAGAGTGGAATAATTTAATTATTAAATAACGCTGCAAAATCATCAGTGCATGTTTTGACCATAATCACAGCATGCTCTCTTGAACCATCGGGGTTTGGATAATAATTTTTACGTAAGTCAATTTGATGAAAACCTGTTTTTTCATACAAACGAATCGCAGCTGCATTACTTTCACGAACTTCTAAAAAAATCTGAATTGGATTGTTTTTTAATTGCTGGATTGAGCTTTCTAATAATTCATAACCCAGTCCTTTACCCTGTTGGCTTGGGTGAATCGCCATCAACAATAAATTTGCTTCATCCAAAACGGGCTGCAGAATACAGAATCCCACTACTTGATTGGCTTGTTCATACACCGTACATTGATACGAGGCGAAAGACTCCTGAAACTGCTGCTTTGACCAGGGATGGGTTTGCACCAATCGCTCAATCCCCGCCACACTTTCTAAGTCATTTTCTTGCATCAATCGAATCACGATCTATCACTCTATAAAATACTGGTGCAGATTATCAGCAATTTAAAGCAAAATTTGAATAAAAAAATGGGCAGTTTTGACTGCCCATTGAAGTTAACTTAGATTAAAACCCAATTCAGCACGCCATTTATTCAAAAGTGCTGTGGTATCTTCATCATTCGGATGAAATTTCGGTCTTAAAAAATCTAACAAGGTCGGGATTTGGCGGGTCATAAAACCTTTATAGCCATACATAAATTTGATCATGTATTTGGTATCACGCCATGTCAATTTGCCATCTGTTTGTAGAAGCTTGGCGGTAAAATAAGATTGGGTAATAAAGATGAGCCCCATTGCAATAACTAAGGCCAATGAACGCATAAAATACGCTTTAGGGCCTTGACCATACATCGCTTCATAGACATCAAAAGCAACCGCTTTATGCTCGTTTTCTTCAACTGCATGCCACATCCATAAATGGTACATGGTTTCATCCATAAACATCGCTTGAATGTCAGGATTACTTAATAGTTCTTCTGCAATGGTTGAAGTAAAGTGCTCCAAGGCACAGGTTCCCGTCAAACCAATCATTTCTTTGGTGAAACCGAAAGGTTTTAAGAGTTTTGCTGTCATTCCAATGGTACGGTTGATTAAACGACCTGTTTGCCCTTCCATTTTACGAACATCGTAACCATAGGCCTCTGCTGAAGCATTAAATGCAAGATGCTCTTTTGAATGCATGGCTTCTTGACCAATAAAGGCACTGATCTCTTTCTGAAGTCGCTCATCTGCGAGTTTGGGATCATTCCGTACTGCACGGGTGCTGTTCACAAAGAATTGCTCACCTTCTGGAAACAGTGCCGAAAGCGCAGTCATAAAATGAGTTAAAGCAGCATCACCATTGGCCCAATAACGTGGTACCTCACCAAATTCAAAATCCATTCGGCGTACGGGAAAGCTGGCGCCAGCACGGTTTGAAATATTAACTTTAGCATTCATACCCTGTTCTCCTATACGATGAATACGCTTTATCGATCATTTTCTATACTTTATTTATACGCCCTTTTCAGTGCATGAAATAAGTGCAGATAAGGTCAGAAAAGCATCATCTTAGGACATGTCAGCTTGCTCAAAATTCTGTATGAAATGAAAGATTAAAATAAAAAAGGGACAATACTTATTGTCCCTTTTCAGGAATTACGAGGCTAAAATAAACAGCGTTTACAGACCTAATTTTGCCTTCCAATCTTGCAATAATTGTACGGTATCTAAATCATTTGGATGGAAACCAGGCTTGAAGTAGGCCAACATTTCACCCGCCATTCCAGAGATAATCCCTTTCGACGGACTATAGGCGTATTCATAAATCATACCGAGCTCTTTGAAATTTAATTTTCCATCATCTTTCAATAATTTCAATACGAATGAAGATTGAGTCAAGAAAATTGCAACCATCGAAACGACCAGTGCAGTATTGCGTAATGCGTAGGCTTTTACACCACGACCAAAAATTTCTTCATACACATCATAAGCAACCGCCTTATGTTCATTTTCTTCTACTGCATGCCATAACCACATATATTCCATGGTCTTGTCTTGCATTAACTCTTGAATATGCGGATTACGCAATAATTCTGATGCAATGGTTGCAGTAAAATGTTCGAGTGCTGTAGTTGCAGTCAAATCGACCATTTCTTGCGTCATGCCAAATGGCTTAACCAATTTAGCAAATAATTTACGGCCTGTTTGAATCACGACACCTGTTCTTCGTTCAAGTGTTTCGACATCATGACCATATTTCTGAGCTGAAGCATTAAAGTTGACATGCTCTTGGGTATGCATCGCCTCTTGACCAATAAAAGCACTGATTTCTTTTTGCAGTTTTTCATTGTCTTTAATGGCTGGGTGATAACGTACAGCACGCACTGAATCGATAAAGAGCTTTTCACCATCTGGAAATAGTGCAGATAAACCTGTCATAAAATGAGTTAATCCAGCAGAACCACTGACCCAATATTCAGGAACTTCATTAAAATCAAAATTCATACGACGTACTGGGAAACTTGCACCTGCACGATTTGAAACATTCACTTTAGCATTCATGCTGCCTACTCCTTTTCAGTGGAATATCTCCACTGAGCACTTTTGTTCGTTTTCTTGAGTTTTATATTACGGTTTTATGCGAATCAATTAAGTGCAGTTTAGGACAGCGTAGTATCAGTTTGGGACAGCTTTTAGCGAAAATTATCAGACAATCTAACCTCCGTGTATAAAACGATGCTTATAGTATATAAATAAACAAATACCAATCAAAAATATAGCCACTATTCCAAACACCCACCTTCTATTCCTCTTTTTCCGATGTTCAACATCGTGATCAAAATTGAATTGTTCGGGATGTATATTAAGTTGATAGTAAATCTCTGGAGAGACGGTAATATCAGGTCGCTGTTGACGCACGCGCTTAAAGAACTCACAAGCAAGTTCATGTGAGTTTTTAATTATATATTCGCCAAGAAATCCACCTAATTGAAAATATAATTGTTCGACGATAACTTTATTTGTATTTGCAGTATTGATATAAACATACAGCGAAATTGGTAAGTTGGAATAATTAACAAGATAAATATCAGGATGTGATCTATTTGAATCATGACTTAGTTGGCTGAATAAAATTGATCTTTTCCCTCCACTGAATAAATGATAATGAAACCCAAAATCATCAATTGAGTAGCTGCAAATTTGGTTCTTAAAGAGGATTCTTGCGCTTACAACTTTAAAAACATACCACAAAATCAAAGTACTTAATCCAAAAGACAATATGATAATAAGTAAGAAATATGTTTCAAGCCATTGATGTGATTTATAAAAAATGATGGGCAACATGATCATTATATTAATAAAACATGTAAATAAAACGAAATAAACTACACGTAAACAATAGGTTATTTTCTTATTGGGTATAGATTTTACTGTATTCATATTTTTTCCAAAAAAAACACCCCAGAGGGGTGTTTTTTTATCACTCTAAGCGATTATGCAGTTACTTTAGCAACAACACCAGCGCCTACAGTACGACCACCTTCACGGATCGCAAAACGTAGACCTGGGTCCATTGCGATCGGGTGGATTAACTCTACTGACATCTCAACGTTGTCACCAGGCATTACCATTTCTACGCCATCTTGTAATTTGATCGCGCCAGTTACGTCAGTTGTACGGAAGTAGAACTGTGGACGGTAACCGTTAAGGAATGGAGTATGACGACCACCTTCTTCTTTAGAAAGTACATATACTTCTGCATCGAATTTAGTGTGCGGCTTGATTGTACCTGGCTTAGCAAGTACTTGACCACGTTGTACGTCTTCACGCTTAGTACCACGAAGAAGAACACCACAGTTCTCGCCTGCACGACCTTCGTCAAGCAATTTACGGAACATTTCTACGCCAGTTACAGTAGTCTTAACCGTATCTTTGATACCTACGATTTCAACTTCTTCACCAACTTTTACGATACCAGCTTCTACACGACCAGTTACAACTGTACCACGGCCTGAGATAGAGAATACGTCTTCGATTGGCATCAAGAATGCTTTATCGATAGCACGTTCTGGCTCTGGGATGTAAGAGTCAAGTGCTGCAACTAAGTCAATTACAGCTTTCTCGCCATAAGGACCATCGTTACCGTTTAATGCTTGAAGCGCTGAACCACGGATGATTGGAGTGTCATCACCTGGGAAGTCATAAGTAGAAAGAAGTTCACGAACTTCCATTTCTACTAATTCAAGTAACTCTTCATCATCAACAAGGTCACACTTGTTCAAGAATACGATGATGTAAGGTACACCAACCTGACGTGAAAGAAGGATGTGTTCACGAGTTTGTGGCATTGGACCATCAGTCGCAGCACATACAAGGATCGCGCCGTCCATCTGAGCAGCACCAGTAATCATGTTTTTAACATAATCGGCGTGGCCCGGGCAGTCTACGTGAGCGTAGTGACGGATTGGAGAATCGTATTCTACGTGTGAAGTATTAATTGTAATACCACGTGCTTTTTCTTCAGGAGCTGAGTCGATTTGTGAGTAATCTTTCGCTTCACCGCCGTAAGTTTTTGCACAGATAGTTGCAATCGCAGCAGTTAAAGTTGTTTTACCATGGTCAACGTGACCAATTGTACCCACGTTTACGTGTGGTTTATTACGTTCAAACTTGGCTTTAGCCATGATGATCTTCCTTTATAAACTGCTCATGAGGGTCGCCCATGAGCACTTGGTTTTTTAACTAAATTTAGTTGGGTAATATAGTAATCGAAAGATTACTCGTCGTCACCTTTTTTACCGCCAGCTTGGAACTTAGCGATGATGCCTTCAGCCACGTTACGTGGTGTTTCAGCGTATTTAGCGAATTCCATAGAATAAGTCGCACGACCTTGAGACATAGAACGCATTTGAGTCGCGTAACCAAACATCTCAGCCAATGGAACTTCTGCTTTAATTGCTTTTGTTCCACCAGGAAGATCGTCCATACCTTGAACCATACCACGACGACGGTTTAAGTCACCCATGATATCGCCCATGTAGTCTTCTGGAGTTTCTACTTCAACTTTCATGATTGGTTCAAGAAGGATAGGATCAGCTTTCATGAAACCGTCACGGAAAGCGTATGAACCAGCCATTTTGAACGACAATTCGTCAGAGTCGACATCGTGGTAAGAACCATCAAATAATGTCGCTTTGATACCCACAACAGGGTAACCAGCCAATACACCATTCTTCATACGTTCTTGAATACCTTTATCAACCGCACCAAAGAATTCTTTAGGTACTGTACCGCCGACAACTTCTTCAGCGAATTGGTATTCTTTACCAGCTTCTTCAACATCCATAGGCTCTAAACGAACATATACATGACCGAATTTACCTTTACCACCTGTTTGACGAACAAACTTACCTTCTTGCTCAACAGACTTTTTGATCGTTTCACGGTAAGCAACCATTGGTTTACCAATGTTCGCTTCAACACCGAATTCACGCTTCATACGGTCAACGATGATGTCAAGGTGAAGCTCACCCATACCAGCAATAATTGTTTGACCAGATTCTTCGTCTGTACGAACGCGGAACGATGGATCTTCTTTCGCCAAACGACCTAAAGCAATTGACATTTTTTCTTGGTCAGCTTTAGTTTTTGGTTCAACAGCCAATGAAATTACTGGCTCTGGGAATTCCATACGCTCAAGAGTAATGATGTTTTTCTCATCACATAATGTATCACCCGTAGTAACGTCTTTAAGACCTACACACGCTGCGATATCACCTGCACGGATTTCTTCAAGATCTTGACGTTCGTTCGCGTGCATTTGCACGATACGACCGATACGTTCACGCTTAGATTTAACTGGGTTATAAACCGGATCACCTTGTTTAAGAACACCAGAATAAACACGTACGAATGTTAAGTTACCTACGAACTTATCGTTCATGATTTTGAACGCAAGTGCAGAGAACGGCGCTTCGTCAGATGCTTCACGAGATGCTTTAGTTTCATCTTTGTCGTCAAGAATACCTTCAATCGCTTTAACTTCTGTAGGAGAAGGCAAGAATTGAATTACAGCATCCAACATACGTTGAACACCTTTGTTCTTGAACGCTGAACCACAAAGCATAACTTGGATTTCAGAAGCCAATGTACGTGTACGAAGACCAGCGATGATTTCTTCTTTAGAAAGATCACCTTCTTCCAAGTACTTGTCCATTAGCTCTTCAGATGCTTCAGCCGCAGCTTCAACCATCTTAGTACGCCATTCTTGAGAAATCTCAACGAGGTCAGCAGGAATATCACCGTATTCGAACTTCATACCTTGAGATGCTTCATCCCAGATAATCGCTTTCATTTCGATAAGGTCAACAACACCTGTGAACGTATCTTCTGCACCGATTGGCACAACGATAGGCACAGGATTACCACCTAAACGAGTTTTAACTTGCTCAACAGCACGGAAGAAGTTTGCACCAGTACGGTCCATCTTGTTCACGAATGCTAAACGAGGCACTTTATATTTGTTCGCTTGACGCCATACAGTTTCAGACTGAGGCTGTACACCACCAACTGCACAGTAAACCATGCACGCACCGTCAAGAACACGCATAGAACGTTCAACTTCGATTGTGAAGTCTACGTGTCCCGGTGTATCAATTACGTTGATACGGTGTTGTTGGAATTGGTTAGCCATACCAGACCAGAAACAAGTTGTAGCAGCAGAGGTAATTGTAATACCACGCTCTTGCTCTTGTTCCATCCAGTCCATTGTTGCTGCACCATCGTGTACTTCACCAATTTTGTGAGATACACCTGTGTAGAACAAAATACGTTCAGTTGTAGTTGTTTTACCTGCGTCAATGTGCGCAGAAATACCGATGTTACGGTAATTACTAATTGGGGTTTGGCGAGCCATGATGTCTACATTCCTAAATGTTATATTTAAAACAGGACGCACCAATTAAATTGATGCGCACGAATATCCAAGCAGGCAACTTAAATACCCGCAAAGCCCCCACTTTGGTAAAGAGCGATGTTGAATCGAGCCGCGGTACGCATGAATATTCTCCTGATTAGGGACTGTTTTATCCGCTTAGAAACGGTAGTGAGAGAAGGCTTTGTTGGCTTCAGCCATACGATGCACGTCTTCACGTTTTTTGATCGCTGCACCTTTACCTTCAGCTGCATCAAGCAACTCACCAGCAAGACGTAAAGCCATCGTTTTTTCAGAACGCTTAGCAGCAGCATCTACTAACCAACGCATAGCTAGAGCAGTACGACGGGATGGGCGTACTTCCATAGGTACTTGATAAGTAGCACCACCAACACGGCGTGCTTTTACTTCAACCATAGGACGAACTTTTTCAAGAGTAGTCTCGAAAAATTCAACTGGGTCTACTTTGTTTTTTTCTTGAACGCGGTCTAAAGCACCGTAAACGATACTTTCAGCAATAGATTTTTTACCATCTTGCATTACGTGGTTCATGAATTTAGCGATTGTTTGGCTGCTAAATTTTGGATCTGGAAGGATCTCACGAGCAGCGACTACGCGACGTCTTGGCATTTTAATACACCTAATAATATGACACTTCAGGATAATCCAGCAGTTTGTACGAGTGTCATGTACTTTCGCTGGCCTTACTATACGTCGCTTGAATTACAAAACTATGAAGAATTCAAACAAGCGAAACGCTAAAGGGTTGTTTGGACTAGTTTCCTAGAATTACTTCTTAGGACGCTTAGTACCGTATTTAGAACGTGACTGGTTACGATCTTTAACGCCAGCACAGTCTAAAGAACCACGAACGGTATGGTAACGTACACCTGGTAAGTCTTTAACACGACCACCACGGATAAGAACAACACTGTGCTCTTGTAGGTTATGACCTTCACCACCGATATAGCTAGATACTTCAAAACCTGAAGTTAAGCGAACACGGCAAACCTTACGCATTGCTGAGTTAGGTTTTTTAGGTGTAGTAGTATAAACACGTGTACATACACCACGACGTTGTGGACAAGCCTTCAACGCAGGAACTTTAGATTTTTCAATCAAAGTTGTACGACCCTTACGGATCAACTGATTTGTTGTTGCCATTTGGCAATTCTCCCGTTATTAAACAACCTTAAAAAAAGGAAAGAACCTCTTTTTAAGGGCACATAATTGTAAGCTAAGAAGTAAAAATGGTCAACATTTGAAGTGTCGACCATTTCTGATGTTTGTTGTGTTTTTTATGTCTAAAACATTACAGCCAGATTTAGCTATGTTTTGTTGAGGCAGGTTCTATATCAATTGATTTTTGCTCAGCCTCAATATCCTCAAAAGTTTCATCTTGCTGTACTTTTAATGCTGGCTGTTGTTCCGCATGGGGATGTTCAACCACATGCTGTTCTGCAAGCTGCTGAATTCCCTCTTCTACCTTGTCACCCACAGCGACTGTCGAAGCTTTATTTGCTTTCACTTGAACCGTCACTTTAGTAATCACATCATTCTGTTCATCTGATGCTGTGGTTTTGTTGGCTTCTGCCGCTGCACTTAATAAACGTGGGCTCGCCTTTTTCAATAAAGCTTCCGCCTTAAAATATGCATCTAGTGGCGAAATTTTTTCATGGGGATGTTCATTAATATAGAAGCGAGCTGCACCAAAAATAGATTGCGATTTGTGCCCAACATCCTCTAATAGTCTCCAACTATAGAAACCACCTAGCGCTGCACCTGCAACAGGTGTCAATTTACTAAGCACAGAAGCTTGAGGAATCCGATTGAGCCAGTTCCATTTAAACTCACCACTTTCATCCACTAACCATTTTTTCACCAACTCAATATCATTATTTGAACCTAACAATTGCTGAAACTGTTGCAAATCATGCGTTTCCAACATGGATTTCAACGCTTTTAACGCAACTAACAAGGTTTGTTTTTCCGCAACTAAACTCAAATCAATTTCTTTAAAGATGAAAGCAACAATTTCTTGATCTGTATCCTCAGATAAATCAAAACCATGTGAACGACCAGTTTGATAAATCGTTCTCAAGGTCAAAACAATAGATGCTGGAATATCGATCGCTGCACCCCAGACTCCCGTTGCACCTGTAATCGCTCCTTGTACTGCAGCCAATAATTTATTTTGCTCAATTAATGCCTGACTTAGGCGCTGTGAACGTCCGGTATCTGTGGTCAGTTCCATAATATCTTTGACCCCTGCTTCCTCAAGGATTTTTTCAGTCAAAGAACTATTTGAACTAAACTCATTTAACCATTGGAATAAATAGTCTGAGACCTTATCGCCCAAATCTGGTGATACAAACGAAGCCACACTATTCACTCGGTTATAATGACGACCTAACAATTGATGAGATAGTTTTGGAAATTGTTGACGTAGCATTTGCTGAGGATTTTCGTATTTTTCGACCTCAAATGGACTTTTGAAACGTGCTTTTCCTTCAACAATATTGGATGAATTCGCGAGTTCCGCACCCGATGTGGTTGGGGCAACTTGAAATTTCTGCAATTCTGAACTGAGCTTTTTAGCCACTCCAAAGGCTTGTGCAAATAAACCTGAAGATTGCTTGTTTTTAGATTTTGTCATCAAGTACCTCTGTTGTGTAATCTGTGCATTTCTAGGTAAATACTAGGTTGAATGCAGATTTATCTCAACTTTTATCTGTGTTCTTTCTTTACGTTTCGTCACAACATCGCGAATATTTACGAATATTTACACAACTGGAAATAGGCATAAGATTTGCCATAAGAAATAAAAAACCTTTCTGCTATCATGGTGTCATTCACTCATAAGCCATTTTAATCGTTATTTTTCTCCTGATCTGTATTCATAGCGAGATGCACAGGGCTTAAGTATTACCATAAAAGGGATCTGTAAATGAAACGTGTTGTAATCACTGGTATGGGCATTAACTCATGTATCGGTAACTCTTTAGAAGAGGTCACTCATTCTTTAAAAAATGGAATCTCAGGCACACGTTTAAATCCAACTTATGCAGAACTGAATTTCAAAAGCCATGTCAGCGCTGCAGCTGAACAGGATTTTGATGGTATTGATCGCAAACTGAAACGCTTTATGGGCGTCTGTGCGATGTATGCGTATAACGCAGCTGTCGCAGCTGTTGAACATGCTGGACTGAAACAAGAAGATTTGGCAAACAATCCACGTTACGGTATCGCTGGCGGTTCTGGTGGTAACTCAACTGCATCTGTTGCAGAAATGATCAAACTATTAGAGGAAAAAGGCGCGCGTAAAATCGGTCCTTTCTTTGTACCTCGTAATATGAGTAACACCATTACCGCCAATGTTGGTGTTGCATTTAAACTGCAAGGCGTAGCGCACTCGATTACCAGTGCATGTGCAACGTCTGCCGATGCAATTGGTTATGCCTACAACCTGATTCAATTGGGTAAACAAGATTTAATGCTTGCTGGCGGTGGTGAAGAAGATCACTGGTCACAAAGTTTATTGTTTGATGCAATGGGTGCATTATGTTCAAAATATAATGACACACCAGAAACTGCTTCACGTCCATATTCAAAAGACCGTGACGGTTTCGTCATTGCTGGTGGTGGTGGTTTCGTGGTGCTTGAATCACTTGAACATGCGCAAGCGCGTGGCGCGAATATCCTCGCTGAAGTGATTGGCTATGCTGCAAACAGTGATGGTGCTGACATGGTTGCGCCAAGTGGTGAAGGTGCAACACGTTGTATCATCATGGCATTGGATGAAGCAAAACAGCATGGTGTAGAGCAAATTGACTATGTCAACACACACGGTACTTCAACACCAGCGGGTGACGTAACTGAGCTTAAAGCAATGGAACGTGCATTTGGTGAAGGACAAGTTCCACCACTCAGCTCGACCAAATCGATGACGGGTCATAGCTTAGGTGCTGCGGGCGTTCAGGAAGCAATTTATTCTGTCTTGATGATGCAAAATGACTTTATTGCGCCAAACATCAACGTGACTGAGCTTGATGAAGGCGCACAAGGTTTCGATATTGTACTTGAAAAACGTGATGCAAAACTGAATACTGTCATGAGTAACAGTTTTGGCTTTGGCGGTGTTAACGCCTGCCTTATTTTCAAGAAGTGGGACGCATAATCCCATTTAGCAGGATTATCGATGGATGCACCTTCTGATGCTTTCTTATGGGTAAAAGCATTACATATTATTGCTGTGGTTTGCTGGTTCGCTGCATTGTTCTACTTACCACGCCTTTATGTCTACCATGCCATGAGTGAAGATGCAGTTAGCCATCAACGCTTTGAAGTCATGGAACGTAAGTTGTATCGCGGTATTATGTGGCCGTCTATGATTGCCACACTTATTACCGCCCACTTTCTGGTTGATTGGGGCGATGCAACCCGACATTATCATGAAGCTTTATGGTTCTACCTTAAAGTCGGTCTAGTCGGTTTATTGGTGATTTACCATTTTGTTTGTGGTTATTACCGTAAAAAACTGATTGGCAATGCTCACTATAAATCACACAAGTTTTGGCGCTTCTTTAATGAGATGCCGACCTTGATCTTATTTGCAGTGGTGATTTTAGTCGTAGTAAAACCTCAGTTCTAAGACAACAAGTCTTGTTTTCTAATGCTGTAATTTTCTTCAAAAACAATTACAGCATTCGTTTCCGATCTAGGCATCCAGACTATAAACAGCTTATCCCCGTCAAATTCAAAGACACTTGCTCAAAATGTGTCTCTTTTTTTGTTTTCAGATTACGATAGCTTACGCCATAAAGAATATAGCCTTGCGACACAAAGGTATATTGCCCTGTCACTTTGCCATCAATCAGCTCATTCATGGTCTTATAAACTTCGGGCTGAGCGACTTCACCCATCTCAACCTCTTCAATATAGACTGGCTCAGAAAGCTTGATATCTTTGAGATAGGGATAATACTTAATCGTTTGTGTCTTTTGATATTGTGGTGAAACCAATAAAATTGATTTTTTGCCATTAGCAAAACAGTAATATTCATTACTTGCATAGGCCTGTACGCACACAGATAAAAACAGGCACAACCATAAAGTTTGTTTCATCATTCATTTCATCTCTTGCTGCAAATGATTGATCTATATTTCTGCGCTCGCCAGCAGATCATAAATATTTTTTATTCTTAACGGGACTTTGTTGGATAAGCCCAACTTTTTCATTTGATCAGCATAAATCATGTAATTTTTTCTGGCTTGACCTATATTTTTTAAAGCTAAATAAGCATCCGCTCGATTTAAGTAAGCCACAGTTCTATTCGGATCTAATTTTATGACATGGTTTAACAATCTTAATGAAGCATCATAATAACCCAATTGATAAAGGAAAAATGCAGAATCGTTTAGTTCTGCTGCATCCTGTTTTCTATAGGTAGATAATTGGCAATCAATGCTCCCAACAATTTGCTGTATCTCAGAAACATCTCTTTTATTGAGTTGCTTTAACTGTTCCGAAGCTAAGTAGTGAAAGTAGTTAACCCCATCTTTTCCCCCACCAATATCAGCCATCCAAACCGGTGTATGACTTTGTTTATCCCATTGTCCACTGCAACTGTTAGAAATCATGCTGGGTATGGTATCTAAAATCACGTTTCGGTTTTGATCAACAATAAGACACTGCGTCATTTCAGTTTCAGATACATCCAAGATTGCAGCATAGTTATATTGATTATTTTTATAAGCATCAATAGTTAAGAAAAAAAGCGTGCTATTAGCTTGTAACGCTTTCAATGGTGATCCCGTACAATTTGTATAGTGCTGTATGTCTAAATTTGCAAAAGCTGCGCAGCTCATCCAACAGAGTGAAAAAACCATTAATTTAATGCTTCGCATACCAAAATTCACCCTGTTTAGTTTGCTTTTATTCTAGAATAAACCAGATCTTCACGTTTTTCAGATGCCTAGTTCAGATGAACAAACCAATACAGCATGCTCTACCAAAATTGAAAGCTCGATTCATTGCCAGCCTAATCTTTTACCTCCAAATGAATCAATTTCAATATCGTGGTTTGACGTCTGGTGAAATCGAAATGGCACGCCCTGTCTTTGGCGATCTTATCGATTATGCACAAATAAAGATTTTTAATATTCCCTACCTACCTTGGCAACCTACTAATATTTTTATGGCACCCAATGGCAATCTATTTGTGCATCAGAAATACTTTAGCCCTGACTATTCAACATGCTCCACATCCTTGCAGGGAATCTTTATTCACGAACTAGCGCATATTTTACAGTTTCAGCAAGGAATCAATGTGGTTGTTAAAGGTGCAATCCTTCAAGTTGGCTATTACCTCAGTTTTAAGCAATACAATCCATATCGATATCAATTTATAAAAAACAAAGCCTTTTCTAGTTATAACATCGAACAACAAGGTGATATTGCACGAGATGTGTTTTTCCACAAAATCCCCAACATTATTCTAAAAAATAAAAAAGCCCTGTAAGTTTTAACTACAGAGCTTTTTAAGTAAGCATTGTGCAAGAAAAATTATGCAGCAGTGCCTTTTTGAGTTTCAGTATTAAGTTCATGACTATCATCCATATCAGTCGTAAAATCTACACGCATCGCATCCTTAACAATGGTACCAATACGCCCAACACCAATAGCGAATACCAAGGCGATTACAGGCAATAAAATTGTTGAAGTCATAATTTCGCACCTCTTTATTTAAAATGACTATTTAAAAACTAGGTTAGGCCTGCTGATCTTGTTCGCGAAACATTACTGTTCCAATACGACCAACAACCACAGCTAAACCAAAAGCAATTACCGGAAATAATAAAACTGACATTGTTGTTACCTCTTCATTTTACGTGCTTGGTTACACTTGATGAGTATCAAAGTGCACATCCGTTCACATTAATTAGGATAATAGCAGTGCACAAATGTACACTCAAGTGTCGCAAAGATATTCCCGACAAACGGTATAAAAAACACACAATATAATTTTAAATTATTGAAAAATAACATTTTTAAAAAAAGTACAACTGTTTTAAATATTTTTTAAATGTAAAGTAAAAGCCTAAAGTTGTTCTTTTTTCTCAATTTTTTATTGTTTGTAGATCTTGTAATTAGGGTGTCATGCTTACATGCGAAAATGACATGAAAAAAACTTTATATGACTCTATTCAATTTATTTATAATCATGCACCATAATCACGCAAACATTGAGAAATGTTGCTGTTTTATACAGAAAAACTTGTTATTTTTACGCAGAAAAATGTGCATTTAGTATATATTAGTAAACTTGTCATTTTTCTTTAAGATATAAAATGTTTGGCGCCATGATATACACTTGTTTTAAATAATTATACCCATATAAATCAACAACTTGTATATCAGAACTTGTTAAGACTTAGGATTAGGTTTGAATGAAAAATTTTAAAGTTGCCCTTGCTCAATTCTCTCCGCACATTGGCAATATTGATGCAAATACTCAAAAGATGGTTGAGCAAGCAAATTTAGCGAAACAACAACAGGCTGATTTGATCATCTTCCCTGAACTTTCTACGCTTGGTTACCCTGCTGAAGACCTATTACTCCGCCCAAATCTACAAAAGCGCACTCAAAAAGCGTTTGCCCAATTAAGCGAAGTAAAAGATATCTTGATGGTATTCGGTTTTGTGCACCAAACTGAGGATGGTCATCGCTATAACTCTGCTGCTGTCATGAAAGACGGGCAAGTTTTAGGTGTTTACAACAAACAAAACCTGCCAAATTATGGCGTGTTCGATGAGAAACGCTATTTCCAAGAAGGTCATCAACATCTTGTTTTTGAATATCTAGGCCATAAATTCGGTGTCTTGATTTGTGAAGATGTTTGGTCACTGAATACCGTTAAACAACTCAGTCAATTGAATGTTGAAACAGTTCTGGTCTTAAATGCTTCACCGTATGAAGTGGGCAAACCACAACACCGCATCCAAACCCTCAATGAACTTGCAAAACAATTGAGTCTAAATATTGTCTATGTCAACCAAGTGGGTGGACAAGACGACCTTATTTTTGATGGTTCAAGCTTTGTCAGCAATAATAGCGGCCAACTTGCACTGCAAGTACCAAGCTTTCAAGAAGCACTTGCTTACGCTGAATATGATGCAGAACAAAAACAGTTCAAAGCAACTGATGCGATTCCTACATTAGAAACTTTTGCCGAGATTTATCAAGCTTTAGTGATGGCAACACGTGACTACGTGCAACGCTCTGGCTTCCCAGGTGTGATTCTTGGCTTATCTGGCGGAATCGATTCAGCTTTAACATTGGCCATTGCGGTTGATGCCATTGGTGCAGATAAAGTACAGGCTGTGATGATGCCCTATACCTACACCTCACAAATGAGTGTAGAAGACGCAACTGAACAAGCACGTCGTATGGGCGTCACCTTTGGTATTGCCGAGATTCACCCAATCGTAAATAGCTTCATGCAAACCTTGTTCCCATTCTTTGGTAATACCCCTGCTGATGCAACTGAAGAAAATTTACAAGCACGTACTCGCGGTACTTTACTGATGGGTTTATCTAATAAATTTGGTAATCTCGTGCTATCTACAGGCAACAAGTCTGAAATCTCGGTAGGCTATTGCACCCTCTATGGCGATATGGTTGGTGGTTTTTCAGTGCTGAAAGACGTGTATAAAACCATTGTATTTGAATTAGCAAAATACCGTAACACGCTTGAAGAAACACCTGTGATTCCAAAACGTGTGATTACTCGTCCACCATCAGCAGAACTTCGTCCAGATCAAAAAGATCAAGATTCATTACCTGCTTATGATGTACTTGATGCCATCTTATATGCTTATATTGAAGAAGATCTCAGCCAAGCAGATATTATCGCCAAAGGCTACGAAGCTGAAGTGGTCGAAAAAGTCATTCGCTTGGTAGATCGTAATGAATACAAGCGTCGTCAGGGCGCGATTGGACCACGTATTAGTTCACGTGCCTTCAGTCGTGAGCGACGCTACCCGATCGTCAATGGATGGACCGCGAATGACTGAAAAAATTGTTTCTGAAAAGTCACAATTACTTGCTCAAGCTTTAATGCTTGAGCAAGTTTCATTTTATAAAAATCAACTCACCACTCAACTTTCTGCTGATTTTTTCCAGCAATTTATTCAACTTTTTCTCCAACATGCACCTAATATTCAGCTCAAGGAAGTGGTTGAATTAGAACAAATTCAGGCGGTTGTAAAACGCTATGCATTTGAAATGCAACTCGGTGCAGGTCTATTAGAATTTATTGGAGAAATTGCACAAAGACTGCATGTCTTTTCTTTACAGTCATCTGCACAGTTACAAGACGTATTCTCAGATCACCAGTTTGAAATGTGGCTATCCAAGTTTTTAGAGCTGGAAAATATTCGCCATTATTTAAATCAGTTTTTAAAAGAAAGCCCTTCGATTCAGCAGTTGTGCCAATACATCGCCACCACAACACTACAAAACAAATTACCAAAATTATTTGCTCAGTCAGATGAAGCGCATATTTCTGAAAGCAAATACGAATGGCAACAAAAACTAAAAAGCTTTTCGCATCGCCAACAGCAGCGTATTGAACAAAAGATTGAAGAAAGTATTGGTCGATTCATTCAAGAACAACTAGTTGATCTCAGCTTGCTTTCAAATGATGACCTTGAGAGCCTTGCGCGCAATATCTGGGACGACAACAAAGCCCAGCCTTTATCTGAATATACCAAGCAAGTCACGCCACTGGATGTGGAAGAATTCTTTGTGATGATCTATGAGTATTGGAAAGAGTTACGCCAATCCTCTTTTATACAAGATCTAATCTTATACGGCGTGAAAGTGTTTTATGACTTCTATAAAGATGAAAGTTTGGAAGATGTTTTTGCTGCAATCGGTATAGAAGAAACAGATCTACTCAATGAAGCGGTACGCTTCTATCCTAAAGTCGTGGTGGCTTTAGATGAACATGATGTACTCGAGCCGATCATTACCCTCATTTTAAAACCGTTTTATGAAAGTCCTCAAACTTTAGCGACCATCGAAAAACATTTATAAAAAACAAAGCCTGTAAATAAATGAGTTATTTACAGGCTTTTGCACATCTGATGAATTATTTTTACGTAATAAGCAGATAAAAAGAAACCACGCAGGAGCGTGGTTTTTAAAATGGTGGCTATGACGAGACTTGAACTTGTGACCCCCGCATTATGAGTGCGGTGCTCTAACCAACTGAGCTACATAGCCGTAAACTGTGTGCGCATTATCTAGTTTTCGATTCAGTTGGTCAAGTCTATGACCTTGAAAATATAGAACATATGAACAGTTTTTATGCTATCAGCCATCAATTGATCAAATTTCAACAGATCTCTGCGTCAACGACAAAATTGAGTCATGAATAAGCTTTTATTCAATTAAAAATAACCAGAGAACCTAGTGTCAAAAGATTGTTTTGAAGATTACAAAAACTACAGACAAAAAGAGACCACGCAGGAGCGTGGTCTATAAAATGGTGGCTATGACGAGACTTGAACTTGTGACCCCCGCATTATGAGTGCGGTGCTCTAACCAACTGAGCTACATAGCCGAAAACTGTGGGCGCATTATCTTAACTTTCAATACACACGTCAAGCACAATTTTAAAAAATTTGAGAAGTGGGCCTATAAGCCGGGTTCTGTCGAGGACGATCATTCCTCTAGGCGTACAATCACTCATACGCTCAAGCGACCTACCCGAATCCAGCACGGGCCGTGCCTCAGGATTCCTATTTGGTCTTGCTTCTGGTGGGGTTTACCTTGCCGTGAACTGTTACCAGACACGCGGTGCGCTCTTACCGCACCCTTTCACCCTTACCTCACGAATGAGGCGGTCTACTCTCTGCTGCACTTGCCGTCGGCTTTCGCCGCCCAGGCGTTACCTGGCACCTTGCCCTATGAAGCCCGGACTTTCCTCCCCTGTTTCAGTCACGGAGACCTCCACAGCAGCGACCGTCCAGCCCACTTCGTGGCGCATCTTATCAAAGATCGACGTTAATTGCTCGCATTTTTTTGCCCAGTTAACTTTTTGTATTTCGCCATCAAGTCATCATGCGATTCGACATGTTGCGGATCGAGCGGAATACAATCAACGGGACAAAACAACTGACACTGTGGCTGATCATGATGACCGATGCATTCTGTACAGAGTGCAGGATCGATCTCATAAATCAGCTCACCCATATAAATGGCTTCATTGGGACAAACAGGTTCACAGACATCACAGTTAATGCATTCATCTGTAATATATAAAGACACGCTACCAACCTTGTTGATGTTTACGTTCAAAGGCCTCAACCACAATGGCAGGCACAAATTTGGTCACATCACCTTTTAAACGAGCAATTTCTCTTACCAATGTTGATGAGATAAATGAATATTGCTCAGAGGGAGTTAAAAAGACTGATTCAAAATGTGGATCAAGTTGACGGTTCATATTCGCCAGTTGAAATTCATATTCAAAATCAGAAATTGCTCTTAAACCACGGAGTACGGCTGTTGCACGCTGTTCACGGAAGAAATTAACCAGTAAACCATCAAAACCAACAAACTCAACATTGGTCAAATGACTCAATGATGCTTTGGCTAATTCAACACGCTCTTCTAAACTAAACACAGGATTCTTATGATGACCAATCGCGATTGCAACCACAACTTCATCAAACATTTTTGATGCTCTTGCAACCAAATCAACATGTCCATTGGTAATTGGATCAAAAGTCCCCGGATAAATCACACGTGTTTTAGACATGCGTTGTACTCTAGTTAATGAGATAAGGAGCGTATTTTAACAAATCTTGGCTCTAAACGCGAAATTCCTAAACATTGGAAAAAGGTTGCGTTTTACGGCACAATAGCTGTAATTGTGGAAGTTTGAATTATGGCGCAAGCAACAGTTGTAAAAAAACATAATGGTGGCACGATTGCTCAAAACAAAAGAGCGCGTCACGATTACTTTATCGAAGAAAAATTTGAAGCAGGCATGTCCCTCCAAGGCTGGGAAGTAAAGTCTTTGCGTGCAGGACGTATGACGCTCACTGAAAGCTATGTGGTTTTTAAAAATGGCGAAGCTTTTTTACTGGGCTCACAAATTCAGCCTTTATTGTCTGCATCGACCCATGTCGTTCCAGAAGCAACGCGTACGCGTAAGTTGCTACTCTCTCGTCGTGAGCTAGAAAAACTTTTGGGTGCAGTGAACCAAAAAGGCTATTCATGTGTACCATTGGCTTGTTACTGGAAAGGCCGCTTGGTTAAGTTAGAAATTGCACTGGTGAAAGGTAAGCAATTACACGACAAACGTGCTACAGAAAAAGACCGTGACTGGCAACGTGATAAATCTCGTCTGCTATATAAATAAAAAAAACCTCCAATAATTGGAGGTTTTTTTCGCTCAAGATTAAACTGGGAGATGTGTCAATCTTAATTCAGCTAAATATTTTCCAAACTTACGTGCAGTTTCCAGATCACCTTCTGGTGGAGTAATTTCAACACTGGCATTATCCGACTGGGTCATTAAGCCCAGAAAGCTCGACATACGGTTAATATCTAAAGCACTTCTTCCCGTCGGCATAAATGGCAAACCAGCCCACACCATGCCATGTTGCATCGCAAATAAATTAATCTGCTGCAATACCGCCAATTTGTCGCCACTAAGACCGCCCCCATTGGTAAAACCAGCAGCCAGTTTGCCTTGCCATGCCCGCGCCAACCAGCGTTTAGACGAATCTTCCATAAACTGTTTCAATGCAGCTGTGAGACTGCCCATATAGGTTGGACAACCAATAACGATCACATCTGCTTGGTCTAATAAGTCCCACTGTGGCGCAGCCACGGAAATGAGATGCACCTCTGCACCTGCCTGCTCGGCACCCTGAGTAATATATTGCGCAACTTTGGCTGTATGCCCATAAGGACTGTGATAAACCACACAAACTTTAACTTGGGGAATAATTTGCTCAATAACAGACATGGAGAATTTTAAAAACCAATGAATTAGATCAAGTTTAACATTTTCACTACGACATGGCGAATCAACAACACAAGGGATGCAATTTATTGCATGAATACAAAAGTTGCCATTCGTCCTGTTTTTGCATCACGACGATAAGAAAAATAATCTTCGGCTTGTTGATAAGAGCACTGATCTCCGCCTAAAACAGTTTCCACGCCCAAACGGTTTAAAATAAAGCGTGCAATCGCATAAAGATCCGCATGATATTTACCCACCACTTGACCCGCAACAAAAGCAGTTTCGAGTTCAGGATATTTTTCACAAAATACGGCTTTAACTTCGGCACCTATTTCAAAACACGGTTGGCTAATTGCTGCACCTAGCCATGCCCAAGCAGGCTGAGACTGCATTTCAGTGACAGTATTTTCAATAATCCCATTGGCTAAACCACGCCAACCGGCATGCAAATTGGCAACCTCAGTCCCTTCGGCATTACCCAAGACTACAGGTAGGCAATCAGCAGTCATCATCATTAAAGCATGACCTGCTTTTTGCGTAACCAAGCCATCGCCTTCAAGCGCAATAAATGGAATTTGTTCATTTACGGTATGACAAATCGTGCTATGGGTTTGCGTCATCCATGTAATTTTATCTACACCAAATGCAGATAACTGATTCAACAAGACCATTCGATGCTGCTGAACACGTTGTGCATCATCATTGACATGCAACGCCAGATTAAACCCAGACAGATTTTCATTTGCTGTTGCAATGGTTTGAGCATGTTCAATTCGTGTTTGCCCAACATAAACACCATTAGGCAGACCTTTTACAAATTCCATAAAATCCCTCCCAACCTCCCTTTTCAAAGGGAGGAGCTGAACAAATCATCCTTTATTAAAAAGGAACTTTACTTAATAGGCTTCATTTTCACTACGGAGGACTTCAAGCAACTGAGTAAAATCTTCAGGCCAAGGTGCTTCAAACATCATTTCTTCACCCGTACGCGGATGTACCAAACCAAGTTTGGCTGCATGCAGCGCTTGACGCTTAAAGCTACGTAACTTATCGGTTAATGTTTCTGATGCACCTGCTGGGAAACGCACACGATTGACATAAACAGGATCGCCAACCAAACCATGCCCAAGATAGCTAAAGTGCACACGGATTTGATGGGTACGTCCTGTTTCAAGTTGTGCCTGAATACGGGTAAAGTCACGGAAGCGTTCTTTCACATTATAATGTGTTACTGCATCACGTCCGCCCGGTAATATCGCCATTTTGACACGGTCTACAGGATGACGCTTAATCGGTTCATCAATGGTGCCACCCGCAATGACATTACCATACACAACTAAATCATAAACGCGATAAACGGTTTTCTTGGCTAACTGCTTGCTCAGAGAAAATTGAGCTTCCAGATTTTTTGCAACCACCAATAGGCCACTGGTGTCTTTATCAATACGGTGTACCAAGCCTGCACGAGACAGCTCTGCCAATTTTGGCGCATGATAAAGTAACGCATTCACTAAGGTTCCAGTTGGATTGCCTGCGCCTGGATGAACGACCATCCCCACTTCTTTATTGATTACAATAATATCGTCATCTTCATAGACAATATTTAATGGAATATTTTCAGGTTGGCTTGAAGTTTGTGTCTCAAGTTCAACTTCAAGCGTAAGCAGCTCATTGCCTTCACAACGGTACTTCGGTTTAACAATGTTACCATTTACCAACAGATGACCGTCTTTCATCCATTGCTTGAGTTTTTCACGAGAAAACTCGCTCCAAACCAATGCGGCAACCTGATCAATACGTTGACCTAAATAGTTTTCATCAAGTTGAATTTGCAACGATAAACGTGTTGCAGTTGAGTCGGAATTATGATTATCTGCATCCACAGAATCTTCGAGTAAGAAATCTGTTTCAGAGATGTTTGAATTGGAAGATTGTGCTGAAGTCATTTGATGATCGGTACAAAAATGGTTTAATAGCACCATTGTAGCTCATTGCCCAGAATAACAGAGGAGTTTTTATGTCGCTACCACGTTATAAAATTACGGTGCTTGCACTATCTTTAGGTGTAGCGTCTGCATTTGTGGGCTGTAGCAGCAATCCAAGTAAGAAAGATGTGGTGGATAAAGGACCACAATCAAGTGAACAAGTTTATTTTGAAAAAGCAATAAAATCGCTTGAACGCAATCAATATACCGATGCTGTAAAGTCACTTGAAGCTTTAGATACTTACTATCCGACTGGGCAATACACACAACAAGCTCAACTAGAGCTTCTTTACGCGAAATTCAAACAAAAAGATTATGAAGGCACAATTGCGCTTGCAGATCGTTTCATTCGTTTAAATCCGCAGCATCCAAATGTAGATTACGCTTACTATGTCCGTGGCGTAGCGAATATGGAAATGAATTACGACAGCTTAATTCGTTATACATCTTTACAGCAATCACACCGTGATGTGAGCTATGTAAAAGTCGCGTATCAAAATTTTGTTGATCTGATTCGTCGTTTCCCAAGTAGCCAATATTCAGTTGATGCAGCACAGCGCATGAAGTTTATTGGTCAAGAACTTGCAGAAAGTGAAATGAATGCAGCACGTTTCAATATTCAACGTAAAGCATGGCTTGCTGCTGCTGAACGTGCGCAATGGGTCATTGAACATTATCCACAAACACCACAAACCCCTGAAGCGTTAGCGACTCTAGCCTATAGCTATCAACAGCTTGGTGATAAAGCGACCTCGCAACAATATATTGATATCTTAAAACTGAACTATCCGAACTTAGTAAAATCGAATGGCGAAGTGAATTTACGTGCTGCACGTAAAGAAGGTAGCTGGGTGAATCGTGCAACTTTAGGTTTGCTGGGTCGTGAATCTAAAACCAATCAAGTCAAAGACGAAGCGAAAAGCGATACTGAACAACGTAGCTTAACCAACCGCTTAAGCTTCGGTTTGTTTGATAAACCTGAAACGGAACAAGCAACACCTGCCCCAGTTGCAGCGCCTGAAGCACCAGCAGCAACGGAAAATAAACCGAGTTGGAAAAACCGTTTAAGCTTTGGTCTATTAGACAAACCAGAAGCTGAAAAAACGGCTGAGGATGATGCTGCAAATTAATTTGCAATCTTCTGATTCACAAAACAGGCAAGTATCCCCTTGCCTGTTTTTCATTTTATGCAACAATGATTTCTGACATTTTTGCCGAGCAAGGATGTTCTCCCCCTGTTTTAGATGGTTAAACACGCATGGCTATTCCACAACATACGATTGATCAAATCCTAGATCGGACCGACATTGTCGATTTGATCGGTCAGCGTGTGAAGTTAAAAAAGACTGGGCGAACCTATTCGGGTTGCTGTCCTTTCCATCAGGAAAAGTCCCCTTCATTCCATGTTTATCGAGATAAGCAGTACTATCATTGTTTCGGTTGCCAAGCCAATGGTAATGCCATTCGCTTTTTAATGGACATTGACAGTCGTAACTTTGTCGATGTAATGAAAGATTTATCTAATCAGACAGGCATCGAATTACCCAAAGATAATCACGACAATAAAAAACTTTCTTATAAGCGTAGTCCCCAACAGGCTGTAGCTCCGCAAAAACCACAACCACAGCAAGAGCAGCCAATCGCACCAGCCCAGTCCCAGTCTATTCATGAAGCACTGGACGATCATTTTGTCGATATGGAGCGCTTTATAGATGATCCTTTTGCACAGTTTGATCCTTCATTCAATATTGAAGAGCAGGTACAAGAAGGCAACCTTTATGACCTATTGGAAAATGTTGCCCAATTTTATGAACGTCAACTCCCCAATAGCCAGAAAGCACAAAACTATTTCAAACAGCGTGGTTTATCTGCACAGACCATTCAATTTTGGCGTTTAGGTTATGCGCCAGAAGATTGGCAACATTTAGAAAAAGCTTTCCCACAAGATATTGAAGGTTTAAAACAAATCGGCCTTATTCGTTCTAGTGACAGTGGCCGAGACTTTGACTTATTGCGTGAACGAGTGATCTTTCCAATTCGCGATCATAAAGGTCGAGTAGTTGGCTTCGGCGGCCGTGCTTTAAACGATGAGATCAAACCCAAATATATCAACTCCCCTGATTCAGAAGTATTCCATAAAAATCAATTGCTTTATGGCCTATATGAAGGCCGTAAACTCAAGGCCAATGACTGGTTGATGGTTGAAGGTTATATGGATGTAATCGCCTTACAGCAATATGGCATTAATGGTGCAGTGGCGACACTGGGAACGGCCAGTAATGCCGATCATTTAACCACGCTATTTAAACAAAATTCTCGAATCACCATCGCTTTTGATGGTGATGCTGCAGGGCAGAAAGCAGCACGACGTACTTTAGAAATTGCGCTTCCGCTACTCAATGATGGTCGTGAGTTAAAATTCTTTGTGCTTCCGAATGAACACGATCCTGACTCTTTAATCCGTCGCGAAGGCTTAGAAAACTTCCAAAAACTATTACAGCAAGCACCGTTATTATCAGACTTCGTATTTGCACATCTAACTGGACAACATGATATCAGTTCGCCTGAAGGCAAAAGTCTGGTCATGGGCGAACTGCGCGAATTGACTGAATTATTACCTAAACATGGCTCATTCCGTTATTTGTTAACGCAGTCTTTTCGTGAAAAGCTTGGTCTCGGAAAACGTTTCACCCCACAAATCAGCCATGATGCCTCTTTATCATTTAATATTCAGACCAAAGATGAAGACTTTGCGGTTGCAATCTTAATGCATCACCCCTTCCTGTATATTCATTTTGAAGAGCTCCGTGCGGTGATTGATCAAAATGAACTCTTGGCGAAGATTTTAGCGGCACTGAATATTGTATTTGATGATCTTCCTGATGATCAGGAACTTGCAACCTATTATGTACTGGGCGCTTGTAGTAGTTATAGCCATGAACTGGCGGATATTATGCAGCGTACCAATATCCAATCCTTAACCCAAGCACCTGAAGTTGCCGATAAACTTGCAAAAGAATATGCGCTAGGGCTACAAGAGAAGTATTTGCGCTTAAAGCTCAAATCGCCAATTTCTTTAATTGAATCGCGTAATTTACGTCAACAACTGAATGAATTGACCAAACAGATTAGTTTGCGTTTATTGTCTTAATTGTCCATTACTGGCGTGGCTTACGCTCATGTTCAAACACATCTTGTAGATGTTGCTGTAGCCATTCAAAGTAATCTGGATTTTCAGCTTTAGCTGCTTCTCTAAGTAAAATTGAGGTTGGGTGCATCAACTTTTGGGTCAAGCGATGTGCAAACTCTTGTAAGACCTGTTCAGCAGTATTTCCATGTTGCAACGATTCTAAAGCATGCGCCAATTCTTTTTGACTGACTTCTTCACTATGTTGACGATAAGCTTGAATGGTACCACTCGCCTCTTTAACCTTTTGTTGGGTCATCAATTGGGTCGCCAATTGATTGACCATGATTTCAGCTTCAACTGCGGCCTGACGACGTTGCGCCAAGTTCTCATCAATCACGCTTTGTAAATCATCAACACCATACAAATACACGTTATCCAATGATTCAACTTTAGGATCAATATCACGTGGAACGGCTAAATCGACCATCAACATCTGTTGATAGCGACGCTTTTTCAATGCAGCTTTAACGTCTGAATATTCAATCACTTGATGCAAACTACCTGTACAGCTAGAGACGACATCCGCTCTATGCAAGTTTTGTGCAAGCTCAGCAAAGGGAATAATTTCCACATCAACTTGATGGGCAATTTCTTGTGCCAACAGATCTGCACGTTCGCGGCTACGGTTACAAATCAGGATTTTAGCAACCCCCATTTCGGCCAAATGTTTGGCAACCAAGGTGTTCATCTCGCCTGCCGCGACCACCATCACGGTGAGTTTTTCGGTGTGGCTAAACACTTGTGAGGCCAGTTGCGCAACCGCATAACCCATCGAAACAGCATGACTTCCTACCGAGGTTTCAGAACGGACGCGCTTTGCTGCATAAAAGGCATATTCAAAGACACTATTCAATTCAGGCGAAACAGTTTCTGCATCTTTTGACAGCGCCAATGCACTTTTCACTTGCCCTAAAATTTGCGGCTCACCCAGCATCAGTGAGTCTAAACCACTGGCAACACGCATTAAATGTGTAACCGCTTGGGCATTTTCGTAACGATAAACATGATGAATTAACTGTTTTACATCAATATTATTCACTTGGGCCAGCCAACTCAGGACGCTATCCGCATCTTCAGTCATGGCATACACTTCGGTACGATTGCAGGTCGACACCACCACTAAATCATTCAGTGATGCATGTTGGTTTTGTTCAAGCAATAGCGCAGCTAATCGCTCTGCATTGAAAGCAATTTGTTCGCGAAGTTCAACAGAGGCTGTTTGATGGTTGACGCCCAATGCAAAGAAAGACATATCAGATCATCATTTCGCTAAATTTATGTTATTGTGCAACATCGGTGTCATAAAAAGCATTACTTTGGATCAATAAAAATTGCGTCAGCTATATCGCCGTACCCTTTTTAGCGGCAAGACGATTAGACGGTATTCTACCACAATCTTGTTGTTAGGTAGCATGAGCTCTTATGTCTCTGCACAAGCAATACACGACATGTATGCAGATAAGAGCTTTGAGCATGCACTGCAACAGAGCATGATTGCTGAATTTTCTCTTGCTTATGACGATATTGCAACGGCACTACATAATTATACTGTGCTTGCGATTCGTAGTAACTCAACCACCATTAAACAACGTGCCTTAGACATTGCTTTAGAATACAATGATTTACAAGCTGCTTTAAATATTGCCACACATTGGGTTGAACAAGAACCCAAAGATGTTCCAGCCCTGTTCTATTTGTCTCATATCGCGTTAAAAACACATGAATATGAGTTAGCAGCCAAGACGCTGGATAAGATTCTCAATATTGATCCTACTGCCGATCTTGAACAGATTCTGGCGGGTATTGCACCTGAACAGGCACAGGATCGTGAGATTCTACTCAATGCGCTCCGTGCCAGTGAGGAGCGCAACAATCCCTCTATTCTCGCTTTAATTGCAGGTTTAGAAGCGCAAGATGGTTTGTATGAACAAGCACTGAATAATATTAATCGTGCATTACGCAAACGTTCAAAATCAACCAGTTTCATTTTAATGAAAGCTAATTTATTGATGGCTTTGCGCAATGATGAGGAAACTCAAAAATGGTTTGCTCAAGCCAGTCGCAAAAATAAGAATAATATTGATGTACGAATGGCGGAAGCGCGCTATTACATTCAAATTAATCAGCAACAAGAAGCCTTGGATAAACTTGAAGATATTATTAAAGATCATCCCAAGGCAGAAGAAGCGCTTTTTATTGCAGGCTTGACCAGTATTGACTTAAAGCAATACGAAAAAGCCGAACAATATCTGGTTGAATTGCGCTCATCGGCAAAATACCAAAATGAGGCTTATTATTACCTTGCGATCAATGCACAACGAAAACAACATTATGAAACTGCAAAAGCATACTATCGCCTAGTCGATGGTAGTTTATATATCGTTTCTCGACGCAATATGATTGCGATCTTTGAAAAACAAGGTCAACTGAATGATGCCTTACGCTTCTTGACCCAAGAACGGGTGAATTATCCACAACATGCCAGTTTCTTATATCAAGCACAGGCCGATATTTTAAAGAAGATGGATAATAAAAAAGCAGCTCTTGCTTTACTGGATGAAGCAATTAAGAGTTTGCCTGATGATCCAGAATTGATCTATGCCGAAGTATTATTACTCGATCCATATACCGATCGAGATAAATTAGACAAAACATTAAAGCAACTCTTAATAATTGAGCCCAACAGCCCAACCTATCTCAATGCTTATGCCTATACACTGGCACTACAAAACCGTCGCCTTAAAGAAGCACGTAAATATGCAGAACTAGCGCTAGATTTTGCCCCAGAACAGGCATCTATCCTAGACACCTTAGGCTATATCGCCTTTTTACAAAATGATTTTGATACCGCATCCAAAGTCTTGGGCCAAGCGTATTCGTTGAGTGAGAATGTCAATATTGGTATTCGTTATGCCAAAGCCCTATATATGCAAGGCGCACTCACGCAATTTAGCGAGGTGTTACAGCAATTGAAACAAAAACATGCCAATGCCCCACAATTACAACAACTTGATAGCTTAATCTTACCCATCACCGTAAAAAAGAGTTAAATTCATGCGCTTGTTTTCAAAATTATGCATCACCGTTTGTAGTAGTAGTGTTCTATTTTTAACTGGTTGCCAACATTTAAGTCAGCCAAATAAAGTGATTGCATCACCACAAGTTCAAGATGAAAATAATTTTAGCTTACAAGGTAAAATCGGTGTCCGCACACCACAACAATCTGGCAGTGCTTTTTTCACATGGGTTCAACAACAGGATCAGTTTGATATTGAACTCACTGGAATTTTAGGAGTTGGTAAAACCCAGATCGAAGGTAAACCGGGTGAAGTGACATTAAACAGTGCCAAAACAGGTCTAATTACGGCTGAAACACCTGAAGAGTTACTTGAGAAAGCAACTGGTTGGCAAGCACCGATTATGCATCTCGCTTATTGGGTACAAGCTAAGCCCGCGACTCAAAATGCACAAGTGAATAAAGATGAAAGTAATCGTCTAAAGCAGTTAGTTGAAGATGGCTGGACGGTTGATTTTAGCTATAACGATGCGCAAACCCTTCCCAATAAACTTTTATTGAAGCAAGCACTTGCCGATAACAAAGAAAACCGTATTACAATGGTGATTCAAAACCGATGATTTAGATTGTTTTTATGATTAGAGTGCCTTCCCCTGCAAAATTGAACTTGTTTCTGCATATTACAGGTCGTCGTGACAATGGTTATCATGAATTACAGACTATTTTTCAACTGATTGATCTATATGACTGGATGACTTTTGAGCAATGCTCAGAGCAAATCATTCAAATTGAGGGTCTGAACGAAGTCACTCTTGAACAAAACTTAATCTATCGTGCTGCACAATTATTACGCCCACATGCAAAAAAAATCTGTGGGCTAACTATCAGCATTGAAAAAAATATTCCAATGGGTGCTGGTCTCGGTGGTGGTTCATCCAATGCAGCAACCACACTGATTGTACTGAATCAGCTCTGGCAATGCGGCTTAAATGAACAGCAATTAGCCGATTATGGCGTACAGCTTGGGGCGGATGTTCCGATCTTTGTTTTAGGCCGTAATGCATGGGCAGAAGGGATCGGTGAACATTTATCATTCATAGACTTAGCTCAAAAAAAATTCATAATCTTAAAACCTGACTGTTTTATCAGCACTCAACAGCTTTTTTCGCAAAAAACATTGACAAGAGATTCTAAGATCACTACATTTTGCGCCTATCAGTTACAACCTTCTAATTTTGGAAATAACTTTGAACCTCTGGCTCGACAGTTATACCCTGAAGTAGATGAAGCAATGCAATATTTAGATCAATTTGGTCTAGCAAAGCTTACAGGTACAGGTGCTTGTGTTTTTACTGAAGTAACCGATGAAATGGATATAGAGCAAATTTTGCAAAACGCGCCTTGTAAAGCTTACTTGGTCAACAGTTTAGCAGAATCACCTCTAAGACATTTTGAAGTTACCTGTTAGGGGCGTCGCCAAGTGGTAAGGCACCGGGTTTTGATCTCGGCATCCGTTGGTTCGAATCCAGCCGCCCCTGCCAATTTTCATCTGTAGATAC
>NZ_KB850072.1:2413386-2623269 GCF_000369525.1 Acinetobacter higginsii
ATTTAGGGGCGTCGCCAAGTGGTAAGGCACCGGGTTTTGATCTCGGCATCCGTTGGTTCGAATCCAGCCGCCCCTGCCATTACATAGTATCGAATTTAGGGGCGTCGCCAAGTGGTAAGGCACCGGGTTTTGATCTCGGCATCCGTTGGTTCGAATCCAGCCGCCCCTGCCATATCTTAGACAGACTTGTTTTATATTGATATTTGCTCAAATATATTGACATTATCTTTTAAAACCTTTAAAGTTCTGCCGCATTAGGGGCGTCGCCAAGTGGTAAGGCACCGGGTTTTGATCTCGGCATCCGTTGGTTCGAATCCAGCCGCCCCTGCCATCCAAATTCATTATAAGCCAACCGCCAAGGGTGCTTCATGCCCAATCTTGTCGTTTTTAGTGGAAGTGCTCATCCACATTTCGCTCAAAAAGTCGTAAGCCATTTACATATTCCTTTAGGTGCTGCTTCTGTTAGCAAGTTCTCTGATGGTGAAATTTCAGTTGAAATTACTGAGAATGTTCGTGGTAAAGACGTTTTTGTCGTCCAGTCTACTTGTGCCCCTACCAATGATAACCTAATGGAAATCTTGGTGATGGCTGATGCTTTGCGTCGTGCAAGTGCTGGTCGTATCACTGCTGTCATTCCTTACTTTGGTTATGCTCGCCAAGATCGTCGTCCACGCTCTGCTCGTGTACCGATTACTGCGAAAGTTGTTGCAGACATGCTGACAACTGTTGGTATTGACCGTGTAGTAATGATTGACTTGCACGCAGACCAAATTCAAGGTTTCTTCGATATCCCAGTTGATAACATCTACGGTACGCCAGCATTACTCGCTGACCTACGCCAGCAACAACACCACAATCTTGTGGTTGTTTCGCCTGACGTTGGTGGTGTGGTTCGTGCCCGTGCTGTTGCTAAACAAATGGGTGATATCGATTTGGCTATCATTGATAAACGTCGTCAAAAAGCAAATGAATCACAAGTGATGCATTTGATTGGTGATGTTAAAGATCGCGACTGTGTGATCGTCGATGACATGGTAGATACAGCAGGTACGCTTTGCAAAGCGGCCGATGCACTAAAACAATTTGGTGCTCGTCGTGTTGTTGCTTATGCAACTCACCCTGTTTTATCTGGCAAAGCCATTGATAACCTTCGTAACTCTGTCATTGATGAACTTGTTGTTACTGACACAATTCCTCTTTCAGATGAAGCACTAAGCTTAGGTAAAATTCGCCAAGTTTCTGTTGCTAGCATGGTTGCTGAAACAATTCGTCGTATCAATAACGAAGAATCTATTAGCGCAATGTTCGATAGTTATCTATAATAGCCCAGCTTTTTTTCTTAAACCCTAGCTCGCTAGGGTTTTTCTATCACTAAACTGGTCGCAAGTTTAGTTACTCAAACTCAATGAGGATATGCCCATGGCAAACTTCGTATTAAACGCTCAAGCACGTGAAGTAGCACAACAAGGGAAAGGTTCGAGCCGCCGCCTTCGCCACGCTGCTCAAATCCCAGCAATCATCTATGGTGGTAGCGCTGAGCCTGTAGCCGTTACTTTAGAGCTTCGTGAAATCGTTAAAGCTTTAGAAAACAACGCTTTCTTCGAAGAAGTTATCGAAATCAAAATCGGTGACAAAGTTGAAAACGTTAAAATCCAAGCGTTACAACGCCACCCTGCTAAAAACACGCCTATGCACGCTGACTTCAAACGCGCATAAGTGTTAAAGGCGTAAATTAGTGTCAAATATTTCGCTAATTGTTGGTTTGGGCAATCCTGGAAAGGAATATGCCCAAACCCGCCATAATGCAGGTTTCTGGTTCGTTGAACAGCTTGCAGATCGTTATGGCATTTCTTTAAAAGCTGATCCAAAGTTTCATGGATACAGTGGTCGTGGCCAAATCGAAGGTCATGATGTCCGTTTATTACTTCCTACCACTTTTATGAACCGTTCTGGTCAAAGTGTTGTCCCTTTCGCTAAATTTTATCAAGTTGCACCTGAAGCAATCCTGATTGCGCATGATGAACTGGATATGAATCCTGGCATTATTCGTTTGAAAACAGGTGGCGGACACGGTGGACATAATGGTCTCCGCGATATCGTCCCGCATATCGGTGCTAATTTCCATCGTCTACGTATTGGAATTGGTCATCCGGGTGCCAAAGAACGCGTTTCTGGTCATGTGCTTGGTAAAGCGCCTAGCAGTGAACAAGGCTTAATGGATGCAGCCATTGACCATGCCCTATCTCAAGTGAAAATGCTTGTTGATGGACAAGTGTCACAGGCAATGAATCAAATTAACGCTTACAAACCCGCTTAAACTGAATTGTTGATCAATCCCGCTTGCCATATTGCATTTTTAAGCGCAAAATGCGCATCAAACCGCCTATAGCCCGCGGAAAACGTGACAAGTCAACCATAAGATAATCATCTTAGGTCTTACTCAGGAGACGCTAGCCATGCTATCTCGTTTATTAAAATGTAAAATTCACCGTGCAGTTGTGACTCATGCAGAGCTTCATTATGAAGGTTCTTGTGCAATTGATGGCGTATTAATGGACTTAGCAGGGATTCGTGAATACGAAGAAATCCACATATGGAACGTCACTAACGGCAAACGTTTCACCACCTATGCAATCCGTGGTGAAGATGACTCAGGTATTATTTCAGTGAATGGTGGCGCAGCCCATCAAGCTGATGTTGGTGATTTAGTGATTATTGCGACTTTCGGTGACTTTACTGAAGTCGAAGCCAATCTTCACAAACCACGTTTAGTTTATGCAAACCCAGACAATACAGTGAACCACACTGCAAACTGTATTCCTGTACAAATTGCATAAGACCTATAAAGATTCTCAAAAAGCCAGTCAATATGAACTGGCTTTTTTATTGCACAAACACAGCCCATTCATCCTCTAGGGCAAAATACAAAAACACTGAAAAATAAGGCCAAGTTTTACGCAAGCAAACTTGTAAAATAGCACCAAAATTTGTTCAATAAGAAGACAATAATGATAATTTGAACAATATGGATATTACTCATCTTCTTAGCAAAGTTAGCCTCTTTGCTGATTCCGATCACACCACCCTAGAAAGCTTGGTGCCTCACTGTCATATTCGTCATTTACAAACAGGACAGCAGCTTTATTGTGCACATGATATTGCCGATTATGTGTATATTGTTGCTTATGGTCGGGTCAAATTGACCACTTCGGCAGGCTTACTGACGTATTTTGGTCGCCATGATATTGTTGGCGAAACAGGTGTCATTTCCAATCAACCTCATCAAGGTACAGTCAATGCAGTCCGTGACACTGCTCTACTCGGTATTCCACAACAACAATTTCTAGATTTCATTCACCAACACCCCAAAGTGTTATTTGCTTTATCTCGACTCATCATTCACCGCTCGCAACCCGAATTACAACATTGTCATGCAATGGGACACAGTCGTACACTTTCAGTAATTCCTGTATCCGCACATATCCCTGCCACACATCTGGCAGAAAAACTGACCGAGCACTTACAACGTTGGCCTCAAGTTCGTTTAGTCACTGCTGCACATATTGATGCGTTATTTGGGGTAGGTTTTAGCCAAACCCCATTAGATTACAGTAGTGAAGATTTAAAACTACGCCAATGGCTGGCCAATTTAGAGGAAAAACACTGTTATGTACTCTATGCTGCGGATTGCAGTGATGATGAATGGTCGAAACGCTGTTTACATCAAGCTGATCGAATATTGATTTTGGCGGAGGCCAACCAAACACCCACTCAAACCAGACTATCGGATGTATTGAATCAGCATGATTGGCAAAGTCCAATTGAATTGGTTTTACTGCGTTCCGAAGGAGACCCATCTCCGCATACATTGATTTGGAAACAGCTCTATCATGCCCGCGCCCACTACTTTATTCACCCATGGGCACAGGCCGATATCTGCGCCGTCGCTCGTCAGATCTCCAGCCAAGGCGTTGGCTTGGTACTTGGTGGTGGTGGTGCACGTGGCTTTGCCCATATTGGTTTAATTCGTGCGCTTGAACAACTACATATCCCGATTGATATTGTTGGGGGCACCAGTATGGGGGCATTTGTGGCGGCGCTAGTCGCCTGTGGTTTTGATAGTGTGGAAATGACCCATATTGCTTATGAAACTTTTGTCGCACGAAATTACCTCAATGATTACACCATGCCTCGCGTTTCACTGATTCGTGGGCAACGTTTCCATACCCGATTACAGGCCATCTTTGGAAGTCGCAGAATTGAAGAGCTCAGACAGACCTATTACTGTATTTCAACCAACCTTACGACAGGTCAAGCCGTGATTCATGATCAAGGTGAACTTGCGACTTGGGTCGGCACCAGTATGAGTGTACCTGGTGTGGCACCTCCCGTGGCTTGGCATGAAAACCTGCTCTGTGATGGCGGTGTAATTAACAATCTCCCCACAGATGTTATGCAAAACTTAGAAAGAGGTACCATTATTGCCAGTAATGTGAGTCTGCATGATGATATTCGAGTACCTGGTATTGGCTTGGATGAACCTGATCAAAGTGCCTTACTCAACTGGAATAAAATCATTAAAGATAAACTGCTTCATGCGCCAAGACTGGCAGAAATCTTAATGCGGACGGCAACCCTCGCCAGCGATACCATGATTCAGACCGCGGCCATTGAGCGTGCAAATTTACATATTCGCATGCCCATTGAAGGTATCGGTATGTTTGACTGGCATAAATTAGATGAACTAATCGAACGCGGCTATGAGCATGCTCTAGAAACCTTATTGCCAATTCGAGAAACGTTGCCTAGTGCTTAAGCCGAATGAATCTGATAACGATCCAATAGCCCATCTAAATATTGATAAGTTTCTGGATCTAATTGCTGCATATAACCATCTAGAATACGATGACATAGCTGCTGCTTGTCGATTGGCATACGTCGCATAATATCGAAAGTAACTTCCCATTGTGAGCGTAATAATGATGCATAGGCAATATGATGCAGGACCTGCTCATCAATTTGGGCAATCGCCGTGGCAACAACCTCCCTTGCCTCATCTTGCATATAATTCACAATGACCAACATATCCGTCCATAAATCACAACGATCAGCCGCCTCTACAATACTCCGAATAATCTCTACTCTTCTTAATGTCGGTAAATTAGCAACAAAGCTCTGTGCTTGCGCCGACAAACAGGCCACGACAGGCAACATGTCTTCCCACAATTGGTCTTCCTGTGTGGCTTGAATAATCGCATTCACAACGGATTCCCCTTGCTGAACCGCTAAATCACCCAGTTCCTGTTTCAGACCATAACTGATATAACTCATTAAAGCCAAAACTTTAGGCCATACCAGTCGCTGGGCTGGATCACCCACAATCAATAAGGCTTGCTCAATGCGCTGCTTGGGCAAAACATGCACCAGATGATCGATTTGCTCTCGGGACTCAATATAAAAAGCTATTTCTAACAGATCACTTTCACTCTCGACCACTTGCGCCACATCTTGTAATACCGCATCTGACAACATACTGACAAAACGACCAATTGTCACAAAGTCCCGCTGCTCTAGTAGAACTTGAGTAATGTCGGTAATTTGATGTGTAGTAAGATAACCAAGTAGTTCTCTTGCCAATCGAGGATCTAAATAAACAGCAATTGCAGCTATGGTTTTTGCAGGTAAATGCTTCGCTATTCGATAAGAATTTTCTGTAGATAAATACACTGCAATCTGGGCGACAATAAAGGGTTCTAAAAAGTGTTTAACCATAAAAACACTCACCCAACGTGGTAACCAACTCACCCAGGCTGCTAGGTAACGGAAACGCTTTTTCTGCCGATTTTGTAGTCGTTCTAATATCGCAAACCGAAACTGTCTAAGGTTTTCAGGGGCCAAAGACTGCATAAACTCTAATTCTTGCTCTGATACCTGCAAAATGCGAGCGAGCTTAATCAGCTCTGCCTGTACTGCCAATCGAGTCATGCTATTCCCTCATTTTATTTTTTCGAAACAGCCAACGAAGGAAAAAAGGTGTTTGGTACACACTACGATTCATTTTCTGATCTTCATTTTTGATGGCCTGTTGTAATTGTTGATTGAGCCAAGCCAAATCATGATTAGAAAGTTGTGAAAATGGCTGAAGACTCATCACAGGCCGACGTAATTGTTGTGCCAATCGTTCTAATTCTGTCTTATCTGCTTGCTCCATTTATCGACTCCCTGAATTATTGTTGTTTTATCTTTTGAGTGTATGCTCAATTTAAATCCATTGCCAGTTTCACAGATCGATAGAAAAACTAGAGCTACTTCCCAGCAATTTTTTTCATTTTTATAGAACGATTCATTCTATAAAAAGTTGCCTTTTCTCATAAAAATCTGGCTATAATCAAGGCACATCGCTTCAGGGCGGGGTGTAATTCCCCACCGGTGGTAAGTTAGGCATTCTAATCAAATGACCTAATCAGCCCACGAGCCTGTATATATTTTTATATACTCGCAGATTTGGTGAGAGACCAAAGCCGACGGTATAGTCCGGATGAAAGAAGACGAAACCACTGAAACACGCTTTTTTGCGTTGTTTTTGTGCACGCTTATTTTTTACATCAGTCCTGAAATGTTCAACCGTATCCAATTTACGAGAGCGTTTCATTATGTCTAGTTTAATCCAACCCGAACTTTTCTTTTCAGCCCTTTCCCCTGCTGAACAACGTATTCAACAAGCTTTAGAAGATATCCGCCAAGGCAAACCTGTATTGGTGATGGATGATTTTGATCGTGAAAACGAAGCTGACTTGATTATTGCTGCTGAAACTTTAACTGTCGAAACCATGGCGCAAATGATTCGTGATGGTTCAGGTATTGTTTGCTTATGCTTAACAGAAGCCTTAGCTGATCATTTAGAACTTCCACCCATGGTCGTCGACAATTCCAGCCAATTTAAAACAGCATTTACAGTAACGATTGAAGCGGCACAAGGTGTAACCACAGGCGTGTCTGCCAAAGACCGTGTCACCACTGTTTTAGCTGCAACCAAAGATGGCGCAGTAGCGAGTGACTTAAGCCGTCCAGGTCATGTATTTCCTTTACGTGCGCGTGAAGGCGGTGTGTTAAGCCGTCGTGGTCACACGGAAGGTACAATTGATTTAGCACGTCTAGCAGGTTTAAAACCATCTGGGGTATTGTGTGAATTGACCAATCCTGATGGCTCTATGGCTTCTGGTATTCAAGTGCTTGCTTATGCACAAACCCATGGTTTAACTGTGATTAGCATTGAAGAACTGGTGCAATACCGCTTAAAACACAATGTCTAATTAGAGATAAAAAAGCCTCGAATCATCGAGGCTTTTTACAATTCGTTTTATGAAACTTTTCGCTCGGCGTTCAATTCAGCAACAGCTTCAATCAACTGACTAAATTGCGAAATTTGGGTCACAGGTTGTGCTTGAGCCAACTCTTCTGCCGTGCCATAACCATAATTCACAGCAATGGTTTCAATGCCATTGGCACGCGCACCGATGATGTCGTATTGACGATCACCCACCATAATACATTGCCGTGCATCTAACTGCTGTTGTTCCAGAATATAAGCGATTAAATCCGCCTTATTGGTTCTCTCACCAGTCAATTCACTGCCATACATTTCGGTAAAATATCGAGCTAGATCAAAATGAATCAAAATTTGCTTCGCATAAACTGTAGGCTTTGCTGTTGCCAAAAACAAAGCATAGCCTTGTGATTGCAATTGCTGCAAAGTCTCAACGACCGATGGATATACTTCATTTTCAAATAAACCAGTCACTGAGAAACGCTCACGATAAGCCAGCAATGCCTGCTCAGCCAGATCATCATCTTGAGTATTCAGTAATTTTGCCAGAGATGCTTTTAAAGGTGGGCCAATAGTCCAGTCTAGATCGACCTCATCAGCTACGGGCTGACCTAATTTTTCTAGCGCAAAACGAATTGAACCATGAATTCCAGTTTTAGGATCGGTTAAGGTTCCATCTAAATCAATGAGAATATTTTTGATCGTCATTCGCTCAATCTCTTACAGTCTTACACAACACAGTCGAGAGTTTCTCGAAACTTCCCTATACTACAGTAGATTGCAGAATAAAAGGAAATTGCAGTGCGTCCAACCGTACTTTGTTTTTCAGGGCTAGATCCATCTGGTGGTGCTGGCCTACAGGCAGATATTGAAGCAATTGGGCAAAGTGGTGCGCATGCGGCTATTGCATGTACCGCGCTGACGATTCAAAACTCACAGCAAGTATTTGGTTTTGAAGCAACGCCAAAAGCATTATTACTCGCACAAGCAAATGCGGTGGTGGGTGATTTACCAATTAAATGTGTAAAGTCAGGCATGTTAGGCACGACCGAAAATATTGCTGCATTAGCCGAGTTTTTACGAGAACATCCAGATTATTTATATGTCCTAGATCCCGTTTTAGTGGCAAATAGCGGCGGTTCATTGGGTGACCAAGCGACATTAGTCAAAGCCTTCGTGGAGTTGATTCCTTTAGCAACGGTGATTACCCCCAATACGGTTGAGTTAAGAGCCTTAACAGGTCTTGATGATATTGAACAGGCCACACATAAACTGTTTGAAATGGGTGCAAAAGCAGTATTGGTCAAAGGTGGGCACGAAGATACGCCTGATCATATCCGCAACGTGCTCTATGCTGATGGCAAAATGCTTGCAGAAAGCCGCTGCCCACGCTTAGAAGGTCAATACCACGGTTCAGGTTGTTCATTGGCAAGCTTTATTGCAGGACGTTTAGCACTCGGTGATTCGCTTAAAATTGCGGTTCAACATGCGGAAACATGGTTATTTGGCGTGTTAAAACATGCGGAAATACCAGTACCGAATGGGCAAAAGATTCCAAAACGCTTTTAAAGCATCCCTGAACAAATGAATCTTTAATAAAAAAGGCGCATCTCGCGCCTTTTTTTATTTCGGATCAATTACTGTGGAATACGGAGTACTTGACCAGGGAAAATATCATCTGCATTTTTGAGTAATGGACGATTTGCTTCAAAAATTTTATTGTACTGGTTTGGATCACCATAATACTCTTTTGAAATCTTAGACAGATTGTCTCCTGATTTCACGGTATAAAACTTACTTTCTGGCTCAGGTGTTTCCACGGTAAGTTGATCATCAACTTGTGCAACATGATCAATGTTTCCGACAGCAAGTACGATCTTTTCTTTATCTGCTTGGGTTTTAACCTGCCCTTTAATGGTTGCTGTATCGGTATTGCCATTATATGTGACCGATAAACCATCAATCGGAAGACCTAAACTTTTAATCAAACCTAATAATTTATTCGCAATCTCTTGAGCTGATGGTTCAGCTGGCGTTGCTGGTGCAGCTTGCGGTTCAGCTGGTGCTGTATTTTTCTTACCAATACCTTTAACAAAATCAAAAAGACCCATTGTTATTTCCTCTGTAATTATTAATGCATAATAGTCAAAATAGACCTACATCTAGTTATACAGAAAAAATAAAACACTCGAGTTTCAATTTAACGCGGTCTTGTAAATATATGTATATTCATTAGAACTTAATGAAAAACATTCTGTTGCAAAACATACAAACACAAAAAAGCCACCTTGCGGTGGCTTTTGATCATGCAAGATGATTAACCAAGTTTTTTAGTTACGTAATCGATTGCAGATTGAACAGTTGTGATTTCATTTGAATCTTCATCTGGAATCGTGATGTCAAAATCATTTTCAAAAGACATTACAAGTTCAACCAAATCTAAAGAGTCAGCACCTAAGTCATCCATGAAAGATGCTTCGTTTTTAATCTCTTCAGCACGCATACCTAATTGTTCAGCTACTGCTTGTTTGATGCGTTGTTCGATATCGCTCACAGGAATTCTCCTCATTGCTTGTGGCGTTTTAATTTGCCACTAGTTTAATTGAATATAAGATTTTTTAAAAGTTTATACATCGCCACTTAGGCCATGTATAGACCACCATTTACGTGTAAAACTGTACCAGTAATGTAACTAGCCTTATCGCTCGCCAAGAAACTCACTGCATTTGCAATATCTTGAGGTTCACCTAGACGATTTAAAGCTACTTGATCAGTCATTTTTTTACGAATATCTTCGCTTAACTGATCAGTCATTTCAGTGGCAATGAAACCAGGTGCAACACTGTTCACTGTAATCTGACGACTACCCATCTCTTTGGCTAAACTACGACTGAATGCTTCAATCCCTGCTTTTGCTGCCGAGTAGTTCGCTTGCCCAGGGTTGGCAAAATGTGCAACCACTGAACTAATATTAATAATGCGGCCAAAACGTGCTTTGGTCATACCTTTCAATACACGCTTAGACAAACGATAAACCGCTTTTAGATGAATATTGAGAATATCGTCCCAATCATCTTCTGACATACGCAGCAGCAAGTTGTCTTTGGTAATGCCTGCATTGTTGACCAAAATCAACACTGAGCCATATTTTTGCTCGATGTCTGAAACCAGTGCATCAATCGCTTCGCCATTGCGAACATCAAGTACAGCACCTGTCCCATGTTCAGCAAAGCTTTCTGTCAGCTTTTGCGCGCCTGCTTCAGAAGTTGCGGTACCAACCACAAAAAAACCGTCTTGAATGAGTTGCTGTGCAATTGCTGCGCCAATGCCTCGGCTTGCTCCTGTCACTAACGCAACTTTTCGTTGTTGTGTCATGCAATTTTTCCTTCTGCCACTAACACTGCGTTTAGGGCATCTTCCATACGTGCTTTGCTATCAAGGGCAAATGCTTTTTCTATGTTCGGTAATCGCTTAGCAAGATTACTCAGTACCGTACCCGGGCCACATTCAACCACGTACTGGATACCCTGATCTTGCAGATATTGCATCGTACGCGTCCATTGTACTGATTGGTACAATTGAGCGGTTAACGCCTGACGTAATTGAGCAACATCTGTCGCGATTTCCGCGTTGACATTTTGTATTACAGGAAGGCATGGTAGCTCAATGGCAGTTTGTTCCAAAGCTTCGGCAAACTTTTCCGCCGCTGGTTTCATTAATGTGCAATGAGATGGAACAGAAACAGGCAATGCAATTGCTTTCCCTGATTGTTCTTTTGCTTCTGCCATTACCTGCTGAACCAATGCTGCACTACCAGCGATTACGACTTGGCCTTGCGCATTATAATTTGCGGCTTCAACTGAACCTTGACCTGTAGCAGAAGCATTTTGACAAAGCTCGACCACTTTCTCATCAGCCAAACCGAGAATTGCAGCCATTGCACCTTCACCTGAAGGAACAGCACTCTGCATCAGTTTGCCACGTAAATGAACCAGTTTAACTGCATCAGCCAAGCTCATTGCTTCCGCTGCAACAAGCGCACTGTATTCTCCCAAAGAGTGTCCAGCCAAGTATTTCGGCACAATACCACCCAGCTCTAACCATACACGCCATAGCGCGATACTTGCGGTCAGTAACACAGGTTGGGTATTTTCAGTTTGGTCCAAGCCTTCACCCGTTTGGGCAATCTGCCAAAGGTCAAAACCTAGTGCAGCTGATGCCTCAGCAAATGTATCTTGAACGACACTAAACTGCTCTGCAAGTTCAGCCAGCATACCTGCTTTTTGAGAACCCTGACCAGGAAAAACAAATGCTGTTTTTGTTGCTTGAGCAGCCTGCTCAAGTCGTTTAGTCGACATATAAAAATCCTTAAATTAGTCTACCGCCAATTTTATCAATACTCATAATTCTACATGAGAATGACAATAGACTCTTTAGCGATGCGGCAATTTAACACTGATTAATTCTTTTTATAATTGCGAAAAACAACAAAAAAGGGAGCTTTCGCTCCCATTTTTTCTATACTTTAAGCTAACGCTTAATGCATATAGTTCAATTATTCAGCATCAGCTGCTTTAGCGAATAATTGACGACCACGGTAAATACCGTCTTTAGTCACGTGGTGACGACGATGAGTTTCACCAGTAGTTTGGTCTACAGATAATGCATTCTCGGTTAAAGCGTCATGTGAACGGCGCATGTCACGGCGAGAGCGACTTTTACGGTTTTGCTGAACGGCCATGATGGCTCCTTACAAAGATCGAAAAAATGGATCAGAACAAATTCAGTTGTCTTAACTCAACATTATAACATAAATTATGAGTTAAGTTTACCCTTCAGACCTGCCAAAACATCAAACGGATTATCCCGTTTCTCTTCGACAACATCTGGAGTGGTAGGTTGATGCTTATGCTCACAAGCATCATGCTTAGGAGATAAAGGCACCAACAATAACAGCTCATCTTCTAGTAGTGCGAGTAAATCTATCACTGCAGGTGCATCATAATCACCTTTTTTTGAAGATTCACTTTCACCTAGAACGATGAAATCAGCATCCTCATCCAATCGCTCTATCAGTGACTCATCATCAATCAAAGCTAAATGAAAGTCTGAAACCAATTCAATTTCAACGGCTTCCAAACAACGTTGGCATACCATTGGAACTTTTGCTTCAGTATGTCCATCTAACCATACAATACGATGATAGATATCCATTGATAGCTTACAGTCTATGTTGATCAATTGATCATCAATTGAACCAACAGCTTCTCGAGCAATACGAGCAAAGCGAGACAATGGCAGTGTTCCTGACCATGTAAAGCCCTGTTCAGCCCATTTAAATGGCTCGATTTGGCTTGGAAAAGTATTTGCTGACATAATTAAGGCGGCAATTCTACAAATTCATCGGTACTCTGTCAAAGATTAAGATACAATTTTGTACTTCTTTAGACAGAACTCGGGGTAAATTAAGCAATGTACCTGTTGCAGCCGCAACTTGAAGTAACATCTTCATTACTTGTTAGCACCCATTCAACCTCTGTTCCTGTGTTAGCGCTAGATCAAGTGCAACGTTCATCTTGGCAAAAGTTAACAACAGAACCAGAACAGGTCGATTGGCTTATTTTACACTTTAATCACTGGTTTTCCCACCATAATGTCACACTTGTTAAAGGTGATTTTGAACCAGAATATTTCCCAGCCACTTCTGAGCAGCCTGCAAAGATCCAATTTGCCCATGGTTTCTTCAATAGTGCTCTACATGAAATCAGCCATTGGAGCATTGCTGGTGAGCAACGCCGCCTACTTTCCGACCTTGGCTATTGGTATGCACCTGATGGGCGAAGTTCAGAACAACAGGCCCTGTTTGAACAAGTTGAAATTAAACCTCAAGCCATAGAATGGCTATTTGCGACTGCCTTTGGTCGGAAATTTCGTGTGTCACTGGATAACTTAACAGGCGATGGCGGTAATGGAGATCAATTTAAAGATCATGTCTTTGCGCAAGTACAACGTTATTTTTCTGGGGAAGCAAAATTACCCCGCGATGCCGCACATTTCATTCATTACATCTGCGTGTCTACCCGCAATGGAACACCATTACAACTCGATGAATTTAAACGTGAATACCTTGATTAAATGACAAAATTATCACATCTAAGACTTGCAACATGCCCCTAACAAGTTTCATACTGAATTTAGCCGTATAAATCAGGGAGTTAAAATAATGTTGCATTTACATATTCATCCTGAAAATCCACAGGCTCGCTTAATTACACAAGCAGTAGAACGTATTCGTGCTGGTGATGTTGTGGTCTATCCAACAGATGCTGCGTACGCGATCGGTTGTCAAATCGGAAATAAAAGCGCAATGGAACGGATTGCACAAATTCGTGGTCTGGGACCAAAGCACCAGTATGCGATTATGTGTTGTGATTTATCTGATATTGCGACCTATGCCAAAGTCGATAACGCGATGTATCGTCTATTAAAAAATAATACACCAGCGGTTACGACTTTTATTTTACCCGCGACCAGCGAAGTACCAAAACGTTTAATGCATCCGAAGAAAAAAACCATTGGTCTACGTATTCCAAGTAATCCCGTTGCACAGGCTTTATTAAAAGAACTTGGTGAACCATTGTTAACCAGTACCTTGATTTTGCCTGATCAAAAAGATCCGTTGGATGATCCATTTGATATTGAAAACCAGTTGGGTAAACGTATTGATGTGTTTATCGATAGTGGATTCGGAACCTTATCCACCACCAGTATCGTGGATTTATCTGGAGAAAACCCTGAAGTCGTACGTCGTGGTGTCGGTGATGTCAGTGCTTTTGAGTAAATGTTGTATAAAATGCAGCTTAGATTCAGAAAGAATCGTAAGCTGCTAAATGCCTTCAACAAAAAGGCTAGGTATGGTCTTTTAATTATGATCAAGGTATTTAAATCAAGAGATATATCCGATACTTTGCTTTAGTTTAAAAAACGCTGAACACTCTGAAAGTATCTGTTTTTTTTCATACAACACATTGCCATCATAAGTTTTAAAAAAATAAGTTGTGGCTGGCTGATCCTCTTCTATAACTTTCACAACCCCTTTGCCAATATCTTTATATTTGTCGCTGGCTTCTTTTTCCTGAATATAATCAAAATAACCGCATGTCATTTGATGATGTGCTTTTTCCATTTCCCCTCTTAGATCATCTCTATTTACGTTTTCTGTCATTGGTTCAGTTAAAGTGACATAAACTAAAATATGAGGGTATTGATTGAGTGCATCCACTTTAATCGGGTAGCCCGCTCGACGCATAGCCTCATTCATTTGCTGTACAAAAGCCATACTTTTGAAATGGTCTCTGGCCTGCTGTTCAAACTGCTTAGCCCAATATATCTCAGTCCCCCAAAATAGAGCACCAATAATTATTAGGCCCGTTGCAACAAATTTAATATTCATATTAGCCCTCATTATTTAATTTTATAGTCTATGAGTTCTCACTCATTTAATAATCGAGCTATTATTTATAAATATTTATTAAATTCAACAAAATAAATCAAAAAACCTTACTTTCCGATGACTAGAAAATCAATGGTTGCTTTATAATGAATTATTTAAAAAAGGCATAAGCGAATTTTAATAATCGCTCATTAGCCTTCAAAAAAGTCAGACAATCGCTGTTTTTGAAAACCCTGTGCATCAAAATTATCTGGACTGAGCCATTGTTGATAGATTTTTTCTAAATCAGGCCATTCTTCATCAATGATTGAAAACCATGCTGTATTACGGTTATGCCCTTTAGTCATCCGATCTTGACGAAATAAACCTTCATACTGAAAACCAAAACGTAAGGCTGCGGCTTTAGACGGTGCATTACAATCATCACATTTCCACTCTACACGCCTAAAGCCATGGGCAAAGCATCGTTGTAACAGTAAGAAGATTACCTCCGTTGAGGCTTTGGACTTTTTCATTCGATGGGAAAAGTAAACATTGCCTATTTCGATCGCGCCCTGTTCCAGCCTTGGATTTAACAAAGCAATCCAACCTTGGACCTCGCCATCAATTTCAATTAAAAAATGAGTTGAGCCTTTAAAACCAAATAAATTTTGCAAATCCTGTTTTAACAAAAATTGGCTTTGCGGCGCGGCATAAGGCAAATACGTCCAGCAAGCCGCATCCTTTTCCGTTGCAACAGCATCCCAAATTTGATTCGCAGCCTGATCAGAAATTTCACCAGCAATATGAATCAATTTGACAGATTGCCCATCTAAATTATGCTTAATCGGTTGATTGGGTTGATGATCAATGGCAAAGCCTACGGTTTGCCCAAACTGGTTCTGTTGTGTTTTTAAATAATGTTTCATGATGATTTATAATTGAAAGAAAGAATGATTTCCGTTGCTAATTTAAGCATAAGTTTTTTCTATGACCTATGGAATCTTGCATAAATACAGAAAATACCCTGAGAACTTTAAGGTTTTTGTAAGTAGGTAATTTATTAAATTGGCAATTTCGATTAGAATAGAGCTGCTCTTGGTAGCATGTGCCTCTCTTTGCACAAAAAATTATATCTTTCATGCTTTTGAAAATTCGCGTGGCTTATAACGGTAATGAACCAAATTCTCCCCCAAACTTTGGAGTCCACTCCTTCCATTCGCGTGCTTGACGAGTGGCAGGAAGTCATACCTGAAGATTTATATATACCGCCCGCCGCGTTTGAAATCTTACTGGAACAATTTGAAGGCCCGTTAGACTTTCTGATTTACCTGATTCAAAAAAATGGCTTTGATTTATTACAGGTCGATATTTCTCCGATTGCCACTCAATATCTGTCCTATATGGATAGTATGAAATCACTGAATATTGAGCTCACGGCTGATTATATGGTCATGGCAGCATTACTCGCAGATTTGAAATCGCGTTTACTGCTCCCGAAACCAGTCGCTGTTGATCAATTTGAAAAAGATCCAAAACAAGAGTTAATTGACCGTTTAGAAACCTATCTACGTATAAAGCAAGCTGCGGAACGATTGGGACAGATGCCAATCTTCGAACGCGATACGTTTAGTGCTAACGTGAGTATTGGTCACATTGCCCCTATTTATGAAGGCTATGATGTTGAAGCCTTGCATGATGCTTTATTTTGCGTATTCAACCGCCCTGAGCCCATCACTCATGTTGTGGCACAAGAGCCTGTATTATTGGAAGAACGTATAGCCTTTATTGAAAGCCAACTTGCGTCAGGTGAGGCATTGAGTTTTATTGAATTATTAAATCCCATGCAAGGTCGTATGGGGATGGTGGTCACTTTTATGGCGGTGCTTGAACTGACACGTCAGCAAAGAATTCAGATTATCCATACAGGTATTGAAGCTCCTTTAACCATTCAAGGAGTTGCTGCATGAGTTTAGATCAATTTGAGCAAAATGAAGGTATGTCGTTTGAGGACATTCATCATGAGGTTTTATTGCAACTTGAAGCGATTTTATTCGCCAGTGACTCACCAGTCTCTCTTGCACGTCTAAAAGAAGCTTTTCAAAACCAATATAATAAGCAGCAATTACGCACATTTTTACAGCAACTGGCGATGTTACAGCATGGCCGTTCAATCGAATTAATTGAAACTGCGCAAGGTTTTCGATTTCAAGTACGTGCCAAATATCGAAATGTTATTGCACAGGTTTGGCCAGAGCGCCCAACCAAGTTGTCACCCTCTTTACTCGAAACTGTCGCAGTGATTGCTTACCATCAACCTGTCACACGTGCCGATATTGAGCAGATTCGTGGTGTATCCAACAATAGCCAGAATTTAAGAACGCTTTTTGACTGGAACTGGATTAAAGAATCTGGTTTCAGAGATTTACCCGGAAGACCTGCGTTGTTAGTCACAACGCCCCAATTTTTAAATGCATTTGGTTTAGCTTCGCTAGGTCAATTGCCTCCCCTGCAGAACGCCAAGGAAGCATTCATGACACTCGACGCACATGCGCCGAAGTCCTGAGAAAGGTGAACTGTTGATCATTATGTCTAAGGTTGTGCTGTCATGAGTGAAAAATTACAAAAGGTTTTAGCGAGAGTCGGGTTAGGCTCGCGTCGCTATATGGAGGAAGTCATTGCTGCTGGTCGTGTCAGTATCAATGGTCAGATTGCCCAAGTTGGCGAACGTATCGAACCAGGTGATGAACTTCGTATCGATGGTCGTAAAGTACAATTCCAAATTGAAGATGAAATTCGCCGCCGCGTATTAATTTACTATAAACCAGAAGGTGAAATCTGTTCACGTAATGACCCTGAAAAGCGCCCTACGGTATTTGATCATTTGCCTCAAATTGCCAACGACCGTTGGGTCATGGTGGGTCGTCTGGATATTAACAGTACTGGCTTATTGTTATTCACCAATGATGGTGAACTTGCCAACCGTTTAATGCACCCTTCAAACGAAGTTGAGCGTGAATATGCTGTTCGCGTGATGGGCGAAGTAACCCCACAAATTCGCAATAATATGCTGAAAGGTGTTGAGCTTGAAGATGGTCCAGCCAAGTTTGAATCATTCTCAGAAATTGGTGGCGATGGTATTAACCGTTGGTATCAAGTGGTGGTTAAAGAAGGTCGTAACCGTGAAGTCCGTCGTATCTTTGAATCACAAAGCTTAAAAGTCAGCCGCTTATTGCGTACTCGTTACGGCACTGTCATTTTGCCACGCGAGTTACGTACAGGTCGTTGGATGGAATTGGATAAAAGCGATATCGATAACTTGGCAAAATCAGTGGAATTAAAACCACGTCAAGGTACAGGTCTATTTGGTATGGCAAAACGTCGTACTGAACGTATGTCTGAAAAGCCGATGGCAGCACGTCGTGGTGGTTACTTGCGTCAACAACGTCGTGATGATGAACAAGATCAGTCACAGCAACAACGTCCTAGTGGCAATGCCAATAATAACAATGGTCGTAAAACCATTGGTTTCAACAAAGGCTTTAAGAAGTTCTAATTCTTGATCCTAAAAAATAAAAAAACGCTCTAATAAGAGCGTTTTTTTATTGGCTTTAACTATGCTGAACAATGCCTTGCGGGATCGCATTCAGCAGTTTTTTGGTATATTCATGCTGTGGATGTAAATACAGTTCGTCCGAGTTAGCAATTTCAACTAATTCGCCATGATTCATGACCATGACTTGATCAGAAATGTATTTCACAACAGATAAGTCATGCGAAATAAAAATATAACTCAGACCAAACTCGTCCTGTAAATCCTGCAACAAATTCAACACCTGCGCCTGTACCGAAACATCCAATGCAGAAACAGACTCATCGCAGATTAAAATCTCAGGTTTCAAGGTTAAACAACGTGCGATCGCAATCCGCTGTCGTTGACCACCAGAAAACTCATGTGGGTAACGGTCATAGGCTTGAACAGGCAAACTGACTCGCTCTAACAGCTCCAATGCCATCTTTTTGCGCACAGCATCATTCTGACCTATGCCATGAATCCGCATCGGTTCCAATAAAATCTGCCCGATGGTAAAGCGTGGATTAAGTGAAGCATAGGGGTTCTGGAAAATGATTTGAATTTTGCGCTGGTACTGACAAAACTCTTTCTCACTCATGGCCAGAATATCTTTTCCACCAATCAAGGCTTCCCCGCCTGTGGCTTCATGTAAGCGCATCAATAACAGACCAATCGTGGTTTTACCTGAACCCGACTCGCCAACTAGGCCCAAGGTTTTACCTTTGGCCAATTGAAAAGAGACACCTTTAACCGCTTGAAATTCTTCTTGTCCCCACAAACCCTTACGACTATAAAATGACTTTTTCAGATCTTTTACATCGAGCACAATCGGCTCATCGCCAGTCAGACCACGGACACGTTGTTTCAGGTTTAAATCAGACAGATTGGTGGCTTCGATCAGTTGTCCATTTTCGTCCTGCTGCATAAAATCACTGGTCACAGGCAAACGGTATGGACGAGTCGCCAACTGTGGACGACAATGCAGCAAAGCACGGGTATACACATCTTGTGGTTGTTCCAGCACCTGTTCAACTGGACCACTTTCCCGAATCTCACCATGACGCATCACGATCACTTCATCTGCGATTTCACCCACCAAGGCTAAATCATGAGTAATAAACAGCATCGACATTTCATGGCGTTGTCGTAATGACTCCAACAAATCAATGATCTGCTTTTGGATGGTGACATCTAAGGCTGTTGTTGGTTCATCCGCAATCAGTAACTTCGGCTCACAGGCAATTGCCATCGCAATCATCACCCGTTGCTGTTGCCCACCTGAAAGCTGACTCGGATAAGCATCGATCTTGGTTTCTGGTGCAGGAATACCGACTTCTTTCAGTAATTCAAGTACCCGTGCTCTGGCCTGCTTACGTCCCATGCCCAAATGAATACATAACACCTCAGCAATTTGATCTCCCACGGTAAAGACAGGATTCAACGAGGACATCGGTTCCTGAAAAATCATGGCAATGTCTTTACCACAAATTTTGCGAATCTCTTTGGCCGATAAATTGAGTAAATCTTTACCTTCAAAGCAAATTTGACTCTGTTCGGCAATTTGACTTTGCCCTTTTGGCAACAGCCCCATCACCGCTAGGGAAGTGACCGATTTACCACTGCCCGACTCACCAACCAGTGCTACAGTTTTATTTTTAGGAATTGAAAATGAAATCCCTTTGACTGTTTCAATCCACTGCTTATTTTCACCCTTAAAGCTGACACGGAGATCATCGACACGTAATAGCGTTGTTTCATTCTGATATTGCATTTTGTCTCTCCGCTATTTCAACTTAGGATCTAAAGCATCACGTAAGGCATCTGTAAACATCGAGAATGCAGTGACTAACACCGCCATTGCGATAGATGCAGCAGCCAATTGCCACCATTTACCTAAGATCAGCTCACTTTGCGCTTCATTCAACATACTGCCCCAAGACACTACGCCGACAGGCACACCAAAACCAAGGAAGCTCAGAATGACTTCGGATTTAATAAATGACACCACCAAAATCGAAATCTGTACCAAGGCAATATGACTCACGTTTGGGAAGATATGTACAAACATACGACGTAGATGACTCACTCCAATGGCTTTGGCTGCCAGAACATATTCGCGCGATTTATGTTTCATATATTCGGCACGAATCAGACGGAACACCCCCGTCCAACCAGTTAAACCCAAGATCAACACAATCGACAGAATGCCTTTTTGTTGCAGGACAGCCGCAATGGCCAACACCAACAACAGATAAGGAATCGAGGTAAAAATGTTATAGAACCAGTTCAAAACATCATCAACCCAGCCACCAAAATAACCTGCAATTGCACCCAAAAAAGTACCAATCACCACCGCCAATAGCGCAGACAATAAACCGACCAGAATTGAAGTTTCAGCACCTTTGATGGTTTTTAGCAACACATCTTGTCCCCACTTATCCGCCCCAAAAGGCAAAGTAGTTTTGAGCTCTTGCTTTTGATCGAGTAAATGCCCACCGAGTTGCTGATCAATCTGCTGCATATCCTCAGCCAAAGGATCAACCACGCCATAATTATCAATGACTGAGCCACCTTGCTGTTCAGCTTGAATTTCCGCATTCAGCTGCTGAATCACGTCTTTCAGAGGATCAACAGGATTTTCAGGCAAAGTTGCTGTGTTTTCTGTAGTTGCCTTAATTTGATCTGACTCTGTATCCGCACCCAAGAAAGTGGGTGGTGCATAACTGACTGCAACTTCTTTATTCCAATTAGAGGCTATTACCCCTGTCATCGATAAAGCGAGCAGGATGAAATAAAATAACACCACCAAAAAAGACACCACGGCGATTCGATCTGACTTCAATCGATTCAAGGCCAAATGCCACAATCCTGTTGACGCAGAAGATTCATTCGAGGCAGCTTTGCTTTTAAAAATTGTACTGAGCATCGTCATCCTCCTATTTCAACTGCACACGAGGATCGAGGAGCTTATAAATCAGATCGGCGATCAAGTTAAAAATCATGGTGACTGCAGCGATATATACGGTGATGGCTTTAATCACAGGAAAATCACTGCGTTCAACCGCAATAATAATTTCCCGACCTATGCCCGGAATACCAAAGAAACGTTCAATCAGGAAAGCACCAATCAATAAGGCAGGCAGACTAGCCATCACTTCAGTGACAATCGGAATCGAGGCATTACGCAATACATGCACACCGAGTACCCGAGACTCACCTACGCCTTTGGCACGCGCAGTCCGCACATAATCTTGGTTAATTTCGTCTAAGACGAAGCTTCGATACAAACGTAGTGTTGGGGCAATACTCACCACCAACATGATTAAGATCGGCAACAGAGCATAATGGAATAAATTTTGACTAAAACTATCACTCCAGCCTTGTACTGGGAACCAACTTAACTGATAGGCCAAAACATATTGGAAGATGATGATATATACCAAGATACTGATCGACATGCCAATGGTACACAGCATCATCACCATACGATCGGTCAATGAACCACGAACCGATGCAACCGCCAATGCCAAGATGATTGAAATCACGGTTTGTAAAATGGTCAATGGAATCAATAAGGTCAGTGATGGGCCTAGTCGGGTCAAAATAATCTGCGAAACAGATTCGCCTGTACTCCAACTGGCACCATAATCAAAAGTCAGAATCTGTTTAATAAAAATCCACAGCTGCACATAATAAGGTTGATCAACCCCCAACTGTTTACGGATGTTTTCAATTTGCTCAGGGTTGGACATTTTTCCTGCCAAGATATATGCAGGATCTCCCCCCACCCAGTTAAACAAGAAGAAGATTAGCAAAATGACACCCAACATGGTCGGGATCATTTGCCATAGTCTACGCACGACATAAGCAAGCATAATGGCAAATCCTTATTTGACCCGTTGACCTGTAATTTCATTAAAGAAGGCTTTGTTATCGGGCTCTCTGCCTAAGAAGTCTTTAACCAGTTTCGCTGCATTCTTTTGACTACCTTGTGACAAAATCGCCTGACGGTAGCGTTGTCCCACTTCTGGATTATTCAGGTTATCGCCAAAAGCCGACAACATATCTAAGGCTAAGACTTCAGACCACATATAGCCATAATAACCCGCTTGATAACCCATCAGATGGCCAAACTGACCAGGGAACTCGGTGTTCGGTACATAACCCAAAGCGGTTGCCGATTCCATTTTTTTCCAGACATCCATCGGCTGTACTTTCAGCGCATCCGCACCGTGTAAAGCCATGTCATATTGTGCATATAAGGTTTGACGTGCATAACGCAAACCACGTCCATAATTGTGTACCGATTTAAGGCGTGCAATTAGGGCATCGTCTACGCGTGGACAAGCTGGATTACAATAATCGGCCACTTTAGACAAGGTTTCTTTACGACGCGCCCACTCTTCATACATTTGTGATGGTGCTTCGACAAAGTCGCGCTCTACCGATGTACCCGACTGACCTGAATAGCGGGTTTTCGATAAAATGCCATGTAGGGCATGACCAAACTCATGTACAAAGGTTTCCAGCTCATCACTATTTAAACCTTTGCGGTTAAAGTTAGTGACCAACACTGAAATTGGTTTACGCTTGCTCAGTGTACTGCCGCCATATACACCCCAGACCGCTGCATGCCCATACTTGCCTTCACGTGGGAATTTATCCATGTATAGGCCACCAAGAACTTCACCTGTTTTTTTGTCAGTGACATCGTAATACTCCACCTCGTCTTGCCAAGCATCAACTTTGGCTGGCTTAAATTCAATCCCATAAAGATCAGATGAAATCGCAAATAACCACTTTTGTGCCGCTAAGGTCGGGAAATAATCACGCAGTTTTTCTTGGTCTATCTGGTATTTGTCTTTACGGAGTTTTTCACTCCAATAGTTCACATTCCAACGGTTAATTTCAGCTTTTTCTACAGTTGTGTTCAAGGTTTTGGCTTTAAATGCACGTAACTCCTCCACTTCTTTTTGCTCAAGTGGTGCAACAACGTTGTGTACATCGGCCAAAAAGGTGTTAACCGTTTTTGGCGTTTTCGCCATACGTTTTTTTAGCGCCCAATCGGCATAGCTTGGCTGACCAAACAGTTGCGCCAATTCATAACGTAAGTCAATAATCTGTTTAAGCAAGACTAAGTTCTTTTCTGTACCACGACGTGTAAATGCAGTTTGATAACGTTTGCGTGCATCATCACTGTCGGCCAACTCCATAAACGGTTGGTACTCTGGATATTCAAACCCTAATAAATAATTGCCTTTGTCATTTTTCTTTAGGCCTGAAATATAACTATCTGGTAAGCCTTTTAGCTCGGCAGGCGTAAATTCTAATTTTTCTGGATTATCACGAATATTGCGGGAGAATTCTTGCGAAAGTTTGGTCAACTCATCAAAAATTGTTTTGACCCGTGCTCTTTTTTCGGGTGAAAGTTGTACCCCTGTATCTTCAAAGGCATCAAGAATATCTTGGCGGTACTTAGTATCGATTGCATCGTTGGCTTTGGTGTTTTTAAAACGTTGGTATAACTTCGGATTCTGATAAATTTCGGTTTGTAGTTGATTCAACTTAACTTCGCAATCTTCAGCGGCTTGGCGTAATTTAGCATCTGGATCAACATTGCTATACAGGCTAATCGGCCCAGCAAAATTCTCGAAAGTTGCCATTAATTGATCCCACTCTGCCAACACAGGTGCAGCATCGGATTGCGGTTTAATGCTTTGTTTTTCCAGTTGAGAAATACGCTGCTTTAAAGTCTGTAAATTAGCATCGCACCATTGTGCACTTTCACTGCTTTTTAAAATCGGTAACGTGGTTCGTGTGCTTTCAGCCCAAATGCCTTGACTCATCCCCGTGACCGCCATCGATAACAGTCCCAGTGTCGACAACTTCAATATTCTTTTCGCCATGCGCTTTCTCCAATTTAATCTGTTTGTTATTTCTTGTCTTGAATATCGATATACATCCATTCTGCTGGCAGAACAGGGTGTTTTTTATAACCAATCACACGCGGTTGCGCGACCACGGTGCGGTAACGGGTCGACATAAATTGTACGGGCGAATAAAACTCTAACAACCGTGACATTTTGCGATACAGCATATCGCGCTCAGGGCCATCCTCAAGTCTCAATGATTGCTCATAGAGACGGTCATATTCGGGTAATTTGAAGCAGGTATGATTGGTTGCATGAATATTTTTGCCATAAAACAACTGCACAAAATTATCTGCGTCAGGATAATCTGCAATCCAAGCCGAAGCCTTAAACATGGTTTTACATTGTTTCTCCGCTTTTAAACCTTCCGCGAAAGGAACAGGCTTCGACACCATATTAATTTTAATATTGGTTAAATCTTTCTTGAGTAACTCGGCCATTTGCATACTTCGTGCACTGCTGGTCGATGGCATAAACTCAATCACTAAAGGCTTTCCATCAGGTAAAGTTCGCCAACCATCCTTACCTACTTTGTAGTTGTAGCGATCCAATAGCAAATTGGCTGCTTTTACAGAATAAGGAATACTGCTTTTATAATTTGGATCATGCCCTGCGACACCATATGGAATCGGTGATTCTAATTTTTTGGCATTGCCTTTGGCCAAGACCGTGATAAATTTTTCTTTAGAAACTGCCATAGACATCGCGCGACGCAATGCAATCTTATCTTTACTAAAACCACCTACTACGGGGTTTTGGATATTCCAATACAAATAATCAATCGAAGGATCTGAGATACGAGACAATTGAATGCCCTTCTTGGCAAGTTCAGGTTTTAATGAACCATCAGATTGCAAAGCCTGTGCAGGTAATTCACCATCGAGTGTAAATAAGTCCAAACCATCTTTTTGGAATGACAGCCAACCCGATTGTGATTCTTCAATGACTTGAATATCGACCACACCGATTTGTGGCATTTTTTTGCCTTGCATCTGTTGTACGATTTTTTGATCTTCAGGAGTGCTGGCCTTAAAGTCCCATGTAAAACCACGATAATCTGGATTTGCCTTCAATATAATCCGTGAACCTGGTGTCCAATGTGACAGCATATAAGGACCTGTTCCTACAGGACGTCCCATTACATAGCCCGCCTTATCACGATATTTTTCAATCACTTCACGTGCCACTGCACCCGTGGGTTGATGCGCCAATAGCATCGGAAAATTATGATTCGGTTCTTTTAAACGAATCACCAAAGTATAACGATCAGGCGTTTGTAGTCCCGCGATCGGCTGATCATAATTAAACTTTCCTGTTTTACTGGCTTGTTGAATAAGCGGTTCAATGCCCACAATTTTATCTTCAAATAACCAGCTGTTAGGAGAATGCAGATTTGGATCAAGTAAGCGTTTAAATGAATACGCATAATCAGCAGCGGTGAGTTCACGTGACTTGCCTTTAAATGCAGGATCAGGTGTGAAATAAATCCCTTTCTGAATCCGAATGGTATAGGTCAACCCATCCGCACTCACTTCAGGTAATGCCACTGCCGTTTTTGGCACCAACTTGGCAGGCGAAGCTAAATAATCGTAGGTATAGAGCGTTTCAAAAATAGAATATAAGACATGAGCCGAATACAGGTCTTGTGTCGCTACGGGATCAAATCCCGTTTCCGCCACTGGAAAGGCATAACGTAAGACTTTTTTTGGATCGGCAGGGCTTTTCGCTTCTGTAATCGTTACCCCTAGACTTAATGTTGTCCCCAATAACAGCGCCAGACTAGTCCGTTGCATCGAAAGTTTAAAATTTTGCTTCATCATAAACACATCACTTATTTTTGATTTGGTGAAACAATATCTAAGTATTGCCAGTTGGTATTCATAATTGGATGAGCTTTAAATCCCTGCACCTCAGGTTGAATCAACCAGTTCCGAATCCGTGTATCTTGTAAAATCCACGTTCCATCTGCTTCAATTTGGCGACTCATTTTTTCATAGAATGGCATACGTTTTTCAGGGGCTTGCTGCATCGCCTGTTTATATAAATTGTCATAAGCAGCTGACTGATAACAGGATTGATTACCACGACCCACATTCGGACCATAAAGCAATTGCGTGAAATTTTCACCCTCTGGATAATCCGCATGCCATGCGCCACTCCACATCATGTATTGACACTGGGTTGCGGCTTTTAAGTTATCGGCAAAATTACTGACTTTAAAGTCTGCCCGAACCCCGATTGCATCTAGATTTTTCTTCCACAATTCAGAATACATCACGGAAGCTGTACCACTCTCGGTATTTATTTTTAAGGTTAAAGGCTTGCCATTGGGCAGATTACGATAGCCATCTGGACCTTTTTTATAGCCGAAATGATCCAATAATTTATTGGCTAAAGCAGGATTGTAACCAATGCTACTGCGATAATTCGGGTTATGACCATTAATGCCTGCAGGTACCAGCATTTCAGCCTTAACCGCCTGACCTTTTCTTAAGATACGAATATATTCATTGACATTAAAAGACATAGCGATGGCACGTCTTAACGCAATTTTATCGAGGCTATTCCCACCAACAACAGGATCACGCATATTCAACATTGAATAGGTGATCTCTGCCTCTTTATTGGCATACAAACGTATACCCTGCTTTTGCATTTCTGCTTTTAACTGATTATTTTGATCAAGTACTTTAGGAATTGCACTTGAAGTGACCTTATCAAAATCCAGTTGTTTGGACTGAAAAGCGAGCCAACGTGATTGTTCTTCTTCGATAATGCTGATATTGACTTTGCCAATTTGCGGCATTTGCTTGCCACTCATTTCTTTAACCAGCTGGTTATCCCACGCCGTACCTGTCGATTTAAAATTCCAGACAAAACCGCGATAATCAGGATTTGCAACTAATTCGATCTTGCTGCGGGGTACATATTTGCTCAGCATATAAGGCCCTGTTCCCACAGGATGCATGGCTAATCGATCTTTATAGTATTCAACCACTTCCCGTGCAGTCGCACCAAAGGTGCTATAGGCCAAAATATAAGGGAAATTATAATCAGGTTGCGTCAGGGTAAATTGAATCGTATATTTATCCAGTGCTTTAACGCCGTCAATCTTGGCATCATAGTTAAATGTGCCCGTTTTTTTGGCTTGGTCCACCAGTGCATTTGCACCCACAATTTTATTATCAATAAAAGAAAATGCTGAGGCATGATTTTTAGGATCTAATATCCGCTTAATGGAATAGACATAATCCTCTGCAACCAGCTCTCTGCGTTTACCTTTAAACGCAGGATCATCGGTAAAATAAATCCCTGGTTTTATTTTAAATATATAAATCTGACCATTTTTTTCAATCACAGGTAGGCTTTCTGCTGTTGATGGAACCAATTTTACTGGGTTAGCGAGATAATCGTATTGAAGCAATCTTTCAAAAATTACATCGGCGACATTTCCGCTGTAAAAATTAAAAGTTTTAACCATATCAAAACCATCATCTGGGGCTTCAAAAGCAACACGGAGTACTTTATCTGCCTGAGCAGGTGTTTTTGCATACCCCATCGGCATAAATGCAATAACGGTTGATAATACAGTGACCGTAAAAAAAGTTGACTTCAAATCAGTGCTCACATCATCGTTTTTTAATAAATACTAGACTTTTGCATAGCATTCAACACTACAACCGTTTCCCTTTCAGCGTGTCTCATTCCAACTTTTTATTAAAAAATCATTTATTTAATGATGTTTTACCAGTTGGAAAAATTAAGTTAAAAGAAAAACCCCTTAAAGATCGAAAATTACCTTGCTAATTTCATGCCACTTTTCAAATAAAAAAATTATGTTTATTTTTTAATCAAAACGTATTCTTAGCAGATCTAGTTTTCACGCATCTTAAATAAAAGTAACTTTATGCCAAATCATATTTTTATATATTATTTTCCATTTCAATGAAATAAAAATAATAAACCATATGTTTTATAACAACAAAAGATGATTTGCACCACAAAAAAGCAAAAATAAAACTTTATGATTCATTTTAATGCATTACAAAAACATACCTTATTTGGAACTTTATGTTAACCAATCCACATTTAAAATTATTTCAATATTTTTAATATTTAGTAAAAATATGAAAAGCTTATATATAAAAACTAAAACACTTTTACACATTTTATTCTACATTAAGCGAAATCTAAAAATAGGGTTTGGCACAGCTCTTGCTAAAACGGATTTATTGAATTTTTAGAGTGGCAATCCATTTAGGGGTTAAATAATCAATGAAAAAAGCCAACTTCGCTCAACCAAGTGCTCTGCCAAAAGCGAGCAAAACGATGCTTAAACTCAGTACGCTCAGTTTAAGTATGCTGTGTTTAACCATGGCTCATGCTGCTGAGGCCGAATCGCCTTCCGAGGAAAAAGCAGCCAAAGTCGTAAAAGTTGCTGTTACAGGTTCATCCATCAAAGGCGTTGCAGCACAGAGTGCTTCACCGATTACCATCGTCAAAGTGGATGAAATTCTAAAACAAGGGGTCACAACAACCGAAGAAGCACTCTCAAAAATTACAGCCAATCAATCAAATTTTGTCACGGCTTCAAATGTAGGAACCAGTAAAACACAGGGATCTGCTGCAAATTTAAGGGGAATTGGTGCCAACAAGACCTTGGTTTTGCTCAATGGTCGTCGTTTGGCAGCCAATGCCTATGACAGCGGTGTGACCAATTTAAATATCATTCCACTGGCTATGCTTGATCGTATTGAAGTGCTGAAAGATGGTGCATCAGCGATCTATGGTACCGATGCGATTGGCGGTGTAGTCAACTTTATTACTAAAAAACAATTTAGCGGTTTAAATTTCAGTGCCGACTATCAAAAACCAGAACAAACAGGTGGCGAGCAACAAAACTATTCCATTTTTGGTGGTTATGGTGATTTAGAAGAAAATGGATTCAATGTTTTCGGGGTTGTTGATTATCGACGTGGTGATGAAGTCATGGCAAAAGACCGCAAGGTCAGCCGTCGTGGGGGTGTATTACCCGAATTAGGTGTCAATCGAACCAGTAGTGGTTCTTTCCCTGCAAATTTATACGATACAGAGACAGGTACATTCGGCAGTCCTTATGCCAAAACAGGATGTGGCGATAATCCGCTATTCTTCAGTAATGATGGAGTGACCTGCCGTTATAACAGTCAAGCTGTGATTGGCATTATTCCTAAAACAGAAGACGTTTCTGTCATGGGTCGTGTAACCGCAAAAATTAATGATCATTTCAATGCGATTGGTGAGTACGTTTACGCACGTAGTGAAGTGACTACATCCGTTGCGCCTGACGTATTTTTTGACTTACCGATGAACCCATCAAGCAAATATTATCCTGGGAATGGTATTACACCTGCCATGGATAATGTCAGTGGCCCACTAGAATTATATTTACGTTCACAAGCAGGTAATCGTATCAGCAATAGCGTGAATGATTCACACCGGATTTTTGCTGGTCTTGAAGGTGATGCGTATGGTTGGGATATTAATACTGGCCTAACCTATGCCCGTAGTAATGCTGCAGATAACGTTTTAAATGGTTACCTTAATTACAATAAAACCGCTGCAGCATTATTAGATGGCACTCTCAATCCCTTTGGTGCACAAAGCTCAGCCGATAGTGATGTATGGAATGGCTTAAGCGTTAAAGGTAAATATCTAGATGCCAAATTAGACTCAACTACAGTCGATTTCACTGCAAGCCGCCCGATCTATACATTACCAGCTGGTGATGTCGGTTTTGCTGTTGGTGCAAGTTATCGCCGTGATGATTGGCAATCGAAGACACTGGCTGAAATTGCAAGTGTTGCACCAAGTACAGGAGTCGATCCAAATGAACCCGTAAATGAAGGTTCACGCAATATCAAAGCTGTTTTCACAGAATTACATATCCCTTTGCATAAAACTTTAGAAGCTCAGCTTGCAGCTCGATATGATGATTACAGTGATTTTGGTGATACCTTTAATCCCAAATTCTCCCTTCGTTGGGAACCAATCAAACAGTTAATGTTTAGAACAAGCTATACCAAAGGTTTTAGAGCACCGACATTACAAGAAATGCATTCACCTAAATCCGTCACCAATACAGCTGCAACGTATAATGATCCGCTACTTTGCCCTGGTGGTGTTCCAGCAGCGGGTGCATTACCTGCACGTGACTGTGGTATGCAATTTGATCGACAAAATGGTGGTAACCAAAACCTAGAGCCTGAAAAATCAGATTCATTTACCGCTGGTATGGTATTTGAGCCCATCAAAAACTTGGTCTTCACGCTCGATTATTTCGATATCAAAGTCAAAAATCAGATTACCACCATTTCAGAGACTGCCATTTTTGCTGACCCTGTGAAGTATGCAGATAAATTCATCCGTAATGCAGATGGCTCGCTGAACTATATCAATACAACCAATCAAAATTTAGGTGGTATCAAAACCTCAGGATTTGATGTCGGTGCAGCTTGGCGCTCTCCAATGACCAGCACAGGCCAATTTGGTCTCAGTATTGATGGTACTTATGTAACAGATTACCAATACCAAGAAAACAAAGGCATGCCATGGGTTGGTGTTGCTGGAAGCTATGCAGGCTTGGATTATCAGGCAATCGTTTTACGCTGGAAACATACAGCTAATTTAGATTGGCGCTATGAGAACTGGGCACTCAACTTACAGCAAAACTTCTCTAAAGGTTATAAAGACCAAAACTCTAATGGGCAAGACCATTCTGTAGGCGACTATACCACTTATAACCTTTCAGGCACTTATAAAGGTTTCAAGAACCTAGAACTCACACTTGGTCTTAAAAATATGTTTGATGCTGAACCACCGGCTTCAAATGTCGTCGATAACTTCCAAATGGGTTATGACCCGCGTTATGCAGATGCTGTTGGTCGTAGCTATTTCGTTCGCGGTACCTATAAATTTTAATGCGTTTCATCACTACGGCATGAATATTGTTCTGTCGTAGTGATTCACCGTAATCCTCTGTTTCATCACATTCCAAGCGGTTGTTGTCAGTCTAAATCGATATAAGCCGCCCCTAATGGATATGAATTACTGATTACAATTTCAGGAGTATTTATGGGCATCCCCTTTTCTGAGAGTGAAAATCAACCAGCCAAACGCCTTGTCGGTATTGGTCTGGTGTTATTTCTACATCTCATTATCGCCTATATTCTGATGACAAGTTTAGCGACCGACTTTAGCAAGCCTGTCGATAAGCCTGTAGAACTACAGATTATTCAGGACATCAAACCACCACCGCCTCCAAAACCAGAGGAACCAAAACCTAAAGAAAAGCCACCCGAGCCACCGAAAATGGTCGAAAAAGTGGCCAAGATGCCTGACCCACCTAAACAGGTGGAGAAAGTCACACCTGTGCAAAAACCAGCACCTGCTCAACCGACCAAAACGGCTGTTGCGACACCAACACCTACGCCTGCTGCAGCAAGTCCGAGCCCTGTTGCTGCTCCAACAGCGCCAGCCGCACCTGCGACTCCAGCAAAACCCGCAGGAATTTCACGCGGTGTTTCTGAAGGAGAAGCGGGATGTCAAAAACCAGAATACCCTCGTGAAGCCTTGATGAATGAAGAAGAAGGTACAGTGCGTATTCGTGTGCTGGTTGATGGTTCAGGCAAAGTGATCGACTCAAAAGTTAAAAAATCGAGTGGTAGTAAAAGCCTAGATAAAGCAGCTGTCAAAGCCTATAGCCTGTGCACATTTAAACCTGCAATGAAAGACGGTGTACCACAACAAGAATGGTACGAAATCGAATATCCATTCACGATTTCCTAATTAAATACATTAAACAAACAAGTTTTTGGAGAATTTAAAGATGACAAACACAGCAAAACGTATTTCTCGAATCGCAGCAATTGGCCTCATCGCAGGTACGACCTTACTTCCAGTTGCAACCGTATGGGCGGATGAAACCACGCAAACCACAGCCGTAACGACGGTAGCGACTGATGCCGCAGCACAAGCAGCACCAACCCCGCCGCCCTTACCTGCAACTGTTGAGAAAGTACATAACCCTTATGGCTTAGAAGCCCTTTGGCGCGAAGGTGACTTGGTCGCAAAATCGACGTTATTTATTTTGGTACTGATGTCGATTGGAACGTGGTACATCATTCTGTCGAAAGTGTTCCAACAAAGTAAGATCAAACACCATGGCACAGAAGCTGAACGCCATTTTTGGGAAGCGGAGTCTTTAAATAGCGCTGCAGAAAGTTTAAATAGCAATAGTAGCTACCGTTATATTGCTGAAAAAGGCATTCGCTCAACCAAACATCACGATGGCACCTTATTAGAACGTATTGATTTCAACACATGGGTAACAATCTCAATTCAACGTGCAATCGAAAAAGTGCAAAGTCATCTCAGTAATGGCCTAGCCTTCCTTGCCACTGTGGGTTCAACCGCACCATTTGTCGGCTTATTTGGAACAGTTTGGGGGATTTATCACGCGCTTACTGCAATCGGTATTTCAGGCCAAGCATCAATTGATAAAGTTGCTGGACCTGTGGGTGAAGCACTGATTATGACCGCAATTGGTCTTGCAGTCGCGGTTCCTGCTGTACTTGGTTATAACTGGTTAACACGCCGCAATAAAGCGGTCATGGACAATGTCCGTTCATTTGGTTCAGACCTACATGCCGTACTCCTCAGCGGTGACTTAAACAGTAATCACCCAAACCGTGATTCTAAATAAGGAACACCATTATGGGCATGATGATTAATTCAGATCAAAGTGACGATGATGTGATCGGAACAATTAATACCACCCCACTGGTCGACATCATGCTGGTGCTGCTGATTATCTTTTTAATCACAGTTCCAGTAGTCACACACACTGTTCCGGTAAAACTACCTGAAGAAAAAAATACACCTTATGCCACCACCCCACAAAATATTCAGCTTTCCGTCAATAAAACGGGGGATATTTTCTGGAATGAACAACATGTTGCAAATAAGGAAACCTTACTTGCTCGTTTACAGGCCGAAGCACAAAAACGTCCACAGCCTGAGGTTCATATTCGTGGCGATCAACAAACACATTATGAAGCGATAGATCAGGTGATCAGCACAACACAGCAAGCAGGGATTGGCAAAATCGCTTTTGTTACGACTCCCCCTGCTTTTACACCATAATAGGAGAATCACACATGGGTATGAATGTGGGTTCAAAAAATGATGAAGAAGATGTGATGCTCGACGTCAACATGACACCGCTGATTGATGTCATGTTGGTGCTGCTGATTATGTTTATTATCACCATCCCAATTCCAAACAACGCCATTAACATTAATTTGCCAAATGGTACACCACCACCGCCAACAGATCAGAAGCCACCCGAAACTATTAATTTACGGGTTGATGCGCAAGGGCATATTTTTTGGAATGATCAAGCGGTTGCTGATCGTTCAGCCTTAAAAGCCCTGTTTGATTCGGTTGCTCAAAAAGCTGATCAGGATCAGATTAAGTTTAAGCCTGATGCTCAGGCTGAATATAAGAATATCGCGATGGTGATGGCACTCGCTCAACAGAGCAATGTCACCAAAATCGGTATCGTCAGTAATAACTAAAGAATAAAAACAAAAAATTAATAAAATAACTAAACATTACTCCTGCGCTAACAAGTTCGCTTGTTAGCTTTTTTTATTTTATTTCACTGATCACGATCGGAATAAGTTTACTGCTCACTTTATAGCCTTGTGGTTTGTTACTACAAGCATCACCTGTCACGGTGGTTCGAATGACATAAGGGGAATAAGGCATCACATTTAAATAGCCTGAATTATCTCGGCCAGTACGACAATCTTCTGCCCCTAATTTGTCATCATAGCGGCCATCATATGAAGACTCCTCTACCTCTGCAATCAGTTTGCTGGTCCACTGAGTGAAATAAACTAGGCTTTTACTCGACTCGACTGTGCCCTGTCCTGAACCTGCGCTCTCAATTTCGATCAGTTGAATCGGTTTACCTTTATAAACAGTTGGATGCACTTTAAAGCTATTTGATTGACCGCCAAACTCTTTTAGGATTCGCGCCTGCTTTAATTTTGGACGGGTTAACACATAGCCAGCCCAAAAATTACGTCCTGCATTTTCAAAACTCACACCCGATAAATAGGCTTCTTCTCCTGAGATCAGTTTTACTGCTTCGGTAGAATCGATCTGAATGGCTTGGGGTGGATTGGCATTTGAATCTTGTAAGTTAGTGATCCAACTGATAATGGTTTTATCTGGAGGTACAGCAGCATGAGTAGTCGAGATTAGACCTAACAGGCAGAGGGTTATAAAAATAAAATTCTTTTTATTCATTGTTAGTCACCTTAAATTTATTAGTTAAATGGCTTCCAAAATCTATTAGCTATCGTGACGGCGGCATGGATGCCGCCCGTAGGGCTGCGGTATAAGGATATACCGTCAGCCCTACAAAGGATTTTTGTTACTTTTCATCCCTGAAAAGTAAGACAATGTGGTATTCATTTGAGAAAACTCGGGAAGACGCTGTGGTTCACCCTATTGAATAAGATTCTAAATTTAATGAATTAAATTAGAATTTTTCCAACTCAACCCATTCTGCTTCTGGAAAATGCTTTGCCAAATAAGCTTTTAAATAATCTGCGGTATCTTTCGAAATAAGTGGATCTTTCGACTCATCCCTTAAGTTATACACCAAAGCATGCAAACTCAAACCACGCTGCTTTAAAGCCTCTAAACTCAACAAAGTATGATTAATACTTCCTAAACGCCCAGAAGTAACCAAAATCACAGGAAATTGATGCTGTGCGATATAATCAATCGTCAGCAGTTCTGTGGTTAAAGGCACCATCAAACCACCGGCCCCTTCTAATAGTACCACCTCAAAGCGCTGCGCCAATTCTTTAGTCGCCGCTTCGATCTTGGCAAAATCCAGATCGCGCCCATCCAAACGTGTGGCTAAATGCGGCGAAGCAGGATAAGTAAAAATTTCAGGCATGGTCAGCTTTTCATGATCTTCCTGAAACCAGCCACTGCCCATAATTTCACGATGCTTTTCGATATCTTCGGAGATATCTACATTCCCCGTTTGTACTAATTTTTGGGTAATGACACGCTGTCCCTGTTTGGTCCAAAGCTTGGCGAGATAACCTGTGGCATAAGTTTTACCAATTTCAGTATCAATACCACTGACAAAATAAATACGACTCATTTACTTAATTTCCTTTCCTGAATCATCCGACTTTCTCGGGTAAATTTCATGAATATAAGGATAGTCTCCAAAATGCTCATTTAAAGAATACTCGAGACACATTTCACTCATTGGTTGTATTTGCATCTGGTGAGTATAGGAAAACGATTGGCTCGTTTCGTCATTCACCAATAAAAACCGACCACTACTTCTGCCTGGCTTTTCAATGTTTTTAGCCCAACCACAGATCGTCTTTCGCGGCGCATTTTTATTAATATAATCTGTTATCAAACTCGTTGACCAAAAAGAGAACAGAATTATCAGCAAAACCGCTCCCTCTATAACAGGATTGGGGATTCGATCTTTTTTCCAAACCCGTACATATCCCAAGCCAATTAGTAAAGCACCCAAAATCAAGCAAACTAGTACCCAAGGAAAAGCAGAAAACATCAGAAAAATTAAACTTATGGTTAATGCAAAATAACCATGCACGATATTATTTCTGGGTGTTAACCGATCTGACATGATTTTACTCATCTCCTAAGGATAAAGATTTCGCTCTCCGTGCAATCACATAAATCGGATGGTAAGTCAGACGAAAACCCTGCTTATCATAAAACTGTTGATAATCTAAATAAAACTGCTGCAAGGATTGCTTGGTCCAACGATGTGATTGAGCTGTTGCGGTCACGCCTGTGGCTTTTAAATGCTGCAATACAGATTTTGGATGATCAAAATAAACCTGCTTATGATCTTGATGTATCAATAGAATTTCAAAGCCTTGCTGTTCAAGCTGTCGCTTTAAAGATTCTAAGTCAACATAAGTTAAACCTTGTCCTGTTAACTGCTTAATTTCAGTCAAATTGTCAGGCCCAAAAGTAGAAAAACCGAAAAATGCATTGGGTTTTAATGCCGCATAAATTCGCTGCAATAAAGCAGGTAGGTCAATCATCCACTGTAATGCTGAACTGGAAATCACTGCATCCAAACATTGCGGTAACATCAGTTGCTCAATATCACCGATCAACCAATCAACCTTAGGTCTCCCCTTAACAAAGGGGAGATTTAGAGGGGATTTAAAATTTGAAAAATGCTGATCGACATCTGCATATAGATCATTTAAGAACAGTTGCTCAACCTGAAAATAAGACTCACATAAATAGGTGAGATTGCCTGAACCGCAGCCAATCTCTAGGACTGAATCCAAGTTTTGCGGACAATACTCTTTAAGGTATTCAAATAACTGCGCACTAATCTGTTTCTGTACCACAGCATGCTCGACATAGCTTTGCCCTGCTTTGGCAAAACGTTGGGCCACCAGTGCTTTATTGATGCTCACAAACACTCCACCAATTGTTCCAATTCATTTTTTTGCACCAAAGAAGTTAATGAAATACGCAGGCGTGAACTATTCTGTGGCACTGTTGGTGGGCGTACTGGCATGGCATAAAAACCTTGTTGTTGTACATAGCGTGCTTTTTCAATCGCAGCTTGGCTTTCACCCAAGATAATCGGAATGATATGACTGCTGGATGGGCTCGAGAAACCTTTTCCAATCACAGCCTGTTGTAAATATTGACTGATCTCAGCCAGATGCTGACGCTGTTGCTGCATGCTCAGCACTTTATTAAAAATAAAATCTGACCATGCCATCGAGATTGGAGGCAAAGCTGTACTAAAAATCAATGGGCGCATTTTATTGATTAGATAATCACGAATGATTGAATCACAAATGATATAGCCGCCTACCGAGGCAATTGCTTTACCAAAGGTACCCACCAAGAAATCAATCTGATCCAAAACCCCATATTGTTCAGCACAACCCAGACCTTGCTCCCCCCTGACGCCAATCGCATGTGCTTCATCGACATACAACATGGTTTTGGCAAAGCGTTGCTTTAACTGCGCCAATGCAGCTAAATCCGTCTCGTCCCCATCCATACTAAAAATACTTTCGGTCACCACAATAATGCGTTCAACTTGCTCATCTTGATGATACTTTTGCAATAACTGTTCCAGATGCTGCAAATCATTATGGCGATAACGTACATATTGAGCAGTCGAAAGTCGAATGCCATCAATCATACTGGCATGTACCAGTTTATCGGCCAGAATCACGGTTTTGCTATCACACAAGGCTGGCAAAATACCGATATTCATGTGGTAGCCACTATTAAAGAGTAAGGCAGCGCGACCAAAGGCTTTGCTTAGGCTATTTTCAAATTGTTCATATTCTGCAAAATTACCCGTAAGCAAACGTGAAGAAGATGAACTAAAGAGTGCTCGTTCGATATGCAACGTATCAAGAAATTCTTCTCTTAAACTTAAATCAGCGGCCAAACCTAAATAGTCGTTGGATGCGAGATTCAACATAGTTCGATCTTGAATGGTAATCCACCGTCCAGATTGCTCATTTGCAGTGAATTGACGGAAATTACCCTGTTGTTTAAGTAAGTCAAGCTGCTCGGCATAATGATCAAGCAAGGACATTGCTATTTACTCCCTGCATATTTTTCACCACTTCACTCATCTGTGCTAATAAATAATGGAGTTCGTCATCTGTGATCACATACGGCGGCATCACATAGACCAATTTTCCAAATGGTCGTACCCAAATACCCCGTTCAACAAACTGTTGCTGTAAGGTTTTCATATCAACATTGGTGGTTAATTCAACCACACCAATCGCCCCTAAAACCCGTACATCAGCAACGTGATCGAGCTGGGCTAAATCATTTAACTGTTCAGTCAGAATTTTTTCAATTCGTTGAATATTGGCTTGCCAATCCTGTTCTACCAATAATTGGGTGCTTCTTAAAGCAACCGCACAGGCCAGTGGATTCGCCATAAAGGTTGGGCCATGCATAAACACGCCTGCTTCACCACGACTAATGCTTTCAGCCACTTGCTTAGTGGTCAAAGTTGCTGACAGTGTCATATAACCGCCGGTTAAGCCCTTACCAATACACATAATATCGGGTTCGACCTGCGCGTGTTCCCATGCAAACATTTTGCCTGTACGTCCAAAACCCGTGGCAATCTCATCAAAGATCAGCAATAAATTGTATTGCTCACATAACGCTTTGGCCTGACGTAAATATTCAGGATGATAAAAACGCATGCCGCCTGCGCCTTGTACAATCGGCTCGATAATCAGTGCGGCAATACTGTGATGATGTTGTTCAATCTGCAGTTTGAGTTGCTGAATATCTTGCGGATTCCATTCGCCATCAAAACGGCTTTGTGGCGCGGGTACAAAAATTCGATTCGGTAAACTTGTACCAAAAATTTGATGCATCCCCGTGACTGGGTCACAGACAGACATCGCATTCCAGGTATCGCCATGATAGCCAGAACGGGTGGTAATAAAATTAGTTTTTTCTGGTTTGTTTAATGCAGCCCAATATTGAACTGCCATTTTTAACGCTACTTCTACGGCAACCGAACCTGAGTCTGCGTAGAAAATCTTGTCTAAACTCGGCGGCGTAATTTTTAATAATAATTTGCCTAATTCAATTGCAGGTTCGTGGGTCAGACCGCCAAACATGATATGCGCCATGTTCTGCAATTGATCTGTAACCGCTTGGTTGAGTTCAGGATGGTTATAACCATGAATCGCACACCACCATGACGACATGCCATCAACCAAAGCTCGACCATCTTCCAGTTCGATGGTTGCGCCATAAGCACGTTTGACTTTAAAGGTTGGCAATGGATTTAACATCGAAGTATAGGGATGCCATATATGTTCTAAATCAAATGGGTCTGTCATCCTTTACCTCTATAAATTCAATATTTAATGATGTGCTGTACAGTGTCATTCCGAGTACTCACCCAATTTTAGGATAAGCCTTCAGCTGGACCTACTTTTCTTTCGGGAAAAGTAGGCAAAACCATTTGTCATCCACAAAACCTGTTCACTTCTTGATCCCATCCAAATATATCTACTCATCCATCTTCATCACTTTTACGATAACCACGCAGGTTGTGGATGACCTTACCGAGTATCAATTTTTTGGAAAATTCATACAGAAGAACTTGTGAACATCTTAAACGTGTCAAAATCTAAAATATATTGCGAGAACTTTCAATTCAAGCAAGATTAAACCGTCTGTTGAATAAAATCTTCAATTATTTGCACAGTCTGCTCAACCATAAAGCACGGAAAACCGTGTGAAGCCCCTTCCACAGAAACCACAGACAAATTCTTTGCAGCTAAATCTTTAATTTTTTGCACAACTTGGTAAGGAACTAAAGCATCATGCTCTGCAAAGACATGCAATTGCCTACCCTGATAATTTTTATACAACTCAACCAAGTTTAATTGCTCCAACAACTGTAATCCGTCCCGAAGCAATGCAATCGGTTGTGGACGAATCAATTTCTGCATAGCTACGAAATCTTTCTTTGCTGAACTTGCACCCTGACACACCAACAAACCAAAACGCTTTAAAGTACTAATCGCATCCTGTTCAAATGATTGTTTAAATTGCATAAAGGTTTCAACAGGCATGGCAGTCGTCCAATCTGCTTGAGCCACAAAACATGGATTCGACGCTAAAGTAATTAAAACTTTCGGTTCAGCATATTGTTGTTGAATTTGATCGACCAATAAGGTTGCCAGTTGTCCACCAAGCGACCATCCAATGATCACATCAAACTTCACTGCAAGTTCAACATGCTGTTGCAATATCTCATCATTCAGCGCATTAAAGATATTAAGCCGCTCAACAATATGTCCCTTTTGTTCTAAAGTCTCATGTAAAGGTTTTAATAATTCGGCACCACCGCCCCATCCCGTGATAAGTAGAATCTTATAGGTCACGTGCTTGCTCATTTCCAAAAACTTCAATGCAGTATACCCTGATTAACACTCCTCATTATTTTCCAAATCTACCAAAAGCTGCGCTGGAATCACTTGCTCCCAATGTTGCTTGAACTGTCGATGAACTTGATCAATATCCAAGCAACTATTTCTCGCCACCTGCTGAGCATGAGCAATATCTTTGGCACGCATATAGGCGAGCAAATAATGATCGCCATTCAATTCAAGTTGAAACCAAGATTCAACGGTTACCCCTTCTGCTTGAAGTGTTTGAATGGCTTCTACTTTGCGTTGTTGAATTTCTCGCTGCCAAGCCTCGACCTCAGCCTGCCTATTTGCTTTTAATTTAATCAGAACTGCACCAACATCCATTGATTTTCCTTTTCTTTTTCTAAATCGCTATTCAATTGAAATATATAAAGCAGAGCAAAACCCTGTAAAGAATTTTCTACCACATCCAATCTCTAAATTTGCTAAAGTAGCTGCTATTACACTTTGAGATCAACATGATGAATACGATAAAGTCCAAAGTTCTCGTTTTATGTAGTTCACTTTTTTTAATCAGCTCACCAACACTTAGTAGCGCACAAAGTACCTTATTTTCAAAGCAAGATACCGCTCAAAAAGAATGGGTTGGGCAATCTGCACCAGACTTTAAACTGCAAGATCAAACTGGCAAATGGCATACCTTAAATCAATATAAAGGCAAATGGGTGGTACTTTATTTCTATCCTAAAGACAACACCGCAGGCTGTACCCAAGAAGCTAATCAATTTAAATCTCTGTATCCACAATTTACCAAATCAAATGCTGTGGTACTGGGTGTAAGTCTGGATGATGTTGCATCACATCAAAAATTCTCAGAGAAACTTGGCCTACCGTTCCCAATTCTTGCAGATGATCAGGGCGAACTAGCCACTAAATTTGGCATCGTACGAAACTTGGGTATTACTAAAATTGCCAAACGTGAGAGTTTTTTGATTAATCCTCAAGGCGCGGTGATGTATCACTACACCAGCGTGAATACTCAAACTCATGCCGATCAAGTGTTGAAAGATTTAAAAACCTTACAAAGCAAATAATCGCTTCAAATATCTCGAGTCAATTTCTGGATTGATCATCTGCCTAGTTTTTTAAAGACTAGGCATTTTTATACATGTTTAATAATCAATGCCATTGGAATCATCAATCGGGTTCTGATCCAGTGTAAACACGGTACGTTGATACGGAATGCCTTCCAGATCATAGACCTGATAAACACAATCAAATAACAGCTGTAGGTCTTCACTACGATCCATTGCCCGTGCAGTCAGAAAGATTGGGCTAACCGCACCATTGTCCAGAATCGGAATGTAATTGAGATGTGGAAAACGAATGGTATCGGCACTGGCAGGAATCACGCACAAGCCTTCACCTGCAGCGACCAGACCCAAAGCCAATTGAATTTCCCGCACTTCATGCATATTTTTCGGCACTAAACTATGCTCGGCAAAAATATTCAGCAGTTGAGTCGAAAAATTCGGTTTCGGTGAAGTCGGATACATAAACATCTTTTCATCAATCAGATCTGCCAGATAGACCCCTTCTGTCCGCTGTGCAATCGGATGGCTGGTATGCGCCGCCACAACCAAACGCTCCTTGCGCAATAAAATCCGTCTGACCGCAGGATCACTAATCCGCAAACGTCCAAAGCCCACATCAATTCGACCTTCTTTTAAGGCTTGCAACTGCTCGGTGGTACTCATTTCAACCAGTTGAATATTGAGATGTGGCTGCTGTTGTCTGAATAAATAGATGATCCGTGGCAATAGACCATAAAGCAGCGAACCGACAAAACCGATGGTGACACTGCGTTCAATCAGCCCAATCCGTTTCGCCATACTTTTAATTTCTTCGGCATTAGACAAAAGTTTAATCGCATGCTGATAAAAGAAATGTCCCGCAGGTGTGGTTTGTAGAGGCCGACTGCCTCGCTCAAACAGTTGAATACCCAACTCACTTTCCAAATTTTGAATCTGCCGACTCAAAGGTGGTTGAGCAATAAATAGTTTTTCTGCGGCCTTGGTGAAGCTCTGTTCTTCAACAACCGCAACAAAATACCGTAAATGACGTAATTCCATGAGGTTTCCATACCTTTAAGATATATAAAAATATAAATTCGGTCTTAGACAGAGTTTACTCATTCTTTTAAGGTATAGACAAGAGATAAACCGATGAAGTTATGAGTCGCTTCCGCTAAATTCCAGCTGCCCACATTCATCCTTATCGGTTCAAGCCACAACACTCGCCACATTCAACTTATTAGGATATCGAGACGCTTTTAGCGCAACTCGATGACTTCCACAGTTTTGGAAAGTCGGAGAACGGACATGCCACGTATTCCTGTAATCAATACCAGCCATCTTGACCGCATTGATGAATTACTGGTCGATAATATCGACACAGGTGAATTTAAACTGCATCGCTCAGTATTTACCGATCAAGCCCTATTTGACCTTGAAATGAAATACATTTTCGAAGGCAATTGGGTGTATCTTGCACATGAAAGCCAAATCCCCAATAACAACGATTTCTACACCACGCATATTGGTCGTCAACCTGTCATTATCGCCCGTAACCGTAACGGCGAACTGAATGCCATGATCAATGCTTGTTCGCATCGTGGTGCCCAACTCTGTCGTCATAAACGCGGTAACAAGGCCACCTATACCTGTCCTTTCCACGGTTGGACCTTTAACAACTCAGGCAAACTCCTCAAAGTTAAAGACCCAAGTGAAGCAGGTTATTCGGATTGCTTTAACCAAGACGGTTCACATGATCTGAAAAAAGTCGCTCGTTTTGAGAATTACAAAGGTTTCTTGTTTGGCAGTCTCAATCAAGATGTGCCTTCACTTGAAGAATTCTTGGGTGAAACCAGTAAAATCATCGACATGATTGTTGATCAATCCGAGCATGGTTTAGAAGTTCTGCGCGGTACCTCCTCTTATACCTATGAAGGAAATTGGAAACTCACGGCTGAAAATGGGGCTGATGGTTATCACGTTTCAGCGGTGCACTGGAACTATGCCGCAACCACACAACACCGTAAAGAAACACAGGCAGCCGATAATATTCGTGCCATGAGCGCAGGTTCTTGGGGCAAGCAAGGCGGTGGTTCTTATGGTTTTGAAAATGGTCATATGTTGCTATGGACGCAATGGGCCAATCCAGAAGATCGCCCAAACTTCCCGAAAGCAGATGAATATACCGAGAAATATGGTGCAGCCATGTCGAAATGGATGATCGAACGCTCGCGTAATCTGTGCCTCTATCCAAATGTGTATTTAATGGATCAGTTCGGCTCGCAAATTCGGGTGTTACGTCCTATTTCGGTCGATCGGACTGAAGTGACAATTTACTGTATTGCACCGAAAGGGGAAGCCCCAGAAGCGCGTGCGCGTCGTATTCGTCAATATGAAGATTTCTTTAATGCCTCAGGCATGGCCACACCCGATGACCTAGAAGAGTTCCGTGCTTGTCAGGCTGGTTATGCAGGTATCGCGCTGGAATGGAATGACATGTGTCGTGGTTCAAAGCACTGGATTTATGGCCCTGATGATGCAGCCAATGAAATTGGGCTTAAACCGATGTTAAGCGGAATTAAAACCGAAGATGAAGGCCTCTATCTGGCACAACATCAGTACTGGTTGCATACCATGAAACACGCCATTGTCGCTGAGAAGCAAATTGCTGCTCAAGGAGAAAACGCATGAGTATTCAAGATAAAAGCAGCTTGGAAAATATTGCCCAATTCCTCTATCGCGAAGCACGCTTTTTAGATGATGAACAATGGGATGATTGGCTGAGTTGCTATGCGCCTGAAGCCAGTTTTTGGATGCCAGCGTGGGATGACAATGATCAGCTCACCGAAGATCCACAGTCTGAAATTTCCCTGATTTATTATCCAGATCGCCAAGGTTTAGAAGATCGTGTGTTCCGAATCAAAACCGAACGCTCTTCTGCCACCATGCCTGATACCCGTACTTGCCACAATATTGCCAATATTGAAGTGATTGAACGCGACGGCGATAAACTCACGGTTCGCTTCAACTGGAATACCTTGAGCTTCCGCTACAAAACCACCTATAGCTACTTTGGCATGTCACGTTATGTGATTGATTGTTCGGGTGATGAAGCAAAAATCCTGAGCAAATATGTGGTGCTTAAAAATGACTATATTAATCAAGTGATTGATATCTACCACCTGTAAAAAATAGGTCGCCTCAGCCAAATGGACTGTTGGTTGGGGCCCCAAATTTAAATTATTTTGTAGGATACGTCTCATGTCAAACCACAATGTAGCACTTCAATTTGAAGATGGTGTGACACGTTTTATCAGTGTTGCTCAAGGTGAAACCCTGTCCGATGCAGCCTATCGCCAAAAAATTAATATCCCGTTGGATTGCCGTGACGGTGCCTGTGGTACTTGCCGTGCATTCTGCGAATCTGGCAGTTATGACATGCCAGAAGAAAGCTATATCGAAGATGCCCTCACCCCAGAAGAAGCAGAGCAAGGTTATATTTTGGCGTGCCAATGTCGTCCAAGCTCAGATGCAGTATTCCAAATTCAGGCGTCATCTGATGTTTGTAAAACCGAAATTCATTCTTTCCAAGGCACATTGGCTCGGGTCGAAAATCTTTCCGACTCAACCATTACTTTTGATATTCAACTGGATGAAGGGCAACCCGATATTCATTTTCTTGCAGGGCAGTATGTCAATGTCGCTATTCCTGAAACAGGTGAAACCCGTTCATATTCATTTAGCTCAAAGCCGGGCAATCGCTTAACAGGTTTTGTGGTGCGTAATGTCCCAAATGGCAAAATGAGCGATTTCTTAAGCAAGGCCGCGCAGGCAGGCGACAAGATGAGCTTCACAGGTCCATTCGGCAGTTTCTATCTGCGTAATGTCACTCGTCCTGTGCTGATGCTTGCAGGTGGAACAGGCATTGCTCCTTTTATGTCGATGTTGCAGGTACTTGAAGAAAAAGGTTCAACCCAACCTGTACGCTTAGTCTTTGGCGTGACCAACGACTTTGATCTGGTGGCTTTGGAGAAATTAGCAGAATTACAGGCGCAATTCCCTTGGTTTGAATATCGGACTGTGGTTGCTCATCCTGACAGCCAGCATGCGCGTAAAGGCTATGTCACAGGTCATATCGAATCTGAATGGCTCAATAGCGGCGATGTCGATATTTATCTGTGCGGTCCTGTACCGATGGTCGAAGCCGTCCGTGGCTGGTTAGATACAGAACAGATCAAACCAGCCAACTTCCTGTTCGAAAAGTTCTCTGCGAATTAATAGCCACAGGAAAATCAAGCTATGTCTCAAACTCAAAGATTTAAGCATAAAGTGGTAATTGTCACAGGTAGTGCTCAGGGCATTGGTCGTGGAGTTGCGTTACAACTCGCATCTGAAGGTGCGCAACTGGTCTTGGCTGATCGTTCTGATTATGTGCAGGATGTGTTGGCTGAAGTCAAAGCCTTAGGGGCTGAGGCCATTACGATTCAAGCCGATCTGGAATGCTTTGCAGGTGCACAAAGCGTCGTTAGCAGAGCCATTGAACATTTTGGCCGGGTCGATGTGCTGATCAACAATGTTGGTGGTGCAATCTGGATGAAACCTTTTCAGGAATTCTCTGAACAGGAAATTATCAAGGAAGTGAATCGCTCGTTGTTTCCAACTTTATGGTGCTGCCGAGCGGTCTTGCCTGCAATGATTCAGCAACAGGCAGGTGTGATCGTCAATGTTTCATCGATTGCGACTCGCGGGATTAACCGTATTCCCTACTCTGCCGCCAAAGGTGGCGTTAATGCACTGACGGCATCGCTGGCCTTTGAACATGCCAAAGATGGAATTCGCGTCAATGCCATTGCCACAGGCGGCACCGAAGCCCCACCTCGCAAAGTACCGCGTAATAGCAACCCACTCAGTCAAAATGAAAAAGACTGGATGCAGCAGGTCGTCGATCAAACCATAGACCGTACCTTTATGGGACGCTATGGCAATATTGAGGAACAAGTCAAAGCGATTGTCTTTGTTGCATCTGATGATGCCTCCTATATCACGGGCAGCGTCATTCCCGTGGGAGGTGGAGATCAGGGTTAAGCCTGATCTTTTGCATTTCAGATAAAGTACAGGATGTGCATGGAGGCCATCAGCGAATGTCGACACTATTCAAAACATTAAAACAAGATTGGTCCATTTCAGCCACGGTTGCGGGTTTTCTTGCAGTGCTGATTTCCTATTCAGGACCACTGATTATTTTCTTTCAGGCAGCGCAACGTGCCCATGTCTCAACAGAGATGATGGTGTCATGGATTTGGGGCATTTCCATCGGTGCGGCAGTTGCTGGGATTTATCTCTCCATTAAATATAAAACTCCCGTCATTACTGCTTGGTCTGCCCCAGGAACGGCCTTATTGGTCACCTTATTTCCCGACATTTCTCTGAATGAGGCGGTCGCTGCCTATATCACCTCTGCCATCGTGATTTTTCTCATTGGGATTACAGGCTGTTTCGACAAACTACTGAAATGGATTCCGCAAGATGTTGCTGCTGGCATGATGGCAGGCATCTTGTTTCAATTTGGCATTAACCTGTTTACCGCCACAGATCGCATGCCGCTGATTGTGTTTAGCATGTTGATTGTGTTTCTGGTCGCTAAACGACTGATGCCGCGCTATACCATGATCTGGGTATTGGCAGCGGGTATTTCACTCAGTTTATTCTTGGGAAAAATGAATCCTGTGGAGCTCAGTTTTCATCTAGCGATTCCACAATGGATCAGCCCTGAATGGACATGGAGTTCGACCTTAAATCTAGCGCTGCCCTTAATCCTCGTGAGTCTGACAGGTCAGTTCTTGCCGGGTATGGCGATTATGAAACTGAGTGGCTATGACACGCCTGCCAAACCGATTATCAGTGCTACCAGTATTGCCTCTCTCGCTGTGGCTTGTGTTGGCGGTATTACTATCGTCCTCGCATCCATTACAGCAGCGTTATGTATGGGCAAAGATGCACATGAACTGAAAGAAAAACGCTATATCGCAGGGATTGCCAATGGAATTTTTTATATTCTGGGCGGACTGTTTGCGGGCAGTATTGTGATGCTGTTTAACTTACTGCCGAAAGAATTGGTTGCTGCGTTAGCAGGCTTGGCTTTGCTAGGTGCAATTTCCACCAATATTGCCGTTGCTATGAAAAATGACCAACAGCGCGATGCCGCACTGATTACCTTTCTAGCAACTGCTTCTGGTATGCATTTTTTAGGATTAAGTTCGGTGTTTTGGGGCATTTGTATTGGGGTGATTGCTCATTTCATTCTCACTCAACGCACAGCAACACAATCCGCTTAATAAAAAGAGAACAACTCCCTCGACTCTCCGCCTTGCTGTCGAATAACAGACTACTTTGCCCCTAAAGCTAAGCGATCAAAATTCAGTAAGGCAATTCCCAAAATCTCACTTTAAAGTATCCCCCCTCACTCAACTTAATTAAATGCTCATCATTATTTTAACCAAGAGGTAAAATAAAATATCCTGACTTATTTTAATCACACCATAAGTTTATTTAATGATTTTTCAATTATAAAAATAAGACTTAAACATCATAAAATAGTTAAAATTCTCACCATTTAATATTTCACCCATATTTAAAAACAAATTAAACCAAAAAAACAATAAATTCATAAATTTCAATATATTAATCAAATAAAGTCACAATACCTTAAAGACATAAAGATATATCAATTAGGTTTTTGACTCTCACCCAATAACAAAATAGCTTAATAAAAAATAACTCGGTACTTCACAAATTGGAGGTGAAGCAATGGATACACATAAGGTCAATATTAATGACATTATTGATAAAGCCCGTTTTACGGCATTCCACTGGAAAGTATTAATCTGGTGTCTCATCATTATTATTTTTGACGGTTATGATCTGGTGATTTACGGGGTAGCTCTACCCTTGTTGATGCAGCAATGGTCACTGACTGCAGTGCAAGCGGGATTGCTTGCCAGCGCAGCTTTGTTCGGGATGATGTTTGGTGCCATGATTTTTGGCACGCTTTCAGACAAACTGGGGCGTAAAAAAACCATTATGATCTGTGTCACTTTATTTAGTGGCTTTACCTTCTTGGGTGCTTTTGCGAAAAGCCCCACTGAATTTGCCATTTTACGATTTATCGCAGGGCTTGGCATTGGTGGTGTAATGCCGAATGTCGTGGCTCTGATGACTGAATATGCGCCGAAAAAAATCCGCAGTACCTTAGTCGCACTGATGTTTAGTGGCTATGCCATAGGCGGGATGAGTTCTGCCTTACTGGGTGCATGGTTAGTCAAAGATATGGGTTGGCAGATCATGTTTTTAATTGCGGGCATTCCGCTGTTACTGTTGCCTGTGATCTGGAAATTTCTGCCTGAATCACTGGCTTTCTTAGTGAAATCGAATCATCACGATCAAGCCAAAATGATTGTCAGTAAAATCGCACCCGAAACTGAATTAAGCAATCATTCTGAACTGGTTCTAAATGAAACTACCACGACTGATGCGCCCGTTCGCGCCCTATTCCAACAAGGTCGTAGTTTCAGCACCTTTATGTTTTGGGTAGCCTTCTTTATGTGTCTGTTGATGGTCTATGCATTAGGTAGTTGGTTACCAAAACTGATGTTACAGGCGGGTTATTCTCTAGGTGCCAGTATGCTATTCCTGTTTGCACTGAACATTGGAGGTATGGTTGGCGCGATTGGCGGTGGTGCATTAGCGGATAGATTCCACTTAAAACCCGTGATTACCAGCATGTTTGTGATTGGTGCTGCTGCCCTAATCTTACTTGGTTTCAATAGCCCACAATTTATTTTGTACAGCCTGATTGCGATCGCAGGTGCAGCCACGATTGGCTCACAGATTCTACTCTATACCTTTGTGGCGCAATTCTACCCAACCGCAGTACGTTCAACTGGGATGGGATGGGCTTCGGGTATTGGCCGAATCGGTGCCATCATCGGCCCTGTCCTAACTGGTGCTTTACTCACCTTTGAATTGCCTCATCAAATGAATTTTCTCGCCATCGCGATTCCCGGCATTATCGCGGCACTCGCCATTTTCTTGGTGAATTTAAAAGTCTCGGTTGCGGCTCAACCTGCGACAAGCTTTAACCCACAATCTTCACTATCTCAGCAATAAAACCATGTGCGCCGAGGACTGGCGCACTGACTTCGGATATGGATTATGAAATTATTACAGCGCTTCTGCCCTACGCGTTTAACGGTTGCAACCCTATTGGCAATGGGTGGCTGGTCTAGCTCAGTTGCTTTTGCTGCGGAGACAGCTCAACTAACTCAAGATCAATGGAAATTCACACTTAAAAATGCTTATATTAATCGTGACTATGACAATCCAAGCCTTAAAGATACCGGTAGCTGGTCTCAAGCGGCATCTTTATTCTACAAATCAAATATGCAGGATACACCCCTACAAATCGCAGACAAAGCAATCACCATCGGGGCGGATGCTTCGGTGCAATATGCGGTACGTTTAAGCAAAGATAAGCATGTCGCAGATACGGTGTTGCCCTTTGATCCCCAAACCCAATCACAAGCCTCTGACTATTTAAAATATGGCGCGACCCTCAAACTGGGCTATGACAAAACACTGCTCAGTGTCGGTGAACTCTGGCTGGATCTTCCTGTGACGGCGGTAGATGCCAGTCGTCAGTTATTGGCATCGTATTGGGGCACCAACTTAAAGTCACAACTTTCTGATCAGCTCTATGCCGAAATAGGCCGAGTGACCAAAGTGTCACCGCGTAATGAAGAAGATTTTAAGAAATTTTCTTTTACTGCGAATGGCAAAACCGTTTACTCGGATGGTTTAAATTATCTGGATCTGCGCTATCAGCTCACGCCATCATTGAAGGCAGAATACTACTTCGGCAATTTAGAAGACCTCTACAATAAACACTATGTGGGGCTAGAGCATACCTGGAAACAACCCGACTTCACCCTGAATTCCAAGTTTAAATATTTCAATGCCAAAAATGACGGTAGCAACTTTGATATTGATGCGCAAAATATCGGAATTCTGGAAATGCTAAAAGTGAAGAATCAGTCTTTTGGTTTGGGTTATCAACAGATTATCGGAGAGTCTGCTTATCCTTTACCTGATGGTTTCCTGCCTGAAACCTATTTTATCAACTGGAATGCCACAGGTTTCTTCAAAAAGAATGAAAAGTCTTATCACTTGATGTATGGCTATGATTTTAAGGACTATATACCTGGGCTAAATGCGATGCTGAAATATGTCTATGGTCATGACTTTAAGACAGCCAATGGTGACAAAAATCATGAAACCGAGTCCAATATTATTGTGAACTATGCTTTTCAACAACCTTATCTCAAAGGCTTTGCGCTGCAATATATCCGCATTGACTATGATGTGAAACACGGCAATGACTTTGGCGAAGACCGTTTATTCGTGAACTACAGTAAAAAATTCTAAGTCTTAGTCTGTCAGTTAACTAAACAATTTAACCCCTAAAACAAAAAAGAGAACTTCATTTGAAGTTCTCTTTTTATGTCTCACACCTTCAATCAGATCAATTAAATTTGTGACTGAATATAATTCTGCAAACCAATCAATTCAATTAAACGTAATTGCTTTTCTAACCAATAGGTATGATCTTCTTCTGTATCAGAAAGCTGCTGACGCAACATATCACGGCTAATATAGTCGCCTTTTTCTTCACACAGCTTAATACCCACTGCCAATTTTTCACGCACATGGTATTCAAGTGCCAAATCCGCTTTTAAGCAACTGACAACATCGTTGCCGACATTAATATCTTCACGATTCATGTTCGGTTGAGCACCTAAGAACAACACACGACGAATGATTGAATCAGCATGAGATGCTTCTTCTTGCATTTCATGATCAATACGCTCGTAGATTTTGCTCAAACCCCAATCTTCGTACATTCTTGAATGAATTAAATATTGATCACGAGCAGCCAATTCACCGCCAATGAGCATATTTAAATAGTCGATGACTTCTGGATTGCCACGCATAATACTTACTCCTATCGAATGACAATATTATGGCCAAGTTACAATAGAATTGCAAAAACAAAAGTGTGTAAGTTTATGATTTTTATAAAATTAAAATGAGAAACATACGCATTTACAGTTCTAATTAGCTCAATTTATCTAAATAAAATAAGCCTTTGCATATCATTTATCACTTTAAAAAGAGATAATCCTATTGAAAATCATTTGTTTGATTTTTTGTAACCATTAGCAATGCTTCTTATTCCGCTGATGTTTTGATCAAAAAATCATAAAAAATGACTGCTCAGCTGTTGTTTGTTTGAGCAAAATTCGGTAAATAACAGCAATCACAAAAACATAATGTGGAAACCACAATGGATAAAAGCAAACCAATTTTGGTCACTGGCGCGACGGGTTATATTGCAGGCTGGATTATTGAACGTCTGTTGAATCAAGGTTATACGGTTCATGCTACAGTGCGTGACCCATCGAAGAAGAATAAGATTCAGCATTTATATGATCTGGCAGATCAATCTTCTGGGAAGATTGAATTTTTTAAAGCAGATTTACTTGAACCACGTTCATTTGATGATGCAATGAAAGATTGTGAAATCGTGATTCATACCGCATCCCCATTTGTGGTGACCAATTATAAAGATGCAGTCAAAGACATTATTGAGCCTGCGGTGAAAGGCACAGAAAACGTATTAGACAGCGTCAATCGCACTGAGTCGGTCAAACGTGTGGTGCTGACGTCAAGCATTGCATCGACCTATGGCGATGCAGTTGAGATTCAAAATACCGCCGACAATGAGTTCGATGAGAGCCACTGGAACAATACCAGTAGTGAAACCCATCAACCCTACCCCTATTCAAAAGTTGCTGCTGAGCGCAAAGCATGGGAAATGGCTGAACAACAGAACCGTTGGGATTTAGTCTGTATTAACCCCGCCTTAGTGATGGGGCCTTCCCTCACCGATGCGAGCCAGTCAGGTAGTATTGAAGTATTACAACAGTTTGGTAATGGCACCACCTTATTTGGTGTACCGCCGATGTGGAATGGTATTGTCGATGTACGTGATGTTGCTGATGCACATGTGGCGGCAGCACTGAATCCAAAAGCACAAGGCCGTTATATTATTTGTGGTGGCACACTCAGCTTATTGGATATGGGCAAAGCACTCACACAAAAGTTTGGTTATAAATTCCCATTCCCACACTTTACTGTGCCAAAGACCGCTTTTGCTTTTGTGGCGCCAATCCTCGGTCATTCACGTGAGTTTGTAAAATTAAATATGGGTTATCCAATCTATTTTAATGCGCAACGTAGCGTCAAAGAACTCGGCATTGAATATCGCGATGTGCGTGAGAGTGTCTGTGAGCATTTCCAGCAATTGCTGGATGATGGCATTGTGAAAAAATATATTTAATATCAGAAAAAGGCGGCATAAATGCCGCCTTTTTTATCAGTTCGTGTTGACTCAAAATTTAGATAGAGAATCAGACTTCATACTGCTGCAAAAACTCTAAAAACTCTTGCTCATTCAACACTCGAATTTCAAGTTTTTGCGCTTTATCCAGCTTACTACCTGCTTTCTCACCAGCAACCACACATTTGGTTTTACTAGACACACTACCACTGACACGCGCACCCAAGGCTTGAAGTTTCTGCGTTGCTTCGTCACGCCCCATACTTTCCAATGTACCTGTGACCACCCAACTCTCACCATTCAAAGGCTGACGCGTTGGTGCAGTCGGTGCATCCCAATGAATGCCTGCTGCCATCAAACGATCCAACACTTCGATGTTATGCGGTGCTTGGAAAAAGTCGGCAATCCATTCTGCAGTAATATCACCGACATCAGGGGTTTTCTTGAGGGCTTCAATATCCGCAGCTTTCAACGCTTCAAGCGTCTGGAAGGTATTGGCCAACATACGTGCTGTGGTTTCACCAACACCACGAATCCCCAAGGCATAGATAAAACGCGCCAAAGTGGTTTTCTTGCTCGCTTCAATCGCATCAATCAAGTTCTGAACTGATTTCTCACCCATTTTTTCGATGGTCAATAAGGTGTCACGATGCTCATGCAAATGATAAATATCAGCCACATCTTTGAGTAGATCGAGGTGTAACAGTGACTCGACCCAACGATCGCCCAAGCCCTCAATATCCAGTGCTTTACGTGAAACAAAGTGACGAATGGCTTCAATCCGTTGTGCCGCACAATACAAACCACCTGAACAACGTGCCAAGGCCTCACCTTCTGGCATCACCACAGGTGATTCACAGACTGGACAATTAGTCGGAAGATGCACCATCTCCGCTTCAGCAGGTCGGAACTCAGCCCAAACTTTCTCAACTTTTGGAATCACATCACCGGTACGGTAAACACTCACGGTATCGCCTACACGTACATCTAAACGATGAATTTCACCAATGTTATGCAAGGTCACATTAGATACGGTTACCCCACCAACAAAGACGGGTGCTAAACGCGCGACAGGAGTAAGCGTACCAGTACGCCCCACTTGCCAGTCAATATTTTCGACTTTGGTCAGTGCCGCTTGTGCTGGGAATTTATAAGCCGTTGCCCAACGGGGTTCACGGCTCAAAAAACCTAATTGTTGTTGCTGTTTAAGGCTATCCACCTTAATCACCATACCGTCAATTTCAACTTTGAGATCTGGTCGTTCTTGTTGAATCTGTTCATAGCGTTGTTGTACTTCTTCAATCGAAGCACACAGGAATTGACGCTCAGCAATTTCAAAACCAAATCGGGTTAACCAGTGCAAGCTGTCATGCATGGTTTCAAGGCCATGATTCGGTACACACTGTGCAATCCCATAGGCATAGAACGCCAATGGACGCGAAGCTGCAATATTTGGATCAAGCTGACGCAGACTTCCTGCTGCAGCATTTCGTGGATTTGCAAAGGTCTTGTCACCTTTAGCTTCTTGATCGGCATTGAGCTTTTCAAAGCCTTGCTTTGGCATCAATACTTCACCACGAACTTCCAAAAATTCTGGAATTGCTTGATGCTGACTGGATAATACTTTCGGCAAATTTCGAATGGTTTTAACATTCTGGGTAATATCCTCGCCTGTCTCACCATCACCACGAGTGACACCACGAACCAAGACACCATTTTCATACCACAGTGAAATCGCTAAACCATCGAGTTTCAGTTCGACGTCATACTGGACTTGTTGATTCGGTAAACGTTCATCAATACGGCGGGCGAAAGCAAACAGGTCTTCCTGATTAAAGACATTACCCAATGACAGCATCGGCACTGCATGGGTCACACTTTCAAATTTTGATAGCGCTTGACCACCGACTTTATTGGTCGGGGTATCCGCCTGAATACATTCTGGATATTGTTGTTCTAAAGCTTTGAGCTGATGAAATAAATGGTCATATTCACTATCAGAAATAGAGGGTTGATCCATCACATAGTAAGCATGATTGTGTTTTGCAATCAGTTGAATCAACTGACGCATTTGCTCAATAACTGAGTTGTGTTCCATTTAAATTTCACCATATAAAAGGGCGGAAAAACCGCCCTATAATTTTTACTAAATTTATTATAAAAGATTCATTAGACGGTTGCTTGATTTGGACGATAATCAATCACATGATGACGCCAATGCTCTTTCAACTGCGGCGTAAACTCTAAATTGTTTTCATCATAGACCTTACCATCGACTTCACGTGCAATTAAGCCTGCAATACTGGTCATCATGTCATAACCTGTAACCGCTTTGCTATTTGGTAAAGCCAAGAAGAATGCAAGACCTTGCACCTGCTCGCCCGATAAAGTTTCCAAATCAAAACCTGCAGGACCATTATCTGTCATACGCAACACAGAGAACATCAAGGCACTTGGCTCATCGGTATTTTCATAACGATGGAAACACGACATTTCACCGAAACGCAGACCGTACTTCAATAATACTTTGAGTGCTTTATCGCCAGATAAGGCACGACGTGGATTCGGATAAACATTCAGGGCAATGATTTGCTCTGCGGTTGCTAAAGCACTCTCATCATCATAGCGTTGCTGTTCATGTAAATGCACATCCAGAATATTACTTTCGCCATCAAACTCTTCAATCGCGACGGTTTCAATATTTGGATTTAAGCTGAGCTCAGTTTCCGCTTTGCTTTCCTCTGCTTTCTCTGTAGCTTCTACATTTTCAGAGACCACTGTTGTTTCTGCTTCGGCTGCGACTGTCTCATCTTTTTGAGCCGCTTCGACTTCTACTACAGCTTCAACAACCTCATCTGCTTTAGCCGTTTGTTCGATTTCCGTCGTTTTGGTTTCAACACTAGTTGCATCAACGGCTTGCTCTGCCACAGGCTCCGATACAATTGCTTCAGTATTTAAACTTGGCTCAACACGCTCAGTTGTGGTCACTACTTCTTTTTGTAAAAGCTGGTCACGTACATGACGTGGGATCACAGGTTGCTGACTTTCAGGATTAATATGTAAATCTGCTTCTAATGACGGCTCAACTGGTTTTGGTTTTCTTAAAATCATGATTAAACCAACGAGCATAATCGCAACGGCGGCAACAATGCCTATTATTGTATTCATTTCCATACTAAGACTCCGCAACTAACCCGTATTCTTTTGCCTGTTCTAAATCGACAGTCACTAATTTTGATGTACCTGGCTCTGGCATGGTGACTCCAAGTAAATCAGTTGCCATTGTCATCGCCAATTTATTATGTGTAATGTAAATGAATTGCACTTGTTCAGAAAGCTCTTTTACCAAATTACAATACCGTTGTACATTGGCATCATCAAGTGGCGCATCAACTTCGTCCAGTACGCAGAACGGTGCAGGGTTCAATCTAAAGATTGCAAACACCAAAGCCAAAGCGGTTAGGGTCTTTTCACCACCTGAAAGCAAGGCCAAGGAACTGTTACGCTTGCCGGGTGGGCGTGCCATCAGTTTGACCCCAGACTGCCAATCATCTTCAAGGCTTAAAGTCGCTTCACCACCACCAAACACCTTAGGAAACAGCAGTTGCAACTCTTGATTGACCTGATCAAAAGTCGTCATAAACAGTTTACGGGTTTCCTGATCAATGCTTTTCATCGCGTCTTTGAGCTGATCAACCGTATTTTGTAGATCCTGCATCTGGTGACTCAACTCATCAAAACGTTGCGACACTTCCTCATATTCCAATGAAGCCGCCAAATTGACTGCACCGATTTTCTCGAATTGCTGCTGGGCTTTTTCCAGTTTCTGCTGATGATCTTTAATTTCAATTGAAAGATCAGATAAAGCTTCCGCATTGAGTTCTTTCAGCTGTTCCAGATAATGCTCACGATCTGATTTCGCCGCCTGCCAAGCCAAGCGCTTTTGTTCCAACTGCTCACGCACCTGCTCGTCTTTCTGTTGAGCTAGATGGCGTTGTTCCGTCAGTTGCTGCTGTTTCTCTTGCACTTGATTGAGTTCAAGTTGCCATTCATTCCATGTTTTTTGCAGCTTTTCGGTTTGCTGGAATTGCTCGTGGAATTGCGACTCCAAGTTCGGCAGCTCAAGTTGAATCGGATCAACAAACTTCTTGGCCTGCTCAATTTGTTCAATGATTTGACGATATTGTGTTTTCAGGAACGAGATATCTTTCTCTAACAATTCAATTTGCTGATTGGCTTGCGAGGTTTGACGACGTAAAGCTTCACGTTGCTGCTGCTGTTGAGTCAACTGTTGTTGCTGCTCATCCAACTGCTCATTCAAGTTTTCAACCTGAAACTGTAAAGTTTTATAGTTCGGCAACACTGCTTCTAATTTCAATGCAAGCGCATGCAGATCAATCTCCAGATCATCACGCTGCATGGCATCTTCTTCAAGCTGTAGATCAAGCTGTTTCAGTTGATCGGCCAATTGCTGTTGCTGCAACACAAAGGCCTGTGCCGTACTTTGCAGTTTGGCAATTTGCACATCCAGCTGTTGCAGCTCTTTTTGCTTTTGCTTCAGACTTTGCTGTTGTTGCTGCAAACGCTGTTGCTGCAGTTGCAAGGTTTCCTGCTGTTGAGAAAACTGATGTTCAAGATCGAGCAACTGTGGTTGTTGCTGTGCCAGTTGCTGTTCAATTTCCTCTAAACGGACTTGATGACTGAGCATGCCCTGCGCAGTTTGACTGTCTTCATCATAATGCAGCGCAATCACCCAGTCTGCGCCGACATGATAACCATCAAGCGTTAAAATGGATTGTGCGTGCTGGAGATCCGCTTGACGTTCCAACGCAATCGCTAAATTCTCTGCAACGGCTACATTGGCCCAGAGTGAAGATTGCGGGGCTTCGATCCAATCACTCAAACAAGTCATCTCTGCAATTTGAACAAGCTGCTGTGGTGATGATTTTAACTGTCGTGAGATACCCTCTTGGAAGGCTTGCCCATTCTCAAGCAACTGCGCTTGTAGCCACTTGGCCAAGAACTTCTCAATAATGTTTGCATGCGCTTTAGCTTGAACACTTAAACGTAGGCTTTGCATCAATCGAACTGCATTTTGATCATGCTTCGGACTTTGTTTTGCGACGAGCTGAGTTAAGTTCTTTTGTTCAGCCAATAAAACCTGAATCTCGGTTTTCAGACTCTGCACATCAGCCTTCTGCAACTGTTGTTGATCTTGCTGTGTCTGAACATCCTGCTGTAATTGCTCAATCGCGGTTTCTAACGCAATTATTTCCTGTTGCAGTTGCTGCTGTAATTGTTCTAACTGCGCCTGTTCATCATCCTGAACCTGAGCACGAATCTGAGTGCTTTGCGTTTGCAAGGTCTGCTTTTGCTGCTCAATCCGCAGAACATTCTTACCCAACTGCTCAATTTGCGCTGCCATCTGCAACTTTTTCTGTTGTTGCTGATCGACTTGGGTTTTCAGTTGATCAAATTGCTGTTGTGCTTGCTTGTGCTGTGCCTGAACATCGGTAAAATTTTGCTCAGCCGTTTGTGTCTGCTGCTCTAAGGCAAGCAAGCTTTCATTTTGCTCATCAAATTGAGTGCTTAAGGTTTCAACCTGTAATTCAGAGAGTTGCAGACGCTCTTTGGTTTGTACTTTCTGCTGTTCAAGTTGCAGCAAGCTGGTACTGTTTTGCTGGAATAAACTCTGTTTTTGTTCCAAGGTCATTTTTAATTCAGACAGCTTTTTCTCGGCCTGTTGCCATTCATGCTGCAAGGGTGAAGACTGCTGAATTAAGCGTTGGAATAAAGCACTGGTGGCTTCAAGATCGTGTTCAATGGTTTGAGATTCTGAACGAACCAACTTAAAGTTTTCACCCAGCGCGGTCATTTCAACCGTATATTCTTGTTGTAGCTTTTGACTTTGATTGGCTTGGAACGAAAGAATCTCAATTTTTAAAGTTCGAATCTGCCCTTCTAAGGTCTTATATTGAATTGCGGCTTCAGACTGGCGCTTTAAGCTTCTCAGTTGGGATTTTAGTTCAGCGGCAATATCATCTAAACGCGCCAGATTTTGCTCAGTATGCTCTAAGTGCTGCAAGGTTTCACGACGGCGTGCCTGATAACGTGACACCCCTGCCGCTTCTTCAATAAACACACGCATTTCTTCAGGCTTGGCATCGACCAGACGGTTAATCATGCCCTGCTCAATCACCGCATAAGAACGCGGCCCTAAACCTGTACCCAAGAAAATATCAGTGATATCACGACGACGACAACGTGTGCCATTTAAGAAATATTCAGATTTACCTTCACGCGTGACTTGGCGACGCACCGCAAGCTCGCTATAAGCATTATAAGCGCCGCCTAATTTGCCATAGGTATTGTCAAAACGAAGTTCTACACTGGCAACCCCGACAGGTTTACGCTTGGCTGTCCCGGTAAAGATGACATCCTGCATACTGCCACCACGCAATTGACGTGCGTTGGACTCGCCCATAACCCAGCGAATCGCATCAATGACATTTGATTTACCACAACCGTTCGGCCCAACCACCGCAGTACGATTGGCCTTAAAATGTAATGTTGTACTATCGGCGAAAGATTTAAAGCCTGAAAGTTTTAAACTGCTTAAACGCATATTGCCCTAACTAGCGGCGTGAGCGTCTAGCCCAAGCCAATTCAATCTGTTTCATACGTGTCAGAGATTCCAACACAAGGTTGCGCAAGTGTCGACAAAAATCTTCCATAAATAAAGCAGCTTGTTGTGATTTTCGGATCAAAATAGCATCAATCACTAACTTAAACAGGGTAAACGATTCTTGTAGCTCTCGACGTGAAGTATTTAAGGTCAAAAAATAGCTACGGCGTAATGATGGCAGTAGTTCTTTATAGAACTGCATCAGATAGGGATTTGCCACCATTTCATGCTGATCTGCCAAATATTTAAAGATCGCATCGTAAAATTTTTCGATATCGCCCGCACGAACAAACTCGACCAGTTGATCCAATAAAGTTTGCAGTTGCTCTGCTTCATTGACTCGCCAGGTTTCACTAATCCGCTGCACAATATGCCCAAGCACCATCACATTGGTATCAAATAGCGCTTTGACTTGTTGCGCTGACATTTCAGAGACGATCGCGCCACGACGCGGAAAAATTTCAATTAAATAAGTCCGTTCCAGTAACAACAGTGCTTCACGAACCGAGCCTCGACTGACATCTAATTCTTTGGCAATGCGCAACTCTTGAATGCGTTCGCCTTCAACCAGCTCACCACTAATAATTTGTTCACTAATATACTTTGCAATCTGTTCAGAAAGACTATCAGCCTCTTCGAGATTCATGAGCCCCTCGCTATCTTTGTTATACGCATTGATTCAATGCTGTTTGCGCTTTTTTGTTTTAACTGATCTCGCCCTATAAATTCTATATCATTGTCTGACAATTTTATTGCTTTTTAAGCCAATTGCGCTAAAAAATCGCAATATGATTCTCAATATGTACTAAACACTCAGTTTTTCTATATTGAATATCAAATATTTATGCTTGCAACTGATATTTAACCGCACATCTGAAAAGACATTCTCTTATCGCTTTTTAATTGATACATGTCACAAAAAATAATATTTTCACTAATAGTATCGCATTTTAAATCTCCTACTGAATTGCTCAGTACATACATAGATGAGTCATAACATGAGTGTTCATCAAGCCATCAATATTGCCATTTTTGGACTCAGTCTCAGAACCTTAAATGAGTTAAAACAACAGGTTCAAACGGCTGTGCCGCAGCATATCCAAATCAATTGGAGCAATATTGCCGAGCCACAACTTGATATTCTCATGATTAACCAAGTATTTTTTGACTCACCCAATATCAAGAGCCTACTGCAAAACAATAAAATAAATGTGCTGAAAATTGCCAATGATGCTGATAAAAATAGCGCCATCGAAGATGACACCTTATTTCTGCCCTTGAACCATCTTCATTCCTTGCATCACTGGCTGAGCCTTCATCTGGATGAACGCTTAAATCAAGCATCAGAGAATATCGAAACTGAAGATGTGCCAATCTTTCATCGCAAACAAATTAAAGACCTGCTGCAAGAAATTCAAAATCCTAAGAATGGCAATATTCAGCTATTTGATAACCAAGGACTACTCGCCATTGCTGACCTACGCAATCAATGGCTGTGGCAACATCCTGAATTTCACTCTTTTCAAACCGACCCAAGCCTGAACTATACCTATGCCACACAGAATGATTTGCATTGGATCGTAGATTCAGCTCAGCAAGACTTAAAACAATGGCTTTGGCATTTACTTTGGACCTCTATGGATTTTGAGGAACTCTGTCCAGCGTCTGCCACAAGTTTTTATCTGCAAGTCTGGCCACAGCCCAAAAATAAAGGTGATCGCCAAGATATCTTGCGGATGTCAGCCTGTTTTGCACAAGGTGCACAGATCAGTCAGGTTGCCCAACAACTCAACCTCCCCGAACAGAAAGTCAGGCACTTTGTTGCAGCATGCTTGGGCGCACAGTGTGGAACGCTGATTAAAGATCAACAGGCAAAATATCGCTCGCAAACTCAGCAAAGCGAAACAGAACAGCATTTTATGAAAAAACTATTTGGTCGCTTACGTCATCGTTTAGGCTTTTAATCGAGGATACTTCTATGATTTTACATCAATATAAAATTGTCTTCGGTGGCACCATGGGTTCAGGTAAATCCACGGCGATCAAAGCCTTGTCTGAAATTGAGGTCCTCAGTACCGAGGCATTCAACACCGATACCGAATCCCATGACAAATTACTGACCACTGTTGGCATTGATTATGGTGAGCTGACCTTGGACGATGGTGTTAAGGTTGGTTTATATGGTACGCCTGGGCAGGATCGCTTTGATTTTATTTGGGCAGTGATCTGTAAGGGCGCAATCGGAACAATCGTCATGATTGACCATGCTGCTGAAAACCCTTTACTAGATTTAGAGCAATATCTTCAAGCGTTTCAGCCCTTTGGCAATAATATTGTGATTGCAATTACCCATATTGACCGTATGCCAGAACGCACCTTATCCATATATCGTGATTGGCTGGCAGCCAGAGAACTGAATTACCCACTATTCTTTATCGATGCACGTCAGCAAGATGATGTACTTCTTCTGGTCGAAACCTTGATTGCCACCATTGAAGTACATTATGGGCTCACCAACTAACGAATGCTTAAATTAGCCCTTTATAAATAAAGTAGCTACCGACCACGATCAATAAGCCTGCAAAACATTTTTTCAGCATGGCTGGCGATAAACGATGTGCGACTTTGGCACCAAATTTTGCGGTGATAAAACTCATCACACTGATCCCCAAGAATGCATAAATATGCACATAGCCAATCGTGTTCGGCACTTCAATCTGCTCTTTGGCACCAAACCACATAAAGCCCAGTGCACCTGCCACTGCAATTGGCAAACCACAGGCTGCTGACGTCGCAACAGCTTTTTGCATCACGACGCCATGACGATTTAAGTAAGGCACGGTGAGACTACCACCACCAATGCCAAAAATCGCGGATGCCACCCCAATGCCGCCACCCGCGGCAAGTTGTAAAGGCACTGACGGTAAATGACGATTTGGATCAACCACTGCATTTGCACCTCTAAACATCTTGTAAGCCATCCAGACGGCGAAGACACCAATCACCAACTGTAAATGCTGCCCAGACATCAGATCGGCCACGCCCGCCCCCAGAAACGAACCGAGCACCAAGCCTGGTGCTAAATTGCGGAACACAGGCCATAACACTGCCCCTTTTTTATGATGTGCCATCACCGAACTGATCGAGGTCACAATAATAGTGGCCAATGAGGTTCCAACTGCAATATGCATAATCACATTCGGGTCATAATTCATTTGGGTAAAGACAATATATAAAATCGGCACAATAATTAAGCCACCACCAACCCCAAATAACCCCGCAGCAAATCCAGCAATTGCGCCAATCAGTAAATATATGATTAACTCCATAAACACATGACCACTCTACTTGTAAAAATGATGGATGATTTCGCAACCCGCCAGCTTCAGCAATTATTGAACGAAAAAAATCAATATCCAGAAGTGGTGCTCCTTAAAACAACCACAACCTCGACCAATGATGATATGCGTGAAATTGCGCAAAAAGGCATAACGACAGGATTGGTATGTAGTGCACTTCAAACACAAGGTCGAGGTCAACACCAACGACAATGGGCCTCTCCTGAAGGCAACATTTATTTAAGCACACTGATCCAAAGCAAAACAGCACTGGATGGTCGCCTTGCCCTTGAAGTTGCTCTGAATATTCTACAGATGCCAAGCTTGCATGGCTTAAAATTACAAGTCAAATGGCCAAATGATTTATATAGTCCACAAGGAAAATGGGGCGGAATTCTGGTTGAACCGCTTTCCCCTCATCAAGCGATTGTCGGCGTCGGTATTAACTTAAATACGCCCCCTGTGGAACATGCAGATCAGCCAATCACCTCTCTGGAAATGCTCGGTTTAGCCCACATTGATCGTTTAACCCTGATTGCTGAACTGTATACCGCAATCCAGCAGGCAGCACAGTGGTTTGAACACGGCAGTTATAATTTAGCTGAACGTTTTAATCATCATGCAATTTGGCTGAATCAACAGGTTGAATTTGAACATACTCAAGGTAAAGTTCAGGGACTTTTTCAAGGAATTTCCAATGACGGTGCAGTACTGATCAAAACGGATCAAACCCAACAATTCTATCAAGGTCGTTTACGTCTCGCTTCGATTTGAGGAAATGATGATTCTATGAAAAGTTTATGGCTGGATATCGGCAATACCCGCTTAAAATATTGGATCACCGCACATGATCAAGTCATTGAACATGCTGCCGAATTACACCTGCAATCCCCTGCAGATTTATTGCTGGGTTTGATCCAACACTTCCGCCATCAAAATTTAAGTCGCGTCGGGATTTCTTCGGTTCTGGATTCGGAAAATAACCAACGTATTCACATGATTCTCGATATTTTGGATATTCCAATTATTTTTGCCAAAGTCCATGCTGAATATGCGGGTTTAAAGTGCGGCTATGATGTTCCAAGTCAACTGGGGATTGACCGCTGGTTACAAGTCTTGGCCATGGCAAAGCCAGATGCAAACTTTTGTGTGATTGGCTGTGGCACTGCCCTGACCATTGATCTAGTCGAAGGATTGGAACATCTGGGTGGTTATATTCTACCCAACTTGTATCTGCAACGAGACTCGCTGATTCAAAATACCAAAGGCATTAAGATTCCTGACTCTGCCTTTGATAATTTAAAACCTGGACATAATACGGTGGATGCGGTGCATCATGGTATTTTGCTGGGCTTGATCAGTACCATTGATCAAATTATGCAGCAATCCCCTAAAAAGCTGATTTTGACTGGCGGTGATGCTACTTTATTCGCCAAGTTCCTCAGCCATTATCAGCCCCAAGTTGAATCCGATTTATTGCTCAAGGGCTTACGTCACTATGTTCAACTGAACTCAGCTTTGAGCAAAGTTTGAAGTACCTGTAGTAATTGTGGAAACTCACTAAAACCATCTTCTGCCCGAAAATGCCCAGCTTGAGCCACCTCAATCAGTTGGGCATTGAGTAAATTAGAAAATTTAAAAGTCAATGGTACAGGCACAATGGGATCATTACTGGAAAAGAAAACCAAACGTCTTTGAATATTGGCACGCAATACACCACTCTCAAAAGTTGAATGTTCAATAAAGGTATTGAACTCAGAATCTCGTGAAATCGGATCATTAAAAGCTGCGATAAACACCCCTGCTTTCAAGGTAGTTTGCTTCAGTTTCTTTGCTAGAAATCGAGCTACCGCAACACAAGACAAACCATGTGCCACCACAATACTCTGCTCATTTAGCGCTTTTAACTGTGCATCCAGACAGGTTTGCCAAATCTCCGCTTCAGGGTGACTCGCATCAGCCAGAAAAATCCGCTCAACCGCAACTGCTTCACTTTTCAATTGCTGTTCTAGCCAGTGATACCAATGTTGTTCTGGATCTGCATGCTCACAATGTACAATAAACACCTTATTTTTTGAATTATGTGACATATTCAACACTACTTTTCAATGTAAAACATAGACTTATTTTTAATTTTCTGCTTTTTAAATCCAGTTGAATGTTGATATTTTGTATTAAATTTATACAAAATTTTATGTGCTATAAAGAATAAAAAAGGCGCATCAAGCGCCTTTCTAGGAAGTATAGAACTTACTTTTTCTGGTCATTGCTGCCAAATAAAGGGCCCATATTACCGCCACCACCACCAAATTGTTTTTGCATATTGCCTAATGATTTCAGCATTTTGCTCATACCCGATGGATTCGCAAATTTCTTCATCATCTTCGCCATTTGTGCTTGTTGCTTGATCAACTTATTGACCTCAGCCACATCCATACCACAGCCAGCTGCAATACGTTTTTTACGGCTTGGATTCATTAAATCAGGATTACGACGCTCTTTGATCGTCATCGACTGAATAATGGCTTCCATACGCTTGACTTGCTTTTCAGGGTTGGCTTTTTCAATCGCGTCCTGAATACCCGCATTGCTCATACCAGGCAACTTGTCCAAGAAGCCCATCATGCCGCCCATTTTGCTCATTTGCTCAAATTGCATCAGCATATCTTCAAAGTTGAAGGTACCGCCTTTCTGCAATTTTTTCGCCATTTTTTCGGCTTTTTCTTTGTCGATTTTGCGTTCAACTTCTTCGACCAAAGAAAGGACGTCACCCATGCCCAAGATACGTTGTGCTACACGATCTGGATGGAATGGCTCAAGTGCATCTAGTTTTTCACCAATCCCCAAGAACTTGATTGGCTTGCCTGTGATGGCGCGAACAGAAAGTGCTGCACCACCGCGTGCATCACCATCCGTTTTAGTCAGGATCACGCCGGTTAAAGCCAAAGCATCATTAAAAGCCTTCGCTGTATTGGCAGCATCCTGACCCGTCATCGCATCGACAACGAATAAGGTCTCGGTTGGTTTGACCGCAGCATGTAATTCTTTGATCTCGTCCATCATGTCTTCATCGACATGCAGACGGCCTGCAGTATCGACAATCAAGACATCAGCAAACTGGATTTTTGCTTGCTCAATGGCACGATTGACAATATCAATTGGCTTTTCAGTTGCTTCTGAAGCAATGAAACCCACACCTACTTCATTGGATACGGTTTCTAACTGCTTGATCGCTGCTGGACGATACACGTCGGCAGAAACGGTCATGACTTTTTTCTTTTGGCGTTCTTTTAGGAAGCGCGCTAATTTTGCCGCAGTTGTAGTTTTACCCGCACCTTGCAAACCTGCAAGCAGGACAACCACAGGTGGTTTTGCACTTAAATCTAGTGTTTCATTGGCCTCACCCATCATCTTGGTGAGTTCATCATAGACAATCTTTACAAATGCCTGACCAGGGGAAAGCTGAGTCATCACCTCTTGACCGAGCGCTTCTTCCTTAACCTTCGCGATAAATTCACGAGTTACAGGTAACGCCACATCGGCTTCAAGAAGTGCCATACGTACTTCACGTAGGGTATCTTTAATATTGTCTTCGGTCAGCTGCCCTGAGCCAGTAACATTTCTTAAACTCTGTGTGAGTCGTTCTGTTAAGGTATCAAACATTGCGAAATCCGCTTAAAATGGCTAGTTGCAAAAAAATCTTTCTTAAAATAGAAAATTTATGCATAAGATGCTATAGGATACTGTAGTTCGAAGCGAATTTATATCTTATATGGTGAATATTATTCATCCTCCTACAAAAGGTTTGACATGATCAGTCTCCCCTTGGTTTACACAATTTTGGCACTCATCGCCTATACCAGTTCATTTTGGTATTTGTTTATTCGATTGATGTCAAAACGTAGTCCAAATCTTTGGTGTTATGGTCTTATGGTTGGACTAGGGTTAGTACTGCATAGTACTGTGCTCTACCAAGACATGATGACACCAATTGGGGTTAATTATGATGTCTTTAACCTGATGTCATTTACTTCAGGACTGATGTTGGCATTGAGTTTGATTTTGAGCCTGATCCGCCCCATCCTCCCATTGAATCTAATCGGTACGCCTGTCGCAGCCTTCGGTTTAATTCTAGGCTTTGCCTTTAGTCAACCGAATCAAATTATTGAACAACATAGCTTAGGCTTAGATTTACATATTATTCTGTCATTATCGGCCTATGCTGTTTTGCTCATGGCAACCATTCATGCAGTATTGCTCTGGTTTCAAGATCGAGAACTGAAAAAGAAGCAAAAACGACGGATCTGGGTGAACTTACTGCCGCCATTTCAAGTCATGGAGTCCCTGTTATTTGATTTGATTATTACTGGATTTGGTCTACTTACTGCCGCATTATTGTTCGGTTTCTTTACCATTGATAACTTCTTTGCTCAGCATCTGGCACATAAAACCGCCTTTAGTATTATTTCATGGTTCTTATATGGCGCTTTGCTCATCGGGCATTACAAATTTGGCTGGCGCGGTCGTAAAGCCATTCGCTTTACCATTACTGGTTTTGTCCTACTCGCCATTGGCTTTATGGGCAGTAAATTCGTTTTAGAAATGATTTTAGGACGCTAGTTTTTACATTTTAATAAAAACTAGACAGCCTATCTGAAAATGCGTATAACGCTGTTTTCGCTTCTTTAGGTAATAAATCGTGAAACTTGTACTCGCCCCAATGGAAGGTCTGACTGATCCGATCATGCGTGACGTGCTCACTCATGTTGGCAGTTTTGATTGGTGCGTGACTGAGTTTATCCGTATTACCGATAGCATCTTGCCTGATCATATCTACGATAATTTTTGTCCTGAACTCAAAAATGACGGCAAAACCGCAGCAGGCACGCCTGTACATGTACAATTCCTTGGCAATAACCCAGAGATGTTAGCAGCCAATGCAGCAAAAGTCGTGCAACTGGGTGCACCTGCGATCGATCTAAATTTTGGTTGTCCAGCGAAAACGGTGAATCGTCATCGTGGTGGTTCTGTTTTACTGGACGAACCTGAAACCGTACATCTGTTGGTGAAAGCCGTTCGTGATGCAGTGCCTGCACACATTCCTGTTTCAGCCAAAATGCGCTTGGGCTATCTTGATGAAAACCATACCTTAGATAATGCCCATGCGATTGAAGATGCAGGTGCGAGCTGGCTCACCGTACATGCACGCACTAAAGCAGATGGTTATACCCCACCTGCCTATTGGGAAAAAATCCAACCGATTACCGAAGCATTGAAAATTAATGTGATTGCCAACGGTGAGATCTGGAACAATGCCGATTCAAAAGCCTGCTTAGAGCAATCGCAATGTCAAGATTTGATGATTGGTCGCGGTGCTGTGACTACACCAGATTTAACACTTTGTATCCGTCAAAATATGGATCAAGCATTGCTGTCTTGGCATGATTTGGTGGAATTACAACTTCGCTTCTTAAACGGTCAATATAAAACTGAAATTGGTATGGTAGGACGCTATAAGCAGTGGCTAGGGATGATGACCAAAGCTTATCCTGAAGCGCAAGCGTTGTGGGGTCATGTTAAGAAAATCAAGCAATTAGATGAGATTATCCAGTTTTTAAAACAAAGCTAAATTTAGAGTTATCCCTATGCAATAAAAAAAGCGGCAAAAAGCCGCTTTGGAAAACGAATTTAGTTGTTACATCCCACTGACTTTCATTTTAAAATCAGTAATGGAAGCTCCTTTAATTCCCCAGTTCCCCATTGAACCATTTTGCAATCCATTAAATGTATTTACGTCCAAATTTGCAGCAGGAATAGTATCCCCCATCTTTACATTATTTAAAGATAAATTAAATTTATCTGATGTACCTGTATTACCAAAGACCACCCCACCTGGAATCGTAGTTGATCCATTTATTGCTTGATTCTCAATTCCTGCATAAAAACCATTCAAAGAAAAACCATTCACATCTTTTCCTGTCATCTGTAAATCAAACTTGGCCCCCGTTGTTCCAGAAACCAAATTAATATTACACCCATCAGGATTTGCTGTTGTTGAACCACAAATTGATTTAAGTGCACCGCCAAACATAATCATATGCCCTTGAGGTGCAGCTCCCAGTTGGATATTCATATTGGGTTTATTATTTGCAATAAACTCAATATCAATATTACTGGTCCTTAATAGTTCTTTAATATTCTGTTTCAGTGTTGTACCAGAACTAAAAATAGATTTTCGTACATAAGATGAACCATTCAATGAAGAAAGTGCATCAATATTAACAGGATCATCTGGTACTAAATATACGGAAAGCGGGCGTATCCGTATCCCGTTTACATTATTACCAAAAGCCACTGCAATATTTGCAAAAGCACCTTTTGTACCCGTTCCTCGATCAGCATCAATAATTGCATTTAATAATTCAGAAGTATTATTCTGTATTGTGCCGTTTGCATTAAAAGTTTGAACAAAATCTATACCAGGGGTGGCTCCACCAGAACTAGCAGCCACCACTAATGCAGCTTTCGGTAAAGCCGTCTCTCCTTTCTTCGCGAAACCATCCCTATCAATAATCGAAATCTGATTAAAATCGACTTTTGAAACTTGTACGCCTATATTTAGACCATTCTGACCTATCGTGCTTGAAAGACTTTGATCATCTAGAGGCTGCATTGCCATCGTCAATGGACTTAACAATAACAGCGATAAGCATCCTATTTTTTTGTTTTTTACCATTGCCCTAATCCATAGACAAATGTTTAAAATATACTCAAAAGACTAGCACATTTTTTTTAATTCACAAGATAAAACCGATAATCTACGATATAAAGCCATGTATGACTCAATCACTTATCATGCATATAATTGAGTCATAACACTTTACTCAAATCTAGCTAAGGAGCAAAACGAATAAATTTATTCTCAACCGTACCACCATTGTTTAAAACAACATAGGCATAGGTCGTCACCGTATTGTCTTGTAAACGGCCCCAAGAATACTCTTTTGCAATTGCATTTTGATTTTGAGATGTTGAACTTAAGGAGGCTGCACAGCCAAAAGCATTTTGAGCTGTTGTCCATTCTTCACCAATCTTAATTTTATCAAATCCTTGTTGTGTTGGTGTACACTCAGAAAAAGGTTGATTATTGTTGGTATAAACTTTTTCTTGCAATTTATCTCCAACAAAAACAAGTTGATGAAAAATTTGATTCGTAGGCGTTCCAACATCACTAGTAGCTAAAAAGTTTTTCCAGCCATAAGTAGACTGTAACTGTTTAACATCCTTTGAAGTAGTGCTTAACATTTGTAAGACTCCTTCACATTGCATTCCAGCTTTGACATCTTCATAAGAAGAATCTAGTTTGAGTGCTTGCCACTTTTCTAGACTTGGGACACAAGCTGATTTTTCATCTTTAAAAATAAATTGCTTGGAAAGGATTTGACTATTCAAGATTGATAATATTGCATGATTTGCTAAGTTATCTAGTTTCCCCCACTCCCGAACTTCTGCGGGAACACCATTGACCACTCGGCTTTGTGTTAAAGTGCCAGCGCATCCTAAAGCTTCTGCAGCTTTATCATATTGATCCCCTACTGTAATCTTATCCCATTTTTCACGCTCAGGAATACATGTATTAATCTCAGGCGTCGCTACTCTGTAAACCTTATCGATTAATTTATTATTCTCATCAAAAATGACGATCAAACTATCTTTGCTAGTTACATTTTGCCATGAATAATAAGTATATATACGATTATTACTCTCTTTAGAGCTGTATTGATAGATTCCCTTACAACCTAGTTTTTTCTCAACATCATTCAAACTCTGATCAAAAGCAAGACTATCACTTAATTCTTTTGTTGGTAAACATGTAGCTGTTTCTGATTTGATTGGAGTATATACCGTATTACTCAACTTCCCTTTATCATAATAAGCAACTATGGTTGGTTTCGTTAGATCTGTACCCCACATTGAGGTGATTTGCTTAATATTAGGATAACTCTCATAGACAGCCCCCTGAAAACCATTACAGTTTAATTTACTGTTGACTTGTTCAACTGAATCATTTGCTGCGAGTTGTTTCCATTGCTCAAAAGTAACCTGACACGGCGAATTTTGTGTAGGTGTTGGCGTCGGAGTAGGTGTTGGTGTTGGCGTCGGAGTAGGTGTTGGTGTTGGCGTCGGAGTAGGTGTTGGCGTCGGAGTGGGTGTTGGCGTCGGAGTAGGTGTTGGCGTCGGACTAGTAGAACTGCCACCCCCACCGCAGCCTGTTAATGCTAACATAGCTGAAACGATCATTGTTTGAGCGATTATTGATTTGTTCACTGAATATATCCTTAACATCAGAATCTAATTAAGTTTAATCATTATTTTTCAGTTTTGATTCTTTTTTTTGTAAAATGTTATCCCGATATGCCACCAATAAAAAATATGCTAAAGCTGAAGTATGCTCCTTTGGTATAATTCGTGGGGTTATTTCATCATTATACAACCAGTATCCATCTGATCTTTGAGTGTCAACTATTCGTTGAATAAATTCAGCAGGAACCATATCTACTCGTCCAATCAATGCAAGTATTGCTGCTCTTTCTATCTGAAGATCGTTTAGCTTTGTTTCAACATCAAACTCTGCTTTTAAACGGTTGATTAATAATGGTAAAGCTTGTTGATAGGGTTGGTTATCAACACAACCTTTGTCTTTGGCGATCACTAATGCCAAAATTTGATGAGTGGTTACATATCCATAATCTAGAGGAGAAATAAGCGGATTTTCATCAAAATGATCACTACACGTTATTGAATAGCCCATCATTAAGAATGATTTTTTTACCTGCCTATTATATTCCTCAGTCTCTAATGGAAATGTATTTAAGCGAAGTGCTAGCTCAGGTTTAAAAGCAATATCTTTAAAAGTTAAAAAATCTAATTTTTCAACTTTTAATTTTTTATCTCGAATAGTCCATAAATAGTATTCAATAAATTCAGGAAAACTATTTGACTGTTCAATATAATGGGGTAAAGGCTTTATTAAAACTGGAGGCTTTCCCATTAAAATAGCAGCTTGCCCAACTAAAAATGCAACATCTGCATATACTTTCCGACCATAAATTGATTTTTCAAACGACTTTATACTCTGATTATAGTCATTTTTATTATTTCCAGCCGATGTGTTCGAACAAAAAAAAATAGAAGTTAAAAAAAATATAAATAACTTACACAACATACGATTACACACCATCTATTGATAATAATCAATTAATAAAGGAAGAGGCTAAATTAATAGCCTCTTCCTTTAATTTTAAACCTAACAGAACTTTAATCCTCCCCAACAGTTAGGTACAACCGCCTGATAATTACTTAAAGGCAAGTCAGACAATCCCATAACTGCAGGTACCCCTTTTACATCAATAATACCAATCGATTTATATAGTGGAGCGCCAAACAAAGCATTCAACGCATCACCCGTATTTAAAGCAATAAAATTTTTACCAATCGGACCAAAAGATCCTGCAGCTGTCGTTGTCTCTTCGCGGTAGTCTAGATTTACACCATCTTGGCTACGCCAACCAGGTTGGCCAATACAAATAAACGAACAATTATTTTTTGCATATAATGGATTACCAGCCGAGTCTGTTTTTTGTTGACTAAAGAAATTATTAATAAATGTTGCCACTTGAGGTAATACATCATCCATAGATACTTTGGTTTGTGGTTCTAAGGCACCAAAATTCAATGGTTCGGAAAATGACATCCACCATCCTCGTTGAGCAATATCATCAGAATTACTACCAGGCCAACGAAGTGCCTCCTTTTGCAACGATAGATAAAACCCCTTATTAAAGTCATAGCCTGTGATTTTACCACTCGCATCTTTTATTGCTTTCGCCACGGGTAAGTTATGCATCCGTTTAAAATCTTGCTGTACCGAGACATTCGCTGCTAAGTTATCAATAAAAGTACACGCTGTATTACTCGCAGCATTACTACTATTTAGACAACCCATTTGGCCAGTAGGAACACCAAAATTACGAAGTGTAGTATTGTATTGTTGTTTCTGCGCAGGTGTTAAACCATCTGAATTCGTAGTTAGCCATGGGTCACTCGTGTCTCGTACTGTCCAAGAACGGCTACCAGATTCCCCCATATAGAAAGTAGCATTATTCACACTCGCAATACTATCATCCATCTGCATATAAATCGGACCATCTGATGCCCCTACAGCAATTCGCCCAACAGGGACATTATCCACTTTTAAATTCAGCTGAGACATACGATTACCAGTCACTACAGTCTGAGGAAAGATAAACTTGATATCTTTTTGAGCAATATTAATCCCCCAACTCGATACACCGCTAGGTGGAGCTTGATAGTTATTACTACTTGGATTCATTTTATCAACAGCGGTATATGCCGTGCGATATCCATAAATAACGCCTAAGGCATTAATATAAACTGGCGCATATATCATTTGGTCTCGAGTTAAACCAAACTTAGCGGCCTGCGTACTGGCTGTGACGTCAACTGGATCTGTTACAATATAGCCACTAAAGGTATTAATCCCACCTTGGTTTAATTGCGAAGCTGGCGTATTAGGTTGATCATTATTGGTACCAGCTGTCATATAGCCTTTAATACCCTCAGCACTTAAACGTACCCCTGTCATTTCTCGAGTAGATGCACTTTGCGGATTTTTAATTGCAAATTCGATAAAAGGATTCCGTAATATTGCACTACTTGCCGCGCGCTCATTTACGCCAGAAGTACCACTATAGTTCCAAATTGGAGTTCCATCTGATGCAACAGAAGTCGGAACTCCTGTTAAAGCCAAGTTTTCAATATCAATATCACAACCATTGGCTCCATTGATTCCACCACAGCCCAACTGTAGTTTTTTAATATTTAGATTGGCTTCTAAATCTGCCTGTAGGCCCATTTTATAAAAGCTAATATTGCCATATTTAGAATTATAATTGCTGTCGATACTACTTCCAGCAGTCGTGCCCATATAAAGCAATGCTTGTCCCGTTGCCTGACGCATTTGTTCATCATCTAGACTATGTAAACTCGAGGCAGCAAAACTCTGAACTGCTAATATGCTTAGAGTCAAAGTACCCAATATTCCATATTTTTTCATTGCTCTATTTCCTTAGCTCATGGGAGTCTTGTGAAGCCGCCATTTCGAGGCGTTATTCCCATACTGGCATCAATACGCCCACCAGTCATTACCATTTCACCTAAACGTTGTCCTGGGGGGCTTAACGTTGGATTAGTTAAATTTGCTGGTGGGTATAAATTAATATCTCTTACTCGTAATACATTTAATGCTTCTCGATCCGGATTAATATTAAAACTATAATTAAACCCAACATTATCCTTATTCACTGCAATAGCATTATTAAACTGGATAAGACCAGAAATATTATCAAAACCAATCATGGAGTCATCGACTGGATCGCTTAACTGAATTGCACCGTCTTTGAGCAAATAACGCCCAACAATAGATAAGCGTGCCTGATTATTGGCATTGATTTCATTATTAGGAACCAAACTAAAATCCATGTCACCGAACATTTTTAGTTTTAATCCATATAAAACATCATCTTTGGTATTAAATGGATTTTTTATACCCGATGATGGTGTACCTGCGGCATTATAACTAGGCAAATACCCCCCAGCAATTTCTGCAGCCATCACCATCAATAAGTCTTTAAGGGATACATTTACATTCCCATTTTCAAAACCCATCGTGCCATAACCACGCAATAGCATATCTATATTGCGCAATCCAATATAATAATTATTATTCGCATCTACCACCATAATAGATGTAGTTTTTGTTCCTTCTGGATTACGCCCTTGCACACTTAAACCAAGTGCCAAACCTAAACGATCAACCCCATTCACAGTCGACTTCGTTACAGTGTTATTGGTATTATCCAAACCATAAACTGAACCTGAATATTTGGTTGCATACACAGCAATATTACTATTTAGATTATAATATGGTAAACCCAATCCCCAAGTATTGTCCTTTCCAGCATCGACATCAATTGCATTTCCAGTTGAAACACCACTGCTTGAAGTAAAACGACCACGTTTTGAAACGGCTTGGAAATCACCTCCACGAATTGCAACCACTAAACTATTTGGAGTAGTATTACTTGCAATTTGTTGCTTATAGTCTACAGCTGTAGTTAAAGTACCACTTGCCCCACCCAAACGCGCACTATTCAACACACTATTTTGCGGTAAAAGCAAATGACGCGTATTTGCCAGTCCTAAGTAGACATTGCCACTATCAAAATAAGCACGTTCATTCGAGTTAGAAATGAGTGGACTTAACTTACTGAACTCAAAGCCGAATGTATTTGTACCTGCACCACCAATTTCTAAAGTAGTCGCCTTACCACCTGTCCCAAGCATTCCATCGCCATCACTGGTAAACTCACCATGTAAACGAACCCCAATTCCTGTAGAACCCAATATAGATCCATCTGTACCTGTAGACGTTGATGGATCACCATTATCAGTACTGGTTGCATAACCTAGAATATTATTTGTTTGTCCGCTCGCATTGACGCCACGAATCTGCAAATAACTATTGACCATCCGTCCACTCGCCCCAACACGAATAAGCCCTTTCGCAGCATCTGCCTCATTTGCTCCAATGGCCAAAGTATAAACAGGGTTTGTAGAGTCAACATAAGCCCTTTTTTTAGTCATTAGTTCAATATTCAAACCAGAACTGGTTGCAATCACTTGATTATAAGTTAGTGAAGCTTGATTTGTATCTAGCTCTCGATAGGTTGCATTAGCACTCTGAGCTGCATTCATATTGGGTATTGGTACCCGAGTAAAATCAATATAGCCATGTGTCGCATCTGGCGACTGCTGTATCGTCGCAGGAAGAACAGTACCGCCTGCACTGTCTTTGACACTATTGGTTTGCAACATTAAACCTTTTGTAGGGTCAACATAAATTACTCCCTTACCATCGAAATTAAAATTAAAGTTTTTTAAAATCAACTGATTGTAATAATTACTCGCAGCAGCACCGTCATTCAATCCAAAGTACATATTTAGGTTGCGTAAGTTAAGGCCCAAACTTGCTTGAGAATTTGGGTCAAATAAACCATTTTTAGTTTGAAAACGAATATTCTGTGGCGAGTCTGTTTGCAATGCGACATTACCAATAAGATTATCACACGTTCCTGCTGTTTGATTACAGACCTGAAAGCCTTTAACTGAAATCGTAGAAGGTAATGACTCTATTTCAAAATCCAAACCCGCAGTTGCTTTTCCATTATTGACCGTAGTACCTGACTGAATCTTATAATTTGTACCAAGTTGGTAGTTTCCACCTTTATAATTCGTATTTTTACGAACTTGCACACCATTGGCTGTTGCTCTTAAATCCTTCTCACCGGTTGGTGTCCCTGCTTTGTCTTGCCAATAAAGCTGATCAAAATCCATTTGCTTATATTCAGTCTGCAAATATAGCCCATCCTGAGCATTCACTAAACTTAGATCGCTATCTTGCAATTCTTGTAAAGCATATACGCTCTGAGTCAATAAAATACTACTTGCCAATACTGTTAAAACAAAATGACGTGTAGATGTTGGCTTCCTTTTCATCTCAATGCTTCCTTATTTTTATTTTAACAACGAGGGTGTGTACCACCAGCGCAACTAAACATTTTAATTGAACCTGTCATCGATAAATTGGCATTCATGTTGACACCTAAAAAGCCCTTTTCACGCCCTACACTTGTAGCCTCGGTATAGTTAGGATTATTAGCATCAAAAGCACCATCACTCGCTGTATATTGCCCCTTATTTAAGTAACCACGAGTTGAAGTATTCGAACCTGTTGGAGTTGGTGTTGCATCCGCATTTGCATCCGCATCGTTTTCAATTGCGAGTGACTGAAACCCAAGATTTCGCACTTGAATGGGAACTTTAGGATCAAAACTAAACATTAAAGCGGCTTTTGTTACACTGCCATAAGAGACATCCACCCCATCTATTCCTAATTTTGGAATATTGACAGTGCCTTGAATCCCTTTAAAAGTAATCCATTGCTTTTTCCCTGCATTGGTACCAAGTGGATTACCGGATACATCTACAGAACGGTTATTCAATGCAATTGCTAAACGACAAAACTCTAATGCATCCTTTCGGCACAGAGAAGTGTCAAACTGAGGTGTACGCGCAGGGTCATACATGGCTAACAAGGTTGTGCTTGGAGCTGCTCCCGTGATCTTATTTTGGTTTAAGTTAAAGGCTAAATTGAGATCTGCTCCAGCTTGTCCCGTCATCGTTTGTAATTCAGCATCTGTTAAATCACTTAATTCTGCAAAACTTGGGTTAGCAAGTAATAGTGCACATAAAGCAAATAATGAGTGATATCCTTTCATCCTACTTGCTCCTTAATTAATACCAGTCGTGGTCAGTTTTAAATGCTGAATCAATAAACCATCAATTACTGCTGAACCCATATTATTTGCAACTGTCTGCGCTGAACTTAAACTACTTGGAAATGTTGTTGGAACATTGGTTTGGCGACCTACAATTTGAGAGTTGGTATTTTGAGTAAAATTCGTTTTAGACGTCTGTGTCCAATTTTGCCAAGCACCTGTTCCCGATGGATTCCAATTGCCAGATGCACAATTACTGCTTGCACAACGTCGTCGTTGAAGAGTTTGTATATAGTCAATCTGGTTTTCGCTGGTTAAATTGGTTGCATCTTGCAATTCACCAAATGAAATACCAAATGCGTCTACGCCATTGTATGCCGAAAGTAAGTTTTTCGTTGCATCATAATTCGTAGAGCCAATGGTAATACTACTATGTGTAGCACCGCTGGTTTGATAGTTAACACCACCTAATGAAATATTATTTGGATTGCCACTATTTGCTCCACTACAACGATAAATATTACAGGTTGAACCCAAATAGCTCACACCTGAATCTGGTATTGTTGCGCCATTTAAGCCATTATCAAAATCATAGCGTGTATAAATTTTACTATAAACGTCTACATCATTTGGTATACGTGTTACCTCAATACTAAAGTTTCCACCTTTGGCATCAAAAATCACAGGCTGATACAATGTCCCCAGAACAATATTGGCATTTAAACCATATATAAATAAACCTTTACTACTATCAAAACTTGGAGCACTACCTCCAAGTGCAGGGGTATTGGTTACATAATCATTACCTGCCGCATTGAGCACAGTCTCAGCATTGATTCTGAGCATACTTTTTTTCGCACTGTCTGGAAGTTTCCAGCTATTCGTACTACTCGCTTTTGCTGTTACAACACGAAACCCTTCTTGTGTCACGCATTGACCAGGATTATTTGAACTAGTTGTACTTGATTGCCCTGTATTCCCTGCTGCTGCACCACAAATTGCTTTGATTGACCAAGCAGAAGAACCATCAGATTGCTTATAAATACGGTAATTTTCCCAAATCCGATTAGCTCCTGTCCCCCTGACTAAACGTGGACTGGCATCATCAACTGTGGCATTTCCTTGACTGTTGCCCAGTGGAACATAAGATTTAATAACTAAATTATCTGCTGGATTTGCAACATTGATTACACTTGGATTATTTGTGCCAGGTGTTGTTAAGCTTACCGGACCATTCCACATCACCGTACCGACAGGAACATTACCCGTTCCATCCGAAATAACAACCTTATTTGTTCCGCCAATAGAGCTAAAATTACCCGCTTTTAATTGCGCTAATTCTGTTGCAGTAAAGGCATTGGCCTTAAATCCAATCGAACTAGCATCATAGGTTTGCCAAGTTCTTGTTGTAGTTGTATCGACTATTGCACGGTAATCCGAACCTTGTGTTGGCATTGAATTTAGGCGTAACGTTGCGGCCATCCCCAAAGTATTATTATATGCCTTACTTAAACCAGCTTGGGCTGTTGTATTTCCACCAATAACACCATCTAAAGTTCGAAACATTTTAAAATTCGAACCGTTTACACTAAAACCATCCCACACCATATTAAAACGCAACTGGTTACTTAAACCATTATAAGCATCTGCAATCTTTGTGCCCTCAGCAATATTGGCATCACGCATAAATGCATCACCCCACAAGCTAAGTCTCAAGTTATACGCTGACTTTTCAGCATCAGTCAAAGCATTAATATCATTATAATTATTTGCAGAAGTTAAGGTTTTATACAAAGGTGCTTCAAAATTAAAGTAGGTTACATCACGACCTGTCGCGGTATCATTAAACTGTTGAACTTTGTCGGTGTTAGTTTGAAAAATCCAAGGGTTGTTTGCAGTTCCCCAACTATTAATTGGACGACCAAAACTCATATCCCAATTAGCTGAAGTTCTTCCAGCTCCCCATGCAACATTTGATTGTGACAAATTTAAACCATATAAAAAGATATCCGCCTTTCTAATAACAGCACCATTTGCGTCATACACTTCGCCATCGGTTGTATTGTAAGTATAGTTTGGTGTGTAAGTATAATTTCCAGGAGTTCCTGTTCTTTTATTTCCTTGCAATGGACCAATTGGAATCAAACGCAGATAACCTGTATCCTTCACATCATCTGCGCCATTCATACGCATAGAAAAACCTTCTGGTAGGAATGCAATCCCCTCACCTGTTGTTTCACTTAAAGCATCATCAGAAATTTCTTGTAGTGCAAAAATAGATTGACTTACACATAAGCTAATAAAACTTGCTAAAACAGTTCTTTTAAACAAAACCGTAGAAGTTGATCTAGTCATCTTGACCTTCCTATTACCCGATGCTCCGCATCATCATTCTTTTTCTAACATCCTTTAGAGTGAATCCCTACAAACTATAAGGAAAATCGTATTCACGCTTCACTCATGGGCAGACAATATGCCTACATAATCTCATTCTTCATTATGCTGATAATTTACACAAAAGCAAAATAATTTAGGTAAACGGCGTATTTTCCGATGAGTGAAAGAAAAGATGAACGCACTTAAACTTTTCCATACTAATGATTTTTATCTGCTTATTAATTTCCTATAAAGTAAAATTTCAGCATCTGTCAAATCCAGATGATTGTTGCAAAATGTAATTACCAGATTGAACTCTAGTTAAGCTACGATTGACACTACTATGTGCAAAACCCTGCCTCAACACTTCTCAGATAAAATCAGGTGCTAAATTCGCAACTAAAACCGCCACCCAATGCCAAACTGCAATCGAGGTTGCTGATCCTTGTCGCTTTTCGCAGCTGAAGTATTTCGCCATGCGAGTGTCGCATTATAATCAAAGTCTTGATAGCCACCGCCAAAACCAATCCCTGTACTTGCCAAATTGCGAGTATTTCTATCACTAAGATATGGATTTTTGTTTTGCTGCATTCGTCCAACATCTTGGAATAAATAAGTATTTAGCCATGGTGTTAGTTGATAATAAAAATTAATCGATGCCCCCCAACCTTGATCTCCAAGTCCTTCTGCTGCTGGATAAGCACGCATTTGGTTCAAGGAAAATTTCTCGGCGGAATCGAGGTTCTTAGATGCAAGTTGTCCATATAACTCATTGGTCAACCATGAAGATGCCGTTAATCTTTGCTGTCTGGAAAGCTTAAGTTCATATTTATTGAAACTCCCTTGGGTCTTTGCAGATAAGCGATCTATATTTAAGGCTGATGGGCTTTGTATGTTCAGATTGCCAATCGTCGTGATCAACTCAAATTGATTAATACCACCTTTGGCATCTCCAATTCCCCAATCATCCATTCGGCTAAAATTGAGTGAGATCCGACTCGCCTCTATCTGTTTGGATGTCTCTGTATTCGTGGCCGCAATTTCATCAAATAACTTTCTTTTTTCAGCCAGCAGCTTCAAATTCAAATTCGTCTTTTGACTTCGGATCAATGGATAAATGAGGTTTACATTATAGTTTTCAGAAGTTCCTGTAGCATCTAATTGCTTAAATTGTTCACCCAGTTCATATTCAGTTCTACTATAACCACCGCCCAGCCATAGACCCGTTCCTGTTACAGGAAACCGAGCATTTAAACTACCTGAAACCAAGTCTTGATTGCTTCCGAGTAATTGAGCAGATAGCTTCTCTCCATATCCCAATAAACTATTACTTTCGAGATAGCTTGAAAGTCGATATTTGCCTGTATAACTACTTCCAGAATTATCAATACCAATTCGTCCAAGCCAAGTTGGCTGTCCTAGAATATCCAAAACAAGATCAGTTTGCCCAGTCTGTTCGCCTGCCTGTAGGTTTGCCTGAATTTGCCCTACACCTGCTAGGTCTGAAATAAGTAGCAAGGTCTGATTACTTTGCTGTTGTTGTAACGCCTGATGATGAGGAATTTGATCAGTAAAGCGCTTAATGGTTGTATCTTTGATTTTAGACTGGTTATTTAAAAGAACTTGACCGAGTTGTCCTTCGAGTACTCGGATCACCAATATTCCATTTTCTAATTTTTGTTTGGGGAGATAGGCTTTCGCCAAAAAGTAACCCTGTTTTTTATAGTATTGGGTGATTCGTTCTGCGCTAAGCTGTAAATCAGCCAGTACATTATTTTTATTTTCCAGTGGTTTGACTAAATCATGTAAAACTGCTGTAGCAATTTGTTGATTCCCTTCTATCTGGACTTTTGTGACCCAAATGGGTGTTTGATCTTGACTGTAATTTTGCTGCGATGAATCAGCACCAAAGTACTGTTGGTCTATTTTGGGTGTTTCTTTGAATTGTTCAGGACCTAATTGCTTCGTAATAGTACCACTATCAGGAATCACAACGTCTGCACGGACAATAGAAGAACCAGCAACCAAAATGCTAATCCCTCCCATTATTTGAAGGAGTGTTCTATTGCGCATCCCTACTTGTTTATATATATAAAATTTCATTATTTCTCTAAATTTAATCAATATCTTATTGCTTAAGACCAGAAGCTTCAGCCTCTGGTCTTATATTCTAATAATCTCTTTTAATCTTAATGATTATAACGGAGCCATGGGGTTGCATTATCTTCATCAATCACCCATGTCGAAGTTGAATTTGGATCAGAAGCATCGGCAATATCCCACCCTGAAAAGGTTAGAATTTTTTGCAGTTCTACTGTGGTTTTTCCAATACCACCCGCGCTGGTAGATTGACCTGAGGTTTCAGTATTCCAGTAGCTATTAATGACTATACCATTAGTATAAGGGTCATCTCCAATGAGCCCCCCGACATGATTTACCCCAGTTACAGCGCCATTTGAATAACTATTTTCAACCGTTCCAATATTATATCCAATGAGCCCTCCGACAGAAGTCTTTCCTTCCACAGTGCTGGTTGAATAAGAATTTGTCACAATACCATCGTTATTGTGACCTATTAGACCACCTACGTTGGTATTACCTTTCACTCGCCCAGTCGCATAACTGGCATTGATAATATTATCTGGCGCATTTCCCCCAACAAGACCACCTATATGTTGGCTTTCAACAGCATCACTTGCAATCACATCACCTGTGGCATAGCTATTATTGATATATAAACGTGGTGTTTGATCAGAACCTCTATAAACAGTTGCACCAACCAATCCCCCTAAACCAAACAGGCCGCTAACTTTACCTGTAGCATAGCTTTGGTCAATATGGTGTGAGCTGTTTTCCTGAGCACCTAAGAATCCAATTAATCCACCTGCACCCGCAAAACCAAGTTCTGGATGCCAATTTCCATTTACATATGCGCCAGATAAAATATTCCCCGTAGCGTGACTATTATAAATACCTTGCCCACTACCCACTAAGCCTCCTGCTCCCATACCTCCTGTACCATTAGGATCAAGACTTTGTTCTTGCTCTACAGTCATTGTAAAATCAGGTAAAGAAATATTGCCTGTAGCATAACTATCATAAATTGGAAATAGACTTCCTCCTGCTAATCCGCCAGCACCAAGAATGCCTTTCACATCCGCCTCAGAATAACTTTGGCTAATTTTACCTAAATTGCTATTAATATTTTGCCCACCTGCAGCTCCAATTAGACCTCCAACATAAAATAAACCATCAACTTTACCAGTACTATGGGCATTTTTAATGTTGCCACTTAAATGTAGTCCTGTGAGAGCCCCCATATAAGCATGACCTTTGATTGACACATTGGTAAGACCAACATCTCTTAACTCACTGCCATAAGTAATGCTAAACAATCCTTGAGGAATCGCAACCTGATCATTGATTGGCCCCCAATTGGGTCGAGGTTGATTAATGGTTAAAGCGTCAATTTTGTGCCCTAGTCCATGAAAGTTTCCTTGGAAAATTGGAGCTTCTGGAGGAATGCCTCCTTCAGGTATTTGTTGAATACCTCCATCGACTTTTACTGGTAATTGTCCAATCGCATCAAAGCCTTTCCCGTTATTCCAATTCACCGTATCTGAGGCATCAATATTGCTACCCAAGGCATAATTCCCAGTCAGGTTATTGTTCATCCCTTGCAAGGTATTGATATTGGCATCACCTTCTTCGCCTAGATCATTGATCACAATGTAAGAACTTCCATTAATCAACAACGTCGGTGATGAACCACTCATATTAATCTTGGCGCCATTATTTAAGTTGTAATCCGAACCAGTTCCATAATTCATGGCAAGTTTGGCTTTATCTCCACTTAAGTCCAAATCACTATTAAAATTAATATCTTTAGTTGCGGTTAGTGTCAGTGCAGTATTGGCATTCCAGCTGCTTGCATCATTGATATTAATATTACCTTGACCTTCTGCTGTACCCATCGCATTCAAAGTGACATTGCCTTTATTTAAAGCATCACCCAAAGTGGTACTGCTGACACTACCACCAAAGAAATCGACATCGACATTTTTGGCTTTCAGTTCCCAGCCACTGGTGGTCGGCGGTAAGCTGCTCGTGCTATTTCGCTGAGTGGTAATGTTGGTGCCTGAACTGACATGAACCTCTGCCGCAGAAGTTTTAATCTGCCCACCATTGCCTCCGTTCGGAGCTGATGCATCTAAGGTACCGCTGACATTCACGGTACCACTGCTTAAATCACTGCCAAGCTCAATCACGCCACGGACATTATTCACCGTTTGTGCTTGGATCACCCCAACACTACTCACCACCGCATTACTTAATTCATCAATCCCTTTTGCAGTAAGGATCACTTTACCGCCATCGGCCTGAATCATTCCACCTGAGTTAATCAAGGCCTGTGCTTTACCTTGATTAATGGTATACCCCAACAAACTACCATTATTTAAATTCAGGGTAATATCACCGCCTGCTGCCAATAATACATTACCCTGCGGTGCTTTAATGGTACCTGTCTGTTTTACCGTTGGCGCAATTAAGGCAACCGTACCGCCTGTAGGTACAGTAATTTTACCTCGGTTCTCAACCGCTTTGTTATTGGTAGGATTATTAAAATTAAATAGATTGTTATTAAAATCAGCATTACTCAAGTTTAAGGTCGATGCCACTAAACCAGCGGTATTGACCTGTGAGGTACTGCCAAATAACACCCCATTCGGGTTAATAATAAACACTTGTCCATTGGCATTTAACTGACCATTTAAGTTGGATGCACTGATACCTGTGACGCGGTTTAAGGTAATCGAGCTGCTATTCGGTTGCACGAAATTCACAATTTCATTGCTATTGGTCGAAAAGCTGCTCCAGTCAATTGCCGCTTTTGCAGTGGACTGGTTAATCGTGGTGGTGGTACCTGCGGTTGAAATGCTCGCTGTTCCTGAACTCACCACGCCACCTGTTGGTCCTGCAAAAACAATACTTGCACTCAGTACATTCACCGCAAAGAATGCTGCTAGTTTTGCTGTATGAGCAACTGCGGTTTTAGATTTGATTTTTGTTGTTGATTGCGTTGCAACAACGCCACCTTTGGCCTTCTCACTCACGGCTTGCCAGCAAAGATGTGTCGCATTCCATACCACTTGATAGATCTTATTCACAATTATCCCCACCTGTTCTTAATATTTTAAAAAATTGCGATTTATTTTTAGCATATCTTTTTTATTATTTGATTAATTTGTATATTTTCCTGACCAATGGTTAAAACATCATCAAGCAATCGCATAAATCACAGGTGAGTGCTTATCTTGAATTTAAAGAGAACGAGACGTAGAACATTTTATTTAGATGGATAAATCTAATTGATTAAAAATAAGGAAATACTAAAAATTTAAGGATTATTATTCGTTAAAAACGATACGATTTATGATGATGTGATAAGCATTATATTTAACTTTTACTGAGAGGGTATTAACCATTGACCCGATGATCAATGGTTAAAAATTTTAACGATTAATAATTAGGTCTTCGGTAAAGTCACACCTGTTTGACCTTGGTATTTACCACCACGATCTTTATATGATGTTTCACACACTTCATCGCTTTCAAAGAACAACATTTGTGCAACACCTTCACCTGCATAAATACGCGCTGGCAAATTGGTTGTATTTGAGAACTCTAGGGTAACATGACCTTCCCACTCAGGTTCTAACGGCGTTACGTTTACAATGATTCCGCAACGCGCATAAGTCGATTTACCCAAACAAACCGTAAGAACATTTCGTGGAATACGGAAGTATTCGATGGTACGCGCTAAAGCAAATGAGTTTGGTGGAATAATACACACATCAGATTCGATATCGATAAAGCTTTTATCATCGAAGTTCTTTGGGTCAACAATCGCTGAATGAACGTTGGTAAACACCTTAAATTCGCGCGCACAACGGACATCGTAGCCATAGCTCGATACCCCATAAGAAATCAACTTTTCTCCGTTTTCATCAAAACGAACTTGATTCTCTGCATAAGGTTCAATCATGCCGTGTTTTTCGCTCATTTCACGAATCCAACGATCAGATTTTATTGCCATGACTTTTTATCCATAGACGAAGTTAATAATTGGCGAGTACTTTAACGTAAAATGGTATCAATGAAAACAACAGCACTATCCTGTTATGTGGATAACGCTGTCAAAGTTATAAATTGATTAATGCTGAATAGCTAATTGGAATAGCAAAAGCCATAAGTACGACAGATGCAGTACGCTGTAATTTTGATTGAGACAACCATGCAACTTTATTCGTTGCTAACATGGCACCAACTGAAATCCAGAATAATGCAATGGGCAAAATCAAGCCGACAAAAGTGCTCATATGTGCCATATAAATCTCTTGGCTTTTCCATGCTGCAACAGGAAAAATTGCTGAAGCAAATAACAGGGCTTTAGGATTGAGCAAGGTCGCGCATAACAATTCTCTAGGTCGAATCGTTGGTTGATTTAAAGCCACTTCTTGGTTCGCAGTACGCCATAATTTAATCGCAAGAAAGACGATATAACCCGCACTTAATAATTTCAAAAAAATAGGCAATGCAGGCAAAGTTGTAGAGACTTTACCAATCAGCATGCCCCATGCACTAATTGCGATGATATAGCCAATTGCTTCTGCTGGAATCAAGAGTAAAGATTTGCGTAATCCAACTTGAATACCCGAAGATGCCAATAAGGTATTGGTGGGACCAGGCGTCAACAGAATGGTAATGACTAAACCAATAAAGAACCATGAAATCATTGAATGACCTCACTAGAAGATCGTTTCAGATTAATCCAATTCCCTAGCCATAGCAAAAAATTAACTGTAAACAGTTATGACCAAATACAAGTTAAACAACTGTTTTATATTTACTTTATGAATTTCAAGCCTACTCTACTCAACAGTCACTGCATAAAAAGCGTCTATTTAAAATACAATAAATGTAACCTATCCATCTTGGGCTTATTTTTAGTGCAATAATGTCTGACGCTATTTTAAGTTTTCACTAAGTAAATCGTGTTATTTTCTATACAATTTCCTGTTTATCTGTCCTATTGGGTCTATTTCCGCATTTATGCCTAAGCAATTCTTTCACAAGTGGCTGCCTTCATCAGAGAAAGTCGCGAGCTTAAAGCTGATGAAAATTTTTGGCGATCGCGCCTTAAATCCATTGCTTTGGTATGTGAATCGTCGCTCGATTGCAAAAGCCATGTTTATTGGCACCTTCTGGGGCATTCTGCCTGTTCCATTTCATAGTCTGTTTATTATTCTGACGGTGTTATTTTTTGAAGTAAATTTACCGATTGGCCTCTGTATGGCTTGGCTCACCAATCCTTTTACCGTAGTGCCAATTCTGTATTTAGGCTTTTGGTTTGGGACAAAAATTTATCACGTCAATATGATAAATAAAGAGATGCTACTTGGCGTTCTGCATCAAATTTTAAACTGGATTAAGAACTTTGGGCATGGTCATATTGATTTTAGTTTGGCCAAAATTTTAGTTTCAGGTCTAATCATTGAAGCTGTTTTATTTGCCGTTTTATTTTATCTAGCGACTCACCTGATGTGGCGCTGGATTGTGATTCGCAGTTGGCGAAAACGAGAAAAACAACAGAGAGAAGAAACCATCTAAATGATTTCTTCTCGATCACATTAATTATTTAGCCTCTGCTTTCACCTTCATATATTGCTCCGCGACCTCAAGTGCATAGTCCTGACACGCTTCGCCTGTTGCAGGGTCATAAGCACCATTATTGGTAATATTATTCGATAAGATACGCACCCCAAGGAATGGCACTTTGAACTGTTGCGCAATTTGAGCCACCGATGCTGCTTCCATTTCTTCTACAGAGGTTCCGTATTTGGTATGGAAAAAGTTGATACGATCAAGTTCATTATTCCACGTATCTGCTGAACCGATGGTGCCTTCGACCACTTGCCCTTTGCTGTAATGCACTTTGGCTTTATAAGCAGCGACCAGTAATTCCTTATCCCCTTCGAATTTACGAATCGCAATCGGTTCTGGATCAGACTCGTCCTCTGGCAATACATCAAATGCTTCATTCCACTCCAGTGAATTAGAACCACCGCCAATCGGTTTATTTGGCGTTTTAAATGCACCAATATTGGTGGTGTATTTGCCTAATACAATATCAAACACCTTGAGGTCTGGATCATGTCCACCTGAGGTGCCCTGATTGATAATCGCAATCGGTTGATAATGCTGAATTGCAATGGCTGTCGCTGCGGCCGAGTTGCTCATCCCCATCCGGGTTTTAGAGATCACCATTGGATAACCTTTATAGGTGCCTTTCCAGAATTTCCAGCCACCAATAGTTTCTACACTGACATTTTCTAGTTTTGATGCCATTCGCTCTGATTCAACAGGTAATGCACCTTGGATCACAATCGGCTGTAATTTTGGTTTTTCCTGTACTTGGTTATTACTATTTGAAGAATTATCTCCATTACAGCCACTTAAAACTAAAGCTGCACAAACACTGACAATACCCATCAGGCTTTTAAATTGCATCATTGATCTATACTCAAAAATCAAAACAAGTGATAAGCAAGCAACATACCATTTTTTATTTTTTTAATTTATTTTTAAAGCGTAAAAATAAAAACTTATTTTAATCAAATAGTAAAAACCCAGCAGGATATGCTGGGTTTTTAAGCATTTTAGAAGATACGCTTATCGTCTTTCTGACGTTTGGGTAACTTCTCCATTTGTTGCAACACGGCTTGGGCAATATTGAGATAACTGTCTGCGGCTGCATCCTTTGCGATCACACTTGGTGTGCCTTGATCTGCATGTTCACGAATTTTGGCATCTAAAGGTAAATGACCAAGCAAAGGAATATGATATTGCTCAGATAACTGATCACCACCGCCTGTACCAAAAATTTGCTCTTCATGACCACAATTTGAACAGATATGCGTCGACATATTCTCAATCACACCGAGTACTGGAATATTCACTTTATTAAATAATTCAATACCCTTGGTTGCGTCCATCAACGCAACATTTTGCGGCGTGGTGACAATCACTGCACCCGTCACAGGAATACGTTGCGCCAAAGTCAGCTGAATATCGCCTGTACCGGGCGGCATATCAATCACCAGCACATCTAGATCAGGCCATAGAGTCTGATTGAACAACTGCATCAACGCACCAGTTGCTTTCGGACCACGCCATGCCACAGGTGTATTGTGTGCACCAATTAAATGCCCAATCGACAGTACCGCCATGCCGTAAGCATCTAAAGGTACAAAGTGTTCATTTTCAATCTGTGGGGTTCTGCCCGCATTGCCCAACATGGTTGGGATACTTGGTCCGTAAATATCGGCATCCAACACACCAACTTTTAGACCAAGTTGTTGCAATGCAAGTGCAAGGTTGACCGTAGTCGTTGATTTACCTACACCACCCTTACCCGAAGAAACCAGAATCACATTTTGGATACGTGGATGTGCAGCCACATCACGTTGTTGTGGTGCAGCTTTTTGAATCGGGGGATTATTCGGATCGGCTTCTACTTTAGGTGATGCATCCATCACAGGAGGTAAATTGCTGTTTTCTGCTTTTGGCTTCGATGAGCAACTATGACCTGCTTCACCATGCGCCGCATGTTTTTGTTGGATAATATGTAAATTTAACTCTTGGATACCGCATTTTTCCAAGGCTTCAGCCAGCTCATCATGGATCTGCTGTAAATGATCTTTTTCTTCAGGAAAGGTATTCACTGTAAGTTGTAAAATACGGCCTTGTACATTCACTTGGCTAATGCGTTCTTTTAACGCATTGTCTGAATGTGGCAGTACATAATTTTGTAGAACTGTTTGAATCTCGTCTTCCTTCACTTCTTGTGCTGGTGAAAAAACAGATTTTAAGGAAGAAAGCCACGACATTTTGTTTACTCCAAAAACAGATCAACATTTCACTGAGTTTGGTTAGTTTAGCAGTATTGAAGAATTGACGCTCATATCAAAGCAGATAATTGCTCATTTTTTATAGCAACTTTTCTGCTTTAAATTTCAATCTTCAGCAACTGATACTTTTCACAGGAACGGGATATCTTGTTAAGCTGATCATATCGACCATGAAAAATATGGGATTACGCTTTCATCATATGCAGAGTCACATGATGTTTATGCTTCACTTGGGAGTATTCAATGACACGATATGCTTTGATGATTGGCAGTTTATTTGCTTGCTTCCCGCTATTCGCCCAAGAATCGATGAATCGTGCTGTTTATCAATTGCCGCCACAAACAGAAATCGTGGTAAATAAACAAAAAGAGCAAACCCCTTCGTCTGAAATTAAGATATCAATTAGAATCAGCCCAGAAAAAAATGGATTAAAGATTCAATTATTTAAGGCAAGCAACTCAGAGCGACTTAATCGGCATGCTTTAGCGCTTGCGCAACTGATAAAGCCAGAGGATTTACCCATTCAGGAGACTTCGGCAGAACAACGTGATCACAATAACCAACGCCTATTCTCAAACTATGAGCAAGTCTATTATTTTATTTCCATGCAAGATCAAGCTGTTATACAACGTATTCGACGGGTTGCCGCACCGTCATCCTTAACTGAAATGGCCTGTTTGCTTTTACAAAAAAGTGTTCCATTAGAGGGTGAATCGTTCAGGTTGAATGTCAAACTCTACATCGATAAAGAAGGAAAAATACACCTCCAAGAAACTCAGCCATCCTTAGAAAACTTATTAATGAATCAGCTTTTTCCTGATCAAAAACGTACTCAGCCCTTTTACAAGATTTTCGATCTCGAACGCCAACACTACATTGATATGCCTATTAATCAGCCAGTACGATTTATTTGTACGGCCTGATCGAAACCCATTTAAAAAATATTCAAATAAAAATCCTCAAACATAGTTTGCCTATGTTTGAGGAAGATCTTCAATCGATCACGAGATTAGCAAGCTTAACCTTTGAATTTATTGATCGTATCCGTTGCAGCTTTCTTTAAATCATCCAGTTTATGGCTTGCTTGAGCTTTTAGATCATCAAACTTTGCAGCAGCTTCATCTTTCAACTCAGAGGCTTTGGCTTTGGCATCATCCAGTTTATGGCCAGCTTCTTCTTTAAAGTGATCAAACTTATCTTGAACCGCATGTTGGGTATCTTCAAGTTTGGCTTTGAGATCATCCACTTTAGATGAAATTGCCTCTTTACCTTCTGCATTTTGCTCAGAGACATCTTTCTTTAAATCATCAAGAGCTTTTTCGCCTTTTAACTTAAGCTCCTCGGCGGAGTGTTTTAAGTCATCCACTGCTTTTTCACCTTGTAGCTGAGCTTCTTTTGCTTTGTATTTTAAGTCATTACCCAATTCTGCTGCTTGGTCTTTTAATTCATCAAGTTTTTCGTTTGTCATGATATTTCCTCACTATAGGTAAAAAACATATTGTTTGGATCAATCTTAGTTATACCGTGTTTGAAGTTTTTTTTTGCCCATTGCTGCAAATTGAAACAAATGGGATACAGGAAGATTCAATTGATTGCGGATTGATAAAGCTTTTAATTTTTAGATATAAAAATCATATAAATGAATAACATCCCATTTATTCAACAAAATCAGATCGTAGAATCTCATACAGCACATGCCAGCTTAAGGGATGCTCTGAGGCTAAAGCGGGATGCTGAAACTCCGATACTTTTTTCATATTTAATTTTCGCATCACAGCTTGTGACTTCGCATTTTCTAACGTGGTAAATGCAACGACTTTCTCCAGTTTCAATTGATCAAAAGCAAATGCAAGTGCCGCTTGGGCAGCTTCTGGTGCATAACCTTGTCCCCAATAGGCTTGATCGAGTCGCCATCCAATTTCCACACACGGCGAAAATGAAAATTGTGTCGGTTGATCATGCAAACCAACAAAACCAATAAACTGTTGATTGTTCTTTAATTCAACCGCCCATAAGCCCCAGCCTTGTGCTTCAATAATCGATTTCATTTTATCAATCATGGCATCGCTTTCCGCTCGAGTCAGGAGTTTAGGAAAATATTCCATCACCTGTGGATTGGTACCCATTGCGGCAAAGGATGCATAGTCCTCTGCTTGCCATTGTCTTAAACGCAGTCGAGATGTTTCGATCATTTTTACAACCAATAAATTTGTATTAAAAACTATTAACAATATAAGGAGATAGTTCAGATATACTTCCGCAATATCTCAATCATAGACCTCGTTGTCAGAATTACCTAATATGAATGAAAATGAACTTTTAGAAATTCAGCAGGAACTTCAAGCCCAAGAAAAACGTTTGAAGTATATTCTTTCAAGTAAAAGAAGAATCCAAAACATGATTCTTTCGTTTGAAAAGGATCTTGCTGAACAGTTAATTCCAGTGATTGATCAGCAAAGTGACGATAAAGCACCTGTTGAAAGTAGTTTGGCACTGACCATTTGCTGGAAATTTTCTAAAGCTGAATTTCCTAAAACCGAACATTGGTGCAGTGAACTCAGTATTACTGAGCTTGAATTCAAAGATGAATTTACGGTGGCGCTAAAAGCACAAGCGTGGTTAGGAACCTTGGGCAGTGATGAACTTTGGCAGACGCCAATGTTTGCTGAAATTACCCTTGATCCGAAAACGGACGGCTTAAAGAGCTATCACATTCATTTCCTGTCAAAAGGAAAGATTATCTCTTTAAGAAAAAATTCAAAGCACAGCGTCACTGTAAAACAAATGCAGAGTATGTAATCCTTCGGGATGCATACTCTCCTGCTCTAGATCCTCTCAAATTGATTTAAATCGCCATACTTCTTTTTGCATATCAACACATAATAACTATTGGCGCTGATACAACCCAATGCAAGCACAGGCAAAACCGCAACAAAAATGAAAAGACTCATGGCTAATGTTTCAAAATCAAAGCCATTCACTTGATCTTCTAATAAAATCAGCAGCACTAAGCACATCCACCCCGTAAAAAAGACCAAACTGACTTTTAAAAACTGCGCCAAATCAAAAATTTTGCTGGGTAATTTCAATATTGATAAAACAATAACGTAGAAGATAAAAGCAAGCACGATCAGAAATGGAGTGAGATATAGCATCACTTGCATCGCATTGCTGACCACATGCAATAAATGGTTTTGTTGAAAGTTTAAGAACAAACAATAGGGAATCACAAAACTAAAAACCGATGCCACACTTGCGCAAAAAGATGCACAAAGCAAATGCCAAGATCTCATGGTTGGTTCCTTTATTTATTGAGCATGCAGCCATTATCAGTAAAGGAAATGTGTTTTGATTGAAGTGCAAGTGAAGCTTGCATGAAGTCATGAAAATAGACCCATAACACAGCTTGAAAAGATTTCACTGAATCCCTTGTGCAAGTCGGGGCCAAGTCATGTAAAATCATCTGCCTTGCAAATACGAATGAGAGAACAATATCCGTGCGTAAAATTTTAGTCACCAATGCCCTACCTTATGCCAATGGTCCTATCCATATGGGTCACTTACTCGGTTATATCCAAGCAGATATTTGGGTTCGTGCGATGCGTGCAATGGGCCATGATGTGACTTATGTATGTGCGGATGATGCTCACGGTACAGCAATCATGCTACGCGCTGAGGCCAACGGGATTAGCCCAGAACAACAAATTGCCAATGTTCAGAAAGAACATATCCGTGACTTTGATGGTTTTGGCGTACATTTCGATCACTATGATTCAACCAATAGCGATGAGAACAAAGCACGCTCAGAAGAAATTTATATCAAAAACCGTGAAGCAGGCAATATTGCGATTCGTCCTGTAACGCAGTTATTCGACCCTGAAAAAGGCATGTTCCTGTCTGACCGTTTCATTAAAGGCACATGCCCGAAATGTAAAGCGGAAGATCAATACGGCGATGCCTGTGAAGTGTGCGGTACAACCTACAACGCCACTGAATTAGAAAACCCGCGTTCAACTTTAAGTGGTGCGACTCCTGTTGAGAAATCATCGGATCACTATTTCTTTAAACTTCCGAATTTCTCAGAATACTTACAGAAATGGACCCGTGACCAAGGCCGTTTGCCTGTTTCGATTGCTAACAAACTAGACGAATGGTTTGAAGCAGGTTTATCGGATTGGGATATTTCGCGTGATGCGCCTTATTTCGGTTTTGAAATTCCAGATGCGCCAAACAAATATTTCTATGTTTGGGTGGATGCACCAATTGGTTATATGTCAAGTTTTGAAAACTACATCAAGACTAAACGTCCTGATTTAAGTTTCGACGATTTCTGGAAAAAAGACAGCGATAAAGAAGTTTATCACTTCATTGGTAAAGACATTGTTTACTTCCATGCGCTGTTCTGGCCTGCAATGCTTGAAGGTGCAAACTACCGTACGCCATCAGGTTTATTTGTGAATGGTTTCTTGACGGTGAATGGCCAGAAGATGTCGAAATCTCGTGGTACCTTCATTAAAGCTGAAACCTATTTAGAACATTTGAATCCTGAATATCTACGTTATTACTTTGCGTCTAAGCTTTCTGACAAAGTTGAAGATTCTGATTTAAACCTAGATGACTTCGTTCAAAAAGTGAATTCTGACCTTGTCGGTAAAGTGGTGAATATTGCCAGCCGTTGTGCAAAATTCATTAACACCAACTTCAATAATACTTTGTCGAATACATGTGCAGAGTCTGAACTGGTGCAAAGCTTTATTGATGCGGGTGATTCAATCGCACAAGCCTATGAAGCACGTGAATTCTCAGCTGCAATCCGTGAAATCATGGCGTTGGCTGACCGCGCGAATCAATATATCGATGAGAAAAAACCATGGGCACTTGCGAAGCAAGAAGGTCAGGAACAACAAGTTCATGATGTGTGTTCGGTGGGTATTAACCTATTCCGTCAACTTGCGATTTACTTGGCGCCTGTGTTGCCAACACTTGCAGCTCAAGTTCAAGCCTTCTTACAACTTGAAAGCTTCGACTTTGCATCACGTCAGCTCATCTTGCTTGGTCATGAAATTGCTCAATTCCAGCCATTGATGCAACGTGTTGATGCCAAAGCTGTTGCGGCAATGGTCGATGCATCTAAAGATTCTTTAGCTGCGGCGGCAGAAGCGCCAAAAGCAGAGAAGACAAAAGAAAAGAAAGCCGAGAAGAAGCCTGAGCCGAAAGTAGGTGAAGCTGAAATTATCGGTATTGAAGACTTTATGAAGGTTGACCTTCGTGTTGCTCAAGTACTTGAGGCAGCAACCGTTGAAGGTTCTGATAAATTGCTTCAATTGACTTTGGATGTGGGTGAAGCTGAGCCGCGTAATGTGTTTAGTGGTATCCGTGAGTTTTATCAGCCAGAAGATCTAAAAGACAAATTGGTGGTGATGGTGGCTAACCTTGCGCCACGTAAGATGCGCTTTGGTATTTCTAACGGTATGGTACTTGCCGCAGGTAATGGCGAAGGTGTTTGGGTGATTTCACCTGAATCTGGCGCTAAACCAGGCGATAAAGTGTCTTAATATATAAAACTGATGTAAGGGTTTCTTCGGAAGCCCTTTTTTTATTTCTATAATTCAACCAAAATATTAAATGAACGATAAATACATTAGGTAAAACATGTTCCAGAGAATAATCACCGTCTTCTTTTTCAGCATTTTTTCTTTTCAAATTGCTTTAGCTCAGGAAATTCAATCTCAATTTAGCCCTCAAGTACAACAAGCTAAAGATCAAGTTCAACTAATATTCAATACTTTATTTCAATCGGATGACGAAAACCCAAATATAAAAGTTGATCCTACATTAAAACAGCTACTTTCAGAAAATAAGGAGGAGAAGGCAAAAGAATATATCGATCAACAACAAAACTTATTTTTAAAGCAAATGAATCGTTATATCAAACAAGGAGACCCAACTGCATCTGTTGCACTTTTAGAATTTGCTCTATTTTCACAAGATTCAGCGCTAAAAGAACAAATCGATCTTAAGCCAATTCAAAAGCTTTCCAATCAAAAGGATGCTTATGCAAGTTATTTGCTGGCGCAATACTATTCAACTACTGAACAATACATCCCCTTACTCGAAAAAGCAGGACAGCAAGGTTCTGTTGCTGCACAAATGACACTTGCAGATGAATATGGATTTCGACTGCCCGTTGAGCAGCAAGATGCCAAAAAAGCTGAGTTTTGGGCAAATAAAGCCAAACAGAATTTAGGTGAGGCGGCCTATACTGAGCAGAAGTGTGCACTGGCAAATTGTGATCTTGAAGAATTTGAAATGGTGGATTTTTCCAAGATCCCCCAGCAGTAAGGCCATACGCTAAGACGAGAACATCCCATAAAATCCGCTTACAAAAGCGGATTTTTTTCTGCGCCCAAACACCCCATTTTATTTGAATTCATGGTAAAAAAGTTTTTCTCTAATAAATTTAATGATTCTATGAAAAAAACAGCCCTCCTCCTTTCTATCTCATTCTTGAGTAGCTTCCCTTTACTTGGCCATGCAGAAACCAGCAAAACCCTGCCGATCATTGAACAACAAAAACAGGTTGCCGGCTACTATCAACACCAAGTCGGTGATGTACAAATTACCGCCCTGCTCGATGGCACTAACTTTATGTCACCAAGCTTGTTTAAAGATATTTCTCAGCAACAAGTCCAGCAAATCTTAAAGAAATACTATGCCGATCAAGATAAAGGCGTACAGACCTCCATCAATGCTTTCCTCGTCAATACAGGAAAATCATTGGTACTCGTCGATAGCGGTGCAGCCAGTTGTTTTGGTGCACATTTAGGCTCGATTCTAAAAAACCTAGAGGCCTCAGGCTATAAACCTGAACAGGTCGATACCATTTTACTCACGCATTTACATCCCGACCATGTCTGTGGCATCAGTAAAGATGGCGTTGCTAACTTCCCTAATGCAACCGTGTACGTTTCCAGTGATGAAGCCAATTATTGGCTAGATCCAAAACAGGCTGCTAAGCTTCCTAAAGACAAACAAGCGGGGTATGAAGGAACCGTAAAGCACATTAAACAGGCCATCGCCCCGTACCAAGCCCAACAACGCTTTAAGACCTATAAACTCGGTGATGACATTCAAGGCTTTAAAGTCATTAACACGGCGGGACATACGCCTGGTCACTTTAGCTATGAATTAAAAACTAAAGGCGAAAGCGTGGTGTTTATTGGAGATATCGTGCATTCACATACCGTGCAATTTGATCAACCCGAAACTGCGATTGAATACGATATTGACCCGAAAAAAGCCGTCGCTACACGCTTAAAGCAATTTGCTGATTTCGCCAAAAATGGACAAACCATTGCTGCTCCCCATTTACCATTCCCAGGGATTGGACATATTTATTCTGCTGATGGAAAGAGCTATCAATGGATTCCTGTGCATTTTAAAGATTAAGCCGCATATACTGATTCTAGGCAATAAAAAAGCGACCTTCTCGGTCGCTTTTTCTGCTCTATTATTTCATGCCAAAGATCAGCTTTAATCCGAGCAAGGTCATCACACCACCCGCAATCCGATCAAATATCGATTTGGATTTTAGATAAACTTTACGTGGGCCTTCGGCTGACAATGCCACCGCAACCAACGAATACCAACTTGCATCAATAAAGAAGCACAACATTGGCAACACCACATAGTAATAACTTGGAATGTCTTTCGGTAATAAAGCGGTAAAAATACTGGCAAGGATAATCGCAATTTTCGGGTTACTGAGCTGAGTAATCAGCCCTAAACGAAAGGCTTGTGCATAACTCATCTGATTCACAGTGCCATTGACTGCTTCCATTGGTTCTTTGGCATGTTTGATAATTTTATAGGCCAGCCAAAATAAGTACAGACCACCAAATATTTTTAGTGCGATATAAGCAGAAGGTACGGCTAATAAAATTGCCTGCAATCCCATCACAGCAAGCAAACCAAATAAAGCTGCACCGGTGCCTGTTCCCAAGGCGGTAAACAGTCCATGCTTGCGAGAAATCGCAATTGAGTTTTTAGCCACATAAATAAATGTAGGACCCGGGCTAATTGCACCCAACATTAAAGCCAAAGCAATTGAGCCTAAAATCAATAACGATTCCAAGTGAAACCTCTAGATTAGAATAATTTTCAAATATTAATTTTACTGAAAAAGTATCGCCAGAAGATATAAAAATTTTGACTAATCTCAGCAATTTTTGTGCGCTTTAATCAATAGAAGTTGATGAGAAAACCATAAGCTAGAGCAAAGACTCAATTTACAATGAATATCAAACACTTAAAAATAACATATTCATCTCCATCATGGATCGAGTATCCGATTTTTCTATAAAACTAATTTTATGATCAAAATTTGTCATCCATTTTAGTGTAACTTTCATTTATTTGTAGCCATTTAAATCCCATAATAAATTTATGGAATTAAATTCATTTTCATCAATAACGATAACCGAGGCACATTAGATGCAAACTAAAAAATTGAAAAATTTAGACCCTTCACAATCACATCTGTGGATTATTGGCGGTGGTATTGCTGGTATGGCGGCGGCAGCCTTTGCCATTCGTGACGCCAAAGTACCTGCCCAAAACATTCATATTTTAGAAGAGCTTGAAGTCTCAGGCGGTTCAATGGATGGTGGACATAATCCACTCAATCCAAACCATGCATGGGTGACTCGAGGCGGAAGAATGTTGACCGATGAAACCTACCTCTGCACATGGGATCTATTTTCCAGCATCCCCTCACTGGAAGATCCCAACATTTCTGTCCGCGAAGAATGCCGTGAATTTAATGACAAGATCAAAACCCATGCCCGAGCCCGTTTAATTGATGCTAATCATGTCATTGCAGAGGCCGAAAAACTTGGCTTATCCACCTTAAATCGTGCACAGATGCTACGCCTGCTAGCACTCAAAGAAGAACGCATTGGCAGCCGTCGTATTGATGAGTTTTTTGATGATGCATTTTTCCAAAGCAATTTCTGGCGGATGTGGCGCACCACCTTTGCCTTTCAGAAATGGCATAGTGCCGCGGAATTACGTCGCTATTTCTTACGCTTTATTCAGGAATTACCTCGTATTCATACCTTGGCTGGGGTTAAGCGCACCAAATATAATCAATATGATTCGATGATTTATCCCTTACAACGTTGGTTAGTCGAACAAGGCGTGGATGTGCGCTTTGGTACTTATGTCACCGATGCTGATTTTATTGAAGATGAGCAAAGTAAACAACGTAAGGCAAGCAAGCTTTATCTCAATCTCTCAGAAGGGACTGAACAGATTATCTTAGGTGAACATGATCTCGCCTTATTTACCTTAGGCTCGATTACAGCCGATTCACGTTATGGTGGTCAAAATGATGTGCCAGCCTTAATTCGTGATCGACAGGACCATGGCTGGCGCTTATGGGAAACCCTTGCACAAAAAGCACCTGATTTTGGCCGCCCAATGACCTTTAATGGCAATATCGACGAACATAAATGGAAGTCTTTTACCCTGACCCTGCATGATGATGTGCTGCTCAAACGTATCATCGAATACACAGGCAATGAGCCAGGAACGGGTGCACTGATGACTTGGTTTGAATCAGGCTGGCATTTATCCATCGTCGTGCCTGCGCAGCCACATTTTGCTGACCTACCTAAAGGCAAATTTACCCTATGGGGCTATGGCTTTGAAATTGACCACATCGGTGACTACATCAAAAAACCAATGAGTGAAGCCACTGGGCAAGAAATTGTGATTGAGTTAATTCATCAGCTCGGATTCGACGATATCCTAGATCATGTACTGGCGCATAGTGACATTAGCACCGTAATGATGCCCTATGCTTCTGCCCTGTTTGCTTGTCGTAAAGCGGGCGACCGTCCCTTACTGATTCCAGAGAATGCCGTTAATTTTGCTTTCTTGGGGCAATTTGTGGAGCTGGAAGATGATGTGGTGTTTACCGTGGAATATTCCATCCGTGGCGCCATGCTCGCTATTTATCAACTCTTAGGTGTAGACCGTGAAGTTCCGGAAATCTATAACGGCTTGCTCGACCCTAAAGTGGGTTTAAAAGCCTTGGAAACCGTATTTCACTAAATCATCTTGAAATACGAAACATGAAGTAGATCTTGATGATCTACTTCATCCACATGATTAGTCCTTAGATCTATAAGCAAAATTCACTCGAATTTACTGAATAGCTTGCTCATTCTTGAAGCAGCAGCTTGCCATTTTCTTTCAGTAATTTTCCATCATAGCTATAAATCATTTTCTTCTGAGCAACTTTGCGTTCTTGCTCCTCACTTTCTGGTGCAACCATAAAATCAGGCATGCTCACGATAATTTGATTGGGTTTTGCTGAAACCTTGATTAAATCTGAACATGAACCAAAAACAGGCGAAACCGTCACTTTCTGGTTTGGACTGATTTTCACAAAATTCAGTTGAATCGGACAACCACTGCCGCCAATGTCTTGCACCAAAACCACATCATCCATGTGTAATTTATAAATGCCTTCAATCGACAGACCGTTATTGCCCTCAATTTTTGGCAGTACCATCTTATGATTAAAATATAGCGTTTCTTGTCCAGTCTCAGGGCTGACTTTAATTTGGACTTGCCCATAACGTGTTTTCTTGACGCTTTCCGCAGCAAAAGCAGTCTGTGTAGCGACCAATACCGTAGCAGCAAGCACCAATTTCAACATCTTATTTTGTGTCATCATTTTGATTTTACTCATCACCTTGTTTAATGATTTTAGGTTTCAAACTGCATGGATTTTCGACTTTGATCTCCTGAAAATATTTCTCTCCGTCTTCTTCCGCATCATAGCCAAAATTAAACGAGCCATCGCTCTCGTCAAAGAAGGTAGAATAGCCAATCTGCTCCATCTCGCTAAACTTTGGATCTTTTTTACTAATGCTTAAATAAGGCTTGAGTTCAGGCAGTCGGTAAAACACCACTTTGTCATGTTCTTTATCCAATTGCTGTTTGGTCACGAAGCACTTTTGATTGGGTGACATTTTTAATAACTCAAAGAATTCCTGCTGCTTATTATTTTGGTCATACACTGTAAGGATATGCGCACTGCCAGTTGCACCGAGTTGAAAACCGATCAGTTTTGGGGTGAATTGATAGGCCCTTGCCGTCTTATTCCATTGCGATATTAAGACTTTGTCTTGACCTTTATAGGTTTTAATATAGTCACAGGCATCGGTTTTCACATTGCAGTTTCGTTTAATAATTTTGACCTCACCCGCTTGAGCTAAAACTTCGGCTTTAGCCCATAGCGCGCTACTGCAACAGAGCAAACTGATTGCTAAAATTAATCTACTTGTCATTTTATAATATACCCAATTGATTTAAGCCGTGGTCTAAGTGCCACAAAATAGACAGCTTATTCTGCTTAGAATAGATTGGGAATTCAATGTTTTATTACTAGCCTCATCCACATGACGTTGAAAGCACCATATACAACACCTCACTGCTGAATGAACCATCTGCTTGAATGCGATAATATTGCTGGGTTTGATCAGATGCCTTTTTCTGTAAATAACGAATGGTCTGAATCGCATATTCAGGGGTTTGCATCCGCGCTGTCCAACTCTTGAACTCTAAATCTAAATATTGCTTTTCAACGCTCTCGACCCTAAAACCTGCACATTCAGCAAAGCGCATCCATTCCTGCAAACTATAATTGCGTACATGACTTGGGTCTCGAATGGTTTCAATACTCTGAAAGAAGGTATCCATCACTGGATTTGAGTGCCCTAAAATATCGACAATAATCACCTTGCCTTGAGGCGCCAATACACGGCGAATTTCCGCCATCGCCTGCGCGACGTTGTGCCAATGATGTGCTGAATAGCGGGTAATCACACAATCAAAGCGTTGATCGGCAAAGGGTAAACTCTCTGCTGCGCCTTGCTGAGTGATCACATTATTCAAGCCCTTTTGCTTGGCCTGTTGTGCCACCAATTCCACCATCGACGGCGTTAAATCATAAGCAGTTACTTCACCAGTAAATGGTGCGATCTGATAGCTGACATGTCCACCGCCACAGCCTAAGTCCAACACGGTCTTCAATTGATGTGACTGGATCAAATGCTGCATTTTTGCAAACTCAACACCTTGCGCATGCACGGTGCTGTTTAAATAGGCTTGGGATTTATCTTGATATTGCTGTTGATTAACTTGATGCTGGGTATTCATCTTTTTATCCTTGCACTGTGGGCTTAGCTTTAAAAATAGCCAACCTCAACCAAAAATAAAAATGATCAATTTTTTATTAACTAATAAAAATTAGTTATCAATTAAAGCCCAATCAAACTGGCTGCGACATTAATCGCCACCGCCAAGATCACAGTATTAAAAATAAAAGCCAAGACACAATGAAAAATATTCAGATGTCGGAGCTCTGAACTGGTAATCGAGATATCAGCCGTTTGTGCAGAGGTACCAATGATATAACTGAAATAGATAAAATCGAGATAATCAGGTTGATCGGTTTTAGGAAAATCCAAACCTGCTTCTTGATGACGACTTTTGGCAAGGTAGTAATCATGCGCATAATGAATCGCAAATAACGTATGCAGTAATAACCACGTTGAAAAAATCGTCCCGATGGTCAGTAAAATCAGGGCGCTTTTTAAAATCGGCTGATCTTTAGGCACATGCCCCAATTGCACCACAATCGAAATAAAGCAAATTACAATGGCAACCAGCACTACGGTCAAGATCATCCACTTGCCTTCATCTTGTTGCTTGGCGCGTTGTAAAATATGGGTGGCGTCCAAGTGCCACATCATTTTCAGGGTCAGAAATAAATACAGCCAAATCGCAATATTCCAACCCAGCTGTAAGCAGGTTGCCCAATGCCATTGGGTAAACAGATGCAAAGCCCCATAAATCATAAGTCCTAAAGAAAAAGTCGCAGACAAATATGGCCGATACTTTATTCCTTTTAGCAAGCGCGGGATCAATCCTTGCATTGTTCACCTATTTGTATTTTTTATGCATGAATAATTTACTCTTATTTTTTAACACTGTATGGCCTTAGAAAAATCACTCAGAACGGCAATTTAACCGAAATTAAACAAAATAAAGTTTCTCAGCATATTTACTTCGGACAAAAATGTCCGTTTAATTCACACTATCTCCCAAGAAATTTGAATCATGGCAAAACGTCAGCAATTGGCAGCGCATAATCGTGATGAACTTCTGAATGCGGCTGAAGAAATCTTTCGCAAGCAAGGGGTTCATGTGCCTTTACAAGCCATTATTGATCATGCTGGCGTGGGACGTGCAACCTTTTACCGTAATTTTGCAGATCGTAAAGCCTTGATGACAGCATTATTGGAACGTGCCATAGAACGTTTGGAACAACGTACGCTTGCCTTACAAGACTTTGATGATGGCTTTATTCGTCTGATCGAGGGTCATATCGAACAATTGCCCCATCTGGTGGTTCTGATTGATTACTGGCGCATTATTGATCGGCAAGACCCAATCATGCTAAACATTTATGAGCGGCGTGATAAAGCACTGCAACCCTTGATTGATCGCGCCATAAAACACAAATTGTGTCGTCCAGATTTAACGCCACACGATTTTGCCATGATTACAGCGATTTTGGGCTCTTCATTTCAAGGACATCACGCCTCTGATCAAGTGCGCTTAGCCAAACGAGCAATAGAATTATTATTAAACGGCATTAAAGTTTAGTTCGAGGAATAATATGGATAAAAGCCCTCGCTATCTAGAGACTCCTCCGGATTGGTCTGCCGATGAGCGCCCAACCTTACCAGGCTCGCCTGCTGCAATTGCACATGCCCGACCAAAACGCTTTGCCTATTTTTTTATTGGTCTGTTTATATGTATTGCAGCCAGTTTAAGTAATGGGTTTATCGTTGCCAATTTACCGATTTTCCAAGGTGAATATGGTCTCACCCCATCGCAAGCAGCATGGCTACCTGCGGCCTATGTGATGGCCAATGTCAGCTCTAACCTGATACTGTTTAAAGCCCGCCAACAATATGGTTTACGCTTATTTTCAGAAATTGGTCTGTTGGCTTTTATTGGTGTACTCGTTTTACATATCTTTGTTCAAACCTATGAAGTTGCCTTATTTGTGCGCTTTATTGCAGGTTTGGCAGCTGCGCCTTTAAGCTCTCTAGGGATGTATTACACCATGCAAGCCTTTGGTAAGGCGGATATGGCCAAAGGGATTTATCTGGCCTTCGGCTTTCAGCAACTTGGCCTGCCTTTGGCATGGATCATCTCGCCTTTTCTGCTCAGTGCCAACCAGTGGGATGTGATTTATACCTTTGAATTAGGTTTGGCAATTTGTTGTTTTGCCATGGTGGTGGCGTTAAAACTGCCACGCAGCCTACGCTTGGAGGTATTCGAGAAGCAGGACTTCTTTACCTTTGCCTTGCTTGCACCCGGTTTTGCCTGTCTGTGTATCGTACTCACCCAAGGGCCGATTTTATGGTGGTTCAATAGTCCTTGGTTGGCCTATACCTTAATTGTCGGTTTTTGTTTGATTGTGTTGGGACTGACTTATGAACACTATCGCAGCAATCCACTGATTATGACCCGTTGGTTAGCCGCAGGTGATCTACTCAGTTTTGTGGTCAGTGCCTTCGCCTTACGTTTACTCATGTCAGAACAAAGCTATGCTGCAGTCAACTTCCTTAAGACCATGGGCATGGGGCCCGACCAGTTTGTACCACTGTATGTGGTGATCTTCTGCGGCACCATTGCAGGTTCGGTATTTAGTGCACTGACCTTTCATCGTGAACGACTGATTCTGAATTTGTTCCTTGCTGAAATCCTGATTTTGATTGCTTGTGCGCTGGACTATCACCTGACCAGTGATGTGCGTCCTGCCAACTTTTACCGCAGTCAATTTCTCGTCAGCTTTGCAGGTGGTGTGTTTATCGGCCCACTGCTGCTGATGGGCTTTATGCGTACCCTGCAACGTGGCCCGCAATATGTGGTGACCTTCATTGTACTGTTTTCAGCCACACAGAATTTTGGTGGTTTGGTCGGCTCCTCCTTTTTCAACACCTATCAACAGCGCCATACCTATGATTATAAAGTCGAAATCAATAGCAATCTTGATCCGACAAATCCAATTGTGGCACAGCGTTTACAGGCCTATCAGCATAGTGCCATGGTCAGTAGTAATGACCCTGTTTTGCAAAATAACCAAGCCTTGCAAAACCTGAATAAGGTGGTCACCCGTGAGGCTCAGGTACGGGCCTATAACGATGTAATCGTATTAAACGGTATTTTTGCGGTGGTGTTATTACTGTGGGGGCTATTTAAATATGCACGGGATAAATACAAAACCCGAAAAAATCTGCAAGCAGCCAGTTAGTCCTTTTTGATTGAGAAAAGCTTATGTCCGAACAAGAGAAACCTGAAAATAATAATGCTCAAACCACTGAGCAAAATGAGACAGCTCAAGCAGCCAAAGCGCCTGAGACTGTCGCCCAAATGCCGCCTCCACCACCACCGCCGACCAGTAAACTCATTAAAACCAAACGCTCTACCCTGTGGTGGATGCTGCTGGTGTTATTGGTCGGGATCACCATTATTTTATGGGCGTGGCGGATTGGCCCCTTTCATACGGCGGTTGAACAAACCGACAATAGCTATGTGAAAGGTAAAACCACCATCCTGTCTTCGCAGATCAATGGCTATATCAAAGATGTCTTAGTCAAAGACTTTGATCAAGTCAAACAGGGTCAGGTGTTGATGCATATTGATGCCACCACCTATGACCAAAAAGTGACGCAAGCAGCATCTGGCGTTGAGCAAGCAGAAAACAGTCTCGCCAATCAAACCCAAGCCATTGCACAACGTCAGGCCGATGTTGTGGCCGCACAAGCCAAACTGGATCAAGTCAAGGCACAGTATGATTTATCTGTGGCCCAGCTAAAACGCTACCAACAATTGGGCGATAGCGGTGCGGCGTCTAAATCTGAACAAGATAAAGCCGCGGCAGATGCGCAGAATAATCACGCCTTACTAAAACAAGCCGAAGCCAATATCTTGGTGGCACAAGAAGCTTTAAAAACGGCGCAAGTGGCGCAGTCTGGCTTAAAAGCACAAGTTAATAGTGCACAAGCACAACTCGACCAAGCCAATACCACCAAAGACTACAGCACCATTGTTGCACCACTGGATGGACAATTGGGTGAGGTCAATCCACGAGTCGGTCAATATGTCGCAGCGGGAACACAATTGCTTTATTTGATTCCGACACAAACGTGGGTGATTGCCAACTTTAAAGAAACCCAAATTGCCAATATGAAAATTGGGCAAAAAGCGTATTTCACCGTCGATGCGATGAATCATCAGAAATTTACAGGACATGTTGAACAGATTTCCCCTGCCGCAGGTTCAGAATTTAGCGTGCTGAAACCCGACAATGCCACAGGTAATTTCACCAAAGTGGTACAACGTATTTCAGTCCGTATCGCCATCGACCCGAATCAAAAAGGCATCGAAAACTTACGTCCTGGGATGTCGGTAATTACCTCTGTAGATACCGACTCCTAATGCAACACTGACATTCTCAATCAAATCCATTTACAATGTGATCAAATCTATTTCTCTTGTTCGAAAATGTTTGGTCACATTGCTTTTCCCACCCCCTATCAAACATTAGCACTTCCCAGTTCGGTTCAACTGACCATTAAGCGTTTGGATCTGATTCATCCGCATATTTCAGGCAATAAATTTTATAAGCTGAAATACAACCTGCTTGCAGCACAACAACAAGCTTTGACCCAAGTCCTGACTTTTGGCGGTGCATTCTCAAATCATATTGCCGCAACCGCCTATGCCGCACAGCACTTTGGTTTGCAAAGCATTGGCATAATTCGTGGTGAAGAACTTGCAACTCAAGACTTAAACCCTACCCTACAGACGGCACAAGATTTTGGTATGCAATTGCATTTTGTCAGTCGGGCTGAGTATCGGCTGCGCCATGAAGCGGAATATTTACAACAACTTCAACAGCAATATCCTCAAGCCTTTATTATTCCAGAAGGTGGCAGCAATGCACTTGCACTGCAAGGAACACAGGAAATTTTAAGCAAAGATGATCGAGAAAATTATGATGTGATTTGCTGTGCAGTTGGAACAGGTGGCACCATTGCTGGCTTGATTGAAAGCAGCTCTGCACAACAGCAGGTTCTAGGCTTTTCAGCATTGAAAGGCGACTTCCTAAAACAGGATATTCAACAGTGGACCAATAAAAGTAATTGGTCTTTAACCGATGCCTATTGCTGTGGAGGTTATGCCAAAACCACAATTGAGTTGCTGCAATTTATGCAACACTTCGAACAACAATATGCAATTCCTTTGGAACAGGTCTATACCGCCAAGATGATGCTGGGGCTATTCGATTTAATCCAGCAGCAGTATTTTCCTGAAAATAGCCGTATTTTGGCGATTCATACGGGTGGACTACAAGGGCGCTTAAAATAAAAAAGCCACTCGCAAGTGACTTTTTATTTGATCGAATCAAGTGCTTAAAACCAGCCATCACCAATCGGCTTATTGTCCATAAATACCACTAAACCTTTGACAATACGATAAATAAACCAAATTGATGCTGCAAATAGAATCGGAATGCCAATGAGTACAAAAGACAAGATAAATCCAATGATTGCAGCAATGAGAGTGATCCAAAAGGTTTTGATTTGCCACTCAAAATGACTGGCCAACCATGTTCCTTTTACCTCGTCACGCTTCATATAGTTCATAATAATGGCAGCAATACTGGTTAATCCCACAAAAATACTGGCCGCATAAAGCCCATACGCAATTAAGGTATATTGTCTAAGCTGATCTTGCTGATGAGGCGGAGTGCCTTCTAAAAAAGTCTTATCATTCATTATTGTTATCCCCTTTATTGAGACCAATTTTATAACATGCTTTGATTTTAAAAGTATCTTTTTTAATCAAACAATCAACATACTCAAAAGGCTTTAAATCTTTTATAATTGCCCGCTTTTCTTCCCTTGAGTATTTCCCCCATGGTTCATCAAGTTGATGTTGTTGTTTTAGGTGCAGGCGCATCGGGCTTGATGTTGGCTGCAGAAGCAGGCAAACGTGGGCGCTCGGTTGTGGTCTTGGAAAAAGCCAATAAAGTCGGCAAAAAGATTTTGATGTCAGGTGGTGGTAAATGTAACTTTACCAATCTAGAGGTCGAAGCTGCCAATTATTTGTCTGAAAATCCACATTTCGTCATCTCAGCCTTAACCCGTTATACCAACTGGGACTTTATTGGCTTAGTGTGTGAATACGGCATCGAGTACGAAGAACGCAAACACGGGCAATTATTTACCCTCAAAGGATCTAAAGAGATTCTGGAACTTTTACTTGCAGAATGTGACAAAGCCAAACGTGTTCAGATTCAAACCCATTGTGAAGTACAGCAAGTGAAGGTTCAGGCGGATTCCAGTTTTATGATTGAAACCAGTCAAGGGACTTATCACTGTGAATCCTTAGTTGTGGCAACGGGTGGATTATCCATTCCAACCCTCGGTGGCTCAGGCTTTGGCTACGAACTGGCGCAACAGTTTGGTCATCATGTTTATCCAACCCGTGCGGGTCTGGTTCCTTTCACCTTCTCAGATCAGTTTAAAGAAGTCACCACCCGCTTGAGTGGCAATGCATTAGACGCAACCTTAGTCAATGATCGTCATCAATTTACCGAAGCTTTGCTGTTTACCCATCGTGGTCTCAGTGGTCCAAGCTCACTGCAACTTTCGAACTACTGGCATGTTGGGGAAAGCTTTAAAATTGATTTCTTCCCAAGCCAAGACTTTGCACAATTCTTTAAAGATAAGAAAAAGTCACAGCCTAAAGTTCTACTGCGCACCTTAATCAGTGAATTTACCGCCAAAAGTATCGTACTTGAATTACAGCAACTGATTTGGGCAGAACAAAGTGAAACACCAATTGGTAATCTCAGTGATGTACAGCTCGAACATATAGCAGCGCAATTGCATGCATTTACGGTAAAACCATCCGGTACTGAAGGTTATCGAACGGCCGAAGTCACACTCGGTGGGGTGGATACCAGTGAAGTATCTTCCAAAACCATGGAAAGTAAAAAACAGAAAGGTTTATATTTTATTGGTGAAGTGCTGGATGTTACAGGACACTTAGGTGGCTATAACTTCCAATGGGCATGGTCTTCTGCACAGGCAGCGGCTCAATTTGTCTGATATGACCATATGAATTACAGCACTTCAGGCTACGTTCAATAAAATCTGTTTCAGTTTTGGTGGTCTGAAGAGTTTGCTGCTTCTGAAGTTGCGATTTGTTGTGTATTTTCAATGGGTCTCTCTTTAGAAGAGTTTGACTTAGCAACAACAAATTTATAAGCACTCGCCAAGAACCCTACAGTAATGCCTGCAATAATAATCGGTGCGAATACTCGATTTGGCCTCTTCATGTTCATTCTCCTATAGACTTTTTATTTAGAGACTATTGATACTTTAGCTATAAATGAATTGCTTTTGAGGTCAAATTTGTTATTTAAACCCTCGAACTTTACTCAAAATATCCAATCGCAATCCAAAACAAAAGCCAATAGCGCCGATACAAACAAAACGACCACCCTGCTTAGAGTGGTCGAATTGATTAAAAAAATCAAAGATTATTTTTTCTATTCATCCGAATACGGCGGAGTTGGTGGTGTTGGATTCGCCGGAGTATCTGATGACGTTGGCGTCGGACTCACAGGATTTACTGGAGTCGTTGATGCTGTTGGTGTTGGGCTCACAGGAACTACTGGCTTAACCTCATCCTTATGTAATGGATTTGGTTTATTGCCTTCAGTTTTTGCTTTATCTAAAAGATCCGTCAGCAAACGTTCTGCAGGTTGACGTCCTCCAAGGCCAAAGGCCAATGCAAATGCGACTGCAACTGAACCAAGTGTTAAACCGAAAGCCAAATTCACAATCGAGTCAGCAATACCCATGGCTTTTAAGCCCATTGCAATCACTAAGCCCATAATTAAGATACGGACTAAATTGCCTAACCAGCGTGAACTGTTGTATTCACCACGTTGTACGATATTGGCGACCACATTGGCTAACCAGAAACCGATCACTAGAATCACCGCACCAAGTAGGATACTGGCGCCAAACTGGATAAACATCGCGATCAGTACACTGACCTGTTCTAATCCAAGTCGATTGGCCGCCTCTGAAACCGCAAACAGCATTGTAAAGAAAACAATTAAACAACCGATCACGTCAGAAACACGGGTTTGTCCCAAGAAGCGTTGTAAATCCAGCTTCATCGGGATTTCATCCACCCCAGCCCCAGAAATCAGTTCAGCCACTAAACGTCCCACAAAACGCGATACGATATAAGCCACAATTAAAATCAAACCAGCTGCAATGATTTGTGGAATTGCATACATGATTTGATTGAGCATGGCGGTTGCAGGTTGAGAAATTGCTTGGATACCCAAGGCTTCAAAAGCCACAATTAAAGTGGTAATAATAATGATGGCAAATACAAATGAACCTAAGAATTTAGAAACATTTGAGTTCTTAAATAAGCCAACTTTTTCAGCTTGCGCCTGTAAACCCAGACTATTACTTAAGCCTTCAACAATGCCTCTTACAATTTTCGCCAGAATATATCCCACGAAAATGATCACAGCCGTAATAAACAGGTTCGGCAGATAAGCAATCGCTTCATTCACCATGTTTTGTACTGGAATTAAAAGCCCTGTTAAACCCAGAATTGATAAGACAATAGGCAAGAACAGTAATAACACTAACCAATAGAAAATTTCACCAATATTGCTACTGAGTGAACTGACACCAACTTCGCCACTCAGCTTCTCATCGAGTTCAGTTTTAGAAAGTACATTGGTTAGCCCCGCACGAACCAGACGTGCGATAATCCAGCCAATAAAGCCCACGGCGACTGCTGCCAGCAAGTTAGGTATATAGGCCAATACGCGACCAACCATATTGCTAAATGGATCACTGACCCCACTGATATTTAAAACATTGAGTGCGCCAACTACAGCGAGAATCATCACAAACCAGAACACCAGTTTAGAGACCAGATTTTCAATATTTGGAGTACGGCCTGTTGCAGAAGACAATTTATGATTGGTATCAAGCTTTTGCAGTAATTTTTTAACACCTGCTGCAATCACTAAAGCAACAATCCACCCTACAAGTAGGATGACAACTGCAGCAAAAATAGGATGAAACTGATCCCAATAATACATTGCATCAAATCCTCCACGATTGGAGGGGTCACTAAAAAAATCATTCATGTTGTTATCCTTATATTGTGTTTTTAAATCTTGATACACATCCACTTAAGAACGTTCTGCAATGAAGAACATGATTTATGGATGCTTCCACCTTAGTTTTTGTCTATTTTCCAATCAATCAATGGCATCACTAATACAACAAAAAAGTCTCACAATATTGCAAAAAAGCTCATTGATTCACACCAATGAGCTTTATTATGAATTGGTTTTGGTCTAAAGATATGCTTGCTTAAGCATTCAGAATGGCCGACTGCATATGTGACATGATCACTTGTGCAGTTGGATTGGCTGAATGATCAGCAACCATATAAACAAGTAATGCAATCAGGAAGATTCCGACCATAATCAAAATATAAACGGGTAATCTTCTCTTTTTGGTAATTTCTTCTTTGCTGGCCACATGAGGCTGTGGCTTACTAAAATCATGCATGATAGCAGCCCTCATCCTTTTACTTTTCAAGTTTTATATTAGCAATACCCAGTGTTGCATTGTGTGAAAAAGCTTCGGACTATCGTTGCACTGGTTGCAGAACTCCACTTTCTTTTATTTATTTTTTGTTTAAAATATAGTCGGTTTTAGAATGCGTTAAAATAAGCTATAATACGCGCCTCCTTTCTCAGCCGTTCTGCTTTATGTCCTATAGCCAACAAAGCGTTTCTCTTGAATTAGACACTGATGTCACTCATCAATGTTTTTTACATCACACACGCGATGAACATTTGATTGGAATTATTGAGTTCAATAAGCCGAGCTATATTCTGAAATGGGGCGATTTAGAATACTTTCGTCGTCGTACAGAAGAGTTTTCGGTGATGCCATTGCCAGATTGTATCAATGCGATGATTGTCGATATTCGCAATGTACAACCGTTTTTGGATAATGAAGTTCCGATTCTACCTTGGCGGTTACTCGAAGAGGATTGTCCTGTCCGTCTGGTCGTCCCGCAAGATCGCCTAGAGCATTATATTGGCTTGTTTGAACCCACTTGGTTAACCACGGATGTCGATACCGCCATTCAAGAAATTCGTGAATTTATGGATATGTTTGTACATTAAGACATATCCATTCAGCACTCTTCTACCAATAATTCTCTACGGCAATATTGCCTTCGCCACGACGATTCATAATTAAACCGCGTTGCTTCAGGGCTTCTTTGGTATCTTCCACCATTTGTGGATTACCACATAACATCACATGACTACTGTCTCGGTTAAAAGAGAGCCCTGCTGCTTTTTCTAATTCACCATTGCCAATTAAAACAGGCAAACGATCATGTAGGGCTGCATTCGGATCACGGGTAATGATTGGAATGAACTTAAAGCCCGTATGCCCTTCGCCAAATAAGGCTGCAATCTCTTGAATACGCTCGACATAAGCCAACTCAGATTCAGTCCGTACGCTATATACCAGATTGATCTGCTGATATTTATTCCATGTTTCAAAGTCTTGTAACATCGATAAAAACGGCGCAAGCCCCGTGCCTGTTCCCAATAACCATAAATCCTGTGGTAAAGGTTGTTGATAACGCGCCAGCGTTAAATAGCCATAGGAAATTTTTTCCAGATACAACTCATCATCGACTTTGAGATGTTGTAGATTCGAGGTAAAAGCACCATCAGGCACAACAATTGAAAAGAATTCTAATGTTTCATCAAAAGGTGAAGATACAACTGAATAAGCACGAACAACCAGCTCCCCTTCAACCATTAAACCAATACGCGCGAACTGACCTGCGGTAAATTTAAAATGAGCTGGTCGGGTCATGGTGAAGCTAAAAAGATTATGAGTCCAACGGTGTACAGATAAAACCTTTTCTACGCTAAATTTTTCAATTGACATGATGAGAACGTGGCATGAAACAGTGCGCTCATGTTAGCATGATCGAATAATTGATGGATACTCAAAACATTAAGGCTATTTAACATGCGCATGACATTACGCCAGTTGGCTGTTTTCGTGGCGGTCGCTCAAGAAGGAACGGTAACCAAAGCGAGTGATGCTGTCCGACTTACACAAAGTGCGGCAAGTATGGCTTTAGCAGATTTAGAAGATGGTCTCGGTGCACCACTCTTTGATCGTTTGGGTAAACGATTGCAGCTCAATGATTTGGGGAGATTTTTACTCCCACAAGCTTTAGAAATTTTAGGTCGCTGTGATTCTTTTGAACAAGCGGCTAAGGGTGAATTACAAAGCATTGACCTACGCTTAGGTGCAACACTTACAATTAGTGATTATTTAATGCCAGATTTGATGGCTGAATTTTTACAACGTCATCCACAAGCACATCTGCAACTGCAAGTGGGCAATACCCGTCAAATGATTGAAGCAGTCAATCAATTCCAATTAGATCTAGCCTTGATCGAAGGGTCTTGTCATTTACCTCAACTGCAATGTATCCATTGGCGTGATGATGAGCTAGCTGTATGCTGTGCGCCTGATCATCCCTTAGCACAGTTGAATCGCCCGGTGAGTCCAACTGATTTTCTAGATGTGGAGTGGATTCTACGTGAGGAAGGCTCAGGCACTCGTGAAGTGTTTGATAATGCCATTTTGCAAGATTTACCCGATGCCAATATCCGTTTAACATTGGGTCATAATGAAGCGATCTTAAAAATTGTGGCGGGTGGTTTAGGCATGTCTTGTGTATCACGCCTCGCGATTGAGCCTTTACAAGAAAAAGGTCAGTTGGTGATTATCGATACACCTTTCTGGCAATTAACTCGCCCCCTCTACATGCTCGTGCATCGTCAAAAGTACCAAGGACCTGGACTGAAAGCCTTTTTACAATTTTGCGAACATCAGGTTTAATTCATCCCAATAAAAAACGCTTCCAATAGGAAGCGTTTTTTATTTTCATTTAGAAATCGAAACTCACACCCAATTTATAGGTACGACCTGCACCAATAATGGCATAATCACTGTTAAATACACCTGCCCAGTGCTTTTTATCGGCAACGTTATCAACATTCGCTCTAAAAGTTGTATTTATACCACCAAGTTTAGTCGCGTACTTAGCACCTAAGTCAAAAATAGTGTAATCAGGCAATTCTAAAGAGTTATCGCTATTTAAATACTGCTTGCTTACATAGGTAGCCCCAGCATTTAAGCTTAAACCATCTAGAGTTGGAATTTCATAATTAAGGTTCAACCCCGCTGTAAAATCGGGAATACCATATATGGTTTTGCCTGTCGTTGTTGCCAGAGCTGTTTTCTTATATTTTGCATCGATATAAGCCATATTTCCAATTACACTCAAATCTTGAGTTAAATTGCCAGCAAACGTCCACTCAATACCACGTGAACGAGTTTTAGCATCGTCTGTAGTCATTTGTGTTTTCTTATTTGCATCAGGGGTCGTAAACTTGGTTGTCATCAAATCAGGTTTTTCAATTTGATATATCGCCAACGTATTTAGCCATGAGCCTTGCTGAACTTTTGCACCCAATTCATATTGTTTAGTCTGGTAAGGAGCAAAAGTTTTATTATAGTTTATATCATCTTTATAGCTTAGATCGGTAAGAGATTTTCCTTCAGATAAGCCTTCAACATAACTTGCATAAAAAGATATATTCTCACCAAAAGGTTTTAGAATGATTGCAAGACTAGGTGAAATTTTATCGTCACTGTAACTACTTGCGGCATAGGCAGGTATAGTTCTAGTATCAATTTCTTGATAACGTGCGCCTAAAATGAACTCTAACTTATCGTTCAACAAAGAAATCTGGTCAGTTAAAGTGTAGCTCACATATTTATTATCTGCATATGGTCCAATATATGGAGATGCTGTTGGCATAGCGCCATCAGATGAGGGGTTGTATAAATTCGTATCAAAGTTTGTTGTTGGAAGGATATATCCTGCATTTTTATTATTATAATGCTGCCAATATTTACGCGTTAAATAATCTGCTCGAACGCCAACAGTATGTTTGATACTTCCTGTTTCAAACTTTGCTTCAAGCCCCGTATTTGCAGCAACATTGTGTTCCTGAGTCCCTACTCGATAATATTGAGATGTTGCAGCACCTGTTTTAGCATTTTGTACAATCATTCGCGTACCAAAAAGATGGCCTGAATATTCTTTTTCAGTATATCCAACCCCTGCAAACACTTTTAAATCTGGAGCGAACTTGTATTCACCAGATAGTCCCGCATATTGGCTACTCTGCTTTCCTTCAATTTTTGGAAAATAGTTATTATTACCATCAGGAGCTGCAATCACTTGTTTGATTGTTCCCATTGAGACCATTGCTGGTGAACCACCTTCACGATCATCTCGCATCGCATACGCATCAAAATTTAACTTTAATTTATCTGTCGTATAGTCAAGTGCAAGTACGCCAGTTGCATTGGTATCATCCATTCCATCAATGAGATGTTCCCCTGTACCATATGAGCCACTCGCTCTGATACCAAATTCATTATTTGTGCCTAAGCGACGGGATACATCAAAACCTGATTTGTAGTATCCCCCATCTTCATAACTCGCTGAAACTTGAGTCAAATCTCGATTGGCTCGTTTAGTCTGAGCCATTACAACGCCACCAACACTACCTGCTGGTGCCATACCAGCAACTAAAGCATTTGGGCCTTTTAATAAAGTGACTGACTCAAGAATATCTGTAGGAATACGCCCAGTCGGCGCCATTCCAAACAGGCCATTTAGGTTATAGTCTTCAAATCCAACGCTAAAACCACGAATCTGAACATTTTCATTTAAATGTCCAGCATTGGTTGTTTCACGAATACTTGGATCATTTCTTAATACTTCTGAAACAGTTGCAGCTTGCTGATCTTGAATCAACTTATCCGAATAAGTCGTAACAGAAAACGGGGTATCAATAGTAGATTTATTGCCTAAGCTACCCAAATTTGAATTTTTCTTGAGCTTACCAGCAGCATAACTCTCTTGTTGATCAGCTTTTACCGTAATCGTTGGTAAAACGGTATTATCTTCAGCAACAGCAAACATAGGTAAAGCAATGAGAGATAAAAATAATATATTCTTTTTCAAGTGATCAAATCCCGATAAAAATTTGATCACAGTATATAAGACAAATTAACAAATGATAATAAAAATCATTAATAAAATGATACCTATTTATTTAATGAATATAAAAATCTCATCATGAGAATTCACATAATTTATTTTTAACTCAATAACCGATGAAATGCTTTGCCTCTCGGACTTAGTTCAACAGCTGATTAGCCACAATAGAGCAATGAAGAGGCGATAGTATTTAGATCCTATAGAAAGAAAAAGAGGCTAAAAGCCTCTTTTCTCATCATAATTCAAGCACAGTGAAAAGCGAGCAAAAACCAATTAACGACGGAAGTTCGATAACAGTTCGGTTGTGATCGAATTATTGTGCGTCGCTATTTTAGTTTTTCTGGTTTTCGCTGGATTTGGATCAACAAGCTCTATTTTTGTGGCTTTGTACTTTCCGTCATTTTCAACGACCACAAATTTCACTTTTTCATTTCTTTTCGGTTCGCCACCAGCTGGATACTCGGAAATATGAAAAAACACATCCCCTTCAGAGGTCCCAATAAAACCAAAGCCTTTGTCTGGATTATATTGTTTAATTTTTCCCTGATAGAACTCTTGCTTCATGACATTTATCCTACTTTGCAAATCTGATAATCACAGTATATAAAAATAAAAAAGAGACTTTCAATCTACCCCCAAAACAGCTTCAGGATGAGATCAAGTCTCTTTTTATGAATGTTTCAAAAATCAGTCTTTTTGAACACTACCAAAAATCTTGTCGCCAGCATCACCCAGACCAGGAACAATATAACCTTCTTCATTCAGACCTTGGTCAATTGATGCGGTATAGATCAACACATCAGGATGTGCAGCTTCTACTTTTGCAACACCTTCTGGCGCAGCAACCAAGACCATAACACGAATATCTTTACAGCCGCTTGCTTTCAATACATCAATTGCAGCAATTAAAGAATTACCCGTTGCAAGCATTGGATCAATAATCATGGCTAAACGATTGGCAACATCAGGCACCAACTTTTTATAGTAGGTGCGCACTTCTAAAGTTGCTTCATCACGCTCTAAACCTAAAACACTCACTTTCGCGCTTGGAATCAGGCTAAGAACGCCCTCAAGCATACCAATACCAGCACGCAAGATAGGAACAATTGTGATTTTCTTCCCTGCGATACGTTGAGTTGAGACTTTCCCTGCCCACCCATCAATTTCATGATCAACAACAGGAAGATCCTTTGTTGCTTCATAAGTCAGTAACATCGTGACTTCTTGCGCTAATTCACGGAAGTTCTTGGTACTAATATCTGAACGACGTAATAAACCAAGTTTATGGCGAATAAGCGGATGACGGATTTCTTGAATCGACACGAATGAGTACCTAGGTAATATTAATCTCACTCCATTATAAAGTGTTTTTTTACTCATCAATAAAAAAGCCTCCAACTTTGGAGGCTTTTTTGTACAAATCCGACGATTACTGTTGTTGAGACAACATAAAGTGCAACGGAGAAAGGATCTCTGCCTTCAATGCCAAGTTAATCATTGGATCTGGATAAACACCCATCACCAATACTAATAACGCAGCAGCAAGGACCATAAGACCACCGACTTTACTTCCCCAATGGGCATCCGCATCAATACGTGGTACATCAGGTGGAGTCATATACATCACCACCATCACACGTAAGTAGTAATACAAACCGATACCACTACCCACCACAATCATTGCCGCCAAGAACCAGTGTTGCGTTGTCACCGCAGCCATCACCACCAAGAACTTACCAATGAAGCCTGCTGTTAATGGAATACCTGCTAAAGACAACATCATTACAGTTAATGTTGCAGTCAAGATCGGACGGCGCCAGAACAAACCACGGTAGTCTGCAAGGCTTTGTGCTTCATCGACGTTGTTATATGGGCTCGACATTAATGCAACCGCACCAAATGCACCGATTGTGGTCAATACATAAGTAATTACATAAACAGTCACGCTGCCCAGACTTGCGTAAGTCATGCTGATTAAAGCAATCAACAAATAACCGAAGTGTGCAATCGATGAATAACCCAAGATACGTTTCAAGTTGACTTGACGAACTGCAAGTAAGTTACCCACCACGATCGACAATACCGCAATGATGGTAATCACCGTCACTAATGATTCAACCAAGATTGCACCAGAAGTCAGTAAGTAACGTACAAATAGACCAATCGTTGCAACTTTCGCAGCCGTTGCCAAGAAGGTTGCCATAGGTGCCGGTGCACCTGCATACACATCTGGCGTCCATTTATGGAATGGCGCAAGTGAAAGTTTGAATGCAACAGCAAAGATAATTAAACCTAAGCCCAATAACACCATTGGTTGTTTGATTGCAGTAAACAATGCCTGAACAGAGTCATAGAATGACAATGAACCTGTATACGCATAGATATAAGCCATACCCATGAGCAACATTGCAGAAGCAGTCGCTGAAAGCACAAGGTATTTAATCCCCGCTTCCAAAGACTGACTACGTTGATAGGTATACGCCAACATGCCGTATACAGGAATCGACATCAACTCTAGGCTGATGAAGAATGCTGCATAGTGTGAGCTTGAAACCAACAACATTGCACCTGTCACTGAGCACAGTAACAAGATATACAACTCTTCGCGGTTGTCCTTATAAGTCTCAATATAAGCATGAGATAAAGTACAGCACGCTAAAGCAGCAATTAGAATCAGGAATTGATAGAGCATGGTAAATGGATCAACCATGAACATACCCATCACGTTTACTGGTGCAAAGTGCCCACTAAACATGGTGTATCCAATATAAATTGCAGCAAGGTTTAAACCCACAACCGAAGTTGTTGCAATCAGATTGTGATTACGCTTAATCGCAGTTAATAACATCACGACGATTGCGGTCAAAGCCACAATCATCACGGGAGCAAGTGGCATTAGCTCAGAAAAAGAAATTGTGAAGTTCATGATTTATTGCATCTCCACATGTTCAAGTTGAGTTGCAGCCTGTTGAACAGTTTCGACAACTTCTTGTACTGGCATATAACTATTTACTAACCATTGCATGCTTGAATGAGACATATCCAAGAATGTTTGCGGGTAAATACCTAACCAAACTAAACCGATCGCACAGATCATCAAAATAGTGACTTCACGTGCAGATAGATCTTTAAGCGGACTAGTATAGTGCTGTTTTTGCTCTGGGTTTGGTTCACCAAATAATGCTTTGTGAATCAGAATCAGACCATAAAGACCAGCAAATACCAAGCTCACTGCTGCAATGATCGTGAACGCTGGATAAGCTTTGAATGAACCCATCAAGATCAGGAATTCACCAATAAAGTTACCTAGACCTGGTACACCAACCAATGCTGCAACAAAGAACATCAAGAAGAATGGCAAATATTGCAGCTGGCCACGAAGACCACCCATCAAGCGTAAATCACGTGTATGTAAACGCTCGTACACTTGACCCGACATAATGAACAATGCAGCAGATGACAAACCATGTGCCAACATCATGATCATGAGGCCTTGGAATGTCAGGATATTACCTGCATAAATTGCAAGTAAGATGAAACCCATGTGCGAAATAGACGTGTACGCAAGTAAGCGTTTCATATCTGTTTGTTGGTACGCTAAGAATGCACCGTAGAAAATACCAATCAGACCCAAAATAATGGCGATATCAGCAAATTGTGCTGATGCAGCCGGGAAGAATGGAATTACGAAACGAAGCAAACCGTACGCAGCTGTTTTAATCAAAATACCCGCTAAATCCACAGAACCCGCTGTTGGTGCTTGAGCATGCGCATCAGGCAACCAGCCGTGTAATGGGAATACTGGTAATTTCACCGCAAAACCGATGAAGAAACACAGCATGAATGCATAAGCAACTTCAGGTGGTAAGTGGTTCGCAACAGCCAATAGATAGTTGTAATCGAAACCGATCATACCTGTCATCATGTATCCATAGACCACAAGGCCCAAGATACCGATCAACATGATCAAACCAGCGATTTGAGTATATAAGAAGAATTTGGTTGCAGCATAAACACGCGAACGACCATTCGACCCTGAGTGTCCCCATAACGCAATCAAGAAGTAGATTGGTACGAGCATCATCTCCCAGAAGAAGAAGAACAAGAATAAGTCAATCGCCAAGAATACACCGATGACCCCACCCAAACTCCAAAGTAAGTTTAAATGGAAGAAACCAACGTTCTTTTGAATCTCACCCCATGAACAGCCAACTGCAAGTACACCCAGTAATGCAGTCAACAACACCATAAGTAGAGATAAACCATCCACCGCTAAGTGAATGCTAATGCCTAAAGTCTGAATCCATGGAAGATGGAATTCAGCCGCCCAAGTCGGGACTTTACCGCCCAACTCGTAGCTAAATGTACCACTTTGCCACAGTGCAATGCCCAAACCGAAGGTAATCAACATACCAATCAAGGCAATCCAGCGCGGTAAATGTTGGTCGTATTTATCGACTAACCAACAAATAAAACCAGCAATGAAAGGAACTAAAATCAGTGCGGGTAAAATTAAATTGTTTTCCATTTTATTTCCCCACAACCTGAATCACGATCAAGATCATCAATAACACCACTACACCGAGTGACATGCTTGAAGCGTATTCACGTAATGAACCTGTTTGACGCGAACTTGTAAAGCTATTACCACCCTTCACAATTGCAGGGAGTACTAACCATAAACCGTCAACTGGATCACGACCTAAAATTTTCGCAATCAATAAATAAGGTTTTACAAATACGATGTCATACAAAGCATCGAAACCAAATGCTGTACGGCAAATGTGCGCTAAACCTGAACCCAAAGATGTTTGAGCAAAAGCTTTTACTGCACCGTATGCAAAAGCAAACAAGAAGATACCCACAGCTAAACCAGCGAGGGCAACACCACTTGCTAAATGTTCAGCATGTGCAACAGCAGCTTCTAAGCTCTCAGGAACAACAAAACTTGGAATGCTTGCAGCAGTCAATAATTTTGCAACTGGCGCTTGTAGGAAGTAGCCGATACCTGTTGATAACGCAGCAAGAATTGCAAGCGGACCCCAGTAAGTGACGCCATGAATCGCATGTGCATGGGTTTTCTCTTCGCCGAAGAATACCACCCAGATTAAACGGAAAGTATAGATAGACGTTAAGAATGCACCCGCAACACCAACCCAGTACAACGTATTGTAAAGTGGAAGATTTGCAATTGTAGACTGTGCATATACTGCACCCAAGATCGCATCTTTAGAGAAGAAGCCAACAGTCACGATTGGAAGTGCTGCCAATGCGCCACCACCGATTACGAAACACCAGAATACGAATGGAATCTTATGACGTAATCCACCCATTTTGAAAATGTTTTGTTCGTGATGACATGCAAGAATTACGGCACCTGAAGAAAGGAACAATAATGCTTTGAAGAATGCGTGAGCCAACATGTGGAATAAACCAGCTTGGTATGCTTCAGCACCCACTGCCATAAACATATAACCCAACTGACTCATGGTTGAGTAAGCCAAGATACGTTTGATATCGGTTTGCACCAATGCGGCAAAGCCAGCCACCAGCAAAGTCACAGCACCTGTAATCGAGATGAACTGCATTACTTCTGGTGCCATTTCAATCACAGAGAACATACGGCAGCATAAGTACACACCTGCTGTAACCATTGTTGCAGCATGGATCAATGCAGACACTGGTGTAGGACCAGCCATCGCATCAGCTAACCAAGTTTGTAATGGAATTTGCGCTGATTTACCCGCTGCACCCAAGAACAACATCAATGCTGTCCAGATCGACAATGATGAGCTTTGTGTCATGACAGTCGCTGCATTTTCAACAATGTACTGAATATTCAAAGTACCAAATTGTTGATAGAGCAAGAACAATGCGATGAGTAAGAATACGTCACCCACACGTGTTACGGTGAATGCCTTGATTGCCGCCCAGCCATTTGCAGGGTTTGAGTAATAGAAACCAATCAATAAGTAAGAGCACAGACCTACGCCTTCCCAACCTAAGAACAATAACGCCAAGTTATCGCCCAATACCAACAACAACATGCTGGCAACGAATAGGTTGAAATAAGAGAAGAAACGCGCATAACCTTCTTCACCACGCATATACCATGATGCGAAGATGTGAATCAGGAAGCCAACACCTGTGACCATACCTGTCATCAATAATGATAAGCCGTCTAAATGTAAGCTGATGCCTGGCTCAAAACCGCCAACACTGAACCAAGTCCATAAGTGTTGAACAAAAACGGTTTGACCACTGCTGGTAAATGCAAGACCGGCAATTAAAGCAAATAACGCAGATAAACCAACTGAACCGACGCCAATAATGGCAGCTACATTTTCAGAAAGTTTGTCACGCCCTGCCGCTAAAAGGATAAAACCAATGAGCGGAAATAAAACGGTTAAATATAATGTACTCATCCGCGCATCTCACTAGCAGCATCCACATCCAAGTGATGGAAGCGATGATAAAACTGAAGGACGATCGCAAGACCAATACATGCCTCTGCTGCAGCAAGCGTCAGGATCAAAATGAACATGATCTGTCCATCTGGCTGAGCCCAAACACTACCTGCCAAGACGAATGCCAACGCAGCAGCATTCATCATCACCTCAAGGCTCATTAGCATAAATAAAAGGTTGCGTCGCACCATTACACCGTAAAAACCCAGTGCAAAAAGGATGGTTGCAACGATCAAACCATGTTCTAAAGGGATGTGTCCCATTATTCTTTATCCTCTTCTGCACCTGGTTCACGTTTGCCTAAGTGGAATGCTGCAACAAGTGCTGCAAGCAATAACATCGCGGCAACTTCTACCAATAATAGATAGTGAGTAAATAGTGCTTGACCGACTGCTTTAGGTCCAACAACTTCTGTACCCATTGGCGCAGAAATCGTGGTGTATTCACCACCGAGCATCCACACCAAGATTAAGCCCAATAAAAAGCTCATCAGTGCAGGAAAAGCCCAAGCATCTGAAGTCAACCATTTGCTTTCTTGTTCAATGGTATCTTGTCCAAGGTTCAACATCATGACAACGAAGACGAACAAGACCATGATCGCACCTGCATAAACGATGATCTCAAGGGCAGCCGCAAACGGCGCACCCACGATCATGAAAATGCCAGCAACCGCAAGAAGAGAAACGATCAAGCTAAGTAATGCATGCACAGGATTGGTGTTGGTCACAACACGTACTGTCGAAACAATGGCCACAAGTGCCATCAAATAAAATGGCCACATCATGGTAATAAGCTCCGTACATCTACTGGTGCACTTTCTTTTTGTGCTTGACCTTTTTCTTTACCGCTCACAGCCATACCAGTGACACGATAGAAGTTGTAGTCAGGATATTTACCAGGTCCAGAAATGAGTAAGTTTTCTTTCTCATACACCAAGTCTTGACGTACATATTCACCAAGTTCGAAATCTGGTGTCATCTGAATCGCTGTGGTTGGACATGCTTCTTCACACATACCGCAGAAAATGCAGCGAGAGAAGTTAATACGGAAAAATTCTGGATACCAACGTCCATCTTCTTTTTCCGCTTTTTGCAATGAAATACAGCCCACTGGACATGCAACCGCACACAGGTTACATGCCACACAACGCTCTTCACCATCTGGATCACGCGTTAATACGATACGACCGCGATAGCGTGGAGGCGCAATTTGTTCACCCGGTACTTCTGGATATAAGATCGTGTCACGTTTACGTGTTACATGGCTGAACACCATCCATAACGAACGTACAATCGATCCAAAGCCAGCTAGAATTTTATACATTTTGTACTCCCTGCTGTCCTAGGCCTGATTCATCAGAATCACAGCACCAGTCACTAACAAGTTGACCAACGCCAATGGCAAACAAACTTTCCAACCAAAGTTCATCACTTGGTCATAACGTGGACGCATTAACGAGCCACGCGCCAAGACAAACATCATTACAAAGAATGCTGTTTTAATCACGAACCAGAATAATGGTGGAACAAATGGAATTTCTAAGTTAAATGGTGCAAGCCATCCGCCGAAGAATAAAGTCACGATCAAAGCCGAGATCAAAACAACGTTGACGTATTCCGCAACGAAGAACATCCCCCACTTCATACCACCATATTCGACATGGTAACCTTCAGCCAATTCTTGTTCAGCTTCTGGTTGGTCAAATGGGTGACGGTGCGTGACCGCAACACCCGCAACCACAAAGATCAAGAAACCTAAGAACTGAGGAATGATGAACCACATATCACGTTGTGCTTCAACAATTTCACGAAGGTTGAATGAACCTGCAATCGCAACCACACCCATCAACGAGATACCCAAGAACACTTCATAAGAAATGGTTTGAGCAGCAGAACGAAGACCACCGAGTAATGAGTATTTGTTGTTAGACGCCCAACCACCAAATAACACTGCATAAACTGCAATACCCGCCATTGCCATAAAGAACAATAGGCCGATACTCATATCCGCAACGCCCAGGGTAGGACTTACTGGAATCACCATGAATGAAAGTACCGCAGTTGCCATCGCAACTGCTGGTGCTAAACGGAAAGTCAGCTTATCAGCAAACTTTGGTGTCCAGTCTTCTTTGAACATGATCTTGAGCATGTCGGCAACGATCTGGAACATACCACCCGGACCGACACGGTTTGGACCATAACGGTCTTGCCATAATGCCAAGAGACGACGCTCAATAAATGACATCAAAGCAGCAACCAAAACCACCACCAGCAAGATCACAATCGCCTGAATCACTGAATAAGCGATTGGCCAGTTCTCAGCCCAAAGTGGCGTTTGACGTATAATTTCTTGATTCATGAATTACACTCCTACCGCCACAGAAACAGGCTCTGCCAATGAAACAGTTGGTGCTAAACCAATTGGGTAACCAATATAACCTGTTGGTAAATATTCGATCACTTGTACTGGCAAGCTAATACTCGTTTCACCCGCTTTCACTGTAATACGTTGACCATCTTGAACATTTAAGCGTGTCGCATCTTGCTCACCCACAGCAAACATTGCTTCAGGAATACGAGATTCCATCGCAGGTGTTTTAATGGTGAATTCGCCAGAACCAAAAATATGGTGCATTGGCACAAGGCGGAAGCTTTCAGGATTCACAACAACAGCTGAAGGTGCAACATAGCTACGTGCAGGACGTTTTGCTAAACGATCGAATAAACGAACACCTGAATCACCACCTTTTAAGTGACCACCCACTTCATCTTGGTATTTGTTCCAAGCTTGTGGTGAGTTCCAACCCGCAGACCATGCGAAAGGTACCAATGAAGATGCAGTCTGATTCCCTACATAACCTTCCATAGAGAACGTTAATGCAGAGTCGATATCCGTCGGTTGCTTAGGTTCGTGAACCGATAACGGTGCACGCATTGCGGTACGACCTGAGTAACGACGTGGTTCACGTGCAATTTTCAAACCGTGGATACGATAGCCAGCATCTGGTGCAACGTCTTCAATTGCAGCAAGCACAGGAACATTCTTCACGATGTCATCAATCACATCATCAAGTAATGTCCAGTCCACTGCTTTGCCTTTGAGACCTGTCTCAATGGCATGTAACCAGCGCCATGATTCTTTGATCGCGTATTCAGGTTTATAGTAGCTTGGGTCATACACTTGATAGAAACGTTGTGCACGGCCTTCTTGGCTGACCACAGTACCGTCACCTTCAGCAAAGCTTGCTGCTGAAAGTACGATATCTGCAAGTTTCAAGGTTTCAGTTTCGCTATGATCGAGTACGATCACAGTTTCAGCCTTGTCAAATGCAGCTTTCACTTGACCCACTGGTAAACGACGAGTTAAGTCATTTTCAATCACAACCACTGCATCATAATCTTGTGCAAATGCTTGTTCTAAGCTTAAGCCACCAAACAGTGCCAAGCCCATTGAGTTCACTTCAGGAACAGTCAATGACAAGCCTGCATGTTCACCTAAGTTTTGTGCAACTTGAGCTGCAGCTTCCATGATCGCAGGATCTTGTAAGCTGGTACCAGAGATAATCAATGGCTTTTTCGCCGCTTTCAACGTATCTGCAATAGTTTGCGCAAATGCTTTGGCATCATCAGCTAAACCAGAGAGTGCTTCACCTTTAACAGCAGCAGCAACCGCGAAACCTAAACGTGCGATATCATTTGGAGATGCAACCACTTCACCTGTTGCAACATCGGCTAAACGCGTTTGTGTTGCAGCAAGGATATAGATTGGTGATTTTGCATCTTGACCGATACGTTGTACAGGTTCTGCTAACCAGTCTGGTGTACGTGTCGCAGCAGCCATTTCTTTGGCTTTGTTTTTCGCAGCTTGGCGAACAGACAATGCCATACGTGGCGCAGTTTGAGTTAAGTCTTCACCCAAGATCAACACCGCATCATAGCTTTCAATTTCACGCATGTTCGGGTTATAGATACCCTGTGTTTGCATGATTGATGCAGCTAACTCAACCAAGTTTTGATCTTTTTGAGACATACCTGTTGAGTAATTGTCTTGTCCAACCAATTCACGCAGTGCGTAGTTTGATTCCAAGCTTGCGCGTGGTGAACCAATACCTAACACTTTCTTGCCTTGAAGTTGAGTAATCACTTGATCAAGTGCCTGATCAACACTCACAGTCGCAACAGTTTCACCATTGCGGAACTGCGGTTGACGTGGACGATCTTCACGATTCACATAACCCGTACCGAAACGACCTTTATCACAAAGGAAGTATTGGTTGACTGAACCATTGAAACGGTTTTCAACACGACGGATTTCGCCATAGCGTTCCCCCGGAGAAATGTTACAACCTGAAGAACAGCCATGACATACGCTTGGCGCATACTGCATGTCCCACTTACGGTTATAGCGTGCTGAATGGGTCTTATCCGTGAATACACCCGTTGGACAAACTTCAGTCAAGTTACCAGAGAATTCAGACTCTAAAGTGCCTGATTCTGGACGACCAAAGTAAACACGTGAAGCATTGGCATAGACACCAAAGTCCGTACCGCCCGCATAATCTTTGTAGTAACGCACACAACGGTAGCACGCGATACAACGGTTCATCTCATGCGCAATGAACGAACCCAACTCTTGGTTATAGTGAGTACGTTTGGTAAAGCGATAACGACGACGGTCATGTTGCGTCATGACGGTCATATCTTGTAAATGACAGTGACCACCTTCTTCACAGACTGGACAGTCGTGCGGGTGGTTGGTCATTAAGAATTCAACAATCGACGCACGGAAATCCGTCGCTTCTTTGTCTTCAATCGAAATATAGGTATTGTCGGCAGCAGGTGTCATACATGACATCACCAAGCGTCCACGTGTGTCCTCAGGATTTGCGTACTGAGTCACCGCACATTGACGACAAGAACCAACAGAACCTAAGGATGGGTGCCAACAAAAATACGGGATGTCGATGCCAAGGCTTAAACATGCTTGTAGCAAGTTTTCAGTGCCGTTGACTTCATACGATTTTCCATCGACATGAATTGTAGCCATAGTCGAATTCCTTAAGCTTGTTCTACGTCTAGAGCAGGAGCATGGGTTTTAACCTTTGCTTCAAACTCGCCACGGAAATATTTAAGTGCGCCCATAAGCGGCTCCATCGCACCTGGTGCGTGAGCACAGAAAGTTTTACCAATCCACAATTTACGAGTAAGTTCTTGTAGGTGATCGATATCTTCTTTCTTACCTTCGCCTGCTTCCAGTGCTTTAAGCGCTTTAACTGCCCAAGGTAAACCATCACGGCATGGTGTACAGAAACCACATGATTCACGTGCAAAGAACTCTTCTAAATTACGTGTAGCAGAAACCATACATTGAGTTTCATCCACAACCATCAACAAACAGGTACCTAAACGTGAACCCGCTTTCATGATCGTTTCAGAATCCATTGGCAAATCAATGTGCTCAGCTGCTAAAAAGTCAGTCGAAGCACCACCTGGTAACCATGCTTTCAAAGTGAGACCATCACGCATACCACCCGCATGTTCTTCAATCACTTCACGCGCTGTTGTACCAAATGGAAGTTCCCAAAGACCAGGGAATTTAACTTTGCCTGATGCACCATAGATCTTGGTACCCGGATCTTTCGACTTACCAGCAGAAAGATTGATGTACCACTCAGGACCACGAAGCATAATCGCTGGCAAGTTGTTATAGGTCTCAACGTTGTTGACAATCGTTGGACGCCCCCATGCCCCTGCAACTTGCGGGAATGGTGGCTTAGTACGCGGATTGGCACGACGACCTTCAAGCGAGTTGATCAATGCAGTTTCTTCACCACAGATATAACGACCTGCGCCAGTGTGAACATGCATATCAAAGTTCCAGCCTGTTCCAAGGATGTTGTCACCCAAGTAACCTTTTGCACGGATTTGCTCTAATGCTTCATTTAAGTATTGGGCTGCTTCAACATATTCACCACGGATGAAGATATAACCTTGAGTTGCTTCTAAGGTATAACCTGCAATCAGCATGCCTTCGATCAATTGATGCGGAAGTTTTTCCATCAACAAACGGTCTTTAAAGGTACCTGGTTCCATTTCATCGGCATTACAAATCAAATAGCGTGGACCACCATCATTTGGCGCCATCAATGACCATTTAATCCCCGCTGGGAAACCTGCACCACCACGACCTTTAACCGTTGCAGCTTTAATGACTTCAAGCACGTCTTTTGGTGGCATGCTCAATGCTTTTTTAAAGCCAGCATACCCTTCAAGTGCTTCATACTCATCTGCCGCACGCACAAACTCTTGTTTGCTTAAACGCCAAGTCAATGGATGCGTTTCTGGATTACCGTCGCCATAAATTGGTTTTGGTTCAGTATTCATACATACTTCTCCAATAACTGTTTAACTGATGACACGTCCACAAGACCGTGCGTATCTTCATCAATCATTAAAGTTGGACCTTTATCACAGTTGCCTAAACAGCAAATTGGGAGCAAGGTAAAACGGCCATCTGCTGTGGTTTGTCCGTACTGGATACCCAACTCGCGCTGGAACGCTTCTGCCAAAGTTTCTGCACCCATCAAGAAGCATGCAATTGAGTCACACAATAAAATCACATGGCGACCAACCGGTTGACGGTAGATACGGTTATAGAAAGTTGCAACACCTTCAAGATCCGCCACACTCATCGTCAACAACTGTGCAATCGCATTCATTTGTGCATCATCTACCCAACCATTACGGCGCTGTACACACTTCAAAGCATCCAAAGAGGCTGCACGTGGGTACGGGTAATGACCAATGTGATGTTCAATGTCATGAATTTCGTCAGCAGTCAAAATCCCTTCAACATTCACACGTGGTTTTTTATCAGTCAAAATCATCATAATCGTTTACCCCTAGCGATCCACGTCAGCCATAACCACGTCAATGGTCGCCAAATAAATGATCAAGTCAGAAACCAAACTGCCGTTAATCACTGAAGGCATTTGCTGTAAGTGAGTGAATGTCGGTGTACGAATACGGGTACGGTAACTCATCGTTGACTTGTCTGAAGTCAAATAATAAGTACTCGCGCCTTTCACGACTTCCGTCATAAATGATGACTCACCAGCAGGCATTACTGGACCCCAAGATACGCTTAAGAAGTGCGTAATCAAGGTTTCAATATCTTGTAATGTCTTATCTTTCGGTGGTGGAACAGCCAATGGATGATCCGCTTTATAAGGACCAGATGGCATGTTATCCAAGCACTGTTGAATGATTTTCAACGACTCAGTAATTTCACGGAAGTGAACCAAGACACGTGCATATGCATCGCCTTCATATTCCACTGGAATATCAAAGTCGAAGTTTTCATAACCACTGTATGGACGATATTTACGAACGTCAAAATCAATACCTGTCGCACGTAAACCAGTACCCGTTACACCCCAAGCCAACGCAGATTTAGCATCGTATTGCGCAACGTTACGCGTACGACCAATAAATACTGAGTTTTTAAGCGCTGCTGTGTAGTACTCGTTCAAACGTTTCGGCATCCACTCTAGCAACTCTTTAACAAGTTTTTGCCAGTTATTTGGAAGGTCGTGTGCTGTACCACCAATACGGAACCATGCTGGGTGCATACGGTAACCCGTAATCGCTTCAACGATGTCATAGACTTTTTGACGGTCTGCGAACATATAGAATACAGGAGTCATACCACCCGCATCCTGAATCGCTGTACCACAGAACAACAAGTGGTTATTGATACGGAATAATTCGTTCAACATCACACGAATGACTTGTGCACGCTCAGGTACTTTAATACCAGCAAGCTGCTCAACAGCCATCACGTATGGCATGTTTTGCGCACAACCACCGAGGTAGTCGACACGATCGGTATAAGGAATGAATGAATGCCATGTTTGACGTTCAGCCATCTTTTCCACACCACGGTGGTGATAACCGATATCAGGCACACAGTCTTTCACTTCTTCACCGTCCAACTGTAATACCACACGGAAAGCACCGTGTGCAGATGGATGGTTAGGACCCAAGTTCAGGAACATGAAGTCTTCGTCGTCATTACCGCGTTTTAGACCCCAGTCTTCTGGTACAAAGCGTAAGTGTTCTTGTTCGAAATCTTGCTTTGCTTGGTCTTGCATATACGGCGTATATTCTGTCGCACGCGCTGAATATTCTTTACGTAATGGGTGACCTTCCCAATAGGTTGGTAACAAGATACGACGGAGCATTGGATGCCCTGCGAAATCGATACCGAACATATCGTAAGCTTCACGCTCGTACCAGTTGGCATTTGGCCAAATGTTGGTTGCAGTTGGAATGCTTAAATCATTTTCATTCAACGCAACTTTAATACGAATATCACTATTACGCTCTAGCGATAATAAGTGATAGAACACAGTGAAGTCAGATGCTGGTAAACCATCACGGTGAACACGTAAACGCTCATCTACCGCTGATAAGTCAAACAACATCACATAAGGACGTTCCACTTTACGGAGGAACATAAGGACTTCTTGCACGCGTGCGCGCTCAACCCAGACTGTTGGAAACTCTTCAAAAGTCGTCTGCACATAGAAGTTCTCACCAAATTTGGTTTTGAGCTCTTCTACGATTGCAAATGCAGGGCGGGAATCAACTGGTGTTGATTCTGGCATAGCAATGTCAGTTTCAGCCATTGGCTTGGCTTCCTATTTAATACAAATTCTGGCAATTTTTCCGATGACCATACCCATCACGGGACATGTCAAAAACTCATCGAGAAAATTATTTAATATCATCCATAGAGCGTAAGTTTTTCACCGCAATACGTTCAGCATTTTTACGGTCACGTTCTGGCATCATCTTTGGCTTATACACAGGCTGAAGATCATCACCAATAACCGCTGAAAGTGGACGGCGCTCTAGTTGAATTTGGTCTTGAAGTAACATCAATGCTTGAATCAATGCTTCTGGACGAGGCGGGCAACCTGGGATGTACACATCAACAGGAATAATTTTATCGACACCTTGAACCACAGAGTAGATGTCATACATACCGCCAGAGTTCGCACAAGCACCCATTGAGATCACCCATTTAGGCTCAAGCATCTGTTCATACAAACGTTGAATTACAGGTGCCATTTTGACAAAGCAGGTCCCTGCAACAATCATCAAATCTGCTTGACGTGGTGAAGCACGAATAACCTCAGCACCAAAACGAGACAAGTCATGTACACCCGTTAAAGTCGTTGCATATTCAACGTAGCAGCATGAAGTACCAAAGTTAAAAGGCCACAAAGAGTTTTTACGCCCCCAGTTCACCGCTGTATGCAACACATCTTCAAGACGCGTCATCATCACGCTTTTATTAACTTCTTCCTCAAGTGGATCAGTTACGATTTGACGATCTTGTAATGGATATTGATCGGCATCTGGATTCGCACGGGTTAAAGTATATTTCATCCCGACTTACTCCTTTTTAAGTAATGATGTAGTCGGTGTTTTAGATTTAACACGACCTGAAGACTGTGCTGGAATATGACCAGTAGGATCGACAACTAACTCTTCAATATTATTGAATCGCGTAATGTCAGCAATGTTCATATTTGGCGAACCTATTTTGGTTTTAATCCCAGCTGCTTTACGACGATCTGAAGGTGCCCAGTTAAGTGCGCCTGTAGAAAGCTCATAAATCAAACCGATTAATAAAACTAAAATAAAGACAGCAGCCGTTGCAAAACCAACCCAACCGACTTCACGAACTGAAGTTGCCCAAGCGTAGAGATAGAGGGCTTCCAGATCGAAAACCACAAAGAAAATTGCAACTAAATAGAACTTGGCTGACAAGCGGATACGAGCACCGCCCGCACCAACTACACCTGATTCAAACTGCTCTTGCTTTGCACGTCCCCATGCTTTACCCCCTAGGAGTAAGGGAACAGTGAGCATAAAAACGCAAAGAAATGTAACGCCGATCACGAAGGCAATTATTGCCCATTCGTATGGAGTAATGGCACTCATGCGGGGATAACTCCTGGCAGGCCTATTTTTAACAAAGAATGTATGTATTGGCCTTCAAATACACCAAACACAAAATTAATCCCGCCAATTGTACCTGATTTCTAATTTCTCATGCTAGTTGAAGCGCTTTAGTCTTTCGGATGATTTTGTCCTTAAATTTACCGATATAACCAAGATCACGGTTAATTCACCCCTAAAAATCGAATTATCTAATCAAGAAGACTATATTGATCATTTTTTTCTTTTTCTACATCGTGAAAAAATCTAAATTTTGAGTGGTTCGCCCCAATATATTGCAGCACGAACTAAATCATTGCATTGATACAAATTTATGATGAAAATTTAAACAAAATTTATATAATAGCGCGACCTTGTCTCCCCATAGAACCGCGTTAGCATGCCCCAAGCCTATGCAGCATTAAAACCACGCTCCCTTTTACAATTATTTCTACTTTTTAGTGGGATAATTCTATTGTGCTGCCTACTCGGTATCGCAACCAGACACCTCACCTTTCTTGCCTCTTTTTGGCCTGCCAACTCGGTTCTGCTCGGTTTACTGATTCGTTTTCCGCAAACACGCCACCCGATCAGTTTTATTGGGGCAATCGTGGGTTATCTACTTGCCGATACCTCACAAGATACGCCTTTTTTACTCAATATTTGTCTAACCTCAGCAAATCTACTCTACGTCATCACGACATTGGCCCTATATGTCAAATTTAATGCATTTATCCGTTCAATGCATCATGGTTATTTTTATCTATTTCTATTTAGTTTTTGCTGTATCGGTGGTTTGGCTAGCTCATTATTTGCAGCCCTCACCCTACCTTTATTTAACACCAAATTTGCTTTAGGTTCATTTTGGATTGATTTTGGCTATTGGTTTACTGCGGAAATTCAAAATGCATTATTACTGCTCCCGGCAATCATTAGTGCTCCGCTTTGGAGTGAATTTAAACAGCAACTCCAAGAGTTTAAAACTCAAACGGTACAAGAAAGCTTACCGCTATTTGCAGTTATTTTCTCCATTGCAATTGGCTACTATGATGCAGGTCCCGGTTCCCTACTTTATCCAATTGCGGCACTGATCTGGTGTGCATTGAGCTATCGTCATTTTTCAGTGGCAATGATTACTTCGATCAGCTGCGCCTTTGTGATCTATCACGTCTCGCAGAACTACCTGCTACTTTATCCCCAGCAATTTTTAAATAATGCCATCTCAATCCGCCTTGGACTGATTATGATGACGATTGCCCCACTCACCGTATCCAGTATCAATATGGTGAGATCCAAGCTAATCCAAGAATTGCAACATACCATTGCGCATGATGAACTCACCTCCAGCCTGACCCGCCGCCAATTTCTACAATCGGTGCAACTGTTCCAGCAGCAAGCAACACAGGCTGGTCAAAGTACGGCCTTTCTTATGCTCGACATTGATCACTTTAAACAAGTGAATGACAGCTATGGGCACCAGATGGGTGATCGTGCCTTGCAAAGCTGCGTGCACACCATTCAGAGCCTACTCAGCCCTCAAGACTTGCTCGGTCGTTTAGGCGGTGAAGAGTTCGCTATCTTTATGACCGACACCGATGCCGATGCAGCTTATCTCTGCGCTGAAAAAATCCGCCTACAGATCAGCCAAACCCCGATTGAACATGAACAACAGCAACGTTTTTTCATTCAAATCAGCATTGGAATTTGTATCTGCACACCTGAAAATCAGCACGCCATTGAGCAATTATTTAAGCAGGCCGATGATGCGCTGTATCAAGCCAAACGGCAGGGCCGAAACCAAGTTGTCATTTCGACATAATATGTTGCAATTCAGCTAAATACTTTAATTATCTTTATACACAGCAGCGCGAATAGATGAGTATTCTAGAATGAGAACAAAAGGAGAAAAATATGCATCTAGAATACACTCACGCTTCGGATTATTTCTTTTTTTCACAACTTCTGATGCGCCATATAGAAAGTTATGTTCGAAAACATCCAGATGCTGATAATGCAATTTTTGATTTAAGAGACATTTACGAAGTATTTAGAGAGGATTTTGCCGCCACAACAACCAATTTAGAAAGTATTCTCAATATTGCCGATGGCTATAAAGTCGAAACCTTAAATGGAGATCAAACCCTGATCAAAGGTTATAAAATCGATATTAAGAACAATGCGCTACTGATTGACTTCAATGCAGATGCATTGCAGAGCCTTCGCTCAGGCAAACCATTGATTGAACCCGATCCATCTGTTCATGAATAAATAGTAATAATTCAAGGTCACCAAAAGACCTGATTTAGCCAAAGTATTTTGCTTTGGCTTTTTTATTAATATCAATAAAAAAGGAATGATAAATATCATTCCTTTTTCACTACTTATTTTTTAATGACTTGTTTATAACGCTTGGCAGGCCACGTCATGATAAAGCGTGCACCGCCCAAGTTTGGACTTTGATCGACTTGAATGGTACCACCAAACCAGTAGGCAATACGGCTGACAATTGACAGACCTAGACCATAACCACCTGAAGCACGGGTACGACTGTCATCTAAACGGGCGAAGGCCTCAAAAATACGACTGCGCTCTTGTTCAGGAATCCCCGGCCCGTCATCTTCGACGCAGACATAGGCATTACCGTCAGCACGAACCCCACCACTAATGCGGACTTTATTATCGCAATAACGTACTGCATTACCGACCAGATTTTGCACCACGCGGTGTAGATAGCGACGTTCCGCATCTACTTTCAAGGCTAATGGCGGTGCAATCAGTTCAATTTCTTTTTGCGTCTTCAATGCTTCCGTTTCCATTGCGACCTGATCCAATACTTCAACCAGTACAATGTCTTCGAAGTCTAGAGATGGCGTACCTTGCTCCAATTTGGCATAGGTCATGATCTCATCAATCAAGGTATTGAGTGCTTCAATATCTTTATCAATCATGTCCACTTGCTGAATTCGATAATTATAATCATCTTCTTCAGCCAACATCTCCATACCAAAACGAATCCGTGCCACAGGTGTTCTGAGTTCATGCGACACCGCACGCATCAATTCACGCTGCGCTTCAATCAAACGCTGAATATGATCTGACATATTGTTATAACTGGATGCCAAATTTGCCATTTCGTCAGTACCTTCAATGGGTACACGCAATGACAAGTCACCCGACTTCATCTTATTCAAGGCATAACGGACCTGACGAATTTTACGCTCAAGCGGTAAAATCAGGCCATAAACACCCAAACTTAATAAGAACAAGCTGAATAAGGTGATCCCTGCTGACAGCTGGAACGGCATCCAATTAAACATTGGAACAGGCCCTAAAATCAGCACTTGCGCAGGATGGTTTGGCATCGGAGAAACAATCGAAATGGTGGTGCCACGCACAGTTGCACTGTCTTTATACAGCAACACACTTTGATCTTGGCGCAAACGACCAATCTGCTCCGAATCCAGATTAATGTCTTTAATATCCGCAATTTCAATTGGGTAATAGAAATGCTTTTTAATTTTGTCTAAATACTCACGCTCCTGCCCCGGATAAAAAATCAAATAATCCAGTACAAAAATCGGTAGCGCTTTCATTTGGCGTTCGCCAATTTTATCGACTTTAATATAGAGGAAATGCTTAGGGTCGTCTTTCAGGCCAATAATGATATAGCCAATGCCATTATTCGCATCATAACGAACCACTGATTTTTGCTCAGCAATACGTTTTTTCTCGGTACGCGATAGTTCTACCCGTTCAGCATCGACATAGTAGATCGGTAGTTCCAGCAAATCAGATGCATCGGAAATCCAATCTAACTTTTGTTGCTTTTCTGGCTGACGAGATACCCCTTCACTAATGACATAAGAAATGCCATCGGTAAGAGATTCACGATATTCTTGCGCCCGTTGATAGTTAATGATCTGCACCAGCAAATAACAAAATGCGGCAACCACAACAACCAAAACCACCAATCCAGCATAGATACGCAAGAATATGCTGTTTTTCAGTACTCGACTTACCATAGGGTAAATAATTCCAAGCTAGTTAAAATCTCTCCTGAACAGCCACGCTGTACAAGTCCCTCCTCTATCAAGGGAAAAGCCCCCTTTTAAAAGGAGGCTTTAGAGAGTTTAGATTCCGTTGGTTTCTTTAACGAATAAATAACCTTTACTACGCACTGTTTTGATACGTTTTGGATTTTCTGGGTCATCACCGATTTTTGGACGGATACGTGAAATACGTACATCGATCGAACGATCTTGACCATCGTATTCAATACCACGAAGACGCTCAAAGATATCTTCACGAGACAAGATACGACCAGCGTTTGAAGCCAACAACCATAACAAGTCATATTCAGCGCTGGTGAAATCGACCAACTCACCATTTAAGGTTACTGAACGACCACCGTTATCAATCACAAGGTCATCAAACTCGATACGTTGAGCAACTTCATCTTCAACTGTTTTGTCAGTACGGCGTAATAAAGCACGGATACGCGCTAATAACACACGTGGTTGAACAGGTTTCGCAACATAATCGTCTGCACCCATTTCCAAGCCAAGAACCTGATCCATATCTTCAGTACGTGCAGTAAGCATCAAAATTGGTTGATGGTAATGCGGACGTACTTCACGACAAACGGTTAGGCCATCTGCGCCTGGTAACATCACATCGAGAACCACTAAATCTGGTTGCTCGCTGATAATGCGACGAATTGCACGATTACCATCCGTTTCGACTCCAACTTCTAAACCGTTACGAATCAAATACTCTTGTGTTAAACGTGCTAAGCGTTCGTCATCTTCTACGATCAAAATCTTCGGTAACTTTTCTTCTTGGCTCATTTGTTTGCCCCTAAAATCTGAGTGAATCTATCTATGAAATCTGACAGATACATTGGTTTATGTTTTGCAATATACACACGTTTACATTGTAAACAAGTAGGCGTTCACCAAACTGATACACGCCTAACCCCTTTTGTTATATTTTTATTAAAATTATGAATTTTAATATATTTTTCAGCTCTCTATGCTTTTTCCGACAGGATGAATATTTAGTATAGATTTTGTGCCAATGTTAAACAATTTGTTTCTTTATTCACCCAAAACAATTTAAGTGTCTGTTTTTTGAGTTATCCACAGAGTTATCTATAAGCCTTTTTTAACGGCTTTGATATGCTATGTGACTGTGATTTCAGCAGTTAACACATGAAAAAAAAATTAGTAAAAAGTCAAGGATTGATCTACTGCAAAAAATCCCGTATCTTGTGTTGAAAATAAACTTTAACCACTAAGTATTGTGTTTATCCCTCAAACATCGTGGCATACTTTTTGCTCGATTCAAACGGTCCATGAACATAAAAATAGATGATAATGGAGCTATGCTGACATGAGCATCATCACTTCTACTCCTGGCCAACTTCAGGTCATTAAGCGCACCGGTGAGATTGCGACATTTAATGCCGAGAAAATTTCTGTTGCGATTGGGAAAGCATTTTTAGCTGTTGAAGGTCAACAAGGTACTGACTCAAGTCGTATCCATGACCGTATCACTCAACTGACTGAAATGGTAATGAACACATTTAATCGTCGTTTGCCTTCTGGCGGTACGATTCATATCGAAGAAATTCAAGACCAAGTTGAATTGGCATTGATGCGTACAGGCGAGCAAAAAGTTGCACGTGCCTACGTCATTTATCGTGACCAACGCGCAAGTGCTCGTCAGCAAACTGGTGCGAACCATCACCCTACCCTTCAAATTACAGATGCCAATGGTCAGCTCCAACCATTGGATTTGGATGCGCTTACAGCCACCATTGAAACTGCAAGTGAAGGTCTAGAGGGAATTGATGTTCAAGCCATTCTTGATGAAACGGTGAAGAACTTATATAACGGCGTAAAAGAAAGCGATATCGCGACCACCATGATGATGGCAACGCGTACCCGTATCGAACAAGAGCCAAACTATACTTATGTGACTGCGCGTTTACTTAGTAGCGAACTCGTTAGCACAGGTTTAGAGTTCCTCGGTCTACCGACAGACACCTTAGAAGGTGATGCTTTAGAAACCTTCTTGAAGAAAGGTATTGAGCTTGATCTTCTTTCTAAAGACTTGCTTGATTTTGACCTTGCAAAATTGGCTGCTGCGATCAAACCAGAACGCTCAAACCAATTCACCTATTTAGGTCTACAAACTTTATTTGACCGTTACTTCATCCATTCAAATGGCGTGCGTTTTGAATTACCACAATTATTCTTTATGCGTGTATCAATGGGTCTTTCGCTCAATGAAGAAAACAGAGAAGATCGTGCAATCGAGTTCTATGACTTATTGTCTAGCTTCGACTACATGGCTTCTACACCAACGCTCTTTAACTCAGGTACATTGCGTCCGCAATTATCTAGCTGTTACTTAACCACCATCGGTGATGACCTGTATGACATTTATGGTGCAATGCGTGACAACGCGATGCTATCAAAATGGGCGGGTGGTTTAGGTAATGACTGGACACCTGTACGTGCATTGAACTCTTATATCAAAGGCACCAACGGTAAATCTCAAGGTGTGGTTCCGTTCCTTAAAGTTGCGAACGATACAGCCGTTGCAGTAAACCAAGGCGGTAAGCGTAAAGGTGCAGTTTGTGCATACCTTGAAACTTGGCACTTGGATGTTGAAGAATTCCTAGAGCTACGTAAAAACACAGGTGATGACCGTCGTCGTACCCACGACATGAACACAGCGAACTGGGTTCCTGACTTGTTCATGCAACGTGTGTTTGAAGATGCTGAATGGACCTTGTTCACACCGTCTGAAACACCAGACCTGCATGATTTAACTGGCGCAGAATTCGCTGAGCGTTATGCACACTACGAAGCTGTAGCAAAAGAACAAAACATGCTACACAAGAAAGTACGTGCTAAAGATTTATGGCGCAAAATGCTTTCGATGTTGTTCGAAACTGGTCACCCGTGGATCACATTCAAAGACGTATGTAACTTACGTTCACCACAACAACACGTGGGCGTGGTTCACTCATCTAACTTGTGTACAGAAATCACTTTAAACACAAACCAAGATGAAATCGCAGTCTGTAACTTAGGTTCGATCAACCTTGTACAACACGTTCAAGGTGGCGTATTAGATCGTGAAAAGCTTGCTCGTACAGTGAAAACTGCGGTGCGTATGCTCGATAACGTAATCGACATTAACTACTATGCTGTACCACAAGCGAAAACGTCGAACTTGAAACACCGCCCTGTGGGTATGGGGATCATGGGCTTCCAAGATGCATTGTATGAAATGAATCTTGCTTATGGTTCAGATGCAGCCGTTGATTTCGCTGATGAATCGATGGAAGTGATCAGCTACTACGCAATCGAAACATCAAGTAACCTTGCGCTTGAACGTGGTGCTTACTCAACATTTAAAGGTTCATTGTGGGATCAAGGTATCTTGCCAATCGACTCTTTAGAAATCGTTGCGAAATCACGCCCAGAGCGTATGTTCGAAGTGGATCGTACTCAACGTTTAGACTGGGACACTTTACGTGCCAAAGTTCAAAAAGACGGTATGCGTAACTCAAATGTGATGGCGATTGCACCGACTGCAACCATCTCTAACATTTGTGGCGTGTCTCAATCAATTGAGCCAACGTTCCAGAACTTGTATGTGAAATCGAACCTTTCTGGTGAATTCACAGTGATCAACCCTTACCTTGTTCGTGCATTAAAAGAACGTGGTCTTTGGGATACCGTCATGGTCAATGATCTAAAACACTTCGAAGGTTCAGTTCAAAAGATTGCACGTATTCCTGAAGAATTAAAAGCAATCTTCGCGACTGCATTTGAAGTGGATACTCGCTGGATCGTAGATGCTGCATCACGTCGTCAAAAATGGATCGACCAAGCACAGTCATTGAACCTTTACATCGCTGGCGCGAATGGTAAGAAACTTGACATCACGTATAAGATGGCATGGTTACGTGGTCTTAAAACAACTTATTACCTCCGAGCTTTAGGTGCAACATCGGCTGAGAAATCAACCATTAACACGGGTGCACTGAATGCAGTTAAACCAGCATCGGTTGAAGCGCCTGTGGTTGCGGCAGCAGCGGTTGTAGCAGAAAAAGCTGAAGTTCAAACTGAAGATGATGGTTTCTCAACAGCAGCGCCAGTGCCATTGGCCTGTTCAATTGACAACCCAGACTGCGAAGCTTGTCAGTAATTTCACACCTCTCTCAATAAATTCCCTCTCCTTTTAGGAGAGGTGAAGAGCGACTAAAGCTCCGCAAGAGAAGTTTCTATTGAGGCATAGATTATGTTCCATCTCAGTCATAATTATCAATTTGGTGTGATAGTCCTGATCTGTGCCTTTTTAGTGTTTTATATTCCAATGGTTTACGCATTTTTTAAAATACGTAAACAACAGCGTAAGCAAAATAAGTTTTAGGGATTATCGGTGTCCATTGGTCACTTTTTAAAATTTCAGTCAATAAAACTTAATTTTGCTTACACAAATTGAGCGTATAGTAGGACATCTCCTTGCTTGAGATGTCTAAATAAAAGATATAAAGCAACGAAGAGAGAATGAATATGTCTATCCTTAGTTGGGACGATTTTGAAGATGATTCGCAAAAACCGACTGCACCTGAACACAAGTCTGCGCCCATCGACACGCAAAAAACGGTTAATACGCAAGTGGTATCTGATTCAGAGCAATCATCGCCGCGCGTGGCTGCTGCACAACCCGCTGGAACCAGTACCGTGCGATCAACAAATCCAACCGATTCGTTGGCACGAGCATCTGCTGCCTTAGAACATTTAGATGCTGCACCTGGCTTGGAAGAGCTTGAGATGGGTGCACAGCGTGTTCAGGTTGATGATAAAGCAATGATCAACTGTCGCGCTGACTTAAACCAGCTTGTTCCGTTTAAATACGAGTGGGCTTGGCAGAAGTATCTTGACGGGTGTGCAAACCACTGGATGCCGCAAGAAGTCAACATGAACCATGATATCGCGCTTTGGAAGTCTGAAAATGGCTTAACTGAAGATGAGCGTACCATCATCATGCGTTCTTTGGGTTTCTTCTCGACTGCGGACTCATTGGTTGCAAACAACTTGGTGTTGGCGATCTATCGTCACATTACTAACCCTGAATGCCGTCAGTACATCTTGCGTCAAGCATTTGAAGAAGCGATTCACACGCATGCTTATCAATACTGCATCGAATCTCTGGGTATGGACGAAGGCGAAGTCTTCAACATGTATCGCGAGATTCCATCTGTTGCACGTAAAGCATCGTGGGGCTTGAAGTACACTCAATCTTTAAGTGATCCTACTTTCAATACAGGTACGCCTGAAAACGACCAACGTTTATTGCGCAACTTGATCGCGTTCTATTGCGTTCTTGAAGGGATCTTCTTCTACTGTGGCTTTACTCAAATCTTGAGTATGGGTCGTCGTAACAAGATGAATGGTGTTGCTGAGCAGTTCCAGTACATCTTGCGTGATGAGTCTATGCACTTGAACTTCGGTATCGACATGATCAACCAGATCAAGATCGAGAACCCGCATTTGTGGACGGCTGAGTTCCAAGAAGAAGTGATTCAAATGATTCTTGAAGGCACGATGCTTGAGATCGAATATGCGCGTGACACGATGCCACGTGGTGTATTGGGTATGAATGCAAGCATGATGGAAGAATACTTGAAGTTCATCTGTAACCGTCGTTTAGCACAACTTGGTTTACCTGAGCAGTTTGCTGGTGTAACCAACCCGTTTGGCTGGATGTCTGAGATGATGGACTTGCGTAAAGAGAAGAACTTCTTTGAAACGCGTGTAACAGACTACCAAACTGGTGGTGCGTTAAGCTGGTAAGTTGAATGCCACACGACACATGAGTTGTGGTAAATAATAAAACGGCTGTTATGTAACAACATGACAGTCGTTAATTATAAAATTTAGGTATATTTTCTTTGTTTTATAAAAAGATAAAATTTAAAGATTTATGGATGTATTCAGACTTATATTTGATTTTTAAAATTAAGTCGATATTAAGAATCTCAATAACTGCGTACTAATCAATATGAATAAAATAACTCCTTTAGATAAATTCATTCTAATTTCTGTTCCAAGTAACTATTCCACAACTGAAAGAGGGAAATTCTTCGAAAATTTATGTGCCGAGATCCTGAAAAAACAATCTTATAAAATCACTGGATATGAGGTGCGTAAAAGTGGTATGGAAGTAGATATTCAAGCTATTCACATCCCATCAGATAAAACAGTTTATGTAGAATGTAAATTTTACAATGAAAAAGCAACTATAGATTCTAAAATCATAGACCTATGTTTCAGCCAAAGCTTTAGAGCTGGTTTTGATTCTATAGCCCTGTTTTCAACAGTTAAGCTAGGTAAAGACGCTCAAGATGTCCTTGAAACTTATAAAAAAAGAAAAACAGATTTTTCCTTTTATGATAGCAACGAAATTTTAGCAGCATTAATTGCTTCAGGTCACATTAAAGATGTAGAGCTATCTCAAATTCAACCAAATTTTTCATCGGCGACTCTGCTTATTCATCCAGAAATTTCACCTCATTGGCTCTACCAAGAAATCCAAAATGGAACTCCTACTAGTCTTATTTATCAAAGTTTAGGTAATGAAGCCAGTCAAGATGTACTTAAACAAATATTAGATCAAGAAAATAAGTTTATTGGCTTAGATTTAAAGAAACAGGGGAACATTGAGGTAAAAAAAGAAACTGTTTCACATCAACCAAAAGAAATTATAAGTAATATTATTGTTGCAGATGATATTATGGATTATAAACCATGTAGACCTCAAGACTTTGTTGGTAGAGGCGACATACAAAAGGAAATTTGGGATTTTTTAGAAGCTGTTCGTGAAGATAAAACTGATTGTAGAGTTTTATCATTAACAGGACTTTCTGGTAATGGAAAATCATCTTTGGTAGCCAATTTGGCACATCGATTTACAAATATAAAATGGAAAAACAAACTCTTTCTTTTTCCTGTAGATATTCGCTCTGCGCGGGGGCCAAAATTTGTTGCAGAGGCCGTTACCAAAGCATTTAATGCAGCTATAAAAGAAAACTTTATAGAATTAGATATAGATTTTAAAGTAGAAAATATAGACGAAATTTTAAGTGGAAATGATTTTTATAGATGTAATGAATATTTAAGCTCTCATAGTAAAGTTCTAGTTATTTTCTTCGATCAATTTGAAGAAGTTTTTATGAAAGAAGATTTATTCGGATTATTTAGAGCCTTTAAAAGATTTGGTCTAGATGTTTCTGCTGCAAGAAGTAATCTAGTAGTTGGATTCTCATGGAGAAATGGAATTTTCTTAGGTGATGATAACCCTGCATACAGCCTATGGAGTGAGCTTAAAGATCATAGAACTGAAAAAAAATTAAAATTATTTGATGAGAAAGACTCTAGCCGAATGATTGCAACATTTGAAGAAAGCTTTGGAATAAAGATTACTCGTCCATTAAAGAGAAGACTTATACAACAAGCTCAAGGATATCCATGGTTATTAAAAAAACTATGTATTCATCTTTTTAAAAAAATTAATGAAGGTATTTCACAAGAGCTTTTATTACTTAGCCAAATGCAAATTAAAACTTTATTCGATGAAGATCTAGAAAGACCCTCTCGCGATGTTGATTGTTTAAAATATGTAGCCAAAAACTCACCTGTAGATCGATATCAAACAACACAGGAATTTGGAGATAGTACAGTTTCAAGGCTAATATCAGATAGACTTTTAATTAAGACGGGAGAGAAAATTTCTGTTTATTGGGATGTATTTAGAGACTACTTAAAGACAAATGAAGCTCCTATTATTTCATGGGCTTATATGCCAACTGCCAACTTTACGATAGCAAATAAATTAATACATCTTATTAATCAAACTGAAAACTCAACTTTTGACAACTTGATTAAATCAAGCTCCTATAGCAAAGGAACTTTACAAAATATCTTAATGGATCTTCAATCTTTTTCATTAATAGAAAAAGATCAAAACAATACATACAAATTAACATGTAAGGTTAATGAACTCCCTCAGAAAATACGTGATCAACTTCTGGGACATCTCGTTTATACAAAGTGCCTATCTTTAACAAAAAACTCAAATGATTCAGAATATATTACTCAAAAAGATATCACAACTATTTTGGATGAAATTTATTTTAAAAGCAAAGGTGACACTCCTAACGCATATTTTAATAGAATATTATCTTATTTAAAATATGCAGGATTAATTAGTTCTTTAGGGAAAACCTATAAAATATATAATAAAGATGATTATTCTTCAGATTTCGGAAATGCTAGAAATCTAATAAAAAGAGATTTATTATTTTTAGCAGCAAGCTCATTCGAAAATGCTATAGATCTAATTAAAAGATTAAGAAACGAAAAAACCATTAACAGCTCTGAAAAAGGATTAAGGAATATTATATTAGATTTAATAAATCTTGGTATATGCACAAGAAATGGGCAAAACATTGAATTACTCCCTTCAAAATATTCAGACTTAGATGTCGAATCATTTCTATCCACTTATGTTTCAAAGGCAGAAACAATTATACTTTTACAAACATTACAGCAAACATTATCAGAGGATTTAGATTCTCTAGCAATAGCTATGTCAACAGAACTAAATAAGGATTGGAGGCTATCATCTGGACAGAGATATGTAAGAGCCCTATTAAGATATAATTCGCTTGCACAGAGCTATTTAGAAAATAAGAGTTAAAGTAATTTATTTTATACTCAGATTCACTCTTATTCCATTATCATTTTTCAAAAATACATTTTAAGGAAAATCATGAATCTAAAATTAGAAACAAGCAATAAAATCTACAGTATTTTAGAGGAGATAACTAAAAATGAAGAGGATCTCAAAAAGAAATACCCCCCAAAAACCTCCAATGTTGACATATCGGCTCTAATTACAGGGATAATACTTTGTATATTTTCAATCACACTTGTATTAGTAATAAATTTAACATCAAAAAATGAGACACTAGAAGCATCCGCAGCATTTCTAGCAGCAATAGGTCTTTCATTAATTATAATAAGCCCTCTTATTGGAATATTAACAAACCTTAAAATAATATGTAAAACATTAAAAAACCCTTTAAAAATCATATTCAATCGAATAAAGAAAACAACAGAAGTTGACATAGAAGTAATTAACAAATTAATACACTTTGATCTCCACCATTTAGAGCTTACCTCACTAGAATTAAAACATGAATTAGGAGATTTCAATAAAAGAACAACCAATATTACTGGGCAAATAAGTAAAATAGGTTTATTCCCAGCAACCCTCTTAGGTTTAACGACAATTTCAACTCAACTAAAGAAAGAGAAGGGAATATTCGATATTAACAATTTAGATTCATTGCAACAAATCATTATTACTCTCTCCATCAGCATAATAATACTTTACTTCTTTTCGATTCATGCCAACTTAAAGTCTTCAGACTTAGAGAGAAGAATTACAATATTAGAATATGTAATCAACTTCAAAAAAAACAAAAAAGAAATAATACAATTAAATTAAAATACTATTTAAGTTTTTCAGTATTATAAAAAATATATTTTACTCTAAAATATAAAAATTAAATTTTAAGAAACTTTTCTTAAATAGCTTTACCCCCCACCAACCACCCCTCCAACAATTTCCCTTTATCCACTTTACGACCACTCAACAACTGCACCATTGCCCCATCTACCACAAATAAAAACATCTGTGCATCTGCTTTGGTAACACTCATCTCCATTCTGACTAACAACATATAAATTTCACGAATCAACCAGTTTCGGTACTCCACCACCATCTCATACGCCTTTGGATAACGTGCTTTAATTTCAAAAACCGCCCGAAACAATAAATGGTACATCCCTTCTACATCAGCATGCAGAAAGAAAATCCGTTTCAGTTTTTCACGCCCCGATAGGTTTTTATTGGCATAGAGAATTGAACGGACTGCTTTCTTCAGCGCCGTTCTCTGCAAGCTTAGCGTCATTTCAACCAAATGCTCTTTGGAGTGAAAGTATTTATAAAAGGTGCCTTTGGCAATTTTAGACTCATCAATAATCAGGTCGACCCCAACATGATGAAAGCCATCTTGGTTAAACAGCGTTTGCGAGGTATCCAAGACTTTTAAAGCACGATAAGTCAAAGCAAAAGGTGGCATATCATTTCCATGATTGAATAATTTTTTTGTTGTTGCTCAACCCGATCAAGCAGCCATTTATGCTGCAATAAGCAAAAAAAGGCATGCAAAGACCCGATAAGACGGCCTGAGCGCATCTTAAGTTTTATTGTTGATATGATTTTTAGTCGCGACAAAGCAGCGCTTGAAAAGCCTAAAGGCAATCAAACGGCGTCAAAGACTAATGAAGAAGAATAAAAATACAGTGCATGGCCAACTCCTACAAAATTCGGAACGCTGCCAAGACATAAAGATTATGGTGGCAGGGAGAAAGAGGGTTAGCAGACTGAACCTAAGAATCAGCACGCCCGAAGGCGTCCCCCTTTCGCCCTACCGCTACAAAAGAGGGACGAACAAGTCTACATCAAAAAAACGAATTTTTTCAATGTACTTAGGAAACGGTCTGCTAAAACCGGCTGGCGATGTAGGCCAGCGCTTAAAGAATAATCGGTGAGTTTAAGGGTGTCAACGTTACACTTTGGGCCAAAGTGATTTTATTATTATTTTTCAATGAATTATATTGTTTATTATTTTTAAATTATGATATAAATGTATTTTAATAATCAACCAATCGGCTTAAAGCATCATGCTTTAAGCGACTTCAGTTTGCCCCACTTGGTGATAAGCACGATTAAAATAAACCAAGCTTTGATCATGTCCACTTTGTTGAACCGCCACAATACGACAAATAAAAATCGTATGCGTTCCCACTTCCTGAATTTGATCAATCTCGCAATCGAAATTCACTAAGGCATCATCCAAAACAGGCGCACCTGTTTCCAACTCTGACCAAGCACCGTGTTTAAAACGTTCTTCTGGACTTAACTTAGACGAAAAGGCTTTAGAAATATGTTGATGATCTGCGCTTAACACATTCACACTTAAGATTTTATTGTCGACGAAATGCACATGTGAACTCGATGCCCGATTCATACACACCAATAAAGTCGGAGGCGTATCTGTGACGCTACATACAGCAGATGCAGTAAAGCCATAACGACCAGACATGCCAGTGGTGGTAATCACACTAACTGCACTGGTGAGTAAAGACATTGCATCTCTAAAATCTGTTGCTTCAACCATCACTTTATTCCTCAATTAAACCCGAGCTTTGCGGTGGTATCAAGGGCGCGCATACTCGCCCTTTCAACCTCACAACATCAGTGCATTTTAGCCTTGCAGTTCTTGACGAACAATTTCTGCACCTGCACTTAATGCATTCAGCTTGCCACGCGCAACATCACGCGCCAAAGGTGCCATACCACAGTTGGTTGATGGATACAGCTTATCTGCATCGACAAACTGAAGTGCTTTACGTAAGGTATCGGCAACCTCTTCTGGCGTTTCAACCGTGTTGCTCGCCACGTCAATCGCACCGACCATTACCTTTTTACCGCGAATCAATTCAATCAGATCCATCGGCACACGCGAGTTGTGACATTCGAGCGAGATGATATCAAGTTTTGATTGTTGTAGCTTTGGAAAAGCCTCTTCATATTGGCGCCATTCAGAACCGAGGGTCTTTTTCCAGTCTGTATTGGCTTTAATGCCGTAACCATAGCAAATGTGCACCGCAGTTTCACATTTCAAACCTTCAAGCGCACGCTCTAAAGTCGCCACACCCCAGTCATTTACTTCATCAAAGAACACATTAAAAGCAGGTTCATCGAATTGAATAATATCTACACCCGCCGCTTCTAACTCTTTGGCTTCTTCATTCAGGATTTTGGCAAATTCCCATGCCAATTTTTCACGGCTTTTATAATGTGCATCATACAATGTATCAATCATGGTCATTGGTCCTGGCAACGCCCATTTGATTGGTTGATTGGTTTGCTGACGTAAGAACTTGGCATCTTCAACAAAAACAGGCTTTTGACGAGATACAGCACCGACTACAGTCGGAACACTAGCATCATAACGATTACGGATGCGCACCGTTTCACGTTTCTCAAAATCAACACCCGTAAGATGCTCAATAAATGTCGTCACAAAGTGCTGACGGGTTTGCTCGCCATCACTGACAATATCAATGCCCGCCACTTGCTGCTCATGCAAAGACAAACGTAAAGCATCCTGTTTACCTTCAATCAGACCCTGCTCTTGCAATTTCCATGGTGACCAAAGCTTTTCAGGCTCTGCTAGCCAAGACGGTTTCGGTAAGCTACCCGCAGTCGACGTTGGTAATAATCTTTTCATCATCAATAACCTTATATTTTCAATAAATTAGTGCGCGTAACTTTTTTGCGAGTTGCTTTGTGCTGCATAACTGGCAGACCACTGTTCCAGAATATTTCGATAAGGTTTAATAAATTGTTCTTCAACAAATTTCCCTTGTTCAATCGCCAAACGACTACGTTCTTCGCGGTCATATACAATGCGAGTCAGTGAATAATCTTGGTTGCTCAAACTTGGTTGATACGATTTGCCTGCCACTGAATTGGCATTGTAAATTTCAGGACGGTAAATCTTCTGGAAGCTTTCCATGGTGCTGATGGTGCTGATCAATTCCAGATTGCTGTAATCCGCCAACAAATCCCCAGAGAAATAGAAGGCCAACGGCGCAACACTATTTGGCGGCATGAAATAACGCACCTTTAAGCCCATTTTCTGGAAATACTCATCCGTTAATGAATATTCATCTTGCAGATATTCCGTACCCAATACTGGATGTTGGTTTTCAGTACGTTGATAGACCTTGCTGCTGGAAACACTGAGGCAGATCACAGGCGGTTTTTTAAAGTTTGCCTTGTAAGTCTCTGACTCAATAAAGCTCTTAAACAAGTTGCCATGTAAGTCGCCGAAGTTCTCTGGTGTGCTAAATCCAGACTGATTTTTATTATGCTCAAGCAATAACACACTGAAATCATAATCACGCACATAAGAAGAGAAGTTATTTCCCACAATACCTTCAATCCGTTCATTGGTTTTTTGATCGACAATATTGGTTTTTAAAATTTCAATCAAAGGCAATGCATTGCTATCAGTGCCCGCTTCAACCTTCATCTCAACAGAAATAATCTCAAGCTCGACCGCATAACGATCCCCTTCTGGATTATCCCAATGCGCCAAGGTATTGAAACGATTGTCGATCATTTTTAGGGTATTACGCAGATTTTCTTGGCGGCTTTGACCACGAGCCAAATTGGCAAAGTTGGTTGTAATACGGGTATTTTCTGATGGGTAATAGTTCTCATCAAAACGAATACTCTTGATCGTAAAATTAAATGCGCTACTCATTTTAATCCGCCACCCTAATTTCTGAGATAAATCTAAATTTCTGTATAGAGTGATTTATACCGCAATCATTAGCTGAATAAAAATGATTTAATCTAAGTCGAAAATGAATGAAATTCACTTTAATAAATTTGCTGAGATGAAAATGGCTCAGCATCCTCGGTTGATGACCCGTAGAAAGATGAATATCGCTCAGGGGATTTCGGACTGATCTGGAGAAAACATAGGGTGCATATAAATCATACCAAGCGGCATTGCGCTCTTCGATTACATCACTCATTGATGCTTAACTGCGCATTTTGTTATTATCTAAATCATCCTATTTGGTCAAATAGTGACTGATCTCTCTAAACCATAAGTCTAAGATTTACTAGAACTTTCTACATTTTACACACAATAAATCATCAAAGTCGGCTTGATTTGTACATTTTGAAACATTAGTTCAACCAAAATACCGTCTAAATTAAAGTAAAATTCATGAACTAACTTCTTCAACATCAGTGTTAAGGCGATCCCTTGCCGTACTGATGTGCCTTTATTGCGCCTGTATCATCATTTAAATTCTTTCTCTCTATATCGCTTGTCATATAGAGCGTCATTTAATTTTTAAGGTAAATTGAATGAAAAAATTTTGGAAATATTTATTAGTACTACTCGTAGTATTAATTATTATTGCAATTGCCTTTCTTTTTAGACCAGTTGCGTCTAAGGCAATTAAAACCACCAGTAACGAACCAACTGTCGATGTTGTACTCATCGGCGGCGGGATCATGAGTGCCACTTTAGGTACTTACCTCAACGAGTTACAACCCGACTGGAATATCCGCATGTATGAACGTCTTGATGCTGTTGCACAAGAAAGTTCAAACGGTTTTAACAACGCGGGTACAGGCCACTCAGGCTTTATGGAAATGAACTATACCGAAGAAAAAGACGGTAAAATGGACATTTCTAAAGCTGTAAACGTGGCAGGTCAGTTTGAAATTGCCAAACAGTTCTGGGCATACCAAGTGAAGCAAGGTGTACTCGAAACACCAACGACCTTCATTAACCCAGTACCACACATTGCTTTCGTATGGGGCGATAACGTGAATTTCATGGAAAAGCGTTATGCTGCCATGGTTCAAAACCCGTTATTCGCTGGTATGAAAATGAGTGAGGACAAAGCTGAAATTCAACAATGGGCACCATTGGTGATGGACGGTCGTGATCCTCAACAAAAAGTGGCTGCAACTCGTATGGACGTTGGTTCTGACGTGAACTACGGTGCAATCACCAAGCAGTTGATTGGCAACCTTGAAAAGAGTCCAAACTTCAAACTCAGCACTTCAACTGAAGTGACAGGCATCAGCAAAAACGATGACAACACTTGGTCTGTGGCTTTCAAAGATTTGAAATCTGGCAAAGTTGATCATGTGAAAACACGTTTTGTATTTATTGGTGCGGGCGGTGCTGCAATTAAATTATTGCAAATGACTGGCTTACCAGAAGCGCAACAATATGCTGGTTTCCCTGTAGGTGGTGAGTTCCTTGTAACTGACAACCCAGCAGTAACGGCAAAACACACTGCTAAGGTGTATGGTCGTGCTGATCTTGGCGCGCCTCCGATGTCTGTTCCACATATCGATACTCGTTATATCGACGGTAAAAAATATGTGTTGTTTGGCCCATTCGCAACTTATTCAAACAAGTTCCTGAAAAATGGTTCACAGCTTGATTTGCTTGCATCGACCAACAAAAACAACGTGTTGCCTATGGCTGCAATTGGTCTGCAAAATGCTGATCTTGTTCAGTACCTCGTAAGCCAAGTGTTAATGTCTGATGCAGATCGTTTCAATGAGTTGAAAAAATACTACCCTGAAGCTGATCCAAAAGACTGGCATTTACAACAAGGTGGTCAACGCGTTCAGATCATCAAAAAAGAGCCGGGCAAACCTGCTAAATTGCAATTCGGTACAGAAATCTTTGCATCTAAAGATAAGTCTGTAACTGCATTGTTAGGTGCTTCTCCGGGTGCGTCTACATCACCTTACATTATGCTTAACTTGCTTGAAAAAGCATTCCCTGAGCAAACCAAAGGTGTATGGAATGCTAAGTTACATGAAATCGTACGTTCTTATGGTAAAGACCTTTCAACCGATCCAGCGTTGTTAGATCAAATCCGTCAGTACTCAAGTTCAACTTTGGGCTTGAACTATACGACTCCAGCAAACTTAGTTCCTGCTAAGAAAGTTGTTAAAGCTGAAGCTGTTGCTCAATAAGTAACGCTAAGCATCTCGAAAAGGGAGGAGTTTCAGCTCTTCCCTTTTTCTTTATTTGTATGTTTTAAATCTACGCCTTATGTCCTCTGCTGTACCTCATTCTGCTTTTGCTGCATTTGCCAGTCGTGACTTCACGTTATTGACCATCAATCAATGCTGCCTGACTTTTGCGGTGCTGATTCAAGAAGTCCTGATCGCGTATTATCTGTATCAAATTACCAAGAATCCGCTTATCCTCGGCTTGGTCGGGATCATGGATTTTTTGCCCTTTCTCGTCCTCTCTTTGTGGGGTGGTTATATTGCTGACCGTTTTAATCGGCAGCGTATTTTGCAGATCAGCTTTAGCTTTGCCATCCCCTTATCGATTGCTTTGTGGATCAGCTTTGATCTTTTCCACACTCAAACCATCAGTGCAAATTTATTATTAATCTCATGCTTGAGTATTCTATTTTTATTTGGCTGTATTCGCGGCATATACAGTCCCTGCTTTAATTCTTTACGTCCTTTTGTCGTACCCGAGCATTTGTATACCAATGCAGCGACATGGACCAGCATGTGCTGGCAAGCTTGCGGCATACTGGCACCCGTGATGGGCGGTTTCCTGTTGGCCCATCTCAATTTGGATATTACTTTTGCCGTGATTGTGGCGCTTTTTCTGATCGGTAGTATGGCACTGTGGTGCTTGCAGAAACGCGATTTCCCACAAATCCAAACGGCGTCGGTAACTCAGAGTCTAAAAGACGCACTACAATTTATTTTTAGAACCAAAATTATTTTTTGGGCGATGTTTCTCGATCTCGGCTCTGTTTTCTTTGGCGGCATCATCGCGCTGCTGCCCATTTTTGCCCAAGATATTTTGCATGTCGGTGCCGATGGTTTTGGTCTATTACGTGCTGCGCCTGCATTTGGTGGCTTGATCATGATGCTGATCTTGGTGCGTTACCCACCCAAATCCAGACCGTGGCAGATCATGCTGATTGCCGTCACAGGCTTTGCGCTATGCACCTTGTTATTTGCTGTTACCAGACACCTCTATTTTTCCATCGCAGTTCTCATTATTATGGGGGCATGTGACAGCATCAACATAATTATTCGTCAAACCATACTGCAATTGATTCCACCCAAAGACATGCTTGGACGTGTCGCTGCCATTAATGGCATCTTTGTCACGTCCAGTAATGAGCTGGGCGCATTGCAGTCCAGTGTGATGACACGCTTTTTCAGCGTGGTGCCAGCAATGTTGATTGGTGGTTCACTGTCTTTGTTCTGTGTACTACTGACCAAGATCAAAACCAAAGATTTATTGAAGTTTCGTTTTTAATCCCCCAACAAACAGCTATTTAAAAAACCAATATCATATGAAACACACTTTGCCCGCGTCTTCAGGCCTCTCTAAATTTATTATTTTTTCCGTCTTTGTATGGCTGGTCCTGCTGTGGCTACAATCGACCTATATTGTGGTGATTGGCGGTCATGCCTATCTGTTTTGGACCTCATTCGGTCTTTTAATTTTAAATATTCTGAGCTTGCGTCCAAACATCTTAAAGAATCGAATTGCCTTGGCCATCACTGCCGTATTGCTGGTCTATCTAGTGTTTAACTCGCTGTTTTGTACCTATCTGATGATTGCCTTCTATTGTATTTTCTATCTCTATTCAGGCGAATATAAAAATAAACGCGCCATTAAGTTGATCAGCCTGTTTTTGATTATGATCATCTTTGCAATTTATCAAAGCCAGTCTCTGCACGAGCTGAAAAGCCATTATGCCCCTTATGAAACAGGTGAGACTTGGCAAAAATACGGTGCCCTATAATTCAGCACATAAAAAAACCTCACATGACGTGAGGTTTTTTATTGCCACAATTAATCTTGTGAATCGGGATACAAAGGACGGTTACCGGGACTAATGCGATTGATATGCAAGAAGGTCATATGCCGTTCATACTTATCCAAGATGTCATTAATCACCTGTTCTTTGGTATATCCAACCAAGTCATTGTCCTGAGAGCCTTCATATAAGAAAGTTTCCAGACGGTAATAGAACTGCTTACCGCGTTTACCACGCTCACTAAAGGTCGGTGCGATATAACGTACCGGCCAGATCTGATACACGAAGTTATGTTCTTCTTCGATATAAATAGTGAGGTCAAGATGATACAGGCTCTCGCTTTCTTCAACTTCCCCCTGCGTCACTTCGACATTCATGCCACGCTTGACCAACTCATCTGCCACGGTCTGTACTGCAGGCTTACATACGCTATCGAGCATGCGTTGAGTCTCACTACTGCCCGGATGATGCATGACACGGGACAAACGCTGTTTCCAGTTCAAGATGTCGACGTTTCCGACCACAGGCGCAGCATTCAGGCTACGGCTGGCTTTACGATAATCCTCTAAGCGTAAGGATTTATATAAGCCCGCCATGACCAACAGCATCACAAAGCTAAACGGTAAGCCCATGATCACCGTGGCACTTTGCAGTGCGGTAATCCCATTGGCCATCAGCATCGCCACGGTGAGCAAGCCAATCGCAGTTGCCCAGAAGATACGAAGCCAACGTGGTGCATCATTATCAACATTGGAAAACTTGGTGGTAAAGTTACCCAGTACCAATGCGCCTGAATCGGCTGAAGTCACGTAAAACAGTAAGCCGGTAATGGTCGCGATCCCCGCAATAAAGGCAAAGCCCGGATATTGCGCTAACAAGTCATAAAAACCATGTGCAGGATCGGTCAATACGGTTTGTGCCAGTGCAGTATTGCCTTCAAAAATCACGTTATATAAGGCGCTATTCCCGAAAATAGACAGCCAAGTAATCGTGAACAATAAAGGAATGATCAAGGTGCCGCAGACGAATTCACGAATGGTACGACCACGTGAAATCCGTGCCAAGAACAGCCCCACAAATGGCGACCATGCTACCCACCATGCCCAGAAGAACAAAGTCCAACTGTTCATCCAGTCTTTAGGTCGATCAAAGGCAAAACTTTCCAAGGCCAAGCTTGGGAAACGGCTGATATAGTCACCAAAGTTTTGTACCAAGGCATTGAGCAGGAATTCGGTATTGCCAAGGAACAGAACGAATAACATCAAGCCAATCGCGGCATAAATATTGATTTCGGATAAAACCTTAATGCCTTTATTGACCCCTGCCGTCACCGAAATAATCGTGACAATCACAGCAAGGCCAATCAGGGCGATCTGAATCCATAGATTTTCAGGTACGTCAAACAGCACATGCAGGCCATAATTGATCTGCACCACTGCAATACCACAGGTGGTGGCAATACCAAAGATGGTCCCAATAACGGCGGCTGTATCGACGGTATGCCCGATGGGCCCATCAATTTTATTACCAAAGATCGGGTATAAAGCAGAACGAATGGTCAGAGGTAGGTTATAGCGATAACTAAAATAACCCAATGCCATCCCGACCAGCGCATACATGCCCCAACCGGTTAAGCCATAGTGGAACAGCGTCCAGACCATGCCTTGACGGGCCGCTTCATAGGTTTGACCTTCGCCCACTGGGGGATTCATATAGTGAGACAGCGGCTCAGCCACCGAGAAGAACATTAAGTCTGTGCCGATCCCTGCTGCGAACAGCATGGCCGACCAACTCAGTAGGCTAAATTCAGGTTTGGAGTGCTTCGGACCCAGTTTGATATCACCATAACGCGAGCAGGCAATAAAGATCACGAAAATCAGATACAGCGTTGCGGCTAAGAGGTAATACCAGCTAAATTTATCACTGACCCAAGCCAGCACCACATTAAGTAAGTGGTTGGCAAAGTCATTAAAAAAAATCGTAACCAGTGCAAATGTTAAAATAAGTAGAGCTGAAACATAAAAGACCACACGATTTAAATGGTCTTTATTCGCTAATGTAGCATCATCAACCGCTCTTGGATTATCTGTTGCCATACAATCCTCAAGGAATTAGAGAAGAAAAAGAAAATATTCATTCAAGTCTTTTCATCGTTCAATCAATGAAAAGACTTGAATGAATAAAAAATGAAAAATAAAAGTCATTCGCCCGAATTACAATGTTTCTGATTTATCCGTGATAACGTGTGATGGCGGAGTGTCCTGCGTTATCACTTGCGGTGGTATAGGACTGAATTGATCCTGTTTTAATGCTTTGGCAAGGCCAAACATGTAGAGCAAAATAATAACGGAGAATGGTAAACCACACAGCACCACCGCACTTTGCATGGAGTGAAAACTCCCTGCCAACAGCAGGCCGATACTGACAATGGTAATCACCACAGACCAGAAAATTCTCAACCAAATCGGTGAATCACTTTCATTGCTACCCCCTTTCGAGGACAGATTTGCGATCATGAGTGTACCAGAACCCACAGGGGTCAAAAACAATACGAAACAAATCACAACAACAATCCCAGCAATATAGGGATTGAACGGTAAAAATTCGAGAAGCTTAAATAAGGACAAAGCAGGGTCTGTCAGCACCAAGTCACCGAGGATTTTTTGCTTCTGTTCCAGAATAAAATAGATTGCAGTGTTGCCAAAAATCGAGATCCAAGCCAAGGTAAAACCGAGCGGAATCAGACAGACACCCAACACTACTTCGCGAATGGTACGGCCTTTGGAAATACGCGCAATAAACATGCCCACGAATGGCGCCCATGCAATCCACCATGCCCAATAGAACACCGTCCATGAACCTAGCCACTCACCTGCTTTGCTGTTATAGAGATACATATCAAAGCTTTTTGCCAGAAAATGATCGAGATAATCGCCCATGTTCTGCACCAAACCATTGAGTAAATGATTGGTAGGGCCTGTTAAAAACACAAATAACAATAAGGCATAGAGTAAACGCAGATTAATACGCGACAACCACGCCAAGCCCTTTTCAATTCCAACCACGGTGGTAATGGTCGCCACTGACATCATCAGCAACACCACCGTAATCAGTGTGGTTTGATTGTTTGGAATTTCAGGTAAGAGATAATGCACGCCCGAGACCAGCACCAAAGCACCAATACCAAGGTTGGTGACCAGAGAAATGACCGTGGCCAAAATCCCAAAACCATCAACAAAATCACCAATCAAACCATGAATACGTTCACCAAAGATTGGATACAGTGCAGAGCGCAACGCCAATGGCAAATTCTGACGAAAAGCAAAATAACCGAGTGTCACACCTAATAAGGCATACAACACCCAACCATGGATGCCCCAATGTAAAAAGCTATACATCATGGCATCACGTGCGGCTTGAATGGTTCCACCCTGACCTTCTGGCGGTCGAATAAAATGGTCAACGGGTTCAGCTACACCGTAATAGAGCAAGGCAATCCCGATTCCTGCGGAAAACAGCATCGACACCCAAGCCAAATAGCCAAACTCAGGTTTATCATCATCTTTGCCTAATGGAATCTGCCCAACCCGAGAAAAGGCCAGCCAAGCAACAAAACCTAAACAAACCACGATTACCAGCATGTAATACCAACCAAACAATTGATTGGCCTGCCCTTGTATATAGGTTAACCAGAACTGACTGCGCTGTGGAAACAACACAAACAATAGGCCAAAAATGCCGATACTGATTGCGGAGCTCCAAAAAACAAACAAATTTAAACGTATAGGTTCAGATGGGGACCCTTCATTACTTTCTGACACCATGTTCTTGCTCCTTGCAATTGGTGTTTTTTCTTAAAAAATAATGTGATAAGTGTTCAATTCTGCTTATCGCCTTATCCATAAGAATCTTTGATTTATTACGCTACTTCTATTCTTTCCAATCAAAAATTCATTGATTTTTACAGATTATACTTTTTATTGATTGAACGTTCAATCAATAAAAAGTATGATAAAAAAATGTTATGATGCTCTACATCGAGAAATGTTGAATAAAAAGCACCTTGGCAGGGCTTTAAATGGATAAGCATGACAAAGCGTAGAGTAAAACCAGAGCATGTGCGACGTGAAGAAATTATTAGCGCCGCATTTTATGTAATTTCTGAAGTGGGGTTATCCAATACCACCATTGCACAGATTGCAAAAAAGGCCGAACTATCGACTGGTATTGTGAGCCACTATTTCGGTGACAAACAGGGATTGATCAATACCTGTATGCAAGAAATGCTCAACGTTTTGCGTCAAAAGACTGACCAATACAAAGCCGAAGCAGATACGCATCCAGAAAGCCAGATCAAGGCCATTATTGATTCCAACTTCGATATCAGTCAGGTCAACAAACAAGCCATGCGGGTCTGGTTAGACTTTTGGTCTGCCAGTATGCACCTTCCCGAACTTGGACGTTTACAACGAATTAATGATCAACGCCTGTATTCCAACTTGAAACATTATTTTCTTATGTTGGTCGATGATAAACAACAGGCAAGCATCGCTGCTCGCGGATTAGCAGCTTTGATTGACGGATTATGGTTACGCGGCAGTTTAAGTAGTCACGACGAGTTTGACAGCCAACTGGCCCGTTCCATTGCTTACGATTATGTAAAAACGCAAATTCAATTTGCGAACAAGCCTTTGCAGGAGAAACAGAATGAGTGATGCACAAGTTCACCAGTTATATATCCACGGACGTTATGTCGCAGCGACCAGTGGCAAAACATTTAACAGCATTAACCCTGCCAACGGTGAAGTGATCGCAACACTTCAACAAGCCTCACAACAAGACATTGAAGCGGCTGTTCAAAGCGCACAACAAGGCCAAAAAATCTGGGCAGCGATGACGGCGATGGAGCGTTCACGCATCTTACGTCGTGCAGTTGATATCTTACGTGAACGTAATGATGAACTTGCCCAGCTCGAAACCCTCGATACCGGTAAAGCCTATAGCGAAACCTCAACTGTGGATATCGTAACAGGCGCAGATGTACTCGAATACTACGCAGGTCTTGCAACCGCGATTCAAGGCGAGCAAGTGCCACTGCGCGAATCAAGCTTCTTTTATACTCGTCGTGAACCCCTCGGTGTAGTGGCTGGTATCGGTGCTTGGAACTATCCAATTCAAATCGCAATGTGGAAATCTGCGCCTGCCCTAGCAGCGGGTAATGCCATGATTTTCAAACCAAGCGAAACCACCCCACTGACTGCATTTAAACTTGCTGAAATCTATACCGAAGCGGGCGTACCAGACGGCGTATTTAACGTGGTCCAAGGTGCGGGTCGTGATATCGGTCAATGGCTGACTGAGCATCCTGTGATTGAAAAAATCTCGTTCACGGGTGGTGTAGAAACTGGCAAGAAAGTGATGGCCAGTGCCGCGGGTTCGACTTTGAAAGAAGTGACCATGGAGCTGGGTGGTAAATCACCGCTGATTATTTGTGATGATGCCAACCTCGACCGTGCTGCGGATATCGCAGTGATGGCAAACTTCTTTAGCTCGGGTCAAGTCTGTACCAATGGTACCCGTGTGTTTGTACCCAGAGCCTTGCTTGCGGATTTTGAAGCAGCGGTTGTAGAACGGGTAAAACGCATCCGTATCGGCGATCCGATGGCTGAGCAAACCAACTTCGGACCTCTCACCAGTTTTCCGCATATGGAAAAAGTATTGTCTTTCATTGAGTCAGGCAAACAGCAAGGTGCAAAACTATTAATCGGTGGTGGCCGTGCCACTGAAGGCGATCTTGCCAAAGGTGCTTATGTACTCCCGACGGTATTCAGCCACTGCCAAGATGATATGGCGATTGTACAAGAAGAAATCTTTGGCCCAGTGATGAGCATTCTCAGCTATGAAACTGAGGAAGAAGTGATCCGTCGTGCCAATGACACCACCTTTGGCCTAGCTGCAGGTGTGGTAACCCAAGACATCACTAAAGCACATCGTATGATTCATCAACTTGAAGCAGGTATCTGCTGGATCAATACCTGGGGCGAATCGCCTGCGGAAATGCCAGTGGGTGGCTACAAGCAATCTGGTGTTGGCCGTGAAAATGGCTTAACCACTTTAGGCCATTACACCCGTATCAAATCTGTTCAAGTTGAGTTAGGTGAATATCACAGCATTTTCTAATGCACTCAGCTTTCACCCTCAAAATTAATCCTCAATGCCGAGCAATCCCATGATTGCCTCGGCATCCTCAAGAATAGAAAAGGGATAACGATGAATACTCAAGCATATGACTACATTATCATTGGCGCAGGATCTGCCGGAAATGTGCTCGCAACACGTCTGACTGAAGACAAAGACGTGACTGTTTTACTTTTGGAAGCCGGTGGCCCAGACTACCGTTTAGATTTCCGTACTCAAATGCCAGCCGCTTTGGCTTTTCCTTTACAAGGCCGTCGCTATAACTGGGCCTATGAAACCGATCCTGAACCACACATGAACAATCGCCGTATGGAATGTGGTCGTGGTAAGGGCTTAGGTGGTTCTTCATTGATTAATGGCATGTGCTATATCCGTGGTAATGCCATGGATCTGGATCAGTGGGCAACCATGAAAGGTCTGGAAGACTGGACCTATGCAGACTGCTTGCCGTACTACAAAAAAGCTGAAACTCGTGATATCGGTGGTAATGACTACCACGGTGACCAAGGTCCTGTATCCGTCGCAACCCCTAAAAATGGCAACAATGTCTTGTTCCATGCCATGGTTGAAGCAGGCGTACAGGCAGGTTATCCACGTACCGATGACTTAAATGGTTATCAACAAGAAGGCTTTGGCCCAATGGACCGTACTGTGACCCCAAAAGGTCGTCGCTCAAGTACTGCCCGTGGTTATTTAGATATGGCCAAAGGTCGCCCGAATTTAACCATCGTCACCCATGCCACCACCAATAAAATCTTGTTTAATCAAAAACAGGCAGTGGGTGTGGAATATATTATTGGCGCAGACCAAGCCAATATGAAACAGGCACAAGCGAAACGTGAAGTCTTGCTCTGTGCAGGTGCGATTGCATCGCCACAAATCTTGCAACGCTCAGGTGTGGGTGAAAGCAACTTCCTGAAATCGATGGATATTGATGTCGTGCATGACTTGCCGGGTGTGGGTGAGAACCTGCAAGACCACTTGGAAATGTACTTGCAATATCAATGCAAGCAACCAGTATCACTCTACCCTGCCTTGCAATGGTACAACCAGCCTGCAATCGGTGCTGAATGGTTATTCAATGGCACAGGTGTGGGTGCAAGCAACCAGTTCGAAGCGGGTGGTTTTATCCGTAGCTCGGAAGAGTTTGACTGGCCGAATATCCAGTATCACTTCTTACCTGTTGCGATTAACTACAACGGTAGTAATGCAGTAAAAGAGCATGGCTTCCAAGCGCATGTCGGTTCAATGCGCTCACCGTCACGTGGTCGCATTAAGCTGAAATCAAAAGATCCGTTTGAGCATCCAAGTATTCTGTTCAACTACATGTCAACTGAACAAGACTGGCGTGAATTTCGTGACGCGATCCGTATCACTCGTGAAATTATGGCGCAACCTGCACTTGATCCGTATCGTGGTGAGGAAATCAGTCCGGGTAAACATATCCAAACGGATGCAGAACTAGATGAATTCGTACGCACCCACGCGGAAACAGCATTCCATCCTTCATGTAGCTGCAAAATGGGTGAAGACGACATGGCGGTGGTTGATGGTCAAGGTCGTGTTCACGGCGTACAAGGCTTACGTGTAGTCGATGCCTCAATTATGCCGTTGATCATTACCGGTAACTTGAATGCCACCACGATTATGATCGCAGAAAAAATTGCCGATCAAATCCGTGGTCAAAAACTCCCTCGTTCTGACGCGGCTTATTACAAAGCGGGTACAGCACCTGTACGTCAAGCGCCATTACGTCCAATACAATAAGCAAGAAATTCCTTTAGGGGATACCCGAAGCTGAGCTTCGGGTTTTACTTCATTCAGGGAGAAATGATGAAAAAAACCTTATTTTTAATTGCACCTTTGGCTTTTTATTTTCAAAGCACCCACGCCACTGAAACCACCTCACCCTACTCGGCCAATATCACTGCGGCCAGTCAATACGTTTCTCGCGGTTTTCAACAAACTTGGGGTAAACCTGCCTTACAAGGTGGACTGGATTACAACCATGCCAACGGTTTTTATGCAGGGACTTGGGCATCGACGGTAAGTGATCATTTTATTCGTGATGCCTCGGTCGAGTGGGATGTATATACGGGTTATAGCCGCAGTTTTGGTGATTTAACTATTGGTACCAAAGTCGCCTATTACTATTATCCTGGGGCAAAAACCACTGCGGATACCGGCAATACCCGTTTTGATTATGGGGAAATTATCCCTGAGATTAGCTATGGGCCGCTTAGCGTTAAATATGCGATGACCTATACCCAAGATTATTTCGGCAATAACTCGGATACCTTAGGCGTCGGTAACAATAAGCATTCACGTGGTTCAGGCTATTTGGATGTCAATTGGCACCAACCGATTACGCAAGGTTGGTCTGTCGATGCCCATTATGGTAATCAACGCATTAAAAACTTTTCTGCAGCCAGCTTCCAAGATGTCAGTTTTGCTGTCAACAAAGAACTGCCATACAGCCTTTCAAGCAGTTTGACCTATAGCAAAGCATGGGATAAAGACGGTTTTTATCAGCAATACAGCAATGGTAATCCCAACGCCAAAGTCTCCAATCCAATTGATTCAACTGTGACCCTGTCATTGACTAAAAGTTTCTAATCCTAGCTAGATCAAGTCTTCTGACATAAAAAAGCCGCTTCACTGCAAGCGGCTTTTTAAAATCTTGGATATTAAGGCTTGATCAGTTCAATCGTTGAACCTGCACGTTTTGGATCAATCAGAATTTTGGCATGTTGCTCTGGATCACGCAGCGCCTCAAAAGCATTGCCGACGCCTTCCAAACCGACCACACCCGTGATCAATGGTGAACAATCAACTTTACCTTCCGCAATCATATGCAGGGTGTCACGGAACTCAAGTGGGGTATAACCCAGCACATACTGGATTTCCAATTCTTTATTGATCGCCAACGCAGGTTCGATCTTGTCACTTTGCATACAAACCCCCACCCCAACAATACGTGAGAATAGCGGTGCACCTTCCAAGATCTGCTGCATAATCCCAGCCACACCCACGCACTCAAAAATCACCGGACGTTTTGGCAGTAACCCGAGTTTATCCCCGACACGCATGGCATTCACCCACGGTAATGAGTAGGTCTGAACCTTATCAAAAATCCCCATGCCCATATTAATCGCTTCTGAGACATTGCCTAATAAGCCAAGCTCTTTCCAACTGCTAAATGGCGATTGCTGTTTAGGGTCAATCAAGATATCTGCACCACACTGCTCGGCCAAGCGACGGCGATTCGGTGAAAAATCACTGGCGACTACGGTTTTGACACCCGCTGCTTTGAGCATAATAATCACACCCAAACCGACAGGGCCACAGCCAATCACGATGGCAGGCTCATTTTTCTTGATTCGACTACGACGTACTGCATGCAGCGCAACAGCCATCGGCTCAGTCAGTGCGGCACTGTCCGCATCTAAACCATTCGGCACTTCAAACATCAGACTGGATTGCACCAAGACCTGTTCTGCATAACCACCTGAAGCACTCGGTGACAGCCCTGTCGGCACATAGCCTTGTGGATCGACATTTAATAAAGGCATAGCACAAACCAAAGTATCGGCTTTCAATTTACGGCGTGTTTTTGGGCCGTAATCCAAGACTTTGCCGCAGAACTCATGCCCGAAAACCAATTTATCCGAGGACTTTGCCACCCCATTAAAGCCAACTCGCGCTGCCAAATCATGCATATGATCGCAGTGATGTTGCATGTGTAAATCAGAACCACAGATACCACAACGTACCACTTCAAGTAAGACTTGCCCCTTCGCAGGAACCAATTGAAGGCTGTCTTCCAGTTTTAACTCAGCGTTATGACAAATCAGAGATTTCATAGGATGCTTTCCTTTTTGTTTTATTCCCATTGTTCGCTTTTAGCACTTTGACCCGTTGCTGTACCAAGCAAACAACACATGACTCAATCCTGACAAGGATAATTGTCAAAAACTATGACCTAAATATCAATATATCGCAGTAATAAAGTCAGCAAATGATGTATTTTAAAATCGCTCAATTGATTCAAAAAAAGTTTAAAAATTATTCTCTTTTAACTTCAAATAGATGAATCTATTTTTCTAAATTGCTTCCCTATTTTTATTAAAACAATCAGATTTAAACCTTGCATTTAATAGTGTCTTTATGACACTATATATTTACTGGCTTTAAGCCACTATAAAAGAGAAACTAAAAATGACGATTCAACTTATGACAGCTCAAGCCAATGTTCCCATCGAGTTTTTGCAGTTTTCAGGTGGTGAACGTCATATTCAACTACAACCTGAGTTATTGAACCAATTACAAGCTGACACGCAGATCAAAGCCTCACTACAAAACAGCACTGATGTGATGGATTATCTATTACTGGAAAATGTGTTACTGCAACAAGGCACTCGCCTTTCGGTGGAAATCCCTTATTTTCCCTATGCACGTCAAGACCGTATCTGTGCACAAGGTCAGGCCTTCTCTCTAGATTTAATGACCAAGCTATTGAATAGCAATAGCGAAAAATTTGCAGGACAACGTCAGAAAATTGTGGTGTGGGATTGTCATAGCCCAGTGACGCTTGAGCTGTTACGCAAAAATACCAGCTTCCAAACGGTGATCAATATCGAACCGATTGAGATTATCCAGCAAAGCCCAGCATTGATGCAGATTTTAAGCGCCGACAATACGGTATTGATCTGCCCTGATGCAGGCGCAACACAACGCACCCAAGCGATTGCAAACGGCATCAATCCGCAACGCCAACAGACCATTGACGTGATTCACTGTGAAAAGAAACGCGATCCAAGCACTGGAAAAATTAGCACAACGGCGGTGGATAGCCCTGATTTGACAGGAAAAACAGCCGTGATCACCGATGATATTTGCGATGGTGGTGCCACCTTTATTGGTATTGCCAAACAACTACGCAGCCTAAATTGCCAAAACATTATTTTGTATGTCACCCATGGCATTTTTAGCAAAGGTCTCGCGGTATTTGATGGCTTGGTCGATCAGCTCTTTACCAGCAATAGCCTGCCACAAGCAGAAGCAAGCAAACTCAACATCATCAATTTTCAAAATCAAGATTAAAGCAAAAGGCCGATAAAAATGAGTATTAAAATTAACCCACTCAATGCAATTGATTTCTATAAAGCAGACCACCGTCGCCAGTATCCAGTGGGAACTGAATACGTCTATGCCAACTTTACCCCGCGTTCATCACGTTTAGCCAAAATGCTGCCTGACTTTGATGACAAGATTGTGTTCTTTGGTCTGCAAGGCTTTATCAAACACTTTCTGATTGAAACTTGGAATGAAGGCTTCTTCAATCAAGCTAAAGCCAAAGTGGTGGCAGCCTATAAACGCCGTATGGACAACGCTTTAGGTGAAGGTGCTGTGCCCGTCGAGCACATCGAAGCCTTGCACGATCTTGGTTATTTACCATTAAAAATTAAAGCCTTGCCAGAAGGTAGCCGCGTCAATATCAAAGTACCAGTATTGACCATCATCAATACTGATCCGAATTTCTTTTGGTTAACCAACTATATTGAAACCGTGCTCAGTGCCGAACTCTGGAAAAGCTGTACCACCGCCAGCATTGCCTATGAATACAAACGCTTGTTGACCCAATATGCAGAAAAAACAGGTGCACCTTTAGACTTTGTTGCTGTTCAAGGCCATGATTTTAGTAGCCGTGGGATGAGTGGGATCTATGATGCAGCCCAATCAGGCGTGGGGCACTTGACCAGTTTTATCGGTACCGATTCAGTTGCATCAATTGACTATGCTGAAGAATATTATAACGCCACTGGTGTCGTCGGTGTTTCAGTGCCTGCAACAGAACACAGTGTAATGTGTATGGGCAGTGAAGAAAGTGAAATCGAGACCTTTAGACGTTTGATCTGTGAACTCTATCCTACCGGTGTGGTCAGTATCGTCTCAGATACTTGGGATTTCTGGCGTGTGATTACCGAGTTTAGCGTGGAATTAAAAGCAGAGATTTTAAAACGCCAACCGAATGCCCTCGGACTCGCCAAAGTGGTGTTTCGTCCCGACTCAGGTGATCCCGTGAAAATTATCTGTGGCGATCCTGATGCAGAGCGAGATAGTCCCGCTTATAAAGGTGCAGTGCAATGTTTATGGGAGATTTTTGGTGGTACCGAAACAGCGCAAGGCTATAAAGTACTAAATGAGCGTGTTGGCTTAATCTATGGTGACTCAATTACCCTAGAACGTGCACAAAATATCTTAAACGGTTTGGAAGCCAAAGGCTTTGCTTCCAACAATCTGGTTTTTGGAATTGGCAGCTATACCTATAACTATTTGACTCGCGATAGCTTTGGTTTTGCGGTAAAAGCCACTTGGGGACAGGTCAATGGCGTCGGTCGCGAACTGTTTAAAGACCCAGTGACCGACTCGGGTGTTAAGAAATCAGCCAAGGGCTTATTACGGGTTGAACAAACCGAAAATGGTTTTGAGCTCTTTGATCAACAAAGCTTTGAACAGGAGAAGATGGGGGCACTGCAAACAGTATTTGAAAATGGTCAATTGTTAAGAGAATGCTCGCTTGATCAAATTCGGGAGAGATTGGTCTAAGCAATATCAAGACCTCTAATTTGCAGTTCATCTACGTTACATCATGACAGGCGGCATGGATGCCGCGCATTTAACAATCTTGCACGAAATTCAGAATGCTATTTTGAACTGGGCTCAGGATGCAGCATCAACTAACCGCAGCAATGAACAGTTTTTGCTTAGGCCTTATCCCCAAAAGTATGCAATTGCCAATACACAAAAGTTTTGATTTCTCGATGACGAATGTTGCTATGCCGAAACAAGCAGAACTATTTTTCATTTATAAACAGCACATTCAAATCTATAAAAACCTTTATACTTGACTCACTCATCCATGAGATAACGCCAAATGACCTATACGTCCGAACAGGAATACCTTGCCCACTACCGAAAAACAGACTATGACACCCCACTGTTTACAGTCGATATGGCAATTTTTTCTGTGGCAAAAGGTCAATTACAGGTCTTAATGATTCAGCGCTCCAACTTTCCCGAAAAAGGCAAATGGGCGCTACCAGGTGGTTTTGTCGATTTAAAAACCGACCCAGACTTAATGGCAACAGCCCACCGCAAACTACTTGAAAAAACAGGGATTCATTCCCCTTACCTAGAACAAGTCGAAACCATTGGCAATCAACATCGTGATCCACGCGGCTGGTCCATTACCGCTTTATATTTTGCCCTGATTGATTTTGACAAATTCGAAATTCAAGCAAGTCACACCACTGAGCATAGTCAATGGCTTCCAATCGATCAGGCATTACAGCTGGATTTAGCTTTTGATCATCAACAGCTACTCCAACTCGCTTATGATCGCCTTGGCAATAAAACCCGTTACACCGCTCTACCCGCCAGTCTCATGCCTGAGCTTTTTACCCTGACCGAATTACAAACCATTTATGAAATTATTTTAGGTCATACATTAGAAAAAAAATCATTCAGACGGCGTATGCAGGAAGCAGGTGCAGTTGAAGAAACGGGACAGCAAAAAATTGTCGGCAAGCGCCCTGCTCAATTGTTTCGCTATGCACTGGAAAATTATAACTTCACCTTTCCACGTATGTTGGAAACGCCACGCAACAACGCTGAAAATGAAAAGAGCTAAGATATTTCTAGCTTAGCTCCAATTACTGATCGTTTAAGTTTACTTCCACGTTTGACGAATTAAGTCCACCGCTTTTTCAGCAATCATAATCGTCGGTGCATTGGTATTACCATTCACCACGGTTGGCATAATGGAGGCATCAATAACTCGCAGTCCCTCAATACCATAGACTTTCAGTTCAGGATCAACCACGGCCATCTCATCCACACCCATTTTACAACTGCCGACTGGGTGATACACCGTATCGACACGTTGGCGTAAAATCTCACGAATTTCATCATCAGACTGCACATTGGCGGTAAACATATCCTCTTTAATTTTTTCACTTAAAGCGGGTGCGTTCATTAACTTTTGCGTGACTTTATAACCATCGACCATATCCTGAAGATCCTGTTCATCCTCAAGGAATTTAAAGTCAATCAGCAATGGATCATCCACATGTTTACCACTGAGTTTGACTGAACCACGCGCACGCGGATTCAACAAACAGACGTGGCATGAAATCCCGTGTCCCATATGCATGGTGCGCGCATGGTTATCTACCACAGCAATCACAAAATGCAGTTGTAAGTTTGGCTTATCCAGCTCAGGACGAGTTTTTAAGAAACCACCACACTCAGCAAAATTGGTGGTGATCAAACCGCGACGCTCTTTACGATAACGTCCAATCTGCTTGACTAGATCTAGGCTTCCACCCACTGACACCCCAAAGGTTCCCTCCATTTGCTTGGTCTTATAAGCAAAAATAAAGTCTGGATGGTCATGCAGGTTTTCACCCACACCGGCCAAATCTTTAACGACAGCAATACCGTGCTTTTCAAGCTCTTGACGTGGACCAATACCAGATAGCATCAAGACTTGTGGTGACTGGAATGCCCCTGCTGACAATAAGACTTCCTTCTTGGCACGAACAACCGTGCTTTGTCCATTGTGTTTATATTCGACCCCAACAGCACGACCATTTTCAATCACAATTTTTGACACCAAGGCTTTGGTAATCACATGTAGATTGGTGCGCTGGCCTAAATGAGGAAATAAATAACCTCGGGCAGCACTCCAGCGTTCACCATTTTTTTGCGTGACCTGATATACCCCAAGTCCTTCTTGTTCTGCGCCATTGAAGTCATCATTTAGCGGATAATTCACCTGCTTCGCAGCTTCAACAAAAGTTTTTTGATAAGGGTTATCTGAACGTAATTCACTGACATTAAGTGGACCATGCTGCCCATGATATTCATTACGAATACGCTCGTTATGCTCTGATTTTATAAAATATGGCAAAACATCATCATAAGACCATCCCGCATTACCCAAAGCAGCCCAATGATCGTAGTCACTGCGATGCCCACGGATATACACCATTGCATTGATGGCAGAACTACCACCTAAGCACTTACCTCGCGGTTGATAACCTTTTCGGCCATTCAATCCTTTTTGTGGAATGGTTTCTAAAGCCCAGTTATTAATTTTAGTCGGAATACTAATCACTGCTGCTGAAGGTGTATTCACCAACCAACTGTTGCCATCACCACCAGCTTCTAATAAACATACCGAAATATTTGGATTTTCTGATAATCGCCCAGCCAGTACCGATCCTGCTGAACCACCACCTATAATTACAAAATCAAAAGCTGTTTCTGTCATCGCTATACTCTGTTTTTTCTTTTTAAAAAGTGGAAGCATTATGCCGAACACGGCATTTAAATACTGTTGTAGTTGTCTAACCAATTCATATCAATATAAGCAACTTAACTGGATCATCCTCAAAGCGCAATAGCCAAATCAAGCAATGCCCTTGCAGTAAAAATGCAATCTTATTTAAAAGCTAACTTAATTTCTCTTTCTCTAATTTTTTCTGTTTCAGATACTCAACATGTTGACGATCTATTTTCCACGATTGTTCCAATACTTCTTTTTCAATACGATAGCGAATTCTTTTCTGTTTCATGGGGCTAATCACCTCCTCATTGAAACTTTTCACATATTTCAGCCAAGCCTTACCTCGAAACACATTTTCAGGCATTTCTGTTTTAAATTCACTGCGAGGCGTAAAAACAATAACCGAGTGCAAATATTGTGGATCTAACACGTCATTTAGAACCATCTCTAGCACTTTGCTATGTTTGTAATTCTGATGTAAAGGATTTTGAAATTTATAGCTTTTCTTATAGATCTTTTGCGTCCATTGTTTTTGTCGAACATCACCAAAAATCCACCCCGTATAGTTCTTCGTTTCTATAATAAAAACCCCATAAGGACTTATTAAAATATGATCAATTTGAGTTGTGCCTTGCTCGCCATCAGGCGATTGTCACGTTGTTTAATAACATGTACTCCTCTCCTAATCCCTTTTTTACATGAGCCGAAACCATCAACTCCCCTATTCTTCCTTTAAAATATGGTGAGTTCAAATAAGTGATAATAGAAAGAATAATAATGAAAAACATAAAATATAAAAGCATATTCATTCCCCAGTAATTTTAAATTTAATTTATTAAGAACAAAAAAGATCTAAAATTTTAAAATATATTTTATTAATATTCACTTAATTATTTATATTTTTATATTCATTATAAATTAGAATCAAACCACCCATAAGGATAAAAAACAGACCTAACAGCTTTAATCCATCTATTTTTCTAATTTGCATTCCTAGAAATCCAGTACTATCAATAATCGTTGCAAAGAGCATTTGTCCTAAGAAAACCCATAACAATGTATTTGTTGCTCCTATTTGAGGAGCTGCAAGAAACATACAAAGAATATAAAGAGAGCCAAGAAAACCTGGAAACCACATCCACCATGAGGTTTGTTGGTATAACGGAGGTTTAATAGTCCCATCAACGATTAATGCAATAATTAGTGATGCAATTGCTCCACCAATATAAAGCACAAAAGTTGATTGAATTTGAGAAGCACCACTTGTATTTCTAAAAGTATTTACCATTGCGAGCTGTAATGGAACGATCAAACCTCCCAATATGCTAATAAAGACATAACTAAGGTTTTGCATGGTCATTTTCTCTTTTTTATTTTGATTTAATCATATCGCAAATACCCAGCTTAACTCACCATTTTAGCCACTTCCTATTAACTCATCAGGACAATGTTTGCATTCCACTTTACTTTGAATAGCCAAACCAAGTAAAGAAACCATTTATTCGTTTTATTAAAACAAATTTTTCAAATAACTGAATATTATTTACTGGATAAAATAATGAAGGCACTCATCACCAAAGGTTGTCATACAGACCACGGTGGCATAGTACAAGAGGCAGATCACATCTCATTGAAGGGATTCCAGCACATGTAGAAGGAATGAAGCACTATTGCCCCAAATACCAAGTGATGGCTACAGCTCAATCCTCAGGCAAAGGCTTTTTAATGGCAGGCACTAGAACAATTATTATGGCAGGTGACAAAGCCACTTGCGGTGCAACTTTTTTCCCGAATCAAAGCCTTGTGGTGAGAGATAACGGAATCGGTGCAGGCGCGAATAATTCATCCGCTGTTAGCAACTTCCTCAATACCATCAGCCCTCAAGTTTTCGATGAGCAAGTGGCAGCTGAGTTTAGTTTTGCCGAAGGTATGCCCTACTTGATTGAAACAGCTGACGGTAAAATCTTTCAAGGCACAATTGGCGCTGATGGGAAACTGCCACGGATTGAAACAGAGGGACATGCTTCTTATAAGCTCTATTTAGGTGAAGAAGCACTCACCAAGCGTGGTGGCGATGCCAGTTAATCAATCGGGAACAGTTAAAACAAATCCCAAACGAGGCTCTGTTGCGGCTTGTAGTATGGTGGGAATCGTTCCAATTACCTTTAAAGAGTTATGGGATAATTACTATAGTGACAAAACTCCACCTTATAACATTAATGGACAAGCCCCGAAAGGGTTTGAAAATCAATGTGCAATTCGAATGAGCGTGACTTTGCATAAAGTAGGTGTAAAGATGACTACTTTTTCTCAGAACAATCTTAAACCTGAAGGGAAAGCGCCTACACTTGGTCGTATTGTATTAAACAATAAAGCGGCAGCAACAAGAGCAAATGAAATGGCGACCTGGCTTCAAACAAGACCTGTTTGTGGTATTGGCCCTGCAATCGTCATAACAGGGAGAGATTGGCAATCAAAAATCAAAGGTAAAACAGGAATTATATTTTTCGGAGAGTATTGGGAACGCGATGATGAAAGTGCAGATGCAGCGAGCGGTGGACATATCGATTTATGGAATAAATCAAAATTAACAGATAATTGGACAGTTTTTTGGCGCTTCACTATCGGTATTAGCAGGATGAGCCTTGGCCCATATAGCTATGCAGATTATGGAAAGGCTAAACGTATATTATTCTTTGAGGTCAAATGATAAAAAAAATTCTATACCCAATTGTAGGGGTAATATTTATTTTAGCAATTATGCAGTTTTCATATGATCCATTTATTTTTTTTACAGGAAAAATCCCCTGCAAAGAAGGATGCAGTACCGAGTTTATTTCCATACTCAAATATTGGTTTTGGGGAATAATACTTATGACAATTGCATTAAGTTATTGCTACGCGATTCAAAAAATAAAAAAAATAATTCTATTTTTCTATTTCAGTTTATTTTTCCTTACACATATATTTTTAATGTGGTACGCCTCGACCTATGGCTACGGACTCAATTTGAGCTATTAACTTCAAAAAATCCAGACGTAAAAAAACCGCTAACTTAGCGGTATTTTATCTCATCTTTTAAGATGATGGTCGGAGCAGTAGGATTCGAACCTACGACCCCCTGGTCCCAAACCAGGTGCACTACCAGGCTGTGCTATGCTCCGAAATTGGGGTGAATGACGGGATTCGAACCCGCGACAACTGGAATCACAATCCAGGGCTCTACCAACTGAGCTACATCCACCATCAAAACTTTGATTCTATATACCAAGCTGCCAAATGGCGCGCCTGACAGGATTCGAACCTGTGACCATCCGCTTAGAAGGCGGATGCTCTATCCAACTGAGCTACAGGCGCATAACGATGATAATACTATCACGATACTTCGCCGATATTTAAAACTATGTTTTTCAACATATTCTAAATGGTCGGAGCAGTAGGATTCGAACCTACGACCCCCTGGTCCCAAACCAGGTGCACTACCAGGCTGTGCTATGCTCCGATTTCTTTTCAGCTTTTAGTGTATCGCACATCGTGCGGTACGGTGTGCATTCTAGGCGCGACGCCTTAGAACGTCAACACCTATTTTCCAAAAAACTAATAAATCCTTATCAAATGTATATTTAACAAGCATTTTCAGACATTTTAGCGTTTCAAAGAAGCACTAAAGTTCAACATTCGATCTAAGGGTAATTTCGCACGTTCAGCTAGGGCTGGATCAACGTGTATTTCTTGATCAGCATGCTGTAATACATGCAAAATACCATCCAATTCGTTCATTGCCATCCACGGGCAATGTGCACATGAACGACACGTTGCACCCTCACCTGCAGTTGGTGCTTCAAATAATTCTTTATCTGGTGCGGCTTGCTGCATTTTATAGAAAATGCCGCGATCTGTTGCCACGATCATTTGTTTATGCGGCAAGGTCTGTGCTGCTTTAATCAATTGCGAGGTACTTCCCACCGCATCAGCAATATCTACCACCGATTCAGGTGACTCAGGGTGAACCAATACTGCAGCATCTGGATAGAGTGCTTTCATTTGCGCAATACCACGCGCACGGAACTCTTCATGCACGATACATGCACCATCCCACAACAACATTTCAGCGCCAGTTTTCTTTTGAATATAGCGACCTAAATGCTGGTCAGGTGCCCAAATAATTTTTTCACCCAAACTGTCCAAGTGCTCAATGATCTCTACCGCACAACTTGAAGTCACCACCCAATCGGCACGTGCTTTCACAGCCGCCGAGGTGTTGGCATAGACCACCACGGTATGATCAGGGTGCTGATCACAGAATGCAGTGAACTCATCGACAGGACAGCCCAAATCGAGTGAACAGGTTGCTTCTAGGGTTGGCATCAACACGGTTTTTTCAGGGGATAAGATTTTTGAAGTTTCGCCCATAAACTTCACGCCTGCCACCACAAGCGTTGTTGCAGGATGATCACGACCAAAACGCGCCATTTCCAATGAATCAGAAACACAGCCACCTGTCAGTTCGGCAAGCTCTTGCACTTCCGGATCACAGTAATAGTGAGCCACAAGCACTGCATTGCGTTTTTTCAACTCTGCTGCAATTTGGGCAAACTTTTCTTGTTTCACTTCTGGGCTAAGGCTATTGTCCTTTGGCTCGCCCAAACGATCTAAATGCGCCTGCACAATATTTTTGGCTTCGTTCGCAATTAAATTCGCATCATTCATAAAACGTCTTCTCTATCCTGCGTGCTTGCATCACTGCAAACTTTTAACGTGGGTAATGGCGTGATCATTTGGGAAAAATCACCTCATCCACAAACTAGCTTATAAAAAAAGCCCCACTGTGGAGGCTTTATTATAACGCAAATTTATGAGCGATAATCGGCATTAATTTTGACATAGTCGTAAGAAAAGTCACAGGTATAAACCGTATCTTTTGCTGTACCACGACCAAGGTCAATACGAATGCTAATTTCTTTCTCAGCCATGACGGCTGCGCCGGCTTCTTCGGTATAGTCAGGGTTTGCACCACCATCCAAGCAGATTTGTACATCACCAAGCCAAACTTGAACTTTGCTACTGTCTAGGTTTGGCACACCCGCCTTACCAATCGCCATCACAATACGACCCCAGTTTGGATCTGAGGCAAATAAAGCCGTTTTAATTAACGGTGACTCAGCAACGCTATAGGCCACATCACAACATTCTTGGGTATTGGCTCCGCCTTCCACCTGAACGGTAATGAACTTGGTCGCGCCTTCACCATCACGCACAATCAATTGCGCCAAACGATTCATAATACGTGCAAGCACATCAAGCACTTGTTGATAACGTGCATCATCTTGGCTCTGAATTTCAGCACCACCAGCTAGACCCGTTGCGACAAAGATACAAGAGTCATTGGTCGAGGTATCACCATCAATGGTAATGCGGTTAAAAGAATGCTCAACCGTAGTTTGCAATAAACGCTGTACCAATTCAGCACTAATCGGGGCATCGGTTGCAACGAAGCTGAGCATGGTCGCCATATTCGGACGAATCATGCCAGCGCCTTTGCTGATTCCCGTCATGGTATAAGTCACACCATCCAGCTCAAACTGTTCAGATGCACCTTTTGGTGTGGTATCTGTGGTCATGATGCCTGATGCCGCGTCCGCCCAACGATCTGCATTTAAATCATTTAATGCAGGTTGAATGCCTTGTACTAAACGTTCAATCGGGAGTTGCTCACCAATCACACCAGTTGAAAACGGTAAAATCTGATTGGCTTGAACCCCGGTTAACTCAGCTAATTTGGCACAAGTCGCTTCTGCATTTTTATAACCAACTGTTCCTGTTGCAGCATTGGCATTGCCCGTATTGATAATCAAGTAACGTGGGGTATTTTCTGTTAAATGCTTTTTACTCAATTGAACAGGCGCAGCTGCAAAAGCGCTTTGGGTAAATACCCCTGCAACATTTGAGCCTTCGGCAAATTCAAAAATGACTAAATCTCGTCGATTTGGATAACGTACATACGCCTCAGTTGAGCCAATTTTTACACCCTGCACCACATGCATAAGTGGCATTGTTACGTCACCAACAGCCATTTTTAAACTTCCATTCAATTTGTTATGAAAAAGAAAATGAATACATACCCTATATATGAGACTCGGAAAGGTCATCTACAACCTGCGTGGTATTTGTAATATCCCGTTTCTGCGATAGATAAAACAAATGCAACAAGTGAACAGGTTTTGTAGATGACAATGCCTTTGGTTACTTTGGGCGAAACCAAAGTAACTCGAACCGAAGGTTATTCCTAATATTGAATTACACTAAGCAAGACACCGCCTCGCTAATAACTGAGTTACGGTTCAAGTCATAAAATATGTCGATTCATATCTGTTAAGTAGCTTATTCCAAAAAGAAATGAAAATCGAGTATTAACACTACAGATTATGGAATTTGGCTTTGCTCTAAACTGAGTAAAATCTGCTTCTTATCCAAACCACCTGCAAAACCCACCAAAGCCCCACTCGAACCAATCACCCGATGACACGGCGCAATAATTGAAATCGGGTTTTTCCCATTGGCTGCTCCAACAGCACGAACCGCTTTTTCATTGCCCAACTGAATAGCAATGTCTTTATAACTGCGTGTTTCCCCATAAGGAATACTCAATAAAGCCTGCCAGACTTGTTGCTGAAATGCAGTGCCTTGAAAATCAAGTGGTAAATCAAACTGCTGACGTTGTCCTGCAAAATATTGTTCTAATTGTTGTTTGACGCGATGCAGCATTGGATGCTGGCGATCTTCAATCAGCTCAGAAAGCCGCACCCGTTTATGGTCTTCATTGTCCCACATCACGGCGACCAGCGCCTGATCATGAGCAACCAGCTTTAATGCACCCACAGGAGAATCCATGTACATATACACCAGTTGCATCACGCTCTCCTCAATCATTAATTTGATGATAACTTCATCAATACAAGACCTGAAACAATTAATACCGCTGCGATCATGCGCATAGCCGTCATCGGTTCATTCAAGATCAAAATGCCGACAACAAATGATCCTATTGCCCCGATTCCCGTCCAGATGGTATAGGCCGTTCCAAGTGGTAAAGTCCGCATCGACATCGAAAGTAATACCACACTTAAAATCATGAAAACAATGGTCACGATACTTGGCGTTAACTTGGTAAATCCTTCAGACATTTTCATGGAATATGCCCAAATAACTTCAAAAATACCTGCCAAAATTAAAATTGCCCATGCCATTTTATTACGCTCAACTTTATCGAGTGTCGGGTCGTCCCAACGTGATTCTTTCGAGGGAGGTCGTCCTCCTAGGTGCAGCAGTGTACTGTAAAACATGAAAATCATGTGATTTGTTATGTATCTAAAACCACTAAGACATTGAAAAGATAAGCATTCTATTCAAATGCATTACTGCCAAATAATCTGATCGACCCGCATCAACTCACATGCACCATTACCCGTATCCTCTCGAGATAAAGAACTCTTCCAACGCCAACCATCTTTGGCCTGAATCTCAATCAGTGAGCCTTTTAAATACACCAAATCATCTTGTTTAATTTTTTTCATTTGTGCTGCAATTGTGGCATTGGCGGCGACCAGATGCATATTGGCACTATGTGTTGCAATCTGCCGTAGAGGAATGGGTGGCTCATGATCGACAGACCAACGATACCAGCGGTTACTTTGGGAAATATCAAGCTGTTTGTAGACCTGAGGATTGGCCATTTCTCCCCAACCTACGGCAATATCCATAGGAGAAAACTCAGCTTCACGCCCTAAGTGATAATCTGCTCTCGACAGTACACGAAATGAGCCTTCATAATTTTCTAAGGCCACAACTTGTACCCCTTGCTGAGTCGTAATCTGACTGATATCAGGTGTAGGCTTAATCCATTTTGTCCACAGCATCCAACCGAGTGCAATCACCAGCAAGCCATACATCCATCTCGGCATGTTATTGATCCTGTTTATTTTGTGTGGCTTTTATCCATTGCCTAAATCGTTCTAAAACAGCTGAAAAGAACTGCTGAATCAAACTGAATGCATTTCCATCCTGCTGCTGATCTTTATTCTGAGCGACTTGTGGTTTAGAGGTCGCCAGTTCCATCGGTTCATAATGCGGCATGGTTTGCTGTAATTCCGCACCGAGATTCAAACACTGTAATGCGGCAGTCACCTCAGCAATCGAGTCCTGATGATAGAGGGCTAAATGGCGTGCTTCTAAATCAATACAGTGTTCAATGAGTTGATCTGAAAAAGGCAGTAATGCTTTTCTTACGCGCTGCTCTTCTACAGCACTACTCATATGAGGGATATAGTAAAAACTCACATTCATACTGCCATCGGCAGGAATCAACTCAAGCTGAGAAGCCGACACACGTTGAGATTTTTCTCTCAAGTTAGTCGACGCGTTTAGTTTATCTATTATTGGATTGTCTTGTTGTTCTAAAGCCATTTATGCACCATGAATGACTCAAAAAAGATACTGTCAGTATAAACCAACAGTATCTCGAAAAAATGACATTTTAAACAAAATATCAGAACTTTAGCGACAGACCAGCACCATAGACCCAACCGGTTTTGGAGTCACTGGCGGTTTGCCAGTTGGTTTCCTTACGCCCTTTGCTATAACCATAGCCAACATCGATAAAAGGCATCACTCGATTCTTGACGATTTCATAGCGGGTTTTAACCCCCACTTCTGCATCGGCAAGGCCTGTTTTAGCAGCATACTTGGATTCATCGCGCAGTACCCATTCCATTTCCAGATATGGTTGCAGAATCAACTTTTGAGTCAGCAACAAATCTCGTTCTGTTTCCAACACAAAGCGCCATTGTTGGTCTTGTCCGACATACAGATGCGCATCGGTTTCGAAGAAATACTGCGCCATGCCGTGAAAACCAACAACACCCTCAAATTGTTCCTTATCCACCTCACGTTCAGGGTTATAGCGATAATTTACCCCAGCTTGTACATCCCAGAAATCTGCAATATTCCGACTGTATAGCGCAGCCAGACTTTGCTCCGATTTTTCTGACTCGGCCTTGGCATAGTCCGCGATGATGAATAATTTATTTTCATCAGTTCCCACCCAAGTTTTTAACTTGGACTTGAGCGTGCCCTGCCCATCTTCATCAAGTAGCCATTGCGTATCTAACTGCGTCGACTGATAAATCTGTCCACCATGTTCCTTATAATGGTCAGCATGCCCATCTTGATTCTGCGTTTGAGGGGAAATGCTTGGGCTTTGATGCTGTGAATGGTCCATCGGCATCGATGCATTCATTGTCATGTTCTGCTGTGCCGACATATCCATTTGCATCGAGTGATCATGTCCTTCATGTGCATAGGTCAATGCACTGAAAGAAGAGACAATGCCACCAATCGCCAATAATTGTGTATAACGTTTCATCTTAGAAGATTGCTTAGTGATGTGCATGGCTCGCTCCTTGAGATGATTGAACTGGTGTTGTTTGTGCTGCTTTGCTGTCATCCACATTGGCGACAATTAACTTACTCATCATGCCCGCACTCATGTGATACAACAGATGACAATGGATCGCCCATTCACCGATTTCATCCGCAGTCAATAAAGCCGTAACGGTCTTACCCGGTGGTACGACTAGAGTATGTTTATTTGGCATATCTTGAGGTGCCTGACCATTTTCCAGTTGCATAAACATGCCATGTAAATGCATCGGATGCGCCATCATACTGTCATTGACAAATTTGAGTCGGATACGCTCGCCATAACGTACGGTTAAAGGCTTAAAGTCAGGATCGCTAAATTTCTTGCCATCAATGGTCCAGATATAACGTTCCATGGTTCCACCCAAACGAATTACCACTTCACGTTCTGCTGGACGGCTATAGCTTTCAGGTTGTGGCTTTAAAGATTGCAAATCTGCATAACTTAACGCTTTATGACCTGCTGGCGTTGCTGCATTGGCCCAACCCTGCACGGTATCCGTCTTTGAAGTGTCCGTAGTGGCAGTTGATTGATGCTGGCTATGGTCCATATTGCTCATATCCATTTGAGCATGTGCACTGTGATCCATAGTGGACTGCGAAGTTGTTGCAGTCTTCGCCATGTCTTGCGGCATCTGGTGCTGACTATGATCCATATCCGCCATATTCATTTGAGCATGTGCACCATGATCCATAGCAGGCTGCGAAGTCGTTGCAGTCTTCGCTTTATCTTGCGACACCTGATGCTGGCTATGATCCATATTCGCCATATTCATTTGAGCATGTGCACCATGATCCATAGCAGGCTGCGAAGTCGTTGCAGTCTTCGCCTTATCTTGCGACATCTGATGCTGGCTATGATCCATATTGCCCATATTCATTTGACCATGCGCACCATGATCCATGCCCATATCTTCCATGGTTAATAAAGCTCGTGGACGCGCTTTAGGGATCTGAACCTTTTGTGTATTGGGCGTCATGCTATTGTGCAGTGAGCCAATGGCAAAGCCAGTACGGTCAATCGACTCTGCTTCAATCTGATAATGGGCTTGTTTGGGCTCAACCAATACATCATAAGTTTCGGCTGTTCCAATACGGAATTCATCCACAGGAACAGGTTTCACGGGCTGGCCATCGGCACTGACCACAGTCATTTTTAAGTTGGGAATACGCACATCAAAGAAAGACATTGCAGAAGCATTGATAAAACGTAAACGTACTTTTTCACCCGCGTTAAAAGCACCGGTCCAGTTTTGTTGTGGTGTCTGACCATTGACCAAGAAGGTATAGCCGTCTACATCGCCCATGTCGGTTTTGGCCATACGCATCTGATTCCATGCGGAACGGTCTTGCCATGTGGCTTTTAAACCCTGCGTTTTAACTTGTTTCCAGACATCACCCAGTGTTTCACGATGGTTTTGGTAGTATTCAGCAGACTTTTTCAAATTCGCCATGATCTTGTCACTTTCCGTTTCATGGAAATCCGACAACATCACCACATAATCACGTTCAGCTTTCTCATGTGCAGCAACAGATTGCTTGCCTTTTGGATAAATCACCAACGCGCCATACAAACCATCTTGTTCCTGCCCTTTGCTATGTGCGTGATACCAATAGGTGCCGTTTTGACGTACTTTGAAACGGTACTCAAAGCTGCCATTCGGCTTAATTCCTTGGAAACCATTAAAACCTGGTACACCATCCATCAATCCAGGCAACAACAGTCCATGCCAATGCAAAGAGGTATCTTGATTTTTGAGTTGGTTATGCACATGAATGACCGCTTCATCACCCTCTTCAAATTCTAAGAGCGGGGCGATAAATTTACCGTTTACGGTAATGCGTTTGACGGGCTTGCCAGTGATATTCACCATCCCTTCATTAATGTTCAGATGATATTCTTTAATAGCAGCCAAAGTATAAGGCGCAAACAATAGGCTTAAGCTAGCGACAACACCAGCATATAGTTTTGAAGACATGATAATTTCCTAATCTGTTAACTTTTCAAATTGCTCTGTTCATGGATAGAAAGAGCCGAGTAAAGACAGATCAGGCTTTAGGAGGGCGTAAAATCTCTTGCCAATAACCAGCAAGGTGTCGAGCTTGATAGTCCGTATTGGTACGTGTGCTGAGCTCTAAAAATGGTGAAGATGCTAAACTTGGGCTGTTTTGATCTAATCCCAGATTTATGCTTTGACAATGTGAGGTACTATTGCAGTCCAGACAATGTTGATCGCTATGCATTTTCCCATCATGGCACTGTGCTGAACTGAGTGAGTCACTTTTCGAACTTGGCATCTGATGATGTTGATCCATCATTTGCTGATCGTGACACGCCATGCTTGGCATAACCGTTGAAGTATTTTGATCGGATTGAATCGCTTGAACAGCGGCAACAGCCACACCACTTCCCCCGATGAAAAATATCATCAGGAATACAAACCACAGGCGTTTGTATCGCTTAAGAAGTTGCACTTATGTTCCTTATTCCAATCATCAAAAAAATAACTTAATCTGCCTAGGATAATTTCTTTTGCAGTTATACACAATCATCTTTGTATTTGAATTTCGATCATCCCACCCAAACCCCGCTCCAAGCTGCTGTTTTATCGAGCTAAACGGCACATCAACAAGCATGAGCAAAAATAAAGCAAAATGAATAAGTTAATGCACAAAAAAAGGACAGAAAACTGTCCTTTTTTCATCATTTTGTTGTCAATATAAACAACTGAAATCATTTTGTTTATTTTAACAACATCTTATCCACTTGGTTATCAACACGGTTATCCACCGAGTTATAAACAAAGTTATCCACAAGACTATGTGAATAATAGAATGAAAATACTAAACTTCTTTTGCACCAATTTGTGCCAACTCTGCACGCATTTGATCAATCACAGTTTTATAGTCTGGCTGACCAAAAATTGCTGAGCCTGCAACAAACATATCTGCACCTGCTTCTGCGATTTCACGAATATTGGCCGGCCCTACACCGCCATCCACTTCTAAACGGATATCACGACCACTGGCATCAATAATTTTGCGTGCTTGACGAAGCTTTTCCAAAGTCATTGGAATGAATTTTTGCCCACCAAAGCCTGGGTTTACACTCATCAATAGAATTTGGTCTACTTTATCCAATACATAATCAAGATAGTGCAACGGCGTTGCAGGATTGAACACCAAACCTGCTTTGGCGCCACCAGCCTTAATCAACTGTAACGAGCGATCAATATGATCCGTTGCTTCTGGGTGGAAGGTAATAATATCTGCACCGGCTTCCAAGAAATCACCGATCATACGATCAACAGGCGAAACCATGAGATGCACATCAATCGGCGCTTTGATGCCATAGTTTTTCAGTGCCTTACATACCCCTGCACCAAAAGTCAGGTTAGGTACATAGTGGTTGTCCATCACATCAAAATGTACAACGTCTGCGCCCGCAGCTAGAACTTTCTCTACATCTTCACCTAAACGTGCAAAATCAGCAGATAAAATCGAAGGCGCAATTAAATAAGGCTTGGACATGGACGACCTGGCAAACTCTAAGAAAATAATGCAAGGATTATAGCAAATTTAGCGAACTTAAGTCTGTTACAAAGTCATTATTAGGACATTGCAAACTTGCAACAACGCGTTGCATCTGAACTATTTTTATCTTTTCTCAGCTTTGCTATGGTATGGAGTGAAATAAGAGGATGTCTAAAACATGAACAGTACGACTCAAATCACAACCACTGAAGGAAAACGAATCAGTAAGCGCTTACTGAACCATTGGAAACATAAGTTTGAAGTCTTGGAAACCGAAACCCATTCAAAAATTTTTATGCCGACGGCTACTGTTACACTTACACCACAGGAACAACATTTGGCTGTACTGATTGAAAATCAACAAGAAGATGTAGCGCGTCTAGAACAGGTGGTACTGGATCATTTAAACCGTATGGCACAACAAGAATTTGTTGCTGAATGGCAGCATAGTTAAAAAACTGAAAAGTGTTAAATCAGCAGGCAGATCAGTATTTCAATTCAATCTGTCTGCTTAAAATTAAAAATAGTATTTTGTTTTGGATATCATGTATGCCTTTAATAGGGAAAGCATATGAATAAGAAATTTTCATCCGTCATGCTAATGACTGCAATCTTCAGCCTAACGACCATCGGTTGTAGTAAAAAACCAGAAAAACAAGAGGCAGCCGAGACAAGTGCGGCGACTACAGAACATCAATCAGCTGAAGTACAAACAAAAACCGATAGCTTCAGTATCGATCAAATTCCGATTTCGAATGTTGAACTTGGAGATTTTCCATTTATTCAACTGCCTAAAGGCTATCATTTTGCGCATCAATCTACTGAAAACTTCGCTCAAATGGAGTTTTGGGTCGGAGACAAACTTGAGAAAGTTGAGGGTAAACTTTTCAATGGACGGATCGATGCTGAAGAAAATAACAAACAAGCCTCCTTCTTGGAGCTACAGCGTAATTTGGATGCGGTTATTGGCAGCTTAGGCGGCAAAAAAATTACAGACAGTAAAATTCCGACAGAACTCAGCACCCAACTTTCAGAAAAATATGGTGTAGCTTATGTGGATGGATTAGGGGATATTTATAACAATCCGACACAAAGCTATGTGATTCATCAAAATCACCGAGATATCTGGTTTCAAATCACTCAAAGCGGGCTCTCAGCGGGGTTATTGGTTTTAGAAACCCGACCTATAGAAATCACCGCACAAGCCCTGTCTGCAAACCAGTTAAAAACAGCTTTAGATCAAAATAATAAAGTTGATATACAGATTAACTTTGAAACAGATAAAGCCACACTGTTAGCAGATTCACATGAACAAATTACCCAAATACTGAACTTATTAAAAAGTGATGACGCGCTAAAACTTGAAATTAATGGCTATACCGATAACTCAGGTGAGTCCGCACATAATTTAAAACTCTCTCAGGCAAGAGCACAAACTGTTGTCAAAGCATTAACCGATGCAGGGATTGATCCATCTCGTTTAAAGGCGCAAGGCTTTGGCGATACCAAACCGGTTTCCAGTAATGAGAGTGAAGCTGGTAAAGCAAAAAATAGAAGAGTTGAATTAGTAAAATTATAATGCGCTAACAAATTAGGGGCTGTTGGCATTTCAGCTATGCCTTATGTTATAGGCTCAAACAACAGCCCCTAAGTAGAACCTTTCGGTTGTTAATTTTTTTCTAATTGAATCGCATGGAACTGTAAATGATCATCGATAAAACTTTGAATGAAGTAATAGCCGTGATCATAGCCTTTGTGTTGGCGTAAAGTTAGGTGTTGCCCTGCATCCAGACAAGCTTGCTTAAACTTTTCAGGGTTCAATTGCGCATAGAACTGATCATCTAAGCCTTGATCAATTAAAATTTCATCAAATACACTGCCCTTTTGCTGAACCAAAGCCGTCGCATCATGTGCGAGCCATTGTTGTTGATCAGGACCTAAATACTGGCTAAATGCCTTTTCACCCCAAGGACAGAGACTCGGTGCACAAATTGGCGCAAAGGCCGAAACCGATTTAAATTGCTCTGGGTATTTAAAGGCCAAGGTTAGAGCGCCATGTCCACCCATTGAATGCCCGAAAATACCGATTTGGTTTTCGATCACAGGTAATTCTTGCAAGACATGTGCATACAGTTCATCAACCAGATAGGACTCCATCTGATAATGCGCTGCCCAAGGCTGTTGCGTTGCATTGAGATAAAAGCCAGCACCCTGGCCAATATCCCAGTGATCACCTTGAGCCACATCATCTCCACGCGGAGAAGTATCAGGACTAATCAAAATCAGACTTAATCGAGCAGCCATTCGTTGCGCATGTGCTTTGATGGCAAAGGTTTCTTCGGTACAGGTCAGCCCCGCAAGATAAAACAAAGCTGAACAAGGCTTCCCCGCTAAAGCAGCAGGAGGCATATAAACACCCACCTTACTGCTTCCATTTAAATGTTGAGATTCCAACTGATAAATACGTTGCTCACCCTCAAAACAGCGGTTTTTTTGCAGTAGCTGCATGTTCATCATCCTGTGTTTTGGTTATATCTGTTGAAGCGATATTCTGAGTTGGAAATAAATAGGGCTCAAGCTGTGGCAACATCAGTTCCATATTGCGTCCAATCGCCCACTGAGGCTCAGAAGGTTCTACGCCCTGTGCAATTTCCCATTTGGTTACCGTTTGCTTAGCCTGTTCAAATGCAGTTTTCATTGAATATTGTTCGCGCATCGCCAAATCAAAGAACGCTCGACCAAAATAAGTATAATCCGCTTCATTATTACAGCCAAATGAGGTTTTATCCGCAGCAGATGCGGTAATAATTAAAGTATCAGGTGACTGTAATGCAGGAATAAAACTACCAGAATAACAGGCTGAAATCACGATCACACGCCAGCGAATCCCCGATTTATCCAAGGTTTCTCTTAACCATTTAGGATCAACCTGATCTAAATCCAGAGGTGCATTTTCAATTTCAAAATGATTACGCTCACCATGTGAGGTCATATACAGAAACAAGACATCACTATCCCGATTCATTTGCTGGCCAATACGACGTAAAGCCAATTCCATACTGGTTTTAGAGGCAATGGGAACATCTAAGCGTGTTGCAGGATTATTAATCAGCATAATCGAGCGCCCGAAAGTGCCAAAACGCGTATCAAACTGTTCTCTTATCCGCTCAATTTCAGATTTAAACACATCCACATAGCTATCACCTGCCACCCCCATAAAGTACCAATGACTTTTGGCGATATCACCATATTGAATCTGATCCAACGCTTTATCTAACAAATGACTTTGTGCATAGAAAGCATCTTCAGCAAAACTTGGCGGCGTTGCTTCAACTTTCCAAATCGGCTGATCTTTCACTGAAAGCTGCCAAACCACCATAGTGGCAATGGTTGCGACAAAAACCAAGGCACGTTCCCACCACGGCCAATTCAAGGCACGTGAAAAAACCCAGATCACAGCCAAACTTTGCCAAACAAACAGTCCAACAAATAAGGGGGGCAGGAAGCCGTTATAAATACTGTCAGGAATAAAATTGAGATAGCCGTTCGAGCCCAAATACTGAATGATGCATTGCAACAGTAGAATATTGGTATCCAGCACCAACCATAACAAGGCAGGTACCAGCATCAGACGCGGTTGGTTCATGCGTTGCGAAAGGAAAATACCGACAATGAGCGCAATAAACGGCCAAAGCGCATAACCAATCAGACCTTGGGAGTTAAACTCTCCCACTTGCCCAGCCACCAACCAGCTATATAAAGAGTTGGTACATCCTCCGAGAACTCCCCAAATAATCAGTTGGGTAATCGAGGGATGAACGATCTGTAAGGAGCGACGTGACCCGAGGAACAACCACATTCCAGCAATTTGGTTACTTTTAAAATCATGCCAGATATTAATAGAGGGTTTGAGGTCGATCATAAAATTCTTCGGGAGTTTCTCTTTTCAAGCCTAAACTGAAAATATGCCATTCTAATCATTGAATGGACAGTACTTTTCCTAAAAGACGCGATGCGTGACTGTAGTGTAAGCTCGACAAGAATTTTTTAGCAATCATGCTTTTGCACTATATCACAAATCTTTACCGAGCATTGACGCAAGCCAAACAATCATTCAATTCTGATTCAAATTTGACCTTTTGGAAAATAGGCATCAAAACGGCAGGCATCACCGAGCCATTGATGATCAGGGGTTTGATCTGCCAGATAAACGGCATGGCGTGGACGCTTCACAATGACACGTTTGGCAATTTTCTGCGCTAGATGTAGCAGCTGATCGCCTAAATCCATCTCGCCATCTTCAGGCAACAACATATGCAACAATTGCATTTGTTTTTTGACTTGTGCCTGTTTTTTGACTGCTTGTTGATTCTGATCACGCTGTGGGAACATTGGATCTAAATACACCACATCCACCTGCTCGCCTTGCTGACCTAATTGCTGTAAATAGGTATTGGAATCTGCATAAATCAGCTCAATCCGCTGCATACAGCTTTGTAAAAAGGGATCTTGCTCAGCGTTGGCTTTGCTATATTCCAATAGCACAAACAGAATCGGATGGCGCTCAATTAAACGAACATCCGCCCCCAGATAGGCCATCAATAAACTGTCATGACCTAAACCTGCGGTGGCATCAATTAAGGTTGGCTTTTCACCCAACTGACAGGCTCTGGCAATCATTTCAGATTTCAGGCTAGCTCTTTTCAGACGAGGAATTTCAGCACGCCAATCAGGTTGCATTTTCATGCCATTGGCAGCGAGACTGAGTCCATCCTCATCCAAAATCAATACCATGTCAGGATTCAAACGTAAAAAACGTGCATTAATCTTTTCTACAACTTGCCCATTGAGCTGTACATTCAGCTCAGCTAAACGTGTTTGCAATTGCAGAAATTGCTGCTCACATTCCGCTGGATACCAACATCGCATTTGCATTACCAATGCACCCAACCAGTCCACCATGTTGCCAAGATAAATAAGCCAAATACAATGCGGTAGTAAGCAAATGCGGTGAAGTCATGCTTAGATACATAACGAATCAAAGCGCGAATCACCACCAAAGCTGAAACAAAGGCAACAATGATACCGACAGCTAACACTGCCATATCATTACTGTGCAATTCATGACGCATCTTGTACATATCCAGTAAGCCTGCACCCATCAGCACTGGAATCCCTAAAAAGAAGGAAAACTCAGCTGCCGCTTTACGTGATACGCCTAAGAATAATGAGCCAATAATGGTCGAGCCTGAACGAGACGTTCCGGGAATCAAAGCCAGACACTGAATCAAACCAATTAAAGTCGCTTGCTTAAAACTCAGATCATCCACTTCTTGAGTGACAATCTGATGTGGACGACGTTCCGCCCATAAAATAATAAAACCGCCGATAATCAAGGCGATCGCAACGGTAATCGCATTAAATAAATAGGCTTTAACCACATCGCCGAAGGTCAAACCAATAATCACAATTGGAATCGAGGCAATAATCAGATTCAGACTTAAACGGCGACCTTGTTCTTGTCCTGTGAGTGCGCCAATCAGTGCACCCCACAATTTACCCCAATATTCATAGATCACGGCTGCAATTGCACCAATCTGTACAGCCACCGCAAACATATCTCGTTTTTCAACAGTCCAGAAATCTAACAGTTGACCAGTTAAAATCAAATGCCCTGTACTTGAAATCGGTAGAAATTCGGTAATCCCTTCCACCAACCCCATAATTGCTGCTTTAAATAGCAATAAAAGATCCATAATTAACCTTAGTTCGCTTTACCTTGTTCGGGAATTTTTTTCCAAGCATCATCACGTAAATACACAGGCAGCGCATATTCAGCATCGACCCATTTTTGTTGTGCCGCATATACGCGGGCAATCGTTGCAATGTCCTGCGCCGTTGCCTTGATGTTGACATTTGACGTGTGCTGATTGGAAGCCGCTTCTGAGTCTATGTCAGTTGGCTTAATTAATTCTGAACCCGAACCGATCGCTGTAAATTGACAATACGCTGTGGCCTGCTCATAACTTAACAATTTCTCATCATCAATGGCCTGCATCATGCCCTGCTCATCTAGACTGAAATTGGCAATATAGACTTCTTGCATACGCGCATCGAGAACGGCTGTCACCTGCTCTAAGCCATTGAGACGATAAGCCGCCTGCGCCAAAGCCTGTAAACTTGAAACAGGAATAACAGGTAAATCTTGCGACCACGCTAAGGCCTGTGCTACCGCCGCATTGATGCGTACACCACTGAATGAACCAGGACCACGACTAAACGCGATCGCAGTTAAGTCAGCCAATTGCGTATCAGTTTGCAACAGGGCTTGTTCCGTTAAAGGTAAAATGGTTTGAGTTTGTGCCTTGGTTCGCTCATCCAATTGAAAATAGAGTTCTTGAGTATCATCAATTAATGAAACAGAACACTGCTCATTTGCAGTTTCCAATGCAAGCAACTTCATGCAAAAACCTTAGAGAAAAAGAGATAAAAAACGTCGAGTATCATACTCCACTCAAACGCGATAGGCGAGTTATTGTCTTTTTATCGCCATAAAAAAGCCAAGCATAAACTTGGCTGATTACACTGAAATGATTAAAACTGGAACGGCTCTAAATCTAAGAAATTTTTATAATGTTCTGCATAATGCAATGCACTTAAACGCAATCGGGCAGCGCCCTGCTCATCCAGCGTTTTCACTACTTTACCCGGTGATCCCATCACGACTGAATTGTCAGGAATCACTTTCCCTTCAGGAATCAGTGCATTGGCTCCAATAATACAATTCTTGCCAATCACTGCATTGTTGAGGATTACAGCATTCATGCCAATTAAGGAATTATCGCCAATCGTACAACCGTGCAACATCACCTTATGCCCAATCGTGACATATTCACCCACATTCAATTCGATGCCTGCATCAGTATGTAATACTGCATTTTCCTGAATATTGGAAAAATTACCAATTCTTATCACACAATTATCGGCACGAACCACAGCGCCAAACCAAATACTCACCTGACGACCCAATTCTGCTTGACCAATTACTGTTGCTGTTGGAGCAACCCAGCCATCCCAAGGTTCATGTAACGCTTTTGGACTCAATTCCTGATAGGTATACATCATGATCAACAACTCTTAAAAAAATTAGAATTTAGATAAACCAAAATGAGGCGGATTCACTAAGAATGGCCAACTCTTTTGATAGCCCAATCCATATTGAAATAAGGAAATCAGCATCCGAGCTGTCAGCCCCCACACAATTTCACTTTCCACCTGCATACTTGGAAAATAAAGCGACTGCCGTGCCAATCGGACTTCATAAGGCAAAGGCTGAGCATCCATCAACTCTTGTAAAGGTGCAAAAAAGATTCGATCAATTTCGGTTGGCTGAGCGATTAATTCGACCTGAGCAGGGATTAATCCCACAATCGGTTTAACCGAGAGACCGCTTCGTGCACGTTGAATCGGTAAATCACCTAACAACTTTACATCAAAGGGATTTAAGGCTGTTTCTTCCTGTGCCTCACGTAAGGCAACCACGATATTACTGGTATCACTCGGATCACGCTTGCCACCAGGGAATGATACCTCCCCGGCATGTTGCGACAGTTGCATTGAACGGCGGGTCAGTAAAACTTTGGGTTGCGGCTCTTGGGTAATTGCAATCAAAACCGCAGCGTCCGCCTGCTGGATCCGTTTGGAAAAACGCAACCGTTGTTGTAAAAGCTGTATTAACGATGGTTCTTCCATATGACTCATCTCTTTGTTCTCTTTTTCCTTAATCAGCATCATAGCTGAAATTTTCGGTGCAATCATAGATCATGATGCGAAGTCATCAAAATTCAGTTATGCTGAGCTATCTCTACGGCCGATGATAATTATGAGCTTTTGCGTTGCGTGTGGACATCAAACTGAAGCAAAAATTCCAGTAGGTGATCATAAATCACGACTTGTCTGCACTCACTGTGGCAACATTCACTATGAAAATCCCAAGGTCATTTGTGGTGCTTTGGCCCTTTGGGATAACAAAGTGCTGTTATGTCGTCGGGCAATCGAACCTCGTTATGGTTTATGGACCTTACCTGCTGGTTATATGGAACTCTTTGAAACCATGGAGCAAGGTGCGGCACGTGAAACCCGTGAGGAAGCCGAGGCCGAAGTAGAAATCGAACAGCTGTATTGTATGTACAATATCCCACGTATTGGCCAAATCTATGTCCTATTCAAAGCGCATTTAAAACAAGGCTTATTTGGTGCGGGTGAAGAAAGTATCGAATGCCGTTTGTTTGAAGAACATGAAATTCCTTGGACCGAATTGGCTTTTCCGAGTGTAGAACAAACACTCCGACATTATTTTGCGGATCGTAAAACAGGGATTTTTCCAACCCATTTAGAAACGCTGGGAACACGACTCGACCATACGGGTTAAAATAAAAAAGACCGCCATTGCGGTCTTTTTTAATCATTCACTTAAGACTTTATTTTAATGGCATTACATGCAGGGATCTTTTGGTCTGCAATTTTAATACTTACTGTACCAGATACACGTTTTGCCAATGCACGTTCCTCATCCGTTGGCTTCACATAGGCATTCCGTGCTGTATCATCTGCTAATTTATCATATATTTCTATATATGAAGCTTGAGCTGCAGCATAAAAGTTTGACCAAGGTACGGTATTATTAGAAAAATCTGTTAGGTTGATTCCTGTTGCCTGCCCGTTTAATAAATTATGAATATTAATCTTAGCACCAGTGCTTTCCGTAAGGTTCAAACCAAACATATTGCCATCAATCAATCCAAACTTTGGATTAGACAAAATCATACGTACAGTAATCGACTTATCATTAGTTGAAAATAGCGTTGCACCTGTTGTACCAATACGATATTGGGTTTCACCAAATTCATCTGTAATTGTACCATCCGCATTATTTGTCTGTGTTTTTGCACAATTTCCTGACATATCTGTGGAGGTAGAATCTTTTTTAATATCAGTACGAATATCACCTTGCTCATCAATCATAATTCCAATATCAACGGCAGGGAAAGTTGTATCTTTACTATTAAATTTAAACGTTAAAGTGGCATATAGAGGGAATAGATATGGTTTTCCAGACTTAACATTTGCCTTTGTCTGGAAAATATTTTTATCCAAATAACTTGATGGATTCACTTTAAAGATATCAATCGTTCCTTTATAAGCATCGCCACTGATCGTTTGTTGCCATACCCCCAAACGATTACTCTCAACGGTATCTGTATCCTTTGCTTTTACCAACTGTTTATAAACAGGTTCTGTACCAGCAATTGTATTGCCATTCATCAATTTACCTTGATTAATCAATACATCATCTGTTGTATTAGCACTCAAACTTAAGCGTAAAGGTTGATTTGGATTTACTTCTTGGCTAATCGAATTAAACCATGCATTTTGTGCATTAATCTGCATTCTATTTGGCTTAACTTTCGTTGTTAAAATATACGGCAATGTCACATAACTTCCTACCAAAGTTGCAGAACCACGCCATTGTTGACCAGAACCAAGCGTATAGCCTTGACGATCCGAGAGTAAAAAGAAACTCCCCATAGAATGTAGTAAAGTATTACTCGCTTTCATACAGTCCGCATAGACAGCTTTATTACATCCAAAGAATCCATCTGGTCGTACCCCACTTCCATTAAGGGTTTGGGTAACCGTACCATCACTACCAGCTTTATAAATTGGTACATCAGCTTGCCAAATACCTGAATTACTCAAATTGAGAAGCTGAGTCACCATTGTAAATGCTTGCTCATCAGAAACAGGGGTTACATCTAACCATGGTTTTAAAATTTCAGCATATTCACCATTTGCCAATTCAGCAGCACCGACATCTTTACTTATCGTGGATAATTGATCCTTTTTCTCACGACTAATGTCTGTTGGTTGAATATCTCCAATCACATTATGATCTTGTTCTAAACCAGCACTCTGGAAAATTTTCACTAAGGCCATAGCAACACGTATTGTTTCATCATTTATATTTAATGAAGCTTGTTTACCCGTGAGTGCCGTAGCGAAATCTATAACTCGAATACGCGGAAACAGTGCTAGTTTAATTTTAGAAATATTATCTAGTTGAATAGTACCCAAACTAATTTTACGAGGACTTGCTGCACCTTGAATATAAAAAGTAACACTATCACCTAATTTACAGGCACCCGTAACAATATTACCGTCCAACTTTGTTGCAAAGTGATTAACTTTATCGCTACTACAATCAAAATTTAGCCCAGAAATAGGATAATCTAAAACAAATTGTAGACAGTCCTCTGCAGTCACACTACAGCTGGTATTTGAAGTAACGCCTGTTACACCTTTTGTTGGATCCTCATTGATTTTGCTACTTTCACCACCACAACCATGTAGAAAAATAGCCAATGTTGAAAATGCAAATGGCAATAATATTTTTTTGTTCATCATTGGTTCATCCTATCCATGCTTACTGTAAAACAGAAATTTTGATCTGTCCTTGATTTGATAATTCTTGTTCAGAAACATCAATTGCTGAGGCTAATGGGGTCATCATTATATAACGTGCCTCTTTAGGTATCTTTATCACACCTTGTATAGCTGAATGTTGTAACGCTGTTGCAGCAGTTTCACTATTTTTAAATCCGCTGACTCCCTCTTCTATACAACCATTTTCATCTAAAAATACGACTAGAGGCCAATAATATACTGGCTTTTCATTACGAGGAGAATACGAATCGATTTGCATATATTGAGGTGAGGAATCTAGTTTGACCAACTCGTATTCGAATGTTTCCTTCAACGGTTTTCTAGGCCAAAGTCCAACATCTTTTTTCAGTGCAAGGGTTTTGATTGATTTCTTATAGCCATCTAGAAAACAGCGATCATTTTCAAAAGCAACCTTTAAATCTTCACTCGATAAACGTACATAAGTAGTAGATAATGCGATTGGAGCTACTGACTGTTGCGAACGATTCAACAACTTATCAAGAACTGAACGGCTCACTCCTTTTTTTCGTTCTATCGTTTCAGTACGCCCAGTGCCGTCTGGTATCGTATAAAAGCGTTTTTTGCCATCAAGATTAAATTCTTGATTTTCTAAATATTCATTATTGACATAATCAACACCATCAACCTGACTAAATCCAGTTGATAGCTCCCCCTTATTTGAAGAATTTGAATCACTTTGATTCTGTGACTTTTCTTCTATGGCTGTTGATTTCTTTTCTGTCGCTGAGTTCTCTATCTTCAACTGGCTTGTAGGTGCTTGAATCACATTTGATTGTTCAACAGGTAAAACTGGAACCTTTGTTGTTCGCTTATCAATCACTATAGAAGGAGGCATTGGTTCTCTTATAGCCTCAGGAACTTCAAAGTTTTTAATTGTCTTGAACTGTTTTTTCGGGAGCTCAATTGGTTGAGTGTACTCAACCGTTTGCTGCTCAATAGGCACAGCAACCGTCTTTACTGGATTAGAATGATCAATAGGTGGAGCTAGCTGAGCAGTTTTTTCAGTACGAACTTGTTGTTTCTGCTGATTAGGCTCAGCTTGTTTTTTTCCAAGTTTCATCGGTACAACCATTGGTCGACCATCAGGCCCAATAATTGTATAAAAACCATCTGCGTAAACAACCGAAGTACTTGCAATCATTAAATATATAAGTGAAATTACAAGTCTTGGTTGAAGGATCATTTTCTTTTGCATTACCATCTTGTTCTGTAGTTAATTCCAAGTAAAGTTACTTTTGTATTTGTTTTTACATTCAAACCTGCATAAGGATTTAATAACAGGTTATCCACCCCTGTTTTATTGGATAGACTACTTGTATTTGCAGGAATATCATCACGACTGCGTAAGAAACCAACGGATAAATCAATATCTGTATCAGGATCGAAACGATAACCAAGGCCCAAACCAAATAATTGAGCATTATTAATCGGTACCATCGTATTTCGTTTATCATCTGGAATCGAACTAGTACGCGGTTCATAACCCATCCGCAGCTTCAAACGATCTGTTGCAGAATACTCAAAACCTATTCCCCAACGCCAAGAGGACTGAAATTTTAATGGCAAAGACAATGATCGATCAGTTACATCAGCAGATAATAATTTAGCAACTTTTAACAATGAAATTTGTCGATCAAACTCAAAACGAAACTTATCCCATGCCGAGAAATCAGTCCACCCCAAATCGAAATTCATTTGAAGATCAGGGAATATTTTATACTTAATCCCAGCTTTAAAATGCTGTGGATATTTAAAATCCATGGCTAACAAACCTGATTCTACAGCTGGGGCATAACTTGGAAACCCTAAAATTGCTGCAAGAATTTGACCCGTAGCAGATGAATTAAGACCTGCAATCAAATCTCTAGGTGCCTGAGCCACATTAATTAAGTATTTCCCATGCAAACGCATTTTCGCTTCACTTTGATAAACCATCCCAAAGCTAAAATCATCAGTAGGTTCCCAAAGCAAGCCTAGGTTATAACTTGGACTTAATGATTGCTCAAGTGATACATCTAAGGCACCAACTTTACTAAATGGATTCATCCCCTCTTTAGCATTACACATACCAAATAGCAGTAAATCTGTAATAATGTCACCATTTTCTTTAAATGGTCCGCATACCACTTCATCGACCATACGTAATACCCCAATTAACTCATTAGGGAAACGTAAGTCCGTTTTCATCGCAATCGCTTGATAGGACATTCCAAATGATGCCCCTAGGTACAAATTATCGTTGACCTGATAACCAAATGAAGGTGATAAATAGGTAATACGCTCTAAGGCAACCTGTTGCCCCATATAGTTACTTGGATTACCATCCTCTGCACCAAAACCTGCAACAAGCGGCGCATAAATTGCTGTCGCATATGTCACTTTAGAGCCTGGTGGTTTATAAGAAATACCTGCTGTCGGTGCAACCAATGGAGAATTAGGCCCTAAATCTACAATTTTCTTTAAAATAGGAACATAAATACTGGCATATTCGACATCGCCACTCACCGTCCCTTTAAAATCTGTACAAATATTTGCATCAACTTCAGGCCCATCATTACATACCAATGGGTCATCCGAATAACCAAAAACGTTATAGCCTGCAGGTGCAGAATAATCACGTTTAATTGCAAAATTAGCGAGAATCCCTTGTACATCGGTTTGTAAACCGTCTAGTTTAGCAAGTGCAGCAGGGTTGAAGTGAACTGCACTAATACCAGGAGGATCTGCAGTAACTGCATTACCTAAAGCCAAAGAACGTAAATCTACTGATAAGTCTTGCCCAAGTTGTGCATGAGTAGCACTCGATAGTCCAGCAAAAAAAATTGCTATCGTTAATGGACATAATTTAAGGTGTTTCACCATTATTACATCTCCTTAACGAGCTTTTTTACCAAAACCTATGATATCAAGCGGGAAAGATAAGCCTAGTGATACATCTGGCGCATCTTCCGTTAAACCGATCCCGACAGTACCATTGACAATGGTTTCAGGCGATACACGCACCCCTAAAGCAAATGACAACATAGCACTACTCTGGTCAGCAGATTTATAACTTTCATCATTCTCGAAATAGAATTTTGCTCCAGTATTAAAGCTTTGTTGATATGACATGGTCAATGACACGTCATAGTTAAATGAATAAGCAAAACCAAAAGAGAATCCACCGCTGAGGCCCGGATCAAAGCTTTCTAAAACACGGCTTCCGCGCAATTGATTGAGTCCAGACTCTTTTAGACCATAACTAGTTGAAACCGATGCAAATAATACAACAGGATCAATATATTTACGTGTACTTGCTCCAGCACCAACTGAATAATAACCTTTACCTGTTGATAGCTCATCTACTCCTACCTCATATGGGCTATCACCTGTTTTAGTTGATAAGCTACCAAATAGAACCAATGGCAAACGGCCCTGTTTTAAAGGAAATGGTTCCCAACGAGCACCAAAATTAATATCACCTAATCCAGCCGTTGTTTGATCTTTTAAAAGTTCTTTTTTAGCTACAAAAGGTACAGATGCTGATAATGTCACGTTATCTAATACGCCATATTGAACTGTAAACGTATTGGTTAAAGTATGGTTAGCATCTTCCTCTACACGCAATCTTGATAGCGAACTATTACTATCACTCATTGCTAAATCAAGACGACTATCACGATAATAGGTATAATCCAAATCATAGTATGATGAAAAAATACCTTTTTTAATTAATGAATACTGACGCTCATTTGAAGTGAACACTTCTTGTAAATTTGTTTCTTGAGTTGCATCACTTTCTTTTTTCTGTAAAGCACTTGCAGCCTGATCAGCCTGACTTCCCTCAACAACCGAGCTATTATTCACAACAGCGCTTGCTGGGCTTTCAGCAATCGTATTCCCCTGTACATCCGCTACCGACACCTGATCCGCCTCAGAGGTTACAGGTTCAGTGGTAGGTTGTTGTTCTGCTGCGTAAAGTGTAGATGTGATCGCACTTAAACTTAAGGCCAACACACTCATTTTCATCCATGTATGATTCATTTTACTTTGCATCCTATTACATTAATTTTACTGATTTTTCTAAATTACTTCCGCTTGTAATATAAGCGCATATAGGTCGTAATTGGTTGGTTATAAGTAGCTGAGCTTGGATCCGCATCTAATACTCGACGCATTGTCGAAGCCTTATCTGCAAGGCGCTCCAGTTTTTGTGTCGGAAATTGAATTTCAGCAAGCGCATAACGATTTACGGTTGCATCTTCAACATGGCGCATATCCGCATCTTGTAATGCCAACAAACTCTTTTGATATTGCTGAGGAATATCAACAATAAATAATGTATTGTTGTCCCATATATCTTTAAATCGGTTCTCATCGAAACTGATATTTCCTAATGCAGGATCAGCAACATAAACCCTTCCATCTTTATACGCTTTATATACAACAAAATGTTTAAAGCCAGCATAGGTAATAGGAACAATCGCTGGTTGTTTCAAAGAGGTAAGATCAGAAAACTCCCCACGATAGCCACCACTATTAATCCCTAGAGCGGAGACAAAACGTTTCATATCTAATAAGGAGAAACTTCGACGCTCAATGATACGCTGATACTCTCCATATTGGAGTAGACCGCTCATTGTTTGTTGTTCAGTTAATTGTAAACCACCAAAACCATTTAACAGTGTCGTTAATGCTGCTGAACCACAGCTATAATCATAAGCTTGGCGAACAATTCCACGAAACTGCTCCTCTACGGCCGGCTTAATCACCACTGCTTCGCGATGATTCCGTGTGAACGAAGGGTTACGAGAATCCAAAGTTTCTGTATAGAATACAGTCCCCTCTGGTTTTTTTTCTATTTCAAAGGCTTGCGTTGTAAAGTAATACATCAATGCCGAGCCTAAAGCGATCTCTAACATAAGTCTCTTTTTCTAACAATGGCAGCACTTGCCTTATTCATTTTATTTTTAGTGTCCAAGACACTCCATCCTTGCAAGTTGAAGATACCTTTTTTTATAAGAAAATACATCTTTTTTTTGGTTTTTTTTGACGGAATGTTATTTTTTTATAATTAAGCCCACAATTAAACAATTACCACCTTTAATGCAACTCTTTCACAACAATAAATTACTTATATAACCTATTAAAAATAACAATCCAAGTTCTTAAACCTGCAAAGTCGTCTTGATAAGCAACCCATTTATTAATTTATTGATCAGGATTTTTACTTAAATAAAAAAAAAGCGCATAAAGCGCTTTTTTTGTTTTGGCTACTAAACTGATTAGTGACCAGAAATTGTAATTGCTGTACCCATAGTATCAGCACCAAAAGCATGAGTTGGGTTGTAATAAGTACGCATACCTTGAACTTCGACATCACCAATTGATGCAGCAGCAGCACTACCCAAATGAACACCCTTAATGTAAACGTCTGTTCCAGGGCTAGTTGTGCCTGTTACAATTTTCAAGAAGCCATTATTCGCAGCGCTTGGACCATAAACACTCACTTTAGCATCTACAGACAGATCCGTACCACTAGCATCAGCAACTTTAATGCTATCAAGACGAATTTCACCAGCAGCAGTTGTCGTTACGCCTGTCGCAATCGTAGCACCATTTGTAGAGTTATCTAGAATACCAAGATCTTTAATTTCTAAACCACCAACCATTTTGGTATCTAATACGATCATCGCACCTTGAGGAGCTGCACCCAACTGGATGTTAGCATTCATTTGACCAGTTTTTAAAGTTAAACCCGATAAAATTGCATTATAGTTAGCAGTATCATTACCACGACGGATGCCTGTACCAGAAGAACCTGCTGTACCAGTATTGCCACCTGTTGAAGCAGAAACACCAATTTCACCAATACTGATATCTAAACCTGAAACTTTTGCAGCAATATTCAAGAATGCTGTATTACCATTACCAGCACCAGCATCTGAGTCAATTCGAATATCTGCTAAATTGCCAGTTGCCAACATACGTGATGTATCATAACTACCTGTGCCCACACCATTTGCATCAACCGCTTCTGGAGCCGAGATAGAAATATCATTTACAACAATCGCACCTGCAGTCGCTGTACCACCAGCAATCGCTGGGTTAGTTGAGCTAGCAACCCCACCACTAATTGTTGCATCTGTCGCTAAACCATCATTATCATGGATTAAGACTTTGTCGATTTCAATTTTGGAAATTCCGATACCAAGATTAATACCATCTTGACCTGTTGCAGCGCTTAGTGCAGCATCATCCATTGACTGCATAGCCATTGCATTTGCGCTAATCGCCATTGAAGAAACTAAAGCTAGTTTAGTAAACATTTTCATTGAGCACTCTCCCAAGAGCATTTATTTTTTGACTTACACTACTCTAAACTGTCCACGGTCGTTTTATTCTTAAATGACAACTTGAACTTCCAATCCTTGAGTAGTTCGCTTAGCAATTACTAAATTACCTGTTTGTTATTTTATGTTCAACTCCTGTTAACTGATTTTTATGCACTAACCGACAAACGGCATATAAAACACTCAATCCAAACTATTCAAAAAAATCGTGACAACAACATGTAATTATTCATGATTTTTTATTATATTTTTTGAACATCAAATCTAAACCTAAATCTATTGACCATTTATCATCGTCAAAAATCAGATAAGAAGTGTTAACAAAAGTGCTTTATTCATTCTAATCTGATAAATACATCATTTATTTGATCTAAGCAATCTTCGCGCAAAAGCATCCGTTTTTTCATCAAACAGTAGGATAAACATCAGTTTGATATTTTTGGATGTAGTACAATTTCTCTCTTCAAATGTATAGCCAGTATTTCCGTTTTATGTCTTATTTTCAGCAAAAGCTTAACACGCAACTCACTTCTGCATTTGAGCTTCTGTCCCGACTGTTTGATTTGACTGGCTTAGTTTATTTGCATGACCAAGGTGCACCTGTTATTGCATTTTTACCCAAAGAGTTTCTAATTTTTCAGCAATCTAAGCTTCAACAATTTCAACAAATACAATTCAATCAATATCAAATCAAATCAGAAGTACGCTCTCTCCTCGACTTCTCTCAGTTTGATGGCACCTCCTCTTCTGATCATCCTGATGGATTTTATGGTGGATATATTGGCTTCTTTAGTTATGACTATAGTGCAGATCAATTTACAACAATTGATGCATGCCCACAGCCAAGTTTTTTCTTGGGTCAATACACCAGCTTTTTAAAGTTTCAGCAAGGTGAATGGTACTTTTATAGTGATGAAGCTCAGGCTGAAAGTATCTATCAACACATTTCCGATTTGATCAATACACCAAAACAACTCAATGCACTATCTTTAAATCAGCAATGCCACCCTCGTTGGACGAAACAGCAGTACTTCACTGCATTCAACCAAGTTCAAGAGTACATCAAAGCGGGGGATTGTTATCAAATTAACTTGACTCAAGAATTTACAGCGCATGTACAAGGTTCATTATTAAGTCGTGCCCATGATTTATGGGAACTCACCCAAGCCCCCTATGCGGGTTATCTCAAAATCAATGATTTTGAATTGCTCAGTTGCTCTCCTGAACTGTTTATTGAATTCAAGGACAACCGAGAAATTAAAACACGTCCAATCAAAGGCACCATGCCACGTTTTGACGATCCACAACAAGATCAGATCTCAAAGGATAAACTCAGCCACTCTGAAAAAGATCAGGCTGAGAATGTCATGATTGTCGATTTGCTCCGCAATGACTTGAGTGTCTATGCTGAAACAGGCTCTGTTGAAACAACCAAATTATTTGAAATTGAAAGCTTTAATCAAGTTCATCATATGGTCAGCGAAATTACGGCAACTTTAAAAGCAGACATCAATCCAATGCAAATGTTATTGTCTGCCTTACCAGGTGGTTCAATCACAGGTGCACCGAAGATTCGTGCTATGCAAATCATTGAAGAATTAGAAGGTGCACCGCGTGGTGCCTATTGTGGTAGCTTAGGTTATTTTAATTTCGATGGTACTGGTTGCTGGAATATCTTGATTCGTAGTATTCAAAAATATCAAGATCAATTATCGATGTGGGCGGGTGGCGGCATCACCATTGCCTCTGATGCAGAAGCAGAATATCAAGAATGCTTTGATAAAATTTCTGCCATGCTTGATTTACTCAATACATGGCAGACTTCTGAACAATAAGCGTCAATACAGATTTATAAAATTTGCGTTTTAAGCGTATCGACTAAACGCTGGTTTTGTTCATCTGTACCAATCGTGATACGCAAGAATTGATTAATGCGCGGCTTATTGAAATAACGCACAATAATCCCCTGTTCACGCAATTGTTGAGCGAGCTGATCAGCATCATGTTGCGGATGTGTGGCAAAGATAAAATTGGCTTTCGAAGGCAATACCTCAAAGCCTAAAGCTGTAAGATCACTTACTAATTTTTCTCGGCTCTCTATCACTTTGGCACATTGCGCTTCAAAATAAGCTTGATCTTCGAATGAAGCCACGGCCGCTGCAATGGCAAAACGATCGATTGGATAGGAGTTAAAACTATTTTTTACAGCTTCAAGTGCCGCAACCAAATGTGCTTGTGCAATAGCAAAACCAACGCGTAAGCCCGCCAGTGAACGAGACTTAGATGTCGTTTGACAAACCACTAAATTTTCATAGCGATTGACCAATTGCACTGCTGACTCAGCACCAAAATCAACATAGGCTTCATCAATCACGACCACACGATCTGGATTTGCTTTAAGCACTTGTTCAATATGTTCCAAGCCTAGCGCAATACTGGTTGGGGCATTCGGATTGGTGATAATAATACCGCCATTTTCCTGCGCATAATCCGATACATCAATTTCGAAGTTTTCATTCAAAGGAATCTGCTTGGTTTGAGTTGCAAAAAACTGGCTATAAACAGGATAAAAACTATAGGTAATATCTGGGTAAAGAATCGGTTGTTTCTGGATAAAAAAAGCTTTGAAGATATGTGCCAGTACCTCATCCGACCCATTACCGACAAAGACTTGAGCCACATCAACATGCTGCTGCTTGGCAATCGCCTGCTTTAACGCCGTCGCGTCTGGGTCAGGGTATAGACGTAAGGCATCAGCATGATCTGCTAAAACAGCTTGCACTGCTTCTACCACTTTTGGTGATGGCGGATATGGGTTTTCATTGGTATTGAGTTTGAGTAAGTTTTGAATTTTAGGCTGCTCACCGGGTACATAAGGCTCTAATTCACGAACCTCGGGGCTCCAAAAACGCATTTGTTCTGCTGTAAACGTCATTGTTCTACTCTCATGTATCCTAAAAAAAGGGGCTAACCAGCCCCTATCAATCTTTGAATCGGTTATTGGTAACGATAACGGGCTGAGCGCGCATGGGCATCAAGATTTTCTTGCACTGCCAGAACATCGGCTGCTTTTGCCAAGCTCTTCACACCCTCTTCAGAGCACATAATTAAGCTAGAGCGTTTCTGAAAATCATAAACACCGAGCGGTGAAGAAAAACGTGCAGTACCCGATGTCGGTAAGACATGGTTTGGACCAGCACAATAATCACCAATGGCTTCTGGGGTATAACGTCCCATAAAGATTGCACCCGCATGACGAATCTCCTGACTCATCAATTCAGCATCATCAAGACAAAGTTCCAAATGCTCTGGTGCCACCTGATTAATCAATTCAATTGCTTCTGCACGATCTTTTACCAATACCAATGCACCACGATTTTGAATCGATGTTTTGGAAATTTCGGCTTTTGGTAATTCAGTTAAATGTTTTTCAATCGCAGCTTCAACCGCATTTAACAGCGTTTCGTCTGGGGTAATGAAAATCGCTTGTGCAACGGTGTCATGCTCAGCTTGAGACAAGACATCCATGGCTAGCCATTCAGCATTATTTTCACCTTCGGCATAGACCAGAATTTCCGAAGGGCCTGCAATCATATCGATACCGACTTGACCAAACACCGCACGTTTTGCGGCTGCTACAAATCGATTGCCTGGTCCGGTAATTTTGTCTACTGCTGGAATGGTTTGTGTTCCATAAGCCAATGCTGCAACGGCCTGTGCACCACCAATGGTAAACACTCGGCTCACCCCAGCTAAATAGGCAGCTGCTAATACCAATGGATTCAACTCACCATTTGGTGCCGGAACCACCATAATAATTTCAGGAACCCCTGCAACATGTGCAGGCAAAGCATTCATAAGTACCGATGATGGATAAGAGGCTAATCCGCCAGGCACATAAATCCCTACACGATCCAAAGGTGTGACTTTTTGACCTAAGGTATTACCCAACTCATCGATATAGGTCCAACCTTCCTGCTTTTGTGCTTGATGGAAAGAACGAATGCGTTTTGCAGCAAGCTCTAATGCTTCACGGATTTCAACACTTAAACCATCAAATGCAGTTTTGAGCTGTGCTTGAGTCAGTTCTAAATCAGAGAATTGATGCGCTGGATGTCGATCGAACTGTTGCGTTAATTTAAGCACATGATCATCACCATGCTGACGTACATCAGCAATAATTTGATCTACAGTTTGAATTAATTGAGGATCATTAACCGTTTCAAATGCTAAAAGTTCAGCAAATGTCTGTTTAAAATTTTGATCCTGAGTCGATAAACGTCGCATCAATTTACCCACAAGGCGAATAAGAGAGCGCTAAGTTTACTCTTTTTCAGTGTACTTGTGGGCACAATATAGGCTAAAAAAATCAATCAGAAAGAGAAGGTTCTTCGATCAATCCACAATCTCTACTTTTATCTTTTTAATCAAAACATTTAGCTATCAAAAACAAAAGTTAAATTTTTTTTATTCCATTTGTCACAAAACAAAAGGCTGAGTCGTCAAATGAATACCTACGTTGATTTTAATCAGGAACACTATAATGACGACACTCAATATTCATCCTAAAAAACACTTACCAGAGTCAATTCATCATCTCTATCAAGTCCATCAAAACATTCTCGATTCAGCTTTGATAGATCGCTCGCTTTATCATCTTGTTCTATTACGCGCCTCACAAATCAATGGCTGTGCTTTTTGTGTGAAGATGCATATCACAGAAGCTTTGGAAGATGGTGAAATACAATCACGTTTGGACCGTTTGGTGGTATGGCGACATTGCAATGATTATACAGATCAGGAAAAAGCCGCCTTTGCTTGGGTTGAAGCACTCACGACTTTACACCCGCTCACTGATTATGAGCCTTTCCGTATAACACTATTAAAATATTTCAGTGAGCCGCAAATTTCAGCTTTAACTTTACTGATTGGCATGATTAATTTGTGGAATCGAATTGCAATTTCACAGCATTAACATCTATGAAAGCATCAGGCATGATTAGCCAACAAGATTTAACTATTTTTGAGACAAGCCGAACATTCCTGTTCGGTCTTGCTTATCGACTATTAGGGACAACAAGTGATGCTGAAGATGTCTTACAGGATATTTTTATAAAATGGCAACAGCAACCTAAGCAAGATATTCTCAATCCTCAAGCTTGGCTGACCTCTGTATGCACACGCCATTGCATTGATCTACTCCGCGCTCACCACAGGTCTAGAACTGAATATACGGGAACATGGTTACCTGAACCCTATCATCATACAGAAACATTCTCGGTCGAATCCGACTATACCCTCTCTACTGCTTTTCTTTTGATTCTTGAAAAGCTTTCAGTTAAAGAACGTGCAGCATATTTACTACATGACATTTTTAATCTTGATTATGTTGAAATTTCAGAAATCCTTCGGGAACAACAAAGTAATTGTCGACAATTGGTGGCCCGTAGCAGGAAACGAATTGCGGATGAACCGAACGTTCTCTCGAATCATCCGACTCAGCAGCAAATCAACTTACTCAATGCCTTCAAGGTCGCCATTCATTCACACGACCTGAATCAACTCACACAGTTACTTAGTGACGAGATCCAATTTGCAGCGGATGGCGGTGGTAAAGTCTCAGCTATTCGACAGCCTTTCATTGGCCAACCACCTATATTACGTTTCTTTGAACGCTTACTTTTTCAGGCGTGGACAGAGCTCTCTTGGGAAATGTGCCATATCAATGGCAGTGTCGGTTTTAAACTCTATGACTCAGACCATTGTTGTGTCATGGTACTTACTTTTGCTTTCAATGATCAGCAACAACTGCAAAGCATTTATTCTTTACGTAATCCAGATAAACTCAAATAAAAAGGCCAACCGAAGCTGACCTTTTTATTCAATTCAATCTAAAACTTAGTTTTGACGTGCTTTAATGGCTTGTTCGAGTTGCGTCAAAATCGGATTTAACACCGCTTGCTTACGCTTAAAGCTCGCCTTATTGACGATTAAGCGTGAAGAAACTTTGCAAATTTCTTCTAATGGTTCTAAGCCATTAGCACGTAAAGTATTACCTGTATCAACCACGTCAACAATGTAATCACCCAACCCAACCAAAGGTGCAAGTTCCATTGATCCGTATAGCTTAATGACATCCACCTGCTCACCGAGGCTTGCATAGTATTGACGAGTCAAGTTAACGTATTTGGTCGCGATCTTTAAACGGCCTTTTGGTCGTTCCATGCCGACTTTACCCGCCGTCATCAACTTACAATTGGCAATTTTTAGGTCGAGCAACTCATAAACATGTTGCGCACCATGTTCCATCAATACATCTTTACCCGCTACACCAAAGTCTGCTGCACCATTCTCAACATAAGTCGGAACATCAGAAGCACGTAGAATCAAAATACGAACTTTTTTGTGCGTGGTTGGGAAAATCAATTTGCGTGATTTATCTGGATCTTCAAGTAAATTAATACCCGCCTTTTCAAGCAAGGGTAAAGTTTCCTTTAAGATACGACCTTTACTGAGTGCTAAAGTTAAACCATGATCAAAATTGCCCATTACGTCAAAATTTGGATCATCGTTTCTTAAGTCATTCATCCTTTTACTCGCTTAATCTGAGCACCTAAACTTTGCAATTTTTCTTCCACATGTTCGTAACCACGATCAATGTGATAGATACGGTCAACCAATGTTTCACCTTCAGCAACCAAAGCAGCTAAAACAAGTGAAAATGAAGCACGTAAATCTGTCGCCATGACAGGTGCAGCTTGAAGTGTTTCCACACCTGTTACCACCGCATCATGTCCTTCCACTTGGATATTCGCACCCATACGTGAAAGTTCTGGTACATGCATAAAACGGTTTTCGAAAATGGTTTCAGAAATCGTTGCAAAGCCACGTCCAATCACATTGACTGCCATAATTTGCGCTTGCATGTCTGTTGGAAATTCTGGATGCGGTAATGTTCTAAAGCTCACGGCTTTAGGACGTTTGCCCTGCATATCCAATTCAATCCAGTCATCACCACGCGTGACTTCAGCACCCATTTCTTCAAACTTATCCAATACTGCTTCTAATAATGAAGGATCAGTATGGGTAGTCTTCACTCGTCCACCAGTAATGGCAGCGGCAGCTAAATATGAACCTGTTTCAATACGGTCTGCAACAACGGCATATTCACAACCATGCAAACTTTCAACACCAGTAACAACTAAAGTATCTGTATCTAAACCTTCAATTTTAGCGCCCATCTTAATCAACATTTGCGCAAGATCGGTAATTTCAGGTTCACGAGCAGCATTACGAATCGTGGTCACACCTTCAGCCAGTGCCGCAGCCATCAAGATATTCTCGGTACCGCCAACGGTCACCATATCAAAAACAACTTCACCGCCTTTCAAACGACCATCAACTGAAGCATGGACATAGCCATTTTCAACTTCAATCTGCGCACCTAAAGCTTCTAAAGCTTTTAAGTGTTGATCGACTGGACGTGAGCCAATTGCACAGCCGCCTGGTAATGATACTTTTGCATTACCATAGCGCGCTAACAAAGGACCAAGCACCAAAATAGATGCACGCATGGTGCGTACGAGTTCATATGGTGCAAACTGGTTATCCAATGTTGATGCATCAGCACAAACCGTTTCACCTTCATAGCTCATGGTCACACCAAGACCAGCAATCAACTTAACCAATGTGTTTACATCTTTTAGATTAGGTACATTGGTTAGCTTAATCGGAGAGTCAGCAAGGATCATTGCTGCAAGTAAAGGTAAAGCAGCATTTTTAGCACCAGAAATGCGTACTTCACCTTCGAGCTTAACACCGCCCGTAATTAAAAATTTATCCATTAATATTTAAGCTCCGAAAAGGCTTGCTTTGCGCCATTCGTCTTTTGTCATTGCGCGAATCGTAACAGCGTGAACTGCGCCACTCGCAATATAAGAATTTAGAGGTGCATAAACGGCTTGTTGACGAGCAACGGTACGCTTACCTTCAAACTGATCATCCACAATACGAAGGTCAAATTTCCCAGCTTGACCGCTCACTGCTACTTCTGCTTCAGGGAAAGCTTCTTTTAAAATTTGCGTGAGCTGCTCACTATTCATTACAAGGCCTCTTATACAACCATTGGTGTAAAACCAGCTATTTTACTATAACTTTTTCACATAATTCAGTAAGCAGTTTCTTTTTTTATCAATAAAAAAAGAGGCTTCACAAAAAGCCTCTTATACAAAATAAAAAATTAACTCAAAAGTGCCAGTTCATGTTGGTACGAACATTGAATTTTCCGATGTTTTGCTAGCTGGCGTTTTAATTTGTCTGTCAGTTTTCGAATTGAAGTATACATATCATCGGCTGTCGCCTGTGCAAACAGTTCTACCCCTGGCAAACGTATAATCGCTTCAGCGATATGATTTGCACTACCTTTGTGTGAACGTTTGTCAATTTGATGATCTTTAGCCAGCTTGATTTGCATACTATTGACCTGATCTAGATGCTTGGTCATTTGACTAAACTTTTCTTTTATATTTTCTTCAATGGCTGGTGTAATGGTTAAATGGTGCCCACGAATCGTTATTTGCATAATTCTATCCCTCACCTTTTTCTCAGGATACAAGAAAATCGCTTCAGCAAATTTAATGCACATTATCAGTGGTTCAATATCCATTAAATCATTTCAGCGATTCCTCTAGTGATCATTAAAAAAATTCATTATTCCGTAATAATGAACCCCTAGAATAGTCACACCTTGAAATTTAGATCAAGACTTTTCTTTCAGAAGATGAGGCAATATGTAACGATTCACGATATTTTGCCACCGTGCGTCGAGCCACCTCAATCCCTTCATTCTTCAACATTTCAGCAATTGCATTATCCGACAAAGGCTTACGTGGATTCTCGCTTGAAACGAGTTTTTTAATCATGGCTCGAATTGCCGTCGATGAAGCCTCACCACCTGTTGTTGTTCCAACATGACTAGAAAAGAAGTATTTCAATTCAAATAAACCACGTGGTGTCAGCATATATTTATTGGTTGTCACACGAGATACGGTCGACTCATGTAATTCAACTTCTTCTGCCACATCACGAAGTACTAAAGGCTTCATCGCTTCTGGGCCTTGCTCCAAAAAAGCTCTCTGATGCTCAACAATGCAGGTTGCTACTTTCAACAATGTCTTATGACGCTCATCAATACTCTTGATAAAATTCTTCGCTTCCAGCATTTGATTGCGCAAATAGACATTATCATCACTTTGATCAGCTCTACGAATCATGCCTGAATAAAAAGAATTAATGCGTAACTTAGGCAATACATCAGGGTTAAGCTGAACTTGCCAATGTTGATCTTTCTTCGACACGACTACATCAGGAACTTGGTATTCAGATTCTTGTTGATTGAACTCTAACCCAGGATAAGGCTTCAAAGTCTTTAACAAATCAACGGCACTTTTTAATTGCTCTTTAGATAACCCTGTTTGCTTTAACAACTTATTCAAATCATTCGAAATCAATAACTCATAGTATTTCAATAAATTTCTAGCTTCAGCTAGATAAGGAACTTTTTCATTAAAAGTTTCAAGTTGGATTTTCAAGCATTCTGCTAAATTTCTGGAACCGACACCAATAGGATCAAGACGTTGAATATGTTTTAAAACAACAATAATTTCATCTTGCTCAACTTCTTCCTCACTCTCCATTTCCTGTAAAAGACGGGAAACAGCAAGTAAAATGTCATCCAACTCTGCGTCGAGGAATCCTTTATCATCAAGGGAGTCTACGATGCAATATGCAATCAATTTATCTACCGTTGAAAAATGCAAGAGATTGACTTGATCTAAAATATGCTCTTTGAGGCTTAAATGTACCTGACGATTGTCTTCTCTTTCTTCATATTCTGGTGAGGCCAACGCAGTAGATTGATGGGTATAAATATCATCCCATTCAGTATCAACGGGTAAATCATTTGGAAGATGATCAGCATTCAGTTCAGTGGTTAAGTCTCCATTCTCTTTTTCTTCTAGTGAAGAAAGACTTTCCATGGTCCCCATATCTTCTATTTTTTCAAGTAATGGATTACTGTCTAACTGGATTTGAATTTCTTGTTCCAGTTCTAAACTGGATAACTGTAAAAGACGTATGGCCTGCTGCAATTGAGGAGTTAACGATAAGCTGTTCGCAACTTTCAATCCAACAGATAATTTCATAGTCTTTCCTTTTATTAAAATAAGCAAAAAACATGCCTATAAAAATATTTATAACATAAAGCAATGTTTCCGCATACAAGGAAAAAGCTTTTCAACTGACTAATCTGTTCAAAAAACTAGCACACGTCCAATCTTTTATAATATTTATCAAAAATTGTCAGAAAGGACTTTTCTTTACACCTTCTATAAAAGCCTTAGCTCAGAT
>NZ_KB850073.1 GCF_000369525.1 Acinetobacter higginsii
GTTTGGGTATCTGTTACATTGCTGCTGTTTCCTGCTGCATCTGTAAACGTGACATTGGCATCAATGGTTTTATTACTATCAGCCAATAAACCGCTACCTGGCACACTCACACTCCAAGTGCCATTCGATGAATTGACTGTCGCTGTATAAGTCACACCATTGACTACAACCGTGACCACTGTAGTTGCCGCATCTGCAGGCACACCTGCCAAGGTTCCAGTTAAGGTTACATTGCCCGCTGATTCTGCCGCATTCAAAACATTGTCTGCTGTCACAGAGTCAATATTGAGGGTTGTACCTGAAACATCTGGCCCAACTGTATCCACAGTCTCTGTGCCTGGTGTAGATGGATTACCTGCTGGATCTGTTGCTACTGCTGTAACGGTACTGCCGTTTGGTAAATTACCTGGATTTGGTGTGGTCCATACCCCTGTGGTTGGATCAGTTGGTACTTGAACTGTACTACCATCTGGGAATGTCACCGTCACCGTCGAACCTGGTTCTGCAGTCCCTGTAATTGGGTCTGTGCCATTGATTGGATTAATCTCTGGCGCATTTGGTGCAGTTGTATCAACTGTATACACTTGAGTATCTGTTACATTGCTGCTATTGCCTGCCGCATCTGTAAACGTAACTTTGGCATCAATGGTTTTATCGCTATCAGCCAATAAACCGCTACCTGGCACACTCACACTCCAAGTGCCATTCGCTGAATTGACTGTCGCTGTATAGGTCACACCATTCACTACAACCGTTACCACTGTGGTTGCTGCATCTGCTGGCACGCCTGTCAAGGTTCCAGTTAAGGTTACATTGCCCGCTGATTCTGTCGCATTCAGGACATTGTCTGCTGTCACAGAGTCAATATTGAGGGTTGTACCTGAAACATCTGGGCCAACTGTATCCACCGTTTCTGTACCAGGTACAGATGGGTTACCTGCTGGATCTGTCGCAACCGCAGTTACTGTACCTCCATTTGGTAAGTTACCTGGATTTGGTGTGGTCCATACCCCTGTGCTTGGATCAGTTGGTACTTGAACTGTACTACCATCTGGGAAGGTCACCGTAACCGTCGAACCTGGTTCTGCAGTCCCTGTAATTGGGTCTGTGCCATTGATTGGATTAATCTCTGGTGCATTTGGTGCTGTGGTATCAACCGTATACACTTGGGTATCTGTTACATTGCTGCTATTGCCTGCTGCATCTGTAAACTTAACATTCGCATCAATCGTTTTATCCCCATCAGCCAATAAACCGCTACCTGGTACACTCACACTCCAAGTACCATTCGCTGAATTGACTGTTGCTGTATAAGTCACACCATTCACAACAACGGTTACAACAGTGCTCGCTGCATCTGCAGGTACGCCTGTCAAGCTTCCAGTTAAGGTTACATTGCCTGATGATTCTGCCGCATTCAGGACATTGTCTGCAGTGACTGGATCAATATTAAATTTTACGGCATCCGTATTTGGTGGTGTGGTATCTGTATTGTTGTCATTATTGCCCCCACCTCCACCGCCGCCACTTGCTGCTGCGGCTATCCCGCCAATCGCAAGTACAGGTAAAGCCCACAACCATGGACTAAAACCACTCGATGCTTCACCTGCATAAAGTAATGGTTCTACTGCCTGAATTGGCTGCAATGTTGCTGCTTCAACAGGTGCCGCTGCCGCTTCGGGTACTACCGCTGGTGTTTCTTCTAAAAAGACAGCCCCTTCATGATCATCATCATCCGAGTCAGCATCTGCATCTGCGTCCGCATCGGCATCAGCATCCGCATCACTTTCCATATCCTTAAAGTGTGCCCAGACTAATTGATTATCATCACCCTGTAGTACAAGGCTGTTATCTGCTACCTCACTATTATTAAAGAAATTATGAATAACGATTGTTTCGCCATTTTTTAATACTACAACAGCATTTTCACCATCTCTCTTAACAACTGAAATATCATTTGCAGAGACCTTAATTAATACAACTGAAGGTTCAGAGGGTAATGTTGCTGTTTTTCCCGTCGTATTTACAAGGGTTTGATGACTTTCCTTGGAAATAATCTGTATTTGAGACATGGTTATATTCCTCATTATAAATTATTAATTCTTAATCAATTCTTAATTACATTATTAACTTAAGTTTAAATTATTGTTTCTAAGTGATAGAGTTCACAGCAACACTTTAAATCAAACAAAATAAATGTTAAATAGCGCACAAAATAAAAAAACAAACTTACATTGTAATATTTTTTTACAACAAAATAAGATCATGATTTAAAAGATTAAAAAATAAAAAAGCTTTTCTTAATAATTATAAAAATTACACTTCTAAACAAATATGACAAAATAAGCCATTAGATTCCTAAAAGGTATTTAAATTTAATTTAACAAACTTTTTAAATATATTATTTAAATAACAAAATACAAATTAAATTTTCAAATTGTTATTTAATTAAAATTCAAATATAGTTTAACTTTTATTTACCTAATAAAATAAAAAGCCTTTTTTATAAAAAAGGCTTTTTTAACAAAAAACAAAAATATGCAATTAAAAATTATCAGGATTCTCTAATCGCTTAACTTCTTCTCTCTTATTTGGATGGTGCATGGTTGCTACACCATCTTCAGTTTTCTGATCCAATAAAATTTCAGGATTATAGATAGTAATCGTTTCTCTCCCCAAGCTATCCTCACCAACAATATATTTAAAACCACGACGATTCATCTTATTACACATCCGCTGGTAGAACCCCTTCAGCCCTTGTGTCTCTTCACTCGGATTGTAATAGAAAGCATTCATCACGGCGGGTAAACCAAGACCACAAACCACACCTGACAGTAGTACACTAATAAAGGTATAGCCAATCAAGATACTACTGTATTGGCTCAATTCTGGAATATTCGCCACAGCAAGGATCAACGCCAGTGAAATCCCTCCGCGGACACCGCCCCACGAAAGAATAGCTAAACTGCCGTTGTAACTTTTATTACGGAAGGATGGAAATAGGGCAAAAGCAGCGAAGTTTGCTGCAAAACGAGATAAATGAAGAATAATAAAGGCAATGATGCCACCAATAATTAAGTTGGCACTTAAATCCAGAATAAACAGCTCTAAACCGATCAAAGTAAACAGGAATGAATTGATAATCCCTTCAACAGTATGCCAAAAATGGTTCACTTCACGAATTTCTCTTTGTTCGCGAATTTCCTGCCACTTGTTACCGACAATCAAACCACCAATGACACAGGCAATCGGAGCAGATGCATGCGCAAATAAAGCAACGAGATAAGAACCACTTGCAAGTAGTGCAGTAGTTAAAATCAAAGACTCCATCTCATGTTTACCTCTTAGTAAACGTAAGATCGCAAAACCAAATGCAAAACCAATAATCACTGCAACAAAGATTTCATATAATAACGTTTCAATTGTTGCCAGTAATGAAAAATGCTCCCCCTGTAAAACTTTTAATAGCGTCATAAATAAGGCAATACACATTGCATCATTAAATAAAGACTCACCTTCTAGTTTTACAATCAAATGGTGCGGTGCCCGAATAGAACTTAATACCCCTTTAACGCCAATTGGATCTGTTGCTCCAAGTGCAGCTCCTAATAATAGTAAAACACCAATTGGAACTGGATAACCAACCAACCATTGAAATAAATACAATAATCCTGCGTAAAATCCTGCACATAACACCAGTGCAATCGTGGCTAAAATACCAATTGGCTTCCAGTAACTCCTTAAATCTGAAATTCTAAATTTCAGCGCAGATGACGTTAAAATAAAACAAATCACACCATTGATTAGAAAATCATAAAAATCAATATTTCTTACAGCAGCTTCAATATTATGAATATTAATGGTAATAAATTGATTACCATTTAATAAACTTGCACCCCACTGCAAAATAAAGACAAAAATAGCCGAGACAATTGGAACACCAATGGCCTGAGGAAAACCCAAAATTCGTTTATTAAAAATGGTCGTCGCAATGGATAAGGCAAAAACAACCGTCAATGCTTGTAAAAGAAAAAAGTTACCCATATGACCTCTTTATTTATTCAATTTTAACAACATAAACTTTATTTAAATTTTAAAATTTTAATCAATGATAAAATTCAAAATACTGTGCAATTGAATAAAGAGTGAAGGCCTATGCTGCAATTCATCCATCTTATTATTTAATTTATATTAACAAATGGTTTAGGCACAACAATAAACCAATCATCCTCAATTCAGCATAGACGCTCTTATTTTACGTTAATTGTTCTTCTGATTCGTATATCTTCCGTATAAAAATCAAGGAGCAACGCTCCTTTTTTGTCCTATTTAAAGGTATTACACTGATTCACGTCACCTGATTTCAAACCGATCTGAAACCATTGCATCCGCTGTTCACTAGTACCATGAGTAAAACTATCTGGCACAACTTGTCCAGTCGCACGGCGTTGTAAATAGTCATCACCAATTTTTTCGGCTGCATCCATTGCTTCTTCAATATCACCTTGTTCAAGGAACTGCGTACGTTTTTGATTCTGATGCGCCCAGATTCCTGCAAAACAATCTGCCTGTAATTCTAAACGTACAGAGAGTTGATTACCTTGTGCTTGACTGGCCTGTGCACGTGCTTGCTGCACCTGACCTGAAATACCTAATAGGTTTTGGATATGATGCCCCACCTCATGCGCAATCACATAGGCCTGAGCAAAATCCCCAGCCTGATCCTGACGAGAAAGTTCTGTTTGATTTTGTTCTCCAGAAATACCCATTTGCTGACGCATATCTTTAAAGAATGAGGTATCAATATAAACTTTCTGATCAGCCGGACAATAAAAAGGTCCCATCGCAGCCTGTGCAGTACCACACCCTGAACGTACAACGCCACTGAAGAGTACTAAGCTTGGCGGCTTATAAGTCATCCCCAGCTGCTGAAAGATTGGTGTCCACGTATCTTCGGTATCTGCCAACACCGTTCCAACAAACTCACTGGCCTCTTTTTGTTCAGCAGTCAAGTTCTGTGGTGCACTGCCTTGTTGAGAAGACTGTGCGGTTACAGCTTGTGTCGCTTGATAGGCTTGTTGAGGGTCAACCCCAAAAAATTTCCAAGCCACAAAGGCGACCACTAGCCCAATAATACTAATACCACCTGCTTTCGCACCGCCACCACCACGACGGTCTTCTACATTGGTACTGACTCGACGACCTTTCCAACGCATAATTACCTCACATAATTCTGATGATGACGACCTAGGTTTAAGTAGATGCTTTTTTTGGCCAGAGTTTCTTAATCAAACTGACAATCATCAACACAACAGCGCCTGCAAGCAAACCAATACCTAAGTTAATCAAGGTTGGTGTTAAAGCACCAATGATTGAACCGACACTTGGAATGAGCTCTAAATGATCAACCGTTTCTTCAGTAAAATGATGCAATAAAGGAATGGTATGCGAAATAATCCCCCCACCCACTAAAAACATTGCAACCGTTCCAACAATTGAAAGTGTTTTCATTAAAATTGGAGCAAAACCAAGTAAACCACGACCGATTTTATTTTTTAATTCAGAAGCTTGTTGTGTAAGATATAAACCTAAATCGTCAATTTTTACGATCATTGCAACCAGGCCATATACCCCGACAGTCATGACGATTGCAATAATACTTAATACTGTCACTTTAGTCATAAATGCAGCTGTTGCAACTGTACCTAACGAAATCACCACAATTTCAGCAGAAAGAATAAAGTCTGTTCGAATCGCTCCCTTTACTTTTTCCTTTTCAAATTTGGCTAAATCGACTTCGACGTGTTGTAAGTTTTCACTGGCCTCCTCTGCTGTTTTGGCTTTTTTATGAAACAGCATATGCACAACCTTCTCCACCCCTTCATAACAGAGAAATAGACCTCCGATCATAAGCAACGGGTTAATCAACCAAGGGGCAACAACACTAATCAATAAGGCCAATGGAACGAGAATTAATTTATTAACAAATGAACCTTTTGCAACACTCCAGACCACTGGTAATTCTCGATCTGAACGTACACCACTGACTTGTTGGGCGTTAAGCGCTAAGTCATCACCTAAAACACCAGCAGTTTTTTTGGCTGCCATTTTACTCATGACTGCAACATCATCTAAAATTGTTGCAATATCATCTAGTAATAGTAATAAACCACTCGCCATTTTTATTTCCTGATTTGTATTTATACAGCCATTGTAGAATCACGCAGTGAAATCACAATATGATTTTAAGAAAAAGTTAAAATTATCGCTGACGAAAAAAATTTATTTCTCGTACAATAATATCAATCTTATATCTATGAAATTACTGAATCTTGGAACATATCATGAGTAATATTGATCAACGTCCCATCATTTTGACAGGCGACCGTCCAACGGGACAACTCCACCTCGGACATTTTGTCGGTTCATTACGTTCTCGTGTAGGTCTACAAGATAGTCACCATCAACATCTGTTATTGGCAGATGCGCAAGCAATGACAGACAATGCTGATAATCCAGATAAAGTCCGCAATAACATCCTGCAAGTTGCACTCGATTATCTTGCTGTCGGGATTGACCCAAGCAAAACCACAATTTGTGTACAGTCTTGCTTACCTGCGTTGAATGAATTGACCATGATTTACCTCAATTACGTGACTGTTGCACGTTTAGAGCGTAACCCTACTGTAAAAGCTGAAATTCAATTACGTAATTTTGAGCGTGATATTCCAGCAGGCTTCCTGTGCTACCCAATTGCACAAGCAGCAGACATTACCGCATTTAAAGCGACTGTCGTTCCTGTTGGTGAAGATCAACTCCCAATGATCGAACAAACCAACGAAGTGGTACGTCGTATTAATCGTCAAATTGGTCATGATCTATTACCAGAATGTAAAGCCCTGTTGTCAAATATGGCACGCTTACCTGGTTTTGATGGCAAAGCGAAGATGTCGAAATCTTTGGGCAATACCATTGTGTTGAATGCTACAGATAAAGACATCAAAAAAGCTGTCAATGCAATGTATACCGATCCAAACCATCTTCGTATTGAAGACCCAGGTCAGGTTGAAGGCAACATCGTATTTACCTATCTTGATGCTTTCGATCCAAACAAAGAAGAAGTGGAAGAATTAAAAGCACATTATCGTCGTGGTGGTCTCGGTGATGGTACTGTGAAAAAACGCTTGGAAGGTGTCCTACAAGAATTGATTGCACCGATTCGTGAACGTCGTGCCGAGCTGGAAAAAGATCCAGATTACATTATGGATGTATTGAAACAAGGTACCGAAAAGTGCCGCATCATTACTCAACAAACGCTAGATGAAGTGAAGGCGGGAATTGGATTATTTAAATTCTAATTTACGTTACTTTTCACATAAAAAGCCCTTGATTGGGCTTTTTATGTTTTAAACATTTGATTTAAGTTTAATTTTAGAACTCTTCCAAACAATCCAAAACTAACAATTATCGTCACTTCTTAACATCTATTAACAGTAGTTAACATGAATACCGATGAACTTAGTCAGGTTTTTAAATACTATGGCGTTGTAGGTTAGTTCACACTAATCTCATGACATTTCTCCTTTCAACCGAAACTGTTTTAAACAGATTCGTTGTTCAACGCAGTGATCACCCCAATCATTGCGTTTTTTTTCGTCTGCAAGAATGTGGTCAATTTAGGTTGAAATTTAGACGTGTTGGCTTTACTCTTATAACTGTTTTATTTTTATAAAAAATTTATTAATTAACGCTAAAAGAAATAAGAGTAATTACGATGATCTGGGATCTTTTAACACATCCTTCTAACCTTGTTTTTAGCATTGCTTTAATGCTATGCCTGTTTATTGGCCTACTCGAATTCATTCTATTATTATTCGGTGGTAGTTCTAGCTTTTTGGAACAATTTTTACCTGATAGTCTGAGCGATATTGATCATGCAGATGTCTCTGTAGAACAATCTGATTCTGTTTTGATCCAGTTTTTGGAATGGCTGTATTTAGGTAAAGTCCCTTTACTGATCTGGCTGATCATCTTCTTAACCGTCTATGCACTCACAGGTTTAATCATCCAAGACCTGTTTTATCAATTTACAGAACATTATCTTTCTGCGTGGATCATTGCCCCTGCCTGCTTATTTCTCTGTATGCCATTGGTACGTTATAGCGCTGCATTAATTGCCAAGATTATTCCTAAAGATGAAACCACAGCAATTCAAGCAGACGATCTAATTGGCAGAACAGCACATATTATTTTAGGGGATGCTAAACCCAACTCCCCTGCACAAGCCAAAGTTAAAGACCAATTTGGCCAAACCCATTACGTCTTGGTTGAACCCGAACTTGATCTGGTTTTCCATCAAGGACAAGACGTGATTTTAACGCAAAGAACCAAAATTGGATTCCAAGCGATTGCTGCTTAATTTTTATATTTATGACTACATGAGGGTGTTTACATGTTGAATTCAGCATTGACTGAAATTTTAATTATTACTGGTGTTATTTTTGCAGCACTGATTTTTATTGGCATTATTATCGCCCGTCTCTATACCCGTTCAAGTAAAGAAGTGTCTTTTGTGCGCACTGGTTTTGGTGGCGAAAAAGTCATTTTAAATGGCGGTGCAATTGTCCTCCCTGTCTTACACGAAATTATTCCTGTAAATATGAATACTTTACGTTTAGAGGTAAAACGTGCTGCAGACCAAGCCCTGATTACCCGTGACCGTATGCGTGTCGATGTCATGGCTGAATTCTATGTTCGTGTTAAACCGATTGCAGAGTCAATTGCAACCGCGGCCCAAACCTTAGGACGTAAAACCATGTCCCCACCAGAGCTTAAAGATCTGGTCGAAGGTAAATTTGTCGATTCACTTCGTGCCGTTGCTGCAGAAATGGCAATGGAAGAACTACATGAAAAGCGTGTCGACTTTGTCCAAAAAGTTCAACAAGTGGTATCTGAAGATTTATCCAAAAATGGTCTAGAACTTGAAACCGTATCTTTAACGGGTCTCGACCAAACTAGCTTTAAATTCTTCAATCCGCAAAATGCGTTCGATGCGGAAGGCTTAACCAAGCTGACCGAAACCATTGAAGACCGTCGTAAAAAGCGTAATGACATTGAACAAGATGCTGACCTTGCGATTCGTGCAAAGAACTTACAAGCAGAACGTGCTCGTTTAGAAATTTCGCGTGAAGAAGAATATGCAAAGTTACAGCAAGAGCGTGAAATCTCGATTCGTAAAGCTGAACAAACTGCAGAAATCGCCTCTCAAGAAGCAGGTAAAAAACGTGAGGCTGAAGAAGCTCAAATTGCTGCTGAACGTGAAGTGGAACTAAAACGAATTGCTTCTGCGCGTGATGTAGAAAATGAGAATATTCAAAAAGCACAATTGATTCAAAAAGCACAAGTTGAACAAAAGAAAACCATCGAACTGGCTGAGCAAGATCGTGCCATTGCCATTGCTGAAAAATCTCGCGCTGAATCAGAAGCCAAAGCGCAAGCTGACAAGGCCCGTGCCGAAGCGGTAAAAGCAGAGGAAGAAGTTGTGACGGTACGTGAAACACAACGTGCTGAGCGTCAAAAAGCAGTCGAGCTGGTTGCAGCTAAACAAACCGCTGAGAAAGAAGCCATTGCGATTACGGTTGCTGCGGATGCGGGTAAAAAAGCCGCTGCTGATGAAGCAGAAGCAGTACGTATTGCAGCAGAAGCAGATGCTGAAAAGATTCGCTTAAAAGCGAAAGGTGAGGCGGATGCAAAAATCCTACTTGCTCAAGCGTTGGAAAAACAATATCAGGTTGATGCGGAAGGTGCTCGTGCCGTCAATGAAGCAGCCAATACGCTTTCTGCTGAACAGGTAGAAATGCAAGTGCGCTTGGCACTATTAAAGCATTTACCAGAGATCATTCGTGAAAGTGTTAAACCAATGGAAAACATTGATGACATCAAGATTTTACAAGTGAATGGTTTAAATGGATTTGCAGGTGGCGGTACTGTCGGTAGTGATACGGTTGAAAATGGTCAAACCTCTTTATCTGATCAAGTAGTAAATAGCGCCCTACGCTACCGCTCACAAGCACCACTCATTGATAGCTTAATGAATGAACTTGGCTTACAAGGTGGTGATATTAATGGTTTAACGCAAGGGTTAAAACCTAAAGAGTAGACCAACAATCTTATGGCTAGAGAGCCGTAAGTCATTTCAAAAATCGGTTGTCTTGCAGCCGATTTTTTATTTTTATAAAGTGAATCAGCACTTCTCGCTTCTGCAAAAATTCAAATGATGTTGATGTCATCATTCATTCACTTAGGCTTCTCATACTGCAAAATCCCCACCTCAGTAAATAAATGAGATGCCAATATGTCGCAGTTTATTCAAAGCCGTCGTCGTTTCTTAATTAATAGTGGAAAATTGGCTGTCGGTGTTGCATCTATTTCAACCTTGGCTGCCTGCGGCCTAAATGACAACAAAGCCCCAGCAATTATTCTTCCAGAGCATGCCAGACCCAAACTCCCGTCTGGTATTCAAATTGGTGATGTCCGTAATGGCAATGCAACCATTTGGGCACAATCAGATCGAGCTTCGAAACTACGTGTAGAATATGACTTTACTGATCACTTTAAACAACCCAAAGTCGTATCAGGTCCAGTGGTAACCGCAGCCAGTGACTATACAGGGCGAGTGAACCTGACAGGTTTACCAAATGATCAGCATATTTTTTTGCGGGTTAGCTTTGAAGATGCGACACAAAATAATGTCACCAGTGAAATCTATACAGGTAGCTTCCGCACCATATCAACAGGCACCTCCCCCATTCGCTTTGTTTGGGGTGGCGATGTTGTAGGACAAGGTTGGGGTATTAACCCCGATATTGGAGGCATGAAAATCTGGGAAACGATGCGGCTACGTCAACCAGACTTTTTTATTCATAGTGGTGACACCATTTACGCAGATGGTCCGATCCAAAATACGGTGACTTTACAAGCAGGACAATCATTAAAGCCCGATGAGCTGCGCATCTGGAAAAATATTGTCACAGAAGAAGTCAGTAAAGTCGCTGAAAGCCTAAAAGAATTCCGTGGTCGCTATCGTTATAATTTTATGGATGAGAACTTACGAAAATTCGCTGCAGAAGTACCGCAAATTTGGCAATGGGATGACCATGAGGTGACCAATAACTGGTCTGCTACCAAAGATCTAAGCAAAAATAATGCTTATGCTGAAAAAGACATCAATACGCTGAGTTATCGTGGCAAGCAAGCATTTTTAGAATACTCTCCAATGCCATGGACAACTGAGGCATTCAGCGATCAGCGTATTTACCGTAAAATCAGTCATGGTCCATTACTAGATGTATTTGTACTCGATATGCGGTCGTATCGTGGAGGTAATAGTACCAATTTACAGACCAGTCTAAATGCAGACACGGCCTTTCTCGGTGAAACTCAAGTCAACTGGCTGGTGGATGAATTGTCTAATTCAAAAGCCGTATGGAAAGTGATTGCTGCAGATATGCCGATTGGTTTAAATGTGCAAGATAATTTTGGCGTCGCTGACGGTATTGCTAAAACATGGGAAGCGATTGCCAATGGCAACAATGGCACACCTCTCGGGCGTGAACTGGAAATTGCAGGCTTACTTCGTCGTATTAAGTCAGTAAAAAACATGATATGGCTAACAGCCGATGTTCATTATTGTGCCGCACATTATTATGATAATACCCGGGCTCAATTTACTGATTTTTCACCCTTCTGGGAGTTTGTAGCAGGTCCTTTAAATGCGGGTACTTTTGGTCCTAATCAAATGGATGCAACCTTTGGTGGACAAGTGATCTTTGAAAAAACTCCACCCGCAGGTAAAGCAAATCTCTCGCCTTTAGATGGGTACCAGTTCTTTGGTGAAGTGAATATTGATCCCCAAAGTAAAGCGTTAAAAGTTGAATTTTTTAATCTGGACGGTATTTCCCAATATACTCAAGAATTAACAGCGGTGTTGGGTTAAAGCTCAATCCTTAAAACAAAACTGAATAATAACCTAATAAAAAACCCCAATGTCTCCATTGGGGTTTTTTAAAGATTAAAATCTAACGTATTACGCTAAACCTTTCTCTTTTAAAACTTGCAACATAGTAGAACCAAGCTCAGCTGGGCTACGCGTGTAAGCCATTCCTGCACGTTCAAATGCAGCGAATTTCTCTTCAGCAGTACCTTGACCACCAGAAATGATCGCACCAGCATGACCCATACGTTTACCTTTAGGTGCAGTTACACCCGCGATGTAACCGACTACAGGCTTAGTCACGTTAGATTTGATGAATTCAGCAGCTTCTTCTTCTGCTGTACCACCGATCTCACCGATCATGATGATTGCATCAGTATCTGGATCGTCTTGGAACAATTGAAGCGCTTCAATCTGGTTCATACCTGGGATTGGGTCACCACCAATACCGATACAAGTAGACTGACCTAAACCAAGCTTAGTTGTTTGAGCAACAGCTTCATAAGTCAATGTACCTGAACGTGAAATGATACCAATACGACCTGGTTGGTGGATGTGACCAGGCATAATACCGATCTTACATTCACCTGGAGTGATCACGCCTGGGCAGTTAGGACCAACTAAACGAGTACCGTTACCGTTAGTTTCTAAGTAGCGTTTCGCTTTAAGCATGTCGATTGTTGGAACACCTTCAGTGATCACAACGATTAGGCCAACTCCTGAATCAACTGCTTCAACGATTGAGTCCAAAACGAATGGCGCTGGTACATAGATAACAGATGCATCTGCATTTGTTTCACGTACCGCTTCTTTCATTGTGTTGAATACTGGTAGGTCAAGGTGAGTTGTACCACCTTTACCTGGAGTAACACCACCAACAACTTTTGTACCGTAGTCTAAAGCTTGTGCAGAGTGGAAAGTACCGTTTTTACCAGTAAAACCTTGTACCAATACTTTAGTGTCTTTATTAATTAATACGCTCATGATTGATACTCCTTACGCTTTAACTGCAGCTACAACTTTTTCTGCGGCATCAGATAAACCGTTCGCAGAAATTAATTTCAAACCTGATTCATCAAGTAATTTAGCACCTAACTCAGCGTTGTTACCTTCTAAACGAACAACAACTGGTACAGTTACATTTACTTCTTGAACCGCTGCAATAATTGCTTCAGCAATCATGTCACAACGTACGATACCACCGAAGATGTTGATTAAAACACCTTGTACAGAAGTATCAGCAAGGATGATTTTGAACGCTTCGATTACGCGCTCTTTCGTTGCACCGCCACCAACGTCAAGGAAGTTTGCAGGCTGACCACCATAAAGTTTGATGATGTCCATCGTTGCCATTGCAAGACCAGCACCGTTCACCATACAACCGATGTTACCTTCTAAAGCAACATAGTTAAGGTCAAATTCAGATGCTTTTAATTCACGCTCATTCTCTTGAGACTTGTCACGTAAAGCAGCAACTTTAGGTAAACGGTAAAGCGCGTTAGAGTCGATACCTACTTTCGCATCTACACATAAAATATCGCCATTTTCACGAACTGAAAGTGGGTTAATTTCGAATAATGCAAAGTCATTTTCAACAAATGCTTGGTAAGCAGCAGCCATAATTTTTACAAATTGGCTGATTTGCTTGTCTTTCAAACCTAAAGCAAACGCAACTTCACGTGCTTGGAATGGTTGTAAGCCAACTAATGGATCAACTTCAACTTTGATAATTTTTTCAGGCGTTTCTTCTGCAACTTTCTCGATTTCTACACCACCTTCGGTAGAAGCCATGAAAGTAATACGACGGCTAGAACGGTCTACAACCGCGCCCAAGTAAAGCTCACGCTCAACTGGATAAACGTCTTCAGCAACGATAATGCTGTTAACTGGTTGACCGTTTGCATCTGTTTGATACGTTACAAGACGAGTACCAATGATATTGTTTGCAAATTCGATAACATCTTCTTTAGATTTTGCAACTTTAACGCCACCAGCCTTACCACGACCACCAGCATGAACTTGCGCTTTCATTACAGCGAATTTACCACCAAGCTGTTCAAATGCAGCAACTGCTTCGTCTGCATTTGTTGCCAAGATACCTTCTTGTACTGGCATGCCATATTCTTTCAATAACGCTTTAGCTTGATACTCATGTAAGTTCATTTAGTTACCTACTATGTTGTTTGTAGTGATACAGCCTTGATCTTCTTAAAATCAGACTGCTACATATTGAATCAATGATTGTCTAAATAAGACAATCATCATCATTCAAAAAAAGTGTGGCGAACCACACTTTATATTTATTTACGCTTACGTTGAATCGCGTGGATTGCACGACCGTCAACAGAAAGCGCTGCTTCATGTACAACTTCAGAAAAAGTCGGGTGACCGAAAGTCATCAATTGTAAATCTTCAACAGAAGAAACAAATTCAAGCGCGATCATACCTTGGTGTACGATATCAGATGCATTAGGACCCACAACGTGCATACCTAACAGACGATCTGTTTTCGCATCAGCAACGAATTTCACAAAACCAGCAGTATCACCAGCAGCCAACGCACGACCATTCACCGCAAACGGGAATTGACCTGCTTTAACTTCATGACCTTTTTCAGCGGCTTGTTCTTCAGTTAAACCGACCCAAGCTGCTTCTGGGTGTGTGTAAATAACGCTAATGATCGTGTCATAGTTCACTTGAGCTGCGTGACCGTGAATACGTTCAACAGCCATTACGCCCTCTTCCATTGCTTTATGTGCAAGCATTGGACCGCGTACCAAGTCACCAATCGCGTAAACACCTTCTACAGATGTTTGACATTGGTCATTTACATCAACCAAACCACGCTCAGTCAATTTAATGCCTGAATCTTCAGCCAATAAACCTTCTGCATAGGCTTTACGGCCTACACAAACGATAAGCTTGTCAAAAACTTGTTCTTTGTCTTCGCCAGCTTGGTTGTATTTAACCGTTACTTCTTGACCATTGGTTTCAGCACCAGAAACTTTTGCACCGATACGGATATCTAAACCTTGTTTTTTCAAGATTTTTTGATATTCCTTCGCCAATGCTTTGTCTGCCATTGGTAAGAATGCATCTAATGCTTCAAACACAACAACTTCTGATCCAAGACGACGCCATACAGAGCCAAGTTCTAGACCGATAACACCAGCACCAATTACACCAAGACGCTTAGGAACTTCTGAGAATTTCAATGCGCCAGTCGAATCAACAATTAAGTCTTCATCAACAGGTGCGACTGGAATATTTACAGGTACAGAACCGGTCGCAAGAATTACGTACTTTGGTTCTAAAACTTGTACTTCACCTTCAAAAGGTGTGAATTCTACTTTTTTACCTGCAAGTAATTTACCCGTACCTTGTAACCACTCGATACCATTACCTTTTAGTAATTGAGCCACACCACCCGTCAATTGATCAACAACTTTGTCTTTACGTGCCAACAAAGTGTCTAAATCAAATTTAACTTCACCCGTCGTAATACCGTGTTCAGCAAGTTCGTGAACAGTTGCTTCGTAACGGTGAGAAGAGTCAAGCAATGCTTTAGAAGGGATACAACCCACGTTTAAACAGGTACCGCCTAAAGATGGCTTACCATTGTGAATACGTTTTTCGATACAAGCGACTTTGAAACCAAGTTGAGCTGCACGAATCGCCGCTTCATAACCACCAGGTCCACCGCCAATGACAACAAGATCAAACTGTTGAGACATTTTTCTATTCCTTAAATCTCCCCCTAACCCCTCTTTACAAAGAGGGGTAGCCCTCTTTATCAAAGGACTATTTAAGGGGATTTAAATATGTTAAAGATCAAGAATGAGTTTAGCTGGCTCTTCTAACAATTCTTTGATTGTTACCAAGAAACCTACTGCTTCTTTACCATCGATTAAACGGTGGTCATAAGAAAGTGCTAAGTACATCATTGGCAAGATTTCAACTTGACCATTTACCGCCATAGGACGTTCTTGGATTTTATGCATACCCAAGATTGCAGTTTGTGGCTGGTTTAAAATAGGGGTTGAAAGCAATGAACCGAAAGTACCGCCGTTCGTGATTGTGAACGTACCGCCAGTCATGTCTTCGATACCTAACTTACCGTCACGTGCTTTGAAAGCATAGTCACGGATACCGTTTTCAACTTCCGCATAGTTCATACGGTCAGTATCACGAAGTACAGGAACAACCAGACCACGGTCAGAAGAAACTGCTACACCGATGTCATAGAAACCGTGATAAACAATATCATCGCCATCAATAGATGCGTTTACAGCTGGGTAACGCTTTAATGCTTCAGTCGCTGCTTTAACAAAGAAAGACATAAAGCCTAAACGCGCACCATGACGTTTTTCGAAAGCGTCTTTATATTGCTTACGCATTTCCATGATTGGCTTCATATTAACTTCGTTAAACGTTGTTAACATTGCAGTTTGTTGTGTCGCAGCCAATAAACGCTCAGCAACACGTTTACGTAAACGTGTCATTGGAACACGTTTCTCGATACGCTCGCCTACAGCAACGCTTAATGGTTGAACTGATGCAGCAGGTTTAGCTTGATGGCTAGCAACATCTTCTTTAGTGATGCGACCACCACGGCCTGTACCTTGTACGTCAGCAGCATTGATACCAGTTTCAGATAATGCTTTACGAACCGCAGGCGCTTGGTTTGAATCAACAGCTTGAGTTGATGCAGCCGCAGGCGCAGATGCAGCAGGAGCCGCTGCGGCTGGAGCAGCAGCTTCAGGAGCAGCTGCAGCAACAGCACCAGCTTCGAATTGAGCAATCACTTCGTCAGAAAGAACTGTATCGCCTTCACCTTTGATGATTGCAACTAAGCTACCATCAGCTGGAGCAACCACTTCTAAAACAACTTTATCGGTTTCAATGTCACAGATCACTTCATCACGTGATACAGGTTCACCTACTTTCTTGTGCCAAGTTGCGATCGTACCGTCAGCAACTGACTCTGGAAATACCGGTGCTTTAATTTCGGTTGCCATTATTTAGAATCTCCTGATTGTTCAACTTCAATCGCAAGTGCGTCATTGATAAGCTGAGCTTGTTGTTTTGCATGCAAGTATGGCGAGCCACAAGCAGGTGCGGCAGATGCTTCACGACCAGCATAGCTAATACGGATTTGTTTACCAGATTTAAGAACATCTTCATACAAACGAGGAACGATGAACAACCAAGCGCCTTGGTTCTTCGGCTCTTCTTGTGTCCAAACAAGTTCTTCAATGTTTGGATAAGCTGCCATTACTTCAGCTAAGCGTTGTTCTGGGTATGGATATAACTGCTCAATACGAACAATCGCGATATGGTTTAAACCAAGCTCACGACGTTTTTCGAGTAAATCGTAATAAACCTTACCGCCACAAAGCACTAAGCGAGTTACGTCAGCTTTGTTGATTTGATCAATTTCATCGATCACAGTTTGGAATGAACCGTTTGCTAATTCATCTAAAGTTGAAGTCGCAAGTTTATGACGCAATAACGATTTTGGCGACATCACGATCATTGGCTTACGAATCGGACGAACTGCCTGACGACGTAATGCATGGAAAATCTGTGCAGGTGTCGTAGGTGTCATCACTTGCATGTTGTCTTCAGCACATAGCTGTAAGAAACGCTCTAAACGTGCAGATGAATGCTCTGGACCTTGACCTTCATAACCGTGTGGTAACAACATGGTTAGACCACAAACACGCTCCCACTTGGTTTCACCCGAAGCGATAAACTGGTCAATTACAACTTGTGCACAGTTAGCGAAGTCACCAAATTGAGCTTCCCAAACGATCAAGCTTTTTGGCAATGTCGTTGAATAACCGTATTCAAATGCAAGTACTGCTTCTTCTGACAGTAAAGAGTCATAAACCGCAGTACGTGGCTGATTTTCTTTGATATGGCAAAGTGGAATATAAACAGAACCATCAACTTGGTTATGTAATTTGGCGTGACGATGCGAGAATGTACCACGACCCACGTCTTCACCCGTAATACGAACCAAGAAACCATCATCAAGTAAAGTCGCATACGCTAAAGTTTCTGCAGCACCCCAGTTGAGTGGCATTTCACCTGTTTGCATTTTCACGCGATCATCAATGACTTTTTGAACTTGACGCTGTAATACAAAACCTTCTGGCAATGTATTCATTTTCAAACCAAGTTCTTTCAAACGATCAATGCTGAACGTTGTATCCCAAAGATCGGTGTATTCATGGCCCAAATAAGGTGTCCAATCGACGAACATCTTTTTATTTGGTTCACGAACTAAAGCATTGGCAACGTGGTTTCCTGCTTCTAAATCAGAGCGGTAGCCTTCAACCATGGCATCAGCACTTGAACGATCAAGTACTTTCTCTTGAACCAATTGATCTGCATACAAGGTACGCGTAGTCGCTTTCTTGTTGATCACTTGGTACATCAATGGTTGAGTTGCAGATGGTTCATCTGCCTCGTTATGACCACGACGACGGTAGCAGAACAAGTCTAAGATCACATCTTTACGGAACTCATGACGGAAGTCATGGGCAATTTGAGTCGCGAAAATAACAGCTTCAGGATCATCACCATTCACATGGAAAATTGGCGACTGAATCATTTTTGCAACATCAGTACAGTATTCGGTAGAACGTGTATCGCGTGGATCAGAAGTCGTGAAGCCCACTTGGTTATTAATCACGATATGAACGGTACCGCCCACTGTGTAACCACGTGTTTGTGACATTTGGAAGGTTTCTTGGTTTACACCTTGACCTGCAAATGCAGCATCACCATGTACAATCACAGGAAGTACATCATCACCGCCAATGTCTTTACGACGAACTTGACGTGCACGTACTGAACCTTCCACCACAGGACCAACGATTTCTAAGTGGGATGGGTTAAACGCCAATGCTAAGTGAACTTCGCCACCTGGAGTCATGACGTTTGAAGAGAAGCCTTGATGATACTTAACGTCACCAGAACCTTTTTTATGTAGGCTCTTGCCTTCGAACTCACCAAACAGATCAGCTGGGTTTTTCCCCATGATGTTAACAAGAAGGTTGAGACGGCCACGGTGTGGCATACCAATCACAACTTCTTTACAACCGACACTACCTGCACGTTGAATGATTTCGTTCATCATTGGAATAAAAGACTCACCGCCTTCTACACCGAAACGTTTTGCACCAACGAATTTGTTACCAAGATACTTCTCTAGGCCTTCAGCAGCAGTTAAACGCTCCAAGAAACCTTTTTTCTGATCATTGGTATAATTGAATTTACCGCGAACACCTTCCAAACGCTGTTGAATCCAACGCTTTTCTTTAGTGTCAACGATATGCATGTATTCTGCACCAATTGAACCGCAGTAAGTTGCTTCCATGGCATCAACCATTTCAGACAATGTTGCTTCTGCTTTACCAATTGCGAGGTTGCCTGTATTAAATACAGTATCGAGATCAGACTTAGTTAAACCGTGTGCAGATAAATCGAGGTCAGGAACGTCTTCGCGTTTCGCAAGACCTAATGGATCGAGTTTAGCTTTTTGATGACCACGGTTACGGTAAGCAGCGATGAGTTGTAATACACCAATTTGACGACGCTCATGTTCTGTACTTACAGTGCTTTGTACGACAGGTTGAACTCGGCTTGCATTACGTCCCAAAAGGAGGAATTGCTCGCGCACACTGCCGTGTGGTTGATCACCTTTAGGGTATTTATCGAAATATTCACGCCAATCCTCTGACACTGAGGTTGGAGAAGTTAGGTACTGCTCGTATAGCTCTTCAATATACGCTGCACTATCAGCGGAAAGTTCAGTGTCAAGACGCGATGCGTCAGCAACTTCTTGCATTTTTGGACCCATTTCCTATTGCAAAAAATAATACAGGCTGCCTTTTAAGCACACCCATGATTCATAGTGTCAAATTGGTAAACACGACACTACTACTCAAGATCATCCAACCTTGAGACATTATTACTACACATCAGGAGTATTCCCTTTGATGTAACAAATGAGCTACGCACCTTCAATTCAAGGCACATAACTCATTTTTCATACTCGATGAAATCGAGCAATTTTTTGCAAATCATTTTAGAAAAATTAACTGGATTTTTAACTTTTCTAAATTGACTTTTTCCATGAAATCTGTACAAATCTCTAAGGCATTATCGATCGATAACATCCAGAATCTGTTTATTTTTTGATTTCATTTGTGGCAGAAATCCTATCATGTTCTCAAGCAGGGATTGATTTTTTTGACACATACCATCTATAAAGCAGCGAAATACACACATCAAATTATATTCTAATATACCGCCCTTTTGATAAAAGTTGCACTCCAATCGATCAAAAATAAACATTCTCTACAAATCTTGCACAAACCTTATTCAGTTTGATGAAAAATAAATCAATATATTTATCATATCGATTCCCATGATTTGGTTTAACAGCAAAATCTATAAATATTTAAGGCCTCATTTCTAAAATTCAAGCCCAACTTTTGCAAATAGATATTTTTTAAGCAGTCAGGAATTACAGCAACCATAAAAAAAGAAGCCCCTTTCGGAGCTTCTCTTTTTTACGCTAGAAAAAGCAGATTAACCCGCTTGATCCAACAGCATATTACGAATGTGACCAATGGCCTTTGTCGGGTTCAAACCTTTAGGACATACTGATACACAGTTCATGATCCCTTTACAGCGGAACAAAGAGAATGGATCGTCTAAACGAGCCAAACGTTCTTGTGTTGCCGTATCACGAGAGTCAATGATGAAGCGGTATGCATTTAACAATGCAGACGGCCCAAGGAACTTATCAGGGTTCCACCAGAATGATGGGCATGACGTTGAACAACATGCACAAAGAATACATTCATATAGACCATCTAAGTGTTCACGTTCTGCTTGAGACTGTAAACGCTCTTTTGCCGGTGCTGGCTGATTATTAATCAAGAATGGTTGGATCTTGTCATATTGATCATAGAACTGATTCATGTCTACAACCAAGTCTTTTACCACTGGTAAACCAGGTAAAGGACGGATCACAATCTTCTCTGGCAAGTCGTTCAAGTTCCACAAGCACGCTAAACCATTTTTACCATTGATGTTCACACCATCCGAACCACAAATACCTTCACGGCAAGAGCGACGGAATGTTAATGACTCATCTTGCACTTTCAACGCAAGTAACGCATCAAGCAACATACGATGCTTATCGGTTAACTCAAGTTTGAAAGTTTGCATGTACGGCGCTTTATCCTTATCAGGATCATAGCGGTAGATTTCGAATGTACGAGTGCCTCTACTCATCTTTGTTCTCCCGATTAGAATGTACGTGGTTTAGGTTCAATTGCTTCAACCGTTAATGGGCTGAAACGTACCGGCTTATATTCAAGACGGTTATCTGATGAATACCATAAAGTATGCTTCATCCACTCATCATCACGGCGACCGTAAGAATAAGTTGGGTGATCAGGTGCTAACTCATAGTCAACAACTGTATGCGCACCACGACATTCTTTACGTGCAGCAGCAGAAATCAGAGTCGCTTTCGCAACTTCATACAAGTTTTCAACTTCTAACGCTTCAACACGCGCAGTGTTAAATACTTTAGATTTGTCTTTCAAATGAATGTTACGAACACGCGGCTCAATCGCAAGAATTTCTTTTACGCCCTTATCAAGCAATGCTTGAGTACGGAATACACCGGCGTGATCTTGTACGATGTCACGGATTGCATCAGCAACTTCTTGTGCATTTTCACCCGTTGTTGAATCATCAAGCTTACGGATACGCGCTAAAGTGTTCACCAAGACATCAGTTGGAAGCGGTGCATAATCATCGCCATGATGTTTAGTTACATAGTCAATGATGTGCTCGCCCGCTGCTTTACCGAATACCACAAGGTCAAGCAATGAGTTGGTACCTAAACGGTTTGCACCATGTACTGACACGCAAGAACATTCACCAATTGCATAGAACCCTTTCACAGGTTTTACGTAATCACGAGTACCTTTATAAGAATACTCTTTAGTGTCTTTGTTGTAGCTTGCAGAGAATTCACCTTCTTCTACACCATGTGGTACAACCACTTGGCCATGAATATTGGTCGGAATACCACCCATTTGATAATGGATTGTTGGTACCACTGGAATTGGCTCTTTAGTACAGTCAACGTTTGCAAACTTCTTACCAATCTCAAATACAGACGGAAGACGTTTCATAATCGTTTCAGCACCCAAATGCGTCATATCCAATAAGATATAATCCGCTTTAGGGCCACAACCACGACCTTCTTTAATTTCTTGGTCCATAGAACGTGATACGAAGTCACGTGGCGCCAAGTCTTTTAAAGTTGGTGCATAACGTTCCATGAATGGTTCGCCGTCTTTGTTACGAAGGATACCACCTTCGCCACGACAACCTTCAGTCAACAATACGCCTGCGCCAGCAACACCCGTTGGGTGGAATTGCCAGAATTCCATATCTTGCAATGGAATACCTGCACGAGCAGCCATACCAAGACCGTCACCAGTATTGATATAAGCATTGGTTGATGCGCGATAAACACGACCCGCACCACCTGTAGCGAATAAGGTTGCTTTGGCTTGGAATACAGCAATGTTACCTGTTTCTTGGTCAATCGCCGTTACACCAAGTACATCACCTTCTTCGTTACGGATTAAATCTAATGCAATCCATTCAACGTAGAACTGAGTACCCATTTTCACGTTGCTTTGATACAAGGTATGCAATAACGCATGGCCTGTACGGTCAGCAGCAGCACACGCACGTGGAACTGCTTTTTCACCATAGTTTGCAGAGTGACCACCAAATGGACGCTGATAGATCGTACCATCTTCGTTACGGTCAAACGGCATACCCAAGTGTTCAAGCTCATACACAACTTTTGGCGCTTCACGTGTCATGAACTCGATTGCGTCCTGATCGCCTAACCAGTCAGAACCTTTCACCGTGTCATAGAAGTGATAATGCCAATTATCTTCTTGCATGTTACCTAACGACGCACCAATACCACCTTGAGCGGCAACTGTATGCGAACGTGTTGGGAATACTTTGGTCAATACAGCAACTTTTAAACCCGCTTGAGCAAGTTGGTAAGCAGCACGCATACCAGAACCACCACCACCAACGATAACTGCGTCGAAAGTGAGGTTTTGAATATTTGAATAATCTTCTTTAGGGTTAATTGCGCCCATGATCTCTTCCTATCAATTTGCCCAGAAAATCTGGATACCCCAGATTGCGTACACGAACACTGAAATAATGACAGCAGAAGTGAGTACAAGGCGTAAACCTGAAGCTGAAGGGCCCATTTGACGAGTCGTTACATAATCAGTAAAGACTTGCCACATACCAATCCAAGCGTGTGCAACCAGCGATAACACTGCTAATAAAGAGAAAATCTTCATTGGCAAAGTCAGCATAAAGCCAGCCCACTGTTCATAACCAAATCCGCTATTGCAAAGGATCCAGCCAAACAACACTACAGTGTATGCAGCTAACACTACAGCACTGACACGTTGGATATACCAGTCGCGAGAACCTGAACCTGTTAAACCTGTAGCACTTTTCATCAGAACATAATCCATACGAATGCTGCGACAATACCAACCGCAGACAAGATCAATGAAACTGTAGCAGCGATACGACCGCTTTGAAGTTCTTCAGCAAAACCGAGGTCAGCAAGTAAATGCTTCACACCTGCAATAAAGTGAAAAATCAAGCCAGCTACAAATACCCATACGATGAAACGTACAATGATATTTCCGAAAACGACATTTTTAACGTAGTCAAATCCTTCTGGTGAAGATAAAGATTTATCCAAAATCCATAAAAGAACTGCGACTAATAAGAATACGATTACACCTGATAGACGGTGTAGAATTGATGCAATAGCCACGGGTGAGCGTAAATTTACCGCTAACACCTGACCCATGGACAAATTGACAGGTCTGTTGCTTTTCACAGCGGGCATCCTGTAGGTAGAAACTCCATCCGGAGTTTGTTTGAATTAATTCAAAGGAAAGCTGGCATTGTTAGGCAAGCACAGCACATGCCTAACCTATAAACGACATCGAATTATAAAACGTGAAATATCAAAATACAAACAATCAACTTTCGCTTTAGTCGAAAAAAACTTTAAATAAGAATCATTCACACGCATAATAGCGGCGATTAATGCATCAAGTTTAAGCAAAAACAACTATCTGATTGTTTTGTAATGATAAAAATAAAATACTATTTTTTATAGATACTTTTTAATTTTATAAATTCTTTTCTTCATATTTCACAAAAAATGCCCTTTTCAGCGTCAAAGCAGCGCAATTTTTCAACCTTTATATATAGCCCCAAATAATACTGCTCATTTATATATTAAATATAATTAATTAATAATCTATTTTTAAGATTCCTTTTGCCAAATTCAATGAGTCATTTTTTAGGCAATTAATCGCACCAAAATGCACCAATAATGAATTTACCTAGAGCGCTTTTGATTGCTTTTTGAATGAACAGTTCACGGCAAAGTATGGCCGTTATAGGGCTTGCAGACGGGATAAGTATTTATTTTATAAGCAGCAACATCTGACCCAAATAAAAATTTACTTACAATTGGACTGATGCTTCATTTTTTTTATGCACCTGAAACTTGATTTGACATATTATACTCGACCGGTGCTGTGATTTTACTCAGTTTTTTCTTCGATACTGAATGACTAATTGACTGTAGCAACGTCATTTTTTATCCCTAAGTATAATTGACAAAATTTTAGTAACCACTAATCTTATAGCAAATTTTGACACCGTCTGATTCGCACATGACAAGATTAGTATTTCGAGTCAGATAATCATTCACCAGGACAGGAGATCTATTGAATGTCTGCAGCAACTGGCAAAAAAGCCGTATTACAGCTTGATGGCAAAGAAATTGAATTACCAATTTACAGCGGCACATTAGGCCCAGATGTAATTGACGTTAAAGATGTATTGGCATCAGGTCACTTTACTTTCGATCCTGGTTTTATGGCGACAGCGGCTTGCGAATCTAAGATCACATTCATTGATGGTGACAAAGGTGTGTTATTACACCGTGGCTATCCAATTGATCAATTAGCGACTCAAGCAGACTACTTAGAAACTTGCTACTTACTACTTAATGGCGAGCTTCCAAATGCTGAACAGAAAGCAGAATTTGATGCGAAAGTACGTAACCATACGATGGTTCACGATCAAGTAAGCCGCTTCTTCAATGGTTTCCGTCGTGACGCTCACCCTATGGCAATCATGGTTGGTGTTGTTGGTGCATTATCTGCGTTCTATCACAACGGTTTAGACATCGAAGATGTTAACCACCGTGAAATTACTGCAATTCGTTTAATCGCGAAAATCCCTACACTTGCAGCGTGGAGCTACAAGTACACTGTAGGTCAACCATTCATTTACCCACGTAATGACCTTGGTTATGCAGAAAACTTCTTACATATGATGTTTGCTACGCCTGCTGACCGTGATTATAAAGTAAACCCAGTTCTTGCTCGTGCAATGGATCGTATCTTCACGCTTCATGCTGATCACGAACAAAATGCGTCTACGTCTACCGTTCGTCTTGCTGGTTCTACTGGCGCGAATCCATATGCATGTATCTCTGCAGGTATCTCTGCACTTTGGGGACCTGCTCACGGTGGTGCAAACGAAGCTGTACTTAAAATGCTAGATGAAATTGGTAGCGTAGAAAACGTTGCTGAATTCATGGAAAAAGTAAAACGTAAAGAAGTTAAACTCATGGGCTTCGGTCACCGTGTTTATAAAAACTTCGATCCACGTGCGAAAGTCATGAAAGAAACATGTGACGAAGTTCTTGCTGCATTAGGCATCAACGATCCACAATTGCAACTTGCAATGGAACTTGAGCGTATTGCACTGAACGACCCGTACTTCGTTGAGCGTAAGCTTTACCCGAACGTAGACTTCTACTCAGGTATCATCTTAAAAGCGATTGGTATCCCAACAGGTATGTTTACGGTGATCTTCGCGCTTGCACGTACAGTTGGTTGGATCAGCCACTGGTTAGAAATGCACAGCGGTCCTTACAAGATCGGTCGTCCACGTCAGCTTTACACAGGCTCGACACAGCGCGACATCAAACGTTAATCTCGATTAGCGTTAATAAAAAAGGATGCTTCTGCATCCTTTTTTTGTTTTATCGGTTATGCTCTTGAAATAAAACTTAAACAACTTTCATTTTGCAGAACTCATTTTATCAAGCCAATGATCAAAAAAACCACTGTTTTGATGCAAGTCACACTGCCCGTCTTTCAAATAAAAATGGCGTCTTTCGCATTATTTCTATTAATGATCATACTGACTTGGCTGCTACTGGTTTACTTTAGTTATGATTTAAGCCTGTACTATCTTTATCAATTCCTGCCTTTCTTTGCCCAACTGCTCAGCATTGCTTTGATGTTTGCTTTATTGATAGCAACGCTTTACCTGTATAACCAGCTTTATCAGAAATACTTTAGCCATCCCATCACCTTTAAGTTATATCAGCAAGGCATCGCTCTGGAAGATTCCAAGCAATCTACTTTTTTCTGTTGGCAAGATTTGATCCAGATACAACTTCGACAACAGCAGGCGCAAATCCACAGTCTCAATCTACTCAGTAAAACCCAACCTTATCAGCAGTATTTTTATTTTAATTCATGGATGTGGCCTGCCACATTAACCCAGCAACATTGTGAGTTTTTACCGTTCTGGAAAAAACTGGAAGCGCTGGCAAAACAGCAACAATTGCAACGGATCAGCAATACAAGTACCCACAAGAAAACCCATATTGATATCATTCGCCTCATTGCAGATCAGCAAGCGCTAGACAGTTTTCAACAAAAACAGAGATGGTCTGCTATCGGATTAACGCTTGGTATTTTAGTCAGCTTTAGCCTATTTATTGCCTACCTACTCTGGCATGAATTTAACGATGGCAGCATTGATCTGCCCCATCAACAAACCCAGTCAATCTCTGGCACAAATTTTGAAAGCTATCAAAATCAGGTCTATATTTTTAAACAAGGCCAAGGTACTTTTTTAGTTCCCCAAGTAAAGGCTAATCAATTTACAGGTTTAGCTCTGAGTAATCTCCCTAATCGTGCAGATGAGCTATATAGCAATGTCGGTAAAACACCGCAACAGGTTTACTGGCAAGACCACATCTTGTCTCAATTAAATCCTGCGCAAACACGCTATTTAGGTAATGATTTCACCAAAGATCATCAACAGGTTTACTTTCGCGATATAGGTTTAACCAACGCGAATGCCGCTCATTTCTCGGCAATACTACATCCAAGATTCAATACACTTAGCTATTTTTACGCCAAAGATGATCAACAGGTCTATTACAAAACAAAAGCATTAACAGATTTAGATCCGCAACAGAGCCAAGCATTTCCAAATAGTAGTCAATATATCCACGATCACCGCTATGTTTATTATCAAGACAAAAAGCTGGGCAAGTTAAATGCGCAACAGACGCAAATTTTTAGTAGAAGTAACCGTTTTAGTCAGAACTTAAATCTAGCAACAGACGGTCGATCTTTTTATTTAAATGAACATCCATTACCACATATTGCTGAGCACAAGTTTTGGGGAACAACACCTGTTGATTTATCACACCTGCAACTCATTGGTAGCCAAAGCAGTGAGCCCTATCCAGGAAATTTCAGCTATCTTTTTGCAGATCAGCAATACATTTACATTTATGACGAATTTTATCAACGATTAAAAGTACTCTATCGATTTCCTCAACCAATACAGTTACAGGTTCTGGAGGATCGGCGCTTTAGTGATGGAAAAAATATGTACATCATCACTGAAAAGATCTACCGATCTAAGGGGCGCTCTTCAGGAACGACCACACATGGCTTTAAAATCAGCCTGATTCGTGAACAAGATCAACAGATCATCGCTCAATATTTTGCCCGTAATCCAAGTGCCTTAAAACTATCTAACCTGCTTCATGACAGGGAGATCAACGGATCTCAGAATTAACAAGATCAGCTGGAAGTCGATCAACACCTTGCATCATCAACAAGATTATCTACAACATGTGATTGCTTAAATCTCATCTTCTTCTAGTTCTAGCGCGCGTAATAAAGTGTTGCTAATACCATCGGCACGTAACCAAGCCAATTCATAACTCGCCTTTGCCAAGGCTAGTACACGACGTTCAAACTCATCCCAGATCGGTTTAACCTGAGCATCGCTAATCCCCAGCCCACTATCATGTGCCAAGTGTTTGTTTTTTTCACAAATCTTCAAAGCATGATAAAGCTTACGTCCTTTACTGGCACTTTCTAATACGCGTGTACGCTTGTTCTGAATAAAGCCTTCAATATGCGGTAAATTTGCATGAGGCAGCAAGGGCACCAAAATTTGATCCAGTTGCGCATCTAAGCGCTTCCACACCATCAATCGCTGCTCTGCAGTATAGGTATTCCACTGAATCACTTCATGATTAAAACGGCGACAGCCACGACAGACCAGATCACCAAATACCGTTGAACAACGCCCTGCACATGGGGTCAATGATGGGATTCGACGATCATTACTCAAAACCAACTCCTCTAAAACCATATTTATTTTATGGTTTTCTCGCTTATTTTCAGATTTCGCGCTAAAATGTGCGCCTCATTTTTCTATCTTAATACATTTGGAGTTATCCATGAACGCTACTGTAGAACAGCTTGCACCTGTAGAACAGCAAGCGACCAATAATTGGGTTGTTGCGGCACTATATCAATTTAAAGAAGTTTCAGATGCAGCAGATCTGCAACAACGTCTTTTGACCTTAGTGAATAGCATCAATTTATGTGGAACTCTGATTGTAGCGTCTGAAGGAATTAACGGAACTGTTGCTGGTGACCGTGCCGCGATTGATGCAGTTCATCAATTCCTTCTCAACGAAGGTTTTAACGCAATGGAATATAAAGAGTCTGAAAGCTCTGAAAAGCCATTCCGTAAAATGAAAATTAAACTTAAAAATGAAATTGTAACTTTAGGTGTAGAAGTCAAGCCACGTGATTTAGTTGGCCACTATCTTGATCCTAAAGAATGGAATGATCTGATTAGTCGTGATGATGTAATCCTGATCGATACTCGTAATGATTATGAATATAAAGCAGGCACATTCAAAGGTGCAATCGACCCTAAAACAGAATCATTCCGTGAATTTCCTGAATACGTAAAACAAAACCTTGAACAGCACAAAGACAAAAAAATTGCGATGTTCTGTACTGGTGGTATTCGTTGTGAAAAATCAACCTCTCTCCTTCTTCAAGAAGGTTTCAATGAGGTTTATCACCTGAAAGGCGGTATTCTTAAATATCTAGAAGAAACCCCTGCCGAAGAAAGCATGTGGGAAGGTGAATGTTTCGTTTTTGATGGCCGTACTGCTGTTACCCATGGTGTTGAAGAAGGTGAAAACATCAAGTGTCATGCTTGCGGTTGGCCATTGACCAAAGTTGAAGCTGAACTGCCAAGCTATGAACATGGTGTCTCTTGTGTGTACTGTATTGATAAAACCACAGACAAACAAAAAGCAGGCTTCCGTATGCGTCAGTCACAGATTGCTGCTGCAAAACGCAAACGTCTGTAAGCTTAACAAGTCGATTAAAAGCCATAGTTAAACTATGGCTTTTTTATTGTCTTGATAAAAATCATGTAACGATTCAACCCTTGAGCATTGCTCTCCACTTCTCTATGCTAAAAACAATAATCAAATGAACGATATAAGGGCATTATGGGACTTGAAGAGTGGGTCTTATCGATCATGGAAAAACTTGGGTATTTAGGTATCGCATTTTTAATGTTCCTAGATAATATCTTCCCGCCTATTCCCTCAGAAATCATTATGCCATCGGCTGGCTATACCGCTTCAAAAGGTGAACTCACCCTGATCGGCGTCATTATTGCAGGAAGTGCTGGTTCAATTTTAGCTGCGATGTTGTTCTATTGGATCGGTCGAAAAGTTCCACAACAACGACTGTTTCAGTTTATCGAACGTTATGGCAAATATTTACGCATTCAGGTTGCTGATTTAGACAAAGCACTGACATGGTTTAACAAACATGGGCATCGCATTGTTTTCTTCGGGCGAATGATTCCAGCAGTCCGTTCCTTGATTAGTATCCCTGCAGGGATCAGCCGGATGCCTTTTAGTAAATTTATGCTCTACAGTAGCGCTGGAACGCTGATTTGGACCAGTTTCCTTGCCTATCTGGGCTATCATTTTAGTGAAAATCAGGCACTCATGCTGGCGATTCTACAACGCATCAGCTATCTGATCTTCGCCCTAATTGCCTTGTATATCATCTGGTGGGCAATTAAAAAGTTTTACCCATCTAAATCAAATCACAACCAATAACACCAACAAAGCTTAGACCTGAGATAAAACTGCGTTAAATCCCAGTTGGCTTTTATGCATTTCATCCCTTAACCAGTCTCTCAGCAATACTTTACGAATATCCGCCTCAAAAGGCTGGGCAGACAATAAATGATAGGCCGAACCATCCGCATAAGTCGTGGTGAGTGGTTCCAGCATCTGATATTCCATTTCTCGTTCAACCATATAGGCTGAAACCACTGTTGCACCTAAACCCGCCAAGCAAGCCTCAATACAGAGATAAAAATGCTCAAGCGAAGATCGTTTTAAATCACTGAGTTGTGCTGGATGCCGACGTTTAAACTGTTGCCATAGCTGAGGTCTGGACTTGGAAATAAACAGCTGTGTCATTGCCGCATGATCACTCTTCGCCCGCACAGCGAGCATCTGTTCATCTGCAATTTTTTCACTATACAGGGCAGCGCCCCAATCAAAATCATCTCTTCTCAGCGCCACGTCGATATGCTGTGCAGTAAAATCCACCGCTCCACCACCGGTTAACAAGCTCACCTCAAATTCAGGATAGCGCTGTTTAAATTGCGCTAAACGGGGAATCAGCCATTTCATGGCCAGTGTCGGTTCACAAGAAAGTATCAGGTTCTTTTGCACTTTATTGTGTTGTTGTAATTGCACTACGCACTGCTCGATCTGTTGAAAGATCTGTTGACAGCAATCAAACAGCACTTCACCTTCTGAGGTCAAAGTTAATTTTCTGGCTTCACGTACAAATAACAGCAAGCCTAAACCTTCTTCCAAGTTTTTAAGTTGCTTGCTTACCGCACTTTGCGTCACAAATAGCTTTTCCGCAGCAAGCGTCACACTTTCATAACGGGCCACGTAATAAAAAAACTTGAGTGAATTCAAAGACAATCGCTCAATCATTCCAAAAACTCATGCATAACAAGAATTAAATTCAATTTTAAATATAGCAAGAATATGAAAAATATAAAAAATCTTTAATGATTCAGTTTAGGAATAGATGAGTGAATGAAATCATTGCCGTCGGCATCGTCACCCTGCTTGCAGTCATCAGCCCAGGTGCTGACTTCGCCTTGGTGACCCGAAACAGCTATCTCTATGGTCGCCATTTGGGCATGTGTACCGCCTACGGCATTGCAATCGGTGTCTGGGTCCATATCAGCTACAGCTTGATTGGACTCAGCTTTTTACAGCAACACCTCCCCAGTTTAATTCATCTAATTCAATATATTGGTGCAGCTTATTTGATCTATATTGGCTACAAAACCTTTACCCAAGCCCCCATTCTGTTTGATGACAATAGCCATCAAATCACACGTTGGCAGGCCATCAGGCATGGTTTTCTCACCAATAGTCTCAACCCCAAAACTACACTTTTTGTCATGAGTATTTATGCACAAGTCATGCCCAGCACCAACAACCTGCACACACTAATCGGCTATGGTTTTTTTATTTCTAGCAGTCATTTGGTTTGGTTTTGTCTTGTTGCACTTTTTTGTTCTGCTCCTTTGATTCGCAATAAAATTCTCGCTCGACAAATCAGCATTAATCGAGTGATTGGTTGTATCTTGAGTGCTTTAGGACTGAGTCTATTTTTCGCTCATTTTTAAATAATATTGATCTTTAAACGATCTAAATGTAAAGCAACAACGCCAACTGTCGGCAATAAAAAAACGCCTTCTAGAGGCGTTTTAATATTCTATTTGTTTGTCATTCTTCAACCGCAATGATCACAGTATCCGAGGTATCCTTATGCTGGCGTATGGTACATCAGATAGAGTTCATTTAAATTATTTGGAATTTCTTCCGCTAATTCATCCATCAACTGACCATTGCGACGGAAAGATTCCATTTGTGGATCTTCTTCATCAATTCCGCTAAACACCATAATTGGTAATGTTAAATCGATAAGCTGTTCTTCAAACTCAGGTGCAAACCACGCATCTTCATTAAGGAACATGGCATCAACAAAACCAACACTCCAATCACCTAAGCTCGATTCAACGTCCGCTTCTTCGATTTCAAATGGAAACTCGATTCCATTTTCATTGGCTAAATCTTGACGAATAGACTCCAACCAAAGCTTAACCTGCTCAAGCACTTCAGCAGGAAGTTTCTTTTGATTACTCTCGAAAAGCTCATCTAACCAACGATCAAATTGTGGACCAACTGCAATCGCACACAAAAAGCCATGAGTCGCTGCAAAATCTAGACCATATTCATTTTGATCGCCGTCAAGATAGTTACTCAATAAGTCTAAATCTAACGTGCTCATTCTTTAATCCAATTTTAAAAATACATCGTCAACAGCATAACATTTTCGGACATAAAGTCTTAGCAATTTTGCTTAGTCTTCGTCATCAAGATCATCGTCGTCGAAATCGTAATCAAAATCTTTGAGTTCTCGCTCTAAACGACGTTGCGCCAGAAGCTCATCAATCAAACGGCGCTTTTCTAATGATTCTTTGGCAGTAATTTTTCCAGATGACTCATCAAAACCTGCATCATCTTCACCATAGTTATCATCATCTAATTCAAAATCTGTAGAAGACACTAAGTACCTCTAATGAAAAAATATAAATGGGTCTAGCCGCTATTTATCGGTCTTAGCCAACCTTGTCAAGTTTTATTTGTTTTTTTTGTGATAAAACGATGTTTTGTACTTTTTTTCATCAGTTTTTTTGTGTATTTATAATCTAAGAACAATTGTAATTAAAAAACATCTTTAATCAGGACTGACTGCTTGAAAATTTATGACTCAACCCCATATTCAAGAAACGAACGTGAAATCAAAGCTATTTTTATTTTAAAGTTAACGGATCGAATCCAAAACATTCATCGTGAATTGTGCTATCATGCACGGTTTTTCACCGCCCCAGATTCAACAAAAGAGTAAGCAAAGATGAGCGATATGAATTCCCCTACTTCGCAAGTAGCGGCTCTGATTAGCCGAGGCAAAGAGCAAGGTTATTTAACTTACGCTGAGGTTAACGATCATCTACCAGACTCAATTACGGAAAGTGAGCAGATTGAAGACATCATTCAGATGCTTCAAGACGTTGGTATTCCAGTGCATGAACGTGCACCAGAAACTGATGACACCATGTTTGGTGAATCAACTGAAGCGGCTGACGAAGTTGCCGAAGAAGAAGCTGCTGCCGTATTAGCATCGGTTGAAAGTGAGCCTGGTCGTACCACAGACCCTGTACGTATGTATATGCGTGAAATGGGTACGGTTGAACTTCTTACACGCGAAGGCGAAATTAGCATTGCAAAACGCATCGAAGAAGGTATTCGTGACGTTTTACATTCGATTGCTTACTGGCCAAATGCTGTTGAAGTTGTTTTACAAGAATATAATGACTTTTTAACTGGTGAGCGTCGTCTTGCCGATATTCTCTCTGGTTATTTAGACCCAGAAACTGACGAAGATATTCCAGAAGTTCTTGAAGAAGAAGCTGAGCTTGAAGAAGACGAAGATGCTTCACCTAAAGCAAAAGACGTCAAACTCGATGATGATGACGAAGAAGAAGAATCTGAAGGTGATGATGATTCTGAAGGTGAATCAGGTCCAGACCCTGAAGTTGCCAAAGTTCGTTTCTCTGAATTAGAAGCGGCTTGGAATGAAACTAAATCGGTTGTAGCGAAACACGGTCGTGATAGTGATGAAGCAAAAGCTGCGCTTGAAGCGCTTGCTGCTGTGTTCATGATGTTCAAATTTACACCACGCTTATTCGACATCATTTCAGAAATGATTCGTGGCACACATGACCAAATTCGTTCAAATGAACGTGAAATTATGCGTTATGCAGTCCGTCGTGGTCGTATGGATCGTACTCAGTTCCGTATGACCTTCCCTGAGCAAGAATCAAATCCAGCTTGGTTAGACGAACAAATTGCCAAAGCACCGGCTGAAACCAAAGCACATTTAGAGAAAGTACGTCCTGACGTATTGGCATTCCAGCAAAAAATTGCAGATATTGAGAAAGATCTTGGTTTAAACGTTAAAGATATCAAAGATATCTCGAAACGTATGGCTGTTGGTGAAGCAAAAGCACGTCGTGCCAAGAAAGAGATGGTTGAAGCGAACTTACGTTTGGTCATTTCGATTGCGAAAAAATATACCAACCGTGGCTTACAGTTCCTCGACTTGATTCAAGAAGGTAACATCGGTTTGATGAAAGCCGTGGACAAGTTTGAATATCGTCGTGGTTATAAATTCTCGACTTATGCAACGTGGTGGATTCGTCAGGCGATTACACGTTCGATTGCCGACCAAGCACGTACCATTCGTATTCCAGTACACATGATTGAAACGATTAACAAGATCAATCGTGTTTCTCGTCAACTTCTTCAAGAAATGGGCCGTGAACCGACTCCTGAAGAATTGGGTGAGCGTCTGGAAATGGACGAAGTTAAAGTTCGTAAAGTACTTAAAATCGCAAAAGAACCGATTTCGATGGAAACACCGATCGGTGATGATGAAGATTCGCATCTTGGTGACTTCATTGAGGACTCAAACATCACTTCACCAGTGGATGCTGCGACCTCAGAAGGCTTAAAAGAAGCGACACGTGAAGTACTTGAAAACTTGACTGAACGTGAAGCAAAAGTATTGAAAATGCGTTTTGGTATCGATATGCCAACCGACCATACTTTAGAAGAAGTAGGTAAACAGTTTGATGTAACACGTGAACGTATTCGTCAGATTGAAGCGAAAGCGTTACGTAAGCTTCGTCACCCTTCTCGTTCAGAACACTTACGTTCATTCTTGGAAAACGACTAATCTTTGGGAAATCTTGTGCTAGATCAATGCATTGTATTGGTTTAGCGCAGCACTTGAAGTTCAACACTTCATCCCCATCTATGTATTAGATCAAAAGCGCCTGCACTGATGCAGGCGTTTCAAATTAAGAGGTTGCTCATGTTAGACCGCACTCCTTCTCGTGAATTGCAAGAACATCTTTGGGTTTTCCCGATGGACTATCCGATCAAATTGATTGGTAATGCAGGGGATGAACTTCGAGTGGCTGTTGTTGATATTTTGCAGAAGCACTTCCCTGAATTTGATGGCGACACAGTAAAAGTCCAGCCATCACGTACAGGCAAATACCACTCTTTAACGGCACAATTACGCTTTGAAGAGCTGGAACAAGTTCATGCCTTATACGCTGATCTTGCAGCCTGTCCTTTAATTAAGACAGCGCTTTAATAAAGAAGTCCAAAATACGAAAGTGTTTTGGACTTTTTTTTGCACTAAAAAATAAGCTTCAACATTTTGATAAATAGCTATTTATCCTCCCCAAATCATTACATAATTAAGCTATTGACCATTTAAAAACTGTAAAGGATGTTCTGTTGTAATGAGTGCTGCAAAACCAACTTTAATCATTCGTTGTTTCAATGATCTACAAGATTACACGACGCGTTTTGAAGCAATGAAAGACTTCACAATTCATCGTGATGAAACCACACCCGATGAAGTTTGGCTGCTTCAACATCAAGATGTCCTGACCCAAGGACAAGCAGGCAAGCCTGAACATATCCTTCTGCACAGCAACCTGCCGATTGTACATACTGATCGCGGTGGCCAAGTCACTTGGCATGGCAGAGGTCAATTGGTTGCCTATTTCCTGTTAGACCTGAATCGCTTGAAATGGCATGTGCGTACTTTGGTCAGTTTTGCAGAACAAGCCATGATTGATCTACTCAAAAAATATAATATCAATGCCTATGCCAAAGCTGATGCCCCAGGCGTTTATGTCGATGAACGCAAGATTGGTTCTCTTGGTTTTAAAATCCGTCGTGGCCGTAGTTATCATGGTCTGGCCCTGAACATCGACTGCGACCTCACTGGTTTTCAAACCATTAATCCCTGCGGTTATGCAGGTTTAGAGATGGTGCGCTTACAGGACTTACTGACAGATTATCCAAGCTTTGAACAGCTTTGCGCTGATTTTGTCCACTATCTGCAAAATACCGATTTCTTTAATGACCTTGTAGTCAAATCTGAATAATTTACTTTTCAATTCTAATAAAATAAATTAGAGTAAATACTCTAAATTAGCTTTTGCATAATTTTAACAAGGGATACGCAAGTGATTTCAACCAAAGCAGTGAAGCCCACGTTGCAATTTGCCTACGTCAAACTCATGATGGATGTTGTGGGTCGTGGCCTCGTGATGGCAAGCCAAGTGGATGATGAAGTACAACAGGAAGTGTCGAAGTTTCCTGTTGGTTTTATCCTTTCAATGAATGTTTTCCCCAATGGACCTGCATTTGTTGCTCGAGTAACCGAAGAAAAACAATTAGAGCTATTGTCCAACTACAAAGGCAAGCCTGATTTAACCATTACCTTCAAGCATTTAACCCACGCCTTTTTGGTATTTTCTTTCCAAGAAAGTACCGCGCAAGCGTTTGCCAATGACCGTATGATTGCCGATGGTGATGTTTCAAGTGCCATCCGTCTGGTGCGTTGCTTGAACAAAATGGAAGCCTTGATTTTACCTAAGCTAATCGCTTCACTTGCAGTCAAGCGCTACCCTGCTGAATTAACATTAAAAGAAAAATTCACGGGTGCAAAAAATATTTATCTTAAAGTCGCAAAATCATATCTCAAACGGAGCGCATAACATGGCTAAGCCTTATTACGAGTTTTTCTGTCCTGTAAAAGTCATTGCTGGTAACGCTGCCCTAGAGCATATCCCATTTGAACTTGCAACGCTTGGCGCAAAACGCCCAATGATCATTACCGATAAAGGCGTACGTGCCAATGGTCTACTCAGCCCAATCGAAGCAGCATTCAGCACCACTGATGCAGTGATTGGTGCGATCTTTGATGATGTCCCACCCGATTCAAGCTTGGAAGTGGTTCGCTTAGCCGCAGAACTTTACCGCAAGCAGAAATGTGATGCGATCATTGCGATTGGTGGCGGCTCAGTCATCGACACCTCTAAAGCAACCAATATCTTGGTGTCTGAAGGTGGTGATGATTTATTGCAATATTCAGGTGCGCACAATCTACCTAAACCACTTAAGCCATTCTTCGTGATTCCAACCACCTCTGGTACAGGTTCGGAAGCCACCATGGTTGCTGTCGTTTCGGATACCCAACGCAATGTCAAACTGGCTTTTGCTTCGTATTACTTGATGCCACATGCCGCGATTCTTGATCCACGCATGACCCAGACTTTACCCCCACATCTGACCGCCATGACTGGCATGGATGCATTAACTCATTGCGTGGAAGCCTATACCTGCTTAGCTGCTAATCCACTCAGTGATGCCTATGCCAGTGCAGGGATTAAAAAGATCAGCGAAAATCTTTTCAAAGTTTTAGACAATCCAAGCGATGCACAGGGTCGTTTAGAGCTTGCACAAGCATCTACCATGGCGGGGATTGCCTTCTCAAATTCAATGGTGGGCTTAGTGCACTCATTGGGTCATGCGCTTGGTGCAGTTGCCCATCTACCCCACGGCTTATGCATGAACTTATTCCTGCCATACGTGCTGGAATACAATAAAGAGATCAATGGCGACAAGATTGGTGAGTTACTGTTGCCACTCGCGGGTGCCGATATTTATGCTCAAACACCAGCCAACTTACGTGCAGACAAAGCCATTGCCACAATTTTAGCGATGCGTGATCGTCTTTTCAGTTTGACCAAATTGCCACGTACGTTACGCGAAACAGGTAAAGTCACTGAAGCGCAACTGGATGAAGTTGCAGACAAGGCATTGAATGATGGTTCCATCATTTACAATCCAAAAGAAGCAAACTTGCAAGACATTCGTGCAATCTTACAAAAAGCATGGTAATACATTGAGTTAAATCAAGTATTCCTGCTTACAAGCCCCGATATTGATTGAGTATCGGGGCTTTTTCATTTTAAGTGAATCTTTATTCATCTATTTCTTTACCCAATTGGCAAAAAAATTGCTAAAAAAAGCATAAAAGTACTGACAATTTATAGTGTTTTAGGATAGATTGGCGCACTTTCGTTTTTTGTACGGGGGATCGTTTTTGTCTCAAACGATCCTTAACACTATGGCTGATCTTTGATCAACGATTATGAGGATAACGCCGTTGACAAATTTATCTGGGACTCAACCAACAGCGAAGCTTCAAAAGAATCTTGTGCTTTGGCACATCATCATTATTGGCTTGGCTTATATTCAACCATTAACTTTATTTGATACGTTTGGTTTAGTATCTGAAAGAAGTGGTGGTCATGTACCGACTTCCTACATATTTGCCTTAGTTGCAATTCTTTTAACGTCGATCAGTTATGGTCACATGATTCGTCGTTATCCGTCTTCTGGTTCTGCATATACCTATGCCCAAAAGTCGATTCACCCTAATGTTGGTTTTATGGTGGGTTGGTCTTCGTGGTTAGACTATTTGCTCTCCCCTCTGGTGAATATCATTCTTGCTGATATTTATTTGAGAGCACTCTTCCCAGAAGTAAACAACTGGATTTGGGTGATTGGTTTAACCGTACTCATGACTGTGATCAACTTGTTTGGTGCACGTTTTGTTGCGCGTTTTAACAGTACCATTGTCGTGATCCAGCTCGGTGTGATTTTCTACTTTGTGTATCAGGTCTATATCCTGCTCACACAAGGGGTCTATGCCGACGGCACACTGAATCCAGACAAAGCTGAATTATGGTCACTTGCGCCATTCTGGAATGAAATGACCTCTGTCGGGGCTTTAATTGCTGGTGCAACTGTTCTCTGCTTCTCATTTACCGGTTTTGATGCGCTTTCTTCACTTGCAGAAGAAACCAAAGATGCTGAAAAGACTTTGCCACGTGCAATTTTCACCACAGCATTGCTTGCAGGTATCATCTTCATTGTCAGCACCTACTTTATTCAGCTTTACTTCCCAAGTAATCCGAATACCTACTTCAACCCACTGGATGAGTCTCAACCAGTTATGGTTGCAGCGATTGGTAGCCTTGCATTTAAGACCATGGTTTTATACTTTGCAGTCGTAGCAGTCATGGCATCAGGTATTTCGGCACATGCAGGTGTATCGCGTTTAATGTATGTGATGGGTCGTGATGGCGTGATCAATAAAAAGTTATTCGGTCATATTAGCCCACGCTTGCATACCCCAACTTACAACATCTTGATTGTAGGTGTTGTTGCGTTGTCTGCTGGTTTCCTTGATCTTGAGCATATCGTGAACTTGATTAGCTTCGGTGCTTTAACCGCATTTAGCTTTGTTAACTTCTCGGTGATTTCTCGCTACGCGTTACGAGATGGCAAGAACAAGACACCAAAAGACATTATCAGTTACATCATCATTCCTACGCTAGGTTTCGCCAGCGTGTTTATGATGTGGTTGGAAATTGATAAATTGGCTTTACAGATTGGTCTGGCTTGGGCAGTAATCGGTGTCGGTTATCTTGCTTATAAGACTAAAGGCTTCAAATACAATGCACCACAGCATAATGAATTTGATGACAGACATTAATCTGATGAGGTAATAAAAAAGGCGCTGAATGCGCCTTTTTTATAGCTTGAAAATCTTAGCCATGCAATTTTTCAACAATCGATTTCACACGTTTTGCATAAAGCTTCGCTGTTTCCAAGTCCCCTGTTGGGATCTCATCAGTACTTGCATCTGATGGTGACTGAACCAACAAACCAACCGAACCACCTAGGTTATTTACATCTTCACGTTTTGCATCTTTGGTATTGGCTGGCAATATTCCCAAGCTCACCCAAATACCGCCATGCTGAGAAGCCAAAGTCTGTAACTGAATCAAGGTCACTTGCTTATCGCCATTCAGGCTCGCGCTATTGGTAAAACCTGCAAACACCTTATCCTGCCAACCTCGGGTAAACCAGATTTTTGAAGAAGCATCGGCAAACTTTTTAAACTGCCAAGGGGCTGCCGCCATGTAAGTTGGCGCTCCAAACACAATACCTTGAGCCTCATTTAAAGTCTGCCAATCCTGTTCTGTAATCTCACCATTCTGATCAATTTCAATCAGAGAGGCGTCAATCGCACCCGCAAAAGTTTCAGCAACCACTTTGGTATGGCCGTAGCCAGAGAAGTAAACAACCGCAATTTGTGTCATGAGAATATCCAAAATTTTTCAAAAATTCGATTTAATGATATATTTTAGAAACTAGGTGTCAATTAGTTACCAGCTGGTAACTACTGACATTCGATTGAGAAAATGAGGGTTATCGCTATGAATCAGGCATTAAAATACGATATTTATCAACAACATTGCCCTGCTCGGTTATTTTTTGAAAAAATTGCAGATAAATGGGTACTGATGATCATCAATGTGCTTGCGCGAGAAACCCAACATTTCAATCTATTGAAAAAAAGCATTCAAGGCATATCACCTAAAGTATTGTCACAAAAGCTAAAAATGTTGGAAAGAGATGGATTTATCGAGCGCCAAGTGCAGGATACCGCTCCAATTCGAGTCGATTATTCACTCACAACACTCGGTTTAGAGGTGGCAGAAATGGCGTATCAACTCAAGGATTGGGCAGAAAGTAATATTGAACAGGTGATTTACGCTCAACGACGTTTTGATACGATACAGGAACAACAATTCGAATAATTCCGTGAGGTGTGCATGTACCCACAACCTTTAATTGCAGTTGCAGATGTCGAGAAAACTAGTCAGTGGTATCAAACTGTGCTGGGCTTAGCAAGCGGACATGGCGGCAGAGAATATGAACAGTTGCTGTTTGAGCAAAGCATGGTGCTGCAACTGCACCAATGGCAAGCCCATGACCACTCACATATCGGAGATCCGAAACGGGTGATTGGTAACGGCGTTTTGCTTTGGTTTGAAAGCGATCAATTTGATGAGATTGTACAAAAACTACAAACCCATCAAGTCGAAATTTTGGAAGGGCCGAAATATAACCCCAACGCGCATCATCGCGAAATTTGGTTTAAAGACCCAAATGGCTACACGCTGGTTGTGGCGAGTCCATATGGTGATATCTAAAGCACGATAAATCAGAGTTGTTTAAAACCCTGTTGTCTCCACGCTTCATAGACAATCACAGCAGTTGCATTGGAAAGGTTTAAACTTCTTGAATTTTCAGCCATCGGCAAACGAATCCACTGCTCTTGCGGGAACATTAAACGCACTTGCTCAGGCAGACCACGGGTTTCAGGTCCCATCAACAGGGCAACTGGACGGTTCAGATCGACGGTATGCGGTGTTGCTGTGCCTTTCGTGGTGAGCGGAAAAACATGCTCAACCCCTTTGGCTTTTAAGTCAGCAAGACAAAGTTCGATATTGTCCCAAATTTGCATTCTTGCCCATTCGTGGTAGTCCAAACCTGCACGCTTCAACTTTTTATCATCCAGCTCAAAGCCTAGAGGTTTGACCAAATGGAGTTGCGCACCGGTATTGGCACATAGACGAATGATATTACCTGTATTCGCTGGAATCTCAGGCTCGTATAGGACGACATGAATCACAAATTTTCTCTACTAAATTTTTCTAGATAAATCTTAAATATTTTACCAAGAATTAACCAATTTTACTTTGGCAATACCCCACGGAATCGCCTCAAATCCATTCGAATCATCATTTAAAAATGCTTCAATTTGATCACTTTTTGATGACTCTTCAAACAACCCAAATTCATTTAAAGTTAAATCAAATCTTTCAACTAAATTTTTAGAAAGATCATGGCAGTGAAAACTATGAAAATCACCACTTACTTCCAAGCCAATATAGTCATAACCCAAAAGCTTTTCATTTGGGTTGCAATTTTCTCTAATGTCTTTTTTTAAACACTGATAGATACCAATTTCGCTAACTTGTTCAGAGCTTGGAGCAAAAATCTCTAAAATATCACTCCTATAATCACCATCTACATAAAGAGATAGCAAATAAATATCAGCATGATCTTTAAAAAATCTTTCTTTATATTTGGTTGCGGTCTGAATATCCTGAAAGACATTAGTCCAACCCAGCAAGTTCTTCTGATGTAAGTCATTTACCCAATTTTCAAGTAAATGGAATTGTTCATTCGTTAAACTAAGTTTGGATTTTATTTCCTGAATTTCATCTTGCGTTTTTAATACCCAAGAATATGACCAACGATCAGCAAGATGATCATTTATACAAGAACTACATGTAAAAACTCTAGATGGCACATCCTTAAATAGATTAGCTGATTTCAATTGAATGAGATGATAACCAGCTAAATAGAACGCCATGATCCTACATAGACCATTTTAACTGTTCACGTAGACTGACCACTTCACCAATGATGGTTAAAGTCGGTGCTACGATCTGATGTTCAGATACTTTGGTCGCGATATCCGCCAATGTTCCCACCACCACTTTCTGATCAGGAGTGGTACCTTTAGAAATTAAGGCCACAGGCATGTTTGGACGCTGACCATGTGCAATCAATTGCTCACAAATGCGTTCCAAACCGACCAAGCCCATGTATAACACCAAAGTTTGGTTTTCATAGACCAGTTCATTCCAAGGTAACTCAGGTGAGCCTTCTTTTAAATGACCTGTCAGGAAACGTACACTTTGCGCATAATCACGATGCGTCAGTGGAATACCTGCATAGGCAGAACAACCTGAAGCTGCGGTAATGCCCGGAACAACTTGGAAAGTCACATTGGCTTGCACCAATTCCTGAATCTCTTCTCCACCACGGCCAAAGATAAAGGGATCGCCGCCTTTTAAGCGACAAACACGTTTACCTTGCTGTGCATATTCCACCAATAAGGCATTGATGCCATCTTGTGGAACCGAATGATTAGAACGGGCTTTACCGACATAAATCTTTTCAGCATCACGGCGGCACAAATCTAGAATGGGCGCAGACACCAAGCGGTCATAAATCACCACATCGGCTTGCTGCATCAAACGCAAAGCTTTTAAAGTCAGCAGTTCTGGATCGCCCGGACCTGCCCCGACCAAATACACCTCACCTTTCGGTGCAGTCCATTCTGTTAAAGCCTGCTCAATCAGATCATTGGCCACATCAATATTGTCATTGAAAACCTGTTCTTTCAGCGGACTGGCGTACAAGTTTTCCCAGAAGATACGACGTTCATCTGGATTGGCAATTTTGGCTTTCACTTGCTTACGCCATTGCCCCGAAAACTCAGCCAATTTACCCATGCCATGCGGCACGATGGTTTCAATCTGAGTACGCAACTGTCTGGATAAAACGGGTGATGCACCATTGGAAGCCACCGAAATTACCAATGGTGAGCGATCAATAATCGCAGGCACCATAAAGCGGCAGTGTGGAATATCATCAACACTGTTGACCAACAGATTACGCTGTTCACACTGTTCAAATACTGCTTTATTGACGTCGGGCTGATCTGTCGCAGCAATCACCAAGCGATAAGCTGTTGCCAGAACAGTTTCAGAAAAAGAGGCTTGAATATATTGCCCTGCCGATTGCTCAACCAGTTGGTCTAATTCAGGAAGGATCTCAGGTGCAATCACATCAACAATTGCACCCGCTTTGACGAGCAGATTTGCTTTGCGGTAGGCAATATGCCCACCACCCACAATCAGACAACGTTGCTGCTGCAACTTTAAAGAGATTGGGAAAATTTCCACGTGACGCCTCTATATTTTCAATCTGATTGAGCTTAAGCAAAAACTATGCACAAAATCGATGCAAAGTTTAGTCGATGTAGCTAACACCGCCCATATATGGACGTAAAACTTCTGGAATCTCGATTGAGCCATCAGCACGTTGGTAGTTTTCCATCACTGCAAGCAAGGTACGACCAACTGCCAAACCTGAACCATTCAAAGTATGCACCAATTCGATCTTCTTCTGATCGACACGGTAGCGTGCTTTCATACGGCGTGCTTGGAAATCGCCCACATTTGAGCAGCTTGAGATTTCACGATAGGTATCTTGGCTTGGCACCCAGACTTCTAGGTCATAAGTTTTGACTGCACCAAAGCCCATGTCACCACCACAGAGCAAAATCTTACGATACGGTAAGCCTAATGCCTGCAAAATGCCCTCTGCGTGTGCAGTTAATTCTTCCAGTGCCTGCATAGAGTGCTCTGGTTTTACGATTTGCACCATTTCGACCTTGTCGAATTGATGTTGGCGAATCAAACCACGGGTATCACGACCATAAGAACCAGCTTCACTGCGGAAACATGGTGTGTGTGCAGAATATTTCAGTGGCAAACGATCCGCATCAATAATTTCGTCACGCACGAAGTTAGTCACTGGCACTTCAGCGGTTGGAATCAGGTAATACTCTTTTTCACCTTGTAGCTTGAATAAGTCTTCTTCAAACTTAGGCAATTGACCTGTACCACGTAAGCTGTCTGCATTGACCAAATACGGTACATAAGCTTCGGTATAACCATTTTTAAGCGTGTGTGTATCGAGCATGAACTGAGCTAAAGCACGTTGTAAACGCGCCAAAGGTCCTTTCAATACGCTGAAACGTGAACCTGTTAATTTGGTTGCTGTTTCAAACTCCAGACCACCCATCATTTCACCAAGATCGGTATGGTCTTTGATCTCGAAATCAAACTGACGCGGCGTGCCCCACTTTAAGATTTCAAGGTTATCACTTTCATCTTTACCAAAAGGAACAGACTCATCTGGCAAGTTTGGAATTGCGAGAGACTTTTGCTCAAGCTCAGCTTGTAATTCAGCCAAAGCCACTTCTGCAGCTTTGATCTCATCACCAATGGCCGCCATACGCGCCATGATCTCAGAAGCATCTCCACCCGACTTTTTGATTTGACCGACTTGCTTGGCACCAGCATTGCGCTCTGCTTGTAGGTTTTCAGCTTTGGATTGTAAATCTTTACGGCGAGCTTCTAAATCAGCCCACTCTTGTACATTTAGCTGAATACCACGTTTTGCCAAAGCAGCATTGACTGCTTCAATATTATTTCTGAGTAATTTTGGGTCGATCATAATCAATCATGAATAGAGAAAAAACTGGCTATAGTGTAAGGCTTTAACCTAAAAAAATACAGCGCTTGCGCAGCATCTACACATCATATGTCAATGCTGCAGCAAAACTAGTTCGGATCTTTTGGCAGGCTTGGTAAATATTCAGCTTTTACAAACTGCTTGGCTGCGTAATACGGCAAGGTCAACTCACTCATCCCTTCAGCATAAGACGCCAATTCATACAGTGGATAAACAAAGACAATGCCATTTACCCCATAGTAATAGTTATCACTGACCTGTAATTGTTCTTTTTTAATACTGTGATCTTCCAACCAGTTTTGATTGGATGCATACAGTTCATCGCGCAGTTTGGTATTCATATCAGGTTTAAGCAATTCACTGACCGTAATATGTTTTTTATCGCTCAAGTCAAAATTCACAAATTCTTGATGTGACATGCCATGGGCAGCGCCTGCAGAATATGAATAGGTCTGAATGGCAAAAGTCGCTAGATTGTAGTTTTGCCCAACAAAGCGCACATAAGTACTGCTTTCACTTTGCGATGGTTCATCTGCTGGGACTTTGACTTTCTGATCTGCAATATTGGAAAAAGCATTCGGCTCGGCCTTTTTCATCCGATTCACGAAATATTCATCAATCCATTTCTGATTGGTTTCAACCGTTTGTAAATCATAAGTGGTACAACCATCCTCCAAACAGACTTTTTGCTTTGGAATTTTAACCGCCACCACGTTTGCATGAATCAATGGAATATCGACTTTTTCAGTTGCCGCTGCAGTATCTTTTTTAGGTTGGCAACCTACAAGTGCAACGACAGTCAGGATGGGAAGAAGTGGAATAATTTTTGATAATTGTGAAGTATTCATCGTCATGCAAGTCTCTGATGTTTTTCTTCACTATACAAAGCCTTGCCGAAATATAAAATTAAGAAATGTATCGTAATTCAAAAAATCAGTATAACTATCAGACTATAAAAAGATAAGTTAGGAGGACAAAATGAATTTATATCCTGAAGGTATCGACTGCATTTGGATTGCAATGGATCAAAATGGTGCTTTGGCGGCCTTCGTAACAGCAGGCGTGGCTCCAATCCCCACTATTGTTCTTAACTCATCTCTGCTTGAGTTAGAGAATATTGAACAAATTGTTATTGAGCAATTTCCAGTGATTGGTGAAGCAAATTTAAAAGTTGATCTACCTCGTCCAGATGATTTCATTGCTATTTCAAAACGAGGACTCTTTGTTTACGATTGGGATGATAATGAACAGCAATATGTACTCATTTCAATACCTACATATTTAAAAAATTATGCGGACTTAGCTCGGAACTTAAAAATCTATATTCAAACACTAGCTCTAAACAGCTATGATTTTTCTAAATCAAATAAAATCAATGTATATAAAGATCTAATCTGCAACATTGCAGATTAGATCTTATGCTTCAACCTTAGAGTTCAACTAAGAAATAATATTATTCAAGCATTACTGATCAATAATATCGGTACCCTTAGGTGGCGTGAAATTAAACACTGAGGCTGGAATCGCCTGATTCACTTTAATATTATTGAAACGAACATAAGTGGTTTGACCCAAAGAGTCTTGTAATACCATCAAATTCGGTGCCTTATTGCCACCAAAACTAATCGTTAAGCTTTGGAATGCGCCATCTTCCTGTTTCGGATACAAGGTGTAATACAGTTTGGTACGGTCTGGTTGAGTCACACGATAAGACTGCATGATCTGGTTGGTATTACCCGATAACAATAATGCAGGCGTATTGGCAATTTGATCATCTAAGCTTTGACGTACGGCTTGCTGTAAGTCCGGATCATAAATCCACACCACTTTACCTGTGGTCACAATGGTTTGTTTGGCTGGACTGGTGGTTTCCCAATAAAATTTCCCCGGACGCTCAACTTTCATGCTTCCTTTAAAGGTTTGATTCATATGTTGAGCAGTTAAACCTTTTTTTTGTATTGCTTTATTACTGTTTACCACTTTTGTGGTTTGTTCAAAATCTGCGGTGAATCGTTGCAAGCCAGATAACTGTTGAACCAAACTTGTGGTCGCTTGCTGAGCCGATGCAGCTACAGGTGCAGCGAATACCTGACTACTCACAACAGGAGCAAGTGTCATTGCACTTAACGTTGCAGCATAAGCCATTTTTTTTACGAAATTCATAAAAACAACCTTCTATCAGATTTCTACTGGTATGACGACATCTTACTGTTTTTGATCATTAAAAAAATGAAGAAAAGCAACGGTTTTGTGTAATTCGTGTCGCAAAGTTCTGCATTATGTATGAAGTTGCAACCTTTATGTAGAGATTGTAAGGATGAAATTCAACTTTTCGGCCATTCACCAACTAAGGACTTCAATGCCAGATTAGAGAAATTATTCATCAACAATGCTCTAGACGAAAAATAAGAGTTTGATAACCTAAAACCAATAATTTAAAAAGCATCATCCATGAAAAGCCTTGCCTTTATCCACCGTAATGACACTCGATTTGCGATTGGCGATTTTTATCCCGCCCTGTCAGTCTTTTCTTATCAGGAACTAGGGAATACCACTTCCCCATTCTTGCTTTTAGACCATATCGGACCTGGGCGTTTGCCACCTAAAAGCACTAAAAAAGGTGTCAATGAACATCCGCATCGTGGTTTTGAAACCGTCACCTTTGTTTTTGCGGGTGAACTGCAACATCAAGACTCAACAGGAAGTGGTGGTGTGATCAGCCAAGGTGATGTTCAATGGATGACTGCTGCATCGGGTATACAACATATTGAACATTTCAGTCCTGAATTTCGTGAGCAAGGCGGATTCTTTGAAATGGTGCAATTGTGGGTCAATCTACCCGCCAAAGATAAAATGTCTGCACCACATTATCAAAGCTTGCTGAATCACAATATCCCAAAAATCTTACTCGAACATGATGCAGGTTATGTCAGGATCGTTGCCGGACAGTTTCAGAATATTCAAGGTGTTGCCCACACTTATAGCCCAATGAATGTCTTTGATGTACACCTAAATAAAGGACAACAACTCACTCTGTCTGCCAATCATGGCGACACGACTTTAATTTATTTACGTAATGGAAAGCTTCAATTCTCAGCGGATGAAGAAATTTTAGAAGAACAAGCTTTGGCAATCATGTCTAGTTTCGACAATGATGTAGCAATTACCGCTTTAGAAAATTGCGATTTGCTATTTTTATCCGCCCCACCACTACAAGAGCCGATCAACGGGCATGGCTTTTTTGTTATGAACAGTTATGAGGAAATTCTGCAGGCCTATGAGGATTTAAAAACAGGGCAATTTGGAAAACCATAAAATCCCCCACCTTAAAATCCAGCAGATATAAAAAAACCCGCTAAAAGCGGGTTTTCTCGAACTATTAAAACTTAAGCTTCAACAGTTACATAGCGACGGCCAAATTGACCCTTCACTTCAAATTTTACTACGCCGTCAGCAGTAGCAAATAAAGTATGGTCACGACCCATACCAACATTTGCACCAGCGTGGAACTCTGTACCACGTTGACGAACGATGATGTTACCAGCAGTTACAGTTTGACCACCGTAAACTTTAACACCTAACATCTTAGGATTCGAATCACGACCGTTCTTCGTCGATCCACCGGCTTTTTTAGTTGCCATGTCTATTTACTCCTCGTGTTAGCCTGCGATACCAGTAATTTTCAACTCGGTAAACCATTGACGGTGACCTTGTTGCTTACGGTAGTGTTTACGACGACGCATTTTGATGATGCGGATTTTGTCGTGACGACCATGGCCAACTACTTCTGCAGTTACTTTTGCGCCAGCAACAACTGGAGCACCGATTTGAATGTTGTCACCGTTAACAACCATTAATACGTCATCAAACGTAATAGTCGCGCCAGTTTCAGCTTTCAATAATTCTACTTTAAGGGTTTCACCCTCAACAACACGGTGCTGTTTACCACCGCTTTGGATTACTGCGTACATAATGTACTCCAACTTGCCCGTGTCGTCGTGCCGATAAAGGGATATACCGATCTTAAGACGAACGCCACTGGGGTTATACAAGGGGACAAATTTTAAGTGAAAATTGATCAAACGACAAGTGATTTTACATAAACACATGTATATCGATAACTTGCTTGGATTTTTAAGCAAAATCAATTAGATTGATGGCGAACTGTTTTGATTGATTCTGATCAAAATTTGAAATACATTTTTGAAAACAAATTGTGACAATAACAAACTGTGTTTTTACAGTGCCATAAGTAAAGTAATGGCGCTTGGTGGGAACTTCCCTTTTTTCTGTCTAATTTAAGACCAAAGAGCTCATCATCGTGTTTTAAATGACAGATTACGCAGTCTGTATAACTGTTTAGTCACAGATTAATTGATACACTTGGCAACACTACCCACCTATACGAGGTTTTTCTTCATATGGTTATCGATTTTAAGCAAGACATTCTCTCCCCTGTTGCGACAGATTTTGCTGCGATGGATCGCCTGATTAATGAAGGAATTAGTTCAAAAGTGGGCCTCGTCATGAGTGTCAGCAAACACGTGGTAGAAGCAGGCGGCAAACGCATGCGCCCGATTATGTGCTTATTGGCAGCGCGTGCTTGTGGACTCGCCAATATGCAACAGGCACAGCATTTGGCTGCGGTGATTGAAATGCTGCACACCGCAACTTTGGTTCATGATGACGTGGTAGATGAATCGAACTTGCGCCGTGGTCGTCCAACAGCAAATGCCACTTGGAATAATCAAACAGCAGTTTTAGTCGGTGACTTTTTAATCTCGCGAGCTTTTGATTTATTGGTCGACTTAAACAATATGACCTTATTAAAAGATTTTTCGACAGGTACCTGTGAAATTGCAGAAGGTGAAGTACTGCAACTGCAATCGCAGCACCAACCAGAAACCACAGAAGAAACTTATTTAAGAATTATCCACGGTAAAACCTCTCGTTTGTTCGAACTTGCCACTGAAGGTGCAGCTATTCTGGCGGGAGCAGAAGAATACCGTGAACCTTTGCGTCGCTTCGCAGGTCATTTTGGTAATGCCTTTCAGATTATCGACGATATTTTAGATTACACCTCTGATGCTGAAACATTAGGTAAAAATATTGGTGATGATTTAATGGAAGGAAAACCAACTTTACCGTTAATTTCGGCATTAGCTCATTCAACTGGCGAGGATCACGAGATCATTCGTCGCAGTATTGCAACGGGTGGTGTTGAGCATTTAGATAAAGTGATTGAAATTGTTCATCACTCGGGTGGCCTAGATTACTGTCAAAAACGTGCCCAACAGGAAACGGATGCCGCTTTAGAAGCGTTAAAAGCGCTGCCAGATAATGAATATCGCCAAGCACTGATCAATTTGACCTTAATGGCTTTACATCGACTACAATAATTTTCTGACCGCCTATGCATTTAACCTTATCTGATCTTTTTCTAAAAATGCAGGAACAGCTTGACCAACCTCAAGCTATTCTTGACGAACAACTGCTGATTGAACTAGTCAATCGGATCCGTCCCAAAAATTCAAATGATGCGGATGAAGTCAAACAGCGTATTCATGCGCTGATCAAAATATTATTACTGACTCCAACCTCTGCAATCCTGCTGCAAAATTTCCTACTCAAGCTCATTAGCCAATATAAACAGTTAAGCTTATATGCTGACAGCGGGATTCTATCGCTGGATGGTTTTTGGAACCAGCTGGGACAACGTCTAGGTGCGCATTTCCTCCCTTTAGTCGAAGACGGTCAACAGCTTAAAACCCTGATTGGGAAAGTGTTCCATCAAGAAAATGACAGTGAATGGCTCGATCTGATTGAGAATCAGGACTGGATTAGGCTATTCAACCTATTAGGTGAAAGCCAAAGCAATACCAAAGAAAAGCAGGTTTCAAAAAATGAGCTGATTAAAGCGATTACGGTATTGTCCTATCGGATTAGCGGTATCGGTTTATATCCTGAATTTATTAATGCTCAACCCGAAATTACCGAATATGAATCACCTTTTTTGGTACAAAACCGAGAAATCGTAGAATTCATCGAAAAATATAAAAAACAGATTGATGATCAAGATGCGGTTGTTGTTTTGCCGCCACCAGACGCTTCACAAGCCTTTGTAATGCTGGATCAGTGTCGTGAAGTGGTGCTCAAAATTCGCCGTGCCACCAAACGGATTGGGGTTAGTATCAGCCTGACCTATTTATTATCACTATTAGAACAGGCGATTGATCGGATTGAACTGCTGCTGACTTTATTAGCCAGTCAAAATGATGCACGTTATACCGCATTGGGTGAGCTGATCGTCGATTTGACCAAAGCTCATTACAATGAAAAAAGTGTTCGTCATTTACTGACTTCAACCAGTGAATTGATTGCCTTACAGGTAACTGAAAACGCCAGTAAAACAGGCGAACATTATGTAAGTACCGACAAAGCTGGCTTCTTTGGTATGTACAAGGCAGCTGCGGGTGCAGGTGCAATCATTGCCACCATGGCAACGCTGAAAATTTTAACAGCCCGCTTGGTACTTGCACCGTTTGGTCATGCCTTTTTATATAGCATGAACTATGCGCTTGGTTTTATGCTGATCCATGTATTGCATTTTACCGTCGCGACTAAACAGCCAGCGATGACTGCTGCAGCGTTGGCATCAACCGTACAGCAGCAAAAAGGCAGCAAGACCGCACAAATTGCCGAACTTGCCGCACTGATTATTAATATTATCCGAACCCAGTTCATTGCGATTCTAGGCAATATCTCGATTGCAATCCCAACTGCGGCACTGATTACCTTTTTATGGCAATACAATCTCGGTGAACCGCTGCTCAATCATGCCAAATCAGCCGCATTGCTACATAGTCTCAACCCCTTTACCTCATTGGCGGTTCCACATGCTGCAATTGCAGGTGTTTGTTTATTTTTCTCAGGCCTAATCGCAGGATATTTCGATAACTTGGCGGTTTACCGTAAAGTTGGCCCACGCTTAAAGCAGCATCGACGTTTAAAACGCTGGATGGGACAACAACGGTTGGATAAATTTGCCAACTATATTGAAACCAATCTTGGCGCATTGGCGGGTAACTTCTTGTTCGGGATCATGCTGGGTAGTATGGGAACGATTGGATTTATCTTAGGCTTGCCTTTAGATATTCGTCATATTGCCTTTGCTTCTGCCAACTTTATCCAAGGTTTAATGACCATTGGTGGTCCTGACATTGGTTTAATTTTAGTGTCATTCTTAGGTGTGATGCTGATCGGCTTAACCAACTTATTTGTCAGCTTTACCTTGACGATTATTGTTGCTCTACGTGCACGTCGTGTTCGTTTTGCACAATGGAAACCTTTAGCTAAGTTAGTGACAACGCATTTCTTAACTCGACCAAGTGATTTTTTCTGGCCACCTAAGCAACCCGTAGAAGTTGAAGAGCAAAGCAAAAACGTATCTTCACATCACTAACTTTGTACAGAAAAAACAGCGAAGTACAAGTCTAACATTTGAACTATTTTTACGTATAATCAAACCACCAAAAATAGTTCAAATGGGTTGGTATTCCCAGCGTCTATTGTTCAATAGATCACTTCTCAGCCATGGTATCCCCTTTACCCGAAGGAGATACGATGACGTGAGTTCGTATCTCAATTTGAATGATAGAGATCAAAAAATGCTTCTATATTACTAACTATGTAAGAATTTTATGATGTATTTTGAATAAGTGGTTTGTTATTTCACTTTCGTCGAATCATGTTATATGGCAGATATTGTGATTTTCATGATGAATCGGATACGTAAAAAAACAGCTTCTTTCAATAAATACTGATGTCAATTGAAAATGAGATATACATCAAATTTTGTTATGTTTTTTTACTAGACCTTAAAAAAACACAGAAATGAAATTATCATAAAATTTCAAGACTTGACCAAAAGTGTACTCGCGAGTACACTTTCTAACACTCAACAACCCTGAACAATGGTTAAGCAAATAATGAGTAGCGCATGCAATACCTATTGCTTTGTATTGGTTGCTTTTTTTTAGGACTCGGTGTGATTGGGTTAATGAATTCCAACGCATCAACTTTAGACCTTTTTAGTGTTCAAGCTTTTTTTGAACACCGTTCATTTACGCTTAATCATGTGACAGTTCTGCTCTCTCGGCTCGGTGGAATGCCTTTTTTACTATTTTTAACAACATTTTTGTGTATTTACCAAACGTGGATTAAAAATTATAAGAATGTGACGTTTATCGCTTTAAGTGTCAGTGGCAGCATTGTGATTGGTTGGCTTCTGAAATGGGGCATTGATCGGCCAAGACCAATGGAGTTTTATCACTTGGTTCAAAGTTATGGTGCATCCTTCCCAAGTGCCCATAGCCTTTATGCTGCAACCCTTGCGAGTCTAGCTATGTTGTTGTGTCAACAACATAAATATCGCACCAGTGTCATTTTAGTATCTACTTTATGGTTTATCTTCATGGGGATATCTAGAATCTATGCGGGGGTTCACTACCCAACTGACGTACTTGCCGGTTGGGGAATTGGGTTGATTTGGACTTCGTTGCTTTGGTTTGGGCTGTATCAAAGCACTTTCAGCAACAATTTGTTTTTAGATAAAAAATCTAAATTGAGGTGGAATAATGATGTCGGCTAAGCTTTGGGCTCCTGCCCTAACTGCTTGCGCATTAGCAACAAGCATTGCGCTTGTTGGTTGTAGCAAAGATCCTAAAGATGCACAGCAAGCTGCTGCTGCTCAAAAAATGCCACCTCCAGAAGTTGGTGTCATTGTTGCGCAACCACAAAGCGTTGAACAAAACGTCGAACTGTCAGGACGAACCTCTGCATATCAAGTTTCGGAAGTACGCCCTCAAACAGGTGGCGTAATCTTAAAACGATTATTTGCTGAAGGAAGCTACGTTCAAGCAGGTCAAGCACTTTATCAAATTGATGCAAATACCAACCGCGCAACAGCAGACAATGCTCGTGCAACGTTATTGCGTCAACAAGCAAACTTAAATGCATTACGCGTGAAAGAAGGCCGTTATCGTCAGCTTGTGGGAACCAATGCGGTTTCTAAACAAGAATATGATGATATCAATGCTCAAGTAAAATTAGCTGAAGCTGATGTCGCTGCATCTGAAGCTGCATTAAAAAATGCTGAAATTACATTGGGCTACTCAACTGTTCGCGCACCAATTTCTGGTCAATCTAGCCGTTCTTCGGTGACGCCAGGTGCATTGGTGACTGCAAACCAAGCTGATCCATTGGTCACAATTCAACAACTAGATCCAATCTATGTTGATATCAATCAATCGAGTGCTGAATTATTGCGTTTACGCCAACAACTCAGCAAAGGCAGCTTGAATAACAGTAACAATACCCGTGTCAAAATCACGCTGGAAGATGGTTCTGAATACCCAGTGGAAGGTCAACTCGCTTTCTCTGATGCAAGTGTGAATCCGGATACAGGTACTGTGACTTTACGTGCAGTCTTCTCAAATCCAAACCATTTGTTATTACCAGGTATGTATGCAACGGCTAAAATTTCGCAAGGAGTTTTGCCAAATGCTTATCTGATCCCTCAAGCAGCTGTGTCTCGTTTACCAACAGGACAAGCAATTGCTTTAGTGGTAAATGCAAAAGGTGCGATCGAAACACGCCCAGTTAAAACTGTAGGTGTCAAAGGTCAAGACTGGATTGTAACTGAAGGCTTACAGGCTGGTGATAAAGTTGTTGTTGATGGTGTTGCCAAGGTAAAAGAAGGCCAAGAAGTGTCGGCTAAACCTTATCAACCAAAAGCAGCTGAAGGTCAAAATGCAGCACCAAAAGCTGCTGAACAACAAAAGCAAGCCAATTCACCAAAAGCTGAACAAAAAGCAACTTCAGAAGCTTAAGGGGTAGATTGCATGGCTCAATTTTTTATCCATCGCCCAATTTTCGCTTGGGTGATTGCACTGGTCATTATGTTGGCGGGTATTATCACGCTTACAAAAATGCCAGTTGCACAATATCCGACAATTGCCCCCCCCACGGTAACCATTTCTGCAACTTATCCTGGGGCTTCTGCTCAAACTGTTGAAAATACCGTCACCCAAATCATTGAACAACAAATGAATGGTTTGGATGGCTTACGTTACATTTCATCGAACAGTGCGGGTAATGGTCAAGCATCAATTAACTTAAACTTTGCACAAGGTATCGATCCAGATATCGCGCAGGTTCAAGTTCAAAACAAACTGCAATCAGCAACAGCGCTTTTACCTGCTGACGTACAACGTCAAGGTGTAAAAGTGACTAAGTCTGGCGCAAGCTTCTTGCAAGTTATTGCTTTTTACTCACCAGATAACAGCCTTTCTGCATCTGACATTAAAGACTATGTGAACTCAAATATTTCTGAGCCACTGAGTCGTGTGGCGGGTGTGGGTGAACTCCAAGTATTTGGTGGTTCATATGCAATGCGTATCTGGTTAGATCCAGCAAAGCTGACGAGCTTTAACTTAACGCCTAATGATGTTGCAACAGCCATTCGTGCACAAAACTCTCAAGTTGCAGTTGGTCAGCTCGGTGGTGCGCCATCTACTGCGGGTCAAGTACTCAACGCAACCGTGAATGCACAAACCATGTTGCAAACCCCTGAACAGTTTAAAAACATCTTCCTGAAAAATACTTCAGGTGGTGCTCAAGTTCGTTTAGGTGATGTTGCACGTGTGGAATTGGGTTCTGATAACTACCAATTCGACTCGAAATTTAATGGTAGCCCTGCAGGTGGTGTTGCAATCAAACTTGCAACAGGTGCAAATGCACTGGATACCGCTGCCGCAGTTGAAAAGCGTTTATCTGAGTTACGTCATAACTATCCAAGCGGTTTAAAAGACAAGCTTGCGTATGACACCACACCATTTATTCGTCTATCAATTGAAAGTGTTGTCCATACACTCATTGAAGCAGTCGTCTTGGTATTTATCGTAATGTTCTTGTTCTTACAGAACTGGCGTGCAACGATTATTCCAACATTGGCTGTACCTGTAGTGGTATTGGGTACCTTTGCCGTGATTAATATCTTCGGATTCTCGATCAACACCTTAACCATGTTCGCAATGGTACTGGCCATCGGTCTGTTGGTGGATGACGCCATCGTTGTGGTTGAGAACGTTGAACGGGTGATGCAAGAAGAACATCTCGAACCGATTCCAGCGACTGAAAAGTCAATGAGTCAGATTTCGGGTGCCTTAGTCGGTATCACCAGTGTATTAACAGCGGTATTCGTACCGATGGCATTCTTCAGTGGAACCACTGGGGTGATTTATCGTCAGTTCTCGATCACGCTGGTTACGGCGATGATCCTGTCATTACTTGTAGCATTAACTTTTACCCCTGCCCTGTGTGCGACCTTGTTAAAACAACACGATCCAAACAAAGAAGAAAGCAACAATATTTTCGCGCGTTTCTTCCGTTGGTTTAACCGTAGCTTTGAAAAACTTTCAGAGAAATACCAAGGCGGCGTCAATCGTATGACCCACCACAAGTTATTCTCTGGTGTGCTTTATATTGTTGTGATCGCAGCGTTGGTTGGTATCTACAAAGTATTGCCATCTTCTTTCTTACCAGAAGAAGACCAAGGTGTGGTCATGACCTTAGTTCAGTTACCACCGAGCGCGAGCTTGGAACGTACTGATAAAGTCATTGATACCATGACGGGTTACTTCTTGAATAAGGAAAAAGAAAATGTAGAGTCGATCTTTACAGTTGCTGGTTTCTCATTCACAGGGGTGGGTCAAAACGCGGGTCTTGCCTTTATTAAATTAAAAGACTGGAGTGAACGTACCACACCAGAATCACAGATTGGTGCCATCATTCAACGTGGTATGGCATTGAACATGATTGTGAAAGATGCGTCTTACATCATGCCATTGCAATTACCAGCAATGCCTGAATTGGGTGTCGCTTCTGGTTTCGATATCCAGTTGAAAGATGCAAGCGGTCAAGGGCATGAAAAACTGATTGCTGCACGTAATGCGATTTTAGGTATGGCCTCTCAAGACAAACGTCTTGCAGGTGTACGTCCAAATGGTCAAGAAGATACACCGCAGTACCAGATCACCATTGATCAAGCGCAAGCAGGTGCAATGGGCGTCAGTATCGCTGATATTAACAGCACCATGAGCATGGCTTGGGGTGGTTCATATATCAATGACTTCGTTGACCGTGGTCGTGTGAAGAAAGTTTATGTCCAAGGTGAAGCGGATACGCGTATGATGCCTGAAGACTTGAACAAGTGGTATGTGCGTAACAACAAAGGTGAAATGGTTCCTTTCTCTGGCTTTGCCAAAGGTGAATGGACTTATGGTTCACCACGCCTAGAGCGTTATAACGGCGTATCATCTGTTAACATTCAAGGTACTCCTGCACCAGGTGTCAGCTCTGGTGATGCAATGTTGGCGATGGAAGAAATTATTGGTAAGTTGCCATCTATGGGCTTAACAGGTTTCGACTATGAATGGACAGGTTTATCTTTAGAAGAACGTGATTCTGGTAGCCAAACAGCTCCTCTGTTGGTTCTTTCATTATTAATCGTATTCCTGTGTCTTGCTGCACTCTATGAAAGCTGGTCAGTACCTGTTTCGGTATTACTGGTTGTACCTTTAGGTATCGTCGGTGCATTTACATTGACATGGTTAGGTATGATTATTAAAGGTGATCCAAACTTATCCTTTAACATTTACTTCCAGGTTGCGATTGTTGCCGTAATTGGTCTATCTGCGAAGAATGCGATCTTGATCGTCGAATTTGCGAAAGAATTACAGGAACAAGGCGAAGAACTATTTGAAGCAACATTACATGCTGCAAAAATGCGTTTACGCCCAATTATCATGACTACACTTGCATTTGGTTTTGGTGTATTACCATTAGCCTTGGCAAGCGGTGCGGGCGCTGGTAGCCAACACTCAGTCGGTTATGGTGTACTTGGTGGTGTAATTTCTTCAACTCTTTTAGGTATCTTCTTTATCCCTGTATTCTTCGTGTGGATTCGTAGTATCTTTAAGTACAAACCTAAAACTTTAAATACTCAGGAGCATTGATCGTGATGCAAACTGTATGGTCTATTTCCAGTCGTGGCATTGCAATCTCTGCACTCGCGCTATCTTTGGCTGCCTGCCAAAGCATGCGCGGGCCAGAGCCTGTTGTGAGTTCAGATGTTCCTGAAAGCTTCGCGTCTTATGGCAATGCTTCTGGAAAATCAATTGCGGAACAAGGTTACAAAGACTTCTTTGCTGACCAACGTTTACTGCAAGTACTTGATCTAGCACTTGCCAATAACCGTGATTTACGTACTGCTACGTTGAACATTCAAAAAGCGCAACAGCAATACCAAATTTCGGAAAACAACCAATTGCCAACAATTGGGGCAAGTGGCAGTGCTGTTCGTCAAGTCACCCCTACCCGTGACCCAAATAATCCTTATTCAACCTATCAAGTTGGTTTGGGCCTAACTGCATATGAGTTAGATTTTTGGGGTCGTGTACGTAGCTTGAAAGATGCAGCTTTAGATAGCTACCTCGCAACACAAAGCTCACGTGATGCAACGCAGATCAGTTTAATCAGCCAAGTGACTCAAGCATGGTTAAACTACTCATATGCGAATGCACAATTGAAACTTGCGGATCAAACGCTGAAAGCCCAACAAGACTCGTTTAACTTGAACAAGAAACGTTTCGATGTGGGTATTGATAGCGAAATCCCTGTGCGCCAAGCACAAATTTCGGTTGAAACGGCGCGTAATGATGTCGCGAACTACAAGACTCAAGTTGCTCAAGCTCAAAACTTGTTGAACTTACTTGTTGGTCAGCCAGTTCCTCAGAACTTACTCCCTCAACAACAAGTGGCGAGTATCACGCAACAAAACGTGTTTAGCGCTGGCTTACCAAGTGACTTGCTCAATAACCGTCCAGATGTGAAAGCATCTGAATACCAGTTAAGTGCTGCGGGTGCGAATATTGGTGCTGCTAAAGCCCAACTCTTCCCAACTATTAGCCTGACTGGTTCTGCTGGTTATGCATCAACTGACTTGAGTGACTTATTCAAATCAGGGAATGCGTTATGGTCAATTGGTCCAAGCTTGAATATCCCAATTTTTGACTGGGGTACTCGTAAGGCCAATGTCAAAATCTCTGAAACTGATCAGAAAATTGCACTTGCTAACTATGAGAAGTCAGTACAGTCAGCTTTCCGTGAAGTAAATGATGCTTTGGCAACACGTGCTAACATTGGTGACCGTTTAACCGCTCAACGTCGTTTGGTTGATGCAACTAATACAACATACAAGCTTTCAAATGCCCGCTTCCGTGCTGGTATTGATAGCTATTTAACCGTATTGGATGCACAACGTTCTGCTTATTCAGCAGAACAAGGTTTATTGTTATTACAACAAGCAAACCTCAACAACCAAGTTGAACTTTACAAAACACTTGGCGGTGGTCTCAAAGCCTCAAGCAGTGAAACGGTAACGCATCAGCCATCGAGCTCTGAACAACATTACGCAAAAAAATAATTTCATCTTTTGCGCATAAAAAAGCTCACTTCGGTGAGCTTTTTTATTGCAACCATTGCCAATATTTCTTATCTTCAAACTGAATATATTGATGATTTAGAAAATACGATGTTACTAAGCAGTTTAGAGTCTGTACCGGGCCATGAAATCTTACGCCAGCTAGATGTGGTGTATGGCAGCACCGTTCGTAGTAAACATGTTGGTCGTGATTTGATGGCAGGTTTAAAGAATATTGTGGGTGGTGAGTTGACGGGTTATACCGAATTGCTGGAAGAGTCACGTCAGGAAGCCACTCAACGTATGATTGATAAGGCCAAAGGTTTAGGTGCCAATGCCATTGTCGGTATTCGTTTCTCAACTTCAAATATTGCCCAAGGCGCATCAGAGTTATTTGTCTATGGTACAGCGGTAGTAGTACAACCCGTTGCGCCTAAACTTCCTGATCCATTTGGCGCATAGGCAAAATTATGGATGGATTAATTTTTCAGATTGTCCTGTTTCTGATCCTATTTTCAGTCGGTTGGGGTTTTGGTCGTCATATCGAGCAAAAACACTTACGTGAGCTGGATCAGAAAGAAAAGCAATTTTCCCATATCCGTATTGATACCAATCGCTTTGTAGAAACCTCAGCCTATGGGCAAATGGTCAGCAGCAATGTGGTGATCTCCCACGATTATTTTAAGTATGTACTGGCAACCATTCGAAACTTCTTTGGTGGGCGTTTGGTCAGCTATGAAAGTGTGGTGGAACGGGCGCGTCGTGAAGCTGTGGTTCGCCTGAAGCAAGAAGCCCATGCCATGGGTGCAAATCATATTATGGGGGTTCGACTCAGTACTACAGAATTAGGGATGCAAGGTGGTATGGTTGAAGTGTTTGCTTATGGAACTGCCATCGTAAACGCTCCACATTGATGACAGTAGCCTATTAGGGAATTACTGTAGTACCCATAAAATAAAAAATGCCTCAAATCATGAGGCATTTTTTATCGCTTAGATTTTAAAATTAATGAAATAAAACAATCGCCTTTTGTAAGGTAAACCAAATCCCTGCCAATAAAGGGAGACCTACCACCAACCAAGCAAGTACCACCGTAATGGTCTTGGATGGCGCATGTGCTACATTATTTTCTATGCTTAGATCTTGTGATACTTTCTCATGAGCTAAAGCCTTTTCTGCGGCTAATTCCGCATCTGTCATATATTGATCTTCATCAACAGGTTTGATCAAGAGATTGAGCACAAATCCAATCGCTAACATAGCCGCCAAAATATACATAGCAACATCATAAGATTGAGCCTGAGTCACGCCATGTGCCAGTTGATAATCACGTATATTGGTAATCAATAAGGTCCCCAATATCCCTGCGACAGACCATGCGGTAAGCAAACGCCCATGAATGGCCCCAACCATTTGTGTACCAAAAATATCAGCCAAATAAGCAGGTACAGTGGCAAAACCGCCACCATACATCGACAGGATGACACAGAAGGCTAAAACGAATAATGGTAAATTTTCTGCATACGCCAAGTGTGGAATCGAGACATACAACAAAAAGCCCAATGCGAGAAAAATAAAGTAGGTATTTTTACGACCAATAAAGTCCGATGTCGATGCCCAAAAGAAACGCCCAGCAATATTAAACAAGGACAGTAAACCGGTGAAACCTGCAGCAAAGGTTGCTATCTGCATTTTTTGCTCTGCGTTTAATTCATTAATCCCCACATCTAAACCGATGAGGCGTCCGCCAAATACCTCCTGTAGCAACGGCGAAGCCATTGCTAAAATCCCTATACCAGCAGAAACGTTTAAACAGAGTACACCCCAGATCAACCAGAACTGCTTGGTTTTCCATGCCTTATTTAAATGCACATGACGATTGGTCACAAGGCCCGTCGCCTGCGTTACTGTCGGTTGCCAGCCACTCGGCTTCCAATTTGAGGGCGGAATGCGGTAACCGAAGGCACCACCAATCATAAAAATAAAATAAACGGCAGCCAGTACCAAAAACGTTTGCCAGACACCCACAGAGGTATCCGTTGCAAAGAACTTCATTAGCTTATCTGCCAATGGCGCACCAATCATGGCGCCTCCACCAAAGCCCATAATGGCAAGACCTGTTGCTAAACCACGACGGTCTGGAAACCATTTAATCAGGGTAGATACAGGTGAAATATAACCAAGCCCAAGCCCTATACCCCCTATTCCACCTCCCAACCACAATAACCACAACTGATGCGTATAAACACCCAGCGCAGATAAGATCAAACCACTTGCCCAGCAAAATGCAGCAACCACACCTGCCTTTCGCGGTCCTGCATGTTCAAGCCAACCACCAAACAAAAATGCGGATGAACCCAAAAAGACAAAAAATAGCGTGTACATAATGCTTAATGTAGACACACTCCAGTCGCAGGTTGTAGTGAACAACTGCTCAAGCAGACCTATATTTTTACATTCGATCGGGGCATCAATTCCCAATGCTTTGGATAATGGCAACCAGAACACGGAAAAGCCATAGGCCATACCAATACTGAGATGAATCGCTAACGCGGCAGGAGGCAATAGCCAACGGTTATAACCAGAATGGGCAATCGTGCGTTCCTTGGCCAGAAGTGAAAGTCGTCTTTCCATGTACAATCTCCATACCTTCACTGCTAAAGAGAAGTTAGTATTATTCATTTGGGTCTAGGCAGCGATTCGCGCTGATGCCAGAGCTTGGTATTATGCTTATTTTTCAGTGAAGGCCAATCAAATGATTGTGCAAAAAATATCTTGTTCTTATCAAGTAGCTTTTTTTAATAAATAGTACATAACAGATTTAATGATTTAAAAAAAAATCCTGTGCCATGCACAGGATTTTTGCTTAGGATTCGGCAAAGATCGCTTGCCAATAATGATAGGTTTTCTCTTCCCCATCTTCTAACTTAAACTGGTATGACATCTGACGAATTTCAGCAATTTCAAATTCAACAGGATGTTTGAATAAACCGCCTGCATAAGCAAAGGTATGGTATTCGCCATTTTCACCACAAACATCAACATCGCTGGGCATCCGCTCAAGCAAAGCTGCATCGATATCCTGTCCAATAAACGACTCATCCAATTTACTGGCATCGGTCACGATGATTTTGGTTTGAATGCCTGAATCCAAGAAATCCTGCATCACTTCAAGCGAGTTCAGATTCCATATCGGCTCAACCACTTCAATACCTAAAGGATGCAAACGGTCTTCACGATATTTGCGTACATCGCTGAGGTAAATATCACCAAAGATAAAGTGCTCAACACCCTGTGCCTTAAAATGATTGGCTGCATCGAGCATACGTTGCTCATAGACAGGCAGACTTTTTGGTAGAAATACAGGATAAAGTGGAATACCAATACTTTCAGCCTGCTTTTCAAGCAATGCATGTGGAATGGCATGCATAGATGACAACGCTGTTTCTTCATTGACCGTGGTTAATAAAGCAACTACCTCAAATTCATTTTGCTGTAAGACTTTATACAGTGCCAATGAAGAGTCTTTACCACCGCTCCAATTAAAAACAGCTTTCTTACGATTATTCACACTCATTTCACTTTCATTTTGCGAATCATCTTATACAACAAGTTTGGTGACAATCGAGAAACCAACACACCCAATTGTTCTTTTTTCCCACCGACCACAATATATTGCTCACCTGCCATCAAGGATTCCACCACACGCTCAGCAAATACATCGGCATCTAAACCATTTTCAATCGCTTCATCCTGATGGCCTTGAGGCTTGCCTTCACCATTTAAGGCATTAAAAGAGACATTGGTTTTGACAAAGCCCGGGAAGACCACCGAAACTTCAACACCTTCTGGTGCAACTTCAGCACGCAAACTGTTGGCCCACATATGAATCGCTGCCTTAGCCGCAGAATAAGTGGCACGATATTGTGTTCCTAATAAGCCCGCGACACTGGAAACGAACACTACTCGACCTGATTTTTGTTGCAGAAAAGTCGGTAACACGGTTTTAGTAAAAAAGACCTGTGAAAAGTAGTCGACTTCCATGATGGCACGTTCAGTTTGCATGGTGGTGTCTTGAATTAAAGCACGTTGACTTAAACCGGCATTATTGATCAGCCAGTCAATACGTCCTTTACAGGCCAAGACCTGTTCATGCGCATGGCGGACTTGAGCTTCATCGGTAATATCTGCGGCAATCGAAAGATGCTGTTCGGGCTTGAGTAATCCAACGCGTACCGCTTCCAATTCATCATAGCGGCGGGAGGTCAGCACCACTTGTGCGCCTTGCAATGCACACTCCCGCGCCAAGGCTTTACCTAAGCCAGACGAAGCACCCGTAATCCACACCACTTTATTTTCAAGAGTTTTGAGTTTTGCCATTTCCATGCCCTACCTATGCTTGATGACGCATAAATTTCAGGAAGTAATCTACATACGTTGCCGCGACTTGCTGATCAATTTGCGTGCCTAATTTTTCCAAACGCTTATAACCCAAATGTGTAGTCATATTAATGACCCCATTAAGGGTTTTATCGACCACGAAATTAAACTTGAGACATTTCTTTGGTTCACGAATCAAATGGGTCACACCAGCATCAATCACTTCAGTGAGAAGTTTGAGTGCATTTGAAATTTCTCGATGATCTCCGCCTGCCAACTTTTGGCTAGAAGCGATGACCTTCTGAGCCAAATGCTGCTCAACAGGATAAGTCATATACACCTGTTCATCTTCAAGTTGCAGGGTTTTAGAGAGATATTCCACCAAAGGAATTAAGCGGTCATTGCCAAAAAATGAAATCGACCATGGCATATATTTGCGAATTGCTTCCAAAATTTGCTGAATGACTTTTTCAGATTCACCCGTTTGTGAATACTGCTGATTTTCTTGTAACAGCACCATAAACACTTGTTCAATCACTTCACAAGCCATTTCAGACAATACGCTGCCTAAGGCACTGGCCTGACTTTCTTTATGTCCTTGCAATAATTGCGCTCGAATATGTGCAAACCTTGCATAAGTATCCGTATGAATATTTAAAAAAACGGCGGTGTTCATTTTAATAACCCTAATTGTAAGATTCCATAAAAAAAGAGCTTGTTAAACAAGCCCTTTTATCAAATCTATTTTTCTATCATTTTTGGCATTGTACACGCCGAATTTAGCACAATCTATTCTGTATCGACATGCATAAATGCTAAAAAATGATTGACGCAATCGGTTGCTGCATTGCTATCCACTTGATTACCCATTTTCTCTAAACGCTTATAACTTAAATGGGCAGTCATATTGATCACCCCATTTAAGGTTTTATCCACCACAGTATTAAAGTTGAGACATTTTTTCGGTTCACGGATCAAACTGGTCACCCCCAAATCCACGATTTGAATCAGGGTTTGAAACACATCGACCATATCACTGATTTCATTATTCTTGAGTTGGGTGACCAATGTATGTGCCTGCTGTACCAATTGTCGATCAATCGGATAAGATACATAAACCCGCTCATCGTGATACTTGATCATATTGGAAAAGTAATTGGCAAAGGGACACAGACGCTCATTCCCAAAAAAAGCAATCGACCACGGCATATATTTACGCACCGCAGCAATGATCTGTTGAATCACTCTTTCAGATTCAGCAGTATTTTTCTGGGTGAGCTGCGTCGGCTGACGATTTTGAATCAAGAGTACTGAAAACACTTGCTCGACAATCTCACAGGCAATTTCGGATAACACCTCACCCAAGATACGGGATTGACTCTCATGCGTACCAGCATTGAGCTGCTGGCGGATGGTTTCAAATTGTCCATGTGTGACGTCATTAATTTTCAACAGGATTGAATAACTCATGAGAAGCATCCCTTTTTTAGTTTTTTGCATTCTTATATTGTTGTTTTGAGCATCAATATTTTTAAGTTATGTGATGCATTACACAAATCTAATCCTATTTGTATAAAAATCCAACGCCTTTCATCGGCTTTTTTCAAAAAAATGAAGTCTATAAAGACTTTATCTTGATTGAGCTGTCGATCATCAGGCATAAAAGCCACATGATGAAGCTGTACTAAACGTCTCCTTTATAAAAGCTCAAAAAACAGCAATTCAGACATTATTTAAGCAGCTTTTCGCATTAACACTTGGCGCGGCTGAAATGCCTACAGAAGCGAGGATTTTTTGCTACAATAGATCTAATTTTTTATTCAATTTTAATCTTCTGTACTATGACTGACGCTCAATCTGCTCAAAATATTGCAACCACTTACGATCCAACCGAGATCGAAAAGAAATGGTATCAAATCTGGGAACAACAAGGTTATTTCAAACCATCAGGTCAAGGTGAATCATTCTGTATCATGATTCCACCACCGAACGTCACCGGTAGCTTGCACATGGGACATGGCTTTAACAATGCCATCATGGATGCACTGACCCGTTACAACCGTATGATGGGTAAAAATACCTTATGGCAACCAGGAACTGACCATGCGGGGATTGCAACGCAGATGGTGGTCGAGCGCCAATTGGGTGCACAAGGTGTCAGCCGCCATGACTTAGGTCGTGAAAAATTCATCGAAAAAATCTGGGAATGGAAAGAGCAATCAGGCGATACCATCACCCGTCAGATCCGTCGTTTAGGTTCTTCAGTGGACTGGTCGCGCGAACGCTTCACGATGGATGAAGGTTTGTCGAATGCAGTAAAAGAAGTGTTCGTAAAACTGCATGAAGATGGTTTGATCTACCGTGGTAAACGTCTCGTCAACTGGGATCCGAAACTACAAACGGCGCTTTCAGACTTAGAAGTTGAATCGGATAAAGAAGAAGCAGGTTCATTGTGGCACTTCAAATATTTCTTTGAAGATAAAAACCTCCGTACCCATGATGGTAAAGACCACATCGTTGTCGCGACCACTCGTCCTGAAACCTTGTTAGGTGATACCGCGGTTGCTGTGGCACTTGATGATGAACGCTATACGCATCTTGTAGGTCAGAACATTATCCTGCCAATTACAGGTCGTGCTGTTCCAATCGTTAAAGATGAATATGTAGATAAAGAATTCGGTACAGGCTGTGTGAAAATCACCCCTGCACATGACTTTAACGACTATGAAGTCGGTAAGCGTTGTGAATTACCAATCATTAATATCTTCAATAAAAATGCAGAAGTATTGGCTGAGTTTGAATACATCGCCAAAGCGGGCGAGCAAATTTCTAAAACCATCCCTGCCCCTGCGGACTATATTGGTTTAGAGCGTTTTGAAGCACGTAAAAAACTGGTTGAACAAGCAGAAGCTGAAGGCTGGTTAGATCAAATCCAACCTTATACGCTTAAACCACCACGCGGTGACCGTTCAGGTGTAATCGTTGAGCCATTATTGACAGATCAATGGTATGTAAAAATTGCTCCATTGGCGCAACCTGCAATTGAAGCGGTTCAAGACGGTCGTATCAAGTTTGTTCCTGAACAGTACAGCAACATGTACATGGCGTGGATGAACAACATCCAAGACTGGTGTATCTCTCGTCAGCTTTGGTGGGGTCACCGTATCCCAGCTTGGTACGACGCTGAAGGCAACATCTATGTGGGTCGTGACGAAGCCGAAGTCCGCACCAAAAACAACATCCCTGCCGATGTTGCGTTAAATCAAGATGAAGACGTACTGGATACATGGTTCTCTTCTGCGCTGTGGACCTTCTCAACCTTAGGTTGGACTGGCGATGCCAAGAAAGATGCGGAGAACTATTTCCTTAATACGTTCCACCCAACTGATGTATTGGTGACTGGTTTTGACATCATCTTCTTCTGGGTTGCGCGTATGATTATGTTTACGATGCACTTCATGAAGAATGAAGATGGTACGCCACAAGTACCGTTTAAAACGGTCTATGTTCACGGTCTGGTTCGTGATGGCGAAGGTCAAAAAATGTCGAAGTCTAAGGGTAACGTACTTGACCCATTAGACCTGATTGACGGTGTTGACCTTGAAACCTTGGTACAAAAACGTACGACAGGTCTGATGAATCCAAAACAAGCAGCGAAGATTGAAAAATCAACCCGTAAAGAATTCCCTGAAGGTATTCAAGCTTATGGTACTGACGCAGTTCGCTTCACGTTCTGTGCGCTTGCCAATACGGGTCGTGACATTAAGTTCGATATGAAACGTGTTGAAGGCTACCGTAACTTTGCCAACAAAATCTGGAACGCTACCCGTTTCGTATTGATGAATGTTGAAGGTCAAACCGTTGCTCAAGAAGCTCGTCCTGAGTTATGGGAACTTCCAGAAAAATGGATCATGAGCCGTCTGCAAAAAGCAGAGGCTGCGGTACATCAAGCATTTGCGACTTATCGTTTAGACCTTGCTGCACAAGCAATCTATGACTTTATCTGGAATGAATACTGTGATTGGTATGTTGAGTTAACCAAACCCGTTCTGAACGATGCCAATGTCTCTGAAGAGCGTAAAGCGGAAGTTCGTCGTGTGTTACTTGCGGTGATGGAAGCATCTTTACGTTTGGCACATCCATTGATGCCGTATTTGACAGAAGAAATCTGGCAAACCCTTGCGCCGATGTTAGGCAAAGGTGGTGCTACAATTATGACTGCCCAATACCCTGTTCCTGATCAAGCGAAAGTGAATGATCAAGCTGAAGCAGATATGCAGTGGTTACAAGGTTTGATTGGTGCGGTACGTAACATCCGTGGTGAAATGGGCTTAGGTAATGCGCGTTTATTGCCTGTATTACTCAAGAATATTTCTGATGCTGAGCGTGAGCAAATCATCCGTATCGAAGCTTTATTCAAAGCATTGGCTAAAGTTGAAAGCATCGAGTTCTTAAGCAATGAGCAAGAACCACCGTTGTCTTGTTCTAGCGTTGTCAGCCATGCTTCGGTATTTGTACCAATGAAAGGCTTGATTGATCCGAAAGCTGAATTGGGTCGTTTGCAGAAGGACTTGGATAAGGTTCAAAAGCAACATGATCAAATTGCCAATAAACTTTCAAATGAAGGTTTTGTTGCTAAGGCACCAGCAGCGGTTGTTGAGGGTGAAAAAGTGAAATTGGCTGAGTTTGCTGATCAGTTAGTGAAAATTAAGCAAAGTATGGAGCAAATTGCTGCGCTTTAAGCAGCAATTTGATTCAAAAAATCCCCTCGAATGAGGGGATTTTTTACTTCACTCTTTGATTAATTCTTTCAAATGGAGAATCATGAAATACGTTACCTAATGTCATATAATCTTTTTCAAAAATATTAAAAAGATCTCTAACTTTGGACTCAGTAAATGTGACTCTTACTAAATGTGAACTACTCACATTAATATTAAACTCATCATATTTTTCTGCAAGCCTTGGAGTTGATAATCTTTTTGTCGTTTCTCTATCTAAAGGATTTTCATTTCCATCGATAAATTTTTCTAAATACTCCCAATCATGGAAAAAGGAAAAATCAAGCATTTTATCTAATCTTGAATTATTTTCACATATTTGTTGTTGCAGCAAATCATCAGACAATAACTCTGAAGAAAAAAAACTTTTATTTTTCTTAAAAGATTCATTTCTAACCCAATACTGCAACACCATGGATACGTGATGTTGTAACGTACTATACATAATAGTGATAGGCAGATTATAGTCAGCCTCATCCGTGGTAAAACCGTTAATTTTTTGAGAGCTTGATACTTTAGTATAATATGTTCCTGCACCATAAATATCTTTTGCCCACTCATATTTTTCATTGAGTTTAGACATTATCTGAGGGTAGACAGTACTCCAAATCCCACTCACAGCGGGACCTTGATCCTCTGTATAAAGTTTTTTAACCTCGATTAATGTACATTGTTGCATACCTATATACTGGTCAAGAATTCTTCTATATTCAGGTTTAATTTTCTCACCATTTTCATCAACTATCAGAATTAAATAGAAGTTATTAAGATCATTTGCATTAAAGTGATCAATAATCTCACAAATAGCTTGTCCCGAAACTACAGTGTCAATAAAAATAAATTTATCATTAGGCAAATTATAGTGAAGCGAATGATACCACTCTTCATGAGCTACTTTTTCAACTAAGAATCTGTAAAATTTTAAATACATGCTATTTTTTTTAGCATCAATTAAATCTTTAAGTACTTTTACCCAGAAACCCCTTATAGATTGAGAATTAAATTCGTCAAAAGGGTCTGCTGAGAAAGGTAATACACAGTAGTTACCCAAACAATCCTTTAAACTTTCCATTTTAAAAGCTAATCTTTCATCTCTACTTTCAAATGTCTGCAATTTTAAATAATTTAACGAAGATGCATTTCTTAAAAATGGCATAGCTCCACGACTTGGAACTACAATACTACTGTAATCACCATCTAAAGTTTTTAAATATTCATATAAATCCATTGAAGCCTTAGCATAACTATAAACATTCTCTTTATTAAAAAAATCTTTCCAAGTATTATTCAGCTCAGCCACATTACCCTCTTTTAATGAGTTGTATAAAAATTTAATAAATTAATTATATAATTAATTTTATTAAAATTAATTTGGAAAGATATTTTTTAATTTAGAACATCTCCGCCACAAATCCTCCAACATCAAATCCGTCCTTCCCAACACATCATGATTCCAATACCTCACCACATTTATACCCAAATCGTTCAGTATCATATTCAATCGCATCTTTAGCTCCATGCTGACTGCCATCTAGTTCGATCACCAAACCCAATTCATGACAGTAAAAATCGACAATATAGGGGGCAATCACATGCTGTCTGCGAAATTTAAGATTCATAAATCGTTTAGCACGAAGTAGTTGCCACATCAGGTGTTCTGCACCTGTCGCATTACTACGCATGGCTTTGGCGAATTCTAATAATTGTGGGTCTAGTTTCATTTTTTATTTTCCATTTTAATTACCCTCACCCCAGCCCTCTCCCTGAGGGAGAGGGAGCATCCTTTGTGAATTTGATAGTTATTCGATACGCAACATGCCCTCTCCTTCTAGGAGAGGTTACAGCACCCCATGCCCCAACAACATCTCCACCCCACTCAGCTTTTTCATATGCTTTAAACGCTCTTTTTCCCACTTCAATTGCTGCTTTAACTCAGCACAATCCGCATCTATGGCTTTATACACATCACTAATATGCACATGCTCGGCTTTTACTTTTTTCGCTAACTGAAAAGAATCTAAAATCTCTTCAATTTGACTTTCCAACTGCTGACTTTGTGCATCCAAAGCCAGTTTATAAAACTTCACTTGCTCGGCCGATAACTCTTTAACTCCAACACCTTTGTTCTCTTCAAGCTGTAATTGAAGCTTAAGTAAATAAAACAAATCCTGCTGTTCATAAGCCTGACTTGCCTGTTGGAACAACTCAGTTTTTTCTTCTTTCTTGGTCTCGTCTTGCTCTCGGTCAGGATGAATCATGGCAGCAATTTTTAAATACACTGTTTTTAGCGACTGTGCTGCCATCTGCTCAGCTTGTTCACGTTTCTGCTGTTGTCTAAGTTGCTTGGCCTGTTCACGTGCCTGTTGCTGCTCGGCCGCATATTGCTCAAAGTCATCTTGTTCTAATTCTGCACTTTGCTCAGAACTTTCATCTTGCTCAAATTTAACTGACCCTACTTTTTTATTCTTTTTCACAGATTGCTGTACATGTTGCTGATAAAAAGTATCGATCTGCTTGACTAACTTTAACTGTTCATCCTTCAACATTTTAGAACGCTTTAATATTTGGGCAAGCTGGGCAATTTTTTCATCCAGCTGCTGCATATCGGCTTTGGAAAACTCATGCTGTTGTAACAGCAACCAAAGCTGATCTAACTGCTGAAACAAAATTTCATGCAATTCACTATACGAAGGCATCAGCTTTAGCCGTGTGTGCTGTTGAATCTCGGCTTGAGCGTTTTGCCATGTGGCAAGGCTAATTTTTTGCTGTTCTATTTTATCAATCAGGCGATTCAGCTTCTGCTGCTGCGAGGAAGATTCAGCCCTTTGCTTTAAACTGACTTTGAGATCAAAGGACATAATGCTTCCGCCTAAAAATTAAAAAGTGTAGCAATAATCAACCAACAAAGTCAGCAAACACTTTCAATATCGTGTTTGGACAAACAAATCGCTTAACTAAGCTTTACTCATCGCCAAATAAGGCATTGGCTGAAACGACTTTGGTGATTTTAACTTTATCTTGTTTCAGCAAGGGATAGATTTTTTGTCTAAGTGCATCACTGGTCATGCTGCCATTCAAATTCAGTAACACTGGCTCTTCACTCAGAGAGCCTTTGCCTAAGTACTCTTGATTCAAATCATTAGTGGTTACTTGATTCACCACCACAAAAAAGCCTGAAATGCCTTTGACCTGACCACAAGCCAAACTTTGCGGAGACCAATCCCCTTGGCGAATCACTTTTTGCAACGTATAGCCTTTGCTTTTTAATTGCTGCGTTTGTGCTGCGGTTGCGATTGGAAAATCAATCCGCTTTTGCTGTCCTTTCCAATTCACCAGCAAATGACTCGATTGACAAGATTCACGCATGACACCCCCACTTCCTCTCAATGCGCCTTCATCTGGATCAAAACAGGATGAAATCACTTGAAAAGTCGCTTCACCACAATGCAACGACTCGGATTGATACGTCTTGAATGGCGTTGCTTGGGCTTGGTTTATTTGAGTTAAACAGACTGATAAAAGACAAAAACTGATAAATTTATTGTTCATATGAAGTCATATTAGAATTAAAGACAGACTCATTCTAACTCAAAAATTGAGTGACTAAAGAAAGCTCTCATCCTCCTCAATTTGAATTAAACATTAAAAATGACAAACCCAACTTTTAAGCTAAAATCCGTTATATACATCATCATTTAAATACTCGAATTGTATGAAGAATAAAGTCCTATTGATCACCTCATTTATTTTGCTCGCCGGATGTCATGAAAAACAAAAAACATCATCAGAAAGCGATCAACCCACACAAAAGGCAGCTCAACAGACTCAAGCCGTATCAGAACCTGTGCTTATTCCCGCTACACCCGAATCCGATTATCTCGCCAATAATTCAACTCCACTACCAAAAGGTTATTCAGTTGATACAACCCATCTCAAAAAGCCTTTGTTTATTGACTTTGATGGCGATGGAAATTTGGATACCTTTCGAGTACTGAAAAACTCAAATAAAAAAGGAATGAAATATCTCTTTGAATTCCGTATCTCAAATAGCAACAAAGTTTATTACTACGAAAATACAGATAAAGATTATGACCTCGATATTTTCGGAACTTTTGAAGTTGCACCTAAAACAGATATTTACGTGGATGAAGACTATCGCTTTGATGAAGATGGAAATATCCTAGCTGATGAGCAAATTGACCCAAAACATTATCTAAAGTTCAAGGGTGATGGTATTTCTGTCAATGTTTTAGAAGAAACCTGTGCAACATCTGTATTTTTCTTAACAGATGAAAAAATTAAACGAATTGCGCTGTGCTAAATCCTAATTTCCATTTCATAACAAAAGCCGCCCAATTGAGCGGCTTTTTCAATCACGTAAACGGATTACTGTGCGGTATAACCACCATCCATCACCACCGCCTGTCCTGTAATCCCTGCGCCTTTGTTACTGGCTAAGAAAATCGCATAGTCGGCAATTTCTTCAACGCTAAGTAGACGCTTCTGCGGTACCATCGCCAAAATCACATCTTCCAAAGCACTTTCCAGACTGACATTACGGGTTTTGGCTAAGTCAGCAATTTGCCCACGCACCAATGGCGTATCCACATAACCCGGACATAAAGCATTCACAGTAATGCCGTCACGCGCACATTCCAGAGCCGCCACTTTGGTCAAGCCAATCACCCCATGCTTAGCACTGTTGTATCCCGCCTTACCTGCAAAGCCAATCAAGCCATTGATCGAAGACATATTGATAATACGGCCATATTTCTGCGCTTTCATAATCGGAAATGCGTGCTTAATTCCGATAAATGAACCTGTTAGCATCACCTGTACCAGTTTCTGATAAATATCTGTGGAGAAGTCTTCAATTGCTGCAACATGCTGAAAACCTGCATTATTGATCAGGATATCCAAACGCCCAAACGTTTGTGTGGTCAAATCAATTGCCGCTTTATAAGCCTGTTCATCAGTCACATCACAAGGCGCAGACAAGGCTTCAAAACCCTGCTGTTTTAACTGCTCCACTGCTTGCTGGCATTTCTCTGCATTGACATCAGAAATCACTACTTTCGCGCCTTCCTGCGCAAATTTTTTCGCAATTTCTAAACCAATACCGCTAGCGGAACCGGTAATAAAGGCTACTTTGGCTTCGAGTTGTTGAGTCACTGTACTACTCCTATTCTTAATCATTTTGATTGCTCGCCAGTCAATACGGACAAGCTGAAATTAAAATTCAACTTAGACAATGCCGAACCATGTAAATGCAGCAATCACCACAAATACCGCCAAGGTTTTAATAATGGTGACTGCAAAAATATCTTTATAGGATTGCTTATGGGTTAAGCCTGTGACCGCAAGCAAGGTAATCACCGCGCCATTATGCGGCAGCGTATCCATACCACCGGATGCCATCGCCACCACACGATGCATCACTTCAGGTGGAATACCCGCTGCTACAATGGCTGCGTTATAGGTTTCTGCCATCGCACTCAAGGCAATACTCATCCCCCCCGATGCCGAACCAGTAATCCCTGCCAATACGGTCGTGGTCACCGCACCATTGACCAAAGGATTGGTAAAGGTGGTACCGAGTGCATGGCTAATCAAAGCAAAGCCCGGCAATGCCGCAATAATCGCACCAAAACCATACTCCGACGCGGTATTCATCACCGCCAATAATGAACCACTGATACTGGCATTGACACCTTCTTTAAAGTTAGTCACCACGCGTTGATAATCAAATAAAATTGCTGCAATAATCCCGACAATCAAGGCCAAACCGACCGCCCAAATTGCCCCTGTTTTTGCCACATCAACCGTGTAGTTAGCGAGGCCAATTGCATTAAAATCAAAGCCATTCGGATACCATTCTTTGATGGCTGTGGACAGATACCGGTTCATCACCGCAACCAGAATCAACGGCACAAAGGCCATGCCTTGACGTAGTACTGAACCATTGTGCTGCGTAGATTGTTCAACATCGGCAGTCGCTGGTGTGACTGCATCTTCAGCAGCAAAACCAGCATAACCTTCACCTGCACGAGCCGCAGCTTTACGGCGTGATTCCAGATACAGTAGCCCCATGCTCAAGACGAAAATCGCCCCAATGACACCTAAAAACGGCGCTGCATAAATATTGGTGCCAAAGAAGGTGGTTGGAATCACGTTTTGAATTTGCGGTGTACCCGGCAAAGCATCCATGGTGAATGTAAATGCGCCTAGGGCAATAGTGCCGGGAATCAAACGTTTTGGAATATTGGCTTGTTGGAACAACTGATTGGCAAATGGATAAATCGCAAATACCGCCACAAACAGACTGACACCACTATAAGTCAGAATGGCACCGAGTAAAACGACGGTTAAAATGGCTTTTTTTGCCCCAATTAAATTGACAATGGTGCGGGCAATCGACTCAGCAATACCCGACATTTCTACCACTTTGCCAAAAATCGCGCCCAGCAAGAACACCAAGAAATAGTCTTTAATGAAATTGACCATTTTCGGCATGAAAACGCCCGAATAAAACGGCAGCACATTGGCGGGGTTAATCAGAAAAACCGCCAATAATGCACATAACGGTGCCATCAAAATCACAGAAAAACCACGATAGGCCGTGTACATCAGCAAGCCTAAAGACAACAGAATGACAAATAAGTCCCACATATTCTTTTACTCCATTCCAAAGAATATATGTCAGGGTCAACCAAATTATTTTTTTTATACTGTGTGGTGGTTATCCTAACCATAAATAAAATCAAAATACTACCAATTGCAGCACATAATCCAAAGTAAAGACGCATACTAAAACGTATTTTAAAATAGCATTAAAATCACAAAAAACAAGATGATTAAAACAAAATAAATAATTTTAATTATTATTAAAAATCAATATATTATAATAATTAACACCAAACAATTTAATTAATTAATAAAACAAATTAACTATTCAAAAATACTCATCAATACCATCAAATTATATTTAGCTTATTCTTTTTAAAATCCATTTTTCGATATTGAGATAAAATAAATCAATAATCGCATGTGGGGTTTTTAAAAATAAACGGCTTGCCTCTCGCTACCGAATTAACAAAAATGCCAGTCACAATGTGCTGTTTTTTTTATAAATTACAGCATATAAATCAAAAACTTTCCGCATAGGTCGTCCACCATGACTTTAAAGCAACTCAAAGCATTTCTGGCTTTGACTCGTACCCTGAATTATGCAAATGCCTCTGCTGAATTGCATCTCAGTCAATCTGCTTTAAGTCTCAGTATTAAATCACTGGAAGAAGAACTGGGCGGCAAGCTGTTTAAACGCAATACTCGTCGGGTTGAGCTGACACAGGAAGGAAAATCACTGATTCCCTATGCCAAAAAATTACTGGCCAATTGGGAAGATATGGAAAAAGACGTTAAACAACGTTTTAAACTCAATCGCGGCACACTCAATATTGCCTCGATGCCCTTTGTCACCCATGCGATTTTGCCGCAAGTGATTCATAGTTTTTTAGCCAAGCACCCCAATATCAGTTTTTCTATTCATGACATTCCCAATGAAAAAGTATTGGAAAATGTTCAGGATGGCATTTTTGAAATTGGGATTTGCTTTGAGCCACCGCGCAATGATCAACTGGAATTTAAGCCTTTATTTGAGGAAGATTTCCTTGCGCTCTTACCGAAAACACATCCACTAGCAAGCGCGGATTCGATCAGTTGGAAACAGCTGTGTGCCAATCCCTTTGTGACCTTGCAGCATCCCTCGATTGTTCGGCATCTGATTGAAGAAAACTGTCTTAAAAACCATCTGACTTTAGATTTAAAAGTCGAATGTCATCAGATCAGTTCCCTCTCCAGCTTTGTGGCATTGGATATGGGGGTTAGTGCCATACCCCGTCATTTTCAGAATTTTATCGACAAGGAACATAATGTCTTAATCGAAATTGAGGACGGCAAACTGCCCCAAGCGATTGGCATTGTCTATAAAAAAGACTTTGAGCTTTCCAATATTTCAGCCGAGTTTATTGAGATATTGCTACAACATGATTTTGGCTAATGCATTTCGGCCGCTACACCAAAATAGATTCGCCCCATCATCCTGCCCTTTTAAGTGAAATAGATGAAATTTGTTGTATTAATGAGTTTCCCTCATTAATCCTTTAAAAATTTAAACTTCTGTAAATAATCCCTGAGTGCTAAAACTATTAGAAACCAAGGAATTTACAGGTGAAAAAAATGAATAAAGTCTATTCAACCGCAGCACTGGCACTGCAAGATGTAGTGCAAGATCAACAAACATTTGCGGTTGGCGGTTTTGGCCTATGTGGTATTCCTGAAGCATTGATCCAAGCACTGAAAGAAACAGGTGTAACAGGCCTAACTTGTATCTCAAATAATGCAGGTATTGATGATTTTGGCTTGGGTGTCTTGCTCAAGACCCGACAAATTAAAAAAATGATCTCGTCTTATGTGGGCGAAAATAAAGAATTTGAACGTCAGTATTTGAATGGCGAACTTGAAGTTGAACTTACGCCTCAAGGCACACTAGCCGAAAAACTACGCGCTGGTGGTGCGGGCATTCCTGCCTTTTATACCGCAACAGGTGCAGGCACCTTGGTGGCTGAAGGTAAAGAACAGCGTGAATTTAATGGTCGTACCTATATCCTTGAACCGTCACTGACCGCAGATGTGGCACTAGTTAAAGCCTATAAAGCGGATAAAGCTGGCAATCTGGTGTTCCGTAAAACAGCTCAAAACTTTAACCCAGAATGTGCGATGGCTGGAAAAATCACCATTGCCGAAGTTGAACAGATTGTTGAAATTGGCGAACTTGATCCAGATGAAATCCATTTAGCGGGCATTTACGTCAATCGTGTGGTGCTGAACGCCACCCCAGAAAAACGTATCGAACAAAAAACCCTAAAAGCACAGGACGCATAATCATGGCATGGACACGTGAACAAATGGCACAACGTGCCGCGCAAGAATTACAAGATGGTTTCTACGTCAATCTTGGTATTGGTCTTCCAACATTGGTTGCCAACTACATACCAGAAGATATGGATGTGTGGTTGCAATCGGAAAATGGTCTGCTCGGCATTGGCGAATTTCCAACGGAACAACAACTCGATCCTGATTTAATCAATGCAGGTAAACAAACCGTTACTGCTCGTGCAGGTGCGGCATTTTTCTCAAGCAGTGAATCCTTTGCCATGATTCGTGGCGGACACGTCAATATCGCCATTCTGGGTGCCATGGAAGTCTCTGAACAAGGCGACCTCGCCAACTGGATGATTCCAGGCAAAAAAGTCAAAGGTATGGGCGGTGCGATGGACTTGGTTGCAGGCGTTCAACGTGTGGTGGTGCTGATGGAACACAATGCCAAAGATGGTACCGCTAAAATCGTCAAACAGTGCAGCTTACCACTCACAGGTCAAAAAGTGGTTCATCGTATCATTACCGACCTAGGTGTTTTGGATGTACTGGCTGACGGGATCAAACTGGTGGAGTTAGCTCCCGATGTCACTGAACAACAAATTCAAGATGCCACAGGTGTTGAGCTGTTGGTTGAAGCCAAAGCTTAACGCTACACACCCTTTTATTTTTCTCGTTGAAGTGATGCTGTAATGGCATCACTTTTCGCTGTTTTCTCAACAGCAAAAACTCATTTAGGACAAATGAGTAAGCTACAACAAAATTAAAAATGGATGCTCAAGATGAATAAACAACCTGCCCTGTTAGAACGGTTTGCCCTGCGTATTAGTAACTGGTCGGAAAAATGGTTTCCAGACTCTTATATCTTTGCCTTACTTGGCGTGATTATCGTTTCCTTTGCTGCCATTGGCATTGGTGCATCGGTACAAGATGTAGCCAGCTCCTTTGGTAATGGTTTTTGGAGCTTAATTCCCTTCACCTTACAAATGACCATGCTGATTATTGTTGGCTATGTGGTTTCTGTTTCTGCGCCTGTGAAAAAGCTAATTCAAAAGATGGCACGCATTCCCCATTCGGGACGCAGTGCCATTGTCTTGGTCGCCACGGTCAGTTTATTGATTTCTTTGGTCAATTGGGCAGTCAGTACTATTTTGACGGCGTTATTGGTGATTGCGTTGGCAAAGCGTAAAGAACTACAGATGGACTATCGTGCTGCCGCCGCCGCTGCAATTATTGGTATGGGCGCAACGTGGGCACTCGGCATCAGTTCTTCTGCGGCACAATTACAGGCCAATAAAGCCAGTTTACCTGAGTCGATCTATAACTTAACCGGTGTGATTCCATTTACCGAAACCATCTTCCTGTGGCAATCCATGTTAATGACTTTAATCTTGGTGATTGTTTCGATTGCGATTGCCTATTGGTCTGCACCCAAAGGTGACAATGTCAAAACCATGCAGGATTTTGAACTGAGTTTTGAGGAAGAGGAAAAAACTGAGGTCAAATCCACTCGACCTGGGGATTGGTTGGAGAACTCACCGCTTTTAACCATTATTGTGGTGGCATTAGGCTTGATTTGGATGTTTATCGAGTTTTCTAAAACCAATCCAATCATCGCCATTTCCAGTCTCAACACCTATAACTTTGTATTCTTAATGCTAGGTCTTGCACTACATCGTACCCCACGTAATTTTCTCAATGCGGTGAGTCAGGCTGTTCCTGCGGTCTCAGGGATTCTGATCCAGTTTCCACTCTATGGCAGTATCGCCTTTATTATGACCCAAGCGCTGAATAGTCAGGATTTATCGCTGTCGCACTATATCGCTGAATTCTTTGTGTCGATTGCCTCCAAAGAGACCTTTGCGATTGTGATGGGCATCTACTCTGCGGTACTCGGTTTCTTTGTACCCTCAGGTGGTGGTAAATGGATTATTGAAGCGCCTTATGTGATGCAGGCAGCCAATGATTTGCAAGTGCATTTAGGTTGGTCGGTGCAGATTTATAATGCGGCCGAAGCATTGCCAAATCTGATCAATCCCTTCTTTATGCTGCCGATGTTGGGTATTTTAAAACTCAAGGCCAAAGACGTGATTGGTTTTACCGTGACTCAATTGGTGTTCCATCTTCCGTTAGTGCTGTTCTTATTGTGGATTTTAGGACGTACCCTCACCTATAGCCCACCTGTTATGTAAGACCAGCAACAATTGTACAGCGCTGCTATTTATATTGAACATCAGAGATATGAAAAGTGGCGTGAGCTGTTCTTGAACACAGCAAAAACCATCTCCCCATTTGCATTGAAATCACCCACGACTCCTTTCATTTAGAAATGCCCAGAACTGTGCTATTTTTAGGCGAATTGCACCACTTTTCACCAAAATTACAATTTAATTTCTAAATTGGTGCGTTTTTTGCTTTATAAATTTCATCAAATTGAGTTGTTTCAATACAGCTTGAGTTTTTAGATTTACTAAATCTATTTTGGTGCAGAAAATGAATCAAATATTTGCATCAGAATAAAATTTAGCACTTTTTTTGAGCACCACTATGCAAAACGTAGATCTATTTTTCTTACTGCTCGGTGCAGTACTGGTATTAGCAATGCACGCTGGCTTTGCGTTCTTGGAATTGGGCACGGTACGCCATAAAAACCAAGTCAATGCATTGAGTAAAATCCTCACCGATTTTGCCATTTCAGCGATTGCCTATTTCTTTGTAGGCTATTGGATTGCATATGGTCAAAACTTTTTCCATGCAGGCAGCACCTTAGCAGCCGATCATGGCTATAACTTAATGCGTTGTTTCTTCTTACTGACCTTTGCTGCTGCAATTCCTGCGATTATTTCGGGTGGTATCGCAGAACGTGCCAAGATGCGTGCTCAAGCGATTGCAACATTGATCTTGGTGGCACTGATCTATCCTTTCTTCGAAGGCATGATCTGGAATGGTAACTATGGTCTGCAAAAGTGGTTAGAGAACTCTTTTGGTGCAAGTTTCCATGACTTTGCAGGTTCTGTTGTGGTTCATGCAATGGGCGGCTGGATTGCCCTTGCTGCGGTGATTTTACTCGGTGCTCGTCATGGTCGTTATAAAAATGATGGTCGTGTCAGTGCCCATCCGCCTTCATCTATTCCATTCCTTGCTTTAGGTTCATGGATTCTGATTGTTGGTTGGTTTGGCTTTAACGTGATGAGTGCACAACGGGTTGAAGCCATCTCTGGTCTGGTTGCAATTAACTCTCTCATGGCAATGGTGGGTGGAACTTTAGCTGCCAATTTCATGGGCAAAGATGACCCTGGTTTCTTACACAATGGTCCATTGGCTGGATTAGTCGCAATCTGTGCAGGTTCCGATATTGTGCACCCAATTGGTGCGTTAGTAATTGGTGGTACTGCGGGTGCACTGTTTGTTTACCTGTTTACTTACACTCAAAACAAACTCAAAGTCGATGATGTGCTTGGGGTATGGCCATTACACGGTGTATGTGGTGCATTAGGTGGCATTGCAGCAGGAATCTTTGGACAACAAGCTCTCGGTGGTCTAGGTGGTGTTTCCATCATTTCACAAATTATTGGTACCAGTTTAGGTATTGGCGTTGCGTTTGCAGGTGGTTTCATTGTCTATGGCCTACTCAAAGTAACCATAGGAATTCGTCTTTCTCAAGAAGATGAATACCGTGGTGCAGACCTTTCCATTCATAAAATTTCAGCGAATTCTGAAGAATCAATGTTCTAGTTTTTCCATCAATTTAAGCGGCTATCTATGCCGCTTTTTTTATATATGATTAAAAAGTATAGACTCAAATTTACGGGTTCATTGCAACACAAAAAGCGGGTTGATTGGTCATCGCCAGCGTTTGAAATACACATTCCCATATCGCTTTTGATGGTTGAATTAGAAATCTAAATCTACTTCATGGCACACATTATGCTTTATGTTTCTTGCAATTTTTACTGTAATTCATTCATTTAAAAATTGCTTAATTCATCGACAGTTACTATTAACAAAACGGTAAAGAATATCGCTTGAGCAATCGTATTGAAGTCTATTAAGATGAAAAATAATGTATTTTTTATGCATAAAAAAGAACACATTATTTTTCATAACAATGAACGGTTAAACCGCAACAATTACGAATGCGATCATAACGATACAAAAGGAGTTTTGTATATGACACCTAAACGCACCATGACCTCCCTGCTTTGTGCAAGCGCCCTGATGCTCGGATTAAGTGCTTGTAGTGACAATAAAGCACCCGCTGCGGGTGAAAAAGCCGCTGAAGGTAGTGCTTCCGCCTCTGGTACGTTAAACAAAATCAAAAGCTCTGGCACGATTGTGCTGGGTTATCGTGATTCATCTATTCCATTTTCCTATATTGCGTCCACCCCAAATCAGCCAGTAGGGTACGCACACGATCTGCAACTTAAGGTTGTTGAAGCCGTAAAGCAGAAGCTCAACATGCCAGATCTGAAAATCCGCTATAACCTCGTCACCAGTCAGAACCGTATTCCATTGGTTTCGAATGGTACGGTAGATCTGGAATGTGGCTCAACCACCAATAATAAAGAGCGACAACAACAGGTTGATTTTTCTGTTGGTTTCTTTGAGGTCGGCTCTCGACTGCTGACTGCTAAAAACTCTGGAATTAAAGATTTTGCAGATTTAAAAGGCAAAAAATTGGTGACAACTGCAGGAACCACATCTGAACGCTATATCCGTCAACATCAACAAGAACTTGGTATTGGTGAAATCATTTCTGCCAAGGACCATGCTGAATCTTTCTTAATGCTGCAAAATGGCCGTGCTGTGGCATTTATGATGGATGATATTCTGCTTGCAGGTGAAAAATCCAAAGCCAAAGATCCAAATCAATGGGACATCGTAGGTACCGCGCCAATTCATGAAATCTATGGTTGTATGTTACGTAAGGGTGATACTGGTTTTAAACAGGTCGTAGATGATGCCATCAAGGCAACCTATGCTTCTGGTGAAATCAACAAGATGTATGAAAAATGGTTCCAACAACCGATTCCACCAAAGAACATTAATCTAAACTTTGCAATGTCCGATCAACTCAAAGCATTAATCAGCAATCCGCATGATCGGGATCAATAATTTGTCCTTATAACCAAAATCTTATTATGGAACCGGGGAACAGTGGATGTTCTCCCGCTTCTTCTCAGGAGTTATTATGAATTATAGCTGGAACTGGGGAGTTTTGTGGCAATCTACAGGTATCGGGGATACAACCTACCTGAGCTGGATAATAACGGGTTTGGGATGGCTTGTGGTGATTGCTATTGTCGCATGGAGTATCGCCATGCTTCTCGGCAGTATCCTTGGCATTATGCGAACGCTCCCAAATAAAACAGCCAGAGCCATTGGTACAGCCTATGTCACACTGTTCAGGAACGTACCCTTACTTGTTCAGTTATTTATTTGGTTTTATGTGGTTCCCAACTTTCTCCCTTCACCAATCAAAAACTGGTGGATGAATGATCTGGGTGCCAATACCACTGCCCTGATTTCTGCCAGTGTTGGACTCGGACTGTTCACCGCAGCGCGTGTTTGTGAACAGGTGAGAACGGGTATTGAAGCCTTACCCAAGGGGCAAATTAATGCTGGCTATGCCATAGGATTTTCTACAGCACAACTGTATCGCTATATCATTCTGCCACAGTCTTTTCGTACCATTTTACCGCCACTGAGTTCAGAGCTGACCAACTGCGTGAAAAATACCTCGGTTGCCTCTCTGGTTGGGGTCGCGGAAATTATTTCACAGATGAAAACCATCAGTGAATATACCCAGAACACTATCGAAATTTATACCTATGTCACAATCATATTCATTGTGATCAATGTCTGCCTTATTTTTACCATGAACCTGCTGGAAAAACGTCTACGTATTCCTGGTTTAATATCAGGAGGAAAGTAGTATGGAATGGTTAACTTCTTTTCTAAATGATTTACAACAGTCTGGACCAGCGCTCTGGTACGGTTTCAGCATTACCCTAAAAGTGGTTGTTCTGGCAACGATTGGCGGTATTGCCATTGGTACAATATTGGCCCTGATGCGTCTATCTTCGATCAAGATTCTAAATTGGGTTGCTCAGGCTTATGTGGACCTGTTCCGGTCTATTCCCCTGCTGTTGGTGTTGATGTGGTTCTATTTCGCAGTTCCGTTTCTTTATACCGCGATCACAGGTCAATACCTGACCATTGATACTGCTCTGGTCTCAAGTATCGTAGCCTTTATGCTGTTTGAAGCTGCTTACTTTTCAGAAATTGTACGTGCTGGTATTCAGTCTATCCCCAAAGGTCAAGCTGCTGCGGCTTCTGCATTGGGCATGAGCTATGGCCAATCCATGCGACTGATTATTCTGCCACAGGCTTTCAGAAAAATGACGCCGTTACTGCTTCAGCAAACAATTATCCTGTTTCAAGATTCGACCATGGTTTATGCCATTGGTTTACTTGACTTTTTCAGAACAAACTATGTTCGTGGCGATTTAATGTCCTTACTTACTCAATATATTTTATTTGCAGGGCTGGTGTACTTCACCATCAGTGCTTTAGCGACATTCACAGTGAAACGTTTACAAAGGAGGTTAAGTGTATGAGCGACAATAACGTAATGATTGACCTCCAAAATGTCAGTAAATGGTACGAACAATTTCAGGTACTCACTGAATGTACCACTCAAATCTGTCAAGGCGAAGTGGTGGTGGTCTGCGGTCCATCAGGTTCGGGAAAATCAACCCTGATTAAAACCGTCAATGGGCTAGAACCATTTCAACAAGGTAAAATCTTTGTCGATGGCGTGCCAGTTCACGATCCAAAAACTGATATGACTAAACTACGTAGTCGTGTCGGCATGGTATTCCAGCACTTTGAACTGTTTCCTCACCTGAGCATTACCGAAAACCTGACTATTGCACAGATTAAGGTGCTTGGTCGTTCAGAAGCGGAAGCCAATAAAAAGGGACTGGCTTATCTGGATCGTGTCGGTCTGAGCGCCCATGCCAATAAATACCCTGCTCAGCTTTCTGGTGGACAACAACAGCGAGTTGCGATTGCCCGTGCACTCAGTATGGACCCGATTGCGATGCTGTTTGATGAACCGACCTCGGCACTTGATCCTGAAATGATCAATGAAGTATTGGATGTCATGGTCGGACTGGCCAAAGAAGGTATGACTATGATGTGTGTAACACATGAAATGGGCTTTGCCCGTCAGGTCGCCAATCGAATTATTTTCATGGACCAAGGTAAAATCGTAGAAGACTGTTCTAAAGATGAATTCTTTGGGGCGCCACGTGGCGAACGTGCACAGCAATTCCTAAATAAAATTCTGCACTAATCAGTTCTGGCTTACAGCAGAAATAAAGCAGCCAAATGGCTGCTTTATGCTGAAATGGAACAAGGAAGAATCATAAAATATACTTTAAAAAAATTAAAATAAATATTTAATAAATAAACTTACACTTATTTTTAACTCCCCTCCACTAACATTTTTTTATAATAATTTAAGAGCCAATTAAGCTTATTCACATTAAATAACACAATTGTCATCTGATTTTAATAATACGTTCCATGATTTTGAAAACACCTTTCTTCGCATTGATGAGCTTTCTATTATTGATCAGCTTTTTCATCTTGTTGTTCGTGTTTCCAGTCGGTGGAACCATTGACATGCAACTGATTCAACCTTGGGTCAGTCAACATGGTGGCTTCCCTTATAAAAATGATTGGTTTCTCGATAAACTTAACCATACTTACGTCAAACAACTTTTAACGCTTGTTTATGTGGTTTTTTTCTTTTTGTGGTGCGCCTCTTTTAAAGTCGAAAAGCTGAAACCACAACGTTGGCAATATGGTTATATGTTTTGGGTCAGCATGCTCTGTACAGGTATCGTAGGACTACTCAAAGCCCATTCTTATCACGCTTGTCCATGGTATATGACCCATGAAACGCCAACAGGCTTTATCTGGGATTTCTCTGCAACTGCTGGACACTGTTTTCCTGGTGGGCATGCTAGTACAGGCTTCGCACTGGTCACAGGCTATTTTGTCTATCGTTTGCATCAAACACAACGTGCTTGGTTTTATCTCGTTGCAGCAATGATCATTGGCTTTGCGATGGGTTGGGCACAGATGATGCGTGGCGCCCATTTTTTGAGTCATAATTTGTGGACTGCATGGGTTTGTGTTGCTGTGAACCTTGTGTTGTATGCGTTCACTTATAAACGCCACCAAGCCATTACAAATCGTAATTCTATACCGTTATCGACAATTGATGTGGTAAAGTGAACGCCCGTACTCAAACAACGAGTATGTTTGACGCTCACATTAGGATTATTTTTGCTGCCGTATGTCTGACTATCAATCTTTTTTGGAATCCACTTTAGCAACGCAATCCGACTCTATTCAGTCTTATGAACTAGATTCACGTAAAGTATGGCTTAAAAAAGCATCTGAACGTCATGGTTTGTGGTTATATACGCCTCTGAAATGGCTAGCAAAAATATTTAATCTCGGCTCCATTACCCCAGTTCCCAACCAAGGGGGATCAGTTGCAATCCAATGTGAATTCAAACGTATTCAGCAGCTCAAAGCATTAGGGATTTCAACACCGAATGTATTGGCGCTCTCAAAAAAAGGCATTCTGCTCGAAGATGTCGGCTCACAACGTCAAAGCTATGTCAGCCAACTAGACCAGAAAATTGCAAGCCTTAAAGATCATCCAGAACAACAATTCGGCTTATTTCATCAGGCCATTCAGGCCATTCGCAAGTTGCATGCGAATGATGGTTATTTAAGTGAAGCCTTTGCGCGGAACATTCTGGTCGATGAACAAAATCAGTTTACTTTTATTGATTTTGAAACAGATCCGCGAGATGTGCTCAGCCTGCATGATTGTTTTGTTCGTGACTGGTTACTATTTATCTTCTCGACAGCCTATCATTTTGAATTTGAACGACTCGAGCCAGCCAGCCAACTGCTTTATCAAGCTTTACTGGATGAACCTCAAGTCTATAAAGATATTTGTAAGGTCGGTAAACGTTTAAACTGGGTATTACGCTTGAATGTCAGCAAAGTCGGCAATGATGGTAAACGTATCCAGAAATGTGTGTTATTTCTGCGCGATCTGAAACAGCAATCTGAAGCCAATACTCAGTCAAATTAAGCCCTCGTTATATTCAATGCGGTTCATGATGCGCAAGTTTCTTTGGTAATCTGACCAATACGCTCAAACCGCCTAATTCAATACTCCGAGATAAAGTCAAAACCCCACCTAAACGTTGGGTGGCTTTATCTACAATTGAAAGTCCAAGCCCACTACCCACTTCTAAGTGATGGTGGACACGATAAAAACGTTTTAGTACTTTGTCGTATTGTTCAGGATCAATTCCATTACCACTATCTTCGATTTGAATATAGGCAAAATCATCGGTATCGCTATAGACTGAAATATTAATAATGCCTTGATTCGGGGTATATTTAATTGCATTGTCAATCAGGTTAAAAATAATCGAATGTACCGTTGATTCAAGACTCTGCATTTCAATCGGATCATTGCGCTCAAAGCCTAAATCAATCTCCTTTTGCATGGCTAAATTCACCAATTGCTCAACACAGTTGAGTGCAACATCGTTCAATCTGAAATTAGTATTGGGTTCAATCAGGCTTAGTGCAACATCCTGCTTAGCCAATGCCAAAAGCTGGGTGACTAAATGTTGAATACGGGCTAAGCCTTTACTCAGATTTTGCAAAGCCTCATGTTCTGGAAACTGACTGATCAAAATTCGGGTTTGCAAATTCAGTGCAGTCACAGGTGTTCTAAGTTCATGCGCGGCATCGGCAATAAATTGCTTTTGCTCAGTTTGAGCATGCTGAATACGCTCAAATAAACGATTCATTTCTTCAATGGTGGGTAACAGTTCTTGTGGATAATCTTTCACATCTATCGGTGATAAACCATCCGAATCACGTTGGGTCAATTCCGTTTTAAAATCATCTAAGGGTTTTAAGCTCAAACTGATAATAAATGCTAACACCAAAATCGCAATCGGCAATAAGAGCAGATAAGGGACAAACATACTCCCGGCCAACTCCCACGCAAACGCATGGCGTACCTCTTCTTGTTGACTGACTTGAATCTGATAGTCTTTTAATGGAATCACATACACACGCCACTTTCCTTGCGGTGTGTTTTGGGTATAAAAACCAGCTTGTTTCACAGGCGGGAGCAAGAGATGGGTCTGATGCCATAAATGACTTTGATCTTTATAGGCCCAAATATCAATCAACAAATCCTCTTCGTGGTAGGTTCTGTGCAACTCCACCCGACTTGCCGTTGGCGTTACTGGCTGAGAACTTGAACGTTCCGCCATATACTGCATTTGGGTATCTAAAATTTCATCGACTTCATGCAATGAAATTTTATATGCGGCTAAAATCAAGAAACAACCCAGCACAATACTGAAAATAGAGGTCCCCCAAATCAGTCTTTTCTTGAGTGAATAATGCTGAGTTTTTTTCATAAGTTTAAGCTTGCCCCAAACGATAACCTAGACCACGAATGGTTCGAATAAAGTCTTTTCCAAGTTTGGCTCGTAAATGGTGCACATAGACTTCAATGGTATTACTGGTCACTTCACTGTCAAAATCATACAGTTTGTCTTCCAAATTAGCTTTCGAGAAAATTTTATTTGGATGAGAAACCATCGGGATCAGAATGGCCCATTCCCGATTAGAAAGTTCAATCTGTTGTCCTTTAAATGTCGCCAAGTGCTGTTCAACATCAAGAATCAACTCACCACTTTTTAACAATTGTGACTGACTTTTCAATTGTGCTGTTTCTACACTGCCACGACGTAATAACGCATTGATTCGTGCAAGTAATTCATCAAACTCATACGGTTTGATCAAATAATCATCTGCACCTTGATTGAGACCATCAACACGATTTTGTAACTGATCTCGTGCAGAAATAATCAACACAGGTATTGAACTACGTTGACGAATCTGTCTGAGAATTTGCATCCCATCCATCAAAGGTAGACCTAAATCCAACAAGATTAAATCAAAAGACTGTTTGGTTAACAAAGCTAGTCCATCGACCCCGTTATTGACCCACTCCACCTCAAACTGATGATATCGCAATAAAGTCAATGTTGACTCAGCAATCATAAAATCATCTTCTATCATCAAGATCTTAGTCATGATTTCATTACACCTTATGGGTTAGGACATGTCTGCAACATGTCATTTTTAGCATTAATTACCTTGGTTTTGATATCAAGCAAACTCAGCATGGTTGGGAACAAGTTATCTTGGCTCAGCTTATTTTTACTTTGTTGTGCCAAACATTTGACTTGCTTCGCTGCTTGTTGTTGCCATGCCTGAGAGAACCACATCACCATCGGGACATGGGTTTGTTGCGTCGGTGCAATCGCATAAGGTGCACCATGCAAATACATCCCACTCTCACCTGTTGATTCACCATGATCAGACAAATACCACAAACCTGTTTGATATTTCGTTGTATTTTTTAATGTTTCAATCAATGAATCTAAAACATAATCGGTATAAAGCAAAGTATTATCATAGCTATTCACGAGTGCTTCTTGAGTACAGCCCTGAATCGCATTGGTATCACAGGTTGGTTTAAATACACGGTATTCAGCAGGTACCCGCTTATAATAGGCTGGTCCATGGCTGCCCATTTGATGCAATACCACTAAATGTGGACGGGTATCATCTTTCGGGATGGTTTCAATATAAGCTTTCAGACTATCAATCAAAATGTCATCCAGACATTCGCCATCCTTACACCATTTCTGTTGAATTGGCTCAGGGATTTTGAATTGCTCAACACGGTCACAAGTCCCTTTACAACCCGAATTATTATCAATCCAAGTCACTTGGTAACCCGCTCGTTTTGCAATATCCAGTAGGCCTTCTCGATGACTCGCAAGACGTTCATCGTAATCTTCTCTTGGCATACCAGAGAACATACAAGGTACTGAAACTGCCGTTGCTGTACCACACGAACTCACCTGAGAGAAATTTAAAATATCCTGTTTGGCGAGTTTGGGATTAGTATCTTTTGCATAACCATTTAAAGAAAAATTTTCTGCACGTGCCGTTTCACCCACCACCAATACCATCAGTTTGGGTACAGTTGTTGATGATTGCGTTGCTTGAGCATCTTCGCCATAAGTCACCAGAGGAAGATTTTCCTTAGGCGCTTTCTTTTTATAATACGATACAAATGAAGCAATCATATTTTGAGGAGAAATCATGCCTTTTAAATCGCGGTTTTCACGAAAGATTGCAGCAAAATCGACATAAAAGACAAATAGTAAACCACCAACCATAGCTAAAGAAACAAGTGAAGCCAGCACCTTTTTCCAAATTTGTCGAATAACAGGTTCAGGTTTTAATTTAATCAGCAAAATCACAATAATCGGCACAATCACCATACCAATGATCCAAACCAGCAAATGCCAAGACCAGGTATCTTTTGCTTCAGCGATATCCGTTTGCATCAGGTTTTGAATTTGGTCTGAGGTGATCCAGACCCCTAGAGTATTAACCGCATAAGAGGCAAAACCACCAATAAAAACTAAGGCGATTGCAATTGGTTTTGCGGTCCATTTCCAATTCAAAACTTGAAAAAGAAAAGTATAGAATGCAGTTACCACACCGACTGAGGCTAAAACAAATAGTCCTGCTTTAAAACCTGTATAAGGGGTCAGTGTCTGCATCTTTTCATAAAATGCAAAATTCAGAAAAACCCCTAACCAAACTGCGAGTAACACATTGAAGGTAAGTAATGAAATGGTCTTGGTTTTGAGTCTTTTTAGCAACATAAGCATCACAATCTAAAAATAAATTTCTTAGCTTTTTTTAAGATAAGAATAAAAACTTAAAAATGACTTAAACAAAACAATAGCAACCCAACAAAATGACAGGTTAAAAATTGAGTTAATTAAGAATTGGAGTAATTAAAGTATGAATAAGGTCCTATTTTTATAAATCCTTGGCGAAGCAATTCCCGATCCTTGTAGCCTAGCGTTTTATGAAAATAAATAATTCTATTTAAAGAAAAAACAATATAAACAAAAATGCCCTTTAAGCAAACTTAAAGGGCATTTTTAAATAAAAGCAGATTAGAATTTGAACTCTAAACCTAAGCCTGCAACAGGTTGTTTATCCTTTTTGCTTGCTTGCTCAAGCGTTAGATAACCTGCATAACCATAAGTCTTAACTTGTTTGTTAAATGCATAATCTGCACCAGCAATAATTTGTTTTGCTTTAAAGTCAGCAGTATTGGTTTTAAAGCTCGTATCATTCTGACTATATTGACCTTTCACCGTCCAGTTCTTCGCTTGAGGGATATTATATTCCGCGCCTAACAACCAACCTTGTGTATCATCAATATTTTCTGAACCTGGCGCATTACCAGACACAGCTTCTACTTCTGAAGTCTGATACAGTGCTTTAAGTGCCAAGCCTTCAAGCGGCGTGACTTTACCAATTGCACGTACCGTATTTGCCGCTGCAAACAAGCCACCACCAGCAATTGCAGGCTCAGCCGCATTTAAGAAACCACGACCAAGGAAGGTGCTTGGAATCGCTTTGTCATAACCAAGACCAGCTACCACCAATGGATTTTCATAAGTTACAGATGCTGACCATGCATCACCTAAACCACGACCAGCAACTTTTGCGCCGCCACTGGTTGCTTTAATACCAGAAGACTCACCTGTTGCAAGTAACGCATTAAATTTAAATGCACCATCAAGCAATTTCACTGCTGGTGATTCATAAATCACTGCATTATCAATACGGTTTTCACCTGTGAAAATACCTGTGATATCGGCCTTATTGGCAACATAGTTGTTAAAAGTATCTACAACACTCGATAATTGTTTTACAGGCGTATCGTGCTTACCAATTTTCAAAGTACCCAATTGCGCATCTTTCAAACCGACAAAACGGTTACGCTGTACCCAATCATTGCTATCACCATCAGCGCTAAAGCCCCATTCGATTGCATAAACTGCGCTTAAACGCTCAGTTAGCTTTTCATCACCTTTAAGTCCAAGGAATGAACTGTTTGAGCTGATTTCCCAAACGTCTTTGTTTGACTTCGTTGCATTTTTTTCTGGTAAATAATCAACACTGGCATCAATCTCGCCATAAAATGTTGGTGCAGCAAAAGTGGTTGTTGCAAGTAAACTAAGCACTGCTGCTGTTACAATTTTGATTTTCATTGTTTACATCCTGGTTAAATTTGTAACAAATCCTACACATTAACTTTATATGACAAAACGATTAAAATCTTATTAATTTATTCCAATTTCGACTAAAGTTTAATTTTTATACATTTAGTTATTCATTCTAATTGACTTATTTACGACAATATACACTCTAAATTTAATATCTATATCAATTAATTATCGAAATATTTCTATATTCTTATTCACAGAAATCTCTATATTCATAAAATGATAAAATCCGACGAAAATCATTCCATTCCTATATAAGCTGAGTCATGTACCCAGATTATTTGTTTCAACATATATCGTTTAAACACAAAAATTGTAATAAAAAGTGACCTTTATCTTGCTTTATTTTTCCAATAAAAGATCGGACTCAAACACAGCATCGAAATGACACAGATCACCAGTAAATAATCTGCATAGCCCAGCCAATCGCCAACCATACCACTGAATAAATACAATAAACCACTGACCGTTGCCATGATCGATACCTGAAAGGTAAAGTCCGTTCCTGCAAATTGTTTACGGCTATATTGCATGACCAGTGTCAGCATCGCGACCAGCAGCATTGCAGAACAGGCATCTTCAACTGCATTTACCACATACAACCAAAGTGGAGCAATTTGATAACGAGATTCATAGGCATAGCCGAGAATGGCATACGCCCCCAAACTTATAATTTTCAAAAATGAGAATACGATTAAACAACTTGTTCTAGAGAAATATTTTAATAATAGCCCAGCGACAGCCGCTCCCAATAATGCCGCAACTGCTCCAAACATGGTAATAAACACCCCAATCTGAGTGAAATTCAGCCCCATATCCACCATCAACGGTTTCAATAAAGGTCCTGCTAGACCATCAGCCACTTTAAAACTGATCAGTACGAACAGCCATGCTTTTAATTCTGGAGAAGACTGGAAATAATTTAAATAAGCTTTAATTGCCTGAGTAAAGGATTGAACATTCGCTTTATTGAGTGCGTCTTTGCTTTCATGTTGCGGCTCGGAATGAAATAAAACAGGCAATGTGTTTAAAAAAACCAAACCTGCCAAAGCCAGAAATGTGCTTTGCCAATCCAGCCAATCCAAACACCAAAGTACAGCTCCGCCCCCAACAATAAAACCTAAACGTGATCCGATCACTTGGAAGGTATTGCCCCAATGCTGCTGATCACTTTTGAGTAAATTGACAGCCAAACCATCTGTGGCAATATCTTGGGTTGCCCCTGTTAAATTCATCAACAAGAGTAAGCCAAAGAAAATCAGTAGATAACTCGGTTGATCCAAGGCATGGATAGGGAAAAATGAGAGAATAATTAGAATAACAACGCTGCAAAGTTGCGTCGGAATGATCCAGCTACGGTAGTGCCCGAATCCAAATAAGGCAAACCGATCCACATAAGCAGCCCAAAAAATCTTAATCGACCAAGGCAACATCAATAAGCCGAAACCACCAATATGCGCCAGCGACACCCCTTGTGCCCTTAAAATCACAGGTAATGCATGCGTCATAAAGCCAACAGGCAAGCCCTGTGCCCAATACAAAGAAAACAATAAAATGTAAATCTGTCGAAGATTAGGCATTCCGCGTTTTCCATGGCAGTACAATAAGGTCGATCAAGTATCCAATCCTTTCATCTGTAAGGCAATAAAATCTTATTTTTTGCCAATGCAGGCGCTGTCATGAGTGTTTAACATAATTGTAGTTGTCATTACATATCGTGATTTATGCCACAGCATTTTCCAGATTTACCTCCGCTGGTTCCACAACGTGGTACAGCTTATAGTCGTGCATTGTGTAAAAAACTTTTTCTCGGCCAAGGCTGGACGGTTGTTGGTGAAATTCCCAATCTACCTAAAGCTGTTGCCATTATCTCGCCACATACTTCCAATATTGATGGTTGGTATGGTTTTCTCGCTATAGGTGGCTTAGGCTTAAAAATTACGGTTTTAGGTAAAGATACTTTATTTAAACCAGCTTTGAAGCCACTTTTAAACTGGGCAGGACTCATTCCTGTTCATCGTGATAGTGCTCATGGTTTGACAGAACAAGTTGTTGCCACGATTCATCAACACGATAAAATCTGGATTGGGATGGCGCCTGAAGGAACACGTAAAAAAGCAGAGAAAATGAAAAGTGGTTTCTATCATATTGCCCATGCTGCCGGGATTCCCATCGTAATGTTTGCTTTTGATTACGACCATAAAACCATTTACTGCTTAGGTGCTTTTACCCCAACAGGTCACTATCAACAAGACTTAGAGCACATCATGCAACGTTATGTCGGACACTTCTCGCCCAAAAACCCAGATTGGCTGGCAGAACCCTTACAAAAACTTGTGAAAAAAAACTAGAAAGTTAAGGGCAAATCTGCTCTGATGTGCCCATCTTTTTGTACATTTTATCTGCACCTGATATGAAAATTGCTCGACTGTCTTGCTTGGCTGTTCTAAGTCTCGCTTTATTTGGTTGTGATCAAACAGCAAAGAAAACACCTCAAACTACGGCGATTAAAGCACGTGAACCTGTCATTGCACTCGCGTTGGGTGGTGGCGGTGCCAAAGGCTTTGCCCATATTGGCGTGATCAAGGTATTAGAGTCACATGGCATTAAAGCCAAAATCGTGACGGGCACCAGTGCAGGGAGTTTCGTGGGCAGTATTTATGCCAGTGGACAAACCCCTTATCAAATGCAGAATCTGGCGTTAAAACTGCAAGAATCTGATTTACGCGATTTAACTTTGAATAGTCAAGGTATTATCCTCGGCCAAAAGCTACAAAACTATGTAAATACGCAAGTGGGCAATAAACCAATTGAGCAATTCCCAATTCGTTTTGCTGCGGTCGCAACGCGCTTAGATAATGGAAAAAAAGCAGAGTTTATTAAAGGCAATGCAGGTCAAGCTGTACGAGCTTCTTGTAGTATTCCAAACGTGTTTGTGCCTGCAGTAATTGGCAATACCAAATATGTAGATGGTGGCTTAGTCAGTCCAATTCCTGTCAAAACAGCCAAAGATATGGGGGCCGATATTGTGATTGCCGTAGATATCTCTGCACGTCCAGTGGGTGGTAAACCTTTAAGCATGTGGGGTTTATTGGACCAAACCATTAATATCATGGGACAGCAAAGTATTAATGAAGAGTTGAATCAAGCCACCGTCGTGATTCAGCCTAAAGTGGGCCATTTAGGCGCATTAGACCTAAAATCCAGTAATGAAGCAATTTTAGAAGGTGAAAAAGCGGCTCAAGCCAAGATCACTGCGATTCGAAATGCGATTACGACATTTAAAAACTCCCCTGCTGCCCTTAAGCCTGCACCAAAGTCTAAATTCTAAACATCCGCTCAAGGGCTGTTGATCTGCATAACGACTTGCAATCCAAGCAAGATTTCTCATGACCATCAGCCCCAAATTCTAAAAAAACAATCTTTGTATATTCATAAAGATAATGATCTGCTAGAGTGCTAAAGGTGAATATTTTTTCACCTCCACTCCGTTTAATGATGCGAGCAAATCTATGGAATTTGTAGTTGAACCTTGGCACTGGTTTGTATTAGGGATTTTACTCATTCTTTCAGAGTTAATTTTGCCTGCTTTTGCTGCATTATGGTTTGGCATAGCAGCAGTCATGGTCTGTATTTTACTGTGGCTTTTCCCGATGATGGGCTTTACCACCCAAGTCATTACTTGGGGAATTTTATCTATTTTATGCACGATTCTTTGGTTCAAATTTATCAAACCTCTCTCCATTGATAAAACCAAAGCAGGACTTCCTCGTGAAGCAACCATTGGTCAAGTCGGTATGGTGATCCAGACTGGTCTTGAACATGGACAAATCATTGTACGCTTCTCGATGCCTGTTTTAGGTTCTGATGAATGGAATTGTCGTTGTACTGTACCTGTACAAGTCGGCGATCGCGTTCGAGTCGTTGATATTTTGGGTAATGATTTAGTCGTTCAACCGCATAGCACGTCATAAACACAAAAGAGGGTTTTCAATGTCTGTCGGTACTATTGTTGTTTTAGCTTTTTTAGCTTTTATTGCTATAACCATCTTTAAAGGGGTTCGTATTGTTCCCCAAGGTTATAAATGGATTGTTCAACGTTTAGGTAAATACCATACCACGTTGAATCCTGGTCTCAATTTCGTGATTCCATATGTAGACGAAGTTGCTTATAAAATTACCACGAAAGATATTGTTTTAGATATTCCTTCACAAGAAGTCATTACCCGAGACAATGCTGTACTGGTGATGAATGCCGTAGCTTATATCAACCTGACAACACCAGAAAAAGCGGTGTATGGGATTGAAAACTATACTTGGGCCATTCAAAACCTTGTTCAAACTTCACTCCGTTCAATCGTTGGTGAAATGGATTTGGATGATGCGCTTTCTTCACGTGATCATATCAAAGCGAAGTTAAAAGCAGCCATTTCTGATGATATTTCAGATTGGGGCATTACCCTGAAAACGGTTGAAATCCAAGATATTCAGCCATCTCACACCATGCAAGCTGCGATGGAAGCTCAAGCGGCGGCTGAGCGTCAACGTCGTGCGACGGTGACTAAAGCAGATGGTGAAAAACAGGCTGCGATTTTAGAAGCAGATGGTCGTTTGGAAGCTTCGCGTCGTGATGCAGAAGCTCAGGTTGTTCTTGCAGAATCTTCACAACGTGCGATTGAAATGGTCACGACAGCTGTCGGTGATAAAGAAATCCCTGTTGCTTACTTACTCGGTGAGCAATATGTAAAAGCGATGCAAGATCTTTCTAAATCAAGCAATGCAAAAACTGTGGTACTTCCAGCCGATGTACTCAATGCCATTCGTGGAATTATGGGCAAACACTAAGTCCTGTTTCCAATCAAAATAAAGCAGCGTTATCGCTGCTTTATTTTTTATACATTCTGAATTCGCTTTCGATCTTTAAGTGGGAGTTTTCCCACCACTAAATCATAAGAATCTTTAATCAGGTCTTGCAGCAAATCTGCGGTGATCTCTGGACGACTTGCAATCGAAATCCAGTGTTTCTTACTCATGTGATAACCTGCGGAAATTGAAGGATACAGCTCCTGATATTCCAAACTTTTCTCAGGCTCACATTTAATTGTCACCAGCAACTTGCCAGAATAAGCACCAATCAACATAAATACCTTATCAAAGACCTTAAAGACCTCACAGTCTGGACCAAAAGGTTGTGATTGGATGGAAAAAGCCAGTTGTTGTCCATATTCAAGCGCACATTGTTCTAATTGATCGTCATTCATAAAGTGATGCTCTGTTGTTATTTCTATGGATCATCTATTTATCTTAGATTCACTTTTATATTAAAACAATGATTTATAAACTGCTTAAATCTATTCTGTTGATCATCTTAAGGTATATACCGACTCCAAAAATAAAGACCATACAAGGATGGTCTTTTATAACACTCAATAATTGATCAAAGCTGACGAAAGATTAACTTTTCCGTGCCAGTAAAAACTGCGAAATTTCGACCAGCTCTTTGGCATCAGCACCAAAATAAGCCAAGGCTTCAAAGGCTTGATCATGTAAAGTTTGTGCATAAGCCTGTGCTTGTGCTAAGCCCATCAACGATGGATAAGTTGATTTTTGAACTTGCTCATCTTTACCCGCAGTTTTACCTAAAGTCTCAGTGCTTGCCGTCACATCTAGAATATCATCTTGCACTTGGAAGGCTAAACCAATCGTTTGCCCAAATTGGCGTAATTTCGGAATGGCCTGATCAGTCCCATTAAAAATGGTCACCGCGCCCATCATAATCGCCGCTTGAATCAAAGCCCCTGTTTTATTGCGGTGAATATTTTCCAATTCAGCTTGATCAACTTGTTTTCCTTCCCCTTCGGCCTGTAAATCCAATACCTGACCACAAACCATTCTTGAACTTGCTGTTGCCAAGATTTGCACTTGTTTTAAGACAATGGCAGCTTCAGTTCCTTGGCCCTGCTCATCAAACAAACGGCTGCCCAAAATCTCAAATGCCATCGACTGCAATATATCACCCGCCAATAAGGCCGTATCTTCGCCAAATGCAACATGACAGGTTGGTTGTCCACGACGTAGTAAATCATTGTCCATGCATGGTAAATCATCATGTGCCAACGAATAACAATGAATCAATTCAACCGCAACTGCGGCACGGCGTGCTGCTGCAAAGTTGTGATTCGGCTGTAATGACGCTGCTGCATAACAGAGTGCAGGACGAACCCGCTTACCACCTAACATCACGGTATGATGAACGGCTGCTTTTAAAGGTTCTGGAATTGAAAATGCAGCCAATGCTGTCAATAAATCTTGTTGAATACGTTGTTGAGCTTGTTTTAGAACATCCGCATTAACTTGAGAGATAGATGACACAGTTGTTGCCTCAGGAAATCTGAATGGAAGAGTAAAATGACAAGACTTGTCAGAATTGCCACATCATAACATTATTTATCTCATGAAATTGTGTTTGTATTTTTAATAGACCTAAAATAATAAGGCCTTCAAATGAAGGCCTTACCTATAAAACTCAAAAAGAAAATAAACTAGAAGGTATCCCCTGGTACACGAACCCAGCCTTCCATCAACACACGCGCACTGCGACTCATAATGGCTTTTTTAACAGACCACTTACCATCAATCAATTCAGCTTGAGCACCCACACGTAAAGTCCCAGATGGATGACCGAAACGAACGGCTTCACGCTCACCGCCACCAGCAGCCAAATTCACTAAGGTTCCTGGAATAGCGGCTGCCGTACCAATCGCAACTGCTGCCGTTCCCATCATGGCATGATGTAATTTGCCCATCGACAAAGCACGTACCAATAAGTCCACATCACTCGTCTCGACGGGTTTACCACTTGATGAGGTATAGCTCTTTGGTTGTGATACAAAAGCAATTTTAGGCGTATGCTGACGCGCAGCTGCTTCTGAAATATCTTCAATCAAACCCATATGTACTGCGCCATAAGCACGAATTTTCTCAAAACGTGCTAAAGCTGCAGCATCACCATTAATCTGATCTTGTAATTCTGTACCTTGATAACCAATATCTTCTGCATTGAGGAAAATGGTCGGAATACCTGCATTGATAAATGTGGCTTGGAATGTGCCAATTTCAGGAACAACCAGTTGATCCACAACGTTTCCTGTCGGGAACATATCGCCGCCTTCTTCGCCATCATCCGCCGGGTCTAAAAATTCAATCTGAACTTCAGCTGCGGGGAAAGTCACACCGTCCAGTTCAAAATCACCTGTTTCCTGAACTTGACCATTGCTCACAGGAACATGTGCAATAATGGTTTTTTGAATATTCTTCTGCCAGATCCGTACCGTACAAATCCCATTTTCAGGAATACGCGCTGCATCGACCAAACCATTTGAAATGGCAAAGGAACCCACTGCTGCGGTTAGGTTGCCACAGTTACCACTCCAGTCGACAAATGGCTGATCAATTGATACTTGACCAAATAGATAATCAACGTCGTGTTCTGACTCAGAACTTTTTGCCAAAATGACCGTTTTACTGGTGCTTGAGGTCGCCCCACCCATGCCATCAATCTGTTTGCCATAAGGGTCTGGACTACCAATCACACGCAGAAGAAGTTGATCACGTGCCTTGCCCGCTATTTGTGCCGCTTCAGGTAAATCATCCAGTTTGAAAAACACACCTTTACTTGTCCCCCCACGCATATAGGTTGCTGGGACTTTTATTTGCGGTACTGAGCTCATGTCAATGTCTTCCTTTTATCATATTCTTGGTGCAGATTGGTTTTGAATCTAAAGGTACTGCACGGTCATCAAAAATACCATACGACCAATGGTTTTGGGATTGGTCATAATGTGTAAAATCTGTGCATTATAGTGAGTAGATTTCAAGCCTTTCACAATGGCAAAAATACCATTCCATCCGTCGGGAAAAACAAGGGCATTCTCCAACTGTATAAAATTGCAGCATATTTCATTTTAATATTCATATAAATATAAGATTTTAAATAACTTTTAAAAACAACTTTCCAGTCATAGCATCGCTGTACTTTTACTAGGCGAAAATCTTTGAATCTATTAGAATAATCCAGTTAATTCCTCGTCGAGCTCAGTCCTTTGAACAACGATTCTTCTCAACTTCAGCGTGGACTAAAAAACCGCCATATCCAACTCATCGCGATGGGTGGAGCGATTGGTACGGGCTTATTTTTAGGTTCTGCGCAAATTATCCAGTCTGCTGGACCATCTATTATTTTGGGGTATGCGATTGGCGGCTTGATTGTTTTTCTAATCATGCGTCATTTAGGTGAAATGATTGTTGAAGAGCCTGTTGCAGGTTCATTTAGCCATTTTGCTTATAAGTATTGGGGTAAATTTCCAGGCTTTATCACAGGCTGGAATTATTGGGTACTGTATATCCTTGTCGCAATGACTGAGCTAACGGCAGTAGGTAAATACATTAATTACTGGTGGCCACAAATCCCCGCTTGGCAGTCTGTATTGTTCTTCTTTGTCGTGATTACGGCAGTGAACCTGACCAATGTTAAATTCTATGGTGAATCAGAGTTCTGGTTAGCCATCATCAAGGTGACTGCTGTAGTCGCTATGATCTTGTTTGGCTTGTTCTTACTCTTCACTGCGGATGCAAACTCAACAGCCTCTTTTAGCAACCTGTGGTCACATGGCGGCTTTTTCCCGCATGGCTTCGATGGCTTGTTCTATATGCTGGCTTTCTTGATGTTTGCCTTCGGGGGTATTGAACTGATTGGTATGGCAGCCGCAGAAGCCAAAGATCCAAAAACCACGATTCCTAAAGCGATTAACCAAGTGGTGATTCGTATTTTAGTGTTCTATGTGGGTTCTCTTGCTATTCTCTTGTCACTTGTGCCTTGGAATCAGCTGGATCTCGGTGGCTTAGATAAAAGTCCATTCGTGATGATTTTCAGTCAAATGGGGATTGGTTGGGCAGCGCATTTACTTAACTTTATTATCCTGACCGCAGCATTATCCGTATATAACAGTGGTATGTATGCCAATAGCCGTATGGTGTTTGGTTTGGCTCAACAAGGTAATGCACCAAAAGTATTTACCAAAACCAATAAGCAAGGCGTCCCTGTTCCAGCAGTTCTCCTTTCAGCGTTCCTAATCTTTGGTTGCGTATTACTCAACTACTTTGTGCCTGAAGATGCGCTTGGACATTTGATGTATGTGGTTGTTGGTGCTTTAGTTTTAAACTGGGCAATGATCAGTTTGACCCATTTGAAATATAGAAGTCATATCAAAAAAGCTCAAATTAAAACCTCTTATCCTGCTTTGTGGTCTCCATTTAGTAACTATTTGGTATTAGGTTTTATTGCTGTGGTGCTTTACATCATGTGGCAACAAGGCTTCAAAGAATCTGTACTGATGATTCCGATCTGGATCGTATTAATGTTTATTTTCTATAAGTTTTTAAATCGTAAAACTGAAAGTTAACAGCTGATCGGTTTCATTAAAAAGTGATTGCTTCTGCAATCACTTTTTTGTTTATAATCATAAAATTATGCGCTTATAGCTTAACTGGATAGAGCAGTTGCCTCCTAAGCGACCGACGTGGGTTCGAGTCCCGCTGAGCGCATAACCCATTAGCATTTTTGTTATATTGCAACAGCACATCGAGCGGCTAAATATCCCAACTCTTTTCGATCGCTGTAATCTGGCTATAGACACTTTGATATTCAGCCTGCTTTAGCGTACACCAAAGCGTGGCAAAGTCCTTTCCTAAGTATTCGATTAAAACCGAATTGGCTTGGAATAATTGTAATGCTTGCATTTGCTCAGTTGGCAAGAACACATGCTCACTTTTCAGTTTTAACTGATGCGCTTGCTTTGGAATATCTAATCCCTGTGTTAGACCATGCAATGTACCTATCAAAATTATAGCGACAGCCAAATAAGGATTACAATCAGCTCCTGCCACGCGGTATTCCAGTCTCTGATTTTCTTGATCTGAACATGGAATTCGAATCGCCACATTTCGATTATTCAGCCCCCAATTGGCTTCGAGTGGCACATGATGACCAAGTTTAAAACGTCTAAAAGAGTTTAAATTAGGCGCTAAAATCGCCATCGAATCAGGCATCAATAACAGTAATCCACTCACCGCTTTTAATAAATTATCAGAGATATTCTCTTGTGCCGAACTAAAAAGATTCTGCTGATGTTGATCTAAAAGACTCATATGGAAGTGCATACCACTCCCCGCCTTATGCATATCAGGCTTGGCAAGGAAGTTTGCACGCAGTCCATGCTTATTCGCAATCTGCTTGATGCTTCTTTTCAGCAACATAATCTGATCACATAAGCTCAATAGATCCGTTGTATGTTGCAGATTAATCTCATACTGACCTGAAGAGGATTCAGAAACGATTCCTATAATTTGAATACGCTGTCGTTTTGCGACTGCTTCGATCTCATTCAGAATATTTTGGTAATGATCGGAGGTATTAATATCAAAGCATTGGCTTACCGATTCTTCAACCTCATCAGCCTCACTTAAAGGCTGTAGATAGAACTCGACTTCGGCAGCAAGACAGGGAAAGTAACTTTTATCATGAAGTTGAGAGAGGATTTTTTTCAACATATTGCGAGGTTCAAATACGCAATCTTGCTGATGATCATCCTTCATACTGAGCAATAGCTGAGCTGTTGTTTCGGGCTCAAGCGCATGTGGTTTCAATGTGCCTAAAACAGGTTCACATAAATGATCAGGCTCTCCAATATACTTACCGAGTCCTGTCTCCTCAATCACTTTGCCATCCAGACTCATGGCATAAATCGACAATGGGAAATAACAACCTTTACTCAGATTTTTGAGGCAACCGACATCTATACGTTTACCGCGTAAATGTCCATTTAAGTCACATAAATAAATATCGACGTGTTGTGTCTGTGGATAATGTTTTAAATAAGTTTCAACTTCTTCTATAAATCGTTTTTTTAGCGTAAGGCCATCAATCTCATTGTTGCAGATTGCCGTTTGAATATACTTTTTAAGCGCAGATGGATGATTGATCTCAACAAGTACAGCACTCATCGCTGAAAGCTCAAGTTATATAGATAAATTTAGCTTAGTTGAGGCTTGGGTAGAAGTAACGTAAACAGTGCGTAAACTCTTGGGGTAATCGAATAAATTTCTTATAACTCGGACAATAAAAAACGGAGCAATGCTCCGTTTTTTATAAATTCATTTAGGCCAGATATCAATCCATCAATTGAACTGGCTTTATACGTCTAATTCTAATTGCCAATTCTTTCAGTGCATAATTGACTGATACCACCAGCATAAAACCAATCACAAAAGAACCAATGACATCAAAGGGAAAATGAACACCGACAAAAACTCTCGATAGACCGACAACTACACTACACAATAATCCGATCAAACCAATCTTTTTAAAACCCGCCATCCAATAAGAAAACCCAATGATCACAACCGTGATGGTATGTTGACTTGGAAAGGATGACGTTGAACCATGGCCAATTAACTTATGACCTAAGTCAATTTGAAATGGGCGAGGATGATGATAAAAGAATTCAATAATGTCGCTTAAAAGTAAAGAAAACAGCACAATCACTAAAGTTTTGGCAAATAAAAGATGATATGTTTTCCATTGGATGACCAATAAAAATACCAGAAAACTGATCAGTACCGTATTTAAATCCTCCGCCAAAAGGGACTGTTCTAAATTTTGTGTAAGTACTTAATTTTCATTTATCCTTCAGAGGATAATTACAAAAGGTACTTCACATGGATGAAGCAACAATCAAAAGTATGGCTGCCGAATTGGCTAAAGGTCTAAAAACACCAGAAGACTTAAACCAAATGACAGCAGTCTTTAAAAAATTCATGATTGAAACTGCACTCAATACTGAACTTTCAGACCATCTCGGTTATGAAAAGCATCAGTCCAGGAAAGGCTCAAATAGCCGTAATGGGTTTAGTTCTAAAACCATTACAACTCAAGATGGACAACTGGCTTTAGATATTCCCCGTGATCGAGAAGGTTCATTTGAGCCACAAATTATCAAAAAGCACCAAACACGCATCACCAGTATGGATGACCAAATCCTCTCACTGTATGCAAAAGGAATGACTAATAGGGAAATTGTAGCCTTCTTCAAAGAAATGTACGATGCCGATGTCTCAGCATCTCTCATCAGCAAAGTTACCGATGCTGTGATTGAGCAAGTGACTGAGTGGCAAAATAGAGCCTTAGATAGCCTTTATCCTGTTGTCTATCTTGACTGTATTGTTGTCAAAGTCCGTCAGCACTCCAATGTGATTAACAAGTCCGTATACCTTGCTTTAGGCATCAATATGGATGGACAAAAAGAATTACTGGGTATGTGGATTGCTCAGACAGAAGGTGCCAAATTCTGGCTGTCAGTCATGACAGAGCTAAAAAATCGAGGAGTACAGGACATTCTTGTTGCTTGTGTAGATGGATTAAAAGGCTTTCCTGACGCGATAGCCTCCGTTTACCCTCATACTGATATTCAACTGTGTATCGTGCATGTTGTACGCAATAGCCTGAGATTTGTAAGCTGGAAAGACTACAAGGCTGTTACCTCGGGTCTGAAAGCGATTTATCAGGCAAGTACAGAGGAAAATGCTTTAAAGTCCCTAGACATCTTCTGTGATCAATGGAATCACCAGTATCCCAAAATTGGAGAATCCTGGCGGGCCAATTGGGAAAATATCCGAACGATCTTTAGCTATCCAGCCGAAATACGTCATGCAATTTATACAACAAATGCGATTGAGTCGTTGAATAGCGTAATACGCCATTCAACGAAGAAGAGGAAAATCTTTTCATCTGATGACTCAGTAAAGAAGGTCATTTACTTAGCAACATCAAATGCTGCGAAGAAATGGACGATGCCAATTCAAAATTGGCGTTTAGCAATGAATTGGTTTACGATTCAGTTCGATGATCGATTAAAAGATCATTTATAAAAAATGGAACTTACACAAAATAATTTACAGGCTCCGCCAAAAAAATTGCGGCCTTGTCTAACGCGGCATGCTCCTTTGCAAAAGAATTTATACTATTAAACAAAGAGATATTTAAATCTTTAAAAATCATTTCCTTTTCTATCCACACTATCCATGAAGATCAATGCGCTCAATATACAGGAGAATAATGAAGAAATTATTAATAATTTTTATATTTTATTATTCACATATTCTAAAAGGAATTAAGTCAAGCCTTGCTTTATCAACGAGAAAAACACTTCAAAAAAATCATCAATAAATAGGATAAATTTATCCTATTTATTGATGTTAATTCACTGAAATTTAGAATTTAAATTCTAGACCAGTCCCCGCAATCGGTTGCTTGTCTTTAGCACTTGCTTGCTCGAATGTTGAGTATCCAGCATAGCCATAGACTTTCACTTGTTTGTTAAATGAATAGTCTGTACCAAGCAATACCTGCTTGGCATCGAAATCAGCTTCATTGCTTTTAAAACTGGTGCTGTTTTGGCTGTATTGTGCTTTTACCGTCCATTTCGATTGATTCGGTAGCTTATATTCAGCACCAATGAGCCAGCCTTGTGAATCATCAATATTACGAATAAATCCTTCTGGATCTAAAGTTGTTGGATCAACAACTTTATTGCCTGGCTTATCTACAATCTTTGATGTCTGATAAAGAGCCTTTATGGCAAGCCCTTCAATTGGTGTCAAACGACCAATCACACGCATGGTATTCGCAGCAGCGAACACTTCATCCACTTGTGTTTCAGTCTGAGCTGCATTTAATAAACCATGCCCCAAGAAATCACTTGGAATCGCTTTGTCATAGCCAACACCCACTAAGAATACCGGATGACTATAGCTCAATGATGCAGACCATGCGTCTCCTAAGCCACGCCCTGCGGTATTCACCCCACCACGTTTGTCATCTTCAATCCCACGGCTTTCCCCTGTTGCAAGCAAGACACTGGCTTCCAGATTACCGCCATTCAAGGCAATTTCAGGAGAATCATATACCACCGCATTATTGACACGGTTTTCACCCGTCATAATCCCCGTGATATCTGCTTTATTACTAATATAGTTATTAAAACTATCTACAGGACTGGATAAATCTTTTAACGGTGTATTATGTTTACCGATTTTGACTGTACCAAAACGATCATCTTTTAATCCGACAAAACGATTACGTTGCGACCAATCAGTTTTGTCGCCATCCGCATAAAATGCCCATTCTGCTAAATAAACTGCACTCAAATTTTCGGTTAATTTTTCTTCACCTTTAATTCCAACAAATGAACTATTACTATTTACTTTCCAAACATCATGATCTGCCGAATTTGCATTTTTTTCTGGTAGATAATCAATACTGGCATCAATCTCTCCATAAAATTTTGGTGCTGCAAATGCAGAACAGGTCGCAATACTCATCATTGTCGCGAGTGCAATTTTCATCTTCATTGTTATGTTCCTAACCATCTAAAAAAAGTGTAAAAAATCTCTATTTCGCTGTGTTTCAAGCAAAATTTAGAATTAAGTGGGAATGCGTAAATAAGTATGCTTTTATATTCTCATGAATATAAAAGCATTATAACAAATTGATTTACATATTATAAAATGGAAATACACCGAATATTAAGGCGCTACCCATCAACACGCAGCAGGTAATAAATGCCCATTTCAACGTGAATTTCTGATGATCCCCCATTTCTACCGCAGCCAAACCACAAAGTAAGTAGGTTGAAGGAACCAATGGCGATAATAAATGAATCGGTTGTCCAATAATCGACGCACGTGCGATTTCAACGGGTGCAATGCCATAGTGTGATGCTGCTTCTGCCAAAATCGGTAGAACACCAAAATAAAAGGCATCATTCGACATAAAGAAAGTCAAAGGCATACTCAATACACCGGTAATTGGCGCTAGATAAGGTCCCATGCTTGGTGGAATCACCGCAACGAAACCTTTAGACATGGCCTCAACCATACCTGTGCCTGATAAAATCCCTGTAAAAACACCCGCAGCAAAGATTACACCCACTACCGCTAAGACACTGTCTGCATGCATGGCGATACGCTTTTTCTGCATGTTGACACACGGATAGTTCACCACCAATGCAATACAGAAACCCAGCATAAATAAGATCGACATTGGTAAAATCCCTTTTACCAAAGATGCCATCAAGACTAAGGTCAAAATACCGTTAAACCAACGTAAATGTGGACGTTGTGCTTCTGGATCTTTTGAAATCGAAATATCATCGGCATGGCTGATGTCTACAAGTTCAATCACGCCTAAACGTTTGCGTTCATACATGCCATACATATAAGCCAAGAAGAATAACCAAGCAGCCGCCACAATCATTGATGGGATCATTGGAATAAAGACTTCACTGGCATCAACTTGTAATGCACTTGCAGCACGGGCTGTTGGTCCACCCCATGGCGTCAAATTCATCACACCACTACAAAGCAACATCAAGCAGGTCATGATCAGTGGATTCATACCGACTCGTTTATAAAGCGGCATCATTGCTGCCACACAAATCATATATGTGGTTGAACCATCGCCATCTAAAGAGACCAATAATGTGAGAAAAACTGTACCCAAAGTGATTTTTAATGGATCGCCTTTTACTTTCTTTAAAATCCATCTTACCGAAGGGTCAAATAACCCAGAATCAATCATTAAGGCAAAATATAAAATAGCGAAAAGAAGCATGACGCCTGTTGGTGCGAGCTTTTTAATACCCTCTAACATGGTATTGCCAAGTTCGGCCAATTGAATATGACTTAAGCTGTCAAAATAAAAACCTAAGCCCCAAGCGATAATAGCGAATATGAATGGGATTAAAATTAATGCAACTAATGCACTGAGACGTTTTGACATGATCAAATACATAAAGCACATGATCATGCTGATACCTAAAAAAGTCAGCATTGAATGCAATCCTTAGCATAATAAGTTTTTTTAATGGGTACACCTACCCTAATCCAGCACAGATTCTATGCGATTTAACTTTAGCTAATTCATTTAATTTAATTATATAGTGAACACAGCCATTCACATGAAAAATACCTTAAAAGTATACAAATATACTTTTAAATATAAGACTCTAATTATTAATATGTTTTTATTAAAAAATATAGATCAATCAATCAAAACACCTGAAGAATAACTATTCAAAGTGCTATATATTTAAAATCACAATGCAATATTATGGTGCATTTTTTGATTAAAAAATAACATATTTAATTAAATGATAATTAAAACAAATATCATTCATTTATAAAACTTCTATTGTATTTAAATAAATATCTGTTTATGAGCATTCCAGTAATTATAATAGTTATTATTATCGCGCGACATTAAAATTAAATTAAAAAATTCATATTTTGAGAATAAACATAATTATTTAAACTCAATTTCCGTATTCTTATGCACTCTATACTCATTTGGTGAAATCCCCACCCAATTACGATAGGCTTTTCTAAAATTTGAGGTATCTGAAAATCCTAAGCGTTCTGCGATTTCATCAATGCTCAAACTTGTTGCCAAATATTCATCTGCAAGCCGCCTTCTGGTACTGTCTAAAATCTCTTGATAACTGATATCCACATCGGCTAAACGGCGATACAAAGTCCGCTTGGATAAATGCAATTGATCTGCCATCTGTTGTGCCGTTGGAAAGCTTCCCACTGCATCTAATAAAATGAGTCGAATGCTACGAACTAATTCAGGTTCTTGTTCATTGTCATCTGTAGCTAACATGCGCTCACAAAAAGATTGGCACATATCTGCAGTAATCGGATTGGCATTCGGACAAGGTTTATCGAGCCAATCAAGATCAAAATGCCATTGCATCACATCAGCATCAAACTCGACTGGACAGCGGAAGACTTTTTCATACTCTGCCGCATACGCTGGGGCAGGATAAGGCAGTAATAATTTTTTCGCTTGAAAGGGTGCTTCCAAAACACATTCAATCAAGGTTTGCATCGAACTAAACCAAAATTCACACACCAAAGGCAATAGCTTGCCGAGTGCAATAATTTCATGACCTTCAAAAATGGCAACTTGCTTTTGAATTGAAAAGCTTTTCTTAAGGACGGGTGCCGCGAGTTTGATATGGCGAATACCAAACTCTACGGCTTGTTGAAAATTACGAGAGGAAGACAGCGCATAACCATAAACCCCAAAGTCCGATAGCCGCTGTTTTTGCCCAGCCCGCATACCGATCAGCGGATCTTTAGTTAAATGCTGAATGGTTTGAAACAGTTGTAATTTTTGAAAGGGGGAAATATGAGAGGCCGCACTATTCAGCGCATCTTGAGAAATGCCTGTGCCCGCTAAAACCTCATCCAAACGATAACCTTGCTGTTGCATGGCTTCTAGCAGACTAGTTAAACCGAGGATCGGCGTACCTTGAGCCAATTGATTTTGATCATAACGTGCTTCGACCAATGTTGAGCTCAACTCCTGTTTACGCATTTTTTCACCTCATCCCTTGAGTGATGATGCATAATGGCACTAAATTACCTTTTGTTGTCTCAATTTAACATCGACTACAAATCTCATCAATCATAAAGTCTATTCTACTAATAAGCATGAAAGGAGCAACAATGACACTTTCAACTTCACAACAATTCAGTGATCCTGCAACCGAACATATGTATTCGGTGTTTAAGCAACAGCGTGCTGCTTTTGATGCTAAACCCTACCCAGATCTCGATGATCGACGTACCAAATTATTGCAAATAAAAAAACAAATTATCCGTTATCAAGATGTGATTGCGACTGCAATTAATACCGACTTTAGTTCACGCTCAGTGGATGAATCAAAACTGCTTGATTTACTCGGTTCAGTGCTTGAAGCAGAACATGCCATTCGTCATTTAAGACGTTGGATGCGACCAAGTAAACGTAGCACTGAACTACTATTTTTATCGAATCGCCTACGTGTGCAATACCAGCCTAAAGGTGTAGTGGGTGTTATTGTTCCATGGAACTTCCCTGTTTATTTAGCCTTGGGACCCTTAATTGCCGCAATTGCAGCAGGCAATCGGGTGATGATCAAGTTACCTGAAGTGACTCCAGCAACCAATGCTGTAGTTAAACGGATGCTGGCTGAAATTTTCAGTGAAGATGAAGTAGCTGTTTTTGGTGGAGAGATCCTTGATCCAGCACAATTCACCTCGCTGCCCTTCAACCATATTGTATTTACAGGTTCACCAGCAATTGGTCGGGTGGTGATGCGTGCGGCAGCAGATAATTTAACCCCAGTCACCTTAGAACTTGGTGGTAAATCCCCAGCATTAGTCAGCCGCAACTATCCGCTTGCTGATGCAGCGAAACGCGTTTTACATGGTAAAGCGACCAACTGTGGTCAGATCTGCGTTGCGCCCGACTATGCACTGGTGCCAAAAGAAAAAGTAGATCAATTCGTTGCAGAATGCCAAGCGAATTTCACTGCGATGTATGGCAATAATATTAGCCAAAATACAAACTACACTTCGATTGTGAATGAACGTCATCTAAAACGTTTACTCGATATCTTAGATGATGCCAAAGCCAAAGGCGCTCAAATCATTGCCTGTGGTGAATATGATCGTGACAAAGATGCGCGTCGTATGCCAGTGCATATCGTCCTCAATTGCACCCCAGAGATGCGGATTCTTAAAGAAGAGTTATTTGGCCCAGTTTTGCCTGTGGTTGCTTACGGTACAGTGGATGATGCAATTGATTATATTCAAGCGGGTGAACGACCATTAGCCTTATACCTCTTTACCCACGATGCTAATGAACGTGATTATGTCTTAAAACAAACCCATTCAGGGGGTGTGACCTTGAATGATTGGGGCTGGCATGTGGTCAATCATGATGCACCTTTTGGGGGAATCGGAAACTCGGGAATGGGCACATATCATGGCGAAGAAGGTTTCCGTGAGCTTTCCCATGCAAAAACTGTTTTTGCACGTCATCGCTTCTTCCCAACCCAACTGTTCTATCCACCTTATGGGACTTGGGTACAGAAACTCGCCTTACGTTTCTTCTTGAAACAAGGTGATCCAAATATTAAATAAGATTCGATAATAAAAAAGCCTCATCAAGAGGCTTTTTTATTCTGCAAATGAAACATGAATTACTTCACTACGCCATCTTGTTGGTATTTCGGTGAACGAGGTCCGTAAAGCAAACCCAAACCAGGGTTATGCTGCGTCGGGGTAAAGAGTTGGGTATTTACAATCGTTGCCAAGGGATAAGCACGATCATTTAAGCTCCCCGCAATTTGTTCAACCAATGCCCCGACCAGTGCTGTGAGTAAGTCATTGTTGCCACTATTGCTCGATTGCACGGCTTTCTTTTCACCCGACCAAAGCGTCTCATTGGTGTTTAAATCGACCAGTTTTGCTTCCACACTCACCGTTGCAACACTTTGAATGACTTGATACTGAGAACCATATTCTTTAATTCGAATATACAAAGCCGCATCAGCACCAAAGATTTCCTTCAATTTCTGTGTTGAAATGCTTTGCGCGTCATGACCATTGGTCACGCCATTCTCTTTAAACATCGAATCCACAACAGAAATTGGAAAGACATAGTAACCCGCTTCAGCAACAGGCATAACGACTGTCGGCCAATAGCTATAAGTTGCCTTTACATCAGGAGAATCGTTAACGGGCGGTAATACCAAAATAGATTTCGGCATATGCTGTTTATACACCGTCATATCCTTATTTACCGCTGGAGATGAAGCACAGCCTGTAACCAGTAAGCCTGCAAGCACAAGGTTTGAAACTAAAAATGCCTTGATCATGGCTTTGCAATTCCCCCATTGGCACCCATCTTCTGCAACAACCGATCCATCAATACCGTAGATTCAGGATAAACTTGTCGTTCCAATTGAAAATATTCAACTGCTTTTTGCGCATTATTCACTTGTAAAGATAGCCATCCTAGATGTGCATATAAGCCTGGTGGAACAGCCAAATTTTTCGCTTTGGCTTTTTCAATTTCCGCTTCTAACTTAATGATTTGTGCACTGGGTGTGGCTTTTTCTGGCTGGCTATACATCAGATAGGTCTGTTGTGTATAAGAGCCCCAACTATATAAAGGTTGAGGCCCCGCAGCGCAGCCAACCAAGCCGATCGTCATCAGACTGCTGAACAGAATTTTTTTCATTTTACAGCGGTCCAGCCTTATTGCGCAGTCCAACGATTATTTTGAATATCAGTCACCAAATTGTTGACCGCTTCGCGTACCGCTAAGTCAAGCACCTTACCATTCAAGGTTGAGTCATAAGAGGCTGTAGAACCAAAACCGAGTACTTCACGCGCACTCAATGCATACTGACCCGCGCCTTGTACTGAATGTACAATCTCTGAGGTTTTTACATCCACAATATTCAAGTTCACTTTGGCATAAGCAATTTGCTGTTTACCGCGCCCTAAAATCCCAAATAATTGCTGATCACCCACTTCTTTGCGACCAAATTCAGACACATCACCAGTGATCACATAACGTGCACCTTTAATGCTTTGAGTGCTGTTGCTAAATCCCACTTCTTGTTTAAGTTCAGACAAATTATCACGATTTAGAACCGAGAAATAACCCGTTTGCTGTAAATGCGTTTCTAAAATAGTTTTCGCCTGCCCACCAAGACGGTCAACATTATCAGAGAAGATACCTCTCATATAACTTGAACGGTTATCAAACTTACCAATCGAAACAGGTACTTTTACCCCGTTATATTTAATCTGTTGTACTGCTGCTGTCACTTGAGGACTTTGAATTGATTTGGATGTTTCTGTTGTTGAGCAGGCCATTAAGCCGAAAGCACTGAATACTGTAACCGCTAATAATTTTTTCATTGTCGCTCGATCAAAATAAAGATTAAAAAACGTGAAAATTATAGCTTAAAAACTGTGAACTATCTAACATTTTACAATTCAAGCTCCACCTTTAAATCATCATAAATAATTTTATAATCCAACCAATTAGCTCAACTTAATCCAGATTATTCGCAAAAACGTAACCCTACACCCGCAATAGTAAAAATATACTTGGGCGTCACAGCAGAATCACCGATTTTGGTTCTAAGCTTTTTCACCAAGATACGAAGATAATGGGTATCCTCTTCATGCGTAATGCCCCATAGCTCGGTCATGATTTGTTTTTGTGTGACAATCTTACCCTGATGACGAATCAATAAAGTCAGCAACTGAAATTCTTTTTTGGTTAAAGTAATGTCCTCGCCCGCCAGTTTGGCTGCATGTTCAGCCACGTCAACCCAGAGCTGTCCATCATTAAACATCAGATTGTGTTCTGCCTGTTGTGGCTTATTGCGGAACATCACCCGAATACGCGCACAGAGCTCCTGAATGCTAAATGGCTTGGTGACATAATCATTCGCGCCTGCATCCAACAATTTAATTTTTTGATTTTCATCTGGACGGGCCGACAAGACAATCACAGGAATATCTGACCATTGTCGCAACTCAAGCAATACCGCCTGTCCTTCCATATCCGGCAGGCCCAGATCCAGAATCAACAAATCAGCACCACGCGTCGCCAAAACCTCTAGTCCTTTCATACCATTTTCCGCGACATGTACCTGATAGCCCTGTGCACGTAAGGCGATATCCAAAAACTTCCGAATTTGTGGCTCATCATCAATAATCAGAATTGATGCTTGAGAATTTAATGTTTGTGGCATAGATGCTAATTTTAATCCTGATGCAGTGGTAATCGTATTCTAATTAAGGTGCCCTGACCATATGTACCAGCCAAAGCTTCAATACTGCCCATATGTGCACCGATAATGGCTTTGACAATGGCGAGGCCTAAGCCCGTTCCTGTTTTGCCCCGATCACCACGTTGCATGGTATAGAACATATCAAAGATTTGCTCTCTCTCCTCTTCAGGAATGCCAACACCTTGGTCGATAATATCAATTTGAAGATAACCGTCATCCTGCTGAATATGTACTTCAATCGGGATATCATCTGGTGAAAACTTGGCTGCATTTTCTAGCACGTTAAATATCGCTTGCTCAATCAAAGCAGGATGCACATGCAATTGCGGCAAGTCATCTGTCATTGTGACATCAATATTGACCTTGGGTTGATAGCGTTTCAGGCGTTGTGTCGCAGAACCTATCAGTTCTTCCACCCCAATCCAGTCGCGACTGAGACTCAAACCTTGATGGCCAAGTCGGGTCATATCCAGTAGATTTTGAATATAACGATCCAACCGTTCACCTTCAACATGAATGGTATCTAACAATTCGTGTCGGTCCTCCTCGGACATTTGCTCGCCATAGTATTTCAGACTATCAGCAGAACCGATCATTGCCGCCAAGGGTGAGCGTAGGTCATGCGAGACTGACGACAATAATGCAGAGCGTAACTTTTCAGTTTCAGCCACCACACGGGAATTTTCCAACTGTAAGGACAACTGTACACGAGAAGCGGTTTGAGCAATATCATCAATCATCAATTCGGCAAGGCGTTGTTGTTCAAAACTAATGCTGTCTGTATTTTGATTAAATCGAATGGCAATTACCCCAAATCCACCAACCAGATTCAATGGATTAAACCACCATTCGGATTGCGTTAATGTATTGGTAAAACGTCCACAAGGTTTAGCATTTTTCTGAGTCCAATTTGCTGCAATCTGATCTTTTTCATTAAATAAAGAGTGACCACCTAACTCTTGTGTTCCGATCCGAAGCCAAACGGCTGCATTTAAAGAACTTTCTAAATGCTGCTTAGCGACATTTAAGACTTGTTCAATATCAACGCAACTAGATAATTTCCGCTCCAATTCTTGTAGCTGCAAAGAAACTGAATTTGCTGCACGTAAACTCAGTACCTGAGCACGTAATTGATTGGCTAAACGCCCTACTAACAATGCCGAAATGATAAAGATGATGATGGTCATCACCCCACGCTCAGCACTAATTCGAAGCGTAAATCGAGGTTCAATAAAGAAATAGTTATACAGCAAGAAGCAAATCAGGACGCTGATAATGGTGATAAACATCCTTGCTCGCATCGCCACGATAAGCACGGTGACCACAAAGATTAAAGCCAGTTCACTATAACCAATAAAATGATCACTCACCGTTGCCGCAATCAATCCCAATAGAACAATCAAAATACTTTCGATCATCTCTCGTGGGTTAAATGCCAAGCCTTGTTCTAACCAAGAAGAATAAGCCCGGTCTGTCTGTGGCTTAGCCTCATTATTGTTTTTAGCTTTTAGGGGTTGAACAAAAGTGATCTCAAATGGATGCTGTTTTTCTAAAAGTTGGTCGGCAATATGGTCTGAAAACAGACGCTGCCAGAGTGACTTTTTAGGACTTTTACCGAGTAAAATATTGGACGCACCATAATCATAAGCTGCTTGTAAAATGGTCGATGCAATATGATTACTATGTAACAAATAGGTATCTGCACCTAGCTTACGTGCCAAATTGAATGCTTTGGTCACGGCTAATGTCTGTGTTGTGGTTTTCTGGCTCTTTTGAATCGAAATCACACTCCAGATTGCATTGCGTCTTTCAGCAATACGATGTGCCCGTCGGACTAAATCTTCCGAAAACTCCGAACCATCAATCGCCAACATCACATGATTCTGGATCGGGATAATCTGCCCTTGTGCAACAAACTTTTCCCGATAATCAATTTCAACTTGCCCTGCAACGGTTTGAATTGCTAAATCACGTAAAGCAGTTAAATGTGCGGGCTTAAAAAAACCTTGCAGTGCATGTGGTGCAACATCGGCTAAATAAATTTTGCCATGGTTCATGCGTTCTAATAATTCAGGAACAGGCAAATCAACCAGACGGATATCTTTCAATCGTTTTAATAATGCATCGGGAACTGTTTCACTGACCCGAATCCCTGTAATTTGATAAACCACATCATTCAGACTTTCTAGATGCTGAATGTTTAAAGTGCTATAAACATCAATGCCTGCATCCAGTAATTCATTGACATCTTGCCAGCGATATTCATGCCGGCTATTCGGAATATTACGATGTGCGAGTTCATCTACCAACACAATTTCAGGCTTTAATTTAAGAATTTGATCAAGATCCATCTCTTCCAAAATACGGCCTTGATACTCCACTGCCTTTCTTGGAATCACATTGAGGCCTTGAATCAAGCGCTCGGTATCAGATCGACCGTGAGTTTCTACGATCCCAACCACCACATGTTGCCCTTGCTGCATCAATTCATGTGCTCGAGTCAGCATGGCATAGGTTTTACCAACCCCCGGTGCTGCACCCAAGAAAATGGTCAAACGTCCAGACTGTTCACGCTGGCTATGTGCCAGCCATGCATCTGCTTTGTGATTACGGTCGATCTGCATAAGTGGACTCTACTAACGAGGTGTAGATGACAATTGGTCTAAGGCTAGATTCAACTGCAGTACATTGACTCGTGCTTGCCCATATAAACTAAGCTGTGCAGGCTGAATCTGTTGTTGCACTAAATCTCGCAATTGCTGCTCTGCTAAATGGCGTTGTTGTGCCACTCGTTTCACTTGTAATAATGCACTCTCAGGTGAAATATCAGGATCAATCCCACTGCCTGATGCCGTAACCATATCGTTCGGTACCTGCTGTTCTGAAATGTGATTATTGTGAGCAAATTGCACTGTTCTTTCCTTCATTTGTTTTTGTAAGTCAGGATTAGAAACCGCCAAATTACTGCCTGCCATCCCATCAACATTGTAACTTACCGCACTGGGGCGGCCATGGAAATATTGTTCAGCAACAAAATTTTGCCCCACCAAACTTGAACCAACAATTCTGCCATCAAGTTGGATTAAGCTACCATTGGCCTGCTTCGGAAAAATTAACTGGGCAATCGATACACTCACAGCAGAATATAAGACACCTGCGACAAGGAAGCCCACCAAGATCAAACCAAGGCTTGGACGTAACATCGAATGTACTGGATTGGATAATGGTAGGTCCTGTTTATTCAATTGCTCATGATTCAATAAAGTATTCATCTCTCACTCCTAAATCCACAATGACACAATAAGGTCAATCAACTTGATCGCAATAAACGGAAAGATCACGCCACCTACACCGTAAATCAGCATATTACGGCGTAACAATTGCAATGCACTGGCGGGTTTGAATTGCACCCCTCTCAATGCCAATGGGATCAACATCGGAATAATCAGTGCATTAAAAATCAAGGCCGAAATTACTGCACTGCTTGGACTACTGAGTTGCAGAATATTCAACGCCCCAAGTTGTGGAATTGCTACTGCAAACAATGCAGGTAAGATCACAAAGTATTTGGAGACATCATTTGCCAAGGAAAAAGTAGTTAAGGCACCACGGGTAATCAATTGTTGCTTCCCAATTTCCACCACATCCAGCAGTTTAGTTGGATCGGAATCCAAGTCCACCATATTGCCTGCTTCTTTTGCGGCTTGAGTACCTGAATTCATGGCTAAGCCAATATCAGCCTGAGCCAATGCAGGTGCATCATTAGTACCGTCACCCACCATTGCCACCAGTTTACCTGCGGCTTGTTCTTTACGGATGCAAGCCAATTTATCTTCAGGTTTGGCCTCTGCAATATAATCATCCACACCCGCTTCTGCGGCAATCGCTGCTGCAGTCAACGGATTGTCTCCTGTAACCATAATGGTTTTAATACCCATCTCACGTAACAGTGCAAAACGTTCTTTAATCCCAGACTTGATTACATCCGAGAGCTCAATCACCCCTAAAATGCTGTGATTCGAAGCCACCACAAGCGGGGTTGCACCTTTTGATGCCACTTGTTCGACACGAGTCTTAAGCTCAACGTTATCCTTGATTTCTTGGTTGGTAAATTTAAGAATCGCGTCCACGGCACCTTTACGAATCTTTTGCCCCGTGACTAAGTCCACCCCAGATAAACGTGTCGAGGCACTAAACTGAATGAATTCGGCATCTTGAGGCTCACGAATGCTCTCTCCCATTTCTTTACCCAAACTCACCACGGATTTACCTTCAGGAGTTGGATCAGCAAAAGAAGTTAGCATGGCTGCTTGGCGCAATTCACTTGGGCTCACGCCCGCCAATGGATAAAAAGCAGTCGCTTGGCGGTCGCCATAGGTGATCGTGCCGGTCTTATCCAACAACAACACATCAATATCACCCGCAACTTCCACGGCTTTCCCTGATTTAGCCAAGACATTGGCTTTTAAAGCACGGTTCATCCCCGCAATCCCAATTGCAGGCAACAGGCCTCCAATCGTGGTTGGAATCAAACATACCAACAGTGCAATCAACAAGACGATGCTGATTTTGATCCCCACCATGGAACCAATAAAAGGTAAGCTTGCCACCACCACAATAAAGGTAATAGTCATGATGTTAAGCAAAATACTCAGTGCGATCTCATTGGGCGTTTTTTGGCGGTTGGCGCCTTCCACCAAGGCAATCATACGGTCCAAAAAGCTATGACCTGCTTCATTACTGACCCGAATAATAATTTCATCGGACAAAACTTTGGTGCCGCCAATCACCCCCGAACGATCGGTATGAGCTTCACGTAATACAGGCGCAGACTCCCCTGTAACAGCTGATTCATTGATGGTGGCAAAGCCTTGAATAATCTCCCCATCCGCTGGGACTATCTCACCTGCTTTAACAACGACAAGATCATCTTTTTTAAGTAGATTGGCAGAAATCGTATTCGGTACCGCATTTAAATCGAGGATACGATTTGCGGTTAAGTTTTCACGGGCCTGACGCAATGATGCTGCTTGTCCTCGACCTTTGGCTTCTGCAACCGCTTCTGCATAATTGGCGAATAAGACCGTCACCAATAGAATCAAGCTCAGTACCAAACCAAAACCTAAACTGGCACTGCCCATCAAGGTTGCAATAATCGTTAAGATTGTTCCCACCCAGACACAGGCCATCACTGGGTTTTTAAAAGCATACTGTGGCAACAGTTTATGAAAGGTTTGTTGAATAATTTCTTTATTCAAAATATCCATTTGTTGTGTCGCATTTGAATGTTTCATTGTGCTTGCTCCACACTTAAACTTTTATAGACAAGTAGTCAGCAATTGGCCCAATCACCAACACTGGCATGAATTGCAATAAGGTGAGAATTAACACGATCCCGATTAAGGTCAGTGCAAATGTCGGTGACTCAATATGTAAAGAACCTTTGCTTTCTGTTGCTTGAGCTTTGGTAGCCAAACTGACTGCAATCAACACAGGGATGATCAGTACGCTGTAACGACCTGCCAATAACGCGACACTGGCACTCAGATTCCACCACAGAGTGTTATCGCCTAAACCTTCAAAACCAGAACCATTGTTGGCATAAGCAGAGACATACTCATAAAACACTTGGCTGATGCCGTGAAATGCTGGATTTGAATTCCCGGTCATGGATGGGAAAGCAATGGCGATGGCTGTTAAGCCAAGAATCACCACAGGCTGTAATAGAATCACCAGTGCTAACAACTTAATTTCAGTCACTTCAATTTTTCGGCCAAATAACTCAGGAGTACGCCCCGTCATCAAGCCCGCGATAAAGACAGCAAGAAACAGGTAAATAAAGAACTGCAATAAGCCACAACCAATCCCGCCCCAAATGGCATTGATCAACATATTGCATAGTTCAACCAATCCTGTCAGTGGTGAGGCAGAATCATGCATCATATTGACCGAACCGTTATTCACTTGCGTGGTCAAACTTCCCCATAATGCAGATGCATCCGCACCGAAACGAAGCTCTTTCCCTTCCATCAACGCGGCATTAACACTTAAAGATGATTTTTCAGTCCACAACGTTAATGAGGTTGAAGCCAATGACATGAGTAGCATGGTGCCAAAAATCATCCACATCAATTTCTTACGTTGGATAAAGCGTCCCACCATAAACACCACAGACAATGGAATCAGTAAAATCGCGATCATCTCGATCACATTGGATAACGGCGTTGGATTTTCTAAAGGCACACTACTATTTGGACCATACCAGCCACCACCATTGCTCCCCAATTGTTTAATCGCCACCATCGGCGCAACAGGACCCAATGGAATATGTTGGTTTTTTACTTCTGTGCTTTGATCCAAGACCTGTGCGGTTGGACCGGCAGATAGTGTTGCAGGCACGCCTTGAAAAGTGAGTAGCAAAGAAAAAATAAGACCTAATGGAATAAAGAATCGAAATAATGGTCGGACGATATCCATCCAGTAATTACCTAAATTAATCGTATTCCAATTTTTTTTATCCGAGCCTTCTTCTCGACCTGATTGCAAAAATAAAGCTCGCAACATTGCCACCAACAAAGCCAGCCCAATAATTGGCGATAAATATTGCAATCCAACAATGACTGTCATTTGCGATAGATAAGACAGTTGAGCCTGTCCTGAATAGTGTTGTTGGTTGGTATTGGTCAGAAATGAAATGCTGGTATGTAAAGCCAGATCCCAATTCATATTTGGAATATGATCAGGGTTGAGTGGTAACCATGCTTGAGTCATTAAAATAGTGACACTTGCAGCGAGCAGTAAAATATTACTGAGCACAAATGCCGTTAAATATTGCCGCCAATTCATTCCACTACGCTTAACGCCCAACACAGCATAAATGGGTTGTTCAATCCATTTAAACAACGCGTCACTTTTCATTGGCTTTGCTTGCATCACATCTGCAAGATAAGCACCGAGCGGATAAGCCAGCAGTAATGAAAGGACAAATACAGAGATAAATTCCCACATAGCATATGCCATTTAAAAATAGGTTAGCGTTAGTATGGAAATGAAGGACGTAAATTCTCTATATTGAAAAAACCAGTAGACGTAAATTCTGCGTAAAATTATTCAACGATGTTCTAATGCGCTGAAATTTTTACCTAAAAAGAAAATATGGAGAAATAAATCTCATTTTTTACAAAAAATCTTTGACCAAATAAAAAACTTTTTTGGGAAAAATGCAAAAAAGAACGATTACTATTTTAAAATAATAATTTATATTTATCATTATTTTACAAATAAAAACACATATGTATATAAATTTTTTAAGATTTATTTTTATCCATTTTCATCTAATCCAGCGTACTGCTTAGTTCATTTAGAACATTTACTCTTATTTTAATTATGGTATTTTTGTTACATGAAGTTATAGCCAATCACGATAGATAACTTTTTTGTTGTCAGATCATAGCTTCTTAACACTTAAGAATCTTGAAGTTCAAGGAAAGATTACAATGAAATTAAAACATCTTAGCACTGCCATGATCTTAGCAACGCTACCTGCAACTGGAGTTTTTGCAGCAGCGTTAGACCGTTCAGGTCAATCTATGTCTGCATTTTTACAGCCGGGTAACTATTTTGAAGCTGGTCTTTCGGTTCTAGACCCAACAGTTAAAGGTCAGGAAGCTGGTACATCATCGACCACTCGTAAAATTGGCGATATGGGTGATGATTATTATTTCCCTAGCGCAGCATTAAAACTGCAACTGACTGACAACATTTCTTTTGGTCTTATTTATGATCAACCATTTGGTGCTGATGCAAAATATACTGGTAACAATGTATTCGTTTCTAGCCCAACTGACGGTGTTTTAAATCAAAAATCTCTAAACGATTTATCAACCAAATCTGTTGGTCAGTTAGTTCAAGCTGCTGGTTCTTCATTCGGACCAGCTCTTCAACAAGTTGCAAAAGACCCAACAAATCCTACTCAACAAGAAATTTTAGGTGCATTACAACGAGTTGCACTAGGTGGTAATGCTGCCGTAGGTGCTGGTCTTCAAAAACTACAACAAACTCAAGCAGCGTTAAATGCAGCAAAAGGCTACCTTGGCTCAAGCACAGGTTCAAATAGCACACAAGTTGAAGTTGATACTCAAAACCTTTCTATGGTTTTTGGATTCCAACCAAATAAAAACCTGAATTTCTATGCGGGTCCAGTGCTTCAAACTGTAAAAGGTAATGTTAGCCTTCGTGGTGAAGCTTACAGCGTTTACAATGGTTATGATGCAAATATTAAAGAAACAACTGGTGTGGGTTGGTTAGCAGGTGCTGCATACCAAATTCCTGAAATTGCGTTAAAAGCTTCTTTAACTTACCGTTCAGAAATCGATCACGATGTGAACATCAAAGAAGATTTATCTTTATTAGCTTTTCCTGGTTTAACAAACGTACTTACAGGTTTAGGTGTTGATCCAACTAAACTTGCAGGATTAAATGCTGATAAGAAAACAAAAATTACGACTCCTCAATCTGTTAACTTAGATTTCCAGACTGGTATCATGGCGAACACTGTTGCATTTGCAAACGTTCGTTGGGTGAACTGGAAAGACTTCTCTATTCAACCATATAAATTTGGCGAGTTATCTAAAGTATTAGGTGGTGCAGGCCTAGTACCAGGTAAAGCAAATGGTTTTAACCTAGTTGAATATTCGGATGACCAATGGTCTGTAAACGCTGGTGTTGGTCGTAAACTGAGTGAACAGTGGGCTGGTAACGTTTCTGTGGGTTGGGATTCTGGCGCAGGTAACCCTGTAACAACTTTAGGCCCAACAGAAGGCTACTGGAACGTTGGTGTTGGTGTTCAATATAGCCCAACCCCTGCTACATTCATCGCTGGTGGTGTAAAATACTTCTGGTTAGGTGATGCTAAGGCACAAACTGGTGCTCAAGCAGGTAGCAATGATTACGTTGCGAAGTTTGAAGACAACAATGCACTCGCATATGGCTTAAAAATTGGTTATAAATTCTAATCAATTTTTAGAAAAGAGAAGGTCATCTTAGGATGACCTTTTTTATTATGTTTTAATCAACAAAATCAAATTAATAGATCAATAAACACACACCCTCTTGTACGTTTAGATGCATCAATAGAAAACATGAATGCTCAAGCATTTTTCGTGACTTTATCAGTTCATTTATTGACATTTGTAAAATATTTAAGCGCATAAAAATTATGATACTTTTCGCGCCATTCTGTTACAAAGTGATTTGAGAGAACATATTAATGAAGCTGAATGCTATTCAAACGGCTCTTCTACTTAGCTTAGTTCCAACAACGACAACATTTGCCGCAGCACTGGATCGCTCAGGTCAATCAATTGCAGCATTTTTACAGCCAAATAACTATTTTGAAGCAGGTCTTACTGTTCTTGATCCCAATGTATCAGGTAAGGACACATCTCAAAACAATACAGGGAATATGGCGAATCATTATTACTCGCCAAATGCTGCCCTAAAAATTCAAGCAACGGATAAATTCTCGATTGGTTTGATCTATGATCAGCCTTATGGGGCGGATGCAGAATACACAGGCAAAAGTAACTTTATCGAAAGCCGCCCTTTACCTTTTAAAGGTGGTACATCAGTTACGGTCGATACTGAAAACTTAAACTTGTTATTCGGTTATCAACCAACACAAAACTGGAACCTTTATGCGGGTGCGGTTTATCAAACTTTAGACAGCACCGTGTTATTACGTGGTCAGAGCTATAGTGCCTATAGTGGTTATGATTTTAAAACAGGCCGTGATGAAGCAGTCGGTTGGTTAGCAGGGGTTGCTTATCAAATTCCTGAAATCGCACTCAAAACCTCTTTGACCTATCGTGCCAAAATCAAGCATGAAATGAATGCTTATGAAACACATGGCATCGCAGGTATGACTGGTAATGCGGGTTTTGATGCGATTTTAAATAAAATCAATCATTCAACAGGCACAACTGAAATCACCACCCCTCAATCGGTTAACCTTGATTTCCAAACAGGGATTATGGAAAACACCGTTGCGTTTGCGAATTTACGCTGGGTGAACTGGAAAGATTTTGCCATTCGTCCATATAAATTTGGTGCTGCTTCAACATTACCTCCAATCGTTGCTTCAACAGGTAAAAAAGACGGTTTTGATCTGGTTGCATATACCGAAGATCAATACTCAATTACCGCAGGCGTTGGTCGTAAACTGAATGATCAATGGGCAGGAAATGTATCTGTGGGTTGGGATTCTGGTGCAGGTAACCCTGTAACTACACTGGGTCCAACTGAAGGTTATTGGAATGTCGGTATCGGTGTTCAATATAGTCCTACACCTGCAACCTTTATTGCGGGTGGCGTGAAATATTTCTGGCTCGGCGATGCCAAAGCTCAATCAGGTTCACAATTCAACACACCTGGTTATGTGGCTGAATTTGAAAATAATGATGCCATCGCTTATGGTTTAAAGATTGGTTATAAATTCTAACTATCGACCCAAGATAAAAGGCGCTATTTAGGCGCCTTTTATCTTTTAATTTTCTCCAACATACTTAAAAGAAAGCTGGAGAAAATTCATTATTCAGGAATATCACGTTGCGATACCGAACGAATCGCCTGTTTTAATGCCTCATAACCATGCAATGGTGGGAACTGTGGAAATTCTGCAATCACATTGGCTGGTGCATCAAATAAGAAACCATGATCAGCTTCACCCAGCATCGTGGTATCGTTATAAGAATCACCTGCTGCAATGACACGGAAGTTCAAACCATGTAATGCTTTTACCGCCTGACGCTTTTGATCAGGTTGACGTAATTTATACGCAGTAATCATGCCATTTTCATCAGTTTCAAGCTTATGACAGAAAATCGTTGGCCATCCCAATTGCTTCATGAGTGGATGCGCAAACTCATAAAAAGTATCAGATAAAATAATCAATTGGAAATGAGTACGTACCCATTCAACAAATTCTTTCGCGCCTTCAAATGGTCCCATATCAGCAATCACAGCTTGAATATCATTCAATCCCAAGCCATGTTGTTTTAAGATATTCAAACGTTGTGTCATCAGTACATCGTAATCTGGAATGTCACGTGTAGTTGCTTCGAGTTCTTTAATCCCTGTTTTTTTTGCAAAGTTAATCCAGATTTCTGGAACTAACACCCCTTCAAGATCTAGGCATACGATTTCCATGAATGCTTCCAATGTTGGTTAAAAATTGCTGTATCATAGCACTAAGATTATTCAATTTTTGCGCTGTTGTTGAATAAAATCATTTTATTCTGCAAGATTAAAATCAATGACAAGCACACTGCTTTGCTTCGATTGATTTACAATTGTGCCCAAGCCTATCGCCAGGAACATCCATGACTGTTATTCCGACTATTGACCTTGTAGATGCGCTCGCTGCTGAATATGCAGATAAATCGCCACGAGAAATTTTAGCACTTGCGTTAAGCCAGCAAGGTGAAATCGCAATTTCATTTTCAGGCGCAGAAGATGTTGTTTTAATTGATATTGCTTCTCGTCTTGGCAAACCCTTCCGTGTTTTTAGTTTGGATACGGGGCGTTTACATGCAGAGACTTACCAATTCATTGAAACTGTTCGTAAGCACTATAAAATCGATATTGAAATTTGCTTCCCTGAGTCTGCTGCTGTTCAGCAATTCGTGACTGAAAAAGGCTTGTTTAGCTTTTTTGAAGATGGACATCAGGAATGTTGTGGAATCCGTAAAGTACAACCTCTGCGCAAGAAACTGGCAACATTGGATGGATGGATTACTGGCCAACGTAAGGATCAAAGTCCAACCCGTAGCGAAGTACCTGTGGTTCAAGCTGATGCTGGTTTTTCGGGTGAAGGCAAGCAATTGATCAAATATAACCCGCTTGCAAATTGGAGCAGTGCCGATGTCTGGAGTTATATCCGCATGATGGAAATTCCATATAACCCATTGCACGAACGCGGTTTTACTTCAATTGGTTGCGAACCATGTACACGTGCGGTGCTGCCAAATCAACATGAACGCGAAGGTCGTTGGTGGTGGGAAGAGGCCACGCATAAAGAATGTGGTTTGCACGCAGGCAACCTAAAAAAATAATCAATTACAGATTTGGTATATTAAAACCACTGATTCGTCAGTGGTTTTATTTTTCCTGACTCGCCTGTCTAAAGTCATATTTTAACCAGAACAAACAGTATATACTGCGCAGAACGGTTCCAATAATTCTAATAAGAGCTCTTCGAGAGTATCTTAGAAAAAATGCGATGAGAGGCTAGATCTGCTATGCGCCCACTACACCCCATTGATTTTATCTTTCTCTCGCTAGAGAAAAGGCAACAGCCTATGCATGTAGGCGGATTGTTTTTATTCGAGCTTCCAGAGAATGCATCACCCACGTTTGTGCACGATCTCGTCAATGAAATTCGCCAATCAAAAAGTATTCCTGTCCCGCCATTTAACAATCAACTGAATGGTTTGTTCTGGGGCGAAGACAGCGAATTTGATCTGGATCACCACTTCCGCCATATTGCGCTGCCAAATCCTGGACGTATCCGTGAATTACTGGTTTATATTTCACAGCAGCATAGCTCCTTGATTGATCGCGCCAAGCCTCTTTGGACCTGCGACATTATTGAAGGCATTGAAGGCAACCGTTTTGCCATGTATTTCAAAATTCACCATGCCATGGTGGACGGCGTCGCAGGTATGCGTCTGATTGAAAAATCACTTTCGCAAGATCCAAATGAAAAGCATGTAGTGCCACTCTGGTGTGTAGAAGGTAAACGAACCAAACGCCTCAAAGCACCAAAGCCGCCGACTGTCAGCAAAATCAAAGGTGTGATGGAAGGGATTAAATCTCAGCTTGAAGTTGCCCCTAAAGTCATGCAAGAGCTGTCGCAAACCATTTTTAAAGAGATGGGCAAAAATCCAGATTATGTCTCAACCTTTCAAGCACCACCTTCTATTCTGAACCAACGCGTGAGTTCTTCACGTCGTTTTGCCGCACAATCCTTTGAACTCGGTCGTTTCCGTCGTATTGCCAAATCTTTGGGTGTAACGCTCAATGACGTGATTCTACCGGTATGTTCAGGTGCTTTACGTGAATACCTAATCAGCCATAACAGCTTGCCAAAGAAACCTTTAATTGCGATGGTTCCTGCATCACTGCGTACCGATGATTCTGATGTCAGCAATCGTATCACCATGATTTTGGCCAATCTTGCGACCCATATTGAAGACCCAATTGAGCGTTTAGAAGTTATTCGCCGTAGCGTACAGAACTCGAAACAGCGTTTTAGCCGTATGACTGCCAATGAGATTTTGAATTATAGTGCAGTTGTGTATGGTCCAGCCGGTTTGAATATTGCATCAGGCATGTTACCTAAGCGTCAAGCCTTTAACCTTGTCATCTCAAACGTACCAGGTCCGCGTGAACCTTTATATTGGAATGGTGCAAAGTTAGATGCGCTCTACCCTGCATCGATTGTGATGGATGGACAGGCTTTGAATATCACCATGACCAGTTATTTAGATAAACTGGAAGTGGGTTTGATTGCATGTCGTAATGCTTTGCCAAAAATGCAAAATTTACTAACCCATTTAGAAGAAGAAATTCAACGCTTTGAGCAAGCGATTCAAGATTTACCACAGAAAGTGGCGAATTAAGGATTGAGAAAAAATTAAGGGGCTTTCAGTAGCCCCTTATTTTTTGATTGTGCGACAACGTTGTAGCAGTTGATGGCAGGCTGAACGAATCATCGCCGTAGTAATCTGAACTTCTTTACCTTGGCTGTCTACCATATAGCATGTATTTACAGGGTTACTGTCTAAAACATGCTTGAAACCGTGGTTCACTAATCTTTCACTCACATTCATCGTTATATACCTCATATTATTTGCTAAGGGACCCAAAAGTACCTATGGCTCATTTTATGGTTCTAGTATTTAAAATTCGTGATAGAAAGTAAAATTTCAGTTGTAACAAGGCTTAAGCGAAATCTTGTTACAACTTTAGGTCAAAATGATATCGTATTGCTCTTGCGTATATAGATTTTCCACTTGGAATTTGATCACACGTTTCACAAAATGTTCTAAATCCGCGACAGCTGGGGCTTCTGCTGTTAATAGCCGATCGATCACAGCTGGATGCGCAACGACAGTAAAGCCACCCTTGGAATCAAATGCACGCGCATAACGCATGATCTCTCGAAATATTTCGTAACATACTGTCTCTGCTGTCTTCACATAGCCCCGCCCTTGACAGGTTGGACATGATTCACAAAGCAAATGCTCCAATGATTCACGGGTCCGTTTACGTGTCATTTCAACTAAGCCCAGCTCCGAAACTTGGGTAATTTTAGTTTTCGCATGATCGCGTTCCAGCATCCGTTCAAACTGGCGCATCACTTCTTCACGATGCTCAGCTTCCTGCATGTCGATAAAATCAATAATCAGAATTCCCCCCAAATTACGCAGACGCAGTTGTCTTGCAATCACTTGAGTTGCTTCCATATTGGTTTTAAATACCGTGTCTTCTAAGCTACGCCCACCCACATATGAGCCGGTATTGACATCAATCGTGGTCATCGCTTCGGTCTGATCTATCATCAGATAGCCGCCAGACTTGAGTGCGACACGGGTCTGCAACGCTTTTTGAATATCTTCTTCGACGTTATACAAATCGAAAAGTGGTTTTTCGCCAGGATAGTGAATTAAGCGATTTTGAATCGTCGGAACAAACTCATCGACAAACTCACTGAGCTTGCCATGAATCTCGCGTGAATCGACATAGATCTTCGCCGTTTCATCACTGGCTAAATCTCTGATGATACGTTGCGGTAAAGGCAATTCTTCAAAGATCAGTTCAGCCGTTGCCGCTTCTTTTTGTTTACGCTGAATAAATTCCCAAAGTTTGCTGAGATAACACATATCTTGTGCAATCGCAGCTTCATCGACACCTTCTGCCGCAGTTCGCACAATCACACTACCCGGCAAATTATGTTCTGCCTGAATATGTTCAATGATACTACGTAGGCGGTCTCGCTCTTCTTCAGACTCAATCCGCTGCGATACACCAATGTGATTGCCATACGGCATGAGTACGAGATAGCGCGATGGAATCGAAAGATCGGTACTTAGACGAGCACCTTTGGTCCCCAACATATCTTTCATGACTTGGACTGTGAGCATCTGCCCCGGATGTAACAGCTCAAAAACGTTTGGGGTAGGCTGCGAACGCGACCACACCATATCGTTAATATGCAAAAAAGCGGTTCGAGACAAACCAATATCAACAAAGGCTGCTTGCATACCTGGTAGCACACGAACCACTTTACCTTTGTAGATATTACCTACTAACCCACGTTTTACAGTTCGCTCAACGAATAATTCATTGACCGTACCATTTTCAATCAATGCCACACGACATTCCATCGGCGTGACGTTAATCAGCAACTCTTCTGCCATAACAAACTCAAAATTTTATAAAAATTCTTATACCCGAAAGTGTCGTTCCCTGTATTGAAATACTTAGGCTTTAACGCTTTCTAATAACTGTGCGATCTCATGCAAAGGCAAACCCACGACATTGCTATAACTGCCTCGAATTTGTGGAATATATTGTGCTGCAATTCCCTGTATCGCATAAGCACCTGCTTTACCAATCGGTTCGCCCGTTGCCCAATATTTTTCCATTTCCGCATGACTGAGTTGCTGTAACTCAACTTGCGTTCTCACCACACGACTCAAAATCTGAGCAGAACTTGCAACACAAATTCCGGAATAGACATCATGCCATTGCCCAGAAAGCATCGACCAGATGGAAAAAGCGTGTTGCTTTGACTCTGGCTTACCAATGATCTGCCCAGCAAAACTTAAACTGGTATCTGCCGCAATCACAATTGCGTCAGTATATTTATTTAAAACGACTTGTGCCTTCTCGCGCGCCAAGCGTTCAACATAATGCTCAACAGTCTCACCCTCATGCACCGCCTCATCGACATCTGGACGATAGATTTCAAAGTCCAAACCCAACTGCTGTAGTAGCTCCTGCCGACGAGGCGAGCTTGATGCGAGAATTATATGCGCCATTTATGTAAGCAATAATAAACCAATGGCCATGCCAGTACACTTGTCACAACAGGTTGCCAATGGCGCGCAATCGAAAAATGTGTACCTGCAATGGTCTGGCTAATCCACAAAAAAGTAATATGTGCAACAATCGCAATCACCGCAATCACCCACGAATTCCCAAAAGTGAGAATACGGCGCTCACGGATTAAATAGCGAATACCGAAACTGATTACAACAAAACTGAGTGCATTTAAGCCAAACGGTGCATCGAGCAGCAGGTCGGCAAACAGGCCCATGCCAAAAGCAAACCAGACACCACACCAAACAGGCTGATAGAGAATCCAGAACAGCATAATCATTAGCATGATGGATGGTCGCCAACCCGAGGCCTCATAGGCCATTGGATAAACCATCAATACAGAACCAATCACGATGGATAGAATAATCATCCATAGCGGATCTTTGCGTTTCTCATAATTGAGCTTAGCGATCGGCATAAGGTTGCTCCTGCGCTAAGGATTCAGAGAACAGCACCACAACATGATGACCACTGGCAAGTTGAGCTGCTGGAGTAACATCAATTTCAGCAAACTCACCTGAAGTATGACGACTGACTTTAGACACAGTTCCCACTAAATAACCTGCTGGGAAATGTTCGCCTAAACCTGAACTAAAGACTTTGTCCCCAACCTGAATATTGGCACTGGTAGGCACATATTCCATTTTGAGTTGACCCAAATCGCCAGTACCCGAAATAATCGCACGCATTCCGGTACGCTCTAAACGCACAGACAATGAATGCTCTTTATCAGACAGCAACATGATACGGGCACTATGTGGATAGACATTAATGATCTGCCCCATAATCCCTTTATCGTCTAGAACAGTTTGTCCCGCACTTAAATGATCCACTGAACCACGGTTAATGATAATAATATGGCGCAATGGGTCTGCATCCGTTCCAATCACTTCCGCAATTTGCATACGTCCATCAATAATCAATGGCGTATCCAAAAGCCCTCTTAAACGGTTATTTTCCGCAGAGAGTTCTGAAAGTTTTTGGAGGCGGACTTGTGCTTGTAGCAGTTCAGCTTGCATTGCGGTGTTTTCACGACGCAATTGCGCTTCAGATTTGGTTTGTTGGTTAAGCCATTCTCGCGACAGTACAGGATAGCTTGCCAGCGCATAAATTGGATTATACGCGGCGTACAAGACATCCCTTGCAGGTTGAATTACATAAGGCATGCGCCAATCAAAGAAAAGCACCACCAAACATGTAATCACCGCAATAACAAATGAGCGAAAAGATGGCGGTTGTCTTGAAAAAAGATTCGGTTGCACCGCCTAGTCCTTATGATTTAACCAACGAAAAGCATGTCGTGGTTTGGATTGTCAAAGAACTCTAATACTTTACCGCCGCCACGAGTGACACAAGTTAAAGGATCATCTGCAACAATTACAGGCAAACCTGTTTCTTGCGCAAGCAATTTATCTAGGTTACGCAATAATGCACCACCACCTGTCAACACAATACCGCGCTCTGCAATATCCGAAGACAATTCAGGTGGCGTTTGTTCTAGTGCAGATTTAACAGCACTCACAATGCTTTGTAACGGATCAGAAATGGCCTGCGTAATTTCATCAGAAGTCACCGTAATCGCGCGAGGTACACCCTCAGCCAAGTTGCGACCGCGAACTTCGATCTCTAGGGTCTTGCCATCAGCAACAGCCATACCCACTTCTTTTTTAATGACTTCGGCTGTCGTTTCCCCGATCACACAACCGTGTGCTTTACGCACATAATTGATGATTTGCTCATCAAATACATCACCACCGATACGTAATGAATCAGCGTAGACACAACCCTGTAATGAAATGATTGCAATTTCAGTGGTACCACCACCAACATCGACCACCATCGAACCACATGCTTGCTCAACAGGCATACCCGCACCAATTGCAGCAGCCATTGGCTCTTCGATTAAACGTACATCACGCGCACCTGCATTAAATACAGCTTCGCGAATCGCACGACGCTCAACCAATGTCGATTTACAAGGTACACAGACCACGACACGCGGTGCTGGCGGGAATAAACGCTTTTCATGCACTTTGCCAATGAACTGATTCAACATGGTCTCAGTGACTTCAAAATCAGCAATCACACCGTCTTTCATCGGACGAATTGCTGAAATATTCGCTGGTGTACGGCCTAACATTTGTTTAGCATCAATACCTACAGCGGCAACAATTTTTTGTGAACCACTATGGCGAATTGCCACAACAGTTGGTTCATTTAATATAATGCCACGGCCTGGTGCATAAATAAGTGTATTTGCAGTACCTAAATCAATGGCTAAATCCGGCGAAAACAAGCCAATTAGTCGTTTTAGAATCACGGGGGCGTTCTCAATTAAACTTTGTGTGAATACAAGGTGGCAACTTTAACTAAATGTGATGATTTGAACAAGTCAATCGCTTATTATAACGCACGATATTTTGAAATTTTTTAATACTGAATTAGGTAAAGTTATGTCTACATCATCAGATGCTCAGCAGACAACTGACTTAAATGCGCAAACGGTCTCGCAAATTGCACACCTTGCACGTTTATCTCTCAATGACACGCAATCTGCTGAATATGCTCAAAGTTTGAATAAAATCCTTGGCATGATGGAAAGCTTGAAAGGCATTAATACCGATGATGTTGAGCCTTTAAAGAGCCCATTTGACAACCCGCAACCCTTACGCGCTGACGTTGTGACTGAAAGCAACCATCGTGATGAATATCAAGCGGTCGCGCCTGCTACAGAAGCAGGTTTGTACCTCGTACCTCGCGTAATTGAATAAGATTTATTCGATTAGTCAATATTTTATATTTAGAATGTAAAGAAATTTTTCATATGACAGATTTACATCGCTTATCAATCCGTGAACTCTCTGAAGGCTTAAAACAAGCCCAATTTTCATCACGCGAATTGACTGAACATTATTTAAAGCGTATTGCCCAAATTGACCCGAAAGTAAAAAGTTATGTGACGGTTACCGCAGAACAGGCACTTGCTGAAGCGAATGCAGCCGATGCTGCACTGAAAGCGGGCAATGCACACGCGCTGGCAGGTATTCCTCTTGCACACAAAGATATTTTTTGTACCCAAGGCATTAAAACCACTGCCGGTTCAAAAATGCTGGATAACTTCATTTCACCTTATGATGCAACGGTTGTTGCAAAAGCCAAAGCTGCGGGTCTCGTGACTTTAGGTAAAGTGAACATGGATGAATTCGCCATGGGTTCAACCTCTGAAAACTCTTATGTCGGTGCAACCTCTAACCCTTGGGCACTGGATCATGTTCCGGGTGGTTCATCAGGTGGTTCTGCAGCAGCTGTCGCGGCTGATCTTGCGCCAATCGCAACAGGTACCGATACAGGTGGCTCAATTCGTCAACCTGCTTCATTCTGCGGCTTAACAGGCTTAAAACCAACCTATGGTCGTGTATCTCGCTTCGGTATGATTGCGTATGCATCATCTCTCGACCAAGGCGGTCCAATGGCACGTTCTGCGGAAGACTGTGCTTATTTGATGAATGTGATTGCCGGTCATGATGCCAAAGACTCAACTTCGATCAACAAAGAAGTGGATGATTATGTTGCTAACCTAAACGGTACGGCAGTGAAAGGTCTACGCATTGGTATTCCAAAGCAATACTTCAATGTGGCAGGTTTAGACGCGGATGTAAAAGCACGCGTTGAAGAATCATTGAAAAAGCTTGAAGAGATGGGTGCGATCTTGGTTGAGATTGATCTCAACATGACTGAAGCGTATGTACCGACTTACTACTTGATCGCGCCTGCGGAAGCTTCTTCGAACCTGTCACGTTTTGACGGTGTACGTTATGGCTACCGTTGTGAAAATCCTGTGGACTTAATGGACTTGTACAAACGCTCACGTTCAGAAGGTTTTGGTGCTGAAGTACAACGTCGTATCTTGATCGGAACTTATGCCCTTTCTGCGGGTTACTATGATGCCTACTATGTCAAAGCACAAAAAGTTCGTCGTTTGATCCAGCAAGATTTCTTGAAAGCATTTGGAAATGTTGACGTGATTGCTGCGCCATCTGCACCAACCACAGCCTATAAGATCGGTGCGAATCTCAGCCCGACTGAAATGTATTTAGGCGATATCTATACCCTTGCTGTGAACTTGGCAGGTCTACCAGCCATCAACGCACCTGTAGGTTTCGATAAAGACAGCTTGCCTGTGGGCTTACAGTTGATTGGTAACTACTGGTCAGAATCACAATTGCTTTCGATTGTGCATCAATATCAACAAAATACAGACTGGCATACCAAACGTGCGGCAATTGCTGAGGAGAATGCATAATGACTGAAGCTCAAAAGTTAAAGCTTATTGACGGTTGGGAAGTCGTTATCGGGATCGAGATCCACACGCAGTTGGCGACCAAGTCTAAAATCTTTTCAGGTTCATCGACTGAATTTGGTCAAGACCCAAATACGCAAGCCAGCCTTGTTGATTTGGCCATGCCGGGTGTGTTGCCAGTATTGAATGCTGAAGTGGTTGATCTTGCAATTCGTTTTGGTTTGGGGATTGATGCCTATATCGACCAAGCCTCTGTGTTTGCACGTAAGAACTATTTCTACCCAGATTCGCCAAAAGGCTACCAGATCAGCCAGATGGACAATCCGATTGTGGGTTTGGGTCATATCGACATCCAACTCGAAGATGGCACTGTGAAGCGCATTGGCGTAACACGTGCCCATCTTGAAGAAGATGCAGGTAAATCGATTCATGACCAGTTCGAAGGTATGTCGGGTATCGACTTAAACCGTGCGGGCACACCATTGCTTGAAATCGTATCTGAGCCGGATATGCGTTCGGTTGAAGAAGCGGTTGCCTATATCAAATCGATTCACACCCTAGTGCGTTGGTTAGGTATTTCTGACGGTAACATGGCAGAAGGTTCATTCCGTGCCGACTGTAATGTGTCACTCCGTCGTCCGGGTCAACCTTTTGGTACACGTTGCGAGTTGAAAAACCTCAACTCATTCCGTTTCATTGAGCAAGCGATCAATGTTGAAATTGAACGCCAAATGGAAATCTTGGAATACGGCGGCGAGATTGATCAGGAAACCCGTTTGTTCGATCCGAACAAGATGGAAACCCGTTCAATGCGTTCGAAAGAAGAAGCGAACGACTATCGCTACTTCCCAGATCCAGACTTGTTGCCAGTAATTATTGCTGACGAACAAATCGAAGCGGCACGTGCTGCCCTTCCAGAACTGCCTAAAGCGCGCCGTGCACGCTTTATCGCTGACTTTGCTGTGACTGAGTACGATGCGCATGTATTGACGCTGTCACGCGAAATGGCGGACTTCTACGAAGCTGTTGTGGCTGCTGCTGGCGGTGCGAAGCAAGGTAAAGTCTCTGCAAACTGGGTAATGGGTGAATTCTCAGGTGCTTTAAACAAAGCGGGCCTAGAATTGGCGGACTCTCCTGTTTCTGCTGAGCAATTAGGTGGCATGATTGCACGTATTGTCGACAATACCATTAACGGTAAAATCGCGAAGCAAGTGTTTGGCTTTATGTGGGAAGCAGAAGGAAAATCTGCGGATGACATTATTGCGGAGAAAGGCTTAAAGCAAGAAACCGATACAGGTGCGATTGAAGCGATTATCAAAGACGTACTTGCAGCCAATGAAAAAATGGTTGAAGAGTACAAGTCTGGTAAAGAAAAAGCCTTTAACGGTCTGGTTGGTCAAGTCATGAAAGCTGCAAAAGGTAAAGCCAACCCAGCTCAAGTGAATGAGTTAATGAAGAAATTGATTGGTTAATACAATGTAATTTCAAAAGAAAACCCGCTTTAGAGCGGGTTTTTTGGTTTTTATAGGATAAAATGCCCGCACAATAAATTTTAAACTAAAACGGACATGATCATTCAACTTATGAAAAATAGATTACTTCTGAGTACCTGTTTGCTTTTGATCAGCAATTCTAATTTTGCACAAACACCTCAAGTCCCTAAAGCGGATACTGATGCTATTTTCAAAGCGGCAGGTTTTACAAAAAGTAAAAAAGGCTGGAAAAGTGATTGTTCAGTCGGTGAAATTACAGCTTATGCCGATTTAAACGGTGATGGGCTGAAAGATGCAATCGTTTCAGATTACGGCACCATGTGTTATGGCAATACAGGGATTGGCTATTATATTGTTTCACAGCAAAAAAATGGAAAATGGAAGCAATTATTTAGTAATTCTGGTATACCAGAATTTCTGAAAATGACAGGAAAAAATGGATGGCCTGACATTGAAAATGGTGGCCCTGGTTTCTGCTTTGCAGTCTATCGTTGGGATGGTCAAGCTTATAAAGTTAACCGCTATGAATATGAAGGCAAGGCTTGTGAGTTGTAACGAGAAAATGCCACTTAGATTAATAAAAAAATAAAGAGTTAAATTCAACCAATAAGAAACCCGCTTCAAAGCGGGTTTTTAAAATCCAATTCAGTAATATGAAACTCATCACTGCCCTCTTAATACACCCAACTTATTCCAAATATCAGGTGTTAAAAAAGTCGTGACCAATTTATTTAAATCAATATAACGCAAGGTGCCTTGCAACTGCTGTCTAACCGCTGGATCTTTAACAATATCCTGCCCTGCACTCTGACCTAACTGCTGAAAAGCCTCTCCAACAGCCTTAATACCTTCAGCCTGAATCACTGCTTTGGTTTGTGTCGAACACTGCTCCACAATCACACGCTGTAGCACCTGCGCCAACTTCTGATCCAACTGAGTTTTCTGCTCAGGTGTAACATTACTAAAAGACTTTAAATCTGGATGTGCAGCTAAAGCCGTAAAAGTCCATTGCAAAACCGTGGTCTTATCCGCTGCCGTTGTGGCTTTCACCAAGCAATCACTCAGTTGATCCACCGTTGGCCCTGCCATTGCCAATTGGGTTGTACCCAACACAGCCGCAGCCATCAACACAGAACGACTCAAATGAGAAAATTTACGGCGGGCAGAAGTATAAACACGAGACATAAGCACAGTTCCAAATTGCAATCTTTCCCTTTGTACCATGCTCTGTCGAGAGCATCTGTTATGAGGCTGTAAATTGCGTAAGTCCTCACCCTTAAAGCTTTGACAAAATGTAAAAGCACCCATGGTTATTAATTCTCAGCCTGCACCTTCATAATCCCATTCTTCTGGAATATTCGGCTGCTCAGGTGCTTTATTTAAATCAATATTCAAGTTACGACTGCCCTTAAATGATTTCTCACCCGAATCTGACGCAGGTGACACATCCAGACTGTAGCGGTAACGGAATTGCCAAAGCATCGGCTTGATCGGACGAATATCTAGACTCAGACTATCTTCATCATGACACTTGCCTTTAGAACTTTCATAATCCTGTTCTGAGAAACAGGCCCGAATCATACGGCTAAAATTAAAAGGATAGTTTTCAATAAAGCGATGCGTTTTACCTGAATCCTTTAACTCATAAAAGCTGGCCCGTTCAATTCCAGCCCCACCACCCGAATACATTTCTGAAAAGGTATCAATCACTGCAACGGCATAACGGCTTTGATTCATAGGAAACAGTTTAGGGAAAATATATTGGCTAGATCGTGCCATTTCTTCCGTAGCCGCCAACTGAATACGCCACTGCTTTAACAATTTAAAACCTGTGCTCGATGTCGCAAACTGGGCAATATTTCCCTCAGATAATAACCATAAAGTTTGATCTGGCGTTTTCAAACTCTGCCATTGTGTTCGCTGCTGGCATAGCTCTTTGACTTGTTCACAAAGTTGCGTCTGTTCCGTTGCACTCAGTTGCCCCTTTTTAAAGTCTAGAATCTGTAAAGGCGCAGCAAAAACAGATGCACTAAAATAGGCGGATGCACCCATTAAAATCATTCCACCTAAACCCATCTTATGTTTAAGCATTGTGTTTCCTTAGGCTATTTTTATATTCACAATATTATTTGACGATTGCTTCAATCTGATCAAGATCCCACACTCCACCTGCGGCAAGGCCTCGACACATCCCTGTCCAGCGATCTAGGGTATGTACAAACTTCTGCCCATCCCAGACCCATTCATCACTCGACCAGCAATCACCAATACCGCGCCCTTTCTGCGAACTGCTGAGAATCCCATTATAAAACTCAGAGGAATGTTCCGTCACAAAAGTGGCTTTATTAGCCAGTGACTCATCCAATACCCATGCACCATAACCTTCGTTATATGCACCTCGCCAACATAGGGTAGCTGCCAAAACTTTTTTATTGGTCAATTTATAGAGATCAATTGCTTGATGTGCTGTTTGCTTACCATCATAAGCCCCTTCACAAAAGCCTTCTTGTTTCGGAATTGGCTGGGCAGCCATCAAGTTTTGATAGAGTGCAGCATAGCGTTTGTCTGTTGGCCGCAAGGTCAGATAAGGCTTACTGGATGTTTTGATCTGCTTGACGGTAAATTGGGGTTGAGCGGCCAATACCTTGGACTCATCTGCCTTGCCCTTTTTAATTAAAGCGCCCACTGTGCCAATTCGTTTTTGAAAATCATCCATTTTCAGTAATACCGCAGTCATCCCCTTATCTGAGATTTGCCAATGTAAATTGGCATTTTTAAACACGATTTCGGTCTTTTTCTTGGATTGCTGTAATAAGGCATTGACTTGATTTGTTGAGAGTTGCCCCATCAGTGGGAATTCTGTTCCATCGACGGACACTTGCCCAAAGTCTTTGCCATTCACATAGAAATGGAGATTTTTAAGCTTTGCTGCGGGCATAGAAGGTTGTTCAAAACGAGCCAATGCAAATTCAACCTGTACAGGCTGTCGTGCGCCTGCCTGACGGGTCAATAACAGCGATGCAGGTTCATCATCACTATATTCATTGTAATAACCTGCTGCTCGGCAAGTCCCTGTATTACTACAGTAAATTTCCCAATCTTCATGCGAGAATGAAATGCCTTTGATATCTTGGGCGAAAGCATTGGAACTCAGAATAATAAGGGAACAGGCTGAAAGAATCTTTTTCATAAGACTTATGCTCTAGGCCGTCTAATTTCAATACTATTATTTTAATCATTATGAATACTGACATGATTACTCATACTATATACGTTTTAACGCTACAGATTAAGCAACTTTACCAAAAAACAAATAAACACAAACAACTGTTTTTCAAATAAAATTTTAATTATTTTTCTTTAAAAAAAATTCAACCACCAATGCAATAGGAGTTGTAATATAAAGCAACATTCTAAGCATCATATACCCAAACAAAAGAAGAACATCACTCACAATGAAATTAGCATCCTCTCTATTAAGTTGAATAAATAATATAGAGACTAGAACGCTAGAGAAAATGATAGAAATAAATGCTCTAAGAGAATAATTTTTAATAAATTTAGTAAAAAAGAAAAATAGATTTGCAATGAAAATAACTAACAAAGTAAAAGCTAAAACATGGTCTACAATAATATGTCTATGAAAATAATCATAAGAATAAGCAAAACCGATGGTCAGTTGTAAATTGAGTAATCCCCACCCTAGATAGCTTGGCTTCATCATGGTTTATTTCTCAATATTTTTATGGGGTTAGTGATTTTATCAAGTTCCTTTTTCAACTTAGATGGTAAGAAAATATCAGGTGGCAAATTCTTAAATACACCGATCCCTGTGATTGCATTGGAGGTACATCTAGAACAGCTCAAAATGCCACTGCAACCCTCTTCATTTAAAATTCTGTCTTCAATCTTTAGGAACTCATCTTTAGAAAGATAAAATGTATAAATATACACTTCACCACCATCGGCTAGTTGATATTCTAAGTAACTTCTATAGACATCCGCTCTCTTCTGCGGTTCATAAATAGGAAACAGTCGTAAACGCCCTTCAGCGATTTCTGGATAATAAAAGCTCCCATTGGGATCAAATATTTCAAACCCTTTCGGACTGATAAGCAACATTCCAGCATGTGTACCGACCATAACATCATTATTATTTACCATAATCGTAATTCTGTAGGAAGTTTTCACCTCAATTTTTACTGGATCTTTTTTATTGTTACCTCCTACGGTCAATGTCTTATTTAAAATTTTCATTAAAAAATCTTTCCAAATCAAAATCATTAATTTCTATTGTTATATTTTCAGCTCTTTCGCTATTCGATATATTATTTGTATATCCATTTTTATCAGTAACACCCTCTTCTATCTCCCCATTTTCTCTATGTATTCGATATGGAATCCCCGAGAGTATATTTCCTGTTTTCTGGTCAACAAGCATAAATTGATCAGAGAAGAATTGACCATTTACATAATCTGTCAGTAGAGGTACGACGTTTACGAATGTATCTTTTCCAGTGCTACTGTTACGGACAGCTAAATCTGAAATTTTTATATACCTTGAACCACAAGTAGAGACATCACCAGCAACAATTGGGTTTCGTCCATTCACTTGTATGAACCCTCTTTCCGTAGCAATCGCTTTTGATAAAACTTTGCATCGAGGACAATAATGAGTCATTCCTTCTAGGTGAATAGCCTTTCCATCGACTAACCATATTTCCTCACCTTCCAGAATTTTTCCACCATGATCAGTGAAGCAACCTCTTGTTATAAATGCTTGCATATCTGACTAGCTCTAATTAAGAAAATATTAGCACTAGATTAGTTGTTTTACTTTTGTTCCTTTAATTTTTTAAAAAAACTAAATTATTTAATTATTATTAATTCATAGTTTTAATAAGGTATGAATTCTAACTAGAAAAGCCTTTATAAACTCTTACCCTATTAATTAGAGCAATGAGAATCTAAGTAGAATCCAGTCAATTTTTTTTATTATGATTCAAATCTGCTTTCCCCCATATCTCAAACAATATGTTAATTTTAACTCAACCCAAAACATCATCTGAAAATGAAAACATTAATCTCTATTCTTACTATTTTATTCGCATTATCAGCCACTTCAATTCATGCAGAGGTCAGCACCTTTAAGCCGATCTTTCCCAAATTTTCAAATACAACGCTAGAGCGAAAAGCCGAAAATCAAATTTATGCCTTGGGTGAAGTGTCCTTTGCCAACGATGTCCGTGTTCCCTATTATGGCGTTACTGCGTTGAATCCTGCCGATGAAGGCTTATTGAAAGGCTTTAAAAACTGTACAGCCAAAAGCTGCCATTTCGATTTTAAGCTAGATACACATCAGGCCAAGCAACTCAAATTAGTTGCGCTCCCTGAAATTGGTGCAGTACTTGTACCCAAAGATTGGTACGATATGGAGGCACATGCGGGCGCAAATGGTACGGGTTCAGCCCTACTGATGAGCACAAATCAAAAACAGGCCATAGAATTATACGATTCATCCTTCTGTGTCGGTTGCGGTATGCCCAATGCCACGCTTTATTTTCCCAACCTATTAAAAGAGAGTATTGAAAATGAGTTTGGCGGCTATAAAGACCCACAAAAATTGGTGACCGTGGTCCATCCATCCAAACAAGTGGCTTTCTTTAGCTATCAAATCCCAAACCTGAATAATAAAACTCATGGCGTCGCGAAATACCATGACGAGGACACCTTCAATTTTAGAGAAATCATCGTAACTCTGGATAAATCACAGCAGCATTTGGTTGGACCAATTTTAAACTTCTATCATTTTAACCATTGAGCCGTATCAAACCGCTTGACTGGCTTTGAGTAGACTCAAGAAATGCTCAACCCGAACACTATTGCCTTTGGCACGGCAAATTGCATAGATCGGGGCGATGCAAGGCTTTTTCGCTTCTAGTGGTTTGTACACAATTTGCTTATTCCAGAAGTCCTGAATTGAGGCAGGAACGATTGATAATCCAATCCCCGCTGCAATCAGATTCAGGCTCGAAGTTAAACGAGGGGCTTCCTGTACAATGTTGGGACTAAACCCGGCCTGATAGCAATTTGCCAAAATATTATCAAACAAGTCTTGCCCCGCAATACGGCGATACAACACAAACTCATACGGCTCTAAATCGAGTAGGCGGATTGATCCCGCTTGCTCAGCCAAAGGATGATTACTCGGCAAAGCCACAATCAAAGGCTCATCCAGTACATGTATGCTTTGTACTTCGGCATGAATCGGTGCAGGTTTGCGCAGAAAAACGATATCCAGTTTTTCATTGATCACTGCATCGGTTAAGGCGGTACTGCTATCTTCTTCCAAATGAATGGCAACAGCAGGAAACTTTTCCCTGAATTGACGCAAGAGTGCAGGTAAAAAAGGATGCAGCCCAGCGGAGTTGGTAAAGCCAATATTGATTTGACCTTCCAAGCCTTGCGCAATGTTTTTGACCCGTTTCGGAATCGACTGAGCGTGCGCCAAAATGGTAATCGCTTCCTGATATAAAGCCTTACCTGCTTCCGTCACCTCTACACCTCGGGGCAAGCGTTTTAACAACGCTGTATCCAATTCTTCTTCCAGACTTTTAATCAATCGAGTCAATGGCGGCTGTTGCATATGCAGCCTAACCGCTGCTTTGGAGATATTGCTTTCTTCCACCACAGCAACAAATGCATTGAGTTTATGAATATCAATCATACATACCCTAAAAGTATAGATAACGGCAAAAATAGCATTTGTGAATATACCACAAATCTTTCATGCTATAGCTCACAAGGTTGAACAGAAAGGTAATCCAATGAAAGCCCAAGCCCTATCAATACAGAATGAGCCTCTCACCACTGCTCCTGATTGTAAGGCACTTTTTACGGGATTTATGAAATTGGGATTGATGGGTTTTGGTGGCGTGCTGCCACTGGCACATCGCATTATCGTTGAAGAACATAAATGGATTGATGCTGGCAAATTTACCGACTTACTTGGCGTGTGCCAGTTATTGCCAGGCGGTAACATCATCAATATGGCCGTTGCTATTGGCATGGAATTCCAAGGCGTGAAAGGTGCGATCAGCTCAGTCCTCGGTTTAATCTCTGCCCCGACTGCAATTGTGCTGATCATCTATCAAGTCTATGAGCATTTTCAGTACCTCCCCGCAGTCAAACACATGATTCAAGGTTTGGCCGCTGCTGCCGCAGGCTTACTATTTGCGACAGGATTTAAGATGCTCAAGCCAATTTTAAAAAGCTATCTGACCATTTTCACCATTGGCCTGACCTTTGTGTTTATGATCTGGATCAAGCTGCCCTTAGCACTGACTTTAGCGATTCTACTGGCGATTAATATGCTGGTTCTAGGAGTAAAAAAATCATGATCTTAGTTACTCTTGCTGTCGTTTTTACTCAGCTTTCGCTACTGGCTTTTGGCGGTGGTAATGCCATTCTCCCTGAAATGCAGCACCAAGTGGTAACCGTACATCAATGGATGAGTGCAGAACAGTTTAGTTCGCTGTTTGCCATGGCTCAGGCTGCCCCGGGTCCCAATATGATGATCGTACCTTTGGTCGGTTGGCATGTCGCAGGTCCAGCAGGACTATTGGTCACTTCTCTCGCGAAGTTTGGTCCATCTTCAATCATCACCATTTATGCACTTAAATTCTGGGAACGTTTTAAAGACAATCCATTACGCGCACGTTTTGAAAAAGCCTTAAAACCGATTACCGTGGGTTTGGTTCTGGTCAGTGCATGGTTGATTGCGGATGCATCTGCACAAAACCTACTTCTGGTCATGATCGTGATTGTCACTGCAATCCTCGGCATGTTTAAAAAAATTCATCCGCTTTGGGTCATGGCCGCAGGCGCAGGGCTTGGAATTGCCTTCCTTTAAAAGGGCAATAAAAAACCTGCTTGATGCAGGTTTTTTATTGAATCTTGAATTACCAGATACTGACCCGTTTTTCAGGCGCTAAATACATTTTATCTCCCGCTTTGATCTTGAAAGCATCATAGAACGGCGCTTGATTGACTAAAGCACCATTGGCGCGAACTTTATCTGGTGCGTGTGGGTCGGTTTTTAAATACACAATCGCTTGTGCTTGACGGGTTTTGGCACGCCAAACTTGCGTCCAGCCCATATAGAAACGCTGCTCACCCGTACGCCCCTCGATCACAGGCGCAGGTTTGCCTGCTAACGAAATTTGATACGCTTTATAAGCAATCGATAGACCCGAATTATCGGCAATATTTTCACCCAAGGTCAGTTCACCATTGACGTGATAGCCTGCAATCGGCTCATAGGCATTATATTGCGCAACCAAAGCCTGTGTTTTGGCTTTAAACTTCTGATGATCTTGCTTGGTCCACCAATTACGCATATTGCCCAATTCATCAAACTGACTGCCCTGATCATCGAAACCATGACTGATCTCATGCCCGATCACACTGCCAATCCCGCCATAGTTCACTGCATCATCCGCATCGATATTAAAGAATGGCGGTTGCAAAATCGCAGCTGGGAATACAATTTCATTTGAGGATGGATTGTAATAAGCATTTACGGTTTGAGGGGTCATAAACCACTCATCACGATCCACAGGTTTACCGAGCTTATCTAAATCATCTTGATGTTCAAATTCTCTGGCCCGAATCACGTTACCAATCAAATCACCATCTTTAATGTCCAGTGCTGAATAATCACGCCATTTCTTTGGATAACCGACTTTAATCGATAAGCTGGCTAATTTCTTTTTAGCCTGGACTTTAGTTTCAGGGCTCATCCAATCCAACTGGCTAATGCTTTGATCATAAGCCTGTATCAAGTTTTGAACCAATCTATCCATGCGTTGTTTTTTCTCTGCAGAGAAATGTTTTTCCACATAGATTTTGCCCAGACCATCGCCCAACACAGCATTCACGGTTTGTACACCACGCTTCCATCGAACTTCTTGTTCTGCAACATCGCGCAAGGTTTTACCATAAAATTCAAAACTTTCATCCACAAACGCCTTATTTAAGAATGGCGCAAAATTACTGATCAAATTCCATTTAAAATAAGCTTTCCATACATTTAAAGGGGTTTTATTGATCACAGGATCAAGTGCTTTGAAATAACTTAATTGATGAACTTGGATGGTCTGGATTTTATCCTTGACGCCAACTGTATTGAGATAATTATCCCAATCAAAGCTACGACTCAACTTATTTAAATCTTTAAGTGAGTAAATATTGTAGCGCTTAGATAAATCACGATTTTGTACATTGCTCCATTGGATCTTTGCCAAGTCTGTTTCGAGCTTGAGAATGTCTTTTGCGTGCTGAGCCGCTTGCTGATCACCTGACAGTTGTAGCATGCGTTCAATATGCTTGAGATATTTGGCACGCGTTTCAACAAACTTCTGATCATCTTTTAAATAATAATCTCGATCTGGTAAACCCAGTCGACGCTGTGCCAAACCGGCAATCATCACATCAGAGCGTTTCATATCTTGATCAATACCGATATCAAACGGCGTTCTAACTCCGATACGAGAGAAATGCCCCATTAATTGAGCAAGGTCTTGTTTATTTTGAATCGCATCCACACCTGCCAATTCTTGCTTTAATGGTGTAATTCCCTGCGCTTCAATTGTTTTTTCATCCATAAAGCTGGCATATAGGCTGGAAACTTTTTGTTCAACCGTTCCTGTTGCCCATTTTTGGGCAGTCAGCGCTCCAACAATAGCATGTAACTGATTGGTGGATAGCTCATGTAATTCGTTGAATGCGCCCCAACGTGATTTATCTGCTGGAATCTCAGTATCTTTTAACCATGTGCCATTTACATAGTTATAAAAATCATCATTGGCAGACACGCTTTGGTCGATATACTGTTGGTCTATGCCTGAAACTTTTTGTGTTGGGGAGGATTGAATTGCTTGATCTGCCCATACAGTTGCAGTAAAGGCAGTCAGTGCAAGCGCCAATGCACTTTTGAGCAATATAGGTTTCATGATTTATCCTATTTATTTAGGTTTTAAGCGATACAAGAGAGAAATGAAAGATCATTAATTTTATCAAGCGACTATAGTGAAGTACTTGGATCAAATAAAGTCATTTTCGTTGCAATATATATTCACTTTTCACATAAAAACCACAAACTCCCTAAAACCTTTGGCAATAAAAAAGCCTTAGCATCGAGCCAAGGCTTTCTTAATCTAAACTGTTCAAACTAATCTAATATTTTTTCAAAAGCTTTAAGACGTTTATGAATCGATAGTAACTCGATGATGGTTTTCCATGAACTAATCAGATATTGGAAAGAATCTCGAACATTACTAAAAACATTCGAGATCTGTTGAAATAAACCAAGGGTTAACAAACCTGCCGAAATAGATGGGAATAAGACAACCAATTTATACAAAATATCAAGTTGCCCATACCAGTTTGCAGTCAAGTTAAAATAAGAATAATGAAAGTATAGGCGAAAGTAGTTTTTTCTTACCCCATTAAATAACTCTTTTAACTTTGCAGGTTGAGCATACTCAATATGATCTTCACCATAAACCAATTCTTTACGGTAAGCAGCCTCGACTTTCTGATTATTAAATTGTAGACCTGGCAATTTTATCCCAACAACCATTAAAAGTATGGTACCAAAGACGGCCCATAACACAGCAGCCCATACTAATGAATATTTAACCTCGCCAAAAATAGGTAATGCAGGTACATGATTTGATAAGATAAAAAGTAATGGTAAAAATGCAATAAGCGTCATAATCGCTTTAATAAACTCTACACCCAAGTCCTCAACAATCGTTGCAAAACGCATAGTATCTTCTTGCACACGTTGTGAAGCACCTTCGATATGTCTCAATTTTTCCCAATTCTCGACATAATATTCATTCATCGCTGTACGCCAACGGAAAACATAATGACTGGTAAAAAAGACATTGATCGTTCCCAAGGTCACATACACCATAGCAATCCATAAAAAAACCGTCAATTCATTATAAAGATCCATAATATTCCCTCCTTTTGCAGAGAGCATACTTTGAACTAAATCCCAAAATGGTACATACCATGCATTAATCGCAACATTCGCTTGTACGGCAAACCAGATATTAAAGATGATAAAGGCGGATCCCCAAATCGACCAAGGTTGCCATTTATTGGCTGAAAATATCCGCCAAAAACCAGCAAATAGTGCTGTTGCGGTAATAAACCAAGAATAGAACCAAAGCGAAGAAGGTGCCCAAAAACGACTAACTCCAATTGGCAACTCTGCATTGGCATAACCTTTGGCAAAACCAAGATATTCGCCCCAACTATGCCCACCGGTGTACCACAGCAACATATTGAGGGATAACCATACGATGACAGAAATAAAAAACAAGCGTGGGTTGGGAAAGAAAGATTTAAACATCTGTTTAACAATCCTTGTTAGGTAGCGACTCATTTGACTAGGTCATCCTATGACCTAAAACTTAAAACTGTCTGATAAAAAAGTTTAATGATTTGTAGTTATTTACCTGTTTTTTCGCCTTTTTAATAGCTTTTTGTAGATGATTTACAATTTGTTTTTGCCCGAATATAAGTTTAGTAAATGGACTCAAGCACTTAAGTCCATCACAACATTCATAAAATAAAGCCTTAACGTGGCGCTGAGGTACTCATTTTTAAGGCAATATCTTGTTGCTCACTTTGCGTTGGGAAGCTTTTGCTTTGAATTGCCCATTGAATTTCGGCGAGTTTTTCATTGGCGGCATCTACACCTGCCTGCATGGTCATCTCACGACCTTTGACATCAAAGATATGTGCTTTTTCACGCAGATCAGGCTGAATTACAATATCAGCCTCTTTAAGTTCCTCTTCTGCCAAACGTCCTTGCATGATATTGATATTCTGATTGAACAAGCCCCAGACATTGCTGGTTTCAGTATGAATCGGTTGTGCCAAGATATCCACGGCGATGACCACATCTGCACCCAGTTCACGTGCAACCTGCACAGGTACAGGGCTGACTAAACCACCATCAACATACTCAACATCATGAATTTTAGTCGGTACAAACATACTTGGAATGGATGCAGAAGCCCGCACTGCCTGCCCGGTATTACCATAATTAAAGACGGTTCGGGTGCCATCTTTTAATTCAGTTGCCACCACATACATTGGGATTTTCATCTTTTCTAATGGCAGGTTATGCACTTGCTCATTGATATAGTCTTCCACTTTTTTACCGTCAAAAAAGCCCTTTAGACTGACATTGACTTCGCGCACATCATTGGCTTTGAGTTTTAACGCAATATCGCGTAATTCGGCAGGACTTTTACCACTGGCATAGATTGAACCAACAATACTGCCTGCACTGGTCCCCACAATAAAATCTGGACGAATGCCTTGCTGCTCTAAGACTTCAATCACACCAATATGGGCATAACCACGCGCGCCACCACTGCCCAACACCAATGCAATCACAGGACGCTTTTGCTGCTGTTTGATAGCATTAAAGGGTTGGCTTACAGCTTGAGCTTGGGCATCTTCAATGACAGGTTTTAAATGTGAGGTACTTTGGCAACCAGCCAAAATTGCCATTGAAAGACCCAACATCCATAATTTAAGCTGTTTCATACGCCGCGATTGCCATATTAACCATATCTCAGATCCGAATTTTAGCGTTTAGCACATCTAAAAACTGTAGCAATTTTTTGTATTTGTCATCAAAAAGACATAAAAAAAAAAGCTCCTCGAAAGGAGCCTTTTTTATGATTTTAGTTTTGCTTTAGATGCATTACCAAATATCAGAATCAACTTTTTTCTTTAATTCTGGATAGTTATCAATCTTAAACTCAGGCTCTTTAATACCTCGTTTAAGTTGAGAGGTGTAGTCTTTCAACAATGTACGTGCCATAGGGGTTAACAACAAGATTGCAATCAAGTTAATCGTTGCCATGATCCCCATGAACAAGTCCGCCATTGACCAAACCAATGGCACACTACCAATCGCACCGAAATACACCATTACCAATACAAAGATTCGGAAGATGAACATCACTTTCGGATTGTTATTGATAAACTGCACATTACTTTCTGCATAGGCATAATTACCAAGTACAGCGGAATAACAGAATAAGAATAACAGCACCGCAAGGAAGTCAGCACCCCAGTGTCCGACTTGAGTCTCTAAAGCACGCTGTGTCAGCTCTACCCCGACAAAGCCCGCATCGTGATAAACACCCGATACCAAGATAATGATCGCAGTACTGGTACACACAATGAACGTATCAACGAATACACCAAGCATTTGCACCAAGCCTTGGTTCACTGGATGTTTCACATCCGATGCTGCTGCAGCGTTTGGTGCAGAACCCATACCCGCTTCGTTAGAGAACAAGCCACGCTTGATCCCTTGCATCATTGCCATCGAAATCATGGCACCGAAGAAACCACCCGCTGCTGCATTAAACTGGAATGCTTCAGTGAAGATCAGTTTGAAGATCCCTGGTAGAAGTTCGTAATTGCTGATCGCAATATACATCGCCACAGCAAGGTAAAGACCTGCTTTGAGTGGTACAAACATTTCTGCAAATTTGGCGATACGTTTAATACCACCGAAAATCGCTAACGCAACCATAACAACCAGTGCAAGGCCTACCCATGAAATTTCGAGATCAACACCACCTAAGTGGGCAACCAGATTGGCTTTGTCCCAACCCCATGCATGTGAAGATGCATTGGCAATCGCATTGATTTGAACTGAGTTGAATACAAAACCATAGGTAAAGATTAGTGCAAGTGCGAAGATCACACCAAAGGTTTTACTGCGTAAGCCTTGCGTAATATAGTAGGCTGGTCCACCGCGGAATTGCTTACTATTGCTATCTCGTACCTTAAATAACTGAGCAAGCGAAGACTCAATAAAAGCCGAGCTCATCCCCAACAATGCAGTAAACCACATCCAGAACACCGCACCTGGTCCACCAATCGCAATCGCGATCGCCACACCTGCAATGTTACCTACCCCAACACGACTGGCTAAGCCCGTTACAAATGCTTGGAAAGGTGTCAATCCGTGTGAATCTTTTTCTTCACCTTTAGTACGACTGCCCTTCATCACCTTGATACTGTGGAAGAACATTCTGATTTGGACAGCTTTCGTTGCAATGGTATAAAAAATACCGACTGCAAGCAGGAAAACAACGAGAAAGTCCCATAAAGGATCATTGAAAAAACTTACCCAAGCCATCAGGGTGTCATTTAATTTTTCATTCATCACTTATTCGCTTTTAAATATTTTATGTACGTCCGTACATATACGATAACAATGGATGAATCAAAAAAGCCCCGCTTGGGGCTTTTGATCCGACTTAGGCAAAGAATTTCAAAATTAATTGAATTACTGTTGCGTTAATTAAATCAACGAAGAACGCACCACAAAGCGGAACAATCAAGAAGGCTTTATGAGATGGTCCATACATATTGGTAATCGCTTGCATGTTTGCAACCGCAGTTGGTGTTGCCCCCATACCAAAACCACAGTGACCTGCTGCCAATACCGCTGCATCGTAGTTTTTACCCATGACGCGGAAGGTAATGAACGCAGCATATAATGCCATCGTAATGGTTTGCGCACCTAAAATAACGACAAGCGGGCCAGCCAAATCTGCCAACTGCCACAATTTCAATGAAAGCAATGCCATTGCAAGATAGAGCGATAATGATGCATTACCAAACACATCAATTGCACGGTCAAAGATATCTACTTTTAATACGCTTTCTAAGACATTACGTAAGATCACACCACCGCCAAGCGCCCAAACGAAAGTTGGTAACTCGAACCAAGTGCCCTTACTGAAACCTGTCATGAATTCTGCAAATGCCAAACACGCAGCAAACATACCCAAAGTCGTAATCGCATTATCAGCCGTAATTAAACGAACCTGATGTGGATTTTCAAATGGTGCCAGCTCGTCAGGATGTTGATCTAAATGCGTATCGCGATTTTTGATTTCAGCTGGGGTCTGTGCTTGAGCAAGGCTATAACGGTTAATCAACAACTTCGCCAATGGACCACCGATAATACCACCGATAATCAGACCGAAAGTTGCACTCGCCATACCTAAAGCCAACGCACCTTGAATCCCATGCTGAGTCTCAAGAATTTCACCCCATGCACCTGCAGTACCATGACCACCAGTCAATGTGATTGAACCTGCAATCAAACCCACCAAAGGATCAATACCTAGCATGGTTGCAAGGCTCATGCCGACAGCGTTCTGTACCACAATAAAAGAGGCGACACAGACCAGGAAGATCACTAAACCAATACCGCCTTCTTTGAGCTTCATGAAGTTAGCACTTAAGCCAATCGAAGCGAAGAAGATCAACATAAAACTGGTTTGTAATTCACTACTAAAAACAATACTGTAACCCCAAAGTGAGTGTACAAGTAGTGAAAGTACCGCTGCAACCAAACCACCAGCCACAGGCTCAGGAATGTTATAGCGTTTTAAGAAGTCAATTTTATTAACGAGCAAACGTCCTAATAACAAGACGATGACCGCCGAAATTAGGGTATAGAAACCATTAAAAGTAAATTCCATATCTTCTTCCGTTTATTTTATTCGCTCTAGCGATGATTTTTTCACCACTTTGGAACGCATAAAATAGTAACTCTCAAAATGAGTGAAAACTCAATCAACTTAATAAAAAGCATACAGTTCTAAGCAAGAACTGAGGCCTGTTTCATTGATCAGTTTTCACGGATGATTTACACCTACAGGATAGATGGCTTAGAAGTTATAGCGAGCCATGGCCCCTACACGATTATCCTTACCTTTTTGTCCATCAAAGGTCTTACGTTCGCCGTAGACATACTCTAGACCAAACGTAATCGGTGTGACTGGTGAATACATGATATTCCACCAACCTTGTTGCAAGGTTTTGTTCTGCGCAGCATCTTTTGCAATCACCGCTTGTTTAGCAAAGTCATTGCTATCATCAGCAAACATTGCACCATAAGCCAAAGTACTACGTAATTTAGGATTAATTTGATAAGTCGCACCGAGTGTCAGCGCATCAAACTCATTCAAATTTAAACCGAAATTATTTGGATTTACGTTATAAGCATTGTTGGTATACAACAAGAATTTGCTGTCACCCTTCACATGCGAGTAATCAATCATCGCCTGCAACGCATCGCTGAACTTATATTTTGCACCAACCGCAACACCCCAGCCTAATTCAGCGTCATTGGCACTGAGCTGTTTGTCATTATTGTAAGCAGCTTTACTGCGGGCTTCGGTAAGTAACACACGTGCAGAACTTGTGCCCTGACCTTCAGCAAAATCATATTTTAATTTTGAAGTTAAAGCAGGCGCTCGGTTATCGTCATTGCCTTTTTCTAAGGCAACAAAATAATGTGTATTTGGATTAAATGCACCGCTATAACGCACCATTGGTGTACGGTAAGTACCAATCCCCAGTGGTGAGTTAAAATCTAGCATTTCTGGCTGTAAATCTGTTGCCAAGAACGTCGATGTGGTTTGACCAAATAACCAGTCATTAAAGGTCATATACGCATGACGGATACGAATGGTGTCATTGTTACTGCCACCACGGAAGTCAACTTCTAATTTACCACCGACTTCAGCACCTTCCACAGGTGCTTTAAAATCCAGCCCTAAGCGGGTAACTGTTGCCGTGCTATAGAAGCGATCGCTATTCTTTTCAGCGCCTTCTAAATCCACTTTATTGATGCGGTTAAAGATCCCGTCACCACCTTTGGCTTGATAAGAAGCATCACCACGCAAGAAACCATGTAATTTAACTTCTGCACCAGAAGCAGTGTTAAATACCAATTGTGATTTCTTTGGAACCGCAGGTGCAACCGCTGCATTTGCAGGGTGATCTGGATGTGTTTCCTTAAAATTAGAATGTTCCTTTACTTGAGCAAGGTCATTTTGTTGTTTTGCTTGGGGAACATATTGCTGTAATAACGCTTTTAATTCCTTCACTTCATCACGAAGTTGCTGAATCTGTTCTTGCTCACTAGCAGCATGCGTGTTGTTCATCATTAAGGCTGCAACTGTAAGTGCTAAACCCTGCATGATAAACGGCTTACGGATGAGAGATAAACTCATGAGAAGCTCCTTGTATATGGTGTATATTTCAACATTTCCCACAGACGTAAAATTGGATAAATTCAATACATCTGTAAATAGAAAATTCCCCCTCACCCAATCAGTAAGGAAAGCCTAATCAATTTTTAAAAAGGGCGTATTATGCATAAATTTCGGATATTGTGTGTACTTTTTATTTAAGGAGTTTTGCCCATTTTCATGGCAATAAAAAAATAATTTTTCGATTTCATTATGTTACTAATAGTTTTCTTTTTCACACAAACGGCACAAAACTTTAAAAATGAGTAACAAGCCACATTAATTCTTTGTCTTTTATGGTTGTTTTTTATACTCAATAAAAATTTCCTGTGAAAATGATCACTAAAGTTTATTTATTGATTTATAGTCTGCGGATACGACAAAACCAATATGATCAGGAGTTTTTATGAACACGGAACAAGTCCGCTATGTAGATGAAGCGATTACGTCTCGCCATTCAGTCCGTGCATTTTTAGACACCCCGATTGAGACGCAAACCATTAAAGATATTTTGGCAGTTGCCAGTCGTGCACCTTCAGGGACCAATGTCCAACCATGGAAAGTTTATGTGGTGACAGGACAAAAACGTGCAGAAATGATTGACCGTGTTTGTCATGCTCAAATTGAATTACTGCAAAAACCCGAACTGGCAGCGCAGTATCAAGAAACCTTTGCCTACTACCCTGCAACGTGGATTTCTCCGTTTATTGATCGTCGCCGCGCCAACGGTTGGGGATTGTATGGCTTACTGGGTATTCAAAAAGGCGAAAAAGAAAAAATGGCCGCACAGCAATTGCGTAACTTTCAATTATTCGATGCCCCTGTTGCTTTATATTTTACCGTGAATAAAGTCATGGGCATCGGCTCCAAAATGGATATTGCCATGATGATTCAAAATGTCATGGTCGCTGCTAAAGCACGTGGCTTAGACACTTGCCCACAGGCGGCATGGAATCATTTCCACCCAATCGTACTGGATATTTTGGGCGCGCCAGAAGATGAAGAACTGGTTTGTGCCGTGGCTTTAGGTCATGCTGACCCTGAGCATATTGTGAATACCTTTATTACGCCGCGTGAACCTGTTGAAAACTTCACGGTGTTTTTAGACTAAACCTGTAAATAAAGCAGTCTCTAAGCTGAGAGACTGCTTTGCTGTTTTCCAACTTTTAAAATGGCAAACAGTCCTGCACTGGTAAACAGTAACATCATGATGCCCATGTTCAAAGATGCCTTCCATACCAAGAAATTCAAGATAATTCCCGCCAGCAAACCACAGGCAAATTGCATACTGCCCATAATGGCACTGGCCGTACCTGCACGAGCCCCTTGCTGAGACATCGCCAAAGCCATGGCATTCGGCCCTGTTAAACCAATTCCTGATACCACCAAGAATAAGCCTGACATTAGCAGAAATAGCGGTGCATCCGCCATCAATCCAGCAGTCAGTACAATCAATGCCCCAAAACATTGGATTAAACCACCCAAACGTAGGCGTTGGAAAATTCCCATGCGAGTATTCAAATGTTTATTCAGCGAAGACATCAACATGATCCCTGCGGCATTTAAGGCAAAAGCATAGGAGAAATGCTGCTGCGACAATCCATATTGCCCCATAAACACTTCTGAAGCTGAGCTGATATAGCAAAACAAAGCTGCGCCAGTTAAGCAGCCCGCAAACATTGGTACTCTAAAGCTCTCATCTTTGAGAATAGCTGCATAGAGTGTGGTGACTTGATAAGCCGATAATTTTAAACGGCGTTCAACAGGCAGTGACTCTTTAAAGAAGAAATGTACACAGAGCCAACACACGACCCCAATCATCGACAAGACGATAAAAATTGCCTGCCAAGGGAAGAAGGTCAAAATCCATGCCCCAAAGATGGGTGCAAGAATCGGAGCCAGCCCCATCACAATCATCATGCTGGAAAATGCCTGTGCAGACCCCTGCATATCCAGACGGTCACGAATGGTCGCCCGTGCCATCACCACACCGACACACCCTCCCAAGGCCTGGAAAATACGTGCGGCGATTAAGGCCCACTCATTGCTTGCAAACACACAGGCCAAACTGGCAATTGCATACAATGCCAAGCCAAAATATAATGGCTTTTTACGTCCAATACGGTCACTGACAGGCCCATAAATCAACTGTCCAATCGCCAATCCCAAAAAATAAGCGGGTAAGGTATTGGCAACCATTTGTGTACTGACCCCGAACTCATCTGCCATTTGCGGCAAAGCGGGTAAATACATATCGATCGACAACGGCCCTAATGCGGTTAACAAAGCAAGCAACAAAATCCATGCTGTTGAATATTGACGCTGATTGGTTTGCTCTGCCTGCATAATGCTCTACTTTTCATGTTAATCACCATTCTAAGCTTAGCATCCTCAACATATTTGTGCATAATAAGAATCAGAAAATTGATTGCAGAATACAAAAAGGACAAACTTTGAATCCTTGGTTCGGACGTTTAAGACAAGCAACCTATAACACCACGTTTATGTATAACGTGCGTATGTTAATCGCCTTTACGGGGACTGCTTTTGTTCCCTATCTTTTAGATTATCAATTGGCAACGATTCCCTTAACACTCGGTGTCGTTGCCGCGGCCATTAGTGATATTGATGACCGCTTTTCTGTGCGCATCATGAACCTGATTTATACCTATATCGGGTTCTTCATTACAGCGGCTTCGGTTCAACTGTTATTCCCCTATCCAATCGCCTTTGCAATTGGATTAATCGCCTCTTGTATCGGCTGGATCTTATTGGGTTCTTTAGGTCGTCGCTATGCCACCATTGCCTATGGTTGTCTGGTCATTTCGGTCTATTCCATGTTGGGCGTACATTTATTTGAACAATGGTATCTGCAACCTGCTCTGCTTGTTGTCGGTGCGGCTTGGTATGGTTTACTTTCTACTATCAGCTTTCTATTGTTCCCTGTACGTAAAGTTCAAGATCAACTGGCTGCGTCCTATACTGCCTTAGGGAGTTTCTTATTCGCAAAATCAAACTTATTTGATGTGGATATGACCCCCTCTAGCTATCAACAAAGCATGATTGATATCGCCATGGAAAATGGCAAGTTGGTCGCGATCTTTAACGATATGCGGATGTCGCTGTTGACACGGTTAAAAGGTGACCGTGGACAAAAAGGAACTCGACGCAGTCTGCAATACTATTTTGTCGCTCAAGATATTCATGAGCGCGCCGATTCAGCACATATCGACTATCAAAAACTGGCCAAAGTGTTTCAACATAGTGATATTTTATTTCGCTTCCAAAGGATTTTATCTATTCAAGGCAAAGCCTGTCAGGATTTGGCTCAATCTATTTTAAGTCGTACCCGTTATGTGCATAACAAGCGCTTTAAGCATAGTTTTGAGAACTTGCGTCTATCATTAGAGAAACTGCGCAAAGATGGACACTATGATCAAGTCAGAATTAATGCCTTATTTGCACTTTATCAAAACCTCAAATCGATTGATGCACAATTACAAAACCTAGAAACAGAACGAAACCTGCAAAAGATCAATGCACAGCATACCGAAAGCCAGTTAAAAGATGATGATCTAAAAGGCTGGAATGACATCATGGTACGAGTGAAACAACATCTCACACCTGAGTCGGTATTGTTCCGTCATGCGGTACGTTTGTCGATCGTATTGTTTATTGGCTATCTATTTATTCAGCTTACTAATATTGCATATGGTTACTGGATTCTGCTCACCGCATTATTTGTATGCCAACCCAACTTCAATGCCACTAAACGACGTTTATATTTACGTATCGTCGGAACATTGGTCGGTATTATCGTTGGACTTGCCATCATCTATTTTATTCCTTCAATCGAAGGTCAATTGGTGATGTTGATTCTGAGCGGTGTGCTGTTTCTGGAGCTGCGTAGTAAGCAATATGCGCAAGCCACTGCATTCATTACCATCCTTGCGTTAATCAACTTTAATCTGGATGGCTCTGCATTCGCAGCGGGTCTACCCCGTTTTATTGATACTGTGATTGGATGTGCTTTGGCATGGTTTGGTGTCAGTTTTATTTGGCCAGACTGGAAGTTCCGCAGATTACCGCGCTCAATTCAGCGCTCTCTACAGGCACAATGTAAATATCTTGCCGAGGTGGTGGAACAATATCATCAGGGTCGTAATAATGCCTTGAATTATCGTGTAGTTCGACGTGCCGCACACAATACCGATGCTGAAGTGGCTTCCCTGATTTCCACTATTGCAACTGAACCGAATATTGATGTGAATCAAAAAAGTTTAGCGTTTGAGTTTTTATGCCTGAGCCATACTTTTTTAAGCTACATCGCAGCATTAGGTGCGCATCGAGAGCAAATCCAAGATCAGGAAGTATTAGGCTTACTCGATCAGGCTTTAGATGATATTCAAGGGGCACTCCTCAGAGATGAAGTTCCTGATTTATCAGCACAAAATCTGATGCAAACCATTCGTGACCGTCTCAGCCGCAATGAAGATAATGATCCAAAATCGCTGATCATTTTGCAGCAGCTTTCACTCATGCTCAGTGTGTTAACACGCTTAAGTATGCTGAAACAAAGTCTGAGCCATGAACCGAATGAAGATGGTACCGAATTTGCTTCACTTTAATGGCTGTTGTGATTGCAATAGCCTCCCATGATTCGCCATTGGCATAATATCTTTGCATGCTAATAGATGTTAAACTAAACCCAGTTATATACTCATTTTTTATACTATGACCGCCAAAACGCTATACGCTTATACGCTACAACCTGTTCCTTACGAAGTTTCTGAAGCTGAACAACGTCAAGCTCAACTGATGATTTGGCGTAGTACCAACAAATTCAGCCGCAAAGCATGGATGATTATGATTGCACTGGTTGTGCTCTCATTGGTTGCTGCAGGACTTATTAAATATTATTCAACCTACTCAACTGTGATTTGTTGGGTCGTGATTGTGAGTGTGGTGCTGTTCTATTTGATCAAACGTTTTGGTCTGGAGTGGTACGTTAAACGCAAGATGACTGAATTCCCTGTACAGGAAATTAAAGGTCTACGTTTAGGCGTACAACCACACGGTATCGTGATGCGCCAAAAAATGGGTCTGCAAGAAGGTACTGCAACCATTGGTTGGAAAGACATTTACGAATGGTATAGTTCACCTGACTTTATTTTGGTGAACTTCAAGGTAAAAACAAAAGGCGAAGAACAACAAGGTGCCTATATTTTACCAAAGCGTATGGACTCGAAAAATTTCTCGTTCAATACCGTACGTAGACACCTCAATGAAACAGTTGGTGCACCTAAATCAATTTAAGTTTTAGTCTCTGACGTAAAAGACCTCCCTACATGGGAGGTTTTTTAATACCCACTAAATAAATGAGAATCAAAATCAATATTACCTGCAAAATCCATATTATGTACTTATTCTTAGGTTATAATTTTTTACATGAATTTCATTATCTTTCCATTTTTTGACCATGTTTAAAAAAGTTTTCTTCCAAATCCATTGGTTTTTAGGGATTACCGCGGGACTCATTCTCTCTTTAATGGGAGTCACTGGTGCAATCTACTCATACGAACCACAGATTCTAAAATGGATCAACCAAGACAGTTATGTGGTAGAGGTTGCTCAAACACCAAAACTCACCCCTGCCGAGCTGTATCAACATTTCAATCAACAACAACCCGAGATTGAAATTAACAGCATCACCATCGCTACTGATCCAACCGAATCGTCAACTGTCAATATTAAAAAAGAAGGTGCGCGTCGTGGTTATAACATGATGGTAAACCCCTATACAGCGGCAGTCTTACCTGAAGTTAAAGGTCGCGATACACTGCAATTTATTCAGCGTTTACACCGTAATTTAACCGCTGGTGAGTTTGGCGCACAGATTACTGGGGCATCGACCCTGATGCTGATTTTCTTTGTATTAAGTGGCATCTATCTACGCTTTCCAAAGAAACATAGCTTTAAACAATGGTTGTTTATTAAACCTAAACTAAAAGGTCGTAATTTTATTTGGGATCTACATGCAGTGGTGGGAACCTGGGTGGTTGTGTTCTACCTACTGTTTGCATGTACAGGTTTATATTGGTCTTATGACTGGTGGCGTGCTGGCATGTTCAAAGTCATGGGCGTTGAACAACCACAACGTAATCAACAAAATGAACGTGGTAAAGATAAACAACCAGAGCTAGAAAAAACGCAGATCAATACCATTCTGACGCAAACATGGACAGGCGTAAATGCACAGATTGGCCGTGAATATTCTAGCCTCACCTTAAATATTCCTAAACGTGATGATGCCAAGGTTGAACTTTCATTTGTCGATGCTATTCCACAACATGAGCGTGCACGCAACCAAGCGGTTTATAACTATCAAAACAATAAATTCGAAAAATTCGAACTCTATGAAGATAAAAAGCTCAATGAAAAAATCATGAGCAGCATGCTGCCGGTACACCGCGGTAGCTTCTTTGGTTCAACCTATCAATTTATTGCCATGTTGGCTTCATTAGCAATGCCACTGTTCTTTGTAACGGGTTGGATGCTGTATCTAAAACGTCGTAAACAGAAGAAATTAACTCAAGCGGCACGTCAGTCACTCAGTGCACAGCCGATTGATCCAAATGCCAAGCCTTGGCTGATTACTTATGCAACGCAAACTGGTGTGGCTGAACAATTGGCTTGGCGTACTGCGACCAGCTTGCAAGAAGCACAACAGCCAACTACGGTTAAACCAATTCAGCAACTGACTGAGCAAGACCTGCAACACGCAGCACAGGTTTTATTTGTGATCAGTACCTATGGTACAGGTGAGGCACCTGATCTTGCCGCAAGTTTCAGCAAGAAACTGATGCAACAACAGCTTGATCTTGGCCAAATGCAATATGCTGTACTGGCACTGGGTTCAAAAGAATACCCTGACAGCTATTGCAGCTTCGGCTATGCAGTAGATGCATGGTTAAAACAATGCAAAGCACAGCCGCTGTTTGACTTGATTGAAGTGGATAATGCCAATAGCAACGATATTCAACGTTGGAATCAGGGCTTGTCTGCGGTAACCCAGCATGAACTACATGCGATGAATATTGAGAAAGTATTTGATCAATGGACGCTAAGCGAACGCACCCTACTCAACCCAGATAGCTTAGGGCAGGCAGCTTATAATATCGAGCTGACCTCAGCATCTGACATAACATGGCATGCGGGTGATATTGCAGAAATTCAACCTGCCAACAGTTTGACTGATATTCAGAATTTCTTGATCAAGTATCAAACCCCTGCACATAGTATCGTTGAATCATTGAAGCAAAATATTGAACATGCACTGTGGAATAAAAATCTGCGGGTTGAGATCCAGCCGTTTGGTACGCTTGAAGACTTACTGGAACAGTTACCCACCCTACCCGCACGTGAATATTCGATTGCCAGTATTCCATCTCAACAAGTACTAAGACTAGTGGTTCGCCAAAAACGTGATGAAAATGATCAACTCGGTCTTGGTTCTGGCTGGTTAACCGAATTTGCGCAACCCAAACAAAACATCGCCCTGCGTATTCGAACCAATGAATCATTCCATTTAATTGATGACAACCGCCCAATTATCTGTATTGGTAATGGTACTGGTATCGCAGGTCTCATGAGCTTGTTACAGCAACGTAATCGCCAAAATTACACGGCCAACTGGCTGATCTTTGGTGAACGTCAACGCGAACATGATTTCTTCTATCAAGAAACCATTCAAGCCTGGTTAAACATGGGAACACTACAGCGTCTGGATTTGGCTTTTTCTCGTGATCAAGAACAACGTGTCTATGTGCAGGATATATTACGCAACAATGCAGATGAACTGATCAAATGGGTTGAGCAAGGTGCGGTGATTTATGTCTGTGGTAGCATTGAAGGTATGGCTTCTGGTGTCGATCAGGCATTGATGGAAATTCTTAGCGAAGAAAAACTGGATGAGTTAAGACAAGCTGGTCGTTATCGCCGAGACGTTTATTAATTCTTCTCTATAAAAAAAACGAGTGCTAGCCACTCGTTTTTTTATAAGACAATAAGAGGATTTGCCTTTCTCTGAATTTTGCATACACTTAGCACGGTTCAAATCGACACAATTAAGATTATGCAAATAAGTTCATGGGTTCGTATTATTTTAGCCCTTATCGGTTCAGTTCTGTTCTTAGATGGCGCAATTCTGATCGCTTTTAAAAAGATTCATATCGGAACCGTACTGCCGCTGCTACTTGGACTATTTTTCTGTCTCTATGCTTATTTCTATTATCATATTGAACGTTTCTTTTTCTATCATTTCCGCTTGCATTCAATCTGGCGCTTTGGCTGGCTCTGTTTCTGGATTTGGTTAGTTAGCTTAGGCTATTTCTTTGATTATCTGTCCGATAACAATGATAAAACTCAACATATCCCTGCGGTTAAAGCGATTATCGTACTAGGTAGTGGTGTAGAGAAAGGACAACCATCTGCAACACTCGCAAAACGTTTAGACCGTGCCGCCCCAATTGCTTTAGCTCAGCCTCAAGCAAAATTAGTCATGACAGGTGGTATTGATTTTGGTGAAACTGATAGCGAAGCCGTGGTGATGTCACGTTACGTACAACAACACTATCACATTCCTGCATCACAAATCATTTTGGAAGATAAAAGCACCAGCACTGAGCTAAATCTTAAAAATAGCCAACAGCTCTTGCAGGCACAACAGATTAGCATTCAACAACCAATTGCAATTGTGACCAGTGACTTTCATACCTTGCGTGCTGCTGCCATTGCTAAGAAACAAGGCTATACGGATATTACCCTACTCGGTGCGACTACACCTCTAAGCACACGCTACAATGCATGGTTAAGAGAATACTTTGCCTATGCGAGTGGTTGGATCTTAAATGAGTATTGATTGAGAGATTACCCTCTCAATTAGGATGAAGCTGAGTTATGCAACCGAATATCACGTGGTAAAGGTAGTTTTAACTCAGCAAAGACATCTGGACGTTGTAAATATATTTGGTATAAAAAATTCTTAATATCCAATAACAAAGAATCAGGGGAAACCAATAAATTGTTTCCCTCTGGGGTTAAATCTAGAGATAAGATCGTATTATTTTCTTTTAAAAATGGAATCAATTTTTCAATAAAAGCCAGTAATGGTACTTCCTGAATTTCGTATTGCGCCCAATTGTCTTTAATCAGCAGTTTTGCCAAACTTTTATTCTGCCACACGGATAATGCATGCTGTCCAGATGGTGTTGAGCATAAGGCCCAACCATCGTGATACAGTGCAATCACATGACGTTGCATAACAATATTTTGAATGAACTGACGGTAAGCGTCTTTGAGTGAAGAACCAGAAGGTGTAGTTTGAGATTTCGACGCAGCCTTGCGTTGATAAGGGTTTCTCATAAAGTACTTCAATATTAGAATCATTATTGACGCTAATCATAGAATAACTTTGTATGGATTACAATGATATGAGATTTAGGGAAGATATATGGTGGGCGCTGACGGGATCGAACCGCCGACATTCTGCTTGTAAGGCAGACGCTCTACCAACTGAGCTAAGCGCCCTGAGCGAGGATAAACAAAGCAAAGCTTTGTCTGAGCGCAAGAGAAAAATCCTTGATTTTTCTAATGGCATCTCGAATCAGAGATCAAGTATAAAGATACTTGTTAAAACTAACATTCTCTTAAATTGATATCAAGAGAATGGCGCAGCGGACGGGGCTCGAACCCGCGACCCTCGGCGTGACAGGCCGATATTCTAACCAACTGAACTACCGCTGCACTGTATTACTTCTATTGAGAAGTAAATGTCACAAATTATGGTGGGCGCTGACGGGATCGAACCGCCGACATTCTGCTTGTAAGGCAGACGCTCTACCAACTGAGCTAAGCGCCCTAAGGAATAAAAACTGATTAACTATCAATCTTTATGACGCAAGATAAAATTATCATCTTGTATCCCAAGGTGTTCATTCTTGCAAATTTAAGTGGCGCAGCGGACGGGGCTCGAACCCGCGACCCTCGGCGTGACAGGCCGATATTCTAACCAACTGAACTACCGCTGCACGATAATTTTGCAATCATGACAAACAATTATTAAAACTTAAGTGGCGCAGCGGACGGGGCTCGAACCCGCGACCCTCGGCGTGACAGGCCGATATTCTAACCAACTGAACTACCGCTGCACTTGAGTTTTAACGTAAAGGCTTGGTGGGCGCTGACGGGATCGAACCGCCGACATTCTGCTTGTAAGGCAGACGCTCTACCAACTGAGCTAAGCGCCCTTAACGTCTTCATCGTTTGTGAGGTGCATTATAGAGAATCTTTACAGCCTGTCAAACGCTTTTGCCACTCTTTTCCGAAAAAACCGTACGAATGATTAAAAAATAAGTCATTCCATCAAAAAAATGATATTTTCGTATTTTATTTAAGCACTTATTTGCATTTTCACGCTTTATTTTCTAAGGCTTGTTCAGAAATATAAACCACAGCTTGCTCAGAAACGAGTTCAAACAGTTCAAGAATTTCATCATTCTTCATACGAATGCAACCATGTGACATTGGAATGCCCATCGGTTCTGTATCAGGAGTACCATGAATATAGATATAACGCTTAAAGGTATCGTGCCCTTCCCCATGGTTAAAGCCTTCTTCTAAACCATCCAACCATAAAATACGCGACAATATCCAATCTCGTTGTGGAAATTGTTGCGCTAATTGCTGGTCATACACTTCACCCGTGGGTTGGCGTGCAATAAATACGGCATTTTTAGGTGCATCACCACCAATCTTTTGAGCAACCTGATGCCAACCTCTTGGCGTCTTGCCACTATTTTCTTGCTCACCAATACCGTTCTTACCAGAAGAGATCACATAGAATTTATTATGTTTTGGCAAACTTAAGGTCTGTTGTGCCAAGTCAATGACAATGTCTGCCTGATCTAAGGTGTAGCTCATTTTTATCTCGATAACTGATAGAACATCTTTATTTCAACATAGACTATCGGCTTTTTCTTGTACTTTTCAGTAGTTTTAATTATCTGTTGGTTTTAAATATAAAAAACAAAACAGCATGATTTATCTTTGAGATAAGCTAAAAGCAGTGCTTTAAGTTTATTTATCCTCGCCACTCACAGCATATGAGCCATATTTGGCGCAAGGTCTTGCGCATGAGGAATATATTCCGCAAGAGCGTTGCTTTTCTTAACGCTGCTCAGGCTCGGGGCGTAACCACAGCCACACAGCCACGATAAACATAGTGACATCGGTAAAAACTTTTACCCAAAATGGCGCATTAGTAAATAGCATTAAGATACCGCTGATCAACATCATGATACTGGCAATCCATTTCGCCTTGCGCGGAACTGTGCCATGCTCACGCCAATTTCGTAAGGTCGGTCCATACTTCGGATGATTCAATAACCATGCATCCATTTCAGGCCAGCCTTTTGAAGCAGCCCATGCTGCTAAAATCAGAAAGACAGTGGTTGGCATCCCCGGTAGAATTGCCCCAATAATTCCTAACGTAATAAAAATCACGACTAAACTACGCCAGAATAATGTTTTCATTGAGCAATTAACCAACACCGATTTACAACCGTGCTAGTATAAAGTGTTTTTATCGTTCTTTCTTAAACTTCACTTATTATTTCAATGATTGAGTTAATTCATGCCTAACCTGATTACCACTTCCAGTTATTTTGAACCGTGGTTACAGTTTAATAACCCAATCGTACGACATTTAGCATTTTGTATTGCCAGCCCGAGTATATTGGCTCAGATTCCCAATGAGCTTAATGTAAAACATCATTTTGAGCTTCATCATGATTCGATTTGGCTCACTCATTATCAAAACTATGAACAGCGATTAAAGCAGCTCGATCAACAGCCTCAGCCACTGATTGATTTTCTGGCACAACTCAAAAGTACCCGTCTCGGTTTACGTTTTGAGAATTTACTCTGGTTCTGGTTATTGGATGATGACTATCATCCCTACCAACTGTTGGGACATAGTATTCAAAAAATTGCAGGTGCAGTCACCTTAGGTGAACTCGATTTTGTTGTACTCAATACACGAACAAATGAAATTGAACATTGGGAAGTCGCCTTAAAATATTATCTGGGTGAAAACGAATTAGATTTAGCACAATGGTACGGCCTAAACCGCGAAGATACCTTGCACCGAAAGTTAAAACATTTTACTGAACGTCAATTTCAGTTTTCAGAAGCCAATCTGTATCAAATTCAAAGAAAGTTTGCAGTGATGAAAGGCCAACTCTATCTACCCCAAGAGCAAAATAACTTAAATCTACCGTCTTGGATCAATACATCACGACGTTTAGGGCATTGGGGAACCCAGATCCCACAAACGCCCTATTACCGCCTACAACGGCATGAATGGCTTTGCCCTGATTTAGAGCCTTCATCACAAACTGCAGTCTGGTGGAGCAATGGTTTGTATTATCAGGATCAGCCAACACATTCTTATTATATGTTTCGCCAACCTTCACTTTTATTTATGAAATAAAGTGAATTATTATTCTACAAATTAACATTTTATAACATATCTACCATCAAACCCACATGGTCATTTTCTGTTAACTTTTTTAGCCTCTTAAGTACATCATAATTAAATTGAAATGGAGACGATGATGAAAAAAATTTTAGTTGCTTCAATCATGACTGCTTTTGTTTTAACTGGCTGTAATACATTTAAAGGTATTGGTAAAGATGTGTCTAAGGCAGGTGATAAAGTCACACAAACTGCGGAGAAAACACAAGATAAAATGTAATCCCTGAAAGCAACTTACCAAAACCTTATCTAAACCTAGATAAGGTTTATTTTCCCATACCTTTCTGCTGCATATTCCCCTATTATATCGGTTCACATTTCACCAGATTTAGCTACATCTCGCATGAACCATTCCGATACGCTTGAACTTAGTTTACAACTCCTTCGCCAACCTTCTGTCACACCTGTTGACCATGATTGCCAAAATATCATGGCTGAACGCTTATCGAAGATTGGCTTTAATATCGAAAACATGCGTTTTGAAGATGTTGATAATTTATGGGCACGCCGCGGTACTGAAAATCCAGTATTCTGTTTTGCAGGACATACCGATGTTGTACCCACAGGTCATTTAGACGCATGGAATTCAGATCCATTTTTACCAAGTATTCGTGATGGTAAGTTATATGGGCGTGGTTCTGCGGACATGAAGACCGCATTGGCTGCGATGGTGGTTGCTTCTGAACGTTTTGTTGCAAAACATCCAAATCATAAAGGTTCTATTGCCTTCCTGATTACTTCAGACGAAGAAGGTCCATCAATTAACGGTACAGTTAAAGTCGTTGAAACATTAGAAGCGCGTAATGAAAAAATGACGTGGTGCTTAGTTGGCGAACCATCAAGCACAAATCAACTGGGCGATATCGTCAAGAATGGCCGTCGTGGCTCTCTAAATGCTGTACTGACTGTTCATGGCAAGCAAGGTCATGTTGCCTATCCACATCTCGCTGAGAATCCAATTCATTCTGCTTCTAAAGCCATCAATGAATTGTGCGAAACAGTTTGGGACAACGGCAATGAATACTTTCCTGCAACCTCATTCCAGATTTCAAATATCCAAGCAGGTACTGGCGCAACCAATGTGATTCCAGGCACATTAAAAGTGACCTTTAACTTCCGTTACTCGACTGAAGTCACGGCCGATATCCTGAAACAGCGTGTGCTTGAGACTTTAGATCAACATAAGCTCAATTACGACATTCAATGGACTTTATCAGGCTTGCCTTTCCTTACCCCAGTCGGTGAGTTAGTCAATGCTGCAAAAACCGCGATTAAAAATGTCACAGGTGTCGATACCGTGCTTTCAACCAGTGGCGGTACTTCAGATGGTCGCTTTATTGCCCCTACAGGTGCACAAGTACTTGAACTCGGTGTGTTGAATGCAACCATTCACCAGATTAATGAGCATGTCAATGTGGCTGAGCTTGAACCATTGGCTGAAATCTATGAACAGATTTTAATCGAGTTGCTTGCCTAAAAAAATAAAAACAGATCAATAAAAAAGGAACTCAAATGAGTTCCTTTTTTATTACAACCCAAGCTGGGTTTGTATATTTTGCAAATGAGGAACATAGAATTCATGCTCTCCCATTTTTACATATTTAAAGACTTTGTCGTCATCGGTTTCGCGCTCTTCATCCACAATCTCTGAAATACGCACACGAATCGATTCAGGCATTTCATCGCAGACCAAAGCAAATCGTTCAGAAACGTCATCCCCTTCAATCACCAATGCAACGCCTTGTTTCTGCTTCGGATCATTCACAGCATAGACTGGAAGTTTTAAATCATGCCATTCGATATGATCAACATTGGTTTGGGTATCCATTGCTGATAACACAATATTTTGTGGTAACAGCATCGGTACTTTTTGATGACATTGAATAATATATGCATCAATAAATCCGGTTGAGACCGTAATTAAATGTTGTAACTCTTGCTGGTCAATCTGTCCCAGTGCTGAGTTTGCGCTTTTCTTAGCCATTATTTTTCACCTCTTAGCGCACCGCAAGTAAGCTTTCAATATTTTCCAAGAGCGCCTCTTCTTGGAATGGTTTACCCATATACTGGTTTACACCCAATGATAATGCACGTTCACGATGCTTCTCACCGGTACGTGATGTAATCATGATAATTGGTAAGTCACGATGAATTTCATGATGTCGGACTAAGTTAGACACTTCGAAACCATCCATACGAGGCATTTCAATATCCAGTAACATCAAGTCAGGCTTCACTGTCTCAAGCTGTTCAATTGCATCGACACCATCTTTCGCGGTTACAACATCATAGCCTTGACGCTCTAATAGACGTGAAGTCACCTTACGTACTGTCACCGAGTCATCGACAATCATAATCAAGCGACGTTCGTCATAACGCTGCTTGGTATAGGTCTCATCTGCCTGCTTACTACGTGCAGTTGATTGCGCTTGTCGAGCAATGTTTTGACCATCCAAGATCAAACAAACCTGACCATCACCGAGAATGGTCGCTCCTGCAATCACGCCAATACTTGAGAACTGTTGTCCCACTGGTTTGACCACAATTTGTCCACGCGAGCCAATCAACTGATCAACCAGTAATGCCGTGGTTTGACCTTGCGCACCTTTAATTAACAGCACAGGTAAGGAATGCACTACCCCACTTAAACGCGGAATTGGCTGTCCAGCAACGAACTCAGACAAGTAACGTAAACGATAACGTTCTTGGTCAATGCTGAAGTAATCATCCTGACTTTCAAAGTACTGTTCTAAGGCCATTGGTGAGATACGTACAATACGATCGATCTGTGCCAATGGGAACGCGAACTGTTGATCGCCTGCTTTTACCATCAAGGCATCGCTCACCGCTACGGTAGTTGGTACGCGAATGGTAAAGGTGGTGCCCTGGCCTAAGCTTGAATCGACACTGACGTGACCACCTAAGGCTTTAATATCACTTTGTACAACATCCAGACCTACACCACGTCCAGAAATTTGAGTGACTTGAGCTGCGGTACTAAAGCCTGGATGGAAGATAAATTGTAGAATTTCTTCCTGATCAAGCTTTTGGTCTTTGGTCATTAAACCAGTCTGTAATGCTTTTTCTTTAATGCGGTTAACATCAATCCCTTTACCATCATCACTAAAGGTCACCACTACATCCGTGCCTTGACGACCAATGTTCAACACAATATGTCCAGTCTCTGGCTTTTGTGCCTGTAGACGTTGTTCGCGGTCTTCAATCCCGTGGTCAATCGCGTTACGTAACATATGTTCAAACGGCGCAACCAAACGCTCAAGAATACTGCGGTCTAATTCACCTTCGGTATTATTCACCACTAGTTCTGTTGGACGGTTTAAGGTCGATGCTGTTTGACGCACAATACGTTGCAAACGCGGCAATAAACGAGAGAATGGTACCAAGCGAGTACGCATCAAGCTTTCTTGGATTTCTGCTTGGATACGAGACTGTTGTAACAGCAAGCCTTCAGTATCACGAATCTTTTCAGACAGCGTAGTTTTGAAATCAACCAAATCCGATGCTGACTCGGCCAAGGATTTAGACAATTGGTTCAGCGAAGAGTATTGGTCCATTTCCAGTGGGTCAAAGTCGGCATAACGCGAGTTTTCACCACCATGTCGTGCAATAATCTGACTTTCTAACTCACCTTCCATTCGGCGTAACTGATCCGCCAAACGTTTGATTGCCAGTTCCATTTCCGTCAAGGTACCGCCCAATTGACCTAAGTCCATCTCGATACGTGAACGGTTGATCGCATTCTCCCCTGACAAATCAATCATCTTCTCGATGACGTCAGCAGAAACACGGATCATTTCATTATTCTGTTCAATGCGTTCAGCGGTTTCCCATTCACCTAGCATTGACGGCGGCTCAGTGCCATCCCCTTGAACAAACTCCATCGTATATTCAGGCGTAAAGATGTCTTTGGCAGAGAGTTTCTGTGGAAGTTGTGCCGAAACATCGACAAATTCCATCTTCTCCAAGCTTTGTTTTAAGCCATCAAAGTTTGCATATTGGCGTTTAGAGATCGCATCCTCAAGCCATGCAAATGCAGTGTTGAGTAGGTTGTCATACACATTCGAGTTGAAATGATGTAAACCAAATTGCTCAAATGCATTTTCTAAGTGGTAGGCAATAATGGCAATCGCATCCATTTCTGCCATACGTGCACCACCTTTAAGACTGTGGGCATTACGCTGTAACTGCAACAGTAAACTACGGTTACTGCGTTGATCAAACCATTGTTTTAATAAGCCTTGTGCCTGCTCTATTAATTCTTCTGCTTCTTCAAGGAACGTTTGTTCAACCAGAGAACGGACATCGTCATCAGCCGACACGTTCTCTGTCTCAACGGTTTGAGCTGCTGAAGTATCTTCCAACACTTCTTCTTCGACTTCAACAATGCCAACTTGCTCTTCAAGTGCTATTGGCTGCACGTCAATTTCAGCTTCGACAAGTTCAAGTACGTCTGCCTGAGTATCAACACGCTCAGTTTCTTTGACTTCATCTACAGACGTATTAGCCTCAACAACTGGTTCAATCGTTGCAGGAGCAACTGTTTGATCTGCTTGTTGCAGTAACTGCACCACATGCGTCGACGGATAATCTGTTTGCTGATCGCGAATGGTTTGAATACGATCTGCAACATCATCTTGGACTAAACGAATGATCGCAATCAGTTGTGGTGTTGCCTGAATCTGTTGGTTAATCAGTTTTTCATAAATCGTTTCCAACTCATGCGCAATCAAACCAATATGACGTGCTTGAATCATATTTGAACCACCTTTTAAGGTGTGCAAATAACGCATCAAGTTCTTTAAAGCATTAATATTTTGGTGATCGGCAGTCCACGTAATTAGATCAGCATCAATCCCCCCCATCAACTCATCTGCTTCTTCAAGGAAGATATCCAACAAGTCAGGATCAAAGTCGCGGTTTGCATCACTTGATTGTAACTGTTGCTTATCCAGAGCCAACTGAGCAGCGAATGCGGTGACATCAATGGTTGCTGACACAGACTCAGTTTTGACTGGCGCAACCGTCATAATTGCATCTGATGACTCAGCAATATCTTCAATGATTGCTGATGGATCTTGTAGTGTTGTTGGTACCGATTCAGTTTCAACTGGATCTGCCACAGCAGCTGTTTTCGACAAATCGGCCAATACAATCAAAGTGTGTGTCGATGGATAATCTATCTGCTGATCACGAATGGTTTGAATACGATCAGCAATATCATCTTGCACTGAACGAATCGCAGTAATCAACTGTGGCGTTGCTTGAATCTGTTGGTTGATCAACTTCTCGTAGATGGTTTCTAATTCATGCGCAATTAAGCCAATATGACGCGCTTGAATCATATTTGAACCACCCTTTAAGGTGTGCAAATAGCGCATCAGATTCTTTAAGGCATTGACGTTTTGATGATCCGCAGCCCATGTATTCAGGTCAGTATCAATCCCACCCAGTAATTCGTCGGCTTCTTCAAGGAAGATATCCAATACGTCAGAATCAAAATCTCGATTCGCTTCATCTGACTGTAACTGCTGCTTATCTAAAGCAAATTGCGCGGCTAGATCAGTGCTCGCAATAACAGGCGTAGTTGCCTCTTGGAGTTCGACTGTATTTGTCTCTTCAACGGCCTCAGTCACCTCAACAACAGGTGTTTCCAGAGACTCAACATTTTGCTGAGTGAAGGAACTTAATTCATTTAAAACAAGCTCATGCGCTTTGCTTAAGGTAACACGCTGTCCTGCAGCCAAAGTATCAAACAGTTGGATAAACTGTTGATGGACTTGGTGATAAAGCTCAAATGCATAATCAAGATTCAGCAGACTTGGTTTAAAGAGAATATCTTGATAGCTAGAACGCAACTGACTGGTGTATTGATACATGCCAATGGTTGCATGGTGATGAGTATGCTGTAACAAGGTTTCAGCTTGCTGGCTGAGTAACTGAATATATTTCGGGAACTCATGACGTGCACGTTTTTCAAAATCAAACTCAACGTCTAAGAGATCATTAATATTGAGTTCAAGTAACTCAGAGACTAAACCTTGTGGTCGAACGGTGTTCCCATTCTTTTCTTCAAGTTGGAAATCGTAGCTATCCCAAGCAACATTGAAGGTCTGGTAAATTTCATCAAATTTCTGCTGTGGAGCTTGCTGTTTCAAAGTGTGTAAATAATCACGTACAAATTGAGCATAATGTGTCAACAGAGCCGTTTCATCTGAGCTTGAATCCAGCTCTTCTTGTAATAATGTTTTAAACAAATTCTCAACTTTTGAGCTGGCCTCAAACACATGATCAACCTGCGCCATGGCAGAGCTACCACGTAAGGTATGTAATGCTCGAATCAGCGTATTATAGTGATCATTACTTGGACGATCATTCACCAAGAATTGATCAATCGTGGCGAGATGCTCTTCTGCTTCTTCCAAGAAGATGGCCAAAGTTTCCTTCGCAAGAACCTCATCATCGGTATGAACTGTTGTCTCAGCTGAAAGAAATTCGACTGCGATAGTTTCAGGAACTGTTTCTTCAACTGCTTCGACATCTGCCCATTCAAGCCCCGTCACGACATCATCATGCGTCAGATCAGTAGCAAGCTTAAACAACTCAGCCAATGCTGGCTCAGGACTTTGCTGTTGTTGTAATTGTTGTCCTAATAAAACCAGCGGTCTGAAGTCGATCAGATGACTTTGAACTGCTTTAAAATCATGAATCAGTTTAAAACGGTAAAGATTGAAAACTGCTTGTATATAGCGTTGGATATCGGTATTTAAGCTAATGGTACCCGCAATCACACGATTTAAAGTATCTTCAACCGTCCATGCCAACTCTCCAGACGACTTCGCCCCCACCATTCTTCCAGAGCCTTTCAGCGTATGGAAATGGCGACGAATATCGGTGAGCACATCTTGCTGATGTGGTTGTTCCGTCCATTGAACTAATAATGGTTCTAACTCAACAAAGATCTCATCTAATTCTTCAATAAAAATTTCAAGAATCTCTGCATCTTGTTCAAGATAACTGTCTTCAGGAAGCGTCATCGTTTCAACTAACGTTTTTAATATTTGTTTCATAGCTGCTTCTTTCGTTTTTATCCACCAACGTGGGTAAAAATTACGTCTATCTATCACACAAGATGTAGTTACATTTCGCCATCACCTTGTTGAGATATCCAACATCTCTAAAAATGGAAAGACAGACACCCCCATCTGCCTTTCCAATTCGGTTTACTCAGGTAACTTAAAGTCAGTTACCGATTCACGTAATGATTCAGCCATGTTTGCCAACTCAGAAACTGAGCGCGCTGTATCAAACGTTGCAGTTGTTGTTTGTGAAGTAATTTCCTGTACGACATTCATCGTAGTTGCAATATGGCTGGCAGATGCAGACTGAAGTTTTGCTGCATCCGAAATGCTCGCAATCAGTTTTGCCAAGTCGCCCGATACCGTTTGAATCTCATCCAGTGCAATCCCCGCATCTTTTGCCAAGTTCGCACCACGTACAACTTCCGACGTGGTTTGTTCCATCGAAATTACGGCTTCGTTGGTATCGGTTTGAATGGTTTTTACTAAGCTTTCAATCTGCTTGGTTGCTGATGCAGAACGTTCTGCAAGACGCTGTACTTCATCGGCTACGACCGCGAAACCACGACCAGCTTCACCCGCCATCGATGCTTGGATCGCTGCGTTTAATGCCAAGATGTTGGTTTGGTCGGCAATATCGTTAATCAACGAGACAATGTTACCAATCTCTTGAGAAGATTCACCCAAACGTTTAATACGTTTTGAAGTCTCTTGAATCTGTTCACGAATATGATCCATACCTTCGATCGAACGGTTTACCACTTGCGCACCATTGGTTGCAATTTGTACCGAGCGTTGTGCTACATCAGCAGATTCAGAAGCGTTGGCAGATACTTGGTCAATTGACAATGCCATTTCGTTCATCGCCGCTGATGCACCTGCAATTTCTTGCGCCTGATGTTCAGAAGCTTCTGCTAACTGGTTGGTAATGCTCTGCGTATCTTGGGTATAACGTGCAACTTCTTGCGAGGTATCGGTAATTCGAGATACAAGGTCACGTAACTGGTCAATCGCGAAGTTAATCGAGTCGGCAATCGCCCCCGTAAAGTCTTCCGATACTGTTGCGTAAGAGCGTAAGTCACCATCCGCTAAGTCGGCGATCTCATCCAGTAAACGTAAAATCGCGTTTTGGTTACGGTCATATTCGTCTTGTAGACGCGTTACACGTTCTTTATCAGTATTACTACGTAATGCAAGTAATTGTAATGCTGAGAATACAAGTAAACCCAAAGCGCCAATCAGTACAATACCTGCAACTACATTATCCCAACCGCCTTCGGCTTTATTTGATAAATCATTGAGCGAAGTTAAAAGTGCATCGGACTGAGAGAAAATTTGTGAAGATGCCTGACGTACACGAACAATCTGGTTGGCGTTTTGCAATACCGTTGCTGCCGCAGATTTCAATACGGCATCATAATCAGATTTAATGCTGTCTACAGATTCGCGCAATGCTGCTGAACTGATGCGGTCTACACCAAGCTCTGAGCTACCATTTAACTGTGCATTTAAATACACGCCAAAGGTATCAATATCGGCACCAAAGTCATTCGCCGACACGTTTGAGTTGTCCGTACCGACCAATACCGAGTTGATTGAACGTAAAATACGTTCTGCAATGAACACTTGGTTTTTGGTGATAATTACCTGACTACTTGGCATGTTTTCACGTACCATCTGATCGACCATCAAGTTATATTCCGCCTGAATCTCAGGAATGGTTTCACTGATCGAGATGTTGGTATCGTAAAGCTGGTTAATAACTTTTTGTTGCGATGCAATCAGGTCAATATTCTTGGCAACAGTATCCCAAAGACCACTCACCTTCTTGTACTCATCAGAGCCTTTACCGTACACACTCTCAACAGTGTCTAGGTTTTCAGCAAACTGCTTCTCTGATTCAACTAGTTTTTTCATCGCTTCTGGCGTACCAGATGCAGTTGCTTCAGTTGCTTGACGCGAAATCGTTTGCGATAACAAACGCAATTCACCCAAACTACGGGTCAACTGGTTCGAGCGCGGAACACTCACGAATAAGTAAATTAAGAGGATAACTGCAAGGGCCAAAGCAATTAAAGCACGATAGATAATCGGTTTCGATTTCTCTGTTTCACCGAATAAGCGTGAAAACTGGTCAAGTTGCGCTTTAATATTATCTAAAAACGCACCACCTTTTTTCAGCCCTGCACTATCGCCATTGCCGTTCTTTTTTTTAAGTTTAAAGCCCATATCAGCTTCTCCCCTGAATACGCGTTTATGTTCCGTAGCGTATAAATTAGTTTATAAATTTTATTGATGCGTTCATGTATTGTGGATTGCTGAGCAACCGACTCAATAAAAACACATGCCATTGTTGATTATGTTGGTGGAAGTGACCTTGGCAATAATCTTTCAATTTATTATCCAGCTCATTATTTTGAGAGAAAAAACTCTTTTTATTAAAGTGTTGAATCCCCAAAACCTGATCGACGACCAACCCCACATAATGGTCTTGATGGCTAATACAAATCACTTTTTGCGTTGGGGAAAACTGACTTCGTTGCCCTGAAATAAAATGTGTTAAATCAGAAACTGAAAGTAGTCGTCCACGAATATTGGCCAAACCACGTACCCACGCCTGAGTATTTGGTACTGGTGTATATTTCGGAGGATAAATCACCTCCGAAATTTCCCCTAAAGGCGCAACAAAATATTGCCCTAACATCTCAAATGCGATACCAGACCAACGGCTGACTTCATTTTGAGTTGAAGTGTATTGTTTATTGCCTCGCTTGGATAAACGAAGCAATTCGATAAATCCATTTGCTGCCATACCCTATCCCGTATTGAGAAGGCTCATCTTGAGCAAAAAATTAACTTAATAATTGTTTAATTACATCAATAAGCTGCTGTTCATCAATCGGCTTAGTCAAATAATCACAAGCCCCTTGACGTTTACCCCATACACGGTCTGTCGCCTGATCTTTGGTACTCACGATTACAACAGGAATATGCTGTGTGTCTTTGCCCTTACTAATCTGGCGTGTTGCTTGAAAGCCATTCATCCCTGGCATCACCACATCCATCAATACCAAGTCAGGCAATTCTGCTTGAGCCATAGTGACCCCGTCAGCACCATTGGTCGCTTCAATAACGTCATAACCGTGCTTCGTCAAAATTTCTCTAAAGCGAAATGTTTCAGTAGGTGAATCATCTACAATAAGTATACGAGCCATTTTTTCCTCAATCTTAAATTTTATGCGCTAACGTGGTTGCGAATCGCATTTAACAATTCATCTTTACTGAATGGCTTGGTTAAATATTCATCCGACCCCACAACACGCCCTTTCGCTTGATCAAACAAACCGTCTTTGCTTGACAACATAATTACTGGAATATTTTGATAATTTAGAGAGTTTTTGATTAATGCACAGGTTTGATAACCGTCTAAACGAGGCATCATAATGTCTACAAAAACGATATCTGGATTGGCTTCTGCAATTTTTGACAATGCTTCAAAGCCATCAACCGCAGTGATCACTTCACAACCTTCACGTTGTAATAAGGTCTCAGCTGTACGGCGAATCGTTTTTGAATCGTCAATTACCATCACCTTTAAATTTTGAAATTTATCGTCCATTTATTGTCCTGCCCCAATACTCAATACAAACTATGGTTGGTTTAATTTGTTTTATACAGATTAGTTGATATTTTTAACATATCTTTACTTGCATTATCAATGAAGTTTTTTGAACCAACCTATCAGTTTCGCTTAACAATCACAAACAGTTCACACTTTTGATTAAATTCCTAATTTTTTTGCTGAATAACTATTTTTAAATGTCTAAATTAGCACTAATATACAACTGATTATTATTTAAAAATAAGTGATTTAATTAACTTTTTTACGGGGAATGTAATGACTGGTTCGTTAAAGTGCGGTTTCCGCATTCGTCACTTTACAACGATTACTCGTAGTTACATTTGTTGTTTTTTTCTATTGCTATTTGTCAACAGTTCCACTTTTGCAGCAACTGAACAGGTTAAACCTGTTTGGTATCGTTATTATGACAAAAATGGTGTTGCCAATGTCAGTACCTCAGTCACGCCAGAACACATCCGACATGGTTATGAAGCACTCGATCGTAATATGCAAGTGATCAAACGTAATCGTGCTTATAATGCCGCTGCCGATGTTCAGCAATCAGCCCAACGTGAGTCTCTCGCACGCCGTCGTGAACAGGATTTAAGGCTCAAACGCGCCTATGGCAGTCCACAAATCGCAGCAACAAAACGCGATCAAATTTTAGCAAACCTCAAAAAACAGCTGAATTATCAGCAAGAACAGTTACAGCAATTACAAAAGGATAAGATTGGTTTCAAACGCCAAGAAATGGAATATCACCGCAAAGGTGAAATGCTACCTGCCCAGCTTAAAAGCAATCTAGAAAATAATGCTCAAAATATTGAAAACGTCAAAAAAACCGTTGAAAGCTTACGCAATGCCTATCACAAGACTGAAGTAGAATATAGCGACATTATCAATCGCTTAAATGCACTCGGCTCGACTTAAGCTCAAAATCTTGTATAAATCCCTCCCCCTCAATATTAATTTTTAAACAATTTCAATATTTAAACATATGCCAGTGCTATATACTGCGCGAAATTGAATGTTTCATGTCATAATGCCCATTGCTCAAAACTGAGCACATTATTTTTGCTCATTTTATAGCACTTTTTAAATAACACTTAACTTTAGGACAGTTTCCATGCGCGCAAGCCGCTTTTTATTTGCAACGTTAAGAGAAACCCCAAATGATGCTGAAGTGATTTCACACCAGCTCATGTTACGTGCGGGGATGATTCGTAAACTCGCTTCTGGCTTATACTCTTGGTTGCCCATGGGAACGCGCGTTTTAAAGAAAGTGGATGCGATTGTTCGCGAAGAAATGAACCGTTCAGGCGCATTGGAAGTGTTCATGCCGGTTACACAACCTGCTGCGCTTTGGGAAGAATCTGGTCGTTTCGAACAATACGGCCCAGAGTTATTACGCTTTAAAGATCGTCATGACAATCCTTTCGTACTGGGTCCAACTCACGAAGAAGTGATTACCGACTTAGCCCGTAACGAGCTGAAAAGCTATAAGCAACTGCCATTGAATTTTTATCAAATTCAAACCAAATTTCGTGACGAAATTCGTCCACGTTTTGGTGTGATGCGCTCGCGTGAATTTATCATGAAAGATGCTTATTCTTTCCATGCTGACCAAGCATCATTACAAGAAACCTATGATGTTATGTACGACACCTATAGCCGTATCTTTACCCGTCTAGGTTTGGACTTCCGTCCAGTACAAGCAGATACAGGTTCAATTGGTGGTTCTGCATCGCATGAATTCCATGTACTTGCATCAAGTGGTGAAGATGACATCGCTTTCTCGACAGAGTCTGACTTTGCCGCAAACGTTGAAATGGCAGAAGCGCTTTTAGTTGGTGAACGTGCTGCAGCAACTCAAGCATTAACCTTAGTTGATACACCAAATCAAAAAACCATTGCTGATGTTTGCCAGTTCTTAAATGCTGATGCCAAACAGTCTGTTAAAGCATTGCTGGTACAAGGTCCAACTGACGACAAAGGCAATACACCAGTTGTTGCATTGTTCCTTCGTGGCGACCATGAACTCAATGATATTAAAGCTGAAAAGCATCCATTGATTGCTGCACCTTTAGCTTTTGCAACTGAAGAACAATTGCAACAACACGGCCTAACAGCTGGTTTCTGCGGTCCTCAAGGTCTGCTTGAAAAAGGCTTAACTGTGATTGTGGATCGTGCTGCATCGGTATTGTCTGACTTTGTAGCGGGTGCAAATGAAGTCGACAAACATGCAACGGGTGTAAACTGGGACCGCGATGCGAGATTCACGGAAGTGTTTGACCTACGTAATGTAGTTGAAGGTGACCCTTCTCCAGATGGTAAAGGGACAATCCAAATTAGACGTGGTATTGAAGTTGGTCATATTTTCCAACTCGGTACAAAGTATTCTGAAGCTTTGGGCTGTAAAGTCTTAGGTGAAGATGGCAAACCATTTACCGTCACCATGGGTTGTTACGGAATTGGTGTAACACGTGTTGTCGCTGCTGCGATCGAACAAAACTTCGATGATAAAGGTATTATTTGGCCACAAGCGATTGCACCTTTTGAAGTTGCAATTGTGCCAATGAATGCACATAAATCACCACGTACGCTTGAAGCAGCTGAAGCGCTCTATGCTGAATTACAAGCACAAGGCTATGACGTATTATTAGATGATCGTAACGAACGCCCAGGCGTGAAATTCTCTGATCTTGAGTTGATGGGTATTCCACACCGTATCGTGATCGGTGAGAAAGGTTTGGATGCAGGTACTTTTGAATATAAAGGCCGTCGTGATGCTGAAGCGACTAACCTTAATAAAGAAGAATTATTAGCAAAACTTGTTCGCTAATCTCAACTCTATCTGTAAAAAAGCCGTTTCATTGAAACGGCTTTTTTATTACTGATTTAAACAGTTAAATCTTTAATGGTTTCTGATGGTCCATTATTTTTAACAGACTCAATGCCTTTATCACGCGATTGTTCATTTGAATACAGTTGACTGGTACCAATCACCTGATGGTTAGCAGCTTTTAAATTAAAATAAGGTTTATCATTCTTAGACGTTAATCGCTCATAACGTGCATCATCTGGACTATTTTTTTGTACAGATGCAATTCCATTCTGCGCAGCTGCTTTGGTTTTATATAATTCACTATTTAAAATTGGCTCACCATTTCCTGCTTTTAATACAAAACGATATTGCCCATCACTCGCTTGACTTACTTCGAACCATCCTGCCATAAGGACCTCTATTTTTGGAGTTAGTACTGATTGTTATCTCATCCAATATAGATCAGCTCTCATCGTTTAAGAAGATTGTTTTTTGTTCACTTTTGGTAATTTGTATCAGGTAGAAAAAGGAGCATTTTCATGCTCCTAAATAAGAATTTAAACTTTCTTCACAAACTCAGATTTTAATTTCATGGCACCCACACCATCAATTTTACAATCAATGTTATGACCATCGCTTGCATCAGGCACCAAACGAATACTTTTTACCTTCGTTCCCACTTTAACGACAGATGATGAACCTTTAATTTTTAAATCTTTAACAACCGTAACGCTATCACCATCAGCCAATACATTACCGTTGGCATCTTTAATAATGTCTTGCAATTCTGAAGCAGATGCTTCCCCCTCCTTCCATTCATGTGAACATTCAGGACAAATCAATAAGTCGCCATCTTGGTAAGTGTATTCTGATTGGCATTGTGGGCAATGTGGAAAAGACATAAAAGAAACTCAAAACGACTATTATGATGGATAGACACAGTTTTTCAAAATTTAGGCTTGAATCGCTTTGCCAAGTAAATAATTTTTAAGTACCAAAGCATGATTCAGCTCAGGATCTTTTGCTGCATAAATTAGCGTCAACTGCTGTTGCTCTGCCATTTCTCGGAGCTGGTGCACATAAGGATTATCTTTAAGCTCTTGATAATACCCTTCTTGAAAGCTGAGCCAGTGCTCAGCCTTATGACAAAAGGCCTGCCGCAATTCTGTAGTAGGTGCAATTTCCTTGAGCCAAACATCCAAATGCGCACGCTCTTTAGAAATTCCTCTTGGCCACAAACGGTCAACCAGTACACGCTGCCCATCGGTTGGTTCTACAGGATCATAAATACGTTTGATCTCGATTTGCACATGACTCTCCAGCACCTTATCCGTTCAACTTTCCATTGAAATATCTATGACCTGCCCTTTGGAGTCAAAGCTCACACAAATCACATAGTTGGTGATTTCGTCTGGCAAGGTAAAATCCAGCATATCATAACTGTCTAAGTCCTCATCTTCCCACTGATGGGCAAGCACCAAAAACTCTAACACCTGTATAGGTGATGGCGTTGAAGTTGCAAAGTGCTTTTTCCAATATGCTGGCTCCACTTCCTCCAGATGGTGTTGAATAAACAATTCCACACTATCTTCGGCTTGTTGATTTTCCAAAGCTTCCCGCATGGCGATACGCGCAAGTTGTTCACGGCGTTCAACAATCGCTTGTTCTGACATAGCATCCCCCAATGTAATGATCATCAAAACTCTGTATTTAAGATTTAAACTGTTTTTCTTATTGATCTGGTATGTCTGCTTGCACCAATAAGCTCAATAAATAAAGTGATTCTTGCCACCCCAGATAACATGCCTCTACAGGAATCACATCCGGGATTCCCTCTTGTGTAATCTGTATTTCTGTGCCGACAAGCACTTGCTTCAATTGAATTGTGACTTGAATGTCACCCGGTAAATTCGGATCGTCAAAGCGATCGGTATAACGCAGAAGCTCATTGGACACCAGTTCAACATAGGTTCCACCAAAGGAATGCGAGCTCCCCGTTGAAAAATTGGTAAATGACATTTTATAAGTTCCACCTTGTTGTGGATCTAAATGATGAACTTTTGCGGTAAATCCATGCGGAGGCAGCCATTTAACCAATGCATCAGGATCAAGAAATGCGTTATACACACGTGCAGGTGGCGCATTAAATACGCGATGTAATCGAACTGTGCCTGTCATTATTATTCTCCAATATCACTATTATTCTGTTGGATCGATTCATCATAGCGATTTATTGTACAAAAGCTATGCCTTCAATCGCTCATTTGAGCACGAATATCGAGAATCTCAAGCTGCTTTTTTGTGAAAAATGGCGCAAAATAACAATCCATCTTTTAGTGTTCAGAACGCAGATTTAGGATTGATCTATGAGTCAGCTTGGTTTTACTGCTTTTAGTTTAAATGGTGTCGATGCACAAAAATTTTTACAAGGTCAAGTGACGGTTCATGTAGAACGCTTGCCTGAAAATGAAAGTCGCTATACTGCTATTTGTGATTTAAAAGGACGTATTCATTTTGGTTTATGGATTAAAAGATTAAATCCAGAAAGTTTTGAACTTGTGACTACTCAAGATCAGGCAGAAGAATTTTCTAAGCATATTAAAAAGTTTGGTGCCTTTTCTAAAATGAAGTTAGAAGAAGTTGGAACAGTTTATCCAACTGTTGTCGGTACACAAACCGAGTTTTCTACAACAATGACAGATATCGATACTTGGCAAGTTCAGGCAATTCAGTCTGGACAGGCTTGGATTACCCAAACAACGGAACATTTGTTCCAACCTCAAGAATTACGTTTACATCAACGTGATGGCGTGCATTTTGATAAAGGCTGTTACCTTGGTCAGGAAATCGTGGCACGTCTTTGGTTTAAAGCTAAACCAAAACACTGGCTTCATTTAATCCAAGCCAAAGGTGATCTTCCTGCCTCTGCAACTCAACTCAATAAAGATGTTGAAGTGGTGAATAGTATTGCGTTTGAAGAAGGCTATTTAGCACTGGTGATTGCCAAACCCGTTGCTTTAGAAGAACTCGGCGTAATCGTTTTAGATTTACCAGAAACGCTTAATGGTGATGTAGCAAGACCAAGCTAAATACTTGTAAAAATCAGGCTTTGATTTTATATTGAAAACTCATGTGTTATCGCGGCTGCTGAACCCGATCAACTCATGAGTTTTTTAATATGGATGATGTAGCACAACAACGTAATCGAGCGTGGCGGCGTAAACAAAAATTTCTATTTCGTGGTCGAGACTGTAGGCATAATTCTCTCTGTTGGAAACCTCCCAAACAATGGAAATATCTGTATACACGACAAGATAAACTTGCACGTGCCAAGCAATTAAGAATTGAATATCCTCGAATTTCCAAAGCAAAATATTTACGTGAAGCTCATTTCAACTCTTGGATTTAACATACTGAACACTCTTTTCATTTGCAGTCGCAATCAATGGCGCAGTCCTACAGCCGAACGTATTTTCGCTCAAGGGTATGGCTTACATACCCGTTCAGCAGGGACTAGCCGTCACGCCAAACATACTCTCTCTTTAAAGGATATTGCTTGGGCTGAACAAATTTTTGTAATGGAGTCTCGACACAAGCAACAGATCAAACAACAGTTTTCCAAACAGCTCCTGCATAAGCAAGTGTTCGTGCTCGATATTCCCGATGACTATCACTATATGGATGCTGAGTTAATCGAATTGCTGCAATTGGCAATGCAGCCTTATTTGAAATAAAGTTTAACGATCATTCTTGTCGAGAATCGAAATGAAGGTTATTGTTCACCTATTCTCAATACAACCGATTTCTCATGAAAATAATGATCAAAACATGGTTATCTGCACTCAGTCTGAGCCTTCTCAGCGTACAAAGCCTACATGCCGATAGCAAAACACTGGAACGAAACTTCAAACAGAATTATCCTGATATTCCAGTCAAATCCGTCAGCCCCTCTCCTTTACCCGGTATTTATGAAGTCTATGCCGCAGGTAAAATTATTTATACTGATGAAACAGCCAAATACCTATTTTTTGGTAACCTCCTCGATGTCAAAAATAAGAAAAACCTAACCGAAGAGCGCTTGGCTGAATTTGGTAAAATTGATGTTAAACAGCTGCCGCTCGATCAAGCAATTAAATATGTAAAAGGTAATGGGGAACGTATCCTCTATGTCTTTAGCGATCCTGATTGCCCTTATTGCCAAAAGCTTGAGCAACATATGACTTCGGTTGATAATGTCACCGTGTATCTGTTCTTGTTCCCGCTTAAGAGACTACATCCTCAAGCAGAAACGATTGCGAATAAAATTTGGTGTTCGAAAAACCCGTATGAAGCTTGGGAAGATTATATGCTGCACCGTAAAGCACCTAAAAATGCAGCACAGTGTGAAACCCCTATTCAGAAGAATCTCGCCCTAGGTCAAAAATTACAAATCGATGGAACACCAACTTTATTTTTGCAAAATGGGATGCGGCTCTCTGGTAGTCCACAAAATGCTGAACAAATTGAGCAACTTTTACAAGAAGCCAGTCCCCCAAAATAAAGATTAAATATGAAGGCTTGTTGACTTTTCTGCCACAAAAAATCTCAAGCCTTCTTTCATATTTTTCAACCTAAGACATTAACTTTAAACAACTAAATAAAAATAAAGTTCCAGTTCAGTCTCTTCCATTTGCTAAGATTTATACAAAATCCTTATTTACATTTTTAACTAAACTTTTATGATGGGAACAGCATATTGAGTTCTGCTATGCAAAGGATGAAAGCAGATCAACATGAAAGGAAAAAATAAACATGAAAAAATTGCTTATCGCAAGTTTAATGACGATTGCAAGCCATGCAACATTCGCAGCTGCCCCTAAAACGTCAACGATTAAACCTGATCCTGCATTTACTAAAGCGACTCAACTTTATGAAGCAAAGGATTACCCTGCTGCCTTCCAAGAAATGCAACGCTTAGCCACAACAGGAAATAAGCAAGCTGTCTATAATCTTGGTTATATGACTCAACTTGGCCAAGGTACAGTAAAAGATGATAAAAAAGCGTTGCAGTATTACCAAGAGGCATCTAATAAAGGCTATGGACCAGCAAGCTATGTCCTAGCGCAGGCCTACCATAAAAGTACGCTTGGCTTAACACATAATCCGCAAAAATATAAAGAGTATTTAGATAAGGCCTCGACTCAAGGCTCAGATGAAGCAACTGTTGAGTTTGCTGATTTATTATTCAGACAAGGAAAACCTGAATATGACCAAATTGCCATTCAGAGGTTGCTCCCTTTACTCCGAAAGGACTATTATCCAGCGAAGAATTTAAAAGCAGTATATGATCTTGGCATTGGCGTAAAGAATAAAAACCCTTTCATGCAACAACAAGCGGTTGAAAGCTTGAAAGATCTTGCCAAGAAAAACTATGCGCCATCTCTAATGATTTTGGGTAACATGCTCGCCAACGGCAATATTATCGATCAAGATTTAGAGCAGGCAAAAAATATTTTCTCTCGTTTAGCTGAAGCAAACTATCCCAATGCGAAAGAATCTTTAGCCAAGGTTGAAGAAGCAATCGCAGCAAAAAAAGCAGCAACTAAAAAGTAGAAAACAAAGAGCAGCATAATAAATGCTGCTCTTTTCACTTAGAATTGTTTGCTGACTTTAATCCCCGCACTCCAGTTGCGCCCATCTGCAGGTTCGAAGAAGCGGCTATTGCTATCATTCACAATCACAGAACTCGCATAGTTTTTATCAAACAGGTTGTCGACACGCGCAAAGCCATTTATGCCCCAATCTGCATATTTCCATGCATATCCAGTATAGATTGAAGCAATGGTGTAACTTGGTGCTGCATCACTATTGATATCATCAACATAGACCTTGTCCATATACTGAGTATCAACACCTGCATAGAAGCCTTGCTCTGGTTTCCACGCCAAGCCAAGAAAAGCTTGGTTCTTGGCAATCCCCGGAATTGCATTGCCCTTTTCAACAGCCTTGACCGTACCTACAGCCGGAATTGTGGTATCAAACTTGGCATCTAAATAACCATAACTGCTACTGATTTCCAGATCTTTCCAGAGCTTTTTATTCCATGCCAACTCAACCCCTTGGCGCAAGGTTTTATCAGCATTCCGAAAGGTCGCACGTCCATTTGAAGTGCCTGCTGAAACAATATCATCTTTGGTTTTACTTTGGAAAACAGCCAAGGTGAAATCACCTAGCGGATTTTGTGATTTTAAGCCAAGTTCATAATTATCACTAGTCGATGGTTTTAGATCAAAGTTAAACCCAGACTTTTTAGGATCAGCTTGATAAGCCATTTCAGTAAACGTTGGGGTTTCAAAACCTTTAGCATAACTGGCATAGGCCAATAACTCAGGTGTAATTTGCCAGCTTAAGGCAGCCGATGGTAACACCTTGTTATAATCCGTTTTATCACTATCATTGCCATTGCTTAAATAACGATCCTTAGATTTATAATGCACATTGCTATAACGCACACCGGTATCTAAACGCCAAGTCGGTAAAAACTGCCAAGAGGCTTGTAAATAGGGATCAACATTCCACAAGGTATTGTCTTCATCACGACGCAATGTGCCTTTTACCCCATAAGACGGCGACCCATTAACAAGATTAAAGTTCTCATACCCTTTGCGGTCTTCATCCATGCTATCAACCGCAAGCCCTGCACTAAAAGTGGTATTCGGCAACAGTTCTTTACCTGTCCAACGGAAATCAGCACCATAATAATTGCGTTCAAAATCAATCACCCCACCAGCGTGATTAGGATTTTTTTGCGCGAATTGGGGAATTGATTGATATTGAGTCACCTGACGATTGCCGAAATAAGCCATCGCATACAACTCATGCTGATCATTAATCGGTTTAGACCAAGTCACACCCGTTTGCGTTTGTTCTATATCTTTACGAACGTTATATATATTATTCGCATCATTCACCTGACGCGGATTTTGCTGCCATTGAGTTCGATTTAGGCCTTGAGGATCATCGGCATGAATCTTGACATAATTGGTGACCCAGTTAATTTTAGTGCCATCATCCAAATTCCACGTCAGCTTCGCATTATTTAAAACTTTTTCTGCACTGCTGTGGTCTCGATAGCCATCGGTATCAAAATACGAGGAACTGATGATATAGCTCGGTTCATTTTGATTTTTTGCACCGCCCTGTAGTACCAGACCTGCACGATTCTTGTTATGACTGCCTCCCGCATAACTCATCTCAATCGAATCTTTGCCTTGGCCTTCTTTGGTCGTCGCCAAGATTGCCCCACCTGATGAGTTGCCATACAGTGATGAAAATGGACCAGTTAATACTTCAAGATGACTGAGGCTACTTAAATCAATATTCGAGGTTTGACCTTGACCATCTGGCATCGTTGCTGGAATACCATCGGTATATAAACGGATCCCGCGCACACCAAAGGTAGAACGCGCACCAAAACCACGCATCGAGAGCTGCAAATCTTGCGCGTAATTTTCGCGATTGCGTAATTGAACACTTGGAATCCCTTTCACCACTTCGGTTAAGTTCACCTGCGCAGATTGATCATTTTGAGGCATATCGACCCTAAAAATTGATGCAGGCGTTTGCATATAAGTGGTATCTGTACGTGTTGCTTCAACTTTGATCGTTGGAAGCTGCACCGCTTGATCCGCATCTGATTCAGCTGCCCAGACAACGCTACTACCCGCCCCCATACACATTGCGACGCAACCGTATAAAAGGTTAATTTTCAGTGAAGGCATGAAGATTCCTTATTTCTCAAAATTTCGAAAGGATGATTTTTAAAAGTAAGCATCTGATTATTTTATATTTGTCTTACATCATTAACTTTAGCCAAAATCATCAATAATCTGGTTACTGATTGGCATTGGTAAATAAAATTAAATACCGCCATAATTGTAAGTGAAACATTTGCCCTCATTGTATCGTTGTTGAAACAACTTGAGCTTTCTATGCCCGAACTTCCTGAAGTTGAAACCACCAAAACCAGCCTGCTGCCGTTGTTGCAACAACGTGTGCAAGCGGTCAACGTCTTGAATGCAAGTTTACGCTGGCCCATTCCAAACGATCTCGAAAAACTGGTTGGACAACGTTTGACTCAACTTAAACGTCGCTCGAAATACATTTTAGCTGAATTTGAACAAGACCATATGCTCTGGCATCTGGGCATGTCTGGTAGCTTTCGTCTATGTGAACCCAATGAAGCACTCAGAAAGCATGATCATCTGGTGATTGATTTTGAAGATCTGCAACTTCGCTACCATGATCCACGTCGCTTTGGCTGTATTTTGTGGTTAGACCAACAGAATCAAAGTAAATTGATCGACACGCTTGGTCCTGAACCACTCAGTGAAGACTTTAACGCAGCTTATTTACACGAAAAGCTGAGTAAAAAGAATGTCGGCATTAAAATTGCTTTGATGGATAACCATGTGGTGGTTGGTGTCGGCAATATTTATGCGACTGAAAGTTTATTCAACATCGGGGTTCATCCAGCACAACCTGCTTCGACGCTGAGCAAAGCACAAGTGGAAAAATTGGTCATTGAAGTTAAACGCATCTTAAAACAGGCGATTGACTTAGGTGGCTCAACCTTACGTGACTATAGCAATGCGATGGGTGAAAATGGTTATTTTCAGCAGACGCTTTTGGCCTATGGGCGTGCTGGTGAAATGTGCGTGAATTGTGAAACCACATTGGAAAATATGAAATTAGGTCAGCGTGCCAGTGTATTCTGCCCGCAATGCCAGCCACTGAAGTTAAAAAAAGCGTAAGCTTATGAAATGTACGAAGGAGAACACATCATGCAAACTGCGATTGTTCGACATATTCTAGTTAAAGACAAAGACTTGGCTGAGCAGCTAAAAAAACGGATTCAGTCGGGTGCGGATTTCAGCAAGGTTGCCAAGCAATATTCAACCTGTAATTCAGCAAAACGTGGTGGTGAACTCGGTGAAGTGAAAAAAGGTCAGTTGGTCCCTGTGATCGATAAACTGGTCTTTAGCGCAGCAGAGCGTATTTTACATGGTCCGATTAAAAGCCAGTTTGGCTTCCATCTGGTCGAAGTCAAATTCCGTATGGATGGTTTGAGATAATCGCTGGGGTTGAGCTTAAATTCTAATTTAAGCTCAACAGCCTGTTCCAAGAATAAACCTTTTAATCCTGAGGCTTCATCACATAAGTCCATGCCAATCTTGTGCTGCCATCAGACAACTGAACCTGAACCTTTACACGTTGATATTGTATCCCTTCAAAATCATCCAACATTTGCCAATTCTGTTCTAATTTTTCTGTGCTAAACAAATAACCTTCAACCAACGGATCAGCCTCATTCAAAACCATTGCAGGTAAACCTTGATCTGGCCCCCAATCCAAAATATGAATGGTGCCATGCACCGAAGCCTGCTGCCAGTCACCGCCTATTCCACCCAAAATATGGGCATTTTCTCGATTTGGGCACAGCGTGCCGTAAACAAATAATTGGTTCATGTTGGTTAATCCCCCGATCATATGCACAGCATCTTAAAATGAAAGCAGCAATTTTTCTATGTGAAATGATGATTTTCACCGCATTATCCAGTGCCAATCTATTTTAATAGGCAATAAAAAAACGGCATTTCAAATGCCGTTTTTTTATTCAAGACAAATTAACCTTGTTTTTTCAACTCATCACGAATTTCACGTAACAATTGAACATCTTCAGGTGTTGCTTCAGGCTCAGGCGCAGCCTCTTCTTGTTTGCGGATACGGTTCATCACTTTCACCAACAAGAATACAACCCATGCCAATAACAAGAAGTTAATCAGAATAGTTAAGAAGCTACCATAAGCAAATACATTCAGTCCTGCATCCTGTGCTGCTTTCAGGGTTGTCACATTGTTCGGGTTGTCGCCGAGGATAAGGAACCAATTGGTGTAATCCACATCACCACCCAAGATCCATGAAATCACTGGCATCACAATATCTTTCACTAATGAATCAATGATTTTACCGAAAGCACCACCAATGATGACACCAATCGCTAAATCCATCATATTGCCTTTGATGGCAAATTCTTTAAATTCTTTAATAATACTCATCTATAACTCTCCAGAGTTGAACTTGATCGCAGCCTGTTTTTGCATTGTTTATTACACAGGCGCAGTTATCCACATAATGTTGATAATTTAATATTTTTATCAAAAAAAGAAAGTTATTTCACACTTTAACAACACTTTTTATTTTAATAAAAATATGTGTTTAAGCATGTCCCTCCCCTTAGGTTTATGCAATAAAAAACCGCTAAATAAATTTAGCGGTTTTGTCATTTTTCAGTGAAGAAAAATTATTTATCGCGGTTACGCTTACGTTCGTTTTCAGTTAAGTAACGCTTACGAATACGAATCGATTTTGGAGTTACTTCAACTAATTCATCATCTTCAATGAATTCAAGCGCTTGTTCAAGCGTGTATTCCATTGCAGGTGTTAAAGTCAAAGCTTCATCAGTACCTGATGCACGAACGTTAGTTAACTGCTTCGCTTTAGTTGGGTTAACAACCATGTCATCAGAACGAGAGTTAATACCGATGATCATACCTTCATATACTTCTAACTGTGGTTTAGCGAACAGACGACCACGGTCTTGAAGTGTGAAGAGTGCATAGCCCAAGCAAGTCCCTTGAACCATAGAGATCAACACACCGTTTTGACGCTTCGCAACAGTACCTGCTTTTGCTGGACCGTAATGCGAGAAGCTTGATGTCATGATCCCTGTACCAGAAGTCATGGTTAAGAATTCTGAACGGAAACCAATCAAACCACGTGAAGGTACAGTTGCTTCAATACGGATACGGCCTTTACCGTCAACTTCCATATTGGTCATCTCACCTTTACGGAAGCCCATTTGTTCCATTACAGAACCTTGGTGTTGTTCTTCAACGTCAAAAGTTACGTTTTCAAATGGCTCTTGTTTTTCGCCATCGATTTCTTTCATGATTACTTGTGGACGTGATACGCCCATTTCGAAGCCTTCACGACGCATGTTTTCGATCAATACTGAAAGGTGAAGTTCACCACGACCAGAAACTTTGAAACGGTCTGGACTATCAGTATCTTCAACACGTAATGCTACGTTATGAATCAATTCGCGATCAAGACGTTCACGAATGTTACGTGAAGTTACAAACTTACCTTCTTTACCAGCAAATGGTGAGTTGTTTACTTGGAACGTCATCGAAACTGTTGGTTCATCTACAGACAATGGCGGTAAAGCTTCTACATTTTTCGGATCACAAATCGTGTCAGAAATGTTTAATGCATCAATACCTGTAATACAGATAATGTCACCAGCTGATGCAGATTCTACATCAACACGCTCTAAACCGTGGTAACCCATGATTTTTAAGATACGACCGTTACGAGTCTTACCTTCTTTATCAATTACAGTCACTTGAGTGTTTAATTTTACTGAACCGCGCTGGATACGACCAACACCGATTACACCTACGAAACTGTTATAGTCAAGTGATGAAATCTGCATTTGGAATGGACCATCAACATCAACTGCTGGTGGTTCAACGATATCTACAATTGTTTGGAACAACGGTGTCATGTCTTCCGCTAATTCTTCTGGTGAAGGACCAGCAACACCACGTAAGCCTGAAGCATAAACGATTGGGAAGTCTAACTGTTCGTCTGTACCACCAAGGTTATCAAACAAATCAAATACTTGATCGATTACCCAATCTGGACGCGCGCTTGGCTTGTCAACTTTGTTGATAATCACGATTGGCTTCAAACCACGCGCGAACGCTTTTTGCGTTACGAAACGAGTTTGTGGCATTGGACCTTCTTGTGAATCTACAAGAAGCAATACACAGTCAACCATCGACATTACACGTTCCACTTCACCACCAAAGTCGGCGTGTCCTGGGGTGTCCACAATGTTAATGCGGTATTCGGTGTTTGTACGTGCGTCTAACCATTTGATTGCAGTGTTTTTTGCAAGAATGGTAATACCACGTTCAGACTCAAGCGCGTTAGAATCCATAACACGTTCAATCTCGCCTGCGCGATCACCAAGAGCACCTGATTGTTGTAAAAGTTTGTCGACTAGAGTCGTCTTACCATGATCGACGTGCGCAATAATGGCAATGTTACGGAGAGTTTTAATATCTGACATGTAAAATTCGATACGCTTTAAATTTGAGGGCAAATTATACAGAAAAATACTAAACTTTAGTAGTGACAGTTTATTGACAGTGCACTTTTTTTCTGACGAAGTGTCATAGAATCGTTGGTAAAGCGAACTAACTCTATTAGAATATTCCACTAATGCCTCTCGCTTTTTATACTCCCATGTCGAATTCACAACCTCAGCAGCAGCTTGATCTGGTCTACGGACTCAATGATCGACCGAAACCTTTTGTTGCATTTTTAGCCGCTCTACAGCATCTTTTGGCGATTTTAGTCCCGATTGTCACCCCTGGTTTACTGATTTGTTTAGCACTTGGCGTCTCTCGCGAAGACACCAACATGATCCTTTCGATGTCTTTAATCATTTCAGGAATTGCAACCTTTTTACAGTGTAAAAAGGTTGGTCCATTTGGTGCTGGACTCCTCATTGTCCAAGGTACAAGTTTTAACTTTATCGGCCCAATTATTGGTATTGGGAGTGCAATGGTTGCTGCGGGTACACCTGTTGAGCAAGTCATGGCAGCCATTTTTGGTGTTGTGATTGCGGGTTCATTTATTGAAATGGGCGTTTCTCGAATTTTGCCATGGGTAAAAAAGCTGATTACGCCGTTAGTCACTGGTATTGTGGTGCTGTTGATTGGTCTTACTTTGATTAAAGAAGGCTTGATTAGCATGGGCGGTGGTTATACCGCAATGCAGGACAACACCTTTGCCAATGCAGATAACCTAATTATGTCATGCACCGTGCTTGGCATTATTATTCTATTAAATCGTATCAAAATTATTTGGGTAAAAAGTTCAGCAATTTTAATCGCACTGGTGATTGGCTATATTCTTGCTGGATTCATGGGCCATTTAAACTTTTCAGTACTCAATGATGCACCTTTAATTCAAATTCCAACACCGATGCATTTTGGACTCAGCTTCTCATGGAGTTTGTTCATTCCAATGGCATTCATCTATTTAGTTACTTCTCTCGAAGCGATTGGTGATGTTACTGCGACCAGTAAAATATCTAATCAGCCGGTCGATGGCCCAATCTGGATGCAACGGATTAAAGGTGGCGTACTCGTCAACGGTGCCAACTCTTTCCTAGCTGGTATCTTCAATACCTTCCCAAGTTCTGTATTTGCCCAAAACAATGGCGTGATTCAATTGACTGGTGTGGCAAGTCGTTATGTCGGGATTTGGATTGCCGTACTCCTAGTTATTTTAGGCTTATTCCCTGCTGTTGCTGCCGTGATTCAAGCCGTACCGCAAGCGGTACTTGGTGGCGCTGTGATGGTGATGTTTGGGGCTGTTGCGGCTTCTGGTATCAATATTCTTTCCAGTATTCACCTCGACCGTCGCGCTTTGCTGATTATTGCAATTTCGCTCGCACTCGGACTCGGTGTTGCACAAGTACCCCAGATTCTTGAGCATCTACCTGAACTATTTAAAAATATTTTCAGTTCTGGTGTCGCAACAGGTGGTATCGCGGCCCTAATTTTAAATATTGTTTTACCTGAAACACATAAATAATCATCCAACCATGACAAGTGCCCAGTTTCACGACTGGGCTTTGTTTTTGATGAGAGATCAAAATGGATCCACGTAGTGAAGTTGTCATCAGACAGCAAGATTATTTAAGCGGGCAAGTTTTACTGATTAATGCCCCAAATGATCAACTCGCCAAAAATTTACCCAATAAAGTCCAAGCCTCAGTATGGACTTGGAATTATGCTGATCATCAAGGTTTTATCAGCTCTGGAATTCGCTCTCATTTTTCCGTGGAATTCCCACAAGCACAGTTTGATCAGGTTGTTATTTTCGTTCCAAAGTCTAAAGAACTCCTGAATTATATTCTGCACGTTGTGGTTAGCCATTTAAAACTTGATCAAAATATTTTTCTGGTTGGTGAAAAAAAAGGGGGCGTTGAGCGGGCAGCAAAACAATTATTGCAATATGGCAAAACACTAAAACTTGACAGTGCACGTCACTGCCAACTTTGGCAAATGAAGATCGAAAGAACAGAGCAGTTAAAACCACTTGAACACTGGTTAAAAACTTATACAGTTCAAATAGATCAAGAACAGTTAAATATCTGTGCCTTGCCTGGTGTATTTAGTCAAGATCATTTAGATGTCGGAACAGCTGTATTAGTCCCTTACCTTAGTCAAGTAAAATCAGGTAAGATTGCCGACTTTGGTTGTGGCGCTGGAATTATTAGTGCCTATTTGGCCAAACTAGATTCGAATCGGCAAATTTTTGCACTTGATGTTGATGCATTTGCATTACGGTCTACTGAGATGACTTTTCAACGAAATGGTCTGAATTTAACTCAGTTAAATCTCCAAGCTGTCACTGGTTTTGTAGATGCACCGAATGATTTAGATGCGATCGTCAGCAATCCGCCTTTTCATCAGGGAATTCATACCAATTACGATACGAGTGAGGAACTTTGCCAACGTGCGAAAAGACATCTGAAAAATTCAGGTGAATTATGGATCGTAGCAAATCGTTTTCTAAACTACCCTCCTATCATTGAACAAAGCTTTGGTGAATGTCTGGTGAAAGCCGATCAACAAGGATTCAAGGTGTTATATGCCTGTGCAAAATAAACATTTTAAGGAATTTTTATGAGCGATACATCTGCTCCTCAACACCTTCAGCGCAAGCTCGGGGCTCGCCACCTGAACATGATTGCCATTGGTGGATCGATCGGCACAGGCTTATTCCTTGCTTCAGGTTCAACCATTGCCACTGCAGGTCCAGGTGGTGCGTTATTGGCCTATGCCCTCATCGGTATCATGATTTATTTCTTGATGACCAGCTTAGGTGAGTTAGCCACACACAATCCAACGTCTGGTGCATTCTTTACCTATGGTAGCCGCTATGTCGAAGATGGCTTTGGTTTTGCCTTGGGTTGGAACTATTGGTATAACTGGGCGATTACGGTTGCCTTTGAATTGGTTGCCGTCCAGTTCATCATGAAGTTTTGGTTCCCCGATATTCCGGGGTTCTACTGGAGTGCCATTTTCCTTGCCATTATTTTTGGTATTAACGCCTTAACAGTCAAAGGGTTTGGTGAAAGTGAATTCTTATTCTCTTTGATCAAAGTGATCGCGATTATCGTGTTTATCATTATTGGTATCTGGATGATTTTTAAAATCATGATGACACCCAATGTATCGGTATTTCAGCACTGGACTTATAAAGAAGCGCCTTTTGTGGGTGGTTTGCAAGCCTTAATCGGTGTGGCCATGATTGCTGGATTCTCCTTTCAGGGAACTGAAATGGTTGGGGTTGCCGCAGGTGAATCGAAAGATCCTAAAAAGACCATTCCATTGGCAATTAAACAAATCTTCTGGCGTATTTTACTGTTCTATATCCTTTGTATTTTCATCATCGGTACATTGGTCAGCTATGATGATCCACTGCTATTAAAAGCAGCGCAAAGTGAAGATATTGCCCTCTCACCATTCACCTTATTGTATGAAAAAGCAGGCTTTGCCTTTGCAGCAAGTTTGATGAATGCGGTTATTCTGAGTGCGATCTTATCTGCTGGTAACTCGGGCATGTATTCTTCTACCCGTATGTTATTTGATATGGCAAAACAAGGTCGTGCACCTAAGTGGTTCTCAAGACTAGATGGCCGTGGCGTACCAATGAATGCACTCTATGCGACCACTGCGGTTGCTGCACTGTGCTTCCTAACCACCTTTATTGGCGAGAAACAAGTCTTCAACTGGTTACTCAACATGTCTGGGATGTGTGGCTTCATTGTCTGGCTAGGTATTGCGATTTCACACTACCGCTTCCGTAAAGGCTATATTGCTCAGGGTTATAAAGTTGAAGATCTGGCTTACCGTGCCAAATTCTTCCCATTTGCACCTTGGTTTGCATTTATTCTTTGTTCAATCATCATTTTAGGTCAAAACTACCAAGCTTTACTTGGCGGAAAAATTGACTGGTTAGGTTTAATTTCAACCTATATTAGTATTCCATTATTCTTAGCGATTTGGCTGGGTTATAAGTGGAAACACAAGACTAAACTGATTGCATATAAAGATATGAATGTGAAAGAAGGCGAATAAAAAAACCGCTTTTTTACTTGACCCAATTGAAAATATGAGTAAAATCTCGCTCATATTTTCAACGGCACCATATGATAGGAGGACGACATGCCATTACCACAAGGAACTACACAATAAGGTTTGGCACTGTCGACTCACGGACAAGTGTACAAATCTATTGATCACTTGTCCGAATGCTCTATTCAACCTAGCATTCGCTAGGTTTTTTTATGCCTATTCGGACGAAAAATTAAAATATCCCGAGACAAGAAAATGGGCATACAAAAAATACTCAATGCAGATGCTCAATATGGCGTTCCGGTGAAAATCTTCACCAACGATATTGATAGTGAAAGTATTGAACAACTGAAAAAAATGGCACAACTGCAATTTGTTTATTCACATATTGCCGTGATGCCTGATGTACATGTGGGTAAAGGTGCTACCGTAGGCAGCGTCATTCCGACCAAACACGCCATCATTCCTGCCGCTGTAGGTGTTGATATTGGTTGTGGAATGAACGCAATAAGGCTCAATCTAAAAGCTACACAGCTTCCAGACAACCTTGCACCGCTACGTCATGCAATCGAACGCAAAGTCCCTGTAGGCTTTGAATTACACAAACAGGTGAAAGCAAAAGCTTCGAGTATCATCCCACTTGAAAAACGCTTACAACCCATCATTAAAAAACATTCTGGCTTGATTCGAATGTTAAGAAAGTTTGATGCCACTTGGCAGAAACAACTGGGAACTTTAGGTGGTGGTAATCACTTTATCGAACTCTGCCTTGATGAAAATCAGGATGTCTGGGTGATGCTACATTCAGGCAGCCGTGGCTTAGGCAATGTCATTGGAACCTACTTCATCGAACTGGCAAAGAAAGAAGCTCAGCATCGATTTGGACATGTACCAGATAAAGATTTGAGTTATTTTGCGGAAGGTTCAAATAGCTTTAATGATTATGTGGAAGCCGTTGAGTGGGCACAAGAATATGCGTTTGAAAATCGACGTGAAATGATGCGTCTGATTTTAGAGGCAATTCGACCATTACTCCCCCCTTTTCAAATGACCAAAGAAGCGATTAATTGCCACCATAATTACGTCAGTCAAGAAACTCATTTTGGTGAGGATCTCTTAATCACACGTAAGGGGGCAATTCGAGCGGGCCAAGATGAATTAGGCATCATTCCAGGTTCAATGGGAGCTCGTTCTTATATCGTTAAAGGTAAAGCGAATCCTGAGTCCTTCTGTTCATGTTCACATGGTGCAGGACGAAAAATGAGCCGCAGCAAGGCAAAACTGCTGTTTAGCCAAGATGACTTGATTCAGCAGACCCAAGGCATCGAATGCCGAAAGGACAGTGCGGTGATTGATGAAATTCCGGCTGCTTATAAAGATATTGATCAAGTCATGGCAAACCAATCAGACTTGATTGAAATTGTGCATACCCTTAAACAAATTTTATGTATCAAAGGATAATCAAATGAAACTCAAAGAAATGCCAAAAATTAAGGTCCGTAACCCTGTAGCGCTTTCACCTTTATTACACAAAGGTGGAGTTCATGAAACCGAGAAGCCTCGAGCACAACATCGTCGTGAAAGACAAAATACTAAGCAGCAGTTAAAAAAAGAGATATGGTAAATAATTGATAGTGATTGAAATACCTTAACCCCATTAAACAAAAAGGAGAATCCCAATGCTTTATTACTTAAATCCCTCATATAAAAAAAGCGACTCTGACGAGTCGCTTTTTTCAGTTCATAAACTCAAATTACTGAGCTTGTTGACCTGGTTGTACTAAAACAGTACGGCTACCAGAAATCGCAGCGAATACGCGACGGTTCATAGCACGACCTTCTTTAGTTTTGTTGTCAGCAATCGGTTGATCCCAAGCGAAACCTTGAGTTGTCAAACGAGTTGCATTCACGTTGTATTCATTTACAAGTGCAGACTTAACAGAGTTAGCACGTGCTAAAGATAAACGTTCGTTCAACTTACGTGGACCAGTGTTATCTGTGTGACCTTCAATACGAGCAGTCGCATTCGGGAACTCAGCTAACTTCTCAGCAACTTTAGCGATTTCAGTTTTGTATTGTGGTTTGATAACAGATTTGTTCGTATCAAAGAAGACACGAAGTTCCATGTTAAGATCTTCAGTCAACTCTTGTGGTTGCGGAGCAACTGGAGTTGGTTCAACTGGAGCAACTTCCACCACTGGAGCAGCAGCAGGTTTCAAGTGGCCACCAACAACAACTTGAAGTGCTGCCAAGGCTTGACCTTCCCACCACTTATTGTCGTAGTTATAAACTGCACGACCTTCTGTACGAAGTGTTAAAGCATCGTTTACTTGCCATAACACACCACCACCTAAGTTGCTGATTGTGTCATATGAACGACGATCCCAACCTGGGTTATCTACTGTAATTTTAGAATGACCAACACCTAATAAAGCATACGGCTTGATTTTACTGTCATAATTACCAGTAAACACATCAGCAGTAGCAATTGCATTCAAACTTAAAGTTTGTTGCTTAGCATCCCACGGCTGACCATTAAAGTTAGTTTTCTCATTACGAGCTGCGTCAGCTTTTGTTTGTTGATATTCAATCTCTGCTTGTAACCAAGGAGTTAACTCAACACCAATTGCAGCACCAACAAGTAAATCACTCTGTAACGCAACGCCATTTTTTAAGCTTCCAGCATCACCACGACCCTGCGGATCACGATCTGTTAAAGTATCACGCATTTTGTCCTGAGCATTCTCAGGGTACCAGTGATAACCAAGCATTAATGGAGTGACTGTTACACCCGCATTCGCAGCAGCTAAAGGAGCAGCAACAAGCATAGCAAGTGCAATACGACTCATTTTCATGGAATATCCTCCAAAAAACAAAAAATTGTTTGTTCTCTAAACTCTAATAGTTTTTGAATACTGAGAAATAATCTTATTGTATCTTTTTCAGTCATTCACTTTATGTTGAATCATACAAATACCTGATCAATTTTCCAAGTATTTGACAACATTTAGTTAGCAGCCACTGAAAAAACCACTTATTTCTCTCCCAAAAATCTAGAAAATTCTATTTTAACAACATCTAATAAAGCTGTGAGAGCTTATCACTTTTTAATCAAAATTTTAACAAGGTATCAAAATCTTTTCAATAAAACTAAATAATTCCCACAATGTATCCAAAGTTAAGGCAAGATTATTCTAGTTTTGAATCCTTATGTTTTAGTTTTACATCAATGCTACAAAAACCTATATATACATAAAAAAAAGCGACTCTAACGAGTCGCTTTTTTTTAGTTCATAAACTCAAATTATTGAGCTTATTGACCAGGTTGTACAAGAACAGTACGGCTACCAGTGATCGCAGCGAATACGCGACGGTTCATAGCACGACCTTCTTTAGTTTTGTTGTCAGCAATCGGTTGATCCCAAGCGAAACCTTGAGTTGTCAAACGAGTTGCATTCACGTTGTATTCATTTACAAGTGCAGACTTAACAGAGTTAGCACGCGCTAAAGATAAACGTTCGTTCAACTTACGTGGACCAGTGTTATCTGTGTGACCTTCAATACGAGCAGTCGCATTCGGGTATTCAGCTAACTTCTCTGCAACTTTAGCAATTTCAGACTTATATTGCGGCTTGATGTCAGACTTGTTCGTATCGAAGAATACGCGAAGTTCCATGTTAAGATCTTCAGTCAACTCTTGTGGCTGTGGAGCAACTGGAGTTGGAGCAACTGGAGTAACTTCTACTACTGCAGCAGCAGGTTTCAAGTGACCACCAAGAACTACGTTTAAGCCAGCAAGTGCTGTATATCTCCAATACTTCTCATCAAAGTCGTAAGTACCACGAGCTTCTGTACGAAGTGATAAAGCATCGTTTAAACGCCAGAAAGCACCTAAACCAGCATTACCAATAGTATCTTTCTTAACTTCATAGATACCATCAAAATCAGTTTTAGTTTGACCAGCACCTAATAATACGTACGGCTTAATTTTGCTGTCATAGTTTTTAGTGATTAGGTCAGAAGTTGCATAGAAATTACCAGCAACTGTTTGTTGTTTATATTCAGCATTAGCTACGCCAGTACCGTCAAGATCACCTTTCACTTGGTTATATTCAACTTCAAAACCTAACCAAGGTGTTAATTCAACGCCTAATGCAGCACCAACAAATAAATCATCCTGCAACTCAGCATGAGTTGTTAGGTTGTCATTATTATGCTTACTGTCTTGCCAGCTATAACCAACCAATAATGGAGTTACAGTTATGCCCGCATTCGCAGCAGCTAAAGGAGCAGCAACAAGCATAGCAAGTGCAATACGACTCAATTTCATGGATATCCTCCAGAGATAACAATTGTTTTGTGTAAGCTCAGCCTATGATTTTTCGTCCTGAGAACACAGGTGTTCTACAGTATTATTTTTTCAGCTATTCACTTCACTTTGAATCATACAAACACTTGATGAATTTTCCAAGTGCTTGATAACTTTAACCTCATAAATTATTGACAAAATTTCTTACAATTTCCGTTGTAGTTCAGTAAATTTTCAATTCCCATCGGGTATCTGATTGAATTATTGTTCGGAAACTTGTGCTTTAGTATATCTTAATTTTTTTTTTAGAAATACTCACTAGCAAAATTAAGTTTTCATTTAACACACTGTTAATAAAAAAATTAATAAAAATAGATAGGTAGAATATGTTTAAACCATTTGGCTTTACTTTGATTGAATTAGTCATCACCCTTGGAATTCTGACAATTTTGATTACTGTTGCAATCCCCCATTTTCGTGAAATGATGATCTCTGCTGAAGTAAACTACCTTAAAAGAATCCTCACAATTCATATACAAAAAGCAAAAACGGATGCACAACTTCATCATAAAAATGTGATGCTGTGCCCAAGTTCAAATTTTGAGAACTGTGACACAAATTGGAATAAAGGTTTTATCGGATTTATTGATATTAATCGAAACAACCAACGTGATCAGAATGAGACTCTCCTCTTTAGCGTTCCTTTGAACCATAAATATGGTTACCTCAACTTTAGGTCTTTTGGACGAAGCCCCAACTCTCTTGTTTTTCAAGCTGAGAACGGCCTTCCCTTTGCCTCCAATGGCAGCTTTGTCTACTGCTCTGAATCCCCTCAGCACCATACGAAGATTGTTTTAAGTCGGATGGGCAATATTCGCTTTGAAAAGTTATCAAGTTGCTAAAAACTCCTCAGTCTAGCCTAAAATAAGTAAAACCCTTTATTCCGATCCTTTTTTTACTATACTGCTTAAGTTTGGAACATTTTTATAAATTATAAGTGTGGAGACACATCATGACTGATATCGTAATCGTTAATGGCGCTCGTACAGCAATGGGCGGCTTCCAAGGTGCATTATCTGGTGTTACAGCGCCAGAATTAGGTGCAGTTACCATTAAAGAAGCAATTGCCCGTTCTGGCCTGCAACCGACTGATGTAGAAGAAGTAATCATGGGTTGTGTTTTACCTGCAGGCTTAAAACAAGGCCCTGCGCGCCAAGCAATGCGTAAAGCGGGCTTACCAGACTCTACCGGTGCAGTGACCATTAACAAACTGTGTGGTTCTGGCATGAAAGCAGTGATGCAAGCAGCAGATATGATTAAAGCAGGGAGTGCAGAGATCGTGGTTGCAGGTGGTATGGAATCAATGACCAATGCACCATATGTATTACCCAAAGCACGTGCTGGCTACCGTATGGGTCATGGTGAAATTAAGGATCATATGTTCCTTGATGGTTTGGAGGATGCTGAAACTGGTCGTTTAATGGGTTCATTTGCCCAAGATATGGCGAATAAACGTAGCTATACCCGTGAACAGATGGATGACTTTGCCATCCGTTCTTTGCAGCGTGCACAAAAGGCGATTACTGAAGGTTACTTCAAAGATGAAATCGTTCCTGTAACAGTTTCTACCCGTAAAGGTGATGTGGTTGTTGATCAAGACGAACAACCATTAAGTGCAAAAATCGATAAAATCCCATCATTAAAACCAGCATTTGCAAAAGATGGTACGATTACTGCTGCGAACGCAAGTTCAATTTCTGATGGTGCATCAGCATTGGTATTAACCTCAAGTGAAGTTGCGGCACAACGTGGTTTACAACCTTTGGCAAAAATTCTGGCAACTGCTTCTAACTCTCAACATCCTTCTGAATTTACCATTGCCCCTGTCGGTGCAATCGAAAAAGTATTGAAAAAAGCTGGCTGGGATGCGCAAGACGTAGACCTATGGGAAATCAACGAAGCATTCGCCATGGTGACCATGTGCCCAATCGATGACTTCAAATTAGATGCTGAAAAAGTCAATATCAATGGCGGTGCATGTGCATTGGGTCACCCTGTTGGCTCTACAGGCTCGCGTATCATCCTGACATTAATTCACGCGCTTAAACGTACTGGCGGTAAGAAAGGCGTTGCAGCCCTATGTATCGGTGGTGGTGAAGCGACTGCGGTTGCGATTGAATTAATCTAAGCCCTTTGAATGCAATAAAAATCCTGCTTGATGCAGGATTTTTATTTTTTGGATTACAAAAAATAATGCACCCATTGTTAAATTCCCGATAAGTTATGCTGTGTATAAAAAAACAACAAGGAGTACAACATGCAACTTAATCATTATCTAAATTTTAAAGGACAAACAGAACAAGCATTCAATTTTTATAAATCTGTGTTTGGTGGTGAATTTGCCATGCTCAGCCGTTATAGCGATATGCCACCTACTGAAGGCGTCAGCCTTTCAGAAGCGGATAAGAACTTGGTTTTACATGTTTCCCTACCCATCAATGAATTTACCGTATTGATGGCTTCAGATGTTAATGATCAATTCTGCGCTCAAAATAGCGTATTTACCCAAGGTAACAACCACTATATTTCAATTAATCTTGATCCTGATGAACAAGACGAAGCACAACGATTATTCAATGCCTTGTCTGCAAATGGCCAAATTGAGATGCCCTTAGAAAAAACCTTCTGGGGTGCGCTCTATGGCGCATTCACTGATCAGTTTGGAATTAAATGGATGATCAATTGTCAGTTAGATGAATAATCATTGTGAACTTAGCAATTAAAGCAAAAAAAGCTGAACCAAGGTTCAGCTTTTTTCTTTCAATCTGCTTATGCGCCAGTTTGATAGCTTGCTTGTGGTACAGCAGTCGATGCTTGATAAGGATTGGTAAAATCTTGAAGCCCTGCAGCAGCTTCATGAATATCTTTCCCTTCTTTGACGACAAAAGTATCAAAGCCAGAACGTTTTAAATAGTTTAAAACATCCTTAAATATATCACCGACTGCACGTAATTCACCTTGATACCCTTGGCGACGCAATAAGGCAGCGAATGAATAACCACGGCCATCATTAAAACCAGCAAATTCAATAAAAATGGCATCTAGCTCATTCAATGGAAATTGATGGGTTTCAGGTGAATCATTCACCGTAATGTAAAGCGCCTTTTTGCCTTGCACCTTTGCCAATTGATCCAACTGTTCAGCTGTTACAACCACATCACCTTGTGGAATCGCTCCATCTTCAGCAATGACTTGATAAGTATTGTCTGCAATTGTGCCATCTTTAGAGAGCACTTGTAGCGTTGTATTAAGCATAAGCACGCTCCTTAAATGGTTGAATCCCAACACGGCGATAGGTATCGATAAAACGCTCACCTTCTGTACGTAAGTCAAGGTAAGTATTCAAGATTTCATCAATCACATCTGGTACGACTTCAGCGGCAAAAGAAGGCCCTAAGATATCACCAAGTGATGCATCATGATCTGCATGACCACCTAAAGTGATTTGATAGAACTCAGCACCTTTCTTATCTACACCTAAAATACCGATGTTACCGACATGGTGATGACCACAGGCATTCATACAACCCGAAATGTTCAGATCAAGTTCACCCAGATTATAAATGGTGTCTAAGTCGTCAAAACGACGACTGATCGCTTCTGAAATTGGAATCGATTTGGCATTTGCCAATGAACAGAAGTCACCGCCTGGGCAGCAAATAATATCGGTAATAAAACCAATATGTGCACGTGCCATGTCGCTGTGTTCAAGCGTTTGCCACAATTCAAATAGATCTTTCTGCGGCACATCGACCAATGAAATGTTCTGTTCGTGCGTGGTACGGAACTCACCGAAAGTATATTTATCGGCCAAATCCGCAATTAAGTTCATTTCTTCGCTGGTGACATCACCCGGTGCAATACCTGCACGCTTCAAAGAAATCGTAACGATACGATAACCTTTCACTTTATGTGCATTGGTATTGACGTTAAACCACTGTTTGAATTTTGGATGTGCAGCGAATAAGTCGGTGAAGTCCTCATCTTCTAAATCTTGATAATTAAATGGGGTAAATTCTTCATCTAATTTTTTCAAGATTTCAGGTTGAATCTTCAATGTTTCACGCGTGTGCTCAAATTCAGCTTCCACTTTTTGTGCAAACACTTCTGGTGTCAAAGCTTTCACCAAAATTTTGATACGCGCTTTATATTTGTTATCACGACGGCCATGTAAATTATAAACACGCAATGTCGCTTCTAAATAAGCAATTAAATCTTCACGTGGTAAAAACTCACGGATCACGCTACCAATAATCGGGGTACGGCCCAGACCACCACCGACCATGATTTTATAACCCATCTCACCTGCATCATTACGAACCAGATAAACACCGATGTCGTGGAATGCAGTGGCAGCACGGTCTTTTTCTGCTAAAGCCGATACCGCGATTTTGAACTTACGTGGTAAGAAAGCAAATTCAGGGTGGAAGGTACTCCACTGACGAATCAATTCACAGGTCGGACGTGGGTCGGCAATCTCACCTGCAACCACACCTGCAAACTGGTCAGTGGTGGTATTACGGATACAGTTACCTGAAGTTTGTACGGCGTGCATTTGTACCGTTGCTAGCTCAGCTAGAATGTCAGGTACATTTTCCAATGCAGGCCAGTTCAACTGAATATTTTGACGGGTTGAAACGTGCGCATAACCACGATCGTACTCTGTCGCAATTTCAGCAATTTTTCTGAGTTGTTTGGTATTCATCAAGCCATACGGCACAGCGATACGGAGCATAGGTGCATAACGTTGCACGTACAGACCATTTTGCAAACGTAATGGACGATATTCGTCTTCTGTTAATTTTCCAGCTAAATAGCGTTCTGTTTGATCGCGAAACTGAGCAACACGTTGGTTAATCAGTTGTTGATCGAAATCCGTATATAAATACATGGCGTATGGCTAGTCATTCATTATAAAGGCGACTAGCATAGCGAGCTTTTATTCATCAACAAAATGCTTTTTTTGCATATTTAATAACGGTTTTATTGATAAGCCTATCTAATTGCCACAAAAAGAAAAAGCCCAGATAAATCTGGACTTTTAATCTCCCCTCACCCTGAGCCACGATTATAGTGGCGCAAGGATTAAATTAGAGAACTCCTCCCTTTCATAAAGGGAGGTTGGGAGGGATTTAAGGTAAAGCATACGCAACGAGATAATCACCCATTTTGGTACCGAATGAACCATGTCCACCGGCCATAATCACCACATATTGTTTGCCATTGGCTTCATAAGTCATTGGGGTTGCTTGCCCACCTGCAGGTAAACGTGCTTCCCATAACTTATCGCCATTTGAAACATTGAATGCACGAATGTAGTTATCTTGGGTTGCACCGACAAACATCACATTACCCGCAGTCGAAATCGAGCCGCCTAAACCAGGTACACCAATTTTCACTGGTGGTAACTGGAATAAGGTTGGCAAGCTGTCACGAATGGTACCAATACGTTTTTTCCATACCACTTCATGAGTTTTCAAGTCCACACCTGCAACAAAGCCCCAACCTGGTTGTTTACATGGTAAACCCAATGGAGATAGGAACGGGCTGATATCAACACCATATGGCGTACCATACATCGGTTGCATACCCTGTTCAGTACCAGCACCACGTGCCACAGGTTGACGGTTTGGATCTGCAGGAATTAGACGACTTACGAATGGCAAGCCAATCGGGTTCATGACTGCAACCTGACGATCAGCATTCACTGACATACCGCCCCATTCAAACACACCTAAGTTTCCAGGAAATACCAAAGTTCCATTTTCAGAAGGTGGTGTATAGATACCATCGTAATTCAGACGTTTAAATTTCACACGACACATCAACTGATCAAACATGGTGGCACCCCACATATCTTTATCAGTCAATTTATCTTTCGGTGCTAAATCAAAGTCAGAGAATGGTTGAGTTTTTGAGTAGAACTCACCTTTGGTTTGTGGTCCCCATTTCACAGTTTGCGGAACAGGTTTCTCGGTAATTGGTACAATCGGCTGACCATTACGACGATCTAAAACAAAGGCATTGCCTGTTTTAGTCAATACATAAATCGCTGGAACCGTTTGACCAGATTTATCTTGAATATCAGCCAATGACGGTTGTGATGGTACGTCCATATCCCACAAATCATGATGTGTGGTTTGGAAATGCCATACCAGTTTACCTGTCGTAGCATTGATCGCCAGCATTGAGTTCGCATAACGCTCTTTCAACTCAGTACGGTCTCCACCCCAGATATCTGGTGTACCCACACCTGTTGGGACATAGACGATATCTAGTTTTGAGTCATAGGCAAGTGGCGCCCATGCATTTGGTGAATTATGAACAAACTGAGTGTCTTGACCTGGCATTGCATTTGGATCAGCTGCGCCTGTATCAAATACCCACAATAATTTACCTGTGTTCACGTCATAACCACGAATCACACCTGATGGCTCTTTATTCGAATGGTTATCTGTTACAGAACCTGCAATCACTACAGTGGTACCAGAAACCACACCCGGAGATGTTGGGTTATAACCACCTGGATATGCATATGGCATGAATTCTTGTAAATTCACTTCACCATTTTGACCAAAGTCAGAACATGCTTTACCTGTATCTGCATTAACTGCCACTAAACGACCATCATTTACAGGAACAAAGACTTTACGCGGACACTCGGTTGAGGTCGACTTTTTCGCCTGTAAACTGGTTGCAAATTCAGTGGTATTGGCAGCATCGTAGTACATCACACCACGACAAGTTAAATGCTGGAAGGTTTTATCGGTTTTGAGCTTAGGATCAAAACGCCATTTTTCCTTACCTGTCGCAGGGTCAATCGAAATTAAATGTTGATGTGGTGTACACATAAACATGTTATTGCCGATCTTGATTGGTGTTACTTGGTTGGTGGTTTCACCCGAATCATTTTCAGTTCGGAAATCACCAGTACGTAATGTCCAAGCCACTTTGAGATCTTTGACGTTTTTATCGTTGATCTGTGTCAATGGAGAATAACGTTCACCGCCCTGACTACGACCATATGCAGGCCAATCTTCAGGGGCAATACCATCCACGGCTTTCGCTTGTGCTGGCTGTGGCGTTTGAATCACACCATTAATTTCTTGTGGATCATTAAAGATCGAGTACACCATCACCACAATTGCAATGGCTAAAGTCGATGACAATGCCACTTTACTTGAAGTGAGGTTATCAATCCCACGCGTCACCGCTGGAATGAGTAACCACAAACCTAAGATGCCAAGGATATCAAGACGTGGTGCCAGTGCCCAGAAGTCGGTCCCAACTTCCCATACACCCCAAACCACACTACCTAACATCAATGCCGCATAAACCCATAAAGGACCTGAGGCACGTTTATAAAGTTGTACTGCTACAATGAGCAACAGCACGCCCGCAATCACATAATAAAAAGACCCGCCAATTGCTGCGAGCCAGATACCGCCAACGAGCAAGAACAATGCAATGAGGGCGATAATCACCACCGTCAAAGTTCTAAGCCCAGATTTTGAAGCAGATTGATTCATAAGATCACCTTGCATCTTTTATATTTTAGATCCATAAAAAGCAAGAAAAGTCTCTTTTTATGGTCGAGTTCAAATCACAACAAGAACTTTGCAGATATCGCCCATCGTATGAACTGCGTCTGCAAAATTGCTCGAGTATCAAAATTAGAAAATGGTTTGGAACTTAATACCGCCCACCCAGGTCTTATCCCCATCCTTCAATGCACCGACATGGTGGACATATTGAATATTTGGACGGATGGTGAGCCAGTTGGTGGCATGAATGCCGTAATACAACTCAGTGTTATATTCTTCATCCAATAGACTATTGTTTTTGTCATTAGCGTGAATACGAGCAACACCTAAGGCAATTTCATCTTGAGGACGTTGATCCAACAAACCTTTATAGACCAATCCAACATTTTGCATGTCTTTAATGGCATTGGTTTTAGAATCATGCACTGTGACATTGACAAAGCCAGTTAAACCACGATCTGACTGACCATCATGACGAGTCAACTGTTGTTTCGCAGTAAACCAACCGCCTTGTTTATGTCCAGTCTTGGCAGGATTCTCGATTTCTGCGGCATCCGCTGTACTGTAGTAATAACCAAAACGGTATTCACCTGGCAAAGCAAGTGCACCCAGTTTAGGATTCCAGACCACTTCTGCTGGAATAATCGCACCACGAGAGCCATCGGTACTTAGGTTAAAACCTTTGCCACGCTGTAAGTTCTCAGGGTTATATTCATACGCCCCGATTTGTGCATAAAGATCTGGCTGTAGGTTATATTTGACACGCAATGCCCATTGGCTCACAGGCCAGTTGTACCATTGGTCACCAACCCAGTTACCCACCTGAGAACCACATAGCGATAAGTTCTGGAAATCACAGTTAAAACTGTTGAAATCTTCACCTTCACCAAAACGACCCACTTTAATATCTAAAGCTTGATCTAAAAATTTCTTTTTGATCCAAAGGTCGGTTAAACGCCACGTTTGACCACGCCCCCAAACTTCTTGTACAGAACTTTGGTGACCTTGTAAGCCATCTGCGGTTTGTGACAAAGACTGACCATCACGGTATGTCACCGTGATCTGCGCCTCAGTATCTTGCCAACCTAAAATTTTATTTAGGTCGAAGTTTGTGCCCAACGCCAATTGTCCAGTGAATTCACTGCCGTGGCTTGAGTATTGTTTAGAATCTAAAACCCCTGCAAATTCACCTGTGTAATCAGCAGAAAATTTGTAACCCTGTTCTTGCAACGCAGTGCGTTGACCGTTCCAATCACCAAACAGCCATTGACCATTTGGGTCAAATGCGGAAGATGCTGCTTGAGTATGTTGTGTGAAAAGACTCAATGATAGAACGGATAAACAAGAAACAATCAAAGACTTAGAGATTGTCATGTTTACGTAACCTTTTATGTTATTGTGTATAAAAGGTTACTCTCATTTTTAAATTACAACTTATTCAAAATGTTAACAATCTGTACAATATTTTAACAATCAGTGATTAGTCGCACATATTTTCTACCATTTACCCTCACCCAAACCCTGACCGATAAAGGCATACTTCATTTGCGAACGGGAAAACTTGATCGGACAGGCCAACTGTGGCTCAGTTTGTGATGCATTTTCCGATACTGGCACATCAACCACCCAGCCTCTTTGTTGAGCCATTGGCGAGACCAACGCTTCATCCAGACTGAGTACAGGTTCAACACAAATATCTAAGCTTTGGAACAGATGCTGCCATTCTGCAAAGTCTTGTGTTTTAAACTTTTCCCGCAAGGCTTGCTTTACCGCTTGACGATCTTCTGGGTCAAACGATGTTCCTTTTACAAGCAGTACAGGTAATTCTAACGCTGCAGCCAAGCCTGTCATAAATTGTGGCTCTAAACTTCCCACTGAAAAATAGCGACCATCTTTGGTTTGATAATAATCATAGAAGCTTGCACCATTCAGCATTCCCGCCTCGGGTGCTTGTGGCGTTTTACCTGCCAGACTTGCAGAAGCAGCCATACTATTCAGACTCGCCACACAATCGGTCATTGAAATATCAAGATATTGACCTAGACCACTGCGTTGACGCTCGACCACCGCAGCAAGAATACCAATCACTGCATGCAAAGAACCACCTGCCACATCTGCAATTTGAATGCCCAATGGAGGCGGTCCACCATCTTGACGACCACTATGCCCAGACACGCCTGCCAACGCTAAATAGTTAATGTCGTGTCCTGCACGATCTTTATAAGCCCCTGTTTGACCATAACCTGTAATCGAACAATAGATAAGTCGTGGATTAATCTCCGCTAAAGTCTCATAGTCCAAGCCCAAACGGCGCATCACATCTGGACGGAACTGTTCAAGCACGATATCGAACTCAGAGATTTTATTTTTGATCAGTTCAATATTGGCTGCATCTTTGAGGTCAAGTGCAATCGACTGTTTATTCCGATTCAGATAACTGTGCGCAGTGGCCTGACCATTGGCATAGGGTGGCATAATCCGTACAAGGTCTGGACGAGTCGGTGATTCCACATGGATAACTTCTGCACCCATGTCGGCAAGGTACATACTGGCAAATGGCCCTGGTAATAAAGTCGAAAAATCGAGGACTTTCAATCCCTTTAGTGCAGATGGCATAATAATTTTTACTCAATTTGTTCAAATTTTCTTTTATACTAGGTATGGATAAACACAAAAACAATGTCATGTTCAGCCATTTACCTTGATAGTTTCGGCAATTTAACATGTACACAGAGCGCAATTATTTTTCTTGTCAATTGCCCAATTTGATATTTTAGACGGTTATTTAGGTCAATTATCGTGAATAGTAAAGAAACTGAAGGATTCAATATGAGCCGTGATACGATCAGCATCCACTTCGTGAATGCGGCTTTAACAGGTGTTAAACGCCTAGGCATGGACGTTGAAACGTTACTTTCACATGTCGGCATAGAGGCTGAACTGCTTCGCCAACCAAAGGCTCGAATCTCTCCTGAACAGTACACCCGTTTTGTAAAAATGTTATGGATGGTCACCCAAGATGAACACGTGGGTTTCGATGTACAGCCACGTCGCTTGGGTACATTCGCAATCATGTGTCAATTAATCATCCATTCCAAAACTCTTGGACAAGCACTCGAACTTTCCTCTCAATTCTACAAACTGTTTGGAGATGAATGGTCCGTTAGCTTGGAACGTGACAAGCATGAAGCACGTTTAGTCCCCCACATTCCTAAAGCTTTAGACCCTGATCACTTCATTACTGAAAGCATGCTGATGATCTGGCATGGTCTAGCATCATGGTTGATTGAACGCCGTCTCCCTTTAGAACGTGTTCATTTTGGTTATGAGCGTCCAAACCATGCTGATGAATACGATGCATTGTTCTTTGCGCCCGTGATGCAATTCGATGCACCACGTACCGAAATTACCTTTGCTGCAGATTATTTGGATCTCCCAATCCGTCAAGATGAAAAGACTTTAGAAGAATTCTTGAAAGCAGCACCTGCCCAGTTGTTAGTGAAATTCAAAAATACCAACTCGTTGACTTCGCGTATTCGTGATGTATTGAAGAGTCAGATTGGTGAAGAAATGCCAACGCTCAACGATGTCGCAGCAATGTTATATTTATCACCACAAACCTTACGTCGTCGTTTGGCTGCGGAAGGCAAAAGCTATCAAGGGGTTAAAGATGCCTTGCGTCGTGATGCTGCAATTCATTTATTGTTGACTCCAAATCTCACCCTTGAAGATGTAGCGCAACAAGTCGGCTTTAGTGAAACCAGTACTTTCCACCGTGCCTTTAAGAAATGGACAGGTGTGACTCCTGGTTTATATCGTCAGTTGCATGGTCATCACAACTAATAACGACAATGCAGTGTTCAACTTTATATAGTTGAACACTGCATTTTAAATATGCTAATAATCAAGCAGCCCCCTACGATTTGCTTGAATAACAATGACCATTAAAAAAGCTGACTTTTCTCACCCACAAGTACAAAATTTGATTTATATCCACTTGCATAGCCTGCATCAAAATACCCCACTTGAACATAGTTTTGCATTAGACCTCAGCAGTCTGCAAAAAGATTCTATTAGCGTCTATACCCTGTGGAACGATGATGAGTTACTGGGCTGTGGCGCAATCCAAGAACTGACACCCGACCATGCAGAAATCAAATCTATGCGGACTCATCCTGCCCATTTGCGTCAAGGGGTCGCAGCACAGCTACTGGAATACTTACTAGAACTTGCCCAGCAACGTCACTATCAAAAAGTCAGTTTAGAAACAGGAAAAGACGTTCATTTTGATGCAGCAATCAAACTTTATAAAAAATTTGGCTTTGTTGAAGGCGCAGCTTTCGCAGAATATACCGAATCACCTTATAACCAATTCTTTCATTTAGATTTATCGAATGAGTCCATAAACTCAACTTGAGATGATCTCGCATTGAATAGCCATTGCTCAATGCCTTTTGGATAAACAGGATATTGAGTGAGTGCGATTTGTTCTCGACTCAGCCACTGTGCGATATAACTATGTCCATTGGGTTCACAACCCTGTATGTGGTGTCGCTGATATATATACGAGTCTACAAATTCAGCATCATATACAAACACAATTTCATGGCCTTGCTGCCCATCAAAGCTAAATAGATTTTCCATGACGCAGATAAGTTTAGGCTGTGTCAGCTGCTGCTGAATTTCTTCCAAGACCTCTCTTTCAATTGCCTGAATAGATGTTTCCCCAAACTCGATACCACCACCGATGGGTCTGAAAAAATATTCATCCTTGTTGGGATCATACGCTTTTGCAAGTAACACCTTATCATTATGACGAAATAGGCATAACGCTTTTGCTCGAATAGACGTCATTGCATGGCCTTAATCTGTTCTAAAAATTTTTCTGCTTGTTGTGGAGAGGTTAAACGAATAAACCGGATATGCTGATAGTCAGGGTCTTGCATCAAAGCTAAGTATTTTTTTCGGTTTTTTGGATAGGATTTAATTAGCCAGATAAAAATAGATTCTTTGGACAGCATCAATTTTAAACTTTCCCGATTATTTGAATCTTCCCATAACTTTTTCCGACTGATCACACGCCCGAATGTACGCTTGGTCAAACGATATAAATTGATGTGAAAGGAATAATCTAACCAGATGACGGTATCTACTTTCTCCATCATCATTGGAATAGTGCGGGTATAAAGACCATCAATGACCCACCCTGTCGCAGCATTTTTCATTGAGATTTTCAGCTTCAAAAACAAGGCTTCATTTGTCAATTCTTGCCAATCATCCAGCCAAAGTAAATTATCAAGTTCGATATATTTTAATTGTTGTTTTTGCACCAACTGTCGGGCAAACGTCGATTTACCTGAACCTGTCGTACCAATAATATTAATAAACTTCATTTGTTATTAGCACAATAAAACGGCATGTGAGTTTAAACAACTTGCATCGGCTTGTGAACCAGCCGATGCAAGTTATAAATCAATTACTTATCTCTCGCCGCTTGAATAAGTTTCACAGCATTGTCCCCTGTCACCTGCCAAGTGAGGCAACGCACGCTACCGCCCATTGGACAAACACTTTCAGCATTTACAGGAATGACTTTCTTACTGGTATTCTGCTTGATGATCGTTAATGCTTTTTGATCATGCGGCATATTAAAGGTTGGCACATAAATATTGTGATGTGTGACCGTGGCATTTAAATTCACACCACATGCTGACTCAAAACCTTCCCATTGCCCTTTGGGATTGGTCTTATATTCAACAGGCACTTCCACAATTTTTGCAGTTGGAAATGATGCTTTTAACTCCTTCATTACGGTTGTTCTAAATGATGGTGTTTTTGAATAGTCATTCACAAGCAAAGTATTTTTATCCACCCAACTGACCATGCCATCTGAATGTGCCAGCACTTCTTCATCTGGTTCTAAGATGGCAACTTCGGTTGCACCCAACGTAGCCTTTAACTCTTGTTTGGCCTCGTTATAGCTAAGCTCATTATCTTCCATAAAACGTGTAGTGGTAATGACACGACCCGCATAATCATCAACAAGGTTACCACCATCAATCATCAAATCAGTTTTAGCTCTTTGAATTTTATAACGATCAGCAAACTGACTGAAACTTTTTTGCACATCTTTACTTTGTTTCTTGGTCATCGAGGCCCAAGTATAGGTAAATTGCACAGGCTGCATTGGATTAACCGTAGTAAAGTCGCGCATCCAGATATCACGGACATCATCCACCAGTAAAATATCTTCAGGCACTTTGCCCGTGAAATAAGGCTTGGTATCCTCATCCACCAAAATCACGACATTGTCATTACCCAAAATTGATTTTGCATAATCAATCTGAAAATCTACAATTCGTTGAAAAGCAGATTTGTAATACGGATCATGTACAGAAGGTGCAGACAACACCAATAGCATTTTGTCATCAGCAGCTTGATTTGAATAGGTTTGGCTCACCTTGTTTTTATCCTCGATTGCTTTGTTATTTTCAATATTCCGTCCAGATGAATCACATCCAAAAAGTGACAAGATCAATGCCATGGCAGCATAGTGACGCTTTAGTTTTATCATGTGCTTTCGCCCATCTTTTCTATCAATCATTTCCAAATGCTAGTCTAATCGAAGATGTCACAAGACATGCAGAAAAATACCAAATTTAACGCTTGGCTTGATTACTCACGCAACCTATCAAATTGGCGAAAAGCATCAAACTTGCCAATGTTTATCATCATTGCACTGACACTTAAATTGAGTACACTCGATAAACAACAATTTTAAGGTGATACAAGGAAAACCTATGAGCGAGGCCTACATTATTGATGCCATTCGCACACCACGCGGAAAAGGGAAAAAAGACGGCTCACTTCATGAAGTCAAACCGATTACTTTACTCACATCATTACTCAATGAATTACAACAACGTCATCAACTTGATACGTCAAAAGTCGATGACATCGTCTTAGGTTGTGTCACACCGATTGCTGACCAAGGTGGTGATATTGCTAAAACTGCAGCCATTGCAGCAGGTTGGAATGATGATGTTGCTGGTGTGCAAATCAACCGTTTCTGCGCATCTGGTTTGGAAGCAGTCAATTTGGCAGCACAAAAAGTCCGCTCTGGTTGGGAAGATATCGTCGTCGCAGGCGGTGTGGAATCCATGTCACGTATCCCGATGGGCTCTGATGGCGGCCCATGGGCACTTGATCCTGAAACCAACTTAAAATCTTCTTTTGTACCACAAGGCGTTGGCGCGGACTTGATCGCAACATTAGATGGCTATAGCCGAGAAGATGTCGATGCCTTTGCAGTCGGCTCACAACAAAAAGCAGCGGCAGCACAGGCCAAAGGTTATTTCGATAAATCCGTCGTTCCTGTTAAAGATCATTCGGGTGTACTGATCTTAGAAAAAGATGAATTTATTCGAGGTGCGACCACCGTTGAAGGCTTGGCAAAACTGAATGCCAGCTTTGAAATGATGGGACAAATGGGCTTCGATGCGGTTGCGCTACAGAAGTATCCTGAGGCACAAAAAATTAACCATGTACATCATGCAGGTAACTCCTCAGGCATCGTTGATGGTGCTGCGGTGGTGTTATTGGCTTCTGAAAAAGCCGTCAAAGAACAAGACTTAAAACCACGCGCCAAAGTACTTGCAACGGCATTGGTGGGGACTGACCCAACCATTATGCTGACAGGCCCTGCCCCTGCTGCACGTAAAGCCTTAGCCAAAGCTGGCCTAACGATTGATGATATTGACCTATTTGAAGTCAATGAAGCTTTTGCTGCCGTGGTGATGCGTTTTATCAATGAACTGAACGTTCCAGCCGAGAAAGTCAATGTGAATGGTGGTGCAATTGCGATGGGTCATCCATTGGGTGCAACAGGCGCCATGATTTTAGGAACTTTGCTGGATGAATTAGAACGTCAAGGCAAAAAACGTGGCCTAGCCACATTATGTGTTGGTGGTGGAATGGGGATTGCCACCATTATTGAAGTTGTATAAACATCCAACTCTCCCAGAAATATGATACTCGGAAAGGTCATTCGCAACCTGCATAGTATATGCAATTTATTGTTTCTACGATCAATTTTATAAATGAAGAAATTGAACAGGTTTTGCGAATGACAATGGTTTTGCCTACTTTTGCCGAAACAAAAGTAGGTCGAACCGAAGGTTTATCCTGAAATTAGATGAGAGCTAAACAAGACTCTGCTATGCGTATTTTCATAAATACAGATAAGCGGGTGACTTGAAACAAAGCTTATAAAATATTGGACGATGATATATGAGCGCTATTAAATACGAAAAAAACGCTGACAATATTGTAATTCTTACCCTTGATTCATCGGGTCAATCTGCCAATACCATGAATGCAGAATTCCGTGAATCACTCAATGACGTCAGCCAAAAGCTTAAAACAGAAACTGATCTAAAAGGCATTATTTTCCGTTCAGCCAAGAAAACCTTCTTTGCAGGCGGTGACTTGGATGAGTTGATTCAGGTTCAACCTGAACATGCCACTGAGTTCTTCAAAATGATTGAAGAACTCAAGGGTGACTTACGTGCGATTGAAACTTTAGGTGTACCTGTTGTTGCTGCCTTAAATGGTACGGCGCTCGGTGGCGGTTGGGAAATTGCTTTAGGCTGTCATTACCGTATTGCCATCAATGATCCAAAAACCAAATTTGGTTTACCTGAAGTGACTTTAGGCTTGCTGCCAGGCGGTGGCGGTATCGTGCGTATGGTACGTTTGCTTGGCTTACAAAATGCGTTTCCATTCTTGATGGAAGGCAAACAGTTTGGTGTCGATAAAGCTAAATCGCTCGGATTGGTACATGACACTGCTGAGAACGAGCAAGAGTTATTAGATAAAGCACTTGCTTGGGTCAAGGCCAATCCAAAGTCACAACAACCTTTTGATGTCAAAGGCTACAAAATTCCAGGTGGCGATCCTAAGACCCCTGCTGTGGCGCAAGTCCTTGCGATTGCTCCAGCGATGCTACGTGATAAAACCAAAGGCTGTTACCCTGCACCTGAAGCGATCATGGCTGCTGCGGTTGAAGGTGCACAGGTTGATGTTGATACCGCTTTGCGTATCGAATCACGTTACTTTACTCAACTCACGGTCAGTCAAATTTCTAAAAATATGATCGGCACTTTTTGGCATGGTCTCAATGCAATCAAGTCTGGTGCAAGTCGTCCTGCGGATGTTGCAAAATGGCAAGCGACTAAAGTGGGTGTATTAGGTGCGGGGATGATGGGTGCCGGCATTGCCTATTCAACTGCAATCAAAGGCATCCCTGTCATCCTCAAAGATGTCTCTGTTGAAAATGCTGAAAAAGGCAAAGCCTATTCACAAAAATTACTCGATAAACGTGTTTCACAAGGCCGTATGACGGCAGAAAAACGTGACCAAGTCTTAGCACTGATCACCGCAACGGCGGATGCGGCTGATTTGCAAGGCTGTGACCTGATCATCGAAGCGGTGTTTGAAAACCAAGAACTGAAAGCCAAAGTGACTCAGGAAGCTGAACAATATTTGGCTGAAGGTGGAATCTTTGCATCGAATACCTCTACCCTACCAATTACTGGTTTGGCGACGGCGAGTAAAGATGCTCAAAAGTTCATTGGACTACATTTCTTTAGTCCAGTCGATAAAATGCAATTGGTTGAAATTATCAAAGGTAAACAGACCTCTGCTGATACATTAGCGAAGGCTTACGACTTTGTTCAGCAAATTGCCAAAACCCCAATTGTCGTGAATGACAGCCGAGGCTTCTTCACCAGCCGCGTGTTTGGTACATTCATTCAAGAAGGGATGCGTTTACTTGCTGAAGGTGTGCATCCAGCCAAAATTGAAATGGCAGCACTGAAAGCAGGTATGCCGGTTGGCCCACTTGCCATTCAGGATGAAGTCTCTCTAACCTTAACTGAACATGTTGCAGCAGAAACCCGTAAAGCTCTGCAAGCAGAAGGTAAAGATTTACCGAAAACCCCAGTGGATGACGTGGTGCACACCATGATTCATGAGCTGAATCGTAAAGGTAAGGCTGCAGGTGCAGGTTTCTATGACTACCCTGAAAATGGCAAAAAGCATTTATGGGATGGGCTCAGCCGCTGGCAGAAAGACAATAGTATTTCTGAGCAGGACATGATTGATCGTTTCCTGTTTGTACAAGCACTGGATACTTTACGCTGCTATGAAGAAGGCGTTTTAGAATCTGTGATTGATGCCAATGTCGGTTCGATATTCGGGATTGGCTTTGCTCCATGGACAGGTGGTGCCATTCAATTTCTGAATCAAAATGGAATTGAAAAATCATTGCAACGCGCCGAGCAACTGGCGGCACAATATGGTGAGCGTTTTACGCCGCCAAAATTATTGAAAGAAAAAGCACAGCAAAATACTGTGATTCAATAATCTTGATTTAACCAAGCCGATTAAGGCCCGTATGGAACTCCTTGTCTATACGGGCTTTTTTATGCGCTCGACAAAATCACAGCAAAACATCTGAGTAATGCATCACAATTTATGCTATAAGTTTGGTAATTCTGCTTTATTTTTTTGCATCATTTGGAAATTTCTTATGTCTGAAAAACTCTGCCCAGAAACTTCGCCTTGGGGCTGGAAAGCATTAATTATCACCACAATTCTCAGCGTACTGTTTATGGTGATTTTCTACTTGGCTATTAATAATGAACCAGATTATATGCCAATGAATCAAAAGAAAGCGGCTACCCCAGCTGAAATGTCACAATCATCTGTGACAACAGAAACAGGGGCAACGGAAGCACATCAACACAATCACTAAAGTGTTATTGCCGAATATGATAAATCTGTGTAAAACATGGGTTTATCATGATATTCGAGATTTTCAATGCTTCAACAAAATCGTCAGGCACTGGTCGTTGAAGGCGGTGGAATGCGCGGTGCATTCACCAGCGGTGTCTTAGATGCATTTTTACAGCAACAATTTAATCCCTTTGATCTTTGTGTCGGTGTTTCTTCTGGTTCAACCAATGTCGCCAACTACCTTGCAGCACAACAAGGTCGTACCTTACAAATTTATTTAGATCATTCGCTCCGCACTGAATTTATCCAATATGGTCGCTTTTTCAAAGGTGGTGACTTACTGGACTTAAAATGGATGTGGGATGTGGTAGAACAAGAGCATCCGCTCAATCAAGCCCATCTATTTGCCAATCATCCCGAATTTTATATGGTATTGACCCATGCCATTTCAGGTGAAGCCACCTATATCAAAGCGTCCAAAGACAATATCTTAGAAGGTTTAAGAGCATCCAGTTCAATTCCTGTCTTAACTCGTCAAGCGGTTGAAGTCTTCGGTGAACCTTATTTTGATGGCGGTGTTGCAGATGCCTTACCCGTGCATTGGGCAGCACAACAGCATGATGTTTCTAAGTTAATGGTCCTCAGAACTCGTCCAAAAAATTATTATAAGGCCAGCAGTAAAGGTGATCAATTGCTTGCCAAATACCTGTTTAAACAGCAACGTGGTTTTGCGCAAAGTTTATTAACGCGGACTCAACGTTATAACGATGCTGTCGAATTTACCCGCTCAGCCTCTGGTCAGAAAATCTTGGAAGTTTGCCCACCTGATTTAAAAAATATGGCAGGTCGACTTTCAAAGAATAAATCCAAGATCCGTTATAGTTATGATGTCGGGATAGAAACAGGTTTAAAGGCAATTGAGGACTGGAATAGGCTTTAATCCTGATCCAATCAATTTCAATTCTACTTTGGATAGCGAAGCGTTTTTAAATTCAACCATGACAGCAGGCGCTTGGTAATACGCTTCGCTATCTAAAGTATGAGCTCATCTCTTATCCTCAATTCCATCTTTCTACTTGGCAAATCAGCCCTAAAAGGCGCAGAATCTAGTTTTGTTTTTTTGTTATTTTTGGAATTTATTATGAATAATCAACCATCCCCAAAAAAAGATTCAAATGAAGAAACGGTATTGGGATGGAAATTTGTCATCATTGTTGGTGTACTGAGTACCATCTTTTTAAGCTTTTTCTATTTGGCCATGACCCAAGAACCGGATTATATGCCAGGCGCACAACGTAAAGCACAACAACAGGAACATGCTCAAAATAGCTCTTCAGCGAGTTCTGAAGTGGCTGCCCAAACTCAGCAACAGCCATAAACTCACTCCAATTCAAGCTCATTCACTTCATTGTGAATTTACTGTAGATGTGGCATCCGCATTTCAATATGAGGGATGCCACATTCATCATATTCATCCCCTTGCACCACAAAACCAAGCTGCTGATAAAATGACATCGCATGGACTTGTGAAGACAAATGCAGGAATGCACGTTCCTGCTGCTTCGCAAAGGCAATAATATCCAGCATGATCATTTGACCAAGACCTTGCCCTCGATAGGCCTTAAGCACAGCAACGCGCCCCACACTATTATTTTGTAATAATCGTCCTGTCGCAATCGGCTGATCCTGATCATAGATAACAAAGTGTTGTGAGATCGCATCTTGCTCATCCCACTCATCCGCTTCAGCAATACCTTGTTCCTGAATAAAAACCAATGTTCGGATCAATTTCGCATCTTGCTGTAATTGATCCCAATTTCCCTGTTTGACTTGGTACATCGTTTTCTCTGTTTTAATTAACACTTACAGCCAATATTCTCGACTGGCATCTGATCTTGCAATAATAATTCCAGACTCTGTTTTTCAATCCCATACATGGTTTTCAACGCTTGGATTTGCTGCATGATTTTTGCATCAGGTTGTTGAACATCCTTTCGTTTTGTCGCCAAAATCATTTTATTCTTACTAGTATGTTCCAAAGACACAAACTCAAAAACTTTGGTTTCATAACCATAGGCTTTCAGCAATAAAGCTCGCAAGGTATCAGTGAGCATTTCAGCCTGTTGCCCCGCGTGAATACCAAATTGCAACATCGGCTGTAACACCTCTGGACTTTGTAGCTGTGGGCGGAGTTCCTTATGGCAACATGGTGCACACATAATCATGGATGCATTCAGACGAATACCAGTATGAATGGCAAAGTCAGTCGCAATATCACAGGCATGCAATGCAATCATCACATCTAACTTTTCTGGCTGATAGCTACGCACATCCCCTTCAAAGAAATCCAGATGACTAAAACCCGTTTGATCAGCCACATTCTGGCAAAACTCAACCAGATTCGAACGCAGTTCAACCCCCGTAATTAACGGTGTTTTCTGCTGCGCCTGCAAATAGTCATATAAAGCAAAAGTTAAATAGCCCTTACCTGAACCAAAATCGACAATATTCAATTCTTGCTGTGAAGCGTCAATCTGCTCATAGGCATGCGAAAAAATTTCAATAAATTTATTAATTTGCTTCCACTTGCGCGCCATACTTGGAACGATTTGTCCTTTTTCATCAGTAATACCAAGATGCTTTAAAAATGGACTTTGCTGTTGTACATAACGCTGCTTTTCACGATCGTGCTGCTGTTGCCCTACTTTGTCGGTAGATGCCTGTTTCTTCTGAGTGTTCAACATGGCTTTCTTCTTATTTTTCTTGAGTTGAACGTCTTGTTCAGTACTAAAGAGATTGGCTTGCTTAGACAGACTCAATAACTCAGCAATCTTTTCCAAACCTTCGGCAATACTATAATTTTTAGTGATGTCTTGTGTAGTGTGATGATATAAGCAAGACAAGGTTGCCTGTCCCTGCAGTTCAATCACACGAAATGTCATCTTTTCTAGTTGCGCTATTTCACCTTTGTACTGACTCAAAATCAGGCGGTCAAAGCTTTTATTTTCAATAGATTGCTGGATATCCAAGAAAAACTGCTGTTCTTGTTCAAAAGAAAAATTCGGCGCAAACATAATGAAAACCTGACAAATAGAAACTAAATTTTAAAGCGTCTTACTTTAAAAGGGAAATTGCATTACGATACAGTTGTATTTTTATGCAACCAGATCGCTTGATGAACACAAACACATTGCTGGACTATGACCCCAAAGAAGAATTGATTAATGCTTATAGTCATGGGGCTGGCGCAGTACTGGCTTTAATTGCCTCAATCTTTTTGATCATCAAAGGCTATGGCCTGCCTTTAGGGCAGTGGATCAGCTTATGGGTCTATGGCTTTAGCTTGGTTCTGTTGCTCAGTAGTTCCATGCTGTATCACTTTGCCCAAGATGAACGTAAACGCTATTGGTATAAAAAACTGGATCATACCGCGATTTACTATCTGATTGCAGGCACCTATACCCCTTTTCTCAGTATTGCCATTCCCACAGCCAAGGCGCATTACTTACTGATCGCCTTATGGGCCATTGCCCTGATCGGTACACTGTTCAAACTGGTATTCATTCATCGCTTCCAAAAAATTTCTTTAGCCGCCTATTTAGTCATGGGTTGGCTGGCGGTTTTGGTGATGGATGATATGCAACGTTACTTGTCTCGAGAAGCGGTGCAACTACTGATTGCAGGTGGTTTGGCTTATACCATCGGCACATTGTTTTATGCCTTAAAAAAGGTAAGATATACCCACGCAATTTGGCATGTTTTTGTGCTATTAGGCGCAGGATTACACTTTTTGGCAATCTACTGTTATGTATTATAAGTCCATATATAGCATTAAGTTTTCGAAGTAAAACTGCACATTCAAAAGGAATTTTCAAGACAACCGCTATTCTGTTTCTTGAATGAATAACATGAAGGTCTTGTATGTCGTCAAGCACTACGACTGCCACCCCAGAAGTGGCCAGCAATTCAAAAGTACGGGTATTATTTGCTAGCCTTGTCGGTACGACAATTGAGTTTTTTGACTTTTATATCTACGCCACAGCAGCAGTACTCATTTTTCCACACTTATTTTTCCCTGAAAGTAGCGATGGCGCTGCGGTGCTCAAGTCACTTGCGACCTTTGCGATTGCTTTTATCGCCCGCCCAATTGGTGCTGCAATTTTCGGACATCTCGGTGACCGAATCGGACGTAAAGCCACATTGGTTGCTGCTTTACTGACGATGGGTATTTCAACTGTCTGTATCGGTCTACTACCAACCTACGCACAAATTGGCCTTGCTGCACCTCTATTGCTCGCCTTATGCCGTTTAGGCCAAGGTTTAGGCTTAGGCGGTGAATGGAGTGGTGCGGTACTGCTTGCCACTGAGAATGCACCAGAAGGCAAACGCGCTTGGTACGGGATGTTTCCACAACTCGGCGCACCAATCGGTTTCATCCTTGCAACAGGTTCCTTCCTGCTACTCAATGCATTTATGTCTGAACAAGCATTCATGACATGGGGTTGGCGTATTCCATTTATTGCAAGTGCAGTGTTGGTTTTAGTTGGTTTATACATCCGTTTAAAGTTGCATGAAACCCCCGCTTTCCAGAAAGTATTAAACAAGCAAAAAGAAGTGAATGTCCCGTTTAAAGAGGTCATGACCAAGCATTTACCAATGCTCATCCTCGGTACGATCGCAGCAATCTGTACTTTTGTGGTGTTCTATCTCACCACCGTATTTGCCTTGAACTGGGGCACCACCAAGCTCGGCTATGCTCGTGGTGAATTCCTAGTATTGCAACTGGTAGCGACTTTATGTTTTGCTGCCTTTATTCCCCTATCTGCAATTTTTGCAGAGAAATTTGGCCGTAAAAATACATCAATTGCGGTATGTATTCTTTCAGCCTTGTTCGGACTGTGTTTTGCGCCACTACTCGGTTCAGGTAGCCCAATTCTGGTGTTCTTGTTCTTATGTATCGGTCTTTCGATTATGGGCTTAACCTATGGTCCAATTGGTACCGTATTGTCAGAAATCTTTCCAACTTCAGTTCGCTATACAGGCTCAGCTTTAACTTTTAACTTGGCAGGTATTTTCGGCGCATCCTTTGCACCGTATATCGCAACTAAGTTGGCAGAAAGTTATGGCTTAGGCGCAGTTGGTTTATATTTAAGTTTGGCTTCCATTTTATCGTTGATCGCATTTTTAATGATTCGTGAAACCAAGCATGATGATGTAAACAACCAAATTTAATCATTATTTTTCAGATGATCTGTGAAAAATACACGCTCAGATCATCTGAAATACCATTCAATTGCATAGTTTTTATCTTATAAAGTTGCGCTTAGGGCTGCATTCTTCCAAATATTTTTTGTGCTAAAATAACCGCCTTCATTTTTTTTAGACGATTGTGTTATGTACGCAGTGATTATCGTTGCCGTATTTTTAGTCAGCTTTTTGTATACCTATTTACGGGGTAAAGAGCGCTTAAAAGCATCTCGACAATTATTTGACCATTCGACATTTTTAGCACCGATCAACATGTTTATGACGGGCTTTTCTAAGTTGCCGAATCAGGCTTTCTTCGATGTGGCACAGTTCCCAGAACTGAAACCATTGCAAGATAACTGGCAAGTGATTCGTGAAGAAGCAATTCAACTGCAAAATCAAATTAAAGCTTCTGAAAAAAACAATGATGCAGGCTTTAATACCTTCTTTAAACGAGGCTGGAAACGCTTTTATCTGAAATGGTATCAAGATAGTCATCCATCTGCACATCAACTCTGTCCAAAAACGGTGGCGTTACTAGAAAGTATTCCATCCGTCAAAGCAGCCATGTTTACCGAATTACCTTCTGGCAGCTACTTAGGTAAACACCGTGATCCTTATGCAGGATCGGTACGTTATCATCTTGGTCTAGTGACACCCAATAGCGATGATTGCTTTATCGAAGTCGATCAAGAGCGTTATAGCTGGAGAGATGGTGAAGCTACCGTCTTTGATGAAACCTTTGTGCATTGGGCTGAAAACAAAACCGATGAAACCCGTATTATCTTATTCTGTGACATCGAACGCCCGATGAAATGGGGTTGGGCACAAAAGTTTAATCACTGGTTTGGTCGTAATGTCATGTCTGCGGCAAGTTCGCCCAATGATGACCAAGACAAAACTGGTTTTATTAACCGTATTTTCAAATACGGCTATGCCGTGCATCACTATGGCCGTGGTTTAAAAGAGCGTAATCGCCCACTTTACTACGTATCAAAGTGGCTGCTTTTTGCTATCCTGATTGGCTTAATTTTATTACCAAGCTTTTTATAATAAAATTCTTCCATAAAAAAAGAGATGCAATTGCATCTCTTTTTTATTTCAAACAAATTGAAATTAATTTGCTTTAGCAGTCTGCGTACCTGCAGTTTGTGCCGCAGCCGCATTGGCCGCCTGAACAGCTGTTTCACCGATTAAAGCAATCTTCGCTTTCTCTTGGCTTTGTGCTGATAATGCAGGGTTTGATGCCACAATACGGTTAATATTTGCTGAGTTTGCAGGTGCGATTGCAGCAGTTTGCAATACGATTGGGCGGTTGCCTGTATCACCTAAGGTATAGCGAATGCCAGTACGTGGACTAATCACAGTTGTTACTTCACGCTTGACTTGCGCTTCAGCTGTATTGGTACCTTTTGCTGCCAATACTTTATCCACAGTTGTGGTTTGTGGTGCATCGTCTGCAAATGCAAAACCAGATACCGCCGCAGTTGCCAAAATTAAAAGTTGTAATGGTTTTTTCATTGTCTTCCCGCTTTTAATGCGAACTCAATCAAGATCTGTAAGTCCAATAATGAAACTACAAAGCGTGCTTGGACTCAAGTAAATTCTCGTAAAAAAAGCAGAGGCTGATGCTCTGCTTTTTTTATTTCAGCTTAAATCAAGTCATGAACTTAGATTTTACCGTGACATTGTTTGTATTTAAGACCTGAACCACATGGACAAGGTGCATTACGACTTTCTGGTACTGGGAATGCATTTTCTGTCACTTCAGTTTCTTCAAAAGCAGTGACTTCACCCGTTAAGCCATCAACATCATCATGTTCGAAAGACAAACGCATTGATTCAGCCTGACGTTGTTGCTGTGCTTCAAGTTCAGCTAACTCTTCTGCTGTCGGCACATGCACACGAGAAAGGTCCGTCACGACATCAGACTTGATCACACCCAACATATTCACAAACAAGTTAAAGGCTTCTTTCTTGTATTCTTGCTCAGGATTCTTCTGCGCATAACCACGTAAATGAATACCTTGACGCAGATAATCCATCGCCGCTAAATGATCTTTCCAATGGCGATCAAGTGAATTCAACATAAAGTGACGTTCAAGCATTGCTGCTGATTCATCACCCATTTGTTCACGGCGTTGACGATAACGTGCAATTACTTCATCAGTAATACGTGCAATCAAACCTTCCTCATCTAAACGACGATCTTGGTCTAGCCATTGCTGTACAGGCAAGTCAATGCCTAAATCTGCATGTAAAGCATTTTCCAAGCCTTCGATATCCCACTGATCATGCACCGACTCAGGTGGAATAAAGTCCGCTATTAAGCCCTTCACCACTTCTTGATGCATTTCTTCGATGTAATCTTGTAAAGTGCTTTCAGCCAATACTTCATCACGTTGCGAATAAATGATCTTACGTTGTTCGTTGTTTACATCATCGTATTTCAATAAGTTCTTACGAATATCAAAGTTACGTGCTTCAACTTTACGCTGTGCATTCTCGATTGAACGACTGACCATTTTATGTTCAATCGCTTCACTTTCTTGTAAGCCCATCGCACGCATCATGGCAACCACACGATCACCCGCGAAGATACGCATCAAGTCATCTTCAAGCGATAAATAGAAACGAGATACACCAGGGTCACCTTGACGACCTGCACGGCCACGTAACTGGTTATCAATACGACGTGATTCGTGACGTTCAGAACCAATGATATGCAAACCACCCGAACTTAAAACATCCTCGTGATCTTTTTCCCATTGTGCTTGTAAGCGTGCTTCATCTTCAGGCGTTGAATTTTCAATTTTGGCAAGCTTGGCTTTCCAGTTACCACCCAGCAAAATATCTGTACCACGACCCGCCATGTTGGTCGCAATCGTCACCGCATTTGGACTACCCGCTTGCGCAATAATATCCGCTTCACGTTCGTGCTGTTTTGCGTTCAAGACTTCGTGATGAATACCTGCTTGTAGCAACTTAGAAGACAAGATTTCACTTGCTTCAATTGTCGCAGTACCAATCAAGATCGGTGCAACACCCTGCTGACGAATATTGGTAATTTCTTCAATAATCGCGGTGTATTTACCATTACGGTTTAAATAAATTAAATCGTTATGATCCTTACGAACCATTGGACGGTGCGTTGGAATAATGACAACATCTAGGCCATAAATTTCTTTCATTTCCGCAGCTTCAGTATCGGCAGTACCTGTCATACCTGAAAGCTTTTTATATAGACGGAAATAATTCTGGAAAGTTGTGGTTGCAAGCGTTTGGTTCTCAGGTTGAATTTCCATGCTTTCTTTGGCTTCAACCGCTTGGTGCAAGCCTTCTGACCAGCGACGACCAGGCATGGTACGACCCGTGCTTTCATCCACAATAATGACTTCTTCTTTCTGAGTCTGTGGATTAACGCCAATAATGTAGTGCACATTCTTTTGATAAAGATAGTGTGCACGAATCGCTGCAGTAACATGGTGAACTAAATTCAGGTTAGTTGCTGAATAAAGACTCTCGCCTTCAGCCAACAAGCCCATTTCAATCAGTTTTTGCTCAACCGTTTCATAGCCGACTTCAGTCATTTCAACTGAACGTTGTTTCTCATCGACCCAGAAATGCCCACCATCAGCCACTTTTTCTTCTTTCTGTGGACGTAATGTTGGAGGAATATTATTAATAAGCTGATAAAGATGAGATGAATCTTCACTTTGACCAGAAATAATTAATGGCGTACGTGCTTCATCAATTAGAATTGAGTCGACTTCATCGATGATGGCATAGCTTAAACCACGCTGCTTTTTCTCTTGTAGAGAAAACACCATATTGTCACGTAGATAGTCGAAACCGAATTCGTTATTGGTACCGTAAGTAATATCAGCAGTATACGCTTGTGCTTTTTCAGCAGGCATTTGCATGGAGTAAATCACACCAATGCTCAAGCCTAAGAATTCGAATAATGGACGGTTTAACTCAGCATCACGTTGTGCCAAGTAGTCGTTCACCGTAATCACGTGAACGCCTTGACCGCTTAATGCATTAAGATAACAAGCCAAAGTACCCATCAGGGTTTTACCTTCACCTGTACGCATTTCGGCAATTTTACCTTCGTGCAAGGTAATACCACCAATCAACTGCACGTCATAATGGCGCATGCCCATGACACGTTTTGCTGCTTCACGACACACCGCAAACGCTTCTGGCATTAACTTATCTAAACTTTCGCCATTACTAAAACGTTGTTTGAATTCTGGAGTTTTTGCAGAGAGGTCTGCATCGTTAAGAGCAGATATCGTCGGTTCAAGCGCATTAATTTGTTCAACAATTTTACGCATGCGTTTGAGCTCGCGCTCATTTTTTGTACCGAAGATACCTCCGATCAGACTTGCCAACATGAATAAACTCTCTAATCCTGTTTGTTATAAGGTTTGTCAATTTCAACAAACCCTAGGTCGGTTAATTTTTTCTTAGCTGTTATTATGGAGTCAGAAATAAGAACTACAAGTGCTTTGCATTCAAACAGGCAAAAAAATCTGCGAGGCGATTCTGACATCACACAACCAAAGAGCGTTAATGTAGCAAATTTGCATTTAACTTACATCGATTTGAATGTGTATTTCTGATCATTTTTTAGCATCACTACTTATTCATATCCAAAAAATTCATAACAAAATGAAAAAACAATCTTTTTATTTATAAAGAGAATACTGCATATTGAATAGAGATAGAAAACATAAAGAATGTATAGAGGACTGATCATGACATTACGTTTAGGCGACATCGCCCCAAATTTCCAACAACAATCAAGCCAAGGCGATATTGATTTCTATGGCTTTTTAGGGGATAGCTGGGGAATCCTTTTTTCCCATCCTGCCGACTACACCCCAGTCTGTACCACGGAACTTGGCTATACCGCAAAGCTAAAAGATGAGTTTGACAAGCGCGGAGTGAAAGCCATCGCCCTTTCAGTCGATGATGTTGAATCACATCAAGGCTGGATTCAGGACATCAACGAAACGCAGAACACCACGGTCAACTTCCCGATTATCGCGGACAAAGACCGTAAAGTTTCTGAGCTGTATGGCTTTATTCATCCAAATGCTAGTGAGACTTTAACGGTACGTTCATTGGTGATTATTGACCCGAACAAGAAAGTTCGTTTGATTATTACCTATCCTGCATCGACAGGCCGTAATTTTAATGAAGTATTGCGGGTGGTAGATTCACTACAATTAACTGACAAGCATAAAGTAGCAACCCCAGCAAATTGGCAACATGGCGAAGATGTGGTGATTGTGCCTTCATTGAAAGATGAAGAAGAAATCAAACAACGCTTCCCGAAAGGCTATAAGGCGGTCAAGCCGTATCTACGATTAACCCCACAGCCTGAGTGAGGATCAAACGAGCAACGCTCGTTACGAAACGCAAGGGGAACAGCTATGCTGTGAGTTAAGAGATTAAAGCGTATGCTTTAATCGCAGTGCAAGACAAACGAAGTACGTAGTAGAGGATAAACCCAAGCAGTAATAAAATAATATTAAATCTGAATAACATGCATCTCAGCCTATCCTCTGGATAGGCTTTTTTATATATAAGCTAAAATTGTTTTGGTATTTCTGAATCAATCGGTTATAAAAATAATTCGATCCGCTACACAATAAAAAAAGCATCATGATCTACAATATCTACCATCTACATTGCGGCAGCTTCTGCCCGACTTGTGCGCCATTATTTGGACAAAAAGGCTGGAAAGCACACCTCGTTTGTCATTGTCTATTGATTGAAACTGATCGTGGCTTAGTCTTAATTGACACAGGTCTAGGGCTTCAAGACTATTTACATACTGAACAGCGTTTAGGCCGTTTACTTAAACAGTTTGGTTCAATTGTACCGAATTTAAAACTTACTGCCATCCAACAAATTCAACAGCTCGGCTTTAACCCGAGTGACGTAAAACATATTTTTGTGACCCATTTAGATTTTGATCATGCAGGTGGAATTTCGGATTTTCCCAATGCCACCGTACATCTCTTAGCTGCGGAATTTAATGCCACTCAATCACTCACAGCCAAAGGCAAGCTCCGTTATAAAACGGAGCAATTCAAACAACATCGCCATTGGAGCTTTGCGGAACATAGTGAAGGTGAATCTTGGTTTAATCTACAAAAAGTCAAAGGATTAGCCTTATTTCAAGAGGAAATTCTGATGATTCCACTGATTGGCCATACTGCCGGACACTGTGGGATTGCGATTAAAAAGGCTGATGGCTGGGTCCTATTCTGTGGCGATGCCTATTACACCCATTTGGAGCTAAACCCGAAAAACAAACTCAGGGCTTTAGATTTCACTGAGCGCTTATTGGCTGAAAATAATCAACTGCGTTTGCAAAACCTCAAGCAGTTACAATATCTCGCTCAACATGAACCAAGCATTGAGTTAATTTGTGCGCACGATCCCGTCGAATTCAATCGTTATCAGTAATATGAAAAAAACACTCCTTACCCTCACACTCATTGCTACACTCAGTGTAGGCGGATGCATGAAGCATTCAAGCCTAGATGATGAACAACGTCCCAAAAACTGGGGAACACTGATTTCACAGCAGCATAATTTTTATCAAATTAGCAATGATGTATTTCGTAGTGATCAGCCCAGCAATGAACTCATTCCAAGCTTAAAACAATATAATATTGATACGGTCATTAATCTCAGAGCCAGAAATGAAGATGCCAAAGTTTTAAAAGATCAACCGTTTAATCTTGTGCATATTCCAATTTATACATGGGCCATCAATCGTCAAGATCTATTACAAACCATGCAAGCGATTCAAACAGCCAAAGAAAAGAATCATAAAATTTTAGTGCATTGCTACCATGGTTCTGACCGTACTGGTGCAACGATTGCCATGTATCGGATTATTTTTGAAAACTGGTCAATTGAAGATGCAGTCAAAGAAATGAAACAAGGTGGATATGGCTTCCATGTGATCTGGAAAAACATTGATCATTTATTTACGCCTGAAAATGTAAAATGGATTCAACAACAACTGTCTAATCCATCTCGCTAAATATTGTAATTATTTTGGACCAAGCTCTATTTATTTAATAGATAGAGCTTATTAAAGGAACTGGCTTATCCAGTCATTAGGAATCAATCTGCTCAAAATTGCATGATCACCAAGCAAGTTTTACTTCCCCTTCTAGTTTTCAAAAACTGAATGAGCCAACCAGACCTTTAAAATTTCAGAATCTCCGCCATCGCTATCCGTGACCAATAAGAATACTTCTCCATCGAATCTCGACTCTAACCAAGTAATCCCTTCAACTTTAATCGCGAGCGTTTTACTTTCTTCATCTTGAATCAAATGACTGGATAACGCCTTACCATCTGGCGAGAACAGCAAAATAAAACTACCCAGCACATCACCATCGTCATAGGTATTTAATGTTTGCTCAACCGCTGCCGTGGCGACAATTAGATTTTTATCCACAAAGAAATAGGCATCAGAAATCCCACTTGCAGCACCCTCAATCTCAGGCAAGTTGAGATTAAGCGAGTTGATAAACGCATTTTCTAACGATTTTCCTGCTTGAATTTCAGCTAAATCAAAAACTAAAACACCGTGATGGCGATTAATATTGCCACGTTGAAAGATATAGAGATGATGATGGTCTGAACAGATTGCTTCTATATTCAGTTCAGCTCCACCCGTTAATTCAACACTGTTTTCTAAAAAGTGATAATCAACTGCATCCAGAAAAATGCGGATTTGATTGTTAGATGGATTATAAAGTAATGCTTGTTTTCGATTTTCGGTAGAACCTGATCCCATCACCAGTAATTGCTGTTGCCCATCTAAGGTTATGCAACTTAATGCTTCAAAATCAGGCTTTTTTGCTTTGCTCAATACGCTAAATGATATTTGCTCAGACGACTCAGATAACGCAACTTTCTCAAAAACCGTTGCACTATCAATAGTGTTGTTTCGATTGGTTTTGAGTAAGTAACAAACATCGTCACCAACAAAATAAACATCATCCCCTATACAGGCGACACCAGACAGTGCACTAACATCAGAATCTTGTGAAAAAACAAATTGTTCTAATATTTTTATCGTTTTACTCATCCTCAAAATCCCCTATTGGTGGAACACTCACAGTAAAAGTAAGTGTTCCTGATTTAATCTAGGGGATGATCAAGGTTTATCTTTGGTCAAGTGGAACCCAATCAATCACCCAAGCAGATTTCATATTTAAGCTTTCATCCGTTGTGATTTTCTTACGCGTGTTATCCGCAGTATCACGATCCTTGGCAGGACCAACCATAATACGGATTCCTTTAGAGGTCTGGCTGGTCGTTACCTTGTAGCCTTTAGCACGTAATTTCGACACAACAGCGTCTGCATTGGCTTGGTTTGCAGCCAATGCCACTTGTACCATCCACTTTTTATCGCCATTTTCCATCAGATCGCGTGCTTTCTCAGCCTCAGCTTTCTTCTTGTTATCTTCGTCAGCTTTACGTTTTTTCTCATCAGCAGCTTTTTTCTCTGCTTCTGCCTTACGTTTATCTTCTGCAGCTTTCTTGTCAGCTTCTGCTTTGCGTTTATCTTCAGCGGCTTTCTTGTCCACTTCTGCCTTACGCTTATCTTCAGCAGCTTTCTTATCCGCTTCTGCCTTACGTTTGTCTTCTGCTGCTTTTTTGTCAGCTTCTGCTTTACGTTTATCTTCCGCTAACTTCTTATCAGCATCAGACTTTTGTTGATCTGCTTTCTGTTGTTCAGCGCGCTTCTTTTCATCCGCTTTACGTTTTTCATCCGCAAGTCGTTGAGCCTTGGCTTTTTCATCTTCAACCAATTCTGGTGGAATATTATCCGAGCTTTCTTGAGCTGCAGTACGACGTGCATTAATCGCTGCGTATTCTTCTGCAGCTTTACGTGCTGCTGCTGCTTCGGCCTGTTGCTGCATCTTTAAGAATTCAGCTGCACGCGCTTCTTGTTCAGCCACCGCTTTTTCACGTGAACGACGCTGTTCTTCCAGCAACCGCTTTTCTGTTTCCACATCGACAGCCAATGGTTGTAATGACACCATTTCGCTGTCTTGAGCTGGCTGTGCTGTTTTCGGTTTAGACTCAGTTTTGGGAATCGGATGAGTAACTGGAGCTTGCGTGTGATCTTGTTCAATTTCATCATTGCCCTTTAACAGCAATGCAGCTAATAAAACACCACCACCGAGTAGAACAACGCCGCCCATCCAACGTTGTTTGTTATTCATCGACATTCTTCTAAATACTCCCAGACCGCTTCTAAGGTATGAAACGAACCACAGACTAAAATCAGCTGATTGTTATTACTTTGTTTCAGCACAGTTTCAAACGCTTGCTGGATACTGCTGAACTCGTATACCTGTTGCCCTTGTAATGCATCATGTATCTGTTGCATTGGTGCGGCTCTAGGCACATCTAAATTAGCAATAAACCAATCTTTTACTGTTGTTTTTAGTAAATCGGTGACAGAAGCAATGTCTTTATCTGCCAGCATTGAAAATACTGCAACAACATCTGTGTACTGTTTATTGTATTTTAAGAATTTTCGCAACTGCTTCAATAAAAATTCGACGCCATGTGCATTATGCCCAGCATCAAAAATCACGGTTTTATCTTGGATTTGTCGTATTTCAAAACGACCTTGTAAGCGTGCTTGTTGAATCCCCGTAGCAATCGCTGCTTGCGAAACCTCAACACCACTCACCAATACAGCAGCTACTGCGGTAGAAATATTGTCGAGTGCCAGTTGTCCAACAGGAAGCTGTAAAGTTGTGCCAGAAGACGCAAATGACCAAGTTTGGCCATCATCATTCTGCTGGTAAAAATAATCTCGATTCAAAGCATATAGCTGAGCTTGGGTTTCAACCACTTTATCTTGAATGGCTTGCGGCAGTTGTTGCTGACCCGCGAACACCACTGGAATATTTGGACGAATAATCCCTGCTTTTTCAAATGCGATTTTTTCTACGGTGTCGCCGAGCCAATCTACATGATCTAGACCAATATTGGTAATTACAGCAATATCAGGATCGATCACATTGACCACATCAAGACGACCGCCTAGACCGACTTCAAGCACCCAAACATCACATTGTTGCTGTTTAAAAATCAAAAAAGCAGCCAAAGTGGTTGCTTCAAAAAAAGATAAACTTAAACCACATTCACGTCGTGCTTGATCGACTAGAACAAAAGCATCAACCAGACTTTGATCATCAACTTCAGCACCCGCCAGCTTTACCCTTTCATTAAAATGATAAATATGCGGTGATTGATACAGGCCAACCTTGTAACCTTGCGCATTTAAAATCGCAGCCAAGGTTGTGGTGGTTGAACCTTTACCATTGGTTCCAGCGACGGTAAACACCTTCGCTTGAGGTTGCATCACACCGAGCTTTTCAGCAACGGGAATGACGCGTTCTAAACCTAAATCAATGCCTGTAACATGAACATGGCCCCAATAATCGAGCCATGTTGTTAATGTGTCTGTTGAATGTGGAGCGAGTGGTTTCAAGGTAAATTCATCAGCTTAGCGACAAGTCTGTATACAGTATCACGTAATGCATGACGATGAACGATCTGATCGACCACACCATGATCAAGCAAATATTCTGCACGTTGGAACGGTTCTTCCAGTTTTTCACGTACTGTTTGTTCAATCACGCGTTTACCTGCAAAACCAATCATCGCTTTCGGTTCAGCGATATGGACATCGCCGAGCATCGCCAATGAAGCGGTCACACCACCATAAACTGGATGGGTTAATACTACCAAGTATGGAACACGCGCTTCTTTCATTTTTTGGATTGCAGCCGCAGTACGCGCCATCTGCATCAAAGACAACATGCCTTCTTGCATACGTGCACCGCCAGAAGCAGCAAAACAGATCATTGGTTGATGCAACGCGATTGCGCGTTCAGCGGCCTGTACAAAACGGTCGCCAACCACGGTACCCATTGAACCGCCCATAAAGTCGAAGTCAAATGCACACGCAACCAAGTCCAAACCTTTGAGTGAACCTTGCATAACAACAAGTGCTTCGGTTTCGCCAGTTTTGTCTTGTGCTTCACGCATACGATCTGGATAAGGTTTGCTATCCACAAATTTTAATGGGTCTTTGGCACTAAACTCCTGCCCCAACTCGCCATTCACTTGATCAAAGAACCAGTTCAAACGATCACGTGCACGCATCCGTAAGTGCTCATCACACTGAGGACACACATAGGCATTAAATGACATTGCAGTACGTGTTACCAGCGCATGGCACTCAGGACATTCAATCGTAGGCTCAGTAAAGGTCGCTTTAAATATCTGCTGTTGATCTGCAACCTGAATACCAGGGACATGACGCTCAGTCCAAGGTGTTGAAGGGTTAAGAACCTTCCCTGATGTTAACTCTTGACTCATACTAACTCATCGAGCGCAGCTCGAAGCTCCTTCACTTTATTCACCGTCTGTTGCGCAGCTTCATCCGCTGGCAATGTCGCAAAAGATTTAACGAAAGCACTTCCTACAATCACGGCATCGGCAACTTGACCCATCGCTTTTGCAGATGCAGCATCACTAATTCCGAAACCGACGCCCACGGGCACATTGGTCTTAGACTTAATTTTTGCAATACGCACTGCTGCTTCAGAGGTATCTAAAGTTGCTGCACCTGTCACACCTTTGAGTGACACATAGTAAACAAAGCCGCTCGCCTGATTGACCACATGTTGGATACGTTGGTCGGTTGAAGTAGGTGCAAGCAAGAATATCTGATCCATTCCATTTTGTTGAAGAACTTCACCTAATTGCTTAGACTCTTCTGGCGGTAAGTCCACCAAAAGCACTCCATCAACACCGCAGTCTTTCGCATAAGCAACAAACTTTTCATAACCAATGACTTCGACAGGATTTAAATATCCCATCAATACCACTGGTGTGGTTTGATCTTTTTCACGAAAGGCTTTCACCATATCCAATGCATCTAAGGTATTGGTTCCACCAGCCAAAGCACGCTCAGCGGCTAAAGCAATCACAGGGCCATCTGCCATTGGGTCAGAGAATGGAAGACCCAGTTCAATGACATCGACACCCGCTTCAACCATTTGGTGAAGCAATGGAACGGTTACCTGTGGATGCGGGTCACCTGCCATAACATAAGAAACAAGCGCTTTACGTTGCTGAGATTTAAGCTGTTCAAAACGAGTGGCAAGACGTGACATAGGATTATGCTTTCCTGATTTATATAAATTAAGGAGTTGTTTGTAGTCATACAAAAACACTGCATTGTAACGCTATTTTTTGTTCATTGAACAGAGTTTGACGTGATTGCGACAGTGAATCTTGCTACTTACAACAGCCTTGCTACATTTATCTATATTTTGAGTTTTTTCTCAATGATCAAAGCTTCCTAATTTTAGACTGATCGCGTAGCATTTTAGAAATCAGCCAAGCTCCTTTATACTAGCCGCAATTTTTAAGTTTTCTTTTTATTTTTTATGTCTGCCCACTCTCAGGAAAAAGTACAAAGCAATGCCCTTGCTTTGCTACCGCTATTGGTATTTTTGATCATCTTTCTCGGGAGTGGTGTCTATCATTCAATGATTGGGACAGAATTTGCCTTCTATCAAGTCAAGGCCCCTGTTGCAGCCATTCCAGCCGTGATTTTGGCGTTGTTGTTATATAAACAAAAACTAAATGCAGCAATTGAAGAGTTTTTGCAAGGTGCCAGTCACCCTAATCTGATTCTGATGTTTATGGTGTTCATGCTGGCCGGCGCTTTTGCCAGTGTCTCCAGTGCTATTGGCAGTGTCGATGCAACAGTACAGTTGGGACTTTCGCTTATTTCACCAGAATTTGTCTTGCCGATGCTGTTTATCATTGCCGCGTTTATTGCAACAGCAATGGGAACATCGATGGGCACCATTGCCGCCTGTGCCCCGATCGCCTTTGGTTTTGCCCAAGCCACTGATATTGCAACAGTATATGCCATTGGTGCTGTAGTTGGTGGTGCCATGTTTGGCGACAATTTATCGATGATCTCAGATACCACCATTGCTGCAACGCGTAGCCAAAATGTTGAGCTGAGAGATAAGTTTAGAGTCAATGTCTGGATTGCACTTCCTGCGGCTATTATTACCTTATTGGTCTACATTTCGATGAGCCATGAGGCGGAAGCAATTCAATCAACCCCTTATGATCTCTGGCTGATTTTGCCTTATCTGGCTGTGTTTTTCCTCGCTTTTACCCGCCTGCATGTCCTCGCAGTGCTAATGATCGGTGTGATTTTATCAGGGCTAATGGGCTTAATAGAAAAGCCAGATTTTGATATCCTCAAACTGAATAGTGCGATTTATGATGGCTTTGTCAGCATGTTTGAGGTGGCATTACTTTCCATGTTATTGGGTGGATTATCGACCTTGATGCAGAAAGAAGGTGGTTTGCAGTGGTTGATCCAACGTATCTATGCCATTACAAGGCTATTTAAATTCGGTAAACAACGTGCTGGTGAATTAGGGATTAGCTTTCTGGTGGTATTCTCGAATTTATTTGTGGCCAATAACACGGTTGCAATTATTTTATCTGGGGATATGGCACGTGAAGTGGCAAGAGAATATGGCGTAGATCCTAAACGCAGTGCGGCTTTGCTTGATATTTTCTCGTGTGTGGTGCAAGGGATTATCCCCTACGGCGCGCAATTACTGTTGGCCTGTTCAATTGCCAAACTCTCGCCTGTTGAATTGATTGGCAATATTTATTATTGCTGGATTCTTGCGATTTGCGCAGTCCTTGCTATTGTCTTTAATTATCCACGCCTCAAAACACGTTAAATCCTGTGCGAAATACGAGACTCGGAAATGTCGTTCACAACCTGAGCAAGCCAAAGCGACTGAAGCTTTGGTGAAGCGCAAGAACGAGGAAGTGAACCTTGCGGAGCTTCAATCGCTCCTCATGTGAATGACAATGGTTTTGCCTACTTTTGCCAAAACACTTGCGAAGCTTTAAACGCTTCTCAGGTCGAACCTGAACAAAGTTGAAATATATTTCAACTAAAGTGCAAGGCGTAGTGGTTTATCCAATAATTAGGTGAGAATACAGCAAGACTCTGTTGAGAAAATTTCTATTTAAATAAGACTTACGCCCAGTGGAAAGATTCATTTAAAATCTAAAGAGATTTTAAAAACTGCTTGGGAGTAACTCCTGTCCAACGCTTAAACGCCCGCCCAAACGCACTCTGATCGGCATAATTCAGTCGCTCCGCAATCTCAGAAAAAGACTTACCTTGCTGCAAATACAACTTGCTCTGCTCCAAACGATACTGGTCAAGTACATCCTGAAAATTCAGTTCATGGGCTTTGAGCTGACGTTGTAGCGTTCGTTCCGAACAATGTAGACGCTTCGCCACATAACTTTGCAACACCTCTTCCTGCTGCAATAAACCTTGCTCGATAAAGCCATGTATCTTTTGGCGGAATTGCTGCTGTTGGATTTCAAAAGAACTCACACTATTCAATGAATGCTGCGCTTGAGTAGATAAGACTTGGTTCAGTTGCAGGTCTGCGGCAATACTTTTTGCCTTTAAAATTTGATTGGAAAAACGGATCGCATATTGCCCCTGCTGGATCTGAATCGGACAACCATAAAATTTTTCAAAATGATAAAGCGCGGTATGCGGTGCATAGCCAAATTGGATCATCTGCGGTGGTACTAAAGCATCCTGCACAATCGATTGTGCAATTTTAAAGATTAAGGCCAGATTGAGTTCATACATTTCCCGATAATCGCTATAGGATGCACTCCAAACAATTTGAATATATTCAGAAAACTGCTGTACATCGAGTTGTTCTAAATTGGTTTGTTTAAACACCAACGAATAATAACGTTGTAATAATTGCAGTGCCTGTTGTAGATCAATACTGGTCGATGCCAAATAACCCATCAAACCCAAATCTTGTAGATTGGCATGCTCGGCCAATACCAAAGTAATCGGACGAGTGAAGTGTGGCTGAGCAGCCTGTAGCAACAAGGCATAGCGCTCGACATCAAAGTCACGCTCATCGGGATTTTCCAAACAGGCCTGAAAGGCTTGCCAAAGTTCAGGCGCAACAACTTTAGACAAATCAATTTGTTCTTGCTGTAAAACACGATTAAACAAACGCAAATATCCAATAATTATTTTAACTGACATACGCCAATCTCATCCTGATCTGTCGTTATTTGTATAAAACTTGGCTGTAACTGTCAAAACATTTCATCGGACTTTTTCCATACTGAGTGCATGAAGAAAAACAAGGAATAGTCAAGATGAATGCACATGTTTCCTATCAAGTTGATCCCGTTGTCAGAACCAAATTGGACTTCCACCTCGACCAAGCACCGCGCTTCTGGTTCGGTGGTGATCCATTCCGTACCCGCATGTTTGATGCTTTAAGCCTCACCTTCCCTGATGGCGAGCGTTACTTTATTGAATGTGTCCGTTTATTCCGTGACAAAATTGATGATCCAGACTTGCAGGAACGTGTTGCTGATTTTATCCGTCAGGAAGCACAACATGGCATTGCGCACGACAAAATGAACCAAGTCATGAAAGATCAAGGCATGCCTGTAGATCAATTCACCACGCGTTTAAAGAAAATTTTTAGATTTGAACTCAAGAATCGTTCTCCGCAATACAACATTGCCATGACCGCAGCAGCCGAGCATTTAACTGCGCTAATGGCCGATACTTTCTATAGCAAAAAAGAAACGTTGGCAGAAGCTGATCCTTTTGTCCGTGCACTTTTTGCATGGCATGCGATTGAAGAAATGGAGCATCGCGATGTGGCTTTTGATGTGATGCGCGAAGTCGGTGAAGTGCCTGAAGCAACCCGTCGCTTTGCCTTGGTATTCACCACAGTGATGATGTTTGGTTTTACTCTATATCGTACCGATGTGATGCTCAAAACCGATGGTTTTAATCTAAGACAACGTTTTGATATGGCACGTAAAGGTTTGCCTTGGTTCTTTGGTCGTAACGGTATTTTAACCGCGAAAAGAGCGCAATATAGCGACTGGTTTAAAAAAGATTTCCATCCAAATCAACATCCTGTTATTCGCCAATATGATGTCTGGATTGATACTTTAGCTAAAACCAATGATCCGATTGCTGCGGGTGAAGCTTTTTGGCAGGCAGGGCTTTAGTTCATTATTAGACATAAAGAAATCCCCTTCCAATTGAGGGGATTTTTTCTTTCACTCGCTACCACTTCGCATAATGCTGTTCTAACAAACCATATTCATTATCTAATGACACCAATTCAACCTGTTCATGGGCAACCGTCCCACTAACTTTGGCTTGCCATTGATTAAATTGGCTGCCGATCAACCGTAAATTAATATTTTCAAAACGACACCAGCCTGTTTTCACCATCAAATTCAAACATCCACCCAAAGAACGAATCGACCAAGTGTTTTCATTTTGCTGTTCAAATAAAACATCCGTCAGTGGAAACAAACGACCATTCACCCATAAGGCATTTTCATTACCAAAACTTTCATTGACTCCTGAAGCCAGATTAAGGCCAATCCGACGGTCCTGCGCATCACGGAACTGGCAAGACAACCAAAACCAAGCTGTTTCAGGGCGCAAAAAACCACAGGTATCATCCAAAGCTGCAAGACTCTGCGCATTAAATTCAATCTGTTGTCGATCAGGGCTAATAAAGAATCCCTCAACCGCCAATGTGGTTTGCTTCTGGGTATAAGTCCAGCCATTAATTCCCGTCGGGCTACACAAACTTAAGGCATCCGTACCTGCACAAAAAATTCGGGCTTTCAATTGTACTTCACCATGTTTGGTCACTTGAATGTAGCGCACCCCATTGGCATGCTGCATATCGAATTGATAAGCGGATTTTTTAAACGAACTTTGGCTAAATAAGGGTTGCTCGTCGAGTTGTGTTTTTAACGCTAAAGGTTGAATCGCATTCCATTCAATCACTTTTTTAGATTGATGGTCGTAGACATAGAAAAAACCATGACCTGCCCAAGATAAATCGACAATCGCAACCCCAATACTGTAATGCTCATGCTGCAAACCACAGAATTTAAATTTTTTATATTTAAGTTGTTTGCGCCAGCCTGTTAGCACCTGCCCAAAAGGCGTTTTATAAATATAGTCGTCCAGATTAATCCGCGAAGGGACTTGCTCAAAACGTCCATAACGCGGTTGACCATTGGCTTGTATCAAATCCATTTTATATTCCATGATTGCTAGGTCGCATCTACGCCCATAATAGACTGTAAGTGATCAAATTTACTACTATTTTTATATAAATAACTGCAACGAAATTCACATTTTACCGGATAAATCCAAGCCCTTAATGGACTTTTTTAGCTCACAATTTCATCAAATATTCATACAGACCTTTTATTTTAAAAAACAATCTTATACCACTCGATCAAAACCATGATGACTCAACGACTATTAAAAGCAAACGTGCTCTGTCTCATGATGCTTGCTTTAACAGCTTGTAACGACAATGATGACAATAACGAGACACCGACCGTTGAACGTAAAAATCAGAATATCAACATTCTCGCCTTCAATGATTTTCACGGTAATTTAGAACCACCAAAACGTTTCATTGAAGCAGATGATCCAACTGATAACAGTAAAACCGTACGTATTCCTGTGGGTGGAGTCAGTTATTTTGCTGACGCAATTAAAAAGCTACGTGCGCAATATCCAAACAATGCAGTGGTTTCAGCAGGCGACTTGATTAGTGCTTCACCACTCACGTCCTCGTTGTTCTTGGACGAACCCACTATTGAAGCCATGAATGATATTCAGATTGATTTCAATGCGGTCGGTAATCATGAATTTGACCGTGGTACAGATGAATTACGTCGTTTGCAAAATGGTGGCTGTCAGCAATATACCAGTGCAAAACCCTGCCAGATCAATCCAAAATTTGAGGGTGCCAAATTCAATTTCTTGGCTGCCAATGTCTCAATGAAGGCTGATCCCAAGAAAACCCTATTCCCTGCTTATAAAGTCAAAACCTATGGTGGCATTCCTGTTGCCTTTATCGGGATGACCCTGAAAGCGACACCAAGCATCGTATCCGCGGCGGGCATCAAAGATGTCGATTTCCATGACGAAGCAGATACTGTGAATGCCTTGATTCCTGAGTTAAAAAAACAAGGGATTGAAGCGATTGTGGTGGTGGTGCATGAAGGTGTAGCGCCTAGTACCAAGTTTAATAAAAAAACCTGTGATGGCCTCAGTGGCCCATTACTCGGTATCTTAGATCGCTTAGATCCTGCAGTCGATGTGGTGGTTTCTGGCCACACGCATCAATCTTATATCTGTGACTATGCCACCAAGAATCCACAAAAACCGTTTTTACTCACTTCTGCTGGTCAATATGGTACAGCCATTACCAACATCCAATTAGAACTGGATGGCAAAACAGGTGATGTGATTAAGAAAGATGCCAAACAAGTTCCGATTCAAAGTGAAGCCTATAGCTCTGGTTCAACCACAGTGAACTTGACGGATCTATACGAAAAATTTAATAAAACCCCAAGCATTGAGGCGATTCTGGATAAATATCGCCAAGCCGTCACCACCATTTCAGCCCGTGTGGTCGGTACAGCCAATGGTGTCATTAATCGTAATGCCACCGAAAGTGGTGAAAGTCCACTCGGTAATTTAATTGCCGATGCACAACAAGCGATGGCACTAACAGCAAGTAATCAAGGTTCTGACTTTACCTTGATGAACCCTGGTGGTGTCCGTGCTGATTTGTTGGTAAATAGCAGTAATAAGATCACCTTTGGTGATGTCTTTACCGTTCAGCCATTCGGCAATTCAATTGTGACGCTAAGCCTAACAGGCAAACAGATTCGTGATGTGTTAGAACAGCAATGGTCAGGTGCAAACGCAGCCACAGTTCGTATCTTACAGCCATCCAAAGAGTTCAGTTATTCATATAAGAAAGACAACTCGACTTCACCACGTGCCAGCAATATCTTGGTTGCAGGACAAGCGCTGAATGATAGCAAGGTTTACCGTGTGACGGTCAACAGCTTCCTCGCGGATGGCGGTGATAACTTCACGGTATTAAAAGAAGGTAAAAATCCAGTCGGTGGCGGACAAGATATCGATGCCTTAGAAAAGTATGTAGTGCAGCATTCTCCACTGACGGCACCTAAAACCGATCGAATCAAACTGGTTCCTTAACTATATACGCAATAAAAAAACAGGGAAGCAATTGCTTCCCTGTTTTCATTTTATCTGTCGATTAATCCAAGGTCAGATAAGTATTTTCCCAAATTGTTGGGCTAAACTCACCTTGAACTAAATGGATATAACGCCCTGCAACATGATCAATTGGAATACAATCATCGACATCCACCACACGATCGGTATGCGGTTTATGCCAATCTTGTTCGATAAATTGTTTACCCAACTGTTTTGCAATCACAGCATCTGGTGCAAGCACCAAATGATAGCGATGTAATTCACCAAAAGTATTCAGTGAATATCCACCTAAGTTGATCAAATATAATTTTTCATCCAAAGCCGACGGTGCGGCATCGGAAAACTGAATTTGATAATTCACACCTTGTGATTGAACACCTGAAATCTGTGCCCAAGCATCGATATGTAAGCCTTTCGACTCACCAAACCAAGCTTGTTTGAGCTGAGGTATGACTTCAGACAATGATTCACCTATTGCCATTACCACATCATGGACTTCGGTATTGGCTCTAGCATGTCGGCCACCCAACATCACCATAAACAAACTTGGCATTGTAAAAACTTACATCTCGACCATTTCAACGCCATCAATACGCGCAACCGTCATCAAGTCTTTATCACCACGGCCTGAAACCGTTGCAATAATGATTTGATCTTTCGACATGGTTGGCGCGAGTTTCGTGACATAAGCCATCGCATGTGAACTTTCAAGCGCAGGAATAATCCCTTCGATTTGAGTGAGATCACGGAAACCTTGTAATGCTTCATCATCATTGATTGGCACATATTCAACACGGTTCATGTCTTTCAGGAAACTATGCTCAGGCCCAACACCTGGATAGTCCAGACCCGCTGAAATACTATGTGTTTCAATGATCTGACCTTGCTCATCAGACATCAAATAGGTACGGTTGCCATGTAACACCCCCACATGGCCTGCATTTAATGGCGCAGAGTGTTTACCTGTTTCGATGCCATAACCTGCAGCTTCAACACCGTACATTTTCACGTCTTGATCATTCAGGAATGGATAGAACAAGCCCATCGCATTTGAACCACCACCTACACAAGCCACAAGAGCATCAGGTAAACGCCCTGCTTGTTGCTGGATTTGTTGACGCGCTTCACGACCAATAATTGACTGGAAATCGCGAACAAGCTGCGGATATGGATGTGGGCCAGCCACCGTACCAATCACATAATAGGTGCTATCCACATTGGTGACCCAATCACGCATTGCTTCGTTCATGGCATCTTTCAAAGTTTTTGAACCGCTTTGTACTGGCACAACCGTTGCACCCAACAAACGCATACGGTAGACATTCATAGCCTGACGTTTCACGTCTTCAGCACCCATGTACACCACGCATTCCATACCTAAACGTGCCGCAATAGTTGCGGTCGCCACACCATGCTGACCCGCGCCTGTTTCCGCAATGATGCGCTTCTTACCCGACAGCTTTGCCAATAAAGCCTGACCAATCGTGTTATTGACCTTGTGCGAACCAGTATGATTCAAGTCTTCACGTTTCAGGTAAATTTGCGCACCGCCGAGGTGCTGAGACCATCGTTCAGCATAATAAAGTGGACTAGGACGACCAACATAGAACGCAAGATCACGGTCAAACTCTGCCAAGAATTGAGCATCATTCTTCATACGACCATAAAGACTTTCGAGGTCTTCAAGTGCAGCCATCAGCGTTTCTGATACAAAACGTCCACCATGAATACCGAAATGCCCTTGAGCATCTGGAAACTGGGTGTAGTCAATCACGTTATTTTGCTGATCCACGTTGGACTCCTTGCATAAATTTTTCAATCAGTTGTTGGTCTTTTATACCTTTTGCGGACTCGACGCCTCCGCTGACATCTACAGCAAATGCCGCTGTAGTATCAATAGCTTCACTGACATTTTCAGGGGTCAACCCACCTGCCAAAATGAGTGGAATATCTAGTTGGGGAAATTGGGCCCAGTCAAAACTGTGTCCTGTGCCGCCTTTCAGTTCAGGATGCCATGCATCCAACAGCACTGCACTGGCTCCCGCTGCTTGATAGCGCTTGATTTCAGCCACAATATCTAAATCGGGTTTGACTTGAATGGCCTTATACCAACGGCGTTTACAGTGTGCTGCAATTAATTGACATTGTTCTGGCGTTTCATCGCCATGTAGTTGTAATACATCTAAAGGAACGGAATCAAGCACCGTTTGGATTTCTTCAGCACTGGCATTTACAAATAAGCCGACCAACTGCACATAAGCTGGTACCAGCTTTGCCAAGCTTTGGGCTTGTTCAATACTGACATGTCGTGGACTGGGTGGAAAAAACACAAAACCAATCGCATCTGCCCCTGCTTCTACAACGGCGTGGATATCTTGTGCTCGGGTAATTCCACAAATCTTGGCGCGGGTTCGCATTTGGCTTTGGCGCATGAGCTGTCCAATTTAAACTGAATATTTTTGAAACTCTCGCATTGTAATGCAATTTGACTTGCTTTGGGCAAAGTTCATTCGGAAATGCAATTGTTTAAAAAACGTTAACACTTTATACTTTGCGTAATCTTGCAACAAGTCTAAAGCAAATTCTTTTGTTTATAGGGAAGTTGGTGTAAATCCAACACTGCCCTCGCAACGGTAACACCGAATCACTCATCTCAGCTCAACGCCAAATCACTGCATCGGTATGATGTGGGAAGATGATGAGTAACATCATTCATTTGATGATTATAGTGAAGTCCGGAGACCTGCTTGTTGTTTATTTCCACATTATCATTCACGACGGGTGAATGTCTGGAGCGACATCATGTCTACTGTTTTTCAACCGACTCGTTTAGTTGGTGCTATCGCTATTGCGATGGGGTTTTCTTCACCTGCTTTTGCTCAAGATCAATCAAGCGATAAAACTGCGACGCTAGATACGATTGTTGTGACAGCATCTCGTACTGAACAAAAAATCAGTGAAGTTCCTGCGCGAATCAATATTATTGAACCTAAGATTCTGGAACAATCACCAATCGCTTCGTTACCCCAGTTATTACAAACTGATGCTTCAATCAATATGGTACAAACTGGTGGCTATGGGCAAGCTGCTTCTATTTTTTTACGTGGTACAAATTCGAATCACACGTTGCTTTTAAGAGATGGTGTTCGTCTAAACTCAAATACTTCTGGCGCAGCATCACTCCCATTTATTGATACCACAGATATTAAACAGATCGAAGTTCTCAAAGGCCCAGCCTCTGTTTTATATGGCGCTGATGCAATTGGTGGTGTGGTACAGCTGATTTCCAAAACACCTGAAAAAACATCAGCTTTTGTAACAGGCGAAATTGATGAAAATAAAACCTATAAATCTGTTATTGGTGCAGATCTGGCTGAAAATGGTTTTTATGCTCAAATTCGTGGACAACGTTTAGAAACAGATGGTACGCCTGTTACTGACGCAAAAGACAATAAAAAAGCGAGCTTTGATCAAAAAGGCTATAGTGCAAAAGTTGGCATTGATAAAGCGCAATATGCAGCTTCGGTTGACTATAGCGAGAACCAAGGTTATAGCGATTACGATAATTACGGTAACTTAGTTTCTCAAGACTTTAAAAACGAGGCTATCAATGTAAAAGGTCGCCTCAATGTTTTAGATAACCTTGCAGTGCATGCTCGTCTTTCACAATATAAAGATAATATTGATCAAAATACTTCTTCAGATTACGTACATAGTACAACTCAGGAAGCTGAACTTTACACAAAATGGCAAATAACGCCTGCCCAAAATATTTTAGTTGGTTCAACCTTTAAAGATATTAAAGGCGATGTCTACTCAAAAAATCTATACGGTGGACAAGACGTCAAATATAAAGAATCCGTAGATACCATTGGCTATTTTGCTCAACACCAATATCAGCACAATGGCTTAGACACCCAAGTGGGTATTCGTGTTGAAGATAATGATAAGTTTGGTACTCATACCGTTGGCCAAGGGGCTATTCGCTACCAAGTATTACCCCTTACAAGTGTATATGCCAATGTAGGTTCTGCCTTCCGTGCACCAACGACCAATGACTTATATGCCTTATCATGGGGTGCAAATCCTGATTTAAAACCAGAAGAAAGCTTTTCTTATGAAATCGGTGTAGATCAAAAGTTAAACTACAACATCGACTTAGGCTTATCTATTTATCGCAATAAAGTGGATAACCTCATTAGTTTTCAAGCAGGCAAGTTGATCAATGTTAATAAAGCAACTTTTACTGGTGGCGAAGCTTCATTTAAATGGCAGCAAGATGAACTCTTTTTAAGTACAACTTATGCTTATGTACAAGCAAAAGATGATGAAACCAAAAAAGATCTAACTCGTCGCCCACGTCAAAGCCTGACCCTTACAACAGGATGGGATGATGGAGAATATGGTGTTTCGGCTTCTGTTGTTGCGAAATCAAATTCAAAAGATTTTGCAGATTGGCCATCAACAACACCAACAACTACCCCTGGCTATGTCACCACGAATGTAAATGTGTATTGGCAACCTATCCCAATGATCAAACTCTTTGCAAACATTGAGAACATTGGTGATGTAAATTATAAAACTGCTTATAACGGTAACGGCGTGTACTACATCAACGGTGGACGTCAAGCCTCTGCAGGTGTCACATTCCGTTATTAATCGCGTGATAAAATAATAAAAAATATTTTCTTAACTCCAGTTTCGGGGTAATGTTCTGACCGACATTATCCCCTTTTTATTTTCAGGATCAGAGAAACAGAACTATGGGACATCGTTTAAGTAAAATCTATACCCGTACAGGCGACTCAGGTACAACTGGCCTAGGGGATGGTTCACGCGTTGCCAAAGATGATTTACGTATTGCTGCACTCGGTGATGTTGATGAACTGAATGCAACCATTGGCGTGCTTCGCGCACAAATCAGCGCCAGCAAAATTGAAAATAAAGTGCACTGGGACAAAAGCTTAAGCCTGATTCAGCATTGGTTATTCGATTTAGGTGGCGAAGTGTGTATTCCAAACTATCATTTACTGCAGCCTGTGAGCATTGAATTTCTGGAAAAAGAAATCGATCACATGAATGAATCACTGCCAATGTTAAAAGACTTCATTTTGCCATCAGGCACTCTAGCTTGTAGTTATGCACATCAGGCCCGTGCAGTGTGCCGTCGTGCCGAACGTGCTTTATTGTCTGTACACAATCGTGACCAAAATATTCAGGCAACCGCATTACAATTACTCAATCGCTTATCGGACTGGTTGTTCGTTGCTTCCCGTGCCTTGCAACGTGCTGAAGGTGGTAGCGAAGTGCTATGGCAAAAGAATATTAATGACAGTATTGATCAAGCATAATTTTTCAATAAAGGCAGAAACAAATGCGAATTATTGGTCATCGTGGTGCGCGTGGTGAAGCCCCTGAAAATACCTTAGGCGGCTTTCGTTATCTGCATGATTTAGGTGTACGTGCCGTTGAATTTGATGTGCGTCAACTGAAAGATGACCACTTGGTGGTGATTCATGATGATGATTTTGTCCGTACCGCGGGTCGTTCACAACAGGTAGAAAACTGTAGCTTAGTTGAAGCTCAGCAATTCGATCACCGCCATCAATGGCAGGCATGGGCCTTTGAAGAATACACACCAAGCCTGTTACATGTTTTAGACTGTCTCACTGACTTTGAGCATATCGAAATTGAAATTAAAGCGGTTGCAGATGAAGCAGCGGCTGAACGTTTGGTCTATCAACTGCATCAAGATTTAAAAGGTTTTGAAGCAACCGCGACCATTACCAGTTTTGATGTCAAAATCTTGGCAGCATTACAGCAACATCAGAGCCATTTTAAACGTGGACTATTGGTGGAAATCCCCATTGGGGAATATGCAATCGAACTGGCGCAGCAATATAGCTGCTGTCAAATTGGCTGGGGAGATGCCTTGGCAACAGATGAGATTATTCAACGTACCCAACAGGCCAATCTTGAGATTAGTGTCTGGACAGTGAATGAAGTTGAACGTGCCAAACATCTTCAGCAATTGGGCATTCAAGGTTTGATTACCGATGTACCCACCACGATGTTACAGCATTTGACGTAAGCAAAAGGCGGAATAAATTCCGCCTTTTTTATTTTATTATTTACGTTGCGCCTGAATAAGACGTTGCCCTTTAGCATCTAATAAATATAAGTTTGCCCCATCCAACTGAAAACGCTCAACCCGCTGAATTGCATCCATCAAGTCGGCCTCTTGTGCTAGAGCACGATTACAACTCTGATGTTGTGCCATCACATCAAAATCCAGTATGCGTTGAGTGAAATCATATTTATAGCGACCATAAATATTGTTGCATCCTGTATGACCTGTCACCATTTTTGAGACAGAGTTGAGTAAGAAACTTGGATACTGATTAAAGAACAATGCTCGCTTGCCCTGAATCGTTGTAATCTGCCATTCGATATCCTGAACACCATCTGTACTCTTACGCACTTGCATCGCTGGTGGTTGAACAACTCGCTTAGGTTGCAGGGTGCTTTTGGACGCAGGTTTTGGCTGGCTTTGGCAAGCCGCAAGCATGACCGCAGCAGAGAATATTAAAGTTTTGTTAAAAAATGCCTTCAAAGAAAAAATGGGATTTTTCATGGTAATTTGCTCAGACATTGATTTATTTCACCTTTTAATTCATTGATTAATTTTACAAATGAATTCTGTTACTGTTCTTTCGATACAACTGTAGAATAATGCTAGTGCTAATTGATTTGGACATGCTAATATCAGTGATAAAATAGCAATATATCGTCATGATTGGTTTTGCTATCTCGTTTAGTTTTATTATCTTGTGCAAACAAGGTTTTTAGGAGCGCTGACGGATATGACTTCCGCCCCACTCAAAAAAGCACCCATTAACTGGACTGCTAGCATTACCTTAATTGGAACACCAATTCTTGCTGCTATATTAATTCCTTTGTACGCCTATTATTATGATTTTAGTGTAAGTGCATGGGTGAGTATGATTTTCCTATTGGCACTCAGTAGCCTAGGAATTACAGCAGGTTATCACCGTCTATGGGCACATCGTGCTTATGAGGCAGCATTACCGCTTAAAATCTTACTCATGATTGGCGGCACCTTTGCTGTTCAAAACAGTATTTTGTTCTGGGCTTCAGGTCACCGTACCCATCACCGCCATGTCGATGATGTTGATGAAGATCCATATTCAATCAAACGTGGCTTTTGGTATGCCCATTTAGGTTGGATGATTCGCGATCACTCCCCATCTAAACCAGATTTTAAAAATGCACCTGATTTGATGAATGACAAATTAGTGATGTTCCAACACAACTACTATGTGCCAATGGTGATTGCAGTTCACGTTGGTGTATTAGGCTTGATTGGTTGGGCGACAGGCGATATCTGGGGTGTAATTTTACTTGGTGGTTTATTACGTTTGATCATCAGCCATCACGTTACTTTCTTTATCAACTCACTGTGTCATATGTGGGGTAAACGTCCTTATACTGATGAAAATACGGCGCGAGACAACTTCGTGTTAGCTATTTTCACTTGGGGTGAGGGTTATCATAACTACCACCACATTTTCCAATACGATTACCGTAATGGTGTGAAATGGTGGCAATATGACCCAACCAAATGGTTGATCTGGACCAGCTCTAAACTTGGTTTAGCAAAAAACCTACGTCGTATTCCTAGCTTTAATATCAAAAAAGCAGAGCTTGCGATGAAGTTCAAATATGCGGAACGTGACTTGGCGATTTATGGTCATGATGTCAATACTGACATCGTGCAAATGAAACAACGTATTGCACAAGAATATGAAGCTTTCACCCATACTTTAAATGATTGGGCTAAGCTAAAAGAACAAGAGCTTCAAGCGAAAAAAGCAGCGATGGCTGAGAAAATTCATCAGATGGATCACAAACTGAAAGTTGATTTCCAACTGCTTGAACATCGCTTAAGTCACCATCGTGAATGTTTAGAAACCTTGATGCGTAATATCAAAAAAGCGCCAGTTTCTGAATAACGAAATACCTACCGAAAATGGTCTCAAGAGAGGCCATTTTTTATGCCTGTTCATCTACCTTTCCCCTTCCTTAGGATTCCCCATTTCACACTAATTTTTGCTATAGTCATGATTCAGCTCTCTCTGATGTTTCAGTTATGCAATTCAATCCCCGCTATGCTTCCCTCAATCCTAAGCTCTATCACCAACAGCAGCCAAGTCCATTGCGTGGTGCCAAAGCAGGTCATTTCAATGAAGCTTTAGCAGATGAATTGCAATGGAGCGAAGAAGATAAAGCCAACTGGGTTGAAATTTGTAGCGGGCAAAAAACCTTTGCTGAATTTCCCCAACTTGCTATGGTTTATGCAGGGCATCAGTTTGGACAATGGGCTGGACAACTCGGTGATGGCCGCGGTTTGTTGATCGGGCAAATCCTAAATAAACAAGGTGAAACGATTGATCTACATCTCAAAGGTGCAGGTTCAACTCCCTACTCGCGTATGGGTGATGGCCGTGCTGTGCTGCGTTCGGTGATTCGTGAATATCTAGCTGGACATGCGTTAAATGCTTTGGGTGTTGCATCAAGTCATGCGGTTGGTTTTACCAGTTCGACACAAGGCGTACAGCGCGAAACCCTAGAGCTGGGTGCGATGCTATTACGTACCTCCGAATGTCATATTCGTTTGGGGCATTTTGAGTGGATCAATCAATATGCACCTGAACTTTTGGCTGAATTCACTCAGAAATGTATTGAATGGCATTATCCAGAATGCCTGAACGCTGAAAATCCAATTCTGTCTTTCGCAGAAGCCGTGATTGAGCGAACCGCGATCATGATTGCTAAATGGCAATTGGTTGGCTTTGCGCATGGTGTCATGAATACCGATAATCTTAATATTACCGGTTCAACACTCGACTTTGGCCCTTACGGTTTTATGGAACGTTTCCGCCCGAATTGGATTAACAACCATTCAGACTATCAAGGGCGTTATACCTATCAAAATCAGCCGAGTATTGGCCACTGGAATCTATGGACATGGCTAAATAATTTAATTCCCCTAGCGACCGCAGAAAATAAAGAACAGTTCAAACTCGATCTAGCAGCATGTTTAGAAAAGTTTGAGCCGACCTTCTTAGCTCATTATGGGCAAGGCTTATGTCAGAAAATGGGCCTACCCGATTTTCATAAGGACAGTCTGGATTGTAGTTTTGCCTTTCTTGGAATTCTGCAAACTGAGCAATTGGACTACACCCAAAGCTTTCTTCGTTTGCAGCAACACGATTACAAGGCCCTAAGAGGTGATTGTATCCATATACAACAGTTTGATGACTTCCTAACCCGCTATCAAAATATCCGACAACATCAAGATACTGATGCCTTAGATGAGCAAATGCAACAGGTTAATCCACAGTATATTCTACGCAATCATATGGCACAGAAAGCGATTGAACTTGCGGAGCGTGGTGATTTTAGTGAGGTTGAGCGTTTGTTTAAGCTACTGAATCAACCTTATCAAAAACAAACTGATTTAGAAACGGAAGCAGATACAGCACCATTGCCAAGCGATGTGCCTGAAATTTCTGTCAGTTGTTCATCTTAGCAGAAGAAATCTATGAAAATTGGGCTGATGATCGGATCTGCAATTTTAATCCTGTTATTGGGACTGGCTTATTTCAAGTATGGCAAGTTCATCCCAACAATGGGATCGGCACATCAGCCTCTTTCAGCTCATGAAATACAACAGCTTCAACAAAACAAACCCGTGACGTCAATTGAAGTGTTTAAAAGCCAGCGCATTTTGCAATTGAAACATCAACAGGAAGTCATTCGCAGCTATCCCATGCGTTTAGGCTTTGATCCGATCGGACACAAACAGTTTGAAGGCGATGGCAAAACACCTGAAGGGACTTATTCTATCGATTGGCGTAATCCTCAAAGCGCTTACTATAAGTCTTTGCATATCTCCTATCCAAATAAAATCGATCGCGCCTATGCCCAACAGCATAATCGATCTGCGGGTGGTGATGTGATGATTCATGGCACTGTGCCAACACGAGCCACATCCGTTCCTGCAAGTGCAACTTATATGCCACGTAAAGACTGGACACTGGGCTGTATTGCGGTGACCAACTCAGATATGGATGAAATATGGCTATTGGTCTCTGACCATACCCCTATTATTATTCACCCATGATGAGATAACCGTTCAGGTTGGTTTTGCGGATAAAGGCGGTGATTAAACTGCACAAGGCTTATGCAGAGGATAACTTTATCATCTGAAATCAGTCACAGTTCACCGTCACAACACATCACAAGCAATTGTAAAGTAATGTAAAATTTCTCTACTTCTAAAAAGCGGATACTTAAGTTATCACCCGAAAAGAAGATAATTTCGACAAAAGCTTTGCGAAACTATCCACATTTTCTGTGGATAACGCTGTGGTTATCCACAGGATAAAAGTTTTTGTAATTCCTCATCCCTTCTTATCATCAAGATCCATCTAATTTCAGCTTTACTATACGAAGGAAAAGAGACGAACTCATCCGTAGAAACTATTCCATATTTTCTTGGATATGAGCCGCGTTGAAGCGGCGCAAGGGCGACTATAGCAGTGCAAGGCGTTGAAGCGGCGCAAGGGGTAGCCACAGGATAAAACTTTTACACCCTCTCATCTATTGTCATCCATCAAGCCTCATCTTATTTCAGCCACACAATGCGAACAAAAACGATGCGCTATTTAAGAAAACTCATCCGTAATTTCTTAAGGATGAGTTCGATGTAAAACAGAATAAGGCCGACCAAAACAGCGCAGCTATAAACAAAGAATTATTTATTCATCAGGATATTCAAAACGATACCCCACCCCATACACCGCCTGAATCCATTCATGACGATTGCCTGTATCTGCCGCCTCTGAAATCTTACGGCGCAGGTTTTTAATATGGCTGTCGATTACGCGATCGGCTACATCGAAGCTATCCGGGTTAATATGATCAAGTAATTGCGCACGAGAATAAACCTGACCTAAGTGCTCCAAGAACAACTCTAATAAACGGAACTCAGTAGGGGTCAAAGTCAGTGCTTTTTGTTGATACCAAATACGTTGCTGCGCTTTATCAATACGAAATAAATCATTTTGCTCAGGCTCTGCTTTACGCTCTAAACGACGTAATACTGCTTGTACACGGGCAACCAGTTCTTTGGGACTGAATGGCTTACAGATATAGTCATCTGCTCCCATATTCAAACCTAAAACGCGGTCAATTTCCTCAGTACGTGCGGTGACCATAATAATCGGTAGATCAGACTGTTCACGGACTTTACGGCAAATGGTCAAGCCATCCATGCGTGGCACCATCAAGTCCAAAATCATCAAACTCGGTTTACGTTGCTGAAACTGAGTATAAGCATCCTGACCATCATGAAACATACTGACTTCAAAACCAGCAGCGTCTAAATAATCACGAACCAACTGTGCGAGTTCAACCTCATCTTCAACCAACATAATATGTTTCATGGTTTTCATCCTATCCATCATCCTCAACATAAGAGGATCTAAAAATTATTGAATTGATTTTGGGAAAGTCAGGACACAACGTAATCCACCTAAAGGTGAATGATCGAAAGTCAGTGAACCACCTAAAGCTTGTGCCAACTTACACGACAAGGCCAAACCTAGCCCCGTACCACCCGTACTGCGTGTACGTGAATCATCGACACGATAGAAACGCTCACCTAAACGTGCCAGTTGTTCATCATTTACGCCCAATGGACTATCATCTACATACATTATCCATTGTTGCTCATCTTGTTGAGTGTGAATCTGTATTTTTCCACCTTGTTCGGTGTAACGAACACAGTTCCCTAACAGATTGACGATAATCTGTTTAAAGCGATCCCGATCTAAAGATAGGACTGCCCCTGCTCCGGACAATGTCACTTCAAGCTGGTTTTGCTCAAACGTCGATCTAAAGTTTTCAACTTCTTGCAGTACCACATCCCACGGATTGACCTCAGCAAAATAGCATTTCAATTGTTGTGCATCGGCCTGCGCCAAATCTGCCAAGTCTTGGGTTAACTTTTTCAAGGTACTGACCTGACGCATCATGGCATTCAGGTGTTCAGGAGTCGCCTTACGAATCCCGTCCTGCACCGCTTCGATCTGTGCCTGCAACACCGCCAGAGGGGTTTTCAATTCATGTGAGGTATCAGACACCCATTGACGACGAGATTCTTCATGCTGATGTAAAATATCAGCCAAATGATTGAGTTGATTGGATAAATCACCGAGTTCATCATTTCTTTTAATCACAACTTGATGTTGATAATTGCCATCGGTCAGTTCTAAAGTTGCTTTTAATAAACGTTGAATCGGTTTTTTAAAATAGGTGGCCATCAGCAATGCCGCAACCAAACTTGAAAGTACCGTTAAAGCATAGACCAACAGCAAATATCGTTTTTGATTACTAAAGAAATTGATACTGGATGCATCATCTTGATCCAGTACTGGCTTTAATCCGAGGTAACCCACCACCTTTTCGTCAACGACAATGGGGCGGAACGAAATTTGGTCCGTTGCAGGTTCACCCACAATAAACTGCTGATTCTCATCGTATAAAGACAGCCGTGAGCTCAAACCTAAACGATCAGGAATCGAGACAAAGCGCTTTTTGCCCTGCTCAGCAGGTGCAGCATTGAGTTTACTGTCTTGTTTATCTTGTTTGCTATCCGTCTTTAAACGAAATTGACGCGGACTTAAAGGAAAGCGCAAGCCTTCAAAAGGTTGATACTCCGAAGGTAAATTCTGTTTGAGAATTTTTAATTCTTCATCATTAAATATCTGGCGGTTTTTGATCTCGACATTATTTTGCGCCAGCGTTGGAGACAGGCTGAGTAAGGTATGGTCATTAAAATAACGTTGTTGTAGAGCAATATCGTATTGACGGCGCAACCACCACTGAGACAGACGATCATAGTCATCTGGTGCTGCCGTGCCTTCAATTTGCAGAATCTGTGCCTGAATTGCATTGCCCCAGTCATGATAAACCGTATAGACGTTACCTAAATTGGCAATCAATCGGTCTAGCTTCTGCATTTCCACATCGGCCACATAACGCGCAAAGTTCTTTTGCATGGTCCAATGCAAAATCCCCAAGCTAATCGTTGCGATCAACAAGGTGGTCAGTAATACCGTTAAAAACAGGCGTAGGGCTAAGGGCACGCGGCGAACATTCAAAAGCAGATTCTCAATAGTGTTCTATTTGTGGATTGTAACCAACATGGTCGAAAAAAACTCTCCATTGTTTCTTCATCTTTATTATCTAATCTTTAACCATCGAATCACAACTGATCACGCTGGATAAAACAATGAACAAGACAAAAATCGTATTGATGACCACCCTACTCGGTTCTGTTTTAGGTTTGGCTGCCTGTCAGTCAACCACACCAGCGGAACAGTCAATGGATCGTGACCATCACCGCCATAATATGCAACGTGCACCACTTACACCAGAGCAACGTGCTGAATGGCAAGCCAAACGTGAACAGCGTTTAGAGCAACGCGAACAAATGCGTCAGGAACATCAAGCACAACGTGCCCAGATTGAACAAGCCTGCCAAGGAAAGCGTATCGGAGAACGTGTGAATGTTCAATGGAATAAGCGTGTAATTGAAGGCACCTGTGAGGTTCGTTTTACCCCAGATAAATCACAGTTCAAACGCCAAGCCAACGCAACCACTTAATCCCCCCTGTTCCTCATCGGCGCTTTTCAAGCGCCTTTTTTTATGGCCAAAGCATATTCATTTTTAAGTACACAGCTGCTTACGATTTTGCCGTTGCAGTTTCACTCAAAAGCCCAAAAAGCACCTACAATCTAAACGCTTAAACAGGTTGAACCATAAACTTTGACTTCACAGTCACTAAGAAATGACCTGCAAAAGCTTGTACCGAACTATAACTTGTTGCACGATTAGCAGTACAAAATGGTGCTGTTGGGCACATTTATCATTGACTAAGATTATAACTCTGGTTTAACCAGTATTGAGGAACCCGCTATGCCACAATACAAAGCACCCTTACGTGATATGCAGTTCGTATTGCACGAATTATTAAATGCTGAAGCACATTACGCGAAACTTCCTGCATTTCAAGACACTGTAAGCCGTGAATTGGTTGATCAATATTTAGAAGCAGCGGCTGATTTCTGCGAAAACGAACTTTCTCCTTTAAACCAAGTCGGCGACCGTGAAGGTTGTACTTGGAATGACGGTGTTGTAACAACACCTACAGGCTTTAAAGAAGCGTATCAAAAATATATCGAACTTGGCTTCCCATCTCTTTCTGCTGATGAAGAATTTGGCGGTCAAGCATTACCAAACTCTTTAGGGATCTCTATCTCTGAAATGGTGGGTACTGCAAACTGGTCATGGGGCATGTACCCTGGTCTTTCTCACGGTGCGGTTCGTACTTTAGAACATCACGGTTCTGATGAGCAAAAGAACACTTACTTGCCAAACCTTGTTTCAGGTGTTTGGACAGGGACCATGTGCTTAACTGAATCTCATGCAGGTTCTGACTTAGGTATCATCCGTTCTAAAGCAGAACCAAATGCTGACGGTAGTTATGCAATCTCTGGCGAGAAAATCTTTATCTCTGCTGGTGAACATGACATGGCTGAAAACATCATCCATATCGTACTTGCTCGTTTACCTGGTGCGCCAAAAGGCACTAAAGGGATCTCTTTATTCATCGTACCTAAATTCCACGTCAATGCTGATGGTTCAGTTGGCGAGCGTAATGCAGTACGTTGTGGTTCAATCGAACACAAAATGGGTATCCATGGTAACGCAACCTGTGTCATTAACTTTGACCAAGCAAAAGGTTATTTGATCGGACCTGAAAACCGTGGCTTAAACTGCATGTTCACCTTCATGAACACAGCACGTATCGGTACAGCGGTTCAAGGTTTATCTGCATCTGAATCTTCTTTCCAAGGCGCTTTAGCGTATGCGAAAGATCGTTTGGCAATGCGTTCTCTTTCTGGTCCTAAAGCACCTGAAAAAGAAGCTGATCCAATTATTGTTCACCCAGCTGTTCGTAACATGCTTTTAACGCAAAAATCATTTGCTGAAGGCGGTCGTGCGTTGGTTTACTTATTGGCTCAATATGCAGATATCGTTGAAAAAGGCGAAACTGAAGAAGAGCGTAAGTTTGCTGACAACATCTTGTCTTTGTTAACCCCAATTGCAAAAGCATTCTTAACTGAAACAGGTTCTGAATCTGCGAAGCACGGTGTACAAGTTTTTGGTGGTCACGGCTTCATCTCTGAACACGGTATGGAACAAATCGTACGTGATACACGTATTGCTTGCTTATACGAAGGTACAACTGAGATTCAAGCACTTGACTTGTTAGGTCGTAAAGTCTTGCAAACTCAAGGTGCAATGTTGAAAGACTTCACCAAGATTATCCATAAATTTGTTGAAGCAAACAAAGACAATGCTGCAATGCAAGAGTTCATTGCGCCATTGGCTGCTGCAAACAAAGAATGGGGCGATATCACCATGCAAATCGGTATGCGTGCAATGCAAAACCCGGATGAAGTTGGTGCAGCTGCGGTTGACTACTTATACTTCTCTGGTTATGTAACGCTTGCTTACTTATGGGCACGTATGGCGCTTGTTGCTCAAGAGAAATTAGCTGAAGGTTCAACTGAAGTTGACTTCTACAATGCAAAAGTGACCACTGCTCGCTTCTACTTTAAGAAGATCTTGCCACGTGTTCGCTCACATGTAGACGTACTTTCAACTGGCGTTGCGCCATTGTTTGAACTTGATGCGGAACACTTCGCTTTCTAAACATAGTTTAGAATGAGATGCAACGTTCATCACAGAAAAAGGACTGGTCAGTTTTGACCGTCCTTTTTTTGTTTAATCAATGCTAAATTTACACTATTCAATTTATTTGTTCGTTTTATTTGATCACTTTGCACATGAAACTGTGCGTAGAAGGGAACGATTATGCCAATTTACAATGCTCCTCTAGCAGACATGAAATTCATCTTAAATGATGTATTTAAAGCAGAACAATTTTGGCAGTCTAATGAGAAACTGGCTCATGTAGATGCTGCAACAGCTGAAGCAATTTTAGAAGAAATGGCGAAGTTTGCCCAAAACGTGACACATCCGTTAAACCGTACGGGTGATGAAGAAGGTGCACGTTGGGAAAATGGCGAAGTTTTCACTCCAGCAGGTTTCAAAGAAGCATTCCGTCAATACGCTGATGGCGGTTGGATCGGCTTAGGTGCAGACGAAGAATGGGGCGGTCAGGCAATGCCAAAAATGCTGACCGTACTGTCTGATGAAATGTTATTCGCGACAAATCCATCATTCATGCTCTACCCGCTTCTTTCTGTGGGTGCTGGTATGGCGTTAAACAGCTATGCATCACAAGAGCAAAAAGAAACCTATTTACCTAAAATCTACTCTGGCGAATGGTCAGGTACGATGTGCTTAACTGAACCCCATGCAGGTACAGATTTAGGTATTATCAAAACTAAAGCTGAACGCAATGAAGATGGTACGTATAACATTACCGGTACTAAAATCTTCATCACCGGTGGTGATAACGATCTAGCTGAAAACATCATTCATCTTGTTCTTGCTAAGACACCTGATGCTCCTGCGGGTTCACGTGGTATCTCGTTATTCATCGTTCCAAAATTCCTGTTAAATGAAGATGGTTCTTTAGGTGAGCGCAACCCTGTTGGTCCTGGTTCAATCGAACACAAAATGGGTATCAAGGCATCTGCTACTTGCGTGATGAACTTTGATGGCGCCAAAGGCTACCTCGTGGGTAAAGAAAACGAAGGTCTTGCTGCAATGTTCGTCATGATGAACTACGAACGTTTGTCAATGGGTATCCAAGGTCTTGGTGCTTCAGAATTTGCGTATCAAAATGCAGCACAATACGCAACTGACCGTTTGCAAGGCCGTAGCGCAGCAGGCGTTCAATCACCAAACAAACTAGCGGACAGCATTTTAGTACATGGTGATGTACGTCGTATGTTGCTCAATGTACGTGCGAATAATGAAGCATCACGTGCATTTGCCGTTTATGTAGGTCAACAGTTAGACATCACTAAATTCTCGACTGATGCAGAAGCTGTGAAGCAAGCGAATAACCGTGTTGCGCTGTTAACACCAATCGCAAAAGCTTACCTCACTGATACAGCCTTCCAAGCAACCTTAGATGCGCAAATGGTGTTTGGTGGTCACGGTTATATCCGTGAATGGGGTATGGAACAATGTATCCGTGATCTTCGTATTGCTCAAATTTACGAAGGGACTAACGGTGTTCAGTCTCAAGATTTAATTGGTCGTAAAACCATTAAATGTGGTGGTGCATTCATTGCTGAGTACATCACTGAAATCCGTGACTTTGCCAATGATCTAGACACTGATTTGAACTTCATTAAAGATGCAACTTTAGACGCTGCAACTGAAATTGAAGCCATCACGCAGTTCATTATTGAGCAAGCAGCTGAAAATGTTGACTTCCCGAACTCAGCTGCAGTTGACTACTTACATGCGGTGGGCTTACTCAGCTTCGCTTATATGTTTGCAAAAATCGCTGCTGCTGCAAAAGACAAGTCTGGTGATTTCTACCAAAACAAAATTGCATTAGCACAATACTTTGTAGACCGTATCTTGCCTGAATTAGATGCGCGTTTAGCGAAAATCAAAGCAGGTTCTGACTTGATCATGAACTTCAGCGAAGATTACTTCACCAACCAAGCTTAATTTTGGCGTGATGTTAAAAACTGCCTCAATCATTTGGTTGAGGCAGTTTTTTTATCGCTATAATCAAATCAGCATAAAACTTGCATAACATTCTAATGATCATGTTGAGAATATAAATCGCTATGTCGAACTCTAAAGAGAAACTTGAAGGCTTACCTCGCCTACTTGATCGCTTCGGTCACTACGCGGTTGAAGCCTTTCATTATTTAGCCTTATTTATTATCGGCTGTATGATTGCATGGTCAGCCGTACATACCGTGATTGAAATTCTAACGGTAAAACAGTACGCTACCATTGATGATATCTTACTGTTGTTTATCTATTTAGAATTAGGCGCGATGGTGGGGATTTACTTCAAGACCAATCACATGCCGGTGCGCTTTTTGATTTATGTCGCGATTACCGCACTCACCCGCCTGTTGATTGCCGATATTCAGCACAACCATAAAGCTTCTATGGATTTAGTCATTACCACAGGTTCAATCTTGATTTTAGCGGTGGCGATTTTGGTAGTCCGATTTGCGTCATGGAACTACCCTTCTGTGATTCGGGGCAAGGATCAAGAACAACAATTGCCTTCCAACAAAACACCTCGACCACAAGATGACGAACTAGCATAAATAAAAAAGCAGGCATATGGCCTGCTTTTTTATTGCATCTGCTATGCAACTCGGAAAACACGATATTTCGAGTCCACCAACACATATTTACCTTGTACCTGCATCCAGTTATAACCACGAGGTGGTTCATATAAACGGTGAGTACGATAGTTCGAAACTACATAACGATTACTACGGAATTCTGAGGGTAAACGCTCGCCACGCTTGAAGTTAATACGTTGACCATAATGATTACCACGGTCGCCATTCGACCAGCGCGGTTGTTCACGATGATCGTAACGGTGGTCATAACGATCATAGCGATTATCGTAGCGATCTTTATGATCATGATTCCAACGATTTGAATCTGCCATAGCTGAGGCAGAAACACCCAGCATAAGTGTTGATACCAGTAATACGGCTGTCTTCTTCATTCTTTAATCCTCTGTTTTTCGATCTGAAATCAGATTAAGAAAAACTCAAGGAGAAAGCATGAATAAAACTCGCAACATTGCAAAGCTTTGTAATGAATAGCGAGAAATTATGGAGAATCCTCGAGAGATTAAATTTTAGAAAACCATCAAAAATCAGCGAATAATCTCAATGGTAAAATTATCATCAGTCACTAAAAGATAACGTCCATCCACGACGACCCAATGTCTGCCACGTGGGGGTTCACGTAAGGAATAATAATCCCAGTCCCGAACCACATAACGCTCACTGCGGAACTCACCCGGTAATTCATTGCCCACCACAAAAGACTCACGGCGATAGCTGCGGTCATATTGCGTATCTGGATAATATTCGACACGGACACCCGATCGATGATTCGGATGAGGATAATAGTTATTTTGATTGGGTTGATAGTAGTAACCTTTCGGTGGCGCTGTCGGTGTATAACGCTGATTCGAAAAAGCAAATGGATCTTGTGCTGGCGGCTGATAGGCAGGAGTCGTCTGATGAGAGGAGCGGCGTTCTACCCCACTATAGCCACTCCAAGCATTGTCGGCATAGCTCATCACTGGGAGATAGCTCAATACAGCTGCCAAGCCATAAATATAAGGTTGAAATTGCTTCATCTTGATCTCCCTAAAAGCAGAGTATCTGTCTATTTTAGAATAAAAAATAAGCATAACTGTTGTAATAATATTTTTTCAGATTAGCTGTTGAATTCCCAAGATAAACAGCAGCGAGCTACAGCTCCGCCGAGATATGCTAAAATCACATTTTTGGTTTTAAGGCAACATCAGTGGCTGAAATGAATTTTGATCGTCTCTATCAATTCTTCTGTAAAGTGCCAAGCGTGCAAGAAGCGCGTATTGTTGCACATGGCGCAGATGGTCAACACGCATGGTGGTTTAAATTTAATATTGATGTTGAACATCCGTTGGCATGGCAAACCGTTCAAGAACTTGGACATGTACTCAATTATTTATCCACCAATGAGCGTTTACCGACTCAGTTCTTCCCAGTGTCTCCACCACCCTATATGAACGGTGAAGCCAAAGATTTTTTGGCTTGGGTCATTCAGTGCAATCATCCAGAATTCACTCCAGATGTGGTCTGTGACTGGCTAGAAGCACGCTTACCGAATCCTGTGGATGATGAAAGTCAGTGGAAAATCAAAACCGATTTAAGTGAACTCGAGCAAATGGCTGATAAGGATTTAGATCAATTGATTCCTCCAAGCCCTTAATTTTTTTCTTGAGGATGTAGGTCTTTCAACAAGCTGAATCGCAAATAAACATCCACATTCAGCTTGTTGAACTCTCGTTATGAATCACGATAAGTCATAACCCAAATATTCTTGTGGGGATTCTGAATAAGGTAAAATCAGATAATCATTTTTTAAAATCAGGTCTTTCATTGCCTTTTGATGAGCAAAATCTAAAGGATAAATCAAAGCCAAATCCTGAATTAAATCATTCATCTTTTCAGCTTTAAAATCTGGGGTTTTAGTCCATCCCAATAAGGCTGCTCCAAGTCCGATAAATTCGAAGCCATAGTGCTGCATTTTCTGAATCAGCGCATAATTCTCGAAGGGATCAAAATCACAAGAAAAATAGCCATTTGGTAGCATCGCCAGTTTTAATGCTTCGGTTTCAATATCAGCCACTTTAACTGCGATAACACTGTCTAATGAAATCAATAGATGTTGATTGAAATAAAGCAGTGCTTCTAAGTCATTTTCATCATAATGCTGCATTTTTTCAGCTAGGCTTTCAAAACGCTGCTGCTGTGCGGGATCATTCAACTGTTGAAGATAATGCTGCAATTGCTTTGGAACACACACATTTTGATAAGTTTGCTCCCACCGTGGATCATTGACTTCAATTCCCTTGAGGTCGTCACTAAAATCGACATACAGACGGTCATCCTCGACCGCATGCATCGAGGTATATTTTGCTTGTGCGGCGTCATCTAAAACTAGAAACACTTTTTTAGGATAAACATCTTGTTTAAGGGAGCGATAACATTCTAAGAGTTCTGCCCAACTTTGAATTTCAACGATATCTGCATAATGATTAAATTGATGTACCTCTAAATCAATCTGCTCATCCTGTCTGATATTCAGTTTAATTTTCGCCATTGCGTAGAACCCTCGTTATGCTGAATTAAAAAGTGGATAAACCCGACCATTCCATAAAACGATAGATCCAGTATTTTACTTTTGACTCATCAGCATATTTTGCATAATCCACCGTGATTTGACGTGCATTGGCGTTGGTCCATGCTGCATCAAAATACTGTCCCGCATCTTTAAACACAGGCGCTTGTGCTGCACCAATCACGCGCATGTCGGTTTCAAGATTATAATTTTTTAGATTACGTGCAGTTAAGTTAGCTGAACCGAGAATGATCTCCGCTTGCTGGGCGTTTGATTTAAGCAGCATTTTGCTATGACATTGTTCGCCACGGGTATCACACCAACGGATTGGAATACCAACTGCATTCAGTTCTGAAGCCACTTGGCGATTGGGAATACCATTCTTTTGACGACCAAACGCATCTTTATTCGGGTCAAGCATAATACGAATGTTGACACCACGTTGCTGTGCCTGCTTGAGTGCATCAATGATATTACGTTCTGATAAATAGAACATCGCCATATCTAAATGCTCTTTACTTTTCGCAGTCTGAATCATTTTTAAGACAGCATCATAAATTGCTTTTTCAGTCAGCACTTGCACTTGTGGCAATGTTTTATCTTCGGCGAGTCCGCCCATAATCACAAATGGGCTCGAACCTTTGGACATATTGGCCACAGTTTGTTCAGTTTGCAAGACATCAATCGCGGTTGGCCCATCCACCACCAAGGCCACATTGCTATGATGTGAACTACCATCATGTGGATTGGCCGAAGTTACTAAGCTTTTCCATCCGTCAACCGTATCAACCACCAAGGTTTTACGATGATTGGCTTTGAAATTAAACAATTCCAGATAACTACGCAGAGTAATTTTATCATTGCCAAATGGGCTACTTAACCAGCCACCTTCAGGATTATTGCCCAAGTTCTGACAACAGATATACCAAAAACCTGACCACAATGGATTCGAAGCACGCAATGGCTTTAAATCAGTTTCGATGACATCCACACCTGCTTGGCGTAGTTGTAGATAATGCTTTGGCGTTAACCCACCATAAACCGAATTAATCGGATCGGTAATCACTACAACTTCAACATTTGGATGCAAACGACGCTTCACGATTAAGGCATCGGTGAGCTCTTGCATTAAAGGAAACTGTTTGACTGTCGACTTACCCACTTCCTGATTAAACAGGAACATATCCAGCACAATGGTAGTCTGTGCCTGATCAATCAACTGAAACACTTCTTTGAAAATATGCTGATCTACTTGTTGCTGACCTTGCGCATCGATATAAGTCTGATCGGCTAAGAATTTCACATTGGCATGACGTAATTGCCCAGTAAAATCCAATCCCTTTGGGAGTGGTTTTACGGTGTGATAGATTGCCGAAGCAATGTATCCAATCGCAAAAATACACAATATGACTGCCATGTAACGTCGACCTGACCAGTTTAATTTTCGATGGATTCGTTGGAAGATACGCATATAAACAAAAAAAGCCCTAGCCTAATGAGTTAAGGCTAGAGCTTATGCTTTGATTTTTCAATGCTAATTTGGTGATCATTTAAAAAATCAAAAATTAAATTTTCACTTAGAAGTTAAAATTCACTCCAACCGTGAAATTACGTCCCACTTGTGGAATCGTTGATAAGAACGATGCATGTTGGTACACCTGATCATCGAGCAAATTATTGGCATTCAGATAAACACGATAATCTGTAACTTTACTATATTTACCTGTGTATGCCACACCTAAATTCAGCATGTTATAGCTTTGCGTATCATTTTCATAAGCCGCAATCTTGTCTTGTTGGAATACATGATAGTATTCAGCTGAACCGCTAAAGCCATCGCCAAAATCAGCATTCACTTTAGTCCCTAAACGACCTGCTGGAACACGTGGCGCATTTTCATTGTCGATTTTGCCACGCACATAGTCACCAAACACACCGACTTTGTACATATCCGAGATCTGATAACCCGCTTCTGCCTCTGCACCATAGAAACGCGCCTGATCTTGGGTATATTGCACCAAGCGAAAATCTTTATAACGGTCTAAAGTTTGAGCGTAGATATAGTCATCAAACCAGTTGTGATAGACATGCACATGGTAATCAAACTTGTTATTGTCATAATGGAAACCGAGTTCCACATTATTGGATTTTTCTTTCTTCAATTGATCATTACCTAGTTCATAGGTATTGGTCGCAAAATGTCCACCATTGGCATAGAGCTCTTGCGCTAAAGGTAAACGTTCTTGATGTGAAGTCACCAAAGAGAGTTTGTAGTTGGGCGCAAACTCCCAGTTGGCAGCGCCAGAAACAGAAAAGGCTGAACCGTCGAAATCTTTTTTGCTTGAGTCATCAATATCAATTTTTTGTTTTTCTGCGCGTGCTGCCAGCTCAACATGGACATCATTAAATTGTGCATGCTCTAAACCAAAGATGCTCCACTTCTTCGTGGTATTGGGTGCCAAGAATGCTTCTTCACCGGTGAGTTCCAGTTTTTGTTGACCATATTGGGTTCCAATTACCCCTTCCCATGGCCCAATTGGGTTATGTACCAATTCTAAACGGCCATCATAACCCTTATTTTTAAAGCGAGTCGCGATGGTGTCTTCTTCAATTTCATCGTGTTTATAATCAGTATAGCTGGCCTGAGCACGTAACTTTTTAAAACCTGCAAACGGATCATTCAATTCAGTACGGACATCATAACGCTCAGATTTCAGATCAATCCAAGGGCCTGCCTCATGTGCATGATCGTGGTCGTGATCGTCATGACCATGGTCATGATCATCGCCATCTTCGTGATCATGGTCGCCACAATGTAAATGAGGACGTCCTGAAAGATGAGCACTACAGCTCTCATATTCATGGCTATGTCCAGGTAGACCATACTTATCTTGGCGATTGCTATATGAAATTCCCGTAAAACCGCGATCATAAATCCAAGACAAACCGACATTCACCGTTTCACCTTTGGCAAAGGTATTACCGACACGACGCTCTTTCTCACCTTCGTGCACATAGTTCGGCGCGATATAGTCATTGGCTTCACGATTTAAGCCTTCAACTCGTAAGGCCACTTGATCACCCAAAGCAACTGTTACACCAGCCGTTGCCAGTTTTTCATCACTGCCAGTGTTGTAACGTAAGCCCACATTTCCCTCATAACCATTTTCAGGCATTTTGGTTGGAATCTTGCTATCCGTCACATTCACCAAACCACCCACTGTTCCTGCACCAAACAACAAAGTCGATGGTCCACGAATCACTTCAACCTGTTGCGCTAATGCAGGATCTACAGTCACTGCATGGTCAGGAGATAGCGTCGATACATCAATATTTTCAGAGGAGTTTTGCAAAACTTTTACCCGTGGGCCATCTTGACCACGGATCACAGGGCGGCTTGAGCCCGCACCAAATTGATTGGAATAGATCCCAGGTTCACTGCTCAATGCCTCACCAATGGTGACAGCGCCCTGTTGCAAGCGTTTTTGATCTACGACGGTATCGGCAACCGCAAAGTCTTTCGATGTTTGCTCTAATGGATGTGCTTTTATTCGTATTGTCTCTAAGCTTGTCACTTGCTCATTTTCTGCTGCAAAAGTAGATACAGATACAACAGCTAAAATAGATAAGGTCAAAATATTCTGTGGAAATGACATATCGGGTCTCGAATCAGTCGATCGTTGTTTTTGTTATATTATAACATTTCGTTTATTTTGCAATAAAAAACAGTGCAACAATGAACATTTGCTACACTGCTTCTCCATGATTCAATGAATGGTCGTTTTTCAACGATATGCCTTTTACACTTTCTCATGCAGTCCTTGCCCCACCTTTATCTAAATTAAGTCAGGGTCATTTGCCTGTCGCAGCATTGGCGATTGGATGCATGGCACCCGATCTTTATCGATTATTTACCCAAGAAAATATCGTTTTAACACACCAATGGTCAGGTATCTTATTTCCGAATCTACCAATTGGAATATTCTTTTGCCTCTTGTGGTATTTAATCTATCGCCCTGTAAGCTATCGCTGTCTTGAAATCCAACATCCTTTAAATATTCACTCACTGGATGATTTTATTTCTTTCAGCTTTCTCAGTTGTCTAGCACTTATAGTCGGGATCAGCACGCACTTAATCTGGGATGGACTCACCCATCTTGATTTTCGAACGTTTGCTTTTAAAGGGATTCTGGCTCAGAACATTTCACTGTTGGGTTTTAGTTATCCATTACATTTTATATTACAGATCGGGTCATCCATTATTGTTTTGCCGTTCCTCATAAGAATGTGCTGGCATTATTATAAGACCCATCAACATCCCGATCCCGTCCCAGCTAGACTCAAAGGATTTGCACTCATCAGTGCCATCTTCTCCATCTTATATGGACTGTTCTCAGTTTTAGACTATAGCCGTCATATCAGCTCTGATCTTTGGAACAGTGAACGCTATTTTTTTATTGGCAAATCGATTAATGAATTTACCCAAGCTGGCCTAACTGTCTTTAGCATGGCTTGTCTATTATTCTTATTTTTGGATCGAACAGAGCGTCTAAAATCATTTTAACAAAAAGCGTCTGTTTAAAATTCGCTTGAAAACATTAAGACTTGAGACTAAACGTTCAACAAGGCATAATCTCCCCTTCATTGGTGGTGCGCTGTTTACGCATTCACCGTCTACAGCCAATATAGTTTGGATACATAATTCAATATGATGCGCACTCATTACTGTGGCTCTTTAACTGAAGCCCAAATCGATCAAACAGTTACTTTATGTGGATGGGTTCATCGTCGCCGTGACCATGGCGGTGTAATTTTCCTTGATATGCGTGACCGTGATGGTCTCGTACAGGTGGTGATCGATCCAGATACGCCTGAAGCATTCGCAACAGCAGATAAAGCACGTTCAGAATTTGTATTAAAAATTACAGGTCGTGTTCGTCGTCGCTATGAAGGTACTGAAAATGCCAACATGGTGAGTGGTCAGATTGAAGTTTTAGGTAAAGACATCGAAGTTCTTGCAGCTTCTGATACTCCGCCATTCCCATTGAATGACGAAAACACCAATATTTCAGAAGAAATTCGTTTAAAATACCGTTTCTTGGACATCCGTCGTCCTGAAATGTTAGAGCGCTTGCGTTTCCGTTCTAAAGTGACCAACTTGATCCGTAACTATTTTGAAGATCATGGTTTCTTAGATGTTGAAACACCAATTTTGACACGTGCGACACCAGAAGGTGCACGTGACTATTTAGTGCCAAGCCGTGTTTCAAATGGTAGCTTCTACGCACTTCCACAATCACCACAATTGTTCAAACAGTTGTTGATGGTGGGTGGTATCGACCGTTATTACCAAATTGCGAAATGTTTCCGTGACGAAGATTTACGTGCAGATCGTCAGCCTGAATTTACCCAAATCGACGTTGAAACATCGTTCATGAGTGACGATGACATCATGGATTTAATGGAAGGCTTAACGGTTAAAATGTTCAATGAATTATTGAATGTAAAATTCGATAAATTTGAACGTATGACCTATGCCGACGCAATGCGTGACTATGCATCTGACAAGCCAGATATGCGTATTCCATTGAAACTGGTTGACGTTGCAGACTTGATGCAAGACGTAGAGTTCAAAGTCTTCGCTGGCCCTGCAAAAGATCCTAAAGGCCGTATCGTTGCTTTACGTGTTCCTGGTGCTGGTTCATTGCCGCGTAGTGCGATCGACGAATACACTAAATTCGTTGGTATCTACGGTGCAAAAGGTTTGGCTTACATCAAAGTCAACGAACTTGAAAAAGGTATTGAAGGTCTTCAATCTCCAATCGTTAAATTTATCGAGCCAATCGTGCTTGATCTATTAAAACGTGTTGGCGCTGAAAATGGCGACATCGTGTTCTTTGGTGCGGATAAAGCTAAAGTTGTAAATGATGCGATGGGCGCACTTCGTGTCAAGATCGGTCATGACTTGAAGCTGACGACGTGCGAGTGGGCACCGCTTTGGGTGGTTGACTTCCCAATGTTTGAAGAAACTGACGATGGCAAATGGACTTCTGTTCACCACCCATTCACGCTGCCAAAATCAAGTGTTGAAGAAGTGAAGAGCAATCCAGGTGAAGCACTTTCTGTTGCCTACGATATGGTACTGAACGGTACTGAAATCGGTGGTGGTTCACTTCGTATCTATACTTTAGAAATGCAAAAAGCAATTTTTGAAGCTTTAGGTATTGGTGAAGAAGAAGCAGAAGAGAAATTCAGCTTCTTATTGAATGCATTACGTTATGGCGCGCCTCCACACGGTGGTTTGGCATTTGGTCTTGACCGTTTGATCATGCTCATGACCGGTGCGTCTTCAATTCGTGATGTAATTGCATTCCCGAAAACCAAGACAGCCGAATGTCCATTGACACAAGCACCTGCACCAGTTGAAGCAAATCAATTGCGCGACTTAGGTATTCGTTTACGTGAAAAGCCAAAAGCTGAAGAAAAATAAACCTTAAGTTTATGCTTCAACAAAAACCCTGCTTCATGCAGGGTTTTTTATCTTCGAGTTTTACTTTGCGAACAAGTCCGCTAGTGGCATAATAGGCTGCTTTTTATTGAGAGATCCGTCTTATGGCAATGCGTCCTGATGTACGTCGACATGCAATTGTACTTATTGTATTTTCACTTGCTCAATGGTTTTTCATGCGTTACATCTTGGCAAATGAACTCTTCAATATGGACACCAATCAACGCATTTTATACTTCTGTGTAAGTAGCTTGGCAGGTGCTCTACTGATTTTTGTCGCATTGATCTATATGGTGCTTAAAGGCAACGTAGATAAACAAGACTAAGATCATGTCTTTTTACGCTACCCTACTTCGTATTCTCCCTTTAGCACTTTTGCGTAGTATCGCAAAAGTGGCGGCATACTTTATCAATCAAAATCCGAATAAAAGTATGCTGTGGAAAACCAGAGTCAACTTAGGTCTAGCCTATCCTCAACTTAGTCTAGAACAAAAAGAACAGCTCGCGAGAGAAAGCGTCACCAAACAATGCCTCAGCTATATTGAATCTGGTAAATGCTGGGCGATGCTACCTGAATGGAGCATCCAACAGATTCATACGGTACATCATCTGGACGTATTAACCGATGCGCTTAGTGATCCAAGAGGTGCACTGATCATTACCCCGCATCTGGGCACATGGGAAATGATGAATGCATGGGTACATCAATACGGTATTCCAACCATCATGTACAAACCCATGAAAGATTCTGGCTTTAATGCTTTTGCTTTACATGCCCGTCAGCGTCTTAACGCCACTTTAGTCCCAACTGATGCATCTGGTGTAAAGGCCTTGTTTAAAAACCTAAAACAAGGTGGCTTCAGTGTCATCTTGCCCGATCATGTCCCAGACCCGTCTGGTGGTGTTGTGGTTCCTTTTTTTGGAGTTCCATGTCTCACAAGCACACTTGCCAGTAAAATGGCACAAAAAACCCAATGCCGCTTAGTCGGCTTAAGTTGTTTCCGTCGTGAAGATGGTAAAGGTTTTGATGTGTATTGTGATAACCTGAATGATACACAACTATATGATCGAGATATCGAAGTTGCCACAACAGCACTCAATCAAGCCGTTGAACAGATGATTAACCGCTTTCCTGCTGAATATATGTGGGGTTATAAACGGTTTAGAGGTGGTCAACAGGATCACTACGTTTGATCTCCAAAAGTAAGCCCCCCCCTACTCACTTAATTTTAAAGCCTGTAACACCGTCGTACGCATATTTTCTTGAAAGCCTTCAACACTATGTCTGTCTTTAATATATTGAATCGCTTGCTTGCCTAATATCTGGCGCTTTTCATCATCAAGCATGAGGTTTCGAATTGCATCGACAAAAAGATCAACTTTATCAAAACCATCTCCCAAAACATCACCAACATAAATACCAAACTTCTCGGTTAATTCTTCTGGATTCCGATTACTTACAAGCAATGTACCAAAAGACAGAGCCTCTAAAAATGAGATCGGAAGTGCCTCATGAATGGAGGTATTCACCAATATCTTCGCATCTTTCAGATATTGCTCTTTTTCTACCCCATCAACATGACCAGCAAAATGCAGATTCTCAATTGCATAATAATCTTTCATGATTTCAGAGTTTTTTTCATCTTCTCTAAAGGTTTGACCTAATACAAAAAACTCATATTCAGGCATTTTTTTAGCAATTTCACAAAACAACCAACCTCGCTTCACCGATTCAATTCGACCTAAAAAAATAATCATATTTTTTTTCTGGTGTATATCAAAATGAAAATTTTCATCGATATCAATTGGATTTGGTAGATACTGGATATCAACATCATCATTCAATTGATATAAATCTTTGGCTTTTTGATTTAAAAAATATCCTTGTGATATGAACTTAACCCGGTCTTGTTTATACCATTCATGAACTAGGTCATATATTTTTTGATTATAATATGACGTTTCTGGGAATAGCTTTACGGTATTAATTTCATCCCACTCATAGTGAGGTCTTGGGTCTTGAACCCATAAAATTAATTTCTTGTTTGGATTCGGCTCATGTTTTAAAACATATTCATATGTGAGTTCAATGCTTAAGTAGAGATCGTAATCTTGTTTTTTTAACCATTCTTTCGCAAACCACTTCCCACGAGGTAAACGGTAGACATTCACATCATCGACTTGATATGACTCAGCAAAAAACCTGCGCTTTCCTCGTCCGAGCAAAACATCTACCTGAAAATCCTCATTCGGAAGATATTTGGCAATATGTCGTCTAGCTAAAAAACCATATCCACCATAAGCGGTACCAACTGCACCAAAAAACTCATCAATAATTAAACCTATTTTGATCTTTTTATGTGCCACATTCATCTTAAATTTTTTCTCTACACTTAAATTTCATTTCTAAACATTTTAGCCAAAATACTTTCAGGGGCAATTTTTTCTAAATCGACATTTCTCAACATTTCATTATATAAATGTACGCAGACTGTCTTAGAGCTTACAATATCTTCAATCTGTAGCCTTGGGTCCAATAACTGTCCAATACACTGATAATGTACAGGGTAAAAAAGATCGATAGGTTGGACTTGATCAACCAACTGGAGTGCATTGACAAAATAAGTAATTGCATCAGGGCCAATCACCCCCCATGGCATATCTGATATGTGTTGCCCAATACCCAACATTTTTTTAAATTTCAATCGTTTTTGACGAGACTTCTTATACCATGGTGGTACAAAAAATGGATTATAAGCTGCATCCAATAATGATTTTAATAAAGAACTGTCTTGTGGCAGTGCTAATACCGCACCATTAATCTTGTTGTCACTTTCATAGCCTAAAAGATAACGAGACTCAGGAATTATCATTGGTTTTAAACAATAGACATCACAATCAACATAAATACCAGAAACCTTCGTTAACAACTCGTATCTAAACACATCTGAAAACAGTGCATAACTGCCTGTTTGATTGTGCTTAAAAATCTTCTCTGCTGGAATAATTTGATTTGCATCTACACACTGTACGCCTTTAGGTACATCTGAAACTGTACCATAGGTATGCAAAAAGACCGTATGTCCTCGCATAACAAATGATTGAAGGCAAGAACTTGATATTTTACCTAGTGTATTACCAATCCATAGAGCATGAATCGTTGGAAGTTCCATTAGTACCTCATTAACCTAATCTATAAATTACTTAAAGATAATTTTCACTTTAAAAGGCAGTCGATATAACTGTAAAAAGACTCTTGTCAGTTCTCTTTTAATTTTATTTAAAGGACTCTGTTCTTTCTTTTTATAAGAATCTCTCCAAGATAAACTAGACTGGAATTTCTTATCATCTGGGTATAAAAGATACTCCTGAATACATAATGCAGGATTGACCTGATAAACTGGATATTCGCCATATTTCAAATACTTTTTAAACATAATTTGATCAACATGATCAACCACAGATAAATTCTGTATATAGCAAAGTAAGCTTTGAGCTGCTTTATTCGAAAGAATATATCCTGCTGTACCAAAATTAGGATTTAATAATCTTGAGATTATTCGGCCATTTTCCAGAGAGGTCTTATCTGTTAAAGATAAATAGTTAAATGCTGAATTCTTCTCTATCTTGATAATATCCCATTGAGCTTTTATCCAACCATGATCACTAAGAAAAGCTTTGGCCTGTCCCCCTAAATAAATATCATCTTCAAAGATCCCAATATAGTCGATGTTTTCATCAATTGCTTTTTTCCAAAGCAAAATATGACTAAATAAACACCCCAACTCACCTTGGCTTAAATGACAATTATGAATACGAACTGACAAGCGTGCTGCGAGTTCTTCAACCTGTTGAGGCTCTATGGCATCAAAAAAACTAAAAGCGATCCCTTGCTGCATAAATTGATCTTCGATATGTGTTCGACGATCAACTGCCGTTTTCAAGCTCACGACAAAATTTTTCACCACTTCATTTCCTTATTTAAATCCAACAGATTTTAGGAAAATAATATTTTTGATTTGCTGAAATACTCTAAAAAGCTCAAGCAATATTTTATCAACCCCACTTTTCTTATTATATTTCATCCGAACCTGACGCTCTTTATATAAGTGACTTGCAAACTTCACACTATCTTTGGTTGAATAAAGTGTCACATCTTGAATACACAACGCTGGCTTCATTTGGGAGACAGATAAAATTTGATCCTTGATCAAGCTCTCAAACATTAAATGATCTAAGGCAATCAGCTTATCCAACGACTGAATATAGCTCATTAATTGCTTAGCACCACTCAACGATAAAATATAACCTGCTGTACCTAAATTCTTACTTTTTAGATCAAACATAGCTCTTTGTGGCTGACTCATGAATTCTTTAAGTTTCGTCCCCAATACAACCTTCGGTGTAAATTCCTCTATTTTAATTAAATGCCAATCAGGCTCAATCCATCCATCATCTGCGAGAAATTCTTTAACATTTTCACCCAAATAAATATCATCTTCGAAAATTGCCATATGTGGAATATTTTCTGAAATTATTTTTTCCCACAAAAATACATGACTCATAAAGCATGCCACTTCACCTTTTGTCAGTGTATATTCATCAGTATTTAGACCAAGCCCTTGGGCAAATAATGCTGCAGGCTCTGGTGTTAAAGCATCAAAAAATTCGAAATCAATACTTTTTTTACCGAATTCACTACAAATATGCGCTCTACGCTCATGTGCGGTGGATAAACTAATAACAAATTTTTTCATAACAATGGAAACTTCGATCTTAGCTATATTCTACTGCCTTCCTCTTCCCCTTTCATCAATATTCTATTCCTCTATTGTTAAGAAATGTCCAACAAAGAATCCTTTAGATACATGCCTTTTTCATAATAATGACTCAGGGTTTTTCTTTCCTTTCCTGCAAGCTTGATCAACCTTGGCATTTGTTGAGGTGGGTAGTTGATTGCTATATCGATCAGTACTTTTTCTTTCACCCATTGATGCTTCACTTGGAAAAATAAGGCATTTTGATCACAGTTAATTAAGCACATACTCGGCAAATGATTACGCATCACTTTCTGACAGGCCACATAGGCCACTAGATATTCCAGACGACCAATCTGTTGAAACATATCCTGATAATCAGGTTCTGTTTCTTTCAATTTTTGCAGATAGGCTTTAGGCGTCATTTCAATCGCTTTCGCCAGTTCATCAAACCATTCTTTAAAGAAAATATTTTTCTCTGCACTGGCCAATAGCCAATTCTCTAAGACGGGAAAATCTTTAAGTGTTGTATTCTTGGCACGGTAATAGGCAAAGCTGTTGGTATGATTCTTCGCTATCAGTTCCTGAATCCAGTCTAAGCTTTCATAAACAAGGATGCTTGCATCCAACCAAATTCCTCCATGCTGATAAATCAACTCAAAACGGAGCAAATCGGCCTTTTGTTGTGGCGTTGCCTTTGGGAAACGACCAAAATCAATATTACAAAAGTTTTTCACTGTGTCTGGCGTGAGAAAATGAACCTCATAATCTGGATTGGTCTTTTTAACCTGTTCAACACATTTTTCCACAAATCCAGCCAGTGGTCCTTCCCAATACATCCAGATTTTTTTAGGAATTACCGCATTCTGCACAATCGGATTAAGTACAATCAGATCTGCTTCATTGTCTATGGCTTCGTTAACCCCTCTCTTTTTGTTCGAATACATCGTATAGAACTTTAAGAGATAGAATATTTTTTTAAATATTTTCATACAGATCACTCAACCATATCTTCAAATCATCTCAGCTTTTTACTCAAGTGATTTGCCCAGAATATTTAGTTAAAAGTAAAGATGCTTAAAAGCATAAAAACGGTCACGCCACATTCGTTTCTGTTTCTTTAGACCATGAGACGAATCGCGCTTTTCCAAGTCTTTACGCTGAATACCCTGTGTTGCAACCGTACCCAAAATATCACTGTCCAATCCAGCAGGTTTAACAAAAGGCTGCCAAACGCCGAGGCCTTTTCCATTCTTGCTGAGCCAGCCTTGGAAAAAGATATCGACAGGCACATGAATATTTTTACCTAATTTGACAAACTCTTCTGCACCTTTACGCGACCAAAGCAGTCCAACCCCACGAATCGGGAAATAATAAGCATGCCACAGGTTGTATTGATCCATCTGTAGAATATCTTTGGCGAGTTTTTTCTTTTTCGCCGCCATATTCACCACATACCAGTCTAACTCTTTATGTTGATCTAGATAGTTCAGTAGTGATTGCAGATTATTTTTAAAGTTCGGTAAAACCTGAATATCATCTTCCAACACCACCAAATAATCGGCATCTGTTTGGAGAAATTTTTCGACACAACCATAATGGCTCAGATAACATCCCAGCTCTGAATTCATCAGACTACGACCTAAAATTCGTTGAGCTTCGGCATCATCATATTGCTTAAACTCTGATAAGGCCTTACCACGCCCATCATAGGCCGAAAAACGGGTAAACGGCCATCCCTGTTGCTGTAATTGTGCAGTCGCACTCACCAGACGCTGATCACTGCCATCAAGGTTAATTAGATAAGTTTCAACTTTCATCATTTATCCTTTGGCCGTTTCAGCCAATAAAACTTTCGGGATATAGCCTGCCAATTTTTGATTTAAAGCTGCATAAATTTCTGCCGCTGCCGCATCACTCAATTGATCCAGACTTTGCATACACCCATATTTAATCTGATCATTACCCAAGCTTTGCAAGAAGCTGCTTAAACTGCTTTCATTTTTCAAATAGGCAATCTCAAGGTCAGGCTTTAACAAGGCCTCATCCTTTTGAATTTTCAAATGATTCATCAATGAAATCGGATTGATTTGTTCGACACTGCGGAACTTATACTGAATCTGTTTTTCTAGAAACTTAGGATGAGCAAGTAAATAATCTTGTAATATTTTACGGTCAACCGCGTGCGGATAATGGTGAATCTCAAAAAACTTTTTAAATCCAAGCATATCTGCACCTAACATTTGCGCAATCATATGTTTAGGTTGTATCGGCTTGGAAAAATATTGATTTAAAACCTGACGATACCAAAGCTTGGCCTTGAGCACAAAACTGTTTTGCCAATGCCCGTAAATCACCATTTTCTGATCAATCAGAATATCTTCTAATTGTGCTGGCGCATTAAAAAAGAAATCATCATTCAAGTAGAAAAAGTAATCGGATAAGCCCTGAATATTCCATAGCATGGTTTCAATCGAACGTGTATTGAAAGTGGGTAAGTATTGCTCATACCCCGTAAATATTTCACGATGATCAACAATCCGAATTTTACCCGCCTCACAAATCCCATCCTGAACAAAGTCATCAATCCATTGCGGTTGCTGACCATCTGTCACAATATAGATATGTCGACAAAATGGCACATATTTTAAAATAGATGCAACGTTATAATAAATTTCATGGTTGCTGGCAAAACGGGTATCGCTGACGGCATCAGAAGCTTGTGTTTTGCCCTGATACTGCATGCGCTTCTGTTTTAACTTCGGATCATTGCCATCCACCCAAGCAATCACTACATCAACCGGTTGCATCATTTCACTCATCAATTCACTCTTAAACGACCCGAAAGCCCGAAAATACGGCCAAACATGTTTAATCTAGAAGCATATGATAACATCACTGATCTGTTCACAGGCAGTCTCTTTTCGTAATGGCAGACATCTTGATTGTGCAATCATTCCATATAAATCAATATATTATAATTGTTTAAATTTTAATATCGATGAGGTAATCAGCAGATATATAATTCCACCTTATTTAGTGGCTTTATTAACATCAGCTTAACCCCTGACAATCCCTAACAAAATCAAACCTTTTGGAATCATTTTACACCTAAAACCACCACATTTTTATTAGACGAATTTAGGTATTTTTATTATAATTACAGGTTACTTTGACGGGATTTAATCTTTTGACTGATGATTTATAACTACTTTGAGTATCAAGCAAAAATAATTAGAACTAAATTTGTTTCAGATAAAGCGTATCTCACTAAACGGTTTATCTGCAAATTAGGTTATACCCCTGATTTTTGCTCACCAAAAAGCTTCAATGAAAAAGTCACTGCCCGAATGATTTTCGAGCGGAGCCCCCTGTTCACAAAATTAGCAGATAAATGTGCAGTCAGACAGTTGGTTTCAGCAAAGGTTGGTGATGCCTATTTTGTTCCATTGATTGGCATTTACAAATGTATTGATGAGATTGATTTTAACCAGTTACCCAATCAATTTGTTTTAAAATGCACTCATGACAGTGGCAGCGCCATGGTCTGTCGCGATAAAAGCAAGTTTAGTGTCGAAGCAGCAACCGCTAAAATCAAAAATCACCTTAAAATGAATATGTATTTTAGAAAGCGTGAATGGCACTACAAAGATATTTGCCCTAAAGTACTGGTTGAAGAATATGTAGAGCTCTATGTTGATCCTGCCAGTCAATCTGCCATTACCACGTGTCGTGTGCACTGTTTTGAAGGCCGTCCGGAATATCTAGAAATTGATGTCCAAGATGCTCAAGGCAACGACTACTCAAATATGTATGATACACAATGGCAGTTACAGCCATTTCGGGTCGATCTAAAAGATAACTCTCCATCCGCTTTGGCTGCACCGAAACAATTGCAAGAGATCATTCAACTGTCAGAAAAGCTTTGTTTTGCGTATGGTTATAGCCGAGTAGATTTCTTACTCTCTCAAGATCACGTGTATTTTAGTGAAATCACCCTCACTCCGAATGCAGGACGAATGGTGATTACACCTGTAGAATGGGATTTAAAATTAGGCTCACTCTGGTTATCCTATTAGCCGTCCATCATGTATATCGAATCTGTTAGGTACTTATGAAAATAGCGATTGCTGGAACAGGATATGTCGGGTTGTCAAATGCAATGCTATTTGCACAACACCATGAAACCATCGCCCTGGATATCCTACAAAGTAAAGTAGATTTACTGAATAACAAAGTATCACCGATTCAAGATCATGATATTTCATTTTTTTTAAAAGAAAAACAGCTCAATTTCACGGCGACTACCGATAAACAGCAGGCTTTTCAAGATGCTGATTTTATTATTATTGCCACTCCAACTGACTATGACCCTCAAACCAATTACTTTAATACGCAAAGTGTAGAAAGCGTGATTCAGGATGTACTGGCCATTAACCCCAATGCAACCATGATCGTCAAATCTACAGTTCCTGTGGGTTTCACAGAGCAAGTCAAAAATAAATATCAGACTGAAAACATTATTTTCTCGCCTGAATTCTTACGTGAAGGTAAAGCCCTACACGACAACCTCTACCCCTCGCGTATCATCGTTGGTGAACAGTCTGAACGTGCCCAACAATTTGCCGATTTACTGGTAGAAGGTGCGGTAAAACAAGATATTCCAGTCTTGCTGACGCATTCAACTGAAGCTGAAGCGATTAAACTGTTCGCCAATACCTATCTGGCGATGCGGGTGGCCTTCTTCAATGAATTGGATACTTACGCACAAAGCTTTGGCCTAGATACGAAGCAAGTCATTGATGGTGTTTGTCTCGACCCTCGTATCGGCAGTCATTATAACAATCCATCTTTTGGCTACGGCGGCTATTGTCTACCAAAAGATACCAAGCAGTTATTGGCCAACTATAACAACGTACCCAGCAATCTAATTAAAGCGATTGTGGATGCCAATCGAACACGTAAAGATTTTATTGCGGATTCGATTCTGGCAAGAAACCCAAGCACGGTGGGAATCTATCGTCTGGTGATGAAAAGCGGCTCAGATAATTTCCGCGCTTCTGCGATTCAAGGCGTGATGAAGCGATTAAAAGCCAAAGGTCTGGAAATCATTATCTACGAACCGACCTTTCACGAAGACAGCTTTTTTAAGTCTAAAGTGACTCAAGATCTAAATGAATTCAAACAATCTTGTGATGTGATTATTGCCAATCGCCTCTCCAATGAATTGCTAGATGTACAAGATAAAGTTTATACCCGAGATATTTTTGGAGGCGATGAATGAAAGTTCTAGTCACAGGTGCTGCTGGATTCATCGGCTTTAGTGTTGCAAAAAAACTGCTGGAACGCGGTGATGATGTGGTCGGTTTTGATAATTTTAACGATTATTATGATCCATCCCTGAAAGAGGCCCGTGCTCAGCAATTACAACTGCTGGCTGAGCGCAACGATACAGGCAGTTTCACTCTGATTCGTGACAATCTCGCCAATAAAGCCGTGGTGGATCAATGCTTCCAAGATCATCGTTTTGATCGTGTGATTCATTTGGCCGCGCAGGCCGGTGTACGCTATTCACTTGAAAATCCACATAGCTATGTGGAGAGCAACCTGATTGCATTTACCAACATTTTGGAAGCCTGCCGTTACGCAGCAACACCCCACCTAACCTATGCCAGCACCAGTAGTGTCTATGGTGCTAACACCACCATGCCTTTTAGCGAGCAACATGGTGTGGATCATCCGCTGCAATTCTATGCTGCAACCAAACGCGCCAATGAATTAATGGCACATAGCTACAGTCATTTATTTAAATTACCAACCACAGGACTGCGTTTCTTTACCGTCTATGGCCCGTGGACACGCCCAGATATGGCCTTGTTTAAATTCACCAAGAACATTTTTGAAGGCAAACCAATTCCTGTGTTTAATCATGGCAATCACACCCGTGACTTTACCTATATCGATGATATTGTTGAAGGGATTATCCGTACTAGCGACAAGATTGCGACCCCTGATGAGACTTGGGACAGCAACCATCCAAATCCATCCACCAGCAATGCTCCGTTTAGAATTTTCAATATTGGTAATAACCGTACGGTAAAACTGATTGAATATATTCAGGCGATTGAAAAAGCAGCAGGTAAAGAAGCAATTTTAGACCTGCTTCCTCTTCAGCCTGGCGATGTACCAGATACCTTTGCCGATAGTTCTGCGCTAGAAAATTATGTGGACTACAAACCAGCTACTTCAGTGGTTGATGGCGTGAAAAACTTTGTCGATTGGTATCGCCAATATCACAATATTTAATAACTCTTAAAGCAAAAAAATCAGGCATTCCGCCTGATTTTTTTGCTTTATCCATCCCTTCATTTTCAGGATAAATAACGCTTGGATTACTGCCAAGACTCTTTGATCCAATCCGATGGCAATACATAGCGATACCATTTACCACCGCCACCACTGATCGCATCAGGTGGATTAATCTCACCATGGAAAATAATGATTTTCGCGCCTTTTGGTTTGATAGGCGGCTGGAAATAAGCAAATGGCACTCGTCTTAAACAGTGGTATTTATAGCTTTTGCACCACTCTTTATTCCAATAACTCAATTTGCCTTCTTTATGCACAAACCAAGACAGGTACTCTTGTTCATTACGGAACTTTTGACTGATCTCTTTAAAGTTTGCACGGAAGTACGGCAAGATATCTGGAAAAGCACCCAGTTTAAAACGATAAACCGAACTATTGCCTGTGATACGCCAAGGGCGTTTCCAGTCGTGAATCACCAAGAACTCACCTTCCGCTTGGAAGAAGCAGTCAATATTATCAATAATGACCACGTCCAAATCGAGGAATAAAGCATTGCCTTTTAAGCCATACAGATCAGGTTCAAAAGTCGAGAGTTTATTCCAGCCACGCTCAGGGCTACCAGCAGGTAAATCCAGAGATGGAATTGGAAAACATTGAACATTCGGATCAATGCCCTCGGTACGATCAGTCAAGCACACCATTTTAAAAGGCAGAGTCAAATGACGTTTGACCATGTTATACAAACGGTTGACGTACTCAGCACCATACTTGGTTCCCCACTTCATGCACAAGATCACATTGTCTTCATGAGTTGCCGAATTTTGTTGAATATCTACCATCTGATAACCTTAAATGCTTGAGATACGAGGCTACACTTTGTCCAAAAAAACAAAAGTGTTCAATCATATGCACTGAATATACGCTCATCTTAGCATAGAGCGGATTGTTTTTTTTAGTATTAATTCGTCAATAAAAAAGCGAAGCCTAAGCTTCGCCTTTGTGCACGATTACAGCTTATTTAATATAAGTTAACCAGTGTGCATATTTGTCATTGCGACCTTGTACTGCATCAAAGAAAGTCTTTTGAATCACAGTGGTAATCGGACCACGTGAACCACAACCAATTTCACGGTCATCATATTCACGAATCGGGGTTACTTCCGCAGCAGTACCTGTAAAGAATGCTTCATCTGCAATGTAGAATTCATCACGAGTAATACGACGTTCAACCACTTCATAACCCAGGTCTTTAGCAATGGTAATCACGGTTTGACGGGTAATCCCTTCTAACGCGCCACCGGCTAAATCAGGGGTATGCAACACGCCATCTTTGATCAGGAATACGTTCTCGCCCGCACCTTGGCAAACAAAGCCTTGTGGGTCAAGCAACATTGCTTCGTCATAACCTGAACGTGCCACTTCCTGATGTGCCAAGATCGACACAGTATAGTTACCGCATGCCTTTGCTTTACACATGGTCACATTTGGATGGTGATGCGTGAATGAAGAGGTTTTTACACGAATACCACGTGCCATTGCTTCTTCACCAAGGTATGCACCCCAACCCCATGCTGCAACTGCGGCATGAATGGTGTTGTCAGTTGCGGCAATACCGAGTTTTTCAGAACCAATCCAAATCAATGGACGTAAATAGCAAGATGCTAATTTATTTTCACGCACCACATCGATTTGTGCTTGTTCTAGTGTCGCTTGATCAAATGGAACATTCATTTGATAAATTTTTGCTGAATTTAATAAGCGTTTAGTATGATCTTGCAAACGGAAGATTGCTGTACCATTCGGAGTTTCGTAAGCTCTGACGCCTTCAAAGACACCCATGCTGTAGTGTAGTGTGTGAGTTAAGACGTGAATTTTTGCATCACGCCAATCAACTAATTTTCCATCTTGCCAAATAAAACCATCACGATCAGCCAAACTCATCGCACATACTCCATTTTCTTTTTTACACAATTATTCACTTTCCAATGCTTGCGCAGTTGGATCAATTAATCTTTGCCATAACTTGCAAACGATCTCGCGGGTATCGTGCCAATCCGCAGCATTGACTTGCATAGATTGATTTGCAAGCGCTAGACGGTGGCTCTCAGCTCGTTCACGGAGATAAGCGTGTATTAATGCTGTGGCATCTTCACTGGATAAGCAGCCTGCTTTAGCAGCATCTTCTAGAATTCTTACATTATCGGAAAAATGGGCGAGATCTGTATTCGTCCCACTCCATGCAAGCACAGCATACTGTGCCATAAATTCGATATCAACGATACCACCTGAGTCCTGTTTTAAATGAAAAATCCCATGTTTTTTTTGCTCAGAAGATGATCCCAAATGATCTTTCATCTTTTGACGCATTTTCAACACTTCTTCACGCACCACATTTTCATCACGTACTTGCGTCAAGATTTGACAGCGAATCTGTTCAAATTGCGTGCATAATCCAGCATCTCCCGCAATCGAGCGAGCACGCACCAAGGCTTGATGCTCCCATAACCAGGCACTTTTTTGTTGATATTGCTCATAAGCTTTTAAACTGGTGACCAACATCCCCGCTTCACCCGATGGTCGCAGACGGGTATCAATTTCATAGACACGCCCGTCCAAGGTTTGTGTGGTCATCAAGGACATAAACTTCTGCGCCACACGAATCGCAAACTCGGCACCACTAATACCCTTACGGCCATCAGTTTCACTTTGCTCTTCAAAGGCATGAATAAACACCAAATCCAAATCTGAGCCATAGCCCAACTCAATGCCACCCAATTTACCATAGGCAATCACGGCAAAGCCTTTGTTATCGAGACTGCAACGCTGCCCATCATTGCCAACTGGATACCCATGACGCTGCGCAACCGCCTCATAAGCCAAGCGTAAAGTCGCCTGTACACTGACTTCGGCAATATCAGTCAAGGCATCGGAGACTTTCATCAACGGACTTTCTGCCAGTACATCACTGGCGGCAACCGTCAATACATTACTCTTTTTAAATAAGCGCAGTACCCGCATCTGATCTTCAACTTGATCAATCTCGATGCGTAATAATTGTTGACGCAGTGAATCTTCCAGATCTTTGCGTTGTGGCAAACCAAAATCCATCGACAGGAATTCATCCAACAACACTGGATACTGCGCCAGTTCCTCACAAATCCATGGACTAACGGTTGCCATCTTGACCAGTCGCTGTAACGCGCCACGGCTTTCCATCAACATGACCAGATAAACGGTACGACGCAGCACCGATTCCACCAATGGCATCAAACGCAACAGCGCCATTTGTGGTTGATCCGACTGCAAAATCGCTTCGATCAAATGCGGCCAAAATTTCTTTAAACGCTCTAAGGCACTGACAGGGATTTTGCGTAGCGCCTGCCCATGCCAAAAGTTTTGAATCAGGTTCTTGGCGTCATCATCCAGTACTGCATGGAGTTTTTGCTCAAGCTGTACAAAATCATCAACCGGCTCAGCAAACTCTTTTTCCTGAATCAACTGCTTAAACTGGACTTTGACCTTGTCACGTTTCTGATTGAGTACATCCAAGAAGGCAGCCCAATCGGCAAAACCAAGCGTATCCAACATGCGTTGTCTCAGCTCAGGTTCAGTTGGCAAGGATTGAGTTTGCTGATCATTCAGGGCTTGAATGGCATGTTCGACTCGTCTCAGGAATAGATAGGCATCTTCCAGATCAATCACTGCTTGCTGATCCAGCAGCTCCGCTTCACCCAAATGATGTAAATTGACTAAACACTGTCGATCTTGCAGTTCGCGCTTTGATCCACCATAGATCAACTGGAATACCTGCACGATGAATTCGATTTCACGAATCCCGCCTGCACCCAGCTTAATATCCTCTTCGATATTACGACGCATGACCTCACGTTCGATCATGGCCTTCATTTCACGCATGGCGGCGAAAGCGGAATAATCGACATAACGACGGAATACAAAGGGACGTGACATGTCTAGCAATTCTTCGCCCTCTTTGCCACCCGTTATCACTCGTGCCTTAATCCAAGCATAACGTTCCCACTCACGCCCATGCTGGCTTAAATATTTTTCCAAACCACTATGACTAATCGCCAAGGCTGAACCATCGCCCCACGGACGCAAACGCATATCGACACGGAATACAAAACCATCTGCAGTAATATGATCGAGCAGATAAATCAGCTTCTGTCCCCACAGAATGCAGAACTGCTGTACATCAATACATTTACGCCCATTGGTTTCGCCTTGTTCATCGAAGGCAAAAATCAGGTCAATATCACTAGAAAGGTTCAGCTCTTGGGCACCGAGCTTGCCCATGCCAATGACTATCAGATCCTGTAACTGACCTGAATAACCGATGGGCTCCCCATGTTTGGCTAATAAAGGCGGTAATGCAAAAGCTTTGGCGGCACAAATACTGGCATCGGCAAAATCTGATAGCTCACGTGTTAGTGTCACCACATTGGTGAGTTGATTGGCATCTTGCCAAATCCAGCGAAACATCAGCTTGGCACGGAGTACGCGTAAGGCTTTCACCCATGATTGTTCATTGCTGACGTCAGCTACAGCCAGTTGCACTTTTTGATAGATGGTTTCAGTCGACAGCGAGTCAAGAAATTGATCTTCAGAATAGTCTTGTTCTAATTGTAATGTGTATAAATTTAAAACTTGTTCAGCATATTGGCTTGCAACTAAGGTTTTTTGTAGCTGTTGCGCATTCATATAAAAAGGCTCGACTGATGTCATGTCATCTAGGTTAGTTATATCAGTTACAAGCTTATCTTTAAAATCTCTTTAGACTAATTTCGCTTTGCTTTTTTGTTGATCCGTACATAAATCAACCTGTTCACGTTCGATTGGCAGCAACACCGTAAACACCGTACCTTCGCCCTCATTGGAGGTGACATTGATTTCACCTAAATTCATTTCTACAAAGCGCTTACACAGACTTAAGCCCAGACCTGCACCCTTCTCTCCTGCGGTGCCTTTATAACTCATGGTAATCCGTGGCTGGAATAGATCGTTGATTTGTTGTTGAGTCATGCCAAGGCCAGTGTCTTTGACATAGACTTCAACATAAGTGCCTTTATGCTGTGCTTGGATATAGACTTTGCCCTTACCATCCACATCGGTAAATTTCAGCGCATTAGACACCAAGTTCTGAATCACCGAGGTGATCATATTCATATCGGCATAGACTTTAAGATTTTCATCGACTTCATTAATCAGTTGAATATTCTTCTTAATGGCCAAGGTTTTGAGAATATCGGTCACGATATTGGTGATCTGACGCAACTTAAAGTTGATGGGATGATAGACAAACCGCCCACCTTCGGCCATCGCCCAATTCAGCAAGCTTTCCAATAAGTTATAAGTCGATTGCGAAGTATCATAAAGATAATCGGCAATATTCTGAATACTGGATTCATCTAAGGTTTCACGTTCTTTCGCCAAGATTTCGGAGAAACCCAATAGCCCATGAAATGGTGCACGTAAGTCATGGGAAATAATCGAAAAGAATTTAGTTTTACTAAAATTGAGTGCAGCTTCTTGTTCGTATAATTCTTTCAGCTCATCATGATTAAACTTCAATTCCAGTTGTTGCATGAAGTTGATGCAATGTTCTTGCAGGAGTTGTTTTTGTAGATCGCTAAAGCCTTGTGCAGCTTCATCAAACAGGATGATATAACCCAGTGAAGTTTGGTCTGGATGTCTAAGATGTAGGGCGACTGCAGTTTGGATTTTCTTTTTCAGTGGTGCAAGGAATGCCAGTAAGGTTGAGTATTGCGGATGGTCGCTATCGACTAGATCACCATTCACAAATAGGGTGTTTAGACTTTTGATAATCTTTGCGGAATCAATGGCTTTGAGTTTTTCAGGGCAACGATGCCAAAGGTAAGGTTCTTGGTGAAATGACAGCAATGCGGTACTGGCTTGCATCAGTTTTCGGTTGAACTGTAAAAATTGCTCAAGCAAGTTCTGCTCTGAAGTCAACCCCAAAGAAAGAGAGATTTTACAAGCACTTAACTTTTCGGCTTGCTGTAGTTCTAATAATTGAATCGTCATTCCCGCCTCTCGAATATTTTCGTTATACGGTTCTTTACGTTTTATAAAAAAAATGTGAAAACTATCACTTAGTATTAACAAACTTTAACAGAAAAGGCAATTGTTGATTCAATCAATTCGCAACAAAACGTGAAATTTCATTAAATTTTAACTTTGCAATTATCTTGTATAAATCTGACCTAAGGTAAATGTATTCGATAAAAGTGAAAGGAAAAATTTAGCATATGGTTCTATCCAATGTTAATCGGGACTATTTTGGGTTCAATCTTAAGTAGCTTAATAATTTTGTACTATTTACCTTTAATATAGCCTTATTAAAAGGCTATATTAAATAATGATACTTCTTAGAAGACTATTGACTTATTTCTATCGCTCTAGGCTTTTATTTAATTATCAACATTATTTATCTATACATATCTTTTTACTTCGGTGCTCCTTGAAATACTGGCACTGGTGATTTGTTTATCCTAAAGTTCTGATCAAAGTTTTTGTTATGATCTTTCAAAGTGTATTCTTTCAATTCAGTCAAATTTTTATCTTGAGTAAATTCAAAAACTTTTGGCGCTGTATGACTATTTACATCAGCTACACCTCCAGTTTTAACCGTTATTGTACATCCCTGCTTATTAGAGCATAATTCTTGTATTGGTTTTAATGCCACAGGATTAGCAACATTAGCGGTAAACTTACTGATACTATCACTTTCAACGCCCTTAGCATTAATTGGAACTTTAGCATCCTTATGCATATTAGCTTTAATCAATTTTCCAGCAGTTTCTTTAACTTTTTCACAATTTTGACCATATTTAAAAATATCCCAGAAATCATCCTTATGTGCATAAGCTACTTGCAAATCACCTTTAGTATAAGCATCATATGCTCGTTTATAAATATTAATTGAAAGTTCATTTGCTATTTGACAGTCCATGGCTATAACAGAACTAGAAATACATGTAATGAATCCAAGCATATATAATTTATATAAGAGCTGTTTTTTTAAAAAAATAGTATTCATTTTCACTCCAATAGATATTATTTTTCTTGACTATTAATTTAAGAAATAATTCTTAGGGCGGCGGCATTTCAGTTTGTTTGCCGTTAGTAGCATAACTACTCTGTGTCATAGTAGTTGTCTGTGAAGGTTTATATTGAAAATTTGATTTTGCAAAGATAGCGCAGATAATAATAACTGCACCAACAATCATCCCCACAATTCCAGGGGAGTAAGTAGCAAGTGTGGCTTTAGCGACTGTTGTTTCAGATGCATTCATCGTTCCGCTAAAATTTATTGCTTTCTCATAGGCGAAAAAGGAAATAGCGAGTCCTGTAAATGAAATTGCCGCTCCTATAAGTACTGCTAGCAAACGAATTAATATTGTGGTAACTAGTCCTATACCTGAAAAGGTAAATACCAAATCGTTGTCCTTGGTCTCGATAATATCGACTATTTGCACTAGCAGTACACCAACACCAGCTAACAGTGCCATAATTGTTAAAAGTAGTCCAAGTCCAACACCAAACCACATGACCTTTTGCCAACTAGATTTTGGCGTATCGGGAAAATCAGAATCTGCCATATTTACCCCCTATTTAGTGTGTCACCACTTGATTTAAAATACTGCAACAAACTGTTTTTTTATATGTTTATAGTCTATTAATAGGATTTTCTTCAGGATTTTCAAACCATTTAAAATATGCTTCTGTTCCCTTAATTCCTTCATTGATTAAAGCAAGCTTCTTCTCTTTTTTAAGTTTAAAGTCCGTTGTTTTTACATCTAATGTATTGATATATATAGTTCTCTGCCAATCATCACTGTGTAGATGCTGATTTTCTTGGGCATTCATTACTGCTGATATGAGAGCTCCAGCATAATCAAAAAAACTACTGATTTTGTTAGCTTCACCCTTTTCACCGTATCTGAATAACCCAATCTCCTTCTGAGTGTCTAATCTTATTCCTAAGGTCTGTTTATTGTATGTATATGGGCTTCTGTCTGGTTGATCGAGAAGAAAGCTGGCATTTTCGCGATTATAATAATCAACACTTCTAGCCGCCTCACTTTCTGAGGCCATATCAATATATTTTTCTCGATCAAATAATTTAACTGGATAGTTGAGTAACACCCCCCCATCAACATATACATTCTCTGGGGAACCATAATTAACGGCTGTGAAAAATAAAGGAATTGACATACTTATACGCAGAGCATCCACTAATGCCATATCTTCATGTCTTTCAACTGAAAATACTTCAAGATAACCTGTTGAAAGATTTGTTCCGATTACATGAAGTTCGGGTCTGCCCGCATTTTTTAAGTCTTTAAAGGTGGCCTTACGATTGCCAAGTTTTTTTCCGACTAGGTCTCCGATCCATGTTAAGAAATAATCACCTTTATTCCATCCATATTCACTCATTAATCTCTTGATATCACTAGTTATCAGGAATGAATTATCCATGAACTTTTCAAAGTCAGTCGATGATAAAATCTCTTTCTGTTCTTGATTGGTATATCCCAGTGCAAATAATAATGCATTGATCGCACCAGCACTTGTTCCGCCTACTCTTCTTATTTCTTTCAACAGTCCCCGTTGTTCCAAGATTTGCATCGCTCCAACATATGCAATTCCTTTAACTCCACCACCTTCAAAACATAAATTTCTGAATTGTACTGTCATGATTGATTACCTCCTGTAATCAAAATTCAAAATTATTTTAATTAATAAATACAAGATGTTGTGAAGAATAATTATCATCTTATAAAAAATAATAACTCATTTAGGCTTTTAGATACAAGAGTATCTTAGATACTTGACCACGCTATATCTAAAAATAGATTCAATTAATTTTAGTTGTAGTATCTGACTTCATCGAATAGGTTCGTAATTAGCGCGCATAAACCCTTCTAACCTCACAAATCTAAGTCTAATTGTTCATTTGGTTTTATCTTTTCTAGCTCCAAAAATTTCTTAGCAAACTTTGGAGCAAGTAAAGACTGGACAATTAATATTGATAAAATAAAAGCAGGAAGGAAATACAACAAGGTTCTTTCTATGAAAGTCACTTTAGGAATTGTATAACCCAATATTTCATTTACTTTAAAAATTTCTGCAATAAAGAAGGGACTCATGAGACCAATGTTCAAAGTGAAATATATGAAAAAAGCAGCACGCTCCATCCATTTAATCTTTGAGTCCGAGTAGCCAGCTTTTATTCTAAAGCTATCATTTTCCCTTGTTAAAAATGAACTTCCTCTCTTATATAGCCGGATCGCTCTCTCTTTTTCTTTACATGTCAAAATATAAGATAGAGCATCCAAGTTACTGTTCTTAAAGTTGAGAAACCTGCTTAGCTTTAATACATTAATATGGTGTTGAATCCCATCCTTATATTCACTAAGTGTTGAATCGTTAAGAAAAGCGGTTTTCTCTGCTAATTCTCTATCAAATTTATTTTTATGATGCTCTGAATAGTCTTTAATACTCGAAATAAACCCAGACTTTCCCGTAAAGTACAACCCTATAAATACGAGAATAAGAATGAGAACAGTCCATATAAAAAATATGCTTGTTCCATCTTCAATCAATTTTGCTATAAGACTATTAACATCAACATTCACAGCCATTATTTTTTACCTATAAATTTTATTGTCTGATTGATCAGCATCACTCTTATCATTTCCCTTATACCCCCCAAAAAAATATCGAACATAAACCGTATAGCCTTTAGGAGTTTCTTCTAAAAGAATTGAATGGCGAACAAGAAGTTCAATATAAGTTCGTTCCTACCTTTTCGTAGAATCCATTTTAATATTTAAGTTACTGATCAGATTCAGTTTTTTTATCTGCTTTGCTACTTGATAAGTCTTTTACAGATTTCAAAAACTCTGTATTAGCCTTGATATTTTCATGCATCAAGTTTTCACCACCAGTATAACTATCATGATGAATACTATTTCCAAAATATTTATATGCCAAATCGAATCTAATTTTATTCCGCATTTCTTCCGGCAAAGACTCAATATATCGAGGAAAACCAGATAATTCTTTTGCAGTTCTATATGATTCATCAGCTAAACGTCGATTCATAAAAGAGCGTTTTAACAAAAAAGCAGCCAGTGTTGTCGACAATATCAACACTGATATCTTTTGAATATAAAATGATATATCAGCAACATGTTTTTTATCAGAAAAACCAATAGAAAAAACTCCAAAATCTATATCTGAAATATAAACATTAAAGCCAAAAAAGTACAAAAACATAACAACAATCAAAGAATAAAACAAATACTCATATATATTAGATATTTTATTAAACCTATAATAATCTTCATCATACAAGTCTTTAATAGTCTTATTTCTTAAATCATCTAGCAAAACATTAGATTCTGAAAGATTCGCTTTGAATCTACTAAAATTAGGATACCATTCATTAGAAATCGCTATAGCTCTATCAAAATCTTCCATTGCAACTATATATTCTACAATTATTGCTAAGCTATTTTCTAAATCTTTTATTTTCAATTTAAAATTAGAATCTGAAACATTAGGCAATTCTTCAATTTTTCGCCCTGAATTATTTAACTCAGTATTAAGCCAGCTACTACTAATTTTATCTAAAACTTTTTTATTTTCAGCTAAAGTAGAAACTATGACGTCTAGACATAATGAAGACTCTTCAAAATCAGAATCAAAATCATGGCTATCAACTTGCAACGCAACTCTACGCTTATTGAAAAAATTCAATAAGTTCTGCGCCAAAATTAAATTCTTATAATGTGGATTCTTTTTTGAAAGCTCATCATTTTCTAAAGTAATATTGTCTTTTACATCATCTCTAGAAATTATTTCTTCCATTCCCCACCCCAAAAATTATTATAAAATCTTGACGCCATTATAGTATCTAAGCTACTCTTTTAAGTACAGAGTAAACTTTACTCTCACCACAGCAAAATCTGTGGCAGGCGTAGGAACCTGAAAATATCATTGAACTAAGACGCAAAAGTCCGTCATGGGCTATTTTTTTGCGTAAAATTCAGCTTTGCTGTTCTATGGCAGGCTGGACAGGGCAGCCTTTGGCTGGCCGCTTCTTAGTTCGCGGTATTTCCTACCCCTGTTCAGTCTGTCTCCATTACCGTAGGAAAGTATTGGATTCAGGTTTTAATAAACTTGAACTAGGAATTAGCAAATGAAACCATTCGCTTCTAAGCATTCTCATACTCAAAATAATCTCAAAGAACATACCCCTGTTTATGACATGGTGGCATTCCGTCGAAAATCCCGACAACTCAAACTCCGCAAACGCTTCAAAAGCCTTATTGAAGGTGGCCTTGTTTCACTCATTGTGGGCTTGACCATTACCCTATTGTTTTTAGGTCATTAATCTAAATTTTACTTATCTATTTATGCCAACTTTATAAACTTAATAGGTAAAAGCTAAGTTTATTCAGTACATAAATTAAAATTTATTACATCTAAAGTTTTGGAAATTATAGGGTTTATCGGAAATATAGAGCGTCATCGACTGTCGTCAGACTCTATATTTCTCACTCTAAATTGAAGACAATACGCCCATGATCAATAGACAGGGGGAGCAATGCACTCAACGTTAGACATAGACAGCCATAAGAAAATGTCGGCTGAAGAAATATTGGAACAGATTGAATTTCCATTGGAAAACTTAGAAAGCTTTTTATACGCAATGACAAAAATGAAAGTGGATGACCACCTAACAGAAAAGGAATTTTCGGCGATCATCAACACGATCCATCATCAAGTGTGCAACATATCCAGAGCCGTTCAGACTAAGTAATAAAAAACCCAGCTTATGCTGGGTTTCTTAAATTATTTATTTTCATTAGCAAATATTTCTCTCCATTTAATTAAACTAAAGTGAGAATTTTTATGAAACTTTAAACCAAATTTTTCAAAACTTTTATGATGAAAACTATTAAATATTTTTGTATTTTCTAAACTAGAAAGTAAAGTTGTTCGAAATGGTGCGATAAAAAATAAAACTACTTGTTCCGAAAGGTTCATTGAATTGCTAATAACTTTAAGAAAAAATTTTCGATCTTCCTTTTTCAAATTTGAACTCTTAATCAAAGTAAATAAGCTCACATAAATTTGAAAATAATCTAACAATGGATAAAAATTATCTCCCGAATTTAATTCTTTAGAAATTAAATGAAATTTTGCTCTAATCATAGGCGGATTTAAGTCTTCTAATTTGTCACCTTTCCATTCATTTCTTAATAATTTTACAAACTCCAAATGAAAGAGTCTAAAGACATCAATTCCCGTAAATTCTTTATCATTGTTTTTTATATATAATAATTTAAGCTTTTCATTCCTTAAATTTAATAAGGCATAAAATTGAGAAGTAAAAAAAGCTAGTTTTGTTTCATTAATTTGGGCATCATGAGTTTTTTTAGCTAAGCTTAATTGTTCTTCCATTGATTTTTTTGCTTGTAAAAGCTGTAAATTAGTTGACTCTTTCGCCTGTGCAACTTGTTCAGCAGTAGCGTCTCTAGCCTGTTTAAGCTGTTCTGACATCGCTTCTCTTGTATCTTTATTTGCTTGTCTCTGCAAATAGGTAGAATAAATAACAATGAGTAATGTTGCAGATGTAAAAAGTGTATTCAAACTTCCATAGATATCTCCCATGGAACCAAAATCTTCTAGATTATCTTTTGTTGAACCTATTCCGATCATTAACCATTTGAAAAATAATGGAAACAGTCCCCACCCTATCAATAAGATAATAAATACAACAATAGCTAAAACAACTTTTTGGGTATTAGTTAGTCCCATTTTTATTACTCAATTACATTTATTTTCAATTATTTAAACTGATTCGCATAAGTCTCAACAAGTGAAACTAAGCCCCCACGCATTTCTTCACGCGTCTGTCTGTATAGCTGCACCAGCTTCTGTTCTTGTTCTGACAGCTCACTTCCCTTCACTTCTGTTGTCCCCCACAGAATAAATGGAATATTAAAGCCACGCTCTTCAAGACGATCTAACTGGTTCATATCCAGCGGTGCACTATGCTTTTCATAACGCACCACAGAATTCTTTTTCACCTGCAATATTTCAGCAAATTTTATCTAAATTTTGAAGCGTAAATCCAATAATAAATATACAAATAATAAGCATTAAAAAACCCCAAGCCTTTAATACCAGCTTGGGGTCTTTGAATCTTGGTCCCGAGGGTCGGGATCGAAGAAGTATTTCAAAACAGTGTATTACAATCATTTTAGGCGGATGAAAGGCGGAAAAAGGTCGATTTATCGTGATTTATTTTTTTGGTGAAGTTTTTATTAGCGATCGACAAAAGTGACAGGAATTCAAAATTTCAAATGACAAAAAAAACAGGTAACAAAAGTAACAGATTCAGAAAATAACAATTAAGAATTTGATTTATAAGTATTATTAATAGATTTTAAAAGGTAACATTTAGGTAACTTCTAAGTAACAAATTACCTAGTTTTTAGGTAACAGGTAGTTACTAATATTATTTATATTTATCAATGATTTAATTAACTTATTACCTTTATTGTTCCCTAATGTTACCTTCCTTAGTAACAGTATTTACTCATTAATTTCAAGTGGTTATATAGTGTTTTTTACTACTGTTACCTTTTTTTGGTTTTCTGATTTTGCTTCTCATATCACCATTAATCATGCTTAAAAATACAGCTTCTTTTTTCTGTAGAATTTAACGGTAAACCTGCAGAAATTTGTTGATTGTTTTGGGCTTAGAATTTCTGTGATCATCACCAGTAGTGGCATAGCTGAGAGGTCAAGATCTGTGGTTCAAAAAATTGTAGAATTATCGACACATTTACTGCCCAGGTGAGGTGGGGGGTCAACCGCCCGGCTGGATTCAAGATCATCTATTTTCTGAATTTTGGCCAAAAAAATGCCCTCGTGATGAGGGCAATTGGATTTATCTGGCTATTGGGTCTCTTATGTCCCATTCTTTACCATTTTTTATGACTTTATTCCCACGTACGATCCTCAACTCAGTACCATCATAATCAAAGACCTTTACTACTCTGCCTTTGTCGTCGATCTCTGCTAATAAATCGCATTGATTGCTTAACATATTACGGTAAACACTTATAAGCTTGAGTGACATTGTATGTCCCTAGTTTGCTTCCTTACCTTTAATATAATTTACTTCAAAGTAATTTTTAAATCGAACAATTGAATCACCAGCCCATTCATTGATTACATTTGCAATGCGTACCTGTTCTGGAACAATTTCGTTATACCAATATGCTTCTCGTGCATCACTAATTGAACCAAACCCACCAGCATTGGATGGGATGATTCCAAGTAACTGTGGCGGTGTTCTGAATGATGCCAATATGTCATCCCGTGTAATGCCTTTGATATTATGGAATTCATCTTTAGCAGCAAGTTCACTGATTGGGATCAACTGAAGTCCATCTTTTTTCCCACCAGGTGCGTGTAGAAATAGATTTCTAAAGTTACCTGGTCCACGTGAATCTTTCATTGCCTGTTTCAATGAATCAACGTCATCGTCATCAATATTAGAATCAGTCATGTACAGAATGAAACCAGCATGAGAGCCATTGTTATAATATTTGCGACGGAACAATGTAGCTGATTCATTTAGCCAGGCAGATTGCAAAGCAGATAAGTACTCTGGGGTGCCATAGATCTCCTGGTCTACATCCAATGTTTTTATCTGACATACAGAACCTTTGGCAAACTCATGTTCTTTATATCCACTTACTAGCATTAAATGCTGGTCGGAGTCTTTCATTCTCCGCATATATTTACCCATCAAGCCACTATACTTGATTGGATCATTTAGCCGGTTATCAATTCGCTGTAGATACCCATTACCAAAGACCAGATTATCAATAACAATTCGTTCAAAATCAGCTGATTTAAATAATGGATGTGATCTAAAAGAAGAAACTAATTGATTCTTTTTAAAGATAATTGCAGTTGAAAGGTATGGTGTTGATCGAAATGATTTAGCCAAACCATTCATGCTGACTGGTGGTTCATAATAGCGACCATTTAACCAAGTCTCGTAATATTGAGAAAAGTCATGTTTATCGAGAACCGGTTCAGGATCTCCAAACGAAAAAGCCTGGACTTTACTGTCAGACATTAAGAAATCTCCATTGTGGATTTTTTGGTTTTACCGTCGTTATTGAGTGATAGAGGTTCATTAAAGAAGGCGTGGAAAAGAGCGAAAGCCAAATCTGCATGGCCAATGTTTTCGGCACGTGATGCCTGGAAAGTCATTTGTTTTTGTGAAGCTGTAAGTGTTTTTTGAATAGCCATTAATGAATGTGCAATTTCGGTATATCCAGCATCGAACTCGAACCGGCCCTTATTAATAACGTCCATCCCTTTCATAACCAGCTGGGTTTTAACATCGATGGAATAAGTAAAAGTTGTTAAGTTGGGGAAGAATTCTTGAACCAATTGCGCCACACCAGTCCCCATTCCAGACTTGTCCAATCCGATATAGGTGACTCGATATTTTTGGCAAATACGTTTGATGAATTCGGCTTGGCTTGCAAAATCCATTCCTTTGAATTGATGATGTTCTAATAATCTAAATTTGTTATATCCAGGTTCAGGTGGTGCAACGACAACTAAACCGGCACTGTCTCCACTCTCTGCTGGATCATAACCAACCCAAACCGGTTTATTTCCGAATGGCCGCAATGCTAGAGGTTTAAAATCATTAGCCCATAACTCCCATGAATCCACCATACATGGCTGAATCACTCGCAATGGGAAAACACTTTGGCCATCATCAACAAACTCACACATGTATAAGTTTGCAAATTCTTCAGTGCTGTTTTCAGCTATCAATTCATCAATATCGAATAAATCACAGCCTTGTCGTTCTGCATCAACAATATTGACGATGTGACGCCACATTTTGTCTGGACAAAGAACGCCATTTCTTAAATTGTCATGGCTTAAATCGATCTCGACTTTTTGGTCCTTCGTCCGACCTTTGTTATAAGCTTCGCCTGTCCAAAATTGATAACCTTCATGCGATTTACTAGACGGAGTTGAAAAATAGGTCCGTTTGTACTGCTTCTGGGAAGCCATTGCTGAAGCAACTTTCTTCAGCTTAGCGAAGCCATGTACCCAAAAAAATTCATCAAAATACAGATCACCATGATAACTTTGTGCTGTATTAGAATTCGTACTTAGGAAAATAAGCTGAACAGTTTCGTTTGTTGGTAATGTTAAAGTGATCGGATCCCCTTGCAGATCCAATCCGATTGACTTGAGAACAAAGTCTTTTATGTATGTTCTGAAACCATGTGCTTGTGCTTTAGATGCTGATAAGAAAATCTGATTTCGGCCAGTGGTTACAGCTTTAATTAATGCTTCTCGGGCAAAATAAAATGTCGCACCAATCTGACGTGATTTTAATAATGCTCTATTTCGTTGTTCACGTGCTCGATACCAAACTTTCTGATATTCGAATAATCCTTCGTCAAAATCTTCTAAAAGTTTATCGACCTGTTCTTCAGTCAGAACATTTTTTTGTGACGGCTTCCGTGGACCAGCATTTCTATTTTTTAGATTAGGATTTAGATCAGTTTCGTTGCCACCGTTATTATATTTATTGATCTTGGCCATACGTTCCAGTTGGCGCATAAGCAGATCAATTTCTTTAAAATCATGTGGGGTTTTTTTCTCTAAGATGATCAACTTTACAAGTTGAGCTTCTAAGGCTTGGGCCACCCTTCCTTCTGGTGCCTGTTCCTCCCACTTGTCTCGAGCTTTCCAGGCATGGACATTTTTATCATTTTCTTTTAAGTATTCTGCAATCGAGCTGACTCGCCACCCCATCCAGTATAAAAACTTTGCTAAGAGGCGGTTATCAAATGTAATTGGCGTGGTTTCAGATAATGTATTCATTGGCTCATTAAGCCAATGCTGAACCGCTAATTCATGCGATTGAACTTGTAAAACGGACTTTTACAAGTTCATTTGATTGATTGTTTTTCGCTTAATTCCGATTCTGCTTAGTACATAAATTTCTAAATTTTAATACTAGGCAGGATTCATCCCTAATGAGTAAGAAATCCAAATTTTTCCGTGTTGCTGTTGCAGGAGCAACAACAGATGGCCGAGTGATTGAACCAGAATGGATTCAACAAATGGCCAAAAATTATAATCTTTCGGTGTATACATCACAGGGTAATATTGAGCATATCCGTAGTGTGTTGCCGGATAGTCCATTCGGTAATTATGCAAAAATTTTAGCATTGAAAGCCCAAGAGGACATGATAGGCGACCAAAAGAAATGGGCGCTTTACGCTCAATGTGAAGCCTATGAAAACTTGCTTGAGCTGCACAAAAAGAACCAAAAGCTATATTGCTCAATTGAAGTAAATCCAAGTTTTGCTGACACCAATGAAGCGTATTTGATGGGCCTTGCCTTCACTGATACACCAGCTTCCTTGGGTACACAAGTTATGGAATTCGCTTCTAAAAATCCTGAAGCAAATCCATTCATTAATAAAAAACAGCAAAAGGACAATTTGTTCACAGCATCACAGGAAATTGATCTTCAATTTGAGGAAGAATCTTCTGTGGCCAATCTGTTTTCAACGGTTATGGACTGGCTAACTCCAAAACAACAAGAACAGGACAATAAAAATAATAGCCAGTTCAGTGAAGTTGCCAAGTCAGTTGAAAAAATTGCTGAAACCTTTGGAAGTACTTTGCAAGATCTTAACAATCTCAAAAACCAGCACACCAAACTTCAAAATGATTTCAATGAGTTGAAATCAAAATTAGGTGGTGAGCATCACTCCCAAACTCCACCAGCGCCAGAAAGTACTGGTAATTTTTCTGAAAAAATCGAGTGCTAATTACAATGAACGAAAATACACGTAAAAAATTCAATTTTACAATTAATAAAATTGCCGAGCTGAATGGCGTTTCAAATGCTTCATCAAAATTTGCAGTGTTGCCTTCTGTAGCTCAGAAAATGGCCGATTCTATCCAATTATCTTCAGATTTCTTGAAGAAGATTAACGTCCATCCTGTTGATGAATTGGAAGGTGAAGTAATTGGTTTAACGCAAGGTTCTACTATTGCAGGCCGTACTAATACCAAATCAGGTACAGCACGAAAAGCCGTGGATCCGACTGGTCTGGAGTCTAATACATACAAATGTGAAAAGACTGATTTTGATGTTGCTTTACGTTATGAAAAAATGGATGCTTGGGCAAAATTCCCTAACTTCTATGAAAAGTGGAAAGCTTTTGTGGACCATGCCATTGCATTAGATATGATCATGATCGGCTGGAATGGAAAATCAGTAGCAGCCACCACAGATCGAAATGCAAATCCTCTTTTACAAGACGTAAATATCGGCTGGTTAGAAAAAATCCGTACCAAAGCACCTGAACGTTATATGAAGGAAGTTGTTGCCGGTTCTGGGAAAATCGTTGTTGGTCCAGCTGGCGACTACAATAACTTGGATGCATTAGTTGTAGACGTAGTAAACAACCTCATTAGTGAAGTACATCAAGATGCAACGGATCTAGTGGTTATCGCTGGTCGTGAATTATTGAATGACAAAAATTTCGCAATTGTTAATGAATCAAAAGACAATACAGATGCGATTGCTGGCCAAGTGTTATTGAGTCAAAAACAAATTGGTGGTTTACCTGCTGCACGTGTTCCATTTTTCCCAGAAAATGCCTTATTGGTTACTTCCTTCGATAACCTATCAATCTATTTCCAGGAACAAGGAAAGCGTCGCAAAATCTATGATAATGCTTCATTAGATCAAGTTGAAGAATTCCAATCTTCTAATGATGCGTATGTCATTGAAGCCTATGAAAAAGTAGGATTCGTCGAAAATATCGAAATTAAAAAATAAGGTGATTTATGTCTAGTCCAGCACGACGACATCGCCTTCAGGTATTGGCCGCAAAAGGTGCGGCCAATACACAAGATGAATTCGGCGGTGTACGTGATGATGCCAGCGTGTATATGTTGCAGTTGGCAGAATTAAAAAATGACCAAAATCTTCTGCGAAATGTCAAATCTGAAATTGAACGTGGAGAACATAAGGCAACTTTAATCCCGAAATATATGCCTTATGTGAATGGTGTTTTATCTGTAGAAGATCGTGTTCCAAATCTTCAGGACCATGTTGTCACTACAATTATGCTTTGGTGTTTTGATGCCAAACAATTTGAAGATGGCCTTCGCATTGCTGAATATGCCTTAAAACATGGCCTTTCAATGCCCGATACCTTTAGCCGAGATACAGCTTCAATTGTTGCTGAAGAAATTGGGAATGCAGCCAAATCTGCTTTTGACAGTGGAGAAATCTTTGATCTATCCATTTTAGAAAAGGCAAATAACATCACTGCAACTTTCAGTATGCATGATCAGATCCGTGCAAAACTCTATGTTGCAATCGGCCGATCTTTCCTACAAATGGAACATGCTCAACCAGCTGTGGATTTCCTAAAACTTGCCATTAAACACAATGACAAATGTGGCGGTAAACAGGATCTTCAACGAGCAGAACGTCTCCTTAAAAAGCAATTAGAAGAAAACCCACCACAGCCATTATTCAATGCTGATGGTTCCCCTGTTGTCGATGATTATGGCAATCAGGTTTATGAGGGTGTTTCTTCTTAACGAGTGCCCAGCACCCACTGAGGGGCAGATCTGAACAAAAGCAAACTTATGTTTTAAGTTATTGTCCCAGATCTCCACCCCTCAACTAACTGAGAAAAATAATGTCAGGATTAATTGCGAACGGTAGCCCAACGAATCAAGATCAAATTATCAGTAGTGATAATTTTTTCCCTTCAGTATCGAGTAACAAGATCCGTGAAGTACTTCGATTAGATTCAAGCGTTACCAATCAACGTTTAATCCCAGCAATCGAAGCAGCGATTATTCATGTAAATGAACAATTAGACTCACTAATCAGCAAAGCCCCATCACTATCTGAAATCACAACAAAAACCGTAAACGGCAAGCCTACCAGCGTAGTTTTATATTTTCGAGCTATTGCAGCTGCAGCTGGGGCAGAACTTAATGAGAAATACCGTTCCTACGATACAACAAGTAATGGATCTCAAAAAGCTGAGGATCTCACGATCACTGTTGATGACTTCAAACGTGACTTACGTTTTGCAATTCGAGATCTTAAAAAAATTAAGCGGTTAAGTGTGGAGTTACTTTAAGTGAAGGAAATCTATGCCAATCAAAATGACACATTAGCTGCAATTTGCTGGCGTGAGTATGGCCGTAGTTCCGGTGTAGTTGAAATATTACTTAATGAAAATCCACATTTATCAGAATTTGGTCCTTTTATTCCAATGGGGACCAAAATATTAATACCGGACATACCAACACAACAAAATAAAGTCCAAAGCGTCCAGCTTTGGGATTGAGAGAATTTATGCCAGAACCAACAACCACAACATCAATGAGCGTCATTAGTTTAAGTGCAATGTCTATTCTGCCATTTATCAATGGCAATGCATTGCTAGGGGCTGTACTTGGTGCAGCGTTTATCGCAAGTACTGAAAAAGACATATCTGCTTTTAAGCGGTTTATGACGCTGATTCTTGCCACGGGTATTGGTTATATCTGTACCCCTTTCATCACTGAAAAAACATGGATCACTTCTGACGCTTTAGCTGGGCTTGTCGCATCTGTGTTTTGTCTTTTTATTCTTACAAAAGCTGTTGATTGGATTAAACAGGCCAATCTTTCAGACATTTTTAAACTCTTTAGAGGAGGAAAAACATGATCGAATTTGTTTTTCAAATTATTGCTCTTTTAGCGTATTTGTTCTGTGGATTCCGCATCGTTTGCTTCAACCACAACGGAAATTACAGACGTAAGTACGCAATATTAGCAACCGTACTGATTGCGTCATTTTTTGGTCAATCAATTCATATTCTTTTCTTTAAAGATCCCGTTGCTTTATGGGATGCCATTTTTGCAATTCTTCTGGCTGTGATTATTTATCGCAGTCAGGGAAATGTGGCCAAGTTATGGAGTAAAGCATGATTTTGAAATTTGGTTCAAAGGGTGATGCCGTTGCAACTTTGCAAAAACAATTGGTCAATCTAGGTTACAAAGGTAAAAATGGTAAACCCTTATCGATTGATGGAAATTTTGGTGGTAGCACAGAACATGCTGTTATCCAATTCCAGAAAGCACAAGGCTTGGTTGATGATGGCAAAGTGGGTGATAAAACACGTGCAGCTTTAGCTGGTGACGATACTTCTAAATTTTTAAAAGCTGAAGATTATAAAAAAGCTGCCCTTCGTCTGAAGGTACCAGAATTATATATTCGTGTGCTGGGTGCAGTTGAAAGTCACGGTGTAGGCTTTTTGAATAACGGTAAAGCAAAAATTCTTTATGAACGTCATCGAATGTATTTCTACTTATGCCAAGCTAAAAGTAAGACATTTGCAAATGACCAAATGAAGAAGGTTCCTAGTTTAGTCAATTTTATTGCAGGCGGTTACAAAGGCAAAGAAGCAGAATATACCCGTTTAAGCTTAGCTATGAATATTCATAAAGATTCAGCTCTTATGTCTACCAGTTGGGGCCAGTTCCAAATTATGGGCGAAAACTGGAAAGATTTAGGTTATAAATCAGTCCAAGAGTTTGTGGATCAACAACAAATTAGTGAATCTCATCAAATGGAAGCATTCCTTCGATTTATTGAATGGAAGCCTGGGCTGTTAGAAGCATTACGTAAAGCAGATTGGCCAACTGTCTTTACGCTTTATAACGGTTCTAATTATAAAAAATTAGGGTACCAAGCTAAATTCCAAAAAGAATGGGATCACTTGGAACCTATTTATGGTGAGAAAAACGCAGCATGAAAAAGCCCCAAGCTTTACGTGAATATATTCTGAATGCCCTTCCTGATCTTCCACAAGATCAGGATCGTTTATTAATATTTGCAAATGAAGGCAAGCTGAGAAGCACCCTTGCACCAGGCTTCAGTTTTGAAATGTCTTATACCCTGGATCTGATTATCACTGATTACTCCGGAGATCCTGAAATCTTCGGAATCGTTATTTTCTCCTGGCTTATGGATAATCAACCAGAATTATTGGCCAACATTAAAAATACTGAAGGGATCCATTTTGAAGCTGAGCTGATTGATAATGGTAAATATGATTTAAATTTCAAAATCCCATTGTCAGAACGTGTGATTGTTAAGAAAAATCAGGAAGGTAAATTCGAGCTTTCATACCCTGTTGAACCCACATACACCGAATTTGAAAAGCCGGTTGATTTTGAACTGATTGATAAAGATGGCAGTATTCTGGCGAAATGGAAGACTGCAGCATCCGATGGCAGATCACTTGATATGCCCTTCCCTGGTAAAAATCCATGAATAATGTTCAGGATCTTGCTGAATATTTCCAACCTTTGTTGGAAAGATTATCTACTGGCCAGCGTGCAAAACTGGCCAAAAATATTGGTAGAGATCTTCGTAAGAATCAACAAAAAAGGATAACAACACAACGTAATCCGGATGGATCTGCTTATGTACCTAGACGTATTCGGATCCGGGAACAGAAAGGCAAAATCAAAAGAAAAATGTTCTCTAAGATTAAGGCCAACGCCCATTTAAAATTGCTGAGTAACAGCGAAGCAATAGCCATTGGATTTATAGGCCGTGTCAATCGAATTGCTAATGTTCACCAGTATGGTCTAAAAGATCGTGCCACAAAAAATGCCCCAGAAACTGTTTATTCAAAACGTGAATTACTTGGCTTCAGCCATGAGGATATTAAACTTACCGAAGAATCATTTATTAAGCATTTGAAAGTTTAAGTGGCTAAGTCCTTCATCAAGTAAAAGTCAGTTTTACAAGTTTGTAGAACTGCAAATCTCAAATCATTACAGCAAAGTGTTGGCATGAATGCTGACATTAATCGTCGTCTTGAAAATATTGTTCGTTTCGGAACAATCAAGACCTTAAATCCGACTAAACCAATTCCACGTGTCACCGTCAATTTAGGCGATATTGAGACACCAGAAATCCGTTGTCTAAATATCCGTTCAGGAGACGATACAACCTGGGACATGCCATCCATAGATGAAGAATGTGTGGTGATTTCACCATGTGGCGATATTGGTCCCACTAGCTTCGTTCTATATGGTTTTTATAACGAAACCAATCCATCCCCTTCAGATAACTTAAACAAAAAAATCAGAATGTTTGCTGATGGTTGTGTCATTGCTTATGACATTTCAGCCCATCATCTTTCCGCAATTTTACCTTCAGGTGGTAAAGCAACGATTACAGCGGATGGTGGCGTGACAGTTAATGGCGACACAACAATAAATGGAAATCTACAAATAAACGGCAGCACGGCAATGACAGGTAATAACACTGTTGGCGGTAGCCAATTAGTGCAAGGAAGTAGCCATTCCACAGGCAGCTTCAGCACAGAAGTTGATGTAAAAGCTGGTGACATTAGCCTTAGAACACATAAAACAACCGGCGTTAAAGCTGGAGGTGATATTTCAGGAGATCCAACTCCATGATGTCTAGAGAAACCGGGAAAGCATTACAAACCGAGATAGATATTATTTATCAATCAGTTAAAGACATTTTAACTACCCCTATTGGGTCAAGAATAATGCGTGAAGAATACGGATCGCTAATTTTCCAATTAATTGATGGTCCATTAGACGAGATTCTTCAACTTCAACTATATGCGGCAACAGCGACAGCCATTATGCAATGGGAAAACCGCATTTTTTTAAGATCCATTTCACTAACCAGAAATGATGATGGCTCAACTTTCTTGGATTTAGATGCTTACCTACACAACATCAATAAAAACGCATCTCTCAAAATCCCATTATCTATAGGGTCCATATTATGAGTATTGATTTCGCTCAATTAAAAAAACCATCAATTATTGAAGAATTTAGTTTCGAGCAAATTTTATCTGAGCGTAAACAAGGCTTACTAAATTTATATGCTGATGATCTGGAAACACAATTAACAATTCATGCAACTTTACAGCGTGAAAGCGAACCTTTAACAAAGTTACTTGAAGAAAGTGCATATAGAGAAATGATTCTTCGGAGTCGTATTAATAATGCGGCATTGAGTGTTTTGCTCGCTTTTGCAGAAAAAACCGATTTGGATGCAGTAGTTGCAAATTATGGGGTAACTAGAAAACTAATCACTCCAGCTGATCAATTCAGCGATGCTGTATATGAGAGTGATGATGCCTTACGTTATAGAGCAAGCCTTGCATTTGATTCATTATCCGTTGCAGGGCCCACGTCTGCTTATGAGTTTCATGCGCTTACTGCAGATGGTCGTGTAGCTGATGCCAAAGCGTCAAGTCCAGCACCATCCGAAGCACTAGTTACGATTCTGCAACGTGACACGGTCAATGGTGAAGCGACTCAAGATCTACTTGCCTCTGTAAATCATTATTTGTCTGATGAAACTCGACGTCCCGTTGCTGATCGTTTAACAGTTCAATCCGTAGAAGCAATTGATTTCGAGTTGATTGCAACGATTTATACCAAGAACTTCCCTGAAGCTGATCCTTTAATTCTAGCTGCCCGAACTGCCGTACAAACTTATTTTGAAGAAAATCGACGAATTGGTCGAACGATTTACTTATCTAAAATTTTTAACTTGTTGCATGTAGCCGGTGTTGTGCATGTCGAGATTGATAACCCGATAAGTGATGTCATGATTTCTGATGTTCAAGTCGCTAACTGCACCCAAATTTTAATTAATTCAGGGGCAGCGTGATGAAGCAATTATTACCACCCAATAGCACAAAATTAGAATTAAACGTTTCAAAGGTGCTAGAAAACACAACCAATTTAACCATTGATATAAAAAAACTGATTAAGCCTTCAGATATCCCAAGCCAGTTTTTACCCCACCTTGCTTGGCAAAACAGTGTCGATCGTTGGAATAGAAACTGGCCAGAAGATTTTAAACGTAAACAGATCAAAATTGCTTTCGATCTACACAAATGCAAAGGCACGATTTCTGCGTTGCGATCAGTTGTAGAAAGCTTTGGATTCGAATTTGAAATATTGGAATGGTGGCAAAAGTCGCCTGAAGGCACACCAGGTACATTTGAATTTAGTGTTGAACTCAATGAAGCGAATTTTGACGAAACTGAATACAACACGTTTATCGACTTAATCAATGATAACAAGCCCTTAACGCGACATTTCACTGCGATTAATTTTAAAAAAAATATTCCAGTGCCTGTGCGGATTGGCTCAACTTTTTACGATGGCCAGCACACCACAATTTATCCCGAATTGCCTGAATTGATTGTCCCTCTTAATTCATTGGCAGCCCATTTCGATTATCAAATTACAGCCGTATTTCCACAGGTATAACCCATGAGTAGTTCAGAATTTTTTACAGTTGTCACCAATCAAGGCTTGGCTGAAATTGCCAAAGCGATCAATGAAGATCGAAAAGTAGGCTTCAAATTTATGTCGTTTGGTGATGGGAATGGGGCTACTCCTTTGCCATCACCAAGCAAAGAAGCTTTAGTAAATGAAGTTCAACGTGTTGAAGTCAATAGTGTTGAAATTCATCCTGAAAATGCAAATTGGGTTATCGTAGAAGCGATTTTACCCGCCCACATTGGCGGATTTTTAATTCGAGAATGTGGATTACATGATGAATCTGGAAAATTAATTGCATACGGTAATTATCCCACTACTCATAAACCTATTTCGAGTTCTGGTGCAGCTCGAATTCTAACAATCCACTTGATTTTACAAGTGAGTAATACCGATGCTGTTGAACTGATCGTAGACCCCAACATTATTCTAGCGACTCGAAAGTATGTAGATGATGCACTGGCCAAAGTTGATACGGTGACATTAAAGCATTTTGGTGCAGTTTTAGATGGTGTGACCAATGATGCTTTGCCCTTATACCAAGCACTTTCAAGCAATAATTTGATTGAAGTTAGGGCACCGCTATTTGCTCAAATTCAAGATCCAAATCATGCAAAAGTCATTTTAGAAAACTTACATAAACTTATTATTTACGTGCCTTCAGTAATCAAGCTGCCACCACATTTGATCGAATTTAATGCTGACTACATTACAAAATTAACCAGCAGTCATTCCTTATTACAAATACATGGCTTTGATCCAGCACCCGTAAAAATTACGAATGTGATTAGTGCTTCAGGTGGATATGGAGAATGGGATGTAGTCTATGAAATGGAAGATGCCAGTAATATTCAACCGAATAACTATATAAAAATCGACAACGTAATTGGTGGGAAAACTTGGTTCGAACGCGCCACAGATCGACTCAAACCTTATCCAGGTGAATTGGCTGTAGGTGTAAATAAACTTGGGATTGTCACATCATCGGGAATAACAGTTACATTCCCGAGTGCAAAGGAAAATATCAGCAAATACTTAGAAATTGGGATGCTATTAACAGTAAAGGGGCAAACTCGTATTATCAGTACGATTGACGATAATGCCAAAACATTGACTGTAAATACCGCATTTGAATCGAATGCAACTTCAGAAGAAGATAATGCTGGATTTGACAAGGATTTAACCAATTATCAATGGTGGTACTACACATATCAATCAAATGGCAGTATTTCAATTGCAGCAGATAGTATGTGTACTGGTATAGGAACAAACTTCACAGCTTATAATATTGGAGATTTGATCCTTTTTGATGGATGTGTTGCTGAGATTCTTACGATTAACAGTGATACTAGCATGCAATTAAGTTCTAGCATTGTTGTAAATAACGTCAAATTTACACGCTTAAAATGTCCAATGATCAAGCATGAAGGGACATGGCTTGTTACTGCTAAAAATGGCAATCAAATCACAGTAAAACAGCATTGTTGGCATGGATATAAAGCTGCAGTTTTAACAAATGGCGTTATTACGCAGCCTGAATTGCCGGGGATTGCTCCTCCCGTCCAAGGCTGGATCGGAGCTGAAGCGAAACTTTTAAAAACAGTCTTAAAACAGAATAAATTGACGGGGAATGGCTTAGAAAGTACACAAGGTGCATCAATCACAAAAATTGATAATCTCGTGATTAGTTCAATAGCAAATAACACAGGCACAGCAATTGATCTAAAAGGTTTAGGATCTGCTTATGATGCAATTCAAAGTCAAGTTGTACTAGGTTCAAACACAGCAGTCTCAAGATTCAACTATGCAGTGGATTGCTTTGCCGGGTCAGTACTGCATGCACCTGGTGCACATTTCAGTGGCCAAAGAGGATCAGCCGTTCAAAGTATCGATGGTGGACAAACCTATTTACGTGGATCTGTCATCTCAGGTCCAGGTGGCATTGGAGCAATGGTTTCAGGTGGCTACTCTCGTATGTCGACTGCACGTATTATCGGCGCAAAGCTTCAGGCAATTCGTACTGATGTTGGTGGCTTCGTTTATTCAGATTCTGGCTTTATTTTTGGTTGTGGAAGCCACGGTATTATGAATGTCAACTTGTCTGGTATGCAGTGGTGTGATGGATACTCAATCTGTAATCAATATGATGGAATTAACTTACAAAATGGAGCAAGTGGCCGTTACACCCGGACATTCTTAGCATGCAACGGCAATCGCAGTATGTCGATCACATCATCAAATGGTGAAGCTGGGCAAATTTGGTCAACAGGTTGTAAGGGTACAAATACAGGCGTAATCGTTAACAATAGCCGTTTTGCACTTACCAATGCCGCAATTACTGGAAATGGCGGTATCGGTATTTATGCTTTAAGTGCAGCAAATGTTTCAGCAAAAAATGTCTATATCAGCAAGAATAAAAACAATGGTATTCGGGCAGTGCAAAAGAGTGTTGTCGATATTATCGGAGGATTCTGTGCAAACAATGCTGCAGCAATCCAAATCAACTCAACCAACGCTAGTGTACTTGTCACGGGCAATGAGTCGATTATTGAAGGCACCCAAATTATCAGCTCTCAATATACCAATAACATCATTATGGGGCCAGGTTCGGTTTATAAAATCGATTATCAAAATACAGCAGCAACATACACATTTGGTTGTATTCATATCTATGGAACAACATTGCCGACAGCTCGTGGCATGGTCTATTTCCGCAAAGGCATCCAACCTGCTTCCAATAAAGAGTGGGGAAATGATGCACTAATTGTTGGTACAGGCGTAAAAACTGAAGCGGATGCGGTAGCCGATAAACTTATGGTTTCAGCAGCCGATGATGGATGTCTATATCTCGTTTGGGGTGGGACTGGAGCCATTCAATTCTCTTATAACTTATTAGGAAGACTCTAATGAATTGCAGCTTTGAACCAATCACCAGTAATCTCTTTAGAATTATTGGTGGTGAACATGATGGCCTAGAAATCTCGGTAAAAACAAATGAAACACCTGAAAGTGCTTATAATCTGCTTTCTGAAATGCCTGTTACCCATTTCCCTCAGTTACATGACTTTCAATTCAAAACCATGTTGAAAACAACAGGATTATACGATGTATTAATGTCGAATTTAGAAAAGATCAAAGATGTGGATATGACGTTTGGCTGTTTAGTAGAAACAGTTTTGACAATTTCATCATTAAAAAAATATATTTTTGAAGATACAACAAAATTTTTACAGCAGATCATTACAATCACACAAGATCCTGTTTTATTAGCTTTAGATGAAAACAAAATTCATGAATTATGGAATCAAGCTTTAGCGATTGTGGTCTAAACTTCTAAGGATTTTACTTGTAATCTCATCAAGTAAAATACCCTTTTACAAGTTCAGAAACTTAATATTTTCCTGAACTCATGCAAGCCTGTTTGTTGAATTAAAAACTCATTAAACAGGCTTTTTTTATGGCAGAAAATTATCACCACGGCATACGGGTTTTTGAATTGAGTGATGGGAACCGACCTATTCGGACCATTGCAACTGCAATTCAAGGATTCGTTGCTACTGCAGAAGATGCGGATCCATTGGTATTTCCGGAAAACGTACCAGTTTTATTAACCAATACCCAAACTGCAGTCGCTAAAGCAGGGACAAAAGGAACACTTCGCAAAGCCCTTCAAGCAATGGCAAACCAGGCTAATTCTGTTTGTGTGGTTGTACGTGTAGCTTCAGCTGTTGATGAAGCTACACAAACTGCCAACGTAATTGGAACAGTTACAGCTGAAGGAAAATATACCGGCTTAAAAGCCTTATTGATGGCTAAATCAAAGCTTGGTGTTCAACCACGTATCATTGGTGCACCAGGACTCGATACTCAAGAAGTAACAACTGAACTTGTTGTTATTGCACAAAAATTACGAGCATTTGCTTATGCATATTGTTGGGGATGCAAAACCAAAGAAGAAGCTGTGGCATATCGTGAAGCGTTTGGTGCACGTGAACTTATGCTTATTTGGCCGAACTTTGTGGCATTCAATACAACCACAGCTCAAACCGAAACAGTACCAGCTGTTGCAGTAGCAATGGGCCTACGTGCAAAGATTGATAACGATATTGGCTGGCACAAAACATTATCCAATGTTGCAGTAAATGGCGTGACTGGTATCGATGCTGATGTGACATGGGACCTTCAGGATCCAGCAACGGATGCCGGTTATCTCAACAGTAATGAAATTACCACGCTTATTCAGCATGAAGGATTTCGCTTCTGGGGATCACGCACGTGCTCAGGTAACCCATTATTCCCATTTGAAAACTATACCCGTACAGCTCAAGTACTTGCTGATACTGTTGCAGAATCTCACATTTGGGCCGTGGACCTTCCCCTTCATGGCTCTTTGGCCACAGATATTATCGAAGGCTTAAAGGCCAAAATTCGTGAACTGACGCGAAATAAATATTTGATTGGTGGTGATGCCTGGTTCGATCCTGAAGCCAATTCAAAAGACACCTTAAAAGCAGGGAAACTAGCCACAGATTATGACTACACCCCTGTCCCACCGTTAGAAGATCTAACTTTCCGCCAACGTATCACGGATCGTTATCTTGCTGACTTCGCTTCACAAGTAGGAGTTTAATGCATGGCTTTACCAAGCAAGCTAAAAAACATGAACTATTTCAATGAAGGGAATAGTTATTTAGGAAAAATTAAAACTGTCGTTCTCCCTAAATTGGGCCGTAAGACTGAAGATTACCGTGGTGGCGGTATGAACGGTACAGTTAAAACAGACTTAGGCATGTCAGATGATGGCCTAGTGCTTGAGTCGACCTTTGGCGGTTTAGATCTCATTACATTACGTCAATTTGGGATGGAGAAGATTGACGGTGTCTATATACGTTTTGCCGGTGCATATCAGCGCGACGACACTGGTGAAGTAGATGCTGTAGAAGTTGTTGTTCGTGGTCGTCATGAGGAAATTGATGGTGGAGATGCAGCACCAGGTGAAGATACTGAACACAAAGTCACTACCAATTGCGTTTACTACAAACTGACTATTAATGGCGTTGTTGAAGTCGAAATTGACCTACTTGGCTTCAAAGAAGTCATTGGTGGTGTGGATCGTCTCGAAAAACAACGTAATGCTATCGGCTTATAAGTTTCCTTCCCTTCTGTGGTCCAGTGCTGCAGAAGGTATTTTTATTTAATTTTTAGGATATATTCAAATGTCTCAACTTGAACAAGTAGTAAACCAAGACCTTATTAAAAACCCAAATGAAGAAGTGGTGACTTTAGAAGAACCAATTCGAATAGGTGAAAATCTTATTACCCAGGTGACGATTCGAAAGCCAGGTGTAAAAGCCTTATCGGGTACTTCATTAAAAGATATTTATAACCACGATGTGGATGCACTTTGCCGTGTACTTCCCCGTGTAACAACACCGGCATTAACACCACAACAAATTGTCATGATGGATCCAGTCGACTTTGCACAACTAGGAGGGCATTTAGTCACTTTTTTGTACCCAAAAGAAATGCAGAAGATGCTGAAAGAACAGACGATGTAAGTCTAGTGGACGATGTGGATGAGGCAATAGCAAATATTGCCGTCATCTTCCATTGGCCACCTAGTACCTATGATGACATGGATATTGCTGAATTAACGAAATGGCATCAACTGGCACTAAAACGTAATCAACCACCTAAATAAATAGAATCCACCTATTATGGCCAGACTAAAATTAGAAGTCCTTTTCAACGGTATTGATAAATTATCGGGACCCATCGCAAACATCGTAGGTGGATCCAAATCAATGGCTGCAATCTTAAAAAGAACGACTTCAGAATTAAAAGAACTCAATGCACAGCAAAGAAAAATTGAGAACTATCGATCACTTCAAGCTGCCATTGGCAAAACTTCCGCAGCATTAAAAAAATACCGTGATGAATACAAATTACTGAAGGATCAAAGTAAAACTGGAAGCCTTACAGAAGATCAAGTGAAGCGTATGAAATCACTTGAACAGGCAATCCGACGTACTTCGGCAACATTCAAACAACAGGGTGCAGAATTATCCAGTGTTACACGGGATCTAAACGTTGCTGGTATCAATGTAAATCGTCTGGCTGAAGATGAAACCAGGCTTCGGCAGCGTACCCATCAAGCCACAATGGAGCTGAACCAACAACAACAAGCATTACAACGTCTGAACCGAGCACAACAGCAATATCACCGCTATAGTTCAATTGCACGAAATGGAGCAGCTGCAGGTATGACCGCTGGTTTTGGCGGAGTTGGTTTACTTTACGCCATGCGCCAGCCCATTAATGAAAGCAAACGTGTAGACGTTGAAAGTAATCGTATTGCTGCACTTGGCATGGGTGAAGATGTAACACGCAAAGCGATTAAATACGCTGAAGCAATGGACACATTTGGGACTTCTATCCTGGATAACATGACATTGTTACGTGACGGACTCACTATTTTCTCAGACCTACATCATGCGGAAATGGTGGCGCCTACCCTGGCAAAAATGAAATTTTCAAATCAGGCAATGTTTGGCCATGAAAAAGGCGAAGAAAATGAACGTGCTTTCATGGACATGCTCAAAGTTATTGAACTCCGTGGTGGCTTAAAAAGTGAAAAAGCCTTTCAGGATCAGGCCAACAAGATTCAACAAGTCATCACCGCCACTGGTGGACGTGTACAGGGTAATGAATGGCTGAATGCGATCAAAACAGGTGGTATTGCGGTTAAAGGTCTTACAGATGAAGCCTTGTATTACAAAATGGAATCCATTGTCCAGGAATGGGGTGGAAACCGCTTTGGTACAGCTGCCATGTCTGCATATCAGAATATTTACCAGGGCCGAACCACAAAACGTGCAGCTAACAATATGCTTAAACTTGGATTGGTCGAAGATCCAAGTAAATTAAAACATGATAAAGCTGGACAAATTTCCTATCTGGATGTGGGAGCCATTAAAGGTGCCGATATTTTCAAAAAGGACCAATTCGCATGGATGGAGCAAATTCTTCTCCCTACGCTGGCCAAGAATGGGATCACAGAAAAAAGTGATGTATTAGATGCCATCGGCAGTATCTTCACCAATCGAACGGCATCAAATTTATTCGGTGATATGTACCTTCAGCGTGACATCATCAATAAAAGTGCAAAAATGAATGCCGGTGCCGATAACATCGACCAGTTATACGGCAAAGCGTCCAATACAACCGCTGGTAAAGAATACGAAGCCAAAGCCAAATTACATGACGCTTATTTAAAATTTGGCCGTACCATTCTCCCGATCTACACCAAAGCAATTGAAATGGCCACCAATGCAACTCAATCGTTTACTGCTTGGATGGATAAAAACCCAACTGCAGCAAAAGCCCTGGGGACTGGTCTGATTATTGTGGCCACTAGTTTAGTCGCCATAGGTGGTGCACTTCTTGTTTTATCACCTTTACTTCTTGGAATGGCAAGTCTGCGCCTAGTCATGACCTCTCTGACAATGGGCGGATCTGTTTTTGCTTCTGTATTCTCTAAAATTCCAGCTGTATTTGGTCTGCTTAAAATGGCCTTTATGGGTGTTGGCCAAGCTTTCTTATTTCTTGGCCGTTTAATGTTGGCCAATCCGATTGGCTTGGCTATTACTGCAATTGCCCTTGGTGCGTACCTTATTTATAAAAATTGGGAACCAATCAAAGGATTCTTTTCTGGACTGTGGGGACAAGTAAAAACTGCATTTAGTGGCGGTATATCAGGTGTTTCAGCCTTAATTATTAACTGGTCCCCTATCGGCCTTTTCTATTCCGCATTTGCAAAGGTAATGTCCTGGTTCGGCATCGATCTACCAGCAAAGTTTACCGGCTTTGGCAGCATGATTTTAACCGGCCTAAAAAATGGGATCTTATCCAAAGTAGGGGAAGTTAAAGATGCTCTCTCCGGAGCAGTAGAGGGGGTAATTAACAAGGCCAGAACAATCCTGGGCATCCACTCCCCTTCTCGTGTATTTATGGGCATTGGTGACTACACCATGCAAGGTATGGCGTTAGGCATTGCCCAAAACTATAACTTGCCAGTTAAGGCTACCCAGCAAGCAACACGTAACGTCATTACTACTGGCACCACAGCCAAAGTAACGCCCGTTACTCCAATTAGTGCAAATCGTGGGGGTGGCAGCTTTATCAGCAACGATACCATTCACATCACAATTAAAGCAGAACAGGGCCAGCCAGTCCGTGAAACTGCAAAAGCAATCAGAGAAGAAATGCAACGTATTCAACAAGAACAAGTTGATGCACGACGTCGCTTTCTAACAGATTCGGAGTAAACAAACATGATGATGGTTCTAGGTTTATTCGTGTTTTCATTACGAACTGCTTCTTATGAAGAATTACAACGTGTCACCAGCTGGCGACACCCAAGTAATAACCGGATTGGTAATACACCGGCTTATCAGTTTACTGGTAAAGGGGAAGATACAATTACCCTGAAGGGAACCACCTACCACGAACTGACGCACAGCCGTGTCACTTTGGACCAGATCAGAGCAATGGCAGATACAGGCAAGGCTTATACATTGATTGAAGGTACAGGCAAGATTTATGGTCTTGTCATTATCGAAAGCCTAGATGAAACCAAAACATATTTTTTCAAAGATGGTGCAGCCAGAAAAACTGATTTCACCATTACCTTAAAGGTAATTAAGGAATGGCAACCAACCTTAATGGGATCTCTTATCGGTATGGCAGCTGGTGCGCTGAATCGGGCAATTTAAATGTTTGAACAAGCAATTAAAACTTTTGAAGGCTATGCATCCGCATATCAATCTGAAACTGAATATCCATCATGTATTTATAAAATTGAAGTGGAAGGTAATGACATTACCTATCTGATTGCAGGACGCTTAATTTCGCTGACGCTCAAGGATAACCGTGGCCTTGTGGTCGACTCACTTGAAATTGAATTAGACGATACAGATAGCCAGTTAGAAATTCCACCTGAAGGAGCGATTATTCAAGCCTGGATCGGCTGGTCAAACACTGGCTTAGTGCATAAAGGAAAATTCAAAGTTGAGTCTACAAGTCACCGTGGTGCACCAGATGTTTTAACAATTTCAGCCTTCAGTAATGATATTTCTGAAGGTCTGAAACAGAAGCGTGAACGTAGCTTCAGCAAGAAAACAATTAAGGAGATTTTTGAAACCATTGGTGCCGAATATGAATTAAAAACCATTGTTCATGATTCATTGGCCAATCAGGTAATTTCGTACATTGCGCAGAATGAAAGTGATGCCAATTTGATAACACGAATTGCCGACGAACATGATGCTATTGCTACGGTAAAGAACAGCCATTTAATTTTATTGCCCCGTGGTACCAGTCAAACCGTATCAGGTTTACCCCTCCCCACTGTTTATATTATCCGTGCTGAAGGTGATGGTCATAATTACACAACTGGCACCGGCACGGACCGGATCACTGGCGTGAAGGCATATTATTATGATGCTTCCAAATCCAAAAAGCTTTATGTCGTTGCTGGTGATAATGAGGACAATTTAAAAGAGATCCGTTATATCCACCGTGACAAGAAAACGGCAGAGCTGGCAGCCCAGGCAGAATACAACCGGTGCAAACGATCTGCACAAAAGCTGAGTTACACCCTGGCGTATGGTCGTCCGGAGATTATCCCGGAACAGGAATTTATCTTCTCCGGTTTAAAGCCACAAATTGAAGATATTGTCTGGTTAGGGACCAACATCACACATACGATCAATGACAATGGTTTTACAACAGCTGTTGAACTCGAAGTCCAACTTCCAAGTGCAGATGATATTTCTACCTTATTTGAAGCAAGAGATCCGGAACAAGATAAACCAGCCAAGAAGAAAAAAACGGGTAGAAATTATGCCGAATATACCGGTGTAATCGTCTATTACCATGATAAAGGTAAAACCAATACCTTAACTTCAGGTGATCAAACTAATCCGCTGAAGTTGACGCATTTATATGTGAGTAAAGGGACTGCAACAGTCGCATTAAAACGAGAACAGGCCAGAATTGACCGAGCCAGAAAAGGCAAATAAAAAAAATCCTTGCTGGGGTAAGCAAGGACACAAAAGGAAATGGTTTTTCAACACAAAAAGAATAATAATCACCATTTAACGTTATTACTGTATTACAATTGTAAAACTTAGTACGATAAATGGTGATTATTATATGTCAGGAAAAAGACAACTAACGTGTCCTCACTGTGGTTCTGCTTTTTCTATCCGTTCAAGTGAAGCTGAAAGTCCGGTTTTACGTCGCTATAAAGGGCAATGTCAAAATCTGGATTGTGGTTTTACTGCTATCGGATTTATGGAATTAAAATTCCAGCTTTCCCCTCCTTCAGTTCCAAATCCAGAAATACAGCTACCAGTTTCGGCACATTTAGGCCAGGGGAAATCTTCATGTCAGACAAAATAGATCTAGCACAAGAATTACAACTTAAACAGGTTCAGATTCAACCAAAAGACTTCAGTCGTCCATCACTCACGGAATGTGAAGAATGTGGTAATGACATTCCAGTAGAGCGTCAACGTTACGGTTCAGTAACGCTTTGTTTGGAATGTAAAAATACTCAAGAAAAACTTGCAAAAAGGTACTTTTAAATGACAAATTTCATGATTTTTTTGATTGTTCTTTTTGTATTATCTCTCATTATTCTATGGCTGATTCTTGATTATCATTTCATTCGGTTAAGTAAACTTTTAACTCCTACTCCGCTAGTGATTACTGGTGAATTAACTGAGGAAGAAAAAGAAATGTTATTAAAAGCAATCAACGAACATAACGCTAAAATTCAATTGGTGGATCCATGTGGCTTTACCCAACCCTTCTCGGAATCATGATAGGTATAATTATTTGTATTGCTTTATTCCTATATTACTTTGCATAAAACAAAGCCCCTATTTAGGGGCCTTATTTTTGGGATTATATTCTTTAAAATTTATCTTAATATTTTATATCGACAAACAAAATGGCCACATCTAGCATTTTGAATGACGATACCCTCATCTAAAACCAATTCCTTATATTTCAGACCCTCTGAAATATGTTCATAAAGTTCACCACCAGTTTTACTTCCTAACAAAGCTTGAGTTATTTTCTGGCCATCTTTAAAAGTAGCAGTCGATTTATCAATATTTTCACTATCGAAATGCCATGTCACTTCAATAAATTCTTGACTTAAATCTATTTGTAAATAGTTCGATAAATCTTTGCTAAACCAGTATGTTTTGCTTGGTTCACCCTTGTTTTTTGTTGAATCTTCTTGATCAACAATGGGTTTTCCTACTGCTTTTAAAATTTCTGAATCATTATTGATATTAACTTTAGGAACTGACTGACTATAATTAACTTTTGGCCAATCAAAATTAGGTTTATCTGAATCCGCAAGCTCTTGTTGTTGCTTTAATATTTCTTTTTTATATTGTTCTGCTTCTTTATCAATTTTTTCTTGTGATTTTATAGACTGATTTTCATTATCTGGACTTGAACAAGCAGCAAACCCAAAAGAACATATTAAAATAATAAGTAATAACTTCATTTCTAAATCCAACTAAATCAATCTTGCGTATCGTTATTAAAAATTTCTAGTCGATGCATTAGCTTTTCGTAATCATGCTGAGTACAAACTAATTCATGCATGGTCACACCTGTGTATTTATCTTGCATGAACTTTGCCCAATATCTTGATGTATACCAATGCTTTGTTTCCCAGCAATAAACATCCCATCTATCTTGCTTCATTTGGGCTTCGTGGATCCTCTCGACTCCACCAAAGTTTTCAATGGTTTTTTTCAAATCTAAAATTGAAGTCATTTTCATTACCTAGAAAAAAGCCTGTCTTTAAACTCAATATTTAATCACAAATCTTTTTTTTTACTGTTCATAATCATCAAAATAATAATCTCTTGACGCCTTAATAGTAACTAAGTTACGCTAATTAAACTACAGCAAAATCTGTGGTCAGGCGTGAGAACCTGAATTTCAAACAGGCGCAAAAAGTCCGCTAAGGACTCTTTTTTTGTGTAAAATTCGGCTGTGCCTTTATGGTGGGCTGGATAGGTATTATCGCATAAGCGATTTTGCCATCTTCTGTTTGGGATGGTTTCTCACCCCTATTCAGCCCGCCACCATTACCGTGAGAAGTGATGGTGTCAGGGTAAACTTGACAAACAGGAATAGTAAAAATGAAATCATTCACTTCAAAACACAATCACACCCAAAATATTCTCAAAGAACACTCCCCTATTTACGACATGGAAGCATATCGTCGTAAGGCAAGACGTCTCCGGATCCAAAAGGTGTTCAAGAACACCTACGAAGGTGGTGTATTCTCCCTAGTCGTTGTTTTAACATTCTCAATATTGTTTCTTGGGTATTGATACTCAGGATATTTTTTTCATTCAGTAAATTTAACTAACTGGATAAATTAAACTTTATGTGAAGTGCAGAACGTCAAAAGGTGTCGCGCCCCCTCTGTATTTCACATAAGAAATTTAAGACAATACGCCCACGATCATAGACAGGGGGAGAAATGCACTCTACGTTAGACATTAGCAGCCATAAAAAAATGTCGGCTGAAGAAATATTGGATGAAATTGAATTTCCATTGGAAAATTTAGAAAGCTTTTTATACGCAATGACGAAAATGAAAGTTGATGACCATCTAACAGAAAAGGATTTTTCGGCCATCATCAATACGATTCATCACCAAGTAAGTAATATATCCAGAGCGGTCCACACCAGATAAATAAAAACCCAGCTAAGGCTGGGTTTTAAGTATTTGATAGATTATGACTTAAAATTATTTGCGTATGTCTCTATTAAAGAAATTAGTCCTGGGCGCATATCTTCCTTAGTTTGTCGAAACAACTGAATTAACTTTGTTTCATCTTCCGTAAACTCACTTTTTGCTAATTGATCCACTCCCCAAAGAATATACGGAATATTAAAACCATGATCTTCCAACAGATCCAGTTGATCAGTATCTAAAGCAGCATTGTGCTTCTCATAGCGAACAACTGAGTTTTTTTTAACCTTTAAAATATCCGCAAGATCTTCTTGATTATTAAACCCCAAGCGTCTCCGCTCGTCTCTTAGTCGGCTGCCACGAGACGACAAATCATCATTTTTCATACTTTTTCCCGAAAAAGCACTTGATTATCACCATTATTCGTACTAAATTATGGTTACTGAGTTACTAAGTAACGATTTATGGTGATTTTCGCATGAACAAGTCAAATGATCAAACTAAACAGCACCACACAGAAAGCACGATGGTTCGCTGGACTGAAAAACAAATGGCTGCACTTGAAGCAGCTGCCTTCAATCAGAAAAAACGGCCTGCTGTTTTCATCCGTGAATTTATGTTGGAAAACTGCCCTGCATTTAAGCCAACCGAAACGGATGAGCGATTGTAATCAAAGTCATATTTGTCTGCATGAAAAGCTACAAACGCAAACAAAATATTCACAATCTCAAACAGTTACACAAATTTAAGTGGTTTTATTAAATGTCAGTAATACAAAAACGCATTGACGACAGACTCAATCAATTATTCAACTTCAAGAAAGTTGGGGAATGGTACCGTGAAGGGTTATGTCCTAATTGCGGTAAAAAGGAACTTTTTACACATGCTGAATCACCACGGATTGTTAAATGTGGACGTTTAAACAAATGTGGATATGAAGAACATGTAAAAGAGATCTGTGACGATCTTTTTAAAGACTGGTCAAAAGAATTCCCACGTACCAAAGAACACCCACATGCTGCAGCAGATGCGTATCTCATCAATGCACGTGGCTTTGATATTGCCAAGTTAAAAGGTACATACACCCAAGAAACCTTCGCCAATGAAAAAAAATATCCTGGTCTTTATACCAGCACTGTTCGTTTCAAAATTGCAGATGATGTGCATTGGGAACGTTTTATCGACCGTCCTGAGCGTTTTGGCCGTCAAAAAGCCAACTTCATTGGTGAATATAAGGGTTTATCCTGGACACTTCACGAGCTTGATGATCTTTGCAAAGCTCAAACGATTTGGTTCACCGAAGGCATATTCAATGCGATTGCACTTTCATTTGCTGGTCAGCCTTCAGCTGCCACCATGTCCACCGAAAACTATCCTTCCAAGCTTCTTGAACAGATTGCTTTACGTTGTATTGAATTAAAGCAACAGAAACCACGTATCCGCTGGGCATTCGATCCGGATCCAGCTGGTAAGAAAGCAACACGTAAATTTCATATCAAAGCTAAACAAGATGGATGGGATTCAACTGCAGCCCAGCCACCAGCTGGTGGAATGGACTGGAATGATCTTTATATGCGTGATCAGCTGCAGAGTGATAACCGGAAGGTATATCAGCACTATGGCGAATTACTCATTGCTGAAACACCAGAACAAGCTGGTTTATTAATTTACAACTTCAATGAAGGCCGTCGCAGAACCTTCTATTTTCATCATAACTTCCGTTTGTATTGGTTCAATTTAGACATGGACAAATACAGCAAGGAATTAGAACGCATTGAATCAGATCCGGAGAGAGATTTTTTACTCGATAACGAAAAGCGTGAACTTGCACTTCAGCAATGTGCAGCTGTGGCCGAGATCTGCAACCGCCAATTAAATCCGTTGTACTTCCAGCGCAACGAAATTACAGATGAATCCTGGTACTACTTCCAGATCCAAACACCCGATGACGAAATGAAAGCCACATTTACTGCAGACCATATTTCTGCACCAGGTAAATTCGGCCCACGTTTATTGTCAGTTCAAGTGGGTGCGTGGTGGACCGGAAATAATCATCAACTTTTAACGTTTATGAAGCAAAACACCGAGAGGTTACGAGAAGTGAAAACAATCGATTTCATGGGGTACACCAAAGAATATGGAGCGTACATATTCGAAAAACATGCTGTTTATAAAGGAAATGTTATCCACATTAATGATCACGATTTCTACAAACTAGGACGTTTAGAATTGAAAACTTTAGCTGGAAGTCCATCCATAAAATTGAACCCTAAAAAGGAATTCAAGCCGACCTGGTGGAAGGATTTTTATCGAGTACGTGGAGCTAAAGGATTAATCGCTTTAGCTTGGTGGACCGGATCTTTTTTCGCTGAACAGATCCGTGCCATGCACAGTTCTTATCCATTCATTGAAATCGTAGGTGAAGCTGGTGCCGGTAAATCTCGTTTAATCGAGTTCATGTGGAAACTGTCCGGCCGTGCTGACTATGAAGGCTTTGATGCGAATAAATCTACCAATGTGGCGATCTATCGTAATTTTGCACAAATCTCTAACTTGCCTGTGGTCCTCATCGAGGGCGACCGTAATGACCAGAATGGCAATGCTGTGGCCAAAGCCAAGTTTAGTTGGGACGAATTAAAAGATGCATACAACGGCCGAGCAATCCGCTCAAAGGGTCTAAAAACTGCTGGTAATGAAACGTATGAACCACCCTTCCGTGGTGCCATCATGATTTCACAGAACACGCAAATTCAAGCTTCTGAAGCAATTCTGACACGTACCTTACATATTTACTTCGACCGCAAAGGCCAGTCACTCGAAACCAAGCGAATTGTTGACGAATTGGACCGAATGGATATTGAAGATACATGCATATATATGACGCATTGTCTGAAGCTAGAAACAGAGATCCTAGAAACATATTCCAAGAAGGTCGAGGAGTTAGAAGCAGAGTTTCATAACAACGGTATTACTCATACACGTATTGCACTTTGCCATGCCCAAGTTTCGGCCCTTATCGATGCTTTGGCCAAGCATGTTTTACATGATGCAATCGACATAGAAGAAGTTGTGGCAGCCAAAGAATTGCTAATGACGATGGCCGAGGACCGTGTCAATCAACTCAATGGCGACCATCCGCTTGTAGAACAGTTCTGGGATGCATACGAATATCTAAATAGCAGTCGCAGTGCTGCATTCACTCTGAATCATTACGATGTTGATGCACAACAAGTGGCCATTAATTTGAATGAAGTCTACAAAGTGGCTGCACGTAATTTTCAGAACCTTCCAGACATAAAAGAAATGAAGAATTTATTGCGTACCAGCCGACGCTATAAATTTATTGATATGAACAAAGCAGTTCGCTCAAACAAATACCCAGCAGATGAAGCCAAAAACCTTACTGGTGAGGATGACATTTCTGTCGACCGTTCTCACACAGTGAAATGCTGGATCTTTACCAACCCAAGCTACGGAGCATCGCAAGTATGAAATCTGATATTTGGAATCAATTAGATCCTAATGAACTGCCCTTTATTGATTGTGAAATGGCACAGGAGGAATTTAACCGCCAATTTACGTGCACTTGGGATTATGGCCTAAATTCAGTAGGAATTTCAGTCAGTGAACAACAGAACATTGAAGAAGCAATTACTCAGGTTCAAAGCTGTATCTGTGCCCTCAACAACCAGGAAACACGTTCTGCACGTCGGGAAGCAAAGGAAGTACTTCAGATCATTCGTAAAAACCTGAATTGGGAAAAGTACGAAGAACTGAAGAACAAAGTAAACATGTTGCAAAGCCTACTTTATAAAGCCGTGTGACGCTATTTTCACAAATACGAGGATATTTAGATGGACGATAAAACCACTATTGAAGTCAAGGTAATACTTCAAGCAATTAAGGGAAAAATTGAAATTTTTAACGAGATGGAAGCCGAAGAAAAAACAAAAGAGAGTGTTAATCATCACTACTTGCTCGGGGCTTCTCAACAAACACTCAGAGTCATTGAAGGTATTGTAGATAAAGAACTTTCTAAGATCGAAAGCAGCAATTAAATCAGCACACATACAAAAGCGGCCACTTTTGCATGTGTCACACAACTACCGGAGAGCAATTATGCAAAACGATTCTAACGTAGAAAACAAACAAGCGGAAATTCCAGTCCATCTACAGTGTGCACCACGTACATATAAAGTCGCCTATGACAAATGGAGCGATGTCTGTGATTTAGAGTTCACGGTTGTTATTAAATGCACTGATGAAATGCTTCATGAGCACAATAACTTCTGGTCTGGCTACAAAGACAGACTAAATGAAAATAATGGAGACATTGTTGCAGTCATACTGAAAATGATTGGAAAAGCAGTATTTTTTGCCTGTTTTGAGGGGAAAGAGAGAGTAGGAATCCCCCCTTTTAAATGGGGTGTAAATACTATTTTTCAGGAAGAAGGCTGGTATAGCGACTGTTTTGAAATTACAAAACTTTATTTTGACAGTCATGTAAGTGGAGATGATTTCGAAATCAATCCAGTAACGGTGGAGGGATAAATCATGTCTAAAAAAACATCACCTGAAATACATTCAAAATTCGAATCTGTAATGAAGCATGATCTTGAAAATTTCGATTGGAATGAAGACTTAGAGCTTTATGAAAATGAAACCACTCAAATTTGCTGGCTAACATTTTTGCTTACCAATGAATCTCAAACTCTAAATAATGACTGCATGATTGACCAAACTTGGTTTATGAAAGGTTCACCAGTGGCGAATCTTATTAAACATGCTGAAGGAGTTTATAAAGCTGAAGCAATTGCCCAAAACTCTAAAATCCAATTTGGAACAGATGATAATAAAACTTGGTGGGCACACGAGATTCCATTTTTTGGCACAGTGCAACTTGATCAAATAGAAGAACACGGTCTTATCGAGTGGGATATTTATTTTAATGAATGTTGGCAAGGCCCATTCTCATCAAAATCTAAGGCTATTCAACATTTAGAGGAATGCATAGCAGAAAAACGCCAAGAAGCTCAGGAGCAAAAACCATGCGTGGAGTAAACAAAGCAATTTTAGTGGGTACTTTGGGTGCAGATCCAATCTCCAAAACATTCCCAAATGGCGGATCTTATACTCAATTTTCCATTGCCACTTCTGAAAAATGGCAAGATAAGCGTACTGGCGACTGGATGGAACACACCGAATGGCACCGCATAGTGGCACATAATAAAACCGGTGAAATCGCCATGAAATTCCTGAAAAAAGGATCGAAGGTTTACATTGAAGGATCTATTCACACACGTCAGTGGACCGACCAGAGCCGTAATCACCAATATATAACGGAAGTTAGAGCCAATCATTTACAAGTGCTCGATGGGCTTTCTGCAGCTAGTCCAGTTTAAGGAACAAAAATGACAGTAAATATTGATTCTATTATTGAAAAAACGCTTCTTAAAATCATGAAGCAAATTGATTCTAAACCGATTATCCCGATTGAATGCCAAGTATGGGATGAACATGATATTGCAAATTATTTTAAATATACGGTGGATTACACCAAACGAAATATCATGAGTAATAAATATTTTCCACCAGGTAGAGAGCTACCAACAGATCCAAAAGGTGAACGCATGTCACTCCGCTGGAAGGCTACAGATATTATTAAATACGCTATGGCCTTCGATAAATCCAACGTGAACTACAGTTAAGCATAAGCCACCGAAAGGTGGCTTTTTATTTATTGACTTAATCTAATTTTCCATACAATATTTTTTTAAAAGTTTTTTGAGCAACATTCAAACTATGGAAATCAAAGACATTACTGGGCTAGGCGAACTTTCCCCAATTTTTTTAGAATTGTATAAAGATATGGCTCAACCAGCTGCCAGAAATGTAGGGCTTGGTTTAGCTGCAATTACGAGTATTGGACTATTTCTCCATTTGTTAACTTCATGGGGGACAGAAAAGTTAAATATTTGCTTAAAAAATAATTTAGAAAAGTACAGTGACCGTATTAAAGACACACCAGTTGAAGATATATCAGAAGTTCCACCAGAGATTGGTATTCCAATTATTGAGAAACTTAGTTATGTCACTAATGAGGAACTAAGAAACTTATATGTTGAGCTTTTAGCAAAAGCAACAATTAAAAAAGAAAATGATAAAGCACACCCAAGCTTTATAAATATAATTAACTCTTTATCGCCAGATGAGGCGCTATTACTTGATTTTTTCAAAAAAAATCAATCCATTACACCTAAACATTATTTTAGATACAGTCTTAGAAAATCTGAAGCATTTCAAATGTATTTGTTGGAAATGCATAATAATTTTATAAAACTACAGTTTCCAAATAATCTCGCGGGTTATTTGGAAAACTTTGAAGGGCTTGGAATAATTTATATTACTGATTCCAATACTACTCAAATTGAAATGTTTAAAGATCTTGAAAGTAACATCGAAAGAAATTTACACAGAGCTGGCGCAAATTTTCAACGCGTTTCATTATTATCACATTCAAAACTCAATTCACAACGTCAATCTTTATATGTCACTAATTATGGAAAATTATTTCTAGATGCTGTAATTGAATCTCCTTCAAAGCAAAAAAGAGAAGATTAATTTCTAACATCTATTTTTATCCATTAAGCCAATAACCGGCTTAAACCAGCCGACATATTTAATTCTTCTAGGATCTCATCATTAGTCGGATTGTAGTAAGTAAGGGCCTGTTTTGGATCCTTCCATCCAAAAATCTTACACAGTGTAAGAGCGTTTTTAATCCGTCTGGCCATGAGTGATGCAGCTTCATGTCTGGAATCGTGAAAAGTCAGATCTGCATTCTCTAAACCAGCCTGTTTTCGTGCTTTACGGAACAGCGCATCTCGTGAAGAATCAGAAATTGTAAATACTTTAGGACTCCCCTTCCGGTCAATTTTCAAGGCCAGCGTCCACAGCTGAAGCGCAAAATCATCTAATGGGACCTTTCTGGCCGTTCCGTTTTTAGTATCATCCAATTGAACATAACGTTTATCTAAATGTACATCCTTAGGCAATCGATTCACGATTTCTCCGGATCTCATACCCGTGGCCATAGCAATGAGCCACGCCAAACCCACTTCTTGTGTTTTCGTTTCTGGTACCGTTCCTGGCTTATATTTTAAAGCAGTGAGCATTTTCACCAGTTCATCTTCTTCGACACGTCTTTCACGGTTATTTGGTTTTTTTGGCTTCCGGATGTCTTGAACAGGATTAAAATCAATCCAGTGTTTATCTAACCGGCACCAATTAAAGAAAGCTGATAGTAATGAATAATCACGCAACACACTTGAAGCCTTCAGCGGTCGGATAGATCGCTTCATGACTGAATCTTCCCATTGCTTAATGAATTCACTTTTATATGCAATCAGTGGCCAATCAACGTTGGGAAGGTTTTCTTTGAAATATTCCACCCGATTTCGTTCTTTTTTGGCCGTCTTTTTATGAATAGAAACCTCATCACTATATTTCTGCAGTGCTTCACGCACGGTGAGCACCGTTTTTTTCTTTAATGCTTCAGCTGTAGATGCATTGAGCAATAAATCACGTTCCTCTGCTCTACCCCAGTTCGTTGCATCAATTTTATTTTTACAAGTTTTTGTCTTGCGGACTCCATTCACCAGGACGTCTGCTTTCCATTTTTTGTTAGGACGCTGATAAACCGATACGCTCATAAAATAAGTAATTCCTTCATTGTGTGTGGTCGGGTGGAAAACGGGTGGAGATATATACCAAATAATCCCGAAAAATACCGTAAAAAAACATAACAGCCAGAAACGACAAAGCCCCAAGCCTTTGATATATAAGGCTTGGGGCTTTAAATAATCTGTGTAAGCTTTCGCTTGGTCCCGAGGGTCGGACTCGAACCGACACGTCATCTCTGACAGCGGATTTTGAGTCCGCCGCGTCTACCAATTTCACCACCTCGGGAAGAGTGCGATGCTTTGTGTTGCGTATAATAACCTGTTTGATTTTATTGTCAAACACTAACTCACGCTTATTGCTCACTTTTAAATCACTCAGATATTTTTCTCTCAATAAACACGCGAACTCAGCGAGAAAACGCAAAAAAGACTATACTACGCCCAATTTTTGCAATGTTTTAGATGTATGCAACTCTCCGACTTTTCGTTTGATCTCCCCGATGAACTTATTGCTCGCTATCCGTTAGACAGCCGTAGCGCATCTCGCCTGCTGCATATCGATGCGCAAGGTCAATATCACGACCACGCCTTTACCGATATTATTGACCTGCTCGAAGACGGCGATCTGCTGGTACTGAATGACACCAAAGTCATGAAAGCACGCTTAAAAGGTAAACGTGCTACAGGTGGTGCAATCGAAGTTCTGGTTGAGCGCATGTTGGATACCCACACGGCACATTGCCATATTAAATCAAGTAACTCCCCCAAAGCAGGCGCAGAACTGTATATCGGTGAAGATGCTGTGCCTGTCACCGTACAGGGTCGCCATGAAAATCTGTTTGTGGTGAAATTTTCACAACCGATTCTATCGGTACTAGATCAATACGGCCAACTCCCGATTCCACCTTATTTCAACCGTGAAGCCGAAGAGATTGATACTGAACGTTATCAAACCGTGTTCCACGACCCTGAAAAAATTGCCAGTGTTGCTGCACCAACAGCGAGTCTGCATTTCGACCAAGGCTTATTAGAAAAACTAGAAGCCAAAGGCGTGCAAAAAACCTTTGTCACGTTACATGTCGGTGCAGGAACGTTTATGCCTGTGCGTACCACAGACATTACCAATCACATTATGCACAGTGAATGGTGTGATGTACCACAAGCGACCATTGACCTGATTTTGGCAACCAAAGCGCGTGGTAATAAAGTGATTGCAGTGGGAACCACGGCGACCCGTGCCTTAGAAAGTGCAGCACAAGCCAATCAAGGCAAAATTGCAGCGTGGACTGGTGATACCCAGATCTTTATCTATCCAGGTTATCAGTTCTGTATCGTGGATCGTTTGATTACCAACTTCCATTTGCCTGAATCAACCTTATTGATGTTGGTTTCAGCACTTTCCAATCGAGACAATATCTTGGCTGCTTATACCCATGCAGTGGAGCAACGCTATCGCTTTTTTAGTTATGGCGATGCGATGTTGGTGGATAAGTTCGACGCTTAATATTGATCAATCGACTAAATTACGGTTTAGTCGATTTTTACTATAAAAATGCTTTGGTAAAAGTCATTCATTCAAAATAATAAAACTCAACTAGATTCAGATTATAGACTTCTTAGTTTCTGAAATTTAAAGCATAATTCAAACAAGACCAACCTATTATAATGAAACGATTATTTCCATGCCGATCGACACTGTACAACAAGCGCTGCATATCAGACGTAAAAAAAATGCGCAGGTTTTTCGCAATATTGCACGATTGTGGGATGTTGGACAGAAAGCGCATAGTGATCAGGCTCTATTAGATGCCTTGCACCCATGGCGTGACGATCACAGCCTGCGTTTTTTTAATGTCCTACCCTATTTATTAGCACTGATCAGTGTTGGCACCTTGGTGTTTGGTTATTTCTTACATCCGCATATTCAATATATCTGGAGTCTACTCGGGGCATTTTTAACCGGTTTTCTGGCCTATCTGCTTTATGAACCACAAGAGCCATTAACGCGCGTCATCAATTATCTAGAAGAACGTATGACCGTATTACGCTATGGTTTGCAGTTCCAGCAATTGCCTGCTTATTTACCGATTCAAGCACAGCCACTTTTGGTGATCAGTAAGTTAAAACAACATTTCCCCCTATTTAATCGCGGCAATGAAGCCAACGAGATTACCCAATACGCGTCGACCACATGGCATGATGGCAATACAGAACATCAGGTTCTACTGTTTCAATATCACTATGTTAGTGAAATGCCGATCCTTCAGGATCAAAGCAGCGATAAGAAAATCGTTAAAGAAATCCATAAAGATTTGTGGGGCGCGTTTATTTTTCAAATGCCAGCCTTAGGAATTGCCGTCAGCAATCAACGTTCTCGTTTTTTTGAACCTTATACCAGCTCATGGCAAAGCAGCGATATTTTGATTAACCAAGAATTGAATATTTTTGGCTTAGATCAACACCGACTCGCAAAAGAGGTGAGCCCTAGTCTGACCTTAAAGTTACATGATTTTTTTCAACATTTTACAGGTGATTTAATTTATCATCATGAGGAACAAATCATGTGTTACGTCGGCGAACAAAATCTTTTCCAAACAGCCAGTAAACGCAGTGACATTCAGGATATTCCAGCATTACGTGGACATTTAAGAACCATGACCATGCCGCAATATCATAAGTTTCAACAATTGATGCTGAATTTAATTCGCTAATGATTGAGCAATAACAATAAGGGGAATGGCGATGACAGGTTTACTAATCTTCTTGGGAATTTTTGTCGCACTGATCGTGTGGGGCATTTCTATCCGCAACAATATCGTACGCTATTTTAATGCCACCAAACGGGCATGGTCAGAAGTAGCCAACTTCGAACGTCAAAAAGTAAAGACTTTAGAAGCCTTGGAAGCAACGCTGGATCAATACACTCAATTTGAAAAATCCACCTTGGAAAAAGTCACCGAGTTACGTCAACAGATTCTTAACCTGAATGTGAATGATACGGATATTTCGCAATTACAACAGATTGAGAAAATGAGTAAGGAACTGATTCGTAGCTTGAATGTGGTGGTCGAAAATTATCCTGAACTGAAAGCGGATGCACTGTATAGCAAGATGATGGATGATATTCAGGAGCAAAACGAAAATGTTGGTGCGGCCATCACTATTTTTAACCGCAACGTAGAATTATTTAATAACCAGATCGAAGTGTTCCCGAATAATCTGATCAATACGCTGACTTTATCCAAGAAAGCCATTCGCCCGTTTAAGGATAATCTGGCGACTGAAAACTTTGATTATAAGCCGAATTTTTAGTGCGGTAGTTATACATATTAGCGTCTTTTAGTTATCTCACTAATTTCAGCAAAAACCTTCGGTTGGAGTTACTTTTGTTTTGGCAAAAGTAACCAAAACCATTTGTTAGACTGACGGTACATCCCTGCTACCGCAGTCTAACGCGGCGGCATCCATGCCGCCATCTCGATAGCAAATTTCCTCACAAATTTCGCACTACAAAATGCAAAAACCTTATTAACGTAAATAAGAATTTACTTCTCAACATTCAAACAAATATCATTCAAAATTTATTAAATTAAATCTATTTTATCTATCGCTACATTTAGTAGTAGAACTACACGCCATAATCGGGGAAAATAGCCGCTTTCGATCAGCGAACTGTTTTTTCGCCTTCTTGCGCTGCAATCAAAGTAGCACTTCGATCTTGCTCAGGTTATTACATGAAATTTGAAAAATTAGGCCAGTCGGGGCGCGCCCGTCGTGGTCGACTTACTTTAGAACATGGTGTGGTTGAAACCCCTGTGTTTATGCCAGTGGGTACTTATGGTACGGTTAAAGGCATGCTCCCGCGTGACATTGAAGAAATTCAAGCACAGATTATCTTAGGAAATACCTTCCACTTGTACTTACGTCCAGGTTTGGAAGTGATTAAAGAACATGGTGGTCTGCATGAGTTTATCCAATGGGATAAACCAATTTTGACTGACTCAGGCGGTTTCCAAGTGTTTAGCTTGGGCGCAATGCGTAAAATCAAAGAAGAAGGTGTGACCTTCCGCTCTCCGATTGATGGTTCAAAGGTGTTCTTGTCTCCAGAAATTTCAATGGAGATCCAACATGTATTGAACTCAGATATCGTGATGATTTTTGATGAATGTACCCCTTACCCTGCCACGCATGAAGAAGCGCAAAAATCATTGCAGCTTTCTTTACGCTGGGCGAAACGTTGTAAAACTCACCACCATGATGCGCTTAACAATAAAAATGCCTTATTCGGCATTATTCAAGGTGGGATGTACGAAGACCTGCGTGACGAGTCACTCAAAGGCTTGTTAGAAGTTGGTTTTGATGGTTATGCGATTGGCGGTCTTTCGGTCGGCGAACCGAAAGAAGAAATGATCAAGGTGCTTGATTATTTACCTAACAAAATGCCGCAAGACAAACCGCGTTACTTAATGGGTGTAGGTAAACCAGAGGATATCGTGGAAGCGGTTCGCCGTGGTGTCGATATGTTTGACTGTGTGATGCCAACCCGTAATGCCCGTAATGGTCATTATTTTGTTACCGATGGCCTAGTCAGAATCCGTAATAGTAAATATCGCCATGATAAAGGGCCTTTAGACCCACATTGTGATTGCTACACTTGTAAAAACTTTACTCGTGCCTATTTATATCATTTAGAGAAGTGTGGTGAGATGCTGGCATCAATGCTTGGCACCATCCACAACTTGCGTTACTACCAACGCCTGACGCAAGGTATGCGTGATGCATTGGATAATGGCACATTTGATGAGTACGTTCAGGACTTTTATGCCCGTCGTGGATTAGAAGTTCCAGCATGTCCAGAAGACTAAGCGGAACGATTTGCATCAAGATTTGCGCCTGATCGCAAGACAAGGTACATTGCAAAACGAATTGGGATTTATTGTTAATTTTTTGCCTTTTAATTTTAGGAAATCGAAATGAGTTTTTTCATCTCTACTGCTCACGCTGCACCTGCTGCGGCACAAGGTCCAAGCCTTATGGCAAACTTATTGATGATCGCGGTATTCATCGCAATCTTCTATTTCTTGATCTGGAGACCTCAAGCAAAACGTGCTAAAGAACACCGTTCTTTAATCGAAAGCTTGGGTGTAGGCAGCGAGATCGTGTTTGCTGGTGGTTTAATGGGGAGAATTACCAAACTTGAAGGTGACTTTGCAGTTGTTGAACTCACTCGAGGTGTTGAGGTAAAAATTCAACGTGCGAGTGTCATTTCAGTATTACCTGAAGGCACATTAAATAACCTTTAATCATAAAATAGTCGTGCCTCAGCACGACTTTTTCATTTAAGAAGAAAGCGAATGCGTTACCCTGCATGGAAATATTTACTGATCCTTGTGGTACTTGTGATCAGTACGTTATATGCACTTCCAAGTCTGTATCCAGATGAACCTGCTGTCCAAATTTCGGGGGCAAAAGCAGGCACCAAAATTGATCAGACGATCGTGCAAAAAGCTGAGCAGATTTTAAAAACTGCCAACATTAGCAGTCACGACAATAGCTTTACCAATAACGCGGCATTATTACGTTTAAGCTCTTCTGAAGCGCAGTTAAAAGCCAAAGAAGTGTTACGCCGTGATTTAGGTGATGACTATGTAGTTGCACTCAACCTTGCACCGACCACACCTGAGTGGTTGCAAAAGATTGGGGCGAAACCGATGAAACTCGGTTTGGACTTACGTGGCGGTGTACACTTCTTGCTCGAAGTCGACATGGATAAAGCAATTAGTCAGCGTATGGAAACATCAGCGACTGATTTGCGTCGTCAATTCCGTGATAACAAAATCAAATTTAACAACCTTGCGTTAAGTAACAACACCATTACCGTCCAGTTTGCCAGCAATGCAGACCGTGATGCAGCGGCTGATTTTTTACGTCGCAATGGTAATGAATTTACTCAACAAGCGGTTGCAACCTCATCTGGTGCAACTTTAAGACTGAATTATACCGACACTCGTCGTCAGGAAATTCAATCTTATGCAGTGAATCAAAACTTAACCACTTTACGTAACCGTATTAACGAACTCGGTGTGGCTGAAGCACTGGTACAAACCCAAGGTAGCAACCGTATTGTGGTTGAATTACCGGGTGTACAAGATACCGCAGAAGCAAAACGTGTCTTGGGTCGTACGGCGAATCTCGAGTTCCGTTTAGTCGCGGATAGTAATGATCAATATATTGACCCATATACAGGGAAATATAATGGTCAGCCGCTTCCTCCTGGTACTGAAGTCTTTGCTTATCAGTCTTTAGACAGTGGTCGTCAATTGCTGTTACAGCGTAACCGTATTTTGACCGGTGAACGTGTTCAAAATGCAAGTTCTGGCTTTAGCCAAGACTCTGGTGGTGCTGAAGTAAACATCACCCTAGACTCTTCTGGCGGTAAGTTGATGGCTGATGCGACACGTGGTGCTGTCGGCAAACGTATGGCCGTTTTGTTTATCGAGAATAAACAAAAGATCTCTTATGTTGCTGATCCAAACACAGGTGTTCAAACTGAAGTTCGCACCCCATATACCGAATCTGTAGTGATCAACGCTGCGACGATCCAAGCGGTATTGGGTTCACAATTCCGTATTACTGGTCTAGATTCACCACAAGAAGCGGCTGAGCTTGCCTTGATGCTTCGTGCAGGTGCTTTGGCTGCGCCGATGTACTTCGTTGAAGAACGTGTCGTGGGTCCAAGCCTTGGTCAAGAGAACATTGATAAGGGCGTATTATCAACCCAAATCGGTTTCTTGCTGGTTGCGATCTGGATGATCGTGTTCTTCCGTCTATTCGGTTTAATCGCGAACTTTGCCTTGGTCTTTAACCTTGCCATGATCTTAACGGTAATGTCTTGGATTGGAGCTTCCCTCACCTTGCCGGGTATTGCAGGTATCGTAATTACCATTGGTATGGCGGTTGATGCCAACGTCCTGATCTGTGAACGAATACGAGAGGAAATGCTCTGGGGCGCCTCGCCCAAACAGGCGATTGTGGCCGGTTATGATCGGGCCTATAACACCATTCTTGACTCGAACTTAACCACGTTCATTGTTGCGTTTATTTTATTCGCGATTGGTACAGGTCCGATCAAAGGCTTCGCAGTCACCTTGATGATTGGTATTATTTGTTCGATGTTTACTGCAATTACAGTAACCCGTGCAATCGTACAGCTCATTTATGGCAAACGCCGTAATTTGAACAAGTTGAGTATTTAAGGAGATTCACATGACTGATCTGACTCAACAAGACTCAAAGCAATACGGTCGCCCAGATGATCTAAAAATCATCCCATTCATGAAGATTGCCACACCTGCGGCCATCTTCTCGATCCTGATTACCATTGCCAGTATCTTCTTTATCGTAACGAAAGGTCTTAATCTTGGTTTGGACTTTACCGGTGGTATTTCGGCTGAATTAAACTACAAGCAAGGGGTTCAACCTGCGCAAGTGGTGCAAGCACTCGATCGTGCAGGTTTTAAAGATGCTGTGGTACAAACATTAGGCAGTAGTACTGATCTCATCGTACGTATGCCAGTACAAGAAGACCTGAATGTTGAAGACCTGAGCAATAGCATCACTAAAGCGGTTCAATTGCCGAATAACACCGTAGAAGTTCACAAAGTGGACTCTGTCGGTGGTGCAGTGGGTAATGAGCTGTATGTACGTTCTGCGGGTGCAGTTGCGCTGGCATTGATCTTAATGTTGATCTATGTCACCGTTCGCTTTGAGTTTAAAATGGCAGTCGGCGCTGTAATGTCATTATTCCATGACATTATCATCATTTTTGGTGCCTTTGCGCTGTTCCAGTGGCCATTCGACTTAACCGTACTTGCGGCTGTACTTGCGGTAATCGGTTTCTCGCTCAACGATAACATCGTTGTATCGGACCGTATCCGTGAAAACTTCCGTAAGATTCGCGGTGCTACACCTCGTGAAATCGTAGATATCGCCTTAACAGAAACTTTACGTCGTACCATCCATACCTCGATGACCCTATTACTCGTGGTCCTTGCCATGATGTTCTTAGGCGGTGATGGCTTACACTGGTTCTCTATGGCAATGTTTGTCGGTATCTTTGTTGGTACTTACTCATCGATCTATATCGGTACAGCATACGCTTTATGGCGCGGTCTGAATCGTCAGGACTTTATTGTTCAAGTTAAACCTGAATTTGAAGAAGATCAGATTCCTTAAATCTGTTCTTCTTGAAACTAAAAATGCCAGCGAAATGCTGGCATTTTTGTATGGGTATCAAAGCAAATCAGAACTTAAACAGACGTTTATCATCCATGTTTTCACATACAGTTGCACTGAATTATCCTTTCATTAATGGATAATCATAATCTCCCCACTTGCTGGTTTGAATGCCTAAACCATGCAAGCTTTCAATCAGTTTTACCGCAGCCCGAACCCCATCAATAATCGGAATACCAAGCTCTAGACTGACCTGATCAGCCATCTCGGCCATGCCACCACAGCCCAATACAATTGCACCAATCCCATCATGCATTTTAGCTTGCTGACAGCTTGCCAATAATTTTTCATAGGCAATTTGCTTATCATGTTCCAATGCCAATACCGGTAGATCTATGCATCGAATCTGTGCACATTTTCGCTCAAACCCATATTGCTGCAATAAATGTTCAGCAATAATTTTGGTTCGGGCTAAGGTGGTCACAATCGAAAATTTTGTTGCCACCAAACTGGCCATGTGAAATGCAGCTTCAGCAATACCAATCACTGGCGCTTGAGCCAATTCTCTGGCCGCATGCAAGGCGGGATCGCCGAAACAGGCGATGATATGCCCATCGACCTGCTGTGCTTTCCCTTGTTGAATCAGCTCCAGTACACCCACGGCCGAAATTGCCTCATCATAATGCCCTTCAATCGATAACAGCCCTTTCTCAGGAGACTGGACTATAATTTCGGTATCTGCCGCGGCCACCCGACGTGCAGCCTCAGCAATCGATGCGGTCATTTCGACACAGGTATTTGGATTAATGATCTGAATTCGAGTCGCGTTTCTCATTTCTGCACATTTTTAATTCAAAAAATAAGATTGATCATATTTCAATCCAACTGGTCTGAACAGTTAAAATCTAAAATTAAATATTTAAACAAATATAATCAATTAATTAATAATAAATTTAAACCAATAAAAAGAAGTTGGCTTAATTTCTGCATCACTGGTCTGAACAGTTGTTTATCTTGAAGACCCGTCATGAGCGATAACCCGAACTATAGTCCTAAACTCTCCAATGCAGATCTCATCCCTGCGCAACAAAATTGGACTTGGTACAACATCTTTTCCTTTTGGATGTCCGATGTGCATAGTATGGGCGGCTATGTGGTCGCAGCGAGCTTATTTTCACTCGGTCTTGCCAGCTGGCAAGTTCTGCTTGCCTTACTCATTGGCATCGTGATTGTTCAAGTTGCGGCGAACTTGGTCGCAAAACCCAGTCAAATTTCAGGGGTTCCCTATGCCGTCATCTCTCGCCAAGCCTTCGGGATTTATGGGGCCTATATTCCTGCCTTAATTCGCGGCCTGATTGCAGTTTCATGGTACGGCATTCAAACCTGGTTGGCATCCAATGCCCTGATGATGATTCTACTTAAGTTCTATCCAGCCTTACACCCGCTTACACTGACAGAGTTTGCAGGTCTAAGTACGATTGGCTGGATCTGTTTTGGTTTTATTTGGGCGATACAAGCATTGGTTTTCTGGAAAGGCATGGACACCATCAAGGTCTTCATCGATTGGGCAGGTCCAATGGTCTATGTGGTGATGTTAGCGCTGGCATTATGGTTGGTGTGGAAAGCAGGTTGGCATAATATTTCCCTTAATCTCAGTGATAAACAGCTCAGCGCCAATCAGCAGATCATGCAAACCATTGTGGCCATTGCATTGGTGGTGTCTTATTTCTCAGGTCCCTTACTCAACTTTGGTGATTTCTCCCGTTATGGCAAAGATATGCAACAAGTCAAAAAAGGGAACTTTTGGGGACTGCCGTTTAACTTTATTTTCTTTGCCATCATTGTGGTGATGATTGTTTCAGGTACCTTTAGTGTTTTTGGAAAAATGGTACATGATCCACTCGAAACGGTTGCCATGATCGATAACGGATTGGTGGTGGTGCTCGGTTTATTGACGGTATTAACCGCGACTATTGGCATTAATATTGTGGCGAATTTTGTTTCGGCAGGTTTTGATTTTTCTAATCTCGCGCCTCGTTTTCTTAATTTTCGCAGAGCAGGCATGATTGCAGCGATCGGTTCCATCTTTATCACCCCATGGAATTTATTTAACTCCCCAGAACTGATTCACTATACCCTTGATACTTTAGCGGCTTTTATCGGTCCACTGTTTGGTATTCTACTTGCTGACTTTTATCTGATTAACAAACAGAAAGTTCGGGTCGATGACTTATTTAGCGATCAACCCACAGCAGCCTATTACTATCAAAAAGGCATCAATAAAAAAGCGGTGATGAGTTTAGTGGCAGCAGTCAGTATCGGCCTGCTGTTGGTTCTTATTCCGAGTTTTCAGTTCTTGGCACCCTTCAACTGGTTTATTGGCGTTATGCTTGGCAGCAGTTTTTACTATCGCCTCTCTCGGGAAAGTGTCGTTTTAAAAGCAAAGAGTATCCATCATCAGCAAAGCTTAAATCTTCCTCAAAACCATCAATGACTGCATTGATGGTGGTTGTTCTCTAATGCTGAATGATCTGAATTTTTGGAAACTGAAAACCTCGGCAAGACTGCTCTGCCCGCCATGCAATGGTGACCACGATTTTCTGGTTCAGGATAAAGTTCTGGTAAGCAAAAGTGCCAATCAATGGATGCGAACACATGCCGCCCTGATCAGAGGGATGCACCTGCGTATTCAAACTATTCAGGTCTAAACGAATACCAAGACCTGACGCTTTCAAGACCGCCTCTTTGGTGGTCCAGACCCGCAGCCAATATTCTGGGTCCTGATCTTGCTGCAGCCAAGTTTGGTATTCTTCGGCATGAAAGGCATGTTGTGCCAAGGCATCAAAACGTACTTTCCGATCGAGTTCCTCGACATCAATCCCAAGATCTTTGACCCGTTCACTCATGGCCAAGGCATAATATTGCTGGCTATGGGTATGGTTAAAATGCAGTGCATGCGAACTTAAAAAGGGCTTACCATGTTCATGTTTGGAAAAACTGAGCGCCGCAACATCACTTTGCAGTCGTTGCGCCAACAGATGATTACGGTAGTCCCTGATTTGCTGTTTTTTATAATGGTTAAAGCTGCTTAAATCAGCAAAATCAGTTTTAGGCTTTTCAAGCAGTTGTGCCAATGCCTGAACATGGATTTCAATTTCACGTAGCGTCATTGGCTCAACCTGATCCAATCACTTAAAACTTCACAATATCGCCTTTCAGTGCAACGCTCGCCACTGCCATACCTTTATAGCATTGATAAGTGGTCGAATTTTGTGATTCATTCTTTTTAAAATAACTCACGATATTGGTCACTGCATTGGCACCACGCGCTTTTGCTGCTTTGTCTAACTGGATTAATGCCGAACGAAGCACCCAATCACATGACTTTTCAGCTGACTTACCAAAACCATTGGTTTTCTGATTGGTGACGATATCTTGTTCTAATACTTTTCCACCTGATTTGGTACCTTTAAGATAAAACTTGACCGTTCCATCGAGGGTTCCATCAGCAACTGCACGGTCTACCGCCGCTTTAAAATCCAGATTATGCACGGTATCTGCAGCTTGAACAGATGCAGCAAAACCAGCTGTTAATACAGTTGCTAAGAATAATTGTTTGATTGACATTATGATGCCCCTTGCTTGTTATGTTGTTCGTTTAAAAATAAGTGAGGTATTAATCCCACCAAAAGCGAAGTTATTACTCATCATGATATTGATCTCACTCGCCCTCACTTGCTGAGTAATATAATCTAAATCACCACATTGTGGATCAATTTCATCCAGATTCAAGGTTGGAATCAATTCCCCACGCTGCATCATTTCTATACCCAACCAAGCTTCAATTGCCCCACACGCCCCCAAGGTATGCCCAAAATAACTCTTTAATGAGCTGATGGGTTTACGCCCTAAAATCCTTGCCGTAGCTTGGCTTTCAGCAATGTCACCTTGATCGGTTGAAGTACCATGCGCATTGACGTAGTCAATCTGGCTGGCATCCAGTTGGGCATCTTTCAATGCCATTTGCATGCATTGCCCCATCCGCTCACTATCAGGCTTGGTCACATGCTGCCCATCGGTATTGCTCGCATAGCCAATGATCTCCGCGTAAATGGTGGCGCCGCGCTGCTTGGCATGTTCATATTCTTCAAGAATCAAACAACCAGCGCCCTCGCCAATCACCAAGCCGTCTCGTCGTGTATCAAACGGTCGTGGTGATTTTTCAGGATGATCATTCATCCCACTGGTCGCCAATAAAACATCAAAAACGGCGGCACCTGCGGCACTCAGCTCTTCCGCCCCACCGGCCAACATCAAGGTTTGTTTACCGTACTTAATCGCTTCATAGGCCTGACCAATCGCCATTGAACCTGAGGTACATGCACTCGAGGTTGGCAAGGTAAGCCCTTTCAAGCCGAAATAAACGGTCATGTTCACAGCACTGGTATGCGACATCATGCGGATATAGGTGGTGGCATTGATCTTACTCATGTCTTGATCAATCAGCATATTGCCAAACTCGCGCACCGCATCCACACTGCCTGCAGATGAGCCAAAGGCCACGCCAGCCTCACCGCTGCTCAATATCTCATGACCGATTAAGCCTGCATCTTGCAAGGCATTCTCAGCACTGATGACCGACATTAACGCAACACGTCCCATGCCTCGTGTCACCTTACGGTTAAAATGCTTGGCGACTTGAAAATCTGTCACTGGGCCTGCAAGCTTGGTTCTTAAATCTGGATATTGCTCCCACTCGGACATATAGCAAATACCGCTTTTACCCGCATGAAATTGGGCAAAGATGTCATCCGCATTTTCACCCAGCGAGGTAATTCCTGCCATGCCTGTAACCACAACACGCTTCATCAAATCAGTCCTCCATTGACCGAAATCACCTGACGGGTAATATAAGAGGCTTCATCAGAACAGAGAAATTTCACCACAGCCGCCACTTCATCCACCTGCCCCATGCGCTGCATTGGAATCATTTTTAATGCATGCTCTTTGACTTCATCAGTGACCATTTCCGTTTCAATCAGGCCAGGTGCCACACAGTTCACCGTGATTTTGCGCTTGGCCAACTCCAAAGCCAATGCCTTGGTTGCCCCAATCAAGCCTGCTTTTGCTGCACTATAATTCACCTGTCCACGATTACCCATAATGCCTGAGACCGAAGAAAGCGTCACGATTCGCCCACCTTTGCGTAGGTGAATCATCGGCATGATCAAGGGTTTAAGCACATTATAAAAACCGTCTAAAGAGGTCGAAATGACCTCATCCCAATCCTGATCTGTCAATGCAGGGAAAGCACCGTCATGGGTGAGACCTGCATTCAGTACCACGCCATAGAAAGCGCCATGCTGTTCAACATCTTGTTCTAATAAGCTTTTGACATGCTCACGTTCATTCACATCAAATAATAAATAATGGCTGTTTTGCCCAAGCTTGTGAATCTGCTCAACCACCTGAGCTGCCTCAGCCTCACGTGAACGGGCGTGAATGGTCACGTCAAAACCCGCCTGAGCCAATTGTAATGCGATTGCTTTACCAATGCCACGGCTTGAACCCGTGACCAATATTCTTCTACTCATTGTTGTTCCTAAAACTATAATGCCAATGTCGATTGATCAGTCGGTTCATAAACACTGAGTAAGGCACTGATCACCTGCTCAGCACCATCAATCTCGCAAGAAAACTGCCCCAGGCCTTCATGCAGATATTGCTGCTCGACCCGAATTCTTAAGGTCTGTCCAAGCGCAAAATACGCAAAGGGTAACTGCAGCTTGCGTGTTCCCAACAAAAACCCCACTTTTGGTGCTTGCTGTAATTGTTGCCCCATCCAACCTGAATAGGCACTAATGGTTTGCGCCATAATTTCAATACTTGTCCATGTCGGTAAACCCGCCGCCTCACAGAACATTAATTCAGGACGAATGGTCAATTCGGCAATCGCATAACCGTCTTTGACTTCGAGCAAATGATCAATAAAGACCATAGGTTGTTGATGTGGAATATATTCAATCGCATCTAATTTCATTTAGTGCTGCACCCCAAATAACAAGCTGATATTGCTGCCGCCAAAGGCAAAAGAATTACTCAACACATAACGAATATTCTCGGTCTGCCGAGCATCTGTGACATAGTTTTGATCCGCCAACTTAGGATCAATCTCAACCTGTTGATGCAAAGGCAAGCCGCTTTGATCTTTTAACAGTTGAGTACAGATAAAAGCTTCTATCGCACCCGCCGCTCCCAAACAATGTCCAGTTTTATGCTTGGTGCTACTTAAGGACACATTCAAGCCTTGAAAGACTTGTCGAACAGCTTTGATTTCCATCGCATCATTTTGCGGTGTGGCAGTTCCATGCAAATTGATATATCCCACCTCTTGCGCTGTTATCGCTGCACTGTCCAACGCGCGCTGCATCGCGGTCGCTGCACCTAGACCTTCAGGATGCGGCGCAGAAATATGCCATGCATCCATCGATTCACCCACACCATATAACATGATCGGTGCGGAGGCTTTGGTCAGTAAAAATAAAGCCGCGGCTTCGCCAATATTAATACCATCACGATTGATACCGCAGGGTTGGCAAATATCTGCCGATAAACTTTCCAAACTGTTAAAACCATTTAAGGTCAGTTGGCATAAGGTATCCACCCCACCGACCAATACGGCATCAGCTAAGTCCGCCTGAATTAAACGTTGCCCTGCGGCAAAGGCTTTGGCGCTGGAAGAACAGGCTGTCGAAATGGTATAAGCAGCGCCCTGCCAGTCTAGATAATGTTGCAGAGCTTTTGCCAGACAACCCATTTCTTGCGGTTGATGCATAATTTCAATGGCAGCATTCCCATCAAAATACTGTTTCAGTAACAGCTCACTGTCGGATATTCCCGAAGTCGAGGTACCCATTACAATACTTAAACGAGTTGGATCAATGCTGGCAATCTGCTGTTGAAGTTCTGTCTCAATTTTTTGCAGCGCAGTCAAAGCAAAGCGCAGATTCCGCGAGTCAAATCGACTTAGCGATTCAGGCACAGTCTCAATCAATGCCTCTGCATAGCGTCCAACCCAAACAGCGCGATCCGCTAAAAAACCTGCTTCCCGTGTCAGGGTATTGTCAGTAGTCGTTAAACCTTCACGGATGTGCTGAATATCCTGACCTAATGCAGACAGCCCGACACTGATGGGAATACCGACTGCTTGCAACTGAGATAAAGATTGACTCATGGCTGCGCTCCTTGCTCAGATTGATCACCATTCAAGGTATTTTCAATCGGGCTCAAGGTCATGCGGTACGGTACCTGCAGATTATCAAGCTCAATGCTATTACCTTGAGTTTGAATCGCTAATACTGCCTTTCCAGCAATAAAAACTTGCTGTTGCGTTGCAGATTGTTGTACCTGAACAGACTGCTGTCCTAACTGAGCAAACTGAGGATAGGTTGCGAATAACAGATCTCGAACCACAAACTCAAAAGGCAGTAAACGCATCTGGTCAATGCGTTGCTGTACCTTGACCTGCTGTCCATCAAATTGCAATTGAAACAAAGGCTGTCCAGTTAAACCCAAAGCAAGCAGACTGAGTTGCTGACCTTGCTGCTGTTGATACAGTAAGAAGCTAAAGCTTTTATCCTTCCACTGCACTTCAACTTGGTCTTGTCGTTGATATTGCTGTGCTGGCCAATGACTGCTTTTCAGTCCTTGTGCATGTGGCGTCAGTTGACAGCCGCTCAACAGCAGCAAGCTACAGCACAATAAGTTGATCCAGATCCGTTGCATACTAAACCTCTAAGGCTTTCTCTTGCGCGACACCTTCACGGCAGTACTCAGCCAAGGTGCTTAAACGGCGTTTGGCATTTTTATGAATCGGATTTTGATCATCCCACGCATAACCTGCCAATAACGATGAAACCATCCGACGAATGTTGTCATTTTGATTGCTTGCGAATACCACATCCTGAAACTCGCCTTCGTACCAAGACTCGACATAAGCACGAAACACTTTAATCCCTTTACGCAGCGGTAATTCGTACTCCTGCATCCAATCCACCTGTTCACCTTGCAACACCCGATCAACTAAAGGAATTGCCAGACTGGAAGATTTTAATGCAATGGTCACACCCGATGAAAATACAGGATCGAGAAACTCGCCTGCATTGCCTAACAAGGCATAATTCCGACCTGCCAAATGTTTAACATTTGCCGAATAACCAACCAAGGTACGTACAGGCGTATCAAATTTCGCCTGTGCTAAGACCTGAGATAATGCAGGATCATCGGCTAGAATCCGTTTCAATAACAAATCTGGTTCATTCTGAGCAGCATCTTCAACCTGATAATGATCAAAGAAATCCTGCTCTGCCACCACACCAAAGGAAGCACGGCCATCAGCAAAAGGAATCAGCCAATACCAAGCACGGCGGTCTTTTTCATGCATGGTAATTAAAATTTTGTCACGGTCAAAATCAGCACGATCACCAATCCCATCTTCAATATGGGTAAACAAGGCACGACGCACTGGGAAATTGGATGGGCTTTCTAAATCTAAAAATTTCGGTAAGATACGACCAAAACCACTGGCATCCAATAAAAACTTGGCTTGAATCTGATAACGCTGCTGTGCCTCATCTAGCACGGTTAAAACTGGGTGTTCCACCTCAACATCGATCGCAACAACTTCATGTCCAAAACGAATATCTGCGCCGTATTGCTGCGCTTGTTGAGCCAGTAAGTGATCGAAATCAGCTCGGCGAACTTGCCAAGTGGTGCCAGGCCCTTCGCTAAATTTTTCAGTGAAATCATAATGGCTACGTTTTTCACCACACAAAAATGCCGCACCATTTTTAAACTGGAATGCGCGGGATTGAACATGTTCCCGTACAGTTTCTAATAAGCCTGCTTCTTCTAGAAACACCATGCACTGTGGCAACAAAGACTCACCAATCGAAAAGCGCGGAAAATATTGTTTTTCAATCACCGTGACCGCATAACCTTTTTGACGAAGCAAGGCTGCGGCTGAACTGCCAGAAGGTCCAGCACCAATAATCACCACATCGGCTGTTTGTATCATCATTGCCCCCAAAAAATTAAAATTTTTAATGCTCTTCTAAATTCACAATATGGTGCTGATCAGCTGGTGTAAGCAAAGTTGCATAAACAAATGAAAAGATCACACCCAATAAAACGGTTAGACCAAAGCAATGAATCGCATAAGTATGACTCAATGATAAGAGCCCAAAGCCCAATAAGGTCGACATCATACACAAAAACAGCGCCATGCCAACCACCTGTGGATGGTCATGTCCATGCCGATAGAAAATTGCATAATCCACACCAATCCCAATGATCAAGAAGGTTCCCATAATACTGAACAAGTTAATTTCCACACCCAACCATGCCTGTACCGCAAAGGTACTGATCAGCGCCAAAGTCACAGGCAAAACCAGCGGCATAATCGAACGCTTGCCATAGACTAAGCCCAAACCCAGCGCCAATCCAAATAAGGCATAGATCAATAAATGCTGCGCTTGCTGACGATGCTGTGCAAACGCGCTAGACAGTGTGCTGACAGGTTGCTGGAAATCAATCTGTGCGGATTGCAATTGCTGTAATCGCTGCGCCTGTTTAACCCCACGGACCATGACCAGACGCTCGGTAGGACTGAGCTGTAAAAATGCCAAGGGATGTTGTTGAAACACCTGTGCTGTGAGTAAAGGTTGCTGCTGCAATTGTTGTTGCCATTGCAGTAGATCCGCAAAATTTAAACCCATGCTTTCCGCATACTTTTTCAATGCGGTTGCAGGAATCTGCTGAAGTAGTTGCACATTTTGTTGCTGCTGGGCCAAAGGAGGAATCCATTGTCCCAAAGCTTGAAAACCGTCAATCTGCCCCTGAGTTTGCAATTGCTGCAATTGATCAATCAATTGTGCTTCCTGCTGCTCAAGCTCAGCACTGGAGTGTGCACGCACAACAAAATAATCACTGCTTTGCTGCTGGGCAAACAAGGAACGAATATATTGATCTTCCTGTTTCAGCTTGGCATCCATACTTTGCAAGTTTCGAATATCATCATTGGATTGCAAAGCAAATAGGCTGCCTCCTCCAATCAGCAAGATACTCAAAATAAAGCCATAACGTAGTTTTTGATGTTGCTGAAACCATTGTCTGGCCATTCCAATCCAAGCTAAGCGTCGAATTGCAGCTTGTGCATTCAGCGGAGCTAAGCGCGGTAGGAGCAATACACTAGTGATCCAGGCAGCGACCAAACCGACAATTGAAAACACCGCAATTTGCCTAAAGGCTGGAAACGGCGTAAAGCTCAGAAAAATATAGGCCACAACCGTGGTCATTAAGCCCATAAATAAGCTTGGCAGCAACGGTCTAAGAATCCTAAAGCCATCCAGTTTACGGTGCTGCGATTGCATTGCCATAAAATAGAAAGAGAAATCGACACACACCCCGATCAGACTGGCGCCAAAGACCAAAGTCATCAGATGGATTTCGCCAAACACCAGATGTGTCACCGCAAATGCCAGTAAGCTCCCCGTCGACACCGCAATAAATTCAGTCATGAGTGGCCGGAATGAACGAAAGCCAAACCAAACCAACAGGATCAAGCCCAAGGTTGAACCGAGGCCAATGGTTGAGATTTCCTGCTTGGCCGACTGGGTTCCATAATGAGAAAATAAAATGGTCCCCGTCCAATGCGATTGAACCTGCAACTTACTCAGCTCGGGCTGTAGCTGCTCAATCCAAGCATTGACCTGTTCCTGATAATCAATGTTATAAGGACTCTGTTTTAATTGCAGAACCAATAAGCGTGAGGTCTTTTGCTCATCATGAATGGTTGCAAAACCATCTTCCAGCTCAACATTGCTTGAAAGCTGATTGGCCACACTCAACATATAGCGTGGAAACAGCAATAAAGGGTCTTGCTGTAATGAGGTCGCGGTAATCGGCATCCCGACACTCATTAACTGCATCAGGCTTTGTTCGGTCAGTGCCTCATAATCCTGCTGTTGCAAAAACTGTCGGTCTTGTTGATTCAGCAAACCTGCCCGATGTTGATATAGCTGTTTGGAAAACTGTGCTAAATCCAACTGTGGTCGAAGCGGTTGCCACAGGTCACTGTGTAGTAACTTCTGTTGAAACAACTGAGTAGCTTGCGCTAAGGCCTGTTGATCCTGACTTTCTAAAACAACAAAGACTTTTTCATTGAGCTGATCACTCATATATTGCTGTGTTTTAGCAAGCTCAGGATTTTTTTGCGTTTCAGGCAGCAAAGCAAAAATATTGGTCTGGATATGGATCTCTTTTTTGACCCATGCCACTGCCAGCGCAAGTCCAACAATGGTTAAAAGAACTAACCAGATGGCAGTAAATTTATTTTGCCAATTGGAAAAGCGCATCTTCAGCAGCCGTCAGTTGATTCGGTTGAGTGGTTTGATTACGGAATAAAATCGTGGTGCTATTATTGGCCTGTTCTTGAATCACAATCTTATTCACATACTGTTGTCCTTGCGCATCAATTCTCAGGAACAACTTTTTAAATAGCGCTGATTTAGGTGTTAACGCGATATTCCATCCTGTCGGGCTGTAATTGGCGGATAACACATTAAAATTCTTCGCCAAAGCTTTATCATCACCCGACATCAGTTGCAAAAATAAGGTCGCAACCGAACTATAAGGCGATTGGTCAATCTGGATCTGGCTATAGGTTCGTTGTGTTTTCTGGATGAGTTTCTTTTGGGTTACGATCAAATCTGCTTGCACAGGTCGTTTAATTTGCCAAAGTACACCATTTGATTTCGCAAAGGTCAGTGTGCCATTGGAAACAAAAGTCTTGTTTAAACTTGCCAACTTTTTTTGCTGTTCAAAATCGGCGCGAATGAGTTCACTTTTAGCAAGCTGATTAAAAATTGTCGAGACCTGATCCGCATGTGCCGATACGGAAACACTCAAGCTAAACAATACACTAACAACACTGAGTAATAACCAGCAAGCACGCTGTTGCATCAATGCAACAAGTCGATTGAGATTCAAAAAACCAGAATTAACCATGCGGGTGCTCCTTAAACGCATCCCATGCATTTAAACAATCCAATAAAATTTGCGGTGACTGGAAACACATTTCTCGGGTCTCCATATTCACAGCCACTTGCGTGGTATAGCCTTTGGTTAAACGTCGTCCAGTGTTCGCATCAAGAATCAGATATTCAATTTTTAAACGGTTTTCCCATTCTTTTAAAATCGCACGAACTTTAATTTTCTGTTCAAACTCAATCCCCTGCACATAACGCACATGGCTTTCAATCACAGGCCACGCATAGCCCGATGCTCTCATCTGGTTATAGTTATAATTAAACTGTTCCAATAACTTACAACGTGCAATTTCGAAATACTTTAAATAATGCCCATGCCAGACCACATTCATGGTATCCACATCATGAAACGGGATTTCAATGATTACATCTGCCTGCATCTGCCGCTCCTAGACCTGTTGCTGGAATTGATTGAACAATTCAAAGTTGTCGAAACGATCAATAATCTGTTGTAGTTCAGTTTGTAAAGGACGATCTTCTTGCAGTAGTGCAAAACTTTGTAAGGTCCACTCAACAAAAGCTTTTAAAGGCGGGCTTAGTTGAGATTCAACACCTTTCAAATGCACGGCCTGTACACTGGCACAGCATAAGGCCGCCAAAACCTGCTGCGTCAAGGTAATGACCCGAGTCGCATCTCGGGCGGCAATGGTCCCCATACTGACTTTGTCTTGGTTATGGCATTCGGTCGAGCGTGAGAAAATAGACGCGGCCAAGGTATGCTTCAAGGCTTCAGCGGTCCAAGCCGAAACCCCAATTTGTACCGCTTTAAAACCATGATTCAAAGGCAGGCGCTCGGCACTGGCACCCGTTAAATTGCGTGCTAAGCCATGATTCATTTTATGGTCGACTAGCTGTGCAATTTGTCGGTCCATCAAGTCGGCAATATTGGCGATCATAATCTTCAAACTGTCCATAGCTTGCGCAATATGCCCGCCATAGAAATGCCCGCCATGCAGCACCCGTAAATTCACAGGATCAATCAGCGGATTATCATTGCTGGAATTTAATTCATTTTCGATAAATTGACGCAACCATGTTTTTGAATCTTCAAACACACCAATAATATGCGGCGCACAGCGTAAAGAATAACGATCTTGTAAACGTGGACTTTGGTGTGCTGTCTGCACTTCACTGTTTAGCCATTCACGTAATTGCTGGGCAATCTGCTGCTGACCTTGATGCGGTTTTTGGGCAAATAAGACTTCATCAAAATGACTTGGATTACCTTCTAAGGCCAACACATTCAAAGCGGTAATCAAGGTACTGGCCAATGCCACCTGCTCTGCTTTTTTATAGTTTAAGCAGGCAATCGCCGTCATCACCGCGGTACCATTCATCAGTGCCAAGCCTTCTTTAGGGCGTAACACCAAGGCGTCCAAGCCTTGCTCTGCATAGACTTGTGCAATCGGCACAATCTTGCCTTGTGCATAGACATCACGCTCACCAACCAAAGCACCTGCAATATAGGACAGAGGCGTCAGATCACCACTTGCCCCGACAGAGCCTTCCGATGGAATCACTGGAATAATGTTTTCATTCAGCATCCAGACCAGACGCTCCAGCAAGGCCAAAGACACCCCCGAATAACCTCGTGCAAGTGAACAAAGACGAGTCACCACTACCGCACGGGCAGTGATCAAATCCAGATTTTCACCGAGACCGCAGCCATGAAAACGAGACAGATGCAAAGGCAATTCATTGACTTGATGCATCGGAATTTCAACCAGACATGAATCCCCATAGCCTGTGGTAACGCCGTAGATCACGCCTTCATCCAGCAACAACTGATCCAGAAAATCTGCACCGCACTGAATCAATTCACGCCAAGCTGTTGCTGTCGGTAAAGCCACTTGACGCTGTTGTCGAGCAACCGCCACCACATCTTCAATACTGAGTGGCTGCTCGCCGACAATCAGAACCGGCTTGAGCATTGCTTCACTTTGACTTGCATTCACGTTATTTTGTCCAAAACTGATAAAAATTAAACCATTGATACGGTGCCCGTAAGCAATGTTGTTCTAATACGGCGACATAGGATTGGGTGATCTGCTGCATGCTGCTTAATCGGGTTTTACGCGGTAAATCCACTTGCTTGGCAATCGCATGAATATGCACCTGAAACTTCTGCTGGACGCGATAACAAAATACGGCTAGCACCGGAACTTTGAGTAAATTGGCCAAAATCCATGCCCCTTGTGGTAATGCAGCCTCATGTCCCAAAAACTGGATGCTTTGCACTCGATCCGACTGCACAGGAATCCGATCCGCCGCCACGATCACCCACTCCCCCTGCTCCATCTTTTCCTGTAACAGCATCGCTGTTTCAATGCCAAGTTCATCCACTGCAATTAAATTGACATCAGCCTTATCATTAATTTTTTTTAAAAACTGATTAAATTGTGAGGCATGCTTTTGATACACCAGTACATTAATTTTTTGTGGGTGCTCTGACTTTAGCGCCCGCAGTAGCTCAATATTGCCAAAGTGCGACACCACAATAATCGCGCCTTTTTGATAGTGTTGCTGGAAGTGCTCATGCCCAAACAATTGCAGTTTTTGCTCGGGAATATGCCCTAACCAGCCCTCAATTTTATCCAGAATACACTCACCAAACTGCATAAAATGCGTATAGCTATTCATCCAGTTCGGCATTGCTGCAAACGGTGACTGAGCCCCTGCAAATTGATGCAAACGCTGTAAATATTGTAAAGAAGCCTGTCGAGCTGTTACCGCAAACAGCCAATACCACATAATAATAAAATACAGTACCACACGGCATAACCAACGTCCGCCACAGCGATAAAATCCAAGCATCAGCATCAGCGGCAACAGTCCGCCTCGTTCCTTAATCTGATGCCATGTGTCCTGCGAAGTTTGCGGTATCGTCATCAGTCCGCCTTAAACTTATGCCAAATCAGTTTTGGAAAGCGCAGCAGCATCCCTGCAAATAATCGAGCATGTGCCTGACTTAAGCCTAGATTATCACGCCACACATTAAAATGTGACACACCATGTTCAGGATAAATTACCCGTGTAGGCACATTCACAAAAGGGGTATCTTCCCATTTTAAGCGGACCAAAATTTCACTATCAAAACCCATTCGAGGTTGGAATTGAGCAGCATTGAGTACAGCTATGGTTTTCGCCAAGGGATAGACCCGGAAACCGCACATACTGTCTTTAATTTCGAAAGACAAGCTGTTTAACCAGACCCAGAAATGCGTGACATAACGTCCATACAGACGCTTTTTCGGCACTGAATCATCAAAGATCGGCTGTCCAATCACCATCGCTTGGGGATGTTGCTGCGACTGTTCGATAAATTTCGGCACATCTTCCCAGCAATGCTGACCATCCGCATCTAGTTGCAGTGCATGTGTCATTCCTAACTGGAAAGCATGTTGCAGCCCAGTCATGACCGCTTGCCCCTTGCCTTGGTTGGTCTGATGTTCCACTAGATCAACCAATGGATGCTGTTGTGCCAGTTGATGCAGAATCGCCGTACATTCGGCATCACTGCCATCATTGATGAGAATAATCGGACATTGAAATTGTTCCAGATACTCAACAAGATCAGCAAGATAGTGCGGATGATTATACACAGGAATAACAATGCCATAGTTCAACATCAGCGGACTCCTAAACCTGTTCAAGCGCAAACAATAAGCGCCCTGAAGCCAAGACCCGTTGCTCTGAGGTGATTTCAAAGCTGATTTTATGTAATTTACGACTTAATTTTAATTGCACCACAGCATAAGGACGAATCAGGTTTTGAAACTTCAATTGCTCAAACCCCTGACACCACTGTAAATCAGACCAACTATTCTTGGCAAACTGCTGAATAAAGCCAATTTGTCCCACACCCGGATAAATCGGTTGGGTTGGAAAATGCCCCTTAAAACATTCCAGTTCAGCAGGAAACTCAAGGCTGAAATACTGCTCATCCTGTTGTTGCCATTGCGATAACACGACAGGCTGTAACATTGGGCTAAATAATGCTTTTAAATAATTTTTATCCCGTTTTGACTGGGTATTTTGTGGAATCTGACTCAAAAAACGCCATTGTCGAGGAATGGCAATGCTTTCCAACTGATACTGTAACGGCTGCTTCAACTGTTTGACAAAAGCGGCTTTACCTATCGTCATTAATTGCTGTTGAGCCTCGGCACTGAGCACCACAATCGCCGCTAGAATTTGTCGATGCTGATGTTCAAGTAAGAGTGTGTGGCTTTGCTCTACTTCCTGCAAGGTATTCAAACTGTGCTCAATCGCATCCAGACTCAAGCGCTTTTCTTCCAACTTGATAATACGGTCCAAGCGACCTAAAAGTTTGAATTGCTTATTGTCGATCTTGATCCACTCAGCAGCATCGCCCGTGATGATCCAGCCAGACTCACCTGCATGGTTACTTCGCACCATGAGTTGGGTATTTGCAGCAATCTGAATCTCGACATTATTAAAAGCCGTCCATGCCGCATCATCATATTGACGATGTGCAATGCCTCCGGTTTCTGAGCTCCCGAGTACCTCAACAATCGGAACATTCAAATGTGGTCGGACGCCTGCATCTAATTTTCCACCCGAACTGAACACCAGTTCACACTGCTGCAAGATCAGATCCTGCGTCCAGCGTTTCAATAAAGCTGGACTGGAAATCAAGTAGTTGCTCCACCCTTGTTGGGCTAAACGCTGTTGAGCTTGAATGACGTCTTCAGGAAAAGCCAATTGCGGATTAAAAAAATGACATCCTGTTGCGAGTGGTAAAAGCAGTTTGAACAATAATCCATAAATATGCTGGTGACTGACTGTCGCAATGGCCACGCTTTTCTGGTTGAACTGAAAACTACTGGCTAAGCCAACCACTTCATTGAGCAGTTGCTTTAAAGTACGTTGAATCTTTTTCGGTTCGCCTGTTGAACCCGAGGTAAAGAATATGATCTCAGCCTGATTTAAAAAATCATCATCTTGTATACGAATCAGTTGCGAAAAGCTTTCGTCTACATTCACAGTCGCAGCAACAGGTTGACGGCTCAGAAAGTAAATCTGTTGCTGGGCCAATTGTTGTTCTAAATCTCGAACACGATTGGGAGGTAAAATGATTTTTTTATTGGCCAATAAGCCTGCAAAAAATAATAGCAAAAACTGGTAACTATCTTGTTCCCACAATGCCCAAGTCTCTTGGCTCAATCCCCTGATTGCGGCGGCTTGTTCAGCGACGTCTTGCCAAAAATCGGCATAAGAAATTGTTTTTAATTCAGAGCTAATACACAACGCATTCGCTGAATCAGCATCATTATAAAAAGAAATAGGCATAATATTTTAAGGGGTCGTTTGATTTAAACGTTGATGTTTTTTTCGCAAGATGTACTCACCGAGGAATAATATCCCCATCAATAGGTAAGACACAAAGCCGTTATAAATGATCCAATATTTCATGGGTGCAAATACCGTTGCCAGTGCAATGATGGCGTTTATTGCAAAGAAGAAGCACCAAACCACAGTGACTTTCCGTGTCCATACTACACCAGAGGCTGGCAGATCAGGCTCAACCAGACGCGCAAAACGCTCAATCATGGACGGTGGTCGATACAGTGTCAGTGCAAAAATGATCAACGCACCAAGACTCATACCCACAGGATAAAGCTTGAGCCAAGCATGATCTTTTAAAATCAGGCTCAATCCACCACAAATAATGGCTAAACCAGTCAGTGGTAACATCAAATCTCTTTTGGCGCTCAGCAAGCGACTCACACCCAAAACGATCAGTAAAATACTGACCCAGATGAACTGTCCATGCGACAGGCTCCATCCAACAATAAAGGGGTACAACACAAAAAAAGTGATCAATCCCCCTCTAATGAGATGTCTCATTCAGCGGTCATGTTCTGAATGACAGCAACAACATCTTGTACGGTTCTGACTGCTTTAAAATCTTCAGGCTTGACTTGTTTACCAGTCAGTTCTTTAATTTTAACCACCAGATCGACAGCATCAATACTGTCTACATCGAGATCTTCATATAAATTGGAATCAAGTTGGATATCATCAGGTTCAATTTCGAATAAATCCTGCATCCACTCTCTTAACTTTGCCAGCACCTGTTCTTGAGTTAACATCGATCTACTCCTTAACCTGCTTGCTGAGCTTCAACCAAAGCCACTAAACTTTGAACTGATTTAAAATGTTGTTTGGTTTCATCTGATTCTGCATTCAAATGAATGTTATAGCGTTTTTTCAATGCCAAGCCCAACTCGAGCGCATCAATTGAGTCTAAGCCCAAACCCTCACCAAACAATGGTGCTTCAGTTTCAATATCACTGATGCCAATATCCTCAAGCGCGAGAACATCAATAATCATTTGCTTTAATTCATCAGCAAGATTGCTCATTTTTCGATAACTCATTATTAAAAATTTGATAAAAACCTTGATTCAACTGACGCACCTGTTTCGGTGATACGTCTGAATCTGCCAAGATATCTTGGACTTCAATTGCATCCAGTACCTTAATCTCGATATGAAAAGGCTGTGCGGGCACATGATACCATTTTTCATTTTTGGTTAAGGTCGAGGGTGTACATCTAATCAAAACTGGACGTACTGGCACATTGGCACGAATCGCAATATTTGCAGCGCCGCGTTGGAACTCATTCAGACATTCGCCTTTTTCGGTTCGCGTTCCTTCAGGAAAAATCAGTAATGAAGCTGCACCTTGCTGTTTTAATCGAAGCACACAGTCTTCAATAAACTGCTGCGAACCCGCATTTAAAATATAACCCGCACTACGTACTGGACCACGAGTAAACGGATTTGACCAAAGCGATTGCTTCACCACACAATTGGCCTGCTGCATCAATCCAATCATCACCACCACATCAATCAAGGTCGGATGATTGGCAATTACCAACTCTTGGCGGCTATGTTGCAGTTTTTCCAGCCCCTCGACTGAATAGGTCATGACGCCAAGTTTGACCATCATTTCAGTAAAGCCCTTAAAGCTGTAATGAATGACTTGCTGTGCACGTTGCTGACGTACAACTGGATTGCGGCTGCTTAAATGAACCAAGGGTGCCACAATGGTTGCAATCCCAACCCCACCGGCACCAAAACTGGCAAAGCTGAAACCTGTTGCTGCAACACGCCAAGCATAATTGGCTTTCTGTTTAATCTGATTCAGCTTTAACATTTTTTCCATCTCAACACAGATTGACCTACTTCTGCAGCCTGCCAAAACTGGTAAAAAGCTAAACTTTCTAATGATTCCGAGCCACTGAGCTGTAAAACTTCCAGATTGGGATTTTCTAAACTCACAACGGTCGCCAAAGCAAATGCGGGGAACTCAACCGTATCAGCATAAACACTCGGTAAAGCTTGATCATATGCCACCACTAACACACGTTGTGCGGTAGTTGTTGACTTTAAAATTGCATAAGCCTCAATCAATGCTTCCGTCCATTCACAGCTTAAACTTGTCGAGGGCGTCGCATCCTGACATAGAATCGAATACAAGCCTGCAATTGCATTATGAACTGAGGTTGAAAATTGTGTTGGAGATGGTGTTTGTTGTTGTAATACGTCTTGGAGAATATCCAAGGTTTTTTGTTCATCCCCAAATCGGGAAACCCATACAATATAATCAACATGTTGACCATTTAAGCTTGTCAAAGCACTGCTTAATGCCATTTTTGCCAATGCAGATAGACGGCGACGCTGCATGGCTGGAATAGCGTCCAACGCAGCATAGTTTTGCTGTGCATCAATCAACTGAGGCTGCGTTATATGGAGTTTCAACATGCAATGCACAATCCAATATGGTTTAAAAAATAATCAATTTGTAGAAATTTTGCGGTGGCATTATAGCACTGGTGCGAAATTTAACAAAAAATAATTCTTATTACATTTCAACAACTTATATTATTTATTTTAAATAAAACCCAAAGCCAAGCCAAACTAAACAAAAATATGCATTGTTTATATTAACTAATAAAAGAATAGCATCAAAAAAGCCCAAAGCAAACTTTGGGCTTTTATCATCAAGACCAGCTTAACGTTTGAATTTCTTTTCCGCTTTCTTGAACTTCTGAACATAGCGACGTTTACGTGCTGCTACACGCTCATCGACTTGAGATTTACGCCCCTCAAATGGATTATCCGATGTTTTGAAATCTACACGAACCGGCGTTCCTTCCAGTTTATAAACTTTACGGAACACATTCTCAAGATAACGACGATAATCCGCAGGTGTTTTGTCTACCTTGTTACCATGAATCACGATGGTTGGTGGGTTCTGTCCACCCATATGGGCATAACGCATTTTAATACGTTTACCACCAATCATCGGCGGTTGGTGCGCTTCAGTCGCATCATTCAAAATCTGAGTCAGTTTCGCAGGAGAAACTTTTAAATGTGATGAGTCATAAGCACGATGGATGGTTGGGTACATTTCACCTACGCCAGTGCCATGCAATGCCGAAATTAAATGAACTTTGGCCCAAGGAATAAAGTCAAAACGACGGTCTACATCCAACTTACATTGCTTGCGATCATACTCGGTCATGTTGTCCCATTTGTTGATCGCAATCACCATGGCACGACCAGCTTCAAGCGCATAACCAATCAAATGTAAATCTTGTTCGACCACCCCTTCACGGGCATCTAGTACCACCACAATCACATGCGCATCTTTAATGGCTTGTAAAGTTTTCACAATTGAGAATTTCTCAATCATTTCCTCTACTTTACCTTTACGGCGTACACCTGCTGTATCGATCAAAGTATATTGACGACCATCGCGCTCATAAGGAATATAAATTGAGTCACGTGTTGTACCCGGTTGGTCAAATGCAACAACACGGTCTTCACCCAACAGGCGGTTAACCAAGGTTGATTTACCGACGTTAGGACGACCAATAATGGCTAAGCGTAAACCTGTAGCTTTGTCATGTTCTTCTGGATTCTCATCTTCTGGAACCTCAGCCAAGACATCTTCGAGCATCTGTTGTACGCCACGTCCATGGCTCGCCGCAACTTGTAATGGCTCCCCCATACCAAGCTTATAAAACTCAACCAGAGCAGCTTCTGCATGTACACCATCTACTTTGTTGGCAACCAGATATACTTTCTTGCCTAAAGTACGAAGTTCACGAGCGATTTGCTCATCTGACGCCAAGAGGCCAGCACGCGCATCAACGACAAAAACAATGATGTCTGCTTCATGAATCGCAGTTTTCGACTGCTCGGCCATGTAAGAGTCGATACCACCTTCGTTCTCACCAATACCACCCGTATCGACAACAATGAACGATTTATTTTGATAAACCGCATCGCCGTATTTGCGGTCACGAGTTAAACCAGCGAAGTCAGCAACCAAAGCATCACGACTTTTGGTGATTTGGTTAAATAGCGTTGATTTTCCGACGTTTGGACGACCAATGAGCGCAATAACGGGTTTCATAGATTAACCTTAATTCAGACGAGCCATCGTTGATGACATCGTATCAGAAACAGTATGGAAGATTTTGGTGATCAAGTAATCACAATAAAAATTCGGGGTTTTGTTTAAACAAATACCCCGATCATTCTTTTATTAGCAATAGCTAATTGAGCATTTTACCACAAGCTAAGACAAAATTAACGATTCTGCCAAATGGTTAATGCACCTTTTCGTGTTGCGACATAAAGCTGATTGTCAATCACACGTAATGAGCGAACTTCACCACTGGTTTTTGCACGACCAATTAGCTTACCTGAGGCTGGATTAATCAGATGAATCACACCATCCAAATCACCCACAACAAGGTTTTGTCCTAGCATCACAGGATTGCTAAGCTTACGATTCAACAATTCTTCATTTTGCCAAACTAGCTCACCTGTTGCCAAGTTATATGCATTCAACTTGCCATCTGTGGTCGCAACGAAAACTTTATCATCCGCAACTTCAGCGCTATTGGTACTGCTCGCATCTTCGCTCCACACCACACGTTGTGTCGCAAGATCAGTCACGGTCACTTGACCTTGGAAGCTAGTCGTCACCAAATATTGACCTGAAACCACTGGATCACCCACAACATCCACTAGTCGCTGAATGTCAGAACGACCTTCACTGATCGCCACACGACGTTGGAAACGCGGTACACCACTGATGATATCCAAAGCATAAACATAGGCATTGGCAGAACCAATTAGCACAGTACGCTCATCTAAGCGAACAGGTGCTGGTTGACCACGCAAACTAAACTGAACATTCGGTAGCTTATACGCCCAAACCTGTTGTCCTGTCGCTGCATCATGCGCAAATACCGTACCATCATTGGCAATCGTAATCACACGACCTGACTGGATCAGAGACGGAGATAAAATGGCACCTGACAATTTTGCGGTCCACTTCTGTTCACCTGTGGCTTGGTCTAAAGCAAATAACTGACCTTTGCGATTACCGCTCACCACAATTCCCTCACCTGCTTCTACACCAGCAGTGAGTTCTTGTTTGGTAATTTTACTTTTCCAAAGACGCTGTTTACCTTTGTATGCAGAAACCTGACCATCTGGGTCAATCGCAAAAATCACGCCATTGTCTGTATCCAACTGCAAACGTAAAGCTTCCGCAGCATCAGTAGACGAGACACTTTGTGAAAACACAAGGTTTAAATTTTGTTCTTGCGTGATTTTTGGCAATGGATTCGGTTTTGCTTCTTTTACTTTATTGCTTGAACAACCAACGAGTAAAGCTGAAGCAATTGCAATTGCCAAAGGTAATTTTAGTTTATTCTGCATTAAGACTCATCCACTTTGGTATCTAAGATCGGGCGCTCAAACTCAGGATCATCTACTAAAACGCCAACACTTTCGAGTTTAATTTGTAAAAGCTGACGTTCTTGTTTACGCTCGAGTAGGTTATCCCATGCACTTTGATATGCTTTACGCGCAGATTCATTGTCTTTTTTCGCAACAAAAATATCACCGCGAAGTTCATCAGCAGTCGCCTTAAACGCAGGATCAGTCACGCTCGTTAAGGTTTTTAACGCTTCATCGTATTTGCTTTGCGCCAATTGCGCATCCGCTAAACGTAATTTAACAATTTGAACTAAACCAGCATCTTTAACTTTTGAAGTTTCAACTTTCTTCAAGGCTTTTTCAGCAGCAGCATAATCTTGCTTGTCATAAGCAAGTTTCGCCATGATAAATTGTGTTTGAATCGCTTGTGCTGAATCCGCATCATCTTTCACAATTTTATCCGCCGCTTCAGATAAGCTGGCAAAGGCATTTGGTTGACCTGATGCCGCTTTCGCTTCATCCATCAATTTCTGTACCTTTGCTGTTTGGTTCTGGGCTTCAGCAAGGTTTTTCTTTTGCCAATATTCCCATCCGAAAAAGGCAATCAAGGCAATGAGAATTCCGCTAATCATTGCAGAACCATATTTTTTGGCAAACGACTTTAACTGGTCGAGTTGTTCATCATCACTTAAACTCATGTGATTGTCCTTTTCCTAAATTGTGCAATTTATTGTTTAAATTTTTCGATAAAAAATGGCGTCAGTTCAGTTAAAGCCACTTGTGTCTGTTCAGCCGTTGCAAGCTCTTTCACCAATAACTGCTGAGATTCCCACTCACGCTCGCCCAAGATCACTGCATAGGTTGCACCTGATTGATCGGCCTTTTTCATTTGGCTTTTCATGCTACCTTGAGATCCAGTTTTTAAGCGGATTGAACTGTTCGCTGCTTCTAACTGGTCACGGATTTGTTCAGCCAAGACCAAGGCTTTGGCTTGATACGCCGGCTCAGCCAATAAAAACACTTCACAATCACGGACATCTTTGGTTTGCGCAACTTGCTCGACCAATAACAACAAACGCTCCATCCCCATGGCAAAACCAACCGCTGGTACAGACTGATCTGCTTTACCTTTGAGCTGTCCAACCAAGCCATCGTAGCGACCACCAGCACAAACCGTCCCTTGTGAACCCAACATGGTGGTGGTCCATTCAAATACCGTTTTGTTGTAGTAATCCAAACCACGAACGAGCTTTTGGTTAATCACAAACTCAACACCAGCATCCGTTAAGTATTGCTGTAATTGCTGAAAGTGATTAATTGAATCTTCTTTTAAGAAATCATGCAACTTCGGTGCATTTTCCAAAATCTTTTGCGTTGATTCAATTTTAGAATCCAAAATACGCAATGGATTCGTCGTTAAACGACGTTGCGAATCTTCATCCAACGCATCTTTGTGCTGGTTTAAGAACTCAACCAAAGCCGCACGATATTCTGCACGTTCATCACTTTCACCTAAAGTATTTAACTCTAAGCGAACATTCGCAGCCACACCCATACGTTTCCATAAACGTGCGGTCATTAAAATGATTTCAGCATCAATATCCGGCGTTGCGACACCAAAAGTTTCCACACCAAATTGATGGAATTGGCGATAACGACCTTTTTGTGGTTTTTCATAGCGGAACATAGGCCCGAGATACCATACACGCGGTGTCGCACCACGCAGTAAGTTATGCTCTAACATCGCACGCACACAACCTGCCGTTCCTTCAGGACGCAAGGTCAGTGATTCTGGCGGTGTACCTTTGTCGAAAAAGGTATACATTTCTTTTTCAACAATATCAGTCGCATCACCAATGGCACGCTTGAATAGACCTGTTTGCTCAACGATTGGCAAACGGATTTGTTGATAACCATATGCATCCATTAACGATGCAAGTTGTTGTTCCAGACTTCTCCAAGCCGCAGTTTGCGTTGGAAGGGTGTCATTAAAACCTTTGATAGCGACGATTGAACTCATGATGAACTACGAATAATGACTTTAGATTTTGCTTCTTCAAGCTCTTGAACACGTTGACGAACCATTGTTTCAATTTCATCAACCAGCTGATTTGTATCAATTAAATGGCTCTTTTCACCATTTCGATAGACCAGTGAACGAGGTGATGCACCTACAATCCCGATATCCGCTTCTTTGGCTTCACCTGGACCATTCACTTTACACCCGATCACAGACAAATCCATCGGGGTACGAATATCTTCTAAACGCTCTTCCAAGGCCTGCATCACTTGAATCACATTGAATTCCTGACGCGAACAGCTTGGACAAGCAATAAAGTTAATCCCGTTTGAGCGCAAGCCCAATGATTTTAAAATATCAAAACCGATTTTAATTTCATCTTCTGGTTCAGCTGCAAGCGAGATGCGCATGGTATCGCCAATGCCTTCCATCAACAGTCCACCCAGTGCGATGGCTGATTTCACCGTACCAGTACGGTAAATCCCTGCCTCAGTGACACCAAGGTGTAACGGATTATCGATCTGTTGAGACAGCAAGCGATAAGCATCCATGGTCAGGAACACATTCGATGCTTTGACACTGACTTTAAACTCATGGAAATCTAAACGGTCCAGAATATCGATATGACGCATTGCCGATTCAAGTAAGGCCTGCCCTGTTGGCTCACCATATTTCACTTGTAAGTCTTTTTCCAGAGACCCAGCATTGACCCCAATACGAATCGAAATACCATGGTGTTTCGCTGCAGCGACCACTTCACGCACTTTCTGATCCGAACCGATATTACCCGGATTGATACGTAAACAGTCTGCGCCATAATCCGCAACCGCTAAAGCAATACGATGATCAAAATGAATATCTGCCACCAAAGGTACAGAAACGCGCTTACGAATCGCGCCAAACGCCTCTGCTGCTTCCATCGACGGTACTGAAACACGCATGATATCTGCACCTGCATCTGCACAGCGCTGGATTTGCGCCACAGTTGCATCCACATCACAGGTTTCAGTATTGGTCATACTTTGAACACTGATCGGGGCATCACCACCGACATACACTGAACCAACACGGATTTTTCGTGTTGGACGGCGTTTAATTGGATTCACAATCATCGTATAGCTCTACTCTTTGGCATTAACGAGACAAACGGAATTCTGCTTTTCCATTGACTGTATATGGAGACAAGGAGATTTGCTCCTGATTTAAAGTCAATGCGACTGCGGTCGCGTCATCTAAACGAATTTGAAATGGCGATTCGCCACTTAAAGTCAAAGTCGATGCTTGACGACCTGTTGCCAATACTTTACCTGTTGCATCGACAATATGCACAGAAGTTGGTCGATTAAAATTCAACACCAATTGGTCACCAGATGTTGCAGTGGTGGTATTCCCCATTGGCAAAATCTGAACATCCGAATTTTTGATCTTCGGTACATCATCTTCATCTTTATGGCTTGATGTCCAATTCTGCACCGCCATAACCGCCAACCATGCTAAGACTGCAACAGCCGCAACGATTGCAATACGTTTTAACCAGATACGGTTACGCACGCTTTTCGAACCTGATAATTTCCCCATAATTTTAATCGGAGAATTATTCAAGGCATGGCTAGCTTTCAGTCCAGTATCATTAACATAGATTTCATCAAAACGCTGAATGATCGCACTAGCATCTGCATTTAAATGCTTTGCATAAGCTCGATAATAACCTTTGATAAAAGTTGCTTCAGGTAATGATTTATAATCATCTTGCTCTAATGCTGTCAATGTTTTGACAGGCATATTCAATACGTTTGCAATCTCTTCAATTTCTTTCTTTTGTGCAATACGAATTTGACGCAAATACTCACCAGGTCGTTGAATATTTCCTAAGGTTGACGATGGCGAGGTTGAGCCAGTTGGCTGATGTGAATTTGGATTTATTTCCATACGGCCTCAGTACTGTACTGTAATTGCAAATAACGTTGATATTCTGGACTATCAGGAAATAGCGCACGTAGCTGATTGACTAACACTTGCATTCCTAATTGATCCGCATTCGCTCGAGCAATGCGTAGACCAATCCAAAGTGCCCGAGCACCTTGGTTTTTCTGTCCCACGTTACGAACATATTGTTCGTATAGTTGCGACGCATCTCTATTATTTTGTTGCAAATAGAAAATTTCCGCCAACTCTAACATTGAAATGGTTGCATTTCGATTCGCTTGTAGCGCTTGTTTGAATGATTTTTCAGCATTCGCAACATCGCCCAATTTCAAATAGATTCGTCCTAGGTTTTCCAACGACTGAAAACGCTGTTCATACCCTAAGGTTGCACCCGCACGAGTAAATTGCTCAATGGCATCATTATAGCGTTGCTCTTGATACAAATATGTACCGTAATTATTACGCGCTTGAGCATTATCAGGTTCTGAGGAAATTGCACGCTTAAAATAAGCTTCTGCTTTTTCCATATTGGTCTTGCTACCTTCTTGTTGCAGCAAAATCCCCATCATCATATTGGCATTGGCATCACGTGAATCAACCTTTAGGGCTTGGTCCAGCGAACGCTTAGCTGCGTCTAAATCACGATTGCGAATATATTCAGCTGCAAGTTGGGTCCGGACTTGCACTGCTTTTTCTGGATCTTTTTTTAATGTTGAAGATGTTGATTGACATGCTGTTAAGCCAAGTAAAGTAAACACAACAGCTGTCGCAATAATCGTTTTTGGTCGAGTGGTATTCAACGCCTTTTCCCCAAGTATTATCCTTGTGTGCGCAAAATTTCTTGTTGTTGCGCCACTTTCTTTTTCCATTGTTCAGCACGACGAGTACGGTCAGCAACCTGTCCTACCAATTGTCCACACGCAGCATCAATATCATCACCACGTGTCTGACGAATCGTACACACAAATCCAGCATCCGACAAAGTTTTTTGGAAGGCAATAATTCGGTTACGACTCGAGCGACCATACGGCGCATGCGGGAACGGATTAAATGGAATAAGATTGATCTTACTCGGTAAATTTTTTAACAGTTTTAATAATTGTTGTGCGTGCTCAGGCTTATCATTGACACCATCGAGCATCACATATTCGATGGTGACATGACGACGTGAGCTTTCATTACCATCTTTAGCGAGATAACGTTGGCAAGCCGCAATTAACTGTTGTAATGGATATTTTTTATTGATTGGAACAAGTTCGTTACGCAATTCATCATTTGGCGCGTGTAATGAAATTGCCAAAGCGACATCGATATCTTGCGCCAGTTGATCAATTTTCGGGACGACACCTGACGTCGATAAGGTCACACGGCGTTTTGACATACCATATGCAAAATCATCTAGCATAAGCTGCATAGAACTGAGTACAGCATCATAATTGAGTAAAGGCTCGCCCATACCCATCATCACCACATTGGTCACCGTACGTTCACGTTCGGCCACAGGCACCTCTTCCATATAGGAATAGTTCGCCATCCATAACTGACCAATGATTTCAGCTGGGGTTAAATCACGTTGAAAACCTTGCTTACCTGTTGAACAGAATGAACAATCCAATGCACAGCCCACTTGTGATGAAATACACAAGGTCTTACGCGCACCTGTTTTATCTTCCGCAGGAATCAATACGGTTTCAACCAAAGAACCTTCACCATCTCCTACACGGAACACCCACTTCCGAGTTCCATCTTTCGAATAGTTACGATGTACCACATCAGGTGCTTTAATTTCACAAATCTTTTCGAGTTTCTCTCGTAATTTGCCTGAGATATTGCTCATCTCAGCAAAATCAGTCACAAAATATTGATGAATCCATTTCATGACCTGACCTGCACGAAATTTCTTTTCGCCTAAGTCTTCGAAGAATTTTTCTAATTCAGCTCGAGACATGCCAAGTAAATTTACTTTTTTCTCGGCAGCATGAACGACAGGCGTAGAAACAGACTGTTGTTTTTCATCTAAATTTTCTGATGAAACGACCACTGCAGAACTCATGTATATTTACCTAAACAATATCGACGCTAAAAAATGCTGTGCATTATTCGCACAACACAAGCTATAAGAAATAAAAAACCAGATAAGTAGTATACCACTTATCTGGTCTGAATACTTTGGATTAACGAGTGCGTGGGCAAATCTCGTTATCAGCAAAGAAGTAAGCGATTTCACGCTCAGCAGAAGCAACTGAGTCAGAACCGTGAGCAGCGTTTTCGTCGATGCTTACAGCGAAGTCAGCGCGGATTGTCCCAGGAGCAGCTTCTTTAGGGTTTGTAGCGCCTAAAATTTCGCGGTGAGCAAGAACTGCATTTTCGCCTTCAAGAACTGAAACAACCACTGGACCAGAAGTCATGAATGCAACTAAGTCAGCAAAGAAACCACGTTCTTTGTGCTCAGCATAGAAACCTTCAGCATCAGCTTGAGAAAGGTGTTTCATTTTAGTTGCAACAATTTTCAAACCTGATTTTTCGAAACGAGCAAAGATGTCGCCGATGTGGTTTTTAGATACTGCATCTGGTTTTACGATAGATAAAGTACGTTCAATCGCCATGATTGACTCCTATTATGGTTTAAACTAAAAAATTTGCCGCATTATACCGATGTCATCGCTAATAATCAGCTTGAATATGCAAAACTTAAGCGTTTTCTGACGAATTTTTAACGAACTTCATCCAGCCATGCCATTTGAATGGCTTCAAGCAAACCTTCAGTTGACTTATTTGGGTCATCACTAAAGTCAGGCAAAGCACAAACCCATGCATGCAAATCGGTAAAACGAATCCATTGTGGATCTACATCTGGGTGCGCTTCGGTGAGTTCAATCGCAATATCAATCGTATCTGTCCAACGTAAGCCCATATGACAACCTAAATAAATGAGTGTAATTGAGCGTACTTTAACAAATCATACAAATTAAGAGATAGTGTTCTGTCGCTAAATTCGAGATAAAACACCTTACAAAGCGATATTGGCAGTTGGCGCGAACAAGATAATCCCACTGGCAACCGATGCACCAATCATCGCACCCACAATCACATCACTTGGATAATGCAAACCGAGTACCATTCGAGATAAGGCAACCAAAATCGTGAATGGCAGCATTAACAGCAATAGTAGAGGTTGAATATAACCCAAAGTGATGGTCACCATCACTGCATGCAAAGTGTGACCTGATGGAAAACTAAAATGATCGAGTGGTCGCTCACCCAACACAATCACCTGATGCACCTGATAGGGTCTTGGGCGGGTGGTTTTATTTTTTAAAAACTTATAGATCAAGGTTCCAACAGAACCTGCTGCAATCACATACAATAGTTGCAGACCGTATGCCAAACCTTGCATTGCCCATACAGACAACAACATGACATACCAAAATGGCCCATCACCCAAACGACTGATCGTTTTAAAAAATAAAGCGATCCGTTGTGACTGAGAGAGATGATTGAGGTAGACACACCCTTTTAAATCTAAATCAAGTATTTTTATTTTTGCATTTTGAAGATTCATACGATTTCTCCTCTTTTTGAGAGTAGCTTAAGTCGCGGTCATGGGAGACTCCTCACGACTTGATACAATGCTTGTTCTAATTGTTGTACTGGGAACTGCCAGCTACTTTGCTGTACACTTTCACTGGCCAATAAGCCCATTTGTCGTAATTGCGGCAAGGCAGGTAATTGGCAAATCGATTGAATAAGATGATCTGTTTGCCCCAATGGACTCAACCAACCAGTGACATTCGGTTGTACATGCTGATGGGCACAGACATAATCATAAGCCACCACCGCTAAGCCGCTGGCAATTGCTTCTAAGACCACATTTCCAAACGTATCGGCTTGGCTGGCAAAGGCAAACACATCGGCACTGGCATAAGCGGCTGAGAGATCACGACCACTCAGACTGCCCATAAAGATAATGTCATCCGATTGTGCCATCTTGCCTAGACGGGCACGATCTGGACCATCACCAACAATCACAAACTTACTATTTTTACCTTGTTGAGCCTGTAATGCATGAAAGCTTTTAATCAGCACATCGACTTCTTTTTCTGGTGATAAACGTCCGACATACAACATCACTCGGGTATCGGTATCGGCACCCCATTGTTGGCGCAGTTGTTGTGAACGATGTTTGGCCGAGAATTTTTCGGTATCCACACCACGTCCGACCACCACCAATGGGCAAGTCACACCGAAACCACGTAAAGCTTGTTCGGTATATTGACTTGGCACACAAGTCACATCGGTACTGTTATGAAACCACGTTAAATAGCGCTGAATCGGCTTAACCAAGAAAGCCAAGTCAAAGAAGCGGCTAAAATCATGAAAGGCTGAGTGAAAACCACTGGAGACTGCGATTTTTCTTGATTTTGCTGCTTGTAAGGCGGTCAACCCCAAAGGTCCTTCTGTCACAATATGCACCACATCTGGAGCAAATTTTTCAAAGGCTTTGGACACTTTAATATATTGCGGCCAACCAAACTGAATACTTGGATATTTCGGAATCGGTTGAGACATGACCAGACATTCTTGTTCTGGATAAAATTCGGTACAGACTGCTTTTTGGGTTGGTCGTACCAATAAAATTTTATGCCCTAGTCGCTGTAAACCTTGACACAATTGCATCATCGACAGCGCCACACCATTGATTTCGGGTGGCCATGTTTCGGTTACAATGGCGATTCGGAGACGAGGACGAACCAGATCACGAAGCTCAGACAATTCATCTTGTTTATTTTTGGGTTGTTTCCTTTTAAAGTAAAATTTAAAATTTTCAGGAAACTCTTGCTTGAATAGAGATGTCGCGTATGTACTCTGCATATCGCCATCCATTTGTGTCGTTATTTTCATGCTTTCAGCTTAAAAGCATTTTTTGACACTTTAATGATCAGTGTATGACAGTTTTTTGACAGTCTTAAAATAAAAAATGCCCGAGTTCAGTATGAAAATGGGCATTTAAAAGAGATCACGGACTGATCAAGCTAAAGGATTATCCACTGCAAAAAGTTGCTGATCCTCTAAACGGAACGCCATCAATTGCTGTCCCCAAACACAGCCACCATCGACATTTTGAATTTGAGGACTAATGGTCCTGCCCTGCAAAGCCGCCCAATGTCCAAAAATCAACTGATGGGTCTGTGCTGCCTGACTTTCAAACTCAAACCATGGTTGGAAATCCTCAGGCATCGGTGCATCGAGCGCATCTTTAAAATCAAACTCTAAACGGCCTGTTGCATCAGTTAAACGCATCCGCGTCAGATAATTGGTAATACAGCGTAAGCGTGCCATACCCGTCAGCTCATCAGACCATAGATCAGGTTGTGAACCATACATCTCGGTAAGAAAACTATCTAAAACCGAAAGATCGTCATGCCCCACCACTTTCTGTACTTCTTGTGCCAATGCCACCGTTTTTTCGGCATTCCAGATACACGGCACACCTGCATGAGTAATCAAAGTCTGTGCATTTGGAGATAGGCTTAACGGCTGTTTACGCAGCCAATCAATCAGCTCATCACCATCAATGGCATCAATCACTTCTTGAGTGTGATCTTTGTCTTTGGCCTTTTTAAAACCACGGGCGCAGGCAATCAAGGTCAAGTCGTGATTACCCAACACCGTTGCGGCAGCACCACGGTCAGCCAGCTTTTTAATAAAGCGTAAAGCACCTACCGAGTTTTCACCACGTGCAACCAGATCACCCGCAAACCATAAAAAGTCTTGGTCTGGATCAAAGCGGATTTCTTTTAGTAATGCTTTCAGTGCTTCAAAACAGCCTTGCACATCACCAATGACATAGTTATAGCGTTTAGACATCGACATCAAGACACCATCTGATCAGAAAGTGCGACAAAATCAGCCAAACTCAATGTTTCTGGACGTGCCATCGGATCAACGCCTGCTTTTTCAAAGCCGTCTTCTGCCAACATCCCTTTTAAACTATTACGTAGGGTTTTACGGCGCTGGGTAAAGACATGCCCAACCAAACGCGCCAAAGCTTTCTCATCCTTTGCCACGATTGGCTTGGTTTCGTATGGCTCTAAACGGAAAACTGCCGATGTGACTTTTGGCGGTGGATTAAATGATCCCGGTGGTACTTCAAATAAGAAGGTTGGCTTGCAGTAATACTGAATCATCACCGATAAACGACCATATTCTTTGGTGTTTGGTGTTGCCGTAATACGATCAACCACTTCTTTCTGCAACATGAAATGCATGTCTTTGACTTTGTCACCGAACTCCAAGAGATGGAACAACAGTGGTGTTGAAATATTATAGGGTAAGTTCCCTACTACGCGCAGTGGACGGCCGTCTTGAAACAGTTGTGTGAAGTCGTATTTCAACGCATCGGCTTCAATAATGGTCAAACGCTCAGGATGTGGCACACGACCCGGCAAACCCGCGGCCAAATCACGATCCAGCTCAACTACGGTCAACGCATCACATTCGCCAATTAAAGGTGAAGTCAATGCCGCCAAACCCGGTCCGATTTCGACAATATTTTCGCCCGCACGCGGATTCACTGAGCGTACAATTTTGGCAATCACACGTTGATCATGTAAGAAGTTTTGACCAAAACGTTTTCGAGCCTGATGCCCTTCATCTTTAGGGTTTAGGGCATTAATTTGATACATAATAATTCCAACGTGAATAATTTACTCGTTAATCACTGACGAGCTAAATCAAGTGCTAAATCCACTGCAACATGCAAACTCGATGCTTTTGCCTGTCCAGTGCCTGCAAGAGAAAGTGCTGTGCCATGATCGACCGAAGTCCGAATAAATGGCAAGCCTAATGTAATGTTAACTGCTTCACCAAAGCCTTGTGATTTTAACACAGGTAGACCTTGATCGTGATACATCGCCAGAACAGCATCGGCATCTTTTAGATTTTCTGGGGTAAATAAGGTATCCGCAGGTAAACTGAGACTCATGCTAATCCCCTGTGCGCGATAGGTTTCTAACACAGGATTAATCACTTCGATTTCTTCTCGACCCAAATAGCCATCTTCACCGGCATGCGGATTCAGACCACAGACCAAAATACGTGGTGCAGCGATTTTAAATTTTGTTTTTAAATCATGAATCAAAATATCAATCACTTGCTGCAAACGCTCTGTGGTAATGGCATCAGGCACATCACGCAAGGCTAAGTGTGTCGTCGCTAAGGCAACTCTTAATGTTTTCGTTGCCAGCATCATCACCACACGATCAATACCTGCAAACTCTTGGTAATATTCGGTATGCCCACTAAACGTGATGCCTGCCTCATTAATAATCGACTTCTGAACTGGGGCTGTTGCCACACCAACACTCTGTCCTGACATCGCATAATCGGCTGAACGGCGTAGCTGTTCCAACACATAAGCCGCATTGGCTGAATCTAATTGTCCCAACACAACAGGTTTAGCTAAAGGCACATGTTCAACAAAAAGTTGTCCCTGAAAACTAGATTCAGCCTGTCCTTGATAAGCAATCAGTTCAACATCAATACCTAAAAGATTGGCGCGTTGCTGCAACATTTGCATATCAGCCAAAATAACAATGGGCCGTTCATCTACACGCTCTGCCAAACTCAGACAGATGTCTGGGCCAATTCCTGCAGGTTCGCCTGAAGTGACATATAAAGGGAGCATAAGTATCGCCAATCTTTTTGATTACCTCTAGTGTAACCAAAATCTAAAACGAGCTATAGCCCTTCATTTTTTATAATTTACTTTACTTCGGGATTTGTTGTCGCTTTGGGTAAGTTTTGTGGCACTAGATTCGAAGGTACAAACTCGACCTTGCGTGTCCAAGGATTAATCTTGGGCTGTACTTTCTTCTCAGCCTGTACGATCACTGCTTCTTCTTTTTTCTCAGGGACTGCTACAGCACTCGCGGATTTATCTGCCAATAGGTTGCTAACAGTTTCTTTCTTTTCAGCCACTTGTACAACTTGAGTCTCTTTCTTCTCCACAGGCGTTGGCGCAACCACTACACTGACTGGGCGTATATATGGTGCTGCGATTGATCCTTGTTTGACAACCGTTTGTGTGGTTGGTTGCTGAACAGGCTGTGCCGTTGTATTGGTCGCTTGCCCTTGTAAATTCATCTGATCGACAGGAATCTCAATCGCTTTCATTTCTGCAGTAACAGCCATCGAAGGGTCAACATGATCGTTGCCACGACTTTCCAGCACCTCAAGCTTACGACTGGTGCCCTCTTTGGGCTGAAATTCTGAATAATTGGTGACGCTGGTCTGATCTACCCATTTATAAAGTCGTCGTGCATTGGTTTGTGTTGAACAAACGCCAATTAATAATGTGACTACAACAATTTTTGTAGAAAACGACAACTTCATCAAATTCCCCGAGAGAAGAGGTAAATACTTCTATTTATTTCAAATAATTGGAATAAAAATGATAGGGTAAATCTAGCCCCCTCACAAGACAAATAATGTGCTATTTCATTCAGCGTGCGTTAATTCCCAAACCAGTCACATTGCAGCAAATTCTGGCATTCCCGGCTAATTTTTCTTGTGTAGTTTTATAAACTCATGTAGAATTCGGTCTCCTTTTGTTTGGACAGATTTCATCGTCCAAACCAACTATAATAGGTAGTGGTTTAAATGAAAACTCTCAGCGCTAAGCCAGCTGAAGTTCAACACGACTGGTATGTTGTTGATGCTTCTGGCAAAACTTTAGGTCGCCTTGCGACTGAAATCGCTCGTCGTTTACGCGGTAAGCACAAAACTTCTTATACTCCTCACGTTGACACTGGCGATTATATCGTTGTGATCAATGCTGAACATGTTCAAGTGACTGGTAACAAATCACTTGATAAGAAATACTATCGCCATACTGGTTTCCCTGGTGGTATCCGTGAGACTAACTTCGAGAAGTTAATTGCTCACAAACCTGAAGCAGTTTTAGAAAAAGCTGTTAAAGGTATGTTACCAAAAGGTCCTCTTGGTTATGCAATGATCAAAAAAATGAAAGTGTACGCTGGTACTGAGCATCCTCATACTGCTCAACAGCCACAAGTTTTGGACATCTAAGGGATACAGCACATGGCTACTAATTATGGTACAGGTCGCCGTAAGACCGCAACTGCACGTGTTTTCTTATCAGCTGGTACAGGTAAACTCGTAATTAACAACCGTACGCTTGAGCAATATTTCGGTCGTGAAACTGCTCGTATGGTTGTGCGTCAGCCTTTAGAGCTTTTAGAAGTTACTGAAAAATTTGACCTTTACATCACTGTTAAAGGTGGTGGTATCGGTGGTCAAGCAGGCGCTATCCGTCACGGTATTACTCGTGCATTGATCGCTGCTGACGAAAACTTAAAACCTGCTCTTCGTCAAGCTGGTTTCGTTACTCGTGATGCTCGTGAAGTTGAACGTAAGAAACTTGGTTTACGTAAAGCTCGTAAACGTCCTCAATTCTCTAAACGTTAATCGTTTTACGAATCGGACAAAAACCTCGGATTTATCCGAGGTTTTTTTATTGCCTGCGTTTCATCATTTCTTTTTAGAACAATCCATCATCGCATCACCAGCACCATCGGCAGAAGCGAACTCAGTGATCTTACAGCCATTCTGTGTATAGGTCTTGCTCACTTTAGAAAATTGATGATCTTTCGGGATCGGTGCATTACACGGTTGACCTGTTTTTTCATGAATCATCTGGACTGGGCCATCATTATAAAGAGTGACCTGACACCCCTTGACCACATACTGTTTTTTGATCCCACCATATTGTTGCCCACTATCATCATCAGCCGCATCAGCAATAACCGCATCGGCAGCGACCTCACTCTCTACTGCTGAGACATTGTCATGCTCAGATCCTGTAGGCGAGCTAGCACAACCAGCCAGTAACAACGCTCCACACAAAACAATCAGGTAATCTCGCTTCATTCTATTTTCCCTCTTTGAACTTATTGAATCATAAATCTATTCTGTAACATGTATATTGTTCAGCTTTAAGTGATTTCCAACGTTAATTTTAGTATTCTAAACAGTCAACCATAATTTTTTGGACTTATGTCTTTAGAAAATCCCCCAACCCCTGTCCAAGGCATTACGCTTTATAGTCATGCAGATGATTTCCGCTCACACTGGATTCGTTTTTTACTTGCTGAAAAACAAATCAAATACCAACTGATTATTACAGATCATGAGGATGAGGATTTAGCTGATCTCAATCCCTACAATCAACTTCCAATGTTGATTGAACAAAACCTAAAGCTATTTTCAGCCAATGTCATTGCTGAATATTTAGATGATCGCTATCGTCAAAATAAACTCTATGCCGATGCCCCGATGGCGCGTGCCGAGCAACGCCAATACATTTGGCGCTTTGAACAAGATTGGTTCAAGCTTGCCGATCATATGCTAAGACATACGGATACGATAGACCCACAGCAAAAGCAAAAAGCACAGAAGGAACTTCGGGACACCCTAATTTCTCTCACCCCTCTGTTTCAGCATTTTCCATTTTTTATGTCGGAAACTTTTTCAATTTTAGATTGTATGCTCGCTCCAATCTTCCTAAGGCTAAAAAGTATGGGGGTTGAACTCCCTGCACAGCACTGTCGACCTATATTCTTGTATTGCCATCGTATCTTTAGCCGACCATCGTTCATTAAATCAATGACAGCTCAAGAAAAAAACAGCTACAATGAATTGATTTCTACGATTTAATAAGTTTTTCAATTATGTCTGAGCAAATAACTTTTACACCTACACGCCCATATCTTGCTCGTGCCATTTATGAATGGATTTGCGATAACCAACTGACACCATATTTATTGGTGGATGCGACGCAACCCCATACTGATGTTCCCTTACAATTTGTGAAGGATGGTCAAATTGTCTTAAATCTTGCTCCACATGCCATTCATCAGCTACATATGAGTAATGAAGCGATTACCTTCTCTGCTCGCTTCGGTGGCGTTGCAAAAGAAATTTATGTGCCGATTCGTGCTGTATTAGGTATTTACGCAAGAGAAAATGGTCAAGGCTTGTTTTTTGATGCTTCTGAATATGCAGAAATCGAAGACTCTACAGCGGCATCAATCGATGAAACAAAGCAAGAAACTGAACCAACAAAAAAGAAACCTTCACTAAGAATTTTAGATTAAGCGAGGATCGTCACGATGGCATTTGATTTAGTTCAATATTTTTCTGAACAAATAAAAATTCAAAAACCACAACTTTTTGGTCAATATTCTCTTAAAGAAAAACAAACATATATTGATGAAGTAAACGTGTTGGCACTCGGACAATTGATTAGTCTCTGGAAACAGAATCCACAGAAACTCTATCAAGAAGTCCATACTGCCGATCCTCTTTACATTCAAGAGGTTGCTCGCCATCTCACCACCTCAGCTCATAATCAATCGGCACTTAAAGCAACCGAATTGGAAAAAAGCCTGTCAGATGTACTGGCCTTACAATTAACTGAATTGAAACAGCTTGATCAAACTGGCAGCTTTGGGCAAACAGGACTAACAGAACTTTTATTGGGTCAGATTGAGCATCTATCTGGACAAGCAGAAGACTGGGTTTGGTCAACCAATCAACTCACCGAATTACTCGGATCGAAGCCAGTTATTCAGCAAGAAGTATCACTTGAAGCGACGATGCAAGAATTCAATCAAATGGTTCATCAAGCACAACCCGTTGCGCATGATGATGAGCCTACGATCAAAGTCGAAATTCCAGAAACTCCAACTTGGGCCTATATTGTTTCGCCTTTCGTGGCATTGGTCATTCTGATCTTTTTGTATTGTTCATATTGCCAATTGGTTTCCGTTTAAGCTCACTATTTAAATGATAAAGAAAGCACGATTGCTTTCTTTATCATAGACTTATTATTAATTTTATTTTATTTAAAAAATCAATGTACCTATATTAATTAAAAACAATTTACATTTATTTACAATCAAAGCAAGCATTTAAAACCCGATATTAATGTGAATAGAATCACACTAAAAATAAAATCCAATCCTCAATTAGTATTTTTAATTGTTTGTTTGACAAAAATTGTCAATTATTAGCAAATCAGTCAATTCAATTATTTTAAAGCATGATTGATTTAATAAAAGAGTTTCCTATAATGAGATTAACTACTTTTGAAAACTAATCAAAAACAGAAGTGGCAAATATAACTTCATAAACAAAGATGTATTAGTAGAGATAAAATCATGGCTAAAATTTCATTAGAAAGCTTAACAAATATTGATGGGTTCGTTGCAGCAGCATTAGTAGATACAGAGAGTGGTTTGGCGCTAGCAACTCAAGGTGGGGGTTCAATCGACTTAGAATTGGCAGCTGCGGGTAATACCGAAGTTATTCGAGCAAAACGCCGTGTAGCTAACTCATTAAAACTGAACGATGACATCGAAGATATTCTGATCACACTGGGCAAGGCATACCACTTAATCCGTCCATTAGAAAGCAATGGCAACTTATTCCTTTATCTCGTATTAGACCGCAGTAAATCGAACCTTGCGATGGCTCGCCACGAATTAAAAACATTTGAAAAAGAATTAGACTTTGCTTAATTCTAAATTTCAAAATACTTAATATATTAGACTTCTTGTATATTTAATATTTTCATTATAAGAAAATACAAATATGCAAGCGGTCTATTATTAGTCTTTAGTATTAGACTAATTTTGTGCAGTCCAATATTTTATAAAATATTAAAGTGATACTATGAATGGACATTGCATTAATATCGCAATTTCAGGTATAAGTTTAAAAGTTTCAGATGAGTTAAAAATAGAACTTAGAAAAACAATACCTCATGAATTTGGCATTAATTGGATCAATATTGCCGATCCTAATATCGACTTATTATTAATAAATGAAAATTTTTTTGAAACCGAAGGTATTCAACGTATTTTAGAACAAAAACAACTTCCCTGCTTAAAAATTTCAAAAGGAGAAGGCTCACAACATATAGAAGAACACAATACGCTTTACTTGCCTTTTCAGCATACTGATGCATTAAAAAACTGGATTCATCTCCGCCTTTTAAGCTATATCACCCATCAACAGGCGCAACAACCGAAGATCGAATCGACCTCTACACATAATGCTATCAATGAAAAGTATTTAACCGACATGTTAAATCCTGAAAATGCCCGTCTACATTTGTTTGATGATCACGGTACTTTGGCCATTATTGATACGCGGAGTCAAATTGCATGGCTAGAACCAACCCGCACCCACACGCAAACCAACCATAGTTTTAAATATGAATTTGCGACCACCTCAAACTTCACCAAAGTTTCTCGCAAAGTTGAATATAACCTGCAAGATTGGTTATGGAACCTGTTCTGGCATTCACTCGAGTTTCAGCGTTTAGCGCCAAATGAAAATGAATACTACAAAATTGAATATTGGCCACAGCCAGCTCAAGGCACTGACCGTAAAACCACTTTATTGCTTTCTGCTTGCTTTATACAAGGAGCCCAACTCTATCAAGTTGCAACACAATTAAAACTTCCTATTCAAACGGTTCAACAATTTATCGCTGCCTGCATTATTTCTGACAATGGCGGCATTATCCCTGCTTCAGAAAGTCATTACCTACGAATTGAAAAGACTGAACAAACAATTGAACAACAAGGCTTTTTAAATAAATTTTTCGGCAAGATCAGACGCCGCTTTGGGCTTTAAGGATTGATATGATTCTCCAACAATATAAAATTGTATTTGCAGGAAGCATGGGCGCAGGTAAAACCGAAGCAATCAAATCGCTTTCAGAAATTCCTGTCCTCGCGACCGAAGCATTCAATACAGATAGTCAGGCCCATAATAAAATGCAAACTACGGTGGGTATTGATTATGGTGAGATTACTTTAGATGACGGTGTAAAAGTAGGCTTATATGGCACCCCAGGCCAATCACGCTTTGATTTTATTTGGCCGGTGATTTGCCAAGGCGCTTTGGGCGTTATTTTATTGGTTGACCACAACAGTAAAGTACCAATCGAAGAACTTGAGGGGTATTTGGATACCTTTAAGGACTATACCCAAAATATTTCAATCGGCATCACCCACGTGGATGAAAACAAGGGGCAACCAACCACGATCTATCGCGAGTGGTTAATTCAAAATGACTACCAATATCCCTTATTTTTTATTGATGCCCGTAAACAAGAACATATTTTGCTGATGATTGAATCTCTCATAGCAGCATTAGAAGTCAATTTAAAAGCAACAAACTAATTACTTTATAAAGAGAAGAATTATGTTCAGTATTCCTAGTCAGCAACGTACAGCACCCAAAGAGCTGATTCAGTTTGCTAAAGCGCAGGCCAACGATATTTTAACCAATATCCGAGGCGTCGATTACATTATGCTCTGCTCTACCGATGGCTTTGAGCTTGCCTCCATTTACAAGAAGAACCCTTATAACAGCACCAAACTGGCAGCTGTCAGTAGTTCAATCTTGGCAATGGTCACTGCTTTTCTCAATGAAATCCAGTTGACAGGCTGCCAAAGTATTACCTTGGATGCTGAAAATGGTAAGGCCATTCTGACCTCAATCCCTGCCCCTCATCATCCCATGGTCATGGTGACTTTAAGTAATAAAGATGTCTTGTTAGGACAACTGCTCTATAGTTTGAAACAAACCAGCAGTGCAATCGTCGACGCTGACCAAGCTTAATTTTTCTCATCACAAAATCTGACAGGCACCGCCAGCTTGTCAGATTTTGTTCATTTATAGCCTCTATCATAAATAGATTACTTTTCAATTTTCTTTTTTGAATCATTACTTTTCCTATATTTCACTAAATAACTATCCCAATCTGTTAAAAAATCCCTATTTCAGCCAAAAATATGGAATAAAATATTGTTTTTTAAAACATCAGATGAGCGGTTAGAAATTTAAATGATTTAGCAATATTTTTTCATTATTATAATTTTCGAACAAATAACAATCATAAAATTTTCACAAATGAATAATTTCAACAATGAAATATGTATTTGTTCAAACATTATTAAGCACTATGGAGAGATAAAGATGAAGCTGAAGAGCTTAAAACTAGGCGCAGGGGTCGCGCTCTTAATCAGTGGTTTTTCTACCCAACAGACCTTGGCTGATTCCTACGTGTTTGTGACCAATACCACGCCACAAACCGTATCAATACAAGTCAATCAAACTGGGGCAAGCTTACAGCAAGGCAATGAATGGGCGCAGGAAGCGACTCAACTTGCACCCTACGAGACCAAACGAGTATTACGTATCAACCGTTATACCGGGATCAAATCCGGTAAAACCTATAACTTTGATACCGTTCTCAGCAGTGGCAATTCGCAAGTCACTTTAAAACAAACCATGACGGGAACCTGGTCGGGCAGTAATATTAAACATGGGATTCAAACGGCGACCACAACATCACCATGGTATTCAGATCGTGATGTGCATCGTATTAGTACAACTTATGGCGGTTTATCTGCACAAGCAGCAGTAAAAGCTGAATACACGGGGGGCTATGATGATTTCCACTACACCATTCATCAAAACACGCTTCAAGAGCCTGTTTCAGCCAGTGCCGATGAGCTCAAGGTACTGACTTACAATATTTATGCCCTCCCGATGGTGGCGAGTAAAATCAGCGAACGCTTGGCTGAATTACCAAATCATTTAAACGGTTACGATGTGATTATGATGCAAGAAGCCTTTGCTTCATCGCGTACAGGCATGCTGAATCAACTGGCACAACAGTACCCATATCAAACCCATATTCCAGTCGGTTCTGGCTATAACTTGTTTGATAGTGGCTTGGTGATTGTGAGCCGTTATCCAATCGTCAAAACAGCACAATTGATTTATCCAGACTGTACAGGAACTGATTGTTTTGCGGATAAAGGTGTGCTGTATGCAGAAATCATTAAGAATGGTAAGGCGTATCATGTCACCTCTACGCATACCGCTTCTTTTGATACCGATGCAGCACGCGCATTGCGTCAGGTTCAGTTCAAACAAATTCGCCAATTGGTAAATCAACAAAATATCCCAAGTTTTGATGCCGTGCTCATGGGCGGTGATTTCAATGTCAATAAACTGTTATGGCCGCAAGATTATCAAGACATGTTAACCAATCTGAATGCGACCGCAGCACCAAGCACAGGTTATACTGAATCGACCTTTGACCCACGCGTGAATAAGTTGGCTGGAGCAGCAGGTTCAGGTGGTGCAACAGTCGAATATCTAGACTATGTGGTGACATCAAATAACCACCGTCAACCGACTCAGTCTCGTAACGATGTGCGTATCTTACGTACCACAGCGGACCCACTGTATATGACATGGGATCTTTCAGATCACTTCCCTGTGATGGGGCAATTTAATTACGGCCCATAAACGGAATTCGGTATGAATAAAAGACTATTGCTGACAATGCTTATTGTTGTCGTGGTCTTGGTTGGGATTGTAGTTTGGAAGAGCACTGCCTCTTCCGCTGCAATTCAACAAACCAAATCCACCGCATCATCTCAAGATTCATCAACACAGGTGAGTAATGAAGGCATGCCAAACAAAACCAAGGATGAAGTTTTTCAAGAGTCACTTTTAAAACAATTAAAAACACTACAACAGCAACCCGGCAATATCACCGAGTTTCTCAATGATTTTAAAGCCAACTGCCCTGTATCCGACTGTAATGCAGCTTTAGCAAAAGCTTTAGCTAATTATCCAGATCAAAACTTTGCACATTTGGTGGAAAATCTAATAAAACGTATGCCGCAATATGAACAACGCATGCAAAACACGGTGTTATCGACGTCGTTATCGCCAAAAGAACGCTTTGATGCCTTGTGGAAGCTCAGAGAACAAACCTTGGGACAAGCCGAAGCGATGCTGGGTTTTGGTCAAGAACGCGGCTATGCGGATTATCGGTTTGCCTACAATGATTTAGCGCAGAATCAAAAACTTAGTGCTGAACAACGTTTAAAAGCATTTGAGCAGCTACAAAAACAGTACCCTGATGCAGCTCAACAAGAAAATAAAATGGGGCTTTATGAACAAGCACTCGGTTTAATCAATCAAGGACAACATAGCCCTGCTGAAACGCAACGCTTAAAGCAGATGTTACAACAACGCTATCTCACCGAACAGCAACGCCAAGATGTACAGCAGCGTGAACAACGTGAAGTTCAACAACAGCAACAAGTCAATCAATATCAGCAGGCTGTACAACAGCTACAACAAGAGATGGAGCCATTAAAAACACAACTGCCAAATGAAGAATGGCAAAAGCAATATCAAAGCCGCCTAGAAAATCTACGTCTAAAAATGTTCTCTTAACACATTGTACTCAACGGATAGCAGCTTAAATTTATATCTCATTTCTGATAAAGCATTAGCCGACCATTTAGACAGACAATGTGTCGGCATTAAATAAGAATGATCCTTTTTAATTTACTCGGTCCTTATTTGACAAAGAACATGCATTCCCGCTAAATAAACCATTCAATTACTTCAAGATCATGATGTAGCATGGACAGCTTAAAAAATGATAATGCTGGTTGGAGTGGTCAAGCAGCAATTGCTTTGGGGATTGCCGCTTTTCTTGGACAATCAGGAAATAATCACCCTCACCACCACTATGCGCATCAAATCACCATGTCCTTGAATGCAGATCAACCCGTGCAAGTGATTGCTGATGGTCAACTTTATCAAGCACCGACTTTATTCATTCCCGCCAAGCTAAAGCATCAACTTATAACTGGCGACTATCTGTCGCTTTACATTGATACCTGTCATGCACTCACAACCAGATTCAATCTAGAGTTTCATGCATCTACACAAGTAGGTGAAGTATCAATCGATCTACAACAACTGTTGCAACACAGCTTTCACTCACAGATACCGCTCAATCATGGCTTAGCCGATTTCTTAAAAAATACACAGCTGAGCAATTCAGCTCCCTATCGTAATCCACAGAAGCTTGAATACATTCTAGCGTTGCTTTATCAGGGTGTTTTGCAATCCAATATCCCCGATCGCCAATCTTTAGCGCAAGTTGCAGGTTTATCTGAAAGTCGTTTTTCGCACTGGTTTCGTGAACAAGTAGGACTACCCTTGCGCAGCTATCGTAAATGGTTACGTCTCATGTGTGGATTAACTCAAATGCAAAATGGACGTGCATTAACGGATACGGCTCATCAAGCTGATTTTGCTGATCAGGCGCATTTCACACGAACTTGTATTGAATTACTCGGGGTCCGGCCATCGGAACTGAGCCAGATGCAGGGGCAAATTTTCTTTATTGAATAAATAGCTGTTTTGTTCAATTCAGTGCTGCAATCGCATAGGCATAGTGACTGTTCATTGTTTTGGAACAATACACCATGCCGAAGTTAATTCAATACCTCATTCGCTATAGCAGTTATCCCCTGATGATGGGGCTGAGTCTGTTTTTTTTATTGCCCGTTGCCGCGGGTGAGCTTAGCTATTGGCCTTATGTGCCCTGCATTGCAGCCATTGCGATTGCACTTGTTGCGCTGCTTGAACAGATTCAACCTTATGAACAAACCTGGCTAACCGATCATGAAGATACAGGCGTTGATATCCTGCATGCCAGTTTTAGTATCGTCATGATTTTTATGACTGCTGAATGCATTACCTTATTTCGAAAGCTAATTGATATAACTAGCTTTTGGCCAAGCACTCTACCGATCTGGCTACAATTACTGATTGTGGGTCTAGTCATCGACTTTGGCTTGTGGCTGATGCATTGGCTAAGTCATAAAAAACGTTTCCTATGGAAATTGCATGCCCTTCATCATAGCGCTGAACGATTATATTGGCTGAATGGTGAACGTCGTCATCCATTAAGTGCCATTCTGCTCGCAGCGCCTGGAATTATCTGTATTACCTTAATCGGTGCACCCGCCAATCTGATTGGGACGTGGATGGGATTAACCGCAATTCATTTGGCTTTTCAGCATGCCAATCTGGATTATTCTGTAGGTGTTTTTAGACATTTACTGGGGGTTGCCGAAGTCCATCGCTGGCATCATAAATATGGTTTTGGTCGTAAAAACTTTGGTGAATTCTGGATGATCTGGGATCATCTGTTTGGGACGTATTACTATGAAAGCAAACCCGTGAAAGCAGGACAAGTCGGGTTAAAGACTGCGCTACCAAAGACTTATCTCAAACAAATACGTTGGCCATTTGCTAGAAAAAACCAATGAGACACCTAAATTAAAGGAAATCAGCGATGCATTACCCACAATATCAACACGATCTGAATACTGCACTTGAATCAGAAATACTGGGTGAACTGATCTTTTTAAATGCAGCCAAGCATACACGCTCAATTGAGCAACAACAAAAATGGCAAACGCTGGCCAAACTGGAAACCCAAACCCTGCACAAGTTACAGCAGTTCTTAAGTCAACAAGGTCAGACAGCCACAATTCGTCTGCATATTAAGTTACAGGCCAAGGCATCAGGCATTGCGATGGCTAAATTACCTTGGAAACTGGCCATGCATTTACTTAAGCAAGGTACACAACCGTTTATGGTCACTTTTGAACGGATGCAGCAACACGCAGATGCCAACACACAAGACTTTCTCCAGTATTTGTTAGCGCATGAACAAGCCTTAGCTGAATTTGCAACACAAGAATTACAAGGGAATTCAGAGCATTCTTTAAATGCGGTGCTGCACTTATTAAAAAGCGAGGGCTAAGACCTCGCTTTTTGCTCTATTCTAATGTTGTCTTCAAGTCGTGCTAAGGTTTAATAACAATTGACGTTTTTTCACTTGTTGCCCGACTTGACCAATCAACTCCTCGACAACACCATCGACATCGGATTTGATTTGTTGCTGAATCTTCATCGCCTCAAGCACCAATAAGGTTTGTCCTTTTGTTACTGAATCTCCGACATTGACCAGCAAATTCACAATCGCACCGTCCATTGGTGCACGAATTTTGCCATCACCCACCACCTCAGCCGCTTCTGGTACTGCATAGGTGCTATTTTCAATCAATACATTACCATTAGCTGCATCCAAATAGAGTTGATCCTGATCAATAACATAGGCGAGCTTGCGTCGAACACCTTCACAACTATAAACAATCTGCACATCACTGATGCTTACAATATTGATGGTTGCTTGTTGATCACATAACGTAACTTTGACCTGCTGCTGATCATTTTGCACATGCAACAAAATCTGCTGATCGGCATATTTCAGTTTCAGTGGAAACGGCATAGCAACACCCGTTTGCCAAGCCACTTGCTGCTGATTTTGCTGGGTAAACAGTGCTGCTGCCACGGCTAAGGTTTCAAGCGGCAAAGCTTGTTGGTGCAGGCTGACATCTTCTTGGAAGTGTTGCTGAATAAATGCCGTATTGGTATCCCCAGCCACAATGATCGGATGGCGTAATAAATTGACAAGAAACTGCTTATTGCTATTCACACCAAGCAAGACACAATCATCAACCGCTTTGGCAAGCAGTCGAATCGCATCCTGACGGGTCTTGCCATAGGCAATCACTTTGGCCACCATCGGATCATAGAAGGGACTGATTTCACCGTGTTCTAGCATGCCATGATCAATACGGACATTCGGTAGAGTGCTATCAGCACCCGCTGCTTGCCAACGCAGTACTTTGCCTGTTTGTGGCAGGAAGTCCTGACGTGGATCTTCTGCATATAAACGGACTTCGATCGCATGTCCGTTTAAGCTCAACTCATGTTGTTGTAAAGGCAGGGTTTCGCCATTGGCAACACGCAATTGCCATTCCACCAAATCCAAGCCTGTGACCATTTCAGTGACTGGATGTTCGACTTGCAGACGCGTATTCATTTCCAAGAAATAGAATTCACCCGATTGATCAAGCAGAAACTCGACCGTGCCTGCCCCAACATAATCACACGCCTGTGCTGCCGCAACAGCAGCCTCGCCCATTTTCTGACGTAGTTCAGGTGTCATCACTGGACAAGGTGCTTCTTCAACGACTTTTTGATGACGGCGTTGAATCGAACAATCCCTTTCAAATAAATACACATAATTGCCATGTGTATCTCCAAAGACCTGAATCTCGACATGCCTTGGGGCAATCACCGCTTTCTCTAAGATCAACTCACCCGAACCAAAGGCATTTTCTGCTTCCGAACGCGCTGTTTTTAATGCGTCCAATACATCAGCAGCATCTTGGACCAAACGCATACCTCGCCCACCACCACCTGCTGAGGCTTTGACCATTAAAGGATAGCCAATCTTCTCAGCTTGTTGTGCTAGATAATCAAGGCCTTGCTGATCACCTTCATAACCAGGCACACAAGGTACACCTGCTTGGATCATGGCAATTTTAGAAAGACGTTTACTGCCCATCAACTCGATGGCAGCAGCCGTCGGCCCAATAAAAGTGATACCATGATCAAGACAAGCCTGAGCAAAGTCGGTATTTTCAGACAGAAAGCCATAACCTGGATGGACCGCATCAGCTCCAGTCTTCTGACAGGCTGCAATAATATTGGCAATGGATAAATAGGATTCTGAAACTTTAGATGCACCGATATAAACCGCTTCATCGGCCAGTTGGACATGACGGGCATTGGCATCTGCATCTGAATACACCGCAACCGTTTGATAGCCCATTGCTTTAGCTGTTTGCATCACACGAACAGCAATTTCACCACGGTTTGCCACTAAGACTTTTGAAAAACTCATTGTTTCATCTCGATTATTAAATCCCTCTCAATCCACCTCTTAACGGAGGAAGTCCCTCTTGTTTAATAAAGCGGATTTGGAGGAAATTTTAGTCAAACCAACTCGGATTACGTTTTTGAATAAAGGCCATGGTGCCTTCTTGTCCTTCTGCGCCGCCGACAGCCTGAGCAAACTGTTGTGCCGCATCATCCAAAAGCTGCCCTAAAGGCTCATTCAGTGTCCGATGCAATAAAGCTTTGGTGGTACGGGAAGCCAATGGGGCAGCACGTTTAATCTGCTGAATGATCTCTGTAAGCTGTTGTTCAAGCTCAACATCATCTTGTGCAACTTGATGAACAACACCCAAATCTAAAGCCGTCTTGCCATCAAAACGTAAACCCAATAAGGCCAAACGACGGGCTTGAGTCAGACCAATCCGCTTCACTACAAAAGGCGCAATCTGTGCAGGCAAAATACCTAAGCCTGTTTCAGGTAGACCAAACTGTGCAGTATCACGGCTGATGGCAATATCTGAAACACAAGCCAGACCAAAACCGCCACCGAGTACTGCACCTTCCAAAACTGCCACAACGGTTTGCGGTGCTTGATCCACTTGTTCAACCATGGCGCCAAAACGACGGTTAAAATCCACATAGGGCTGTAAGCTACCGCTATTGGCAGCTTCAACGCGTAATCCCGCCATATCCTTGATATCGCCACCTGCACAGAAATGCCCGCCTTGACCACGTAAAATCACAGCGCGAATGGATGTATCATTGGCAATCTGGCTAAACACCTGTTGAATGGCAGTAACCATCTTTAAACTCATGGCATTACGGCTTTCAGGACGATTCAGCCATAGCGTTAAAATACCACCTTGCTGTTCGAGCTGAATGCTGTCATCTAACGCTAAGCCTGCAAGAGAAGTTGCAACTGTCATGCTTCTGCTCCTAGTTTTTCTTTTTCTTCGGCAGAATGTCGGTGAGCTTACAAATGATCCCCAACATGATTTCATCTGCGCCACCGCCAATCGAACCTAAGCGACCATCACGGAACAGTTGCGATGCAGGGTTATCCCACATAAAACCATTACCACCCCAATATTGCAGGCAACTGTCTGCCACTTCACGGCTTAATCGCCCCGCTTTCAGCTTTGCCATTGAAGCCATTAAAGTGACATCTTCACCCGCAACATGCTGTTCACAGGCTTGAAGCGTTAAGGCTTTTAATGCCGCAACTTCTGTCATCAGTTCAGCAAAACGGAAATGTACATACTGGTTATGAATTAAAGGCTGACCAAACGTGGTTCGTTCTCTGGTGTAGTCAATAGTTTGCTGAATGACTTTTTCCATGCCCCCCACCGCATTGATACAAGCCCACATACGTTCCTCTTGGAACTGCATCATTTGCATCATGAAGCCCATGCCTTCCACCCCAACCAAGTTGCGTTGCGGTACACGCACATTGTCGAAATAGACCTGTGCCGTAGTGGTAGAGCGCATCCCCAATTTATTTAAGGGTTCTGAAAAGCTAATCCCTGCTGTCTTGGCAGGAACAATAATCATGGATTTATTGACGTGTGGCTTATCGTCAGAAGTATTGGCAAGTAAACAGAAGAAATCGGCTTGCAGTGAATTGGTGATCCACATCTTGCTGCCATTAATCACATAATCATCACCATCTTTTTTTGCTGTGGTTTTGATGGCTGCCACGTCAGAACCAGCATGCACTTCCGAGACTGCAATCGACGCAACATATTCACCACGAATGGCAGGATTTAAAAACTCATCTCGTAGTTCCTTACTGCCAAAACGTGCCAGTGCAGGCGTTGCCATATCAGTTTGCACACCAATCGCCAGTGGCACACCACCACAAGCAGCTCGACCTAACTCTTCTGCCACCACAAGGTTGTATGAATAATCGAGTCCTAAACCGCCATTTTCTTCAGGCTTACAAATCCCCAATAAACCCAAATCCCCCATTTTCTTAAATACGTCATGAATCGGAAAACGGCCTGCTTCTTCCCATTCTGGAATAAAAGGGTTCAGCTCATTTTCAACAAACTGGCGTGTGGTACGGCGTAAAGCATCATGTTCTGCAGTAAATTTCATTGTTTTTGTTCCTTAAAAATTGTTTTTCCTCCTCACCCTAACCCTCTCCCAAAAAGGGAGAGGGAATCCCTTCTCCCTCTGGGAGAAGGCTAGGATGAGGGTGTTAAAAATTAAAATCTCGACACACCAAATCGTGTTGGATTTAATTCACGTTGTTGTGCTTCATAAATGGTTTGTAATAAAAATATCAATACTTTACGGGTATCTCTAGGGTCGATGATGCCATCGTCATGCAGCATTGCGGTATTGAATAAAGCCGTCGACTGCTGTTCCAATTTCATCGCTGTACTTTGTTCCAAGAAATCCAGCATCTGCGGATTCGGTTCCATTCCCGAGGCTTTTTGTTTGCCCTCAGCTACGATACGCAAGACTTTACCTGCTTGTGCTGCGCCCATTACTGCGACATGAGAGTTTGGCCATGCAAAGATAAACTGCGGGGACAAACTACGACCACACATGGCATAGTTACCTGCCCCATAAGAGCCTGCCACCACAATCGAAATCTTGGGTACTGTGGCATTGGCAACTGCTTGGATCAGCTTGGAACCATGTTTAATAATCCCGTTCTGCTCGGCATCAGTTCCGACCATAAAGCCAGTGGTGTTGTGCAGAAATAAAAGTGGGCGTTGGGTCTGTTCACACAGATGAATAAACTGTGCTGCTTTGGCTGCCCCTTGTGGGGTAATCGGCCCATTATTGGTAATGATGCCAATATGTAGTCCACCCACTTTGGCCCAACCACAAACAGTTAAGGCATCATATTCCTGCTTAAATTCGAGAAAATCCGAATCATCAATAATCCGTGCAATGATCTCTTTCATATCAAAAGGTTGCTTTGGATCTTGTGGAACAATGCCTAACAGCTCCTCCGCAGCATAACGTGGTTCTTTATAACTCTGATTGGATTGTGCGGTTTGCTCTTTCCAATTCAGATGTTCAAAAATCTCACGGGCTAAGCGAATCCCATCGGCATCATTTTCAGCTAAATATTCTGCGACACCTGACACTTGGGTATGCATTTCTGCACCGCCCAGTTCTTCCGCAGTTGCCACTTCCCCTGTTGCTGCCAATAACAGCGGTGGGCCAGCCAATAACATTTCTGTTTGCTTGCGTACTGCAATCACATAATCAGACAAACCTGGTTGATAAGCACCACCTGCCGTTGCATTACCATGCACCACCGCAACTTGTGGAATCCCTGCCGCAGATAAACGTGCCTGATTGGCAAAAGTCATACCGCCATAGGTAAATACCTCCGCCGCATAGTTCAAGTTTGCGCCACCACTTTCAGTCAAAGTGACCATCGGCAGCTTTTGTTCTAATGCGATCTTTTGCAATCGCAGGGTTTTATGCACCCCCATTGGTGACATGGTGCCACCTTTAATGGCGCTGTTACTGGCAGAAACCAGTGCGCGTACACCACTAACGAAACCAATGCCTGCAATCACGCCACCACCAGCTTCGGAACCATCTTTATCGTCATGCATGTTGTAGCCCACCAGACCACATAGCTCGACAAAAGGTGAATCTGCATCTAACAGTAAGCGAATACGCTCATGCGGTAAGATTTTGCCTTTCTTATCAAACTTGGGTTTTGCCGCATAAGATTTATCGATGCTTTTTTGCTGCACGGCACGAACTTCAGCCAGCTGCGTTAATAAAGCCTCTCGATTTTGCTCATAGTGTTCACTACCCACTGCAATTTCAGATTGGAGAATACTCATGTTTATTCTCCATCTGTTTTGAAGATGTCAGGGATAAAAGCACGATGGAAACCATTAAAGGCGTCATTATTGGTCGCATCTGCCAGTGGGTACATACGTGTACCTTGTGAAGCAGCCCCATCAATACGCAGGGTGACACCAGATACAAAAGCAGCAGCATCTGAAAGTAAATAGCAAATCGCTGAAGAGATTTCTGACTCTGTGCCCATTCGTTTTAATGGAACATTACTCGCTAAACTTGGAATAATCACTTTGGCAAAATCACCACTATAATTATCCATGCCCGAAGAAATAATCCAGCCTGGTGCAACCGCATTGACACGTACCCCAGATTTCCCCCATTCCACTGAAGCCGTTTTGGTCAGGTTATCAACACCTGAACGTGCTGCGCCTGAATGGCCCATGCCCGGCATACCACCCCACATATCTGCTGTCATATTAACGATACTGCCGCCATGCTTTGCCATCCACTGGTTATAGGCTTCACGCATCAGGTAAAAGGTTGAATGTAGGTTATTACGAACCACGGCATCAAAACCATTGGCAGAAATATTCTCTAATGCAGAAGGAAATTGCCCCCCCGCGTTATTGACTAAACCATCGAGCTTGCCATATTTTTCCAGCACCTCAGCAATCATATTTTTGACTTGCTCTTCCTCACGGTTATCACAGACGATGAAATGGACTTTGCCTCCATCTTCCAGAATTTCTTGGCTGACTTTTTCTAGTTTTTCAACTTTACGGCCTGTGATGATCACTTGTGCGCCTAAAGAAGCCAACTCATGTGCAGTACAACGGCCAATACCCGAACCACCACCTGTGATGATCACCACTTTGTCAGCAAATGCATCTGCCCTGAAAATTGATTGATAAGCCATGTTTTATGATCCATTCATCTATTATTTTTAACTGAACACACACTACCAAGCAAGTGCTTGGTTTGTAAAGTACCAAGATGCCTTTCTTATTCAAATTTAAATGTCATTTTTTGCTAAAATATTATTTCTAGTGCTAACATGCTGTTCAATTTAAGATTTTTTAAACTTTAAAAACTCACAATGAATACAAGCTATTATCAAAGTTCGATAGATTTTTTTTTAAATGAAAATAAAAATGCAATTTTTGGACAACTTGCACGTCATCATCAACATGATTTAGAAGATTTACAAAAAAATGCTTGGCTTGAACAAATTGATTTTCTAAAACAGGAACTTAAAGAGTTCTGTGGTCATTTATATTTTGAGTTCTCTATCCCTAGAATGGGAAAACGAGTAGATAATATCTTAATTATAAATAATTTAATCTTTGTAATAGAGTTCAAAGTAGGCGACAAAAGTTATTCAAACTATGCTCAGAATCAGACAATTGACTATTGTTTAGATTTACAAAATTTTCATGAAGGAAGTCATAATAAAACGATTATCCCGATCCTTATCGCGACGAATGCCCCAAGTACGACCTCTCAGATTGATAGCTCTCTAGATCTGACCCGTTGTATCCTATGTAATAAAGAAAACTTTAAAGCAACGCTGATCAAAATTCTAGACCACATAAAAATTGAAGAAAGTCTAAATATTGAGACTTGGGAAAATAGCATATATAAACCTACGCCAACGATTATTGAAGCAGCTCAAGCTTTATATAAAGGCCATAGTGTTGAAGAAATTTCAAGAAGTGATGCTGGTGCAATTAACCTCTCCAACACCTCCATTTTAATAAATGAAATTATCGAAGACTCCAAAGCTCAGCATAGGAAATCAATCTGCTTTTTAACAGGTGTTCCTGGGGCAGGAAAAACACTTGCAGGTCTAAACATCGCGAACGAACGACTAAAAGCAGATGAATCAGAACACTCAGTATTTCTATCTGGTAATGGCCCGTTAGTTGATGTCTTGAGAGAAGCATTGACTAGAGATTCAGTAGAATCTGCTAAAAGGAGTGGTCAGAGAATTTTACGTACAGAAGCTGAAAGGAAAGCAAAGGCTTTTATCCAAAATATTCATCATTTTAGAGATGACAATTTAAGAACGCCTCATGCACCTATTGAAAAGGTTGTCGTTTTCGATGAAGCACAAAGAGCTTGGCAAAAAGAACAAGTCTCCAAGTTCATGCAACAGAAAAAAGGAATCACAAACTTTGACATGTCTGAACCCGAATATTTAATCAGTGTAATGGATCGACATGAAGATTGGTGTGCAATTATATGTTTAATCGGAGGCGGACAAGAAATCAATACAGGTGAAGCCGGCGTTTCAGAATGGATTGAGTCGCTAAAAACAAAATACCAATCCTGGGATATTTATTATTCAGATAAGATTTTGGCTGAACCTAATACCTATCTAAATAATTTAGATTTATCAAACTGGTTAGAACAACATGGACATCAAAAAAACTGATCTTCATTTATCCACCTCTGTTCGATCATTTCGAAGTGAAAAAGTTGCATCCTTGATCCAATCCATTTTAGACAATCAAAATGCTCAAGCCGCTCAAATTTACCAAGACATCAAACATAATTATCCAATTAAAATCACTAGAGACTTAACCAAGGCAAAAAACTGGTTAAGACATCAAGCTCGAGGTACAGAAAGAATTGGACTGATCGCAAGTTCAGGCGCTAAAAGACTAAAAGCAGAAGGTATCTATGTTAAGAATGATATATCTCCACCTGATTGGTTTTTAAATCATGAGGATGATACTCGGTCATCTTATTACTTAGAGGATATTGCGACTGAGTTCGATATACAAGGACTTGAAATCGACTATACCTGTGTAACTTGGGATATTAACCTCTATTATGATGAGGGTTGGCAATTTCAAAGCTTTAAAGGCTCAAAGTGGCAGAATATTAATAAAGACTCAACTAAAAATTACCTTCTCAATGCTTATAGAGTTCTATTAACCCGAGCCCGACAAGGTATGGTTATTTTTATTCCTGCTGTAGATGGAAAAGATCCAACACGACCTCGAAAATACTATGACTCAATCTATGACTATCTGCTCTCTTGTGGGCTAGACATAATATAAAAAATACTGGAGTTTCGCTTGTATTGCTTTACGACAAACGAGACTCCAACACCAGGTAAATGCAGCTCAAGATATCAGTTTTCTAGGCACTTTCACCGGCATATCCAATAATTGCTGTGCAAACGCCTTACCTTGTGGATCAATCCGCAAACTGGCGATTCCCCCGCCCCCCAATGCATTTTCCAACATGAAATTCAGTGCATGCATGGCAGGCAGTTCATAACGAATCACTTTTGATTTTTCAGGATCTAAAACATGCCGCATATACGCTGCAACATTGGCCTCAGTCAGTGCCGCACGAATCCACGGTAAATATTCAGCCTTGCGCGCGATCACCCCAATATTGCTGTGATTGCCCTTATCTCCACTGCGTGCATGTGCAACTTCAACGAGAGGAACTTCAATCTCATCACCTTGATATACGGCTACGTCACCAACGGGATGTTGCGTATAATCCTGTGAAGCTTGTCCGACGAGGATTTGAACGGGATAACGCTGTCCTGCAAAGTCGACTTCTACCTTTAATTGATCTTTATCAATCAAGAAAGAAAATAGCTTCACCACTGCCGAGGCTTTAGGTCGACCGCCGACGATTCCTGCCAATGCAGGTGCCATCCCTGTAGAAGCTTGGGCAATTTCAGAAGCAAAGAACATACAAGCTTCTTTAAACAAGTGCTTAACCGCGATTTTGACCACTACTTCACGGCTATCTTTCACTTTCGCATGTGCACCATAAGTACTTTCAATCCCGAGAATCTCAACCGACTTTTCACTAAAAGGAGGAACTGAACGTAGTGCTAACACCCGTTCACATTTGTTGATAATGGCATCGGCGATCACTTGGGCTTTTTCTGGCGCTTCACGACCTGCAATCAAGAAACTAACCAAAACACGATAACCATCCGCATATGTAGCACTCACTTTATATTGCTGAGTTGGCGCACGCCCTGTTGCACCTTTCACTTTGACCCGATGCTCTCCTACCTGTTCTAAATGGACTTGGCTAAAATCAGCACTCACATCAGGTAAAAGATAGGCTTGTGGATTGCCGATCTCATAGACAATCTGCTCTGCTACGGTTGCAGTTGAAACGAGGCCACCTGTCCCTTTCGGCTTGGTCACAATAAATGAAGCATCAGCACTCACTTCCACGATCGGAAAGCCCATGTTGTCAAAGCCTTGAACGAGACGCCAATCGGTAAAGTTTCCACCTGTACACTGTGCACCGCATTCGATCACATGCCCTGCCAAAGAACCTTGTGCCAACTTGTCATAATCATCCAGTGACCATTTGTACTCATGTAATAATGGAGCAAGCACAACCGCTGAATCGACCACACGGCCAGTAATCACAATATCAGCACCTAAGTCCAAGGCATCGCGAATCGCAACAGCACCGAGGTAGGCATTACTACTGGCAACATGTGCGGGTAAGGCTTCAGCATTAAACATTTCCTTAACATTCTGGGTGAGTAATTCAGCCTGCTTGGGTAATACATCATCACCCAAAACCACTGCAACTTTTAAATCCAAGCCTTTTTCATCAATAATTTTTTGTAGGGCATCACGGCAAGCCAAAGGATTTACCCCACCCGCATTGCTGATCACTTTTATTTTTTTCTCAGCAATTTTATTGATCAGGGGTGCCATGACTCGACTGACAAAATCCAAAGCATAACCATGACTTGGATCAATCATCATCGCTTTCGCCATAATCGACATGGTGATTTCTGACAGATAATCAAAGACCAAATAATCAATATCACTCAGATGCACCAACTGAAATGCAGCAGTGTTGGTATCGCCCCAGAAGCCTGATGCACACCCAATTTTGACTACCCTCTGGTCATCCTGTTTGACAGTTGTCATGCGCTTTCTCATTGTTATTGCTAAAAACGCCTTAACATTACCAAGCAAGTGCTTGGTTTGTAAAGTGCATAATGCTATGCTGTATTGGCAAAAATAGACAAACTCAAGCAAATGCTTGTTATAAAAAGATAAGACAATGCATCAAATGATTTTTGTTACAATACACTTTGGATTAAACGGGATAGACGGATAGGCATGATCGCAACCTCAATTGAGCAAATACCCAAGATTGTTTGTTTTGATGACAGTCCGCGTGGACGTTTACTGCAAGGTGCTGCCTATCTGTTTTATAAGCAAGGTTATGACAAAACTACGGTTCGTCAACTCGGTGAATTTATTGGCATTCAATCGGGAAGCCTGTTTCATCACTTCAAAAGTAAAGATGAAATTCTAGCGACAGTGATGGAACAAACCATTATCTATAACTTCGCCCGTTTAAAAGAAGCCGCTGAACGCTCAACCGTTCCTGAACAACAATTACGTCATCTCATCAAAGCTGAATTACTTTCCATTGCAGGTGATACAGGCGCAGCGATGGCGGTACTGGTACATGAATGGTTTGCCCTTTCTAAAGAAAAACAAGATTACCTTCTGAAAATGCGTAATGAATATGAGCAAGTCTGGTTGGATGTGATTGAAAAATTACGTGTTCAAGGCAAGGTGAAACACGATGCTTTTATCTGGCGTCGTTTGCTTGGTGGCTCGATTTCTTGGACGGTGACGTGGTACAGACCCGAAGGTAAAGTCAAAATTGATGAACTGACTGAAATGGTTTGGGAAATGGCGGTGAAATGAGTGCTATCTATTTACGTAAGCCTCAACTCAGCGATTTAGCTGAAATCAAACTTGCCTACCAAAAGAGTATTCAACTGCATCAGCCTTGGACTTATCCACCAACAGACTTTCAACAGTATCTCGCACAAGAACATCGTTATTTTGTCTGCTTGAAAGAAAATCATGCCATTGTTGGCACCTTTAATATCTCCAATATCGTTCGAGGTTACTTTCATTCTGCTTACTTGGGTTATGAAGCCTTTTCTCCTTATGCAGGACATGGCTACATGCGACAAGGGCTGCAATTGGTTTTACAAGAAGCATTTCAAACTCTAAACCTGCATCGACTAGAAGCCAATATCCAACCAGACAATCTACTCTCTATTCGCCTTGTTGCACATGCAGGTTTTATAAAAGAAGGCTTCTCCCGCCAGTACCTGCGCGTTGGTGGAAAAGAGTGGAAAGATCATGAGCGTTGGGCAATTTTAAATGTAGATTGGACCGATAAAAAATATCAGGCATTCTAAAAAAATGATTCTAATTTAAGTACGACACAGCTTATCGCTCACACCTATTTATCTATGTTCGTTGTATCAGAAAGCTGCTATTGTTCTTAAACATCAAATGATTATAAGAATTCGTAAAAATGAATCCAGTACAACATGCCAATATTTCGGTGAAACGTCGTGGGGGCGAGCTTGAAGATTATATTGATATTCATGCTCTAATCGACAGCACCAAAATGTTGTGTACCGACAATCGCCATCGTATCTTGCATACCTTTTGGGGTGTTCAGGAAGTCATTATTCCGATCTTTGGACATCACTTCGAAAATAGTGCAGGTAAAAGCATTGAAGTGAAAGACCTGTGTGAAAAAGATCACCTATTGGTTGATTTCCATCACCGCTTTATTCCAACTTTAGGTGATTTTGTTGCAGCGATGCAGGATATCCCTACAGATGGGTTAGCAAAACGCCTAGAGAAATTCCATGCTGATGTGATTAATGATCCAAAACTATCGGCAACCCTGCTCTCGCCATTATCAGTGACTGGACAATTAAAGTCGTTACTGATCACCCACAATAGTTGGTTTATCAATACCATTCTTCCCATGATGGGAAAAAGTGAAGCCCAATTGATTGATTTTGATATTTGTCCCGATTTCTTTTTCAATCCGATGCGTTTTGAACTCTGGATGGACAATGGCATGACTGTGCCGCCTAGTGCAGCTAAGCTGCAAGAATTAAAAACTAAAATTGCTTAACTTAAGGGGAAATAAAAATGAGCAATATCCAATACGTGATTCGTCAAAATGACTTTGCCTATAATGACGAATGGCATCTAACCAACTGCGTTTCAACTGGGGCAATCAAACAGATTTATACAGATAAAGTTGAAGCAGAAAAGGCCTATAAAACCTTAATTGTTGAGGGCTTATATTATGATGAACTCTGTAACTATGACATCGGCAATGGCGAAGTAGATGATGAAATCTACGAAAAACTTGAAGCTTTGGTATTAGAAAAAACAGGCAAAAAGTTTGATATCGAAGATGGTGAAATTCCGAAACTGAATGAAGATGATGCTTTCGAATTTGCTCAAATTTCAGGTATCGTCTGGTATCAACTCTTAGAAATCGATGCGACACAACCTTGCTATGTACTTTGGATCAATTCAGAAGAAGACTATTTCTCTGGCTATGAGACTGGCAGCATTATCTCTAGTCAAGATGAGAATTTTAGTGATGTTATGTGGGAATCCAATATTTATGCGATGGACTATGAGTTCGAAGCCTTGATGAACAAACCACTTTCAGAGTTAAGTCATAGTCCATTATTATTGAAACAGTTTATCGAACAGACTTCAGATATTCGCTATGATGCTGAAAAAGATAGTATCGAAGGTATTGCATTAGACAGCATAAGATTTATTGATATCAAAGCACTGAATTCATTTCTAAAACAACCCATCTTTGAAATCCGTCAAATTTCTTTAGAAGAATTAGCTGAACTAGAATAAATTTCAAAAATGAAAAAGTGCGGTGTTTTAACCGCACTTTTAATCAAGTATGAAATGAGTTTAATAACCCAATTGTTTACTAATTAAATCCTTCATAATTTCTTCTGCACCACCACCAATCATATTCACCTTCACTTCACGATAAATGCGTTCAGACTTAGTACCACGCATAAAACCCATGCCTCCGAGTGTTTGTACCGCAGCATCGGCACAGAATTGCATAGTTTGAGTGGCAACATTCTTCAGCATACAAATCTGGGCAATCAGTTCACTACCTTGCAATTCAGGCTTGCCTAAACGATAAGCGGTATCCTCGAGTAAAGCACGGGTTGCCGTTAGTCGCGTGGCCATATCCACTAACTTATGACGCATCACCTGATGATCGACCAAACGCTTACCAAAGGTTTGGCGTTGCTGTGCCCAATCCAATGCCTCCTCATAACAAGTTAGGGCAAAGCCATAACTACTGGCAGCAAGGAAAAAACGCTCCATATTGAAGTTATTCATAATCACCAGAAAGCCCATATTTTCAGGACCCAATAAATGGCTGGCAGGCACTTTAACATTGTCAAAATGCAGGTGTGCCGTATCGGATGCCCACCATCCCATCTTATCCAGTTTGGTTTTACTGATCCCTGCACTATGCGCATCTATGAGAAGCATTGAAATACCATTTGCCCCTTTGGCATTTGGATCAGTACGCACTGCCACTGAATAATAATCTGCTCGCATCCCTGAAGTGATAAAGGTTTTTTCACCACTCACCAGAAAATAATCACCTTCTCGCACAGCTTTGGTTTTAAGCGAAGCCACATCTGATCCACCGCCTGGCTCAGTAATCGCCAATGCCGAGATTTTTTCACCTGACAAAATCTGAGGGAGTACCTGAGCTTTAACCTCTTCATTGGCAAAATGCTGGATTGGTGGTGCACCAATGGTATGTGACAGTAAAGAAGCCGCTAAACCACCCGAAGCACATTTTGCAATCTCAATCGAAGATAACAATGTATAAAATGCATCTGTTCCCGCAATCCCACCATATTGCTCTTCAAAACCTAATCCCAACAAACCAATATCTGCGGCTTTCTTATACAGCTCTCGCGGAAAGGTTTCACTTTCATCCCATTCATTGATAAAAGGCGAAATTTCTTTTTCAACAAAACGTCGAATGCTCTTGGCAAATTCAAGATGCTGCTCGTTGTAGTACAAAGGATTAAGGTGCATATTCTGCTTCCTAGCAATTATTGATCATTGTTTATTGAATGAACACTAAAGTAGCAAAATCAGAAAAACCAAGCAAGCGCTTGGCAAAATCAAAGCTTAAAAAAACATGCCAAAAGCACGTTCGAATTATAAAACTATAATTTTAATCGGCCACGAAACCCACGGGTCGCATAATAGGATTGAGCACCATTGTGATAGGTAAAGACGCGGCCATAACGACTATCACAAAAAATTGCACCGTCCAATTTACGTACATCTTCTGGCGTTTTTACCCAACTTGAGGTTTTGAGATCAAAATGCTCAACTGACTGTAACTGCCTATATTGCTCTTCTGTGAGCATTTCAATTCCTATGGCTTCAGCCACATCGACCGCATTATTTTCAGGCTTATGTTCTTTACGCGCATCCAAAGCAGCACGATCATAACAAAGACTTCTACGCCCTTTTGGAGTTTCTACGGCACAATCATAAAAGACAATTTCAGATGATTTTGAGTCAAATGAAACCATATCTGGCTCCCCTCCAGTCTCTTCCATCTGATTCAATACCCATAGCTTTTCGGGTTGCTGTTTTAATTGCTCCTCGATATCAGGCCAACTCAACCCCTGATGCCGATGCATATTGGCTTCAAAACGCTTTTTTAATATCTCGAACAATACAATCGTCTGTTCAGCATTTAGCTGTTTTTTCTTAGTCATTTTTATTCTCTGAATTTGAGTGTTAAACCGAACGGCCATCAAAATGATTGATTTTGATGCTTTCCAAATCTAAATTTTCGATACATCTGATATTAATGGCATACATCTGATTCCCTTGCGGATCAATGCCTGTTGCATAAGGATGAATACCACAGATCTTACAAAAATGATGGTCAATCACATGCTTATTAAATTGGTAACGAGCTAAAGTATTTTCTTGAGCTGAAACATCAACTTTATCTGTCGGTAAGAACCACAATAAAGAACCCTTTCTTTGGCAGATCGAGCAGTTACATGACATTGCTTCAGTCAAATCACCTTGCGCAACAAAGGTTATTTTTCCACAATGACAACTTCCTTTATATTCCATTTTATTGTCCTTTTTTAATTTTATATTGTTTTATCTTATTACTTTTTTAATTCAAATGATGTTCTATTGATCAGTTTTTGACTTCATATCTTAAGTCTAGGCATGCTCAGGTCCAAAAATGTTGGCACTGCCGACACTTCGTTCCATTTTCATACGAAAAGAGCGGAAAGCCAAGCAATAGGAAAACCACATAAGCAGGGCGTTTACCTTCTGTATAGGGTTGTATATCGCTACTGCCACACTTAGGACAGCTTTCACTTGTTCCAAATTGTTGTTCTAATTCTTGGCTAAAATCTTGAGCAAGTAGTACTTTAGCTTCTTCTGCATAGCTTTCAGGAACTAACAGTCGCACACCACCTAAAGCATTGGAGTAAAGCCAATCCATATTAATAGTATGTTCATTTTCAATACGCGCTGGAATTTCAGCTGCTTCTAACTGAGTTTTAGCAATTTGAGCTTCATAGGGAAATGAAAAGCTTTGTACTACGATCCAAGTCATATCAGAAAGCCCTTAAAACAACCAGTATATAAAATTTTTCCCAATAAAAAACACCCCCAACGGTTGGTTGGGGGTGTTTAGATTTAAAAGCTGGCGATGACTTACTCTCACATGGCAAGTGCCACACTACCATCA
>NZ_KB850074.1 GCF_000369525.1 Acinetobacter higginsii
AGTAGTCAATCCCTCATAGTTAGTAGTCAATCCCTCATAGTTAGGAGCTGAAAGCCTTTCTGTTAAAGCCTTTCAGATAGCCTAAAAGATTTAAAAGATTTAAAATATATTAAAAAGGATAAGAATGAAAAATTGCCCTTGGTTTTCGCTTCGCTCAAACTCTATTGAATCTCGCTTTCGCTCGATTCGAGAGGCAATTTTTTGGTTAATACTTTCGTGACTTTTAGAAAAAGCAAAAGCAACTCGGAATTCGCTTCGCTCATTAGTTTTTTATGCTCGCTCCGCTCGACCTAGATGCAAATTAAATCTGTTCGCACCCTTTGGGATGCTCTGTATCTCAGTCTCAGCAGCAAAGGGGAGCTTGTAATCAGGGAAAAAGCATGGCGAAAATTTTAATTGAGTCTGTTCGCTCGTAGACACTCGCTCTGTAAGGCCTGAATAAAGCCAGATAATTTTAAAAACCTGGACCACCGTAATCATAATCATCAGTTTTAGGTTGTACTGGTTCTGATTGAATCGGTTTAGGGGGCTTATTCTGCGTGGGTAATGGATTCTTTGGTGGTGAATACACGTCAAACTCAAAGCATGGTGTTGAGTTACGTTGTGAATCCTTCAATTTTTGATTCATGTTATGAATATTCCAGTCTTCTTGATGCAATATAGGCTCTTGGGTCTTGATAATTTCACTAAAATCTTTTTGCAGTTTTTCCTTATTTTTCTGATTCTTCACTAAATAATTCAGGTAATACATCACCTCCAATGATGAAAATGGATGGTTTTCAGCACTATAAAAATATTCATGTTGTTGATCTAATTGCTTTTGGCGTTCTTCGAGTTCTCGTTCTTTTTGATTGTGTTCTCGAATTTTTTGGATCTGGGCGAGATATTCCGCTGTCGCGTTTTGTTGACCAACGCCTAGCTTAGGCTCAGGAAGATACAAAGTGCTGTGGATCTCGTTATATTTTTCATAGCTGTCTGCTGAAACCTGATTTTTGATGGTGATGTCTTGGCCATCCAATGTGTAGGTGACGGTAGGGCAGTGCTGTGCAAGGGCATCATTCAGATGGTTTTCCCATTGTTTTCGGATATAGATTAAAAAAGTGGAATAGTCTGCGTGGCCATCCTGCAGCTGGATTTTCTTTGCACCGCCTTTGCTTGGATCTTTGGGGTTATAGCGTTTGAAATATTGTTCGGCTGTCCGTTCAATACTGTCATCGGCTTTTAGCGAGAACATGATGTGACAATGAGGCTGATCTTCGCCACTGAGGCGCGATTTAACGTTATGTATGGCGTATGAATGCGGATATTGCTGTGGAACTATATGTTTGTCTAAAAACGTCTCTATGAGCGTTTTACGCTGTTCTGGCGTGAATTCGTTGGGGAGGGCAATTTCATACTCCATGTAGACTTTGGCATTGGCTCGCTCAAAAGTATCAGCGGCTTTCCAAAACTCAATGGGATCTTTCACCCAGGACGGCATGCATTTGCCAGGTTCAACGTATTCTAAAATTTCATCACTTTTTTTGCGGACGTTTTCGTATTGCATCAATCGGGCAATATAGAGGTAATGCTGAATGGCGTAGCCTTTATTTTTACTTTTGACGCTGAAGTGATAACTGGCCATGCTCACCTTTTTGTTGGTCTGGGATCGGTTTTTATGCAGTGAAACGGAATGAAAACCGCCCGGATTTGGAATGCCTGGATGGCTGAAAAATCCGGTTGAAGGGGGTCAAGGGGGAAGCGCCCCATTGCGTACTAGTTTCTCCGATCAGGAGAAACTGTCAAGTGCGAATTATTTAAATAAAAAATAGAAATTCTTTTCAAGAAATTTTATTTTTTATTTAAATAATTATTTTCAGACTGCCCTCTTTAAATATGGTAAAACCATATTTAAAGAGGTTGCAGTTCTGAAAATTTGGTGGCCGATGATATGACACTAGAAAAAGCAAAAAAGCGTGGTAGACCTTCTCAACTTTTACAAATGGCAGAGTTACATGCTTTCGTTGAGTTTTTATTAGAAAAAGATCCTCGTTCGGAACTTCAAAATCAGGTTATTGATGCACTACAAGCTGAAGACTTTAACTTTGAAATGTTGTCTGAAGCTCAGCAGATTCTTGTGAAAGAAGCGTTAAAACCGTACCGTGAGCATTTGAAGCTTCAGTTGTTGTTTGATGAGTTGGTGAGAACTCCGGGAAGGACTAAGTATGAAGAAAAATTTTTGGAGCTGTACCAAGATTATAAAAAAGATGATCTAGATCCAGCTGAAATGAATATCCTGAAAACAATGTGTACGCGCTATCTGAATTTTAAAGCGCAAAAGCTTGAATACAGTGACTTGGAGCTGTATTTGAGTCAGATTCAGAAAAAGGATGCCGGGAAAAAACGTAAAGCTGAAAATCAACGTAAGTTTGAAGTGGGCGGTGGGGTTTTAAGTCTTTATAAAGTAAAAGATGATGAAAATTTAGACAGTAAAAAGTTTCTAAAAGGAATCGAAATTGACCGTTTTCTTGCCGGGAAATTTCGTCAATCTCAACTTTATAAAAAGGTTTGGGCACTAGAGCGACCAAATACAGAAAAGTATCAACTACTTTTTGAGGTTCTCCATCAGCTGTCTGGATATAGCCTAAAAGGGCAGACTTTAACGCTTCTCGATTTAGCGATTATAGATGCTCAAAAAAAGATAAAAAGTAGGTCTGAAAAAGAATGAATTTTTTGACTGTCCGCTTTTTAGCTGACTTTTCTATTTTGGCAATTGTAAATTTATGCGAAATTTATTATTTTAAAAATAAGGTCGCCTACCGTACTTACGCATGAGTAGAAAAGGGATAAAAAACCATAGGTTTAATTTTTAAAGCCATATCTAAAATTTAATTTTCTTAAGTATCAACTCGTTTGGTTCTTAGCATTTAAACATGCGTTGCTAGAAGTCTTATGACACCAAAGATTCTTTGTATAAAGAGTTTAGAGTTGGAAGTAGAGAAAATTATGTCTATTCAAGAATTCGCATTTCAATTATCTAAAAAAATTCAGGAACAGCATTCTGTAAAGATTAGCCGTTCACATATTTATGAATTAATTGCTTTAGATCAGGACTATAGGACCTATAGCTCTTTTGTTGCTCAAAATCTTTTACTTGATGCTCAATATGATGATTCTGAAGAATATTATCAGCATGAATTAATTGATGCCCTAACTCTAGAAATATTGAAAAATCCGCCTGAAACAGATTATCTAAATTATAGTGAAGATGACCTTCATTGGGATGATTATGAAGGTAATGCTTTACTGGAAAAGATTAAAAAAATCACCATAAGACTTAAGGATTTACTAAAATTCGATGCGTCAGAGGAATTATATTTATCGATTTCTAAAACGGTCTATCGAGAACTTTTATGGCTTAACTTAGAAGTTATTAACTTTAATGTCGTAAGAAAAGCACTAAGTTATATCGATTTTGAAAATGGGATGGTAGATCACCTAGAACTTGATGGTGAATATTTCGAGTTTTCAGAAATTGGGGAGGCTTTTGAAAAGATTTTATCTTATGCGAAAGACCGTAAGAATGCTGATGCATATGCTCTATTAGGTGCTTATTATCGTTATTTAGCAAATCAAATAGCTCCTTATGGTCGACATGAATCAAATTTTGGGAGTCGTTGGGACAATCATAAACAAAAATATATCAATTCTGATGAGACTAAGAAAAATAAAGAAAAGTATGAAGAATACATAAAGCAAGCTGAACACTTTGAATCTTATATTAAAAATTCACCTATGAATCTTCATGAAATTAATTTGGATGCAGACAAGGAAACAGTTTACAACCAGATTCTGTACTTGTGTAATCGAGGTGATACGAGTGCTATTGAATACTTCCTGTATGAAGAAATTTTCAAAAATCATGGAGAAGCATGGTTATACATCTACTTAGCTCAAATGTGTGGAGTTGATTTCACGCAGGATGATTTTAGAGCCTACAATGCTTATACAGGTGAGGATTATGATGACTATGGACCTATGGAAATCGCAGGTCGTGAGGCAATTCAATATGCTATAGATTTATCAGAACTAGATGTTGATAAAGATAATTTAGCTAGGAAGATTGCTGCAGAGTTATTTGAGAAAATTTAATTCATAGTCTTATAAAAAAGAGAATTTGAAATCTGTATTTGACTCATAAAATACAGATTTCATTATCATCGTTTAACATCCTGGGATAAGTTGTAGAAAGGCTGCTCTAACTTCAGAAAATTCGGCTTGAGGG
>NZ_KB850075.1 GCF_000369525.1 Acinetobacter higginsii
CGTTGCCGTCCATTGCTTTAGGGTTATGAATCGCAAACTGATAAGGATATTTTGAGCCAATTTCAGACTGAATGAAGTGCTCAACCAGTTCTAGGCGTTGCTCGGCATTCATCTCTCTAGGTAGGGCTATTTCATATTCTCGATAGGTACTGCCATTTTTGCGCTCGTAAAGGTCGGCTGCTTCCCAAAAGGTAATCGGATTATGTTCAGCCCATTTCGGCATGTTTCCATAATCGCTATGTTCAAGGTCATTTTCTGCCTGTTCCTGTTTCAGCTTCTTTTCTTCGTCCCGATCAATATATTCAGCATGCGGTGCTGCTTTGCCTGCCTTACCGACTTTGACACTTAAACGGGCTATTGCCATTAGGTTTTATCCTGTTCCTTTTTTCGGTTTCGTTCTTTCTTAAATGCTCTTTGATCGAGTATGGAAGCCCACATCATAATGATGATAAGTAGCGGTGCTGCGATCACGCCAAAAGTAATATCTTTGATTTTTCCCAATACCTGTTTTAGTTGCATGCTGTTGCTCCTAGCTTTGGTACTTCTTTTTTCCGTAAATTGAAAATTTACGAAAAAAAGAAGTTTCAGGGTCTTAGGGATGAAGTCCCTAACGTGCTTAGGTTTCTCAATGAAATTGAGAAACGTCTAAGCGCGCCATCAAAATTTTGATGGAAGTGCAGGCGACAATCTCTAGAACGAACTTTAACAAAATTATGGACATTGGACGTAATTATTTTGTTAAAGTTCTTTGAGAATTAAGCCTGTACTTTTGCGGTATCTGAATTAATGGAATTGAATATGAATAATGATTGGCTATCTGAAAAAATTACCTATATTTCTGCTTTAAAAAATCCTAGTGATGCACAAAAGCTTTTATTAGAATTAGCAAAAATCCAATACCGTACTCCCGACCAAGAAAAAAAGCTCAATGCCTTAATCAAAGCTGAAAAAGCTATAGATCGAGCGAATAAGCAAAAGGTAGCTGTTAGAAAATTACTGAATGCAGAAAAAGAAGCTGAACGTAAAGCTCGTACACGTCATCTCATCCAATTAGGCGCACTTTTTGAGATTGCGAACCTAGATCAACGGGACCCAGCCGAATTACTTGGAATTTTGCTTAAAACTGCTGAAATCGACCCAAATGATATGAAATGGCAGATTTGGAAGGATTTAGGACAAGAAACTCTAAATCAGCGTAAAGAATCTTAGAATTAAACAACTTTTTTAAAAAAAAATTGATATTTAAAATTATAGGCTTAAAATTTTCAGCTTAAAGGAGATGGCTATCCTCCTTATACAAACCGCCAATTCTGGCTGATGATACCTACGTTTCCCTCAAGCAGGGTACGTAGTTGCGTGCTCTGCTTTTACAAAATGGAGCTACGCTATGTTTTCCCTTCATAAAGTTATTTATATATCTTTTGCTGCTCATAACTAGGAGCAGACATGTATTTTTCTCTTTTATCAATTGCTCTCGGTTCTGTAATTGGTGCCTGGCTTCGTTGGGGCATAAGTCTGAGATTTAATAGAGTCTTTGAAAACATTCCATTTGGAACAGTGATTGTTAACTTAATCGGTGCTTTCATTATCGGGTTAGCTGTATCATTTTTTTCAAACAGTTCAATAAGTCCTAATTATAAATTATTTGTTGTTACAGGCTTCTGCGGTGCTTTAACGACATTTTCAACATTTTCAGTTGAAATTGTTGAGTTGCTACAAGCTTCAAAGCTTGAATATGCTATCTCAACAATAGCCATTCATGTAATTGGTTCACTGATCTTCACTGTGCTAGGAATTGTTTCCTATCAATTTTTTACAAATCATTAATAGTTCAAATATTAGAAGGTAAAACAATGAGTTTTAAAAATGTTAAAGCAGGTATTAATCCGCCAGATGACTTTAATAGCATCATAGAAATCCCTGCAAATGCTAAACCCATAAAGTATGAAGTAAATAAAGAATATGATGCATTATTGGTTGATCGTTTCCTAAGTACAGCAATGTCTTATCCTTCTAATTACGGTTATATCCCTCAGACATTAAGTGAAGATGGTGATCCATTAGATGTATTTGTAATAGCTCCACATGCAGTTGCTGTAGGATCAGTAATTCGCAGCCGCCCTGTTGGAGTCATGTATATGGAAGATGAAGCAGGTATTGATGCAAAGATAATTGCTGTACCTCATTCTAAGCTCACTCCCCTATATGACAATGTTAAAGATCTGAATGACATTCCTCAGCTTCAATTAGATCAAATGAAACATTTCTTTGAACACTATAAAGATTTAGAAAAAGACAAATGGATGAAATTTAACGGTTGGGGAAATGTTGAAGAAGCAAGAATGGAAATAATTAAAGCAATAAAAAACCATGAATAGCCTAAGCAAAAAATAGGCTAAAAATGTAAACCTGCACTAATCAACCTCCTAAAAAACAAATGCTCTCACTCTCTCAACACGCCCCAAAGCGTCGCACTTCGTGCTTTGGCTTTGGAAACGGTTGAGAGAGTTTCGGCAATACTCACCCTAAGGGCAGTCATTTAAAAAAATGACATATCCCCTAAGTATTGCCGATTTACCTGTATATATTTGGCTTCGGAGCCACGTATATCGGTCGTATCCGCACATAGCTTTGCTGACTATGCAGACAAGGACTCAAAGTCTTGCACTTCGCTCCACGCGCTCCCTGTCGTTACATTGCCTGTATCTCTGCGAGGGTTTCCCCAACGTACAACTTAACAAGTCCTATGTAACTACTCCCAACGCTCCGCCTATGTGAGATCCCCTGTAAGCGGTTTAGCCTTTCGACTATAGCTACAATACGCCAGTGACACTTATTCCTACCACACGTACTGCATGCCGACCGTAAAACGGACACGCAGAAGCGGGCAAAGCTCGATCTATGATGCTTATTTGACGATTTAAAACACGAATTAACGAAGACTTATCATTTTGAGTCTTGATCTAAACACCGTTTATTGTGAAAATAGAGTTCAGGTACAAGCCTAGTGTGAAATCATAACGGTCGCCAAACCTTATGATCTTCGTTATTCGATGCTGATACATCAAATAACTGCGTACCGCTGAATATAAAGCGAAAGCCCATTTAGTTTCAATACTGAATGGGCTTTTTCTTTTTCAGGTGATCGTTATTTAGGGTCTATAATGCAGAAATCTTTATTTTTTCCATAAATACACTGTTCTTTCATCACACGAACGCACGTTTTAGATTCTTCTCCAACGGTACAATTTCGAATATCAAGCTGAATACCATCCTGCCTTAAGCTTTCAATTGTAGAAATATTTTCAAGTGGTTTGATATAAACGCTAAATATCCAAATGATCCCAAGCATAAGAATCATAAAGATTCCTAAAATTAGGGTGAGAAGCTTCCATGAGAGTTGATCACTTGCTGATTCAATCGAGTTTTTTAAACGTCCAAGTGCTTTGGCGGTACTAATAAGCTCCGCTGTACCCTCCTTTAAGCCCGTATTTAGCGATTTTGATACGGTGCTATGGGTTTGCCCAGCAATGACCTTTTGAATGCGTTCTTCGGTGATTTGAAGCTCTTTAACAGCCTGATTGACTAGGTTCTGCTGTTGTTCTGCAACTGCCATCAGTGCATATAGCTTTTTTTCATCAGGTGTCATCGGCTCATCCCTCTAAACTTCATGGTTTTCTGTTGCTCTCGTTCTAATTTCTGCTGTTCTTTGTACTGTTCCAAAGCAAGCTGTTTGAAGCTGTCAAAATCAGCCTTAAAGCTCTCAATCCCCTGTTTAATTTCTTTGTCTGAAATTGGGCTGTCTTTGAGGTCTTTCAGGTCTTTTTTCGGGTCGCCTAAGTCTAGTTGTTCAAGCTCTTTATAGGCTGTGCGTGACTGTTGCAGGGCTTCCCTGATTTCAGGGTCTTTGGCTTGGCTTGGTAATAGTTTTTTTTCAGGTTCTTTCTCTATGCCTTGCTCTTTGTAGCTTCGCATATCAATACGACTGTCAATTTGATGTTTTTCTAAATGGCTGTTGCATAAATCTGCCCATCTTTGGCGTAGGTCTTTAATATCGTTTTTTCGTTCCTGGTAACTCTTGCCTGTATTGTCTTTTTTAGCTCCGCCACGTTCAGGATTCTTGCTGTTATAGCGTTTGAAATATTGCTCTG
>NZ_KB850076.1:0-64851 GCF_000369525.1 Acinetobacter higginsii
AGATCATTAAGAGAATAGAAGAACAACTTGTGTGGATTTTTACTGGTTGATCGATCGAAAATATTTCATTGATTGAATGGTAAAAATTTCTCGAAGTTTATTTGAGCGAATTTTTAGTCAGAAAATTGATGAGCCAAGATTTGTAGCCATAAGCTACTAATGATTTTAAACTGAAGAGTTTGATCATGGCTCAGATTGAACGCTGGCGGCAGGCTTAACACATGCAAGTCGAGCGGAGTGATGGTGCTTGCACTATCACTTAGCGGCGGACGGGTGAGTAATGCTTAGGAATCTGCCATTTAGTGGGGGACAACATTCCGAAAGGAATGCTAATACCGCATACGTCCTACGGGAGAAAGCAGGGGATCTTCGGACCTTGCGCTAAATGATGAGCCTAAGTCGGATTAGCTAGTTGGTGGGGTAAAGGCCTACCAAGGCGACGATCTGTAGCGGGTCTGAGAGGATGATCCGCCACACTGGGACTGAGACACGGCCCAGACTCCTACGGGAGGCAGCAGTGGGGAATATTGGACAATGGGCGAAAGCCTGATCCAGCCATGCCGCGTGTGTGAAGAAGGCCTTTTGGTTGTAAAGCACTTTAAGCGAGGAGGAGGCTACTAGTACTAATACTACTGGATAGTGGACGTTACTCGCAGAATAAGCACCGGCTAACTCTGTGCCAGCAGCCGCGGTAATACAGAGGGTGCGAGCGTTAATCGGATTTACTGGGCGTAAAGCGTGCGTAGGCGGCTGATTAAGTCGGATGTGAAATCCCTGAGCTTAACTTAGGAATTGCATTCGATACTGGTCAGCTAGAGTATGGGAGAGGATGGTAGAATTCCAGGTGTAGCGGTGAAATGCGTAGAGATCTGGAGGAATACCGATGGCGAAGGCAGCCATCTGGCCTAATACTGACGCTGAGGTACGAAAGCATGGGGAGCAAACAGGATTAGATACCCTGGTAGTCCATGCCGTAAACGATGTCTACTAGCCGTTGGGGCCTTTGAGGCTTTAGTGGCGCAGCTAACGCGATAAGTAGACCGCCTGGGGAGTACGGTCGCAAGACTAAAACTCAAATGAATTGACGGGGGCCCGCACAAGCGGTGGAGCATGTGGTTTAATTCGATGCAACGCGAAGAACCTTACCTGGTCTTGACATAGTAAGAACTTTCCAGAGATGGATTGGTGCCTTCGGGAACTTACATACAGGTGCTGCATGGCTGTCGTCAGCTCGTGTCGTGAGATGTTGGGTTAAGTCCCGCAACGAGCGCAACCCTTTTCCTTATTTGCCAGCGGGTTAAGCCGGGAACTTTAAGGATACTGCCAGTGACAAACTGGAGGAAGGCGGGGACGACGTCAAGTCATCATGGCCCTTACGACCAGGGCTACACACGTGCTACAATGGTCGGTACAAAGGGTTGCTACCTAGCGATAGGATGCTAATCTCAAAAAGCCGATCGTAGTCCGGATTGGAGTCTGCAACTCGACTCCATGAAGTCGGAATCGCTAGTAATCGCGGATCAGAATGCCGCGGTGAATACGTTCCCGGGCCTTGTACACACCGCCCGTCACACCATGGGAGTTTGTTGCACCAGAAGTAGGTAGTCTAACCGCAAGGAGGACGCTTACCACGGTGTGGCCGATGACTGGGGTGAAGTCGTAACAAGGTAGCCGTAGGGGAACCTGCGGCTGGATCACCTCCTTAACGAAAGATTGGTGACTGGTAAGAATCCACAACAAGTTGTTCTTCGAAGATGTATCTGAGGGTCTGTAGCTCAGTTGGTTAGAGCACACGCTTGATAAGCGTGGGGTCACAAGTTCAAGTCTTGTCAGACCCACCAAATCTGATTGCAGTAGCTTGGATTGAAAGATATGTCGTTCATTAAGTGATAAGCTGGGGACTTAGCTTAGTTGGTAGAGCGCCTGCTTTGCACGCAGGAGGTCAGGAGTTCGACTCTCCTAGTCTCCACCATGTACTTTACGGAGTACGAGCTAAAGATTACAGAATTTAGTAAGCAGTTAGCTTATTAACTTCTGTGATTTATCACAGTTTACTACTCACCGACGAGGTGGTAGTTAATCATTAACAGATTAGAAAATTGAGTCTGAAATAAATTGTTCACTCAATTCATTCGAAAGAATGAGATTGAGAACTAGCAAAAACACTGAATCAAGCGTTTTGGTATATGAATTTAGATTGAAGCTGTATGGTGATTAAGTTCACAGACAACGAATAGTAGTAATTAAGTTTGCAACGATAACACTCACTTGTATGTGTTAACGACTGTTTGGGGTTGTATAGTCAAGTAATTAAGTGCATGTGGTGGATGCCTTGGCAGTCAGAGGCGATGAAAGACGTGATAGCCTGCGAAAAGCTCCGGGGAGGCGGCAAATATCCTTTGATCCGGAGATTTCTGAATGGGGGAACCCACCCGCTATAAGGCGGGTATCATAAGCTGAATACATAGGCTTATGAAGCGAACGAGGGGAAGTGAAACATCTCAGTACCCTTAGGAAAAGAAATCAATTGAGATTCCCTTAGTAGCGGCGAGCGAACGGGGAGCAGCCCATTAAGTTGTGTGTGTTCTAGTGGAACGCTCTGGGAAGTGCGAACGTAGAGGGTGATATTCCCGTACACGAAAGGGCACACACAATGATGACGAGTAGGGCGAGGCACGTGAAACCTTGTCTGAATATGGGGGGACCATCCTCCAAGGCTAAATACTCCTGACTGACCGATAGTGAACCAGTACCGTGAGGGAAAGGCGAAAAGAACCCCTGTGAGGGGAGTGAAATAGATCCTGAAACCGCATGCATACAAGCAGTGGGAGCCGACTTGTTCGGTGACTGCGTACCTTTTGTATAATGGGTCAGCGACTTATATTCAGTAGCAAGGTTAACCGAATAGGGGAGCCGTAGAGAAATCGAGTCTTAATAGGGCGTTTAGTTGCTGGGTATAGACCCGAAACCAGGCGATCTATCCATGAGCAGGTTGAAGGTTGGGTAACACTAACTGGAGGACCGAACCCACTGTCGTTGAAAAGCCAGGGGATGACTTGTGGATAGGGGTGAAAGGCTAATCAAGCCTGGTGATAGCTGGTTCTCCCCGAAAGCTATTTAGGTAGCGCCTCGGACGAATACCATTGGGGGTAGAGCACTGTTTCGGCTAGGGGGTCATCCCGACTTACCAAACCGATGCAAACTCCGAATACCAATGAGTACTATCCGGGAGACAGACTGCGGGTGCTAACGTCCGTAGTCAAGAGGAAAACAATCCAGACCGCCAGCTAAGGCCCCAAAATCATAGTTAAGTGGGAAACGATGTGGGAAGGCATAGACAGCTAGGAGGTTGGCTTAGAAGCAGCCACCCTTTAAAGAAAGCGTAATAGCTCACTAGTCGAGTCGGCCTGCGCGGAAGATGTAACGGGGCTAAAACTATGTGCCGAAGCTGCGGATTTGACATTAGTCAAGTGGTAGGGGAGCGTTCTGTAAGCCGATGAAGGTGTATTGAGAAGTATGCTGGAGGTATCAGAAGTGCGAATGCTGACGTGAGTAACGACAAAACGGGTGAAAAACCCGTTCGCTGAAAGACCAAGGGTTCCAGTCCAACGTTAATCGGGGCTGGGTGAGTCGACCCCTAAGGCGAGGCCGAGAGGCGTAGTCGATGGGAAATTGGTTAATATTCCAATACTTCTGTGTAATGCGATGAGAGGACGGAGAAGGTTAAGTCAGCCTGGCGTTGGTTGTCCAGGTGGAAGGTTGTAGGCATGTATCTTAGGCAAATCCGGGGTACTCTATGCTGAGAACTGATAGCAAGCTGTACTTGTACAGTGAAGTGGCTGATACCATGCTTCCAGGAAAAGTCTCTAAGCTTCAGTTACACAGGAATCGTACCCGAAACCGACACAGGTGGTCAGGTCGAGTAGACCAAAGCGCTTGAGAGAACTCTGCTGAAGGAACTAGGCAAAATGGTACCGTAACTTCGGGAGAAGGTACGCTGCTGACGGTGATGGGACTTGCTCCCTGAGCTATTGGCAGCCACAGAAACCAGGCCGCTGCAACTGTTTATTAAAAACATAGCACTCTGCAAACACGAAAGTGGACGTATAGGGTGTGATGCCTGCCCGGTGCTGGAAGGTTAATTGATGGGGTTAGCGTAAGCGAAGCTCTTGATCGAAGCCCCAGTAAACGGCGGCCGTAACTATAACGGTCCTAAGGTAGCGAAATTCCTTGTCGGGTAAGTTCCGACCTGCACGAATGGCATAATGATGGCGGCGCTGTCTCCAGCAGAGGCTCAGTGAAATCGAAATCGCTGTGAAGATGCAGTGTACCCGCGGCTAGACGGAAAGACCCCGTGAACCTTTACTGCAGCTTGACATTGAACTTTGACCTTACTTGTGTAGGATAGGTGGGAGGCTTTGAAGTTAGAACGCTAGTTCTAATGGAGCCGTCCTTGAAATACCACCCTGGTAATGTTGAGGTTCTAACTCTGCCCCGTAATCCGGGGCGAGGACCATGTCTGGTGGGTAGTTTGACTGGGGCGGTCTCCTCCTAAAGAGTAACGGAGGAGTACGAAGGTGCGCTCAGCGTGGTCGGAAATCACGCGTAGAGTATAAAGGCAAAAGCGCGCTTAACTGCGAGACCCACAAGTCGAGCAGGTACGAAAGTAGGTCTTAGTGATCCGGTGGTTCTGTATGGAAGGGCCATCGCTCAACGGATAAAAGGTACTCTGGGGATAACAGGCTGATACCGCCCAAGAGTTCATATCGACGGCGGTGTTTGGCACCTCGATGTCGGCTCATCTCATCCTGGGGCTGAAGCAGGTCCCAAGGGTATGGCTGTTCGCCATTTAAAGAGGTACGCGAGCTGGGTTTAGAACGTCGTGAGACAGTTCGGTCCCTATCTACCGTGGGCGCTGGAAATTTGAGAGGATCTGCTCCTAGTACGAGAGGACCAGAGTGGACGAACCTCTGGTGTACCGGTTGTGACGCCAGTCGCATCGCCGGGTAGCTATGTTCGGAAGGGATAACCGCTGAAAGCATCTAAGCGGGAAGCCTACCTCAAGATAAGATTTCCCTAGGAATTTATTCCTCTAAAGAGCCGTTCGAGACTAGGACGTTGATAGGTTGGGTGTGGAAGCACGGTGACGTGTGAAGCTGACCAATACTAATTGCTCGTGAGGCTTGACTATACAACACCCAAACAGTTGTTGTATTCAAGATAAATTCAATACATAACTTGATTTAGTGAATAAACTAGTTACAATACCGACTCAATAATCTAATCCGTTAATAACTCTTTGGACCGTAAGTAAGGCATACGATGAATACATCGTGATTAAGACCCGAAAGCACCACAACAGTTTGCTGGCGACAATAGCAAGAGTGAACCACCTGATCCCTTCCCGAACTCAGAAGTGAAACCTCTTAGCGCTGATGGTAGTGTGGCACTTGCCATGTGAGAGTAAGTCATCGCCAGCTTTTAAATCTAAACACCCCCAACCAACCGTTGGGGGTGTTTTTTATTGCGCGGAATTTTCAGACAAAAATAACAGATATTAATGTTAAGCAGTTCACTTTCCTAAGGAATAAAGCTGGTATTACGAATTGATAAAATATATTATTTCGAGTAAATTTTTGTACAAAAGTCTTAATCGTATTGTAAGGCTAAATATTAAATAAGATGGAAATTATTGTTATGACATATTTCAAGGGTTTAAAAAAAATCGGGGTAAATACAACAGTATTAGCAACATCAGTTGCATTGGTTGCTTGTGGAGGGGGTGGATATTATGGAAATAATAATTCATCTGGGGATAATAATAGTAATGGAAATAATACAGGGGGCAATCAGTCGGAAACTGATACTTCGAAAGTAGCAGATAGTCTTAATATTATATTGCAAGATACAGAAGGCAAGACTTTACAAATTGCACAGGACAATAGTCAGGTTAAAGTTGCCGTTAAAGTTCTGAATGTCGATAAAGGTGGTGTTGCTGGCAAAGATGTTCGTTTAAGCATTGCTGATTCTGACAAATTAGGTGTAGCTAGCACAAATTCTAAAGTAACATCTGATGCAAACGGTGTTGCAGTCTTTACTCTGAATATTCCTGTATTACAAGCGGACTCAGGTAAGGTTCAACTCACAGCTGTTGTTGATGGCACCAAGATTTCTATTCCATATACTTTAAATATTAAAAAAACGACTACAATCGTAAGTGATTATAATCTAAGTGTTCCGCAGGGAGCGACCCTAAATTTACCAAATGGTTCTGTTGATCTTCCTGTAGTGGTTACGGATACTAAAGGTGGAGCAAAAGCAGGACAGACAATTGAGTTAAGCCTTCCTCAGGAAATGAATGGTAAGTTTGCTATAGAGCCTGGTTCATCTATTACAACTGATTCGCAAGGTAAAGCAACTTTCAAAATAATTCCAAATGCGGGACTTACAGCTGGTGATATTTCAGCATTTATTGGAAGTTCACAGAAACTCACGTTTAAACTGATTGATGAAAATCGTGCCGAAAAGCAAGAGGTGACTTCTTTAACTTTTAAAGATACTTCTAAAATTGTTAATGTTTTAGAGGTTATTACGCCAGAAGCTTCAATTAAAGCAAAAGCAGGTACGGCCAAAGTTCGTGTCTTTGCTAAAAATAGTAATGGTGATGTTTTATCAAATACTAAAGTAAAGTTAGCTGTTGATGCTATTGCAGATTCTTATGGTGTGAAACTTGATAAGATAGAAGCTATAACCAATACACAGGGTTATGCAGAATTTACGCTAACTAGTAATTCAGATTACCCAATCGCCTTGGCTCAACATGGAATTGAGCTTACAGCTACTTATACTGAAAATAGTCAGAATATTAATGGTAAGGCAACCGTTCAAGTTGTAACTGCAGACGAAACAGTAGAAGATCAAGAGGCGATTCAACGGTTAGAAGTTGCGTCATCATATAAAGTTAATGCCGTTGATGGTGTTGTTGAAGTTAAAGTCAAAGCAGTTAACTTTAAAGGATTAGGAGCTTCAAAGGGTAAAATAACACTAAGTTTAAATTCGGAAGCTCAATCGAATGGGGTAACATTTGAAGGCGCTGCAACTCGAGATATAAATGAAAATGGCTTTGTTACCTTTAAATTAAAAACAATTACTTCAGTCCCAAAACCGACGCAAAAGACAATCGATGCGCTAGTGAATGCTGGAATTATTGCAACATTTAAGGCTGGTAATAATGTTGAGAATAAAATAGAAATTTCTGTAGAGGATGCAGCAATTTCGACAGAGGCCCTACAATATTTGCAGATAGATCCTATTCTTGAATCATTTGATCCAAAAAAAGATCAAACAATTACAGTTAAGGTAAAAGCTATTGGTATTAAAGGTAGCCCTTTAAAGAATGAGAAAATTCTTTTCAACTCCTCAAACGAACAGTTACAAAGTTTAGGTTTGAGCTTGAAGGATCAGGCTGAGAAACAAACTGATGATACAGGTTATACTACTTATACTTTTGAATATAAATATAATACAAAACCAGAGCAACAAAATGCTGCAAATGAAGGGATTCTTTTAACGTTTTCTTCTATTTCTGATTCAGCAAAGACGCAAGCAGTTAAGTTAAATTTTGCTACACGTGATTTACCAGAACTTGATTATCTATCAGTTGATACGGATGGTGTTAAATCTATTGTTTTAGGTGTTGAAAAATTAATTACAGTAAGAGTAAAAGCAGTTAATAAACAAGGTAATGCCTTAACTAATCAAGAAGTTGGTTTAAGCGTAACAGATAGTATTTCACTCACAAAAGGAGTGTCATATGGATCGCCAACAAAGGTTACAACTGACAGTAATGGTACTGCTATATTCAATTTAAAAGTTAAACCTCAAAATCAAAGCGATTTTAATACTTTAATGCAAGGTATTGATATAAAGATTACTCCTACTGGAGCAGATACGAAATCTGTTTCGAGACATATTGAGTTATCTGCTTTAACTGTTGATGCTGAAGTGGATAGCAAAGTTGAACAGTTGATGATTGATCCAATTGTAAATGCATATAGTTCTGTACAGAATCAAAATATCGTGGTTAGAACCAAGGCATTAGACAATAAAGGTAATCCTTTAGTTAACGCACGTGTAAATATTACGCCATCACTATCGAACGCTGACATGAAAACGTTGCAGTTGAGCTTAGTGAGCCAAGCTGAGCAGATAACAGATGCAGAAGGTTATGTGACCTTTACATATAGTTATAAATATGATGGCACGCCAGAGCAGGCAGTATTAGCACACTCTGGTGTGGAATTTACTGTGAGTTCAGCAATTACAAATAAAATAGATAAAGTTGGGATTAAGTTTACTTCATTGCCAAAAGTATTGGATTACTTGAATGTAGCTATATCTAATTATGCTGTAACTTTAAATGGTACGGCAAAAGTAATTACCATTACAGTAGATGCTAAAGATATAGATGGTAATGTATTGCCAGGCCAAGTCGTTGGAATTGGCTTAAATGAAGCAGCTTTGCCAAATGGCGTGACACTTCTCACACCGACTTCAAAGGTCACTGATAGCAATGGTAAGGCAACATTCCAGATTAATATTGATCCAAAAACAGCAACTCAAATAGATAATTTAGATGCAAATGATTTGACAGTTGCAATTGTGGGGAAACGTCCAGATGGTACACAATATTCCGCTGTACAGAAAATTGAGTTATCTAAACCTACTGTAGTACTTCAAGATTTGGCCAATCTAGAAATTACTTCTGTAAATCCGAATCTTTCAGTTTTAGGTGGTGAAACGCGAGTTAAAGTAATCGCAAAAGATGCGGCAGGTAATGCAATTCCGAATACACCAATCACAGTTGCTTTATCTTCTCTAGTTTCTAGTCGTGTGTCATTAAGTGGCGTACCAACAACAACTAATAGTAAAGGCGAAGCTGAATTTACTGTCACTGTTTCTGAAGGTAAATATGATGAGAGCCTGATCAAAAATGGCATTATTTTTGCCATTGTTGGTACCAACTTGAATAATGGTGATCGCCTACAACAAACTAGTTCAATTGGTATTACTGCGCCTGCAAATGCATTAAATCCACGTTTGGTAGCTGATGTAAAAACAGTAACTGCGGGACAAACTGTAAAAGTTTATGCTTCTGTTAAAGATGAAATGGGGCTTAATACTGCAGCAGGCATTCCAATGCGTTTAAGTCTCAATTCAGAAGCGACTGCCGCTGGCGTAAAATTATCCAGCGAAGCTGTAGTTATACAAGCAAATGGTTCAGTTGCAGTAGATTTGATTATCCCTAAAGGGGTAAGTTCAGCAACATTAAGCTCCATTGTAGTGACAGGAATAATTCGCGACCCTCGTGGTAATGAAATCCCAACGAATTTAACGTTCACTGTTCAGGATGCAATCAATCCATATCATTTAACAATTGATAGTAATCGCGTGTCACTTAGCTCTGCAGGAGATACTGCATTAGTCACGGTGAAATTATTAGATAGCAATCAGGGTGGGGTTGCAAATCAACCTGTAACTTTATCTATTGCTGACCCTAGAACGGCTACTTCAATTAAAGGATCATCACAGATTGTGACGAATGAGTTTGGTGAGGCTGTATTTGAACTTTCAATGAAAGCAGTTGCTGGTTTAGTGTCTCCAATTCCAAATATTGTACTGACGGCAACTCATACTAATGAGAATGGTGTGGCGGTTTCACAGAATTCACAGCTTCAAGTTCATACACCGACAGCCCTAGCGCCACAACTTGATTTAAAAATTAAGGCATCTAAAGATAAGTTAAATGTTCGTGGTGATGCTGTAGATGTTTCAGTCCTTGTTACTGATATGAATGGCTCAAGCCAATCAGGCAAGGCGGTTACCTTAACAATTCCAGCTTACCAACAAAATGGAGCGTATATTAAGGGAGCCTCGACGCTTGAGAGTGATACAAATGGTTGGGTGAAATTTACTGTAGTAATAGACGAGTCTTTACGTGCAACTGGTTATGATTTTGTAACGAATGATCTAGTTGTTGAAGCTGTAGTAAAAGATACTCAGAATACTGAACGTCGTCAAAGTTATACAGTAGATGTTGTCCCATCAGAGGTTCCTGTAACGATTGGCTCAATTGATGTTAATGTGAATCCAACACAAATAGGTTCAACCAATAATGGTATTTATTATACCTTAGAAGGTTCGGTTCAATTATTAGATGTAGATGGTAAACCTGTCGCAAATCAGGATGTTGTATTAGACACTCGTCCGACATCATATTCATTAGGTAAATGGTTGTTTGCTATTCAAAAAGATCCTTGGGATCGAACAGTAACGCCATTCAAACTAAAAGGTGAATATCCATTTAATGATTTAAAAGCTTGGGTTAAGCCTGGAGATGATTACTATGCATTAAGTGGAGCTACTCCAGATTTAGGTACAACAAATAATACAGTATACGGTTGTGCAATTAATCCAGCTTCTACTTCATGGGTAGCAAATGGTAAAGCTTTACGTGTTGTCCGTTTGATAGGTAGTGACGCAAATCATCCTGCAACAGCTACTTACCGCACAGATAACTATGGGCGTTTTGACTTCCAAATTGAATACCCTAAAGCAAATGCACATTGGTTGAATGTCCAAATTGGTGCAAAAGCAACTCTTGCGCAAACCCCAGTTCGTGGCTATACCAATTTTACTTTACCTGCATTGAAGTCTGATTTTGCTACGGATGGTAGTTATGCACCTAATGAAATCAGTCCTTACAATACTCAGTCAATGACATGTTCTGACTAAAAAAATAAGAATAAAAAAACAGCACTTCGGTGCTGTTTTTTTATAAACTTGTACCCACACTCACCGTCGCTGTCGGGCGAACTTGGAAAGAGCTACAAGCTGAGATAGAGAGAATACATAACAGGACAATGGCGAGTTTTGACATGGTTCTTGATCTATTGAAAAAGAACCATCATCTTATAAAAACAAAGGTTTAACTATTTGGATCAGGTAAAAAAATGTAATGAATTTAATCGTCCAGTAAATCCATTTGTTTAGCAATTTGATATAAATTATTTGAACGGTTACCTGTACGGCAGAACATTAAAATTGGTTTTGGCAGTTCATTATAATGATTGGCGAATGTACGGACATCGAGTTCAGTGATTTGCCCAGCAACAACTGGTTGATAGACATAGTCTAGGCCTGCACTGCGCGCAGATTCTTCGATTTGGGCACTTGTAGGTTGTTCAGGACCACCTTCCAGATCTGGACGGTTATTAATAATCGATTTAAATCCTTTTTCAACCACTTGCTCAACATGCTCAGGGCCGATTTGACCTGCAAAACCAACATTCTCTGTCATCTTGTCACTCCAAAAACAAACAAAACATTTTATGCTCTATCATAGCATTAAGCTCGATCTTGAGTTTAAATGTCTATAGTAAATAAGTGATGATAATTAAAAGATAAGGCAATGGAGCGCGCATGCATACCTATACCGTTGAGCCGTTGTATGTTGCAAGTGGTGATGAAACCATCGCTGCGGATTTCTATTTACCTAAAGCCAATACCAAAGCTGCTGTGATTATCATGGCGCACGGCTTTGCAGGTTTGCGTCAATTTAAACTGGTTCAATATGCACAGCGTTTTGCCCAAGCAGGTTATGCAGTCATTTTATTTGATTATCGTTATTGGGGCGGCAGTACAGGGAAACCACGTGAATTGGTTTCACTCAGTGCCCAGCTTGATGACTGGAAAACCATTGTTCAATATGCTTCGAATTGCAAGCTGATTGATAGTCGACGGATTATTTTATGGGGAACCTCACTCAGTGGTGGATATGCCTTAAGTCTAGCAACAGACCTGAAAAACATTCAGGCGGTCATGGTACAAGTCCCCTATGTTGATGGGGCTGAGACAGCCAAGCTTTACCCTTTGCAACGTTATCCTGAAGCATTAAAGCGTTCCAGTCAGGATTATATGGGTTCTAAGATGGGCTTGGTACCTAAAACCTTACCTGTGGTCGATCAATTTCGGCTGTGTTTCCTACCGACCTCAGATAGTTACTACGGATATCACTCGATTGTAAATCCAGATTATTACTGGAGTGGGGAAGTTCCTGCGCGGGTCTTCTTTAATTTAATGCGTTATCGACCGATCCAGTTTGTTCGTAAAATTAATATCCCTGTTTTATTTATTGCAGCAAAGCATGATACTTTGATTCCAATCGAATCGAGTCGAGAAGCTGCGACCAATATTGCGCCATTTGTGAGTTATCATGAGTGGGAAATGAAACATTTTGATGTTTATCATGGTTCTTGGTTTGAAAAAGCAGTCACAACCCAATTAGAATTTTTACATCAACATATTGGAGTGATGTAGATGATTATTGTCTGTGCATCATGTGGTGCAAAAAATCGTGTACCCGAAGAAAAATTAGCAGTTCATCCTAACTGTGGACAATGCCATAAAGCGTTATTGCCTTTAGAGCCGATAGAACTCAATGAACAAAATTTCAGTAACTTCATCAGCAATTCAGATCTGCCTGTATTGATTGACTTGTGGGCTGAATGGTGTGGTCCTTGCAAGATGATGGCACCACATTTTGCTCAAGTGGCAAAGCAAAATCCATATGTGGTTTTTGCCAAAATTGATACTGAAGCTAATCCACGTTTAAGTGCTGCATTTAATGTGCGTAGTATTCCGACTTTGGTCTTGATGAATAAGACCACGGAATTGGCGAGAATCAGCGGAGCCTTACGCGCACCCGAGTTACAACAATGGCTAGACCAGCAATTACAGCAACACCAAGGACATTAACATGAGCGAACGCCCAACTCATCCAGAAGGGACTTTATCACTACAAAACATTGCCATGCCAGCAGATACCAATTGGAGTGGTGATGTTTTTGGCGGCTGGATTGTCTCTCAGATGGATCTCGCAGGAGCGATTCATGTTGAACGTTTTAGTAAAGGTCGTTGTGCAACGATTGCGATCAATCAGATGACTTTTCTGGTGCCTGTAAAGGTCGGGAATGTGATTAGCTGTTATACCAAAATTTTGAAAGTTGGCAGTAGTTCAGTACAAGTTCAAATTGAGGTATGGAACAGTCATGATGATTCTCGTGAGCCAGTGCGCATTACCGAAGGCGTATTTACCTTTGTTGCGGTGGATGTGAATGGCAAGAAACGTTTAATCTCAGAAGAGATTAAACAGGCATTTGCAGCAAGCTAAGTTCTCTTTTATCGAGTGAATGAAGCCAAGACTATTTTTGATTTGGAATGAAGCATGGCAGAAGAATTAGTTTTGCAACATGGTCATAAGGCCGAGCAATATCAAAGTATCCTTCCTCAGATTCAGGCAATTGTTGAAGATGAAAGCGATGTGATTGCCAATCTCGCCAATATCTGCGCGGCGTTAAAACAGCAATTTGGCTGGTTTTGGATTGGCTTTTATTTGGTCAAAGAGAATGAGTTGGTGTTAGGCCCATTTCAAGGCCCAATCGCCTGTACCCGTATTGGCAAAGGTCGCGGCGTATGTGGCGCTGCATGGCAACAGCAGCAAGTGATTGTGGTGCCAGATGTAGATCAGTTTCCAGGGCATATTGCCTGTAGTTCTGCCTCTCGCTCTGAGATCGTCTTGCCCATGATGAAAAATGGTCAGTGTGTTGGCGTATTGGATGTCGATAGTGATGAACTGAATCAATTTGATGAGGTCGATGCAGCATATTTGCAGCAGTTGATGACTATGATTGAAAAATTTATTTAAGTCTTTAGAAAATAAAGCCCAAATTCGTTTGGGCTTTATTTTTGTGTGCTGCTTAGAACATGCTGTTGGAGTTCTGACTTTTTTCAGGAATATTTTGTATCACATCCCAATGCTCTACAATTTTTCCATTTTCTACACGGAATATGTCAATAATCGCTCGGCCTCGGTCGCTGTCATTCTCTGTAGAATGCACATGCAGAACGACTAAATCTCTTTCCGCAATTGCTTTCTTGATGACATTTTTTGCCTGAGGGTTATTGCTAAATTTTTGGCTAAAGAAGTTTACAAATGGTGCCTTACCGTCAGGTACATTCGGATTATGTTGAATATATTGATCCCCAATATAACGATCGGCATATTGTTTCACTTGGTGTTTTAAGAAAACACCTTCATAAAAATCGACCACGATTTTCTTGTTTTGTTCAGCTAAAGATGGGATCTGTTTGGAAGGGATCGAAGCCGAAGCATCAGCGGCGAGCACTTGAGCAGAATAAGTCGCGAGGTTGAGCGCAATAAAAAAATGAGAAAGCAGACGTATTTTTTTCATTTTTAGCATCAGAACACAAAAAGTGATCTTTGCATCCTGATGCTAATACTGTCACTAGAATAGTCTAGGTCAGTTATTATTTTTTACGTTTTGGTAACCAAGCCCAAAGCATTTGGCATTGGATTGGTTGATTGCCTGCATCATCAATCACGGTCACTGGCACCAATAACTCGCCTTTATCATTATCCGCAATAAACTTTTGTTGATCTGCTGATAATGTTGCAGTTGCTGTTAAACCGCCTTGAGCAACTTTTAAATAGTCAACATGCAATGATTTGATCAACAAAATCCGATCATCTGGTACATGTAAACCGGTTAAAAAGCCCGTTGCCGTTTCAGACAATAAAGCCATCGCAGCCGCATGAACGCCTTTAATATGATTTTGCATATTGCGTTGGTTTTCAATGCGAACAGTGACGTGGTCTTTATCCACTTCTAAATAGCGAATATTTGCTGTTCCAACCATCGGAACCACACGACCAAAAGCTTTGCTCCAGAGCGTGCTACGGATTCCTTTCGGAAATTTAGACGTGGTTTTAACCAGCTTATAAAGGCGGTTATCTTTTGCCATAGTGAACCTATTGCTTAATCTTTGAAATTATTAAATTGCAGCGGCAGACCAAATTGTTGTTCACGTAAAAAGTTCATGACTTGTTGCAAAGTATCGCGCTTTTTATCCGTGACACGGATTTTGTCTCCTTGGATAGAAGATTGCGCTTTGATGCCACTTTCTTTAATGGCTTTATTAATTTTTTTTGCAGTATCTGAGTCAAGTCCATCTTTCAGCTTGATCACTTGCACCACATTTTTACCAGAAGCTGTGGCTTTTTGCGGATCTAAAGCTTGTACATCAATTTTACGTTTATAGAAGTGATTTTCGAGCATGGTATAAACTTGCTCACATTGGAAATCGCTTTCAGTTGAGATTTTGATTTCTTTATTTTTCTCATTTAACTCAATTGAAACGTCTTGTCCACGAAAGTCAAAACGTGTTGCGATCTCTTTTTCTGTATTTTGTACAGCGTGATTAACTTCAAATAACTCTAATTCAGAAACAATATCAAAAGAAGGCATGGTTAGACCTTTACAAAGGGAAAGAATATTTGAGATGCTAAGGGGGTTTTCTTCATTTGCCAAGTGTTGTTTACATCAAAGGAGTGCACAATGATCCGTAAACAAGAAATTACAACATTTGAGTTCCCAGAAGGCGCTGTCATCTGGGATGTCCGAGATACCAAAGCGTATACAGAGGCTCATGTTAAAGGGGCGGTGAATCGTCCAATTACTGATATCACTGCGGATAGTTTGACTCAAGTTGCAGCGGATCAGCCGATTTATATTTTATGTGGTGGCGGAAGTAAAGCTCCGCGTGCAGCAGAACTGTTAGACGGTATGGATGGTTCTCGTGAATATGTTGTGTTAATGGGTGGCACACGCGCAGCGCGTGATGCAGGCTTGCCTTTAGAACAAGGCGCTTAAAGCACTCAAAAGATTGGCCAAAATACAGCTGTATTTTGGCCAATTCAAAATTTTAGATGTCAGTTATTCTAAAATTAAAAGATATTTAACCAGAATAATACGGTTTCTTTGCTTTAATCTTCTTTTGAAAACGCTGTGGATTGAGTTTATCCAATAATGATTGTGGAATTGGACAAAGTTCTCCGAGTACTAAAGCCGCTAATACTTCGCTACACAACGGCGCAAACAAGAATCCCTTTGAACCTAAACCTGCAAAAGTATAGATTTGCTGGTGATTTTGCATTTTTCCAACTAGAGGAAAGTAATCCAGACTTTGTGCACGCACAGATGCACGGCCTTGCCATGTTTCAGTGGATGGAAGCTGTTGCGCATATTCAGGGAAGACACTGTGGATAAGTTCGTAGTTATGCACATGATCTTCTGCTAAAACTTCAACATCGTCTCGATTGGGATAAAAAGATGCACCTAGAATCAATTGAGCGGCATCCAGTTGCATACAATAACCGCCATAACTATAGGCTTGATCTAGAGCTAAAGCTTGTTCGCGATTCTCAACCCAGCTGACTTGTCCACGAATTGGTTTTAACACGGGGTAGTTTTCAAACAGCTCAGCACTTTGTTTGGCACAACACACAATCACATCATCGGCTGTTGTGATGAGCTGTTGATCTTGCCAAAGCTTTGTTTGGTTGTCTGCGCTATTTAAGCGAGAAATTTTTGCCTTTTCGATTTTGATATTCGGATGCTGCAGAATTTCATCACGCAGTTGCTGTGGAGAAACAGCACCAGCCTGATGTAGCGTCAAGCTTGGATAATCAGTTTCAGGTATTGCATCCTGCTGATCTTGAGTGGATAACACGCCCGAAGGATACTGTTCCGCTAAGCTGAGTAATTCATCCGCATTTTTTAAAGCCATTTGTTGGACTTGAATGGATCTAAATGCTTTGAATCTAGGATAAAAATTCAATGCATGTTGCCAGCTTAGGGTCATCAAATGTTCATGTGCTTGTTCAATTGGACACAGCTTGGGATTGAGTAGCGCAAGGGGATTGCCTGATGCCCCGGAGAGAGGCTCATTTTGCTCGTAGATCGTGACTTGATGACCACGTTGAGCAAATGCCCATGCTGTGCTTAAACCTGCGATTCCAGCGCCAATAATGGCGATCTGGCGTTGTATCGTTTTCAATGTAGCTTGTGAGCTTGTACGGTTTGGTTCTGAATCAGCCAGAGTGGATGTTTCGAATGACGTATCTAACCAAATAGCTTTTAACATTTCACGTTTATGACCAAAACCTCGTGGGCGGCTAATGTGCACACCATGCTGTTTCAGTCCACGTTTCAGCACACCAGCAACACTAAAGGACGCAAAGGTCGTTCCAAACTCAGATAAACGTACCATGTGATTGAGTACATTTTCCTGCCACATATCTGGATTGCATGATGGAGCAAAACCATCGAGAAACCATGCATTCACGGCTTGAGTCTTTGGGATACTTGGAAAAATATCCTGAGCATCACCCAACCATAAATCAATACTAAAACGTTCTTCAGGAAAACTTAAGCGGTGGCAGCCTGCGATAGGCAGGGGATATTGTTGAATCAGCTGTTCTGCAAGTGGCTTAAGTTCAGGCCAGACATTCAGTGCGCGGATTAGATCCGCTTTATTCAATGGGAATTTTTCAACACTGATGGCATGTAAGTGACTGTGATTATCTGGACGAACCTGCTGCCAAAGTTGCCACAGGGTCAGAATGTTTAAGCCCGTACCAAAACCTGTTTCGCCAACACAAAAGTATTGAAAATCTTTTAGTTCTGATAGGCGTTCAGTTAGGTCATTACCATTTAAAAACACATGGCGTGTTTCAAGTAAACCGTTATCTTTGGAAAAGTAGACATCGCCAAATTGTTTAGAAATGGGAACTTCGATACCATCGACCAGTTCCCAGTCTAATTCGGCTGTTTGTAATTTTGCAGATTGAGACATAAATAAAATGTTGGGATTTACCACTGACGACGACGTTTAGTGTGAACATAACTGGCAATTAAGAAGCCGAGAATGACGCCCACAGCAATGGTCATTGCGCCATATAAAAACATTTGCGCACTGCGTTCACTTTGTAATACTTGAACTTGTACGGTCAGGTTGTCATTTTTTAACTGTAATTCTTGGTTCTGCGAAAGTGCTTCTAAATTGGCATGTTCCAGTTGTTTCAAGCGGCTGGCTTGATCTTGAATCATGGCTTTGACTTTTGCATCTTGCTGCTGTTTGGCTTTGGCAATTTGTTCAGCGGTCAAAGGTTTGGCTACTGCGGTGGTTGCATTGGTTGGCGCAGCAGTTGTGGCATTGGGTTGCACTGGAGTTGTGTTAGCTGCTGGAGCCGCAGGTGTTGCTGGCTCAACTGCCCATGCAGTAGAACTAAATAAACATAAAGCCAATACGCTTTTTAAGACAACTTGCATGATTTACCCTTTTGGAAAAGCTTTGTTGAAAGGTTTTACGTCAATATTTGAGTAAATCCCTTCTTTTAAAAATGGCTCTTCCTGAATCCAAGCATCTAAGGATTCACGACTATCAAACTCGACAATGATGGTACTGCCAAAAAAACCAGCTTGTGGATCATTTGGATCTTTCGGATGCGCACCTGCCGCAATTAAACGTCCTTCATCATCTAACTTTTGTAGACGTTCAATATGTTGTGGGCGGGTGGCTAAACGTTTTTCCAAAGTACCTTCGCGATCAGTACAAGTCAGCACAAAATATGGCATGGCAGTAGCTCGATGATTTAAAATCTATTCAGTGGTTTTAAAATGCTTTCGTAAGAAAAAGAGTATAGCAGCTAGGTAACTGATAGAAACGATAATATCGCCAAAAGCAGTGAATTCGCCCCAATATTTTCCTTGCATATAGACAAAACCAAAGAAGAAATGCAAAGCCGCAAGTAAAAAGAATTGACCACACCACGCCCAGTTCAACTTTAACCAACCTTTAGGGCTGAGCTCTAACAACGAGCCTAAAAGTTTTTGGATAATTGGCATACGTTCTTTATTGAATAGTGGCGTAACCAGAAAGCCTAATCCGATACCGATATTGATGATGATCGCCTTCATTTTAATATAGGTCACATCACTAAAGATCAGGGTGATTCCACCAAAAACGACCGACATGACGACAATAAACCACTGCATTTTTTCCAATTTAAATTTTTGGAAAAAGAACAAGCAGCCATAAACCACTAAGGTCGAAATGAGTAGCGCACATGTTGCAACAAGGATGTGATTTTGATCGAGATTTCCAGAGCTACCCACCAACTGTAGCAAAGGATGATGACTATCTTTAGGATCAGTGGTTTTATAGAAATAAAAGAAGATAATAATTGGAAGATAGTCGAGCAACGCTTTCATGTTACAGTACGATGATGAAATAGGTCAGATAGCATAATACAAACCATGTTCGGTGTCGATTTACACACACATACACTCATTTCCGATGGTACCTTCTCTCCTGAGCAACTGGTACAGGCTGCTGTTGATTTAAAAATACATACCTTAGCCGTTACAGATCATGACACTATGGATGGTTTGTTGCGTGCGCAAGACTATGCACAAGCACATGATATTCACATCATTTCTGGGGTTGAAATTTCTAGTCAATGGTCTCGACCAAATACCAAGAAGAGTTATGGTGTACATATTGTTGCCCTGAATATGCAAGATGAAGCGCCGATCAAGGCGATGCTGGAGCAACAGAAAAAAGTCCGTGCCGAACGGGCAAAAGTGATTTGTCAGCTCTTAGAAAAATGTATCGATTTTGATATCTATCCTGATGTGATTGCCCAAGTGGATGGGGAAGCAGATCGTGTCACTCGAACCCATATTGCCAAAGCTTTAGTCGAAAAGAATATTGTCAGTCGCCCACAGCAGGCTTTTGACCGTTTTCTGAAAGAAGGTAAAAAAGCCTTTGTGAAATTTGAGGGAATGGGTTTAAAAGAAACCATTGATGTGATTCATGCCAGTCAGGGATTCGCCGTACTTGCACATCCGACACGATATGACCTGTCTGCCACCAATATCCGTTATTTGATTGAATTATTTGCCGAGTCGGGTGGCGATGCAGTGGAACTACCACCAAGTATTGAACCTGCTTCGACACGTCAAATGGTCGATCGTATGATTCAACAGTTTGATTTAGCTGTTTCGATCGGCAGTGATTTTCATGGCGAGAATATGCCGTGGATTAAATTGGGACAGACACCACGTCTTAAAGAGGGGCAGAAAGGGATTTGGGAAAGCTTTAAACCATCGGTGATATGAAAAAATTAGAACTTTGCCTTATCCTTGTTTTTTTCATGCTGCTTGCATGGGGTGCGCAATGGATGTTTCATGGTTTTGCAGGAATGTCATAATCAATATTGCAAGGTGAAAATTAGTCTGACGTACTAAAGTTTTATTATTCACGCTGCTCAAAGTAATCGATTAAATAATCCAAAAAGCGTTGAACTTTAGGCGCGATCAGCTCTCGATGAGGAAATACTGCATAAATTGCCGTTGTTTCAACAGGATAGTCAGGTAGAACTTGTACTAATCTTCCTGAAGCGAGATCTTCAGCCACATGCCAGATCGAATGATTGGAAATGCCAAGACCTGCTAAGGCCGCTTGCCGAACGCCTTCACCGGAGTTGGTTGCAAAATATCCCTCGACATGAACCTGTTCAACCTGACCTTCTGCATTGATCAAATGCCAGTGATCGGTCAGACCCTGACCATGCTGTTGCAAGATACAGCGATGTAATTTGAGCTCTTCCAAGCTATGGGGCTGACCATATTTTTCCAGATAGCTAGGTGAAGCACAGAGTAAACGTTGATTGGTACTCAAGCGTTTGGCAACCAAGCTGGAACTTTTTAACTGGCCAATGCGAATGGCCAAGTCCATACCTTGCTGAATCAGGTCGATGTTTTGATCATTTAAATCTAAGTAAATCTTCAGCTCAGGATGTAAGTGGGAAAATGTGGCAATCACAGGCATTAACACCTGAGTACCAAAAGTGGCTGAGGTGCTAATTCGAAGTGTACCTGTGAGCGGCTGATCTTTAAGCCTTAATGATTCTTGCAAGTGAATAAAATCAGCAATCCAATGCCGACCATGTTCAAGTAAAGCACGGCCTTCCTCGGTTAAAGTCAGTTTCCGCGTGGTGCGATGAAACAAGCGCAATTGTAGGTTTTGTTCTAAGCGCTGTAATTTTTGACTGGCAACTGACACCGAAATATTGGCGTCCTGAGCGGCTTTACTGATTGAGCCTAAGTCAGCCACTCGAATAAAAAACTGAAAATCTTCGGTATTCATTATCAGTAAAATCAGAAAAGTATTTTTTGATTATCGTGGTTTTTCCAATAGATCCCTAGCGCTATTTTTGTACTGAAGCAATCACAGCTTGAAGAGACAGATCATGAAATATCATTTTTTAGGAAACTCGGGTTTAAAAGTGTCAGAGTTGGGATTTGGTGCAGGGACTCTAGGTGGGCAAGGACAAATCTTTGCTGCTTGGGGACAAGCCAGTCAGACTGAAGCCAATCAGATGATTCGCGCTGCTTTAGATGCGGGCATTAATTACTTTGATACAGCAGATGTTTATTCAGATGGAGAGTCTGAACGAATGTTGGGTAAGGCACTTGCATCAGAACGGCAGCATACTATTATTTCGACCAAAATCGGTATTCGTAGCTCAGAACATCTCAATGATGCAGGATTTAGTCGGCATTATTTATTGTCCGCAGTTGAACAGTCATTAACTCGATTGGGAACGGATTATATTGATGTATTACAGCTGCATCAGTTCGATAGCTTCACCGCATTACCTCAGCTAATGAAAACTTTAGATGAGTTAGTGCGTAGTGGTAAAGTCCGTTATATCGGCGCTTCAAATTTTGCAGGCTGGCAACTGATGAAAGCCCAAGCAATTGCTGAACAATATGGCTATGAAAAGTTTGTGGTGAATCAGGTCTATTACTCATTGATCGGTCGTGATTATGAATGGGAGCTGATGCCCTTAAATGATGACCAGCAGATTGGTGCGGTGGTATGGAGCCCTCTAGGCTGGGGCAGATTGACGGGTAAATTTGATCGGGAGAATCCGATTCCAGCACAGAGTCGCTTACATGATACCGCGCAATTTGCGCCGCCAGTGAATGAAGCACATCTCTATGCTGTGATTGATGTGCTCAAACAGATTGCAGCAGAAACTGGCTATACGATTCCGCAAATTGCCTTAAATTGGTTATTACAGCGCCCAACGGTATCCAGTGTATTGATTGGTGCGCGTAATCAAACTCAACTGCAAGATAATCTTGTTGCCAAAGATATTCAGTTATCGATTGAACAGATTGAACGTTTAAATCAGGTCAGTGCGGTCTATCCGCCTTATCCTTATTATCCTTATTGGAATGGACAGTTTACCGAACGCTTTAAGTCTATCGTCCCGTCCCAATTTATTTAACTGATGTTAAGCCGCATAAAAATGCCCTCATTGGAGGGCATTGAAATTAGAGTAGGTTATGGTCATGCGCCTGAATTGGCGGTGGGGTTGGTCGACCTAAAGTTCCCAATAATTCAATTTCAATTGAACGGACCATCGCATCCAGCGGTAAGTCATTGCTTTGTGTGCCGAAAGGCTCTTCTATTTCAGTGCTTAAAGCATCCAGACCTAAAAAGGTATAGGCCAAAATACCGACCAATAGCGGTGTCACCAAGCCCAATAAAGAGCCAAGACTGAATGGCAGCATAAAGCAGAAGAAATACACAGTACGATTTAGTAAAACCGAATAGGCGAATGGAATTGGGGTATTCGCGATCCGGTCACAGCCAGTTTGCATTTCACTTAACGCGGCCACATGGCGGTTCATCTGGGTATAAATAATATCCGAGATTTCGCCTTCTTTCATGGCCTGTAACAGTTCCCATTGAATTAGACTCAAGGTGTACTGCGGCGCATTATGCTGCTGATAGAGTTGGGTCAAGGCTTGTTGGCTCAGACCACTGGTTTCAGTCAGCTCGGTTGGATTGGCGGTTTGATGACGCAGGCGATCGCGCAGCACATTGGCAAATACAATCACATTTTGAATGATACGTTCACGACGTGCTTGAGTCAGCACGCGGCAATCACGGTCAAAATGGCGTGCCGTGGCAATCAACACGCCCCAGAGTTTACGCGCTTCCCACCAGCGGTCATAACAAGCGGTATTCTTGAATCCCAAGAAAATGGACAGTACCACACCAATCAACGTGAAGCCGACTAATGGAATTTCCGGGAAACGATATAGATTGACATACTCGACCCCGCCAATGATGGCAGAGATCAGCATCACGAAACCGAGAGAGGGCAAAATTTTGGGTAAAATTGTCCCTCGCCATGAGAATAAAACTTTAAAAATACTCGGCTGGTCACGGACAATCATGTTATTTGAATCATTAATTTTATGTCTTGATATTCCTGTTTGATTTAAGCTTTGTCAAGGCGAGATTGCTTGGTTTTAATAGGGTTGAGTAGTTGTTGTTCAGAAAATGAAAAATAGCCTTCTGGCGAAATAATAAAATGATCGATCAAGTGAATTTCCAGCAGTTTACAGGCTTGTTTGAGCTGTTGGGTTAGATAAATATCTTCGGTCGATGGTTGAGCAGTGCCATAAGGATGATTGTGTGCCACCACGATTTGGCAGGCCTGTTGTTGCAGGGCATAGCGTAGGGTTTGATTCAGTGAAACCGTGCAGGAATGAAGGGAGCCAAAGAACAGCTTTTTAAAATGCAATTTTCTGAGTTCGGCATCTAAGCACAGCACCGCAAAAACTTCCTGTTTTTCACCTTGCAGTTCATAGCGTAAATAGTCGAGCACCAGGGTTGACGTATCCAGACAAAGCCGTTGTTGCTGGAAATGATTATTCAGATAACGACGTCCTAATTCTTTTACCGCCATCAGCTGCGCATATTTGGTGGAGGCTATGCCATTAAATTGTGATAAATCTTCAAAATTGGCATCAAATATCAAATTAAGTCCGCCAAAATGTTGAATCAAAATACGCGCCAATTCCACCGCAGAGTGCTGTTTTGAGCCTGAACGCAGAAAAATCGCCAACAGTTCAGCATCGGATAAGCTTTGCGGACCTTGGGACAAAAGTCGTTCTCTTGGGCGCTCTTGCTCGGGCCAAGTTTTAATAGATTGATTCAATCGTTAATTTCCTTTTGATTTTATTGTGATTATTTTTTTAACGGGCAAAGATAATTGCACGTCTTTTGCTTTTAGATTGCATCATGTCAGCACGATTTTCGATTATCGTCAGTGCTGAAATGTTGAGGGTGCTACTTGGGTATCGACTTATTTAATGCTATTGTGAGCGCCACTGCAACAGTAAGGTATCCTGTTTGTGAGCTTCGATCTAAGTGTTATTCCCCATAAAAACATTATATTAGCGGTTACAGGTGGTATTGCTGCCTATAAAAGTGCCATCTTGGTGCGCCGTTTAAAAGATTTCGGTTTTGATGTCCGTGTGGTCATGACCCATGGCGCACAAGCATTTATTACCCCACTCACTTTTCAAGCACTTTCAGGCAATCCTGTGCATACCGAATTGCTTGATCCTGAAGCCGAAGCAGGCATGGGACATATCGAATTGGCACGTTGGGCCGATTTGGTTCTGGTGGCACCTGCCAGCTGTGACACGATTGCAAAATTTGCCAATGGCTTGGCAGATGATCTGCTCAGCACTTTATATCTGGCAACCAAAGCACCTGTTTGGGTTGCACCAGCTATGAATCAGCAAATGTGGGCAGCAAAAGCCACACAACGCAATTTGCAAACCTTGGTCGAAGATGGCGTTCATGTGATCATGCCAGATGCAGGCGAGCAAGCCTGTGGTGATGTCGGTTTAGGTCGTATGCCTGAGCCCGAAGATTTAGCGCGTCAAGTTGCTGCCTATTTCCATAAGGCACAACGTGCCTTGGCCGAAAAATTTGGTTTGTTGGCAGGCAAGCGCGTCACCATTACCGCTGGACCAACGCGTGAAGCGATTGACCCTGTACGTTATATTTCCAACCATAGTACTGGCAAAATGGGTTTTGCCTTGGCAGCAGCTTGTTATGCAGCAGGGGCAAAAGTCACCTTGGTGGCAGGACCTGTCAGTTTGGATACGCCGAATGGTGTGCAACGTATGAATGTCAGTTCTGCGATGCAGATGCTTGATGTCAGCATGAACCAACTGAAAGATGGTTGTGACATCTTTATCGCAACGGCAGCAGTGGCGGATTATCGTGTGGCACAAGTGGCTGAGCATAAGATTAAGAAAGCCGGTGATGAGCTTGCGGTGGCTTTGGTCAAAAATCCGGATATCGTAGCGACCATTGCACAGCAGGAACAACGTCCATTCATGGTTGGCTTTGCTGCTGAAACGCAAAATGTTGAAGAATACGCTGCTGGTAAGTTAGTGGCGAAAAAATTGGACATGATTGCCTGCAATGATGTGTCACGTCCAGATATCGGTTTTGCCTCAGACGAAAATGCGATGACCGTGTTTTTTGCCCAGTCTTATCATATGAAAAAGCGTGAGTTGGAAAAGGCATCAAAACAAGAGATTTCGCAGCAGTTGGTTGAGTCGATTGCCGATGCTTTACGCCGTCGCCTATAAAGCCTGAACGCGATCTTTTTTATCAAAATGCAACGATTTCGTTGCATTTTTTATGTATGCTAAATCAGCAATTGCCATTGATGCTCTAAAGTCAAAGCACGATGTTTTGCGTCAATAAATTAAGCATAGCCACAGTTTTTGATAGGATATCCGAATGATTAAAAAAACTTTAGCCACCGTTGTGATGTTATCCGCGTTTGCATTTAGCCATACGGCAATGGCTGCGGGTTTAGAAGATGACATGAAAACGCTGGGCAAGAATTATAAAGCGTTTAACCAAGCTGCAACGCCACAGGCTGCAACCACAGCTTTGGATAATATGCGTGCTGCTGCGACTCATTCAAAACAGTATAAATTGGCGCCGAATACCACTGAAAAAGTGCCAGCCTCTACCGCTTTATTTGACCAAATTATTGTAGAAATTGATAAAGCCAAATTGCTGGTTCAAGCGGGCAAGCTGGATGACGCCAAAAAGCAAGGCAAAAAGATTGCTGAATTACGTGACCAAGGGCATAAATATTACACCCATTAAGCGATAAAGGTCGTTCATCGACATGATAGAGCTGTACTTCCAAGAAGTACGGCTTTTTTATTGATCTTGGAGTGGATAGAAAGACAAAGGTGAGACTGAGCATGATTCAGATTTTCATGGAATGGCAAAGTTGCTACAGTGAAAACATGAATGATGAGAGGTGATGATATGTCCTCACAACAACGTAATTATGAGCGTATTGCTCAAGCGATTGACTATATTCAACAGAACTTTCAGCAACAGCCACAATTGGATGAGGTCGCTGCACATATTCATTTAAGTCCAGCACATTTTCAGCGCTTATTTACTGAGTGGGTCGGCACCAGTCCGAAAAAGTTTTTGCAATATATTAGTGTTGAACATGCCAAGAAAATTTTAAAACAAGAGCAGGGCAGTATTTTTGATGCAACCTTTGCCACAGGACTGTCCAGTACCAGTCGATTGCACGATCTATTTATTCAGATTGAAGGTATGACCCCGGCCGAATATAAACATGGTGGACAGAGCCTGACGATTCATTATCAATTCGCAGAGACCTTGTTTGGTGAAGTGCTGATTGCATCTACACATAAAGGCATTTGTGCGCTGAGTTTTGTGGACAATCAGGCTGATGCTTTGCAGCAGTTAACAGCACAATTTCCTCAGGCCGTGATTATTGAACAGATCGATGCATTTCAACAAAGTGCGTTAGCCTTGTTTCAAAAAGAGCAACCACAATTGGCAGAGATTAAACTGCATTTAAAAGGCACCGAGTTTCAGCTTAAAGTATGGCAAAGTCTGCTCAAGATTCCGATGGGGCAGCTCTCTACCTATGGTGAGTTGGCAAAGGCGATTGAACATCCCAAAGCCGCACGAGCGGTCGGCACAGCCATTGGCAGTAATCCTGTAGCATTTCTGATCCCGTGTCATCGGGTGATTCAGTCTACAGGGGCTTTTGGTGGCTATGAGTGGGGAACATTGCGTAAAACAGCATTGATCGGTTGGGAAGGTGTGCAAACTCATGCAGCCATCTGAATTGACACAAATCCAAACCGTGATTGATAAGATTCAAACAGCGGATTGGGATGATATTACTGAGCAAATGCACCAACAGGGCTTTGCCCTGATTGAGCAGGTTCTATCGACCGAGCTATGTGAAATGCTGAAACAGGCATATCCGCAAACCGAACTGTATCGTAAGACCGTAGAAATGCAGCGTTATCGTTTTGGTCGAGGTGAATATAAATATTTTACCTACCCATTGCCGAATCTGATTGAGCGGATACGGCATGAGATCTATCCCTATTTGGTACCAATTGCCAATGCATGGTTTCGGGTGCTGAAGTTAGAACACTCCTTTCCATCCTTTCATCCTGAATTTCTACAGCAGTGCCATCAACAGGGACAAACGTTGGCAACACCACTGATTTTGAAATATGGACAAGGCGGCTTTAATACGCTTCATCAGGACTTATATGGTGAGGTGTATTTCCCGATACAGCTAGTGATTGTATTGAGTCAGCCGAATGTGGATTTTAGTGGCGGAGAATTGGTTTTTACCCAACAAATTCCTAGAGCGCAATCCAAAGCTATGGTGATGCAACCACAGCAGGGTGATCTGCTGATTTTCACCACCCAATTTAAACCTGAAAAAGGCAGTCAAGGCTATTATCGGGTGCAGATGAAGCATGGTGTCAGCCCAATTCACCAAGGGGAGCGCTATAGCTTAGGCATCATTTTCCATGATGCGGTGAGTTAGTCTGATGTGGAGACATTATGAGTTAACGCAGACCGAGTTACATCAGAAACTGAAACAGCACCAGATTGTATTTGCAGGCAATGCACAGCTTAAAATTTATGGCCGTTTGACCTGTGCTTCAGGGAAGCGCATGCTGAAAAACAATCGGGTATTTTTTGTCGATGAGCAAGAAGCAATTGCACAAGGTTTCCGACCATGTGGACATTGTATGCAGCAAGCCTATAAGAAGTGGAAAGATGCAACTATTTGATATTGAAGCTGATCCAAGTCAGAATCATTTGCCTTATGACGGCACGGTACAGTACTACGGCAAAGTGGTGCAGACCGCAGCGGCAGATCATTATTTTGATCAACTGATGCAGACCATTGCATGGGAAAATGATCAGGCACTGATCTTTGGAAAGTTATTGACGACTAAACGTAAAGTAGCGTGGTATGGAGATCGACGCTTTGAATATACCTATTCCAATATGAATAAATATGCTTTGCCGTGGACACAGGAATTACTGGAGTTAAAACAACTGGCCGAAAGTTTAACGAGGGAGACATTCAACTCTTGTTTGCTCAATCTTTACCATAGCGGTGAAGAGGGGATGGCGTGGCATAGCGATGGTGAAACGGATTTAAAAAAAGATGGCGCGATTGCCTCATTTAGTTTTGGTGCCGAGCGTAAATTCGCATTTAAACATAAGCAGAGCAAAGAAAAAGTCGAACTTTATTTAGAACATGGTAGCTTATTGGTGATGAAAGACACCACGCAGACCTATTGGCTGCATCGTTTACCACCGACCAAAAAAGTCAGTACGGCACGGGTGAATCTGACCTTTAGAACCATTGTGGAATAAGGCTACTCAATATTAAACATAGTGATAGAGCTCAACATCTGAAAACGTTGCATTAAAAGCCTCAATCAAGCCATTAATCTGCTCAGTTTGGTCGGGAACCAGCATCCAATAAGGATTTTCATTCGAGATCAGCAGCAAGGCCAGACCATGTTGTTCTGCAACCGCATAGATATTGTCAAATAAAATCGCATAGATATGTTCAGCAAAATCAATTTCATTCTGCTGTTCTGGGGCGCTCTCTGCATATTCAGCAAAGATTTGTTCAACCTCAGCTTCAATACGATTATTCAGTTGTTCAATATCGACTTGGGCTTGTTGTAGTTGATAGCACTTGTCGGTGTCATTGTCATAGTATTCTTTTAACTCAACATATTGAATGTTGGAATGTAAGGTGTTGGCCCAATTGATAAATTGATGAAAATCGTGTGCATGAGCAGGATGAGGAACCTGTGTTAGTTCAGGAAAGACCTGTTGGCATAGCGGATAAAGTGTTGTGGTCATGGTTTATTCTCGTTTTATTCGGATCTTTTTTATTATGATAAAAAAACCACAGCAGTTGCTGTGGTTTTTTTGATTCACGGCTAAAGCCTTATGCTTGACCTTGCGCATCTGCATCCGCTTGTAGGCGTTGCATGTTTGCTTCAAATTCAGCATCAAAGTTGATTGGTGTAAGCAGCAATTGCGGGAAGCTACCTTTAGTCACTAAATCATTCACTGCTTCACGTAAGAACGGGAACAAGATATTTGGGCAGTAAGCACCTAAGATGTATGGGAGGCGATCTTCTTCTACACCATCAACCAAGAAAATCCCTGATTGAGTTACATCAACGATGAACGCAGTTTCATTTTCGTTGTTTGCTTGAACCACAACTTTTAAAGACACTTCATAGTGAGTTGGATCAATTTTTTCTGCTGCAGAAGATAAATTGATGTTCAGTTCAGGTTGCCATTGCTTGGTAAAAACTTGTGCACCTGGAACTTCAAAAGAAATGTCTTTGGTATAGATACGTTCTAACGCGAGTTGTGGTTGAACTTGTTCTTCGCTCATTGTTTTTCCTTAAATCTTGGATTTAGATGTTGTTAAGCTAATAATTGGTCGAGTTTCCCTTCACGCTCTAAAGCATAAAGTTGATCAAAACCGCCAATAAATTGGTCTTTGATAAAAATTTGAGGCACAGTACGGTGATTGGTACGTTGCATTAACTCAAGACGAACTTCTGGTGCTTCATTAGAAAGATTAATTTCTTTATAAGCAACGCCTTTACGCTCAAGTAATTGTTTTGCGCGTACGCAATATGGGCAAGAAAGCGTTGAATAAATGGTGACGTTTTGCGTAGTCATTTTATCTCTCCTTAAGCTTTGGTTTTGCTTTTCACTAAAGGTAAGCCTTGAGCTTTCCAGTTGCTAATACCGCCGTCTAAGCGGTAGCTGTCGGTATGACCAACTTTCTGCAATGCTGAGCCTGCAACCTGACCTAAGTTACAAATGAAGACCAGTGGACGATCACTTGCTTTTAATTCATCGATATGACTTGTAATCTGGCTGTATGGAATGTTACGACTGCCACTGATGTGTCCATCACGGAAATCTTTTCCATCACGTAAGTCGATCAAGATGGCATTTTTTGCCTTGACCAAAATACCTAGAGATTGTGGTGAAATTTTACGACCATTGCGTTGCCCTTCTAAAATAAAGAACAACACGATTAACACGCCGAGCGTACCAAATAAGAAGGGGTGATTCCCCATAAACTCTAACCAGCGTTCCACAAGTCACCTAAAGTTAAAATCAAAATTGACCCTGAGTATAACTTATCTCAATGGTGATCAAAATCTTTAGTTCAAGGGCAAGCAGCGAAGAAAATTAACTTTTTTGCTGTGCTTCCTGAATTTCATCCAGTAAACGTAAATAGCTGTCTAAACGGCGCGGCAAAATTTCGCCAGCATCAACCGCTTGTTTCAGCGCACAATTTTTCTCATGGGTATGGGTGCAGTTACGGAACTGGCATAGCCCTAAATGCGCTTCAATCTCTGGAAAACCGGTACGAACCTTTTCTAAACTGAGATGCCACAGCCCAAATTCACGGATTCCTGGGGAATCAATCAACGCACCGTTTGTTCCAAATTTAATCAAACGTGTCGATGTTGTTGTGTGCTGACCCAGTGCTGAGTTCTCAGAAATGATATTGGTTTTCTGTGCTGCATCGGGAACGATGGTATTAATCAGTGAGCTTTTTCCGACACCTGATTGTCCAACGAAGGCAACGGTTTCATTGTCAATGCGATTTGAAAGCTCAGATAAATCACCTTGCGAATGACAAATCAAGGTTTCATAGCCTAAAGATTCATATTCACTGAGCAAGGTGAGAATCGGGTCATTTTCAGTGAGTAAGTCGGATTTATTCAGCACCAGTAATGCTGGAATATTGGCATCGGCACAGGCCACCAGATAACGGTCAATTAATGTTGGCGCTGGTTCTGGTAAAGGTGCAAATACAATCACAATTAAACTGATATTGGCTGCGACGGGTTTCACTTTGTGATAACGGTCGGGGCGAGTCAGTAAAGATTGTCTTGGATAAATCGCCGTGATAATGCCCAAGCCCGTAATTGGATCAGCCTGCCATTTAACTCGATCGCCTGTGACCAAAAGTTCTAGGTTGGTACGGGTATGACAACGCCAAACACTGTCGAGTTCAATCGGTTTCCAGAACGGTTCTGGCTCACCTTCAGCCACTTGTGGTTTTTCAGGGTGCTGTTCAGGCACAGATAAAGCTTGTACTTCGAGTTGACGACCATAATGCTGAACAACCAGTCCATCCAGATCTTGCGATGTGTCAATGTCGTCTTGACGTGATTTATGCTGTTTCTCAATACGACGCTGCTGTTGTTCGGTTAAACGACGCTTACGAATTAAAGCCATTCATATCCCAAAAAATCCACACTTTGAAGACCGCAAAAATAGCACGAAGCCACTATAGAATTACAGCCAAGATGTAATTAATTTGCTACTATTGATGTTTTTAAGCACTTTAGAATCGCCATCCATGAGTAGCACCCCTGATACACGATTAATTTGGATCGATCTGGAAATGACAGGTCTTGATACCGATAACGACAAGATTATTGAAATTGCAACAATTATTACAGATGACCATTTGAATATCTTGGCTGAAGGACCTGTTTTAGCGGTACATCAATCTGATTTGATTCTAAATGCGATGGATGAGTGGAATACCAAGCAACATGGCCAGTCGGGTCTGATTGAGCGGGTACGCCGTAGTAAACTTAAGGCTCAAGATGCTGAACAGCAAACCCTTGAGTTCTTAAAGAAATGGGTGAGTCCAAAATCATCACCAATGTGTGGTAACTCGATTTGCCAAGATCGCCGTTTCTTGCATCGTTTGATGCCTGAATTGGAACAATTCTTCCATTATCGTAATTTAGATGTGTCTTCGGTGAAAGAGTTAGCGAAACGCTGGAGACCTGAAATTATGAGTGGTTTAAAGAAAAATGCATCTCACTTGGCGATGGATGACATCCGTGATTCGATTGCAGAATTGAAATACTACCGCGAATACTTTTTTATCATGAATAACGATAAGTAATCGATTATTGGGTAATACATAAAAGGAGCTGAGGCTCCTTTTTTAATGCGTGAAAAAATTTGGGCTTGCTCAAAAAATCGCTTAAACTCGATGTTTAATTGCAAACTATAAAAAAGAGAGCGTACATGCAAAGTACTAACCCTATTTTAACACGGGTAGAAACCTATCAAGATTTGGCTGAGCCAATGACCATTCAGGGTGCGATTCAAAAATCCGTCCTGTTGACGGTGATTGCAGCTGTTTTAGGCATGGCCTTATTTTTCTACTGTGCGATGACAGCAAATCTTTCGATTGCCTATGCTGCAACAATTATTGGCGCAGTCGGTGGTTTAATCCTTGCCTTGATTACCACATTTAAATCCAATACTGCACCTGCTTTAGCGATTCCTTATGCTTTATTTGAAGGGGCATTTTTAGGTGGAGTATCGTTTATTTTCCAGTTGAAATATCCAGGTGTTCCTTTACAAGCATTACTTGCGACTTTCGTGACCACATTGGTTTTATTTGCCTTATATAAATTCCAAGTGATTCGTGCCACTGAAAAGTTTAAAGCGGTTGTGATTTCTGCCTCGATTGCGATTGCTTTGGTATTTGTGGTGCAAATCATTTTACGTTTGGCTTTTGGTTCAAGTATTCCTTATATCTTTGAAAGCAACTGGTTGGGTATTGGCTTTGCTGCCTTTGTTGCGGTGATTGCTTCATTAAATCTAATCTTGGACTTTGACTTGATTGAAAATGCGGCTGCACAACGCGCACCAAAAGCATTTGAATGGATCTGTGCCATCGCCTTATTGGCAACTTTGGTGTGGATGTATTATTCATTCTTGCGTTTATTGAGTTTGTTACGCGGTGATGATTAAGTTCTGATTCAAGTAAAAATACAAATCGTCTTCAAGTGAAGGCGATTTTTTTATGCAAGATTGTAAAAAAGATGGTTTATGCAATTCCGCAATGCGCTGATTATTGGCATCATGTGGTGAAAATTTTTCGAGTGAGAATAAGATGTCACAAGGACTTTTAGCTGGTAAACGTTTTTTAATTGCCGGTATTGCAAGTAAATTATCGATTGCTTTCGGTATTGCTTCTGCATTACACCGTGAAGGTGCGGAGCTTGCGTTTACTTATCCAAATGAAAAGCTGAAAAAACGTGTCGATGATTTTGCAGCACAGTTTGGTTCAACACTGGTTTTTCCTTGTGATGTTGCTGTTGACGCAGAAATTGACAATGCTTTTGTTGAATTGGCAAAACACTGGGATGGTTTAGACGGTGTGGTACATTCAATCGGTTTTGCACCTGCACATACGCTTGATGGTGACTTTACTGATGTAACGGATCGTGAAGGTTTTAAAATTGCGCATGACATTAGTGCCTATAGCTTTATCGCGATGGCTCGTGCAGCGAAGCCATTATTACAAGCGCGCCAAGGTTGTTTGTTGACTTTGACTTATCAAGGTTCTGAGCGTGTGATGCCGAACTATAACGTGATGGGGATGGCAAAAGCATCACTTGAAGCGGGTGTTCGTTATTTAGCATCAAGCTTGGGTGTAGATGGTATTCGTGTCAATGCAATTTCTGCGGGTCCAATCCGTACTTTGGCAGCTTCAGGCATCAAGTCTTTCCGTAAAATGTTAGATGCCAATGAAAAGATTGCACCACTAAAACGTAATGTGACGATTGAAGAAGTGGGCAACGCAGCATTATTCCTTTGCTCGCCGTGGGCTTCGGGTATTACGGGTGAAATCATGTATGTTGATGGTGGCTTTAATACGGTTGGTATGAGCCAAAGCATGATGGATGATGAATAATTAGATTGCTCTAATTTATTTAAAAAAGCCGCTTTTATAGCGGCTTTGTTTTTTAGCAACATAGTAGAATTCTAAAACTATAACTCATCTTTTGAACTCATTTATTATGTTTTTCTATACTGTTAAACCATTGTTGCATTTAAATTATATAGGGAAGTCAATTTCATTGGGGATTGTTTAATTTTAATTTAATATCTCATGCTACCTATTTAAATAGCTTTAGAATGAAAATAAATTAGATGAAATGTTATTGTTCTAAGTTTCTGATAATGTAATATTTAGGTGGAATAAAATGAATAATTATTAATACTTAGGGGGAATAATGTTTTGGTTAATCGTCGTTTTTGTTGTTGCAATTATGATTTATTGGGGAGTAGACCGAATTGAAAAATCAGAAAAGCGAAAACAAAATACTCAATCAAGTTTGGAACATGAACTTCGACAACAACTTATAGATGCTGATATTGAATATACCGAGGAATCGTTACAGGCTCTAACGCAGAATTATCAAATTTATCACAGCGCATTTGCCTATTTTGATGGTGATGGCGTGCCACAAGATTATAAAAAAGCTTATGAACTCTGGTCTGAGGTCGCTGAAATTTTTCCCTTGTCGAATGTGTTAATGGGTACGATGTCACTGGATGGTTTAGTCGCTGAGAGAAATCCTAAACTTGCCTTGGAATATTTTCATAAAGCGTTGGAATTAAATGAAGAATGTCATGAAGCGATGTTTCAAATTGCTCGATTGTATGAGCTCGGAGAAGATGTTGTTCAAGACAACCAATACGCTTTTCAGTTGTATCAAAAAGCAGCTGATCTAGGTAATGTAGATGCTGAAAATCAGTTGGCGTGGGCTTTTTACGTCGGGTTGGGCGTTACTAAAAATCAGGTTAGGGCGTTTATTAAATGGTTGGCATTAGCCGAGAATGGACATGTAGATGCACAGCGATTAGTTGGAATCTGTTGTTATTTTACGGGGCATGGCACAAACCAAAATTTTGAACAAGCATTTTATTGGATCAAGCGTGCAGCTGAAAGTAATAACCTTGAGGCAATTGCAAATCTAGGTATGTTGTATATGTATGGCTTAGGAACCTCTGTTGATTTTTCGCAAGCTCAGCATTGGCTACAAAAGGCTGTTGATCAAGGGCATATACAAGCCACAATTGATCTAGGTAGTGCATTGCTAATGGAAAATGACTTGGATAGGGAAAATGTTCAACGTGCAATTGTATTATGGGAGAGCATGCTTGACACAGAAGGTCATCAGCAAGTTATAGATAACTTAGGTTTATTATATTTATATGGTTGTCAAAGCATTCAACCAAATGCACATAAGGCGTTCCCTTATTTACAGCAAAGTGCTGAGTTAAGTAGCTTGGCTGGTTCTGTTGGCTATGCAGTATGTTTGGTTGAACTTGAGCCTAGCCCCGAGAATATCCAAAAAGCACAAGGATATATTCAGAAAACATTGCTTGATTTAGAACAGTTCCAAAGTTCTGATATTTCTCAACAATCGATACTGAATTTATTGGGGTTGGTATATATTGAAGGAAAAGTTTTTGACAAAGATATCCATAAAGCACTGGACTATTTTGAAAGAGCCGCGCAATTCAATCATCCTTCATCACAATATCGACTCGCAACACTTTATGCAGAAGGCGTAGATGTTCATCAAAATGATGACAAAGCATTTTTCTGGTATCAAAAAGCAGCGCATGCTGGTGTGATCGAAGCACAAAATAATCTAGGGGCATTCTATGCTTTAGGGCGTGGTGTAACTCAGGATTATGAACAAGCCTGTTATTGGTTCATACAAGCAATGCAAAAAGGGGATGCTTCTGCAATCAATAATATGGGAGAAATGTATGAAAATGGATATGGAGTAGAGCAGAATTATTCAGAAGCTTTTACCTTATTCGAGCAAGCAAATAAGAAAGGCAATATCGACAGTAGTTTTAATCTTGGCAATCTTTATTACTATGGTCGTGGGGTTTTAGCAGACCAAGAAAAGGCGAAAAGCTATTATCAGCAAGCCGCATCTCAAGGTTTTGAAAAAGCGATACAGCAATTAGAACGCTTATGAAGAATATAAAGCCGATATTGAGTATTTAAAATATCGGCTTTACACGTTTAGATGGGATTACTCTTTAACAGGACTTCCACCCATGGCTTGCATTAAGGTCACATAGGCATTGTATTGATTCTGCTTGGTTTCCACCAAGCTGAGTCGTGCATTACGTGTGGTTTCCTGCGCATCCAATAAGTTCTTTAATGCAATCGCACCATTGCGATAACGCACTTCGGTTAAACGTTCTGTCTTATCTGCCAGCTCGACATTACGTTGCTGCAACTGCACTTGCTGATTGAGTTGAGTGCGATTAGATAGCGCATTTTCAACATCGGCAAAAGCTTGATACAGCGTTTGACGGTATTGAGTAATAGCTTTTTCATACTCAAGATCACTGATCGCAATATCTTTTTTCATATCATTATATTGAAGAAAGGGTAGGCTGAGACTTGCACCGAGTGTCAAAGCTGGATTCTTTAACAGTTGAGTCAAAGACGTGCTTGAAGAACCAACATTCCCAGTCAAATTGATTGAAGGGTAATAGCTGGCTTTAGTCGCATCTTTATTTGCTAAGGTCTTACGCAAGCGTAACTCAGATGCTTGTAGGTCTGGGCGGCGCGATAAAATATCAGCAGGGAGTCCGACCGCGATATTCGGTAGGGCATTGCGAGGTAACTGCGCAGGCTCTTGAATATTCAGTTGTTGTACTGGTTCATGCAGCAGGACTGCAAGCGCAGTTCGTGCTTCAACACGCTGTTGTTCAATCTGACTGAGACTGGCTTTTTGGCTTTGTACCGATTGTTCAGCTTGGGTGAGGTCCAAACCAGATACTGCACCTGCTTTATATTGCGACTGTACCAAAGAGTAGGTTTTTTGAGTTGAGGTGAGATTCTGCTGAATAGTTTGATAGCGTTCATTCAGATAGCCCAACTGCCAATACAGTTTTGCTGTCGTGCCAACCAAGCTTTGTGCAGTCGCTTGTAAATCTTGCTCAGAGGCTAAGGCTTCCCATCGGCTTGCTTCAGTTTGACTGGCAAGCTTGCCAAATAAATCGAGTTCATAGCTAACGCCAACGCTAGTCGATAAACCACGACCAGAGCCATCGCCAGAACGCAGATCATAATTATGACCTGCGGAAACGCTAGAACTGGTTCTAATCCCTTGTTTATTTTCAGCCAGACCTGCTTGTAGTCGGGCTTGTTGCAGAGTAATGCCTGCGACACTTAAGTCACTATTTTTAGCGAGCACTTGATCGACCAATTGATTCAATTGGGCATCGTTAAATAGCGTCCACCATTGATCAGTTAGATTCACATTTTTACTTTTCTGTGCATCGTACTGGAACTGCTGTGGCACTTGGACAGTTGGTGCGTTATAGGGTGTTTTAACCACAGCAGAACAGCCAGCTAAGGATGTGCTGAGACAAAGTGCAAGTGCGATTTTATGTTGTTTGAATAACATTGATCGTCATTCCCTTAATAATTTGAAAGAGCATGATTATCGAGACAGTGTCTTATCGAGTTCTCATCCATTTCCAGTTTAAGCCTTCGGCTCGACCTACCTTACGAAACGATGTTTCTCATTTCGGGAAAAGTAGGCAAAACCATCGTCATCCGCAAAACCTGTTCTATTTTTTTCATTTATCTAACTTCTCGCAGAAACAATATCTTGTTGATACCACGCAGGTTGCGGATGACATTCCCGAGTATCTTATTTCTGAGATCAATTTTTGCTGGTTATTCTCTCGCTAAAGCAGCAACTGGATCGAGTTGTGCCGCATTTCGTGCTGGCAAGAAGCCAAATACAATACCAATCATGCTTGAGCAGACAAAGGCTGCAACAATTGAAGTGGTCGAATAACTCATTTCAATGATGCCTTTGGCAAAGTGTCCGATGATTTGTCCAATCCCTAAAGAGAGCAGTACACCCAAGATACCGCCTAGTAAACAGACCAGAATTGCTTCAATCAGGAATTGCTGCAAAATATCACTTTGTCGAGCACCAACCGCCATACGTACGCCAATCTCTTGGGTTCGTTCAGTCACAGAAACCAGCATAATATTCATAACCCCAATACCGCCAACGACTAAAGAAATCACAGCGATTGCAGAAATTAACAGGGTCATGGTTGCAGTGGTTTGCTGAATGGTTTCACGAATACTGTCAGAGTTTTGGGTAAACACATCTTGAGCACCGTGACGTTGTTCCAGCAAGGTTAGAATCGCGTTTTCAGCAGCGCTACTTGGGTATTCATCTTTGATACGCACGATGATGCTACGTACATTGGATTGCCCCAGCATACGGCTCATGACCGTCGAGTAGGGCAGGTAAACATTCAGGCTGTCTGAATTTCCCATAAAGCCTTGCTGGGCATCAATCACGCCGATAATTCGACTTGGAACACTACCTAACAGTAATACTTGACCGACAGGATTGGTGCCATCTGCAAAGAAGGTCTTTTCAGTATTGGTATCAATCACCACATCTTGGGCACGTTCAGTCACACTTGCCTTATCGAAAGGCTGTCCTGATTTAAAGGTCATACCACGGACATAGAAGAAATCAGAACTGACGCCATTTACCGTTGCCGCTGCCTCAGTATCTTTATAACGCAGGGTTAAACTGGTATTGGCAGAAGGACTAACCCCATCGACATAGGGTTGTTCTGCCAGTGCTTCGGCATCGGCAGGGACTAGTGTTTTGACTTGTGAGGTCCGTGAGTTATCACCAAAGCCACGACCTTGATACACGGTAATGGTATTGGTGCCCAGACTACTAATATTTTCTAAAATTTGCTTCTGCGAGCCATTACCTAGCGCCACTACGGAGACCACGGATGCAATACCGATAATAATCCCGAGCATGGTCAAAAAGGTACGCATGCGGTGCGCATTCATGGCAAGCAATGCCATACGGAAGGCTTCACCAAGACGGTCGAAGAACGAACGCCAAGCAGAGGTTTTCTTCTGCGGGTTACGCTCTAAGGTTTGATGCTCCAGTTCGGGGTCATTATGTTCAGGCGTGTTGGCGTGGTCGGAAATAATATTACCGTCGCTGATCTCAATAATTCGGGTCGCATTTTTCGCGACATTGAGATCATGGGTGACCAGAATAATGGTATGGCCTTTGGCATTCAGCTCACGCAAAATGCGCATTACTTCGACACCACTGTTCTTATCCAATGCACCTGTGGGTTCATCGGCAAGAATCACATCACCACCATTCATCAACGCACGTGCAATCGACACTCGTTGTTGCTGACCACCAGATAGCTGGCTTGGGCGATGATGCAAACGTTCTTCTAACCCTAGTTCGGATAGTAGTTCAGCAGAACGTTCTTGGCGAAGATGACTGTCTACACCCGCATAAATTGCAGGAACCTCAACGTTACCTGAAGCACTGAGATCACCCAATAAGTGATAACGCTGGAAAATAAAACCAAAATATTCACGGCGTAATTGTGCCAGTTCATCTGGTTCTAATTGGCGTGTTTCTCTACCATTGACCTTGTAACTTCCTGCGCTGGGCTTATCAAGACAACCCAAGATGTTCATCAAGGTGGATTTACCCGAACCCGATTGCCCGACAATCGCAACCAACTCACCTGCATAAATTTTTAAATCAATGCCTTTGAGAATCTGTACGGTGCCTTCACCCGCAGGAAATTCACGGGTGAGCTGACTGACCTCAAGCAGTGGTTGTGATGAATGTGTTTGATTTTGAGTCATATTACATTCTCATTGCACGTTGATTGCTACGTTTGGCTGCTTCATTTGAACTGTCTGAGGCATCTGCAATCACCACTTGATCACCTTGTTTTAAACCTTTAAGCACTTGTGCGGTGACACGGTTATTCAGGCCAATCAATACTGGTTGCGGCTGAGCCGTACCATCAGCTTGTAAGACACGAACCATACCTGTTGATGCTTTACCTTGAGCAATCAGCGCTTTTTCTTCTTCACTGAGCTCTAGGCGTTTTGGACGTTGTGTCTTGTCAGCATCCGGTTTTTTCGCTTGATCAGCTGATGAAGCACCATTGGCTTGACCACCCTTAGCACGGTTACCACGTTGAGTTTGGATGGCTGCCGCAGGCACAGTCAGTGCATTTTTTGCTTCTGCCAACACAATATAAACCTGTGCGGTCATATCAATACGAAGTTTGCCGTCTTCATTCGGTACATCAAATAAAGCGTTGTAGTACACCGCAGCATTCGACGTTGATGAACTGCTGCTACTGCTGGTTTCGGTATTAATCGAATTTGGTGCAGGTTCCACTTGGCGCAATTTAGCGTAATGTTTTTTATCGCTATTGCCTAAAGTGGTGAAATACACGGTTTGACCTTGTTCAACTTTCATGACATCGGCTTCAGAAATCTGTGCCTTGATGGTCATGGTATCGAGTTTTGCTAATTTCACGATGGTCGGTGCAGTTTGGTTGGCGTTTACGGTTTGACCTTCTTCCGTCACAATCGCCACAATGGTGCCATCCATCGGTGCCACGATACGGGTATAACCTAAATTTTCTTTTGCCGTAGCCAAGGTTAGGCGAGATTGCTCGATTTGTGCATTAATCGAGGTAATTTGTGCCTGAGCTGTTTTAAAGTTTGCCAACGCACTTTCGAGTTCAGCACGCGAAGTGGCATCTTGGCTATACATGGCTTGTTGGCGTTTATATTCCGCTTCAACCTTGGCTAAATTGGCTTGCTGTACTGCCAACTGCGCTTGTTGATTTTTAATACTGGCATCGGCTGTTTTGAGTTCGTTCTCTTGGCGAATCGAGTCAATTTGCGCAATCAACTGACCTTGTTTGACTTGGTCACCCAATTGCACATACATTTTTTTCACCTGACCCGATACCTGCGCACCGACACTTACCATTTTGGTGGCTTCCAGTACCCCAGTTGCCAATACCGAATCTTCGATATCGCCGCGAGAGACTTCAGCGCTAATATATTGTGGTGCTTGAGCTTTAGGTTTGAAGAACATCCATCCGAGCGCTGCAATGATCAGCACCCCGATAGCGATCATAATGATTTTACGCGGTTGGATTTTTTTTGCGTTTGTTTTTGGCATGGCAGCAGGTCAAAAGTGAAAAACTGGACTTAGTATAAAAGTGAAATAAGGATAAAGCGTGAATATTTTTAATCTAGAATGAGAATTATTTGCTTTTTTGCCGATAAGTTATTCTATAAAAATCTGATAAATACTACGCACACCTTGTTCGGCAGTTGTTGCAAGGGCGATGCCACCTGATGTAGGGAGCGTATATTCACGTAGGTTAATTCGAATCAGACCTGGCGCAAATTGCTCACTAAAATAACGTACGGTTGGAATGGCTGTACCAGCGCCCATTTCTATCACCACAGGGCGCTGATAATCTTTTAGAAAAGCTTTTAAGCGTTTTGCCTGCAGATCATGTTGGTGGCTTAACCAACGCATATCATTGAACATTAAGATATTCGGTCGTGCCAGACCGCCACAGTGCGGACATTGTGGTAACTCTCCTCGCAATTGACAGTCTTGATGATTGATTTCTGGTCTTAATTCATCTGCGGACCAAATGGTCTGTGTACACGCGTCCAGACATTGCAGATGATGAATCGAACCATGACATTCATAAATGTGATCAGGATTAAATCCCGCTTTTTGAAATTGGCCATCGACATTCGAGGTAAATACAAAAGTAGGGAGTTCTAATATTTCTGCCAGTTGCTTCAGTTGTAGAAAGCCTGAATGGGGTGTGGTCTGACGATACAGTGCCAAGCGATGCCCGTAAAATCCCCAAGCCAAATGTGGATGCCGTTTAAACGCGGCTGGATTGGCAATTTCGGTGAAATCGATGCGTTGTTTACCTAGCTCGGGATAGGCTTGCCACATGCCCTGATTACCTCGAAAGTCAGGTAAACCCGAATCGACGCCCATACCAGCACCTGCACTGATGATCAGGCTGTCGGCTTGTTGGAATAGATTTTTGATCTGCTTGATTTGGTCGGGGCTTAAATGGAATGACATGCGTTGATCCATTATTTTTATTATGTGATGAAGATGAATGCTCTAAGCAGGTTGAGCAAACAGTGTAGTACCACACAGTTCAGCTAAGGCTTGTAGCATCAGCTGTTCTGGATTTTCTTTGGACATACCTTTGATCGCAGCATCAATACGCAACAATAAATCAGACCAAGTTAGGAATTGTCGCGGATTTAAACGACGTAGAGCTTGTTGATATTGTGATACTTTGGTTTTCCAGATCCCAAGTTGAATCGCATTATGTGGCTGTTCAAATAGCTGCATCAGTAAGCGCATTTCTTTGCTTAGGGTCCATAAAATCAGACTATCAGGCTCACCCGCAGCGATTAGATATTGGTAAATCTTGACTGACTGCGCCAAGTTTCCAGCAAGCAAGGCATCACTTAAATCATAAGTTGTATAACGCGATTGGTCCTGTAAGCAGGAATACAATTGTTCAATCTGAATCTGTTGGATATCGGGGAAAGTATCCGCAACCCGCATTAAACTGTTTTTAGCAGCCAACAAGTTATGTTCATGATGCTGCATCAACCATTGCCAAGCATCATGATTCAGTTGAATCCCCAGTTTTTCGGCTTCGATGCTTAAGATGCGTTGTCGATCTTGTGGGTAGGTCGCCGTCAGCGCAACCACAACACCATTGGCTTCGACCACTTGGAAAAAAGCTGATTTTAAACTGCTGCTGTCTTGCTTCGGTAAAACAATCAGTAAGAGGTTATGTTCATTATGTTGAATATAACTCTTAAGTAGTTTTAAGCCGTTGGCATCGGGTTTGATATTGCCATGTACTTCAATTGCAAGTTGTTGCGAAAATAGCGACAAACTGTTGAGCGCGTTAAAAACATTTTTCCAGTCATTGACACTACTAATGTCATAACGTTGGCGTTCAACGTCTTGTTGTTGCCAGCTTTTACGAAAAGTGTCGAGCAGATTCTGTTCAAGCAAAGGCTCTTGTCCGTGCATAATCCATGCACCGCGAGCCTCATCAACACGTTTTAACGCTTGAACATAATCTAGTTTCATAATGACAAATTAAGGTTGAGCTTTAGGTAAACGATTGGCTGCGATTTGACGCGTAATTTGCTGCGCCACATCATCAATCACAATACGGTTTAGATAAGCTTCTTGTTGGTTATCAGTGTTGACCGTTGCCACGTCGTATTGATAGGTACGAGAAGCGGTTAAGGTACGGGGTTCGGTAATTTTTTTGCCTTGGCGGTCTTCAATCTGGAAGGTCACTGTTAAACGTAACAACACTTCTGTCAATTTACCATTCAGTAATTGGCGGCGAGGGGTGTAATCCAATATACGAAGTACATAAGCATCATTGGCATTACTCAGTTGAACACCGGTCGCGCTGAGATAAATACTAAGCTTATTTTCAAGTTCGCTTGTACTCGCAGGCATGGCGAGCGTGAGTTTGTTATAGACCAGTGGCGCTGCTGTTGGATTACTTCCCTTTAGATGAAAGCCACAGCCGACTAAGCCTGCACTTAGGCCTAAAGTGAGTACGATAGCAGCTGCACGTTGCGCTAAGTGCATATTTATTCCTCGAATGAAATCTCTTCTAATCCCTTTTTCTTATAGAAGGGGGAAACCTCTCTTTTTTAAGAGAGGTTAGAAAGGATTATTAAACTACTAAGTTAACAAGTTTATTTGGTACCACAATTTCTTTCTTGGTAGGGCCAGTCAAGAATTGTTGCACTTCTGGTAAGGCTTTTGCCAATGCCAATAAATCATCTTTTGAGATATCGACTGCGACGTCTAACTTACCACGAAGTTTACCATTCACTTGTACAACAATCGTTTGTGTATTACGGGTTAACGCTGACTCATCCACTTGCGGGAATTCGATCGTCGTTAATTCCAAACCAAACTGAGTTAACAAAGTTTGACTCAAATGTGGTGCAAATGGTGCAAGTAAGGTGAGCAATGTGGTGATTGCTTCACGTGCAACAGCTACATCATTGTCATCTTTTGCTTCGAACTTATTGCTGGCATTGAGTAATTCCATCAATGCGGCAATTGCCGTGTTGAACGCATGACGACGTTCGATGTCATCACCCACTTTTTGGATGGTTTCATGGGTTTTACGACGTAAATCTTGCGCATCTTTTGATAAGTTTGCAGTATCGATCGCTGTTGCTTGATTGCCTTTTTCCAAGAAGCCTGCAGCCAAACGCCATACACGTTTCAAGAAGCGGTTAGCTCCTTCAACACCTGCATCAGACCATTCTAGTGATTGATCTGGTGGTGCAGCGAACATCATGAAGACACGAGCAGTATCTGCGCCGTATTGATCAATAATCGCTTGTGGGTCGATACCGTTGTTTTTTGACTTAGACATTTTTTCTTGTCCGCCAATCACAACTTCCTGACCATCACCTGAATATTTCGCAGACAGGATACGACCTTTTTCGTCACGTTCTAATTCGATGTCAGCAGGGTTGAACCAAGTTTTCTTGCCGTTTTCTGCTTCACGGTAGAAGGTATCTGCCAACACCATGCCTTGAGTGAGCAAGTTGGTAAATGGTTCATTACCTTGTACCACACCTTCATCACGCATCAATTTATGGAAGAAACGTGCATAAAGTAAGTGCAAGATTGCATGTTCAACACCACCGATATATTGGTTCACAGGAAGCCAGCTTTGTGCTGCTTCAGGTTTTACCATACCGCCAGTAAAGTCTGGAGATGCATAACGTGCATAGTACCAAGAGGATTCTACAAAGGTGTCCAAGGTATCGGTTTCACGACGAGCATCGCCACCACAGCTTGGGCATTTGGTTTCGTAGAATTCAGGCATCTTGTTCAATGGGTTACCAGAACCATCTGGAACCACATCGGTCGGTAATACCACAGGTAATTGATCTTCTGGAACAGTGACTTGACCACAGCTGTTACAGTTGATCATTGGAATTGGGCAACCCCAGTAACGTTGACGAGAAACACCCCAGTCACGTAAACGGAATTGAACCTTAGAATTTGCTAAAGCTTGTGGTTCTAATTTTGCAAGGAAGGCATCAAAAGCAGCTTGGAATGCTAAACCATCAAACTCGCCCGAATTAACCAATTTGCCATCTTTCGAGCCATACCATTCTTGCCATTCAGTTGCAGAATACGCTGCATCATCAGCACCTTGGGCATCGATCACTTGTTTGATTGGCAAGTTGAATTTATTGGCAAATTCAAAATCACGCTCATCATGTGCAGGAACCGCCATTACAGCGCCTGAACCGTATGACATCAATACATAGTTGGCAATCCAGACAGGAAGTTCAGCGCCAGTCACTGGATGCTTAACAGATAAACCTGTTGCCATACCTTTCTTTTCAGCCGTGGCTAAATCCGCTTCGGCAACTGAACCCATACGGCATTCTTCAATAAATGCTGCAAGTTCAGGATTGTTTTCAGCCGCTTTCAGCGCCATTGGGTGTTCTGCTGCAACAGCAACATAAGTCACACCCATCAAGGTATCCGCGCGCGTGGTATAAACGGTTAGGCCATCTGCATAGATTGCTGGATTCGCAGAAGGGAAGGTAATTTCCATTCCCGTTGAACGACCAATCCAGTTACGTTGCATGGTCAAGACCTGTTGTGGCCAGCCATCTTTTAACGTATCTAAATCGTCTAATAATTCTTGTGCATAGTCGGTAATGCGGAAGTAGTACATTGGAATATCGCGTTTTTCAACCAATGCACCTGAACGCCAACCACGACCATTTTCAACTTGCTCGTTGGCTAACACGGTCTGGTCTACTGGGTCCCAGTTCACGGTTGATAGCTTACGATAGATCAAGCCTTTCTTATAAAGTTGTACGAATAACCATTGTTCCCAGTGGTAGTACTCTGGTGTACAGGTCGCAAATTCACGATCCCAGTCGACAGACAGACCCAATTTTTTTAATTGGTCACGCATGTAGGCAATGTTTTCAAAAGTCCATTTTGCTGGTGCAACTTGGTGTGCAATCGCTGCATTTTCAGCCGGCAAACCAAATGCATCCCAACCCATTGGTTGTAATACTGTTTCGCCTTTTAAACGATGGAAACGGCTGATCACGTCACCAATGGTGTAGTTACGCACATGCCCCATGTGCAGTTTGCCACTTGGGTACGGGAACATCGACAGGATATAGCGATGTTTGCCCTCTACAGTGTCTGCAACTTTAAAAACTTTGCGATTGTCCCAGTCTTGTTGAACTTGAGGCTCAATGGCACTTGCTTGATATTCGGAGTCAATGTGAGAAGTCGTCATAGGGATATGCGATACAACAAAAAAGTAAAGTTAAGATTGCTGCACAGCATAGCGCAAAATTGTAGGAAATGTCAGTTTTTAGATCGGGATTTTATCTGCAAGGCCGCCGTGTTGAAGATGACCTTGCAGGTTTAGATCGCTATTTAGCGTTCTGATGTTGCTGGTGCAGGGCTTTGTGGTTTTACTGAGTTCGCTGGAGTAGATGGCGCTGTCGGCGGTGTTTGCTGTGTTACATTCGGTGTGACTTCAGGATTCGCTTGATGGCTTTGTTGATTCGTTGGATTGGTGCTTTGATGGCTATTGCCATACGTTGAAACTTTGTCCAAACGCTTTGCACCTTTGGGCGGCGGCGTAGTGGTGTAATGAGTAGAACCATTGGCATCGACCCATTTGTAATATTGTTGCGCATAGTTTTGGCTAGAACAAAGCAATAAAGTAGCGGCTGAAATTGTATATAAGATTGTTTTTAAATAAGATGTCTTCATATTTGATCTCCCCAAGAGAATGCTGAATATATTCGATCAAAGTGTCTAAATAAGCAGTTTACAATGCCTATTTTAAAGCAAAAAGAAAATAGTTTTTTGATAAATGGGCGTTTAACAAGACCAAATTATTCTGTGAAATGTGTTTAAAAAAACGGCAGCTAAAAAATATTCGTTAAAATCCTTTTCTTTGTTCTTGACATTGCTTATGAAAGAAACAAGAATGCTTTCTCAAGTTTTATATGTGTTTATTTGATCACCCTTCGAATAAATGTCATGGCTTGCAATGGACATTCTTTCTAGCCGAGAGAATGATTTTTTGAAATATGCTTATCCCAGCACATTTTGATTCGAGATGTCATCAAGTTTATACGGCTGATGAGTCTCAGAAAATTTTTCCTATTGCAGCAAAAACGAGTAGAATACGCACACTTATAAGAAGTGCAAAAGTTAATGAATGAACACAATTTATGTCTCCCATAAATTGTGCAAAATACTAGGGTGAATCACGTTGGAACTTTTATCTGGTGGTGAAATGCTCGTTCGTGCGCTTGCGGACGAAGGCGTAGAGCATGTTTTTGGGTATCCAGGCGGCGCTGTATTACATATTTATGATGCGCTATTTCAACAAGACAAAATTAACCATTACCTCGTGCGTCATGAGCAAGCTGCTGGTCACATGGCAGATGCATACTCACGCGTAACAGGTAAAACAGGTGTGGTACTGGTCACTTCTGGACCAGGCGCTACCAATACCGTCACTCCAATTGCAACAGCCTACATGGACTCAATCCCAATGGTGATTTTGTCTGGTCAGGTTGCAAGCCATCTTATTGGAGAGGATGCGTTCCAAGAAACCGATATGGTTGGTATTTCTCGTCCAATCGTAAAACACAGTTTCCAAGTGCGTCACGCGAGTGAAATTCCTGCAATTATTAAGAAAGCATTCTATATCGCTTCGTCTGGCCGTCCGGGTCCAGTCGTTGTTGATATTCCGAAAGATGCGACCAACCCTGCAGAAAAATTTGCCTACGAATATCCAGAAAAAGTGAAGATGCGTTCATATCAACCACCTTCACGTGGTCACTCAGGTCAAATTCGTAAAGCGATTGATGAGTTGATTACGGCTAAACGCCCAATGATTTATACGGGCGGTGGTGTTGTTCAAGGTAATGCATCTGGCTTATTGACAGAACTTGCACATTTATTAGGTTATCCAGTCACTAATACCTTAATGGGTTTAGGTGCTTTCCCTGGTAACGATCCACAATTCGTGGGAATGTTAGGGATGCATGGTACCTATGAAGCCAACATGGCAATGCATAATGCAGATGTGATTTTGGCCATTGGTGCGCGTTTCGATGACCGCGTAACCAATAACCCTGCAAAATTCTGTCTCAATGCCAAAGTGATTCATATTGATGTTGATCCAGCAACCATTTCGAAGACGATTATGGCGCATATCCCAATTGTGGGTGCGGTAGAACCTGTACTTCAAGAAATGTTGGCTCAATTGAAACAAATGAATGTATCTAAGCCAAACCCTGAAGCAATTGCAGCATGGTGGTCTCAGATTAATGAGTGGCGCAAAGTACACGGCTTACGTTATGAAGCAGGTCAAAATGGTGTAATGAAACCTCAGCAAGTGGTTGAGGCATTAGATCGTGTGACCAATGGTGAAGCCATCATTACTTCAGACGTTGGTCAGCATCAGATGTTTGGTGCGAACTACTACAAATACAAACGTCCACGTCAGTGGATCAACTCTGGTGGCTTAGGCACCATGGGTGTTGGCTTGCCATATGCAATGGCTGCGAAGTTAGCATTCCCAGATCAGCAAGTGGTTTGTATTACTGGTGAAGCATCGATTCAGATGTGTATCCAAGAATTATCGACATGTAAGCAATATGGCTTGAATGTAAAAATTCTCTGCTTAAACAACCAAGCCTTAGGTATGGTGAAGCAGTGGCAAGATATGAACTACGAAGGACGTCATTCAAGTTCTTATGTAGATTCATTACCTGACTTTGCCAAGTTAATGGAAGCGTATGGTCATGTTGGTATTCAGATTAACCATGCGGATGAGCTCGACGCTAAATTAGCTGAAGCGATGGCAATTAATGATAAATGTGTATTCATTAATGTCATGGTTGATCGCACAGAACATGTTTATCCAATGTTGATTGCAGGCCAGTCCATGAAGGATATGTGGTTAGGCAAAGGGGAGCGTACATAATGAGACATATTATTTCTGTACTCGTTGAAAACGAAGCTGGTGCGCTTTCTCGTTTGGTGGGATTGTTTTCTCAACGTAATTACAACATTGAGACACTGAATGTTGCGCCAACCGAAGATGAAACCTTATCTCGTTTAACATTAACGACATATGGCGATGATCACAAAATTGAACAAATCACCAAGCAACTGAATAAATTGGTTGAAGTGGTAAAAGTGGTTGATTTGTCAGAAGGTTCACACATTGAACGTGAATTGATGTTGATCAAAGTGAAAGCCTTGGGTGCAGCACGTGCGGAAATTAAACGTACAGCTGACATCTTCCGTGCCCAAATCGTTGATGTAACACCAACGACCTATACCATTCAGATTGCTGGTACAACGGACAAGATTGATGGTTTTATTGATGCGCTTGCAGAAAATACCATTCTTGAAGTTGTACGCTCTGGTGTATCAGGCATCGCGCGTGGCGAAAAAGTTTTAACAATTTAAGTTTTTAAAAACCCTCATCCCAACCTTCTCCCAGAGGGAGAAGGAGTTCCCTCTCCTTGGGGAGAGGGTTAGGGTGAGGGGGAAATACCCAACATATTTTAAAGTTTTCATGGAGAAAACAGATGCAAATTTTTTACGATAAAGACTGTGACTTATCAATCATCCAAGGCAAGAAAGTTGCAATCATTGGTTATGGTTCACAAGGCCATGCACATGCACTTAACTTGAAAGATTCTGGCGTAGACGTAACTGTTGGTTTACGTGCTGGTTCTACTTCTTGGAAAAAAGCTGAAAATTCAGGTCTTAAAGTTTCTGAAGTTCCAGCTGCTGTTGCTCAAGCTGACTTAGTCATGATTTTGACGCCAGATGAGTTCCAATCTCAACTTTATCGTGACGTGATTGAACCAAACATCAAAGAAGGTGCAACTTTAGCATTTGCTCATGGTTTCTCTATTCTTTATAACCAAGTTGTTCCACGTAAAGACTTAGACGTAATCATGGTTGCGCCGAAAGCACCTGGTCACACAGTACGTTCTGAATACCAACGTGGTTCAGGTGTTCCTGACTTAATCGCGATCCATCAAGATGCTTCTGGTAATGCGCGTAACGTTGCACTTTCTTATGCTTCAGGCGTAGGTGGTGGTCGTACGGGTATCATCGAAACTTCTTTCCGTGAAGAAACTGAAACTGACTTATTCGGTGAGCAAGCAGTTCTTTGTGGTGGTGCGGTTGAATTGGTTAAAATGGGCTTCGAAACTTTGGTTGAAGCTGGTTATGCACCAGAAATGGCTTACTTCGAATGCTTACATGAACTTAAGTTAATCGTTGACTTGATGTTCGAAGGCGGTATCGCAGACATGAACTACTCAGTTTCTAACAATGCTGAGTACGGTGAATATGTGACTGGTACTGAAGTAATCAACGAACAGTCTCGTGAAGCAATGCGTAATGCATTGAAACGTATCCAATCTGGTGAATACGCGAAGATGTTCATCCAAGAAGGTGCGTTGAACTATCCATCAATGACTGCTCGTCGTCGTCAAAACGCAGCGCATGGTATCGAAGTAACGGGTAACAAGTTACGTGCGATGATGCCTTGGATTCAAGCGAACAAAATCGTAGATAAAGAGAAGAACTAAGTTTTAGTTTAATCTTTAAAAGCCCTTGTTTGTACAGGGGCTTTTTTATGGGCTGTGATAACAGAGTTATAACAATGTAGCTTGAAAAATAAGCTTATATTGTTTATGTTTTGATCATGTTGCTACTCATTTGCAGCGCTGATTTAAACTAAAAAGTGTTGCATGCTTTGGGGTATCTGCACGATTAAAAACAAACAAATTGAAATAACTTAAAAATTAAAATGATTTAGCAAAATAAAATGAGTCTTTTGGTAAAAAAAATGTAATAAAAAAACAAGATTTTTCATTGGTTTGAAATGAAAATGTGCTTTTATTCTATTGATTTATAAAGTGAAAAAGACTTGACCTTATGCTAGATGATGTTATTGTTAAGGAAAGTTTATGAATACCATATTCATGGCTTCTTTGGGTGTAAAACGTCGTTCGGATTTCGGGCATTTTGCTCATCATATAAAAAAAAGTACTGAATAATCATGGAAGTCCTTTATGGTTCACGTTGATTACGATAGCACATTGGTCATCGTTTCCATTTTGGTTGCAGTCGCGACATGTTACGCTGCAGTTTCGATGGAAGAACTCGTTTTTAAAGGTGCTTATAAAAAGTTTGAAAAAAGCATTTTGATTGCGAGCGGGCTAATCTTGGGGTTAGCGATATGGTCAATGCACTTTGTGGGAATGCTGGCTAGCCATTTGCCGGAAGGCTATCACTTTGATGTTAATTTAACTGTACTTTCTTATTTGATTGGCGCAGCTGCTTCCATTTTTGCTGTTTGGCTGACCTCAAGACCGACTTTGCCGATACCACGCTTAATCCTTGGTGCTGTATTTATGGGACTCGGTATATCGGGGATGCACTATACCGGTATGGCCGCGTTGAGCATTGAAAATCATGCCATGCATTATGATCCTTTACTGGTGTTGTGTTCTGTATTGATTGCAATCAGTGGTTCAGGCTTAAGTTTCTTTTTCATTTTTAAATATAAAACCGCAGTTACCTATCGTACTTTACTCAAAGCAGTGGTTGCCATATTAATGGCGCTAAGTATTGTTGGCATGCACTATACGGGTATGGCTGCGACTTATTTTGATGAAAGCCTAGCGCAAATCCTGACTTCTGAGCAGACAGAACAAAGCGTCTTATTATTCACGATTATCTTTATTACCAGTCTGGTGTTAGTTGCAGGCTTTGCGGTTGCCGTACTCGAAGCACGGTTAGAAGAACGCAATGAGCAACTTACACTCATCAACAAAGAGCTTGCTACTCAGTCCTTACATGATGCGCTTACAAAGCTACCGAATCGTTTATACCTGACTGAACATGCCGAAGTGGTGTTTAATCATCATCGCTTAAATGGCCAGAAAGCAGCATTTTTATATATTGACTTAGACCGTTTTAAATCCGTGAATGATGCTTTTGGGCATCATATTGGTGATCAACTACTGATTCAGATGGCAAACCGTTTATACACTAAGCTTGGTGATAATCATAAGCTGTTTCGTATTGGTGGTGATGAGTTTGTTTTAATTTCGGAAGATACCGATTTCAATGAAGCAATGCAGCTTTCAGAAGATATCTTGCATTGCATCCAAGAAACCTATTTGATTGCGGCAAAAGATATTAACATTTCTGCCAGTGTCGGGATTGCCATGTACCCTGAACATGGCACGAATGTTCAAGACTTACTGATTAATGCTGATGTTGCCATGCTGATCTCAAAAGATCAGGGCCGTAATACCTATACCATGTTCCATACAATGTCAGATCAGCAAGATGTACGTAGTCAGTCTAAATTGATCAATGATCTGTACAAAGCCGTCGATGAGCAACAATTTGTACTGTTCTATCAACCTAAATTTACATGCAATTATGAAGTCTGTGGTGTTGAAGCCCTGATTCGCTGGAAGCATCCAACACTGGGACTGCTGACCCCGCAAATGTTTATTGAAGGGGCAGAGAAAACGGGTTTGATCATTCCAATGGGGTATTGGGCACTGGAACAAGCCTGTCAGCAAATCCAGAAATGGGAACGAAGTAATAGTCCGTTTTATCCAATTGCTGTTAATCTCTCTGCATTACAATTCGAAAATAAAAAGCTATTTAGTGTCCTCGAACAATTATTAGAACAATACCAAATCCAACCGCATCATCTCATTCTTGAAATTACTGAATCCACGGCTATGCATCATATTGATTCCAGTATTCGTACTTTGGAGCGTTTGCGTAAGCTTGGCATCCGCATTGCGATTGATGACTTTGGTACTGGATATTCAAGCTTCTTATATTTAAAAGATTTACCTGTCGATGAACTCAAAATTGATCGAGGCTTCTTAATTGATCTCAAGCCAAATTCAAAAGAAGAAGCGATTCTGGAAAGCATTATCCATTTGGCTGCAAAATTAGGTTTAATTGTCACTGCAGAAGGGGTAGAGACTCAACAGCAAGCAGATATTTTGACCAGTCTCGGCTGTAACCAGTTACAGGGTTATTTATTAGGTACACCTGTCAATGTTGAAGGTTTGGTATTGCATCGTTATCAGCATTTTGCATGATTAAGCGAGATCGATATTAAAAAAGCTGCCGATGATGGCAGCTTTTTGTTTTTAGAATGAACTCGCTTAATCAGAACGTGGTGCTAACCATTGTGTGACCACAGGCCAGACCAACTGTGGTGCTTGACTGCCTGAGACCAGACCCATATGGCCACCCGGTACAATTTCAAATAGCTTGTCGCTGCTGCTGATTAAATCCATGAGTGGGCGTACTGCTTCCGCGGTGACGATAATGTCGCTGCTGCCGCCAATTGCCAGTACTGAACAATCAATGTCTTTTAGATTCGCGCTTTGCTCACCAAATTGAACAGAACCTGTCGATAACTCATTATCAATCCAGAAACGCAAAATAATATCGCGCATGACACCACCAGGATAAGCCAGCATATTGTCCACAAAAGAGCTTGAGGTGGCATGGTTAATCACAAATTGGCGATCATCGAGGTTCTTTAACAACTCCCAATAGTTTTTAAAGTTTCCAATCGGATCGGTGAGTTTAAACCCCAAGGTATTTTGCCAGCCATGAATATGAAAGACACGACTAGGTACTTGATGAATACGGAATTTGGTATTACTGCGAATCCACTGTGCAGGAACGGTGAGACGCTGATAAAACTTGCCCATATAACCTGATTTATGCGTGTTAATCGGTGAGGCTAAAATCATCAGGTTCTGAATATTTTTATCTTGTGATAAGGCTGTATAGCAAAGCGATAACGCCCCACCCAAACTCCAACCAAACAGTGACAGCTGTTGTTGACCACTATGCTCTCGAATCTTTTCGATAAAGTCTGGCATAAAAGTTTTAACGTAAGTGCCAAGATTATATTTGGCTTGACGTAGACTCGGCGTGCCCCAGTCAATCAGATAAACATCAAAACCTTGGGCTAGAAAATAACGGACTAAGCTGCGATTTGGGAACAAATCGTAGATCAGCATATTGGCTGCCAAGGGTGGCACGATCACCAATGGAATACGATGCTTGACCGTGCTGTCAGTCGCAGCTGTGTAGTGACGTAGGCTGATGATTTCACGCTGGTACACAATATCAAAAGGTGTTTTGCCTGAGAGCGCAAGCTGTTGTCCACGTAAAATACGATCTCGCGCATTAGAGAGGATCTTGCGTGCTTGACGGCTCGCAGGGCTATTCAGCATTTTTTGCGCGGTTTGTGTTTTGAGAAAACTGCGTTTAACTTTTGGCGATTGAGTCATGTGAACCTAAAGCTCGAAGGTTACTATTCAGTAGGCGCATATTAGAAGAAAAAGTAAATTTGCTCAGTGACTCATTTGCTTAACTTGTCTTTCAAAATGATCAATTCGACGAGAACCAGATGACCAGTTTTCTGTTTAAGAATGAAAAATATGTAAAGTAAGCTTTACATTGAAGAGTTGAACTCATATATTAATGTAAAGTTTACTTTACATGGTGGGTTATGAAAAACTATCGGAATTTATTTGAGTTGATTGCTGCAATTGCACTATATATCGTGGTTTTGGTGGGATCATTAAAGGCATTAAATTTTATTGAGATACAATGGCTTAAAATTGTTGTTTCATTAATGCCAATATTGCCTGCACTGATGATTGCATTGATCATTATTAAGCAATTCAAACGTTTTGATGAGTTGCAGCAAAAGATACAATTGCAAGCCTTGGGTCTTGCTTTTGTTGGCACTGCTCTCATTAGCTTTAGCTATGGATTTTTAGAAAATGTTGGATTTCCAAAATTAACCATGTTTATCATTTGGCCGATGATGGCAATGCTTTGGTCTATTGCTACAGCGGTTGGAACTTGGAAATATAGATGAAGAATAATTTACCCGATTTAAGAAAGCACAAAGGTTGGTCACAAAGCGACTTGGGGGATTATGTGAGCGTGTCAAGGCAAACTATTAATGCCATAGAAAAGGGTCGCTATGATCCCAGTCTGTCATTAGCCTTTAAAATTGCACATGCATTTGGTCTGAGGATTGAGCAAGTATTTATTTTTGAGCAAGACTCAGCTTAGCTCAAGTTCGTTCAAGCTGTAATTTGTAGATGTAAAAGCGGATAGGGGTTACCTTGACCATCGAGTTCGGAACGACTCACAGTATGGAATCCCATTTTCTGATAGAAGTTAACCGCTTGCAGATTTTGCTCATTCACATCGACTTTATAGATTTGAAGTTGTTTGACTGCAAAATCGAGTAAGGCTTTACCAATCCCTGATCTTCGATACTCAGGCAGAATAAACAACATTTCAATATTGTCATCACTGGTACCTAGAAATCCTACAATCTGTTGATCAATCACATATTTATTTAGCTGAACATGATGGAAATATTCATTCAAAATTAACGGTTTTAATTCAGCAATCATGGTTTCTGGTAAAAAATCATGGGTCGCTCGGACTGATTTTTCCCATATATTTAATAAAGTAAGATGGTCATCTTGAGACGCTTTGATAATCATGTCGTGACTACATTTAAAATATTCATAGCTGTCAATTTTCTACTATTTGATTCGGAATTTCTATACTTTGGTGCCGATAGGAAAATGATACTGACGCTGGGTGATTTAGATTATTCTAACTCAAGTTGGTGATCATCCTTGGTGACTTTAATTTTCAGTTTCTTATATTTACGCTTATTGGGATCAAGGGCTGAGTTTATGACCTCATCGGCAAAACGCTGATCCTGCATTAGTGTGCCATAGGTCTTATAACCTAAAATAATTCGGGTCGGCCGATAGCCATTTCTCGTCACATAATAATTAATGATGAGATCTAATTCTGTTAAAAGACATGTATCGTTCATTGTGAGATATCGCTTTTAAGTGGCTTAAGCAGCATAGTCTATACAGGAAAACTTATCTAGCTGATGTTCATTGATTTTTGCTGAAAGTTAGAGCTGTCATAAAAGTGTCATCTAAAAACATTATCGTGATTTATATAATAAAAACTGCAATAACAAAAATTGAGAACGACTTATCCATAGAACTTTAGATTATTTTAAATAAAGGGGCGGGACTTAGAAAATTGAGGAGTTGTTTATATGCAGAATAAAGTGCCCACAATACGAGACCAAAAACCGCTGAATCATCGTTTGAATGTGTTACTTTCGGCTTATCAGGCCTTCTTAGTTGCTAAAGGTTTGGTCAACAGTGAATTTAGTCGTCTGATCTTTGTTGATAATTATACCCAAACCTTAAAATTCAACCTTTATGATGATGAACTAAAGAAGCAACTGATTGATGAGTTAGAACGATTTAGCTCATTTTAGGATGCGTTTTCATCCGTTATCAATCTAAAGCGCTCTTCGCCAAACAGTAATCATTGAAAATTTATAAAATCTTATTCATATGACTTTAATCATATATTTTTAGGTATCTTCATTTTGCTTTAATATATGGATTTACATATATATGGTAAAACATATATATTGGTTTCATTCAATTTATCAGATTAGCACGTCATGTCAGACATCATCATTTATCACAACCCCGCGTGTGGTACTTCCCGCAATACATTGGCTTTAATTCGAAATACTGGGGTAGAACCAACCGTGATTGAATACCTTATTACTCCACCAAGCCATGATGAGTTGGTTGGATTGATTCGGGATGCACAATTAACTGTCAGAGATGCAATTCGCCAAAATGTTGAGCCTTATCGTGCGTTGGCACTTGATCGTGAAGATTGGAGTGATGCTCAACTGATCGAGTTTATGCTTGAACATCCCATTCTGATTAATCGTCCCTTTGTGGTTAGCACGTTGGGCACACGTCTTTGTCGACCATCGGAACTTGTACTCGACATTTTACCATTCCCTCAAAAAGGCGCATTTCGCAAAGAAGATGGCGAACAGGTGATTGATGAACATGGTCAGCGAATTCAGTAAATAGGTGCCGCGAGATTACAGATTGAAAGGGGATCGAGAAATGCAAGCTGTTGATTTTTTTAAATGCTTATCAGATGAAACAAGGTTAAATATCGTGATGTTGGTAGCCCAGCATCAGGAGTTGTGCGTCTGTGATCTGACTGAAAAACTACAATTAAGCCAACCGAAAATTTCGCGTCATTTGGCGTTATTACGTGCTTCGGGTTTGTTGCAAGATCGCCGTCAGGGGCAATGGGTGTATTACCGTATCAATCCACAACTACCAGCTTGGGGGCATGAGATTTTATCGGTTTTGGAGATGCAAGCTGTGACCCTATTTCCAGACCTGCACAGCTTAGCACCCAAAAATTGTTGTGATTAAAATGCCATGAAAACACTGTCCTTTTTAGATCGTAACCTAACGCTCTGGATTTTTATCGCCATGGCTGTAGGCATTGCCATTGGTATTTTTATGCCACAAGCCTCAGTCAGCTTAAACCAAATGAGTGTCGATTCAGTCAATCTCCCGATCGCAATCGGTTTGATTTTGATGATGTATCCACCCTTAGCCAAAGTGGATTATGAGACCTTGCCACAAGTGTTTAAAGATAAGAAAACCTTAACTTTATCCTTGGTGCAGAACTGGATTATTGCGCCTGTTCTGATGTTTGCATTAGCCATTATTTTTTTGCATAACTATCCAGAATATATGACAGGACTGATTCTGATTGGTTTGGCCCGTTGTATTGCGATGGTGCTGGTCTGGAATGGTTTGGCTTGTGGTGATAATCAATATGTCGCGGCCTTGGTTGCCTTCAATAGTATCTTCCAGATTCTATTCTTTAGTACTTATGCTTGGTTATTCCTCACGTTTTTACCGCCGTACTTTGGTATTGCAGGGCAAGTGATCCATATTGATTTTTGGACCATTACCCATGCTGTCTTGGTGTATCTGGGTATTCCATTTTTGCTTGGGTTTCTGACTCGTTTGATCTTGGTACGCGCCAAAGGTTTAGACTGGTATCAGCATGTGTTTTTGCCCAAGATCAGCCCGCTCAGCTTGTTGGCTTTACTGTTTACCATTGTGGCGATGTTTAGCTTGAAAGGCGGTGAGGTTGTGAGCTTGCCTTTAGATGTACTTCGTATTGCGATTCCATTGACCATTTACTTTGTACTCATGTTCTTTATCAGTTTCTTTATGAGTAAGTGGATAGGCAATGGCTATGCCAAAACGACAGCCATTTCATTTACCGCAGCAGGTAATAATTTTGAGTTGGCATTGGCGGTTGCGATTGCCACTTTTGGTTTGGCTTCACCAGTCGCATTTACCACGGTAATTGGGCCATTGGTTGAAGTCCCTGTATTGATTGCGCTGGTCAGTGTGTCTTTGTGGCTAAAAAAGAAATATTTTTAAATCGGTGTAATTGTAATGACGCTCCCAAATATTGATGTAAATCTTCTTGATCAACCTACATTGGAAAAAGTTCAAGCTAAAGCGCTGGATCATGCACCCCGTATTTTATTGTTATATGGTTCGAATCGTGAGCGTTCCTATAGCCGTTTAGCGGTGATGGAAGCGGGTCGAATTTTGGAGGCATTTGGTGCAGAAGTAAAAATATTTCATCCCAAAGGGCTGCCTTTACCAGAGGATGCAGATAGTGAGCATCCCAAAGTAAAAGAATTGCATGAGTTGTTAGCATGGTCAGAAGGCATGGTGTGGTGTTCGCCTGAACGTCATGGTTCCATGAGTTCAATTTTTAAATCGCAAATTGACTGGATTCCTTTGGCTGGTGGCGCAATTCGTGCGACACAGGGGAAAACCTTGGCAATTATGCAAGTGAGTGGCGGTTCACAGTCTTTTAATAGTGTTAATCAAATGCGTATTTTAGGACGTTGGATGCGGATGATTACCATCCCAAACCAGTCTTCAATTCCGAAGGCTTTTTTAGAGTTTGAAGAAGATGGACGCATGAAAGCATCTTCTTATTACGATCGTATCGTAGATGTGATGGAAGAGCTCTATAAATTTACCTTGCTTACGCGTGGGCAAAGTCTTTATCTAACCGATCGCTATTCTGAACGAAAAGAGTCTGCAGAAGCGTTATCAAAACGTGTGAATCAACAAAATCTATAAGGCGAATAAATAATAAATAGATCGAGTTAAAATTAAAAAGCCCCAGTTGCCTAATTCGGGGTATCGGCAACTGAGGGTAAACTGGGTGCTATCTAAAATAGCGAATTTTATTTAATAATGAATAATGCAATTCATTATTAATTTACTCTTTGAATAAAAAGCCTCAGTTGTCTCATTCAGGGCAAAACAACTGAGGATGAAATTGAGTTTTTATAATGTATCTTCCTTTTTTAAATAATGGAATAGTTTAGATAAAAAATGCATATTATGTATAATTTTGTGGTTAATGGTGTTGAATGTTAATTTAATCAATATTCAACATACCTTATTCTTTATATAACTTCTTAGATTGCTGTATATAAAAATTTTTAATTGAAACTCGTTGTTCCCGAATATAATCACTCGGTTTTTTTCCTGTCCAACTTAAAAATGCTCTAGAAAAGGCACTGATATGGCTATAACCGAGTAAATCAGAAATTTCTTGAATATTACGATTCGAGTCAATCAGCTTTTTGGCAAGTTCGAACTTCTTTGATTGCAGCAGAGCAGAAAAGGTTGTGTTGGCAAGAGATAACTCTCTTTTTAAGGTTCTTTCTGATAACTTTAATTTACCTGCAACATCGGTCAGGCTTGGAAAACCTAAACCTGGAGTAAATTTTAATTGCTGGTTCACTTTTAAAATAATTTTATTATCCTGATCTTGATAGAAAAGGTATTCCTTATTCACCATTTCCATTGCAAGTTGGTAGGCACTATTCGAACTAAAGGTCAGGGGGAGGTCTAAGCATTTTTGATCAAAAGTAATCTGATTGTAGTCTTGATTAAAATGAAAATTGGGTAAGCGTTTTTCATAAAGTGAATGATAAGCCTCTTTATCCCAAGTCACATGAATATTGACACCAGTTAAATTAAAGTTGGTGACCATTTGTAGGTTATTCACAATATCAATTAAAGCACTTTCAATAAAAAATTTATTTACAGTATTTTTCTTACTTTCATTTAAATGAACAGGAAGTTGATAAAGTGGATTAAAGCGAATGATAATTTTATTATTTTTACTAAGTACCGACAAATCCATTTTATGGATACGCATACTATAATATTTCTGTAAATCTACCAGTACTTTACCAATCGAGCTATTGGTAATAATGACAAAACCGAGTGCACCATGCGAGGTGAGTTTACAGTTTAAGCCAAACTGATAACCGACCGCTTTGTCGGGTAAAAGTTCTAATAGTCGAATAATAATATCTGTCCATTGGTCAAAACTTATACGTTCATGGTTATTATTATCAGTCAGTAACGATAACGGGATCTGGCAATAGCGAATGACTTCAGCTTTTGGGACACCAAATGTTGTTGCGGTATCCACAATTAATTTTAAATAATCGTTATGGATGTTAAGTATTTGTTTTTTCATAGCATAGAAATAAAAAGGTTTTGAATGTCGAGATGACACACTTATACCTGAGCCTAAATATACAGTTGTGATTTATTCTTAAAAAGTCCCATTATGTTTATTATTTTTGTTGAATATGTGCTTAATTATGCATTTGAGGAATAATTCATTAAAATTACCAAAAATGTGATGTAATTGTTAAAAATGTAGCATGATTGTTAATTGTTTGTAGGTATTATTTTTTTATATTCGTGCGGGTATGAACTACATAAAAGTACCTATTTATGAATAAAATCTATCGCTTGGTCTGGAACAAAAGCCTAAATATATGGACCGTGGTTTCAGAAAACGCCCGTGGCGTAACAAAAAAACGAAATGTCGCTGCAAATACCTCAATTAAAACAGCAGTTTCATTATCTAACTCTCAATATCAACAGGTTCTGCTTAGACCGAGCTTAATTGCGATAGCACTCAGTTCTGTGTTTTTTAGCACAGGGGCTTTTGCTGCTACAAATACAGGTGGTGGAGTAGCAGATACAGGTTCTAGTATGGCGATTTCTCCAACGACTGCACAGTGTGGTACGGCAGGACAAGCTTCTGTTAGTGGAGGAAATGGCACGGCTGTTGGTTGTGGTAATGATATCGCTGGCACTGATCCCTCTAGAGGGCAAAATATGACCAATCGCCGAGGGACTGGGGTTGTTGCTTATGGCAGTGGTGTATCTACAGGTGCTTCAGGTGGAGTGGATAGTACAGCAACTGCTGTTGGCCGACAAAATACGATTCGAGGGGCTGGTGGCGCGACTATCGTAGGGAATGCCAACAATTCCAACACCACAGCAGGTTTTACCAATGTCTTAATGGGACAAGGGAATAGTACCGTTGGATCAGGTGGTTATAATACCTTAATGGGTGTGGGGAATCAGGTCGTTGATGACCCTGCGGGGACACCTGATGGAACGGGTATTGGTACTAATAGCATTGCAATTGGTGTTGCCAACCGAGTGACTGGGCAAACTTCAATTGCTTTTGGTCGTCAAAGTTATGCCGATGCAGATTATTCGATTGCCCAAGGTAACGTGGCAACCGTCAATAAAGGTGCGACAGGGGGGATCGCTTTAGGTTTTTCAGCTACTGTAGATGGAAAGCAAGGTGTAGCGATTGGTAGTGCTTCTGGTGTCCGAAATTATGATCCTGCGACATCTGCACGAGCCAATGAAGATGCTGTTGCAGTCGGAACAAGAACCAATGCAAGCACACTTGAATCTGTAGCCATTGGTGCCGGCAGTGAAGTAACGGGTACGGTCTCTACACGTGCACAACAGTTGGCGAATCGTAGGGGAACAGGGAACAATAATTATCCAACAGGTGAAACACAAGTTTTGAGTAAAGGAACGGCTGTTGGTCAAAATAATAAAATATCAAATCCAGGCGGTGGTACTGCTTTAGGAAACTCCAACACCATTAATGGTACTGGCCTACATAATATTGCGATTGGTCAAGGTAACCGTACTGCAGGAGATGGTTACAACACAGCACTAGGGGTTGGAAATGATGCTTCTGTAGGTAACTCTAATACAGTTATTGGAGTGAACAACATCGCTCGTGGTAACACTGCAATTGCAATGGGGCGTGGAACCAATGCGCTTGCAGATTTTTCTATTGCACAAGGGAATACTGCAACTGTGGCAGCAAGTGCCACAGGAGGGATTGCTTTAGGTAACTCTGCCAATACGACAGGTATACGTGGTATTGCCATTGGTAGTGGTAAGGGTGAGGCAAATAATGATATTACAACAGCACCAAATGCTGGAGGGTTAGATTCAATTGCATTGGGTAGTAGTGCAAGTGCAGCCAACAAAGAGGCCATTGCAATAGGTGCTGATGCATCAACAGCATCCACCAACACAAAAAATAATCAAAGTATTGCGATAGGTAAGCTTGCTCAAGCAAGTGGCGATCAAGCCATTGCTTTGGGTGCCAATACTCGTGCAGTTGGCGACTCCTCTATTGCTATCGGTGGTGATGACGTTAATCGATTGGCTGAAGACCCAACACTGAGTGCTGAATATACTCAAGTCACAGGTGGCACTTTACGGTCAGGTGTGTATCCATCTACTGAAGCTCAACAGGGGGCGACTTCGGTTGGGGTACAAGCTGTTGCAACGGGGAATTTTTCATCGGCTTATGGTTTAACCTCTAAGGCGACAGGGACAGCATCTTCTGCTTTTGGGGTACAGGCTAACGCCGCAGGTCTAGGTGCTGTTGCTTTTGGTGCCGTTTCACAAGCATTGGGTCATGGCTCTTTAGCAATGGGGGTAAATGCGACTGCATCAGGCAATGACTCTACCGCAATTGGCTCTGGTAATACCAAAGATTTGTCTGCACGCGCTACAGCAGATGGTGCAACTGCGGTTGGTCACCGTTCACTAGCGAATGCTTTGAGTGCGACTGCAATTGGGCAAGGCGCACAGTCGACAGCAGCCGATGCAACGGCAATCGGAACGGATGCCAAAGCACAAAGTGATAATGACATTGCGATTGGTCTTAATGCAGCTACAGCGGAGGGATCGGAAGGTGACAACATTGCCATGGGTAATGGTGTTACTACGGGTGCGACTGGAAAAAATGTAGCAATTGGTTCAGATGGGACCACGGCCAACTCAGAAACAGCCACAGGTGGGGCAGTAGCGATTGGACGTGATCAAATCGCAAAAGGTGATGGTGCAGTTGCCATCGGTGACCCAAACCGAGCCAGCGGTAGTGGTGCGGTTGCCTTAGGTAAGGACAATACTGCCGCTGGGGATACAGCAGCGTCAACTATGGCAAGTGGTGCGGTTGCGATTGGTAATACTAACGAAGCGATTGGCCAAGGTTCAGTTGCCATCGGGAATATTTCTAAAGCATCAGCAACTGGTGCTATTGCCTTGGGCGATACAGCTAATGCACAAGCAGAACGTGGTATTGCATTGGGGTCTAATGCTGTGGCGACTAATGCAAATGATGTGGCGTTAGGTTCTGGCTCAGTCACTTCCGCAGCCAATCCAACATCGAATGGTACAGTTGGAGACATTATTTATAACTATGCGGGTACCAGTCCAAGCAGTGTGGTGAGTGTGGGCAGTGAAGGCAACGAACGCCAAATTACCAATGTTGCGGCAGGTCGTGTCAACGAAACCAGTACCGATGCAATTAACGGTTCACAACTTTATTCAAGCCAACAAGCATTAGGAAATCTTGCTGAGTCAACCGCAAATCATTTAGGCGGTAACTCGGTGGTTAATTCAGACGGTTCGATAACCGCACCAAGCTATACGGTAAATGGCAATAATGTCACCAATGTTGGCGCAGCGATTTCAGAACTGGACAAAGGCTGGAATCTGCAAAGTAATGGCGCTAACGGAGCACCAATCAAAGCAGGTGACACGGTTGATATCGGTACAGTTGCAGGCGAAGAAAATCTGACGGTGACCAAAGATGGTAACAATATCAAATATGGTCTAAACCGTGATCTGAAGGTAGACAGCGTTCGTGCAGGCGATACCTTAATCAATGACAATGGTGTGACCATTAGCAATGGCCCAAGTATCACCAAGTCAGGTATTAATGCAGCAGGAAATACAATCAGTAATGTTGCAGATGGCACAGCACCAAGTGATGCAGTGAATAAAGGTCAGTTAGACAAAGCTGCTGCTGCAGCCAAAACTGAAGTGACTCAAGGCAAGAACATTACTGTTTCTAAAACCACGGGAGCAGATGGACAAGACATCTATAACGTGGCAACGGCAGATAATGTTGACTTTAACAATGTGACTGTTGGTGGTGCTAATGGTGTGAACATTGATGGCAACACAGGCAAGATCAGTGGTGTAACTGCGGGCGAAGTCAGTACAACCTCGGATGAAGCGATTAATGGTAGCCAGTTGGCAGGTACAGCGAAAAGTGTATCGGATGCTTTAGGTGGTGGTTCAACTGTAAACCCTGATGGCACCGTGACTGCACCAAGCTATACCGTCAATGGAGAAACCGTTCGTAATGTCGGTGATGCAATCACAGAATTAGACAAAGGTTGGAACCTACAAAGTAATGGTGCCAATGCAGGTGCAATCAGAACGGGCGATACAGTTGATATCGGTACAGTTGCAGGCGAAGAAAATCTGACGGTGACCAAAGATGGTAACAATATCAAATATGGTCTAAACCGTGATCTGAAGGTAGA
>NZ_KB850076.1:73991-74683 GCF_000369525.1 Acinetobacter higginsii
GATACGGTGATTAATACCGATGGCGTCACTATTAGCAATGGTCCAAGTATCACCAAGTCAGGCATCAATGCAGCGGGTAACCCAATTAGCAATGTTGGTGCAGGTGTTGACGACACTGATGCAGTCAACAAAGGGCAGTTAGACAAGGCGGCCGCGGCAGCGAAAACTGAAGTCACTCAAGGTAAGAACATCACCGTTTCTAAAACCACAGGAGCAGATGGACAAGATATCTATAACGTTGCAACGGCAGATAATGTTGATTTTAACAATGTGACTGTTGGTGGTGCTAATGGTGTGAACATTGATGGCACTACAGGCAAGATCAGTGGTGTAACTGCGGGCGAAGTCAGTGCGACTTCGGACGAAGCCATTAATGGTAGCCAGTTGGCAGGCACAGCGAAGAGTGTATCGGATGCTTTAGGTGGCGGTTCAACGGTTAATCCTGATGGCACTGTGACGGCACCAAGCTATACCGTCAATGGAGAAACCGTTCGTAATGTCGGTGATGCAATCACAGAATTAGACAAAGGCTGGAATCTACAAAGCAATGGCGCCAAAGCGGGTGCAGTGAAAGCAGGTGATACGGTTGATATTGGCACAGTTGCAGGCGAAGAAAATCTGACGGTGACCAAAGATGGTAACAATATCAAATATGGTCTAAACCGTGATCTGAAGGTAGACAGCGTTCGTGC
>NZ_KB850076.1:75855-77504 GCF_000369525.1 Acinetobacter higginsii
CCAAGTATCACCAAGTCAGGCATCAATGCAGCGGGTAACCCAATTAGCAATGTCGGTGCAGGTGTTGACGATACTGATGCAGTCAACAAAGGTCAATTAGACAAAGCCGCTGCTGCAGCCAAAACCGAAGTCACTCAAGGTAAGAACATCACCGTTTCTAAAACCACGGGAGCAGATGGACAAGACATCTATAACGTTGCAACGGCAGACAATGTTGACTTTAACAATGTGACTGTTGGTGGTGCTAATGGTGTGAACATTGATGGAGCGACAGGTAAGATCAGTGGTGTAACTGCGGGTGAAGTCAGTGCGACATCGGATGAAGCCATTAATGGTAGCCAGTTGGCAGGTACAGCGAAGAGTGTATCGGATGCTTTAGGTGGCGGTTCAACGGTTAATCCAGATGGCACCGTGACGGCACCAAGCTATACCGTGAATGGCAATAATGTCACCAATGTTGGCGCCGCCATTTCAGAACTAGACAAAGGTTGGAACCTACAAACAAATGGTGCTAATGCAGGTGCAGTGAAAGCAGGTGATACGGTTGATATCGGAACCGTTGCAGGCGAAGAAAATCTGACGGTGGCCAAAGATGGTAACAATATCAAATATGGCCTAAGCCGTGATCTGAAGGTAGACAGCGTTCGTGCAGGAGATACCTTAATCAATGACAATGGTGTGACCATTACTAATGGCCCAAGTATCACCAAGTCAGGTATCAATGCCGCAGGTAATCCAATTACCAATGTTGGTGCAGGTGTTGAGGACACTGATGCAGTCAACAAAGGTCAGTTAGACAAAGCTGCTGCTGCAGCCAAAACCGAAGTGATCCAAGGCAAAAACATCACCGTGACTAAAACCACGGGAGCAGATGGACAAGACATCTATAACGTAGCAACCGCGGACAATGTTGACTTTAACAATGTCACTGTAGGTGATGTCACAATTGATGGAACAACAGGCAAAATCAATGGCGTTACAGACGGCACAGTTGCAGCAGGCTCTAAAGATGCTGTGAATGGTGGACAGCTGAATGACAGCGTTGCGTCTACAGGCGATATCTTAGGCGGTGGTGTGACCAATGAAGGCGGTAAGCTGAATGGTCCATTTACCGTGAGTGGCAAAGGCTATGACACGGTTGCGGATGCAATTCAAGGAGAAGCTGCTGCTGCGAAAACTGAAGTTGAAGCTGGCAAGAACATGACGGTTGAAAGCCGTACTGGTGCAGATGGTCAAACCATTTATGAAGTTGCGACAGCGGATGATGTTGATTTTAACAAGGTGACTGTTGGTGGTCCAAATGGCGTCAACATTGATGGCAACACAGGCAAGATCAGTGGTGTTGCAGATGGCACGATTGCAGCAGGCTCTAAAGATGCTGTGAATGGTGGTCAAATCCATAGCATTGCAGACAGTGTCAAAAACTCAATTGGTGGCGAAACAACGCTGAATCCTGATGGTTCAATCACAACTGCCAACGTGGGGAACACAGGTCAAAACAATATCCATGATGCGATTGACTCAGTTCGTGGTCAGGCCGTTGCAGCGAAAACCGAAGTTGAAGCGGGCAAGAACATGACTGTTGAAAGCCGCACAGGTGCAGATGGGCAAACCATCTACGAAGTTGCGACAGCGGATGATGTGTCATT
>NZ_KB850076.1:78871-164483 GCF_000369525.1 Acinetobacter higginsii
ACAGGCAAGATCAGTGGTGTTGCAGATGGCACGATTGCAGCAGGTTCAACCGAAGCGATTAATGGTGGTCAAATCCATGCTATTGCAGACAGTGTTAAAAACTCAATTGGTGGTGAAACGACGCTGAATCCAGATGGTTCAATTACCACTTCCAATGTAGGGAACACAGGTCAAAACAACATTCATGACGCGATTGACTCAGTTCGTGGTCAGGCAGTTGCAGCCAAAACTACCGTTACCGAAGGCGACAATATGGTGGTGACGCAGAGCAAGAATGCGGATGGTAGTACTAACTATGAAGTTGCCACTGCAAAAGATGTGAAATTTGACAGTGTTACCGCAACAGATGCAGACGGCAATGAAACCATTCTGGATGCAAAAGGTGTGAGCTTAAAAGACCAAGCTGGAAACACCACAATTCTTGGTCAGGATGGTCTTAGTTTCGCTGACCCGATGGGGAATAGCGTTGGTCCACGTATCAGTGCAAGAGGCATAGATGCAGGCAATACGGTGATTACGGGTGTTGCACCAGGGCGTATTGCAGCAGATTCAACCGATGCAATCAATGGCAGTCAGTTAAAAGGTGTTGCAGATAGTGTATCGAATGCAATTGGAGGGAATACCACCGTCAATCCAGATGGCAGTATTAACACAAGCAACATTGGTGGAACAGGCAAAGACAACATCAATGATGCAATTGGTGCTGTAGGTAAAGCAGCCCAAGCAGCGAAAACCACAGTAAGCAAGGCTGATGGTGATGAGAATGTCACTGTTACAAGCCGTCCAAATGATGAAGGCGGTACAGACTTCCAAGTTGGCTTATCGAAGGACATTAAAGTTGATAGCGTGACTGCGGGCGATACCGTAATCAATGGCGATGGTTTAACCATTGCAGGTGGTCCAAGCGTGACGAAAGACGGGATTGATGCAGGTGATAACAAAGTCACGGGTGTCGCCGATGGGACTATTGCAGCAGGCTCTAAAGATGCAATCAATGGCGGTCAATTACATGGTGTTGCAGACAGCGTGAGAAATGTGGTCGGAGGTAATGCCAAAGTGAATCCAGACGGCTCAATTACGACCAGTAATGTGGGTGGTACGGGTAAAAACAACATTGATGATGCGATCAACTCTGTTCGAGGTGCGGCTGCAGCAGCCAAATCAACGGTCAGCAATAAAGATGGCAACATTAGCGTAAACGAAACGACCAAAGCTGATGGCAGTAAGGACTTTGAAGTCGGTTTAGCCAAAGACATTACCGTAGACAGTGTGACGGCTAAGGATGTTAATACCAATCAGGTCAATGTAGGTGGCGCTGGTGGAACTACGATTGCAGCAGATGGTGTTCGTATCGTGGAAGGGCCAAGCATGACCAAAGAGGGCATCAATGCGGGTGGCAAAAAAGTCACAGGTGTTGCGGATGGTGCGATTGCCAGTGGTTCTCAAGATGGAATCAATGGTGGGCAGCTACATCGTTCTTATGAAGATGTTGGTAAGGCGCTTGGTGGTGGAGCGGGTTATGACCCAAGTACAGGCTGGAAAGGGCCAAGCTACGATGTTGCAGGCGGAAAATATGACAACGTTGGTGATGCATTAGGTGCAATTGATAACCGTGTAACTAATCTTGGTGATCAGTTACAACAAGCCTTCTACGATACCAATAAGCGTATGGATAAGCTGGAAGACAAAATGTCTGCGGGGATTGCTGCAACTGCTGCACTTGAAAATGCGCCATTTGTACCTGGTAAGCTCACCATGGCAGCAGGTGCGGCGTATTACAACGAGCAAAGTGCAATTGGTGTGACCTTCCGTAAGACAGCCGACAATGGTCGTTGGTCACTCACGACTGGGGCGGCAATGGGAAGCCAAGGCAATAGTCCACTGGTTCGAGTTGGTGTCAGCACCATCATTGATTAAGTTTTTAGGGAGAGTCGAAAGGCTCTCCTTTCTTCAAACAATAAATAAGTGAGAACGGATATGAATAAGATTCAAGCTTTAATGATGATGGCGCTTGCGGGCATTGCATTGAATAGTCAGGCAGTCACCCCTGTTGAGGCGCAAGGTGAAGTCGAGTTACAAACGACTGATGAAGTGACTTTTCCTGAGGTGAATAAAAGTTATCTTAAACTGGTAAAACGTTATGAATACAATGATGTTGCCCGTTTAGATGTGGGCATGAACAAAGACCAATTCCGCCATATTCTCGGCAATCCGCACTTTAGTGAAGGTGTCTTTGCGGTGAAAACATGGAACTATGTCTTGGATATTCGCGTGCCGAATACACAGGATTATAAACGTTGTCAGCTACGCATTGATTTTGACAAGAAATACATTGCCAATCGTTTGTCTTGGAAAGGTGAAGAGTGCCAAGGTTTGATGACTTGGGGCGTGAATAATGTGGTTCCAGCAGTATTGCCTGCACCAATCCAAACGGCTCCACAGACAGGAACGGTATTTTTTGCCTTTGATCGCTCAGATAGTAATGCGATAGAACCAAACTCAAGCAATCTTGAGAGTATGGCGACAGCAATTCAGCAATCCGAAAACCCTGTAACTGTTTCGGGTTATGCAGATCGACTTGGTAAGTTTGACTATAACCAAGACTTGTCTTCACGTCGTGCCAATACAGTAGCTCAGCTATTAGTACAACGAGGCGTAGATCCAAAACGTATTCAAATACAGGTGAGTGGTGGAACCAGTGTCTATCAGCAATGTTCTGGTCAAGCACGCAATACCCAGTTGGTTGAATGTCTAGCACCAAACCGCCGTGTGAATATTCAGTGGTAATTTAAATATAATAAGAAGAGTAAATCGATGTTTAGGTTTGCTCTTTTTATTTATATAGTTGTTTTATCTTTAATAAATTTAAATGATGTGTTCTGGTTGGTGATTTAATAATTTTTAAAAAATAATATAAGATGTTGGTTGGTAGAATATGGTTTGTAAAATTAAATATTATTTTTTATTTAACTGTGATTTGAGAAATGTTTCAATTGTAAATATGCTCTGCCTATTATGTTTATCAAACATTCCTGTAATGTTAATGTTTTTCTATTTTTTAATCTAATTTTAAAACTTACAAAAAAAGCAACTTAAATGTTAAGTTTTTGGATGTAACTGTTAAATAGTCCCTCATTTTATTCTCTAAATTAAATAGTGCTTATTAATAAGAAAGGCACTCGATCATGAATAAAATATATCGCTTAGTTTGGAATAAATATTTAGGTTTATGGACGGTTGTTTCAGAGCTTGCACGCGGTACAACGAAAAAACGCAATGTTTCAGTAACATCAACGGTAGCAGCTCGTAGTCTCCCTCCTTTAAATTCTAATTTACTGTATACACAATCTTTGTTTAAGCCAATTTTATTGGCAACGGTGATGAGTTCGATTTTTTATAGTAGTCATAGTTTTGCAGGTTATGAGTTGAATGGTGGTTCAACTTTTACGAACTGTACATCGGCAAGTACAGGCAGTGGTACGGAATCAACCAATAGTCTTGCATTTGGTCCCAATGCTTGTGCGCCTACAAATGATTCAATTGCAATTGGACGAGCGGCATCGACACAATCGGTTGGTGGTGTTTCGAACCAAAGTATTTCTATTGGTGCATTTTCACGTGCAGGTGGCGACCAATCTGTTGCTTTAGGTGCAAATACTCGGGCAACAGGAAATTCTTCGGTGGCGATTGGTGGTGATGATGTTGACCGGTTAGCAAATGATGCTGCTTTAAGAGCAAAATACAACCAAATTACAGGCGGTACGATAGTTGCAGGACAATATCCAACAACAACTGCGATGCAAGGTTCAACAGCCGTCGGCGTACAGGCAAATGCGACAGGAGACTTTTCTTCTGCTTATGGAATGACTTCCAAAGCTACAGGCGATGCATCTGCAGCTTTTGGTGTTCAGGCAAATGCCACAGGCCTAGGTGCAGTCGCTTTTGGTGCAGTAGCACAAGCAACAGGAAATGGCTCGGCAGCTTTAGGTGTAAATGCAACAGCCTCTGCTAATAATGCAACAGCGATTGGTTCTGGAAATAGTAAGGCTGTTGCAGCAAGAGCGACAGCAGTGGGTGCGACAGCAGTGGGTAATCTTTCATTGGCGAGTGGCGTTGGCGCTGCAGCAATTGGACGAAATACACGGGCATCGGGAGATCGATCAATTGCCTTGGGGGATGGTTCTCAATCTACAGCGAATGGTACGGCTGCTTTTGGGGTAAATGCAAATGCCTCAGCAGATAAAGCAATTGCGATAGGTTCTGGAGAAACGCCTGATACAGCGGCAAAAGCCTCGGCTGTTGATGCAACTGCGATTGGTAATCGGTCCGTATCGAGCGGTGTAGGTTCAGCAGCTATAGGGCGAGCTGCTCAAGCAACAGGGGATAAATCACTAGCACTAGGCGATGCTGCACAGGCTGTAACCAGTGGAGATATGGCTGTTGGCGATACAGCTTATGCACGAAGTGGAGCGGGTAATATTTCAGCGATTGCTTTGGGGCGTAACTCCAAAGCAGATGGAAATAATACTTTAGCAATAGGCAATGCCGCGCAGGCAACAGATAACTTTGCTGCAGCGATTGGTAACTCTGCTGAAGCTAGTGCTGATAATTCGATTGCAGTGGGTAATTCAGCAAAAGCAGCTGGTAATTTTTCAAGTGCATTGGGAAATACTGCGACTGCAAGTGGCTTAGAAGCATCAGCTGTTGGGAATAGTGCAACTGCTTCAGGAAACTATGCACTCGCAACTGGAAGTCGGGCACAAGCAACTGCTGAGGAAACAGTCGCTATAGGTCATGCTGCTACCGCGCAAGGTAGCGGAGATATTGCAATTGGTAGTGATGCCAAGACTGCTTTAGATAATAGCAATAATATTGCAGTAGGGAATAAAGTGACTACAGGAGCGACAGGCCAAAATGTTGCGATTGGCTCAAGTGGCACGACTGCTAATTCGGAGACAGTTGACGGTGGGGCAGTTGCAATAGGTCGTGATCAGGTAGCTAATGGTGATGGTGCAGTTGCCATCGGTGATCCAAACCGAGCTAGCGGTAGTGGTGCGGTTGCTTTAGGTAAGGACAACACTGCGGCAGGGGATACAGGTGCAACCACTTTGGCAAGTGGTGCGGTAGCAATTGGTAACACAAATGAAGCGATTGGTCAGGGTTCAGTTGCCATCGGGAATATTTCTAAAGCATCAGCAGCTGGTGCTATTGCTTTAGGTGATACTGCTAATGCAGCAAACACCCGTGATATTGCAATGGGGTATGGGGCAACGGCACGAGGTGTTACTGAAGATGATGGCATTATTCGTACAGCTACAGCAATTGGTAGTGAAGCGAATGCAGATGGGCGTAATACACTTGCAGTGGGTGAAGCCAGTTCAGCCACGGGTTCAGGTGCAAATGCATTAGGTGCAGGCGCAGAAGCGACAGCTGATTTTACCACTGCGACAGGTAATCAGGCAAAAGCAACCGCAGGTCATGCAACCGCAATCGGGAATTTTGCCGAAGCTTCGGGTGTTGCTGCTACGGTTATGGGTTCAACGGCTAAAGCCAGTGGGGAAACGTTGAGTGCTTTTGGTGCTTTATCAAATGCTTCAGGGGTTGAGTCAACTGCAATCGGTGCTGGTGCTCAGGCGACGAGTGATAACGCTGTTGCATTAGGTGGAGAAGCTCAGGCGCAAGCAATTCGTGGGACTGCACTCGGTTCCAATGCTGTAGCAAGCAATGCCGATGATGTGGCATTAGGTTCAGGTTCAGTCACTGCAGCAGCCAATCCAACATCGAATGGGACCGTTGGCGATATTACTTATAACTATGCAGGCACCAGTCCAAGCAGTGTGGTCAGTGTAGGCAGTGAAGGTAGCGAACGCCAAATCACCAATGTTGCTGCAGGTCGTGTCAGCGAAAGCAGTACTGATGCAATTAATGGTTCACAACTCTATTCAACCCAACAGGCTTTAGGCAATTTGGCTGAGTCAACCGCAAATCATTTAGGCGGTAACTCGGTGGTTAATTCAGACGGTTCGATAACCGCACCAAGCTATATCGTGAATGATACTCCAATCAATAATGTTGGTGATGCGATAGAAGCTTTGGATCAGGGTTGGAATTTACAAACAAATGGTGCTGGCGCAGATGCCATTAAAGCAGGCGACACAGTTGATATCGGTACAGTTGCGGGCGAAGAAAATCTGACGGTGACCAATAATGGCAACACGATTCAATACGGTTTAAACCGAAATCTGAAAGTAGACAGCGTCACTGCGGGAGATACAGTTATTAATACCGATGGTATGACCATTACTAATGGTCCAAGTATTACCAAGTCAGGTATTAATGCTGCAGGTAATCCAATTACTAATGTCGGTGCAGGGGTGGCTGACACAGATGCGGTGAATAAAAGCCAATTAGATGCAGCAACCGCAGCAGGTAAAAATACCGTGAGTGAAGGTAAAAATATCACGGTCACAGAATCAAGCAATGCAGATGGCAGTACCAATTATCAAGTCGCAACCGCAGATAACGTTGAGTTTAACAATGTCGCAGTCGGTGATGTCACGATTGATGGAACCACGGGCAAGATCAGTGGGGTAACCGCAGGTGATGTGAGTGCGACTTCAACTGATGCGATTAATGGCAGCCAGTTGGCAGGTACAGCTAAGAGCGTATCCGATGCTTTGGGTGGCAGTTCAACCGTAAACCCTGATGGCACCGTGACTGCACCAAGCTATGAAGTAAATGGAGAAACGGTTCGTAATGTAGGTGATGCCATTGAGCAACTCGATCAAGGTTGGAACTTACAAAGCAATGGTGCCAAAGCGGGTGCAGTCAAAGCAGGCGACACCGTTGATATCGGTACAGTTAATGGTGAAGAAAATCTGACTGTCACTAAAGATGGCAATACCATTCAATATGGTCTCAATAAAAACCTTCGCGTTGATAGTGTGCGGGCTGGCGACACCTTAGTGAATGATAATGGTGTGACCATTACTAATGGCCCAAGTATCACCAAGTCTGGTATCAATGCAGCAGGTAACCCAATTAGCAACGTCGGTGCAGGCGTGAATGATAGCGATGCCGTGAATAAAGGTCAGCTCGACGATGCCGCTGCGGCAGCCAAAACCCAAGTCACCCAAGGTAAGAACATCACGGTTTCCAAAACCACAGGCGCAAATGGACAGGACATCTATAACGTTGCAACCGCAGACAATGTTGAGTTTAACAATGTCACTGTCGGTGATGTCACGATTGATGGCACCACGGGCAAAATCAGTGGTGTAACTGCGGGCGAAGTCAGTGCAACCTCAGATGAAGCAATCAATGGTAGCCAATTGGCAGGAACAGCCAAGAGCGTATCCGATGCTTTAGGTGGTGGTTCAGTGGTGAATCCAGATGGCACCGTGACTGCACCAAGCTACACGGTAAATGGTAATAATGTCAGCAACGTTGGCGCCGCGATTTCAGAACTGGACAAAGGCTGGAATTTACAAAGCAATGGTGCCAATGCTGGTGCAATCAAAGCAGGAGATATGGTTGATATCGGTACAGTCAATGGTGAAGAAAATCTGACTGTGACTAAAGATGGTAACAATATCAAATATGGCCTAAACCGTGATCTGAAGGTAGACAGCGTTCGAGCGGGCGATACCTTAATCAATGATAATGGTGTGACCATTAGCAACGGTCCAAGTATCACCAAGTCAGGCATTAATGCTGCAGGTAATCCAATTAGCAACGTCGGTGCAGGCGTGAATGATACCGATGCTGTCAATAAAGGACAGTTGGACGATGCTGCAGCGGCAGCGAAAACTGAAGTGACTCAAGGCAAGAACATCATGGTTTCTAAAACCACGGGTGCAAATGGACAAGACATTTATAACGTTGCAACTGCGGATAATGTTGAGTTTAACAATGTAGACGTAGGTGACGTTGCAATTGATGGCAGCACAGGCAAGATCAGTGGAGTAACCGCAGGTGATGTCAGTGCGACTTCGACAGATGCGATTAATGGCAGTCAATTAGCTGGCACAGCCAAGAGCGTATCCGATGCTTTGGGCGGTGGTTCAGTAGTGAATCCAGACGGCACTGTGACTGCGCCAAGCTATGAGATCAACGGCAACACCATGACCAATGTGGGTGCTGCCTTGACTGAGTTGGATAAAGGTTGGAACTTACAAAGTAACGGTGCCAATGCAGGTGCAGTCAAAGCAGGGGATACGGTTGATATTGGTACAGTTAATGGTGAAGAAAACCTGACAGTCAGCAAAGATGGTAATACGATTAAGTATGGTCTCAATAAAAACCTTCGCGTTGATAGTGTCCGAGCAGGCGATACCTTAGTGAATGATAATGGTGTGACCATTACTAATGGCCCAAGTATCACCAAGTCAGGGATTAATGCCGCAGGTAATCCAATTAGCAATGTCGGTGCAGGCGTGAATGATAGCGATGCCGTCAATAAAGGCCAGCTCGATAATGCCGCAGCGGCAGCCAAAACCGAAGTCACTCAAGGCAAAAACATCACCGTTTCTAAAACCACAGGTGCAAAAGGACAGGACATCTATAACGTTGCAACTGCGGATAATGTTGAGTTTAACAATGTGCAAGTGGGTGATGTCACGATTGATGGCAGCACAGGCAAAATTAGTGGAGTCACTGCGGGCGATGTGAGTGCTACTTCAACCGATGCGATTAATGGTAGCCAGTTGGCGGGTACAGCGAAGAGTGTATCGGATGCTTTGGGAGGAGGTTCAACGGTTAATCCAGATGGTACAGTGACTGCACCGAGTTATGAAGTAAACGGAGAAACGGTTCGTAATGTGGGGGATGCCATTGAGCAACTCGATCAAGGTTGGAACTTGCAAAGTAACGGTGCCAAAGCAGGTGCAGTCAAAGCAGGTGACACGGTTGATATCGGTACAGTCAATGGTGAAGAAAATCTGACGGTCACCAAAGATGGCAATACCATTCAATACGGACTGAATAAAGATCTGAAAGTTGATCGTGTGACTGCGGGTGACACGGTGATTAATACCGATGGTGTCACCATTAGCAACGGGCCAAGTATCACTAAGTCAGGCATTAACGCAGCAGGTAACAAGATCACGAATGTGGCACCTGGAACGGCAGGAACAGATGCTGTCAATAAAAGTCAATTAGATGCGACAACAGCGGCAAGTAAAAATACGGTCAGTGAAGGCAAAAATATCACGATCACAGAATCAAGCAATGCGGATGGCAGTACCAATTATGAAGTCGCAACAGCTGATAATGTGGACTTTAATAATGTGACAGTTGGTGGTCCAAATGGTATCAACATTGATGGAACCACAGGCAAGATCAGTGGTGTTGCAGATGGCTCAGTTGCCGCAGGTTCTAAAGATGCGGTCAATGGTGGTCAACTCAACGATAGCGTTGTGTCTACAGGCGATATCTTGGGTGGTGGCGTGACCAATGAAGGCGGTAAGCTGAATGGTCCATTTACTGTGAGTGGCAAAGGCTACGATACGGTTGCCGATGCGATTCAAGGTGAAGCTGCAGCCTCTAAAACAGAAGTGACGGAAGGCAAGAATGTTATTGTGACCAAAACTACAGGTGATGATGGTCAAGACATCTATAACGTAGCGACCAAAGATGATGTCTCCTTTGATTCGGTTCAAGTGGGTGATGTGAATATTGATGGAGCGACAGGCAAAATCAGTGGCGTTACAGATGGTACTGTTGCAGCAGGTTCAACAGATGCGATCAATGGTAGCCAGTTGGCAGGTACAGCCAAGAGTGTCTCGGATGCTTTGGGCGGTGGTTCAGTGGTTAATCCAGATGGCACCGTGACTGCGCCAAGCTATACGGTAAACGGCAATAATGTCACTAATGTTGGAGCAGCCATTTCAGAGCTGGACAAAGGCTGGAACCTACAAAGTAACGGTGCCAATGCCGGTGCAATCAAAGCAGGTGACACAGTTGATATCGGCACAGTGAATGATGAAGAAAATCTCACGGTGAGTAAAGAAGGCAAAACGATTCAATATGGTCTGAATAAAGATCTGAAAGTGAATAGTGTCACTGCGGGCGATACGGTGATTAATACCGATGGTGTCACTATTGCGAATGGCCCAAGTATCACCAAGTCAGGCATCAATGCAGCGGGTAACCCAATTAGCAATGTTGGTGCAGGTGTTGACGACACTGATGCAGTCAACAAAGGTCAATTAGACAAAGCCGCTGTTGCATCGAAAACCGAAGTGACCGAAGGTAAGAACGTCACCGTCACTAAAACCACAGGTGCTGATGGTCAAGACATCTATAACGTAGCGACCAAAGATGACGTCTCCTTTGATTCGGTTCAAGTGGGTGACGTCAATATTGATGGCACGACAGGCAAAATCAGTGGAGTTACAGATGGTACTGTTGCAGCAGGCTCTAAAGATGCAGTCAATGGCGGTCAGCTGAATGATAGCGTTGCCTCTACAGGTGATATCTTGGGTGGTGGCGTGACCAATGAAGGCGGTAAGTTGAATGGTCCATTTACAGTGAGCGGCAAAGGCTACGATACGGTTGCCGATGCGATTCAAGGTGAAGCTGCTGCTGCGAAAACCGAAGTGACAGAAGGCAAGAACATTACAGTGACTAAAACCACAGGTGCTGATGGTCAAGATATCTATAACGTTGCAACCAAAGATGATGTGTCATTTGATTCGGTTCAAGTCGGTGATGTCAACATTGACGGAACTACAGGCAAGATCAGTGGTGTTGCAGATGGCACGATTGCCGCAGGTTCAACCGAAGCCGTGAATGGTGGTCAAATCCATGCTATTGCAGACAGTGTTCGTAACTCAATTGGTGGTGAAACGACGCTGAATCCTGATGGTTCAATTACTACGGGCAATGTAGGGAACACAGGTCAAAACAACATTCATGACGCGATTGACTCAGTTCGAGGTCAGGCCGTTGCAGCCAAAACCACGGTGACCGAAGGCGACAATATGGTGGTGACGCAAAGCAAGAATGCTGATGGCAGTACCAACTATGAAGTAGCTACTGCAAAAGACGTGAAATTTGACAGTGTCACCGCAACAGATGCAGACGGCAATGAAACTATTCTGGATGCCAAAGGTGTGAGCTTAAAAGACCAAGCTGGAAACACCACAATTCTTGGTCAGGATGGTCTTGGTTTCGCTGACCCGATGGGGAATAGCGTTGGTCCACGTATTAGTGCAAGAGGCATAGATGCAGGCAATACGGTGATTACAGGTGTTGCACCAGGGCGTATTGCAACTGATTCACAAGATGCAATCAATGGCAGCCAGTTAAAAGGTGTTGCAGATAGTGTTGCTGGAGCAATCGGTGGAAATACCACGGTGAATCCTGATGGCAGCATTAGCACAAGCAACATTGGTGGAACAGGAAAAGACAACATCAATGATGCAATTGGCGCTGTGGGTAAAGCTGCACAAGAGGCCAAAACCACGGTAAGTAAAGCGGCTGGCGACGAAAATGTCACTGTAAGTAGTCGTCAAAATGCAGATGGTAGTACGGATTATGAAGTTGGCTTATCGAAGGACGTTAAAGTCGATAGCGTGACTGCGGGTGATACGGTCATCAATGGCGATGGTTTAACCATTGCAGGCGGTCCAAGCGTGACTAAAGACGGGATTGATGCAGGTGATAACAAAGTCACGGGTGTTGCCGATGGTACTGTAGCGGCAGGTTCTAAAGATGCGATCAACGGTGGTCAATTACATGGTGTTGCAGACAGCGTGAAAAACGTGGTCGGAGGTAATGCCAAAGTGAATCCAGACGGCTCAATTACGACCAGTAATGTGGGTGGTACGGGTAAAAACAACATTGATGATGCAATCAACTCAGTTCGAGGTGCGGCTGCAGCAGCCAAATCAACGGTCAGCAATAAAGATGGCAACATTAGCGTAAACGAAACGACTAAAGCTGATGGCAGTAAGGATTATGAAGTCGGTTTAGCCAAAGACATTACCGTCGACAGTGTGACGGCTAAGGATGTTAATGCCAATCAGGTCAATGTAGGCGGTGCAGGTGGAACTACGATTGCAGCAGATGGTGTTCGTATCGCGGAAGGACCAAGTATCACCAAAGGTGGTATTGATGCAGGAAGCAGGAAAGTTACAGCTGTGGCTGAAGGGGCAATTGCAGCAGATTCAAAAGATGCAATTAACGGTAGCCAATTGCATAAATCTTATGAAAATGTAGCTAAGGCCTTAGGTGGCGGAGCGGGTTATGATCCAAGTGCAGGTTGGACCGCACCAAGTTATCAGGTTGGTGGCAACACACATAACAATGTAGGAGATGCACTCAATGCACTTAATAATGCCGATCAGGCATTAGGTGATCGAATCACAAACCTTGGCGATCAAATGCAACAGGCCTTCTACGACACCAATCAACGGATTGACGATGTCAAAAAAATGGCGAATGCAGGGGTTGCAGCAGCAATGGCACTGGAAACCGCGCCGTATATTTCAGGTAAATATACCTATGCCGTTGGGGCTGCTTACCATGGTGGTGAAAATGCCGTGGGTCTAACACTGCGTAAGACCGCAGATAACGGCCGATGGTCACTCACAACTGGTGTTGCAGCAGCTTCTCAGGGCGATCCAAGCTTCCGAGTCGGTCTAAGCGGTGTATTTGACTGATTATTTATTTAACTTTGGGAGAGCCATTTAGGGTTCTCCCTGACTTAAACAATAATAAGTGAGAATCGAGATGAAAAAGATGAAAGCCTTAATGATGATGAGCTTATTGGGTGCTGTATTGCCAAGCCAAGCACATAGCAAAACAGATGCCATGCATGCACAGGATGTTACTTTTCCGGAAGTCGATAAAAGTTATCTGAAATTGGTTAAACGTTATGAAATGAATGACGTTGCGCGTTTAGGTGTGGGAATGAATAAAGATCAGCTTCGCCACATTTTAGGAAATCCACATTTCAATGAAGGATTGATGCTAGTCAAAACGTGGAACTATGTATTAGATATTCGCGTACCCAATACACAGGATTATAAACGTTGCCAGTTACGTATTGATTTTGATCAGAAATATAAAGTAGAACGTTTATCATGGAAAGGAGATGAGTGTCAGAACACTATCGTTTAAAGATAAGAGATAATCATGTGATTATTTATTTGTAACTAGCAAGTTTAGATCAAAAATTAAATTAAACAAACAGGAGAAGAAAGACCTGTTTGTTTAATTTTCCTAAAATGATTATTTATAGGATATAAAGTGTCAAAAAAATAAGACCAAGGTTTGATAAGCTCTTAAGAGTTGAAATATGAGATGGAGAATATGTTTCATACTTTTTCACATTGTGAAAAAAATATAAGACTGCATATTATTGAAGTCGGCAATAAAGATCTAAAGCATGCAGTAATTTTTTTTCTCTTGGAGATAGATAAGTTTTTTTCTTTAATTAATAGTTTGTCTTTGGATCATTTTCGCATTGTTTTGATTTATCGCTGTGAAATATTAAATCAGGATTTTATTGGGCAAGATCTGTTAGATGGGTTTAAATGTTTAACAGATCGTTTAGTTGTTGAGAATACGCACTTTATATTTGAACCAGACTTGGATGATGCCTATAAATATGCCCTATATACCAGTGATTTATTTGACTCAGTTACGATTTGCAAAAAGTTCGATGAACTATGTATGCAGGCCTTCTTTGCATCTTGTCCACTTAAAAGCGAGGATAAGATAGATTTTATTGGTAGAGTGAATATTCAAATCAGCAATATTTTATCGGAAGGAGAACCTTATCTTATTAAAGTAGCAAAAAAAATGAGATTAACACCGCGGGTGTTATCTAAAAGAATAAGAAGTGAAGGCGAAGAATTTAAATTATTAGTTAAACAAAAAAGACATGAAAAAGCCTTGTTTTTATTAAAAAATGAAAATGTGAGTTTGTCTGATATCGCATATACATTGGGTTATACGGAACACAGTGCTTTTACACGCGCATTTAGAGGATGGACTGGATGTTCGCCTTGCCAGTTTAGAAAGTATTTAAAGTAATTCGATCTGAGGTATAAAGTTTTGGATATTAGGGATTTAAAAACTTTTATATATGTAGCTGATCATCAGTCTATTACCGTCGCTTCCGAGAAATTAGGCGTCAATCAGTCGACGGTGACAAAACGCATTTTTAATATGGAAGAGATTGTTAAAGGTGTTTTGTTCAATCGAGGTACACGACCATTACAATTAACCCAGTTAGGAAAAAAGGTTTATTTTAAAAGTTGTTTTATATTGCGACAGTTTGAATCACTCAAAAATTTTCATACTGAAAGTAGTGAAATTATTAAAAAAAATATAAAGATTGGTATTGCACAAGTATTGATTGATGATCTGTTGGACTTAGTCATGAGTGAATCCAACAAAATTAATCCATATTACGACATTGATATTTATAGCGGATGGGGGAGTGGTCTTATTCAGCAAGTTCATGCGGGTGAAATTGATTTAGCGGTGTTGATGCTACCACCTACCCTGAGCTTAGCTGCTTCAGTTTCTTTTGTTGACGTTGGTACGCTTCCCTTAGTTATCGTTGCTCGAAAAGGAGACTGTTATAAATATAATAGTTTAGAAAAATGTAGTAAGCGTGGATGGGTACTGCATCCTGAAAATTGCTGTTTTAGAGAAAGCTTAGCCAAACTTTTATATGAAAGAAAGTTAGGTTTTTATATCAATAAAGAAATTTATGGAGTTGAGTTGCAATTACAAAGTATTTTGAATGGTGACGGCTTCGGTATTTATCCAAAAGCTTTATTTGATAAATTTATAGTTAATCATGATGGGTTGGAGATCATTGAATTAAATGATTTCTCTCTCAATTTGCATGTAGGTGTAGTCAAATCCCAACATATTGATCATGAGGAAGCAAATGCTTTTATCGAGATCGTGAAAAATCATTATTTTTAGTTGCTCAGAATTGTATTACGAATAAAAAAGTTTTCCGAATCGCTTTAATTTTTGATGAATGGAAGCGCTAAAAGCCCTAATGTAATTAGGGATTTTAGCTTGATTTTGATTTCAGTCTATTGGGCTTGATATTCGTTGATCACTTCTAATGCTGCTCGGAAAGCCTCTTGTGTTGCTGGGGCGCCACAATATGGCAAGCTGTGCAATAACACTTCTTGGATTTCCTCAACTGTTGCGCCATTGTTCAATGCACCACGAATATGCCCTTTCAGCTCGGTTGGACTTTTTAGTGCCGTTAAAAAAGCGATGGTTACAAGAGAGCGATATTTGCGTGGTAGCACACCTTCGCGCTGCCATGTTGAACCCCAAGCATGTTCATTGATCCAATCTTGTAATGGCTGGGTAAAAGGTACGGTATTATCCTGCGCACGTTTGACAAAGGATTCTCCCATCACTTCAGTGCGAACTTTTAATCCATTTTCATAATCTTGTTGTGACATATTTTTACTCTTTTAGCGGTGAGAAAAGGTTGGATGATTTCTAGACTGCTTTCATCCTAACCCAATCGTGCTATGAGCTAAAGCCATAGAACCTGACTGTTATGTTCTCAATTTCACAAAGGCAGTAATTCAGGTTTTATTCTCCTAAGATGAGATACCTCGATGAATCTGAACATTCGACTCTAGAACTGAGTGAGTGCTAATTTGTGGATAACTCAAGACCTATCAACAATCGATAAATATATTTTCTAAATCTGCTACAATTGCGCCAATTTTAAATTCCTTCGCATGCCATTCGCCAATGTCTCAGTTTGTAGATACGGATGGGTGCATATAAGTGTAGATTTTTCTCATGTTTAAAGATGAATTAGCGGCACAAGTTGCCCAACGTCGCACCTTTGCGATCATTTCCCACCCAAATATTTGATATCTATTCAAGCCCATTCAACCTATTTCAAATATGATAATAAAAGCATTGTAAGTACTGTAAAAATATAAAAATATTGATATTCTTTATCTTGTATATCTTTCAACCCCATTCAATAGATTTCAAGTCTAGTCAGTATGTTTGTGTACATATGTGTGTACACACTTTCTAGAATTTTCTATTTAAAAAAAAATATGTACACAGGTGGAGTAAAATGCCTTTAACAGATACGTGGCTTAAGAAGAATCTAGATCGTGAACGTTCAGCTATACATACAGAGTCTGATCAAGATGGATTGAGCGTTCGTGTATCGCAAAAAGGAAAACTCACTTTTCAGATGCGTTTTCGATATAACGATAAGCAAGCTCGTTTAGACTTGGGAACCTACCCAAATATGAGCCTTAAAGAGGCTCGTATTGAATTGCAGAAAATGAAAGCAATTTTAGAAAAGGGACATGACCCACGTATTCATAAAAAAGTAGAGCTTCACAAGATCACAGAGGCTATAACTTTTGAAGCGTTATTTCGCGAGTGGCATGCGAAATATAGTATTCCTAATAAAAAGAATGCAGATCAATATTTGAGATCATTTGAACTTTATGTTTTCCCAAAGTTAGGTAGCATACCTGCTGAGCAAATCACATTACATATGTGGTTAGATTTACTAGAAGAGCAATTTAAACAGTCGCCATCGATAACTGATCGCATTCTTACTAATACAAAGCAGTGTTTGGATTGGGGGATTAATCGAAAATTAATTGAGCAAAATCCCATAAGACATATCACTGGAAAGCGTGACTTGAATATTAAGAAAAATAAAACTGTTCGAGTATTACAAGATGATGAGTTGTCTTTAATTTTTAAAATTTGTGATGAGTCTAGAACATCATTAAGGAATGTTTTATTTCTCAAGTTATGTTTGTTTTATGGTAATCGATATAGTGAGTTGAGGCTTGCACGGAAATCAGATTTTGATTTTAGTAAAAATACATGGACAGTACCGTATGAAAATCATAAGACAGGAGAAAGTAAAGGGGACATTGTTCGACCTATTATTGATGAGATCAAACCGTGGCTTCAGTCTGCAATGGATTTGAGTAATTCTGAATACATTTTCCCACATGAAAATGGCAAAGAGCCAATGGGGCGTAGTGGGCCAACAGATACCCCTTATAACTTCATGCAATTTGCAAGGAAGAATTATAAAATTGAAATGGATCATTGGTCTATGCATGATTTACGGCGTACAGCAAGGACAAATTTCAGTGCGTTTACAAGTAGGGATGTTGCGGAACTGATGGTTGGTCATGTGATGCCTGGGGAACAGGGGACATATGACTATTATGATTATCAAAAAGAGATGTCGAAGGCTTATAAAAAATGGTGGAAAAAATTAAGTAATCTGTCTAGCTAGACAGATTACTCATTTGGTTATTATTGAAATATTTGATTAGCCATTCGTTAAACGTTTCTTCATCCCAAAGGCTAGTAGAGCCAGCGCATTTCTTAATAGGTTGAGGCATTGGTTGCTCGAACATTTTTTGATTAGGTTGTTGGTAACGCCATAAAGTCGATGTAGAGCAATTTTTGAGTTTGTGGCGAATTTCTTTAGATGTTAAGTAGCCCATATCTTTGATCCTTTTGTGATTATCGCAATTAGATAAAAGAACTAATTTTTTAACCTTAAATATTGGCTGGAAATCAACCTATAATATTAAAACTATTAGTTCAGTTCATTGATGGGATAACTATAAAATTTAGAAAATGTTTAAAATAGAGCAGTACGCATATCTAGAAATATAGTAGTATTATGCTATACAATTATCTGTATTTTAATAAATTATGATTGATAAAAAAATATCAAGCTTAGAGCAGCTTGAGCAAAATATATGGTTAAACTTTTGTTACTACTATCAGTGTGAATTGGATGATGAGTTAATAGCAACGGAGAATCAATCATATATTGATCAAAAAGAAAAAATCATAAAAAGAATGCAGCAGAATGATTTTTCAGTTAATGAGGAGAGAATTTCTTTTGCTGAAATGATGGGAAGTGATTTGAATATTCCCTTCAAACCATCTCAGCTCGCTGAGCTTTTAACACAGCTTAATGCATTAAGGGTTAAGGTGAATGACTTACCTACCAAAATTTTCCAAAGGCAATATTCAGATATTTTAATTGCTTATGTGCAAATGCTCGGTGGAGTGGAGTTTATTCAGAACCGTACACTTGCCAAAAGTGCAAAGTCAATCATTGCAGTCAAAGTTCGTTACGACAAGCATTTATATCCAAGACGGGAAATTATATATCGGATTTTACGTGATCAAGTGGCACGTCGTGGTAAATGGAAGAACCTGAATCAAGCAGTTAATTTTATTCTTAATGATTTACTCAAAGCCTTTGAGGTCTATGATATTCAGTGGCTTAAGGAAGAGCTTGCAGAGAAGCAAAAAATGCTCTGGTCGCTTGAGCAGGAATGGCAGTCAGCTAAACAAGCTTATGCTGATTCTAGTAGTGTGCGAAGAAAGCCAGCATCAATAACTAAAAAAATAGAAAAATTACAGATGGAACTGAAAAGCATCAATCAAATCCTCAAGTCAAAATATCCTTCTAGAGAGATGGAGAAATTCGGCTATAAAATGCCTTATAGTGGTGGCTACATCGCTGAGACCATTATCCATGAGTTGAGAACTCAGCCTGAGATATTGCAAGAAATTCTGCTTAAAGGTAATTGCTGATATTTTTTAGGAAAGCTGCGATTGATTTGGATGGTTTCGTCCAGTATATCCACCATACGTTTTGTTATGTATGTGCATTTGTAGGAATGTGATTTTTAGTGAACTGAGTCGAAAAGATATTTTTAGTTTTAGGGCAGAAGTAGAATCTTCTGCTTTTTTTGCGGCTTCTATTTATGAAATAATAAAATTGAGAATCACTTTATTGAAAATAATATAAAGGATTGTTATCTATAGACTATGAAATAATATTTTATAGATATATTTTTTTAACTTTCCTATACGCTATAATTCAAATAATACATGTAATAATACATTTTGAAATGATGAAAGAATCAAGATATATAGGCATTCTAGATACTTTTAATTGGAATAATTTAGAAATTAATATTGCAGATATATTTCATATTTTGAAATTTAAAAAACTACAAATGATGGCTTCTTATGGAGGCGATGCGAGTGGTTTTGATCATACTCAACAGCTGATCGATGAGTTGGAAAAGTTGCAGTATTTGTGGTGTTTTGTTGAGCAAAACTCTTCTTTGACTTTGGATCAGTTTAAGCACAATTTAATGAACAGTACGACATCGTATTGGGTGCTTAAAAGACAAGAGATCGAAGCTTTAAGTTGTGACCCGAATGCGGTGGTATTGCTATATCTTAAAATTGGCGATGGACTTTATTTAATTTGGTGTATGCTGAATCTTCATAAACAATCATCATCAAATTTAAATAATCATCAGCATCACCTGTATTCACATTTAAATGGAAATGCGACTACAGAGTTTCCAACAAATGTAAGTAATGCAAAGCATCTTCAACCTCATTGGTATTTCGAGATTTTGTTTTGCTTGAAACAGTATTTAAGTACAACTAACTATCAGCCGAATTATGTAATTACTGCCCTAACACCTCTAGTCACGAGCGAGAAGCTTCTTGATGCTCTACTAGAAAGATATCAATCGCTTTATTGCCTGTCCTTAAATATTCAGATTCCTTTCAAGTTCAGTGGAATGGATGACTATCATTCGTTTATTCAAGATCGATTGATACGAATCCCACAGTTACAGCAGATTATGCAGGGGATTGCAGGATTATTGTTTATGATGACCAAGGTGGAACACGATCTTGTATCAGGATTAAATCTCAACGTTGTATTGATATTAAAAAATAAAAAAGAACAAGTAGCAGCCAAGATAGTTAAAAGACTTGAATCTGAGTTTAAAAAGGTTTTGATTGATCGGCCTTTTCATATTCATCATTGGGGGGAGCAACTTGTTCAAGGATTGAAAAAAGATGTTATCGATGGGGAAATTAAGTTAACGGATAAACGTAAAATAAAGGATTTTAAATATTGGATTTTGGGCTTTTTTAAGCATGTAGATAATGTTATCCAGTTTCTATATACCTCCAATAACCAAAATTACCCGATCAATCAAGTCTGGTATGCCTCTGAACTTTTAGATGAACGTAATTTTCCTGTCGATCTAACGATGATGGCGCGAAAATCTTTTCAGGATTTAGTACAATATCAGGATGATAAAATATGGGCTGTCCGCCATCTACCTATCATCGCAAAAAATAGATTGATGATTTCACAAATTTTCAATCGCGAGTTGGTAATTGAGTTAAGCGATTTTCCAAATTTTATAGGGCTCATTCAGAATATAGAAATATTTATGGCGACTGTGATGGATACCACAGTTGGTGCATTTGATCTACCTATTCGACTGGGGAATGTGGAGTTGACTGCTGAAGAAATTGAGCGTTCAATCACGCGTATTGGTCATCAATTGTTATGGATATGCAGTCACTTATCTGACTTACAACGATTAAGCATGAGTCCTTTCTTGTCTAAGTTGAATATCAATGTGCAATTCTTTTTAAAGAATATGTATCTTTGTCAGATGCAACAACTGGTGGATAAAACCAGTAAGCAAGGTGCTGAAAGATTCAATGCACTGGTCAAGCAACTTCGATTGAATTATCACTCGAATATTAGACAGTCTAAGTTGGATGTAAAAATCTGGAAACAAGTGCAGCATTCCGTAACAGCGGACTTAGGTGAGTCTAAAATTGATAATCATGAAACGATCGCTGAAGTCATTGAATATGTAGACTATGTCCAAGCGGTAGGTGTTAGTGATGAGGATATTTCTACAAATGATCATATTGAAGCGAGTTATAAAAAGTGTGGACTGAGGTTGAATAGTTTGCAGAAATATTTAAAAAGCTTGCTTAAAAAGGAATGTATTCTTTATCGAGTTCGCTTTGGTCTGGAGTCAAATGGGGCAGAAGTTAATCAGCAGATTTTCTCAAAAAATATCACTGAAATGTTTTTACGTAATCGTAGTAGGGAACCTATATCCAGTATGACAGGCTATTTTGGAGCATGGCGTGAATATGCTGGACAGTATACTTATCTTGATCTAATTTTAGTTTTTGATGCGAGGAAGTACGAGGAACTAAAAGGTAAGGATGATTTATTTGGAGAAATGTGGAAAACCCAAATGAACACTGTTCAACAGGATGGATTTAAAACATTATTCGATACGGTTCCTTTGATGCCATCAGTTCCTGAGATGAATCAGCAATCATTGTTACTTGAAATAGGTAATCAGTCAAGGCGAAAGCAAGTCTTTGAAGTGTTGGTAAATTACTACAGCTTCCTTGAGATGTATGAGCGACAAGCGACCGTTCGAGTCCCTAAAGTTTTAGTTAAAGGCAGTATGATCAAACCTAAAGTTAAAACCAAATCTAAGGCCTAACTTTAGCCTAAGCACAATTTGACATTTCTTCGGATACATCGGTGATCAGCATCTTGTGGATCAATGATCTTATTGAACCAACAGCTCAGAATGCTTAACAGGTATCTTATTTTATTATCTATAAGTAATATATATTAATAATATAAACAATAGCTTATGTTGAAAGCAACTATGATAAGTCACTAAACACAGTATAGCCCATATTCAAATGGGCTATAGACAATATATAAATTACAATGAGTTAAAACATTCTAAATTATCCCTATAGTATGTTTCAAAGTCTATGAGCATATTCAGCTGAGCAGGATGATCACAACATCTTGCTCTAGAATCATGATCAGTAAAATTTTACATCTCACTCTAAGATATGAAGCTTATATTTCAAGAGAATCCTAATGTGCCAAAATATTCAATTTCAATATAATCTATATGATCAGCTTTACCATGAAGCAGAAGTGTTGGCAGGAGTAGATCACTTCATTCAAGAGGTTTGCTTGGGTAGTTATGATCTATATCATCAAAACCTAATGATAGACCTACAAAAATTAGTTCAGTCATTTAAGCCAATCTATAACGCTCATTTATTCTATTGCAATACAGTACTGATATTCATTGAGATTGTGAAGACAGTTGATTACACACTGAGCCAAATGCCACAGGCAGATTATGAATCTATTAAGTATTTTGATGAAATGACTGTATGGCATATTTTGACTTATATCCAGTCATTATCATGCTGTGTCCGACTGCAACTAATTGAACATCAACAACGTGAATTGAAGAATCAACAAAGCCTTTTTGATTATGCATCCACACTCATTCATCATTATGCGAGAACGTTAGTTGTTCGGGTGGATTTGTCTATAAAGAAAGAATATCAAGCCTTATACAACATTCAGGCATTTAACCAAGCCTTAGAGGTCTTACTTCGGCGTATCGCAGATCAGGATACTTGCTTTAGTGATTTGTATGGTTATGCGTGGGCATTAGAGCATGGAGTAAGCAAAGGCTATCACTGCCATTTATTGCTTATGTACGATGGCAATAAACATCAAGAAGGCTATGAGTTAGGGGAGTGGGTAGGTAAGTGCTGGAAGCAGATTACTCATGGATATGGTTATATTTTTAACTGTAACCATCCCGACTATATGGCGATCTACGAAGCGATGGGGACATTAGGGATTGGTATGATTCATCGTCATGATGAAAATAAACTTAATAATTTTCTGAATTACGTTGTCCCTTATCTGGTGAATGCTGAAAAAGAGCAACAACATCCAAGGGTCAAGGATACGTCAAATATGCGTAGTTTTGGTAAAGGTGTGATCGATTCGAAAAACCGAAGAGGTTTATAAATATTAAATTTTTAATAGAGAACACATCTAATGTATTGTGTTCTCTATATTGTGTAATCTAGATACTAATGAGCGACGCAATATGACGTTTAGGATTGATGAAGATTAATTTTTGGACAGATAAAACTATATTTTTATTGTAAATTATTGGTTTAAATTTACTATATTTTTAATAAAAATTTATGAACTTAAATCATTCACTTTTAGAAATTATTCCGAGTTTAGAGAATTTAAAGTTACATCCTGACTTGGCTATAAATGATATTGAAGATAATCTGATTAAAGCTATGGCTAATGAGATGGTTTTGAATTATCAGGAAGTATTGTCGGTATATGCCGATATAGATGAGAACATAATTCTTCATTTTGATAAAAATACGACACTAGCCTTCTTAACAGCAGTCATTCGCATGGAGCGTTTTGTAGAAGGTACGCTTCCTCATACTATTCGCTCAGGCCTAGTTTTAAAAGCAATAGAGCATCTGTCTATTTTAGCTGAGGCTCATCATAAGGTCATGCTCAATGATCTTTTGCAAATTCAAGATTTAGATAATACAAAAATTAGACTGAATGTCATGTTTGGTGGAAATTGGAACCCGATTGAAGTATTTAAAAATGGGAATATTGACGAAATTCTTAAAGGGCACTATTGGAATTATAATTCCAAGAAATCTTATAGAGAAGGCCAGTTCACTATTGGGCTCATCAGAATAAAACCAAATGAAGACTTATGGCTATTGGTTCATGTCGGAAGAGTGACTAAGGATCTTAATAAATTTAATGATGTTGGATATGAGTTTGAGGCTTTGGAACAATACCGTAAGTTCTTTGGTCGCTTAGTTGTGAAATATAAAAATTCATCTCAAACCTTAATTCGTTGGGCAAATACAATTATTGATGAATGCGAAGTACATCAACTTCTTCCCGATATTTTTGACAATGATATTTTCCCAGGATATGAAAATGTAAATATATCATGGCAGGAGTTAACACGAGTTATTGAAAAAGAATCATGGAAGACAGCTTTGCAAAATCAAAAAGCAGTATATTTGATTACGGATACATCTAATGGGAAACAATATGTTGGATCTGCATATGCTGAAAATATGTTGTTAAATCGATGGCAGAATTATGTGAAAAGTCGACATGGTGGGAATGTTCAGCTTAAACAACTTTCGAAAGAGCATATTGAAAACCATTTTAGATATTCAATTCTCGATATTTTTAAATCGACAACGGATGACAAAGTCATATTGAGTAGAGAAAGTTGGTGGAAAGATACTTTAATGACAAGAAAGTTTGGCTATAACTCGAATTAAACCAGCTCAGAATTTTTATTCTGAGATGAAATTGAAAAGCTCGGCAAGCTGCCGAGCTTTTCAATATGTACGATTCAATATTATTAAAATGTAATATTGAAATTACCTTGATCTGTAATGATTTCAGCTTCAAGGACTTGATCACCCTTACATTTCAGTAAATATTTCACTGTACCGCTATAATTTAAAGTCACAGGCATTTTGCTATAAAAATCACCTGTACTAAAGCCACAGCGACCACGGTTAATCTTTAAACCTTGTAAGGTAAACGGCTGTTCATTGGTTGATTGGATTTCAAGGAAGTAATCTATTGCACCAGGCACATTGAATGCAGATTGAGACTCCTGAGCGGTAATACGACCACGGGCACTGATTGAGGCAACATCATCAATAGCAGCCTCTTCCTCGTCAAGCGGGATATCGGCAACTTCCTGTGTATCGGTTGGATCAAGCTCAGACTCCATCATAGCTTTTAGCATATCAGGGTAGGTCTGCCACTTATCCAAGTAAGACTGCGCTTCCTTCTCATATGCAGGTAAATATAAATGACCTGAATCAACAATCGCTCGCATATCATTCAATCTGGCTTTGACTGCTTCCTCGGTATAGGGTGCATAAATAGATTCAGGCTTGGTATGCTTTGCAACAGCACTGGCAGACTCACCCGAAGTATCAGTCTTTGCAGATTGATTACCTTGACTACATGCCATCAATAGGGAACACAGGGCAATGGTGGAAAGTAAAGATTTCATGATTGCACTCCCTTATATTTTTGGACGAATAACAACGAACCAGATAAATAACAGGATCAGAATACCCCCTACAATTTTACCAACAACAGGAAACATCACCGCAGGCCAAACAAAGCCCTGTCCAATATTGTAGGCAAAAGACTTGTAGTTATACTGCCCCCAAAAGTGTTGATAGACTGCAAAGAAAAAGCCGATTACTAGATAGATGCTAATCAGACCTGTTTTAATATTTGAATTCATTTACTTTCCCCCAGTTGCAAATTTTGCCAATGCAATAAAAATTCCCATCACGATCATGAAACCAATGAAGGGTAGACCCAGTACACAAATCACAGCTATGACGCAGATAATGCCTGCAAGTGTTCGCATAGCTACTCCTTCATGCACTGATAGGACACATTGATCATATCTGTCTGGAAAGATTCAGTTTGCTGTAAGGTATAGATATTTTCTTTCAGTCCATCCTCACCATATTTGTTTTCAAGTTTGTCGTAGATACATGAACAGGTACTGCCATCAATGCCTCCTGTTTTACAACCACTGATAAACTGACGTTCTGTTTTACTGGCACAGCCTGCTGTCATCATGACTAGTGAGATGAGTGCAAGCGAAGTTAGCATTTTCATCGATTCCCCGAATTTTTTATTGTGTTATCAATTTTGCTCAACTCACTGAATCATGGGTGAGACAAAGCTTTCTAAGGCTAAATCGCTTTTAGATTAGTTCAATCAGCAAAATTTTATGGGTGCTATTAGGGTAACAAGGAAATTGAAAATCGTTTTAGGGAAAACAATAAAGATAAAAAATGCTTAGTCATGGGTATGACTCCTTTGGCTAGAAAGAAGTTTCACCGCATTACTGCTAAATAATGGTGGCGAAACGAAAAGGGGTTAGCAGACTGATAGCCAAAGGATCAGCACACCCGAAGGTGTCCCCCTCCCGTTCCGCCGCAGAGGGGGCACGCAGGGTCGCCCACCAAAAAGATAAACTTTTTAGTGTGCTTTGGCTGAACGGTCTGCTAAAACCGACTGACGATGTAGGTCAGCAATGGAATGATAAATTTAAGGTCTCGCTGAGTCAATCAAGCTGTAGTGAAAAAGAAATTAAAATCAAAGATCGATGATATGGATTGTTGCAAATGTCCAACAGTGCTAGGCATTTTGATTGAATACAGATCAAGTTCTATTGTTCTTTGTCAGGTAGGCTAGAAGTAAACGCTTCTGGAGGAATTGGTACTTTACGGGCTTTGAAGATTCTTTCGGATTCAGGCGTTTGTTGTATTTGATCTTTCATCCACTCTTGAGAAAAAGTGGGCTGATCACTTAATTTTTTTATCGTTTCAGGGTGAAGTGGAATTTTCGCTATTTGTGGTGGAAATATGCCTAATTTATTTAACTCAGTTTCATAATAGTTTTTTAGATCAAGTGCATTGTGTAATTGTTTTTTTAATTCAGTAATTTCATTTTGCAGTGTGATTAGACCAATATTTTTAGGTTGGATACTTTCTAGAACTTGTAATGCTTCTTCTTCATTGAGCACACCTTTCTCAATTCTTCCAAGTTTACCTGAGCGAGTCGCATGTCTAATTTGATGTTCGGTAAATCCATATTTTTCACAAAATTCGGCAATTCTAATTTGGGTCATAATTCTTAAGTCATTGGTGATTTTTGGATTTATCTTACTGATTTTATTTTGATAATCAACTTGTGAGATACTGTATTTAATAAATTTTTAAATGTGTGTAAAGAAATGTGGGATTATTCGGTAAATATCTAGAAAAAATCTTACTGACATACAGTAAGATTTTAACAGTGATATAAGTTGGTTCTATTAATGAATCAGTTGTTTGCACTGTGTTGATTTAAAGTGATTTATAATGTCTGTCGGAAAGACCAACTGACCATTACGTGGGTTAACATAAGAACCATTCATATCCGCCTTACACTGCTCTAACATATATTGAGCAATTTCATACTCATCACTTTCTAAAGCGAGCATAAATGGTGTGTAGCCTGAAATAGGTAACTTGGCTGGCTGATTCACATTTGCACCAGCATTAAGTAGGATAAATACGATTTTGTTAAGCTGTTCAACAGATGCTTTGGATTTCATTGCTTCAAACACTTCTTTACCAATCATCCTGCCCGTAGGCGTATCCAGATTTTTCAAAACATCATTTAACTTGAGTTTTCCTGCTGAATGTTGATATAAGCTGTACTTGCTTTGCTCGGGATGTAATAAGGTTCGCTGAATCATGTCCTCAAAATGAAATGATCTTTTTACACAGTGAAGCATTTTTAAAGCGAGGTGTAATGGAGTGTGGTGATCAATATCCGCAAGTAAGTTGACATTTGTACCCATATCCACCAGTGTTTTTACTAAATTAACATCCCCAAGTTGAATGGCAAGGTGCAATGCGCTTAAACGTATTTTTGTTGAGACTGCATTTAATGTTACAGGTAAAAACGTATGCTTTAATAGTATAGCTAATATTTGCTGCTGTTCATCAGATAACTCCATAATATGATCATATAAGCACATCGTGAGCGAAGAATCATAGCTAGAACTTAATTTATTTATATCTGCGCCAGCATCAAGTAATGCTTTCACAGTTTTAACATCACGTAATTGAATAGCATATAAAAGTTGAGGCATTTTCACTGTTTTTTGTTCATCAATTTTGATGACCTTATTCGGCTGGCTTAGATCAATTCTTATCTTGTTTTTCAAAGTCAAAAACTTTTGATTTGGTAGATCATTTAAAAAAGAACATTCATCTCTAATGAATAACTGTTTATCAAAAATATCACATACTTTAGTTTTTAAAGCCTTTAGTTCCCATGGTTCAAACACATTTTCCAATTTAAACTTTTGCGGAAGGTTGTCGAAATCTAAATCAACTTTAGAGAAACGTAAATGATAGCGAATGGCGATATTGGCGAATTTTCTGATTGAATGATTGTCAGGCGAGTTTTGTAATGAACAAGCCGTCAAAGCCTCAGTTAAAATTTGCTCAAGATTACGTCCATCATATTGAATGCAACTTTCTACGCATTTCGTATAGGGTTGAATTGCATCTTCAAGTTTCCCAGTAAATAAGTAGTAACGAGCCTTAGCCCAATAACCACTAAAGCGAAGGCTTTCAAACTCTGGATATTGATCAATGGTCTCCATAAATAAGTTGATATTTGTGAGACTAAATTCCAGTTGATTGGATTGATTCTGAATACGCTTATATAGGAGGGATAGAGTACCTTCTGCATTATCTGTATATTTATCTAAAATGATATTTTCTTTTGGAAGTTTCAACAAAGATGAAAAAATAAACTCATTCAATGACAAATGCATATATGCCGATTCATTTTCTGAGTTAAGCATTTGCTGAAAAAAAGGCGCAAACTCTTGATCTGAAATGTCTTTCTCTGTTATGCCATTTTTATAAAGACTATCTAAAGCTCTAGCAGTTAAAAGAGCGGAGAGAACATCTGCTTGATTAGTGAAATGTACATGACTTTTAACAATAAGGTGTAAGTTTTGCGGATCAGGTAACTCCTCTAAATTTCCCCATACTCTGAATCGATCTTGTAGCTCTTTATCGAGTTTTTTTACGTTAAAACTTTGTTTTAAAAGTTCACATAAAAAATGAGATTTTTGGTTTTTGGCTACGAGGCCAAGTGAAACTAAATGTTGCTTTAGAATAGGAATAAATTTTACTGAGATCATCAGATTCAAGAAATCATTTGTGGTCTTTTGCTGAGCATCACCATTCAAGCTAAATAGTAATTGAAAATCATAAAATTCCTGCATTGCTTTTCTAAATGCATGAATCATTTTACTTTGAATTTTTGCTGAAAAATATTTGGTACTAAAAAGTGCTTTGATAAAGCTCTCTTCAAAATAATGCGGATAGTGAATATTATTCGTATATTCATCTATTTGCTTTGCTAGACCTGTATGATTCTTTAAGCCAAAATGGTTGGTGATTTCTCTGAGCAGTACCGCGCCTGTGGGAAATACTAATGATGGTGTTTGCATGTTAATTTCTTCTTAAAAATCGGTTTATATCGTGTTTAAATTGTTGAAAGCTTCTAAAATCACTTGGCGTAGATGGAATGGCTAACTTCCTATTGTTAATCATTAAAAAATTATGCTTTTTCCCTTTAGATAAATAGATAGATTCTTGCCTTAAAAGTTTAACAATGAATTGATGAATGTCTTTGTTGTTTGAAAACTTCATATCAATCATCATCGTCATAAAAATCATCATCTTGCTCAGCTTGACATGAAGAGCATAGTTCACCGTTCACGATAGAATTATAATATTCACCTTCTGGTAAAGCATCGCCATAGAGTGTTGTGTAACATTCTGCACATTGATATAAATTAGCCATGATTATCTCCTTTACAGCATGGAGGTAATATAAAATTTGTTAAATAAAATCACAGCAAAGCTGTTGGCGGAAAAATATCAAAAAAATGCAAATAGCGAAGTAGACTGAATAACATTCTAAATTATTTCAAATACATAACATCCTAATGAGAATCATGAAGCTTTTTCGAGCCATTCATGAATATATGAAAACAAAGCCTGCCACCCCGCAGGTTTTTTTATGCCCAAAATTAAGGAGTAGAGCTATGAGCTTGAGCTGTCCCTTTTGCCATTCAACGAATGTGATGTTGGTTGAAGCAAGTACGCAACAATCCAATACAACCTTATCTAGTCTGGTTACCCCAACCACATTGGGAGTATTAGGAACAACAGTCGCAAAGACATTCAATCTACCACCAATTATTGGTGGAATCGCAGGAACGGTTTTGGGAAGTGTATTGAATTCATTCACAGAATCAAGCACACCATCACAGCAAAATTTATGCTTCTGCCATAACTGCTACCAAAAGTTTCCAACACATCTTCTGTACTAAAGATTGATTCGTATCAACACAGATTCAAATTTCAATTTCAAATTAAAAGGAATAAAACGATGTCACATCAAATTGAACAAATGGCGTATGTCGGAGAAACCCCTTGGCATGGGCTCGGCAACCAACTCACCCAAAACCAACCGATAGAAGTCTGGGCACAACAAGCAGGCATGGACTGGCGCATTGAATCCTCCAATGTCAGTTATATGGCTCAAAATGAACGAGGGCAAAGTATCATCATGCCCTATGAAGAACAACGAGTCCTTTATCGTTCTGATACCCATGCTCCACTGTCAGTCGTCAGTCAACGCTTTCAGGAAGTTCAACCCAGAGAGATTTTAGAATTTTATCGCAACCTCACTGAGCAATCAGGCTTTGAGCTTGAAACCGCAGGTGTATTGAAAGGTGGAAAGAAATTCTGGGCATTGGCACGTACTGGACAAACCTCTATGTTAAAGGGTAAAGATGTCAGTAATGGCTATATGCTTTTAGCAACCGCATGTGATGGAACCCTTGCCACCACCGCACAATTTACCTCGATCCGTGTGGTCTGTAACAACACTTTATCCATTGCCTTAAAAGGACAAAATAGCAGTGCAGGTGTGGTCAAAGTTCCACACAGTACTAAATTTGATGCAGATAAGGTCAAACAGCAATTGGGTATTTCAGTACGTGCATGGGATGAACACATGTATGAAATGAAGCAACTGACACAGCGTAAGGTTAGTCAGATGGAAGCCTCTGCTTATTTTGATGCAGTATTCAATAACAACACCATGAACAACGTATTAGATCAGGAGGACAACATCATTCAGTTCTACCGTGATGTAGCCTTGCAAGCCCAAGCCAATAGCAAGGAAAAATCTGAACCGAATGCCAAATCGATGAGTAAAGCGATGGAGATGTTTAACGGTCAGGGGCGTGGTGCAGAGCTGAGCTCTTCCAAAGGAACAGCCTATGGATTACTGTGTTCCATCACAGAATTTATTGACCATGAACGCAGAGCTATGAGTACTGATCACCGTCTCGATTCAGCTTGGTTTGGTGCTGGTGCATCGATCAAACAACGAGGATTGGAGCAGGCACTCAATATGCTTGCATAGTGAGACAAATACATTTTTCAGTCATGGAAATTTAGACCTATATTCTTATTTTAAAACGGAATATTAAATTTTAAGAATAATCAAACCATAGCTTCGGCTGTGGTTTTTTTATGCCCGAAATTTGTCATTTCGATCAAAACGACTTCATAACGCTCAATTAAAAATCAGGAATTCAACATGAATACAGCAATATTAAATCCTTCCATTCAACAAGCAAGTACACCTTTTATTGCCCCAAAATTGTTTACAGCCAAACGCCTAGTGAATACCAAAAATATGACACAGGCAGAATGGCTTGAAGTAAGACGCAAGGGAATCGGCAGTAGTGACTGTGCATCCGCATGTGGGCTGAATCCCTATATGTCGATGCTTGAACTGTGGATGATCAAAACAGGGCGAGTTAAACAATCCATCGAAGATGAAAGTTCAGGACATGCACCTTTATATTGGGGCAAGCAACTTGAACCTTTGGTCGCTGAATACTACAGCATGCACACCAACAACAAAGTCCGTCGTATCAATGCTGTACTGCAACATCCCGAAGCGGATAAGCATTTCATGCTAGCTAATTTGGATTACTCCGTGGTGGGCAGTGATGAAGTACAAATTTTAGAATGTAAAACCGCAGGAGAATATGGTGCCAAACTTTGGCGAGATGGTGTGCCTTTATATGTCCTGTGTCAGGTACAACATCAATTGGCGGTGACAGGTAAAAAAGCAGCACATATTTGCGTACTGATCTGTGGGCATGAAACTCGTATTTTCAAAGTGACACGCTCGGAATCAGTGATTGAGCATATCGTCAATGCTGAACGCTACTTTTGGGAATGTGTGGAAAATGATACACCACCTGATGTGGATGCCAGTGAATCGGCAGCCAAAGCCATACAGCAGCTCTATCCACAACATATTCCGTTGACTGTTGAAGACTTGAGTCATAACGAACAAGCCAATCAATTGTTTGCTCAACTGATTCAAGAAAAGCATCACATTGAAAAACATCAAAACAATTTTGATGAAACTAAGCATCAAATTCAGATGTTGATGAGGGATGCTGAACGAGCAACCTTTGTCAGTGGTTCAGTGACGTGGAAGAAATCCAAAGATTCAATCAGTTTAGACAGCAAAGCCTTACTCAAATTTCACCCAGAAATGCTTGAGCAGTTTCCGCAAAGCAAAACAGGTACACGACGTTTTCAGATCTACACAGATGACTGAATTCATCGCATCGATATTTCTAATCTTCCAAAAAGCGCAAAAAACCACCCCGATCCACCGACTCCCGAAGGAGCGGTGGACTAATAATGGCGGTCTTTGCATTTCATCTGATCTTTAAATGGTTTTGTATTTGTTTACATAACAAAGGGTCAGCAGTAAAAAAATATTAGGAGTTACAAACCATGATTAAAGGTTTAGCGATTACACCACCGGCTCTGGGACGTATCAGTATTGGCCGTATGGTAGAAAAGAATGGCAAACGTCTACCTGAAAAAGATGATCAGTTCACCATTACTTCCCAGATTCAAAGTAAAGAGAGTGGCTGGATAAAACATCCATTAGATGAACAACTTCGGGCGCAGGCACCCAATCAAAAACTTAGAACCATTCCAGTTAGAATGATCTTTAATGATCCTGATTTAAACTTACGTGCGGAGTACAGCCTATTCGATCGGCAGACCGGTCGACCTGTTTGTGTAGGTAATGGTGAAACCTGCCAACGTTTAACCAATCAAGGGGTCGAGCAACATCCCTGTCCATCACCTGATTTATGTCCATTGGCTCAAGGAGGGAATTGCAAGCCTTATGGACGTTTGCATGTGAATTTGGATGACTCGGATGAGTTTGGAACATTTATCTTTAGAACCACAGGCTTTAACAGTATTCGGACTTTGGCAGCACGCTTGAGTTACTACAGTGCAGCTTCAGGAGGCTTACTGTCGTGCCTACCATTGCAACTCACTTTAAGAGGGAAAAGTACCACACAAAGCTATCGCCAGCCGGTGTACTACGTGGATCTAACTTTACGAGAGGGTATTAGCCTGAATGATGCCATTACTCAAGCCAAGCAAATTGATGAACAGAGCAAGCAGGCAGGGTTTTATCAGGAGGCACTGGATCATATTGCCAGACGAGGTTTTGCCAATGCACGGTTTGAGATGGATATACAAGAAGGGTTAGACGTGCTGGAGGAGTACTTTCCTGAACAAGAGCAGAACCTGACGGTAGAGCAACAAGGTTCACCTGAAGGGTTTGTGCAGGATATTCAGCAGGGGTTGCAGCAGAGTGTGAGGGTGGTGAATTAAGATGGTTGAATTACAGAATTGATAAACTTGGGAGCTTCGGCTCCCTTTATTTTTTATATCTGCCTGATGCTAAATGAATGAGTGGGTAATCAGGTCTAATTGTTGATTTATCTTGTATTTGAATATTAACTTATAGGTTAATATTCGTTTTAACTTTGATTCTTATTTTTTTTACAGGATTTGTAAATGACCAGTACCCAACAACGCGCAGCACTGCAACGCCAAATCTGGCAGATAGCCAACGATGTCCGTGGCGCAGTTGATGGCTGGGACTTCAAGCAATATGTTTTAGGTACGCTATTTTATCGTTTTATTAGTGAAAATTTTGCCAGTTATATCGAAGGCGGTGACGACAGCATTAAATATGCTGAACTTTCTGACCAAGTTATTACTACAGATATCAAAGACGATGCGATTAAAACCAAGGGTTACTTCATCTACCCAAGTCAATTGTTCGGCAATATTGCTAAAAATGCGAATAATAACGAGAGTTTGAATACTGACTTAGCTGCTATCTTTGCTGCTATAGAAAGTTCTGCCAATGGCTACCCGTCGGAGCAGGACATTAAAGGCCTATTTGCTGACTTTGACACAACCAGTAACCGTTTGGGTAATACTGTCAAAGATAAAAATATCCGCTTGGCTGCTGTGCTCAAGGGCGTAGCAGGGTTACATTTTGGGGATTTTCAAGGCAGTCATATCGACCTGTTTGGTGATGCTTACGAGTTTCTGATTTCTAACTATGCAGCCAATGCAGGAAAATCAGGAGGAGAATTTTTTACTCCGCAGCATGTGTCAAAGTTGATTGCCCAGCTTGCCATGCACAAACAAACCAGCGTCAATAAAATTTATGATCCTGCTTGTGGTTCGGGTTCTTTACTTTTACAAGCCAAAAAACATTTTGATGCTCACATTATAGAAGACGGTTTTTTTGGACAAGAGCTCAATCATACGACCTACAACCTTGCGCGTATGAATATGTTCTTGCACAACATTAACTACGACAAGTTTAACATCCAGTTAGGCGATACGTTAAGAGAACCTCACTTTGGCGATGACAAACCTTTTGATGCGATTGTGTCTAACCCACCGTATTCGGTGAAATGGATTGGTTCGGATGACCCCACTTTAATCAATGATGAACGCTTTGCCCCAGCAGGCGTACTTGCTCCCAAATCTAAAGCCGATTTTGCCTTTGTGCTTCATACCTTAAGTTATTTATCTGCTAAGGGTCGAGCGGCCATTGTGTGCTTCCCTGGTATTTTTTACCGAGGTGGTGCTGAGCAGAAAATTCGCCAATATTTGGTAGATAATAACTATGTAGAAACGGTCATTTCGCTTGCATCGAACTTGTTTTATGGCACCACCATTGCTGTCACCATTCTGGTTCTATCCAAACATAAAACAGACACTACAACCCAGTTTATAGATGCTGGTGGGTTATTCAAAAAAGAAACCAATACCAATACTCTGACAAATGAACACATTGAACAGATCATGCAGGTGTTTGACAGCAAGGCCAATTTAGACCATTTTGCCCAGTCTGTACCTTTAGAGGCGATTCAATCCAACGATTATAATCTGTCCGTGAGTAGCTATGTTGAAGCCAAAGACACGCGTGAAAAGGTGGATATTTTTCAGCTTAATGCCGAGTTAAAAACCACTGTGACTAAAATTGATCAACTTCGTAAAGAGATTGATGCGATAGTGGCAGAGATTGAAGGGGAAGACGTGGTATGAGTAATACAGATTTTATGCAAAAGCTACTTGATGGCGCACAGGTTGAATGGAAAGCAGTTTCAGAAATATTTCATTTAAAAAATGGCTATACACCATCGACATCAAAAAAAGAATTTTGGGAAAATGGTTCTGTTCCGTGGTTTAGGATGGATGACATCCGCGAGAATGGTCAAATCCTTGGAGACTCATTACAAAAAATCTCGGAAAGTGCTGTAAAAGGGGGGAAATTATTTCCTGCCAATTCCATCATAATTTCAACATCGGCCACGATTGGTGAACATGCATTAATTACTGTTCCATATTTGGCAAATCAAAGGTTTACCAATTTAAGTTTGAAAGATAGCTATGTAAAAGTTTTTGATATGAAGTTTATTTTTTATTATTGTTTTTTATTGGCAGATTGGTGTAAAAAAAATACAACGATGTCAAGTTTTGCCTCTGTAGATATGGATGGTTTTAGAAAATTTCAAATCCCCATTCCAAGCCCAGAGAATCCTAAAAAATCCCTTGAAATTCAAGCCGAAATTGTACGAATTTTGGATGCATTTACTGCTATGACTGCGGAGCTGACTGCGGAGCTTAAACTGAGAAATCAACAATATCAATATTTTAGAGATAAATTATTGACATTTGATATGAGCGAAGCACAATCGCCTTCGGACGAGAGCGGACGAGAGCGGACGAGAGCGGACGAGAGCGGACGAGAGCGGACGAGAGCGGACGAGAGCGGACGGCGGATAGAGGCTAAATGGATGACGTTGAGAGATGTTGGTACTTGGTACGGTGGGGGAACTCCATCTAAAAGCCATAGTGATTATTGGGAAAATGGAACTATCCCATGGGTTTCGCCTAAAGATATGGGGCGACCAATTGTTGATTCAGCTCAGGACTATATTACCGAAGATGCGATTGAAAACTCTTCGACAAAGTTAGTACCAGCAAACTCAATTGCAATAGTTGTTCGCTCAAGTATTTTAGATAAATTACTGCCAAGTGCACTAATTCCTGTACCTGTTGCACTTAATCAAGACATGAAAGCTGTAATACCACACAACCATATTATGCCTAGTTACCTTGCACATATGATTAGATCAAGAGGGGAGGATATTTTGCGGGCAGCTAGGAAAACAGGCGGATCTGTAGCATCTATTGAAAGTAGTAAACTCTTTTCTTTTTATGTTCCAATTCCTCACCTTGATGAGCAAAAGCGAATTGTCACTATTTTAGATAAATTCGATACTTTAACCAGTTCAATTACTGAAGGTTTACCACGTGAAATTGAGCTACGCCAAAAACAGTATGAGTATTACCGTGATTTGCTATTAAGTTTTCCTCAGTCATCTATCCCATCACATTGATATTTGTGGAGCACCAACATGGAAAAAATTGGTCAAGTCAAACAACTCATTCGCGAAGTTAACCGTTTGCACCGTGATTTTTCCAAGGATTATTTTGAACATGGCAAAATTGAGAAAATTAACCTCTCTAAAACCATTCGGCACGTGCCTGCTGCACATATTTATAAATACCGTTTAACCTTACACGAAAGCATTAATGACTACTTGATGACCGCAGATATAGACATCAAATATTTTTACCGAGTAAAAACCCGTGAAAGTATTGATGACAAAATACAGCGCTATTCTGCTCGTGAAGACCAATATCCTGTAAACAATTGGCTTAATGATATTTTTGGTGCACGTATTATTTTAACGACTGAAGAAATTGAGAGCGTGATGGATTTGCTGGATGACTGGCAAGATGAACTAAACCTTAAAAACTGGTATTTGCGGGATAAAGAAGGCTATCGTGGTTTGCATATCTACTTTAAAAACAGAAGTAATTTTTATTTCCCTTGGGAATTGCAAATTTGGAATCATGAAGATATTCAAAGCAATATTGAAAATCACGAAAAATTTAAACGCAATTTTATCTAAAAAATTCTAAAAATCACTTTGGACCTATCTTCTCGGTCAAAAATCAATGGAATCAAAACCATGACTAATTATAAGCCTATTGCCGAAACTAACAATTTTATTGTCTTAGATAAATATTGCAAAGAATGGCAAGCGGTTGACAGCTACCAAAGTGAAGGGGATTTAGAGCGCGAATTCATTCAGGACTTGGTCAATCAAGGCTATGAATATTTGCCCATTTTAAACAATGCTAAAGCTTTGTTGGCAAATGTACGTGAGCAACTTCAAGCATTGAATAACGTACAGTTTTCTGATGGCGAATGGTTACGCTTTGTTGAAATCTATTTGGATAGACCGAGTGACAGTGTTGTTGATAAAACCCGCAAGATTCATGACGACTATATTCATGATTTTGTCTTTGATGATGGGCATATTCAAAACATCTACCTTTTAGATAAGAAGAACGTTGCTCGTAATAAAGTGCAGGTGATTAAGCAGTTTGAGCAAAAAGGCAGCCATGCAAACCGTTACGATGTCACCATTTTAGTAAATGGCTTGCCTTTGGTGCAGGTCGAACTAAAAAAACGTGGCATCGCCATCCGTGAAGCTTTTAATCAGGTACACCGTTACAGCAAAGAAAGTTTTAATAGCGAAAATTCCCTCTATAAATATTTACAGCTGTTTGTGATTTCTAATGGGACTGATAGTCGTTATTTTGCCAATACGACGACACGTAATAAAAATAGTTTCGACTTCACTATGAACTGGGCCAAGGCCGATAATAGCCTAATCAAAGATCTGAAGGACTTCACGGCTACTTTTTTCCAAAAAAATACTTTGCTGAATGTGCTGCTGCATTACTCTGTTTTCGATATCAGCGATACCTTGTTGGTGATGCGTCCTTACCAGATTGCGGCTACCGAGCGCATTTTGTGGAAAGTCCAAAGTTCGTATCAAGCCAAAAACTGGAACAATACCGAAAGTGGCGGTTTTATTTGGCACACTACAGGTTCTGGCAAAACCTTGACCAGTTTTAAAGCAGCACGTTTAGCAACTGAGCTGGATTTTATTGACAAGGTTTTTTTTGTGGTAGATCGCAAAGACCTTGATTATCAGACCATGAAAGAATACCAGCGCTTTTCGCCCGATAGCGTCAATGGTTCAGACAGTACCGCAGGTTTAAAACGGAACTTGGATAAAGATGATAATAAAATTATTGTCACCACCATCCAAAAACTCAATAACCTGATTAAAAGTGAAGGTGACTTGCCCATTTATAACAAGCAAGTAGTATTTATTTTTGATGAATGTCATCGCAGCCAGTTTGGTGAAGCTCAGAAAAACCTGAAGAAGAAGTTTAAAAAGTACTATCAGTTTGGCTTTACGGGTACGCCTATTTTTCCACAAAACGCCCTTAGTGCTGAAACTACAGCCAGCGTATTTGGCCGTGAGTTGCATTCTTATGTCATCACCGATGCGATTCGTGATGAGAAAGTGCTGAAATTTAAAGTGGACTACAATGATGTACGTCCACAGTTTAAAATCATCGAAACCGAACAGGATGAGAAAAAACTCAGTGCAGCGGAAAACAAACAAGCCTTATTGCATCCCGACCGCATCCGTGAAATTAGCCAGTACATCCTGAATAATTTCCGCCAGAAAACGCACCGCTTACAAGCGGGTAGCAAGGGCTTTAATGCCATGTTTGCCGTCAGTAGTGTAGAAGCTGCCAAGCTGTATTATGAGTCACTCAACAACCTGCAAAAAAACAGTGACAAGCCTTTAAAGATTGCCACTATTTTTTCCTTTGCAGCCAATGAGGAGCAAGATGCCGTAGGTGATATTCAGGATGAAAGTTTTGATATTTCAGCCATGAACAGTAGTGCAAAAGAGTTTTTAAACGCCGCAATTGCGGACTACAATAAATTGTTTAAAACCAATTTTAGTGTTGATAGTAAGGGTTTTCAAAATTATTACCGTGATCTTGCCAAGCAAGTCAAAGCCAAAGAAATAGATTTGCTGATTGTGGTAGGGATGTTCCTGACAGGATTCGATGCCCCTACGCTTAACACTTTATTTGTAGATAAAAATCTACGTTATCATGGGTTGATGCAGGCCTATTCGCGTACCAATCGTATTTATGATGCCACCAAAACGTTCGGCAATATTGTTACTTTTCGAGACCTAGAGCAAGCGACCATTGATGCGATTACTTTATTTGGTGATAAAAACACTAAGAATGTGGTGCTAGAAAAAAGTTATAAGGAATACATGGAAGGCTTTACCGATGTGGTGACTGGTGATGCACGGCACGGTTTTGTGGATATTGTGAAAGAATTAGAACAACGCTTTCCTAACCCCGATGAAATTTTTAAAGAATCAGATAAAAAAGCCTTTACGAAATTATTTGGCGAATACTTGCGTGTAGAAAATGTGTTGCAAAACTACGATGAATACGCCAGCCTAAAGGCTTTGCAGAATGTTGATGCGAATGACCTTGTGGCAGTTGAAGTATTCAAGACCCAACATTACTTAAGCGATGAGGATCTGTCAGCCTTGCAAACCATTCAGATGCCAGCTGAACGAAAAATCCAAGATTACCGTTCCACTTATAATGATATTCGTGATTGGTTACGTCGGGAAAAATTGGCTGAACAAAAAGAAAAATCGACCATTGATTGGGATGATGTAGTTTTTGAAGTAGACTTGCTGAAATCACAAGAAATCAATCTGGATTACATTCTAGAGCTGATTTTTGAGAACAATAAAAAGGTGAAAGATAAGGCAACGTTAGTTGAGGATGTGCGCCGAGTGATCCGTGCTAACCTAGGCAACCGTGCCAAAGAAAGTCTACTGGTCGATTTTATTAATCAAACAGACTTAGATCAGATTGGTGATAAGGCTAGCGTGATTGATACTTTCTTCACCTTTGCTCAAGCAGAACAACAGCGTGAAGTACAAGAACTGATTGGCGCCGAGAACCTGAATGAGGATGCAGCGAGACGTTATATTGCGACCTCGCTGAAACGGGAATTTGCCAGTGATAATGGCACTGAGCTCAATGCTATTCTGCCTAAAATGAGTCCATTAAACCCACAATACTTAACCAAAAAGCAGAGCATTTTTCAAAAAATTGCAGCGTTCGTTGAAAAGTTTAAAGGGGTAGGGGGAAAAATTTAGTATGAAATACCAACCGCCTTATACCATCACCTCAAAAATCATTCATCTGATTGCTCAGATCAGTGAGAATATAGGGCGTTTGACTGTTTTAGAGGAAATTCAGGACAGCTTAAAACTCAGAAAAGCCAATCGTATCCGTACTATTCAAGGTTCACTTGCGATAGAAGGGAATACGTTAAGTACAGAACAAATCACGGCGATTCTAAATGGTAAGACTGTGATTGCACCTCCGAAAGAAGTTCAGGAAGTGCGCAATGCCATTAAAGCCTATGAAGCATTTCAACAATGGCAGCCAAGCCAAGAAGTAGACTTATTACAAGCACATCAAATTTTAATGACAGGCTTGATTGATGAAATCGGTCAATATCGTCATGGTGGTGTGGGCGTAATGTCAGGTGATCGAGTGGTACATATGGCTCCACCTGCCAATCAAGTTCCACGTTTAATGGCTGATTTACTAGAATGGTTAAATGATAGAGAAATACATCCACTAATCCAAAGTTCAGTATTTCATTATGAGTTTGAATTTATCCATCCATTTGCAGATGGTAATGGCCGAATGGGTAGACTATGGCAAACATTGATCCTGAGTGGGTGGAATTTAATCTTTGCCAATATCCCAGTTGAAAGTCTGATCTATCAAAATCAAAAAGCTTATTACGAAGCATTGCAAGCAAGTACAGATCGTACTGATTCAGCACCATTTATTGAATTCATTTTGCAGATGATTTTAGATGCAATCCTTGACTCTACACAAAGCGATCAAGACACCGCTCAAGCTAGCGATCATGTTACCGCTCAAGCTGGCATACATGTCCATAAAGAACTCAGTGATCAAGTACAGCGTTTAATTTCAGCATTAGGGCAAGATGATTATACCTTGGCTGAGTTGATGCAATTTGTGGGTTTAACGCATCGAGCAACGTTCCAAAAGAATTACTTGAATCCAGCAATAGAAGCAAATTTGATTGAACGTACCATTCCTGATAAACCGAAAAGTCCGAAGCAAAAATATAGATTAAAAAGATAACAATACTTTCAATTGTGGATAAATCCCCTATGGGTGCTTGCATATGAATTTGGATGACTCAGATGAATTGGGACTGTTCTAAATTTTGTGTAAGTACTTAATTTTCATTTATCCTTCAGAGGATAATTACAAAAGGTACTTCACATGGATGAAGCAACAATCAAAAGTATGGCTGCCGAATTGGCTAAAGGTCTAAAAACACCAGAAGACTTAAACCAAATGACAGCAGTCTTTAAAAAATTCATGATTGAAACTGCACTCAATACTGAACTTTCAGACCATCTCGGTTATGAAAAGCATCAGTCCAGGAAAGGCTCAAATAGCCGTAATGGGTTTAGTTCTAAAACCATTACAACTCAAGATGGACAACTGGCTTTAGATATTCCCCGTGATCGAGAAGGTTCATTTGAGCCACAAATTATCAAAAAGCACCAAACACGCATCACCAGTATGGATGACCAAATCCTCTCACTGTATGCAAAAGGAATGACTAATAGGGAAATTGTAGCCTTCTTCAAAGAAATGTACGATGCCGATGTCTCAGCATCTCTCATCAGCAAAGTTACCGATGCTGTGATTGAGCAAGTGACTGAGTGGCAAAATAGAGCCTTAGATAGCCTTTATCCTGTTGTCTATCTTGACTGTATTGTTGTCAAAGTCCGTCAGCACTCCAATGTGATTAACAAGTCCGTATACCTTGCTTTAGGCATCAATATGGATGGACAAAAAGAATTACTGGGTATGTGGATTGCTCAGACAGAAGGTGCCAAATTCTGGCTGTCAGTCATGACAGAGCTAAAAAATCGAGGAGTACAGGACATTCTTGTTGCTTGTGTAGATGGATTAAAAGGCTTTCCTGACGCGATAGCCTCCGTTTACCCTCATACTGATATTCAACTGTGTATCGTGCATGTTGTACGCAATAGCCTGAGATTTGTAAGCTGGAAAGACTACAAGGCTGTTACCTCGGGTCTGAAAGCGATTTATCAGGCAAGTACAGAGGAAAATGCTTTAAAGTCCCTAGACATCTTCTGTGATCAATGGAATCACCAGTATCCCAAAATTGGAGAATCCTGGCGGGCCAATTGGGAAAATATCCGAACGATCTTTAGCTATCCAGCCGAAATACGTCATGCAATTTATACAACAAATGCGATTGAGTCGTTGAATAGCGTAATACGCCATTCAACGAAGAAGAGGAAAATCTTTTCATCTGATGACTCAGTAAAGAAGGTCATTTACTTAGCAACATCAAATGCTGCGAAGAAATGGACGATGCCAATTCAAAATTGGCGTTTAGCAATGAATTGGTTTACGATTCAGTTCGATGATCGATTAAAAGATCATTTATAAAAAATGGAACTTACACAAAATAATTTACAGGCTCGCAAGAAGGCTATATTTTTTTGATTTCTACAATATCACTTGATTCAATGAGCGATTGGATATTACCAAATAAACTTTGAATATAATCAGACGCTATATGGATATCTAAATCCTCCCTGCTACGCCATTCTTCTAAGAAGAAATATCTACTCGAGTCATTTTCGCTAATATAAAGCTCATATTTCAAGCATCCTTCTTCTTGAAGCGTAGGCTCTATTACACTTTGTAAAAGCGCTTCTAACCTCTCTTTTTGATCTGATTTTGCCTTAAAGTTCGCAATTACTGAAATAGTCATTATTTCACCTTTAATTTGTTTTAGAAGTTTTCTAGTACAATTTTGCCTTTTGACTTGCCTGATTCAAGTAACTTATGCGCCTTCTCCAAGTGTGAAGCGTTAATTTTGCCTAGATTTTGGTTGAGGGTACTTCTAATTTTTTGCTGGTCAACTAATTGGGCAACCTGTTGCAACAGATCACCTTGCTTTTCAATATCATCGGTTTCATACATTGAACGAGTGAACATCAACTCCCAATGGATAGAAATAGATTTAGTCTTAAACGGCATAATATCAAATGTTTGTGGATCATCGATCAATCCAAGCTTGCCTTGTGGTGCAATCAGAGAAACTATTTGCTTGATATATGTTTCTGTATGATTTGTAGAGAATACGTATTTTGGTTTTGCAATGCCTAGTGTCTCGATTTGTGCATTTAAATCTTTGCTATGATCAATGACATGGTCGGCACCAAGTGATTCCACCCAAGATTTCGTTTCTTCACGCGAAGCAGTTGCTATAACCGTCAGATTTGTTTTTGCTTTTAGGAGTTGGATAGCGATTGATCCTACACCGCCTGCACCACCAATAATTAAAATACTGCCAACTTCTGTTTCTGAAATTTGAAACCGATCAAAAAGCATTTCCCATGCCGTTATTGCAGTTAATGGCAATGCTGCTGCTTCTGCATTAGATACTGTAATTGGTTTAAGACTGATAATTCGTTCATCGACTGCTTGAAACTCAGCATTACTACCATCTCGGGTTAAATCGCCAGCATACCAAACAGAATCTCCTACTTTAAACGAGGTAACTTTTGAGCCAACTTCGATAATTTCCCCAACGGCATCCCAACCTAAAATACGATTATTTGCTTCAGACGAATTTTTTCTCACTTTGGTATCAACTGGATTCACAGAGATTGCCTGAACTTTTACCAGTACATCACGCTCCTTAAGCGTAGGCTTTGCTTTTTCAATATCTACCAATGAATTTTTAAAATCATCATGGTTATTTATAACATACGATACGGCTTTCATAGATTTGTCCTTAAATTTAAAAAATATAGTAAAAATAGGAGCGAAGTGCTCCCATTTTATGTTATTCAATAATTAAAACTCTTGGCTCGTTGGGCGCAAAACAATTTCATTAATATCTACATCCGCAGGCTGTTCAATTGCATAAGCAATTGCTCGAGCGACTGAGTCAGCTGGTATGGCTTGTTTGTAGAAATCATTAACAAACTCTGAGCTTTCTTTATGAGAAGAACCAAATTTTAGTTCTGACTCAACTGCACCAGGCTCAATAGTAGTCGTTCTAATGGTTCCCCCAACTTCATGACGAAGTCCTTCTGAGATGGCTCTTACAGCAAACTTAGTACCGCTATAAACAGTACCTCCTGGACTAAATACTTTTATCCCTGCAACAGATGCGAGATTAATAAAGTGTCCAAAGTTTTGTTTTTGGAAAACAGGTAGGGTAGCTGCTATACCATAAAGAACACCTTTGATATTAATGTCGATCATACGATCCCATTCATCAACTTTTAGCTCACTTAATGGTGCAATAGACATTAATCCAGCATTGTTTACCAATACATCGATTTGACCAAATGCGCTTAATGCCTTTTCAATAAGTGCTTGTACTTCATGTGGTTTGGTTATATCCATACCAATAAATTCAGCTTGACCACCTTCAGCACGAATGTCGTGAACAATAGCCTCTAATTTTTCATTACGTCTAGCACCAAGTACAACCTTTGCACCTTTTTTAGCAAGTAAGCGAGCAGTAGCTTCACCTAAACCACTACTTGCACCTGTGATAACAATAACTTTATTTTCTATATTATTCATACAAGTAACCTTCAACCTATCTGTCAATCATATTTGCTGGATTAAGTATTACAGCCTTGTTAGGTATAATAAATGAATAATATTATCTTTCAGAATTCCTATTTACGGAATAATTACCAGAACACAGGATTGGACATGCAGAACAAATTGGAAATGATACGTATCTTTTGTGTCGCAGCAGAGTCTCGAAATTTTAAAGAGGCAGCAACTCAGCTGGGTATTTCCCCACAGGTAGTGACACGGGCAATAAAAGAGCTAGAAGAGCAGCGCGGAGAGATTCTGTTCTACAGGAGTACTCGACAAATTAAAATTACCGCTGATGGTGAGCGTTTGGCAAAGCAAGCACGTTTTGCGGTGGGATCCATTGATGCTTTGCTTGTAAAAGACACCAAGGAAAAACGAGATGAAATGCGTGGGACTGTCCGTCTTACTGTGTCGTCTGTGTTAGGGCGTAAATTGGTAGTACCTGCACTAGCAGAATTTGCCACACGTTATCCAGATATTGTCGTGGATTGTGTGCTAACAGATTCACACTCGGATGTGATCGATGAGCGGATAGATATCGGGATCAGATTTGGATTTTTGCCGGACAATCGATATGTAGCAAGGGAATTGGCGAAAGTGAACTTTTATTCTGTGGGTACGCCAGAGTTAATTGATAAGGTTGGAATGCCTAAAAAAATTATTGACCTTGATAAATACCCTCTAACAGCACTAGTCGATCATAAAACAGGGCGTTACTGGCCATGGACATTCACCGAAAGTCGAAACTTTACGCCATCAAATCCCCGTTTTATTACAGATGATCTAGAAGCTGAATTTCAAGCGATTCTCGCTGGAGTCGGATTCGGACACATGCCTGGATTTCTAGTTTTGCCGTGGCTTAGGAGTGGTAAGCTCATTCAGATACTTCATGAGGAAACCTCTCCCGTTTGGCGCCTGTATTTATATCGTCCACAGCGGGGCCCGACACCTTTGCGAATCAGAGCATTGTTTGATTACTTAACGGAAGTGCTGGGCCATATAGAAACCTGAATCAGATGGAACTAACCTTTTTTCTAGAAAGTAGAAATCAGATAAGACCATCATGTATTTAGAGTAACAACAATTTTTCCTATTTGCTGATTTGATTCAAGATAGCGCTGAGCATCATGCATGTCCTCAAAGTCAAAGCAACAGTCGATCACTGGACGAAGATATCCTGCACCTATACTGCTAAGAATAAATCGTCTGGCTTGCTCCCTTAGAACAGGGTCATGGAGAACCTCAAGGAACAAAAAACCTCGCATGGTTAAGCTCTTGCGTAATGCAACTTTAAGGGGAAATGGTGTGATCTCCGGGCTAAGTGCACCATGCATAACCATAGTTCCTCCTATAGACATCGCTTTTGCAATCTGTTCAATATGTGGCCCTCCTACAGCATCGAAGGCGACATCAAGATATTCTCCACCCAAACGTGAAACAAGCGCCTCATACAAATCTGGTTCATCTTCACTGGCTATAACATTTTTAACACCGAGATCCAGTAAACGTTGCTTTTTCTCTATCGTTTGTGTACTTGCAATGACCTTAGCACCCGCTGCTTCAGCTATCTGTATCGCAGCTAGTCCTACACTACTTGAAGCTGCTGTGATCAAGATCGTTTTTCCTTTCGAAACTCCACCAGCATGGATTACACCACCCCAAGCCGTCAAATACTGCATCCAGATTGAAGAAGCTTCTTCCCAACTTAAACTATCGGGTTTGTGAACTAAAAAAGTTTCTGGAATCAGAAGCTTGTCCGCATATGTCCCATATTTGGCTAGATTGTCAGTCGGAAGAATCGATACTGCATCTCCTGGAGAAAATTGGCGTACACCTTCACCTATCGCCAGAACTATGCCTGCTCCCTCATATCCCAGACGAGAAGGGAATACTGCCTTTTGAATATAAGTACCACGCCGAAACATTACATCAGCCCGGTTGAGTCCGATCGTTTTCATCTGGATTAGAACTTCTCCTGCGGCTGGTAAAGCCACAGGAAGTGTTTCTAATGTCAGAACATCTGTATCTCCAATAGAATTGAAGCGCCAAGTCTTGGCCTGAAGTGCATTAAATGACATCAATCACGACCTTAATATTGGCAGAGCGATCTTGAACAGCATCATGAGCCTCAATCGCTTGGTCTAGAGTAAAATGACGAGGATCAACAATAGGACGCAGTTTACCTTCCTCAACGAGACGAGTCGCGATCTTAAGGATATCACCATGATGAGCACGGCGATTGCCTGTTAACATCGGCATTAGGACGAATACGCCAGACACTGTGGCACAACGTAGAGATGAACTCGCTAAATTATGATTACCAAATGCAGCACAGCTGGTAATGTGGCCATAGTGAGTTGTCATGGAAAGTGAAGCTTCGAGTACTGGACCACCCACAGTGTCGTAAACAATGTTAAAACCTTGACCCTCAGGGCTTGCAGCAATAATGTCATCGGAAGATGCTGTTGTGTAATCGAGAGGTGTTGCACCGAGTTCTGAAATCAGTGATTGATCAGCTGTACGACCAGTCGCCCAAACATTTGCATCAAGTGCTTTTGCAAGCTGAACCACCATATAACCAACGCCACCAGCACCACCCTGAACCAGTACAGTTTGCCCTGGTTGGACCTTCGCATTATCCACTAAACCTTCCCAAGCGGTGAGGAACGTCAATGGTAGTACTGCTGCCTCGCGCATAGAGATATTGCGTGGCTTTAATGCGATCAGATCAGCATCTGCTACAACATATTCTGCTAAAGATCCTTGAAGACCACGAACGCCACCTATCAGACCGTAAACTTCATCTCCGACGTTGAAGTGGGTGACACCTTCACCAACAGCAGTTACAACCCCAGCCATATCTGTTCCTAACACGGCAGGAAGTTCTGGCATAGCATATGGTGCTTCACCAAGACGAATTTTATAATCAATAGGGTTTACACCACTAGCATGAATACGTACTAGAACTTGCCCAGCCTCTGGTTGAGGTATAGGGAGTTCTACACGTGTAAATTCATGATCGCCAAAATTTTCTAGGATAAGAGCATTCATCATCTTATTCATAGTTGTTCCTTATTCTTAACTGGGGGATGATATGCACAGTACCAAAGTAAATTAATCCAATAAATGATATTTATAGGATTTAATAATTCCTAAATAATGAATAATAAATATCATCCGCTCACTAAAAATATTCTAGTACAGTCTGTAAAGGCAGTTTAATCTAAACTGTCGGTAGTATTTTCAAGGCTTGAAACGTTTAAAATATCTACAAAGTGGCTAAAATTTGAAACATAATTCTAAAAGGTCACAGCATTACAAAGAACATGAGCCAAAATAAAAAATGGGAGCTAAAAGTCCCATTTTTTTGTGACTTTCGCATAAGCTCTATGATGTTAATTTAAAAAAAACTAAAAACAGGGATAGAAAATTTTCGCTAAAGAGCTTTTTGATTTTCGATTTATAAAAAATATTGCTTTTTTTATACTATGGGGTACTATAGTATAAAAGCTAGCAAATAAGGAGGTCTGATGCCTAATCAGGTTGAAGACAAAAAAAAGATTCTTCTACGCGTCAGAAAGATCAAAGGTCAGACGCAAGCGATTGAAAAAGCGTTAGAAGACAATGTGGAATGTGGTGCAATTCTGCAACAAATATGCTCTGTGCGTGGTGCTATTAATGGTTTAATGAATGAGATGTTAGAGGTTCATTTAAAGGACACTTTAGTATCAGGTGAAACCACAGAACAACAACGAAAAGAAGAATTGGCTGAAATCGCTAAGATTCTAAAATCATATTTAAAATAGATCTGTATAAGGAATTATTCCATGAAGTCACGTGCTGCCGTTGCGTTTGGTCCTGGTCAACCTCTTCAAATTGTTGAAGTTGATGTTGCACCACCGAAGAAAGGTGAAGTATTAATCAAGATCTCCCATACCGGTGTGTGTCATACCGACGCATTTACTTTATCTGGCGATGATCCTGAAGGTGTTTTTCCGGCTATTCTCGGTCATGAGGGTGCTGGTGTTGTCGTTGAGGTTGGTGAAGGCGTAACTAGCGTCAAACCAGGTGATCATGTCATTCCACTTTACACCGCTGAATGTGGCGAGTGCGTATTCTGTAAATCTGGAAAATCGAACTTGTGTATTTCCGTTCGCGAAACTCAAGGTAGAGGCGTAATGCCAGATGGTACCACTCGTTTTTCCTACAATGGTCAACCGATTTACCACTATATGGGCTGCTCAACGTTCAGTGAATACACGGTAGTGGCAGAAGTATCATTGGCTAAAATCAATCCTGAAGCCAATCACGAACATGTCTGCTTACTGGGTTGTGGTGTAACAACAGGTATCGGTGCAGTACACAACACGGCTAAAGTACAAGAAGGTGATAGTGTTGCGGTCTTTGGTTTAGGTGGTATTGGTTTGGCAGTCGTACAAGCCGCACGTCAAGCTAAAGCAGGACGTATTATTGTGGTTGACATGAATCCAGATAAATTTGCGCTGGCAAAAGAGTTTGGTGCAACGGACTTCTTGAACCCTAAAGATTACGACAAACCAATCCAGCAAGTCATTGTCGAAATGACTGGCTGGGGTGTAGATCATTCATTTGAGTGTATTGGTAACGTGAATGTGATGCGTGCAGCCCTTGAAAGTGCACACCGTGGCTGGGGACAATCCGTAATTATTGGTGTAGCTGGCGCAGGTCAGGAAATCTCTACCCGTCCATTCCAACTGGTTACTGGTCGTAAATGGCTAGGTTCTGCCTTTGGTGGCGTAAAAGGTCGTACGCAACTTCCAGGAATGGTTGAAGATGCCATGAAAGGTAAAATTCAATTAGAACCATTTGTGACACATACGATGGGCTTGGATCAGATCAATGAAGCCTTTGATCTAATGCATGAAGGTAAGTCAATTCGTACTGTAATTCATTACGAATAATTGCGTCAGACCTTATAGTTTTCCATGCATGTGCATCATGAATGACATGCATGGAATCCTCTAAAACGGCACATTATCTGTAAAACCGATCTATCTGTGTAGGCATCGTGTATAGGTTCAATAAACCTGCCTACATTTTAAATCTTTATCACTATTCTCTGTGGAGAATGTGAGACTCTTTGTTTACTCGATTTCTCATGAAGTCTTGCTCAACATAGGTAATTGATTATGGAAATAATTGAGAAACATGCTTCTTTTGGTGGATCGCAAGAAGTGTATCGCCATCAGTCAACAGCATTAAACTGTTCAATGAAATTCTCAATATATCTGCCACCTCATGACAAAGATGAGCGGTTGCCAGTTTTATATTGGTTATCAGGGCTGACTTGCAACGAACAGAACTTTATTACTAAAGCCGGAGCACAAAAGTATGCGGCTGGACATAAAGTCATTATTGTTGCACCAGATACCAGCCCACGTGGAGAGGATGTACCAGATCATGCAGATTATGATTTAGGCCAAGGCGCAGGATTCTATGTGAATGCAACACAAGCACCCTGGTCACAGCATTTCAAAATGTATGATTATATTGTGGAAGAACTCAGAAATCTGATTGACCTGAATTTTCCGACCAATCAAGTCCAAAGCATTATGGGTCATAGCATGGGTGGTCATGGTGCATTAGTAATTGGGTTAAAAAACCCTGAGCTGTATAAAAGTATTTCTGCTTTTGCACCAATTGTTGCACCTAGCCAAGTACCTTGGGGGAAAAAGGCTTTTACACACTACCTAGGTGAAACCGAAACTTTATGGAAAAGCTATGATGCGATTGAATTAATCAAAAACGCTGAAGTTCATTTACCTATTTTAGTCGACCAGGGAACAGCTGATGATTTTCTTGAAGAACAGTTAAGACCTAATCTTCTTAGTAATATTTGTTTGGAACAAGAATATCCTCTTACACTTAACCTAAGAGAAGGGTATGACCATAGCTATTACTTCATTGCGAGCTTTATAGAGAAACATATAGAGTTTCACAGCAAATTCCTAGCTAAATAACTTTCATAGATATGAGGATGTACATGTTGTTCTTGAATGCTTCTTGAGCAATATTTTTTGATTCAAATGTTAATGATATTAACTTGAATAAATTCATAGCATTATGTCGAAATAAACACCCAGATTTTGGCTCAGCTATGGAAAATTGTTTTTAACTTTTGTACAACAAAACTTTCTGACATGCATACATTAGCAATGTCAGAATGAGTTTTAATTTTAATCAATAGTGGAGTTTAGTCATGCTTAAAACAGCTTTATATGTCCGTCTTGAAGCTAAACCGGGTAAAGAAGACGAAGTGGAAGCTTTCCTTAAAGCCGGTTTACCTATTGTAATGGAAGAACCTGCGACAGTTGCGTGGTTTGGCCTACGTCTTGGACCTACAACATTTGGTATTTTTGATGCATTTCCTGATGAGGCGGGTCGCCAAGCACATTTATCTGGCAAGGTTGCAGCTGCGTTGATGGCTCAGGCCGAAGAGCTATTTTCAGAGCCACCGTCTATTGAAAAAGTAGATGTTTTGGCAAGTAAACTACCAGCTTAAACCGACGCTTAAATGTATAAATGTGCTGCCTGAAATTTTGAATGAAAGGCAGCACTTCAACCCTGTGTGGTTTGTCAGAGGCTTTTTATTCAAGTTGGGCTACTTTATTTAATGGCTTAATCTCATCATTTACATGGGTCAATATCCAAAACAGGGTAAATAAACGAATGCACCGATATACATGCTTTATATTGAACCAATATATCTAATTTACTGTCGCATTTGTACATCTCTTAAACCGTGCCAATCTGCTTTTAAAATATTTAATTATTGCTATTTTGTATGAGCCATTCACTGCTTTAGCGAATGCGTTCACGACCATATCAGTAGTCATACGTGATGATACCTTCCATCCAACTATCGCTCGTGAAAATACATCAATAATAAAAGTGATATAGAACAAGCCTGAATTTGTTTAACCATCACACAAGTCGGCAAGCTGAGATATTTTTTATAAAAATAGACGACTGGTCTATTTTTATGTATAGTTAGCACATGGTGCAGTCAAAAGCCGCAATGTTGTCCAATTTTTTAAAGTTTATTTGATGAATAACGGTGGTTTTTCAAATCAATTAGCTGATCATCCTAGGATAAAAATATGCTGAATTTTAACTTTTATAATCCGACCCGCATTATTTTTGGTGGCGATACAATAGCTAAAATCAATGACTATGTGCCTACAGAAGCAAAAGTATTAATGTTGTTTGGTGGTGAAAGTGCACGTAAGAATGGTACTTTAGCTGAAGTGCGTGAAGCATTAGGTGCAAGAGAAATTCATGAATTTGGCGGAATTGAGCCGAATCCGAGTTATGAAACCCTCATGAAAGCTGTAGAGCTGATTCGAGAACAAAATATTGATTTCTTGATGGCTGTCGGTGGTGGATCGGTAATTGATGGTACTAAATTTATTGCAGCAGCAGTCAATTATACAGGGGATACATGGGAGATTTTAGAAACCCATGGTACTAAAATTACTCAAGCTTTGCCCTTTGCGAGTGTACTCACCCTTCCAGCAACTGGTTCAGAAATGAATAGCGGTGGGGTAGTCACCAGAAAATCGACCCAAGCCAAATTGTCATTTAGCAGCCCCTATGTTTTTCCGCAATTTTCCGTACTCGATCCGAATAAAACTTTTAGTTTGCCGACGCGCCAGTTAGCAAATGGCGTGGTTGATGCATTTATTCATGTCATGGAACAGTACTTAACTTACCCTGTCAATGCACAAGTACAAGATCGTTTTGCCGAAGGTCTATTGCAAACTCTGATTGAGATTGGGCCGAAAATCTTGGAAGATTCAGCAGATTATGACACGCGTGCGAATTTGATGTGGGCTGCTAGCATGGCACTGAATGGGCTAATTGGAGCTGGTGTACCACAAGATTGGTCAACCCATTTGATTGGGCATGAGCTCACGGCTTTACATGGTATTGATCATGCTCGTACCTTGGCCATTGTGTTGCCGGCCAATCTACAAGTGCGTCGTCAAGAGAAGCGAGAAAAATTACTACAGTATGCAGCTCGAGTCTGGCAGATTGTCGAAGGTGATGAAGAACAACGTATTGATACTGCTATTGCTCGTACTCGAGCCTTCTTTGAGCAACTTGGATTGCCGACTCGTCTTAGCGATTATGGACTGGGGGAGACGGATATTGAGATCATCATTACGCAACTTAAATCACACAATCTTACACAGCTAGGCGAACATAAAACTGTTTCATTAGAGATCAGTCGCCAAATTCTCGAGACGAGTATCTAAATAAGCGTATCTGTCATGGTCACGCTACACGACAAGTGATCATGCAACAATGCTCCTCAATCCTGAAAAATATCGGAGAAATAACATGAAAATTTTAATCGTTTTAACCTCACATGATCAACTTGGCAATACGGGTAAGAAAACAGGTTTCTGGCTAGAAGAACTTGCTGCACCGTATTACACCTTTATTGACTCTGGTGCTGAAGTTACGCTGGCGTCGCCTCAAGGTGGGCAGCCACCACTAGATCCTAAAAGTAATTTGGCAGAAGCACAAACTGAAACCACTCATCGTTTTGAAGCAGATCCAACTGCAATGCAAGCATTGGCACAGACGCATAAACTTAGCGAAATCTCTGTAGCTGATTATGATGCAGTGTTTTATCCAGGCGGGCATGGCCCATTGTGGGATTTAGCAGAAGATCCGATTTCAATTTCTGTGATTGAACAGGCGATTCAGTCTGGCAAACCTGTTGCAGCAGTGTGTCATGCCCCGGGTGTTCTTCGTCATGTGAAAGCGAGTAATGGAGCGCCTTTAGTGAGCGGTAAATTAGTGACTGGTTTCACCAATACTGAGGAGGCCGCTGTAGGTTTGACTGAAATTGTACCATTTTTAGTTGAAGACATGCTTAAAGAAAACGGTGGTCATTATTCTAAAGTAGATGATTGGCAAGTATATGTTCAAGTTGATGGCTTGCTGGTTACTGGACAAAATCCAGCATCTTCTGCTGCAACTGCCTCAGCATTACTTCAATTGTTGAAATAAAGAGTAGCTGGTGTCTGTTGTGGTGCTTAGCAGTGAATAAACTTCTGACGCTGAGCAACTGACGCAATAAGCAAAATAACCCTCCCTTAATGGTGAAGGGCCTGAGTGAATAGCTTTCCTTCCTTTAATTTTCTATATACAGGAAGGAAGGGTATTTTTTTAATTTAGATCAATTTAGTCATGATTACTTGGATACAATGAAATGAAAGCCAGCAAACTTTTTCAAAACTTAAACTTAGGCCCTTATGTTTTGCAAAACCGTATTGTATTGCCACCATTAACGCGGTCGCGCAGTACTCAGCCAGGGAATATTCCAAATGAATTGATGGCAACCTATTATCAACAGCGTACCGGGGCAGGATTTATGGTCACCGAAGGTACGCAAATCGAGCCACGTGGTCAAGGCTATGCTTGGACTCCCGGTATTTACAGTCCTGAACAGATTGCTGGATGGCGTAAAGTGACGGAAGCAGTGCATGCTAAAGGAGGCATTATTTTTGCACAACTTTGGCATGTTGGGCGTGTTTCACATACATCTTTGCAACCCAATCATGCATCACCGGTCGCGCCTTCGGCTATTGGGGCTGATAGTAATGTTAAAGTCTTTATTGAGACCGGGCCCAATGCGGGGGCCTTGGCTGATCCTTCCATGCCACGTGCTTTAAGCAATGCAGAGGTTAAAGAATTAGTGCAACTCTATGCTCAAGCAGCACGCAATGCCTTGGCTGCTGGTTTTGATGGGGTTGAAATTCATTGTGCAAATGGTTATTTGGTAAATCAATTTATCTCTGCACATAGTAACCACCGTGAAGATGAATATGGGGGATCACTAAACAATCGTTTGCGTTTTTTACGTGAAGTAGTACAGGCAGTTGCTGAGGTGGTTGGTGCAGATCGTTTAGGAGTGCGTTTTGCCCCGCTATTTGAAAGTACAGAGGAAGATCGTGTTTACATGGGGTTGGTTGAAGATGATCCACATGTGACTTATATTGAAGCCATAAAAATACTTGAAGAAGTTGGGATTGCCTATTTATCGATTGCAGAAGCTGATTGGGATAATGCACCAGAACTTCCTCATGATTTTCGTAAAGATGTCAGAGACACTTTCAGTGGTCGGATTATTTATGCAGGTCGATATACGGCAGAAAGAGGGACTCGAATTTTAGAGGCAGGGCTGGCCGATTTAATTGCATTTGGACGCCCATTTATTGCGAATCCAGATTTACCCGATCGCATCGCCAATGGCTGGCCATTGAATGCAGTAGATGCAAGCACTATGTATGGTGGGACGGAAAAAGGCTATATTGATTATCCAGCTTACGCAGATTAATATTGACTTAATGAGTTATTTTGCCAACCTTTGTGGTTGGCAAAATAACGACTTAGGATTGCTGTTGCCAGCACAATTTCTTCTTAAAACAGGCTCTTAAAATTTTTTAGCTGTGTAATGAGCCAACCTGCCAGTGGGAAAGAAATCAGTTGCGTTACTGGCACTAATACTATGACTTCAATCAACACCATCATCGGGAAACTTTGATGCTGAGTAATTGGCTTTAATAAAGTGAGTACCAGTAATAGTGTGGGATATAAGCCTAAATATCCGACTAAAATACGAGTCATGAGGGCTTTAGAAGGAGAATTCATTGTGCGCTATACTCATGGATTGTAAATTGATCTAATAGCAACACATTAATAAGTAATTATTGGGCTGCTGTCATTAATTATGTAATTGATATTTAATCTAATTTTTATGAATCTTCACTTTTTAATAGAAATTTAGTTGCTCTCAGAGCTTGATGTAATGGTGTTTTATCTTTTTGCAACTTACTCAGTAATGCTGCACCTAACCACATTTGGTAAAGTACTTGTGCCAACGTCGAGGCCTCAGTATCTGCTTGGATAGACTGATCCTGTTTTCCTAAATCAATTAAACCAGCAATACGTTCGATTACATCATCGACGCCAGCGGACATAATGGAGCGCATATCTTCAGATAGATCGGCAACTTCTGCGGCAAGTTTCACAATTAAACAGCTATCCGCCCAACCACACTGTGTTTCAGGATCTTCTATCCATAAATTAAAATACTCAATCAGCTTTTGATAAGGGGATTTATCGCTACGCCATACATCATTTAAACGGACTTGGTAATTGTCTACATAATGCTGTACCAATTCACATCCGAAAGCTTCCTTGGATTGGAAATAATGATAAAACGAGCCTTTGGGGATCTCACAGCTCTGTAAAATTTCCTGTAATCCTACACCGGTAAAACCTTTATGCAAAATCAGGTCTGAACTAGTGTTAAGAATGTGTAAGCGTTTCGCTTCAGACTTTTTAATAGGATTAGGCTTCATATTAATTATTTACTCTATTGTAAAAAATAGACCAGTCGTATTGTTTTTTAGTATAACTCATCTACAATGGTTGTAAAGAAATTTTAATCATAATTTTTGATTGTGAAGAGAAATACTTCTAAATAAAACATGGAGTTATATTTGTGAAAACAGTTATTAATCAACGCATCGTTTTAGCTAAACGGCCAGTGGGTGAGCCAAAACACAGCGATTTTCGTATTGAGCAAATTGAGCTCAATGAACTTAAACAAGGCGAGATATTGTTAAAGACCATTTACTTGTCACTCGATCCTTATATGCGTGGTCGCATGAGTGATGCTCCTTCATATGCAGCACCGGTTGAAATTGGCGAAGTGATGGTCGGTGGAACAGTCAGTCAAGTGGTGGCCTCTAAAAACCCAAAATTTAAAGAAGGCGAGTGGGTTCTTTCCGGAAATGGCTGGCAGAGCTACGCAATTTCTAATGGGTCTGCCTGTCAAAGCTTAGGTATGCAACCTGAACATCCATCTTGGGCATTGGGTATTTTGGGAATGCCAGGATTTACTGCTTATATGGGGTTGTTGGACATTGGCCAGCCTAAAGCTGGTGAAACTTTGGTCGTTGCAGCTGCAACAGGACCTGTTGGTGCTACGGTTGGACAGATTGGCAAACTTAAAGGTTGTCGCGTGGTTGGCGTCGCAGGTGGGGCTGAAAAATGTCGTTATGCAGTAGAAGAACTCGGCTTCAATGCTTGTATCAATCATCATGATGAAAATTTTGCAGAACAATTACAACAAGCAGCTCCCAACGGTATTGATATTTATTATGAGAATGTGGGGGGTAAAGTGTTTGATGCTGTATGGCCATTGCTTAACTCTGCGGCACGTGTACCGGTGTGTGGTGTGGTTTCCCAGTATAACGCTACCGAGCAAGCACAAGGGCCAGACCGTTTACCGGGCTTTATTTCTACCCTTTTAAAAAAACGTATTCGCATGCAAGGCTTTATTATTTTTGATGATTATGGCAGTCAGTATCCGGAATTCTATCAGCAAATGTCTGAATGGTTGAAAGACGGAAAAATCAAATATAAAGAGCATATGGTGCAAGGTTTAGATAACACGATCAATGCTTTCAATGGTATGTTGAAAGGCGAAAACTTTGGCAAAGTCGTTGTAAAAATTTAAAAAAATAGGAATTATCATGATTACACTACATCATTTAGATCAATCACGTTCTTTTCGCATTTTGTGGTTACTTGAAGAAATCAAGCAGCCTTATGAGCTGAAACGCTATTATCGTGACTCAAACACGCATTTGGCCCCTGACTCTTTAAAAACCATCCATCCTTTAGGGAAATCTCCAGTATTGGAATGGGATGGCAAAGTTATTGCAGAGTCAGGCGCAATCGTTGAGTTATTAATTCAGAAACTTGCGCCGCATTTAGGACCTGATATGGATGAACCTACCTATGTCGATTATCTACAGTGGATTCATTTCTCAGAAAGCTCTGCCATGCTGCCATTTTTATTAAAAACGTTTAATGCGATTGAAACCAAGCAGGGTACGAAGTTGGTATTTCTAGAAAATTATACCCAAGTTGAGTTCGATAAAGTATTTAGCTATTTAAATGAATATTTAAAAGATAAAGAGTTTCTAGTGGCAGACCGTTTAACCGGTGCTGACTTTATGATGGGCTTTGGACTACATGCTTTAGTTTATCATATGGGACAAGGTGAAAATTATCCCCATATCCAACGTTATGTAGCAGGTTTAAGCCAACTACCTAGCTGGCAAGCCGCAGTACAAATTGAACAAAATGGTGTGAAAAGTCAAAAATAGCAAGATTGATTTTTAAGGCAATTGAGAAAAAGAATCGTGATTGTCAAGTACAGCTAGTTATAAAATAAGCTGACACATATTTAAGTAAACGCCTAATGAATTTCATCGGGCGTTCTCTATTTTAAAGATAAGGAATTACCATTATTTAAGACAAGTTGCGCCTGTTCTTCCACTGTAAATTCCTATCAAAAGAGCTTGAATATCGTGACGGTTACGTTGAAAGATATAATCAACTTTTGAAAGAAAGAAACGTGGCTAACGCACAGCAAGATTAAATTATTCCTCGGGGTCTTAAACAAGTAAACTACATCATTTTACTAACATAAACACATATACGTAAAAATCAGGCCCCGTTTAACTGGCAATAGTTTTTGAACCCTTGTATAAAAGCTTAAAAGAATCTAGCAAGTCTTTATTTAATGTTAATATTCATCCAGTATTGAGGTTTTTTATCTTTTCTTGCCTGTGATCTAGGTTGTAATACTCTAATTTCATACTCACCTGAAGCAGGTAAAATATAAATACCATTATCATCAAGCTCTGGAGAATATTCTCCAAGATTGATGGAGTCTTTTAATTGATTACCCCTGCTCTCAGCATGGCTGTTGGCAATCATAAACCATCTCGAAAATTAATCGTTCACTCGGACAGAGGAAGCCAATATTGCAGCCATGAATATCGCAATATGATTGAAAAATATGGATTTCAGGCTTCGATGAGTAAAAAAGGCGATTGCTACAATAATGCACCAAATCAAATGGCAGAGGACTTTTACAAGTTGCCTGCCTAGAATCTCCTAAGTAAGAGTGTCCTGTTAATCCAGCAAACATCAATTCCCGATAAGCCGAAAAGTCCGAAGCAAAGAGATAAATTGAGTTTATAAAACTAGGTGTTTCCCCCCCCCAAAAAAAAAGCCACTGGATTTCCACCTATGCCTATACAACTCTAAATCTGCTACAATTACGCCAATTTTGAATTCCCACTTTTTCAGTTTTAGTACATATTTAGAAATGTGTACATAACTGTGTACATATTGTAGATTTTTCTTATGTTTAAAGATGAATTAGCTAGAGAAGTAAAGGCTCGTAGAACCTTTGCCATCATTTCCCACCCCGATGCGGGTAAAACCACCATGACAGAAAAACTGTTGTTATGGGGTAAGGCGATTCAAGTTGCTGGTATGGTAAAAAGCCGTAAGTCTGATCGTTCTGCAACGTCGGACTGGATGGAAATGGAAAAAGAACGTGGTATCTCGATTACCACATCGGTGATGCAGTTCCCTTATAAAAAGCACACCATTAACTTACTTGATACACCGGGGCATGAAGACTTCTCAGAAGATACTTACCGTACCTTGACCGCAGTGGACTCTGCGTTGATGGTGATCGATGGTGCAAAAGGTGTCGAAGAACGTACCATTAAATTGATGGAAGTGTGTCGTATGCGCGACACACCAATCATTTCATTTGTGAACAAAATGGACCGTGAGATTCGCGAGCCTTTAGAGTTGCTCGATGAAATTGAAAATGTCCTGAATATTCGTTGTGTGCCGATTACATGGCCTTTAGGTATGGGGCGTGATTTTGCGGGTGTTTACAATCTGCTAGAAAACAAACTGTATGTCTATAAAGCAGGTTTTGGTTCAACCATTACCGATATCGAAGTGCGTGATGGTTATGATCATGCTGATATTCGTGAAAAAGTTGGTGAGTTGGCATGGTCATCATTTGAGGAATCACTTGAATTGGTACAAATGGCCAATGAGCCATTAGACCGTGAGTTATTCTTACAAGGTAAACAAACCCCTGTATTGTTCGGTACAGCATTGGGTAACTTTGCGGTTGACCATGTCTTGGATACCTTTATTAATTGGGCGCCAGAGCCGAAAGCACATCCAACGCAAGAACGTATTGTTGAAGCCAATGAAGAAGGTTTCACAGGCTTCGTGTTTAAAATTCAGGCCAATATGGACCCGAAACACCGTGACCGTATTGCCTTTATGCGTATTTGCTCAGGTAAGTATGAAAAAGGTTTGAAAATGAATCATGTGCGTATTGGTAAAGATGTCCGTATCAGTGATGCATTGACTTTCCTTGCGGGCGAGCGTGAGCATCTGGAAGAAGCTTGGCCGGGTGATATCATTGGTTTGCATAACCACGGGACCATTCAGATTGGCGATACCTTTACCAGTGGTGAAGATTTGCATTTCACCGGGATTCCGCACTTCGCACCTGAAATGTTCCGCCGTGTTCGCCTAAAAGATCCTTTGAAATCGAAGCAATTGCAAAAAGGTTTGAAAGAATTATCTGAAGAAGGTGCAACCCAAGTATTTATGCCACAGATCAGTAACGACCTGATTGTTGGTGCAGTGGGTGTGTTACAGTTTGATGTGGTGGCTTACCGCTTAAAAGAAGAATATAAGGTTGACTGTATTTATGAGCCAGTCAGTGTGCATACCGTGCGCTGGGTGCATTGTGATGATGACAAGATCCTGAATGAATTCAAGAAAAAAGCACATGACCAGCTTTCAGTGGATGGCGGTGGTCATCTGACTTATCTTGCACCAAGTCGTGTAAACTTACAGTTAATGCAAGAACGTTGGCCAGACATTCAGTTCCGTAACACACGAGAACACTAAACTGCACAAAAACAGCTTCTAATTAGAGGCTGTTTTTAATTGAACGAACTAAAAATAAAGGATGATGCAATGAACACTTTAAAACCACTTTTTGCTGTCAGTGTATTGATTGGAATGATGGCTTTAACGGCATGTGATCATCCGAATAAAAATGAAAGCACTGCAGAGCAGACCAAAGAACAGGCTGCGACATCGGTCGAAAAAGCCGATGTTCTTCCTTACTTAAATATGAAAGAAGCCAAGGCCGATTATGCCTTGCCATTTTGTGAGAAAAAGAACTGTATTGATGTCGATATCCAAACCATTAAAACCCAAGATGAATGGCTGAATGCGTGGATTGCGAAAAATCAGGCCAACGTGATTCAACAGCAGATTGAGTTAAATAAGAATCTAACCTTGCAACAAGCGATTAATGCCTATGTGAAAAAGTCGGATGAATGGCAGGATAAGTATTCTAAAAACAAAGCCTATGAACTGCATTTAACCACACGTATTGCCTCGCAACGGAATCAATATGTGTTGTTGCAAGTGGGCGTGGATACGCAACAAGAAGATATTGCGGTGAAAGATCGCTTCTACTTTTTTGTGGCAGATCGAAAGTTGCAGAAAAGTGTGAGTGTTTTGGATGTGATTCAGAAGAATCAGCAAAATGCCTTAAACCAGATTATTCAAAGCCACTATCAAACATGGGTAGACAAGCAATCGGCAGAAGTCAAAAAGCAAGTGCCGAAAAAACTGTATTGGGGACAGGCTGATTGGTTCTTTGATGGAGAAGGCATTGGAGTGCATTATCGTGCCAATGAAATCAGCAAAGATGCACCACAGTTAGATATTTATTTAACCACTGAACAAAGCAAACAGATGCTACAAGCTGAAATTTACCAGCAAATGTTTTAATTGAGACAGAAGTCACTATTCTAAGTTTCGTATAGAAATTGCATGTGCCTGTAGCGGTTTTGCTTTAACTTCGATAGCATTTAAAAATCTTGTGTAATAACAATGCTGATAGGTTTTAAATGAAAACAATTTCTAAATTTAGCGTTCTCGCATGTGCAATTCTGCTTGCCGCTTGCCAGCCGAAATCAGAACCTAAAGAATCACAGGATAAACCGACAGATCCACCAGCGGCACAGCAAACTACCGAGCCGATTTTGCGTGGTGAAACGGTGAAGCTACAGGTGACTTTACCTGAATGTAAAGGTAATACCTGCCCAGATTTTACCGTTGAACGATTACAAAGTAATTTCCCATTTATTGACCAGTTACTGGATCAGCAGATTCTCGATCAACTGAGTAAAATGCTCGATGTCGTTGATGCCGATGCTTCAGCAGCATCTGCTCCAAAAACGACTGAGCAAAAAACAGGTTTAGATGCTCAGGCACAAGCCTATGCCAATGCCTTTGTTAAAATAGATGATGAGTTAAAAGCACTGAGTAGTAGTCATCAGATCAGCTTAATGGTTAAGCCTAAAATTTTGCAACCGAAAGGCCAGCTAGCAACCGTAGTGTTGAATAGCAGCAGTTATTTGGGTGGAGCGCATGGTTCAACCTCACAACGTTACTATAACTTTGATTTAGCGAACCAAAAACAGATTCAATTGCATGACCTATTATTGCCGAAGCAAAAAGCAACTTTAGACAAACTGGCGCATGACGCATTTAAAGTGTGGATTGTCGATTCAAAACTTGCAACAGATCCGAAAGAATATGAACAGGCTTGGCCATTCCAAGTCACCGATAATTTCTTATTGGGTGAACAGGGTTTAATTCTGCAATATGGCGAATATGAGATTGGTCCTTATGTCGTCGGTTTACCGCGATTAGTGATTCCATTTAGTGAGTTACAAGGCGTGTTAAAACCTGAATATTTACCAAAAATTGATACGCCAGCAGCATCTACCCCCGCTGCAAGTACGCCAAGTCAAAGTTAATGCAACTGTTCGATACCCATACCCATTTTGATGTTGCCGATTTTGATCATGATCGGCAACATCTGGCTGAACAAGCAAAACAGGTTGGGGTCGATGCTTTGGTGCTAATCGGTTTTGTTGAATCCCGATTCGATGAGCTGATCCACACCCATCAACAATTACACGCTTGGGATAAGGTGCCGACTTCTTATCTGGCACCTGGCTTGCATCCTTTTTATATCGAACAACATCAGCCAGAACATTTACAGCGACTTGAGCAAGTCTTACAGCAGCATGACTGTGTGGCTGTAGGTGAAATTGGTTTAGATACCTTTTTAAAACAACATAAACAGCCTGAACTATTTGCCAAGCAACAACATTATTTTATTGAGCAACTTGTATTGGCAACTCAATATCAAAAGCCTGTGTTATTGCATATCCGTAAGGCGCATGCAGAAACCATTGCCATTTTAAAAACACAAAAATTCAAATTGGGTGGCATTGCTCATGCGTTTAGTGGTGGCGTCGAAGAAGCCAAAGCCTTGGTTAAACTGGGCTTTAAAATTGGGGTGACAGGACAAATCACCAATCCAAATGCCAAAAAACTGCATCAAGTGGTACAAGCGATAGGCAGTGAAAATTTGGTGATTGAAACAGATTGTCCAGATATGACGCCGTTGTCTTGCCAAACTTCAACCGAGCATCGCACACGTAATACCCCAGTCAACCTACCCTATGTTCTGGAAAGTTTGGCTCAGACCCTTGACCAGCCTGAGTTGCAGCTGGCTGCACAAGTATGGCAAAACTCCTTGGCTGCGTTGCGACTTAAATTTTAAGAGAATAAGCAAATAATCTCGTTAAAAATAAGATACTAAAAGGGAACACATACTTTTCTAAACAGGGGTACATTAAAAGAACAATTTGATAATAAACAACCAGCCAATACTGGGAGGGTAACCTTATGGCCAGATATAGCAAAATCAATAGTTTCAATGCATTACAAACACTCACCGTCGGTTCGACATCCTATCAAATCTATAGTTTAGCGCGAGCAGCTGAAACACTTGGCAATATTGATAAATTGCCAAAGTCTTTAAAGGTTTTGCTAGAAAATTTACTCCGTTTCGAAGATCAAAAAAGTGTAAAAGTGGAGCATATTCAGGCCTTGGTTGATTGGCAGAAAACCAAAAGTTCTGATCAGGAAATTCAATATCGTCCTGCACGGGTGTTAATGCAGGATTTCACTGGTGTTCCAGCAGTGGTCGATCTGGCTGCGATGCGTGCCGCAATGTCTCAAGCAGGCGGTGATCCTAACCTGATTAATCCTTTGTCACCCGTTGATCTGGTCATTGATCATTCGGTGATGGTTGATCATTTTGCTGATGAAAATGCCTTTGCCGAGAACGTTGAAATTGAAATGCAACGCAATGGCGAGCGTTATCAATTCCTACGTTGGGGACAATCTGCATTTAATAATTTTAGTGTGGTGCCACCCGGTACAGGGATTTGCCACCAAGTCAATTTAGAATACTTAGCGCAAGCGGTCTGGTTAGGTGATGATGAAGGTCAGGTTTTTGCCTTTCCAGATACCTTAGTTGGAACAGATTCACATACCACCATGATCAATGGCCTTGGTGTACTTGGTTGGGGTGTGGGCGGGATTGAAGCCGAAGCAGCGATGCTTGGGCAACCTGTATCCATGTTGATTCCAGAAGTGATCGGATTCAAACTCACAGGCAAATTGAATGAGGGCATTACTGCGACCGATTTGGTTCTGACCATTACCCAAATGCTGCGTCAAAAAGGCGTGGTGGGTAAATTCGTTGAATTTTATGGTGATGGTTTGGCTGATTTACCATTGGCTGACCGTGCGACCATTGCCAATATGGCACCTGAATATGGAGCAACCTGTGGTTTCTTCCCGATTGATGATGTGACATTGGGATATTTAGCCCTAACTGGCCGCAAACAAGAACGTATAGATTTAGTCGAAGCCTATAGTAAACAACAAGGATTGTGGCGTCATGCAGGCGATGAACCTGTATTTACCGATACCTTGAGTCTGGATATGAGTACCGTACAAGCCAGTCTGGCTGGGCCAAAACGTCCACAAGATCGGGTTTTGTTGGGTGATGTTCCGAAAACATTTAATGCATTGATGGAGCTGAATTTAAAACCTGCGAAAGAAGCCAAAGAACGTTTAGAGAATGAAGGCGGCGGAGGTACGGCTGTTGAAGCCAAGAAAGCGAATTTAGCGCATGAAGAACCTTCGTGCACCATTGAAGGTAAATCTTATCCATTGAATCATGGTGATGTAGTGATTTCCGCGATTACCTCATGTACCAACACTTCCAATCCAAGTGTGATGTTAGCTGCGGGACTATTGGCTAAAAAAGCAATTGAGAAAGGTCTGCAACGCAAACCATGGGTGAAAAGCTCACTGGCTCCGGGCTCTAAAGTGGTGACCGATTATCTGGCTGCGGCAGGTTTAACGCCGTACTTGGATGAGTTGGGCTATAACTTAGTGGGTTATGGTTGTACCACCTGTATTGGTAACTCTGGGCCTTTACCTGAACCGATTGAAGAAGCAATTCAGTGCCATGATCTGAATGTGGCTTCAGTGCTTTCAGGTAACCGTAACTTTGAGGGACGTGTTCATCCATTGGTAAAAACCAACTGGTTGGCGTCTCCACCTTTGGTCGTGGCTTATGGTTTAGCGGGGAATATCCGTACTGATTTAACCACCCAACCAATTGGACAAGGCAAAGATGGACAAGATGTTTATTTGAAAGACATTTGGCCAAGTCAGTTTGAAATTGATCAAGTACTGCAAAAAGTGAATACCGACATGTTCCATAAAGAATATGCAGCAGTATTTGATGGTGATGCAACTTGGCAGGCGATTCAGATTCCACAAAGCCAAACTTATGCGTGGCAAGATAATTCGACTTATATTCGCCATCCACCATTTTTTGAGGAAATTAATCAGCCTCCGAAAGCCATTCGCAATATTGAACAGGCACGCATCTTGGCGGTATTGGGTGACTCAGTCACCACCGATCATATCTCTCCAGCAGGGAATATCAAAAAAGACAGCCCAGCAGGACGTTATTTACAGCAGCAGGGAGTTGAACCGAAAGATTTCAACTCTTATGGTTCTCGACGTGGTAACCATGAAGTGATGATGCGTGGGACTTTTGCCAATATCCGAATCAAGAATGAAATGCTGGGTGGTGAAGAAGGTGGTAATACCATCTTTATTCCAACAGGTGAAAAGCAGGCCATCTATGATGCATCCATGCTGTACCAGCAACAGAAAACACCGTTGGTGATTATTGCAGGTAAGGAGTATGGAACGGGTTCATCACGAGACTGGGCTGCAAAAGGGACCAATCTCTTAGGCGTTAAAGCGGTCATTGCTGAAAGTTTTGAACGGATTCACCGCTCTAATTTGGTCGGTATGGGCGTCTTGCCATTACAGTTTGTGGATGGGCAAACACGTCAATCCTTAAACCTCACTGGCCGTGAAGTACTGTCGATTCATGGATTATCTGATGATATCCAACCACATCAAACTTTGGATATTCAGGTACAACGAGAAGATGGTAGTCAAGACCAATTCAAAGTGTTATGTCGTATTGATACCTTGAATGAGGTGGAATATTTTAAAGCAGGTGGTATCTTGCATTATGTATTACGAAATCTGATTGCTGCATAACGAAACACACTCTTAAATCAAAGATGAAAGCTGGTCTTTCATCTTTTTTTGTTTGAATTTCAAGCATTCAGCGTTAAGGTAGTCAGGCCCGATTAAATTGGATAAAGGCTTTGAATCAGTTACCTCGCTATGTTTATTATCTCTTGGTTGCACAGGCCTTTAACTTAATTGCTGCGGTGTTGTCTGTTACCGTGGCTGCAATTGTGGGGTTAAAGTTAGCGCCAACTCAGGCTTTGGCTACAGTTCCGTATGGTCTGCAGTTTTTAGCGATGTTACTGACTACTTTTATTTTTTCTTTTCTAATGAAAAAGCTTGGGCGGCATTTGGTTTTCCAGTTTGGTTGCATCTGTCTTTTCTCTGCTGGTGTTCTCGGTTATTTGGCTCTACAGCAGCAACAATTTTATTTATTGTGCCTGAGCCATTTTTCATTGGGTTTATTTATCTCAACTGCGAATTTTTATCGTTTTGCGGCCTCTGATCGGCTGGCAACAGATTTAATTCCAAAAGCCACGGCGATGGTGATTTCGGGTGGGGTGATCGCAGCAATTATTGCACCGATGTTGGCAATTCAGTTTCAACAGGTAGCAGGCTTACCCGATTTCACTGCGATATATTTCATCTTTAGTGTCTTGGCCTTGTTGCTTTCTCCGATCTTGTATCTATGGAACAAAAAATTCCAACGCCAGCAGATACAGCAAGTGCTGATTGAACCAACTCAACGTCGCAAACTGCCAAGCACTTTGATTATCGCTGCGGTGATCAGCGGTGCATTTGCCTACTATATTATGAATGTCATGATGATTATGTCCTCCTTACATCTCAAGGAACATCACTCATTTCATTATGCTTCCATCTCGATTCAGCTACATGTGCTGGCCATGTTTATCCCATCCTTCTTTGTGTCAAAACTGATTCAACGCTGGGGAACGCATACCACGATTTATGTTGGTTTTGCTTTGTTGATGTTATCGTCTTTAATTCCAATGTTTGGACAGGTCGGCATCTATATTAATGTTGCCTTGATCGTTCTAGGCGTGGGTTGGAATTTTGCTTATTCAGGTGCATCAACCTTGTTAGCAGGTCTTAACGAGCAGCAAAAACATCGTGTCCAAGGCATCAATGAAACAGGAATTGCTTTGTTTGCAACATTAGGGGCATTTTTACCTGCACCGATTTTGAGTAGTCTCGGATGGATCAATGCAAACCTGTTGGCTTTATGCATGAGCCTGATCGTTTTTATCTTGTTGGTTATTTTAATTCGCCGAGATCAACCATCAAGTAAAGTTTCAGTGGGCTAACCTAAAACCAGTTAAACACGGTAAAATAGTACTTTGATTCAAAAGATAGACCACGACTGTGATGACCGATGTTCCTGTAAATGATGAATATGAGCGCCGTTTTGCGGGTGTCGCCAAAATTTATGGAGAAACTGCCTTTTCGCATTATGAACACAGTCATGTCATGGTGATTGGGATTGGTGGCGTCGGCAGTTGGGCGGTTGAGGCACTGGCGCGGACAGGGGTTGGCGAGCTGACCTTAGTCGATATGGATGTGGTGGCAGCATCGAATATTAACCGTCAATTACCTGCGATGAGCTCGACACTCGGACAAGAAAAAATTGAAGTGATGGCGGAGCGTTGTCGCCAGATCAATCCACGCATGAAAGTGAATGTGATTGATGATTACCTGACGCCTGAGAATGTCAAAGAGATTCTAAATCCAGTGCCAAGCATTGTTTTGGATTGCATTGATGACGTCAAAGCCAAACTTGCCTTGATGCTGCACTGTCGTTTTAACAAAATCCCGTTGATCGTTTCGGGAGGAGCGGGTGGCAAACTTGATCCACTGAAGATTCGGGTGGCAGATTTATCCAAGACCGAACAAGACCCAATGTTGGCGAAGCTGCGTACTCAACTGCGTTCTATGGGGATTTGCAAAAAGCCAAAAGAGAAATTCGGCATTACTTGCGTGTATTCGATCGATAACCCATTTTCTAGTGCGGATGTTTGCCCAAGTGCGGGTCTACGCTGTGGCGGATATGGCTCGGCAGTGGTGGTGACTTCAAGCTTTGCCATGGTGGCAGTGGCTGAAGTCTTGAAAAAGCTGGATAAAAAATCAGGGCTGAAATAATTGCCCCAATAAATTAAGCCTGCGGATACTGTGGTGCTAAGCGGTAATAGCTATACGTTACATTCGGATCTTTATAGACATCATAGCTAGTTTGCTTATAGTCAGACACCCATTGTGAACCGGTAAAGCCTGCAATGTGCCCATAGCGATGCTTTTTAGTGCGGTGGATAATGTAAATATCACCAGGTTGTGGGTTGTTAAATTCAGGATTAATTTTCTGATAACCAATTTGCTGTAAGGTGCGTCCCCAGTCTGATGCTGCAACAGGGTGCTGTACAATTTTAGCACCTGCTGACTGTAAAGCGATTCTGACAAATTTGGCACATTGCGATGAGCTACGATAAGACGCTCTTTTAGCCAACTTTTGAGAGAATTTACTGACATCAATGGCTGGCTCTGATGGAGCCTTCGGCATTTCTCGATAAGGAATAACCACCTGTTGCGAAGGTGGGTGAATCATACTGTGATCAACTGAAGGTACATCATAAATCATTGTGAATCTCTACCGCATTTTCAAAACAACTGAACGTGTGCCAGAATTTATTACGGCGCCCATAGTAAGCGATAAATCTTAAAAAAACTGAAATGTAACGTAATAATATAACATTTGAGCTGTTATACAGATCACTTAGCTAAATTGCTATTTAAGAATCTTTTTCATTATCAGTAAGTTGTTGGTTGATTAGTTTAGATAAAATGATTTGTAAGATTATATTTCATTTTTGATTAAAAAATAGACATATTGGCATAGGTATTAGATCTGCTTTGATGCATAGTTTTTATCTAAGTTGCTGTTTAATATCATGATATTTAGTAAATTGTTTGAGGTGATCTGTCCTGCGAAATCTTCTGATTTTCATCAGCATAGTGCAATGAATTCAGCCATATATCAAAGATTTTGTTTTGAATAGCTGAGTGTTTAAAATATTCAGTTCAATATTGCGATGTTTGATGGTGAATACTCCAATATCAATCACCTTATTCTGAATAAAAAACAGAGCCATTTCGTAAGACTGCTTTTTGCATAAAATCTAAAAATATTCCTTTGGCTGACATCAGTATTGCAGTACTTGCCATGGCACCATTCCTGAACGTATAGTGATGCGCCATGTCGTGTTGAGGCTGCGATGAATGTTAAATATTGAGTTTGAGAGAAATCGTATATGAAAAGGACATTGCTGACTTCCTTTGTTTTTGCCAGTATCAGTTTGGGATGTTCACAGTCAAATGAGGCAAAAAATCAAAGCAATACGCAAGCACAAACGCCAGATCTACACTCAAATAAGCAACATTTCGTCAATCATCCTGAGCTTAAGGCATGGGTCGGGCATTATTCTGGCGTGGTTCCATGTGCGACTTGCGTAACCAGTTGTGATGGCTGTTTGGGTACAGGAATTGATCTTAAAATCAACGCAGATCAAACTTTTGTCTTGGAACAAACCAATAATAATGATAATAGCCCAGCTAAAATTTATGCAGGGCAATTTAAGTTTTTGGATAATGATCAATTAAAGATTCAGCTACAAGGTGTTCCCACCCGAAATATGATTATGTTAGGTGATGAACTGACTGAAATCATTGATACAAAAACACAAATGCCTTTTGATTCTTATGAAGAGTTCCAGTTAGCTAAGAAAGCTTAACTTTGGTTATGTTTATATGGAAAGGGTGTCATCGCATGCCGAAAACCTGCACATTTTTACATTTTTTCTAGATCGACAAGTCCTGCAACAGGTGATGTCAACTTTGTTTGTTTCTGGAAGACAAAATTATGAAATCACGCTTGAGCATAGCCATGAGTTTAAGTGGTTAAGCTCAAGTGATGGGTTAGACTTTTAGGTTATCGCAAGCTCAGTGGTGGTGGAACATAGCGGATTACGCTATGTTCCTATGCAGAAAAGTGATGTTTAGCAGATCAAATTAGTTTTGATGCTCTTTCAAGTAATCTTCAGTTCTTTGCATTGCTGTTTGAATATTTTGAATTGCATTTTCGATATCAGCAATCGTTTTGGCATTGCCACCGCTCAGTGCTTGACGCCATTTTCTTGCGCCAGGCAAGTTTTGGAATAGACCTAAGATATGACGCGTGATAATTGAAAGCGGTGCACCCTCAGCAACACGCTGATGAATATATGGCATCATTTGTTGCATAATCTCAAAACGGTCTGGTGTTTCTAGATTCCAGAGTTGTCCCATCTCAGCTAAAAGATATGGATTGTGATAGGCTTCACGACCAATCATCACCCCATCAACATGCTGTAAATGTTGCTGTGTTTCTTCAAAGGTTTTAATGCCACCGTTAATCTCAATGGTAAGGTGCGGACGTTCTTGTTTAAGACGATAGACATCTTCATAGCGCAAGGGTGGAACTTCACGGTTCTCTTTTGGAGATAAACCCTGCAAGATGGCAATACGCGCATGTACGATAAAATGGGTACAGCCTGTTGCTGCCACAGTATCAACAAAATGCAACATCTCTTCATAAGACTGCATGTCATCAATCCCGATACGATGTTTCACCGTAACAGGAATCGAAACTGCTTTTTGCATACTGTGAATACATTCAGCCACCAGATTGGGTTCCGCCATTAAGCAGGCCCCAATTTTGTTGTTTTGCACGCGATCACTTGGGCAGCCTACGTTTAAATTGACTTCGTTATAACCCCAGTCTTCAGCCATTTTTGTACAGGTGGCCAACTCTTGTGGATTTGAGCCGCCGAGTTGTAACACAATTGGCTGTTCTTGTTGGTTGAAGTCTAAATGACGGTTTGCTCCACCATAGATAATCGCACCCGTGGTCACCATCTCTGTATAGAGAACCACATTTGGATTAAATAAGCGTGCAAAAAAACGGTAATCCTTTGTTGTCCAATCCATCATCGGTGCTACGCTGATTCTTGGATTACTAATGGTTTCAAGGTTTTTGTTAATAGTCATTTAAAATCATACCCTTAAATCTAGTATTTGAATCTGCGTAAACGCATGGTAACACCTGTGAATGTAGGTTTTGCTGTTTGCATTTACACCAAATCTTACACCATAATGGAAAAAATAGTTCACGGTGTAAATTATGGGGTCTGTTACAGTTAGAAAAGGGGCAGATGGTAGTGTGAGTTACCGTGCCGCTATCCGTATTAATCGAAAGGGATATCCTGTCTATTCTGAAAGCAAAACGTTCCATTCAAAGAAAATGGCGGAAAACTGGCTTAAGAAAAGAGAAGTTGAGATTCAAGAAAATCCAGACATTCTGTTAGGCAAAGAAAAACTTATAGACCTAACTTTGGCAGATGCCATTGATAAATATTTGGAAGAAGTTGGGAGCGAGTACGGAAGGACGAAACGCTATTCTCTACTCTTAATTAAGAAGTTTCCGATAGCACGCAATATTATCACAAAAATAAAGTCAGTACATTTGGCAGATCATGTTGCATTAAGAAAAGCTGGGGTTACTCACTTAGATTTAGATCCAATTGCAACAAGTACACAGCAACATGAGCTGCTGCATATTCGTGGTGTCTTGGCTCATGCCGCCGTGATGTGGGATATAGATATTGATTTAAACAGTTTTGATAAAGCTACGGCACAACTGAGAAAAACTCGTCAAATCTCTTCTAGTAACAAGAGAGATAGGTTACCAACCAATGAGGAATTAATAGCTTTAACAAAGTATTTTGTTGAGCGTTGGAAAATTAATAGGTATGGAACGAAGTACCCGATGCATTTAGTTATCTGGTTTGCCATCTTTTCTTGTAGACGTGAAGCGGAATTAACCCGTTTAAGCTTAGATGATTATGATCAGCATCATTCATCTTGGAAAGTTCATGATTTGAAAAATCCTAATGGCTCAAAAGGAAACCACAAGTCATTTGATGTCTTAGAACCCTGCAAAACGATGATTGACCGTTTAATGGATCATGAGGTTCGTAGCAGAATGCTTAAATTAGGTCACAATGAAAATTTACTCTTACCTCTGAATGCCAAGAGTTTGGGGAAAGAGTTTAGAGAGGCTTGCAAAATGCTAGGGATTGAAGATCTGCGCTTTCATGATTTAAGACATGAAGGATGTACTAGACTTGCAGAACAAAGCTTTACGATTCCTGAAATTCAAAAAGTAAGTTTGCATGATTCTTGGAGTAGCCTCCAACGATATGTTTCGGTAAAGGCTAGAAGAAATGTAATGCAGTTTGAGGAGGTGCTACGCCTCATTGATGAAACGTAGCAAAATCTTTTGAGGCTTCAGAGTATTGTTTATCTAAAAAGTTGGCTAGGTCCTTAACGTGCACTAGAAATGGGGCACGTTTACTTTTATCCAGTTTAAATACTGAAAAAGGAAACTCACAGTTATTTGCCTTTCTCAATGCTTCGGCTTTACTTAAATGTGGATAATAGTCTTTGACGATTATCATAAGCTCAACTGTTATGGAGCGATATTTTATAAACAAGTATTCGTTCATACTCATCTGGAATGTGCTCATTTAAAATTAACCTCCACCTTTTTACTTCTTGCCCTAAGCCAAATACTGATTTGACTTTCTGCCCAAGTTGGTATGCTAGATGTTAAATAGGTGGGTTTAGGAAAATCTCCACTACGAACCATTTTCCAAAAAGTGGATTCTGCTATATTCAACAAGCCTTTGCTAGCAGGCCTGTATGAAAGTCTGCGTCTATGTCCACTACGATCCACATAGTCCTTTGCTTGACGTTCAGTATAGTTCACTAAGTCCTTTACACGATAGCGAGCTTCTAACATTTAATTTCTCCTACCATTTTTCAACTTACTGACTGGATCGCTTTTTGTACTTTGTTTTGAAAGATCGAGTACTGGGTACGGTAAATATGATCAATCGCTTCAGCAAGCTCCTGTAGATTTACAAAAAATGCCCCTTTCTGACTTTCATCAATTCGGTAACATGTAAATGGAAATCGTTTTTCACGGGCCCTTGCTAACATGTTCTCCTTGCTTAGATTCGGATAATATTCCTTTACAACATCTTCAAGTTTTATGTGTACTGATCGGTATTTTAAAAATAGGTAATCGCGGGTTGTTAAATCTATAACCATGATTCATTTCCTTTCATGTCCTATGGACAAGAGTGTTTAAAGTTGTGTAGGTGTGTGATCACGTTTCTTATTATTCACTTTAGGGTTGGTGTAAATAAGGAATCAACAGCCGTAAAAATAACTTTTTGAAAATATAAAAATGTACAATCTGCACGGGTAGGTATGATTAATGGTTTAAATCGAACAAAGTCGCTATGAAAGTATTTGATAAAAGCTCAATGGATGAATTGGAAGCTGAGATATTGAACCAATATCTTAATATTGTCTGGTTGGAAGATTATTTGAATAATGGTTTGAAGCATGTTGAGCTTGTCATTAATTTTGATATGGAGGGTAGACCTGAGCCAAAAACAATTGAAGACTGGAGAGGGGCGCCTATTATTGGGATTGAAGTAAAAATAAAAAGAAAGCAAAATCTTGGTTCACAACACTTCAAGCAACAATTGTATTTTACAGTGGAGGAATATAATTCTATCTATAGGGAGATGGAGGAGAGCTGTAACGATCCTAAATATGACTTCTTAGATCTAAAATTTGGATATTCGATTCGTGAATTGATTTGCCTGCTGGATCAAATAACAGCATTGAGAGGAGAGTTGTGTAATCTGAATGATAAAGAAGGGTCTAAGGCTTACAAAGAGATACTTCATCAATATATTGGTATAGACACACTTACTTATGGAATTAAGAATCCATCCTTAAGACAACGGATTGCTAAAGGCAGAAGCACTCAAGGTGAGTATCAGAAAGCAGTAAAGGAAAAGAAGAAAATTTTTTTTGATTTATTGGTGAAACAGGTACAGAGTAATGGTAAGTACAAGAATGTATCGAAAGCGGTTAGCAAGAACATGGATGAAATCATGTATCAGTTTAGAATGTATGATGAAGCATGGATCCAGAAAAAGAAGAAATTAAGTATGGCTAGGATAATAAAACTGAATGAAGAAAAGCAGGAAGAGGCATTAACAGCATCAAGGAAAGTGAAGATGGAAAAAGAAATTGTTAAGCTATCAACTTTTATGCAACAGCTTGAGGATGGGTTAAATCACGGTTATCCTTTTGAGACGTTAGATAACATATTGCCATACAACACTACTTCTCTTGACGATGTGTTAATGAAGGTTTTGAGGCTTGAGAAGACTATAAAAGTGCAATGCATTGAACCCAGTTGATAAATCATTAGTTATACAAGATTTTTGAAGGTGAGCGACCTCCTTTAAGCAAATCATGGATGGGATGTCCCATCCATGAATGTTTATGCACTGAGATACTTAACGTGTAAGTGAGTAAAGATCATTGCCGTTAAAGTCCATACAGTCTTTGGTGTAGCGCTCATTGACTAGGCTTTCAATCATCTTTTCTTTGGTTATACCATTCTTCTCCGCCAATATCTCTAAGCTACGATGAGCTTTATCAGTCAGATGGTAATGATGCTTTCGACCTTTGTTTTTTGCCCTATGGCGTTTCTGATGCCAAGCATTTGAGATCTGAGTTTTAATAGCTTTGTAGATATTGGTATCTTTATCTAATAGACTGTCAAAGATAGCATTGATGACAACACTATACTCCTTTGGATTCAATGGCTTATAGCTGCTGCTATTGTGTACTCTGGCATTTTCTTTATCTTGATCCATATAACCTTTAGCCCATAGATAGAAATCATCATTATCGAAGTTTTTGAAGTGGAGAAGCTTTGTGTTAAGTATTTGACTAAAACGAGTTTCGAGATTATCAAGAGGGCGGTTATATTTGTAATAGTCGGGTAGTATAAAGACCGCATAGAGGAATCTAAAATATTCATTATGTATATTAAGTAAGTCATCATATAGTCGCTCATTCATGGAGATTCTATTAAGTGCAAAGTACAATAGACGCTTGTCTTTCTCATATTTTGAAAAGTCTCTGCCTCGTATTTCTAATGTGTTCAGAAAGGATTTTAAAATATCCAATAAATCGAAAGCTTCTCTTTCATTAATGCGATCACATAATCTTAAAACCTTATTCTTTATCTCATCAGTATGATTCAGAGTGTTTAACATCTGAATATCTAATTGGACTAAATCAGGATCTATGTTCGTAATCCTCAGTCTAGCACGACGTTCCATATCTTCTTTATTCATCACATGTAGAACCCAGATCATATCTGCATCGGAACATTGCTTAATGAACTGTTTTAGTTCTGTGTTGGTAGAGCTTTGATACATGGCTAATTTCCTTCTGACAGTAAGCTTTCCGAGGAGTTTAGCCAAATGTAGAGGGAGTTTCAGGAGCGATTCTAGGGAGATTTCAGTTGATTTCGTATTATTTTTAGATAAGCTTCAAGTAACGTATATAATGGTTATGCTATTAACTTGTATTGGTAATCCGTACTAAATCTCTGTAAATGATGAATCTGTTTTAACTTGGTTGCTGCACGTGTTTAAGTTTAATCAGTTTGAATATAAAACTAGTACAGGTGTTGTAGCGTCGGATAACTTGACATAAAACAAATCACTGATCATGTTCACTGAACTATCTATATATCACACTTGTTGACTTTAAAAAACCTATCAGAAGTGTAAAACCATACTAGCGGAACACATTATAGAGTAGGTGTAATGACTTAGTTAATAATACTAACATAGTACTTAACAAACATATCCTTATATACCTCTTATTCATTCAATAATGATATTCAAGCCTTTAAGTAATTAATTACACATCAGCCACTTCATGTAGTCCTAAACTACAGGTAAGTGAGCATGAAAGTAGAACCTAACCAAAATCAAATTAATGAAGCATCACTATTGATAGAAATTGAAAGGTTTGTTCTATCAGGTATGGATTCAACACGACAACCACGATCATTCTATGAAAACTTCACAGACCTTCTTTTAGACTTCCATCACGTCTATAACCCTGACTTTAGCTACGCATGCTTAATCGATCTCATTTGTAGTCTTTTGCATGACTACGATCTGAAATATGAAACATCAAGTTCCCTTTACAATCGTTTAAAGCAAACTTCATTTAGAGACTGGCAAAGGTATTTCAATCAAGCTAGAGCTGATCACTTCAATGAAATGCGGCAGCATCGTTATAACGAAAGATTAAATGCTAATAAGCTAGAGGATCGGTTATGTGAGTTGCAGAGGGAGTATTCTGCATTGTTAGTTGTACGAGTTGATTTAGCTTATACAGTTAATCCTGATATCGAACAGGTTGATCATGATTTAGAAAAACTGAGAAAAAGAGTCAATCGTTCTATTTATGGAGATGACATATTGCTGTTGGTATGGGCATTAGAGCAAGGGGAGAAGAAAGGCTACCATTGCCATGTGGCTTTAGTTTTAAATGAGCGTAAGCGCATGGATGCATGGAGTATAGCTAAAGCCGTAGGAGAGCTCTGGGAGGATACTACGGGTGGTAAAGGAAGCTATTTTAACTGCCATGATCGTAGATACCTAAAGCAATATGAAGAGCAGGGGATCGTTAGCATTGGAGTGATCTTTAGCAATGTACCTTATCAAGCAAATAAGATGCGTTCAACGCTTTCTTATTTGGCACGGCCTGAAAAAGAACAATACCTCAGAGTAAAGACTTCTCGGAGGATGCGTACCTTTGGCATGTCACAGCGTTAATTGAAATCATAAACAGATATGTACCATCTAGATGAGAAACATCTTCTCTTCATTAGTTTTGGTCTATTGATTTCCATTCACACTAAGCTAGGTCCAGTACCTGATCTGGCTTCGACTTTGTTGATCTCAAACTATGGCATTCAGTTTTTTTATACCTAAAACCCGTCTCTTATGTAACACCCCACAAGTTAAAAATTGGAGATGAATAATCATGAGTAGAATAGATGCTGATGAAGAGTATGAACTGAGTGAATATCAGAAACTGTTTAATGAGATAGAAAATTATGAATATGAATTAGGTCCGCTTCTCAGCGATATTATGTCTTACATGTACGAGTCGAATCCGCTTTATGGTTGTTCAAGAAGACTTAGGCTCGGATCATTTGCATTCAAAGGAGATTACCATGAGTATATTCTAGATGAAATTGATAGGTTTATCCGTGACAGTCATTATAGACCTCAACAATTCACTAAACTTTTAGATGAGGCTATAGTGGATCAGATATTCATGCTTGATGAGAAATTGACTATGCTGAACGAAAGGTTGGATAAATTGGACCCTTGAGGATAGGGCGGCTTATAAGTCATTTAAACAACATGTTGGAATAGTTTTATTTTTTTTCACATATATACCATCTAGGTGAGAACTCATCGTTTTCAGGGCTTGGCAGCATGCTAAGCCTTTTCTTATTCCAGAGGTATATCTTATGCAAATCAATTGTCCATATTGCCATTCAGAGCATGTGATCCGTGTTGTACAAAATAGCGGTTCACAGGGAAGTAATCAGAGTCTGGCATCGTCAGCATCGTTTGCCACGATGGGGGCAGCATTATCAAAGACATTGCCTGTGTCACCTCTTATTGGAGGGATAGCAGGTGTCGTAGTCGGTGGTTTGTTAGGTTCAGTATTTGGTTCTGCTTCAACTCAAAATGTTCAATCTAGCTTTCAATGCCAGCATTGTGGACATTCTTTTTATTGAGGGAGGATAAATAAACTAGGGAGGTGATGCCTCCCTGTGTCTTAAATTAAGGTAGTGGTTTGATTCCAGGCTAATTGCATTGCACAATTTGAGGATCAGTAATAAAAGTCTCAAAATACAATTGATGTTCGGCATTCTGAACAGGAGTGTCTTTGGCCTCAAAGCGAATGCAGTCACCTTGTTTTAAATGCTCAAAAATATAGTTCTGTGCGACGGACGTGTATTGTAAGTCAAACTTGACAGGGCCTGACTTGGTGTTCAGGAGTAAATCATAATCTCCTGTCAAAACGGGTTCCATCACTTTGAAAGTGTAACTATGTTTATAATTCTTGGGAAAGAAATCTGTCTGATTTTGTTCCGATGCAACACGGATGGGTTCACCATCCTGAATTAAATTGATTGGTGTAGATGAAGGTGGTGTTGTAACCTTGGCATTGATGATCTTTTCAATCTCATTGTCAATGTAGTCACCAAAATCTACATCCTTATAGTATCTCGAATCTCCCTGAAGCCAGCGTAAATAAAGGCTCGGGCGTTGCTTCTTGAGATGTTCAACTTTTTGATTCATTAGGTTAAGCAACTGGTTATATTGGGTTACTCCTAATTCGGCTACAAATTTATTTTTTTCATCAATCATTTGTTGATACTCCATTTCCGTAGCAACTATTGCTCGTCGAACACGAATATCATTACAACTGACAGAATTATCTGCGGTACAAGACTGGGCCTGATAAGTTAATTTGGCATAGTTGACTTCATTACAGCCAGCTAACAATAAAGCAAGTGAAATGGTACAAGTAAATTTTTGCATGACTGTTCTCTATGGATCAATGGGGTCGATGTGTTCTGGTTTTGTAGTTCTGATACCTATGAACCAAATTTCCAGTCACCCTGATCTGTTGATACAACAACTTCAAGAATTCTATCTCGGCTACAATTCTTGGTATCCACAGACATCATGTGTCCAAAACCAAGCCGTATCGGATTACTCATTTTTTGCAATAAAGGACAGTTGCCACGATTGACTGTGACATTTGAAATGGATACGTCATCAACGAGTGATTGAACTTTGATCATTGTTATAAATGAGTGGTGTGGATTTTGTTCTAACGCAATTTTAACTGGAGAGGTTGCAGGAATTGTCGAAGTGGTTTCATTTTGATTTGCAGGGGTATTGCCACGCTCAATGATATCAAAGCAAGTTTCATTTAAGGCTGATTCAATATCTGAGGTTTTTTTATTCCATGATAGTTGTTGGCTATCGCAGCCATAGACATCATCCGATTGATTGTCTAAAAAACGGATGTTCCATGTATAAAGAAAAAGGTCTTCTGATTGCTGACGTAGGAACTTAACATTATCAACTGAAAAGGCGGTATAGCGATCAGGGTATTTCTGATCAAGAAGGTATTGCAAGGTCTCTTTACCATAGGTTGCAATATCATTTTTGCCTTGATCAATAAACTTTTGAGAGTCAGATGTATTGGCATTAATAGCTTCTGTTTGAGTGCTATTCGATGATGCGTTTTCATTTGATTCATTTTTAGTACAAGCTTGCATTAAACAAGCAGCCAGTAAAGTAATGATGATTTTTTTATTCATGATGATTCCTAAAACGTGTACATGCATGGGCTGTGCAGGCATGGATGTACAGATGCTTATTTAGATACGGTGGAATGATTGTTATTGACTAGGCTTTAGGTGATTCACCATAGACATTTGTTGTAGGTTCGCCTTCTTGAGCAGCCCAGAACAGCAACAAAAGTATTCCTACAATCGGCACAAGTGCGATTAACATCCACCAACCTGAACGCCCAATGTCATGTAAACGTCTGACACTGACTGCAATATTTGGAATGAACGTGATTAACATGACGATGGTTGCGGCATCTTCACTGATAAAGCTAAAGGCTAGGCTCATCAGTACACAAAACAGCTCGAAATACCAAAACTCACTGCGTCTAGCACGGCCCTTAAAATCTGCAAACTTTTTAAAGCAGGTCAAAATGGCTTGTTGATAGTCTGTAAGGATACTTTCAACGTTGTTGGCAGTTGCTTTTGTTGAGTCATTTGGATTGCCATTAGCAAAAGTTGGAGAGGGTGCAGATGTTTTGATTTGGGTGGTAGATGTAGGCGCTGTCATGAAATCAAGGTAGATACCTGTAGCTTGACCTTCAGCATTTACATCAAAGTCGACTTCATGACCCCGAACAGGTGCGTGTTGTTCTTTCCATTCACTACCTACAAAGTTATAACGTTTTTGGTCATTACCCAGAATAATTCCCATATTGGTTTGAATCGTGAAATCTAAAATCTTGCCTTTCATCTTCGTGTCCTTATTTTATGTATTGGAGAGATGTTTAGACCTACAGGTAAATTGATCTTGATTGTTATTTACCGTCAGTGTTCAAACATGCTCCAGCTCACAACACAAAGCAGCTTTTGTTCTTATTCACAGCGATAGTGAATTTCTTTTTTAGGGCAGCACAAATCTGACCTGAATCAATAGATAGGGCTGAAAGCTGAAATTGTGATGTACCAAAAGTGTTGTTATGAGTTGAGCGGTTTAAAGTTAAAAATGTGATAGCTCAATAATTTAGTGTTTTGGGTTTTATCAACGAAGGATAGGGCTGATGCCCAGAAATAAGAATAGAGATTAGTCATGGTTGACTCCTTTGGCTATAAAGAAGTTTCACCGCATCACTGTCAAATAATGGTGGCGAAACGAAAGAGGGTTGACAGACTGATAGCCAAAGGATCAGCACACCCAAAGGTGTCCCCCTCCCGTTCCGCCGCAGAGGGGACACGCAGGGTCGCCCACCAAAAAGATAAACTTTTTAGTGTGCTTTGGCTGAACGGTCTGTCAAAACCGACTGGCAATGTAGGCCAGCAAGTGAATGATAATCCCTGCTAAAGATCACGTCAATTTACTGATTCAGAAAAACCAAATGATGAGTCAAAAGAATTTAAATAAATTTCAGATATATACCATCTAAGTGAATGAATGCATTTACATGCATCTCAATGACTTCTCACTTTGGTCTGCTCCCCCAGCAGGCCTTTTTTTATGCACAAAATCTGAAATTGAAACAATTCAAGATTGATCTATTAAAGGAAAAGTTTATGGCACATTTAGTCGAAACAATGGCATTCGTTGGTCAAACACCTTGGCATGGTTTAGGTAATCAACTGACCCAAAATCAACCATTAGAAGTGTGGGCACAACAAGCTGGGATGGATTGGCGGATTGAATCCTCCGATGTCAGCTATATGGCACAAAATGAACGTGGGCAAAGCATCATCATGCCATTTGAAGAACAGCGGGTTTTGTATCGCTCGGATACCCATGCACCTTTGTCAGTGGTGAGCCAACGCTTTCAGGAAGTTCAGCCGATGGAAATCCTACATTTCTACAAAGACCTGACTGAACAATCGGGCTTTGAATTGGAAACCGCAGGCGTACTCAAAGGTGGAAAGAAATTCTGGGCATTGGCTAAAACAGGACAGACTTCAGCACTCAAGGGCAAAGATGTCAGCAATGGCTACATTTTATTGGCAACTGCTTGTGATGGCACGCTAGCAACTACAGCACAGTTTACCTCGATCCGTGTGGTGTGTAATAACACTTTGGCGATTGCTCTAAAAGGACAACAAGGCAATGTTGGTGTGGTCAAAGTTCCGCACAGTACCAAGTTCGATGCAGAGAAGGTCAAACAGCAACTGGGTATTTCAGTACGTGCATGGGATGAACACATGTATGAAATGAAACAACTGAGTCAGCGTAAAGTCACTCAACAGGAAGCGGCAGCCTACTTTGATGCGGTATTTAACAATACCAATCTCAGTATGGCGGAACAAGATGAAAGCATTATTCAGTTTTATCGCAATGCAGCCATGCCGAATCAAACAAGCCTATCCAAAGCAGACAATAAAACTGAACCGAACGGACGTGCCATGTCGAAAGTGATGACCATGTTTAACGGACATGGGCGAGGGGCTGAACTTAGCTCATCCAAGGATACCGCTTATGGATTGCTTTGTTCTATGACGGAGTTTGTTGATCATGAACGAAGAGCGATGAGCACAGATCATCGTTTAGATTCAGCTTGGTTTGGCGCAGGTGCAGCCATTAAGCAACGTGCGTTAGAACAAGCCCTTAGACTAGCTGCTTAAATGATTTAGCCTAAGTAGAAATAACTCTAATTGAATTTTATTGAGCTGCATCTTTGGATGCAGCTTTTTTATGCCATCAATTCCATTTTTACCCAACTTTTATATGAATGCAGGAATGATCATGAACGCGAATATCCAGATTCAAAACACTATAAACAATCCACCACTACAACATTATTTACCTAACCTCAATCAACCCAATCAGCAGGTTGAAGTGGGAACCAGAACCAAGCGAGAGCGACCGAACACACAGCCACGCAAAACCAAATCGCCCACAGCTAAACGCCTAGCCAACACTAAACAATTAAATTACCAACAATGGTTAGAAATCAGAAAACAGGGTATTGGCAGTAGTGATGCAGCAACCGCTTGTGGACTAAATCCCTATATGTCGATGCTAGAACTTTGGATGATTAAGACAGGACGGATGCAACAAAACATCGAAGATGAAAGTGCAGGCTATGCACCTTTATATTGGGGGAAACAGTTAGAACCTTTAGTCGCTGAGTACTACAGCATGCACACGAATCATAAGGTACGTCGTGTCAATGCAGTGTTACAACACCCCGATGACGACAAACACTTTATGTTGGCGAACCTTGACTATGCCGTGGTGGGCAGTGGTGAAGTTCAAATCTTGGAATGTAAAACTGTAGGGGAATATGGTTCTAAGTTATGGAGAGACGGTGTGCCTTTATATGTGCTGTGTCAGGTACAACATCAGTTAGCCGTGACAGGCAAACAAGCTGCACATATTTGTGCCTTGATCTGTGGACATGAAAGCAAAATCTATAAGGTTACCCGCAACGAAACCGTGATCCAGCACATTATTAATGCTGAACGCCACTTCTGGCAATGTGTGGAATCGGATATTCCACCGAGTGTAGATGCCTCTGACTCAGCAGCTAAAGCTTTGCAGCAACTCTACCCTGAGCAAATTCCATTATTAGTAGAAGACCTCAGCCAAAATGAACAAGCCAACTATCTATTTAACCAGTTGTTAGAAGAACGACATAAGGTTGAGCAACATCAACAGTATTTTGATGAGCTAAAACATCAACTTCAAATGCTGATGAAAGAAGCAGAGCGAGCTGTATTTATAGGTGGTTCAGTGACGTGGAAGAAATCACAGGACTCAATCAGCTTAGATAGTAAATCCCTGCTTAAACAGCACCCTGAATATCTACAACAGTTTCCACAAACTAAAGCAGGAACACGGCGCTTTCAGATTTATCCGAATGGTGGATAAAGTGACCTAAAAATTCCTCCAAATTCAAAAACGACAAAAGCCGCCCCTGTTCTTCCCGAGGGAAGAACAATATGGACGGGCTTTTGCTGATCGATCACATCTATTTATTCAATATTTCCAACGTTTCACATAAAGCAGTGAATCAGTAAGAAAATACGAGAGGACATACCTATGATTAAAGGTTTAGCAATTACTCCGCCCGTTTTAGGCCGTATCAGCATCGGTAAAATTGTTGAAAAGAACGGCAAACGTATTCCTGAAAAGGATGATCAATTTACCATTACCAGCCAAATTCAAAATAAGGATGGCTGGGTGAAACATCCACTAGATGATCAGCTTCGTGCCAAAGCACCGAATCAAAACCAAAAGTTGAGAAGTATTCCAGTCCGTATGATTTTCAACGATCCTGAACTGAATCTACGGGCAGAGTACAGTCTTTTTGATCGTCAGACTGGACGTTTGATCTGCTCAGGTAATGGGGAAAGCTGTCAGCGACTTGGACAAAATGGCGTTGAACAACATCAGTGCCCATCCCCTGATTTATGTCCACTAGCTCAGGGTGGATTGTGCAAGCCATATGGCAGACTTTACGTCAATCTAGATGAATCGGATGAATTTGGCACATTTATCTTTAGAACCACTGGTTTTAATAGTATCCGCACTCTGGCAGCACGGCTTCGTTATTACCATGCCGCATCAGGTGATTTACTGTCATGTTTGCCTTTGCAACTGACTTTACGAGGGAAAAGCACGACACAAAGTTATCGTACTCCGATCTATTACGTGGACTTGACCTTACGTGATGGAGTGAACTTAAATGATGCTATCACCTCAGCTCAGCAGATCGATGAACAGAGTAAGGCAGCAGGGTTTTATCAGGAGGCTTTGGATCATGTGGCACGACAGGGTTATGGCAATGCCAGTTTTGAGGTGGGTGGTGAAGAGGGCTTGGATATTGTTGAGGAGTTCTATCATTCAAATGAGAAAGAGGAGCCTCACCAATGCGGCGCTTTATCGTGTGTAACGACAATGGAACAAGAGTTATCTCGTAGTGTTAAAGCACTAAATTAATAGCGAAGGGAACTTAAAAGTTCCCTTCGCTATAACTAGCTCAAGCTAAATTTTTTAATACGCCACATTTATCAGCAGTACATAAACCGTCACAGGTTTTCCGAATTTCTAACAACTGCTCAATGAGTTTCTGTTGGTTTCTAATACTATCTTGTACATCTCTAATATGAGAATCAATAAGTTCATTTACTTCAGAACAATTTTGGGCAGGCGTATCTTTATAAGTTAATAATTTTTTGATTTCACTAAGATTCATGTTCAATGTTCGGCAATTGACAATAAATTTTAGTCTATCAATATAGTTTTCTGAATACAGTCGATAGTTGCCCTGATTTCTTTCAGGTGGTGGGATTAAACCTTCTTTTTCATAGAACCTAATTGTTAATACTGAACAAGAGGTCTTCTCAGATAACTCACCTATTTTTAAGAACATGGTAATCAACCAAAACTAGCTTGACTCTATAGTAGCTATAGGGATTTTAATATGCAACAAGTGAAGATATGACTATAGGCACATCAATGAGTGGTTGCGGTTGTAATAAAGAAAGTTCTTGTGACGATACCAAGCAAAAACAAAATGAATCAGAAACAGATTCTTGTAAAGGTAAAGATTCAGTTACTGAAGTAAGTAAAAGCTCTTGTTGTGGTAATGAGTTACAGCAAGGAGCTAACTCTGATGAAAAAGATACTTGCGGTAGTAACCAGCCGTGTTCTACGCAGTCGAATTCATGTTGTGGTTCGGATTCGATAACTTCACCTGAACCGATTCGGGGGAGTGAAGATACAGCGACTTTCATCAGTGACTATAACATCCCGAAAATGGATTGCTCCGCAGAGGAACAAATGGTTCGGATGACTTTATCTTCATTAGTAGATGTTAAGAGGCTGGTATTTGATTTGCCAAACCGAAACCTAAAAGTTCTGCATAATGGTGAAAATAATGAAATCACTGCAAAACTTGAAGCTCTTGGATTTGGAGCAAAATTAAATAAAACTGAAGCATATGAAAATAAAGAGCACGCACAAGAAGCCAGTACTTTTCTAATTCCAAAGATGGATTGTTCGGCAGAAGAGCAAATGGTCAGAATGGCTCTTTCTCCCTTGCATGAAGTTAAAGGTTTATCATTTGATTTGGCACAAAGACAGTTAGTTGTTTTCCATACAAATGGGATTAATGAAATTACCACAAAACTTGAAGCCCTCGGTTTTGGTGCAAAGCTCGTGGAAACAGTAAAAGCCACTGGGGAATTGCCTGAAACACCAGATCCGACTAAGCAGGCGAAAGTCCT
>NZ_KB850076.1:172843-254719 GCF_000369525.1 Acinetobacter higginsii
GCTTTGATTCCTGCAATGGCAGCTCGTGAAGTGATTATTGCTGCATTAGGAGTGATTTATGCAATGTCTGGTGATGAAGATGCAGTTACCCAGACCTTATTATCTCAAATATCTGGACCAGATGGATGGGGGCTAGCGACAGGTATGTCATTGTTGGTTTGGTTTATCTTTGCCCCGCATTGTTTAGCAACACTAGCAACTATTCGAAGAGAAACAGGGAGTTGGAAACAACCAGTCGTAATGGCTGTTTATCTATTTTCGTTGGCTTACCTATTCTCTTTTATAACTTATCAAGTCATAAGTCGATTTTAATTTAGAAGGAGGCTATTGACATAAATCAATAGCCTCCTTCTAAAGAGGCTTTTAATTTAGTTGTATGATTGCCATTCAATTGATAGTGATAAGCATTTTTTGATGGTGTTTATTTATTTTCTAAGACATTATTAAAAAATTAATATATGGTATTGCATATATATGGTAATTCGAATATAAAGATATTATAAATTATCAAAAGAGCTCAATTCGATGACAACTTCATCAACTGTGACGATTTATCACAACCCAGCTTGTGGGACATCTCGCAACGCTTTGGCTTTGATCCGTAATACAGGGATTGAGCCAACTGTGATTGAATATCTCATTACACCACCTAGTCATGACGAATTAGTTAAATTGATTCAGGATGCAAAATTAACAGTAAGAGAGGCCATTCGCCAGAATGTAGATCCTTATCGGGATTTAGACCTTGATCGTAGTGATTTGAGTGATGAGCAGTTACTTAGTTTTATGCTTGATCATCCAATATTGATTAATCGACCATTTGTTGTTACTGAATTAGGCACTCGCTTAAGCCGTCCTTCTGAAGTTGTCTTAGATATTCTACCATTACCTCAGAAGGGTGCCTTTACGAAAGAGGATGGTGAAAAAGTGATTGATGAAAATGGTCAACGAGTGAATTAAAAATTTTACTTTTTGTATGTGATTATCCGCATATCCAAATAAGTGAATGGGAGTTAAGAATGGACCAAGTTAATTTTTTTAAATGCTTATCAGATGAAACTCGACTAAATATCGTGACTTTAGTCGCTGAGAATAAAGAATTATGTGTTTGTGATTTGACTGAAAAGTTGCAACTGAGTCAGCCAAAGATTTCTAGGCATTTAGCGTTATTGCGTTCTTCTGGTCTCTTACAGGACAGAAGACAAAGCCAATGGGTGTATTACAGCATTAATCCGCAATTACCAATGTGGTGCCATGACGTTCTGAATCTTTTGGTAAGCAGTCAAACCATAGCGAATAAAGCTTCCCAAAATATCCAAATAAATAGTTATTGTGAGTAACAGAGTATGAAATTTCTTTTTTTGTGTACTGGAAATAGTTGCCGTAGCATCCTGTCAGAAGTTCTTTTTAACAGCCGCGCGCCTGAAGGGTGGATAGCTTACAGTGCAGGTAGTAAGCCATCAGGGCAAGTACATCCATTGACCATAGAAACTTTAGAGAATCTTGGTCTTTCAACAGATGGTTTGTGGAGCAAAACCATTGATGATTGTGAACAATATCAACCTGACGTGGTGATTACTGTTTGCGATTCAGCAGCTCAAGAAGCGTGTCCACTTTATTTAGGTGGAGCGATTAAGGCCCATTGGGGCTTGGCTGATCCTTCACATTTAGATTTGCCGAAAGAAGAAAAATTAAAAGCATTCCAAGTTACTGTTGATCATATCAACCGCCGCTTAGACGCTTTATTGGCAATAGATACAACTCATATGTCTCGCCCAGATTTGATTGCAGCAATCAATCAAATTTCGCATATTGAATGAGAACATCATGGCTCAACAAAGATTATCCTTTCTAGATCGTAACCTCACTCTATGGATTTTTATCGCCATGGCATTGGGGATTGCGATAGGTGTGTTCTTTCCGCAAGCCTCCGTCGCTTTGGATAAAATGAGTATTGATTCTGTCAATATTCCAATAGCGATTGGTTTGATTCTGATGATGTATCCACCGTTAGCCAAAGTGGATTATGCAGCGCTACCACAAGTGTTTAAAGATAAAAAAACTTTAACTTTGTCTTTGGTACAGAACTGGGTGATTGCACCAGTACTGATGTTTGCATTAGCCATTATTTTTTTGCATAGCTATCCAGAGTACATGACAGGCTTGATCTTGATCGGTTTAGCTCGCTGTATTGCGATGGTTTTGGTGTGGAATGGTTTAGCCTGTGGTGATAACCAATATGTAGCTGCATTGGTGGCATTCAATAGTATTTTCCAGATTTTGTTTTTTAGTACCTATGCTTGGTTATTTCTGACTTTCTTACCGCCATATTTTGGTGTTGCAGGGCAAGTGATCAATGTCGATTTCTGGACGATTACCCATGCGGTATTAGTGTATTTGGGAATTCCATTTTTCCTTGGCTTTATTACACGATTCACTCTAGTGAAAGCTAAAGGTCTTGATTGGTATCAAAATGTCTTTTTACCTAAGATCAGTCCACTGAGTTTGTTGGCTTTATTATTCACGATTGTGGCGATGTTTAGCCTCAAAGGGAACGATGTAGTGAGCTTGCCACTAGATGTCTTGCGTATTGCCATTCCATTGACGATTTACTTTATCGTGATGTTCTTCATTAGCTTCTTTATGAGCAAATGGATGGGGAATGACTACCCTAAAACAACAGCAATTTCGTTTACTGCTGCTGGAAATAACTTTGAGTTAGCGCTGGCTGTAGCGATTGCAACCTTTGGTTTAGCTTCACCTGTGGCATTTACCACAGTGATTGGTCCGTTGGTTGAAGTGCCAGTATTGATTGCTTTAGTTAGCGTGTCTTTATGGCTCAGAAAAAAGTTTTTTAAAGAAGAGGTGTAATTTCTATGACTCTCCCGAATGTAGATATGAATCTTTTGGATCAACCTACTTTAGAAAAAGTGCAAGCTAAAGAGCTGGATCATCCACCACGTATTTTGCTGCTGTATGGCTCTAACCGCGAACGTTCATACAGCCGATTGGCGGTGATGGAAGCAGGGCGTATCTTGGAGCAGTTTGGTGCTGAAGTAAAAATTTTTCATCCGAAAGGTTTGCCCTTACCTGAAGATGCGGACACTGAGCATCCAAAGGTGAAAGAGTTACATGATTTACTCGCTTGGGCAGAAGGGATGGTGTGGTGCTCACCTGAACGTCATGGCTCAATGAGTTCGATTTTTAAATCACAAATTGACTGGATACCATTAGCAGGCGGTGCAATTCGAGCAACGCAAGGAAAAACTTTGGCATTGATGCAGGTTAGTGGCGGTTCGCAGTCCTTCAACAGCTTAAACCAGATGCGTATTTTAGGCCGTTGGATGCGCATGATCACCATTCCTAACCAATCATCTATTCCAAAAGCTTTTTTAGAGTTTGAAGAAGATGGAAGGATGAAACCTTCATCCTTCTATGATCGAATTGTCGATGTAATGGAAGAACTATATAAGTTCACCTTGCTCACTCGTGGACAAAGTCAGTACCTCACAGATCGTTATTCAGAGCGAAAAGAGTCGGCAGAAGAATTATCTAAGCGTGTCAATCAACGTAGCTTATAAACTTTAGGTGATTAGAAATGCAAAAGAGACATTCTAAATTAGTGATCTTAGGTTCAGGACCTGCGGGTTATAGTGCTGCTGTATATGCAGCACGCGCAAACTTAAAACCCACATTGATTGCGGGTATACAACTTGGTGGTCAATTAACAACGACCACTGAGGTAGATAACTGGCCGGGTGACTCAGAAGGTTTAACTGGTCCTGTACTTATGGAGCGAATGCAAGCCCATGCTGAACGCTTTGGCACAGAGATTGTGTATGACCACATCAATGAAGTTGATTTAAGTGTCCGTCCATTTGTGCTTAAAGGCGACATGGAAGAATTCACTTGTGATGCACTGATTATTGCTACAGGTGCGACAGCACAATACTTGGGGCTTGAATCAGAAGCTAAATTCATGGGTCAAGGTGTCAGTGCTTGTGCGACTTGTGATGGTTTTTTCTATAAGAACCAAAAAGTTATGGTCGTGGGTGGTGGTAACACCGCAGTTGAAGAAGCGCTTTATCTTTCTAATATTGCTGAACATGTCACCTTAGTTCATCGTAGAGACAGTTTACGTTCAGAGAAAATTCTACAAGATCATCTTTTTGCCAAAGAAAAAGAAGGCAAAATTAGTATTCTTTGGAACAATCAAGTTGATGAGGTTTTAGGTGACAACACTGGTGTTACTTCAGTTCGCTTGAAGTCAACTTCGGACGGAAGCACACAAGATGTTGAAGTTCAGGGCTTATTTGTTGCTATTGGTCACAAACCGAATACAGGCATGTTTGACGGTCAACTTAACCTACGTGATGGCTACATTCAAGTACAAAGTGGCACTTCAGGAAATGCAACAGCAACCTCTGTGGCAGGTGTATTTGCTGCGGGTGACGTTGCTGATAGCATTTATCGTCAAGCAATTACCTCGGCAGGCTCAGGCTGTATGGCTGCTTTGGATGCTGAAAAGTATCTTGATCAATTGAGTAATTGAAAGACTCATTTAAATGTTTGAAAATTGTATGAAATACGCCCAGTCTGTTGCAGACTGGGCGTTCAATTTTGATTATGACAATAAATAATAGGAGAGATGCTTTGACTCAATTACAAGCTGAAGTCGATGTAGTCATTATTGGTGGTGGTCAGGCAGCACTTGCTACAGCTTATTTCCTCAAACGTAAGAAAATTCCATTTATTATTTTAGATGATCAATCTCAGGCGGGCGGTGCGTGGTCACATGCTTGGGAATCGCTTCGTCTTTTTTCTCCAAATACTTGGAGCTCGTTGTCAGGTTGGATGATGCCAACAACTGAACAAACCTACCCAACGCGAAATGAAGTGATTGACTACTTGTCGGCATATGAGCAACGCTATCAATTTACGATTATTCGACCAGTTCATGTCGATCATATCGAACAAAAAGCTGGTTACTTAGATGTTTATGCTGGTGATCAATATTGGCGAGCAAAAGCGGTGATCAGTGCTACTGGGACATGGAGTCAGCCTTATATTCCGCATTATGAAGGACATGAACGATTTGAAGGATTACAAACGCATTCAGCACACTATGTAAATGCAGAGCCTTTTATTAATAAAAAAGTGATCGTAGTTGGTGGTGGTAACTCAGGGGCACAAATTCTTGCCGAAGTCTCAAAAGTTGCAGATACCACTTGGGTCACAGTAACAGCACCTCAATTTTTATCTGATGATGTTGATGGGCGTGTTTTATTTCTTCGGGCAACTGAACGTTTAAAAGCCCAACAGGAAGGTCGTGTGATTGATCAGCCCGTTGGTGGTCTAGGTGATATTGTCATGATTGACAGTGTAAAAGAGGCACGCGAACGTGGCGTATTGCATAGCCGAGAACCTTTTACTGCATTTGAAGAGAATTCAGTTATATGGGCTGATGGTTCAACACAAGCTGTAGATGCTGTGATTTGGTGTACAGGGTTTAAAGCTTCATTGAATCACTTAAGAAGTCTTGATGTAGTAGAACCTGATCAGACAGTTGCTGTGAATGATGGACGCTCAATAAAAGTAAATAACCTTTGGTTGGTTGGCTATGGGGAATGGACAGGCATGGCATCTGCAACATTAATTGGGGTTTCTAGAACAGCAAGAGCAACGGTAGATGAAATAGATGCTTATTTGGCTAATGTTTAAGAGCTATGCATTTTAAGGCAGTGTATAGAAAGGTTTGCATTGCCCCTCAATACTTTATGGATATTTCTTTATTGTGATGCTACTTCATTCAAAAAAATACAAACTCATTGCTGTCATGGGCTTCACGCAGATTCTTGCGTGGAGTTCCACTTTTTATTTACCCGCAGTACTAGCTAATCTTATTGCCAAAGACACAGGATGGTCTCTAACTTTAGTGATTGCTGGGTTGTCTTGGGGATTTATAGTTACAGGTATTTGTTCTCCAAAAGTTGGGCGGTTTATCGAGCAATTTGGTGGAAGAAAAGCACTGTCTATTGGTTCAATATTCTTTGCTGTCGGGCTGATATGTTTAGGGCTTTCTACTCATCTACTTATTTATTATTTTGCGTGGACAATGCTCGGTATTGGTATGGCATTTGGCCTGTATGATGCCGCATTTTCAACATTGGGTCGATTACTTGGTAACGATGCAAAAACGGCGATTGTTGGTGTGACATTATTAGGCGGTTTAGCCAGTACCATCGGTTGGGCGCTAATTGTATTTTTAGAAGGCTTATACGGTTGGAGAATCAGTTGTTTTATTCTGGCATTGTTTCATCTACTTCTAGGTCTACCGTTGCATTACTTTTTACTTCCTAGAGAAGAGCAAGGCACGGAAACTCATGGTAAAGAGCTCAATAACCAAACCACGGTACACAAAGAAGATAATCGACTATTTATGTTGGTGGCCGCTATTTTGACGGTACAATCTTTTGTAGTGGCGACAATTTCAGTCCATCTATTATCGATGCTAAAAACAATTGGCTTTAGTGTATCAACAGCCCTTGCGATTGGGATGATGATTGGTCCCGCGCAGATCATAGCGAGATTGCTGGAGTTTTCTTTGTTTAGAAACTTACATCCTAGTTGGTCGAGTCGTTTGGGTGTATTGATTAGCTTCTTTGGTCTCTTTTTTTTGTTCGCGGATGGATATGTCTTAGCTTTGCTTGGTGCAGCTTTATACGGCGCAGGGAATGGTATTCTTACAATTATTCGAGGCACATTACCTCTAGCACTATTTGGGCAGGAGGGGTATGCAATTAGAATGGGTTTATTGGGGCGGCCTATCATGATTGCTTTGGCTTTCGGACCTCTCATCTCTGCGTTTATTCTTGAAAAGTGGGGAATCAATATCTTATTAATAATTTTAACTGCTTTAGTTTTTATCACCTTGCTTGGTACGCTGAAACTACCTGTTCATCAGGCTGAGAAAGTGACAGAGTAGGCTCAATTGAATGGAAGCAACATCTGGCTCAAAGCTTAACTTTTAAATCTTTCGATAGGAGAGGCATGATATAGGTAGTATCAGCAACGGGTATGCAGTAGTGGTTATGTTTGGATACATAAAATAAAAAATTACTCCAAATATACACCACGGTTTCTGTTTTTTGATTTATCTTTTTGATTAGTATCGTTTTATTTTTTTAATATGTCCAATCCATCATCGGGGCGACGGAAATACGTGGCTTTAATGATTCAAGTGGTTGCATAAACGGTTCTCGGATGTGGACAAGCAAAGAAAGGGCAGCATTATACGAGTTTTGTGATCAATTCACCAATGCTGATCCCCGTCACTTCAATTTTCACTATGCGGATGAATATCTAGGAGGTGAGCATATTGTTTTTCTTCGTCAAAAGATGGTCGAAGAAACTAAACAACATACAGGCAAAGACCAGACTGATTCCAGCCAAACAGGTCATGCTCCAGCCGCCGTGATTCCATGCAAAAATGCCGAGTGCCGAACCACAGGCTCCACCAGTAAAGTAGGCAGTCATATAAATGGCATTGATACGGGATTTTGCATCAGGACGTAATCGGAAAATCACACTCTGATTGCTGGTATGCACTAAGGCCAATGCCAACTGAATCAATGCAAAGCCGAGGATATAACTGAGTAACACGGTTTGCCCAAAATAGAAGCAGATCCAACTCAAGATAAATAAAGCACAACCCATCCAAGTTAATTGGCTGGTATAGCCTTGATCTGCATATTTACCGATATATTGCGTAGAGAGCGCACCAAAGATCCCGACCAAAGGCACCATACCAATCAACAGATCTTGCAGATGGTGTGCCGAGGTCAACAGTAGTGCAATGGTTGAATATAGAATACTGACTGCAGCGAAAGCAAAACCGCCTGCAAGCGCACGTAAGACTAAGCGTTTCTCTTGCTTGAGTAATTGCGCCATGGAAACAAAGACTTGCCCATAATTCATTTTCATGCGCATGGCATAAGGTAAGCGGCTTTTCAGTGCATAGGCCAAGATCAGCATCAGTATGCCACTGACCACATAAATCACTTTCCAGTGGAATAAATTCGAAAATAAACCTGCCAGACTGGTTGAAAGTAAAATACCGACTAGCAATCCACTCATCAAGAAGCCAATCACTTCACCTGTTTTTTCTGGTTTTACGGTCATGGTTGCAAGCGGAATCAATACCTGTGCAGCAACTGAGAATAGTCCAGCCATGACCGTACCGAGCCAAAGCATCGGTAAGTTGACCGAGAAAGCACTGATGAATAAGCCCACAGCACAAAATACCATGAGTAAAGGAATGAATTTGGTTTTGTTCACCACATCGCCCATTGGGACAATAAACAGCAGGCCCAATGCATAAGAGACTTGAGCAAAGGTTACCGTGAGCGCTGCTTGACCTTCGGTCACTGCAAAATACTGCTGAATCGAGTGAATTAAAGGCTGACTATAATAGTTGGCACCCGCACACAAACCACATGCTGCAGCCATAAACCAAAGTAAGGTTTTATTTTGACTAATATCTTGAGGGGCAGACATAATTTTCTCTATTACTGGTTTATGCGGTATAAGCGGTTGCTTCAACTTCAATTTGCATCTCTGTTAATGCCAAGTGTGATACAGGAATAAGGGTGCAGACAGGAAAGGCATGCTGCGGCCATAAGTGTTGTATGGTTTTAGCCAAGATTTGAAGTTTCTCCGCATTGTGATCAACCACGAGCATACGTAAAACGGCAATATCTGATAGTTGTGCTTGTGCTGAAGTTAAAGCGTGTTGGATATTATAGAAGACTTGTTGTACCTGTTGGTCAAAATCTTTAGAGAGCTCACCATTTTTATTTTCACCACCCTGACCTGCAATATGAATAGTACGCATATTGGGTGGAACAATGCTCACATGACTATAGCCATTACTGCGTGGATCATAAAGTTCACTGGGATTGATCATTTTAAATGTCGATTTCATCGTGACACATCATATGGAAGATGGAGATGACTCAGTATCAAAGCTCAATCTAACTTGAGGTCAAGAATATTTTGAGCCTAAAGCCAGCAAAAGTCCGAATAAATGAGTGATTTCTCAGTATTTTGGTTTTTAAAAAATTAAATTGAAGAGACGGATTGAGTGGGTGTTTAATATTTGCACCAATATTGTGCAATAAAGCAGCTTTTGCTAGACAAAACCATACAAATATCACTTGAAAAAATGCCTATTTAAGTTTTTTCCATTCTTTTAAATTTTTCTGAGCAACTAACTTCATCTAATTCAGATTTACTGATAAGCAAAAATCGTCTTTCATTCTCACTCTTTGATGGCTTGTTATAAATTGTTAGTTCAAACTCGCCGAAAAGACCAATAAAAGTTCAGACAAGCCAATCCCTCGCCACAACTGCATGATTATGATGCCGATTCAGCCAATACATCGGTAGAGCGTCAAAGAAATAACCAATGTCGATGAAAATGGATTTGGTTAAACGCTCCTGATGATCAGGATGAGAGGTAGAGATGTTGAATAGATACCGCTGTGATCGTCCAAATCAGGAAGGGCACAGTATAGAAATGAACCGATTCAGTGCGTAAGCGGTCAGATTTGTATGTGAAGAAGAGATGGACGATCTGCGTTGTTCGATCAAAAGGCAAACCTGCGGATCATACAAGCTCTAAATATAAATGTGAATCATCAGTTCAAAATATAGGTATTTATTAAATAAATATTGGGTGGAAATTTAAAAAAGTTCCATTAGAATCCAAATTTCTACAAAGAATACTCCTGGGGGAAACATTGCTCTTGGCGATGTTTACTTAAGAAAAACTAGCTTGAGGAACGCTCATGCAGATCGGAATCCCAACCGAAACTGTTGCAGGTGAAAGTCGTGTAGCGGCAACACCAGAAACAGTGAAGAAGTTGATTAACGCAGGTCATAGTATTGTCATTCAACGTGGTGCTGGAGTTAAAGCAGCGTATATTGACAGTGCTTATGAACAAGTTGGCGCAACCATTACGGACGATGCATATACAGGCAGCCAAATTATTTTGAAGGTACGTGCCCCTAAAGGTGACGAAATTCAAAAGCTTGCGGCGAATACGACTGTAATTGCAATGTTTGACCCTTACCGCAATCCAGAATTAGACCAGTTTGCAACTCAGCAAGTGTCTGCTTTTGCATTGGAATTACTGCCACGTACGCTATCACGCGCACAAAACATGGACGTACTTTCTTCTCAAGCAAACTTGGCGGGTTATAAGTCTGTATTGTTAGCTGCGGCTGAATATCAACGTATGTTCCCAATGTTAATGACAGCTGCAGGTACTGTAAAACCTGCACGTGTTGTGATTATGGGTGTTGGTGTTGCTGGTCTTCAGGCGATTGCGACTGCGAAACGTTTAGGTGCGGTTGTGGAAGCAACAGACTTACGTCCGACCGCAAAAGAGCAAGTTGAATCTCTAGGCGGCAAATGGCTAGATGTGCCAATGTCCGATGAAGAAAAACAACGTGCTGCTGAAGCTGCGAAAAGCGGTTATGGTTGGCAGCCGGGTGAGCAATACATCAAAGATCAAGCTGCGATTGTAGATAAAGCTGTATCAAATGCTGACATCGTAATCACCACTGCATTGATTCCAGGTCGTAATGCTCCGCGTTTAATTAAAGCTGAAACCGTTGCCAAAATGAAACCAGGTTCTGTCATTTTAGATATGGCTGTTGAAACTGGCGGCAACGTGGAAGGTTCTAAAGAAGGCGAAACAGTCACAACTGAAAATGGTGTGAAGATTTTGGGTATTCCAAATATTCCAGGCACAGTTGCGACTGAAGCATCTGCACTGTATGCACGTAACGTTTTTAACTTCCTTGAGACATTATTCGACAAAGACAAAGCCTTTGCGATCAATCAAGAAGATGAAATCCAAAAAGCGTTACTCGTGACTCATGGCGGTCAAGTACTGCTCAAGCGCGGTTAAGGAGAGTTCTCATGGTTGAAACGATTACAATTTTCGTCCTTGCCATCTTCGTTGGTTATTACGTGGTGTGGGGGGTAACGCCTGCGTTACATACACCATTAATGGCGGTAACCAATGCGTTGTCTTCCATTATTGTGGTTGGCGCGATGATCCAAACAGTGGGTATGCCTGCGATTGGTGTAGATGCTAACGTTGCATTCCAAAGTGTAAACGTGGTGAGTATCCTTGGTGCGATTGCTGTGTTCTTGGCAAGTATCAACATCTTCGGTGGCTTTGCTGTAACTGCTCGTATGCTTGAAATGTTCAAGCCGAAGCAAAAGAAAAAAGAGGGCTAAGCAATGGAATTCATTCGAGACTATGCGGATTGGTTCTACCTGATTGGTGCTGTCCTCTTTATCTTAACTTTACGTGGCTTGTCTGGTCCTAAGACTGCAATTGCAGGTAATCGCTACGGTATGATCGCAATGGCGATTGCAGTAGTAACGACCTTCTTTGTTGCTGAACATCCTGTTGTTTGGATGATCGGTGGTGCAATGGTATTGGGTGCTGTAGTTGGTATCGCACGTGCGAAAACAGTGCCAATGACACAAATGCCTGAGACGGTTGCGTTGATGCACTCTCTTGTCGGTTTGGCTGCGGTATTGATTGCAATTGCGGCGATTCTGCACAACAACCAACTTACTGCATTATTTGAACAAAACGAGGCGGCATTGACGGCTGCTGGTGTTCAACATGCACATATGAGTTCAGTTCATTTATTTGAATTGTTTGTTGGCTGCTTCGTTGGTGCGATCACATTTACTGCATCTGTATTTGCTTACGGTAAATTGGCTGCGAAGAAATGGGCAAAAACAATTTCTGGTGCATGGGTTAAACCAGTTCAAGCAACCATCTTTATTGCGATGCTTGCATGTGGTTTCTACTTCTTCACTACGGGTAACATGACTGCATTCTGGGCAATGACAGCACTTGCACTTGCATTTGGCTGGGTATGGATTGCACCAGTCGGTGGTGGTGATATGCCAGTTGTGGTGTCACTTTTGAACTCATTCTCTGGTTGGGCTGCAGCAGGTATTGGTTTCACACTTGAAAACAATATGTTGATCGTTGCTGGTTCGCTTGTAGGTTCATCTGGTGCGATTCTTTCTTACATCATGTGTAAGGCGATGAACCGTTCAATCATCAATGTTTTGTTTGGTGGTGCAATGGGCGGTGCAGCAGTCGCATCAGCAGATAAAGGCGAGCAAGTTCAACGTAACCACCGTTCTGGTTCAGCAGATGACGCCGGCTTCCTGATGTCAAATGCAGACAGCGTTGTGATTGTACCGGGTTATGGTATGGCGCAAGGTCGTGCACAGAATGCAGTGAAAGAATTGTGTGAAATCTTGAAAGAGCAGGGCGTAAAAGTTCGCTTCGCGATTCACCCAGTTGCTGGTCGTATGCCTGGTCACATGAACGTCTTACTCGCTGAAGCAGATGTTGCTTATGAAGACATCTTGGAAATGGATGAGATCAACTCAGATTTCCCTGCAACAGATGTAGTACTTGTCATTGGTGCAAACGACGTTGTGAACCCTGCGGCGAAAGACGATCCGACTTCACCGATTTATGGTATGCCGATTCTTGAAGCGCATAAAGCACGTACCATTATGGTGATCAAGCGCTCTATGGCGACGGGTTATGCTGGCTTAGACAATGACTTGTTCTACAATGAAAAAACCATGATGATCTTTGGTGATGCCAAGAAAGTTGTAGAAGACATGACCAAAGCAATCAATGGTGGTGGTCACTAATCTGACCTCAATCAAGATTGTAAAAGCCACCCTCGGGTGGCTTTTTTATAAAGATATTATGTTGTCGTAATGTTGAATTTATCTAAGAATAAAGTGATGCGATTACTCTGAATTGATTTAGATTAATAGGGGTAAGATTTTTATTGCTTGAAAAAATAAAAATATCTTATAGACTAAAAATACTGATAATAATGCATTCATGCATATCTTTGCATCATGATTGAAGTCACAGTTCAAGAAGCACACGAAGATTATCCAATAAAAAAGATTATATTGAATGATTTAGATGTTGGTATGGAACGATCTATTTGGGTGTCTTCCAAAATTACCTGCTTAGATAAAGATAATAATTTTATCTATGAAGAAATAAGCATAATTAATCGTTTAAATCGAGTTATCACCACCTCTCTCTACGCTGGAGAAAAATATAACTTAGTGGCTTATACTGAGCAGTATTCGGGTCAAGAAGTAAAGAATAGCGTTGGTTTCACCGTGGATTATTATATTTTAATCAATAATCAATTTGTATTGATGGCTAGAGATGTAGATGAATATGATCTAAAGGGCGGTAGAACCAATCATTTCGACAGAAATGGAAACTTGTATTTTTATCGAATTGCTAATTTTGATCTACCTCCTCCTGAATCCCATAAAGAGTACGACAAAGACGATAAAGAGTTGGGATATTGGAATTTGCATTTTATGGAGCATGAAGATATTTATAGAACTACAGGTAGTGTAACTCGTGAGTTAGAACAGGCTGTAATTGAAAAATATAGAATTAATGATTAAAATTCTAAAGCAATCAATGGTGGCGGTCACTAATCTGCCTCAATCAGGATTGTAAAAGCCACCCTCGGGTGGCTTTTTATTTGGCTTATTTTTTAAAGAAACTTTTCGACCAGTTGCATGGATTGTTGATAGAGGTTACGTGCCAATTGCTGATTTTTGGCATGTGAAGATTTCCAGTCAGGCATGTGTGCGCTGACATATTCTCCATTACGATTTTTCCAGTCATCGCCAATCGCCATTCTGCTAATCAAATTTGCAGGAACAGAGGTTGGTACTAAACCTAGTTTCATCGCCGCATAGACGGGTTTAGGCAAGTCTCGATAAATATCCGAAGCGACGCCCCCTGGGTGTAACGCATTATTGGTAATTGAGCTATCTGCTAGTTGTTCTGCTAATGCATTGCTGAACAGTAAATTTGCGAGCTTGGATTGTCCATAATAAAATAGCGGATTATAAAAACCCTCTGCGCGGAATTTGTTGGGTTTGATTGAGCCTACCCAATGTGCAATTGAAGCCAAATGGACAATACGTGCTTGTGGGGATTGTTTTAAAACGGGAAGCAATTTTTGAGTCAATAAAAAATGACCCAGATAATTGACACCAAATTGTTGCTCAAAACCATCAACAGTCAGTTGTTTGGTTTTAGCAAATAATCCCGCATTGTTGATCAGCACATCCAGATTGCCATAGCGATCTGCGATGTCATCAGCTGCTTTTCGAGTGAGTTCAAGGCTGTTGAGGTCGAGGGAGATGAGATCGACTTGCCCTTGATCGAGTGCCCGTAATTTGTTTTGTGCTTGTTGTGCTTTCTGCGGGTTTCGGCAGGCCAGAATCACGTGTTGCCCTTGTTTAACCAGCTGTTCTGCTGTGGCAAAACCAATGCCTGTATTGGCACCTGTAATCAGTATTTTCACTTCCTGTACTCCAGTTATGCTATTTATTGGTGGGATTGCAAGAATTTGTATAGTGCTTCAATTTTGACAATTTGTCATGTCAAATTTAAAGGTGGGAGATGATTGGTATTTGCTAGTCCTTAGATAGCAAAGATGTTGTTTTTGGGGATTATGTTTTTTGATGGGTTTCAGAATTGAACGTTAGTCGAAATAAGTATTTTCGGGTAATTCTTGTAGTAACTCAAAAAAATGATGGATTTGTGCTTCTGTGACACGTGCTGTCGAAATCGGTGGTAATTCATCCTTAGCAAAGAAACCCACCTCAGAGGTTTCGATGCTTGGTTTGAGTTCGCCACCAATCAGTTCACACCAAAAAAAGGCTTTATATACGTGCAAGAACATGGCGGGGTGAGGGTGCTTTCTACGATCTGTGAGTGCGAGGAGTCTAACTGCCTTCACCTCTAACCCAGTTTCTTCAAGGACTTCTTTTTCAGCATTTTCGGCAGCGGAATATCCAACGTCTGCCCAGCCTCCTGGAATAGACCATAAGCCGTCCTGTGTCTCTTTGGCTAATAGCAGTTTATTGTCCTTAAAGACAATAGCGCGCACATCGATTTTGGGTGTTGCATAGCCAATATCTTGTAGTACGTTTGGGATAAAATGAGAGGTATCAATTTCTTTTAATTCAATCAGGGTACGGACGTGATCAAGTAGTTGTTCATAACGCTCTTTATCGTACACATCTTTGCTGTAGTACAAACCTGATTGCGCGAGTCCTGTAATCTTATTGAGTGTTTCAATCCATTCACTTGAATCTTTCATCTTATTTTAGCTGTGATTAAGCAGAGGATTTAATACTAGCATTGCTATTAAATTTTACAACGAGCAACAGGGGTAAGGATTGAGTCGGCTTATGCTTGCTTGTGTTTAGATCTCTTTTGATTGATGTATGTCGTATAAAAAAAGCGACCGATTCGGTCGCTTTTTTTGAGAGCTTTACGCTACAGATTCGGGTGCACGCCATAAGCTTTCTAAGTCATAGAACTTACGCGCGGTTGGTAACATCACATGTACCACAACAAAACCGAGGTCGATTAAGATCCACTCAGCATCGCGTTCACCTTCGACACCGATTGGGCGGAAACCTGCTTTACGTGCTTCATCAGCAACATTGTCTGCAAGGGCTTTAACATGACGAGTCGATGTACCGCTTGCAATCACAATTGCATCGGCAACATTACTGATCGTACTTACGTCAAGTTCAAGAATATCTTTGGCTTTTACATCAGTGAGAGCTTCATGTACAACGTTTAGGCACGCTTGTACATCTTTGTTCGCTGTTTTGATTTTTAGGTCGTGAGAATTAGAAGCGCTGGGCGATGGTTCTAAATTCATAGAGGGTATATTTTCCTGACAATTGCTCATTGTCAAATATACCGTTTTTCTCTAAAAAGTTCAAATTTTAGCAGTAACAGTTTATGTATTCACATCATTGGAAAAATACTTGTTTTTCCATGCAAAAGATTGATCTGATTGTGTTTTTGGTCTGTATTCTGCTGCAATTAGACCTCGGTAGTCACTTTGTAGCAACCAGTCAAAGATCTGTTTATAGGGGATATTTCCCGTATCGGGTTCATGGCGATCTGGGCAATCGGCAAATTGGATGTGCCCAATCTGATCGATATTTTCCTGTAATCCTGTTAATACATCTTCACCCATCATCGCCATGTGATAACAGTCATATTGCATTTTTAGGGCGGGATGGTTGATGGCTTCCAGCATTTCTTGAGCTTGGGCAATATTCTGAACCAAGAAGCGTGGCATATCAGTGCCATTGATCATTTCAAAAACGGGTTCAATACCTTGTTCCGTGAGCATGTGACACGCTAGTTTTAAATTACTTGCAAGCGTGTTGAGACAAGGCAGCAGATCGGCATCCAGCGGTTGTTTACCAGCGAGAATATTCACACGTGGCACATCCAGTGCAGTGGCGTAACGAATTGCCAGCTCAAGCGCTTGATGGAATTCAATTTCTCGTCCCGGCACACCTGCAAGCCCATTGCCGCCTTGCATCAAGTCACCCGCAGGGACATTAATCAGGCAGAGGGAAAGATTGTGTTGTTCAAGTTGAGTTCGAATATCAATCACGTCGAGTTCATAGGGAAATTGAATTTCTACATGCTGAAAACCATGGGCGTGCGCTAAAGCAAAGCGCTCAATTAAAGGGACTTCAGTAAAAATCATGGATAAATTGACTGCAAGATGGCTCATTTTCAGACTCCCTGAATCAATAATTATTGTTCTGTAATTTTGATGATAGTCGCTAAATCCTTATCAGCAAAGCCATTTTCTTGGTGAGCTTGTAACTGTAATAGAGCTTTTTGTGCCACAGGTATCTTTAAGTTAAAACTTTGCGCCAGAAGTAACGCATTGTTTAAATCTTTTGATAGGGTTTGCACCTTCCATTGTACTGGCTCAAAAGTATGTGTTGCCATACGCGGCGCAAGGATTTGAAAGGGTTTTGAGTCGGCAAAGCCGCCAGCGAGTGCAGGTGCAAGTAATGCCGTGTCGACACCTGCTTGATCGGCAAGGGCGACTGCTTCGGCAATCAGGGTACTATTGGCGGCAACAATTAATTGATTACAAATTTTAGTCGCTTGTCCTGTACCCGATGTTCCCATACGGGTGACACGCTGTGAGAGTACATTGTAAATTGGGGTGAGCTGTTCGATCGTCTTCGCATCACCACCTGCAAAAATAACCAATGTACCTTGTTCAGCTCCCATGGTGCCACCTGATACAGGAGAGTCAATCCATGTGACCTGTTGTTGTTGAGCAGACTGAGCCAATTTTTGAGTCGCAGAGACCGATAAGCTGGAGAAATCAACGATGATCTGCTCAGCTTTTAAATAGGGTTGAATTTGGGCGAAAACATTTTGCACCGCTTGATCATCGGCTAAACAGGTCAAAATAACAGGATAGCTTCCGATGTCATTTAGCTTTAAGTGTAATGCACCTTGCTGCTGTAGAGGTTCACATGCAAGTGGGCTACGGTTCCAGACCGCGACAGGATAACCTGCTTGTAAGAGTCGACTGGCCATACGTGTGCCCATTAAACCCATCCCCAAGAAAGCGATTGGTGTTTTTTGATTCGCATGCATGTGAATATTCTCCAGTCGGGATTATTTGTATTGGCGCGGCAGAAATTGAACTTCTGGGTTCTTGTCTTTTTTGCGTGCCAAACTACTGTTTTTACCTAAAAGTAGTTTGAGCTGCCAAAGTTTTTCCAAACGTAATGCTTTTTCAGGTTGGTGCTCCATTGCATCTAACACACGCTTCGCTGCCATAATGGCATCTGGTGAGCGTTGTAAAATTTCTTCGGCAATGAGATTTGCTTTCACTAATGGATCATTGTCTAAATGGGTGACTAGACCAATTTGTTTGGCGTATTCCGCATCAAAGATACGTGCAGTTAAGGTCAACTCTTTCGCTAAATCAACGCCAATCAGTCCTTTCAGTGAACGAGTGAGTCCCATATCGGGTACAAGGCCCCAACGACTTTCCATAATTGACATTTGCGTGCTTGGCGTCGCAATACGAATATCCGCTGCAAGTGCGAGTTGCATGCCTGCACCAAAGCAATAGCCTTCGATTGCGGCAATCACAGGGATCGGCAGGTTCTGCCAGATCAGGAACGCTTTTTGAAACAGACTTTGCCCTGGTTTGATCAGTTCCCATGCGGCAAATGCGGTATTTTTAGGATTGTTTAAATCAGAAAGGTCGATGCCTGCACTAAAGACTTGTGCTTCACCCGTGAGAATGACACAGCGGATTGAACGATCTTTTTCAATTTTTTTAGCAGTTGCCACCAGCTCTTTGAGTAAGGCAAAGCTCATTGCATTACGTTTGTCAGGTCGGTTTAGGGAAACTGTTGCGATTCCATTGTTCTTTTCAACGCGTAAAAGTGCCATCTGCCTTACTCTTATTGTGTTTGATGAGGCAGCATAGCACGAGTCTTTAGGTTGAAACATGACAGGGCAGTCACAAAAAGGACTGCCTGTATTTTAATCATTGATTATCCAATATTCCAACGTACAGTCTTATGAGTCATGGGCATGTAGGATTAAGTTGGCGGCTTGTCTCACTTGTTCAATCGCTGTACTGAGTTCATTGAAACGATGCGTGGTTTCACGAATAAACACATCATCTGCTTTACGGCGTTCTTTACGTAAGGTCGATACAAATTGTTCAAATTCACCTGAGACTTGCTGTAAGTTTGGCGTACCGACATAGCGGGTCGCGCCATAGAGGCGATGTAGGACATGTTCCAGTTGTGGAAAATCTTCCATCTCAATCAATTGCTGCATTTCCGCCAGTTCGGTATCGAAACTATCTACCAGCATATTTAATAAATCTTGCGCCAGATCTTCTTTGTTGGCTGCAAGCTGCACGCTTTGTTGCCAATTCAGGATTTGAGGATCAATTGATTCAATTGGCCGCTTGGGTTCAATGCTCGCAGGTTGGGCACTGAAGTTATTTTTGGTCCAATGGGTCAGAATCTGAATGATTTGCTCCATCTGAATCGGCTTGGTTACATAATCATTCATACCAACTTTGAGCAGTTTCTGCTTTTCATCGGCCAGTGCATGTGCTGTAAGTGCAATAATTGGCAGTTGCATGCCATTATCAAGTGTTGATTCCAATGAGCGAATGGCGCGAGTGGTATCAATCCCCGACATCACCGGCATTTGAATGTCCATAAATACTAAATCAAACGGCGGCGATTTTTGTTCGATGCGCTCTTGAATAATGTCGATGGCCTTTTGTCCACTCAATGCTTTGGTGGTGGTGACATTGAGCTCACCGAGTAAGGCTTCAAGTACAATCAAATTAGGCAAGTGATCATCCACCGCCAACACATGCAAACCCTGACCGTTAAAGTCTTCAGGCTCTTGCTCGAAAACAGGTTGATTGCCGAGGAGTTGTACCAACTCACGACGACTCAGCGGTTGATACAGTGGTCGTGCACGGTATTCATTGAGCATATTTGGCTCAAGGCTCATCTGATAACCATAAACAGCCAAGTTACCGTGATAACGCTGACGAATTTCTTTGAGTAAGGCTTCAGTATCACCGCTATGATCGACAATCAGCCACGTATTTTCTTGTTGATTCAGATGATTTAAGCGGCTGAATAGATCCAGAATCGATTGGGTCTCAATATGTGAAACATGATAGTTTTCGAGGTATGAGCGCAGTACGCTGGCCGTTGCAGGGTGGGCGAGATAAGACACCACTTGCAAATGGTCGAAACGTGGATGTTCGACAAACTCATCTTGCTCTTCAACTTTAAATGAAGCCGTGAACCAGAAGGTTGAGCCTTTTTCGGTTGGGGCACGTTCTTGGTTGTCCTCAAAGCCAATCTGACCATGCATCAAATGCACCAGCTGTTTGGAAATGGCCAGACCAAGCCCTGTGCCACCGAATTGACGTGTTACCGAGGCATCGCCCTGAGAGAATGATTCAAATAACTTTTTACGATCTGTACCGCTCAAGCCAATACCGCTGTCTTGTACACTAAAATGCAGTAGGCATTGTCCGATTTCATCATCTTCCATACGCACACGGACAATGATTTCACCGTCAGGGGTGAACTTGATCGCATTGGAAATCAGATTGGTCAGGATCTGCTTAAAGCGTAGCGCATCACCGACCACATGCTTTGGAATATTCTCAGCATAGTAGAAGGCCATATTGATATGCTTTTGCGCAGCCAATGGCGAGAGCATATCCATCACATCAAAAATAGCTTCTTCAAGGTCAAAGGGTGCGGTTTCGAGTTCGAGTTTACCTGCATCAATTTTAGAGAAATCCAACACGTCATTGATCAGTGCCAATAGATGTGCCGATGATTTTCGGATGGTTTGCAGATAGAGATTTTGTTCATTGCTCAGGTTTTGCTGACGTAGTAATAAGTGAATAAAACCATCAATACTGTTCAGCGGTGTTCTGAGTTCATGGCTGATATTGGCCAAAAACACCGACTTGGATTGATTCGATGAAATCGCTTGGTCACGTGCTTGGCGGTAAGTAATGTTCTGGACTTCTAAGGTGTCCAGTGTTCGACGTAAATCTTCTTCGGTTTGTTCGGTATGTTCTTTTAATTCTAAGAAACTAAAGTGCAGGCGTTTCACTACATTGGCAATATCACGCTGTAGCAAACGCAGTTCACCAGTACTGTTCACCACAATATGCTGATCAAGAGTGTCGGCGTTGAGGCGTTGCATTTGCATGCGAATTTCATACAGTGGTGCGAGCCAACGACGAGAGAACACGTTTAAACAGAACAGTAGAATCAGTATGGTGATCAGCCCAGTCACGACCAAGGACAGTAGAATTTTATAGCGAGCCAATTCGAGGGGTTGGTTGTCTAATTCAATCATGAGCCAAACAGAATTAGGGTCGCCACTGTCGAGCTTCGAACCATAAATGCTGTTGTGATTATGTGCAATTGGACCAAAGAAGTTGCTGTTTTCTGGAAAGTTCGGCCAAAAGCGATTGTTTTGATAGCCAACGCTTAAATAAGTCTGACCACGATTATCAATCAGTACTGCGCGCTGTAGGTTTTTTTCATCAAACATCTTCTGCATGATGTTTTGAGCACGATCATACTGATCGGGTTGTTCTTGAACCAATTTTAATAAATCATTCGCGGTTTGATGGTAGCGCGCCAAAATGGCTGAAGCATCAGAGCGTTGTTGTGATTTTGCGGAGCTGGTCGTTTCGGATAAAACCCAAAGAATACCAACACCTGTCAAAATGGCAATCGGCACCAAAATCAGTGCAATCAATTGCCCATAAGCATGATTGAGGCGTAAGCGTTTCGATATGGTCTTATTGAAATTTGACATAGTACGGTCAGATTTATCATTCTGCGCAACATCTTAGCACGCTTTGTGAAAATCAAGGACATCTGCTTGCCAATAAAAAGCATAGTGAAAAGGTGCAGTATCTCTATTTTTTTCATACAATAGGCGCCACCTTGATATCGGTGTCGATCATGACGAATACGCAAACTGATTTTTTAGCAGATGAATTTTTACTGGACGATTATGTCGGTAAAACCCCTTTAGTACGTTTGCAACGTTTAGCGTGTCATACCCAAGCCACGGTATTAGCAAAATTAGAAGGTAATAATCCAGCAGGTTCAGTCAAAGATCGCCCTGCTTATAACATGATTGTTCAAGCGGAAAAACGTGGACAGATTCAGCCAGGGGATACCCTGATCGAAGCAACCAGTGGCAACACTGGGATTGCTTTGGCGATGGTTGCGGCTATGCGCGGCTATAAAATGAAGCTGATCATGCCGAACAATATGAGCCAAGAGCGTAAAGATGCGATGTTGGCTTACGGGGCAGAGCTAATTGAAGTCACGCAGCAGCAAGGCATGGAAGGTGCACGCGACCTTGCTTTGCAAATGCAGGCAGAGGGCAAAGGCTTTGTGCTAAACCAGTTTGGTAATCCAGATAACGTCGAAGCGCATTACCTGACCACAGGTCCAGAAATCTGGAAGCAAACGGATGGGAAGATTACCCATTTTGTTAGCTCAATGGGGACAACGGGAACCATCATGGGTGTCTCTAAATATCTCAAAGAGCAGAACCCTGATATTCAAATTGTGGGTTTACAACCATCAGACGGTTCAAGCATTGCAGGGATTCGCCGTTGGCCGGAAGAATATTTGCCAACCATCTTTGATCGCAGTCGTGTTGATCGCATCATTGATATTCCACAGATTGAAGCGGAAAAAACCATGCGTAAGCTGGCACGTACTGAAGGCATCAGTGCAGGAACATCTTCTGGTGGTGCAGTTTGGGCTTCGATCAAGATTGCTGAAGAATATCCTGATGCGGTGATTGTCTGTATTATCTGTGACCGCGGTGATCGTTATTTATCAACGGGATTATTCTCAGTACAAGATGAAGATTAACATCTGGCCTTACACTGTTATAATTACAGCTCCCCCTTTATTGAAGAGAGCTGTAATGCAGTTCTGTAAGGGAATTCTAAGATGAATTTACGTTTTCCGATTTTAGTTTTTGATATTGAGACACTGACCGATTTAAAGGCAGGTGCACATCTTTATCATCTTGATTTACCCGAAGCAGATGTTGAACAGGCACTGACCAAAATTCGTCGTCAAGAGTCGGGGATGGATTTTCAACGCTTACCATTACATGAAATCGTTTGTATTTCAGGGTTGTGGATCGATGAAAAAGGCTTTCGCCTGTTTTCATTTAGTCAGGAGCAGCATAGCGAAGCTGAAATGTTGGCAAAATTCTTATCGATCTTTGACAAGAAACAACCCACATTAGTTAGTTGGAATGGTTCGCAATTTGATTTGCCTGTGATTCTATTTCGCGCTATGTACCATGGCTTGTCTGCACCGAGCCTGTTTGATCAAGGTGAAATTGATCATCAAAAGCGCTTTAATAATTATCAGAACCGTTACCACCATCGTCATGTTGACCTGATGGATGTGATGGCAATGTTTAATGGCCGTAATTTCCAAAAATTGGATGATATGGCTTGTTTACTCGGTTTCCCTGGGAAACGCGGTGAAACTGGCTATCACGTGCCTGAATATGTACGTAATAAACAATGGTTAGAATTGACCAGTTATTGTGAAGGCGATGTATTGAATACATGGTTGCTTTATATTCGTTGGTTATTGTTAAAAGGCCAATTGAATCAACCAGATCACCAGCAGTTACTGCAATCAACGATTGCTTATTTACAAACGCAAACGCAACAAACAGAATTTTTACAGGTATGGCAGCAAACATCGCAATATACTGTATTCACCGCAGATACTTTTGCGCCAAAAAATTAGGTTCATCTTTTGAAACACAAAGCTAAACAACGTCCAGCTCAATATCCAACACACACCTTTCAGATTGAAGCTTTTTCTCATGAGGGGCGTGGTATTGCGCATTATGGGACACATCCAGATCATCCTAAAGAAAAACACGGCAAGAAAGTTTTTATCCGTTATGCCCTTGTCGGGGAAACGGTGCAGGCAAAAATTACCAATCAAACTTCGCGTCTAGAAGAGGCGGACATGATCATATTGGAAAGTGACGCGGCTGAAAGTCGAGTCGATCCAATGTGTCCACATTTTGGGGTGTGTGGCGGCTGCAGCTTGCAGCACATTCATCCTGATGAACAGATTTTGTTAAAGCAGAATGTTTTAAAATCTCACTTACAACATTTTGCAGGCTTACAGCCTGAACAATGGTTAGACCCGATTCGTTCGGTTAAAGCAGATTATCGTCGCCGTGCCCGAATCGGGGTGCGCTATATTGCCAAGCAAAATCGTTTGGTGATGGGTTTTCGTGAGCATCATAGTAATCATTTAACTGAAATTCAGCAGTGTAAGGTACTTGATCAAACCTTATCTGAATGTTTACCAGAACTTAAGAAACTACTCGAAAGTCTTACAGGCAAAGCGCATATTGGTCATATAGAATTGGCGATGGGAGACTCTGAGGTTGCATTATTAATTCGCCACTTAGATGAATTAAATGTGTCGGATGTCAACCAATTACGTCAATTTACGTTACTCAAAGGATGGCAGTTGTATTTGCAGCCAAAAGGGGCGGATAGTTTACATCGCGTAGATGATTCACAGGCAGAAATGCGTTTGCATTACAGTTTGGATGATTTTGCAGTCAAATTTGCATTTTCACCGTTAGATTTTACGCAGGTCAACAGTGGTGTAAATGCACAAATGATTCAGTTGGCATGTGAATTGCTTCAATTACAGAAAGGGGAAAGAGTACTGGACCTATTCTGTGGGTTAGGTAATTTTTCTCTACCGATTGCACGTTGTGTGGGTGAGGCAGGTCAAGTGGTCGGCGTTGAGGCGAGTGATGAGATGGTCAACAGAGCAACTGAGAATGCGCAAGCAAATCATTTGTCTCAGGCGGCGTTCTTTTCACAAGATTTAACAAAAGACTTTTCGCATCATTCTTGGGCGAAACAGGGATTTGATGCATTATTAATTGATCCTCCACGATCGGGCGCATTTGAAGTTATGCAATATGTACCTAATTTTGGAGCGAAAAGAATCGTTTATGTTTCATGTAACCCATCAACACTGGCAAGGGATGCAGGTGTACTGGCACAATATGGCTATCAATTGAAGAAAGCAGCAGTCATGGACATGTTTACGCATACTGAACATGTTGAATCGATTGCCCTGTTTGAAAAAATTGAACGGCTTGAAAAAATCGAAGAGATAAACGATTAAAAAATGAGTTACATATCCAGAGGAGAAAGGTATGGTCACAGTACGTGAGCAGTTACCTGGACGGCTCCAAGAGCTGTCTGAGGAAGCGACTGTAGAACATGCCGCTGAAGCGCAAAGTAGTCTAGTCTCTTGGCTAGATCGAGTGCGTGGTATTTTGGATGGGGCAGAGCTGAAGCAACTTCAACAGGTTGCGGAGCTGACCTTAGCAAAAGAGTTACAAGCAACGGGAAATCATCGGATCAATACCTTTAGTACTGGTATTGGCATGGCGGATATTCTGGCCCATTTACATGTCGATGAAGACACGCTTTCAGCGGCGGTGTTGTATCGTAGTGTACGTGAAGGGTTGATTACCTTAGAGGATATTCAACAACAGTTTGGCGAGCAAGTTTTGGCTTTGGTCCAAGGCACACTTGCAATGGGTAAACTGTCTGAGTTGATTGAAAAGAATAAACGTCTAGAAGATCATTTTAATAATAACCAGCGCGAACATTTAAATGGCATTTATAAAATGCTGATTTCAGTGACGGAAGATGTTCGTGTTGTCCTGATCAAACTGGCAGAGCGGACCTATGCTTTACGTGAGCTGGCGACAGCAAGCAAAGAGCGTCAAGAGCGTGTGGCACGCGAAATTCTCACCATTTATTCTCCATTGGCACACCGTTTAGGGATTGCCCAGCTCAAGTGGGAATTGGAAGATCTTGCCTTTCGTTATTTAGCGCCAGAACGTTATAAAGAAATTGCATCTTTATTGAATGAAAAGCGTTTGGAGCGTGAGCAATATATTCAGTTCGTGATTGATAAACTCAAAACTGAATTGGCGGCTTATGATATTCAGGCCGAAATCACAGGGCGTGTGAAGCACATTTATTCGATTTATCGAAAAATGAAAAGCAAAAATCTGAGCTTCGATCAGCTTTATGATATCCGTGCAGTGCGTGTATTGGTGAAAAGTGTCCCAGATTGTTATCACGCTTTGGGTATCGTACATCAGATATGGCGTCATATTCCCAACCAGTTTGATGACTATGTCACCAATCCGAAAGCCAATGGTTATCGCTCATTGCATACCGCGGTGATTGCTGAGAATAAGTCTTTAGAAGTACAAATCCGTACCTTTGAGATGCATAACGAAGCAGAGCTTGGGGTGTGCTCGCACTTTAACTATAAAGAAGGTGCCAAGAATACCGATCATTCCTTTAATGATCGTTTGCATTCATTACGTGCTGTGCTTGAGCATTATCAAGAGCGTACTGAAACCACCCCACATGGTGAAGATGACGAGTCGAATGGCATTGATCAAATTCAAGATTTTGAGAATTTTGAAAAGATCTATGTGTTTAGCCGTGATGGGGACATTAAAGAGTTACCACGTGGTTCAACTGTTCTAGACTTTGCGTACCATGTGCATACCGAAGTCGGCAATAAGTGCTATGCCGCCCGTGTGAACCAGCGTTATGTGCCTTTAACCTACACCTTAAAGACCGGTGAGCAGGTTGAGATTTTAACCAAGAAAGATCGTGAACCGAACCGTGATTGGTTGGTGAACTCGCTGGGTTATATCAAAACCGCACGTGCACGTGACAAGCTACGTCATTGGTTTAGACAACAAGATCGCAGTAAGAATGTTGAAGTTGGGCGTGAGTTACTCAATAAAGAGTTGGCCCGTTTAGCGATTCACCCGAAAAGTATTGATCTCAAAGATTATTCATCACATTTCAACCTGAAATCTGGTGATGATATTCTGGTGGCATTGGTTAGTGGTGATATCAGTTTGCATGCCTTGATGAATCAAGTGAATCGCCAGATGCACTTGGATCAAGACGAGCCAGAACTGGTGTTAAAACCTGCATTAAACCCACGTGCTAGTCATACATTATCGGCACATGGGATTCTAATTGATGGTTTGGATAATGTTGAATTGCATATTGCACAATGTTGTCAGCCGGTACATGGCGAGTCGATTGGCGGCTATATCACCTTGAATCGTGGGGTCAGTATTCACAAGATTGCGTGTCCAGACTACTTACGTATGACCACCCAAGAACCTGAACGTGCTGTTGAAGCCGATTGGGAAATGCAGCCGACCCGTGGTCAGAGCGTTCAGATCGTGGTGGAAGCTTATGATCGCCGTGGTTTACTGAAAGATCTGACACAAGTGATTTTCTCAGACCAAATCAATATTCGTCAGGTTAATACCATTTCTGAGGCGGATGGTATCGCCAATATGAAGTTGTTGATTGAAGTGAAAGGTTTGGCACAACTGTCACGTTTGTTGGCTCGTTTAGAGCAGCAACCAGGGATTATCAGTGCCAGACGTTTGGTTCAAGGAAGCTAGACAATAAAATAAAAAAGCTGCATTTCGATGCAGCTTTTTTATATCTAACGTTTCGCTAAAAAGATATTGGTGAGTCGGTTTAAAAACTGTGGGCTAATACTGGAGAGCTGATACATCAATTTGGTTTTTATCCCAACAGGTGTGTGGGTTGGGATTAGGGCATGGTCTTTTTGTTGTGCTAAATGCAATACCTGTTTCGCCACATCAGCAGGGGTTAAATCCACACCAATATTTTGAATACTGCCCGCATCCATGTCTTTCACCATATTGGTTTGTACAAATAGCGGCATAACGTCTAAGACGCGAATATTATACTTTTGCCATTCGACATCCAAGGCTTCCGTTAAACCGCGAACTGCAAATTTGCTGGCAGAGTAAGATGCTAAATCAGCTTGACCATAAATCGCGGATGCTGAAGAAAGGTTAATCACACGTGCATAGTGGGCTTGTTGCAGATGGGGCAAGGCTGCATGACAACCATTCAAAACGCCTTTGACATTAATATCAATGGTGCGGTGATGTGATTGAATGGAGGTGTTTTCAAACGCACCTGAATAGAGAATTCCTGCATTATTGATCAAGATATTCAGTTCACCGGCCCAGCTTTTAAATTCTTGTAGTGCGATCTGCCATTGACGATGATTACTGACATCGAGATAACCTGCCTTGGCATTCTCTCCAAGTTGTTCAGCTAAGACTTGAGCTTGTTCTTCGTTGATATCATAGATGCCAACTTTGAAACCTTTTTTGTGAAATAAACGTGCGATTTCAGCACCAATTCCTTGTGCGGCCCCACTAATAAAAACACTATATGGCATGACTTTCCCTTGCTTTATATTGATAATTTTTGCGTGCGTGTATATTACGCATATGCAGCTTGGTGCTGCAACAATTTGCTTATTTGGGTGTGGAGATCATCATGGAAAAATTATTGGCAATCATGCAAGAGTTAAGACAAAAATGCCCGTGGGATCAACAACAAACCCCAGAAAGTTTGACACGATATGCCATTGAGGAGGCATATGAAGTTGAGGCTGCAATTCGCTCTGGTGAAGTGGATGAAATCCGCAATGAACTCGGTGATTTATTATTGCAAGTGGTGTTTCAATCTCAAATGTTTGATGAAAAAGGATTATTTAACTTTCAAGATGTGGTGGAGGCCATTAGTGAGAAATTAATTCGTCGCCATCCGCATGTATTTCAGGCTGAAAAATATCAAAATTTGGATTCCGAGCAGGTCGGCAAGTTGTGGAAACAAATCAAACAACAAGAAAAACAAGGTAAAATACAGTCAAGGTTAGATGAGATTAAACATGCGCCAGCCTTGGTTCAGTCACATGAAATTCAGAGTAAAGCCGCTCAGTTAGGCTTTGATTTTGAAAGTGTGGATGATGCCTATGCCAAATTAGATGAAGAGTTAGAAGAGTTACAACAGGCGATAACAAGCCAAGATGTTGATCATATTCAAGAAGAGTTCGGTGATTGTTTATTTTCTTTAATCAATGTGGGGCGAAAGTTGGGGGTGTCGAGTGAGACCGCACTACTGGCAACAATCCATAAATTTAGAAGCCGTTTTGCTTTTATTGAACAACAAGCTCAACAACAACAGAAAGACTTGCAAGCAATGAGTTTGGCTGAAATGGACGAACTCTGGGAGCAAGCTAAACAACAGTTAAAATCTCAGGAGAAAGACAATGAAGTTGCCGCATCTCCGCAGCAAACTTAATTTTTTTATAGGTTTTATTCTTTGCTTGGGAGGTGCTTCACACCTCCACGCACAGCAGTTTGACCAATCTTATCAGCAATGGAAAGCACAGCAGCAAGCGCGTGATCAGCAATTGGCGAAGCAGTCAGACAATAATTATTATTTATCTCGACCAACACAGCAGCACACTTCAAAGCAAATTCCATCATCTATAAATCTGCAGCGCGATAAAATCAGCTTGAACCAAGCAAGTTTACAGCAATTACAGCTGTTAAATGGTGTTGGCGAGAAAAAGGCGCAAGCCATTATGGAGTATCGGCAAAAAAATGGTGGCTTTAAACAAGTTGATGAGTTAATGAATATCAAAGGTATTGGGCCAAAATTACTTGAAAAAAACAGAGCAAGGCTCATGTTATGAACTTAGAACTGTCGAAATCGGATTGATTAGGCAGACTGAACTGTTGAAACTTCCAACAGAATAAATTGCCCTTTGTGTGTGTTAGAGCTATGATTAGCGACAAATTGTTATTTACGTCCTGACGTAGGAGACAGTGTCTTTTGCAAACTTTGCGTGCGTCAAAATGTGGTTTGTCCACAACTCAACTCCCTTCCTCAATTCTAGATGTGATTGATAGCCTGACAAAAGCAGGCTACGAGGCATATATTGTGGGTGGTGGTGTTCGAGACATGATGTTAGGTCTTAATCCAAAGGATTTTGACGCGGTTACTAATGCTACACCAGCCCAAGTCAAAGAGGTTTTTGGTCGACGTTGCCGGATTATCGGACGACGTTTTGAGTTAGCACATGTCTATTCTGGTCGCGAGCTGATTGAAGTCGCGACATTCCGTGCTCCGCCGAAAAAAGCAGTCACCAGTGCATCTGGGATGATTCTTCGTGATAATAACTGGGGGACGATTGAGCAAGACTTTGCTCGTCGAGACTTTTCGATCAATACCTTGTACTACCAGCCACGAAAAGGGGTTGTACTTGATTTCTGCCATGCAGTAGATGATATCAATACGCGGACCTTACGTTTTCTTGGTGAACCTGCACAGCGTTTTGAAGAAGATCCTGTGCGTATGTTGCGTGCTTTGCGCTTTGCCGCAAAATTGAATTTTAAAATTGATCAATCCATTCTTGATGTTTTTGATGCTGAGATGACGCAATTGTTGCGTGATGTCTCGCCACATCGTTTATATGATGAGTCTCAAAAACTATTCACTATGGGACATCTGACCCGTGTTCTACCGATGTTGATTGAGTTTGGTGTTTGGAAACAGCTGTTTGCTGAAATTCCACCGAATCTTACCGCTTTTATTGAGCGTGCAGCACGGAATACCGATCAGCGAATTCAAGTTGGTAAAACCATTAATCCAGCATTTTTCTATGCTGTATTGTTGTGGAAACCCTTTCTAGAGCGTTGTGATGCCTATCTAAGTAAAGGGGTTGTGCCTGCGGAAGCGCGTGCACAAGCTGGTTTGGATGTGTTGAAGCGCCAAGCGACGCGCACCATCATTCCGCGTTTTGCTGAAACCTTTATTCGTGAAGTTTGGGAAATGCAAACCCGTTTGCTCAATCCAAAACCACAACAAATCGAAGCACTGGCTGGACATGCGCGTTTCCGTGCAGGCTTTGACTTCCTACTGTTGCGGGAAAAATCAGGTGATAGCAGTACTGAAGGTATGGGCGTTTGGTGGGAAGCCTACCAAGAAATGACCACAGACCAAAAAGAAGCTGTGATTCGTCAATACAACCGTCAACGTAGTAAGACACGTCGTAAAGCAGCTGAGGTGGATGAGCCGAAGACTACTGAAATTGAGCCTTTGGTCAATGTACCTGAGCCGAGAAGTCGTCGAGGCAAAAAAGAGCGTGTTAGAGCTGATGAATCGGCCAGTCGTTTTATTGAGAAAGCATCTTCGACTTCAGGTCAAATCAATGCCGATCACCCGATCCTCAAGCGTAAACGTGTACAACGTGATCTTAGCCAAGTGGTTTTTGGGCCAACGCAATGACCATTCGTACTTATATTGGTCTAGGCAGTAACTTAGGCGATTCGCAGCAGATTTTGCGTGAAGCTGTTGCGAAGCTCGCGACCTTGGGAGCTGTACAGGTATCGCGACTGTATCAAAGTCCGCCGATGGGACCACAAGATCAACCCCACTATTTGAATGCCGTTGTTCAACTGGACACCACGCTAGCACCACTTGCTTTACTTGATCAATTACAACAATTTGAGCAAGAGTCGGGACGTGTCCGGTTACGACGTTGGGGAGAGCGGACCCTTGATCTGGATTTATTAATCTACGGTCAAGCGCAGATCCAAAATGACCGTTTGACCGTGCCGCACATGGGGCTCTTGCAACGTGATTTTGTGATTATTCCCTTATTAGATTTAGATGCTCATTTACAATTAAATGGACATTCATTAAAAGATTTAGAACTGGTGCAGCAAGCAAACTTGACTGTAATAGCAGACCAGTCTTGGGCAACTGCTTAAGACTGTTTCGTTCTGGAAACGCCTGTAGAGGACATCATCATGATTAGTCTAAGTGACTTAAGAAAGTTTAAAGCCGAAGGACGCAAGTTCTCATGTCTTACTTGCTATGATGCAAGTATGGCTAAAGCTATGGAATTGGCTGAAATTGATACGATTTTAATCGGTGACTCTCTAGGAATGGCGATTCAAGGCAGAGACTCTACACTTCCTGTCACTGTCGAAGATATGGCTTACCATACCGCAGCTGTACGTCGTGGTAATGCGCATGCCTTAATCATGACTGATCTACCATTTATGAGCTATGCAACGCTTGAAGATGGCTTGAAAAATGCCAAGACTGTAATGCAAGTCGGTGCACAAATGGTCAAGATTGAAGGTGGGGCTTGGCTTAGCGAGTTGGTGACGGTATTAACCCGTAATGGTATCCCTGTCTGTGTCCATTTAGGTCTAACACCACAATCTGTGCACGTGTTTGGCGGCTATAAGCTTCAAGCAAGAACACGCGAAGCCGCGGATCAATTGATTGCTGATTGCCAAGCGGTGGTTGATGCGGGCGCGGCGGTTTTATTGCTTGAATGTGTCCCAGCTCAACTCGGTAAAGAAATTGCTGAATTATTCCCGAATACGCCAGTGATCGGAATTGGCGCGGGCAATGAAACTGATGGTCAGGTTTTGGTGGTACAAGATATGCTCGGTTTGACCTTTGGTCGCGTAGCACGTTTTGTGCGCAACTTTATGAAAGAACAAGCGGGTGAAACCGCGATTGTTGATGCGTTTAAATCGTACCATGCCGCAGTGCAAGACCAGTCGTTTCCAGCCAAGGAACATACTTTCCAAGTTGAGCTTTAATTCATGAAAACTGAAACAACAATACAAGGCTTAACTGCATCACTTGCGCCTGCGCGCAGTTCAAAAAAATTGATTGGTTTTGTGCCAACTATGGGGAACTTGCACGAAGGTCATTTGACCTTGGTGCGTGAAGCAAAAAAACTGTGTGATGTGGTGGTGGTGAGTATTTTCGTCAATCCAATTCAATTTGGTGCAGGCGAGGATTTTGATAGCTATCCACGTACTTTAGAGCAAGATAGCCGTTTATTGGCAGATGTTGGTTGCGATATTATTTTTGCCCCAACGGTTGAGCAAATGTATGGCACTCAACCACGTTTGACCAATATTACTGTGGGTCAAATTACCGATGACCTGTGTGGGAAATCACGTCCAGGTCACTTTGACGGCGTTGCAGTTGTGGTCACCAAACTGTTCAATATCGTCCAACCTGATTTTGCTTTCTTTGGTCAAAAGGACTATCAGCAATTGGCGGTGATTCGCCAGTTGGTACAAGACCTGAATATGCCATTAGAAGTCATTGGTGTGCCGATTGTCCGTGCTGAAGATGGTTTGGCTTTAAGCTCGCGTAATGGGTATTTGACTGAACAGCAACGTGTTGTTGCACCGACGATTTACCAATTGCTCAAACAAGCCGAACAGCAATTGCATGAAGGACAAGCTTTGTCACAAGTGTTAGAAAATATCTCTGCTCAATTGACACAAGTGGGTTTTGTTGTGGATTATGTGGAAGCTCGACAAACCAACTTGCAACCTATTCAACAATTTGACCAAAACTTGGTGTTATTTATTGCAGCCAAGCTTGGTTCAACACGGTTGATTGATAACCTACAAATCGACTTTAAAACATAAAAAATGAAGGGCAAAACGCCATGAAGCGTATTCTTATCGTTACAGGTCAATCCGGTTCAGGAAAATCATCTGCACTGCAAGTGCTTGAAGACTTGGGCTATTATTGTATAGATAATTTACCTTTGGCGTTATTGCCTGAAATTGTGGCAAAACTTGATCATGAAAATAATCTGGAGCAACTCGCATTAGGCGTCGATATCCGAAGTACCCGTGCGGATATGCAAGAGTTTGATCATGTGTTTCAGCAGTTACAACGGCACGGCACGGTTGATATTATTTATCTAACCACACAGGATCAGGACTTGATTGCGCGCTTTAGTGCATCACGTCGACCACATCCTCTGGCCAGTCGCTTTAATAGTCTGTTGCAATGTATTCAGGAAGAGAAGCAATTGCTCATTCCGATACAATTCCGTTCCACGGTGCATATTGATACAACGGATAAAAGTGTTCATGATTTAAAACATATTTTATTGTCTAAGCTTGGACAGTCAGATAATTTAATCGTCATTTTACAGTCCTTTGGTTATAAGCATGGTATTCCGTTAGACGCAGATTATGTTTTTGACGTACGACATTTACCAAATCCGCATTGGGATTTAGAATTACGCCGTTTTTCAGGTTTAGATGAGCCTGTACGCCGCTTTTTAGAAGGTAGTCAACAAACCAATGAGATGTTTGAAGATATTTATACTTTTCTAGACAAGTGGTTGCCTGCTTTTGCAGAAGGGCATCGCCATTACATGACCATTTCTGTGGGATGTACAGGCGGGCAACATCGTTCGGTTTATATCGTAGATAGACTCAAACAAGCCCTTGAGGCAAAATGGGCTGTCCAAATCTTACATAGAGAAATGAAGCACTGGTCATGATAGACACAACAATTGATGTAATTAATAAACTCGGCTTACATGCTCGCGCATCTGGTAAACTAATTGAAGTGACGACCAAGTTTCGTTCTTCTATCCAAATTGGTAAAGGCGATAAATTAGTTGATGCAAAAAATATTATGTCATTGTTGATGTTAGGTGCGGGTAAAGGCACCACATTAAGATTGGTGATTGAAGGTGCTGATGAAGATAAGGCACTGGAAGAAATTCAAACGCTGTTCGCAGCAAAATTTTACGAGGCAGAGTAATAGTGGCACGTGGTACCCAACGTTATACCGATGAAGATTTTGAGTCATTAGAAGGACGTGCGAGTAGAACTGAGCAAAAAAAAGCTGTGCAGCGAATGGCAGCTTTGGGTGAGCAATTGGCTCAACTGAATAAAAAACAGATTCAGAAACTTCCAGTTGATGAGCGTCTCATTGATGCTTTACTTGAAATACAAAATATTAGTGCGCATGAAGCACGCCGTCGTCAATTTTTACGTATCGGTAAATTATTGCGAAATGAAGATGAAACCATCATTTTATCTTATTTAACACCGCAGCAAGGTGCTAAAAAACAAATGCAATTAATGCGTTGGGTTGATCGTATGATTGACCAAGGTGATCCAGTGATCAATGAGTTTAGTAAGGTGTTTAATGCATCTGAACGCCATACCTTACGCCAGCATGTATTGCGCATTCACCGTGATATGAAACAACAGGTGAGTGAAGAAGACCTTGCTGCTTCTAAGCTTAAATTTGTGAATTACGTACAACAAGTTGCCTTGTTATCTGAACAAGGTTAAAACTAAAAAAGAAGTTTCCAAGGAAACTTCTTTTTTTGATTATGAGTTTGCTGAGCTATCTGCCGCGCGCTCCTTTGCCCATTCTCTTAAAATAAATTTCTGTAATTTCCCTGTCGAAGTTTTGGGGATCTCAGTAATCACCACATCTTTTGGGACTTTAAATCGAGCGAGTTCTTTTTGACAATGGGCAATGATCTCCTCAGCCGATGCGGATGCTCCTTGTTTGAGTTCAATAAAAGCACATGGCACTTCTTGCCAGCGTTGATCAGGTTTGGCTACCACTGCGGCAGTAAGCACAGCAGGGTGGCGATAAAGCACATCTTCAACTTCGAGCGAGGAAATGTTTTCTCCACCTGAAATAATAATATCTTTCGAGCGATCCGTAATTTTGGCATAACCATCAGGATGACTCACAGCTAAATCACCTGTGTGAAACCAGCCACCTTTAAATGCGTCTTCTGTGGCTTGGGCATTTTTCAAATAACCTTTCATCACGATATTGCCACGGAACATGATTTCACCCATGGTTTGTCCATCATTGGGCACCGGTTGCATGGTGTCTGGATCAAGCACACGCATGCTGTCTTGCAAAGGATAAGGGACGCCTTGACGAGAGTGGAGTTGCGCTTGCTCCTGAATGGATAAATCGCTCCAGCCAGCCTGTGAAGCACATAAGGCAGAAGGACCGTAGGTTTCAGTCAAACCATAGACATGATTGACGTTAATACCAATATTGCGCATCCCCTCAATGATTGCTACAGGTGGAGCAGCACCTGCCACCATAACTTCAACATCATGCTCAAAAGCCGTTTTCTGTTCGCTTGGCGTGTTGATGAGCATGGACAATACAATTGGTGCGCCACAGAAATAATCTACTTTGTATGCTGCAATGTATTTGAAAATTAATGCCGGATCGACACGACGCAGACAAATATTAGTACCGCCACTGGCTGCAATTGACCAAGCAAAGCACCAGCCATTGCAATGAAACAGAGGTAAGGTCCAAAGGTATACTGCACGAGGTTTCATACCGCAGGCCAAAATATTACTTGCGGCATTCAGATAAGCACCACGATGATGATAGACCACACCTTTAGGATTGCCTGTGGTACCTGAGGTATAACTCAGACTAATTGCATCCCATTCATCTTGAGGCAGTAACCATTCAAAGGCAGGATCACCTTGTGCTATCCATGCTTCATATTCAAATTGACCAATTGCAATGTGTTCACCATCAAACTCAGTATCAAAGACATCAATAACAATAATGTCCTGTGGAACAAGCTGAAGTGCTTCTTCAGCAACCTGACGAAATTCAGGATCGACCAATAGCACTTTAGCTTCAGCATGTTCCAGCATAAAGGCAATGGTCTTGGCATCGAGACGGGTATTCAAGGTATTCAGAACTGCGCCAGCCATCGGCACGGCAAAATGTGCTTCAATCATGGCAGGGATATTGGGCAATAGCACTGAAACAGTATCGTTCTTTTGGATACCTAAATGACGGAGCTGATGTGCAAACTGACGGCAGCGCTGATAAGTCTGCTGCCATGTGATTTGGCGTTGGCCATGGATAATTGCAGCTTGATTGGGATAAATATAAGCAGCCCGTTCCAAGTAGCGTAAGGGTGATAAAGCAACAAAATTTGCTGGATTTCTGGGTAGTTCGTCATATGCACTTACCATGTGTCTTGCTCCATTTCCGTTCTTTTCATTTATTGGTATTAACCTAGACTGTCATTAAGTCTAAATCATTTAGGCTTTAGTCGGAGATCAATCTGAACTGATCTCGGGTTTTTCTGGTTCAGAGGTTTCATCCATAGCTAAACCCGTGTAAAATCTTCGATACTTTTTTATCCGCCGTTTTTTATTTTTTGAGGCTTGCCTCAATACATAATCTCGCGGTGATATGCTCCTTCGTATAGGGCATCACTCCTTAAGGATTTTATTATGCCAATCATTACTTTACCAAATGGTGATCAGAAACAGTTTGATCATCCGATTTCTGTGATGGAACTTGCTCAGAGCATTGGTCCAGGTCTTGCAAAGAATACTGTTGCTGGCCGTATCAATGATCGCTTGGTGGATGCTTGTGATTTAATCACAGAAGATGCGACAGTTCAGATTATTACCCCTAAAGATGAAGAAGGTTTAGAAATCATTCGTCACTCATGTGCGCACTTGGTAGGACATGCTGTTAAGCAATTGTTTCCAGAAGCGAAAATGGTGATCGGTCCTGTGATCGAAGAAGGTTTCTACTACGACATCTGGATGCCACGTCCATTTACTTTGGATGATATGGCTGCAGTTGAAGAGCGCATGAAAAAGCTCATCGACCAAGACTATGACGTCATCAAAAAGATGACACCACGTGAAGAAGTGATCGCCGAATTCACAGCACGCGGTGAAGAATACAAGTTACGCTTGATTGCAGACATGCCGAATGAAACTCAAATGGGCTTGTACTACCATCAAGATTATTTAGATATGTGCCGTGGTCCACACGTACCTAATACTAAATTCTTAAAATCATTCAAACTCACTAAAATCTCTGGTGCTTACTGGCGTGGTGATGCGAAGAATGAACAGCTACAACGTATTTATGGTACTGCTTGGGCTGATAAAAAACAGTTAGCTGCTTATATCAAACGTATTGAAGAAGCTGAAAAGCGTGACCATCGTAAAATTGGTAAGGCATTAGACTTGTTCCATATGCAAGAAGAAGCACCGGGCATGGTGTTCTGGCATCCGAACGGCTGGACGATTTACCAAGTGCTTGAACAATACATGCGTAAAGTTCAGCAAGACAATGGTTACCAAGAAATTAAGACACCGCAAATCGTAGACTTTACGCTTTGGGAAAAGTCTGGGCATGCGGCAAACTATGCTGAAAATATGTTTACGACGCATTCTGAAAGTCGTAACTATGCAGTTAAGCCAATGAACTGCCCATGTCACGTACAGGTCTTTAACCAAGGTTTAAAATCTTATCGTGATTTACCAATTCGCCTAGCTGAATTTGGTTCTTGTCATCGTAATGAGCCATCAGGTTCTTTGCACGGCATTATGCGTGTTCGTGGTTTTACTCAAGATGATGCACATATCTTCTGTACCAAAGAACAGATTGGTAAAGAAGTTGCAGACTTTATTAAGCTGACTTTGGATGTATATAAAGACTTCGGTTTTGAAGACGTGCAAATGAAATTGTCTACACGTCCAGAAAAGCGTGTGGGTGATGATGCACTTTGGGACTTGGCTGAAAAATCTTTGGCAGATGCTTTGGATGATGCTGGCTTGGCTTGGGACTTGCAACCAGGTGAAGGCGCATTCTACGGTCCGAAAATTGAATTCTCATTGAAAGACTGCTTAGGCCGTATCTGGCAATGCGGTACAATCCAGTGTGACTTCAACTTACCAATCCGTTTAGATGCATCTTATGTCACTGAAGATAATGATCGTGATCAACCAGTCATGCTTCATCGTGCAATTCTTGGCAGTTTCGAGCGTTTTATTGGTATACTAATTGAACACTATGCGGGCTTCATGCCACCATGGCTTACACCAATCCAAGCTTGTGTCATGAATATTACGGATTCACAAGCGGAAGCAAGTGAGCAAGTGGTCGCAAAACTCAAAGAAAATGGTCTTCGTGCTATTTCTGACTTGAGAAATGAAAAGATCGGATTTAAGATTCGTGAGCGTACCCTAGAGCGTATTCCTTACCTTCTTGTTCTCGGTGATCGAGAAGTTGAAGAAGGTACAGTCAATGTGCGTACTCGCTCAGGAAAAAATTTAGGTACTATGTCAGTAGATGCATTTATTGACTTAGTGAAATCTGCCGTTGCCGAACGTGGCCGGTATATCGTGGAGTAATAAAGATTAAACAGCCTGACCGTAACCAACAACAAGGTGCTAAAAGTAACCGTCCTGCAATTAACGATGAGATCCGTGCGAAAGAAGTACGCCTCGTCGCTGCAGATGGAGAACAAAAAGGTGTTGTTTCATTAAATGAAGCATTGCGTGCTGCAGAAGAAGCTAATCTTGACCTTGTTGAGATTGTGGCGAATGCAGAACCACCTGTTTGTAAAATCATGGACTACAACAAGCACTTATTTGACTTAAAGCAAAAGCAAAAAGATGCGAAGAAAAAACAGCATCAAGTGCAAGTGAAAGAAATCAAATTACGTCCTGCAACGGATGTAGGTGATTACCAAATTAAATTGCGTGCAATTTTACGTTTCCTTGAAGAAGGAAATAAGGTAAAAATCACTTTGCGATTCCGTGGTCGTGAGATGGCACATCAACAGCTTGGTTTGGCTCAATTGCAAAAAATTGAAGCAGACGTTGCTGAATTTGGCGTGATTGAACAAGCGCCGAAGATGGAAGGTCGTCAAATGGGCATGTTAATTGGTCCGAAAAAGAAAAAGTAATTTTTCTTATAAAAAAGCACCGCTCTCAGCGGTGCTTTTTTATGCCTAAAAATGTATAACCTAATTCGAGATAAATCTGTTAAAAAAATTCTCAGCATCATTGGAACAGATGAAAACAAGCTATGATAGGGTTTGTTGATAATTACACTATTTAAAAATAGGAATAAGATATGTCTACAATTACTGGTACTCAACAACTCTCTGAAATTAATCAAAAAGTGGTGCAAGAAGGCGAGGTTTTACCACAAGTCACATTGAAAGATGGTAGTCGAGTACAAACCGGTACCGTCGCGACCATGCTGCACAATATTAATTTATATAATGCAGGCGTTCGAGGTACGGTTGAAGAGGAGCTCATTTTAGCGGTGCCCACCTTATTTAAAGTCGGGATGTTTGATTTGTTCTCTGTGGAAGAGTGGATCAATGGCAGTAATGCTGGTCGTAAATTCGTTGGAGAGAAAGCCAAAGAATTCTTGGATAATCAAGCTTAAATCTTTGCAACATTGTCTTTGAAAACACCGCTTTATTGTTTCTTTTCGTGCTTGTCTACTGATCAATAAGTAGGAAGTGTGCTATAACGCAACAACAGTCAAGATAACGATGAATAGGACAATATAAAATGATTGACTTATATTATTGGGGTACACCCAATGGCCATAAAATAACAATCGCCTTAGAAGAAATGGGGCTCGAATATCAGATTTTTCCAATCAATATTTTGGAAAATGATCAGTTCCAGCCTGATTTTTTAAAAATCTCTCCCAATAATAAAATTCCAGCAATTGTCGATCAAAATGGTCCAAGAGGTGAACCGATTTCAGTATTTGAGTCGGGTGCGATCCTACAATATTTAGGTCGAAAAACAGGTTTGTTCTATCCGACCGATGAGCAAGAGCGAGTCGAGGTTGAACAATGGTTGATGTGGCAAATGGGGGGATTTGGTCCAATGCTTGGGCAAAATCACCACTTCAATAAGTTTGCCTCTGAACGTATTCCTTATGCGATTGATCGTTATGTCAATGAAACCAAGCGTTTGTATAGTGTCTTAAACAAACAGTTGATTGGTCAAAAGTTTGTAGCAGGCGAATACTCGATTGCGGATATGGCGATCTTACCTTGGGCATTGCGTTACGAATGGCAGGGCATTCAACTTAAAGACTATCCGTATGTGCAAGATTATATTGAACGCTTAACAGCTCGCCCTGCAATACAAAAAGCCTTGTCGATCAAAGTTGGATGAATCAAGGTATTGGACGACACTGCTACTTAAAGCATTGGGCGATTGCGATGGGATTGTTGTTGCTTACAGCAATCCTTTGTGCTCAGTTGCAAAAGCTCTATTCAGAGAGTCATTTAGCGGTTTTGGTATTTGCTTTTATTACTGTTTTAGGGCTCTTATTTTCTACACTCTTTGCTTGGCTACAGCTAGAAACCAAAAATTCATATTGGAGTAGCTGGTTTTTTGCTGGCTTTTTAAGTTTATCCTTAGTGTTATGTAGCTATCTTGATCATACGGTCTCTATTGATTGGGCTGCGGTTTCTGCGGGGGAAATGCAACTTAGCCTGTACCAAAAAATTATTAGATCTGATCTTACATTTTGGCTGTTATTTGTTTTTCCATTCATTTTTTCAGTTATGTATTTTTTTATTCGATCTAAAAAAGCGAAAACTAAAAATTAATCTTTGCAAAAGCCATGATTTCGGGCATGTAAGCCTGACTATTTTATAATTGTGTAATTTTTCATCTAGTCGATACATGTTCAAGCTACGATGATTTAAGTTCATCAAAGATAAAGCCTCATGCAAGCAAAAATATCAGCCCTTTATTTAAAAAAGCTTGGTTTTAAAGGAGATTTCTCTCCAACTTTGGCCAATTTAAAAAGCCTATTAAGTCTTCATGTGCAAGCTATTCCTTTTGGTAACTTATCCTCTTTTTTAGGAGAAGAGGTTGCATTAGCGTCAGACCCACTTGCGCAAAAATTATTGATTGAAAATCGTGAAGGCTATTGTCTAGAACACAGTACCCTAACCAGAATTGTTTTAACTGAACTGGGTTATGAAGCATATAACGTACTCGGTCGAGTGTATTATCAAAGTTCGCCTGTCAGTACTCCGGTGAGAACTCATTTGGTCACACTGGTACGTATTGATCAGCAATTATTTTTGTATGATCCTGGATTTGGAGGGATGACGCCGACCACGGTTTTATCTTTTGATAAGATCGGTGAAACACAGCAAACACCACTCGAACCGTTTAGATTTGTTGAAGTTGCCCAGAGTGGTTTGGATACGACTGTACTGACAGAAATGACTTATATGTTGCAAGTCTGTATTCATAATCAATGGATCAATGTCTATTCGATTAACCCCAACCAACAAATTGCAGATGCAGATGCTGTAGTTGCAAACTGGTACATTTCGACTTCGCCTGAATCCTTATTTACCCAGTATTTAATGTTATCTACTGCCAATGCAGAAATGCGAATAACCTTAAAAGATCGTGTTTTAAGAACACATGGCAAAGAAAGCTCTGACAAGAAAGAGTTAAACACCTTGGATGAATTTGAGGATGTGATTAAAACAGTCTTTCGGATTGATATTTCGCAGGAGATGCTTGAAGCGACTTGGGCAAAATTAACCTTGAATCCATAGCGTTCACGTTATATGGTCTGCTCTTGATGATGTGTGGCTCCGAGTTTAAGAGAACCTTGTTTTGATGTCTTATTTGTTATTGTTTCTCTCAGCCTTTGGTGCTGCCACCTTATTGCCTTTACAGTCTGAAGCGGTATTAATGACCTTGCTGATACAAGGTTTATCCAATCCTTTTTATCTCATCTTGGTTGCGACCATTGGCAATGTCTTGGGTTCCTGTGTGAATTGGTGGCTTGGATTAAAAATTGAGCATTTTAAAGATAAGAAATGGTTTCCTGTTTCAGAACAACGGTTGTTACAAGCACAGCAGATTTATCATAAATATGGCTTTTATTCCTTACTACTAAGTTGGACTCCTGTGATTGGTGATCCCATTACCTTGATTGCTGGGTTGATGAAAGAGAACTTTTGGCGATTTTTATTGATTGTCACCATCGCCAAAGGTGGGCGTTATTTAACGTTATATGCTTTATATATCGGGCTCTTTTAATGAGGAAGGGAAAGATGGGCTCTTTCCCTTTTATTTAGTGATCCGAACCTTTCGTAATATCGACTTTGAATAAGTCATTGGTTTTAAACCAGCAGTAACTTACTACAGCAAGGGTCATACAACCGCCAAGAATAGTTGCCGTGATTGTGCCGAGGTATTTGGCTGCGAGACCTGATTCAAAAGCCCCCAGTTCATTACTTGAAGAAACAAACATCCCATTCACTGCCGCGACACGACCGCGCATATTTTCAGGCGGGAAAATTTGCAAGATGGTTTGACGAACCACGACTGAAACACTGTCACAAGCACCGGTCATGGCTAAGGCAAATAATGAAAGCCACATATGATTTGAGAAGGCGAACAGAATGGTAAAAATACCAAAACCTGCTACCGCTAATAACATATTTCGCCATGCATGTTGCATCGGAGGAAATTTGGTGAGTGCAATCATGGTGATGAGAGCACCAATAGATGGAGCGGCACGTAAATAGCCAAGACCTTCAGGGCCGACTTTTAGGATTTCCTCAGCGAAAATTGGCAATAACGCAATCACACCACCAAATAGAACCGATACTAGATCAAGTGAGATTGCCCATAAAACGATTTTAGTTTTCCAGATAAAGCGGAAACCATCAGTCAGGCTTTGTAGTACATTCTCCGTTTCCATTTTAGGGAAAGTACGATTTTGTAAACGCGTAATTAAGATGAAGCAGGTGGCCAATAAAGCCGTAACAGCAAATAAGCTGGTTTCACGTCCCAGAAATGCCAGCATAAAACCACCGAGCATAGGACCGATGATCACACCACTTTGCCATCCAATTGTGGTCCATGTTGCACCATTGGCATACAGTTCACGCGGAATTAGAAAAGGTTTAAGTGAGGTTGCCGATGGATTATAAAAACCTCGAATGGTCCCTAAAGCAAAAATCACGGCATAGATACCCCAAGACAGCGTGCTGATACCAATTTTTTCTAAGCCGTGTAAATGAAACAGTGTCCAGAGAATTAAAGGTAATGGAATCGAAAAGAATAAGCAGATTTTCATAATGGTCTGTTTATTCAATTTGTCGGCGAAATAACCGCCCCATAAAGACAGCGTGATAAATGGAATCGCTTCTGCCAGACCAATGAAACCCAAGGTGAGTGGATCACGGGTGATTTGATAAAGTGAATAGGCGACGATAATTTCCTGAATCAAAATTGCCAGTGTTAAGCAGAATTGATTAACGGTCACAATAGAGAAATCTCGGTACCGTAATGCAGCGAAAGCATCATTTTGTATAGTCATATTCTTTTGAATTTAAGAGCTTGTATTTATTATAGGTGTTAATTTTATGGATGTTTCTCGTAATTTGAGAATTGGTTATAGAAAATAACGTTTATAGAAAAGAGACGATTTACTATCAAAAAATGAGCATTTTACTTTCGTTTTAGCTTGCTATGCTTTAGAATACTGGCTCCCTTACCTGCAGGTCGTTTTTGCAATGGTGCAAACGTTCCGAACAGGTGTTCAAAAGAGGTTGTTATGCCTAAGATGAAAACTCGCCGTGGTGCAGCTAAACGCTTCAAAGCGACTGCAAACGGCTTTAAGCGTAAACAAGCGTTCAAACGCCACATTTTGACCAAAAAATCTGCTAAGCGTATCCGTCAATTGCGCGGCTGTGTAATGGTTCACGTAAGTGACGTTGCATCAGTTCGTGCTATGTGCCCATACATCTAAGGAGATTATAAATGGCTCGTGTAAAACGTGGTGTAGTGGCTCATCGTCGTCACAAAAAAATTCTTGCTCGCGCTAAAGGTTACTATGGTGCTCGTTCACGCGTTTATCGCGTAGCGTTCCAAGCGGTAATCAAAGCTGGTCAATACGCTTACCGTGACCGCCGTCAAAAGAAACGTCAATTCCGTGCTTTATGGATTGCGCGTATCAATGCTGGTGCTCGTCTTAACGGTTTGTCATACAGCCGTATGATCGATGGCTTGAAAAAAGCTCAAGTGATCATCGACCGTCGCGTATTAGCTGACATCGCTATGCATGATGCAGTTGCATTTGCTGCTTTAGCTGAAAAAGCTAAAGGCGCATTAGCTGCATAAGCTTAGAGATTCAAAGAAGGCCGCTTTTTAGCGGTCTTTTTTATTTTTAGTGAATTGGATTTTCAATAATAGATAATAATCAGAGATAGATAATGCGAGATGAACAATTTTTAAATGATTTAATTCAACAAGTCCAACAAGGTTGCCCATTTAAATATTTATATTTCTGGGGACATACCCCAAAGCAAACCAACCATGTAGACAAAAGCTGTTTTAGCCAGTGGTTTCCATCGCCATTCAAACAGGAGGGTGTTGAATATCTCACAGCGGAACATTATATGATGGCGCAAAAAGCAAAACTCTTTAACGATGAAGATGTTTTTGCACAAATCTTAAAAGTTAAGCATCCCAATGATGCAAAGCAGTTAGGACGCAAAGTGCACAACTATGACGAGCAGATTTGGCAAGAAAAACGTTTTGATATTGTGGTACAGGCAAACTTTGCCAAATTTTCACAGCATCCTGAATTAAGAGATTTCTTGATTGCCACGCATGATCGTATTTTGGTTGAAGCATCGCCGGTTGATAAGATTTGGGGGATTGGTATGGCACAAGATCACCAGCATATCCAAGACCCGAGCCAATGGCAGGGATTAAATTTACTTGGTTTTGCACTTATGCAGGTGCGTGCTCAGTTGCTATAGGCACAAAATGAAAAAGACCGCTTTTTAGTGGTCTTTTTCATTGGCTAATTTTTTAAGTACTTTATATATGGCATAGATAAAAGCAAGAACCAGAATAAAAAGATTACCCCAATCAACTGCGAAATAAGCTAAGGTCCATAACGCGCAATAACACCATAGCATGGACCATAGAAATTTTATGATTCCTGACCAATGAAAGTGGGGTTGAGGTTCTGTGAATGAAAAAGTTTCATGCTCTGCTAATGGGAGAGTGTTTTTTGAAAAATCGATAGAATCTATAGATTTAGGATGAAATTTAAAAGCATTGTGTTGATCATGGTAGTCACTGATATTTGAGTTCTGATATTGGTTGGCCGTATATTTAAAGATAAGGACGTGGAATTCTTCGAGTGTATTACGTGCAGTATCAAATTCTAGTTTTTCAGTTTCAGACATGTGCCAGTAATCACCATTGTCATTTTTGATATGAGATTCATTATCAAACTGACTTTTTAAGCGAGCAGCATTGAGCATTAAAATACTGGCATAATTCTTTTTCAGATTATAGGGGAGTACAGGGAACTGTTCTTCAATTTGATACATATCGCCTTCATAGCAATTATTATCAGTCAACGGAATAGGGTAACTTCCAAAGCGTCGAGCCACTGCAAAATGATAGATTTTTTCTTGGTATTCATTGAAAAAGCTTTGCCAAGAGATAGGTTTTAAATCTTCAGCAATACTGGAAATAGCCACGACAGGAAGATCGATCAACACATAGTTTTCAACGCTGTCATGGTAATTGTTATAGTCTGAGTATAATGGGTATCCATCGTTATCATAGCTTTGCCAAAGTGATTTTTCTTCACAATGGATCAGTGCTTTTAACTGTTGTTGAGGAAAATGGCAGACAATACAAAAGTCACTATCACTTTGGGTGAAATTAAAAAGTTTCGATTCGTTCAAATAATTTGAGAGATTGGATGCCGAATGTAAACTGATTTTTTCTAGACCTTGTGATTTCAGAAAACTTAAAAAATGTGAAGCAGAGCCTGCCAGTAAATTACCTTGCTCAATATTTCGTAAAATAGGAAAGTGGGTGAAGAGTAAAGGGTGGCGGTCTAAAAGCTCGGAATCTACGCCGCCAGTTAAAAATTCATTTCCATAACTGACTAATGCGATTTGACGGTAAATTCTTGGTAAATGGAGATACACTCTTCTTCCTATTATAATCATTTTGAATTAGAGATAGAGTGATCAAAAAGTAATGAGAAAACAATACCATTTTCGCAATATTGGACAAGATCTCTATATCTGGGATGTTCATCATTTACTTGAGTTGACGAAAAACTTGATGCCTAAGAAAATTTTACTGGCTGATATTCAAGAGCTAAACGAAGCCTATTGGTTTCCAGATCAATATCCAACAACACAACAAATCATTGAGCACTTTCAACTGATTCAAGATGCTGATCTGAGTTATCCAATTATCTTATGTGCACAAGGGCGTGTGATGGATGGAATGCATCGCGTCGCTAAAGCCAGTTTACTTCAATACACAGATATTCTCGCCGTGCAATTTGAACAAACCCCTGAACCTGATTTCCTCAATATGGATGAAGATGATTTAGATTATGATGAGTAAGATAATCTATTGATTTATTTAATGATTACATAACCCAAACATGTTCGATTAGACTTTTACGCTGAAATCTTTTTACAGTAAAGAAAACAGCATCAGGATAAAAATATGTTAGTGAGTGTAGAAGGGTTACAGCAAGGTGCATTTGAAACAGAACTGAGTATTGTGCCTAGAAAGGGTGAAACCATCCGAATTTTTTATGGGCCAGATGCTGAAGTTGAAGGTGAAATTGAAAATGTGCATCACATTGTTAATCAGCATGATGGCGGGCATAAAGTGATTATCAGAATTCGCCCCACCTTCTAAAACGATAAAAGAAAAACCTAGATGGTGTGATCTAGGTTTTTTTATGCATGGTGTTGTTACAGACCAAAATAATAAGCAAGCAGACAGATAATTACAGTTAGGATAATCAGTTTGATAACACCTGATGTGCCAACTTTATGCTGTTGGGCTTTATCTAGTTGATGTGGGATTTCCATCGTTCGATCAATAATTTCAGGCTCTTCTGCTGTGAATTGGGCCGTTTGGTAATGATTTGCTGTTTTCACAATTAATTTTGCAAATAAATCATCGGTCTTCTGGGCGAAATTACGCAAATTGATTTGTTCTTCAGGACTGATCAATTCACCTGTCGCATGATAAGGATGTTGTCTTTGTTGCTCCAAATAATCAGCCAAAGCTTGAGTACGATATAACAGGCGATGTGCACAATCAGCGGGATAATCAGTTGGAATCAATGCGAGTTGCTGGTTTGGTGTACTGATCGAATCAAATTCATAGCCATAGAAAGGGAGGTCCTGTTGTTCTGGCTCAGAAAAATGTTCTGCATATTTACTATCGAACAGTTCTTTTTCCAAGAAAATGGCCACCTGATTCCAATTCACTTTTTGTAAGTCAGTATCAATTTTTTTAGCGAATTTATCATTCAACTCATAACGCCAAAACACTTCTTGGCGGAGTGTTGTTTGTTGGGGTATCGGTATATCAAAGGCTTGATCACTGTTATCCCATTCAGCCAGTTCATGTCCACAAATCCATGCGGTTTTTTTATTGCCTTGGTGGCTCACAATAAAATGTGCGAAGGGAAGCAGCTCTACATTGGCATTTGGATTTTGCTCATCATTGAGTACGCTGGATAAATGTAGGCTGAGTTTTTTAACCCCTTGTTTTTTTAAGCCTTCAAGCCAAATCTGGAAATGTTGTGCCAACAGGTGCTGGGAGAGTAAATCCCTAAAGATCAGTCGATTTTGATTGAAAATCGGATGTTCAATCCAACGACTAAAATTGAGTTCACCTGCAAGAAACTCATTGCCATAAGTCACAAGTGTAAGCTGTTGTTTCCAGATTTGATCAAGCGCCATCGTTATTCTTTCTCATTGACGAATTAGGGTTTATTGATATTTCACCTTGCGAGCTAAAGCTCTCATTGCGACAGCGGACATTTTTTTGATGCTACAAGGCATGTCTTATGTAATTTAGCCATTCTAAATAAATAAGAGATAACGCATCTGTCCTTGCGCTGCGATCAAAGCAGTGCTTTGATCTTACTCAGGTTATGGCTAAAACCTCCCTAAACTGTGTTATGAAACTTGACAAGGGGTTTGCGATTGTCTGCGTTTCATGCCTTGTTTATGTCGTTTTAGCTGATAACGCAATGCATGGTTGAAATGTCAATAGACCCTAGTATCTTATACATTTTATTTAATTATTGATTAATTTTTACGAAAATTTAAGCCATCTGCTTCATATTCTTGTTGTTTTATCTTTAAATTAAAACTGAAAAAGTACTCTATTTAAACAGTCGTTTATCTTCATTAAATAGGTAAAAAGCTGATAAACTATAGCGTTTTATTATATTTCTATATTTTGTTGCTTTGAGAGTTACTATGTCACTGGAAGCCCTGACCACTGAAGCGCTTGCTGCCATTGCAGCGGCTCAAGACCTTGCTGCACTCGATCAAGTCCGTGTGCAATTTACAGGGAAAAAAAGCCAGCTTGCAGAGCAGTCGAAAGCACTTGGAAAAATGGATCCTGAAGAACGCAAAGTACAAGGTGCTGCGATTCATGCTGTTCGTGAAGCAATCAATACAGCTTTGACTGAGCGTCAACAAACATTACAACAAGCTGAGCTTGCAAAAAAATTGGCAAGTGAAACCATTGATATTACTTTACCTGGTCGCGGTCAGCGTATGGGAAGTATTCATCCTGTAACTCAGGTACAAGAGCGTATTTGCCAGTTCTTTACCAAAGCTGGTTTCCAAATTGCGTATGGTCCTGAAGTTGAAGATGATTATCATAACTTTGAAGCCTTAAACATTCCGGGTCATCATCCAGCTCGTGCTATGCATGACACCTTCTATTTTGATGCAACGCATTTGCTTCGTACCCATACCTCGGGTGTACAAATTCGTACCATGGAAACCAGTCAGCCGCCAATTCGCATCGTGTGTCCAGGTCGTGTATATCGTTGTGACTCGGATCAAACGCATTCGCCAATGTTCCATCAGATCGAAGGCTTATACGTTGCAGAAAATACCAGCTTTGCTGAATTAAAAGGTTTATTGATTAACCTGTTAAATGAATTCTTTGAAAAAGATTTGAAAGTACGTTTCCGTCCATCTTATTTCCCATTTACTGAGCCAAGCGCTGAAGTAGATATTATGGATGAGCGTGGTCGTTGGTTAGAAGTTTTAGGTTGTGGCATGGTGCACCCAAATGTACTGCGTGCTGCAGGGATTGATCCTGATAAATACAAAGGCTTTGCTTTTGGTTTAGGGGTAGAGCGTTTTGCAATGTTGCGTTATGGCATCAATGATTTGCGTATGTTCTACCAAAATGATGTGCGTTTTTTACGCCAGTTTGCCTAAACATTTTTTCAGGATTAAAGAAGGTTTATACAAATGAAAATTAGTGAAAATTGGTTACGCAGCTGGGTAAATCCAGCGATTGATAGCGATACATTGTCTGATCAATTGACCATGTTGGGTTTGGAAGTCGATGAGTTAGCACCTGTTGCAAAACCGTTTACTGGTGTGGTTATTGGTGAAGTCCTTACGGTTGAACAACATCCAGATGCAGATCGTTTACGTGTGACCACGATTAATATTGGTTCAGGTGACGCCTTACAGATTGTCTGTGGTGCGCCAAATGTTCGTGTGGGCATGAAAGCACCTGTTGCAACGATCGGTGCGGTATTGCCAGGCGATTTCAAAATTAAAAAAGGCAAGCTGCGTGGTGTGGAATCACAAGGCATGCTGTGTGGTGCCTCTGAAATTGATTTAGAAGACAAAATTGATGGTTTGTTGGAATTACCGGCTGATGCACCAGTGGGTATGAATATTCGTGAATATTTAAAGCTTGATGACAATGTCATTGATATTAGTATCACACCCAACCGTGGTGACTGCTTTAGTATTCGTGGTATTGCCCGTGAAATCGCGGTGATTAACCAGCTTGAAGTAAATGAACCAAAGATTCAGGCTGTTCCTGCATCAATTACTGATGAGAAAGCAGTAACGATTAGCACTGAAGGTACACCACGTTATTTAGGGCGTATTATCAAAAATGTGAATGTCAAAGCGGCAACTCCTGAGTGGATGGAGCAAGCTCTTGCACGTTCAGGTATTCGTACCCATAGCATTTTGGTGGATATTACTAACTATGTGTTGCTTGAATTGGGTCAACCCATGCATGCCTTTGACTTGGCAAAAATTGAAGGTTCGATTCAAGTCCGCCAAGCGCAGTCACAAGAAAAGTTGACGTTACTCAATGATCAAGAAGTTGAATTGCAAGATGACATGATGGTCATTGCAGATGATCAAAAAGTTTTAGCGATTGCGGGAATTATGGGGGGGCTAGATTCATCGGTAACTGATGATACCCAAGACATCTTCCTTGAAAGTGCATTCTTTGCACCTTTAGCGATTGCAGGTCGTGCGCGTCGTTTTGGTTTACATACGGATTCATCACAACGTTATGAACGCGGTGTGGATTTTGAATTGCCAATGATTGCTATGCACCGTGCTTCTGAGCTTATTCAAGCCTTTGCTGGTGGTGAGTTTGGTCCAGTGACTGTTGCTGAACAGGCAGAACTGCTTCCAAAGCGCGAAGCAATTGTATTGAAGCAAGCACAAGTTGATCAATTACTCGGTTATGCTGTGGCTGGTGATTTTATTGCCGATGCTTTGACGCGTTTGGGCTGTGTGGTTGAAAGTAAAGCTGAAGGTGAGTGGCGTGTTGTTCCACCATCGCATCGCTATGATATGGCAATCTATCAAGATTTAATTGAAGAAGTTGCCCGTATTCACGGTTATGACAATATTCAAATCAGTTTGCCAAAAATTGATGTAAAACTGGAAAAGTACCAAGACCGTTTTGAAATTGCACAATTACGTCAAACTGCGGTGACATTGGGCTATCAAGAAGCAATTAGCTTTAGCTTTGCCGATGCAAAACTTGAGAAGCAATTAAATCCAGATGTACAGCCACTGATGCTTGCCAATCCTATTTCAAGTGATTTGGCTGCAATGCGTAGTACTTTGTTGTCTAGCTTAATTCCGTGTGTACAGTACAACTTAAACCGTCAACAGCAGCGTGTACGTTTCTTTGAGTTGGGCCTACGTTTTGATTATCAGGATGCGCAAAATATTCATGATCTAAAACAGATCCCAACTTTAGCATTGATTGCGGTTGGTGCTCGTGTACCAGAATCGTGGCATGCAAAACCTCAATCAATGGATTTCTTTGATTTCAAAGGTGAGATTGAAGAGATTTTAGCTGCTGGTCGTATTGGTGCTGACTTTGTTCGTACAGAGCGTGCATGGTTGCATCCTGGCCAATCGGCAGAAATTTTGGTGGATGGACAATCGATTGGTTATTTAGGTCGTCTACATCCATCATTGGAAAATGAACTCGATTTGGGTATAACTTGGGTCGCAGAGCTGGATCAACAGGCAGTTTTGCAATCTTATGTATCTAATTTTACAGAATTATCACGTTTTCCATCGGTTAGACGTGATATTGCGCTTTTAATCTCTGATAATATTGAGGTAAGAGATATTCAGCGGTTAATTGAGCAGACTGGTGGTGAGTTACTCGACTCAGCATGGTTGTTCGATGTGTATACGGGCCAAGGGGTTGAACAAGGCAAGCGCTCTTTAGCTTTTGCAGTGTTATGGCAACATCCAACTCGTACGCTTGAAGATGCTGAAATTAAATCTGGTATGGATAACATTATTCAAGTGTTGGAAGACACTTACCAAGCGACATTGAGGGCCTCATGACAGCATTAACAAAAGCAGATATGGCGGACCATTTAAGTGAGCTTACTAGCTTAAATCGCCGCGAAGCAAAACAAATGGTCGAGTTATTTTTTGACGAAATTAGCCAAGCATTAATTGCTGGCGAACAAGTCAAACTTTCTGGCTTCGGTAATTTCGAGTTACGTGATAAGCGTGAACGTCCAGGACGTAATCCAAAGACAGGTGAGGAAATTCCAATTTCTGCACGTCGAGTGGTCACGTTCAGAGCGGGTCAGAAATTTAGACAGCGCGTTGGGAATGAGCAGATCGATTGATCTGCTTTTTTTATGCCAATCTTTTATTTATAGAAATGTTAGGCATAAAAAAAGAGAACCGTAAGGTTCTCTTTTTTTCGATAATCTAAAACTAGATTATTGAGCAGCAGAAGCTTCAGCAGGAGCAGCTTCAGTAGCAGCAACGTCAGAAGCAGCAGCAGCAACGTCAGAAGCAGCAGCTTCAGTAGTAGCAACAGCTTCAGAAGCAGCAGCATCAACAGCTTCTACAGCTTCAGAAGCAGCTTCTACAGCTTCAGATGCAGCAGCAGTAGCGTCAGTAGCTGGCGCTTCTTCTTTCTTAGAGCAACCAACGAAAGCTAAAGTAGTAGCAATAGCAGCAACAACAGCGAATTTTTTGAATAACATGGCATCACTCTCATAAAATTGTGAGATTAAAAAAAACCTGAGCTAGTCTGTTTGTGCTTTTATTATTCCTAAACGCTTTAGGTAACAACGCAGGGAGCAGCCTAACTGGTCTGTAGCTATCCTATCAAAGCAATTCATGAATTACTACTGTTCTGTCCAACAAAACGACAAAAATGGGCAGAATTTGGCTATTTTTTGATAGAAAATAACTATGAGTTATATGATTTGAATCGGTAAATTGAAAAAAAATAATATCAATTTTAAAATATAAACTTATAAATCAATAGATTGGTTATTTTCATGATTTTTAGAAGAATGTGTAAATATTCTGTAAGCGTGTCAACCAAATAAAAAAAGCTACCATTAAGGTAGCTTTTTCTTTGGACTTTAAGTCGATGCCTTTCGTTTCATTTGATCGAAGAAGTCATCATTGGTTTTGGTTTCTTTCATACGATCTAATAAGAATTCCATCGCCGCAAGCTCATCCATCGGATGTAATAACTTGCGTAGAATCCAAACTTTACGAAGATTCTCTTCGCTCATGAGGCGTTCTTCACGACGAGTACCAGATTTTTTGATATTCATTGCAGGGAATACACGTTTCTCTGCAATACGACGATCAAGGGTAATTTCTTGGTTACCTGTACCTTTAAACTCTTCATAGATCACATCATCCATTTTACTGCCAGTTTCAATCAAAGCAGTAGAAATAATGGTGAGTGAACCACCTTCTTCAATATTACGTGCAGCACCGAAGAAACGTTTTGGACGTTCTAGAGCATGTGCGTCTACACCACCAGTCAATACCTTGCCTGATGAAGGCACTACAGTGTTGTAAGCACGTGCAAGACGGGTAATCGAGTCAAGGAGAATCACAACATCTTTTTTGTGTTCAACTAGACGTTTCGCTTTCTCGATCACCATTTCAGCAACTTGAACGTGACGGGCAGGTGCTTCATCAAATGTAGATGCAATCACTTCACCACGAACAGTACGTTCCATTTCGGTGACTTCTTCAGGACGTTCGTCAATTAGAAGTACAATTAAGAAAACTTCTGGATTATTACGGACAATCGATTGCGCAATGGTTTGTAATAACATTGTTTTACCCGCTTTTGGCGGCGCAACAATAATAGAACGTTGACCTTTACCAATTGGCGCGACAAGATCGACAACACGAGAGGTTAAGTCTTCTGTTGTACCGTTACCCAATTCCATCACCAACTGTTCAGTTGGGAATAATGGGGTAAGGTTTTCAAATAGAATTTTATTACGTGAGTTTTCAGGCGTATCGTAGTTAATTTGGTTTACTTTTAATAAAGCAAAATAACGTTCACCTTCTTTCGGTGGACGAATTGTGCCAGTAATCGTATCACCGGTACGTAAATTAAAGCGGCGAATTTGTGATGGGCTGACATAAATGTCATCTGGTCCTGCTAGATATGAGCCAGCAGCAGAGCGTAAGAAGCCAAAACCATCAGAAAGAATTTCGAGAACACCATCACCAAAGATTTCTTCGCCGTTCATGGCGTGGCGTTTTAAAATGGCAAAAATAATATCTTGTTTACGGTTACGTGCCATGCCTTCAAGGCCCATAAACTCCGCAATTTTAATGAGTTCGCCAATGGGTTTTTTCTTGAGTTCAGTTAAGTTCATAAGTGGTCAGACAGAATGGAATAAGTGGAGGACTACGTTAGGGAAAGAATAAAAAATCGACCGCATACATACATGCTGAGGTAATTGTATTTACACAACCACGATTCAGTAGTCTGGTTCATTGTTTCAGAGAGAAATGTGAAAACAATTGTTATTGCCGAGCGGCGATCTTATGTTTTGTCTTGTAAGAAGCGCAATGAAGTAGATTCCATTCAAAGCTTCTTGATCCAGAAATATAGAGGAAATCAAGTAAATTGTCAATTTTTACTAAGAAATACGCGATTCAATCAATCGCGTATTTCTTGTATTGACCGTGTGACAATCGAATTAGATGTTTTGGTCAATGAATGCTGCAAGTTTTGAACGCGGCGCTGCGCCAACTTGTTGAGCAACAACTTCGCCATTTTTAAACATCAATAATGCTGGGATATTACGAATGTTATATTTTACAGCAGTATCTTCACATGCAGTCACGTCAACTTTAACGATTTTTACTTTTCCTGCATATTCAGTTGATAGATCTTCAAGAACAGGTGCAATTGCTTTACAAGGTGCACACCAGCCAGCCCAGAAATCAACAAGTACAGGAGTTTCAGCATCTAAAACATCTGCTTGGAAGTTTGCATCAGTTGTATTAACAATAGTCGCAGACATGAGGTTGCTCCAAATTTAAGAAATAAAGTGCGAATTTAATCATCATCACGATGAATATTACATTGCTACTTTACTCAATGTAAGGGTTTGTTCTGATTATTCAAGTTTGAAACCGAAAAGTCTAATGGATGCTCACGATGTTGATCATCGACTTCTACAATCATTTATTAAGTAAAAGCGCAAATACAGTACTTTTATTGCTTAAAATGACTTTAAAATTGTAAGCATGTGAATTACTCTAATGCGTGAATTGAGCATGGGTTTATATGAATAATGTCTGATTTTCTGATTGATGAAGAATTACTTGCTGCGATTGATATGGGATCGAATAGTTTCCATCTGGCAATCGCTCGTGTTGATCACGGTGAAGTTAAGAAAGTTGCTTCAATGTCAGAAAAAGTACAGTTAGCAGCTGGGCTTGATGAAAATAAGAATTTAACCGAAGCTGCGCAACAGCGTGGACTGGCATGTTTAGCCCGTTTTGTTGGGCGTTTGAGCTCAGTACAACCGAATCGTTTACGTATCGTGGCAACCAATGCGTTAAGACAAGCAAAAAATGGTCACGAATTTATCCAAAAAGCAGCCGAAATTTTACCGAAACCGATTGAAATTATTGCGGGTCGTGAAGAAGCACGTCTGATTTATCTGGGCGTTTCACATACCATGGCCAATGGTGGTCGACGTTTAGTCGTGGATATTGGTGGTGGTTCAACCGAGTTTATCATCGGTGAGGAATTTGAGCCGCTGCATACCGAATCCTTACAAATGGGCTGTGTGGCCTATAGTAAAACCTATTTCCCTGATGGTGAAATTACCAGCAAAGCATTTGATAAAGCCGTGGTTGCTGCACGCAAAGAAATGTCCGCCATAGCCAATACTTATAAATCTGTGGGTTGGGATACTGTCGTCGGATCAAGCGGAACCATTAAAGCCTGCCGTCAGATCGCGGTTAATCTCGGTTTAAGTGATGAGCAAGAAAACTTGACCCGTGATGGTTTATATAAATTAAAAGATCGTTTGCTCAAATTTAAACATATTTCTGAAATTGATTTTGAAGGTCTACGTGAAGACCGTCGAGCAGTTTTGCCAGCCGGCCTTGCGATTTTGTATGCCATTTTTGAAGTCTTAGATATCGACAAATTGGCATATTCTGACGGTGCATTACGTGAAGGCGTGATGTATGACTTGCTCGGTCGTTTTAAGCATGAAGATATTCGTGACCGCAGTGTGCAAGCACTTATGGGACGTTATAACGCAGATCCCAAACAAGCTGAACGGGTGGTCAATACGGCACAAGAGTTGTTTGATGGTGTTGCCGATGCGTTAAATTTAACGACTGAAGACAGTGACTTACTACGTCGTGCAGCTTATCTGCATGAAATCGGTTTAGCGATTAGCCATGGTGGTTATCACCGTCATGGGGCATATTTATTGCAACATTCGGATATTCCGGGTTTCTCACAAATTGATCAAAATCATCTTTCACACTTGGTTTCACACCATCGTCGTAAGTTACGTGCAGATGCAAAAAATGACGTTTTAAAGGTCGGTGGTAGTCATTTAATCTACCTTTGCTTATTACTTCGTCTTGCAGTTTTACTGAACCATAGTCGTAGTGATCAGATGCTTCCTGCCATTGAACTGAGTGTTGTAAATGATCAACAATGGCAACTCAGCGTTTCTGGCGATGCTAAACAATGGCCTTTATTGGTTGCAGACCTGCATGATGAGCAGGTGCAATTTAAGCACTGGGACATTGAGTTAAATATTCAGTCAGACAAATTTGTTGATTAACCATATTATTATGGACCATTCTTGACTTATGAAAAATAAAGCGACTCAGTCCAAGGCTTGGGCTACGGTTCAAATTGCACGACACCCTGAGCGTCCGCAATTTCTAGATTATGTCAGTGAAATTTTTACTGAATTTGATGCACTTCACGGCGACCGTTTATTTGGTGATGATGGTGCCATGATCGGTGGTTTGGCACGTTTTGACGGACAACCTGTGATGGTGGTTGGTCAACATCGTGGTCGCAGCACACGTGAAAAACTACAGCATAACTTTGGGATGTGTAATCCAGAAGGATATCGTAAATCACAACGTTTACTCGATATGGCTGAGCGTTTTAATTTACCTGTGTTTACCTTCGTCGATACCATGGGTGCATATCCTGGTGTAGGGGCTGAAGAACGTGGTCAAGCAGAAGCGATTGCAACCAGCTTGGCACAACTTTCAAGTTTAAAAGTGCCTGTGATTGCGACGATTCTTGGTGAAGGCGGTTCAGGTGGTGCTCTCGGTATTGGTGTAGCCGATCGTGTGATTATGCTGTCACACAGTATTTATTCGGTGATTTCACCTGAAGGTTGTGCGTCTATTCTATGGAAAACCGCAGATAAAGCAGCACAAGCGAGTGAAGCACTTTCTTTAACTGCAGATAAACTTCAAGCTTTAGGCATTGTTGAATATGTTGTGGATGAAGGTGATGGTGCACACTTGCAGCCTGAAAAAGTCATGCATGATTTGAAAGATGTGTTAAAACAAGCTTTAGATGAATTGCAACCGATGGATGCACAAGAACGATGCGACGCACGTTATCAACGTTTAATGAAGTTTGGCAGCAGCAATTTAGGCATCGCGTCTTAGCACAAACACAGCATTTTTCTGAACAAACTCAATTCTTGATTGGGTGTAGCGGCGGCATGGATTCCATGCTGTTGCTGTTTCTAATGTCTGAACTTTTTCCGACTCAAACCCGTGCGATTTATGTTGATCATCAACTACAAGCAATGAGTGCCGAATGGGGTCGTGTTGTAAAGCAGCAGTCAGATGCCTTAAATATCCCGTGTATTATCCAGCAAGTAGACGTTGCGACAGGCAATTTGGAACAGCAAGCGCGTCAAGCGCGTTATCAAGCCTATCAACAGCATTTACAATCCAATGAAATTTTAGTTTTGGCCCATCATCAGCAGGATCAGGCTGAGACGCTATTATTACGCTTGTTTTCTGGAGCAGGCGTGCATGGATTAGCTGCGATGCAGCAACTTGATATTCGTCAAGACATGACCATTTGGCGACCATTTTTAGATGTGAGTCGCGAGCAAATTGAACAATGGTCGCAGCAACTTGGTTTTGCCTATGTGACAGACCCAACTAATCATGATACGCACTACGATCGGGCGTGGTGTCGAGAAGAATTATGGGATGTCTTACAAAAACGCTTCCCCAAAATGCAGGCAGCTGTAGCACGGACTAGTTCTTTGATGCAGGATGCTGCGGAAATACTGGATGACGTGTTGCAGACGGATTGGCAACACTGTGCGACCGATCGTGTACTTGATCTGATCAAGTTGCAGCAACTCTCGGCTGCACGGCAACGTCAATTGTTATCGACTTGGATGAAGGGGGTGGATCAATATCGACCAAGTTATGATATGGTGCAGCGATTGCAGCATGAGGTCATTCTTGCAAAGCCAGATGCGCAGGCAACTTTACATATCAATCAACATTATTTCGTTCGCTATCAGAAAACGTTATATCGTTTAACCCACGATGAGCTGTACGCAGAAAAATTATTTTCCTTTCCTGATACGTTGTCACAACAGTTTGATATAGGTGAAACCATCAATGTTGCGGCTGGACAATTTAAGATTAAAACTCAAAAAATTGGTCTTTCATCTCGGCTTTTAGGGCGAGAGTTAAGGTTGCTTAAACGACAGGGGGGTGAAAAAATTCATCTTTATGGTCGTGTTGGACATTGGCCTCTGAAAAAAGCCATCCAAGAGCTACAGATTTTGCCTTGGTTACGTCATACAATTCAAATATTAGTCGTAGATAATGTTATGCTTGGGGTTTTTAGCCCAAAGGGTTTTTGGTTGGCGCAATCTGATTATTTAGAGCAGGGCGGTTGGCAACCAAGTTTAATTTCTGACTGTAATGACGTTTTTCAGCAGTCTTTTTCGTATGATGAGTAGGACATGGCGACAACATTGAACCAAAATATTTGTTTTATTGGCGGCGGTAACATGGCACAGGCCTTGATTGGTGGGTTGCTATCTCGTGGTTTACCCACAACGCGCATTACAGTTTCTGATCCTGTAGAACAAATTCGTCACATCTTAGAAGAAAAAAATATTCAAACCACAACAGACAATGTGGACGCAATTAAAAATGCGGACGTTGTGGTATTGGCGGTCAAACCCCAAGTTTTGGCAACGGTATTACAACCATTAAAAGGTTTATTGTCAGATAAACTCGTGATCTCAATTATTGCGGGTGCTGAAATTCAAACGATTTCAGATTTAATTGGTGGTAGTCAACGTATTGTTCGTGTCATGCCGAATACGCCAGCATTGGTACAAACAGGTGCACATGGCATTTATGCATCTGAAGCGGTAAATGCTCAAGATCGTGAGTTAACCAGTCAAATTTTAGCGGCGACAGGTTTAACCATTTGGGTGGAAACTGAAGCTCAAATTGATGCAGTAACCGCAGTCTCTGGTTCTGGCCCAGCATACTTCTTCTATTTAATGGAAAGTATGATTCGTGCTGGCAAAAACTTGGGACTCGATGAAAAAGTGGCGACGGCATTGACCTTGCAAACAGCTTTGGGTGCGGCACAAATGGCGATTACCAGCTCAAATTCTCCAGCAGAATTACGTAAAAATGTGACCTCTCCAAATGGTACAACGCAAGCAGCTTTAGAGGTGTTTGATCGTGCGCAGATTTCACAAAATATTCAAGCAGCGCTTGCAGCAGCTCAGAAGCGTAGCCAAGAGCTAGCGCAAGAGTTGAGTGACAAGACTAAATCGGTTTAAGTAGGATAAGACAATTATGGGTGCAAGTTCTGCGCTAATTTTTGGTGTTTTGATCAATGTTGCAATTTTATTGGTCTTTTTCCGTTTTTTAATGCAATTGGCAGCAGTCAGTCCATACAATCCTGTGGTGCTTTCAACCGTGAAAGCCACCAAGATTGTGGATGTGTTTAGCCGCATTTTCCCGACGATTGGTAAAGGCCGTGTCAATTTAGCGGCAGTTGCTTTGTTGGTGGTGCTGTATTTATTGAAAATGTTTGGTCTGATGTATTTGTCTGGGCAGATGCCACATAGTGCGGTATATCTGGTGATCACGACATTTGTGACCATGATTCAGGATTTGATTCGTTTCTGTCGTTACTTGATTTTTGCAACGATCATTTTAAGTTGGGTGGTGATGTTTACGCAGACACGCTCACCTTATATTGAAGTGATTCAAGAATTGGCTGAACCATTGCTTGCACCATTCCGCCGTTTATTACCGAATATGGGGATGATCGACCTGTCTCCAATTTTGGCTTTCTTGGCTTTGTACGTCGCTGAGATTCTGATGAATGAAGCAGCTAAAGTGCTATTAACTGGTCTTTAAGCAAATCTGATTCAATAAAAAATGGGCGTTATGCCCATTTTTTATTTCTTGATCAAACGTTGCCGTATGGCTCGATTTAATGGATTGGAGAAATAGCGTGCAATGAAAGCACCTAACCCAATCGCAAGGACAAAATAGACCAATAATAAGACCAGTTTAATGTTGCCTTCTGTGACTGCTGGCGTATAAAACAGTTTAAAAAAACCTAAAATAATCAGGTGGAATAAATAAATTTCATAACTGTTCTTGCCAATCTCTTGTAACCACTTAAACCGCTGTGTCTGCGTCGTAGTGTGTTCATTTGCCGCATTCGCAACAATCACGATCGCTGTCGCAAGTGCAAACAGGCTAACGCCCCAAATACAGTTTTGTTTAATCGGTGCAGAAAAATAGATGATGAACATGGTCGCAATGGCAAGGTATTTCAACCCTAACCAGGTTTGGGCTTGCAGTTTCAGTTGCGGTGCGATCAGCGCTGCAATACAGCCAAAGGCAATTCCATCAAAACTAGAGAAGTAATGGTAGAGGTACGCACCACTTTCCTCACCATAATGTAAATATCTAAAATAGGGTGCAAATAGAATTATGGCAACACAGATAAATAGAAAGTAGGGCTTCTTCTTAAATAGCAGTGCTGTTAGTGGGAATAGTAGATAAAACACTTCTTCCACAGATAAAGACCATAACACGCCAAGCGCATAGTTGACCCAACCATTTTCAATAATCAGGATGTTCATCCAAAAGGTCAATGCTGCTAGGTTAACTGTTGACTGAGCGACAACAATGCCGTTTGGGGCCTGAGTCATAAAAGGTTTAAGCTCAAATGCACCGAAGAGATTGACCAGACAGATCAGCAGAATCAAGGTCGGTATGATGCGAGCGAATCGTGAAATATAAAAGTCGCGCGTATTGATCTGATGTAATGCACCCCAGCGTTTGATGGTATGTGAGGTGATGAGATAGCCCGAGATCACAAAGAACATGGTGACACCATAATTACCATTGCGGGCTAAAAGTGTGGTGATGTTTTCACCCAAAACCTGAAAATTGATCGAGGTGTCAAACAGCTTATAAGGGATATTGAAGTGATGCAGTAAAACCAAAAAGATTGAAATACAGCGTAATGAATCAATAGAGTGAAAGCGCTTAAATTGGACTTGATTAAAGGACATATTGCATTCCTTTCTCCTATACGAATTAATTTTTATCAGATATTCTTTATTTTCAGTTTTCTTGTAGCGCAGGGGAGTTTATCCCCTGTCTGCAAGAAACATTTTGTTTTTCGGGTATGTAGATGGCTTAGTGGGCAGCATCCCAGTTTGGACCTTGTCCAACTTCAACCACAAACGGCACTGAAATTTCCAATACCGATTGCATCACTTCAGCAATTTGCTTGGACAGTTCATCCGCAATCGCAGCATCCGCTTCAAACACAAGTTCATCGTGCACTTGTAATAATAGCTTAGCTTGATCTTTAGGTAGCATTTTATCGACTGCAATCATGGCAAGTTTAATAATATCAGCCGCACTGCCTTGTAGTGGCGCATTGATTGCCGCACGTTCAGCAGCTTGTTTGATCATTTTATTGCTTGCCATAATGTCTGGCGTATATAGACGACGGCCTAAAATGGTTTCAACAAAGCCTTGTTCACGCGCAATCTGACGCGTACGTTCCATATAATCTAATACGCCCGGATATCGTTGGAAGTAACGTGCGATATAGCTACGTGACTCTTCACGGCTAAAGCCAAGCTGACGGGTGAGACCAAATTCAGACATACCATAGAGCAGACCAAAGTTAACTGCTTTGGCTTGGCGGCGTTGGTCATTAGTGACATCTTCAATGGCAATGCCAAGCACTTCAGATGCGGTACGGCGATGCACGTCCTGACCTTGTTGGAAGGCATGGACTAATGCATCATCTTGAGAGAAATGTGCCATCAAACGCAGTTCGATTTGCGAATAATCGGCAGCGAGTAACACACGACCCTCAGGTGCAATAAAAGCTTTACGAATTTGACGCCCAATCGGAGTACGAATTGGAATGTTTTGCAGGTTTGGATCAGTTGAAGACAAACGGCCTGTTGCAGTTAAGGCTTGATGATAGCTGGTATGTACACGATGGGTTGTGTCATGTGATTGTTCAATCAGGCGATCGGTGTAGGTATTTTTGAGTTTTGCCAAGCCACGATGTTCCAAAATGACTTCAGCCAATGGATGTTCGATTTTCTCTAAAATACTTTCACTGGTACTGTATTGACCTGTTGCAGTTTTCTTACCACCTTTTAGTCCTAGCTTTTCAAACAGGACTTCACCGACTTGCTTTGGTGAGGCAACATTAAAGGCTTCACCTGCCAGTTCTGCTGCTTGAGCTTCGAGCGTTTGAATGGTTTCTGAAAACTCGACACTGAGTTGATCGAGGAATTGATGGTCGAGTTTAATGCCATCTTCTTCCATTCCCGTGAGGACACGAGCAACAGGCATTTCAATATTATGTAGAATATTGACCAGTTCTGGATGGGCTTTCAGTTTTGCTGCGAGTACTTCATATAAACGATAGGTAACATGCGCATCTTCGGCGGCATAATGCGCTGCGACTTCAAGCTCAATCTGATTAAAGGTTTTTTGCTTTGCGCCTTTACCTGCGATTTGTTCAAACGTCGTGGTCAAATGGCTGAGATAAAGACGAGCAACATCATCCATACCATGTCGCGTTGCCGCGGCATTCAATACATATGAAGCAAGCATGGTATCGAAATACCAACCTTGAATGGTGATACCATGATTGGCAAAGATATGCGCATCATATTTTAAATGATGACCAATTTTCTTGACTTGTTCATTTTCAAGGATCGGTTTGATCTGAGCCAGAACCAGTTCACGATTCAGTTGTTCAGGGGCACCTTCATAATCATGTGCCACAGGAACGTAATAGGCATCTTTGGCATCAAACGCGACCGAGAAACCGACCAGTTCGGCAAAGCGATAATCCAGATTAGTCGTTTCAGTATCAATCGCAAAATGATTGGCTTGCTGCATACGCTGCAATAAGGCATCCCAATCTTGTTGGCTCAATACCGTATGATAAGTCGCATTACCGAGTTGATCATCTTGACTTGATAGATTGGCATGATCTTCAGCCACCACGGGTTCTGCTTTTAGTTCAGCTTTGGCAATACTTTGCGAGGTTTGTTGATAAGCAGAACTATTGGGATTGTTGGGATGGTCTAAGGATTGTAATTGGTTACGAAATTCTAATTCAGTATAGAGCTCACGGAGTTGATCCACATTAGGATTGGCGAGTTTGAGGTCATGCCAATCTAAGGCAAGATCAAGATCACAGACAATGCTGGCAAGTTGATGGTCAACTTTGATGTTGTCTACATTATCTTTAATATTCTGGCTGAGTTTGCCTTTAAGCTGATCAGCATTGGCAATAATATTGTTTAATGTGCCGTATTCATTCAGCAGCTTTGCCGCTGTTTTTGCGCCAACACCCGGAACGCCCATGATACCGTCAGATGCATCACCCATTAGGGTAAGATAATCAATAATTTGATGTGGATGTACCCCGAACTTTTCAAACACACCGGCTTCATCTAAAACACGTTCTTTAAAACTGTCTTCCAGTTTGACATGTTCATTGACCAACTGCGCCATGTCTTTGTCGCCCGTCGAGATGAGGACATGATGACCTTCTGCCAAGGCACGTTTAGTTAGCGTACCAATAATGTCATCCGCTTCCGCACCTGCGAGAAAATACAGAGGAATGCCTTGCGCTTTGATCAACGCATGTAAATAAGGAATCTGTTGAGATAATTCCTCAGGCATGCTTGGACGGTCGCCTTTGTAGATTGGCGATAATTTATGACGGAAAGTCGGCTCTGGCGTATCAAAAATCACAGCCATATGCGTCGGTTGAGTGCGGCGCATCAGTTTTTGGATCGCTGATATTGCACCTCGAATGGCATTGGTATGTAAGCCAGTCGACGTGGTTAATGGGGGTAAGGCGTGAAAAGCACGAAATAAGAAATAAGACCCGTCTACCAAGACAAAAGGTGGCATTGCGCAAATCCTAATTATAAATTACTCGGTATTTTACGTGAAAAAGTGGTGGCTGTCTTATCTGAACTGGACGGAGAGCGGCTGCTTATGTCGTTTAAAATTTGCAGTATTTTGTATGTAACAATACCTGCCTATCTAGTGATCAAGTAAGATAGCCGCAATGAAGCTGTCATAATTGATATAAGTCTATGTATAAAAAAGACAAACAGGGACTCATCGTTGTATTAATTGCCTTGGCTGTATTGCTTGCGGCTGCAATTGTATTGAAGTGGCAAGGGACAATTGTTGCTGCTGGGATTGGATTGACCGTTGTTATTGTGCACGTTCTGTCTGAAATTCATCAGCGTTTGCTGCAACTAGAGCAAGCTGCACCGAGCTATTCTGCATTAGGGGCTGGTATTGGCGTACAAAAAATTGTGATATATGCCGCGGCACTCGTCGCCTTATTTGCCTATGCCAATACTTGGATCTGGCTCGCAGGTGGCGCTTTATTGGTATTGTTGTTGTGTTTGATCCAAACCATCAGTGCTTTTCAAACCCGATTGCTGCATTTAGAGCAGGTTGCAACACAATCACTCAATCCAGATATTTTAATTCAGCCACAACAACAGACGCCAAATATTGCTCAATCTGCTGAATGGGATGAAACGACAGCTTCAAACTCTGCAATTGTGGAACAGCAGCAGCCAGCTTGGATGCAGGCTCGACCTGAATCAGTTCAAAGTCCAATACTTCAGAACGCTACTTCCGCTGTTCATTCTTCTGAATCCAAACAACCTGCTTGGTGGCAGCCAGCATTGGATTGGATGATACATGGCAATCCAATTTTACGTGTCGCCGTCGCGGTACTTATGGTTGGGGTGGTGTTGTTATTGCGTTTTGCTAGTGAACATTGGCAACTCAGTCTAGGCGTGAAATTGAGTTTTATTGCCAGTGCAGGCGTGATCATTACGGTTACAGGTTATGTGCTGCAAAAGAAAAATCAGCTATTTGCAGTGGCCTTACAAGGTGTCGGTTTAGCGGTGGTTTTTTTAACCCTGATCTTCTCGCATCATTTCGCCGTTATTGCCAGCTTAAGTACCGCCAGTATTTTATTTGTGATGCTATTACTGGCGACAGTCTATCTGAGTCTAAAGCAACAAGCCTTGTATTTGGCGATGTTGGCTTTAACCATGGCTTATCTAGCGCCCTTGGTGATTCCACAAAATCATCCTGATGTGATTTTCTTATTTAGTTATTATTTTGTCATTAACTTAGCCGTGGCAGCGTTGAATTTTATTCAACCCTGGAAAATTCTGCATCAAATTGCCTTCTTTGCCACCATGTTCATCGGTGGTTCGACTATCGGGATTTATGCAAAAACTACACAGTTTGATACCTTGGATATGATCCTATGGTTGCATATTGCTTTATTTATCTGGCTCAGTATTCGTTATAGCCAATTGATGTTGCGAGCTCAGAATGAGCAGCAACAAACAGCTCAGACATCTGAGCGTTTACAACCTATTTTAGATGTAGGCCTAATTTTTAGTGTGCCTGTACTGGGCTTTTCGCTACATGCCTATTTAATGCATAACTCGACCTCAGCACTCACTTGGGGAGCGGTTGCACTCGCGATTGTCTATATCAGTTTAAATATTTGGATTAAACGCCAGCATCCACAATTATCAATTTTGGCAAAAAGTTTCTTTATTCTTGCCGTTGTGTTTGTTGCCTTGATTTTCCCATTGGCCAAAGGGGCACATTGGACCTCAACAGGTTGGGTGATTCAGGGAACTGCCTTGATTGTCTGGGGCGTTACTGAACGATATCGTTTAAGCCGTTATGTTGGCGTGGCACTGGTATTATTAAGTTCAGTGGCATTACTCTTCCAAGTTTGGTCAAATGATCATTTCCCAATTTTGAGTACCGCGATTTTTGCGCTTGCTCAATTTATTTCTGCTTTTTACTTATTGCATTATCAAGAGGTCGAGAAGTATTTCAGTGCACGCATGTTGAGTGGGGTTTTTCTGGCACTTGGGTTGTATTCAGGTGCGATTGCAGGAGCTGAGTTGATGCAATGGCAGCAGCATGGACTGAGTCCTTATCTCGCCGTTGCTACAATATTATTGGCATTGTTTAATCTGGCTGTGCATGTTAAATCACGTTTGCAGTGGGGCAATCTACAGCTGATTTTGGTGGCGGTGTTGTTATTCCTACTGTACGGGGAAACTTTTGCTGTAGAGGTTTACTCGACAGGACATTGGCCGAGCACCTTAAATCAGGTTGGCTTTGCTGTCGCTGCGAGCTTATTGTCCTTACTGCTGATCAGCTTGAATTTGAGCAAGTCTAGCGTCTATACGGTGATTTGGGCGACCTTGCTGTGGTTGAGTCTTGCCAGTATCGGTTTGGCCATTTTCCCAATCATGCCGATTGCAGCGCTTGCGTTGATCCCTGTGATGTATGCTGTTTGGTTATTACGATTGCATAAAACACAGTTATTACATCAATTACCTGTATGGGGCTTAAGCCTGTTCTGGTTATTGCTGATTAGTCTAGATCCGTATTCGGCTGAACAGTATTATGCTTTACCGCTATTCAATCCTACCGATCTTTTGTCTTTGTTGGTGTTTGCGGGATTGATCTGGATGATATATCAGCATGACTTTAGTGTAGAGCGATCAATGGAGTGGGGCTTTAAAGTCACCACCATTTTGATTGGCCTATTGGTGCTGAGTAGTGTGGTGGTACGTGCTATGCATCATTATCTGGGCACACCATTCTGGGGGACAGCAATCTGGTCGAATGGCGATGTACAACTCAGTTTGACACTATTGTGGGTGATTTTGGCCTTTATTCTGATGACCTTTTCCAGTCGCCGTCATATCCGACAAATCTGGTTTGTTGGTGCGGCCTTGTTAGCCATTGTGGTAGCGAAACTGTTGTTATTGGATCTATCACAAAGTGGCACTTTAACTCGTGTGATTTCATTTATTGGTTCTGGTGCGATCATGCTGGTGATTGCTTATCTAGCGCCGTTACCCCCTGCGATAGAAGAAAATCAGAAAGAGAGTTAACTCTCTTTCTGTTCTTTTTTGAGTTCTTTCTGATTGGCATATTGATCGACTTCGTCATTCTCTAAGGGGAGAGGTCGGTCAATCAGGCCCATCTTCGGTACAGGAATCTCAATCTCATTTTCCAAGAAGCCATTACGAATGCGTTCCTGCATTTCATCGCGTACTTTGAGTGAGTTTTCCTGACGACACCATACCGCGAATAGAAGCTCAATGGATGATTCTCTAAACGCCGTCACTGTGACCGTGGCTTTAGGGTCATCCATCACCAACGGATATTTGGCTGCCACGTCTAATAGAACATGTCGCACTTTAATAATGTCTTCGTGGAAGTTAATCGCCAAAGTGATTGGAATACGCCGTATCGGATATTTGGATAAGTTCATCACGGGGGTTCGGATCAGTTGTTCATTCGGCAAACGAATATAAACATTGTCCAGTGTGAGCAGTTTCACCGAGAGTAAATCAATTGAAATCACTTCACCTTCGATGGTTTGACCTCGAATTAAGGTAATTTGAATGGTATCACCGACTTCAAATGAGCCTTCACCAATCAAGAATAAACCACTGATCAAGTTGCTGGCAGAGGTTTGTGAGGCAAAACCTAAGGCAACGGTTAAGATCCCGGCTGCACCCAAAAACACACTGAGCTTAAAGCCTGCTTCTCTCAGGCTGGTCATAATGAACAGCAAGAAGATGAAATAAAAGATGCCTCGGCGCCATAACAGGCGTTGATGCGCATTAAAGCGGCTACCTACCGTGCGAATAAAGGCATTTGAAACCAAACGTGCAATCAGGAAGCCGATAAAACATAAAATAATGGCGACCACGATTTCACTGAGTCGCTCAAAGTTAATGTTGGTGAAAACACTGGTTAGGCTGCCGGCAACATCTTTGGGAATATTCGAATTTGGCATCGCGACCCCTTAAAAAAATGAATCAAACATATTGAATAAAGTACTGCCTGGTGCACGAGGGGGATGCACATAGGTGACTTCACCCGCTTGGGTTGGGGTCTTATTTTCAATACGAATACGCGCTGGATGATCAGTACCCTCATAATAGACTTTGATTTGTGAGGTCCATAAACGGCCTGTACTTTCGCTATAAAATAATGGCAGTGCAGGGACGGGTACATTCATGCGATCAAAACGCAGTTGATGGTGACTGGTGTTGTGGAATTCAATCGGGGTCACCGCACGGAAAGCACGCGGTTTGAGGAGATTCAAATCAATACGACCATCTACAGAGGTCGCGTAGCAAATCTCACCATTTTGTGGGTCTTTACCAAACCAAGTATCTTTCGGTTGAATCACGGGAATATCAAATAGAGGTTCAGAAAGACCGTCAACCAAACCCGCAATCCACAAGGGGGTACTGATATACAGGGTGCCACGCTGACCCGCAGGAATATAAATCGGGTCAACAGGTCGAATCACCACTGAGCGATCCGCCAACCGAGGCATCAAATGAAAGCTGCCATTGGTCTTGTGGAACATATAGCGTTCGATTTTTGCCGGAGGCGGCATGGCAAATTCAATATCATTCAATATTCGCCACTGCTGCTCATAGTCATACTGAAATTGAGGGCGATGATATTCCAAACGCCATTCTTTGATGCCGCGGGTGAGACGAAAGAGCAATGAACCGAATTGCCACGCTTTGGCCTGTTGAATTTCGAATTGTTGTTCGCCCCACCATTTCAGAGCGTCAGAATGGGGAGCTTGATATTGATTATTTTGAGACAAGATGCAAAATTCCTGTGTGAGTATGCTAAACAGACTTCACGCTGTAATCTGCTTAGAGTACACTCACTGCTTTCTTTTATCATTATTTGTGTGATGCAAATACTTAAACAAATACAAATTCCTTATAGTTTCGCTAAACGACATGGCGTTTTGTTACGTTATGAAGGCGATCAAGTTTTTATTGTACGACGCAAGGACACCGCGCGTATTGCTTTACAGGAAGCTCGTCGAATTTTGGGGAAAACAGCTCACGATCAATTGTGTACCGATCAAGAGTTTCATGCCTTACTGAGTTCTAGCTATGCAGGGGATACTGGCGAGTCGCAACAAGTTGCGGCAGGCCTAGAAGACCATCCAGATTTATTGAGTTTGGCGGATCAAGTACCTGAAGCTGAAGACTTGATGGATCAGGAGGATGATGCACCGATCGTGCGTCTAATCAATGCCTTACTGTCTGAAGCGATTCGTGTCAGTGCCTCTGATATTCATATCGAAGCTTTTGAGAAAAAGCTTTCTGTACGATTACGCGTCGATGGTCAACTACGTGAAATTGTCCAGCCACGCCGTGAATTAGCACCACTATTGGTGTCGCGTATCAAAGTCATGGCGAAACTGGATATTGCGGAAAAGCGTGTTCCACAAGATGGTCGTATTTCATTGCGTCTCGCAGGGCGTGAAGTGGATGTGCGTGTCTCAACTTTACCGTCTTCGCATGGCGAACGTGTGGTTATGCGTTTGCTGGACAAGCAAGCCGGACGCTTGAACATGACGCATTTAGGCTTGATGCAAAATGACTATGATCGTTTAACGCAACTTGTTCATCGACCACATGGCATTATCTTGGTGACAGGTCCAACGGGTTCAGGTAAAACCACCACCTTGTATGCAGCATTGTCAGATTTGAATGACCATACGCGTAATATTTTGACTGCCGAAGATCCGATTGAATATCAATTGGAAGGTATTGGCCAAACACAGGTCAATACCAAAGTGGATATGACCTTTGCGCGTGCGTTAAAAGCGATGTTGCGTCAAGATCCAGATGTGGTGATGGTCGGAGAGATTCGTGATTTGGAAACTGCGGAAATTGCAGTACAAGCCTCTTTAACGGGTCACTTGGTGTTATCCACACTGCATACTAATACGGCAATTGGTGCGGTAACGCGTCTTAAAGATATGGGAATTGAACCATTCTTACTTGCTAGTTCACTGATTGGGGTGATTGCGCAGCGTCTGGTTCGTACTTTATGTCCGCATTGTGTGACTTGGCGTAAGGCTGATGATTTCGAGCGACAAGTATTTCAGCATCTCAAAGTTGATGAACATATGGAATTGCCGGAACCACATGGTTGTGAAAAATGTTCACACGTTGGGTTTAGTGGGCGAACCGCAATTTATGAAATTGTACCAGTCGATGAATCGATGCGCCGTTTGATTCATGGCAATGCCGCTGAGTATGAATTGGAAAATTATGCACGTCGTCATGCTGCATCGATTCGTGATGATGGTTTACTTAAAGTATTGGCTGGAAAAACCACATTAGAAGAAGTACTTCGTGTCACCAATGAAGCTGCGGAAGAATAAATCGATTCACGAATAAAAAACAGCATGGTCTAACCATGCTGTTTTTGTTTGAGTATTCGGATTATGCAGTCGTCACGATATTGAAAGTAACGTCGATATTGTTACGTGTTGCATTTGAATAAGGGCAAACGATATGTGCAGCCGCAACCAATTGCTCTGCTTCTGCTTGTTCCATTCCAATTAAATACACATTCAAGGTCACTTCAATACCAAAACCATTTGGAATCGGACCAATGCCGACTTCACCTTCAACATAGGCATCTTTGCTAATTTTAAATTTATCGCGATTCGCTACAAACTTCATTGCACCTAAGAAACATGCAGAATAGCCAGCAGCAAACAATTGTTCTGGATTAGTGACTGCGCCACCTGCACCGCCCATTTCTTTTGGCACCCCTAATTGCACATCTAAAACACCGTCAGAGGACGTTGCACGACCATCACGACCACCTGTTGCTTTTGCTTTCGCACGATAAACCACTTTTTCTAAAGACATGATTATTATTCCTAAATAATATTGAATACAATTAAATCGTACACGATATAAATTAAAAAACAAGTTGCTGTTGTGTAAATTTTAAACTTATTTGTTTAGATGTGTGCGAAGTTCTGAAAGCTGATCTTTTAGTGCCAATAATGCTGTTGGTGAACAGGATGCGGCTTGAGCTAATTGATTTGGAATATCAATCGCTTGTAATTGTAAAGCTTGCCCTTGTGGGGTCAGGGTAATAATCACTTGTCGTTCATCTTTACTTGAGCGTTGACGAGTAATTAAATCAGCTGCTTCAAGTTTTTTTAGTAATGGCGTAAGTGTAGATGATTCTAGAAATAACCGCTCACCGATATCTGAAACTGTCAGTTGATCTTTTTCCCATAACACTAGCATCACCAGATATTGTGGATAGGTTAAGCCAAGTGGTGCGAGTAATTGGCGATAAACCTGATTCAATGCGAGATTGGTCGAATAAATCATAAAACATAACTGATTGTCTAATAACAGTTGCGGATGCTCTTCGCCCATGCAGCCCTCAAATAATAATTGAATAGATGCAGTATATCTTGGTCTAATCGATTACCTAAGTAGTTTCAGTATCAATTCAAATGAAAAAAGCACAAGCTGTAAAAACTTATGCTTTCTATCGCTTACTTAAATTGCCAATTACCAAAGCTCAGCAATTTTTTTCATCAATCTTGCTCGGTAGCGTGCGGTGGGGTTATTGAGATTATTCTGAGCTTCAAGTTCAAAATGTTGCTGCCATGCTTTGATCATTTCTAAGGTTGTGCCTTTTTGTTTAATGACCATAACGTCTTCACGTTGAATATTGTCTAATCTCTGCCTTGCACCTTCAGCACCTGTTCCCCAGCCAATGATCCATTGCCCAAAAGCATTCAGCGATAAGTTTTGTGGCGTAGACAAAACCCGAGATGATTGAGTTGATTCATCACCATCTACATCCACAGATGTCGCGTGAAGTTGTACAGCGGTCCCCAAAAAAAAGAAAATCACAATAAATCTAAACATGAATAAAGCTTAATAAGAATTAACGGATGATGTTACATCATAGCTAGACCAAAATTGGCTGACTTTGTTCTACTATGATCAATAATTTGTATTAAATCATGATTCTATAGATCAGGCATTTATAAAAGTTGATCATTGCAGTCAGATTGATCTTGTGTGCTTGTATTTTGTACAGCAGTGTGTTGAAAGTGGTGTAAAGATGAAGAGGGAGTTAATAGGCAATAATCTTACGATGCTGCATTAATGGCATTGCAAGACGAAGTTTGTTTTGTGTCTCAAGATCAAATTCACTAGTGATTAGGCCGTGTCCTTCAGTTTCAATGCTTTGCAGCAATTGGCCGCGGCTATCTGCAATACCTGCATGTCCCCAAGTTTGACGTTGTTCACCATGCCAACCTTGTTGTGCAGCACCTAAGACATAACACTGGCTGTCCATGGCGCGTGCTTGTAGCAATAATTGCCAATGGAGCTGGCCTGTCGTATAGGTAAATGCAGCTGGGGCAGTAAGAATGTCTGCACCTTGTTGACGTAAGCTTAAGGCAAGTTCAGGGAAGCGTAAGTCATAGCAAACCATCAGGCCGATATTGCCAAAAGGTGTTTTTGCGACAACCACTTGATCGCCAGGTTCAAAGAATTTGGATTCCTGATAACCGCCTACAGCATCACCGACTTGTACATCAAACAAGTGGATTTTGTCATAACGTGCTTCAGTTCCTTCAGGACTAATACATAAGCTGACCGTGCGAACACGACCATCTTGAATGACTGAGCCATCTGGACGGAAAGGGCATGGGAGTGTACCTGCAACAATCCAGATTTGATAACGATGTGCTAATTGTTCTAGACGTGCTTGAATTGCTTCGAATTGTGCTGCGGTTTCGCGTTGCTTACCCGCAGCAAAGCAAACAAAATTCTCGGGGAAAACAATCAGCTCAGCACCTTGAGCCTTACTTTGTTGAAGTAATGATTCGATGACATCGAAGTTTGCTTCAATGTCATTTTGAGAATTCATCTGTGCAACAGAAAGTAAGGTCATAGGGAGATCACGATACTGAGTTTAACGATCAAGCGTTTTGTTTTTGTACGTCGAGATTTAAGCAATCTTGCTCTTTTTGCAATTGCTTAACCAATGGTTCAAACATATTTTGGTTGTTTTCGTTCAAGTGCATCAGTGTTTTGTGTGCATCGAGCACAGTGTTGAGCATTGCGCTGTGCGTTACTTGCTCTTCTGTAAGCTCCAATGTACATACACTTGGATCGCCACAGTAGTTTAAAATCACAAATACTTGCCCAAGCCCCATGCTATTGGCCAAGGTCGTAATATCTGGATTTGTCGAGAGCATAACGGCTTGTATGTGATGAACTTGCTTAAGCTTTAAACCTAGTTTTGCCAATATACCTAAAACAGTACTGTCAATAAACGTGGTTTCGGTTAAGTCAACGATTGCACCAACAACATTTTGCTGTTGTTCAATTCGATTGAGTAGTTTGTCTAGACTTATACAAGAGTGAGCACGCACTTCGCCAATAAGCTTGAAAATATGCGTTCCGTTCAAACTTGCATATTCAACATGACCTGTTGACATATAAATGCCATTTTCAGAGAAAGGATATGAAATTATCCCATAGTGATATTGGAGACACAAGTGGTTGGAGGGTGTGATTTAATTAAGATATTGATTTTAATGTTAATTCATTCGGCATATGCTCAAAATTGCAATGTCATCTGCTACATGTTCAGGGGCTTTGAATGAGTCATTTTGAAGATGTTCGACCAATTGATTAAACTGATCGTTCAGACCACCATCAAATGGTTCCAAGGCACCATCAGAGCATAAAATGAACCGCGCATGACGACTTAATTTACAGTGGTGTTCTTCGACTTCAAGCTCTTCAGTCAGGCCAAGTGGAAAGCTGCTGGTCGTTAGAATCTGAGGAGGTTGATTCGGTTCAAAAATAATGGGGGGAGGGTAATGTCCTGCACTTGACCAACGCACTTCATGGGTGACTAAATTTAAGATCCCAGCAACCATGGTAATGTGTTTTTCAATATTCTCTTGTACCAACATTGCATTCAGCTTTTGAATCAATTGACTTGGTGTTTTTGAACGGCCATGAAAGGCTGCCATCCACGAGGTTAATAAGCTACTGGTGACGCCATGTCCTGAAACATCAGCCAGATAGAACAATACTTCTTCATCATTTAAACGCCAATAATCATACCAATCCCCAGATAAATAAGCAGATGGTTGAAAAAGGGATTCAAACTGATAGTTTGGTAATTCGATTGGATTCGGTAAAAGACGTTTTTGTAATTCGGCAGCAGAGGGCAAATCTCGACTATCTTGATTACGTTTGTATTGAGCATCTATTTTAAACAAAGAATGAATCGGATTTTTTGGCAAACTATCCCAAATCCAACCTGCTAATGCACCTTGTTCCCAAGCTTGTGCTAACGCTGTGCCTTCATGTTCAAATGCAAGTACAATTGTTGGGAGTTTCCACTGATATTTTAAAAAGTCTTGTACATCGGCAATTGCAATGATGGTTTGATCATACAAATCCAAGTCATCAATTTGAATGATCTGCAAACTCGGTAACTCAGTTAAAGCTTGATCTAAACAAGGTACGGAACGCGTGGGTTGTATGAAATACATAGATGAATAGCCAATCCTTTGTATGATCATTTAAAATTCATCATAGATGAAAGATGACCTTGGATATAGTATTGCCAGAGTTTAAATTCTCTGGCAATACATAAGTTTGTAAAACATTATTTTAAATTAATCATTTTTCATGGGAAGAGCTGTCATCAATGTCATCTTCATCGCTAATAAAAGAAACATCATTTGAGTCGCCACGCTTTTCTGCGATCTGGAAAGCTTTACGTTGTAAATAGAAATCACGAATCATTGCGTACTTGTCACCTTTTAGACTTTCTTCAATATCAAGAATTTGAGAACGTGCATCAACTGCCTGTAATACATTGGTTGACCAATAAATACCTTCATGATCATCTAGTAAGTATTTTTGTGGACGACCATAGCTATCGGCGGCTAAACCAAAACCATCACGGAATGTACTTGGGCCAAAGAAAGGCAACATCACATAAGGACCAGATGGAACACCATAATAGCCTAGAGTCACACCAAAACTTTCCTCTTCAGTGCTTAAACCCAAACGACGTGCTGGATCAGCAAAACCCAAAGTCGTTAAAGTATTCACTGTAAAACGGCCTAAAGTTTTTGCGGCGCGCGTTGGGCGACCTTGCATTAACTGGTTAACTGCATTCCAAGGTTCACCTAGGTTTTTGCGAAATTGGCGATAGGGACTACGCACAGGTTCTGGCACTTTAGCAACATATTGAATTGCAATAGGCTTTAATAAGTTACGGTCTAACATGTCATTGAATGCATAGACTTGGCGATTCAATGGTTGTAAAGGGTCTTTAACAGAATCAGGTTGTGCTGCATTCGCATTTACTTTTAAGTCATCTTTGGTCAGATGTTTTAAATCTTTGATGGCTTGAATTGTAGAGGTTTTTTGCTCAGCAGTGACTTGGCTTGTTACAGCATTAGCTTGATTGGCTGAATCGCTGGGAGTGTCTTGTGCGACTACTGATGAACATGCTCCAGCAGTTAACAACCCAAGCAAGATAAAATTTGAGTAATGCATATAAGTCCTTAATCGCTGTTAGAGCGAAATAATACAGCCATTAAAATGATTGCGTCATAGAACGCGCAACATAAAGATGAGCATATAGTTTAGTTGTTCTCCTATTATTAAAACAAATTCGATCGAAAAATATAAGAAAAATTGTGATTTTGGTTTAAAAATGTTCACTTGAATAAAAAAGAATGAAAATGGGGTTGTGTTGGATGTGAAATGCTGTAGAATGCACATCCATCGGCGGTGATGCAGATAAAAACTTGTTGAGAAACAAGGATTTGGCTAAAAAGGTTGGATTCTTGGGTTGATTGATAAGTTTGCTAAATATCTAAATTACCTGTTGACTTTTAAGAAATTGAGAGTAATATAGCCGACCTAGCTTGATGATGACGAATCATCGAGAAGATCATTAAGAGAATAGAAGAACAACTTGTGTGGATTTTTACTGGTTGATCGATCGAAAATATTTCATTGATTGAATGGTAAAAATTTCTCGAAGTTTATTTGAGCGAATTTTTAGTCAGAAAATTGATGAGCCAAGATTTGTAGCCATAAGCTACTAATGATTTTAAACTGAAGAGTTTGATCATGGCTCAGATTGAACGCTGGCGGCAGGCTTAACACATGCAAGTCGAGCGGAGTGATGGTGCTTGCACTATCACTTAGCGGCGGACGGGTGAGTAATGCTTAGGAATCTGCCATTTAGTGGGGGACAACATTCCGAAAGGAATGCTAATACCGCATACGTCCTACGGGAGAAAGCAGGGGATCTTCGGACCTTGCGCTAAATGATGAGCCTAAGTCGGATTAGCTAGTTGGTGGGGTAAAGGCCTACCAAGGCGACGATCTGTAGCGGGTCTGAGAGGATGATCCGCCACACTGGGACTGAGACACGGCCCAGACTCCTACGGGAGGCAGCAGTGGGGAATATTGGACAATGGGCGAAAGCCTGATCCAGCCATGCCGCGTGTGTGAAGAAGGCCTTTTGGTTGTAAAGCACTTTAAGCGAGGAGGAGGCTACTAGTACTAATACTACTGGATAGTGGACGTTACTCGCAGAATAAGCACCGGCTAACTCTGTGCCAGCAGCCGCGGTAATACAGAGGGTGCGAGCGTTAATCGGATTTACTGGGCGTAAAGCGTGCGTAGGCGGCTGATTAAGTCGGATGTGAAATCCCTGAGCTTAACTTAGGAATTGCATTCGATACTGGTCAGCTAGAGTATGGGAGAGGATGGTAGAATTCCAGGTGTAGCGGTGAAATGCGTAGAGATCTGGAGGAATACCGATGGCGAAGGCAGCCATCTGGCCTAATACTGACGCTGAGGTACGAAAGCATGGGGAGCAAACAGGATTAGATACCCTGGTAGTCCATGCCGTAAACGATGTCTACTAGCCGTTGGGGCCTTTGAGGCTTTAGTGGCGCAGCTAACGCGATAAGTAGACCGCCTGGGGAGTACGGTCGCAAGACTAAAACTCAAATGAATTGACGGGGGCCCGCACAAGCGGTGGAGCATGTGGTTTAATTCGATGCAACGCGAAGAACCTTACCTGGTCTTGACATAGTAAGAACTTTCCAGAGATGGATTGGTGCCTTCGGGAACTTACATACAGGTGCTGCATGGCTGTCGTCAGCTCGTGTCGTGAGATGTTGGGTTAAGTCCCGCAACGAGCGCAACCCTTTTCCTTATTTGCCAGCGGGTTAAGCCGGGAACTTTAAGGATACTGCCAGTGACAAACTGGAGGAAGGCGGGGACGACGTCAAGTCATCATGGCCCTTACGACCAGGGCTACACACGTGCTACAATGGTCGGTACAAAGGGTTGCTACCTAGCGATAGGATGCTAATCTCAAAAAGCCGATCGTAGTCCGGATTGGAGTCTGCAACTCGACTCCATGAAGTCGGAATCGCTAGTAATCGCGGATCAGAATGCCGCGGTGAATACGTTCCCGGGCCTTGTACACACCGCCCGTCACACCATGGGAGTTTGTTGCACCAGAAGTAGGTAGTCTAACCGCAAGGAGGACGCTTACCACGGTGTGGCCGATGACTGGGGTGAAGTCGTAACAAGGTAGCCGTAGGGGAACCTGCGGCTGGATCACCTCCTTAACGAAAGATTGGTGACTGGTAAGAATCCACAACAAGTTGTTCTTCGAAGATGTATCTGAGGGTCTGTAGCTCAGTTGGTTAGAGCACACGCTTGATAAGCGTGGGGTCACAAGTTCAAGTCTTGTCAGACCCACCAAATCTGATTGCAGTAGCTTGGATTGAAAGATATGTCGTTCATTAAGTGATAAGCTGGGGACTTAGCTTAGTTGGTAGAGCGCCTGCTTTGCACGCAGGAGGTCAGGAGTTCGACTCTCCTAGTCTCCACCATGTACTTTACGGAGTACGAGCTAAAGATTACAGAATTTAGTAAGCAGTTAGCTTATTAACTTCTGTGATTTATCACAGTTTACTACTCACCGACGAGGTGGTAGTTAATCATTAACAGATTAGAAAATTGAGTCTGAAATAAATTGTTCACTCAATTCATTCGAAAGAATGAGATTGAGAACTAGCAAAAACACTGAATCAAGCGTTTTGGTATATGAATTTAGATTGAAGCTGTATGGTGATTAAGTTCACAGACAACGAATAGTAGCAATTAAGTTTGCAACGATAACACTCACTTGTATGTGTTAACGACTGTTTGGGGTTGTATAGTCAAGTAATTAAGTGCATGTGGTGGATGCCTTGGCAGTCAGAGGCGATGAAAGACGTGATAGCCTGCGAAAAGCTCCGGGGAGGCGGCAAATATCCTTTGATCCGGAGATTTCTGAATGGGGGAACCCACCCGCTATAAGGCGGGTATCATAAGCTGAATACATAGGCTTATGAAGCGAACGAGGGGAAGTGAAACATCTCAGTACCCTTAGGAAAAGAAATCAATTGAGATTCCCTTAGTAGCGGCGAGCGAACGGGGAGCAGCCCATTAAGTTGTGTGTGTTCTAGTGGAACGCTCTGGGAAGTGCGAACGTAGAGGGTGATATTCCCGTACACGAAAGGGCACACACAATGATGACGAGTAGGGCGAGGCACGTGAAACCTTGTCTGAATATGGGGGGACCATCCTCCAAGGCTAAATACTCCTGACTGACCGATAGTGAACCAGTACCGTGAGGGAAAGGCGAAAAGAACCCCTGTGAGGGGAGTGAAATAGATCCTGAAACCGCATGCATACAAGCAGTGGGAGCCGACTTGTTCGGTGACTGCGTACCTTTTGTATAATGGGTCAGCGACTTATATTCAGTAGCAAGGTTAACCGAATAGGGGAGCCGTAGAGAAATCGAGTCTTAATAGGGCGTTTAGTTGCTGGGTATAGACCCGAAACCAGGCGATCTATCCATGAGCAGGTTGAAGGTTGGGTAACACTAACTGGAGGACCGAACCCACTGTCGTTGAAAAGCCAGGGGATGACTTGTGGATAGGGGGGAAAGGCTAATCAAGCCTGGTGATAGCTGGTTCTCCCCGAAAGCTATTTAGGTAGCGCCTCGGACGAATACCATTGGGGGTAGAGCACTGTTTCGGCTAGGGGGTCATCCCGACTTACCAAACCGATGCAAACTCCGAATACCAATGAGTACTATCCGGGAGACAGACTGCGGGTGCTAACGTCCGTAGTCAAGAGGAAAACAATCCAGACCGCCAGCTAAGGCCCCAAAATCATAGTTAAGTGGGAAACGATGTGGGAAGGCATAGACAGCTAGGAGGTTGGCTTAGAAGCAGCCACCCTTTAAAGAAAGCGTAATAGCTCACTAGTCGAGTCGGCCTGCGCGGAAGATGTAACGGGGCTAAAACTATGTGCCGAAGCTGCGGATTTGACATTAGTCAAGTGGTAGGGGAGCGTTCTGTAAGCCGATGAAGGTGTATTGAGAAGTATGCTGGAGGTATCAGAAGTGCGAATGCTGACGTGAGTAACGACAAAACGGGTGAAAAACCCGTTCGCTGAAAGACCAAGGGTTCCAGTCCAACGTTAATCGGGGCTGGGTGAGTCGACCCCTAAGGCGAGGCCGAGAGGCGTAGTCGATGGGAAATTGGTTAATATTCCAATACTTCTGTGTAATGCGATGAGAGGACGGAGAAGGTTAAGTCAGCCTGGCGTTGGTTGTCCAGGTGGAAGGTTGTAGGCATGTATCTTAGGCAAATCCGGGGTACTCTATGCTGAGAACTGATAGCAAGCTGTACTTGTACAGTGAAGTGGCTGATACCATGCTTCCAGGAAAAGTCTCTAAGCTTCAGTTACACAGGAATCGTACCCGAAACCGACACAGGTGGTCAGGTCGAGTAGACCAAAGCGCTTGAGAGAACTCTGCTGAAGGAACTAGGCAAAATGGTACCGTAACTTCGGGAGAAGGTACGCTGCTGACGGTGATGGGACTTGCTCCCTGAGCTATTGGCAGCCACAGAAACCAGGCCGCTGCAACTGTTTATTAAAAACATAGCACTCTGCAAACACGAAAGTGGACGTATAGGGTGTGATGCCTGCCCGGTGCTGGAAGGTTAATTGATGGGGTTAGCGTAAGCGAAGCTCTTGATCGAAGCCCCAGTAAACGGCGGCCGTAACTATAACGGTCCTAAGGTAGCGAAATTCCTTGTCGGGTAAGTTCCGACCTGCACGAATGGCATAATGATGGCGGCGCTGTCTCCAGCAGAGGCTCAGTGAAATCGAAATCGCTGTGAAGATGCAGTGTACCCGCGGCTAGACGGAAAGACCCCGTGAACCTTTACTGCAGCTTGACATTGAACTTTGACCTTACTTGTGTAGGATAGGTGGGAGGCTTTGAAGTTGGAACGCCAGTTCCAATGGAGCCGTCCTTGAAATACCACCCTGGTAATGTTGAGGTTCTAACTCTGTCCCGTTATCCGGGACGAGGACCATGTCTGGTGGGTAGTTTGACTGGGGCGGTCTCCTCCTAAAGAGTAACGGAGGAGTACGAAGGTGCGCTCAGCGTGGTCGGAAATCACGCGTAGAGTATAAAGGCAAAAGCGCGCTTAACTGCGAGACCCACAAGTCGAGCAGGTACGAAAGTAGGTCTTAGTGATCCGGTGGTTCTGTATGGAAGGGCCATCGCTCAACGGATAAAAGGTACTCTGGGGATAACAGGCTGATACCGCCCAAGAGTTCATATCGACGGCGGTGTTTGGCACCTCGATGTCGGCTCATCTCATCCTGGGGCTGAAGCAGGTCCCAAGGGTATGGCTGTTCGCCATTTAAAGAGGTACGCGAGCTGGGTTTAGAACGTCGTGAGACAGTTCGGTCCCTATCTACCGTGGGCGCTGGAAATTTGAGAGGATCTGCTCCTAGTACGAGAGGACCAGAGTGGACGAACCTCTGGTGTACCGGTTGTGACGCCAGTCGCATCGCCGGGTAGCTATGTTCGGAAGGGATAACCGCTGAAAGCATCTAAGCGGGAAGCCTACCTCAAGATAAGATTTCCCTAGGAATTTATTCCTCTAAAGAGCCGTTCGAGACTAGGACGTTGATAGGTTGGGTGTGGAAGCACGGTGACGTGTGAAGCTGACCAATACTAATTGCTCGTGAGGCTTGACTATACAACACCCAAACAGTTGTTGTATTCAAGATAAATTCAATACATAACTTGATTTAGTGAATAAACTAGTTACAATACCGACTCAATAATCTAATCCGTTAATAACTCTTTGGACCGTAAGTAAGGCATACGATGAATACATCGTGATTAAGACCCGAAAGCACCACAACAGTTTGCTGGCGACAATAGCAAGTGTGAACCACCTGATCCCTTCCCGAACTCAGAAGTGAAACCTCTTAGCGCTGATGGTAGTGTGGCACTTGCCATGTGAGAGTAAGTCATCGCCAGCTTTTAAATCTAGAACACCCCCAACCTAACGGCTGGGGGTGTTTTTTATTGGGCGGACGGAAAGGTATAATGGGGAGAATCAATCG
>NZ_KB850077.1 GCF_000369525.1 Acinetobacter higginsii
GGTTATCAGACACGCATGAATGAAATCTTGCGGGATGCCATGCTAAAAGAATTAAAAAATCATCAATAAAAATGGGAGCTTAGGCTCCCATTTTTGACTGCGTATAACGTGTATTATGTTAATTTTAGAAAAAGTACATATTAAAAATATAGACTAACCTATTTTCTAAAAATATATTAAATATACACATATATTCATGAATACCAAATTGAGCTAGATATGGATTGGAAAGATCTTAAAGAAATAAGAAAAAATACTTTTGATAAGCAGGATTTTAAAATATCCCTGCTTCAAGACATAGAGAAAAAAATTGATGAAAAATCAGAAAATATCAAAGATACCATAAACTTAGTTCAACATCTAAAGGTACTTTTTTCAGAAGATAACGCTACCTTTTTTATTTCAGAAGATTCTAAATACATTTTTTTTCTCACTCAAATAGAAGGTACTTCTCAAAGAGAAGCATTAAAAATAACTAGAAAACTATATTCAAATGCAGATGAAGCAAAGAAGTGGAGAAACGATATTCTTCAATATATTCATCCGGATAGATCTAATCATCCTTTAGCCAAACAAGCTTGCCAAAAATTAGAAGAATTCTATGGAGATATGACTCGTGGCTAATATGATCGATTACAGACTAACTCCACTAGGGAGTTTATTAGAAGAAATTAAATATGATAATCAACTAGTTAAAAAAAGAGTAGCGACAGAAATTATGAATGCCTGGAATACAGGTTCTCATATCGACAGGATGGGCCGTCTATGGGTGAACGATGTATCTTTACCTTCCATTTTAAGAACATCTTATGCAAACGTTAGATATAGTATTGCTGGCCTAAATAGAGAAGAAGTGTACCGAGATCATGATAATGTTTATGTAAGAGGGGATGCTGTTCAGCAAATGATCAGCTATAACTTACAAAATGCCGGATTAATTAGGCGAGAACATTATTTACGTCTTTCAGAAATTTATCTAATAGCGGCAAGAGATTCAGATTTTGCACGTACTATTAGAGCTGAGGCCTATGAAAACCTTAATCAACAAAAGAAAAAACTTAAGCGACAACGCTTAAATTCTATAGGCCATTTTAGGGATGAGCTTACTAATTATACATATTTATCTGATACTGAGTTTTCTCATATTCGCTCAGTTGCACTATATCCAGAGCTAGCTCTTTTTATTGAAAATGGTTTAATTGTGCATACAAGCACTCATAGAATAATAACTAATGCTAGAGTTAATGATGAAAATGAACTCTATGATGTATGTAGGGAAAATCAATGGAATACTGATTGGTATGACACATTCAAAAACTTCATAAATTTTGTCTATTAGCTATCATATTAATATGTAAGATGATAGCTCTAATCTTAGAAATGATGTGCTTTAAGACAATGTAGAATTATCTACAACTAAGACAATATTATGAAATTGGACGTCTGTCCTGACACACATATCCTGTCTTAAATGTTTTTCCTTTTGCATTGGAAAGTTAAATGGCACCGACCATGGCTTAATAGGAGCTGGATCCAACTTATGATCAATCTCACCTATGAATTTATGCTCTACGCAATCGTAAACTTTAATAATTCCCCATTTAAGAATACTTAAGGCCCATAACATATGCCCCATATAAGTTTGAGTATTATCACAAACTAAGACACCGTATTTAGTAGCTAGGTATTTGTATATAAAAGGGCTGATACCAAATTGTTGATATGATTCAGATAGATAGGCACCTTTTATTTGTTTACCAATTTTCGATTCTGTATCTTTAATTTCGAAATCTTTAAATGAATAGCGACCTATCAAAGTTTCACTTTCTATTTCGAAAGCTTCTAGTGCTTTACTTGCAGCTTCATAAGGATTATCAAAGTCCTCTGCAACAGCACATACTCCATCTAAGGCCATCTCATTGAAATAACATGAGAATAACTCTATACAACCAGCATACTCACTACCATTATTAGCCTTAAGCTCTTGAATTTTAAAAATATTTCCATAAGTTTGGTTATAGAAATACCTAACTTCATTTGGGCTTTGATAATTAAAATTGGCAGGTAAATCATGAAGAGGCTTTTGATAATCATCTTCAAGTAAGATATGAGGTGGAGACACTGTTATCCTTTGTTTCTTATGAAGTTAGTAAAGATCTTCTATTAATAATAGCATTAATTTTATCTTCTAAAATCTTTTCATAAGAAGCTAATTCAGGATACTGCTTAGAGGCTTTAATGTTAAATCTTAAACGCTCATTTCTTTCTTGTATTTCAGAAACAACTTTTACATCTTCCCAATCTTTTTTGTTATTCACTACATCTTTAAAGATGAGTATATAGTGATTATTTCTTTCTCTATGTGAAAGTCTACGTAATTCAAAATCTTGCTTAATTTCAGGCATAGTAAATCTCTGAACTAGATCAGTACTATTTCTAAGGGTTTGAACAGTCCTAGTGAACATTTTCACACCTAAATACCTAAAAAATTAAATTAAATTAAAAATATATACCAACAGGTTATAAGACAAATATGTCACTATCAACTACGACAAAATTGGCGTACTATATATATATTAATTTATATATATATATGAATAGGTTTTTAAAAATTTATGTTAAATTTTGAATTAAAAGAAAAATGGGGAGAAAATTCTCTAATATTAGGTTTCACTCAGGTACCAACCACCCTTATTTATGCACAAAAGGAATTAGGACTATCATCTATAGAAATTAATATTTTACTCAATCTATTAACTCACTGGTGGAAGAAAGAAGAGTTTCCTTATCCCTCTCAAGCAGGAATAGCACATCGAATGGGTGTTTCTACTAGAACAGTCCAAAGAACATTAGCAGGTCTTGAAACAAAAGGACTGATAGTCCGTAATAAGACATCAAGGGAAAATAATAAATATAAAGGAAGAAGTATCTACGATTTATCGCCCTTGGTAAAAATTCTTGAAGAAAAATCGCCTGAATTAGATATTGTTAAGAAAAATAAAAAGCATAGAAAATTAGCGAAATCGATTTAACATAAAATCTCATCTACGAAATGCAGCTGTTAGAACCCAATTAAATCTTTAATTGGGTTAACGTCAAATACTATCTTGATCACGGAAAGCCCGAACTCTCTCAAAAATCGGATAAAAGTCCAGACCATCATCCTTCATATCTGAAATTACGATTGCAATCACTGCAATGCTAGTGGGCACTTTACCGTTCTTTTTATAGTTGGTAATTGAATTCGCATTCATATCTAAAAGTGCTGCAAATTCTTTAATAGAAAGGCCAGACTTACCTATAAGTCTTTGAAATTCTTCGTAAGGCATAGTTTAAAAAGCAGAATTGTTTTGATAGAAAAGTATAGCACAGATTATTTATTTACATTTAAACACATAAATAATGTTATTGACACATTATTTATGTGTTTAAATACTCTTATCAAGCAATTTTACTCTTTTGATAGGACTTGTTTTATGAACCATTTCGTACAGCCCAAGCTTCTTATTTCTTCTCAAGCAAAAAAGATTGGATTGACATTAATTAATGATCTTGAACTTTGCATAACAGCACGATTGGCTTTTTATCTGGATGTAAATCCTTGCTATGACGGCCATGAAGCAACATTCATTTGGACCGAATATTTTTTACAAGATC
>NZ_KB850078.1 GCF_000369525.1 Acinetobacter higginsii
TAAGTAGCGGTGCTGCGATCACGCCAAAAGTAATATCTTTGATTTTTCCCAATACCTGTTTTAGTTGCATGCTGTTGCTCCTAGCTTTGGTACTTATTTTTTTCATTCAATTGAAAATTGAATGAAAAAAAGAAGTTTCAGGGTTTTAGGGATGAAGTCCCTAACGTGCTTAGGTTTCTCAATGAAATTGAGAAACGTCTAAGCGCGCCATCAAATTTTTGATGGAAGTACAGGCGACAATCTCTAGAACGATTTTAACAAAATTACGTTACTCGAACGTAAATATTTTGTTATCGTTCTTTGAGTATTGAGCCTGTGCTTTTGCGGTATCTGAATTAATGGAATTGAATATGAATAATGATTGGCTGTCTGAAAAAATCACCTATATTTCTGCTTTAAAGAATCCTAGTGATGCTCAAAAACTTTTACTTGAATTAGCCAAAATTCAGTACAGAACACCCGACCAAGAGAAAAAGATCAATGCCTTGATCAAAGCTGAAAAAGCCATAGATCGAGCAAATAAGCAAAAAGTTGCAGTTAGAAAATTATTGAATGCCGAAAAGGAAGCTGAACGTAAAGCTCGTACACGTCATCTCATTCAATTAGGCGCACTATTTGAAATAGCTAACCTAGATCAGCGTGACCCAGCCGAATTACTTGGCGTTCTTCTAAAAACTGCTGAAATCGACCAAAATGATATGAAATGGCAAATTTGGAAGGATTTAGGACAACAAACCTTAAATCAGCGTAAAAAGTGACGTTTTATAATAAAAATCCCAATACTTAAATTGGGATTTTTGGAAACTAGAAGTTATTTTTTAATATCTTTTAACCAACCATAAAGGTATGGGTCTTTTTTCAATAGACTAGCAATCATTTCAATGCGTTTTGATTTATCTAATTTTAAAAGAATACTTCTGAGATCAGCATTTATAGATTTCTCTGGCGCACCTCGGTCACGTGCTTTGCTATACCAATCATGTCCAAGAGTATATTCATGGTTTTCCATATATATAGCTCCCAATAAAGTACATGGTCTGTAGTCCTGAGAATTATTTTCATGAGCTTTTACGCCACATTCTATTGCTGTATCGACTTTTCTAATATCTCTCTTAACTCCTCCCAATGTAGTGAAATAAGCTGACAATAATTTTTTATTTTTATTTAGTGAGATTTCAGTATTTTCTAAAAACTTTTCAGCCTCTTTACTTGCTTTAGCTTTTCTTAATTGACTAGAGGCATTAATAGCATGCCAATGTAATTTAGTTGTCTTATATTCATTAAGATAAAAATCAGCTTCCACACGATGAAATTTTATCTTAAGTTCATCTGTAAAAAATTGTCGTCCTTCCGAATTTAACCAAATAGCATCTTGTTCAGATAATCTCTGATTATTATCTAATAATTTCAATATATTAATTAACTTGTATCTATGCTTATCAGCTATGTCATAGAAGTAAATATCATATTTTTTTATTAGATTTTTTTCTTTTTGCCTCTCTATATATTTAGGGTCAGATTCTAATTTTTTCCTACGTTCACGTTCAGCTTGTTCTCTAACTTTTCTTTCCTGAGCTAATTTTTCTTGTTGTTTCTTTAACTGAATTAGTTCTAATTCTCTTAATTTTTCCAAGCGTAATCTTTCTGCTTCTAAGTGTTCTTGATGCTTTATTCTGTCATTAACAACTTCTTTCTTATATTGATTAAAAGAAATTTTACCTTCAACTAGACTATGTAAAGCATTAAGGTTTTGACGAACTAAATAGGCTTTCTCTGGCAAAGTTAAACTATCATTTTGCTTAGTTTTTAACTTTTGAATTATTTTATGAAGCATACTATGTGGGATCATTGAACTTTCGATATGATCTACACAATAAAAAACAGCATCTTTTCTCATATCATCAAGATATGTTTGATGTTTAACAGCATCCTCAACAGATACTTTACCTCGATAATTAGAATGGTACGTTTTTTTAAAAAATCTGCTTCTAGTCATTTCAAAGATTCAAAAATTATTACCATTCAATTAAATAACGATTTATAAAAGATTAAAAGCATAAAAAAATAGCCTAAGCAGAATATTAGGTATATTAAAACCCATCTGCCTAATTCCCCTAAAAACAAATGCTCTCAACTTCTCAACTCGCCCCCAAAGCGTCGCACTTCGTGCTTTGGCTTTGGTGAACGGTTGAGAGAGTTTCGGCAATACTCTCCCTAAAGGCGGTCATTTAAAAAAATGACGCATCCTTTAAGTATTGCCGATTTACCGCATATTCTTTTGGCTTCGGAGCCACGTATATCGGTCGTATCCGCACATAGCTTTGCAAACTATGCAGACAAGGACTAAAGGTCTTGCACCTCTCCCCACACGCTCCCTGTCGAAGTATGGCGGTATCTCTGCGAGGGTTTCCCCAACATACAACTTAACCAACCTATACAACTACTCTTAACGCTCCGCTTTTGTGAGATTCCCCTGTAGCGGTTTAGCCTTTCGACTATCGCTACGTTGCACCAGTGACACTTATTCCCTCCACATGCAACGCATGCCAATCCGTAAAACGGACACGCAGGAGCAGGCAAAGCTCGATCTAGGATGCTTATTTGATGATTTAAAACACGGATTAACGAAGACTTATCATTTTGGGTCTTGAACTAAACACTTTTTATTGTGAAAATAGAGTTCAGGTACAAGCCTTAGTGTGAAATCATAACGGTCGCCAAACCTTATGATCTTCGTTATTCGATGGTCGATACATCAAATAACTGCGTACCGCTGAATATAAAGCGAAAGCCCATTTAGTTTCAATACTGAATGGGCTTTTTCTTTGATCAATCAGACATTAAGACAAAAAAGGGAAGTCATATCGAATCATGACTAAATCCCTAATCAAGCACGTTTTAATGCCATAACATGGCGAACCATCTCGTTAATATGTTGTTTTGTTTCATTATCTTGTGAACTTAACCATTCTACTACATCAGCATCAAAAGCCTTCGCTTGAGCTATGGCATGGCGTTCCTGTAATTTTTTCACAAAGCTAGGTTTAACCAATGGGGCATTGGTAGGGTCAAAATTTTTATAGCGTTCTAGTTCATTTTGCATTGCTGTACCTCCGCTTTTGGTGATGTGATGGTTCAAATGCAGTGATTATTCTCGCAACATCTCCACGTTCAACCCAAACCACTGTTAATAGTCTACCACGATTGCTTAAACCGACTGATATTAGTCGTTGTTCATCATAGTGTCCTACATCCTCAAAAGAGATCAATGCAGGATCAAGGAAAATACTACAGACCTCCTCGAACGTAATTTCTCGCCCTCGATAGACTAAATCCATTTTTTGGTCATGCCATTCAAATAACAAGCCGTAATATTCAATTAATGGCATGATTACCTCTTTTCCTCTCGTGAAATAAAAAATATGCCTATTATTTTGGGTCTATGACACAAAAATCGCCATTTTTTCCATATCCGCACTGCTTTTTCATCACACGAACACACGGTTTAGATTCCTCTCCAACAGTACAGCTTCCAATATCAAAATGGATACCTTGCTGTCTTAAGCTCTCGATCTGAGGGATATTTTCTAAAGGTTTGATATAAACACTGAATAACCAAATGATGCCAAGCATCAGAATGGCGAAAATGCCTAAAATGATGGTGATGATTTTCCATGAAAATTGATCACTGGTTGATTCAATCGAGTTTTTTAAATGTCCAAGTGCTTTGGCGGTCTTGATAAGTTCTGCTGTACCCTCCTGTAAGCCCGTATTTAGCGATTTTGATACGGTACTATGGGTTTGCCCTGCTATGACCTTTTGAATTCGTTCTTCCGTGATTTGAAGCTCTTTAACAGCCTGATTGACTAGGTTCTGCTGTTGTTCTGCAACTGCCATCAGTGCATATAACTTTTTTTCATCAGGTGTCATCGGCTCATCCCTCTAAACTTCATTGTTTTCTGTTGCTCTTGTTCTAATTTCTGCTGTTCTTTGTACTGCTGTAAGGCAAGCTGTTTAAAGCTGTCAAAATCAGCCTTAAAGCTCTCAATGCCCTGTTTAATTTCTTTGTCTGAGATAGGGCTGTTTTTGAGGTCTTTCAGGTCATTTTTAGGGTCGCCTAAGTCTAGTCGCTCAAGCTCTTTATAGGCTGTACGTGACTGTTGCAAGGCTTTCCTGATTTCAGGGTCTTTAGCTTGGCTTGGTAATAGTTTCTTTTCGGGTTCTTTGTCTATGCCTTGCTCTTTATAGCTTCGCATATCAATACGGCTATCAATTTGGTGTTTTTCTAAATGGCTGTTGCATAAATCTGCCCATCTTTGGCGTAAGTCTTTAATATCGGTTTTTCGTTCCTGGTAACTCTTGCCTGTATTGTCTTTTTTAGCTCCGCCACGTTCAGGATTTTTGCTGTTATAGCGTTTGAAATATTGCTCTGGATCTCGTTCGATTCCATCTTGCAGACGTTCATTAAACATGAGATGCACGTGGGGCTGATCGTTGCCGTCCATTGCTTTAGGGTTATGAATCGCAAACTGATATGGATATTTTGAGCCGATCTCGGACTGAATGAACTCCTCAACCAGTTCTAGACGTTGTTCGGCATTCATCTCTCTAGGAAGGGCAATTTCATATTCTCGATAGGTACTGCCATTTTTGCGCTCGTAAAGGTCGGCTGCTTCCCAAAAGGTAATCGGATTATGTTCAGCCCATTTAGGCATGTTTCCATAGGCACTATGTTCAAGGTCGGTTTCTGCTTGTTCTTGTTTCAGCTTCTTTTCTTCATCCCGATCAATATATTCGGCATGTGGTGCTGCTTTACCTGCCTTACCAACTTTGACACTTAAACGAGCAATCGCCATTAGGTCTTATCCTGTTCCTTTTTTCGGTTACGTTCTTTCTTAAACGCTCTTTGATCAAGTATCGAAGCCCACATCATAATGATGATAAGTAGCGGTGCTGCGATCACGCCAAAAGTAATATCTTTGATTTTTCCCAATACCTGTTTTAGTTGCATGCT
>NZ_KB850079.1 GCF_000369525.1 Acinetobacter higginsii
TGTCATAACGACACAAATAGTTTGTCATAACGACACAAATAGTTTGCATAACGACACACAGTGTAATAGCGTGTCGTTATGCACAAAATATAAAAAGTGTCTTTAATATGAAAAACGGATTAGTAGTGAAAGATAATGCTTTGATGAATGCCAGTTACAACCTAGAAGTGACTGAACAGCGTTTAATACTTCTAGCCATTATCAATGCAAGAGAAACGCATCAAGGTATTACGTCAGACAGTAAGCTAGAAATTCATGCAAATGACTATGCCAGTCAATTCCATGTAACAAAAGAAGCTGCATACAAGGCATTAAAAACCGCTGTAAATAACTTATTTGAACGTCAGTTCTCATTTAAAGAAGAAACAAAAAAGGGGATTGGTATTGTTAGATCACGGTGGGTTAGCCGTATTAAATATATTGATGATTCTGCCATATTAGAAATTACTTTTGCGCCTGATGTTGTTCCTTTGATTACACGGCTCGAAAAACATTTTACAAGCTATCAAATTCAGCAAGTTACACAACTCACAGGTAAGTATGCGATACGCCTATATGAACTGCTTATTGCTTGGCGTGAGGTAGGTAAAGTACCCCAAATAGAACTTTCAGAATTCAGGGCGAAATTAGGTGTTGAGGATGATGAATATAAGGCAATGAATCACTTTAAAAGCCGTGTATTAGAGCCGTCAATTAAGCAAATCAATCAACATACAGACATTACTGTTAGCTATCAGCAACACAAGAAAGGACGTACAATTACTGGGTTTTCGTTCAAATTTAAGCAAAAATCACAGCCAAAACTTGAGATTAAACTAAATCCAAATACAAGCAATTTATTTACTAAAATGACCGATTTACAGCGTATTAAATTCGGCTCTAAACTAGCCTATGATGCACGAATACAAAGCGAATATAGCCATTTAATAGGTACTGGAAACTATGAGAAATTTGGACAGCTTTTAGCTGAGATGTTAGCAGAAGAGAAATATTTTCAAGAGTTTTTCCCTTTGCTCCTAGAGCATGGATTTAATAATCAATAAAATCAGTTTATTATAAACTTTAATTTGCAATTAAGTTAATTTGGTTTACTATAGTAAACAAGGAATGCAAGAGTATGTAATCAATCTTCCGCAAATTGAGATTGAGTTACCCGTCGGGCGAACTGAAAAGCGGTAATCAGTTGGCAGTGGTAGATTAGTAAATCTAATCTAGTTTCTGAACCTTTAAAGCTAAAGAAACACTACGGCTGCTAGTTCCTTAGATGTAAAAAAGAGCGTATATACGCTCTTTTTTTTCATATCGGGTTTGGTAATCTTCTTACAGAACCTACAACTACTCCGGCCATAGTCTTCCCTAAATGCAACGTCACTATAGAATAATAACCCTTTCTCCATTCAAGAATTATTGTCCCAGTAGATGATCTTAATACAGCTAATCGTTTTCCATTATTAGGGTCATAACTTTCAGACTCAATAATTTGTGTACCTGGCTGAAGTATTCTATTTACCAATAATGGAATTTCTTCAATTTTGGTACATAGCCGTTTTACCCTAAAGCATGCTTGGTGCTGTTTCCATATATGAATACACCCAAATCCCTTATGGTTATGACGATGCGTCCCCCATTTCAAAATAATATAACCAGTTGGATAATCATGAATACCATCAACATAACCAAAATATCTATTATTAGTCAGAGGATTCTCTAAAAAATCCTCTACCTTGAGAGATTTATCATTAAAAAGTACGGGGTTTTGTTGATTCTTTTGGGTAGACAAATGAATAATTCCATTCTAATTTCAAATATATATAAGATTATTTACAAGAATTATTCTTGTATGCGATATTGAACATTAAGTATAAAAATAATTCTACATATCTATTTCAAAATCCTCACCTTTTGATTTTTCTTTTTGTTGCGCTCGTTCCTGTTGCTTTTGCTGTTGTCTAAGCTGTTCCAGTGCCTTTAAAAACTCTTGGGATTTGGCATATTTCTGATTTAATTCAGGGTGGTTTTTCTCAATATGATTAATCACCGCTTCACGCCCAAAGCGTTGGTCATAAAGGCGTTGTGTCTTTTTCTCGGTCTTAGTATGGTCGTGTAGATGATGAATTTCACGATATTCTCTGACTAGGTTCTCACGCTTTTCTTCCCAATCCTTTTTCCCAAAGAACATTGGCTTATTTTTATCGAGTTCCTCAATTCTGGTTCGGATGTCAGCACCTTGTTTTTGGTACTCTTTCAGCTCACTTTTGGTCGTATTTTCAATATATTGAGTTCTATATTTTTCAAATAGTGCCTTATATTCAGAGGTAGTTGTATTGGCTTCCTCTATTTTTTGATTAACAATTTCTCGCTTTTGCTCATCCGTTAAAGGCTTCGGCTTTTCCTGTTGCTGTTCTTGGTCTAAGTTCGCAAGGTGTTTAGGTAAATAATTAATATGTGTTTGAAAAGTCTGAGTAGCTTCCCGATATTCAAGCACCAAATCCTTAAACTCTTGGTTTTGGCTACCTTTCCACCCTAAATGTTTTTCAGGGGTTCGCTCAATGCCTTGATCGGCAAGACTGCGATGATCGACCCGATCTGCATGTCCGTATTCTTCTAAATAGGCATTTTGAAGATCGGCAAAGCGTTCACGCAATTCTACAAGCTCGGTTTTGCGCTGTTCTGCGGTTTTAGCGGTATTGGACTTCTGACAACCGCCACGTTCAGGTTTTTTACTGTTATAGCGTTTAAAAAATTGGTCAGGACTGCGCTCAATACCATCCTGTAAGCGTTCGCTATACATAATATGGGCATGGGGTTGTTCTCCGCCCTCTATGCTTGCCTTTGGGGTATGAATCGCCCATGTATAGGCGTGTTGCTCGCCTAGCTCTTGTTCAACAAAGGTTTGAACCAACTCTTTACGCTGTTGTGGTGTCAGTTCTCTAGGAAGTGCAATTTCAATTTCACGGTAGGTACTACCATTTTTACGCTCAAATTCATCGGCACATTGCCAAAATATATTAGGATTGTCTTGTGCCCATTCAGGCATATTTCCATGTTCAACGGCTTCTAATTTTTCTTTATTTTTAAGTTTGTATTCTCCCTCTCGCTCAATGTATTCAGCATGAGCAGCAGCCTTACCTTTTGCGCCAACCTTGACCGATAAATGATAACTTGCCATTTCCGCTTTTGCCTTTGATTTTGCTGTGGGGAGTACAGAGGGTTTACCCTTTGTCGTGCTTAGGTTTCTATTCGAAGAATAGAAACTACTAAGTGCGCATTCTGAATTTTAGCACAGATCGGAATTCATGCTACACTCGAATAAATAATGATGCTTTTTGCGGTATTTGTATGACAATAAAATTGGAATTACCTGACGGACATTTGAATTTTTTAAAGGCACTTTCACGCCCAACCGACTATCAAAAATTGCTGATCGAACTCTATGAAAAAACAAATCGAACAACGATTGAAGATAAAAAACTGTCGGCTTTGATTCGGACAGAAAAAGCCAACATTCGAGCCAACAAAGCCAAAAAAGAGATGCAGAACCTACTCAATGCAGAAAAAACCAAGGAAAAGGCTTTAGAACGTAAGGCGAGAACCAAGCGATTAATCGAATTAGGCGCATTATTTGACATTGCCAATCTTGGTCATCATGACCCTGCCACGTTGGTCGGCATGTTAAGCAACGTTAAAATCGCATCAGATGACCCAAAATGGACGAATTGGCACAAACAAGGGGTTTCCATACTCCAAGAGCGAAAACAGGCTAAAAACGCAAAAGTGAGCGATTTAGACACCTAAATTTAATCCAATTCAGAAAAATCAGTAATCAGAGAGGGGAAATAAGCAATTTATCGCTATGCCGCTCACACTCCGTTCGCTTTGGATTTTTCTTTTTGATTCTAATAGGTTTTATACTTGCTGAAATTTTAGGAGTTAAAGATTAATGTTAATTGGTTTAATTGTTGCAGGTATTATTCTGTATTTAATAATTTCATCTTATTTAAAAAAATCAAAAGATGCAGATGAAAAAACTTTAAGACCGATGTCTGAATGGGTAATTCTTGCAAACAGTGGTACTAAAGGGCATCGGGAAAAAATGTCTTATAGCTTAATTGTTCAAGCAGGAACAATTTTAGAACAGCAGAATGTATTGCCAAATAAAGCATTAAGAAATTTAATGATTTCAAAACCTGAGCTATGTAAATCAAATTTTGTATTATTCATTATGGAATCTGCATCTAATCTTGGTTCAGAACAGTTTGATTTTTTAAAAAACTCTTATAAAACAGAACAAGCTAGAGTCCATTTAGCACAATGTATTGGTTTGATTTTACATCATGGTAGTGAGTCTGCTTTAGCACAAATAGCTCTTGCTGCTTGCTCAGATCCAATTGATTAAATAACCGAGCGAGTGTCTACGAGCGATTGAGCATAATAAAAATTTTGCACTTGCCTTTTCCCTGATTACAAGCTCCCTTTAGATTTTAAGCGGTAAGTACAGAGCATCCCGAATGGGTGCGAACGGAAAGGTTTTTGCTTTTCAAAAAGCATGAGCATAGCGAATGCATTATTAATGCTTTTGACTTTGCTTTTGCTCTTGAAAAGACACGAGCGAAGCGAGTGCCATAGCCTTTGATTTTAATATTTTGGGCTTTTAATAATATTTTAAGCTTTTAAATGCTTTTAGGAGGTTTGAAACTATTGCCATTACGTTGTTACAGCTGTCATAACGACACAAATAGTTTGTCATAACGACACAAATAGTTTG
>NZ_KB850080.1 GCF_000369525.1 Acinetobacter higginsii
ATGAATGAAATCTTGCGGGATGCCATGCTAAAAGAATTAAAAAATCATCAATAAAAATGGGAGCTTAGGCTCCCATTTTTAGATTCGTATAACGTGTATTATGTTAATTTTAGATAATCTTTAGAATGTTTATTACTTTACAAGTAATAAACATTCTTTAACATCTCGATATCTAGTTCCTTGTCTACCTAAAGTCATGTGTTGATGGTCAGTAGTCAAAATCTCAATATTGGAACTATCCCAGACAGAAGAAGCTATTTCCATCATTATTTCAAGGCTAATCATACCTGTATTGCTGTAACTTAACGCTAATTGCGATTCTGTATTCTTAACGCCTTTAAACATATTTAAGAATGCACCTTCAACTTTTGTTTTTATACAGAAAGGAGATTGGTGTCGTTCTTCTCGATATCTCCCTTTTACAATGACGTTATTCTTTTTTTGGATTTCAGGATAGTCATATAAAACGAGCGTCTCTAGGGCGTGGTAAAAACGACTATAATGTACAAAACAATAAGGTGGATCAGCGTAGATAGTACCGCCTTCAAATATGTCTAAGGCATCCTTAAAGTCTTTTGATAAAAAAATTGATTTAAATTGATTGCTGTTTTCAAGACTAAACTTACATAACTCATTAATTTTTTTACTAAAAAATTTAAAAACCTCTTTTTTTCTATAAATACAAATATCATTGAATGATGAATTAGTTTTAGCATCTCTATATTGAGCATAGTGCCCTGTACCTTGACTGCAATATGCCATTGCATACATTAAGGACGCTAAAAAAATTGGATATAAAGGCTTATTTTTATAGTCATCTGCTACCTGTCTAAGGGCATCAATCCATAAACATTGCTCATAAGACCACCATGTACCAGAATAGTTCTTTGCAAATAAATGGTATGGATAATCTAAATTTTGGTTAATTAAATCTTTTTGCTTTTCTTCTAAACTATTGAACTCATCAATATTTTTTAAATCACTATAATTAACAATATATTCTTGTTTTATATTACTTTTTACTATAGCTAAAGTCTTTTGATAAATTTCATCTAGTGCAGGAATATCTTTACTAGCTAAATTTACAAGATACGTCTGAGATAGGATTTTTGAGTATTCCTGAATATCGTTAGAAACAAAATTACATTGTTTACCAATAGCACCTGCAAGAGATGCACTTCCAGCGAATAAATCTATAACGGGGCCATCTTTTTGATGTACAAAATTAATTCCATCAATAATAAAGTCAATAATCTTAGTTTTTGAACCCATATATTTGATTAAACTAGGGAATGGTTGTGGGGTAAACATAAAAATCCTTAACTCAACAACTAAATCCCAATTTAGGATTTAGTTTTTTGATTCTATGTAATAACGTTCTGATAGTCAAACAGGAAATTTGATGGATAAAAATTTGATGAAATCTTTATGTATCCAAACATTAAAGCAAATGAGACTTGATGCTCAAATTACTCAAGCTCAATTAGCTAACATGCTTGGAAAACCACAAAGTTTCGTATCTAAATATGAAAATGGAGATAGATCTTTGGAAATTTCAGAGGTCTACTTAATATGCAAAGAGTTGAATAAGTCACTTTGTGATTTTGAAGAAATTTTAGAAAGCTTTATCCAAGAATCTACTTAAGAGCGATCATCATAAACCCTGCTCGTTATACCAATAGCAATTACAGGACAACCACCTGACCCCTTACCAAATAGCTTACTTTCTAATTTCCCCATGTGTGTGGTTGATGCACCGTAAGAATCACCTTTTCCTAGTTCATTGAATATATTTTGTAATTCAGAAGATCTAGTAATAATGACACCGACTGCTATAGCATCAAGATCGAATAAAAGTCTGAAGTTATTTAAATCTCTATCAAAAAAAGGATCTTTATTATTCCATTCTACTTCGATAGCAACTTGATTTTTGAAGCAATCAATCTTATGGGTTGGTACATCTAAAGTAACGTCATCCTTTATGTCTTCCCTAATTCTTGATCTACCTCTGTGATCAATTTCTCTTCTGAAAGCAATTTCTCGAAGACGAATATCAACATCAAATTCTGTTTCATTCCATCCTCGACGATATAAGAAACCATCTAACTGATCGGCAATGCTAGATTTACGACCACCTGGTGCAAGAATTTCACTTCGTTTTAAAACAAAAGACTCAAGTAGATCAATTAAGTCTCTCCACTCCCTAGGATAAGCATGTTTTAATATAGAAATCCCATTTTTATATTCTAAAATTTCATAATTATCTTGAATAGATTCTGGAAAAAGTGAAATAGACATAGTTTTTTGGCAATTATCAGGTTGTCGGATTATAGATCTAAGATTTTAAAGAAAATACTCCCTTATTACCCTTCTCACAGAAATTCTGAGGGGTATAAGAGCTTTTATTTAACATAAAATCTCTTATACGAAATTTAGTTCGAATAACTAAATTTCGTATAGCCAGCAAAATTTTTTACTCACCAAAAATTTTATTAAAATTTCCGTAATCAGTTTTTTCTTTCAGCTTATTTAAAAGATAAGCTGTTTGATCCGTATCTAAATGCCCTTCATCAATCAATTTGATTGAATCAGTTAATCCGATATTCAAATAACTTGAATGAATACTGACTTCTTTAGAATCATTTCCGAAAATGCCACTGAGTAAACTTTTAGGTTGTTGCTCGAGTTGCTCTAAAGCGTAGTTTTCAAAAACATCTACGCCCCAAATTTCAGTATAGAAGTCTCTCTCATTGACATGCTCGCATACAAAAGCCACTTTAAGGTGTGAAGCTCCAACACCATAAACATGTTTTTGTAATAGAAAATTTGCTAGACCAGCTTTAGTCTTATCCATCAAATTAAATAAAGATGTACCTGTTAATTCGGGATAAAAAACGACTAAGGTTAACTGATAATTCTTGTCAAAGCCTTCCTGTACAAAACCATAAAAAATTTTAATTGGATGATTGTTGCTTACTTCACTTGGGTAATATGCTTCATATAACACTGTTTATGGTACTCCTGTATTTTCATGAACCGTACTCAGGTTTTTCTGAGAAATTTATTGAAAGAAAGTTCTTAATTTTAGGCCGCTTTAAAATCTTGTATCGTTTTTAAACTCGTGCGTTTTGGCATGTTGTAGCACTCATAATATTTAGGCATTTCTAGCGTCCCATAAGAGCCGTTATACATCACTACAGCCGTACCAATCGGCAACTTAATAAATTCGGCAGGCTCAATAATGGATTCCAATTTAATCGACTTGGTGGTCCCTACATTTTGCGATTTGTTGGAAGATGAACCACTTGTTCGACTGGATGAACTTGTACCGCTGGTTTGACTGGTGCCTGCTGTTTCAGAGATATATGTTGTCTCAGTTTGACCGACCAATCGACTGCATTCTTCAGCCGATTCAATATCCCCAATTCTAAAAACAATTTTCAAATTGCTCGAACCCATAAACATTTTGTCGCTATTTGGCCCATAGAGGCGATTTAAGCCCTCTAAACTCTGAAGGTATAGGAAAGTAGGCATGTTTGCAGAACGTATTGTATTAAGCAAATCAGTGAATTTTGGAATGGGTGCACAATTAATGATTTCATCTAGGGCGATAAATACGGGTCTACGGTTTTGATTGGCTTGTAAAATACGCATGGTATGCGCCACCATCGCCCCGAATAGCGTAGCTGTTGAACTCTTATACTGTTGGTCAAACTGTAAAAATACCGCTTGTTTAGGCTGCATGAGCACTTCTTTTAAGTAGAAGCCTGGGGCATTGTCTGATGTGGTTGCTCGAATACGATCATCATCGAGAAACTCAAAGGCTTTTGAAACAGCCGTCATCACAGATGCAAGCAAGCGATCATTTTGGGCAGTCCGGGAAATTTCTTTGGCAATATTGGAAACACTGGATTTCTCAGACTGTCTTAATGCTTTTAACAACTCATCATTGCTATCCATGCTGTTAATATAATTTTGAGCATTCACCAGTGATGCCTTATCACCCAGTTCGATGAGAACAGCCTTCAGAATACGCCTTGCCAGGTCATTAAACACCACCGATTCAGCGGTATCATCTTTAATGATAATGTTCAAAATTTCGTTGAGTTCTGCTGAATCCGTCACTTCTGAAAAAATATTGTAGTGGTCACTCTGAACATCGGTCGGATTAAAAACCCAATCTTTATAACCAAAAATTTTAAAGACATTGTTTGCTTTAAGAATCGCCCAAATTTCAGGCTTTACGTCCGTTGCCACGAAGCTACGCCCGGATTTCATCCACTCTACGATTTGAGAGATTAAAAATGTTGTTTTACCCGAGCCAGGTGCGCCCAAAACAATGCCCCGATCCTCATTGGTGACCCTTAAGCTTTCACGATGAAAAGACCAATTCAGGTGTTTTTGTTGCATGTCCTTTATTTGCTTCTTTGGTAAAATCCTATCCGTAAAAGCAATAAGGGGCGTTTTATTTTCAAATCCTTTATGCACTTCACTTAATAAGGTGCCATACCCTTCCGCAGACTCTTTTTTTATACGTTCTGCACGTGGTTTTGACTTCCCACCAGCAAAGTACAAAAATGCATAAAGACCAGCGATCACAAGCCACGATACGAAATAATTATTATTTGAAACCACAACATAATGACTTGAAAGCAAATTTGTGATGTCGCTCAACAGATAGGTCTGGGCTAGAACTGCCAAACCGAAAAGAACAACATTATATAAAAACTCATGGTATGGATTGTGCGCTTTAAAAAGTGACTTTAAGCTCACAAAGAGCATGAGAAAAAGCGCAATAATGATTAAAACTAAAAGGGTATTCGCATAGCCAACCGAAAGTGGTTTAAGGTGCAAAGTTCTTATTAAAAACGTGTAATAAGCCATAAAAAAATCGTGCACCATTTAATTATCCCCTTTTTGCTGTTGTTTACCCTCACAGGTATCTAAGAATTGAGGTTCAGAAACAGGACTTTTAAGCCATGAACAACGAACCGTATAATAAAAAGATGCTTCCGAGCTTCTAAATTTAATTAAATTTTGAGTGGGTTTTAGCTCTGCTTTATCATTCCAAATCAAAAGTTTGCAATTAATACAACGACCACATAACGGTAATTTTTCACGTATTTCTGATGCAATACCCATTAATTTTTACTCCATGAACCCAAGTACACGGACGTAATATTGATACGGCTATGCCCCAATTCTTCACTGATTAACATTCTAATTTCTTTATCTTTTTCCCTTTCATGTTCAGACAATGAACGAGAACCGCCTACCGCAGGGCAATCAAAGCCCATGAGTTCACGGTATCTGGTTTGAGCATAGCCATGCCTTAAACCATGCGTTTGCCCAACACCCAGGGCATGCGTTACTGCCTCAAAATTGGCTTTGTGGGATTTATAGCTTTTTTCCTTTGGAATCATGGAACCGCCATTTTTAACGGCTTGAGCGTAGGCTTCCTGGAGTTCTTGACGCTGTTTTTCATTGGTTATGGGAATTGTTCGAGGTCTTCCGCCTTTGGTCCAACTGTCTTTTAAACGGATATATTTAGCATTTTCAATTTTTTGACCGTCTAAGGCATACTCAGGCTGGAATTTCATGCTTTCTTCACGTCTAAGCCCAAAAGCATCTTGTAAACGTAAGCTTTGCGCTATGTTTGCATCGGTTTTAGACAAATCCAGGTCTTTTAGCGATATAGATTTATTTTCATTGGTGACATAGACACGATTTTCTATTTTATAAGTTGCATTATCTTTGACGGCACCGCTATTGCCGACTTTTTCGGCCCACCACCTTACGGCAACCATTCGATTTTTTATCGTTCCTGTGGACACGCCATCCTTACGCCATTGCTCAAGCAATTTATTCACATGCCGACCTTTTAAATCTTTGGGCGACATGGTTTTAACGTCATAGCCATTCTTGGCAAATTGTTCGGTGAACAATTTAAGCATAGACCGCCTATTTGCTTGCGTTGCGTGTGAACCCTCACGGAACTTATTGCAGAGCTGATCGAATTGATATTCTAAGGTCATGTGCACTCTTTTTTTGAGATGCTTGATTGATGAGTACAGCACAGCTTTATGCTGGGCTACGGAATCAATGAAGTATCAATTTTTTAATTTAAAACTGTTTGAGATCCGATGTACTGGTTAGTGTTAAGAGCCGAATTAACGTTTTATCAAATTCAATTATAGAAATTGGTTCAATAAAAAATGCTCAAAAAATGGGTATAAAAATTCGAAAATCTTTAAGTCCAAATGTGTGAATACTTATAAAAATAAACCGTTTCTGCATATAGGATGAGAGCGATTAAAAGTATTTGATCTCCTGTATTTAGTTTGTGTTTAAGCTGAAAACATAAATGAAAGTCAGCAAAGAAAAGTTATGAAAAAACAAAAAAGTCTGATCAGTATATCTGTGAATATTCTTCTATCACGCGGCAATAACTTCCAAAAATGTTTTGTATTGTAAGCAATATGAGGCTTCTCTCAGTCGTCACTACTTATAGGTAGTGACGACTGAGAAGCTTGGCCACTGTTTACGTGTATCAAAAAGGGGAGTCGCCACCCGTTCGGGATGCCTCGGCTACTGACGGAAAAGTTTAGATGGGAGCTGGTAATCAGAGGGAGTACGTTTTGAGATTTAGATCTTTCCTGGTCGCTCACACTCCGTTCGCTTTGTGCTTTTTTTTGCTATTAAGAGGAATGATTAGAGCGAGTGTCTACGAGCGAACTCAGAAAATTTGCTTATTCCTTTCCCTGATTACAAGCTCCCCTACAAGTCAAGAACTCAGAATCAGAGCATCCCGAATGGGTGCGAACTTTCTCAGTTTGCCTTCTAAACCGAGCGTAGCGAGTAAAAAAGCTTATGAGCGAAGCGAATTCCGAGTTGCTTTTGCTTTTATTAAATTCTAGATGGTATTTGCAAAAAAATTGCCCCTTCGAACTGAGCGAGAGCGAAGTTCAATAGAGTTTGAGCGTAGCGAAAACATAGGGCAATTTTTCTTTGCTTAGGCTTTTAATTATTTTTAAAGTTTTTAAATGCTTTTAGACATGCTGAAGGCCTTTATTTACAAGGTTTTTAGACATTATAAAACGAGGTTTACCTTGCATTAAAACGAGGTTTACCTTGCATTAAA
>NZ_KB850081.1:0-2222 GCF_000369525.1 Acinetobacter higginsii
ACCATTAAGTCCCAAATCAAAAGCATCATCAGGGTCATCTGTTTTTAAAAAAAATATCATATTTTGTTTTAATAAGTTTTCCAGTTCATCCAATTCACTTTTATGTACGTTCTCAGATTTTGGAATTGTATAAGTTGTAAAACCGAATGGGCTTTTTTCATGAACTTTTACTTGGCTTACATGCTCAATAATTTTATTAGAGAGGTTGATAGCTTTGGCTTTCCCTTCTCTTTCATTAAGCTCCATTGCTCGTTCTCTTAATACACTTTCTAATTTTTCAGGAATGATAAACCATGATGGATTTCCCATAGCTGAAGGATACCCTTTAGGGGATGCCTCAGAACCATTCCAACGCAAAGCCAATTTATCTTTTGACTCTCCTGACTCGTCCACCCAATTAAGAACAGCTAAGGAAAATGAATCCTCTGCACCATCATAAAGTACATGAACACTTTTCACATTTTTTCGTGGAGTTTTTACATCTGTAGGTCGAATATAGTTCATGATTAATCCATAAATGTATTTATACACGTAGTTAAACACATAAAAAAATACATGTAAACACATGTGTATTTGGTTTGTTATAAACTAAAATAAAGAAGTTCATTTAACATAATGGCGCTTATGCGAAACCAATTTTAAAAAGTTATTGTTTTTAAGGTATTTAAAAAATTAGTCATGACTAAAAAATAGGTAAAAAGCCGACTCCGAAACAAGTCGGCTGCTTTTTAAGCACTTTTGTCACTTTTAGCCAATAAAGTCGATTAAAAAATACTCAAAATTTCATTTTTTCCTGATTTCTCAAGACTCTCATTTCTGAAATTATCCCCATTTCCTGCGGACAATTCTTGGGATAATTTGAGGATATCTCCATGTACGTTCTGGCGTACAGGCATTCAAGAAAATCACCAATAGGCAGACACCATCAGATTGCATATTATGGCTTCATCGAAAACAGGATGTTCCACATAACAACAATAAGATCAGCGACAGGACGCGAGGGATGACAGGAGTTGACCCTAGTACCAAATACGAAAAACCCCGACAGGATGTCGGGGTTTTTTATTGTCTGAATATTTTCGGATAATCCGTATTATATTAATTTTAGTTGAACTTAAAACTAGGCATAAAGACAAATGAAAATAGGGATCTTTTGGTACTGGAATAATCAAGTCATTGGTATTGCACATTCCTTTAATATTACGAAAGCAGACTCTATTGGCCTGATTGATAGCCCATATACACATATTGAATATTGGATTACATTGCAAGAAAAGTATTCTGAACTACAAAACTATGAGTATGAACAGATCCCAAGAGGTCGAGTAATTTTTGATACCAACAAAGAAAAATCAATTATTTATTTGGATAAGACATTGTTATATAAATCAAAAATTAATAAAGTCTATGATTTTTTTAATTTAAATCCAGAACAATCGGTGCTAAAAAAAGACTCACACTATCAAATTTGACCAACACTACTGTTAGATCAACAAACTTGCGTTAAAATACACACGATCACTCTTAGAATGGTAAGCGATATGAGAAAACGTCTTAAAGATTATAATATTGAACAAGTATCTAGTCGTGAAAAGGTTTCTGGACAAGTTTTACCTATAAAGTTTAGTAATGATGAAGCAACTAAACGAGTTGTTATGCATAGTGCTAGACGAGTGATCCAGCAACATAAAGCAGAAATACAAGAGTTAGCTTATAAATGAGCTTGATTAGTTCGACATTCGTAATTGCTGTACATGACGAGATTTTGCTTCAAACAGGTGTAGGTCGATCTGGTTGCCAGATTGAGAAACTGGAAAGCGTCCTAAACCGTATAGATCAGCAAATGTATTACAGTAATGTGAGTGATATCTTTGAAATTGCTGCATGGTTTGGTATTGCAATTTCTAAAGGGCATGCATTTGTCGATGGAAATAAAAGAACAGGGCTAGCAGTGATGCTAACTTATCTTGAAATCCAAGGTGTGACCATTCAAGAACACACGGGTTTAGATGATTTAATGGTTGATATCGTTGAATCCCAAGAAGATCATGAGCTTTTAGCCAAACTGGTAGCAGGATTCTTATATGAGCTATCTATAATTTAATTTATTCAATCTGTATTTTTATTTTTGGGTCGTTAATGTTAGAAAGTATCTCCTTATAAATTAAATAGTTTTCATCATCTCGGCATACAAAAAATACTTCTTCAACACAGTCATATTG
>NZ_KB850081.1:7862-9273 GCF_000369525.1 Acinetobacter higginsii
CATCGTCGCCATGATGAAGCCGTAAAGTCTGAATGCCTTTCCCTTATTTCTGAACATCTGCTGGGCTTTGGCCCAACCTTGGCGCATGAGAAGCTCAGCAGCATGTTTGATCTGAATATTCCTGTGGAAACGGTTCGTCGCTGGATGACTGCCAATGAACTCTGGATTCCGCGATCCAAGCGTCTGAAACGGCCATATCAGCCTCGATATAAGCGGGATTGCTTCGGTGAGCTGATCCAGATTGATGGTTCATATCATGACTGGTTTGAAGGTCGAGCCGCCAAATGCTGCTTGCTGGTTTATATCGATGATGCCACTGGAAAGCTGTTGCATCTGCGCTTTTGTGAGGCTGAAACCACCTTTGACTATATGCTTTCCACCCGAGCCTACATTGAACAATACGGCAAGCCGCTGGCCTTTTATAGTGACAAACATTCGGTATTCAGAGTGAACCAGAAATCCAGTCAGGACAGTCAGATCACACAATTTGGCAGGATTCTGAATGAGTTAAACATTGATATTATCTTTGCCAACTCCCCACAGGCCAAAGGTCGTGTGGAACGTGCTAACAGGACACTGCAGGATCGTCTGATCAAGGAGATGCGCCTGGAAGGCATCTGCTCGATTGCCGAAGCCAATGCATGGCTGCCCTGCTTTATTGAGCATTTCAATCAGAAGTTCGCCAAGTGTGCGAGAAATTCCAAGAACTTGCATCGCCCTTTAACCGAATCTGATCTTGAACTGGAGGATATTTTCACCTGGCAGGAACCACGTAAGGTCACTAAGAATCTGACCATCACCTATGACAAATGTATTTATATGCTTGAGCCAACAGTACTGAATCATAAGCTGGTTGGGCAATACATTTCATTTCTGGAGTATCCAGATGGCACTGTGGCCATCATGCATGAAGGACGGAAGATCAACTATAGCGTCTTCAATAAACTGGCTGGACTGCAGCAAAATGAAGTGGTTGAGAATAAACGGTTAGGCGCAGTCCTAGCTCATATTCAACAGCAACACGAAGAGTTGGAAAAACAGAATAAACGTTCCCGTCTCAAGAAAAGTATGCCGAGCCGTAAAGCTCAGAAAGCTGTTATTGAACAAAGAAATTTAAATCCTGTTCTTGACTCTTGCAGTTAAAAACAGGACATTTTAAATGGTTTATCGCATAGACATTTTAATTGGTGAATAACAACTTGAACTTTTCCTTTTCGCATCAATATCTTAAAGTAAGCCGTTCTAGGGTTCAGCGCACTGGAACGGCTTTTTCTTGATCTTTCACGTTCCACGCCTATTATTTGATCAATGTTCCACAACTTTGTTCATATCAGTTAAACAATCGTGGTTAATCATAGGGTCTAAAAAAACGACTCCAAAACCCTCTTTTCTCAGGCTCTGGTTCAATGTG
>NZ_KB850081.1:15223-15770 GCF_000369525.1 Acinetobacter higginsii
CGATAAACCTAGCTTTATGGGTCGATAAACCTAGTTTTATAGGCTTTGAAACATTTGCTATTAAAGGCTTTCAGCCTGTCTAAAAGCATTAAAAACTATTAAAAATAATTAAAAGCCTAGTCTGGTCAAAATTGCCCTTGGTTTTCGCTTCGCTCAAACTCTATTGAATCTCGCTTTCGCTCGATTCGGGGGCAATTTTTCGGTTAATTCCTTCGTGAATTTGAGAAAAAGCAAAGGCAAGAGCAAAAGCAACTCGGAATTCGCTTCGCTCATAGAGCTTTATGCTCGCTTCGCTCGGTCTAGGCTCAAATTTTTGCATCTAAAATTCACTTTTTTAGGTTAATCAACCTAAAAAAGCGGTTTTTCAGAGGGCCGAGGCGCGAATTTTGGGACTGTCGCTCGTAGACACTCGCTTGGTTAAGCCGTTCTTATCGCTTATAGATGTAGTGTTATTTGCTTCTATTTGCGTTTAGAGACACTTTTTTGTTTTTTGGGTACTGATCTCTAGTTCGGTTTGAAATGATCGCACTATGGCGAAAATACAGCG
>NZ_KB850082.1 GCF_000369525.1 Acinetobacter higginsii
ACAACCCAAGAAGACATTAAGCAAATTCGAGAAACATGGGCAGACTTAGCCAATACCGCACTGGAGCGAGCAGGCTACCGAGAAAAAATAGACCACCGCAGCTATGCCGATCAAGGCAACGGCCTACAAGCTACAATTCACGAAGGCACCAAAGTCACCCAATTACGCAGACAAGGCATAAACACTGAAATCAGCCGTTTTAATGACAATGTGAAGCAGCAAAATACCCAACAGCTTCACCAAGAAAAACAGCAGAAAGAGAGTGTTTTACAGCGTGGTTTAAACCGTGTTGAGCAAGGTTTTGAACAATGGCAGAAAAACCAAGAAGCTAAACGCCTAGAACTAGAACGTCAGCAGCAATTAAAGCAACAGCAAGAACAGATTATGAAAGTAGCACAACGGTCTAAAAGCCGTTCAAATGACATGGATGGGCCATCCCTATGAGTAACCAAAACGACTTAGACGACCAGTTATATATTTTATTGGCATCCATGAAGGAATATAGAGAGGCCATAGCAGACGATAAAAAGCGATTAGAGGCGTTTTACAACCACGTTGCTGGTGGGGTGCTAGATAAAGCGGAAAAACACCTAGAAAATGCAAATAAGAAGCAAATAAACACACTCAACAACAGCATTCGAGAGTTAAACAAGGCAACCAATCAACTAAATTGGCAATTTATAGCACTTTATTCCAGTGCATTTGTAGCCTTGGTTATGGTTTTATTTTTGGCAATATTCTTATACGTACCAAGCAAAGATGAAATTGATGAACGTAGAACTGATATGGCTGTACTTAAAAAATATCCGCTACAAATCAAAGATTATGATGGGAAAACATTGGTCAGAATTATGACTAAAAAAGATTGCTACTCATTTGAGCCGAATAATGTCAAAGAAAAAACCTATGACTGGTGTCAGATCGACCCTAAAAAATACTAAATGATCGGTACTTTGCTTGGTTTTTCTCACTATCAATCTGATTGTAGCAAGCGCAAAGTGGCTCGACTTTAAAGTTTGGCTTTAGCCAAACTTTAAAGGATCGAGCTTTATAAGAAAAATAGCCAAATAAATGTATATATTAATAATAAATATATGATTAATTTAATAATAAACTTGAAAAACCTAACAATAAATGAGGTTTTTTTTAAAGGATAGTCTGATTCAAAATAACCAATAAAATGATTTCCACATTTTTTACATGAATAACCATTGTTATAAAAATTCATTAAGTCATCAAAGTTAACCCCTGTGCTACTTTCAGTAGGTTTAGGATATTTTTTAGGTTGCGTTTTTATTGCTTTAACATCTGTACTTTGGCATTTGGGGCACTTAACTTTACTTCCATGCCTAATGTATGTGGTTTGAATATTAGCCATAATTAAGAATTGATATCTATTTGATAAAGAAAGCTTATGTGAGAAGGTATTTTACAATCACAGTTAACACATGATTTTAAAGGAAAGATAGGAGCTTCCGTTATTAAAATAGATTTATTTCCTAATTTCCTCTTATATTTTAATACCTCAGAGCAACAGATAGAACTTTCAGGAAATTTAATTTTTACTTTACTAGCTAACAATTTTATCCGATTTAACTCTACTTGGTTGTACGCTCTGCTATCGGCGATAGATACGATCAAATCAATAAGTTTATTAGCTTCTTTTTTATTTAATGGATTCAATAAAGATTCTTCAAAGTCGATTTGTTTTTGAATTAATCCGTATCTCTTTCCCACAAATGGCTCATATTTCTCATATAAACCAATATATTTCTTAATATATTCAGTTTTTAAAATATTAGATGATTTCAATAAGTCCTTTAATTCACTCAAAAATAGCTTATGTCTATTTTTGTCATCTCTCTTATGTTGAGCATTTGCCTTAATAGTTGGAATCCCGATTTTTCCTTTTTTCTTAAAAAAACCAAATATCATTTGTAGTTCAACTTTATTAACAAATTAAAAATAATAGTTTATACAAGATCAGTAAGAGCTGAGCGAGTGTCTACGAGCGATTAAGCAATATCAAAATTTTAAAAAACAGTTTTAAGGGGGAATACTTGAAAAGTTATTTACTACTTGTTGTAACACTTAGCATGAGTATCTCAAGCCATGCTGCTATTGATATTTATCCTAATCCAAACCTAACAGATCCATCTCTGGCAACAACTTTTGCATCACAGTTAAGAAATATGAAAATTAAGGAAATGGAGGAAGTTATAAAGGGTGAATGCAACCAATTCAAAGAGTACACATACCTATCTATGCAAAACTGGAAAAGCCTTAAAAATCAAACTAAATCAGCTGATGAGGCTCAACGATACTCTCAACAATTAGTGCAAGAGATGCCATACAGATTATCTTTTCAATATACATTTCCACTCGGCATTTCGGCCTATTTAACAACTGAAGAATACATAAAACAGGTTACACTCAGTAGTGAAAAATTAAATGAAACCAGTATGTTAGACAAAATGTACAGTGGTTGTTTATCAATGAATGATGTTAAATACTTTGACCTACTTTCATCTGAAAAATATTTAACAGGCAGTCGAACTCCGTTCATCTCTGAAAGTGATGTATTAAAGATGTTTGATCCTACTAACTCTTTGTTTAGATCTATTCATCCAGTGCCGTCAAAAGAGGATAAATTAACTCCTCCTAATATGGCTAAGACCATAAATTTCAAACCTATTGAATTTATTATAGCCCGTATACTTATTGATCAAGATATAAGGAATAGTTTTATAACAAGTAATATCCGTTGGATCGACTATAAAAAAGCCTCTTTCACCATGCAAAAAAACTTTGTTAAATTTATGGAGAAAGGTGGACGGAATAAAGATTTCGCTAGAGTTGCTAGTATGGTTAAAACCTTGAGTCCAAGAATTACGAATAATGATGAAAACTATATTATTCCAACGGAGGCTGAAATAAGTTCAGTTTTTAATAACGACAACTTAAATGGTGATCCTGTTCTTATTAAAGATTTAAAAAATAATTTAAAGAAATTTAATTATTAAAAATTAAGTAACAGAGCGAGTGTCTACGAGCGATTGAGAAATATGAAAATCTCTCGTAGTCTTTTCTTTGATTACAAGGTTTATTCTGAATTTTAAGTCTTTATTCCAAGTATTCTAAATTTGGTAGCCAGAACACACCGTTGTGTTTGTAATGCCAAGTAATATCTAAAACACGAATATGATTAATGTGATCTCTTCTTTGGAAATGAAGGATCATATCTGAAGTTAAGTAATTGTTGTATTTGCTTTTAAGATATTCAGGGATACCTATATGATAGTGCCAAAGGTTATTGGAATAAGTAAAATCATATATAGGATCAGTTTTTTCTAGATTACGCCATGAAGGTGAAATTTTACCTGGGTATTTAGAAAAATCACTAAAACCAAATTCTTCATAGATATCTGTGAAATCTAGAATTTTATCCTGTTGCTTTTCAGGATAGCGAGTGAATTCAATTGCAAATTGTTTTCCAAATTCCCAAGTGTATGACAATTATTTTTTCCCTGCTTCGAGTATTAATCTTCTTTTCTCTTCTCTGCTCAAACCTTTAGGCATAACAAAGGTTTCTGAAGCAATAGATGATTTCATTCTATCAAGATTAATTCGAACAGGTACTGCTTTTTGATTTTGCGTTTGGGCAATAATTAATCCCATTACATTCATTTGCCACCTCGACAAATAAAAATTCTTGTTAAATTTTAACAAAAAAAATAGCGTAGCGGGTTTTTAATTGTTTTTAATGTTTTTAAATGCTTTTCCACCTCGTAAGAACCTTTAGTAGCAATGGTTTCAGACTTTATAAGCACACGTTTAGTTACCCATAAGCACACGTTTAGTTACCCATAAGCACACGTTTAGTTACCCATAAGCACACGTTTAGTTACCATTAAAACACATAAAAATATTTGTGTTTGAAATGGTGTTTTTGCTACTATTGAAACACATAAAAATATTAGTGTTTAAAAACGCATTTAGTTACCTACTATGAAAAAAGATTTAGTTGTAAAAACAAACCGCTTAAATCAAGCCTTCCAGGTTCTTACTCTTGCTGAATTGCATATTGTTCAACTTGCTATTGTTGATGCGCGAGAGACAGGGACTGGATTAAATACTGACACCCCTTTACGTATTGATGCTAGACGCTATGCAGAGGTATTTAATACAACTAGGCAAAATGCTTATCAACGTATGAAAGAGGCTGAAGATACTCTTTTCAATCGTAGGTTTAGTTTTTATGACGATGATGGGAAGTTAGTTAAAAGTCGGTGGATTCAACAAGTTCGTTATCTTGATGATGAAGGGGCAATAGAGCTAGTTTTTACACTAGCTGTAGTTCAAGGGATTAGTCGAATTGATGGTGTTAAAGAGTTTTTTACACAATACTTACTAAGCCAAACAGCACAATTAAACAGTGTATATTCAGCCAGACTTTATGAACTACTGATTCAATGGAGAAGTACCGGTAAAGTACCAATAATTGATTTAGGTGACTTTAGAGAACAACTTGGAATTGGGATTAATGAATATCAGCGTATGCATCATTTCAAAGCTCGTGTACTTGAGCCAGCAATTAAAGAGATTAATGAAAAAACAGATATAAAAGCAGAATATGAGCAACATAAGAAAGGCCGTGTAATTTCAGGCTTTTCATTCAAATTTAAGAAAAAACCACAACCAAAATCTGAAAAGTCTTTAGATTCAAAACGTGATCCCAATACACCAGATTTATTTATTAAAATGACTGATGCTCAACGTCATTTATTCGCCAATAAAATGTCTGAAATGCCTGAAATGAGTAAATATTCACAAGGTACTGAAAGCTATCAACAGTTTGCTGTTCGCATTGCAGACATGCTTTTAGAACCTGAAAAATTTAAAGAAATTTACCCATTTTTAGAAAAGACTGGTTTTCAACCATGAGTTTAGAATTATTGTACGCATTAACAGCATTAACAGCTCCAATTGTTGCTAAAAACGTAGGAATGGCTGTTACAGATAGTTTATCTATGGGGATAGCAGCTGCTTTAAAAAAATCAGTTGAAGAAATAAAAGAAAGAGCAGATCAAAGTAACGAAAATATATTTTATTGGCAGGTAGCATCTTTTTTAGAAGCCAGCTCTGATGTACCAATAGAAGAAGTTACAAGATTCTTAGAACAACATCCTCAAGGTTATAGGCTTGGTGCAGAAGTCTTTAAAATTTTAGAAACCACATATATAGAAAAACAAGCCGAGCTTATCGCAATAGCATTCAAACAACGAGTTAAAAGAAAAATTGATGATAAAAAATTTAATCAATATATCCATATCATAACTCAACTTAATCACCATACTATTCAAGCATTAGAGGATGATTTGATAGGTGTAAGAGATTACGCTCTACATAAGCTCCCTACAGAAGATAATGAAATAAGTAGAATGGGATTTCTATTTCATGGGGTATCAAATAGTAGACATAACGGATATTCAAGCCATAGCTTAGAAATATTAGGATTAATAATTGAGGATTTGGAAAAACAAAAGAAACAAAGTTCTGCTTTTCCAGAAAAAGTATTTAAAAGAACAGATCTTTATCTATCTTTTTATTTAGATATTTATAAAGATCAAATACCAGCTTCATGATTTATAAATTAAATAAATTTCTATCTCTTTCTTCTGTTAAATACTCGTTGAGTTCAGCGAGTATTTTTTCTTTGTTGGCTTCATTACTTTGCATTTTTTTAATCAAGTAAGACCCAAGCAAAATTTTGCGTCTAGTATCATCCTTTCTTTCCTGCTCTTTTTGCTTCGTTTTTTCTCTAGCTTCAATAGCCTGTTTACGAGCCTTTAGCTGTTTCAGCTTTTCTAACTGGGCTTCGATTTTCTTATCGAGAGTTTCAGCAGCTTTTGTCATGATTCATATTTCGGGATATAGAAAACCACTCAAGCATAAGGCCCTATGAATTGAAATTCAAGCGGGCTATATGCTATCGTGTTTTTCATGAAATGCGCACTTACGACTTGGATTTCATCCAAGTCAAAGTTTGCGTAAGGGGAATCCCCTTAACCCCAAAAGCAAAAGCATCCCAAGGCGACTGCATGGCAATTTATCACTGTTCAACTAAAACGGTTAACCGAAGTTCGGGAAGAACTGCGGTTGCATCTGCTGCATATCGTGCAGGGGAAAAACTAGAAGATAAACGCACAGGACTGACCCACGACTTTACGAGAAAAGATGGTGTCGCCCATTCTGAGATTATCTCTAATTTAGATATTGAAATTGACCGTAACGAACTTTGGAACTTGGCAGAAAAAACCGAAAACCGTAAAGATGCCCGAACCGCTAGAGAATGGGTCATTGCCCTGCCTGATGAATTAGACGCTGATCAACGTAAGGACTTGGCAAAAGACTTTGCCAGGTCCTTAGTTGATCGCTATGACGTAATCGCAGATTTAGCCATCCACGAACCGAGCAAAGGCGGTAATGATAAAAACCACCACGCTCATATCATGCTCACGACCCGAAAAGCTGAATTGGACGCAGACAATAAACTCACACTGACCACAAAAACCGATATTGAGTTAAGCAACGCCAAACGAAAAAGCCTTGATATGGGTACAACCCAAGAAGACATTAA
>NZ_KB850083.1 GCF_000369525.1 Acinetobacter higginsii
AAAAAAAAGAACCCCTTTTTATGCGAGGACAAATGTCCAGTGGACATTTACCGCAGCATAAAAAGGGGTAAAAATCAGGCAAATCTAGCGAATAAATGCAGTTTATTAATTAAATCCTGTGCCAATTTTGGGGGAATAGTCGTAATCGTTTCTTTTTTTGTTAATGGATCAAAATGGTATAAAAAAAAGCGCTGTGAACCAATTTGATAACCATCGAAATGTACTTGGTCAGCAGATGAAACATGTATTGTTTGTTGTCCCAATTTCACTGTTTTAGTCGGGATATGTAATTCGTAATCAGTCATAAGGAGTCAGCCTTAAGGTAAGTGTTAATGCTCTTTTTAATCGTGGAAACGGTTAAAATTTTTAATAGAGCAGATAGATACAACAGTTGCAAAAGCAATAATTAAGCGTGTAAGACGTTAATGTTTAGTGTGTATGGACTCCTATTTTTGAGTTTGGTTTAAGCTGAGAAATCAAAAGAAAAAACAGCGATGAAGGTCATGAAAAGACAAAAGAAAGAACCTGTATTATAGCCTATTTTTTATACTTGTAAATATTGTCACGAAGCAATAATTTAAAAAAACTTCATCTAATCTATATATAGCCTAAGATTATAGGGTCGTCACTACCGATAAATCGGTAGTTACGACCCCGCCCCGCACTACACCAACGATTTGCAAGCGTGAATAAATTCACTTTGCTCGTCGGGTAGCTCTGCAATGTATCGTTCAAAAAGTGCTATTAAATTTTGTTCAGTTTCTCCGCTGCCATAGCAGCCATTGAGGAAATCCCTTTTTTGCCATTCCAAGAAGTCATGGCGTTTTTGATATTTGATTAACAGATCAAAAGTGATCTGATCAACTTCCCTTAAAGTGATACTTTCTTCATCGGTTTCATTAGCAATTTCTTCATCAGATTTCTCACCAATACCCACCAGTTTTTTAAGACCCCTCGACCAAACAAGCTGCCTTGCCCCTTTCATGGAAAGGGCAAATTCCTGCCATAACTTGCTTGGCAATTTCTCAAAAACTTCCTGATCTTCAATCGACAACTGGAGCAAATCAAACGGACTTAATGATTCTTTACGACCACGTTTTACATGACCTTTTGTCATCTCGTAATCCAGCCCCCATTTCGCCACATACTCTTCAGCATATGAACCATCACGAATATCTAGTCCGTGCTTCATTGATGGACTTTTCAGTCCTTTCGACTCACAACAATGCATCCAGTATTTTGCGAGCCTGTCCCTATACGAATAGGCTAAATCGTCAGTATCTTTGGTCAATAAAAGAATATGAAAATGAGGATGCCATCCATTTGAGCCATAAGTGACTTCCAGACTACGAACTTTGTATTGAATCTTGCAAAGCTTGGATAAGTCCTTGAACTGCCGACCACCAAAAAACATCGTGATCGCATTTTTTAACTTTCTTAAAAGGACTTTCAGCGGCTCATCTTTCGAATGACTAAATGTCAAAGTCATTAATTTAATGTCTGAATTTTCTTGTTGTTCCCAGTATTTAATTAACTGCCCCATCTCAAAACGTCTTTCTTCTGTAATTTGTTTTGCACAAACAGGACATGACCAAACCGACCCACAGCGTTGCAAATTGCCCCAATTGGTTTTTTCCCGTGCCTCATTAAACATGACAGTACGATTTTTGTTTTTATCTATGCGTCTTTTTAAACAATTGCAGACACGTTCCTGTGGCAAAAGTTTTGCAGATTGATCTTGAAGCACAAATGAGTGAAGTCGCTGAAAGCCTTTATTTTCAAGCGTGGACTGAGATTTCGTAAGTTTACCAAGGGCACCCGATTTTGATGCAGGCGAGCCTTTAGAAAGCGCAGAAACGCCTTTACCAAAATGAGGTTTTTTTAAGGGTTTTGTGAAATTTACTGTAAGATTTACACTATTTGGCATCTCTCAAGTCCTTTTAATGACTTGCGAGATGTTTGCTTACTGTTATAATAACTTTGCATGCTGACATTCGCTTACTGCTGATCAGTGTGTACATCAAAAGCCCATCTAGTCGCCAAACTGAATACGGGCTTTTTTTGTGCCTACACAAATCATGTTAATAAAAATTCTGTTATGAAGTTACAACTGTTTCAGCAACATTGCAACATCTGGCGAAGCTTCATTTTATCAAAAATAAAAATTTTATAGCCGGCTACATGAAAAACTACGGAAAAAGGTTTATATCCTCCACCCCCCCATGTAACCTGCTGTTACGTCACTATGAACACTGGATGACACAATGGCTCGTATAACAGTTACACAAGCATCAAAAGACTTTAATGTTAGTCGAAACACCTTATATAAGAAGATAAAACAAGGACATTTAACCAAAGATGCAAATGGCTTACTTGATGTTAATGATTTAATTCGTGTCATCGGTGTAAACACAGAAAATACACATAAAAACGTCACCCTAAACAATAGTGACGTTCAATCTGTTAACAGTGACACCCAGTTACAACAAGCAAAAAATGAAATTGAACAGCTCAAACAGCTATTAGCTCAAAAAGAAATTTTCATAAATCAACTACAGCAACAAATTGCAGACCTTAGGTTAGACAAAGAGCAGCTTTACAACCAAATTAATCAAAAAAGAATAGAGCATAAAAAGAGCTTACTTGGCAGATTTTTCGGTTAAAAATACACGGAAAAAATCACCCCCAAAAACACAAATTTTCCGTGTATCTAAAAAAGAAAAAGCAGTAATCAGAGAGGGATTCATCCGAATATCGCTTGTCGCTGGGTAGACACCCAGCTTAAGCCGCCAAGACTGGCGGTTTTATCTAGAATTTAGGGACGTTCACTATAGAAAACAACAAACCCGCTATGTCAGCGGGTTTGTCGCACAGCTCTGCTGTGCCGATCTAGGATATACTTACTGCCCTAGCCGTTGGTAATCAGCGCACCAACGGCTTTTAAATCGCTTCTCCACAGTATTCCAAATATTCACCCATAGTTGGATACTGCGGGCGATCAGGAACCGGATAATCTTCGTGATAACACGGCATTTTAAAAATAGTGGCTTCCCCTTTATAGATACACACTGCTCGATACGGCTCTAAACGTGTAAATTCATCAGGTTCAATGACTTGCATCATCGAAGTTTTAATAAGTGTGCCTTCCTGATTATTTTTTCCACTACTATAAGAATCAGCAACACTCACACCTAGCATCGAACGTTCATTAACTGAGTTAGTGTTATTACCAGTACTAAAGTTCTTATCCGTAATCGTCCCTTCAGTAACACCAATCAAATTACTAAAAACCTTAGCGGTCTCAGGGTCACCTATCTTATATACAGCCTTAAAATCACATGCTCCCATAAATAATCTGTCTGCACCTGCACCATAGACACGATTAAGACCTTCAAGGGCTTGCAGATAAAGGAAAGTCGGCATTTTTGCACTACGCATTGTATTCAGCGTGTCAATAAACTTAGGTATGGCAGCACAATTAATAATTTCATCCAAGGCTACAAAAACCTCATCACGCTTACGATAGCTACTCTGCAATATACGAAGAGTATGAGCCACCATTGCACCAAAAAGCGTTTCTGTTGTTGACTTATACTGCTGATCAAACTGCAAAAAAACCGCCTGCTTTGGCTTTAACAACACCTCTTTTAAAGCAACGTCACTTTTAGCCGTAGACGTCCTAATACGATCATCATCAAGGAAAGCAAAAGCTTTGCTTAGACTGGTCATAATAGATGACAATAGATTGTCATTTTTTGCTGTTCTTGTGATGTCCTTAGCAATTGAAACCACCACCTCATTATCAGACTGGCGAAGTTGCTTTAACAGCTCCGGCACATCATCACAACGATTAATATAACGCTGACATTCTGGTAAACTTGCCTTCTCCCCTAACTCCATAACAACTGCTTTTAAAAGTCTACGGGCATTTTCAGCAAAAACTTCTGCACTTTCATCAGTATTAGGGATGACCACTGCAAGGATCTCATTCAACTCTGCTGAAGACATTGCTTCAGAAAAAATATTGTAGTGGTGGCTTGCTGTATCAGTCGGATTGATCACCCAATCTGTGTACCCAAAACGGTCAAAAACACCATTTTCCTTTAAAATTCCCCAAATCTCCGGCTTGATGTCAGTGGCAACAAAAGATTTTCCTGACTGCATCCAGTCAATGAGCTGGGCAACAAGGTAACTACTTTTACCAGTCCCCGGCTCACCAACAATTAACCCCCTATTTTCATTTGTAGCCCTTGCTTTGTCTGTATTTTCACACCATTCCATTTGTTCATCTGTAAAAACTTTAGTTTTATCATCCAAATCATCCGGATTAGATTCATAATCGTAGCTGTCTCCAAAACAGATAAGAGGCGAACCATACTCACGTGTAATGTTAAGAACACTCCACATACGAGATCGATCACGAATATCTCGAAATTTTACTATTGCACTTTTCTTTACAGCCCCACTTCCAACCACTGGCTTCCATTCTGTATACCCAACAGAAAGCCACTTACAAATCAGCACGTACACAGATAGAGGAAGAAGCCCATACTTTATGAAATCAGGGAAAAAAGAAAAATCTGGGCTTATCCAACAAATAAACAAAAAGCCGAGAACATAAACCGTTGCTCCCCAGGAACACACTTTTATCCACCATCCTGGCGTTACTTTAGTACCTGTTTCATATCTCTTCTTTGCTTGCTCTAAATATCCAGCATTTACCCCCATCAACAGAGGGCCAAGAATAACTGCCTGAAAAACCATAACTTCAGCAAAGCTAGTCGCCATCACTCACCCCCCTTTTGTAGCTGCTTACCTTCACAAGTCGTAAGATACTGCGGTTCATACACAGGGCTTTTAAGCCAAGAACAGCGCACCATATAGTAAAAATTTTCGTCCAGACCCTTAAACTTTATAAGGTTTTGAGCTGTTTTTAACTCTGCTTTGTCATCCCAAATAACCAACTTACAGTTAATACACCGACCGCAAGTAGGTAACTTTTCTCTAATGTCTGCTGCAATTCCCATTTACGCCCCCTTAGTCCACGACCCCAAGTAAACCGATGTGATATTGATACGGCTATGCCCTAACTCTTCGCTGATCTGCATACGTACATCATGATCCTTAGCCTTTTCTAGCTCTGTCAGCTCTCGATAACCACCAACAGCAGGACAAGGAAAACCCATCAACTGCAAATATCTATCTTGGGCATAACCATGCCTTAAGCCATGTGTCTGGCCGATTTCAAGGGCATTAGTAACCTTCTCCCATGTCGCAAGATGAGCCTTGTACGTTTTTTCAGGTGGTATCAATGAACCATCCTTTGCTAATGCCAGTGCAGCTTTTAGCTCTTGCCGTTGCTTATCACTGGTGATAGGTATAACCCTTGCTCTACCGCCTTTCGTCCACGACTCTTTTAAACGTATGTGTTTAGCAGTCTCAACAGATTGACCATCGAGCGCATAAATAGGCTGAAATTTCATAGATTCTTCACGTCTAAGACCAAACGCATCTTGTAGTCTCAAAGACTGGCTGATGTAAGGTGAAACACCACTTAAATCAATATCTTTTAAAGTCTTTGATTTATCTGTATTAGTTACATAGACACGATTCTCTATTCCATAAATGCTGTTATCTTTTACCATGTCCGCCTTACCAATCTTTTCAGACCACCATCGAACAACAGCCATACGATTTTTTATCGTTCCAGCACTTTTTCCATCATCTTGCCATTTTTTGATCAAAGCATTGATATGTCTACCTTTCAAGTCACTGGGCTGCATATCCTTGACTTTATAACCAAGAGTTTTCAAGTCCTCCGTCATCTGTGACAACATCGATCTACGGTTCGCTTGAGTTGTATGTGATCCATCCTTATTCCGGTCACAAATTTGCATCAACTTATATTCTAGGCGGTTCATTTTATAACCTTAAAAAAAA
>NZ_KB850084.1 GCF_000369525.1 Acinetobacter higginsii
CAGGTGCATGTTATGGGTATGTTCCCGAATAATAACGATAGCTAATAAAATTAATCGTTGTTCGACAAGACCAAGACTATAACTAGCATTAATCAACGCATTATCTTTTACAACTAAGTCATTTTTCATGGTTATACACTTTTATAATTTAAGTGTATTTATACACCTTCATAATATAGGTGTCAATATCATCGGAATTGGTGTACTTATATGTCGGAATTGGTGTACTTATTAGGACTGAAATATCGGAATTGGTGTACTTATATGTCGGAATTGGTGTACTTATTAGCTGTGAAAGCCTTGCTGTGCTTGCATTTCAAGCAACCTAAAAATATTTAAAAATATATTTAAAAATAAAAAATATAAAAACTTGTATAAAACAGCCCTATGCCCTCGCTTTCGCTCGGACGTTTTAACCTCGCTTTCGCTCGGTTGAGGGGCTGTTTTTTTCAAATATGAGTTGAGGATTTAATAAAAAAGAAACTATACCTTCGCTTCGCTCAGTAGTTTTATGCTCGCTTCGCTCGTCTATAATTTAGCTGATACAGTTCGCACCCATTCGGGATGCTCTGTATCTTTCGTTATGAAGCAAAGGGGAGCTTGTAATCAGGGAAAAGGCTGACTCAAAATTTTAATACCAGGTGATCGCTCGTAGACACTCGCTCGGTTATTTGAATATATTTTTTTCAATTTAATTACTTGTTTTTAATTTAGTTAAATTCTAAAATTAAAAAGGAAAGCTAGTTTAACTCCACATTTTAAACTAGCTTTCCTTTTCATATGACACTCCTAGGCGAAAAGTGACAATTTTTGTCACTTTCTAACTAATAAAATGACGGAAATTTTAGTTCTATATTTAAAATAATGATTTATAATGATTTATAATGATTGGCACAGTTTGTGCTAGTTTTATTTTAATATTGTACCTTACAACAGTTTTTGGGGAATGTTATGACTACACAAAAAGGTTTTACTCTTATTGAATTAATGATTGTTGTCGCTATTATCGGTATTTTGGCAGCAATTGCGATTCCTGCTTATCAAGATTATGTTGCAAAATCACAAGTAGCAGTGGGTTTGTCTGATATTACTGCGGGTAAAGTAAATACAGAAGCTAAACTTGCTGAGGGTATTTCTACTGCAATTACTACACCCGCTGCTGTTGGTCTAACTACACCAACTAAAGCTTGTTCTGCGATTGCTGTTAATGTCGCAACTACTGGTAAAACAGAAATTACTTGTACACTGCAAGGTACTGCACAAATTAATGGTAAAAAGATTCAATGGAATCGTACAGCTGATGAGAATACAGGTACTAACGGTGTATGGACATGTGTGACAGATGTCGTTGAAAAATTAGCTCCTAAATCTTGCCCTAATGGTACATTAGCTACAACATAATAGCATCTAAACTTTAAACTAAATCTCTTCATAAAAACGCATCAAATTTGATGCGTTTTTTCTTATGTCTTTAAACAATATATTAAGTAGATGTGAGTTGGTAATTCTTTAGACTATCCAGCATTAACTCTAGGTTTTATCTTTTATTTTATCTTACTGAAATTAAAATTTAGCTCGATTCTTTAAAATATGGTTTTAACCATGTTTTAAAGTCGGGCAACTTTGCGACTGCTGTCATTGGTTTAGTAATCGTAAGAGCCGAGCAAAGTACAGTCTAGTTATTATTTCGGGTCAATCACACAATAATCTTTATTTGCTCCGTGACAGTCATTTTTCATGATGCGGACGCAAGATTTTCCATTGCAATTTTTAATATCTAGGCTGTATTTTTGTTCTAGCCATGCAACGTCTGCTCTACGCTGTTTGATTTCGTCCATGCTCGGCACATATAAAAATAATGCTAAAAAGAAAACGATCAGCAAGCTAACAAAAGCACTGGCGTAGATTGCCATGAATCGCCAGTCAAGTTGATTGGTTGCATTGTTTAATTCTCGAATACTGTTGTTGAGTGCGTCTATTTGCTTCTGATTGGCGTTTTTTAGGTGTTTTTCGGTCTTATTGAGTACTCCGCTAGCCACTTCCTTGTAAAACGCTTCTAATCGCTTGTTATCGTCTGCTATGGCTTCTCGATACTCTTTCATGGATGCCAATAAAATATATAACTGGTCATCTAGGTCGTTTAGGTTGCTCATCGGTATATTCCGCCCTGATCTAAGTCTTGTGAAGCCTTACGGTTGGCTTGCTGTTGCTCTAGTTTTTGCTGTCGTTGCAATTCGGCTTGCCGTTCTTGTTCTAGGCGTTTGGCTTCTTGATTTTTTTGCCATTGCTCAAAACCTTGATCGACACGGCTTAAACCACGCTGTAAAACGCTCTCTTTCTGCTGTTTCTGTTGGTGAAGCTGTTGGCTATTTTGCTGTTTGACGTTGTCATTAAAACGGCTGATTTCAGTGTCTATGCCTTGTCTGCGTAATTGTGTGACTTTGGTGCCTTCATGGATGGTGGCTTGTAGTCCGTTGTTCTGATCGGCATAGCTGCGGTGGTCTATTTTTTCTCGGTAGCCTGCACGTTCCAATGCATTGTTGGCTAAGTCTGCCCATGTTTCTCGAATTTGCTTAATGTCTTCTTGGGTTGTCCCTATACCAAGGCTTTTTCGTTTGGCGTTGCTGAGTTCAATATCGGTTTTGGTGGTCAGAGTGATTTTATTGTCTGCGTCTAATTCGGCTTTTCGGGTGGTGAGCATGATATGGGCGTGATGATTCTTATCATTACCGCCTTTGCTCGGTTCATGAATAGCTAAATCTGCAATCACGCCATAGCGATCAACTAAGGACCTGGCAAAGTCTTTTGCCAAGTCCTTACGTTGATCAGCGTCTAATTCATCAGGTAGTGCAATCACCCATTCTCTAGCGGTTCGGGCATCTTTGCGGTTCTCGGTTTTTTCCGCCAAGTTCCAAAGTTCGCCACGGTCAATTTCAATATCTAAATTAGAGATAATTTCAGAATGGGCGACACCGTCTTTTCTCGTAAAGTCATGGGTCAGCCCTGTGCGTTCATCTTCTAGTTTTTCACCTGCACGATAGGCACTTGATGCAACCGCAGTTCGTCCTGAACTTCGGTTCACCGTTTTAGTTGAACAATGATAGATTGCCATGCAGTCGCCTTGAGATGCTTTTGCTTTTAAAAAATTGCGTAGCAGTTTTTTGGGGTTAAGGGGATTCCCCTTACGCAAACTTTGACTTGGATGAAATCCAAGTCGTAAGTGCGCATTTCATGAAAAACACGATAGCATATAGCCCGCTTGAATTTCAATTCATAGGGCCTTATGCTTGAGTGGTTTTCTATATCCCGAAATCTGAATCATGACAAAAGCTGCTGAAACTCTTGAAAAGAAAATCGAAGCCCAATTAGAGAAGCTGAAACAGTTAAAGGCTCGAAAACAAGCTATCGAAGCTAGAGAAAGGTCAAAGCAAAAAGAGCAGGAAAGAAAGGATGATACTAGACGTAAAATTTTGCTTGGTTCTTATTTGATTAAAAAAATGAATGCCAATGAAGCCAATAAAGAAAAAATACTCGCTGAACTCAACGAATATTTAACAGAAAATAGAGATCGACAGCTTTTTAATTTGCCCGACATTGAAGCCTAATTTTTCTTAGCTGTTTGGTTGTTTTGTTCGGCTTGATACTCTGGAATGAGCGTATTTAATACCTTTTGAATATTGTCCTTGTCTTCTATCTGCAAATTATCTCGATAGTAAATTAAGTCCTGTATTTTGCTTTCCATCTGCATTTTTTCGGTGGGTTCGGCATCTTTGGATAGTCGGGATAATAGGAAGATATAACCGCATATATTTTCCCTCACAATTTCATAATTTACGATGTCGAGGTATTCAACGGTCACATGCTTTAGATCGGTTGATAGGTTATTTAATTTAATCATGGCTGAAATCCTGATTTTTCTAAAATTGGATAAAGCTCTCTGAATTTTTCAGGCTCTAAAAGCATATCAGCGATACGAATAGCAAATTGTTGGTAGCTTTCTGTACCTTGTGAATATTTCCCCATTTCAGGCATTTCTGACATTTTATTGGCAAATAAATGACGTTGTGCATCGGTCATTTTTATAAAAAAGTCAGGTGTATTGGGATCACGCTTAACTTCAATTTTCGGCTGTGATTTTTGCTTAAATTTGAATGAAAACCCTGTGATTGTACGCCCCTGCTTATGTTGCTCATAAGTTGCTGTAATGTCTGTATGTTTATTAATTTGCTCAATAGCAATATGTAAAACTTTTTCTTTAAATTGCCCCATCCTTTGATACTTCTCATCTCCAACTCCAAGTTTTGAACGAAATTCACTTAAATCAATAATTGGGGTCTTCCCAGTACTACGCCATGCGATTAAAAGTTCGTACAGGCGAATAGCATAACCGCTTGTTAGATTGGCAACTTGTTTTAATTCGTAGCTTGTAAGGTGTTGTTCAAGATAAGTGATTAGGGGTAAGACCGCTGGAGCAAAAGTAAATTCTATAGTTGCAGAATTATCAATATAAGCAATATCAGATACCCAGCGAGTAGTTTTATGAGCAATACCTCTTTCTCTAGGTTCTTGATAGCTAAACTGTCTGGAAAATAAAGACTTACAGGCATCCTTTAGAGTTTCGTAT